>CAJLRM010000001.1 GCA_905209085.1 uncultured Eubacteriales bacterium
CAGGCTCTTCTTAGAAAAAAACTTTTACTTTTGCTATGCAGTTGTTAATCTTCGGAATCCCTTTCAAAAGAAAGGTGTCGTCATCAAAGAGGATACCTCTTTAAGTGACAGCTTATACATAATAGCACTTAGAAAAAATTATGTCAAGTGTTTTTTCGACTTTATTAAAGATTTTTTTTATTTTTTTGTATTTTATTCCCGCGTCCGTGTTTTCCTGCCTTTAACAGCATTTTAATTTTAGACCGACGGTATTAATATAATATAGTCGCGCGCGTGAAGTCCGGCAAGGATTTCAATGACAGCCGCCGCAGGTGGAACAGTGTCCCGTACAGGAAGAGGGCTTTTTCCCCGTCGAAGAATATACGGCGCCCGAATAGTCGCGCTCCGTTTCGCCTCCGCAATCGGAACAAACCACCTTATCGGTATGCGATTTTACAAGTTCCTCGAACTTTTTTCCGCAACTTTTGCATTTGTATTGTAAAATAGGCATTATCTTCTCCTTTTCTTTTTGACTTGTTTGGGCGTGCGGATTTTCACAGAGTCCGTCATTTTCGCAAGCAGGAAGGAACACACCGCCGTCAGCACGACGGAAATGGCGAGGATCACCCAAAACTCCCATGCGCCGCTGCTGCCGTGCACCCCCATGCCGAAGGGCAGATCTACGTTCATGCCGAGAAGCCCCGCGATCAGGGTGGGAATCGCCACCAAAATGGTAATCACCGTCAAGCGCTTCACGACGTTGTTGACGTTGTTGGAAATGACGGAACTGAAAGCATCCATGGTCGTTTTCAAAATGTCCCGATAAATAGAACACATCTCCACGGCCTGCCTCGTTTCGATGAGCACGTCGTCGTAAAGATCCTGATAATCGGGATTGGACTGCACGGGTTCCATGCGCGACAGCCTGCCGTAAACGGAGGAGTTCGCGCTTAAAGAGGTGGAGAAATAGACAAGCGAATCCTGCAATCCCAAGAGTTCGATGAGTTCCTGATTCCGCATGGACTTGTGCAGCTCCGCTTGCAGGCGCAGGGACTTTTTATCGATCTGTTTGAGCGAATAGGAAAAGCGCTTTACGTTTTCCAGCATGAAATTGAGGATAAATCCCACGGGCTTCAAGGTGGAAACGCGGCTTCTGTTCGAGCTGAAATTGGCAAGAACGGGATTCGGATTTAGCGACACGGTGACGATACACTTGTTGTTGTAGATGATGGCGACGGGAATGGTCGTGTACGTATCCCCCTCCTCGGTGTCCACCATCATCGGGCTGTCTACGATATACATGGTGGCGCCCTCGTCCGTATCCACACGCGCGGATTCTTCCTCGTCGAGCGCGGCTTTTAAAAGTTCTTCGGGGATTCCGCTCAGGTCCCGGATGTTTTCCACCTCTTCGTCGGTGGGATTGATCATTTCCACCCAACAGCGGCGTTCGAACTGGTCGAGGGGTGCAATGCGGAGATTTTCATCGGTTTTGTAGAATCTGATCATATTCGTACCGCCTTAAAAAATTTGAATACAGAAGTTTTCCAAGCTTTCCGACAAACGATCGCGGCGCGGCGCCGCCCGAAAAGGCATGAAAAAACGCACGGGAAAAACCGCCCGTGCGCCTGTACTCTCCTTTATCGAAGGTCAATACAAATTATTAATCTTCCGTAAAAATCGTACTGCGTGTCTTACGCACTGCGGGTTCCCTTGAATTGTCGCCATACTACTTCGGTTGTCGGGGACAGCGTCCATAATTGCTCCTTCACTTAAACTTTCCCGTCGGAACGAACGCATGAGGAATTTTCTCCCGCCGTCCGACATTCGGTTTCTATTCTATTATACGCCCCGAAATCATTTTTGGCAAGTGTTTTCCCGCAAAAAATTTTTCAAATTTTTCCCGCCGTTCGCCTCGATTCCTTTTTTCGCTTTCTCTGCCCGGCGAAAACGAACGGCAGGAGGCCTTCCAAAAGGCTTTCGGGAATTTTGGCCGCCCGTCAGATGACGGCTTTCCCGCTCAAAAAGGAATCGAAGAAGCCCGCTACGTCCACGCCCGATTTTTCAAAACAACCGATGAGATCTTCCGGCTTCGCCGTCTTGAATTTATAACCCGAATAGTAATGTTTAAGACCCGCAAAGAAGCGTTTATCCCCGATGCTGTTTCTCAGCGTATCGAACATCACCGCCCCTTTGTCGTAAGCGATGCTGCGATATTCGTATTCGCTCAGATAATCTTTGAGCGAACGGGTCATACGGGTGTCCGCATCGCCGAACACCTGGCTGTATACGTTGTAATAAGCGCGATATTCTTCGAGAGCGTCCTTGATGATCTGTTCGCGGGTAAAGCCGTAGTCGGGATGCTTCTCGAAGAAGAGCGCGGCGGAATACTCCGTGAGTCCTTCGTCCTGCCAGGCGTTTTCCACCTGATTGCTGCCCACGGCGGCATACCACCATTGGTGCGCCGTTTCGTGCACGACGGTGTATACGCAATTTTCCTCGCTGAGAGAATCGCTGATCATGACCAGTCCCGGAAATTCCATGCCGCCGTAACAAAATCCCGTCTGCACCACCGAATAGGTGGCATAGGGATAGGCGCCGAATGTGGAGGAATAGTAGGCGAGCGCTTCTTGGGCAGCGGCGAGATGCGCCGCAGGCTGTTCGTCGTTATAATAGTAATAATTGATTTCCACGCCGTTCGCCTTGCTCTTTGCCACCTCGAAGCAGTCGGACAGAACGATGGCGAAGTCCCTGACGTTCGTCGCGGACATGGTATATTCCTTTTTCGTTTCCAGAGTCTTTTCCGAATCTATTTTTCCCGTGGCGGCAACGACGTAGTCCTTGGGCACGGTGAGCGCCACCGAAAAAGAAGCGCATTCGGAGAAAAAGGGATCCCCGTCCGAATAGTAGACGCATTCATAGAAAGCGCCGTCCGCATAGCCGCAGAGAATAGGAAAGAAATTTCCGAGATTGACCGTTTTCTGCGCGACGCCCGTGCGGTGATTTATTTTCGCCAGTTTGGTAAGAAAACAAATATCCAAAGTGACTTTATCGCCGGGGAATAAAGAATCTTCGAGATAGGCGCAGAGGATATTTTCGTCCTCTCCCGTCACTTCCCAGTTCTTCGCGCCGTCCACGCTGGCGATCTCCATGCCGCCGTAGCTTTTTCCGTCGTAATAAGCGGCGGAGGAATAGACGGGGGAAACGGGTTTGTAGGAAGCGTTTTCCCGATAGGCATTGGGATACATATTGAATTTAAGCGCGGAAATCTCGTCGTTCGTGTTATTCTTGTACTCCACTTTCATCATGGCGGTCAAAGTGGCGGTTTCGGGAACGTACTCCGCGGTGATCTCATACCTGCACGCCGCATTTTTATTTTTTTCACAGCCTGTCGAAAAGAGTGCGAGAGCGAAGAGGGATACGGCGGAAAGCAAAAGACAAAGAAAGCGTTTCATAAAAAAATAACCCCTAAAAAGTATTAGCAGGTTATTTTATGCGTGCGTGTCGGATTTTATGCTACCTGTCCCCGCCGACGGGGACAAAGTTTCTCAAAAGGCGGAGATTATTTTTCTTCTAAGGTCAGATATTTGGAAGGATCGATGTTTTGCCCGTTTTCGAATACTTCAAAGTGCAGATGCGCTCCGTCCTTGTATTCTTTTCCGTTGGGTTCGGCAACCGTAGCGATGACGTCGCCCTTTTCCACCTTGTCCCCCGCTTTCAGTCCTTCTTTCGCGGTCACGAATTCGTAAACGGACTTCAAGCCGTTGCCGTGATCGATCGTGATCTGGGTCCCTACCAGAACGTCGGACGTATAGACGCTTTCGATCGTTCCCGAAGCCACGGCAAACACCTCGCTGCCCTGCTCCGCGGAAAAGTCCACGCCCGTATGCACATAGTAGTTGTTCAGCGTCTTGTTGTAGTAGAATCCGTACTCGTTGAGCACGCTGACGGTGGCAAGCGGCGCGCTGAATTCCTCGGGCTTGTCGATAACAGGCTCGTCGCCGGACGCGCCGCCCTGCTCGTTGTCGCTGGAACTCGTCGAGTTGTCCACCTGAATGTGATTGCGATTCGCCAGCGCAACCGAAGTGATGATAATCGCCGCCGCCAGCAATACCGCAGCGCAGCCGAGCGCTACGTAAAGATACAATTTCTTATTTTTTACGCTCGTCGATTTACCGTTTTCATTTTCTTCTTTCATTTTGAAAATCCTCCGAAAAAATGTATTTGTATGTAAATTGTTGCCGCGGATTTTATCTTTTATACATGGAAACGGAAAATTTTTTTATCCTCGCTCTTTTCGCCCGCTTTTCTCTATTTCTAACGCCCTTTCTCATTTTTTTGAGTGTTTTCCAAACTTTTCCCGCCTATTGTCAAGCTTTTCCCGCTTTTCGCCTCTCAATGCCCCTTTTGCCTTTTTACTTCTTTTCGCCCGCCGAAATATTTTTTCGTTCCGCCGCTTTTCTTCCTTTCGATCTTCGGAAATTGATTTGCGAACGATACTACTTTGTCCGTTTGAACAAAAGCTTTTCTGCCGAAAAAAGTTTTTTTTCTCAATATCCCCCGAAAATAATCGGAGTTCCCACGGCGACGCTTTCCGCGCGCACGGCGATATGCAGATTGATTTTCCGGCCGTTGAGTATCACGCCGCCTTTCAATCGCGGCGAATAGCAATAAAAAGAGAGGGTGCCGCCGATTTCTTCCGCGAAACAGAGCTTTGCATCGTAAGCGGAGATAAAATCCTCTGCAAAAGCGAAGGCGCTTGCACCCGCTTCGGGGAGCGCTTCTTCCATCGACGCATATTCGTTGACGGGCGTGCCCGCCGCGTTCTCGGCCCGCTCTTTTTCAAAGACGTACACGGCGCTTTCTCCTTTGAGATGCGCAAGGTCCGCGAGGGACAAAGCTTGCTTGATTTGCGCCTGCGAAGAAGCGGAATACAGATAATACGTACTCTCTCCGCCCGTAAAGGAAGAAGCATGTATCAAATAAACGGAGAAAGAAACGAGCAGCGCGGCAAGCAGCGCTCCCAATCCCTTTAAAAATTGCAATACTCCGTAACGCATAAAAATCCCTCCCGCAACGCCTTTTCGGCTTTACGGAAGGGATTATTGACAAATATAAAAATAATTAAACCACTCGCCCGAAAAAATATATTTCGGACGGGACAATCAATAGCGATGCGCTATGATATTTCCGTCGGCATAGAGGATATATTCCCCGGCCGTTCCGTGAAGAAGGTACTCAAAACCGAATTCCGTCCCGTTCACCACCGCAGAAAACGAAGAGCCCGAAAACAATTTCAGCTTCTGTTCCGCATACACTTTTCCGTCTACGACAATTCTCGCCTTATTTGAAAAAGGCGCTATCTTAACGGACACCTTCATTCCCTTAATATACGGTTTCCACGGCGGGCACCCGCTTGTCGTCCTCCTCTCTCAGCACGGGGGAATCGGGTTTTGCGGAAACGTTTTCTTTCGTTTCGTTCTCCTTTACAGTTCTGTCCTCATAGATAGGCGCTCCCGTCATCGGATCGTATCCGACGGGAGTTGCGGGCACGCAAGGCTGCGCCTCTTCGACCGACGCTGCGACCCCGCCGTTTTGCGGCACGTTTTGCGGCGCGATCGGCTGACCGTCGGGACCGAAAACGGGCTGTCCCGTGACGGGATCGATGCCGTTTTCCATACGGTAAGCCTCGTTGAGCTGTTCTTGTGTAAGCGTTACTCCCTGCGGGAAATGCTTTTGGAGATTTGCCGCGGCTTTTACGCCGAGAATGAAATAATACATCATCCACGCATGGAACGCAATATCGAGAATCGCCTGCACGCTGAAATTTATCAAGATAGCCACGCAATCGCCCGCAAACAGCACGAGCAGTACGATCATGGCCCACCTATGTTTTTTGGACAAAAGCCAAAACACTAAAAATACAGCCAGAATGAGAATCGCTACTATAATACATACGACCATTGCTCCCGTTGCGGGTACTTTTTGATACTCTTTTCCCAAAGCGATAAATAGCACGCTCGTAAAAATACTGAACAAGAAATAGCTTTCCGAAACAAAATACATAATGAAGCTGATGAGCGTAAAAGCTAAAATCGCCACGACGTTGATCCGCGCCATTTTGTAGTTTCTGATTTCTTTCGAAACCTTGAGGTATTCTTGGTTATCCATAAGTTTCTCCTTATATCTCATTTAACACCACTATCATACACTCTTTCCCACACAGTTGTCAAGTATTTTCACGAAAATGTCACAAAACCTGTCGGAGGAGAATTTTAGCCGCGTTAAAATCCCGTCAGCTTTTCTCCGCCGAGCAAATGAATGTGCAGATGAGGCACGCTCTGTCCGCCGTTTTGTCCCTGATTGACGATGATGCGATATCCCTCTTCCAGTCCCAGTTTTTCCTGCAACGCCGCGATTTTTTCAAAGCAGCGCTTCAACAGCTCGGCTTTCTTGTCGTCCATTTCGGACAACAGCGCAAAATGCTCCTTGGGAATGCACAAATAATGCAGTTTCGCTTTCGGCTCGATGTCTTTGATGACGATCATATCGTCGTCTTCGTAATACCGGGCGGAGGGAATTTCCCCGCGTATTATTTTGCAAAAGATACAGTTTTCCATGCTTTTTTCTCCTTATTATGTTTACTGATTTTATTGATTCGACTTGACTTAAATCCGCGTTTTCAAATACTTGATTTTTCGATTCTCAACGTTTCCTCTTCGCCCCGTTTCCATGACTTATAAAGACACTCTCCGTTTTTCTTACCGCCCCGACTTATCGTACGGCCGAAAAATACGCATAAACCAATCGAAACCAACGGTACAAGACTTAAAGGAAGGAACGCCCTTCTCTTTTTCCGCCCTATTTTCTATCCTTTCTCCTCTCTCCTTAAAAAAACTTTTTATTACAGAAATTAGAAGCCGCGAAAGACGAAAGTCTCTTTCTCTACTATTTTTTATTTACAGAGCTGTGCCAACCTCTCCCCCGCCTGTTATGCCTGAGGATCGGTAGTCCTTTGCGTTCCTTTTCCTTTTACCGTTTTCTTTTTTCGCAGTCTTACTCTTTACGCTCCGCCCTGTTCTCTCCGCCCTCTCTGCTTTCAGAGTTTTTCGTTTTTTCCTCTTTCTCTTTCAAAATTTTCTCCCGAATCGCTCCCGTCGTTTTTTCCCCTCCGTTCACGCTTTCCGTGTTTCGTTCCTCTTTATACCGCCCAGTTTCCCCTTCAAAACTTTTTCCCGGACTCTCCGCCCTTTCTTTGCCGCGCTCCGCGTTTTCGCTTTGCCACTCGCCGCGCCTCTTCGATGCTATGTATTCGCGGCCGTTCGAAACGCACGCGCATTGATTGTCGTTCCAAATTTTGTCCCATTCTCCCAGAGTCGGTATTTTTCCCGGTGGACAGCGTTTTTTCAGGATGATCCCGACGATTCCCGCGACGAAAGGAGGGATCGCGGCAAAGACGTGAAGAATGACGGGAATGCGGACGATTTCCAATACGATCGGATTGCGGATAATCTTCAAAGAAAAGAGATCGAGCGCAAAAAGCACGGCCAAAACAATCGCTGCCCAAATTCTTCTTCCGGAAATTTTCCAAAGTATAAACAGCGCCGCCACACTCGCGAGCGACAACAAAAGAATCATACCTCCCGCCGCGGCGCTCTTGTGCAGCATATCTACGGCGAACGCAATGCCCAAAGCCGGCGTCGTATAGCCGAAAGAGAGGGAGAATAGCCAGAATACAATCAATCCGACGTCGATATTGAAAAATTCGAATATCATCCCCGCGCAGGCTAAACTTGTAATTATCAGATACGCAAAAACAAATCCCCTTCCCACCCCGTAAACGCCCAATAGCCTTCTCGTGCGTCTGTATTCTTTCTCTTCCATCTTTTCCCCTCTTTCCGATTGTTAATTTTTCGTAACGCTCTAAATTTTATACAGGCTCTTTCTCTCCTTCCTGCTCCTCGCCGTATATTTCTCCGCTTGCTTTTCAATCCGTAAGATTCCCCGCGCAAAGCAAAGACTCTCTTCTTTTTCGCCCGTAGTTTGAAACCGAATAGACGGGATCACAACGACGACCTCGATTTTTTAAAGCGCTTCTTGAAACCGAATAAAAGAATATGTCCGAAAAAAGCACTTGGCAATTTCCCTTGTAGAGGGTCGCAGCGACCAAAATGAAATCTCCTCGCGGCTAAAAAGATTCTTGCCATTTCGGGAATCGGCGGTGCATGATGCGACCGTCGCAAAAATATTCGGGTAAATTCCCCGTTCGCCGCATACCTGCCCCCTTTTTAGCAATCAGATTTGCCCCTTTCGCGGAGTTTCTTCCTTATCCTGCTTTTAAGGATTCTCCGAGTAAGATACGCCTCTTTCGGACAACGACTTCCTAAACGTCCGCTCGCGACGGCTCCCGTTGCTAAAAGTGTGAAAACCACAAAATGCGCGAGTAAAAGGGATTTTTTCCCGTATTCCCGGATAGCGAAATATCATACTTTTCGGAGAAAAACCGAGAATATCCTAAAAAATAGCCCATAGAGCCGTCAGGCTTTCGCTTTCTTTTTAAACAGTTGCCAAAGCGTAAACATCCCCTAAAATCGCCGCGCCTAAAAAATCCGCCCGCGCCTCTCCGCATCCTATTTTCATCTAAACAATAGCGCAATAAGAAGCGATTGTTCCCGCCGTCGCTATCGGATAAGAAAGACACTCGCGGGCGATAAACGATCCCTAAGACCGTTAAAATCAGTTCCGCTGTTGAATCGATCAAGAAAACAAACGCGCGACGCGAAAGGCGCCATCATTTTCGATCCTCCGTGTCAATCGTTTGCGCTTTTTCCCATAGACGGCCCTTTTAATCTATGGAGCATATCTCACTTCCAAGCCCTCTCTAAAAAGCCGAACGCCGCATACCCGGGCGGGGCGTTTTTCTATCTCCCCCTGCAAATACAGGCGAATGTAATTTTCCGAATATCCTTCCGTATAACCGTCCGTCCAAGTTTCCGGCACCATTTCCAACGTTTTTCCGATAAATCCCTCCATATACTTCTTCTTTTGTTCGGCGCCCCTTTCGAGCAGCCGCGCCAGTCTTTCCTTTTTGACGGAAAAGGGAAGTTCCTTATATTTTTTATAGGCGTTCGTCCCCTCCCGCGGCGAATAGGGAAAAGCGTGTATTTGCGCGAATCCCGCCGTGTCCACAATGCTCAGGGAATCGCAAAAGTCCTCCTCCGTTTCGACGGGAAAGCCGACGATAATATCGGTCGTGACGGCGGCGTTCGGGAAATATTCGTAGATAAGCGCGCATTTTTCGAGATATTCCTCTCTCGTATAGTGCCTGTTCATCGCTTTGAGCACCCTATTCGAGCCGCTCTGTAAAGACAGATGAAACTGCGGCGCAAACCGCTTCACCTGTTTTACGGCGTCCAAAAATCGCTCGTCGATCAGACTGACTTCCAGGGAGCCAAGGCGTATGCGCGTTTCCGCCTCTTTGACGGCGAGCATCAGCGCCGCAAGGTCCCCGCCGTTTTCGTCGCGATAGGAGGAAATATCGATGCCCGTCACCACGGTTTCCTGCGCGCTGCTTTCCAAAATCTCCTTTGCCGCGCTTTCCACGCTTCTCGAACGGCTCCTGCCCCGCAGATAAGGAATGACGCAGTAGGAACAAAAACGGTTGCAGCCGTCCTGTATTTTGACGAAATTTCTCGTTTTCAGACATTCGGGCGTCGGCAATTCCTCGAAAACGTCGTTTCCGTCTTCGATTCGCACGCCGCAGACAGAATCCGAAAACCCCGCCGCCGCCATTTCGAGGATCTTTCCTTTCCGCTTCGCGCCCGTGACGGAAATCACTTGTTTCCGCGCGGCAAAGGGAGCGGGATTTTTTTCGGAAGCGCACCCGCACACCAGCACCTTCGCGGCGGGATTGAATTTTAAAGCCTTGGAGATCGCCTGTCGGCTCTTGTGTTCGGCTTCGGCGGTGACGGCACAGGTGTTGATGATGTATAAATCCGCGCTTTCGAGCTCTCTCGACACAGTATAGCCCAAATTTTCCAGCCCGCGTATCAGCGAGCCGCTCTCTACGTCGTTGACCTTGCATCCCAGCGTAAAAACGACAGCTTTCATATTCTTTTTCCGCTCTCCTCCGCTCCGTCTTTTGCCTTAAAAATTTCCGCCGATATATTCATATTCCTTCCTCCCGCTTCTTTTTTCCTCTTTTCCCTTCCGTTCCCCGCCTTTTTCATCCCTTTTCTTTCGCTCTTTTTTCATTTATTCCGCCCCTGCGCCCGGCTTTTTTATCCGATTGTCTTTTTCTTCCGACTCTCCCAGCTCTCCCAGCGAAAACATGGCGATCGCCGTAAGCGCCGTCGCGGCGGTTTCCGCGCGCAAAATGCGTTTTCCCAGCGTGATAAAGGAAAATCCCAGCGCCTTCGCGAGTTCCGCTTCCGCGCCCGAAAATCCCCCTTCGCTTCCGACCACCAGCGCCGTGCTGCCGAAAAGTTTTGAAATATCCGTTTCGTTCCTTTTTGCAAACTCGCAGGCGAACAGCTTGTTTTTATACCCGCAGACTTCTGCGAGCGCGTCTTTCAAATGTTCGCAATACGTCACTTCCGGCGCGACGGAACGAAGACATTGTTTCGCGGACTCCCGGGAAATCTTATTCAATCGTTCCAGCTTATTCAAATTCATGAAGGCGGAAGAATATTCCGAAGAAAATGCGATGATTTTTTTGACGCCGAGTTCCACTGCCTTTTGCACGATAAATTCGTTTTTGTCCGCGTTTTTCAAATATCCGAACAGGAGTACGACATCCGTCGTCGCTTCCCTGTCCCCCTCGTTTACTTTTAAAACGTGTAATTTCATGTTCCGTTTTTCCACGGCGGCGATGACGGCGGCGTATTCCTTGCCGCTGTTGTCCAGAAGCACGACTTCGTCCCCGACCGCCAGCCTTAAAACGTTTTTCGCGTGTTCGAATTCTTCCCCTTCGAGGAGGGTTTCCTCCTCGATGCGTTCGACAAAAAATCTCTTGGGTGCGGACATCATTACGCCTCTTTATGCTTTAATACCAAAGCAAACCATTCGCCCTTGCGCCGCTCTTTGACGACGCGCATCCCCACCTCTTCATAGGCGGATTTCACCATATCCAGACGGCTTTCGATGATGCCGCTCAAAATGAGCACGCCGTCGCGCTTCAAATTTTTGGGAATGGAGGGCGCCAGCATTTTCAAAATTTCACCCGTGATATTCGCCATCATGACGTCCCCTTGAATATCGGCGTCGTCGAGAAGATTAGAATGCGCCACGACCGTTTTTTCCTCGGTGCCGTTGAGCTTGCTGTTGTGCGTTGCGCTCGTCACGGCCACGTAATCGATGTCGGTGAGATAGGCTTTTTTCGCTCCGAGCTTGATCGCGCAAATGCCCAAAATACCGCTGCCGCACCCCACGTCGATACAGACGGAATCGGGCGTCACATAATCCTGCATGAGTTCCACGCACATGGAAGTCGTTTCGTGCTCGCCCGTCCCGAACGCCATATTCGAATCGAGCAGAACGACTTTCTCTTCCTGTAAAGGCCGATAGGCAATCCACTCGGGCACCACGACGATACGCCCCAAATGAATGGGACGGAAATGTTTTTTCCACACGTCTATCCAATCGTCGCCGTCCACTTCCCTTTTCGTATCCTCCAAAGATCCGAACGGAAGACAGCCGCCGCTCCTTTCTTTCGCATCAAAAATATCTTTCATCAAGTTTTTAAACGTTTCTTCGGCAATCTCTTTCGCCACATAGCATTTCACCAAAACGTCTTTGGGCGCCGTTTCGGTCAAATCGTCGTCCATATAATCCCAATAGATGCTTTCCTTGTCCCTCTGTAAAGCGATAATATCGGCAGAGTCGCAAATCGTGACGCCGTAATTCGTATAATTCCACATAATGTCGGCGATGATCTCGCTCGCTTCCGTGGTGGTGTGTACGGTAAGTTCGATAAATTTCATAATACTACCTCTTGCAGACATTATATCATCAACGCCCGATTTTTTCAAGTCCTCGGCCCTATAATTTTACAAAAGCCGCAACAAAAGCTTCGGCGCATTTTCCCCGTACGCTTTTCGTTTTTAACTTTCCTTGACTTTGCGTTCGAAAAGGGGTATAATAAAATCGAAAAGGCGGAAGGCGCAGCGGTTGCAGACATTTTCCAGCCTTTCAGACATATACATATTTATCATCATGAAAGAAAAGAGGGAGAAGAGAGATGAAAAATATTTTCGGTTCCAATCAGGACTCGCAAACGCTCGACGGTCAGCCGTTTGTCATCCGTTCCGTCGCAAAGGAGCAGCAGGACGCTTCCGAAGCGCATTCCAAGCTGTTCGAACAGTTAGAGAAAAAATCTTCTCTTCCCGTTTGGCTCACCATCGTCGAATTTCTCTGCGCATTCCTTTTTGTAGTGGTAGTGGTGTCCGTCTTACGCGCGGGTCCCAAGACGGCCTGGCATAACGCGCCCGGGCTCCTCGTCGCAGGGGGAATAAGCGGCGTAGCGGCGCTCTGTTTGTTCCTTTGCAAGAAGCGGCGGGAGAAAAAGGCGCAGCCCCAGACGAACGCCCTTCTCGAACAGGCGATGTCCGCCAATGAAGACGCGGCAAAGGAACTCCGTCTGCCCGCCCAAACGTTGCCGACGGATGTTTTGACTTTTATGTATAAGGAAAAAAACGGAAAAACGAAGATCCGCACTTCGCTGTTCGCCGATTATGTACTCATCGAAACGCAGGTCTTTTTCGAAGACGGAATGTTCTGCATCTCCGATTTTCAAGACGTATACGGCATACCCGTTTCCGAGATCGTCCGCGTGGAACAAGGGAAAAAGCGAATCATGGCGACGGGCTGGAACAAAATGCAGGAGCCGACGGATAAATGCTTCAAACAGTACCGCCTCTCCGTCAACGCTTACGGCACCGTTTTTATGAAGCCTTATATTATGACGATCAAGCACGGCGACGAAGAATTTGAGCTCTTTATACCGCCTTACGAAATGGAAAAAATCTGTTTTCTCTGCGGGCTTCCCTTTCCGATCGCGGCCGACAAAGATGCCCGTTGAAAAATTTTACGAAAAAACCTCTTGCTTATACGGAAGGCGTCTTTCCAAAACGGCAAGAGGTTTTTCCTTTATCATTCGACTCTTTCTCCCCGCATTTTCTTTTCTCTATGTTCTCCCGCTCCGCCCTCTAAGAGTTTTCTCTCTTTCTCCCACCGTTTCTTTCCCCGTCCCTCATTCGCCTTTCCCCTCCGTTCCCCGTCTTTTCTTCCCCTTCCGCAAATTTTCTCACGGAAAAAGCGCTTTTGCGACACCCGCAAAAGCGCTTTTTATCGATACGTTTCATACTCCTCAATAGGGCTTTTTTCCGTAGAAACTCTCCACGTTGTCCGAATATTTCCTCATTTTGTCGTACTGTTTCAAATCGATGTCCTTGTCCAGTTCCTCGATCTCCCGCTTCTGCTCCCGAGTCAATCTCGTCGGCACTTCCACCAGTACACGGAGGACAAGATTGCCCGTACTGCCCCGCGCCGAGCGGATTCCCTTGCCGCGCACGGTAAAAATCTGCCCGTTTTGAGTCCCTTCGGGGATAGTGAAATCGAAAGTATCGTCGATAGAAGGCACCTTGACGGTCCCGCCGAGCGCGGCGGTCTTAAAGGAGATCGGCAGATCCACCTGCAAATCGAATCCGTTGCGGACAAAGATCTTATGCGGCTCCACTTTGAATACGACGATGAGATCGCCCGCCTGTCCGCCGCCCTGCGCCGCCTGACCGTATCCCTTCTTTTTCATATAACTGTTCGTATCGACGCCCGCGGGAATATTCAGGGTGAGCGTCGTTTCTTTGCGCACGGACCCTTTCCCCTTGCATTCGGGACATTTATCGGTAATCACGCGCCCCGTGCCGCCGCAATCGGGGCATACCCCCTGGCGGATGGTGCGTCCGAACATGGTATTTTGCACCGTCTGCACGACGCCTTTGCCGCCGCAGCGGGAACAGGTGCTGTACGCGGTGCCGCCCCGCGCGCCCGTGCCTTTACAGGAGGCGCAGGGTTCGTTGCGCATATAGGAAAAGGTCTTCGTGCAGCCCTTTGCCGCGTCCATAAAGCTCAGCGTCATTTCGCGCTGTATATCTTCCCCGACGCTCGACTGCGCCGAACGCGCGCCGCCTCCGAAACCGCCGAAACCGCCTCCGAAAATCGAACTGAATATATCCGAAAAATCCCCGAAACCGCCCTCGAAGCCGCCCATGCCTCCCATACCGGGATGTTCCAGCTCGTAGTCGTAAGCGGCGCGCTTTTGGGAATCGGAAAGAATCTCGTTCGCTTCGTTGATTTCCTTAAATTTTTCCGCAGCCGTCGCGTCCCCGGGGTGCAGATCGGGGTGGTACTGTTTGGCGAGCTTTCTGTACGCCGACTTTATCTCTTCCGCGCTCGCTTTCTTGTCGACGCCCAAAATCTCATAATAATTCTTTTTCGCCTCTGCCATAATTCTGTGTGCTCCGTAAATATCCTTTTTAATGCCTTTTTGCTCTCGTCAAATTCCGTCTTTCGCCGCCGCGCGAATAAAGACTCGAAATTTGTTTTGATCCTAATAAATCGTCAACGACTCTCTCTATTTCCTTTTCCCGCTCGTCGAGTTTCCCCGCCAAACGCGCATAACGCCGACGCATCCAAACGTGAGCTCATCGCAAGACTTCCGCATTTTAGCCTGATTTTTCGTTATAACGCGCGATTCGTCCTTCAAACGCATTCCTGTATCCGCTCTCGCGCCTTGTCCGAACGAACTCCATTCAAACTTCCCGCTCTCGCTTGGGAATAAGGAATTTTAAAATTCGAAGAAGCGGGAACAAACGACGTCAAAGCGGAAACGCCCGAAAACCGCACCGAGAAAAACTCTGCGCGGCTTCCAATACGCCATACGGGTTTGGCTGTTCGCCAAACCCGATTCGCTTTATTCGCATTGCGGACAACCGTTTTCATTCGCCTTTTGGCATTCGGCTCAACCTTGGGTACTCTTTTTTTAAATTTGTACCCGAAATCGGCTCCGCTTTTTCCGCGTTACTGATGGAATTCGGTATCACCCTCGCCCGCTCCGGCTCCGCCCGCGTCGGGTCCCGGCTGACCGCCGTTCGCCTGATACAGCTTGGCGAAAATGGGCTGCACGGAATTCATCAGAGTGTCGTAAGCCGCTTTGATCTTGTCGTCGTCATCCGATTCCAAATCCTTTTTGGCGGCGTCCACGGCGCTCTGCAAAGCCGTCTTGTCGTTTTCATCCAGCTTGTCGCCCGAATCTTTGATTGTCTGCTCGACAGAGAAAATCATGCCGTCCAGTTTGTTCTTATTGTCCACCTTTTCCTTTCTCTTCTTGTCCTCTTCGGCGAATTTCTCGGCGTCTTTCACGGCCTTGTCAATTTCGTCCTCGGAAAGATTGGTGGAGGAAGTAATGGTGATGTCCGTAGACTTGCCCGTGCCCTTATCCTGCGCCGTCACGTGCACGATGCCGTTCGCGTCTATGTCGAAAGTCACTTCGATCTGCGGAATGCCGCGGGGGGCGGGAGCGATACCCGTCAGCATGAAATTGCCGAGAGTCTTGTTGTCCTTGCAGAATTCCCGCTCGCCCTGCAAAACGTGAATGTCCACGCTCGTCTGATTGTCCGCCGCCGTGGAGAACACCTGGCTCTTTTTGACGGGGATCGTGGTATTTCTGTCGATGATTCTCGTAAACACGCCGCCGAGGGTTTCGATGCCCAGAGAAAGCGGGGTGACGTCGAGAAGGAGAACGTCCTTGACTTCGCCCGTCAAAACGCCGCCCTGCACCGCCGCGCCGATCGCCACGCACTCGTCGGGGTTGATGCCCTTGAAAGGTTCCTTGCCCGTCACTTCGCGCACTTTTTCGACCACCGCGGGCATACGGGTGGAGCCGCCCACAAGGATGACTTTGTCGATGTCTTTATAGGAAAGTCCCGCGTCTTTCATGGCAAGCCTCATCGGCTCCACGGTCCTGTTCAAAAGATCCGCGGTCATCGCCTCGAATTTTTGTTTGGTCAGATTGACGTCCAGATGCTGAGGTCCCTCTGCGCTCATGGAGATGAAGGGCAGATTGATATTGGTGGAATTCATGCCCGAAAGCTCTATCTTGGCTTTTTCGGCAGCTTCCTTCAATCTCTGCATCGCCATCTTGTCCTTAGACAAGTCGATGGCGTGGGATTTTTTGAACTCGTCTACGAGATATTCGATGATCTTGTTGTCCCAGTCGTCGCCGCCCAGCCGCGTGTCGCCGTTCGTGGCGAGCACTTCGAAAACGCCGTCGGAAATTTCAAGGATGGAAACGTCGAACGTACCGCCGCCGAGGTCGTAGATCATGACCTTGCCGCCCTTGTCTTTATCGAGTCCGTAAGCGAGCGCCGCCGCCGTCGGCTCGTTGATGATTCTCAGAACGTTGAGTCCCGCGATCTTGCCCGCATCCTTGGTCGCCTGACGCTGACTGTCGGAAAAGTAAGCGGGGCAGGTGATGACCGCCTCCGTCACTTTCGTTCCGAGATATGCCTCCGCGTCCGCTTTGAGCTTGGTGAGAATCATTGCGGAAATTTCCTGCGGGGAATAAGATTTATCGTCTATTTTTACTTTATAGTCGGATCCCATATGTCTTTTAATGGAGATAACGGTCTTGTCAGGGTTTGCGACAGCCTGACGTTTTGCCGCCTGTCCGACGACGCGGGAGCCGTCCTTTTGGAAAGATACCACGGAAGGGGTAGTTCTGGCTCCTTCCGCATTGGTGATAACGACGGGCTCGCCGCCTTCCATCACCGCCACGCACGAATTTGTCGTACCTAAGTCGATACCGATTACTTTACCTGCCATAACGCTTCTATTTCACTCCTTAAACACTGTTTTTTTCGATGTATACGGCGACTTTTGAAACGCCGCGCTTGATTTACAATTTATATGTAACCCACCGTCCAAATTCTTAAACAAAAACGACAAAAATTTTTTCCTATCGAATTTATAAATTTTCTTTTTTTCCTGTCTTCGGCCCTTCAATGGTTATCCTGAGTTTTTAAAGGAGCGGCGGAAAGGATTTGACGGATTTTTTGGACGCTCGATTGAAAGCGCCCCGTATTTGTTCCCCGGCTTCGCGTTTGCTTTTTCTCTTGCCGTTTCTCCGTCAAATTCCGCTCTGCTTTTCCCTCTTCCGCGCCGACATTTGACTCGCTCGTTTTTCCCCTTTTCTCCTTTTCGTATGCTTTTCCCGAATGGTTTTCTCCCTTTCATCCTTCGCCTTCTGTTTTTTTAGCTCCCTTTCTTCTTCCTCGACTCTTATTCTTCCTGTTTTTTATCTTTTTTCTGCTTTTCTAAAACGACGACTCTTTTTTTCTTTCTTCCGAATCCTATTTCTCGTTTCCCCACTCCCCTCGCCCAAAACCTCCTTCCCGATTTCCCTGTTCTTCTCCGAAATCGTCTTTTTCGATTTTTCTATCCCCCTATTTCCTTATTTCCTTATTTCTTTTCCGAAGGCTGCCCGCTTTCTTCCGTCTTTTTCACAAACTACCCTCTTAACGACGAAAAAACACACGGCGAAAATTTCCCGTGTGTTTTTTCTATAAACCAATGAACTTTGTGTATGAACAATATAAATTTCCGCAATTTTTTGCAAACTGCCAACGATAAGATTCTTTTAAAGGCGCAGATGACCGTTTTGGTATTCTCATAATATATCCGACTTGCCGTTCCGACGAATATTCGGATAGCTGTTTCTCAATTATTATATTATATCAGGTCTTTTGACTTATGTCAAGTCAAAAATTCCAAAATTTGGTAAAATGGTAACTGAAAAAAGTTTCTCCAATTTTCCGTTGCCGACGAAAGCGGCGGAACGCCTCTTACCGATGATGACATATAGTGAAGTAATAAAGCAATTGATGATTGAGCGCAATTTGAGCCAGGAAGGATTAGCGAAAGAGTTATGCGTCAACCAAACCACCGTAGGACAATGGCTTCGCGGCAAGAAGAAGCCCTCTTACGAGAATATTCTGGCGTTTTATACGCATTTCAGCATCACCCCGAACGAACTTTTCGGCATCGAGGAATGTTGATTGGCACAAAAAACGGCAGAGTTTTTGCGTGCGTTTCCGCCAATCGCCGCACGCGGCTGCTCCTTTCTCATCGTTTTCCTGCCGATATTCCAACGTTGTTTTGAATCGTCGCCGCTCCCTTTTCCGTATCCGTTATGACAGCGTTCCCCATTCCTTTTCTGTAACACTACATTTATATAACTTTAAAAGGCTCTCGCGCTATTGCGCGGGGCTTTTATTTTGCCACCGATTCCGATATAAAATTTTTGTCAAAAACGATACGTTTCGGGAGCGGCGGTAAAAGAAGAGAACGTTGCCTCGACGTTTTTAAGATAAAACACCTGCGTGTTGCCGTCGTCGGGCGCATACAGGGCTTTGAGGGAGGGATAGGCGTCCAGCATATGTACGCGAGCTTCCCGATCGTCGTCCTCTACGGCGTCCGCGGCGATCCGCAGCCAACTTTCGCCCAAAAGGGCGCAAATTTCTATCCGCGGATTTTGCTTCATCCGACGGGATACCTCTTTGCTTTTTCCCGTTTGGATATACAGTTTCCCCCCGAACAGGTCGATTGTGCCGAAGGGACGGACGCGGGGCTGATTGCCGTCCGCCGTCGCTAAATAATATGTGCCGCACTTTTTCAAGAACTCATAGACCTTGTCGATCCCCTTCATTGAAATGTCCTCCCGAATTTTTTATAATTTTTCCGATTTTTCAATCGGCATTTTCGCCAAATTTCTCCCGCATTTCCCAATCGATTAGAAAATCGCGCCTATTCTGCAAAAGACGACGCACTCCCGTTTAGGGAAAAATTTAAGAACTTTTTTAAGAATCCCCGCGAGTCTTTACCGCGTCGAAATTTTTTCACGCGCCTCCAATTTTCCGTAAACCGTTTATTTCATCTCAACCCTGGTCCCCTTTGTCCTGAAAAACAGGAAAAACAGTCGGTTTCGACTTTTTGGAAAAGCCTGGATTGCGGCGAGATTGACGAGGAAAAATTGCAGGATGCGAAAAGGGCGGCGCGCGGTTTTCTGCCGATTATAATTTTATCGATGAAAAGATAGCAGAGTGGTCGATAGCGCCGGTCTAAAAAAATCGGCCGAACGCCAGATAAACAGCGCGCTCGGCCGAATAAATCTTATTGAGTGACAATGACCTGCGCGTACCGTAAAACCTTGTCGCCGCGCTTATAGCCCTTGACGTATACCTGCTTGACTACGCCGGCTTCCTCGCCCTCTTCCGCGGGGACCGCCATGATCGCCTCCGACACTGCGGGATCAAACGACTGTCCGGTAGGATCGAGTTCCTCCACATTCTCGCTTTCCAGCAGCTTTTTATAGCTTTTGAGAATCATCTCCACGCCCTCGCGCGTCTTTTCGTCGGCACAGGCGGCAAGAGCCCGTTCGAGGTTGTCCCCGATGGGGAAAAGGGCGGCGACGACGTCGCTTCTGCCTTCCGTGTACTTTTGCGCCGCCTGATTCTGCGTGCGGCGACGATAGTTTTCGTATTCGGCGGTGACGGAATACCATTTTCGTTTCAGTTCTTCCCCTTCCGCCCTCAATTTTTCTATCTCCTCGCGCGCTTTTTGCAGCTCGCGGTGACAATGACCTTTTTCCTTTCCTTCCTTACAGGAGCGCTCTTTTTCCTCCTGTTCCTTTCCGCTCTTCAACGATTCCTCCTCTGAGCCTTCTCCCGCTTTTTGTTCCGCATCCTCCGCCTCTTGTTCCTTCTCGGGGCAAGACGCATTTTCACACGCGGCTTTTTCTTCCAAAACAGGATCGGAGGCGCCGTTTTCTTCGGGCGCGTCCGTGTTTTTTACCTCCGGCTCTGTATTCTCAAAATTCTTTTCGTTTTCAAAATCATTCATGACTAACACACCTTTCCTTTATTTCACGCTATATTTATAAAACGATTTTCGCTTTTTTAAACACAAAACGCAAAAAGCCTTTTCTTAAAACCTTAAAATTCGAGGTGGACGAAATTTTCGCGGGAGGAGCGCCGATAAAAAATTGCCTTGCGCCCGATGACGGCGACGGGAACGGCCTCTAAAAGCTCCGCGACGTTCTCGGCAAGATTTTCCGTTTCCTCCCCCGCCGCAGGCAAAATCGTCACTTTGATGATCTCATGCGCTTCCAAAGCGTCGGAAAGCGTCTTTAAAAGATTGTCGGTGACGCCTCCTTTCCCGATTTGCGTCACGGGCTGTAAATTTGAAGCGATCGCTTTTAATTTGCTTCTTTGTTTGCTGGTAATGGTATCCGTCATATTATCCATGCTCCTTTTTCAACTATGTTTTCCGCAGGCTCTTATTCGCTTTCAAGCCTTACTCTCGCGCTTTTATCTGTCTTTCTCTCAGGGGCGCTCCGCGATTTTTGCCTGTTTTCTTTTTTGAAGAAACCGATTTTCCTTCTTTCCTATCCGGGATAGCAGCCCGCCGCCATGTGCGTCCCCTTTCCTGAAAAAGATCCCCTATCTGCCGCCTTTACGTCTGCATCGGTCTTTTCCCTTAGGAACTTGCTTTTTGTCTACGGCCGTCTTTTCTTTCGCCGTTTCCTCTTTGCGGCTTTTGCCTGTTTTCCTCTTTCGCTGAAAGGAAGAAAAAGGCTCGTTTCAACCCTGCCCCGCGCTTTTTATATTTTTCAGCTGCAAAGCCCGGAATCTTCGGGACGAATCACGTAACCGGGATCGTATGCGAGAACGCCGTCTTTTTTAACGGTGACGATCTTTGCGCTCAATCCTTCCAAAACGGGCGCCAGGTGTTTTAAAATACGGAAAAATTCCTGTTCGTCAAACACCATGCAGTCGGTGCAGATTCCCTTCGGGGCGAATGTGATCCCGACGTTCTTTGCAAAACTCTCCCAATCTTCCTTTCGCACAATCGGCTCGGGGTATTCCTCCGCATGATAAAAATACCAATCCCAGACTTCTTTTTTCCAAGCGTCCAATCCGTCTAAAAAACGTCCGGGAAGATAAATATAAGCATAGACGATCCCGAACGGCTCGAAGATGGTATTGTCGAATTCCCGCTTCTCCGTCGGTTGTTCGGGCGTCATTTCACAACAGACGGTCATCCAGGTCCGCGTTTCTTCCTTAAACGGCAGCGCGTTTTCCCCTATGCCCTCCGTCTGAAAATAGACGGGGGAGGGGAAGGGAATCCCCTCTTCGAACATTTCCGTCGCCCGCTTTTGTAAAAGCTCAGCAAGGTCCTCAACGCGGATTTCTTGCTTGTCCGCAGGTAATTTTTCCGCGACGGCGATCGACGAACTCGCGGCGAGCAGCAGATTTTCTCCCGCATAGTGGCAGAGATACCGATATAACGCGCGCTTCCTGCCCGCCGTTTTCTTTTCCCCCCACGATTCCGCGCCCTTTTCGTAAAAGACGATCTCCACGCCACCGTCGCCTTCCGAGCAGAAAATTTTAGGCGGATGCCGGAAATAGTCGGGACGAAGCTTGGGGACGTAAATTCCCTTGGGAAAATAGGGATATACCTTCCACCCCGCTTTGTCCATGGCGGAACCGGCGTGATTCGCCGTATCGGAGAGCATTTTGACGATCGCGCGCACCCCCTGAATGGGATAGTCGTCGCCGCTCATACATAAGCAATATTTTCCGTCTTCCACGCCCCCGTAAAAATCGAGTGGCAAAAAGAATCGGGACAGCGTGCGATTGAGAAGCTTGTTGATGCCCTTCTGATCCCCCTTGTCCGTCATTTCAGCCAGCTCGTTGATGGAACGCGAGATGATCTCCCAAAAATAGACGGCGGCTCTTGCAAACGGCAGAGGAGAGTCCTCTTCCTCGCGGGAATAACAAACTCCCGCGAGGGATAATTCCCGATGATGCCCGTTGAGTTCCTCGGAGCCGTCGTCCGTGTAGCGGGCGCAGCCGGGGCACCGCTTTTCCACCTGTTTTGCGAGAATACCGTCGTATTCCTGCCGCGAATAAAGATTGACATTCACGGGAAAGACCCGTTCGGGCGCTTCGATGGAAAGAAATTCCGTTTCGATTGCTTCGTAAACAAAATCGGGAGCCATACATTTTTCTTCTTTCAGGCGCCGAAATTCTCCCGACGAAATCTTTTTGACGTCTTCCGTGTCCGCGCAGTCGTCGGGCAACAAATAATATTTATAATCGTAAAAAAATGCTTTCAATCCCTGTTCCATAATTTTCTCTTTCGTATCTTTCTTTTCATTTTTAAGCCTTCACCGCACCCCTCTTACCCCCGAGGCAAAGGAAGTTCGCTTTCCCGTTCCTTTCTCCCAAGCTATCGTCAAAAGAGAATACTTGTTCTCTTAAAACGAGAAGCGGGAATTTTTTTCCCACGGGATGCCCCGAAGAAAAAAGGTCCGCTTTTCCTCTTCCCCGACCTCTTGTTTTCATCCGTCAAAAAGAGGCGGAAAGGAAAACGAAGCGCAAAAAAGCGGCAGTTTTTTAGGACGGCAGCAATGCCGAGATTTTACGGCACAAAATCGAATTCCACGTCGCCGATAGAAACGGTATCTCCTTCCCGACAGCCCATTTCGTTTAATTTCTTAATCACTCCGCGCAGGCGCAGAACTTTTTGAAAATACAGCATGGAATCGGGATTGTTCAAAACGACGTTGCGGCAAAGCATATCCACAAGTCCTCCCACGACGACGAACACGCCGTTTTCGTCCCGATAGATCTCGAAATCGAGATTGTCGTTGGCGGTGTATTCGAATTCCTCGTCGGGACGGACGGGTTCCACGGGGGGCAGGTCTTTGAGCACGTCGAAAATCCCCTCGATCAATTCCCGCGTCCCCTCGCCCGTGACGGCAGTGATCGGGAAGATTTTATACTTGCGCCCGTATTTTTTCCGAAACGTTTTTAAATTTTCCTCGGCGCCGAAAATATCGCATTTATTGCAGACGATGATTTGCGGCAAGGAAGCGAGCGTTTCGCTGTAATTCTTCAATTCGTCGTTGATTTTCTTGAAATCGTCTACGGGGTCGCGCCCCTCGCAGCCCGAAACATCCACGACGTGACAGAGCATCCGAGTCCGTTCGATGTGCCTTAAAAAGTCGTGTCCGAGTCCCGCGCCTTCCGCCGCGCCTTCGATGAGCCCCGGGATATCCGCCGCCACAAAAGATTTATCGTAATAGCGCACCACGCCGAGATTGGGAGAGAGCGTGGTGAAATGATAATTGGCGATTTTGGGTCTGGCAGCGGAGATTTTGCTCAAAAGCGTGCTTTTTCCGACGTTGGGGAATCCCACCAATCCCACGTCCGCGATCACTTTCATTTCGAGAACGACGGAATGCTGCTTGACCTTTTCGCCCTTTTGGGCAAAATTAGGCGCGTGCCGCCGCGCCGTGGTAAAGCGCACGTTCCCCTTGCCGCCGTTGCCGCCGCGGGCGACGAGTACCTGCTGCCCGTCCTCGAAGACGTCGCAGATTAGCCTGCCCGTTTCCGCGTCGCGCACGAGGGTACCGAGAGGTACGGCAATATACACGTTCTTGCCGCCCTTGCCGAAGCATTGATTCGTGCCGCCGCGCTCGCCGTCCTCCGCGAAAAATTTGGACGTGAAACGGAAGGAGAACAAGTCGCTCATGTCTTTGTCCCCCACAAAATAGACGTCGCCGCCCCGTCCCCCGTCGCCGCCGTCCGGACCGCACGCGGGTTTTCCCTTAAAGGCCTTAAAGGAGTTCATCCCGTCGCCGCCGTTGCCTGCCTTGATCAAAATTTTTACTTTATCGGTAAATTCGCCGTTTGCCATAGTTTTCCCTTTGTCTTTTTTAAGCCGCAACGTCTGCTTTTGCAAAAGCAAACGTCTTACATTCCGCATACGTCAGGTTTTTGCGTTTTTGGAAAGAAGAGGAATCCATGCTTTTTTCTCGCGCTTCTTTTCCTTCCGTCCCATAACAGTATGCGCCGCCGCTCAATTTTCGTCCTATTAAGTATAGCAAAACGACGCGAAAAAAGCAATGATTTACGGGACCGCGGGAAAATCTTTCTTGTCTTCCCGGCGCAATTGTTTTCCGTCGGGTCAAAAAATCGGATGATCCATATTTTTTGCGAAAAAAGGAACTGCCTGTCACACGAAAGTCAACTTATTTTTTTCTCGCGGTCAAACAAACGCCGCAATCAACGCAAGGCGTTTTTCGCCTTTTCGTTGTTTTGCATTCTTCGCAGCGCTTTTCCGTCCTTTTTGCGCGGTTTTCGTTTTTCTCATGCCTTATCCCTTCTTACCATCCATTTTTCGCATGGCTTGTCCTCTTTCCTCTCTTCGCACCGCCTTCCCCGCCCGTTCCTTCTCCGCCCGCGCCCCTTAATTTTCACGCTCCTCTTCGCTTCGCGTTTGCGGCTATAAATCCCCTCTGTTTTTCCGCTCCCGATTTCCTCTCTTCGCGTTTTCTTATTGTTTTGCCCCTCTTTTCGTCCCTTTTTCTTTCACGCTCGTTTTCCTCTATATCACGCGCTTTCCCCTATTTACACGCAACGCTTTCTCGTCCGCATATAATAAACTAAGCCGAAACAGGAAAAACAATTTTTCCGCTTCGGCCGAATTTTTCTTAAAGAGGTTCTCCACTTATGAAAAAATCCTTCGAAACTTCCAAAAAAGAACAATGTTTCGGACAAGTCGACTGCGGATGTATTCCTTGTTGTCCTCCCTGTCCGCCGCAATGCCCGCAGTCCTGCTGCCCCATTGTCTACAAAACCGTAATACAGGCGGGCGAGCCCACGCCGACCCCGACGATACCGTCCGCTTACGCGTATGTATATAACGACGGCCGTCAGACGGTGGCGGCAAGCGCGCCGATTCTTTTCTCCTCCAACGGAGTTCTTTCCGACGGAATGACTCATCCCGTAAACGGGAACGCCGTTACGATAGAAAACGCGGGCACCTATGCGGTATGGTTTACCATGATGGGGACGGCGGACGCGCAATTTGCATTATTTTTAAACGATACGAGCGTCGCAGGCACTATTTTCGGAACTTCTCCGGGCGCCGCGGGCTCCGCCGTCCGTTCCATCACGGGAGGCTTTGCCATTGTCGAAGCGCCCGCGAACAGTACGCTTGCCCTCGTCAATTTTACGGGCGCAACCGTTACGCTTGCCACGGGAGTAGGCGGGGCGGGGCCGAACGTCAACGCTTCTATGATGGTGATACGCATCGCGTGAGTTTAAAATGTTGCCGAAAGAGTTTTCGGCAACGTTCCTCCGTTTCTAAGAAAGACGGGGCGTCTGAAAAACGCTCCGCCTGTTTATTTATGCTTCTTTCACGCTTTTTTCCTTTTAGCGCGTTTGTCTAAATCCGCTAAAAGGCATTCTCAATTTCATAAAAGCGTAGACTCTTCTATACCCGCTCAAAGCCTCACGCCGCGGCTTTTTCCCCGCACGGACACCGTCTGTAAGATTCCCGTGGATATGACGTGCTTTTTCTCCGCCTCGGCGCTCTTGACTGCGTCTTCTATCAGATCGGAGAAGAGATTTTTTGCGTCGGAAACCCGTTCGCAAAAAAGATAATAAGCCAAGGAACCGGGAACGGTATTGACTTCTCCGAGGTAAATTTTTCCTTCGCCCAACAAAAAGTCCATGCGGACAATCCCTTTCAGATTCATACGCTTATATAATGTCCTCGTATAAGAACGGATATTTTCCCTCGTTTCGTCGGAAAGGACCGCCGCCCCGCCACCGCGTTTTCCGCCCGCGCGCGGACGATTTCCATCCTTTAAGTATTTATCCGCAAAGGTGTAAAGCTTATCTCCCGATGACGCCTCTTCGGGTTCGGAAACAAAAATTTCACCGTTTAAGGAATATGCGGCGCAGTTGATGTCCCGCTTGCCTTTTATGTATTTTTCTATAATCACTCTCTCGTCCAGAAGGAACGCCGCCTCGATCGCTTTTTCCGCGCCTTCCTCGTTTTCCGCAAGGGAAATTCCGATGGAAGATCCCAGATGCGCAGGCTTCACCACGACGGGATATTTAAGTTTGGAGCCTATGTTTTTCAGCAAAAACTTGCCCCTGCGCGCATAATCCGCTTCGTTGACGCGTATATATTCCACCGTGGGGATATTCAGCGCCTTGGCGACGAGTTTGGTGAGCGTTTTATCCATGAACATACCCGACGCCGTGAGTTCGGGCGAGGCGAGGGGAATTTCGTTGAGCTGCATCAGCGCCGAAATTCCCCCGCCTTCCCCGAGGCCGCCGTGACAGCAATTGATGGCTCCGTCTATCTTCCCCTTGTTTTTCACTTTTGTCTTTGCCGCGTTGAACGCATACATGGTGCCCCCGTCGAAAAAAATTCTCGCAAAAGAGGAGAAGTCCTGCTTCTTAAACAAATTCAAATCGTTCATTTTCGCGGAGGTATACATTTCTCCGTCCGTGTGGATGTATACGGGAACAGGAATAAACTTTTCCTTGTCGATGAGATTGAGAACGAACACCCCCGTCAAAATCGAAATTTCGTTTTCGTTGGATTTTCCGCCGAATAACACCGCAATTTTTTGCATAAAAATACACCTCCGTGAAATAAATTTTTCCGCTTTGGTGTATTTGTTCTTCGTTGGCTCTATCTACGCAATCCCTTTTGACAAAAGGGGTTAAAAGGCAATTTTTCACGCCTTTTCGAAAAAGAAAACCTTTGAAATTGCCACGCGCTGCCCGAAACGCGCTCTTTCCCTTTTATTGAAAGAGATTCAAGGCGATTTTTTCATATTGAAGTTCAAAGGGGCAACCTTCCCCCTTTATGCGCTCTATCCCTTTTCCCACAAGGCTTTTCCGCCTATTTATTTCTTTTTTTAACCGCATCCTTTCAAAAAAGCGCTTTTTTTCATTCTATTCCTTATGACAAAAGGGATAGAAGGCAGTTCACCGTCCGGAAAACGAAGAAGCGGCGAAAAAAGCGCGGCTAAGCGGAAATAAAACGAATCCCTCGCACGAAAGGAAAAGGCGCGGAAAGTCTGAGAATCCGCTCTGTTCCGCTGCGCTCCACAAAAAGCGTTCACCATGCGTCGGGAAGATCGTTTAAAAACAGCACGGCGTCGCCCGTTTCCACAACGTCCGCGAGATATTCCCTCGCCGCGTCCAGCGTGGAGCGCAGGACGAGTTTTTCCGCTTCCCCGCCCGCCGCCGTATAACCCGCTTTTACCGCGCCGACGAGCGTATCTCCGACCAATATGACGAGATCCAGCCCAGCCAGACGAGCGCCGAGTTCGCCGTTGAGCCTCTCGTCGAGGATCCCCGTTTCCACAAGTCCGGGAGTGACGACGATCTTTCTGCCGCCAAAGCGCTTCAACGCCTCCACCGCCTCCGCGGCGCCCACGGGATTGGAATTATAACTGTCGTCGAGAATGTGCACGCCGCCGCTTTCGATCAGTTGCAAACGATGGGGAATGGGCTCTATCTTCTCGATTCCCGCCGAAATTTCCTCTTCGGTCAATCCCATCTCGGCGGCGAGGAGAGCCGCAAGGGCGATATTTTCCGCCGAGTGCTTGCCGAGCAACGGCGTATCGACGAAAATTTCTTTCCGTTCCGGCAGGCGTAAAACGAAAGACGTTCCGTCCGGCTTCAAAAGCAGCGCCCCGATCAGCGCGCCGTAATCGGCGTATACGCACTTCTCTTTATCCGAAAGGGAGGCGGTTTCCAAAGGGAGCGTAAGGATTTTTTCCTTTAATCCCTCGCCGCAGACCACCTTATCGGACGTCCCTTTCAGGACCTCGCTCTTGCCCTTCAACACGTTCTCCAAAGAGCCGAACGTTTCGATATGCTGCGCGCATACGCCCGTGAACACCGCAAAATCAGGCTTCACCAGCGCGCAAAGTTCGGCGATGTCCCCGATGCGGCGCGCCCCCATCTCCGCGACAAGCACCTGTTTATCCGTAAATTCCCCGCTCGTCACCGTCTTGGCGATTCCGACGGGCGTATTATACGATTCGGGCGTAGCCACGACAGAATATTTTGCAGAAAGGATGCTTTTCAAAATATTCTTGACCGACGTCTTCCCACAGCTGCCCACTACCGCCACGCGAATGATTTTCGTTTCGTCCAATATCCGTCCCGCCCGTCTGACGAATCTTTTATTGCGGGGCGTTTCGTAAAGTCCGTCCGCGGCATTGGCAAGGCATAAGATCCAAGGCAGCAGCAAAGGCATCAGCGTAAAGGGAAGATACGCCAAAACGCCGTACAGCTCGCTGTCGACGAGTTTTCCGACAAAGGCGAGCAGTGCGATGACGAGATAGGAAACGCACGCCGTAAAAAGCACGTAGACGGCGGAAAGGCGCTTGATTCTGCCCGTCGCCGCCACGGGTACCTTTAAAGCGTATTTTCTGTCCGCGATGCAAAACAGCACGCAGAATAAAAGGAAGGGAAGCGCGGAAAGAAGCAGGGCGATTTTGGCGTCCGCAAAGGAAAATGTGAGCGCGACGACGCCCGTAGACAGCAGCCCCAGCCCCGACCAAAGCGCCAGACGGTTATAATACAAATTGTCCTTACGCGTCAGCCAGCGCGCGAATTTGCCGTTTTTATAGCCGCACTGCTGCAACGCGCCCAAGGATTTATACGTCGCCACATAAAAGAGGCAGGTGCAGACGATGCACGCGGCGATTCTCGACAATACGTCACTCATGAAAGAAAAATTCCTCCGCAATCAGATTGAAGGCCGTCGGATATTCCGCAAACGCAAAATGCCCGCCCTCCGTCGTTTTTATCCATCCGTTTGAGAAACAGGAAAGATACACGTGCGCCTCTTCTATGGGCGTCGTTTTATCCTCCGTCCCTTCGACGAGTAAAACTTCGTTTTCGACTTTCCGCGCGTCCTCGCGCAGATCTTCGTTGACGATCTTTTTATAGCTCTCCCGCATCACCGGGGAAAGCGTTTTATATTCCGCGCTTCCGAAATGCTTTTCGGCAAACTTCGGCGCGATTTTTTTGACCAAACGATAGGTTTTCACCCTGATTTTATAGCGCATTCCGCGTTTCAAAATAATCCCCGCCGCCCCCGTCAGCAGCATCTTATCGAATACCTGCTCCCCCCTTTCCGCGCCTCGCGCCGCCATTTTGACAGCGACTCGGCAGCCGAACGAATGGGCGATCACGTGCGGGCGCACGATCGAAAGCGCCTTTAAAAATTCTTCCGTCCACGCCGCGTACTCGGAAACGGAAAAAGGCTCCGTCAGCGGCGCGGATGCGCCGAAACCGAGAAAATCGAACGCGGTGACGCGATAAAAACGGGAAAAATATTCGATCTGCGCGGCAAAGCTCTCTTTGGAGGCGAGATAGCCGTGAAAAAATACCAGATCCTCGCCCGTCCCCTTTTGTATGTACGAAACCTCGGACAAATCGAACATAGCTCTCCTATTTTTTCAATCGACCGCGTCTTTCGCGGTAGCGTACTCCATAAATTTCTATCGGCCGCCAAAGCGCGGCTTTTTTAATCGGGCGAAAACCGTCGGGATTTACAAAAAAGCGCGTCTTTGAAAGAAACGCAGCAGGCATTACGGGTAAAAAAAGCTCCGGCAAGAGGTTGTGAGGAGGTAAAAAGGAAGAATTGACGAAAATTTATGCCGCGCCGAGGAAAGAAACAACGCTCGGCGGAAATTCGCGATTCAATAAGCGGAAAAAAGCATTTCGCGGAAATTGGTGCGCACAGGAGCAAAAAAAGTGTCCCGCGGAAATTTGCGCAGATAAGTAAAACGAACGTTCAACGAATGCTTACGGCGCGACGAGCGAAAGAAAAAGCCGCGGACGACCTAAAATCAAACGAAAGCCTTACGCGCCGCAGAGCCTTTTTTGCATGACGACCGCGTCCTCTCCGTCGGCGTAATATCGGGAACGGGTATAGATTCCCGCATAGCCCAAATGTAGATACAGACTCATCGCGGGAACGTTGGATACGCGGACTTCCAAAAGCATGACTGTCGCGCCGCGGGCTTTCGCCTCTTCTTCCAGCATTTCGAGCAGTTTTTTTGCAATCCCTTCCCTTCTGTATCCTTCCGCCACCGCGATATTATCCACTTCGGCGTTTTCAAACAGCACCGTCTGACAGGCATACCCCACGACCTCGCCGTTCTCCTCCGCCAAAACGCCGTGAAAGAGCTTGGATGAAAACGCGTCCGCGAACATCCGATAGTTCCACGGATCCGAAAAGCAAGCCTTTTCCAATTCGGAAATTTTCAAAATGTCTTTGTACGTCCAGTTTCGATATTTCATATTCTCTCTCTGATCAAAAATGCCAAGATCCGTATCATACTGCGCTCTTCGGCTTTTTCCGGGCCGATGGAAGTCCGAAACGACGGAAAAAACGGAACAAAAAAACTCATTCTGACGCGCGGCTCCGCCGCCCGAAAACCGCCTGAGGCGAAAGAAGCGGGGACGTCTACACGCCGAGCTGTTCTTCCGCTTGACTTTTGCGGATATACACCGCCTTCAATTCCCCGAAGTTTTCTTCGCTGCGCATCAACGCCAAAATCGAGTTCCGCAAACCCGCCACGGGGTCGAGAAGCCGCACCTGCGTCTTATCGGCAAGGGGGAGGCGTTCGAACGCGCAGGGAAGATATTTTTCCTCGCTTATAAGCCGCAGGACCTCCGCTTCTTCCAGATAGGAAGGAGGAAAAATCTCGCGCAAAGCCGCCGCGGGAAGACGCGGGGAGCCGTCGTAGGAAGCCGTTTCATAGCCGCAGGCATAATAGCGGCCGTGCAAAGCGTCGACCAGGCAGAGGAGCTTATTGCCGTCTACGTCATTATATGCCATCGTTTCGAACGAGGTGACGGGAAGAGAAGGTTTCCCCGCCGCCAGGCAAAAGCCCTTTATCGTCGAAATTCCGATACGGATGCCCGTAAAAGAACCGGGTCCCACCACCGCCGCAAAAAAATCGCATTCGGCGGGAGAAAGATCCGCTTGCTTTAAGACTTTATCCACCTCTTCCATCAACAGCACGGAATGTTTCATCGCGCAGTCGGGAAGATGGGAATAAAACGTTTGCCCCTCCTTCACCGCCATCACCGTGAGATATTTCAAGCCGGTGTCGATCGCCAGAAAATTATTCAATATTCTATCTCCCTTTCCTCTTCTCCCGTTTTGCGGATGATCACCCGTTTCGCGCGACCGGGCAGAAGCGGGGCGATATTTTCGCTCCATTCCACGAGGCACACGCCGCCCATCTCGAAATAGTCCGCCAAGCCTAAATTTTCCGCCTGCCGCGGCGATTCGATGCGATAACAGTCATAATGAAAAAGTCCGCCGTCATAGTCGTTCATATAGGCGTAGGTGGGGCTCGTGACCTCGTCCTCTATGCCGAGTCCCCTGGCGACGCCTTTGGCGAACACCGTCTTCCCCGCGCCCATTTCTCCGTCCAAAAGAATTACGTCCCCGGGACGAAGCGTTTTCGCATACTCTTCCGCAAACTTTTCCGTCGCTTCCCGCGACTTCGATATAAAAACAGCCATACGTATATTATAATACGTACGGCAATTTTTTGCAATAATTTCGGGCTTTTAAATCTTCATTTTCTTTAAAAACGCGGACAAGCGTTTATAAAGGAGGATGGTGACTATGCTGATCGCCGTCGTTTTGACGAGATTGAACGCCAAAATATACATCCAGACCTTCTTAAAATAGGCGGTGGGATCGGCTATGCCGAAGGCGGGAATGAGAATAAACCGATTGGAGAGAAGCGCCATGCCGCTGGCAAGCACACAGCCGATGAAAAGCGCGGGAATCACCGTTTTAAGTCCTTTATGGAATTTATAGGAGATCGACGGCACGAGAAGGAAGGAAGAAGTCACGATAATGTTGGCGAGCTGTCCTACCCCGCCCGTCCCGCCTACGGGAATATACAACAGTTCCTTGATAACGAGGACGATCATCCCTTCGACGGGACCCAAAAGGAAGCCGATGAGCATGATAAAGACGTTTCCAAAATCGAGTTTCAAAAATTCCGCCTGGGGGAAAATGGGAAATTCGAGCATACTGACGACAAAGCTCAACGCCGTAAAAATCGCCATCAGCGCTATGCGCTTTGCGGAAAACATCTTTTTAAAAGCCGCGCCCGCGCTTCGTTTTTTTCCGTTTTGATCCGACGTTTTCAAAGCGCGGGACGAGCCGCTCCGCCCTGCGCTATGTAGAGCGGGATCGGGAGAATCGGAGGGGGCAGGTATTTGATCACCGATATCCTGTCCCGTCGGAGATTCGGGGCGTTCTTCTGAAAAAACGGAACGGGAAGAAGAATGGAAAGACATAAGACACACTCCTTTAAAAATATTTTCAAGAAAATATCCTTTGAAAGTGCCGATTGAAAAGCCGCCTTGAAACAATGTTCAAGGCGGCGCAGTTAAAACACGTTCGCGGCGAAAAACGGCTATCGCCTTTTTCGCTTTTTCTTTTTCCATCCGGACTATACCGTCGGTATCGGAATTTCGCCGATTCGGGGGCGCGCCGCGCTGTTTTTGCGCCGTGTGCCCTTCGCAGACTTTACTGCCGGTGAGGAATTTCGCCTCGCCCCAAAGAATATTTACTTTTTCTATATTATAAATCTCCTATGCGCCGTTTGTCAAGCGTCGAAAAAGATTTTTTCGATTTTTTTGAACTCTTTTCCCATTTACTCTTGACATTTACGGTTTTTTTGAAAAAAATCGGAGATTGAGTCCGAATTGCGGACACGAAAGCCGGGAACGACAAAAAAATCTTTGATTCCCGGCGCATTCGGCCGCAGCGCAACCTTCTACGTTTCAAAAGCGTTGCGCCGCGGACCGTTTTATCGGCCTTCGCGCCTTTACAAGACGTCTTTCCCGTAAATGGGAAAGCGCGCGCAAAGCGCGGCGACTTCGGCGTTCACCTCGTCGAAACAGCTTTCCTTTTCTTTGATCACTCTCGCAATGAGGTCGGCGATTCTTTCGCATTCCCCTTCTTTCATGCCGCGCGTCGTGACGGCGGGCGTGCCCACGCGAATGCCGCTGGTGACGAACGGAGAAGCCGTTTCAAAGGGAATGGTGTTCTTATTCACCGTGATGTGCACTCTGTCGAGCATGAATTCCAGCTCCTTGCCCGTCACCCCCGTTTCTCGCAGATCCAGAAGCATTAAATGATTGTCCGTACCGCCCGAAACCAGACGAATGCCGTTCTTTATAAAGCGCGCCGCCATCGCCTGCGCATTGGAAAGTATCTGCTTCTGATATTCCTTAAATTCGGGGGAAAGCGCTTCCTTAAACGCCGCCGCTTTCGCCGCGATGATATGCATCAAAGGCCCGCCCTGCGTTCCCGGAAACACCGCTTTATCGATCTGCTTCGCGTATGCCTCCTTGCACATGATGACGCCGCCGCGGGGTCCGCGCAGGGTCTTGTGCGTCGTAGTGGTCACGAAATCGGCGTACGGCACGGGCGAGGGATGAAGCCCCGCCGCCACCAATCCCGCGATATGCGCGATGTCCACCATCATGTACGCCCCCGCTTTGTCGCAGATTTCGCGGATACGCTTGAAATCGATCGTGCGGGGATAGGCGCTTGCGCCCGAAACGATCAGTTTGGGTTTGCTTTCGAGCGCCAGCTTTTCCATCTCGTCGTAGTCGATCGTTTCCGTTTCGGGCGAAACGCCGTAGGAAACGATCTTGAAATATTTGCCGGAAATATTGACGGGCGAGCCGTGCGTCAGATGTCCTCCGTGCGAGAGATTCATGCCCATGATGGTGTCGCCCGGTTCTAACATGGCGAAATAAACGGCAAAATTTGCCTGTGCGCCCGAATGGGGCTGGACGTTGCAGTGGTCGCAGCCGAAAATCTGTTTGAGTCTGTCGCGGGCGAGATTCTCCGCAACATCCACAAACTCGCACCCGCCGTAATAGCGCTTGCCCGGAAGTCCCTCCGCGTATTTGTTGGTGAGATGAGAACCCGCCGCCGCCATCACCGCGGGAGAAACGATATTTTCGCTGGCAATCAACTCGATATTGCCCTGCTGACGTTTCAGCTCCGCGTCCATTGCCGCGTACAGTTCGGGATCGGCTTTTTGAATCGTCGTCATGTCTATCATACCGCGCACCTCTCTTGCCTCGGTTGCCCGAGGACTTCTTCTATTTTCTCCGATTATAGCACATACCGGGGGAATTTGTCAACAAGCGGAACCGGTTTCCGAAAAGCGCTCTGAAAAAGGAAGCGAGATCTCCCTCTTGCCGGCAAACAGGAAACAACGGGAAGATTTTTGAAGGATAAAAAAAGCCGGAGGGAGAACGTAAAAGGAAAAGTTTTTGGAAGGACAAAAACGACGGCGGGGATGTGCGCAAACGAACGCAAAAAACGCGCGGCGAACGGACAGCTAAACGAAAAGCAAGACGATACGCAGGAAGGGAAAAGATAAAACGCTCTATATGTGCGTCGCCGCGCGCCGAAAACAGACGGACTTCGAAAATCAGGAAGAAAGCGGACTCGAAAATATAAAACCTTGCGGCGCAAAGAGGCAAACGCTCTCCTTCCTAATTCCTCCGCCAAAAAAACGAACGGGTAAAACTATATGAGCTTTCGGAAAAGCGTTATGGACGGGAACGAAAACATCAGTATCGATAAGGAGTGAACGAATCGGTTGCATTTTCGAAACGGCGCCGGGCTTCGCGCTATACAAAAAAGAGCGTAACATCTACGCTCTGACATTTCTTTCGCCGCAAGAAGGCAACGTTTCCATTGTACCGAGTATTAAAAGAGCACCTTTACGGCGAAAAGAAAAATGCCGAACGCGCACGCCGCCCAGGAAAGAAGGGTGATCGTCAAAACAAACGGCGTCCCCGAGGCTCTGCCGCTGTCCCCCGCTTTCTGCAAAAGTTTTTCCCGCCGATAAGTGAGGCATTTCAAAAAAGCGCAGAGCGGCACCGTCAGGAGCGCGAACAACCCCGCCACCGCCGCGACAGATACTCCCCCGTCCTCTCTCAAAAGTTTGACGAGCGCGAGTACGGCGAATACAAAGAGGAAAAGCGCCGCGAACGCGATGCACTGTTTCGCCGTGCGCACTTTGGAAAGAAACTTGTCCACCTCCGTTTCCACTCGCTGCGAAACGGGGTATTCCGCAGTGACCGCCCCGTTATGCATATTGACGACGCCGGTATATTCTTCCTCCCCGTAGCGGCAGGCGCACGTCAGCACGGGAACGAGCACCACTTCCAAATGGACCTCGTTCAAAGACACGCTCGCCTTTTTATCGGGAGAATACGCCTCCGCCGTCCGTTTCAATTCCCGCTCGTTCTCTTTAAAGGGAATGGCGCTGTCGGCAAAAAAGGGCGCGGGAAGCTCCGCGCTTTGAAGCGGCCGCGGCGTTTTCCATTCCCCCGCGTTCAGTTCTTCGGGCGCCCGCAGGCGGATACATTCCACCTCTCTCTTTTCTCGGTGCTGCGCGGAGGCGGATTTTTTACGTCCCGACTTTTGCCATACGTATTCCGCCTGCGCTTTGAGCCTGTAAACGGGTATGTATCTCTTTTCGACGCAAAAAGCGTCTTCCTCCCCGATACGATTCAAAAAACCCGCGTGAATCCCCTTGAAACGGCGCAATGCCGTGCGCAGTTTTTCGAGCGCCTCCTTTTCCCCGTACGTTTCGTCCGCTAAATAAAATTCCGAGTAGCCCGAAAACTCCTCGCCGTCTTTCGATTTTTTTGCCGACATTCTCCTTTCTCCTTACCGACGTCCTTTTTCAAAAGCGTTCGTTTCAGCCCTGCCCCTCTTCTTGCTCTCGGACAGGCACCGCTCCGATCTTTTTGAGGACCGCCCAAACGTACGGCGCTCCGTAAACGTTGAGTTTTTTGGGACCTTGGATGCTCGGGTCCGCGAGTATTTTCTCGTAGGCACGCTCGAACGTGCTTTTCGTAATCGACCGCTCCCGCCTGTCTGTGAACAGCTCCCCGCCTTTTACCTTGTAGGTAAAGGGCAGATTTTTAGCCGTATAAAAAGTGTCGCCCTGTTTGGCGGCGATCGCCGCCCAAAGTTCGGAGATCCCGCCGTTAAAAACGCTCGTTTCCTCGTTCATCACATACCTGCCCTGTTCTTATTTTTCTTTCGTCTATGACGAAGCATACTTTTTTCATTCGGCGGCGGTCAAAATGCCCGCCCTTCTCTTTTTCTATGGCGTATTTACGAAAACGGGAAATGCAAATAAATTTTTCGTCCTCCCGGGCGCGGGAACACAAATACGGAAATGTAGCTGACTGATGCGGTTTGCCCGCTTTTCCCAAGTCCGCGGCGGCAAATAAAAGCCGTCGGGAGATGACATACAGGATCGGTCCGCCTATCCGCGCCCGGCGAACGGCTCATCGGCCGCCCCCTACAAAGCGCAACAAGTTCCCCTATCTCTCCCCAAAGCGACGGCGGGATATCGACAGACGAACGCATAAAATCCGCTCCATTCCAATCCGCATAAAAACAAACGCGGGACATTCGATGAATAAAGACCTCCGCCACCCCTATCGACAGGGATACGGACGTTTCGCGAGCGCAAAATCCGACGAATTTGCGCCTCCAAAAACGGAAAGCGTTTCAAAGAACGGCATGACGGAAAAATCAAGATGGAAACAGAGGCGGTACTATCGTAAAGTAAACGACTTCGGCGCCATAGCGCTCCCTCAAAGCCAAAAAGGGCGCTCCGTTCCCGTTCTACCCCGCCTGCGCAAGGAAAAGGAAAGAAAAGGAAAGGAATAATCGTCCTCCGTTTTCCCGAAGCGTTACGCCTTCTCCTCTTCAAGAGCGGGAATCTGCCAGGCGGGAAACAGTACATAGAAAGTACTGCCCTTGCCGACGACGCTTTCCACGCCGAAACGGAAATTATGTTTTTCGAGAATGGTCTTGACGATGGAAAGTCCCAGCCCCGTGCCCTTGACGGGGCGTTTATGCGCCTGAGAAGAGCGATAGTATCTTTCCCAGATGGTGGTGATCTCCTCCGCTTTGATCCCCTTGCCCGTATCGGTGACGGAGAAGCGGATGACGCCGTCCGCCTGTCTTTTCAAAGAAACTTTGACGAGCTTATTTTCGCCCGTATAATTGACCGCGTTGCCGATGAGATTATACAGCACCTCGCCGATTTTGATCGGATCTGCCTGCGTATACAGGTCCTTTTCGATCTCCGTTTCGAAACGATAGCCGTCCCGTTCCGCAAGATATTCGAATTTTTCCAGCACCCCGAGCGTATATTCCGACAAATCGAACACCTGCGGCTTTAAGGAGTCGATCCCCGAGCGGATCTTCGAGAGATCGAGGACGTCGTTGACGAGCGAAGTGAGCCGATCCGCTTCGTCGATAATGACCTGGGTATGCTTATTGCGTTTCTCGGGATTATTGCCCGATATTTCCTGAATCATGGAGGCATATGCCTTGATCATCGTCAGCGGCGTTTTAAAATCGTGGGAAACGTTGGCGATCAGCTCTTTCTGCATCTGATCCGCCTTGGCGATCTCGTCGCGGGCAAAGTTCAGCGTTTCCGCCAAAAGTTCCATCTCGCTCCCGTACGATTTGCCGTGAAAATCCACCGAAAAGTCCCCGCGGGCGAGCAGTTTCGCTTTCTCCGTCATCTCCGTGATCGGTTTTGTCAGCACGCCCGAAATCGCGCTGGAAATCGTAAAGGAAAGGAGCAGGACGAAAACCGCGAGGAGCAGCGTGCGGATGTTCATCTGCGCCACGACGTTTTCGATCAGCTGCAACGGCTTACATACGTAAAGATAGACGGGTCTTTTATTGTAAGACATCTCGGCGCCGTAAACGAATTCCCCCGTCGGGTCTTCATAGATCACCGCTTTATTCGGCACGGACGACAACCGCTCTTTAAGCCGTTCGACCTTTTCCGTAAAGTCAAGCGAGTCCGCGTCGAGATCGGGCGTCGTGGTTTCCGAGGCGGGAAAGAGAATCGTTCCGTCCTCTTCTAAAATATACACGCCCAAATTGTATCGGGACGCCTGATAGCGTACGAAAATCGTATAGTCCGATCCCGTATATTGCAAAAGCTCCGTTTGAATGGTCTTGCCGTTGGCCGCGAGGTTATGCGCGATTTCCGCTTTGTAGCTCTGCTTCAAAAGGATATTCTGCGTGAAGCCGAACAGCATGACGATGATTAAAGAGAATACGGAAAAAGCCGCCCAAAGCAAAAAATAAATGCTTGTGCTGCGCTGTGCTTTCGAATATTTTTTCCGTTTGGTCCGCTGTTTCATGCCCGCCTCGATTGGTGTGGGGCGTTTCCCGCCCTTTGTTCTCCGGCGCGGTCGAAAACGCCCGAATGGTCGTTTTCGGCAGCCTCATAAGTACAAAAATGCCGCGCTTTTCCGAAAAGGAAACTATCCCGCTTGGAAGGAGAGCGGGACGGCGCCGAAGCGCTTTGCGCGGCCGAAAAGTTTATACTTCGAATTTATATCCAAGACCGCGCAGCGTGACGATAAACTTGCGATAGTCTTTGAGGTTGCCTCTGAGCATCTTGATATGCGTGTCCACGGTGCGGTCGTCCCCGTAAAAGTCGAAGCCCCAGACGTCGTAAAGGAGCTTCTCGCGCGTAAGCGCGATGCCTTTGTTGCGCACGAGATAGAAAAGAAGTTCGTATTCCTTGGGCGTGAGCTCCGCTTTTTCGCCGTCCACGTAGACGTTTCTGCCCGCCATGTCGATCTCCAATCCCTCGAATTTAAGGATCTCGTTGCCGTTTTCGCTATTCCCCGCCGCACGGCGCTTGGTGACCGCGTTGATGCGCGCCATGACTTCCTTGGGCGAAAAGGGCTTTGTGACATAATCGTCCGCACCGATTTCAAAGCCGAAGAGTTTATCGTACTCCTCGCCGCGCGCCGAGAGCATGATGACGGGAACGTCCTTGAATTTTCGGATCTCTTTCACCGCGGAAAAGCCGTCTAAACGGGGCATCATCACGTCCATCAGGACCACGTCGTAGTCGTTGTCCTTACACATTTTTACCGCTTCCATGCCGTCGGCAGCCTCGAACGCCTCATTGCCCTCGAATTCCACGTATTCCTTCAATACTCCGCGGATCATCTCTTCGTCGTCTACAATTAAAATTTTCATACGAATTTCCTCTGCATTTCCTTATGCGGATTTATTTTTTCACTTAAATAAATATACCCCCCGGAGGTTAACTTTACAACAAAACACCGTGAAAGCTAAGTGAAATTTTCTTAAATTATAACTTATTTCTTCCCGTTTGTCAAGTACTATCCCCTATAACCTTCCCTTTCCGCCCTTTTCGACTCCTTTTTTCCTTTTTCTTCTTTTCTCCGCTCCTTGTCCTCGGTTCTTTTCGTCATCTTTTGAAAAATTTTCCTGTTTTTTACGAACAAATGTTTGACTTGTAAAAAGAAGCGTGGTATATTATATATAGAGAAGCGCAGGCGGCAAAGAAGCGGCGGATAAAGGAGCATAAAATGATTGAAGAAGCGCGTTTGAAAATTCTCACCGACGGCGCAAAATACGACGTGTCCTGTTCGTCGTCGGGGTCGAGGCGGAAAAATACCAAAGACGGCACAGGCAACGCTGCCGTGGGAGGGCTCTGCCATTCGTTCACGCAGGACGGACGGTGCATTTCCCTGCTCAAAATGCTGATGAGCAACGACTGCGTTTTCGACTGCAAATACTGTCCCAATCGGCACAGCGCCGACGTTCCGCGCGCTTCCGTGTCCCCGCGGGAGATGTGTGAACTGGTCATGGGCTTCTATCGGCGCAATTATATCGAGGGGCTATTCCTCTCCTCCGCCGTATATAAGTCCCCCGACTATACAATGGAAATACTCCTCCAAACCATCCGTATGCTTCGGGAAAAATACAAATTCCACGGGTATATCCACCTCAAAGGGATCCCCCACGCCGATCGCAAGCTGACCGAGAGCGCCGCCGCTTATGCCGACCGCATGAGTTACAACGTCGAACTGCCCAGCGAGCAAAGTCTTAAACTGCTTGCGCCGCAAAAGACGAAAGAGAGCGTCTTTTCTCCGATGCGGCAGCTCTGCGAGGAGAAACGGGGGCTTGCTCTCGAATATAAAAAACGCACGGGCAGGGAAGAACGGCGGGGCACGGGACGTTTTTTACCCGCGGGACAGACTACGCAGATGATCGTCGGGGCTTCGCCCGAAACGGACGGACAGATTTTGCGGCTCACCGAGTTCATGTACCAAAAGTACGACTTAAAGCGGGTGTATTATTCCTCCTATGCCCCCGTCGTGCGCGATCCCCTTTTGCCCGACTCGGGCGCGGGATTGCTTCGGGAACATCGGTTATATCAAGCCGATTGGCTGCTCCGATTTTACGGATTCACCTGCGACGAAATCACGCCGCCGGGAGAAAATCTGCCCACCGAATACGACCCGAAATGCGCCTGGGCGCTTCGGAATATGCAATATTTCCCCGTCGAAATCAACAGGGCGAGCGTCGAACAGCTGCTTCGCGTGCCCGGAATCGGCGCCAAAGGCGCCTATAAAATCGTCACTGCGCGAAAATATGCCTCGCTCGACTTCGAGGACCTTAAAAAAATGCGCATCGTTTTGAAGCGCGCAAGGCACTTCGTCACTTGCAGCGGGAAATTTTACGGCGCCGAGGGCATTGACCGAGTGAAAACGCAGCTCATTCTCGCAGAACGCGCCGAGGGCGCCCGGCAACTTTCCCTCTTCGACGCGGGAAGTCCCCTGCCCAATCTGCTGCCCGAAGCCACGCTGTCCCTCCTCGCGTCGCCCAAAGAAAAGCAGTTTTTGCTCCATTCCTCGCCCGAAATCGCGCGTTCGGCCCTGACGGGACAACTATAATCCATGGATAAGGAGCAGGCAGGGTTGAGCTGACGTAGCGTTTCTCCTGCAACGATTCAAAAAGGAATTTAGAAAATCGAAAAAAACGCCCGTTTAAAAACAGCGGCGCGCAAAAAAAACGAGAGCTTGCGAATAGCTTGCGAATAGCTTGCGAATAGCTTGCGAATAGAGTTGACTTAAAAACGTCGCTATGGCGTCATAAAATCGGGAGATAAAAATGCGCAATATTTATTTTACGGACGGTTCGCCCGAAGGATTTTTTACGGCAGTTTTCGACGCTTATACGGACAAAGACGCTTTTTTGTCCTCCTCTCCCGCGCTGCAAAGTGCGATCGGGGATACGTTTCTCCGCGTTTCTTCCTGCGCCGAAAAGTCTGCGAGAGTGATAAAAAAACTGCGCGCCGTGGACAAAAACAGCCTTTACGAAACGGACTGCATCCTTCGCGTGCCCGACGCGGATAAAGAACAGGCGGCGTTCGAATATATCCGCCTCTTGGTCAAAAACCGGAAGCCCGTGCGCGGAATGCTCACGTTCAAAGAAGTGCGGCGGGCAATGGATCTCGTAGACCGCGTAGGCGCGGAACGGCACCTTCTATCGGGATTTCTCCGCTTTCAGGAAACGGCGGACGGCATCTTTTACGCTCCCTGCGCGCCCGACAACGACGTTGTGGATCTACTCATGCCCCATTTCGTCGCAAGATTCAAGACCGCCTCCTTCGTCATCCACGACGTGAAAAGAAAAATTGCAGGCATCTACAACGGCAGCGAATGGTTGGTTTCTCCCGTCGCGGAAGCGGAAATCGTCCTTTCGGAAAGCGAAGAAGCTTTTTTGGGACTTTGGAAAAAATACTATCACACCGTTTATATTCCCGCGCGCAAAAACACTCGACAGATGAAGGGCTATATGCCCGTGCGCTATTGGAAATTTATGCCCGAAAAACAGAACGAGGACCTCGAATTTCCCGAATATTAACCCAAAAACAGAAAGCTTTTCTCTTTTTAACGGCGCGTCATAGGACGCGCCGTTTATTTTGTCTGACAAAAATCAATCCTCACCCTTCTCAGGACGCGGATTGACACGGCGGAAAATTTTGTCGTGCTGCAAACATTTTTCCGCGCGGGAACTAATATTAGCTTCTGCCGATAAGACACTCAAAGTTGCAATCAATTGATTCCTACGGCTTGACAAGAATATAAACGTCGGATACTCTTTTCTTCTCTTCAATTAAAAACCGTTATTTTTCGATGGCGTCAATCCGTAAGATTTTCACAGGAATCTATCCCAAGCAATAATCCGTAACGAAATCCCGCTGTAAATTTTTCTATTTCCTCTTCTCCTCTTTCCTCCAAATCCGCCTCTCTAAAAGATTCAAACAATTTCTTTTGTTCCTCGTTCAAAGACCGATAGAGAATATCGTGAAGTTTAGAAGCTTCCTCTGCCTTTTTGCTTCTTTTATAACCTATCTGGTCATAAGCATAAGAATATACCTCGCCGAGCAAACCATTCATTATTCCTTTTATCATAAATATTTCTCCTATCTTTTTAATCGAAAATGTCTTTTTACATTTCTAAAACTATTATAACAATCATCGAAAAACTTTTCTCATTTTTCATTTAAAGGAAGAAAAATTTACGCTTTAAGAAAAAATCCGTCCCGATTTTTCGGGACGGATTTGCGCTCCTTTTTTGATAAATCTCGTGTTGATTCCTCGTCTATTTTTCCGAGGTGAGTTCTTTTAAGATGCACTTGAACGTAGCGAGGTGTCCTTCTTCATCCATGCGGATACGCTGTATCACCGCCGCAATCCGCTCGTTTTTGATTCGGCACAGCATCTTGGTATATGTATCGATTGCGTACTGCTCGGCGGCGATGTCGTCGAGTATCATCTTCTGCGGCGTTTTGGAATAGGACACCGAACGCGCCGAATAATAATTGATGGGATAGGGCGGAAGATAGGAGTATACGGGCGCCGCCCCTAACTTTAAGATCAAAGAGCCGAGTATTTCCAGATGTTTCATCTCGGTGATAGCCACTTTAATCAGAATATCCGCATAGTCCTTACAACCCATATTATCGAAAAGGATATGTTGATATACGTATTGCAGCACAGCCGTCAGTTCCCCTTCGTCGCCCGCGTATGCGGGAGAAACGATTTTCAGCGCCGAAGTATCCTCCTCTATCCCGTCAAGGCTCGGATACGCAATATCCAGAGCGCAGGTTTTTCCGCAGCCGCAGCTGCTGTGATCGCATCCGGCTTCCTTTTTCGCCGCGTCCTTAACCACTGCGGCGTCGACCGTTTCTTCGATAAGCCGCGTGATGTCCCGAATTTCCATATCTTTATTATCGTCCATAAAGCACCCCTTTTACGTATTACCTTACATTATATGCCCCGAGAAGTCGCCTTATGTATCATTCGTATTCCTCATAACTCCTTCTGCCCGGATATTGGGGTTGAGAAGGGTACCCGCCCGAGGGAGGATAAGAGGGACCGGGACCGCCCATTCCGGGGCCGCCGGGAGGCGGAGGAGGCGGATTACAATTATTGCCGCCGCAGCCGCCGTGTCCGGGTTTGCGTCCGCACGGTTTGGGAGGCATATTGAAATTGACGAGCACCACGTCGTCCCCTATCTTAACGATATTTTTCATGTCGATAAACTGCTCGCTTTTCCAAAAAGCAAAGCCTTTACAGCCCGGCACGACAATGCCGATGACCCGATTTTCGGGATAACAGAAAACGATGTCGCACACCTTTCCCAGACGTCTGCCGTCGTTGGTGTTGACGACCTCTTTTGTGCGAAGCTCCGAGAAACTCAATTCCATACGCGCCTCCGCTTTTTTACTTTACTTTTTTTATTATTTTGTGCGCTTTGTCCGCTCCCGCAGAGTCCACGAAAACTTTTTAGTCCCAAAAGCCGCGACTCTTTTCCCTTTTTCTCATTTTTCCGAGTCCGTTATCCGCTTTGAGAATTTCCGTGAAGTTCCACGGGCGAGCTGTACTCTACAATATATGCGCCCGCCCTTCCCTTTTGTGCGCTTTATCGCAATAAAAATTCCATACGCGAAGGAGGACAGACCGTTGCGCCGTCTTACACATCCCTTTCCACGAAAAATAAACGCCGTTATGCCGCGGGAGGGAAGCGGCGGATGGGAAGGAGGGAGAAATACGGGGAAAGTAGGGAAAAAAATACAAGCCGAAAAGACAAGAACGCGGAACGGATTAGAGGAAAACCGAAAGAGGGATACGGGGCGGGGAAAGCGGGAAGGCGTGGAAAATCGTAAACGGAAAAAGGCATAGACGAGAGAATGCGTAAGCGAAAAAGCGGCGGATACGGGAAAAGTACAAGTGCGGAAGAAAACGGACGGGACAAAAGGAGCATAGGCAACGAGGATAAAAAACAAGAGATAAGAAAAAGTGGGAGAATACGGCAAAAAAGGCGCTGAAAATCCGATCTTTTTAAAAACGCGTTCCCTCTCCCCGCAAAACATCAAACAAAAAGGCTCCCGGATATATCCGAGAGCCTTTTCCCGCCGCTGCTATTTTGTCACTTTCATTTTCACCACAAGCGGTTTATACGATTCGCAATCGGTGGCGGAAAGAGAGTCTTCCGCCTGCCCGACAAAGTTTTTGCCGTAAATATCAAACAGATTCCCCGACACATTCAAGGCGGGAAGTCTGCCGACGAGCTTCCCCTTTTCATAGAGAAACGCCACCTGCACGGGCGTGGCGAAATCTCCGTCCGGCGTCGTATCGCCCCCGCTTGCCATTACGAGATAAATCGCCTTTTCGTCGCCGATCAGTTCCCGTATCGTCTTTCCCGACCCCGCGACGCGCAGATGCCCCATTCCCGTCTGCGGCACTCCGTCGTACGCCGAGGAAGCGCTGCCCGACGCGGGCAGTCCGTATTTCTGCGCGTCGAATTTGGAAGCGAGAGGTCCCTTAAACACGCCTTTCTCAAAAACGACGTTTTTATATCCTTCGTTCACCACGCCCTCGTCGTCGAAAAAGGCGCCGTAAACGCCCGCGTTCGGATCCCTGTCCTCATAGATCGTCACGCGCTCGTCAAATACCTGCCGTCCGCATTTTCCCGCGAACAGTCCCGTTCCGTTGGCATAGGAATCGGCGCGGATACCTTCGTAGAGCTTATTGACGGCGAGGTCGTACACGGAGGCGAGCACATAATGCTCTCCCTCCCCGATATCCGCCGCCACATAGTAAGCCTGCGCGAGTTCTTCTATATCTTTCGTCATCTTTTCCACGTCGAAACTTTTTCCGGAATAGGAATAGCCGAGATCGAAGATATTGGCGGAAGATTTTTCTTTCATGATGAGATCGAGGCTATAAAATCCCGCTTTATAGGACAAATCCAATCCGACGTCGTTTCTGATGCATTCCTCGATCTCCCCTTTCAAAATATTATTGCTGAAAAGAAACGTGGGACATTTTTCTTTCAGCTTCGCAAGAAGCTCCTTTGTCTTTTCCACAAATTCCTTGTCGCTCAGAAGGGAGTGAGAGGCGTCTATATGTTCCGTCCTGTTTTTCGAAGGCTCTACGGGATAGGGAATCTCGTTTTTGAGATTTTCTTCCGCTCTCTTCCACCCCGCCTCGTCGTCGCTTTTTCCCGTCGAGCCGTAAATGCCGATTTTTCCGTCTTCCATGACCCGATAGCCGTGTTTCTCCGTATCCACGAATCGCACCGATTTCGCTTCGCTCGCCGCTGCGGCGACCGTCACGGTCCTGCTTTTTACAGTCAATTTTTCCTTAACCATTTCACGCCTCCTTATTGAACTTTCATTTTCGAAACGGAAACATAGGGCGCTCCGAAGCCTACGGGCAGGGGATACTGCTCCATTTTCCCGCAGCCGCCCGTGACGAAAGAGAGAATCTCCGTTCTATCGGAAAGTCCGTCGATAAGTCCCAAAGTTTCGAACACGTCGCCCGAGATCACCGAGATCTTTACGGGACGGCCTATCTTTCCGTCCGTAATCTCGTAACTGATATTCGGCGCGATGGTAAAGACGCTAAGACCGCTTCCGTGTTTGATGGTCTTGATGAAATAGCCCTTTTTGACGCCCGCCACCAGCTGTTCCAAGGTCTTGTCCCCGCTCTCGATGACCGTCGTCGTCATGCGGACGATGGGCTCGTAGCCGATGCCGATAGAACGGGCGTTGCCCGTAACGCTCTCCTCCAAAGCCGCCGCCGTTTCCGCGCTGTGCAGCCGGCCCGCCAGCACGCCGTCCTTGATGAGATACGTTTTGGTCGCCTTGGTGCCCTCGTCGTCATAAGGAACGTAGCCGCAGCCGTCGAACGTGCCCGATTCGAGAATGGAAAGGCAATCGCTGCCCACCTTCTTGCCGATCTGCCATTCCTTTTTCATCGTTTCGTCGCCGAGCATGAAGTCCGCCTCGCTCTTGTGCCCGAAAGATTCGTGCGCGAACACGCCCGCCGCCTCGGGCGAGAGAATCACGGGATAGTCGCCCGCCTGCACTTCCGCGGCGTTCCGCATAAAGGCGATGCCCTCTTCGATCGCCCGCTCCGCCATCTCTTTGAGATCGGGAAGCTCGTCAAACGACGTTTTACCCGTCTGGGCGTTGAAAGAAAAGTTCTTTTCCCCTTCCGCGACCTGAAAAGAAAGCGCCGCGCCGCAGGTCTGATAATCGTAAAAAAGTTCCGCGCCTTTGCTCGAATAAAAAGCGTAATCGCTATGCCTATCCGTATACAGCAGCGCCGCCAGCTTAATTTCGGGATATTTCGAAACGACGGGAAAAAGATCGGTCAAGATCTTTTTCTTGCGATCGCGGGGGACATTTTCCACATTATTTTCCGCAAAACGCAGTTTTTTGTCCTTGTTCGTTTCGAAACGCGCGACAACGGGGTGTTTTTCGATGTCCGCGTTATACTCCGCCAATTCGTACAGACCGTCCAGCTCTTTCTGAATGTTGTCGGGATTCTCCGTCGAGGCGTAATACCACATCTTGCCGTCGAATACCCTGAGGAACGCTCCGTCCGTCAGCCGCTCCTTGTTCTCGGAAAGGATACCGTTTTTATAGACGACGGTGGAAGTACAGCGCCGCTCTTTTCTTATGTCGGCATAATAGCCCTGTCTGAATCGATACATACTCATCTCCTTTTTATTCTATCCCAAAAGCAAAAACACCTACTTTCGCATATAGTTCCCTTCCCCTTCCAAGCGAAAGAAGCGAAACTATGCTATATTATAATATATACCCATATAAAAATCAATTAAATCGATGGAACGATTATATTTCTCGTTTTTGGAAAAATTTTCTCTTTTCAGGAGAAAAGGCGAAAAAACAGGAACTCGAAACGGAGAAAAAAAGGAGTGCGAAGAGCGGGAGCAAAGATCATCGAGCGCAGATAAAAATCAGGCGAGGGAAGGGACGTGGATAGAATGGGAGGAAAGGATAGGAAGGCAGAAAAATAGAAAACCAAGAAATCGTGATATGAAGAAAAAACGCGAAACGGAAATAATTTTTATAAAAAACAGGCGGCGGGAAAAGCCGCACCGCAACCGATGTCCCCGCCGTCAAAAGGAAATCAAGAACGAAAAAAGGAAAAAGGAGATTCGAGAGAATGCATAAAACGGCCGAAAGGTCCTCTAAAACAATTTTTGCCCTTCCCGTTACGATAAAAAGCCTAAACAATAATATGCTTAGGCTTTTTGATTCGCTCTGCGGCGAAAAACGATAGTTTAAAAAACTTTTTAAAAAAAAGTAAGGCGGCGGGACGTCGTTTTGCAAGCGAGCCGCCTCTTTTGACTCGATTTGTTCAGGAAATATTCAAGCGGATATTGTTGAGGGCGTTCTTTTCGAGTCGGGATACCTGCGCCTGAGAAATACCCACTTCTTCGGAAATTTCCGTCTGCGTCTTGCCTTCGTAATAGCGGAGGAAGAGAATACGCTTTTCGCGTTCGCCCAGCCGCTCCATCGCTTCGCCCAGCGCCACGCGCTCCGTCCAGACCTCGTCGTTATTTTTCTCGTCGCACAGCTGATCCATTAAGAGCAGCGTATCCCCCGCCTTATTATATACGGGATCATAGAGGGAAACGGGATCGGAAATGGCGTCGAGCGCGTAAACGACTTCGCTGACCGCCACCTGCATCTCTTCCGCAATCTTATCGATCGTCGCTTCTTCGTCCCGCTCCTCGATGGCTTCGCGCACTTTGAGGACGCGGTACGCCGTATCGCGGATGCTCCTGGAAACGCGCAGAGAATTGCCGTCGCGAAGATATCTCTTTATTTCGCCGATGATCATGGGCACGGCGTAGGTGGAGAATTTAACTCCCACGCTCAGATCGAAATTGTCTATCGCCTTAATGAGTCCCACGCAGCCCGCCTGAAACACGTCGTCCGCATTGGCGTTTTTCGCCCAGAAGCGCTTGACCAAAGACAACACGAGGCGCATATTGCCGACGATGAACTTTTCTCTCGCCGCTTTGTCGCCCGTCTTTAACTTCTTCATCAGTTCCTCGTTTTCCTTGGAAGTCAAAAGGGGCAGCCCCGAAGTATCCACTCCGCAAATTTCCACTTTCTGCATCATACTGTTTATTCCTCCTTCTTATGTACGCGAAAGCATGAGGAAACTTTTTAGGAGTATGTGCTATTTAAATAAAATTATTTCCAAAACAGGAATTTTTTTTAATCGAAAACAGATTTTTGGTTTTTTGAGAATAAAAACGCGCCCTTCCGGCGACTCCCGTTCAAGTTATCCCCGCTTGTTGCAGCGGGACATATTTTGCAGGCAATAAAGCGGCGCACAGGCGGCGGAAACAGACCGCAGCAGACAGAGCGCAGCGAAAACCTGACGCCTTTATACCATCTTGGCGATCTCTTTTCGAAGGCGCTGAATAATCTTTTTTTCCAGGCGGGAAATATAGCTTTGGGAAATTCCCAAAAGATCCGCCACGTCCTTTTGCGTCATCTCTTCCCCGCCGTTAAGGCCAAAACGCAAGAACATGATTTTTCTCTCCCGTTCCGACAGCTTTCTAAGCGCTTCCTTCAACAGTTCTTTCTCCGCGCTCGATTCGAGATCTCCGTAAACGCTCTCCGCGGACGTGCCGAGAATGTCCGATAAGAGGAGCTCGTTGCCCTCGAAATCGGTGTTGAGAGGCTCGTCGAAGGAAACTTCGCTTTTCAGCCGCACCGTACGCCTCAAATACATGAGAATTTCATTCTCGATACAGCGGGAAGCATACGTGGCGAGCTTGATATTTTTATCCAGCTTAAAGGAGTTTATCGCCTTGATAAGCCCGATCGTCCCGACCGAGATCAAATCGTCGGGGTCCACGCCCGTGTTGTCGAACTTGCGGGCTATGTATACCACTAACCTCAAATTGTGCTGGATAAGCTCCGCCTTGACCTTATCCGTTTCCTCGCCGTGTTCCAGCTTCCCGAGCATCTCGCTTTCCTGTTCGGGCGACAGCGGCAGGGGCAACGCCTCCGTGCCGCATATGTAATCCACCGTATTTTCCGCATCGAACTGCCGTAAAAAACATTTCAGTATTTCCTTGATTTTCATAAAGCACCTCCCCGTCTTGCCCGCCTGCCCGCGTCCTCGTCAATCCAGCACACCCGCGTTGAGTATGATCTTATACTCCCGCGCGCGTATATTGGTCGACGGCGCAAAATATACTTTCCTTATTATATTCGGCTTTTCCCCGCAATATATCTCCAAGCTGTCCGCAAGAAAAATTTTTATCGTCGTTTCCCCGCTCATCGTCACAATGGTCATTTCCTCCGTCATACATTTGTCGTCCAAAAGGTCGAACGCGAGGTCGGGCGAGAGAAAGCACACGGGCGTGCCGTTCACTTTGGCGCGGTTGCCGCTGTCGAGGAATCCGTCCGCCTTGACGCTGCGTTCTCCGAGCGTCACTTTGCAAGGATAGACGAAACGCCTGAGTGCGCGGCGGCGATACAATGCCTTTATCAACGCGACCGCTAAAACGCAGAATACGAAACTGCCGCCGAGGACCATTCCCACGGGGACGCTCTCCGTCAGATACCCGTTTTCGTTTTTTCCGTACTCGATAGAAAAAGCCGAATACACCGCCAGCAGCGCCCCGCCCAGCGCAAAGCTGAATCCGAAGAACAAAAGAGCGGTGAGCGCATACCTGCCTATTCCTTTTCCGTTTACGGCGATCAGACAAATCAAAATGCCGACCGCGAATTTGAGTATGTAAGCGAACGCTTTTCCCACATCGAGCAAGGGAAAGACGACCGCAAAGACCGCGCCGAGAACAGAGGCGAGCGCGATCCGCCAGAAAATAATTTTTTGTTTTGCCGCTTTCAGAGAAAGCCATAAGAGCATGGCGTCGAGCAAAAAATTTTCCGCGAGAGCGTATTCTATATAAATTTCCACGCTCCGCCCCCTCAAAAAGAAGTTTGAGGATATTATATAGCGCCGCGCCGCGCGAAAAAACGGGTTTTTCGGCGATTTATCCGAAATATGGGAGTTTTCCTCCGCGAAGGGGTTTCCGAATCAAAAAACGTCCCTTCTCCCCGTAGGAAAGAATTTAGGACACTGCCAAAGAGGGAGAATCGACTTAAAAAAGAAAGGGAAATCTTGTGGAAAGATGTTGCCTTTTTTGCGTGCGCTTGCTATAATGATAGTATTGGGTAAAAATAAAATCACTCCCAATAAAGGAGCCGTTCGGCGATATATTTATGCATTCGGAAAGAAAAAGATTAAACTACAAGCATACGATTTTCGCCTGTTACGCGGGATACGTCGTACAGGCGCTGATCGTCAACTATGTGCCGCTTCTCTACGTCACTTTCCAAACGGAGTTCGAAGTTTCCCTCTTCGTCATCACCCTGCTCCCCACCGTCTGCTTCGGCGTGCAGATCCTCACCGACCTTCTCGCCAGCAAAGTAGTGGATAAAGTAGGCTACCGTATCAGCGCCGTCACGGCGCATATCCTATCCGCCCTGGGACTCTTTTCACTCGCTTTTCTCCCTTCCCTGATAAATCCCATTGCCGGACTCATCGTTTCCGCCTGTCTGTACGCAATGGGCGGCGGACTGATCGAAGTGATCGTATCCCCGCTCGTGGAAGCCTGCCCCACGAAAAAGAAGGAGTCCTCCATGGGACTCCTCCATTCCTTTTACTGTTGGGGAAGCGTGTTCGTCATTCTCGTTTCCACGCTGCTCTTTCTCGCGTTCGGAATTTCCAATTGGAAAATCATCGCCTGCGCCTGGGCGATCGTCCCCATCGCAAACGCTGTCTTTTTCTGTTTCGTGCCCCTTTACACCCTGCCTTCGGGGGATGAAAAAAACTCCTCCTTCCGCTCGCTTGCCAAAAACCGGGCCTTTTGGGTACTTTGCCTGCTGATGTTCTGCGCGGGGGCTACGGAAATTTCCGTTTCGCAATGGGCGTCCGCTTTCGCGGAGCAGGGACTGGGCATTTCCAAGACGCTCGGGGACTTGGCGGGACCGATGGCGTTCGCCGTGCTCATGGGGATCTGCCGCGTTTTCTACGCCAAGACGTTAAACAAAATTTCCCTTGAAAAATTCATCCTAATCAGCGCCGTCGGCTGCGTGGGCGCATACCTGCTTATCTCTCTGCCGCCCGTCGCCCCCCTGAATCTCATCGGCTGCGCCCTCTGCGGCCTATTTGTAGGCATTCTCTGGCCAGGGACGTTTTCCACCGCCGCAAAGGCCCTGCCTTACGGCGGCACCATGCTCTTCGCCCTGCTTGCCCTCGCGGGGGATTTGGGCTGCACCGCAGGACCTACCCTCGTGGGCTTTGTTTCGGGTCTTGCGGGCGATAACCTTCAAATAGGGCTTCTCACCGCCATTATTTTCCCCTTGCTCGCCATTCTCGGAATCTTTCTCCTGCCCAAGAAAAAGAAAGCGCCTCAGCTGATAAATCCCGAACAAAAATAATCAGCAAAGCCCCGCAAAGAGAATAGATTTCCAAAAAGCTCCCCGTCGAGTCAACGGCGGGGAGCTTTTATTCGTTTATGAAATTTAAAACAACGCGGCGAATCAGCGCTCCTCCCGGAAGTAATTTAGACCGAGGCTTGCGGGCGGCTGCGTTTCCTTGCTGTTGATAATGCTCGTGATGATGAGCACGACGATCGTTACGACATAGGGAAGCATTTTGATAAGTTCTATCTGGGCAAAAGTGATGCCGCCGATGTAGCTGGTGACGATATACAACCCTCCGAAAATAACGGAGCCGAGAATAGAAAGCGCGGGACGCCAAAGAGTGAAAATGACCAGCGCGATGGAAAGCCATCCGAACGCTTCCAAGATATACTCCCAATTGCCGCCCATATAATCCATGATGCAGAACAGTCCGCCGATCCCCGAGATGCCGCAGCCGATACAGGTGGCGAGGTATTTATAGAGCGTGACGTTGATTCCCGCCGCGTCCGCCGTAGCGGGATTCTCTCCGACCGCCCGCAGATGAAGCCCGACGCGCGTCTTATTCAGGACTATCTGCGCGACGACGGCTATGGCAATCGCCAAATACACGAGCACGCCGTGCGAGAGAAAAATCTCGCCAAACCAGCCGAGTTTATCCGAAAAGGGGAACAGCGTCGTGAAATACTTGCTCGCACGGGTGATGATAGACATCTTCGCCTTGATGGAATTGATCAAATGCCCCGCAAGACCGATGCCGAACGTCGTCATGGCAAGACCCGTGACGTTCTGATTTGCGCGCAGAGAAACGGTGAGGAAGCTGTACAGCGCCCCCATCAGCGCACTGCCCAGAAACGTCGCCAGCAAGGGAATCAAAATCAGGAGAAAGGGAACGGACGTCCCGATTTCTTTGATCAAATAGTATTCGCTCAGACACCCGATCGCCGCGCCGACGCTCATGACGCCGGGGACGCCGAGATTGAGATGTCCCGATTTTTCCGTGATGATTTCGCCCGTGGAGCCGTAAAGAAACGTAGCGCTCAAACGAATCGCGCTCGCTAAAAATCCCGCAATCATTTACTTTTCTCCTTTTTTGAGGATTTCCGGAATTTGAGTTTATACATGATAAAGAACTCGCAGCCGATGATGAAGAAAAACATAATGCCCGTTACGATATCCGCAAAGAAGCTGTTGGCGATTCCGCAGTCCGTCATCGCCTGTCCCGTCCCCTGCTGCAAGAAGATGACTAAAAATGCCGTAAACACCATCGCAACGGGATTGAACTTTGCCAGCCAGGAAACGAGTATCGCCGTAAATCCCATGCCGCCCACCGTTTCCGCGCTCACCGTATGATCGATCCCCGCGGCGAAAAGGAATCCCGCGACGCCGCAAAGCAAGCCCGAAATGATCAGCGTGCGGATGATGACCTTTTTTACGTTGATCCCGACGTAGCGAGCCGTATTCTCGCTCTCCCCCACGACGGAAATTTCATAGCCCTGTTTGCTGTATTTCAGATAGACATAGACGACTGCGGTGACGAGAATCGCCACGATGATACTCAGCCAGAAATCTTCTCCGCCGATTTTGGGGAGGTTTCCATAGGGGATCGCGTCGAGGTTACCCGTGCCCGTAGGCGCCCATATTTTGATGAAGTACAAAACGACCTGAATTGCCACATAGTTCATCATCAGCGTAAACAGCGTTTCATTGGTGTTCCATTTCGCCTTGAAAATTGCCGGAATCACCGCCCACAGCGCGCCCGCGACGATACTGGCGAGCAGCATGATCGGGATCAGGACGCCGTCGGGAATTTTACCGCCGAAATAGAACATACACGCCACCGCGGCAAACGCGCTGATGAGTACCTGTCCCTCCGCGCCCGTGTTCCAAAAGCGCATTTTGAACGCCGGCGTCACGGCGAGAGAAATGAGCAAAAGCATCGCGCTGCTGCGAAGGAACATCATGATGCGGCGCTCCGTGCCGAATATTCCCAAAAACATCGAGGAATAGATGGAAAACGGGTTCTCTTTCAAAACGATCAAAGACAGAATTCCCGTCAGGAGCAGCGCCGCAAGAATGGCGGCGGCCCGGATCAGCCACGACTGCCACCAGGGAATGGCGTCCCTCTTTACGATATGAAAAAGCGGCTCGCGTACGGTCTTCTCGCCTTGTTGCTTCTTACTCATGAGCGACCTCCTCGGCAGTTTTCTGCGCATTCTTCTCGTTTTCTTTCCCTTTCGTCATCAAGAGTCCGAGTTCTTCCTTTTGGGCGCTTCTGCCGTCCACGATTCCCGTCACCCTCCCCGAACCGATGACCATGATGCGGTCGCAAAGTTCGATCAGGACGTCGAGGTCCTCGCCGACGAAAATCACCGCCGCGCCGTTTTCCTTCTGTTTGGTCAGGAGGTTATAGATGGTATAGGAAGAATTGATGTCCAAACCTCTGACGGGATAGGCCGCCATGAGGACCGTAGGCGCGGACGCGATCTCCCGCCCTACCAGCACCTTCTGCACGTTTCCTCCCGAAAGGCGGCGAACGGGAGTGCGCGCGCTCGGAGTCACGACTTCCAGACTATTGATGATATCCTCCGCCAAGTTCTTCGGATTTTTTCTGTCGAGGAAGATGGATTTGCCCTTGCCGTAGCTTCTCAGCATCATATTGTCGATGATGTCCATATTGCCTACCAGCCCCATGCCCAGACGGTCCTCGGGGACAAAGGAAAGGCGCACGCCGAGCTCCCGAATCTGCATGGGCGTTTTATCGCGGAGGTTTACCGTTTCGTTCGTCTGCGGATCGAAATAGGTAATTTCTCCGCGTTCGACGTGTTGAAGTCCCGCGATCGCTTCGAGAAGTTCTCTTTGACCGCTGCCCGCGATCCCCGCGATGCCTAATATCTCGCCCGAGCGCGCCGTAAAGGAAACGTCGTCGAGAATCTTTACGCCCTGCCGGTCGACGCAATTCAAATGGGAAACAAGCAGTCTGTCGCAGACGTTTTTCGGATCCGTACGCTCGATATTCAGACTGATTTTCTTGCCCACCATCATTTCGGTAAGCTGCGTTTCGTTCGTTTCCGACGTTTGTACGGTGGCGATATGCTCTCCTTTTCTGAGGACCGCGACGCGGTCGGATACGGAAAGCACTTCGTGCAGTTTGTGCGTGATGATGATGACGGATTTTCCGTCGTCGCGCATCCGGCGAAGCACCGCAAAGAGCTTTTCCGTTTCCTGCGGCGTCAAAACGGCGGTCGGTTCGTCCAAAATAAGGATATCCGCGCCGCGATACAACACTTTGATGATCTCCACCGTCTGTTTCTCGGAAACGGACATCTCGTATATCTTTTTATTCGGCTCGATGGCGAAGCCGTAGCGTTCGCACATTTCCCGCACCCGTTCGTTGACGTCTTGAAGTTTATACTTTCCGTCCTTAATGCCGAGTACGATATTTTCGCTGGCGGAAAAGACGTCTATCAACTTGAAATGCTGGTGGATCATGCCTATTTTATAAGCAAACGCGTCTTTGGGGGAACGAATGGATACCTCTTCGCCCTTGATATAGATATGACCTTCGTCGGGATAGTAAATGCCCGCGATCATATTCATCAGCGTGGTTTTCCCGCTGCCGTTTTCTCCTAAAATCGCCAGAATTTCCCCTTCCCGCACGTCCATATCCACGTTCTCGTTGGCTACGACGCTTCCGAAAGTCTTTGTTATATTTTTCAGTTGTATTGCAACGGGTTTATCCACCTTGCATCCTCCGATAAATCTGAAGCTTAACGTCATAGGGCGGAGTAAGAAAAATACTCCGCCCTTTCGTGCTGTCAATATAGATAAAATTAGCCCTCGGTGATAAGCGTAATACCGTCGATCTGAATGTCAAAGTAAGGCGCGGAACGGAATTTGGATTCTTTGAAAATCCCGTTTTCAACCACTTGCGTGTCAGGCGTATAAGCAGCATCCGTATTTACGTCCGCCATATAACCGGTAAGTTTACCGTTTTCATCCACCGTCGCGTTCTTATTCTTATTCTCCGTCACCGTAACCGTGAAGTTCGCGGTATCGAATACGTTGAGCGTTCCGTTCGCAAGCTTGGTTCTTGCTGCGACGATCGCTTCTACGGTGCCTTCCGCCGCGGCGTTGCCGCCGATGTTCGTAAGCACTACGGAACCTGTCGCCAAAGTACCCGTCCAATCGTTTACAATCGCTTCGCCCTTTATCGTCTGCGCGATGATATATTTGAAATAAGGAGTCCAATCGATGCGGGAAGAAACGATAAAGGTATCAGGGCAGGATTCAAGCGTGCTTCCGTTATAGGAAACGTTAGGAACTCCCGCTTCTTCGCAGGCAGAGGGCGCGCCCATGGAGTCCGCGTGCTGGGAGATGAGCTTGCAGCCCTTTGCGATAAGATTTTGCGCAACGCTCTTCTCGTCTTTAACGCTGTACCAAGAACCCGTAAACTGTACGTCCATCGTGACGGTGGGGCAGACGGATTTCGCGCCGAGATAAAAAGCGGTATAGCCCGAGATAACTTCCGCGTAAGGGAATGCGCCTACATAGCCCATTTTTGCCTGTTCGGCGGTGAAGTCACCCTTTTTAATCATTTCATTGAGTTTCATGCCCGCGGCGATCCCCGCCAAATAGCGGCCCTCATAAATGGAAGCGAACGCATTGTGGAAATTAGCCTGGTTAGCGGTGTGCGCCGTCGTCCCCGTAGCGTGGCAGAACTCTACGTCAGATTTTTCCTGAGCCGCCTGGAACATCCATTGTTCGTGACCGAAGGAATCGGCAAAAATCACGTCGCAGCCGTTATCGACAAGGTCAAGCGCCGCATTTTTACACTCGACGAGTTCGGGAATATTCGTTTTCATCACCAGCTGATTGTCCTTCAAACCCATTTCTTTCGCGGCGGTTTTCGCAGCGTCGATGAAATTCTTGTCATAGGTGGAGGATTCGTCGTGCAGACAAATAAGACCGAATTTGAAATCTTCGGGAACGGTGATCTCGGAATAATCGGGCGCTTCAATGCTTTCATAGGCGGGAAGAGCCAGTTCGTTTAAATCTTTGTCGTGATCGCCGCAGGAAGCGAATCCAGCAAGCGCGGATACTGCCAAAACGGCAGAAAGTGCAACAGTTAAAAATTTCTTCATAAAATTTTCTCCTTACTGTCCGCTTCCGCGGACAATTTTTTATCTCGTTTCAAGCGGCATATCTCCCGTTACAGTATGCGCTTCGGGACGCGCCGCATACCCCGATAGCCGCCCTTTTATCCGGCGCTTATCGGCGGAAAGAAATTTTGCCGTCTTCCATCTTCTCTATGACCGCCAGCGACTCCACCTTATAGCCTTCTGTTCTAAGACTGTCGCCGCCGCCCTGAAATCCTTTTTCTATTTCCGCGCAGCACCCCGCCACCGTCGCGCCCGCCTGAATGACGATTTCGATAAGCCCCTTCAAGGCGTTGCCGTTTGCCAGAAAATCGTCCGTGATGAGAACCTTGTCCTCTTTAGATATGTAATCGCGGCTTACCGCGATGTCGTAAGTGGTTTTATGGGTGAACGAGTATACGGGCGCAAAAAGCTGCTCGCCCGTGACGTTGGCGGAGGGATGCTTTTTTGCAAATACCATCGGCACGTCCAGCTCCATCGCCACCGCCGTGGCAAACGCGATGCCCGAGGCTTCCACCGTCAGCACCTTGGTGACGGGTATCCCTTCGAAGAGCCGTTTGGCTTCCTTTGCCATCTCTTTCAGAAACGCCGTGTCGATCTGCTGATTTAAAAAGCTGCCTACTTTCAGCACGTTTCCGGGGAGGACCGTTCCCTCCCTGACTATTTTTTCTTCCAATGCTTTCATATCTTTCCCTTATTCCGAAACGAGGCGCCCGCACGCCCAGCAATTCCCGCCAAATAAAAGAAGCGGTAACCGCCGCTTGCGTCACCGCCACTATTCTCCTGCTTCCGATCCGAAAAATCGGAAAGCTTGTCCAATAGTCGCGATTATTTTCATGGGCATCGCGGTAGAAACGCCTCCGCCGCTTAGGAGGTTTATATCGGTTGTATGTAATTTTTTCAAGGAAGCCTTATGAAGAGATTTTCTCTGTTTCAAAACAGAGAAAAATAAGGAGCGCTCCTTATTTTGAAAAGCGTCAGAGCGCGGCTTGTCCGCATACCGTCCGACTTTAAAAAAAGAAAAAAGTCAAGCTTTTTTTGACTTCATCACAACTATATCACATTGTAAAAAACTTGTCAAATCATATCGCCTGAAATTCTTTTTTCACAGATTTTGTCTATTTTTATCATAGTTTGAAATTTACGAAAGAGCCGTTTTCTCCGTTTCTTTTTCCGTGCGCGCTCCCCTGCCCGAACGGCAGTGCTCAAAAAGACCGTTTAAAGCGCCCGATAGGAAAATAAACGAAAAAAAGGCGGCGTTTTTCGCAAAACAGAACGGGGCAGGTATGCGTCCGCGGCTTTGTACGACGTCTTTTGAAAGGCATCTTCCGCCTTTATTAAAGGGAAATAAAAACTTCGCGTTATGCGTCGGAAGCGTTGCGGGGAAATGCCATGCGCCATGAGGTCAAGGGTATTCAAAACGCATATCTATAATGTTCGAGCCTTCCGTCCGTCCAGATTTCCACGACGTCGAAGCGCGCGTTGGGTTCCGCGCCCGTTTCCATCCAATAAAACTCGGCAATGCGCTTATATCGGCGCTGTTTCGCCTGCACCACCGCTTCCGCGGGAGTGCCGTAAGCGTCGGAGGAGCGGGTTTTGACTTCCACGAACACCACTTCGTCGCCGTCCTGTACGATGAGATCCGCCTCGCCGAACGGCGTGCGATAATTTTTTTTCAAGACCTTACAGCCTTCGGATTTCAAATATTCTTCCGCGAGTTTCTCCCCTTTTCTGCCTAAAACTTTTTTGTGAAGGTCCTGCGATGAATCGGGCATATTCCATACTCCTTTATCGCCTTGATATGTTCCGCCGTCCCGTACCCCTTATTGCGTTCGAAGCCGTAAACGGGATATGTTTTCGAGAACTCGTCCATCAGCGCGTCCCTGTATACCTTAGCGACGATACTCGCCGCGCCGATGGAGTAAGAGAGCGCGTCGCCGTGCACGATGCTGTGTTGGGGAAACGGGATTTCCAATGTCATGTTTCCGTCCGTGATCACCGTATCGGGGCGAAGCTTTAAGGAAAGCAACGCGTTTTTCATCCCCAGCCGGGTCGCCTGCAAAATGTTGATTTCGTCGATGACCTTCTCGCTCACCTCGTACACGGTATAGGCGAGCGCCCGTTCCTTAATCCAAGCGGCGAGCGCTTCCCTCTTTTTTGGGGAAAGCTTTTTACTGTCGTCCACCCCTTCGACGATCAGGCCTTCTTCCAAAGGCATGACGACCGCGGCACAAACGACCGGTCCCGCGAGCGGACCTCTTCCCACTTCGTCTACGCCCGCGATATAGCGGGCGCCTTGTGCGAGAAACGTTTTCTCGAACTTGAATTTATCTATGGGGTTTTCCGATTTTATCCGCGACATTCCTTTCTCCCGCCCTGCGTCCATTTTTTGTTTTCAATCATCCAAAGTAGCGTCTATCGCTAAAACGATCGCCAACACCGAAACTTCGTCGGCGCCGTTTTCGACGGCAATTTCGTAAGTATCTCCCCAGGCGAGCCACTGTTTATGGATGCGCGCGAGAATCCTTCCGTCCGCGCCGCTGAGGACGTAATCGTGACCGAACACGTCCCCGTGCACGTACCAGCCGATGCCCTCGATCTCATAATCCTCGCAAAATAGGCTCCACACTTTTCTGACGACGGCGAGGGCGCGCCCGCACCTCGAAACGTCGAACGTGGCGCGCAGGCGAAAGAGCTGCTGATCTATCGCCGCCGCTGCCCTGCCCGATAAGTCGTACAGCCGCAAATGCTTGCCAAGCGAAAAAATTTCGCCTTCCGCATAATAAAGCGGGCGTCCCGAAACGTCGTACACCTCGAATTTATCCCGCCAGGAAAACACCTTTTGTTTCAGATAAAAATTCATATTCTCTCTCCGCCCTTTCTTAAAGGGTAAAAAGAACGAACGAAAGCACAGGACAAAGCGTAAGCTTTCGTCGCCACTGTCATTATATTCCCCGAACGGTATCTTGCGACAATGCGGACAGGGGTGGGCGGGACGAAAATTTCCGTGCCCGAGAGCGAAAATCCGGCATCGAACGGATTTTTCGCGCCCATAAAAATTTTTGTCCGACAGAAATACGACAACTCGAAAAATGAGAGAAACTTTGTTTTAAAGAGGTTTCTCTATACAAAAAAATACCACGGAGGAACTACATAGAAAAATCGGAATCATTCTCCGCGGAAAAAAAATTATCTTGGAAATATTTTTTCAACTCCACAAGGCGGCGAATAAAAAACACGAAAACGTTTGTTTCGGGAATGCTTCCGCCCCATCCCTTCGCGCTCCGCCCCGTTCAGACATCGAGATTGCCGAAATCGGAGGCTTTTTCCAGACAAATTCTGCCGAGGCGCCCTTTTCGGAAATCGTCGATGAGCGCTTTCGCGCCCCGGTCGTAATCGTATTCTCCGCCTTTCAGAACAAAGCCGCGGCGCTTGCAGAGCGCTTCGTACATTCCCAGCTTTTCCGAAAAATCGGTGATGTCGTAACGGCGAGTGAGATATGCGGGATATTTTTCCGCCAATTCGCCCAAAAGTTCCAAAGCGATGTCGTCCATATCGAGAATATCGTCGTTGATGCTACCGATATACGCGAGATGGCGAGCCAAAATCTGATTGTCGAAAGAAGGCGGCATCGTGCCGGGCGTATCGAGCAGGTCGAACGCGCCGCAGCGGAGCCACCGAACGTCCCGCGTCACCCCCGCCTTATCCCCCGTCTTTGCCCGTTTTTGTCCGCTCAAAAGATTGACGACGGTGCTTTTGCCCGTGTTGGGAATCCCCGCCACCATAAAGCGAAAGGTGCGGTTGAGTCCCTTTGCCTCGGCGCGTTCCCTCTTTTCTTCCGTCATCGCGGAAAGCCTCTGCATCACCGCGCGCTTGGAGGAGGCGTCCGCGGCGTTGCATTTGACGCAGGCGCTGCCCTTGCCTTCGATGAGTTTTACGAAGCCGTCAGCCCCTTCGTCCGCCAAATCCGCCTTATTTAAAAGATATAAGACGGGTTTTCCCCCGAATACCTTTTTCAAGTTTTTATTGAGTGTCGCGGCGGGAGCGCGGGCGTCGAGAACGCAGATGACGCCGTCGCAAAGATCACGTTTTTCTCCCATATCCCGCATCGCCTTCGTCATGTGACCGGGAAACCATTGTATCGTTTTAGCCATAATCATCCTATTTCCCCGCGCCGTTTTCCAAGGGCGGCAAAGGGATCCTTATGCGTTTTTCCGCGTTTACAGAAGCCAAAAACCGCGGGCGTCCCTCTTCGGATTATCGTCGCGGTTTTTCCTCTCGGCGCGCCTTCCTTTTTTTTCAGTCGCGCGCCCTCTGCCCTGTTCGTTTGAAAAGAATTTTCCCGTCCGAAAATTCGTGCGCGCCGAAGCGCTCTACTTTCCGAGCAGATCGGGACGCTGTTTTTTCGTCAGCAAAAGCGCCTGTTCCCGACGCCATTGATCCACCTTGGCGTGGTCGCCCCCGAGAAGCACCTCGGGCACGCAAAGCCCTTTATATTCCTGCGGACGGGTATACTGCGGATATTCGAGCAGATTGTCCGAAAAACTTTCGTCCACGAGCGAAGAAGTGCTGATGACCCCGTCCACGTATCTCGAAACGCAGTCCACGAGCACCATCGCGGGAAGCTCGCCGCCGGTGAGGACATAGTCGCCGATGGAGATTTCCTCGTCGATGAACAGATCGATCACCCGCTGATCGATCCCTTCGTAGTGCCCGCAGAGAAGAATGAGATGTTCGTAGGAAAGCAGGGAAAAGACTTTCTGCTGTTTCAGCGTTTCTCCCTTGGGGGACATATAGATGCGATGCGCCTTATGCTCTTTGTCCAGCGCTTCGATGGCGCTGCCGATGGGCTGGGGCATCATCACCATTCCCGCGCCGCCGCCGAAGGGATAATCGTCGCATTTGAAATGCTTATCCTCCGTATAGCCGCGAATGTTGACGACGTTGATTTCTATCTTTCCCGCTTTCCGCGCACGGCCGAGAATACTCTCTTCCAGCGCGGAAAACATTTCGGGAAAAAGGGTTAAAATATCTATTTTCATGTTGCCGTATCTCTGCCGCCCGTCCTTTTCATGCGGCTTACGCTAAGTTGACCTTGCGCTTTAAAATGAACCTTTCCAGGAAAAACGCGCCGACGTCCAGCGCCGCAAACACGAGGATGCCGATCCATAAGAGGCCGTGCATTCCCGCCGAATTGAAAAAGTTTATCCAGTTGCCCTCGCCTAACACCATATCAAACAGGAAGTCCACCATAAAGAAAGAAAGGATAATTCCGAATCCGAAAGAGAAGGCAAAATAAAATCCTATCGCCGCGCCGATACGGTTTTTCGAAGTTACCATCTGTCCCAGACAAATACATACGAAATACAGGTGTATGGAGAAGAACTGAAAAAAGAATCCGAAAAGGAGCATCTCGACGAACGCCAGCGCGGGCAAATTGCTATCCATACAAGCTTTAAACAGCTGCGCAAACATACTTTGCTGTATATAGTACTCCATTCCGAGCGTGGGAGCATATGCCAAAAGCATCGCGAGTTCCGTAACGATCGTAGTGAGGATCATCGCCGTAAACGCGGAAATGAGTTTGGAAAAAAGATGTTCTTCGGCCGTGGCGGGAATGCTCATCGTCAGATAGCCTTCTCCCGAGAACAGGTTTTTATAAAACCTTGAAACAACGGCGATGACGCTTACGACGGAAGCCGCCGAAACGCCGAGTCCGAGCAAAGCCCAAAACGCCGTCGCCGCTTTTATCGCCGTGTTTACCGAGGAAGTACTTTGCGCAAGCATATATAAGAGAAAAGAAACGACCGACAACGCCGCGAGCGCAAGATAGCAAGGGATCAAAAATTTTGCCAAAGCGCGAAAATCGTGTTTCAAAAGCTTTTTCAGCATAGATCCGCGCATCGCTTTGATATTGCCCGATTTGTTGAGATCTTTTTCGGGAACCGAGGAACGCTTGGCAAAATCCGACTGATAATGCCTTTCGTGAGGATCGGGAGCGTTCGCGTTTTGTCCGCCTTTCGAAGAGGCTTGAAAATTCTGCGGCTGCGGCATGAAATAGCCGCCGTTTCCCGCGGATTGCCCCGAAGGAACGAAGTAACCGCCCGCGTCGGGCGGGAGAGTATTGGGCGGCGCGGAAGCGTCCGGGGAGAACAGATCGTCCTTTTCCGCGTTTTCCGAAGCGGGCTTTTGAGGAGTGCCCGAATGCCCCCCTTCCGCATTATCTCCGTTTTCAAACCAATATTTTTTGTCGTCCGCTACCATCTGAATACCTCCCTGAAAAGTTGGTCGATCGTTTTGCCTTCCCCGCGCCTGATCTCGTTGGCGCCGCCCTGCAAGACAATGTTTCCGCCCTGCAAAAACATCACGTAATCGAGGATCGGTTCGATATCGCCGATGAGATGCGTGCAGATGATCAGCGTGGCGTCGGGATTTTTATTGGCTACGATGGTGTGCAGGATGTAATCGCGCGCGGCGGGATCGACGCCCGCGATGGGTTCGTCGAAAATGTACAGTTTGGCGTTGCGCGCAAGGGTGAGAATAAGGCCTAACTTCTCCTTGGTGCCTTTGGACAGCGCGCGCACTTTCTGCGTCTTGCTGACGCCGAGTTCCTCGATCATCTTCCATGCCCGCGCCTCGTCGAAATCCGCGAAAAAGTCCCGATAATATTCCACTTCCTGCCTGACCGTAAAAGAATCGTTGAGGAAGTTGCTGTCGGGGAGATAAGCGACCAGCGACTTTGTTTCCGTCCCGATGGACAGTCCCGCGATGCGAAGATAGCCCGAGCTGGGCGTCAAAAGTCCCGCCATCAGCTTAATAAACGTCGTTTTGCCGCTGCCGTTGGTGCCGAGAAGACCTACGATCCTTCCCTCGTCCGGCAGAGAAAACGTCAGGTTGTTGAGAGCGCGAAGTCCCTTATAGTCTTTCGTCAGCCCTCTGCACTCCAATATATTTTCCATATTTTCCCTAATCGCTCCTTCCGTCCGCTTTTTTAACGGACGTATACGTCAATCTAATTTTAACATACTTTTCACAAAAAGTCAATACTTACGAAAAAAGGGTTGCGCTTAATTGCAAATTGTTTTAATTTTTTTGAAAAACTTATCTAAAACTCCCCCTTTAAACGTCCCTTTCCCCTCTTTTCCTTTTGTACGAGCTTTTTTTCGTAAAAAACGACAAAAATTTTTCAAGCCGCCGTCCACCTTACTGATTATATGCCGAAGGCGGTTTATTTAGAGGTTGTCTATACAAAAGGATAGAAACTTATCTTGTCAATCCTTTTTTCGGCATGAAAACAAGCGCGGAAGAAAAGCAGCGAAACGGACGGTCCCGCTCAAACGCGCGGGAGGCGTCAAAAATTGTATTCTTACGCGCCTCGGAAAAAATCGGAACAAAAGTCGTTTTTTTCGCCAAAAATAGAACAAGGTAGATTTCGCCCGCCTCTATAAAGACAAAAACGGACGCGCCGTGTACGAGATGAATTTCTCGCGCAGCCGTCCGTTTTTTCGTAATCGCAACCCTGCCCTGTTCCTTTTACAAAATCGCATCCACGAAGCTCTTGGCGTCGAATTTTTCCAGATCCTCTATTTTTTCGCCCGTGCCCGCAAAGATGACGGGAAGAGCCAATTCGGAAGCCAACGAAAACACGAAGCCTCCCTTCGCCGTTCCGTCCAATTTGGTGAGAACGAGGCCGTCCAGTTCCACCGCTTCGTCGAACGTTCGCGCCTGACTGACGGCGTTCTGCCCCGTCGTGGCGTCGAGCACCAATAATTTCAAAAAGTCGGCTTCGGGATATTCGCGCGTGACGACCCGATCCATCTTTTGCAATTCTTTCATCAGATTGTCTTTGACATGGAGGCGCCCTGCCGTATCGACGATGACCACGTCCGTGCGCTTGGCCTTGGCGGAAGAAACCGCGTCGAAAATGACCGCCGCGGGATCGCTCCCCTCCTCGTGTTTGACGATGCGCACTTTGGCGCGCTCCGCCCACACAGAAAGCTGTTCGCTTGCCGCCGCGCGGAAAGTGTCCGCCGCCGCCACTGTCACGCTTTTGCCCTGATCGAGAAAATAGCGCGCCAATTTGCCGATCGTCGTCGTCTTGCCGACCCCGTTGACCCCCACCAGCATAATGACGCACGGATAGGAAACGTCGGGCACCTCCGCCTCCTCCAAAATATCCGTCAGGATGCCGCGCAGCAGCTCCGTCACGTATTCCTCGTCTTTGAGCTTTTCGTCGATCGCCTGCGCCTTGACTCGTTCCACCACCTCTTCCGCCGCGGCGACGGAAACGTCGGAAGAAATGAGGATTTCTTCCAATTCCTCATAAAACTCGTCGCCCAGCTTATTTTTGGAAAAGAGCATCCGAAGCTTGCCCGAAAAATTGTCTTTTGTCTTTTTAAGCGCTCCGAAAAGCTTGCCGAAAATTCCCATAACACTCCTGAATGTCGATTGATGATTGTTGCTCCCGCAAAAAGGCAGGGGCAGGGCTGCGCCCAATTAAAAACCCGCTTCTGTCTTTGCGGGTCTACTCGACCGTACCCGCGCCGAGCCGCTGTTCCACTTCCGCCAGTTTGACGGAAACGATCTTGGAAACGCCCTTTTCCTGCATCGTGACGCCGAACAGGGAATCCGCCTGATTCATGGTCGGCTTTCTGTGGGTGATGACGATGAACTGCGTATCCTCTGAGAAGCGCTTTAAATAGGAGGCGAATCTATCCACGTTGGCGTCGTCGAGCGCCGCTTCGATTTCGTCTAAAATACAGAAGGGCATCGGGCGCGCCTTCAAAATGGCGAACAGAATGGCGATTGCCGTCAAAGCGCGTTCGCCGCCCGAAAGCAGGGAGATCTTCGTCAGTTTCTTGCCCGGAGGACAAGCCACGATTTCCACGCCCGCATTGAGGGGGTCCTCGCCCTCGACGTAATCGAGCTGCAATTCCGCCTTGCCGCCGCCGAACAACTCCTTGAACGTGATCTTGAAATTCTCGTTGATTTCGTTGAAGCCCTCGTCGAATTGTTTGAGCATTTCGCCGCGGATCTCATCCAGAGCGACCGTCAGATCCTCGATGGCTTTCTGCAAGTCGTCGCGCTGCGTCACCATCTCGTCGTAATGCGCCTTTTCTTCCGCATATTCCTCCACGGCGTTGGGATTGACCGCGCCCAGCATGGTGATCTTGCGCTTTAAAACGGCGATGACGGAAGCCGCCTCGTCTACGTTGAACGCCTCCTTCTTCAAAGACAGGCACGCCTCGTAATCCATGGCGTACGCCTCCTCGATTCTCAGGCGCATATTTTCGAGATTGGTGTCGATTTTACTGATCTCTATCTCGCATTTATATCGCTTGTCCGACTGCTTGGTAATCTGCTCCTGCAAGGAGGTCTTTTCTTCTTCCAGCTCCGTCTGACGAACGTTGATTTCTTCCTTTTCCCTGGACAGAGCGGCGATTTTTTCCACAATTTCTTGCACAGCCGCCTTTTCCTCGTCGGTAAGTTCCTTTTCCTGCGCCTCCGCTTCCAGCGCGTGCAGCTTGCCTTCCAAATCCTTCTTGGACGCTTCCGTGTCGAAAATCCGTTTGACCAGCTCTTCCTTTTCCGCTGTGAGTCGCTTCACGTCCGCCTCTTCCTTTTCGACCGCGGAAAGAAGCGCCGCGTATTCCACTTCCAAATCGTGGAGTTTTTTGCTCTTTTCCTCGCGTTCCGCCTTAAAACGGTCGCACTGGCTGCGCTGGGAAGTGAGTTCCTCCTCCGCGCCCGCCCGCAGGGAATTGAGTTCCTCCTCGCTGCGGGAGGAATTTTCCTCCTCGCTTTGCAGCGCTTTGAGCTTCTCGGTCAATTCCGCGAGAGCCTCCTCGTACACGCCGATATCCGCTTCCGCCTCTTCAATCTGCTGCAAAACCGCCGCTTCGCGCTGTTGAAGCGCCGCGAGCTCGCTGATCGAGGACTGATACTTGGCGCGGAGTTTCTCCACTTCCTCCTCCGCGTTTCTTCTCGCTTCCTCGCTCTCCGCGATCGCCGTTTTGAGTTTTTCGATATATTTCTGCTTGCGCGCGATGTTTTCTTTACATTCCTGAATCTTGCGCTCGTTGGACAAAAGAGAGCCGGCGTCTTTGCGGCGGCTGCCGCCCGTCATCGCGCCGCTCGTCATGACGATGTCGCCGTCGAGCGTGACGATCTTGAACGAGTTGCCGTACTTCTTGGCGATCGTATTGGCGTTGAAAATATTGTCGCAGATGAGCGTATTGCCGAGCAGATTGCTGATGACGTTATAATAATAGTCGTCGTATTGCACGAGTTCGGTGGCAAGCCCCATCGCGCCCTTTTCGTTGAGCGCGCGCTGGATCTCCCGCGTATCGGGCTTGGGTCGCATACTCGAAACGGGCAGGAAGGTGACGACGCCGCCGTTGGTGCGCTTCAAATATTCGATGAGATAGCGGGCGTCGTCGCTCGACGCGGTGACGACGTTCTGCATCGCGCCGCCGAGCGCCGTTTCCACCGCCGTTTCGTATTTCTGCTCGGTGCGGAGGATATCCGCGAGCGCGCCCTTGACGCGGTTTCCCACGTCGGGATTCGTCTTCGCCACCGACAAAAGGCGGCGCACGGAATCCTTATATCCTTCAAAGCGGTTCTTTAAGCTGATGTACAGCTCCAAGCTGTCGCGCAAAGACGCCAGCTGACCGTTGGCGTTGAAGAGCTCCTGATTGAAATTGTTGACGGTGAGCTGCATTTCCCGCATTTCTTCCGTCTGATCTTCGAGCGCCTGCGTGCCCGTGGAGTTGAAATCTTTGAGGCGTTTGACGTCGCCGCGCACGGCGGAGAGTTCGTCTTGCAGCCGTTCTTTTCTCTGTCGGCTCTTTTCGAGCGCCGAATCGATTTCTTTAATTCGTTCCTGCGTCGCTTCCTTGCGCGCGGAAAGCGTACCGATATTCTTCTTGATCTCCGAAAGATTTTCCGCGGAAGAGAGCTGACTGAGCCGCTTTTCGTCCGTCAGACGCTCGAACACCGCGATTTTACTATCGAGCGCGGAAACCGCCGAGCGCAGCACGTCCGTTTCGTTTTCGATCACCGCGATGCGCGCCGTATCCGCTTTGCGCTTCTGCGCGCCGAGCGCCATTCCGTCGTCAATCTCGCCGATGCGTCTCTTGCTTTCTTCCAGGACGTCCGACGCCGCGGAAATTTGCGAGCGATAAGTGCTCATTCTCTCGCGGACGAGTTTAAGTTCCCCGTCCTTCCTTTCGTTGCCGACGGAAAGTTCCACGCGGCGATCGTTCAGTTCGGTAAGTTCCGCGTCTGCGGCCGCGATTTTCTGACGGTTTTCCTCCGTTTTGCGGTTGACCTTCTCCACGTTTACGTTGAGGGAGATGATCTGATCGGAAATGCCCGCGATGTCCCGCTTGAATTTATCCTTTTCGTTTTCCGCGTTGTCGTAGCGGTATATGTAGGTGTTCGCCTCGTTGATTTTGAGGGACTCGGAATACTCGTTGAATTCCCGCGCCGCGTCCGCCTGCTTGGAAAGGGGACCCAAACGGCGCTCCGCTTCGTCGATGCGCTGGCGGTAAATAAAGAGATTGGAATTGGAGTCCTCTAATTTCCGCTCGATCTCCTGCTTGCGGGACTTATAGACCATCAGCCCCGTGGCTTCCTCGAAAATGAGCCGGCGATCCTCGGGCTTGGCGTTCATGATCTGCTCCACCTTGCCCTGACCGATGATGGAATACCCCTCTTTGCCAAGACCTATGCCGTGAAACAGCGCCACGATGTCTTTAAGACGGCTGGGCTGACCGTTGATGAGATATTTGCTTTCGCCGTTTCGATACAGGCGTCGGGTCATGCCCACGTCCGCCACGTCCAGGTCGAAAATGTGATTCGAATTGTCAAAGACGAGAGTCACCTCGCAAAAGGACAGCGGCTTTCTTTCCAGCGTTCCGCCGAAGATGACGTCCTGCATATTCGTGCCGCGCAGGGACTTTGCCGACTGCTCGCCGAGTACCCATCTGACCGCGTCCGCGACGTTGCTCTTGCCGCAGCCGTTCGGTCCGACGATGCAAGTCACCCCGTCGTCGAAACGGATCGTCGTTTTATCGGCGAACGATTTAAAACCGACAAGTTGTATTTCCTTTAAATCCAAAGTCGTAGCTCCTTTTTCCTTATCCTTTTCTCTTTATATTCTCTATCCTCAGTCCTTTCGTCGGGAGAGGATGGAAAGCAGTTTTTTCGCCGCTTCCTGCTGCGCCGCGGTGATATTTTTTCCCGTGCCCGTCGCCTCCGCGCCGTCCGCGCGGGCGGTCACCGTCCACACGGGCGCGTGATCGGCGCCCGACTTCTGCGCCTCCCCGTAATCGGGAATGGGTTTGCCGCGCTTTTGCAGCCAGATTTGCAGCTTGCCGATGTAATTTTCCTCGCGGCTGAGCTGTAAATGCCGGGAAACGAACTTCTTTGCCGCCTCGAAGCCGCCGTCGAGATAGATCGCCGCCGCCACCGTTTCAAAAAGGCTGGAAGTCGTCTTTTCGCCCACATTGGACGCTCCGCCTTCAAACAGAAGATACTCTTTTAGCCCCATCTTTTCCACGACCGCCGAAAGCGCCTTCTGATTGACCAGCCTCTGCCGACTTTCCGTCATCTCGCCTTCTGTGAACTTTCTGCCGTTTTCCTCGCAGGCATACAAGAGCTCCGATACGACCAGCTGCAAAACGGCGTCCCCGAGATATTCCAGCCGCTCGTTATTCTCTCCGCCGTGGACGTTGGAATACGTGGAATGCGTAAACGCCAGCGTCAACAGCTCTTTGTCCTTAAAGACGTATCCGATTTTCCGTTCCGCTTCGGCAAATGCCGTCATACCGCCTTCGTCCTCCCGATCCGTTTGTCAAGCGACGTGCGCCTTGCCGCCGATCTTCGGCAAAAGTTGTTTGCCGCTAAAAAACCGGTGACGGCGTATCTCGCGCCTATGTATCGCCTTACGAAACGCAAAAAATCATGCCTTCGTTTCGTAAGCGGGCTCGGACGGCACCGCCGCGGTCAGATCCGCTTCTTCGAGCATTTTCTCTATCTTGCCCACCATGTCGCCGCGGACGGCTTCCACAGCCTGTCCCACGCAGATGGAAAAACCGCTGCCCTTGGAATTGCCGTGTGCTTTTACGACCGCTTTTTTCAATCCCAAAAACATCGCTCCGCCCATCGTTTCGTAATCGGCGGATTTTTTGATATTTTTGATGATGTCGTAAACCAGCGCCGCGCGCATCGTCGCAAAGACATTCTTTTTAAATTGCCGCTTCATAATAGTGCTGATCGCCTTGCCGCAGCCCTCGATGGACTTTAAGGCGATATTTCCCGTAAAGCCGTCCGCCACCGCGATGTCGATGTCGCCCGCCATAATGTCCCGTCCCTCGACGTTGCCCGCGTAATCGATACAGGAGATCTGCTTTAAGAGCGCGTTGGCTTCCCGATGCATTTCATCTCCCTTATGATCTTCCGTGCCGTTGTTGAGAAGTCCCACTTTCGGGCTTTTCATGCCGTACGCCGCCTGCGCGTAAGCCGTCGCCATCATGGCGAAATGCGCGAGATTGACGGGTTTGCATTCGAGATTGGCGCCGCAGTCGCAAAGCAGTGTGCCCGTACCGCGCAGATTCGGAATCCGCGGACAGAGCGCGGGGCGGGAAATTCCCTTGATTCTGCCCAGAATCATGACGGCCGCCGCCAGAACCGCGCCCGTCGCGCCCGAGGAAACCAATGCGTCCGCTTTGCCCTCTTTCAGGAGCTGAAAAGCGACCACCGTGGAGGAATCTTTCTTGGTCTTGACCGCCTTTGTCGGCACGTCGTCGTTGGTGATGACCTCGGGGGCGTGCACGATCTCCACGCGCGAAACGTCGTACTTATATTTTTGAAGCTCAGCTTTTACGCGCGCTTCGTCCCCCACGAGAAGGGCGGAAAAATCCTTGTCCTTTTGAAGGGCCTCTATCGTGCCTTTTACCTGTTGTTCGGGGGCGAAATCGCCGCCCATTGCGTCTATGGCGATCTTGATCATGGCTTAACCTGCCTTTTGTCTATTCTCGGTCGATTTTAATAGTAGTAAAACAGTAAAACGATCTCCCGCCGCCGAACGGATAGACCGTTCCCCTCCTGAGGAGCCGTTCCGTCTATTCAAATGCGGCGAGTTTTTTATTTAATATTCCGCACGATACGAAATATCGGAAAGCGCGCAAACTTAGAATTTCGCGTTTTCGCCTTTAAAATTCCAAATTGCCGACGGTGCGGGGGAAGGGAATGACGTCGCGGATATTCGTTACGCCCGTCAGATACATCACCATTCTTTCGAAGCCCAATCCGAAGCCGCTGTGCGTCGTGCCGCCGTACCGCCTCAAATTCAGGTACCACTCTTCGGGCGGAACGCCACATTCCAGCATTCTCTCTTTGAGCTTCTCGTAATCGTCCTCGCGCTGGCTGCCGCCGATCAGCTCCCCGATGCCCGGCACTAAGAGATCCGCCGCCGCCACCGTCTTGCCGTCCGCATTTTGTTTCATATAGTAAGACTTGATTTCCTTGGGATAGTCGGTGAGAAAAACGGGCTTTTTATAGATCTTTTCCGTGAGAAAACGCTCGTGCTCGCTTTGCAGATCCTTGCCCCAGAAAATATTTTTATCGTCGAATTCGTCCGCGTGTTCTTTTAAAATTTCGATCGCTTCCGTATAGGAAAGGCGGACAAAATCGTTTTCCGAAACGTTTTGCAGGCGCTCCAAAAGTCCTTTGTCCACAAATTGGTTGAGGAAAGAAAGCTCGTCCGCGCAGGATTTGGAAACGTAAGCGATCACATATTTCACCATCGCTTCCGCGACGTCCATATCCCCCGTGAGGTCGCAGAACGCCATTTCGGGTTCGATCATCCAAAATTCCGCCGCGTGGCGGGACGTGTTGGATTTTTCGCTGCGGAACGTGGGACCGAAGGTATAGATATTCGCAAACGCCATGGCAAACGTTTCGCCGTGGAGCTGTCCCGACCCCGTGATGGACGCCTTTTTGCCGAAAAAGTCCTCTTTATAATCCACGCCTTTGCCGCCGTTCGACTTTGCAAGCGCGTCCAGATCGAGCGTCGTCACCTGAAACATACCGCCCGCGCCCTCGCAGTCGCTGCCCGTGATGATGGGCGTATGCACATACACGAAGCCGCGTTCGTTGAAAAATTTATGGATGGCGAACGCCGTTTCGCTGCGGATCTTAAAGACGGCGGAAAAGAGATTGGTGCGGGGACGCAAGTACGCGATCTCGCGCAGAAATTCCACCGAATGACGCTTTTTCTGCAAGGGATAATCGGGGGAAGACTCCCCCTCGACGGCGATCTCTTCCGCTTTTATCTCGTACGGCTGCTTGTTTTCGGGCGTCGCAACGACTTTTCCCGTCACGATCAGAGAAGCGCCCACGTTCTGATGGGCGATTTCGTCATAATTGGCGAGATTTGCGCGCTCAAAGACGATCTGCGTATTTTTGAAACAGCTGCCGTCGTTGAGTTCGATAAAGCCGAAGGCTTTGGAATCGCGGATGGTTCTCGCCCATCCCGCCACCGTCACCGTCTTTCCGCCGTATTCGGAAAGACGAGCATAAATTTCCTTTAACTGAATTCTGTCCATCCTGTCATCCTGCCTTTTGGGAGAGTGCGCAAATTTTTGCTTCCGTCCGAAAAGCGGCGCTCTCTTCCCGATTGTATCACGGTTTATTATTCAAATATAGCCATTTGAGATAGAAATAGAAAATACCCGCGGACGCTTGCGCGCCCCCGCATTTTTGTCCTAACGGCGACACGGCTCCGCCGTGTTTGAATAACGCGCAAAAAAACGCGAATGTTTCACGCTCTCGTATTTTTGCTTCTATTATAACATTTTTTTATGCAAAACACAAACGTTTGGCCGCATTTTCTTTGTCGGTTTATCGATTTTTTTGTTCTGTTGTCCTATAAAAAATTTTTACCGCCAAAAAAACGAAAAGAGCGGGATTAATCCGCTCCTTGAATCGTTTTTTCCTTTTCCTCCTCCAAACGATCGTCCGTCAGTATCTGCGCAATCACCGAAAGATCGGAAGAAATTTTTTCGATTACCTCCTCAGCGGCGCGCTTATGCATCCGCCTGGATGCGCTTTGCTCTCTTTTTTTCCATTTTTCGCAGCTCTCGTCCTTTTCCGTCACTCTTCCGCATTCCGAACAAAAACCTACACAGTGTCTGTAAAAAGTTTTCGCGCATTTTGTGTAGTAAGTTCTGTGATTCTGACAGGTGGCACAATTTTTCATTTTCTATTTCTCCTTTGTATTCGTCCCGTTATCGGGATAAATACATTATATCATCCCTATAACGGGATGTCAACGATTTTTATCCCACTTTTGTAATATAATATAGTTATGAGAAAATTTGCAGAAAGATTAAAAGAGTTAAGAACAGAAAAGGATTTATCCGATAAAGCATTAAGCGAGCAAGTAAAAATTGGTTCCTCTTCTATCTCGCGTTGGGAAAATGGTCAAAGCGATATAAGGAGCGATCAATTGATAATTCTTGCAAAATTTTTCGACGTAAGCACCGACTATTTATTAGGATTGACCGATTCACCTTAACATTGACTATAAAATCGAAAACATTTAAAATTCCGCAGCATGGGGGACGGCGGACAACGCGCGTTTTTTTAAAAGTATAAAAATCTTTCGTCGTTATAACTATCCGTTTTCTAAAAAAGCCGATAAAAGTCGTTTTTTTAATCTACAATTGACAGTCCCGGTAAAAAGGAGCGAACTTAAAGTTCGCTCCTTTTTGTTTTCCCCGTAAAATCCCGTCTTCTTACTTGTTTTCCGTTCTCTTTTTGCCGACGATCCCGCGGATGGGCGCGTAGGTGTCCGTTCGCAGTTTTTCCCTTTTGACGAGTTTTCCGTACAAATACGTTTCCAAATACGCCTGGCTTTTTATCCCCGCTTTGCCTTCCCGTATCATGCCTTCGTAATTGCCGATTTTTTCCACGGGGTCGGGCGGCGGTACCTCTCCGATCTTCTCGCTGACGATTTTATAACGATAGCCCTCGTCGCGCCCGTAAAACGTCACCGTAATCGCATCCCCCCTTACCTTCATCGACAGATATACGGGATACGTATGCGTATTTTTAAATTTAAAATCGCTGTACGAGGACACCATTGCGTCGCGGGACGGCTCCACATAATGCACAGCGAGCGAATGGGGCTTGCGGGAGGTTATTTTCAAGCCCGCCAATACCGCCGCGTTATACAGCGTCGTGCTCGCCTGACACACCCCGCCGCCCACGCCTATGATAAACTCCCCGTCCTGAATGACTTTCGCCTCCTGAAACCCGTTTTCCTTCGTCCTCGCGCCCACCGCCGCGTTGAAAGAAAATTCCTCCTCGGGGCGCACCGTCGTGCCGTCGATGCGACGCGCCGCCAAAGCGATATTCCCGCTTCGGCTCTTATCGTCCTCGTTGAAATACGTGGTGAAAGAGGAAAGCTTTTTCGTATCCCTCTTGACGGCGTATTCCGTCTTTTTCGGGGAAAGAGGACGGGTTTTGAGCGCAACGGTCGGAAATCTCAGTACTCCGTCCTCGCCCCGTGTCGCTTCCGCGCAAAGCGCCGCCGCGACGTCTTTTTGCAGGCGGGCGCGGTCGCAGAACACTCCCGCGCGTTCCTTTTCGTAAACGAATCCTTCGGACGAAAAACGCGCTTCCGCGTCCAGAGCCGCGCATTCGTTATTGTCGCAGATATAGTCCGTCTGCGTCTTTTCGCCGTTTAAAAAGTAACGCACCCGCGAAACGTATTCCCCGTTTTTCTCCGCCGTCAAGAGCAGCTCTTCCAAGTCGTCCGAAAAGCCGATCTGCGGATAGGCGAACGTATAGCTCCCCTTCGGCGTCTTTATCGTGAGTTTCGGGACCTTCTCGGCAAGCAGCCGCCTTAAAAGCTTCGCCGCCTTTTTTCTGTTCATTCCCCCTACGAGCACGCCGTCTATCTTCACCCCGCGCGGGAGCCTGTCCGAAACGAACTTTCCCCCTGCGGCCGCCGTATCCTCTCCGATATCCGCCGCGGCGCAGACCGCGGGCGTCGTTGCCCTTACCGCCGCTGTCGGCGCCGCAAAAAATAAAAACGCACCCGCCAAAAAGGGTGCGAAAAAACGTGCCGTATCCGATTTTCTTTTCCTCATGAACGCCCCTCGCTATGTATGTATCCCGTTTGCCCGCCGTGCGGGGCAGGGAAGCGTTCACCGAAAATACACGGCTTACAAGACGCCTATCGCCTTTAACAGCCGCTCAGAAGGATAAAAGACGGGACTGCCGATTCTATGATCGTCCGTTTCCACGTGCGTATCCGAACCGCCCGTGACGAGCAGACCGTATTTTTCGGCGAGCGCCTTGAAGTACTCCGTTTCCTTCTCAGTATGCGTCGTATACACCGCTTCTATACCGTCCACGCCGTACTTCGCGAGCGATAAAATCATCTTTTCCCGCTCGGCAAACGAAAGCGTGATCCGACCGGGGTGGGCTATGCTCGCGACGCCGCCCGCGGCGTGGATGCAGTCGATCGCCTGTTCGGGCGTGGGGCGGCCGAGCGTCGAATGGGCGATTTTTCCGGGCGCGAGGTATTCCTCGTAAATCTGTCCCGGCGTTTTGCCCGAAACGAACGCCGCCGCCTGCGCGATGTGCATGGTGTGCACGGGCGAGGAAGGGTCGGCGCGCCGCGCCTTCGCGTCCTCCAAAGAGAGATAAATCCCCGCGCCCCGCAGTTTCTTCACGCTGTCCGCCGCGCGCTCCATGCCAAGCTCCCGCCGCTCTTTCATAAAGCGCAGATACGCTTCGTTCCTTTGGCAGCGATAGCCCGTGACGTGTATTTTGCTCTCGCCCGCATAGGCGGAAATTTCCCAGCCCGAAACGTACCTGATGCCGTACTTTTCGGCGGCGGCGCGCTTTTCCTCCTCGCCGTTCATCGTGTCGTGGTCGGTAACGGACAAAAGCTGTACGCCGTTATTCTTCGCGCGGCGACAAAGCTCCTCGGGGGCGTAATACCCGTCCGAATAGACGCTGTGCGTGTGCAGATCCGTCCGTAATCTCAACCCTGCCCCTGCGGTTTTTTCCGTCATACGCCCTGTTCCTCCTTGTCCCGCCTGATTTTGCCGTCCTCGATGCGGATCTTTCTGCACTCCGCGCCGTACAGCACCCGCTCCGCGTGCGTACAGGTGAGAATGGTCTGTACGGAAGTGATGCGCTTTAAGAGCTTCTTGCGGCGGGGCAGGTCGAGTTCGCTCATCACGTCGTCGAGAATGAGCACGGGGTATTCCCCCGAAAGCTCGCGGAAGATCTCCACTTCCGCAAGCTTGACGGAGAGCGCCGCCGTCCTCGTCTGCCCCTGCGAGGCGTATGCCTTGGCGTCTTTGCCCGAAATGAAAAAGTCGATATCGTCGCGGTGCGGTCCCACCGTCGTGAAGCCCAAACGCAAATCCTTTTCATAGTTGCGGCCGAGCTGCTTTTTTAGTTTTTCCGCAATCTCCCCTTCCTCGCCTTCGTATTTCTTTTCGGGAGAAATGACGAGTTCTTCCGCGCCGTCCGTCAAAAAAGCGTGGAGTTCCTTGGCGTAAGGCGCCAGCTTTTCCAAAAACTCCGCGCGTTTTCGGACGATGACCGCCGCGTATTTGCAAAGCTGTTCGTCCCACACGGGCAACGTGTCCAAAATGAGTTCGACGTCGCGGTTTTTCAAAAGCACGTTGCGCTGATCGAGGATCTTATTATAGCGAAGGAGAGCCGTATAGTAAGCGGGAGAGGTCTGGGAAATGGACATATTCATGAACCGCCGCCTCTCGTCGGGTCCGTCCTGAATCAGACGCAGCTCGCCGGGGGAAAAGAATACGCTGTTGATATGTCCCATGAGGTCGGCGTTTTTCGTGATTTTGCCGCCATTGACGCGCAGCTCGCGTTTGTCCTCGAAAATATCCGCCTCGATGGTGACCGAGCCGTATCGGTTTTCCGCCTCGGCGGAGATTTTTGCGCACGGCTCTCCGATGCGGATGAGTTGTTTGTCGTGGCGAATGCGAAGGGAAGTGCCTGTGCAGAGGTAAAAGACCGCCTCGGCGCAGTTTGTTTTGCCCTGGGCGTTTTTTCCGAAAAGGACGTTCAGACCTTCCGAGAAGGTGAATTTTTCGTTTTCGTAATTTCTGAAATTTTGAAGGGACAAATTTTTTATTTGCATAATCCTCGAAAAACCCGCCGAAAATACTTTCTTTTCCTTCGATTTTGTATTATAATTATATCAAATAATTTCTAAAAAGACAAAACATTCGCGCCCGATTCAGGGAAAATAATTTTGGAGCGGAGTGGAAAATGGCAGAAAAATCGCAGATCACCTTTTTATGGAAACAAATTCGGGACAAAGCGGAGGGAATCATTCCCCCTGTTTCTTTCAACGCGTTTATAAAAGACCTCGAACCCGTGGATATCATCAATCGGCGCATCTACCTCAAAGCCCCCACCGAACTCGCCGCCAACACCATCATGAAAAAGCACGCCGTTTCCCTTCGGGACGCCATTTCCAAAAGCGACAGCGGCATCACCGATTTCAGGCTGGTCGTCGAAGGGAGCGAAACCTACACGCTCGAAGAGGAAGAGGACGTCGCGGACGATTTCAAGCCCGTGCCCGTCAACAAAAATTTCACGTTCGATTCCTTTGTCGTAGGCTCTTCCAACAAATTCGTATACGCCGCGGCGAAATCGGTGGCGGAACACCCGGGCGAAAGCTTCAATCCCCTCTTTATCTACGGCGAATCGGGCCTGGGGAAGACCCACCTCGTGCAGGCGATCGCCAATCATATCGCCAAGGCGTCGCCGGAAAAGCGCGTGCTCTACACCACCTGCGAAAACTTCCTCAACGAGTTTATCGATTCAATGATCTCGGGAAAGATCTCCTCGCGGGACAAGGGAGCGAGATTCCGTCTGCACTATCGCAACGTCGATATTCTGATGATAGACGACATTCAGTTTCTGGCGAAGAAACCGGGCGTTCAGGAGGAATTTTTCCATACCTTCAACGAGCTGTCCTCGCAGAACAAACAGATCGTGCTCACCTCCGACCGACCGCCCAAGGAAATCGCCACTTTGGAAGAGAGGCTTCGCACCCGCTTTGAGGGCGGGCTGATCGCGGACATCCAGCCGCCCGACCTCGAAACGAAGATAGCCATTTTAAAGCGCAAGGCTTTGGAGCGCAAATGCCCCATGCCCGACGACGTGCTGGAATTTTTGGCCAACGATTCGGGGCACGACGTGAGAACGCTGGAAGGGAGGCTGACCAAGGTGCTGTTTGCAAGCAAGCTGCACGAGGAGCCGATCTCTTTGAGCCTTGCGAAACTTGCCCTTTCCGAATCGGTGAACGAGAGCCAGAGCACGGGCGAGATCACGCCCGATTCCATCCTCTCCGCCGTCTGCGGCTACTATAAATATAAGCGGGAAGACCTGCTCGGCAAGGGCAAGAAAGCCGACCTCGTCAAAGCGAGGCAGATCGCCGCTTACCTCATGTGCGAAATGCTCACATTGCCCCTCATTTCCATCGGCAATATCATGGGCGGGAGAGATCACACCACCATCATGTATTCGCGCGATAAAGTAGACGAACTGATCAAGCTCAACGAAAAGATGGCGAAAGAAGTGGACGATATTAAAAACATCATCTTAAAACAATGATCTTTGCGCCCTCGCTTTTCCGCCGAGCGTGAAGCCGGGGCGCGTACCGCGGAAAAAGCTCCCCGCGCAGGGGCGGCGCGGGACGAAAGCACAGGAAAAATTCGCCCCTTTCCGCTATTTTTCGGAAGTTTACACTCTTTTATACTTGCGGCGGCGGAACGGGATAAAAAACGTTCCGCCGCGCCGCGCAGAAACACTTTTTACGGTCGTTATGGAAAACATCAAAGAATTTATCGAATATACGGCGGACGCCGCCGTGATCGGCGCGGGACACGCGGGCTGCGAAGCCGCGCTGGCGTTAGCGCGCACGGGATTGAAAACGGTGATGCTGACGCTCAATCTCGACAGCATCGGTTTCATGCCCTGCAATCCCTCCATCGGCGGCACCGCCAAGGGGCACCTCGTCAGGGAGATAGACGCGCTGGGCGGGGAGATGGGCTTAAATGCCGACAAGACCGCCCTGCAACTTCGGATGCTGAACGTCGGCAAGGGCGCCGCCGTCCAAAGCCTGCGCGCGCAGTCGGACAAAAACGCCTATCACCGCGAAATGAAAAAGACGCTGGAACACGCGCTGAATCTGCGCATTTTACAGGCGGAAGCTTCGGAAATACTCGTTGAAAACGGCAAATGCGCGGGCGTCAGGACCACGCACGGCGGCGTCGTCCTCTGCCGCGCCGTCGTGATCTGCACGGGCGTATATCTCAATTCCGAAACGATTACGGGGGCGGTGGTGAAAAAATCGGGTCCGAACGGTTTTTCGAACGCCACGTTTCTTACCGAAAGTTTAAGAAACCTGGGCTTCAAGATACGCAGGTTTAAGACGGGCACGCCCGCGAGGTTAGACGGCCGCACCGTAAATTACGAAAAATGCGAGATTCAGGAGGGGGACGAGGATATTTATCCCTTTTCCTTCCTCTCCCCCGCGCCCCCGAAAAATAAGGTGCCCTGCTATCTCACTTACACCAATTTAAAGACGCACGAAATTATTTTGCAAAATCTCGAACGTTCTCCCCTCTACAACGGCACCATTCGTTCGACGGGTCCCCGTTACTGTCCGTCCATAGAAACCAAAGTGGTGCGTTTTCAGGACAAACAGCGGCATCAGATCTTTTTGGAGCCGGAGGGCGAGGATACGCTGGAAGTATACGCGCAGGGCTTATCCACCTCCATGCCGCACGACGTTCAGCGCGCCATGTACGCGTCCGTGGCGGGGTTAGAACGCGCGGACATCGTGCGCTACGGCTACGCCATCGAATACGACTGCATCGATACGCTGGACGTCCTGCCCACGCTCGAATTTAAAAAGATAGAAGGGATTTACACGGCGGGGCAGATCAACGGAACGTCGGGCTACGAGGAAGCCGCCGCGCAAGGACTGATGGCGGGCCTGAACGCCTCCTTGAAGCTTCGCGGACTCCCCCCCTTCATTTTGCGGCGGGACGAGGCGTATATCGGCGTGCTCATCGACGACCTCGTGACGAAAGGCACCGACGAGCCGTATCGCATGATGACTTCCCGCGCCGAACACCGTATTTGTCTTAGACAGGACAACGCCGATTTCAGGCTCACGGAAAAGGGATATGCCTGCGGATTGGCGACGGAGGAACGCTACCGCGCGTTTTTGCGGCGAAAAGAAATTTACGAGCAGTTGACAGAGGCGCTCCGCGCCCGCGTGTCCCCCAAAGACGCGGCGGAATTCATCGTCCGCTACGGCTACGACGCGCCCGCGGGCAGCGTTTCGTATGCCGATATGTTAAAGAGAAATATCCCGTTAAAAGACGTTTGCGACTATTTCGGGACGTTTTTCGAATATCCCAAGGACATTCGCGAAACGGCGGAAATCTCCGTGCGCTACGAGGGATATCTCAAACAGGGACTCGAACAGATAGAGCGCGCGAAACGGCTCGAAGACAAGCTCCTGCCCGATGATATAGACTATTCGCAAATCAAGGGTCTGCGCCTCGAAGCGCAGGAAAAATTAAACCGCGTCCGCCCTTTGAATCTCGGACAGGCGGGGCGCATCTCGGGCGTCAATCCCGCCGACGTTTCCGTGCTCATGGTCTATCTTGCCTCCCTGAAAAAGTAGCCGTTTTTTGCAAATCTTCTCTATAAGGATGTAGAATTAAAAAAATTTAATTTTCATCAAAAAGTTGGCAGTGCTCGCTTGACAAACTAAAATTGTATGTTATAATGCAGAAAAACAAACGAATCCAAATCGGATTCGTTTGTTTGCTTTATTTTAGGAGGGATGATATAATATGGGGGTACTAAATGAAGCGATGGAAAAATTATTAAAATTTTTTATATCGCTAAAAGGAGATGATTGGGTGCAGTGGATAGCCCAAAAAAATGATTGGCAAGACGATTGCGATAAATTTGATGATTGTTATTTTATTGTGAAAAATATGCCAAAATATCCACACCATGTGAAATGTCAATGCAGATTAGAAAAGATCAACAAGCCAATTCCTAATGTGACAGCGAATGCCGCTTGTGATATTCGCAAATTCACAGATTACATTTTTAGTGAAAAATATAAAGACGGGAAAAAGGAATTATTTGAAAGCTGGGGATACACACAACAAGACAGCGCATATTTGCAAAAAATGTATATATCACAAGCTTTACAAAAATATTGCGATGGAGATTATATTTATAAGGGAACGAATGGCTTTTCTGCAAGAATTGAAATTGTTGTCGATATAGAAACGAAAAGCGGGAAAACTGTATATCTAAAAACCGGATGGATTTTATTGCCAAAAGGTGAAATAAAGCTGTCGACGCCCTTTTCCGGATTTAAAGATTAAGGAGAAAATAACATGAATAAATATCAAAATAATGGATTGGTCGAGCCAATGGATGCGATTATTTTATTAAACGATAACTATATTCACTATAACTTAAAAAGTGGATTTATTGGCGTGGTTGTAGATAATTTTATTAAAACCCGAGGCTTTGTTTTAGCGGACTTCTTTCATCCTTTCACAGGAGAGGATATTTGCGTTCAAGCAGAAATTAAAAAGGAAGATTTTAGGGTAATATCCAACTCAATCAATGACCAGCGAAAAGTAAAAGAATTTAAAGATTTATTTAAAAATTAAGGATAGTAAAATATATACGCTTCACACGTGAAGATCTAACTTTACAAGGCAAAGAAAAAGGAGAGCGAAATAATTTTGCTCTCCTTTTTTAATTTTTCAACAAATCCCCACGCCACGGATAAGTCGGGAGCTTGCCTTAGATTGAAGAAAATAGAAGGAGAGGGACGAGGAAGTTATCAAATTCAACGTATAAGCTTGATGGCGCCAATCGACACTTCAAACGGCGGCTATAATTATGAAATTTGTCCGCATCGGGGCGGCGACAGAAAATTTTGTCCTGCAAGTTTATCGCAAAAAAGGGCAGCTTCTACGCGCCCTCTTTTTTCCTGCTTTTCATTCGCCACTTGCACTCCCACGCGCCCGCCTGTCCGTTTTCCCCGTTTTCTCTCTCCGTGTCTGACTCTTTGTTCTTCCTACCCTTTCTTTTCCTATGCCGACGAAAAGACCGTCGGCTTCCTTGCGTTACTCTAAAATGTTAACGATTGTTTTTTGTCTTTTGACGGCGTATTCGAAAGCGATTTTTGTTCCGCCCGCTTTCCTGTTTTCCTTATCGTAATAAAAGACGCAAATATCGCTTTTATCAATCATTTCCCGATTTCTTTTTATATAAACAAGTTTTCCCGCATGGCGGGCATTCGGGGAAAAGTACGTTTCTTCATACGTTTCTAAGAGATACTTTTCATATTCCCTGCTTATAAACTCGTACTCCGCGCGAACATATACCCGTTTTATAAACGGGTATTTTTCTTTCAAAGACGTTACGATTTTCAAGACCAAATCATTAAATTGACTTTTGCTGCCGAAAAGGAATATTGCCGCGCCGCTTTCGATTAAACGCTTCACCGCTTTTTCGATTTTCCCGTTTAATTCGTCGGTATGCTCTATTGTTCGATGACCTATAAAACAACACGTTTTCATAGAAAAGTTCCCCGTCAGCAATATCGCGGTCCCCAAGCTAAAACGATAACGATATCATATAATTCGAGGTCATAGGTGCGCCAAGCGGAAAGATGTACTTGCAGCGTGTCCTCTGCGATAAGTTCAAACGCCAGACCTCCTTTCAGCACCACGCAGCGATTGTCCTTCGTGTAAATAAATTCAGTGTCTTCCTTGATCGTGACGGAAAAGTTGCCCAAAAACTTCCATTTCACACATTCTTCGGAGGAAGCGCTAATAAGTTCATCGGACGTTTTTTCTTCCACATCTTCGGTGAATATGTTTGTCAAAGTAGCCGTTTCAAATTCATAGGTCCCCAATTTTAAAGAATACGGTTTCCGTTCAGGCAAATTTTCCCCTCCGCTGCAAGCGGAAAGTAAGGGTAAAAGAAACATAAAAAAGAGCGCGCATAATTTCGTTTTCATTTTTCCTCTAACGACTCGCGGATATAGCTTACCAATCCTAAATTTATCAGCCTTGTTCCTTGTGCCTTAATATATAAGATATATATATTATATAGGATTAAATTGAAAATGTCAATATTTAATATAGATATTTCGTATAAAAATATCTTATCGAAAAGGCGAGAGCACAAAATATCAATAAGTAGTATAATTATTTCGATACGAGAAAGGATAATAAGGCAATCAACTATGAATTATAAAGAAATCGAGCAAAGAAACATCGACGCTTTTAGCTCAGCATTGTTAACGAGAATAAAAGAAATTTGTAAAAAAGAAAAAACTACTTTATCCGAGTGGGCAATCAATAGCGGCGTTACCCCATCAACTTTATATGATTTTAAAAATAAAAAAACGATAACCTTAGGTTTAATTGTAATTAAAAAATTGTGTGATTCTATCAAAATGTCTATGTCAGAATTTTTTAATTTCAGCTTATTTAATGAAATCAATTTTGACGAATAACTTACTATCGTCCCAATTTTTTCTCTTTTTATCGGCGTTTAATTTCGAAATTATATATAAAAATATCTTATCGAAAGGGCGAGAGCACAAAATATCAACAAGTAGTATAATTATTTCGATATGGAAATAGATAATAGAGGTTTTATACTATGAATTATAAAGAAATTCAGCAAAGAAATATTGAAGCTTTCAGTTCAGCTTTAATAACAAGACTTGAAGAAATTTGCACGCAAGAAAAAATTACTCTATCCGAATGGGCAATCAATAGCGGCGTTACCCCGTCAACTTTATATGATTTCAGAAACAAAAAAACTATAAGTTTAGGGGTAATTACACTTAAAAAATTGTGCGATTCTATTAAAATGCCTCTCTCAAAATTTTTCGATTCAACTTTATTCGATAGCATAAATTTTGACGAATAATATTTATTTTTTTAAAGATCAAAACGCCGCTCGATTCCATCGCCGTCAAAAAGTTCTTTTTAAATCATCAAATCAATAGTTGTATACTAAAAAGATATAAGGTTAAATTTATATGGATTTGGATATTTTAGTACAACGTATCGGTTATTTCAGGAACAAAAAAAACCTTTCCGCGAGAGAATTAAGTTTACTTATCGGAAAACATGGAGGATATATCAACAAATTAGAAAGTAAAGATTTCAATTTGCCTACTTCCGTATTATTAAAAATTTTAGAAACGTTAAATGTTTCCTGCGAGGAATTTTTTGCCGAAAACTTTATGACTTATAAAACAGACAAGGAACTCGCAAGCACTTTTGAAAAATTGTCGGCAGATAATAAGAAAATGATTTTAGAGTTAATGAAAAATTTAAAATAGTTATTTAGTTAACACATAAAAGCAGTACTTCTCAATCAATCTTAAAAGCTTTCTCTTAATTCATAAATCAGCAATGCTATTTTGAATATTTATAAGGTTAAATTTATATGGATTTGGATAATTTAGTACAGCGTATCGGCTATTTCAGAAATAAGAAAAATCTTTCCGCAAGAGAATTGAGTTTGCGAATAGAGAAAAATGAAGCTTATATTAATCATCTTGAAAGCAGCAAGTTTAATCTTAAAGTTTCTATTCTTTTAAATATTTTAAGTGCTCTTGAAATATCTTGCGCCGAGTTCTTTGCCGATAATTATGCCGACTATGAGCAGGACAAAGAAATTCTCGATTTGCTTAACGCTTTGCCCGCCGAAAGGAAAAAGTCGTTTATCGATTTAATGAAAAACACTAAATAATAAAATCCCGTGCGGAGCGATATACTCCGCACGGGATTTTTTAAAACAAAAAACTATATCTTCTGTACGTATGCATTTGCGCCGCAGGTTTCCTCCGCCGTCACGCAATCCCCGAAAGGACTGAACACTCTTTCACCGAAACGCAAACCAATGGGAGAATTGTCCCGATACCGTTTTTCCGTCAACAGGTAATCGGCAAAAAAACGAACGGTCCTCCCCGCTCGGACTTCCTCCGTGGGACGTATCGACAGCGGAAAGGTATGTATACCGCAGGCGAGATCTTTCAGCACGGCAAAAGGTCCCTCAAAGTCAGCGACTTTTCCCGAACGCTCCTCTGCGAGCAACCGCACCCCCTCGGGCATATACAGGCGCAAACTCCCTATCCGTCCCTTTTTCACCTCGACAGCGGCGGCGGAAGTTTTAAGATCGAACGTATAAGCAAACTCGCAGTCCTCGGAAATCCACTCTCCGCCCGTCGTGAAATATGCGGCGTATTCGCCCGATTTTTCGGCAAGCACAGAATGCTCCCGAACGCAATTCAATCCGTCCGCAAAGCGCATGGAACAACAAAAATTCGCTTCATAGAGCTGTATGCGAAGTTCGTCGTTGTTTTCCCACAGACACGTTTCGCACCCCGCGCCGCCGTTTTTGCGCTGTGCGGAGCGAAAAGCGTTGAGATAGACGCGATTTCCAAAGCGCAGATATTCCTCCTTTTTCGTCGCTTTATATAAGTCCAGCGCGAGAATGAGGGAATCGACGAACGCGCACGGCTCCGTCCAGGTCTGCGGACGGCGAAACCAATTGAAATTGGCGTAATTGACCGTGGTCCCCTCGGAAGCGTACAGGGCGAAATTCTTTTCCGCGCTTTGAAGATAGCTTCGCTTGCCCGTCAGTTCCGCCAGGCGAAGCACGCCGCGGGTGCCCGAAAGCATGGCGTGCGTCTGAAATTTACAACCGCAGTAATCAAAAGAAAGAAATTTATCGGCCATCGTTTCCGCCAGGGATAAAAATTCAGGATTTTTGACGATGCCGCACAAATCGGTCAGTCCGTCCAAAGAAATAAACGCGCAGCCGACGTCGGAAGAAAGTTCCCACCCTTCCGTGGAGCGCTTGACGATATGCCCCCCGACGCCCCCGACAATGCGCTCTCCGACGGGATACTTTTCGATAAACTTTTTTAAGGGAAGAAACATCTTTTCCCCTATCCCTGCCAAAAGATTATAGATTCTTTTTTCGCCCGTGATGCGATAGTATGCGCAAAGACCGCGAACAAACCAGCTGTTTCCCGAAAGTTGCTGTTCGTTGACGCTTTCGCCGTTCGCTTTGTTCCCAAAATATCCGTCTTCGTTCACTTCACGGGGCAGCGCGTCGATGATCTCCTTTACCTGTCTGAAAATGCTCTCCGAAGCGCGGTTTCCCGCTTCATACTGCATACACAAAGCGAGTATCGCCCGTCCCTGCCAATCGCCTGGCCAATCTCCTCCGTTTGAAAAAATATCGGGCACGCAATAGTTTTTATCCGTCAGCCTTTCTATATTCTTTTCTATTCTTTCCTTTAATTCTCTCGTTGCAAAAATCATCGTTTACTCCGCCCGACATATGTGCAGCCCCGCTTCAAGCAGGGCGGTATCATTGCCGTTTTTGGTTTTACGCAAGTTTCGTGAGTTTATAACTCATCGAAGCCAAATAGAATTCACCCGCCGCAGAAGGAAGGTACAGACTGAAATAATCCGCGTCTTTCGTCGCTTTCCAAGTGATCGTCACTTTTTTATATCCCGTCTGATTGGCAAGAATATCGACAAACGCGTTATTGTCGATGTTTATCATCAATTTATCGGGACAAGACACGAGATACAAACAGAACGTAATTTCATAGGTACAACCGATCTCAATCGTTCCTTCCGGTCTAAACAGCTCCATGGTAGAATTGGCTTCTTTACTAAAATGAACGGCGTTGTTTTCAAAGCCTGCGTTATCCGAAAGTTTCGTATTATCCGCAAGAGTAATCTCGCTGCATTTGACAGCGGTGCCCTTATTGCCGAGATTGAGCGCGGAGGCATCCTTGGTCCATGTTTTTCCCACTTCGTAGCCGTTCGGAGATTTTTCCGTGTCTTGCCGTTTCGCGGCTCCGATCGTAATATCTCCGATATAAAGGGGCGCGATAGAGCCGTTATAAAGACCGATATTCACATACTTTTCCGAGCCGACAAAGGTATGCGTAAAAGTCGTGGGACCCGTTACGGCGGGCATGGATTTCGCCCCCGACTGCGCGCCCGATCCGTCCGTCATAAAGATATGCCATCCGCTCGCGTTCTTGGAATATACCTTAAAGGAAATCGTATACTCGTAAGTGCTGTCGGTGCACACATTCTTCAAAGCGTCGAAGGTGACGATCTGTGTGTTTGCCTCGATGATATAATCGGAAGTGAATCCGTTGTCCGCCGTGAGATTGTCCGCCTCTTCCTGCGTAAGGCGTTCGCTCGCCACCACCTTGCTCTTATCCAGATATTGCATCGCGCCGCTGAGCGCCGTGTAATTATCGTCCGCGCCCGTAAGCGTATAAGATTTGCCGTCTATGTCTGCGAAAGTCAAAGTTTTGGGCGTACCCGTACGCTCCACCGTGTCGTCCACCACCTCTTTGACCGTGATGGATATATTATCGATGGCAAGCTTAAAATTCGCATAGGAATAAGAAGAATCGCCCGTATAGAAAAACGTTCTGAAATGCCAAGTCTTGGAAGGATCAAACGTTTTGTTGCCCGTCAGCGTCACCGTCTTGGTTTCGCCTACCGCGCCGAGCGCGAACTGTTGATTTTCGCCGCTGTTATCTCCGTCGTAAATAAAGGACAGATATATTCCCGAGGGAGCCGCGCCGCCGAGAACCTTTACATCCATGGAAATCGTCCATTTTCCCGATTTGATGTATTCGTCAAGAGTACCGAACCAGAACTGCGTATTCGTATTCCACGCACAGGTGGTGTAGTCGATAATCAAGGAATTGCCCGCGATGGAATCGGCGGTCGCCTGAATGCTGGCCTGGGGCGTTCCGTCTTCGGTGGAATAGGAGAAGCCCTTTGCAAGAGCGCCGCTATAACCGTTTTCAAAGTTTTCGACGTAAGTCTTTCCCTCTTTAAGGTTTTCGATATTTCCCGCCCCCGCTTCGAGCGTCGTTTCGGGAACGATGGGCGTAACCGTCACGGAAATAAATTCCTCGGTTTCGTTTTCCGCCTCGTCGACAGCGTAATAGGAAACCTGATATGTACCCGCGGTAGTGGAAGAAAATTCATATCCCGCCTCCGTCTTGACGATCGACGCGCCCTTTGACGTTACGCTTACGTCCACATCCACCGCGCCGTCTTTTTCATCTGCCGCCGTCGCAGAAGGCAACGTGACTTTCTCTCCCGAAACCATCGTGTAGCTGTCCTTCTTTCCGTCCGCATAAGTAATGACGGGAGCCGTGGTATCGGGCTGTTCCGCGCTGCTGTCTGCCGAATCGGAACTGCTGTCCGCCACGCTTTCCGAGGACTGCGTAGAAGAGTCGGAAGTCGACGTTTCTCCCCCGCAAGACGCCGCGGAAACCGTTAAACCGCAAACGAGCAAAAATGCCAGCAACGATTTGAATTTGTTGAGTTTCATCCTGATTTTCCTCCAAAATAAGATTTCTCTATATGAATTTTATAGATTTCTAAAATCAATCGACAAAGGTAAACACAGGCATTTTTGCCGTCTTTGTCTTATACGCCTCCACGAAATGAGGCACGTTGGATACCTGTATACGTTTTCTGCCGATATCGTCGCGGTCGCCATCCATAAAGACGAATGCCATGGCGATGCTTTTTCCTTCGTCGATAGAAGTTTTCGCCGTTTGAAAGAGCGAGAAGGGCAGGAATACTTCGCCGGAATATCCGTCCGAACGGAGAGCCGCCGCCGCGGAGATATGGGCGCGTCCCGCCGCAATCGCGGCATTCGTCCTGCTTTCCACCACCGTATAGCAGGGATTCCATGAAGGCACCACCGACATCTGCAACACGTCGCCGTCGTTTTTGAAAAGCTGGAAGTCCGCATTGGGCATATCCGTCACGGTCGAAAGGAAAAATTCGGCGCAGTCGCCTTCCCAGAAATTGGCGATTGTCTTGAAATCGAGCTTGTTGTCGTAAATATTGAAGGCAAAATAAATTCCCTCGTCCGTCCATGCGATCTTGCACATAAGCACGTCGAACACATCCTTATACGCGTCGTGAAGGATCTCGTCCCCCGTCGTCAGACTGGCGCCGTCCATAGCGATCTCGCTGCCGATATTTTCCCATTCGGAAATATCCCCGTCTACCGTGATCGTGCCGCCGGCAAGCTTGGAAACCATGGTATTGGGCACGTCGCCGTCGATCTCCTGATATTTAAGATTAACGTTATTTGTTAAGGCGATGTCCTCCGTTTTGGTCGTTCCGGAAGGAATGATACCCGAAAAACTCTCCGAGTCGTTGGTATTATAATTGTAATTGCCGTCTATCGCCAGCGCCGCGCAATTTTCCAGCTCGATACAGCATTCGGTGAGGATGCTGGCATATACGCGAGCCGTATTATAGAAGAGATTGTTCTTGACTGTGGAATCTCCCACGCCTCTGAAACTGATTCCCGCATTTCCCGTATTGGAGATATAATTGTTCGTCACTTCTATCCCCGTCACCGTACCCGACGGGGCGACGAGCGCGCCCGAACCGATGGCAAACGCGGAAATGTCGCCGCGCAGCCCTTCGCCCAGCAGATAGCCGTTATTGATGAGCTTATTGTTGCGTATGACGATATCTTTGGGCAGCGTGCACTCGTTGTACTGATCCATCGCCGAAGCGATCTGCATGGAACCGTGTCCGACGTTGAGGAAAGCGTTATTTTCGATCAGCGCACCGCGTACCTGCACGAGAATGCCGCGATTGCGTTTATTGCGGACAATGTTGTTCTTGAAAGTAAATTCCGCGACTTTGGAAACGTTGGTCATCATAGCGTTGCTCCAATCCACGCTGCCCGAGATCCGCTGTTTCACCGTAAGCTGCATCGCGCCCGTATCGCCTGAAACTTCCGTAACCGTGAACGAACCGAGTCTTTCGAATGTGGCGCTGTCGTAAAATTCCACCGTATCCCCCACTTCCGTCATGGGGCTGGCGCCCGTCTTTTTGTTGACGTTAAAAGTACGCGCCTGCGCATCGTAACTGCCGAGCGTATACCAATATCCCGATTTGATGTTCAATGCGTCGTCGTGCGTATTCTCGATGATACAATTTGTAATCTTCACTTCGCCCAAACAGTTGGAAATATGATATCCGTCGGCCGTGGAGGTCATCCGCCTATCTTCGTCCTTCAAGACAATATCGAGGCGATTGGCATAAAAATTTTTCGTGCCGCTCACCGTCACACCCATACCGGGACAGGAGTAAAGATCCACATCCTCGACGAATACGTTTTCGCAATCGGAAAAGGTCACGCCCGCACGATTATACATAGTAAACGCCAAAGAAACGGGCGCGTTTTTTGCGGGAGCCTTGAACGAGGAACGGTAACTGTCTTTAAAAGTAAGAGTGATCTCGTCATTGCCGTTGAATTTCCAACTTTCAAATATCCCTTCGCCCGAAATCGCCACAATACCGTCCTCTTCGGGCGCGCTCGTAAATCGGTTAAACTCGATGACCGAACAAAGCTGAGAATACAGCGCGGGATTTGCCAGATATGCGTCGACCGTGGAGCGCATGGATTGAGGAATACTCATCGTGACGGACAACGTTTCCGTATCGGAAGAAACGACGATGCCCACAATGGAAGGCAAAACTTTATAGTCGATATCCAAACCGTTGATATGCAAATCTTTGCAAGAAGAAACGGAAAGCGCGCTTATCCAGCCGACCGTACTGCAATCCATTAAAAACTGTGTGTTTTCGCCGCCTTCGAGGTAAAGCCCGTCAAACCCCGACAGCGTGACTGCGGAGGTCAGGAGAATATCCCTGGAAGGAAATTTGATCTTGACTTTTTCGCCTTCTTTATTCTCGGTCTTTGCCGAAGAGAGCGCCTGCGTCATCTTCTCGTCGTCCGTCCCCGAAAAGGATTCAAAGTCGATCAGGCAATTCGTTTTGAATTCTCCGTCCGCTTTTCCCGCATATAACGCTTCCTTTGTTTCTTCCGACTTCACGCCCACCGAGGAGGCCTCCGACAGACCGTAATTTTCCGTCACCGCGGAACTTGCGTACGGGGTGTCGTCGAGCAACTTCACGGCTTCCGCGATCGTCTGTTTTTCTTCCGAAGAGGAACTTTGCGTCTGCGAGGAAGAGGAATCGGACGAAGAAGACGAGTTGTCGTTCCGTTTTGTACAGGAAGCGAAACTTCCCGCCAAGAGGCTGATCCCAAGCATTAAACAAATTATTTTAGAATTCTTTTTCATCTTTTCTCCTGCCTTATTTATTCGCCGCCTCCGCGTTATGCACACCGTTTCCGGAAAGCACGATTCCCGTGGAATCGCTTTCCTCTATAAACTTCCATACGCCTTTCGCGGCAGAAAAGTATACGAAATTGTCCGTCAGAGAAATATTTTCCGATTTTGTCACGTTTGCAAGGTAATATTTTTTTACGGACGCCGATCGGTCGTTATAAAACAGATTATTTTTTGCCGTACAATCGCCCGCACCGACAAAAGACAGTCCATACTCGAAATCGCCGTTGAAAAAATTATTTTCTATCGTAATTCCCGTGATGGTGCCCGGTTTGATCTCTCCGCCGAATCGGCTCACAAAGATGTCCGCCGTGCTTCCTTCCGCGCAATTATTGATAAATTTGCAGTTTTCCACGGTCACGTTGCGGGGAATCAGCCCTTCGTTGAAATATCCATCGAAAGAACTATGCAGACTGACGGAACCGTGAATCACATTGTAAAAAGTACAGTTTCGGATGCTCGAATTCTGCGTCTGACAGAGGATGCCGCGATTGCGCTTGTTGCGGAACACGCAATTGTCCACAGTCAACGCGGGGGTACGGGTGAGATTTCCCACAAGGTAACCTTCTTCCACTTCCTTGACCCGCTTATTGACGGTAATTTCATATACCAGGCCGTAACCGCTCACCGAAGTCACCGTATACGTCTGTACGACTTCCATAGCGCGATTGTATATCTCGATAATGTCGCCCGCCTCCGTCGGGAAGTTGGAGGCAGCGTCGGGCGCGTTGCACGTGATCACATTTCCCGAAACGGAAGAAACGGTCTTATAAAAAGTACATACGTTTATCGCGTCGTCGTGCGAATACTCATAAATACTGTTGGAAACGACGATTTCGCCGTAGCAGTCATTCGTATGCAATCCGTCTGCCGTTGCCGTCATCAGTTTGTTGCTTCCTTCCCGCAACACGAGGTTGGTACGGTTGAGATAGATATTTTTCGAAGAATAGAGTCCGAACGTCATTCCCACCGAAGAATACACATTGCAACTCTCCATATAAAAATCACTGCAATCCGAGGCGTAGACGGTATAAAACTCGTACATGGTATATCCCACCGATACCGTTTTCCCGATTTCGGGGCGCTTATAATATCCGGTCCCGAACGTCAGAGTGAGCCGGTTGGTCGCCTCGTCGTAAGAACCGTCGGGAATCATCTGAACCTGATCCCCTGTGGAATTATAACGCAACATTCCGTCTTTATCGGGAATCCAATCTCCCGTTCGCTCGTCGCGCACAAATTCCATATAGTTGCCGTACTTGATTTTGCCCCCGTTATAACGATAATTCGTCAAATCAAAGCCCTCGTTAATGAGAACGGTGACGCTGCGCGCCGTATCGTCCGCGGCGACCACCGTGCCCGTCACCGTCGAACTCGTCGCATAATCGAAGTCGATATCGTTAAAATGTATATCCTCGCATTCGGACAACTTGACGGCTTCCGTCCATTCCGTCATCATAAATTCCGTAGTTTTTTCACCCGTAAAATACACGCCGCTGAGTCCGTTTAAAACAAGGGTAGAAGAAAACCGGTACACGCCTGCGGGGAAATATATTTTTTTAAGCCCCTCCGTTCCTTTGAGAGATTTGAGCAGTGCGTTCAAAAGGGCGGAATTATCGGCGTTGGAAGGAAGAATCCCTCTGTCCGCAACATTGTATACCGCCGCGAACGCGCTCTCCGACGGAACGGGATATCTCGTTTCTTTCATTTTTTCCTCGTCCGCACCGACGACAGAGGGATCGGAAAGTCCTGATTGCTGCGAGGTTTTCAAATTTTTCCTATAATAATCGGCGCTTAACTGTCGGCAAAGCGTATCCAAGTCCATCTCCTCTCTGTCATCGGGCTGTGAACTGTCGCCGCTTCCGCTGTCGAAGGAATTGCCGTGCGAAGAAGAACTATCGTTCAAAGAATCGTCCCTTCCCTTTTGTCCGCAGGAAGTCGCTGCAAACGCTATCACAACCGCGAGTATACAGATAAAAATTTTTCCTTTTCCCATCTCCTTTTTCCCCTTTTCGTCAATGCGTCTTTTTATATGCCTGATATGCCTTGTCGTAAATCTCTGCCAATTTGTCCACATTATAAGCCGACAAATCGTTCAAATAGGAATTCCAGTCCTTCTTCAAATCTTTCTTGCCGGTGATAAAGTTATATTCCATATTCTTGATATAAGCGTCCACTCCTGACGTGATCAACTCCACGTCGTTATAGTCGGTACTGGAAAGCTTAATTTCCTGCGGGAACTGTTCTTTGAGATAAGGCATATAGCGCTCGCTGAGTCGATTCAGCTGCGTAATGGTTTTATCGTTCATTTTGCCGACGAAATCGTATTTCCAATACAGCGCCGAGGCAGTGCCCACATTCGGCGTGATCGTCGCGCGATATTCTTCCTGGGTCCCGGTCCAGTCGTCGGGAACGTGGAATGTCCAGGAAGTTTGTCCTTCGTCGTCCCAAGTCCAGTCTATCCCTTCCTTGCCATAGGCGATCAGCTGACAGCCGAGATCGGAATATAAAATGTCGAGAAGCCGGGCGATTTCACGGACGTAAGGCGTCCCCGTGGGAATCACCGCGCCCGTCGGCTGGAAATAGCTGAACCCCCATTGCAAGGGTTTTTCGTTATAATAATCGCTCGTGAGAGGGCCGAACGTTGTATATTCGTCCGCGCGATCTTCTCCGACGATAATATAAGCCGCAGCCGCACAGAACGACCCTAAACGCGAAGCGTCGCCGTCCAGACCCTTTACCGCCATCTGTGCGTCCGTCTTGATGGAAAACGTGCTCTGGTCGAGCAAGCCTTCCCCATACATGACGTTCATTGTTTCGAGATATTTTTTATACGCTTCCGTCTGAGGAACATACGCCACGCCGCTGCCGTCGTTTTCCAGCTCCGCGCCGTTGGTCACGTAGCCGTACGACGCGAGAATGAAATTGCGTAAATATTCAAGTTCCTTTGCCGTAACAGGAATTTCATCGTCCTTTTTGCCGTTATGGTTGGCATCGTATTTTTTAAAGAGGCGGAGAATATCCACGTATTCCTCCACCGTGGCGATATCGTCCGCATCGGGAATCGCCGCGCCGTCCGGCATCGTAACGCCGTCTTCGCGCAGATTTTCTATCCACTGCTGATTGATATACATCTTGAACGTCAAATCCCTCGGCACATCGTTGACGGAAAGCGTCGAATACATATATCCGTCTTCGAGCATAGCGACCTCTTTGGCGCTCGTGGAAGTTTCAATGTTGAAGTTGGCGTCAAGCAATTGTTTATACACGGGCATATAGTTATCGATAAGATTTCCCGCCTTGACGCCGCCCGCTTCGAGGTTGTCATCGTTGAACGCCACGAGCGCGCCGTATTGGGAATAAATAACCTGTTCGGAAATGGAGTTATTAAACAGGAACAAATCGGGCAGATTTTTCTTGTCCTCCCATGCCGCCGAGCGCACACTGGTATACGCCGACGTATCCACTTCCGTAAAATCAAATTTTAAATTAGTCAGTTCGGAAAGAATCTTGAACATTTCCATGCTTTCGTAAGGGGGATTTAAGCTCCCGCGCGGCACAAAAATATTCAAAGTCACCGCCTCTTTCACGATCTGATAGGGATTTTCCGCCGTCCCTTCGGGCAGGAAATTGTCCGGATCGTAAGGAACGCTCTTTCCTCCGCAAGCAGAAAGCGCCGCCGTGCAGAAGATCAGACCGCTCATTAGAAGCACCGCTACATTTTTCTTCTTTTTCATGTCTTTGTATTCCTCCTTTTTGTTTTTTAATTAGCCTTTCAATCCGCCGATCATGAGTCCCGTTTCAAAATATTTATTGAAGAAGGGATAGATGACGATGAGAGGAATGCTGGAAACGACGATTGTCACATATTTGAGCACTTCACTGGTAAGCCCTTGCTCGCCGATGCCGATATCACCGGACGAGGAAGCGTCGTTCGCCACAAGAATACGCTGAATCACCCGTTGGAGGGGAAACAAATCGTCATTGGTGATATAGAGCAGAGAATTGAAATACGCGTTCCAATAGCCGACGATAGCATACAGGAGCATGACGGCGATGATCGCACGGCAGAGCGGAAGAACGATCGTGAGAAAAATACGAATATTTCCGCATCCGTCGAGCATGGCGGCTTCCTGCATCTCCCAAGGGAGGGACTGCATGAATGTGCGTATGACGATGACGTTGAACACACTGACGCATCCCGGAATGATCATCGCCCAGACAGTGTTTAACATATTCAGTCCCTTTACCACGATATAGGTGGGAATCATGCCCCCGCTGACGAACATCGTCAGGGAAAAATAGAAACTGAAAGCGCTCCTCCCCTTCATATCCCTGCGGGAGAGCGGATATGCCGCGGTGAATTGAAGCACCAGCTGTATGATCGTTCCCATAAACACATAAAAAAGCGTGTTTCTGAATCCCGTTAAAATCGCATTGTTTGATAAAATTTTGGCATAATTTTCCAGAGTAAATTCCCTGGGGATCAAAAATACCGCGCCTTTGTTGACCATTTTCGCCGACGAGAACGAATTTGCCAATACGTACAAAAGCGGCAGGCACGTTACGAACGCAAACGCGAGCATTAATAGGAGCACGATATAATTGAATCTTTTATCCGAGCCTTTATTTTCTACCATCGTTTTTCCTCACCACAAAGAAGTTTGGCTGACTTTTTTGGAAATTACGTTCGCAACGACGAGCAAGACGATATTAATGGCGGAATTGAACAGTCCGATTGCCGTTGCATACGAGTACTGCGGCACTTTTGCCAGCATGGAAACTCTATATACGTAAGTGGAAATGATCTCGCTTCTGCTCAAATTTCCGCTCGTCTGCATCAAATATACTTTTTCGAAGCCGACGTTGAGCATATTCCCGATGCTCATGATCAGCATGATGATCATCATCGGAAGAATGGTGGGCACATTGATATGCAGAATACGCTGTATCCTTCCCGCTCCGTCCAAAACCGCCGCCTCGTGCAACTCTTTGTCCACGTTGGACAAAGCGCCGAAGTAGACGATGGACCACCACCCCAATCCCTGCCAAAGACCGCTGAACACATAAATCGTCGAAAACCAAGCGTCGCTTTCCATAATATTGGAAGGCGTGCCTCCGAATGCCGTGATGATCTTATTGAACACGCCCGATTCCAAATCGGAAAAAGAAAACAGCATACCGACGAGCACGACCGTGGAAATAAAATAGGGCGCATAAGAAATGATCTGAACGGATTTTTTCGCCCAATTCCAGCGGATTTCATTGATGAATAACGCCAAAATCACGGGAAGAATGGTATTGAGTACGATCGAATAAACGCTGAGTTCGAGCGTATTTCCGACGATTGTCCAAAAGTTAGGCAATTTCACGAAATTGATAAAATGTTTAAAACCAAAGTTTCCCGTCCAGGGACTGCCAAAGATCCCCTGATAAGAGGTATAATCCTTAAAGCCGATGATCGTACCCAAAATGGGAAGGTAATGAAATATCAGCACATAGACAGACGTGGGCAAAATTAAAAGATAGAGGGTCCAGTTTTTCCATTTCATGCCCGATCCCTTCTTTCGCGCGGACACAAGGCGCGCCCGGGTATCCGCGTTTTCGTTCTTTTCGGCGCTTACGTTCTCCCGAATCATTCGCGGTTTTTCCTCCTTTTTCGTGTTTTTTTACTTTTTTCTCTTATAGTATAGTATTTATTACTTACAATTTCAATACAAATAGTTGCCGCATAGATATAGTTTTTTATCTTTTTTTCGCCTTTTTCAACTTTTTTTCGCTAATAACATTTACTTTTTATCCAAAATATGTTACAATGACAGTGAAAAGATAAACAGCTGCACAGGGGATTTATGAAAAGTTATAAATTTCTCAAACATCATATCGTCTTCGAATACCTCGATTCCGATTCAACGTTGAGTCTTAATCCGCTGGTAATCGGATATGAAAGATGCGAAAGCACCAAGGGAGTCATCGGTCCTCTTACAAGGACGAGGTATGTTTTTCAATACGTCTTCAAGGGCAAAGGGACCTTGACCGTCGCAAACAAGACCTATAAAATAGGGAAAGACACGCTCTTTTTTCTGCCGGTAGAAAACGTATCTTATGCTCCGAATAAAAGCGACCCGTGGGAATATCTGTGGATAGAATTTACGGGCTTGCACGCGAGCAATCTTTTGAAAACCGCAAAGCTGTCCGCACAGAATCCCATTTTTCGTCCCAAAGACCCCGATGAATTTTTCGGCGTATTTGCGGATATGATCGAAGATTGCGTGACGAACAAACAGCGAAAATATTATCAGTACGCGTGCGCGGCGAGTCTGATGAAAATTTTTTATTTTATCATCAAACAGCAAAACGAAGGCGCCTCGACTGCAAAAGGAAAAGAGGAGAATAAAATTCTCCCCATCGTTCAGTACATCGAAGCACACTATTTTGAAAACGACCTTTCGTTGAAAAAAATCAGCGAAAAATTCTTTTTTTCACCCCCCTATCTCTCGCGTATTTTCAAAAAAGTGATGAATATTTCCCCTTCCAAATATATCATAGAATTACGAATCAAAAAAGCGCAGGAAATGTTGCAAAGCAACTGTTTTAAGATTTCCACTATCGCTTATGCCTGCGGATATTCCTCTCCCTATTATTTCTCTTTGGAATTCAAGCGCGCAGTCGGCATCTCCCCCTCCAAATATCAGCCGGTGGCCATAGAATGAACGAAAGAATGGTTTTCTTCGCCGTTTCTATATGTTTCATTTATTTTTTCTGTTTCCCCGCCTGAAATTTCTCAAAAAGTCCTAACGCGGCAAAACACCCCTCTCTTTCCGCCTTGAAGCGCACGGAAAGAGAGGGGTGTTTTTACCGGTTGCTTTTAATCGGCAATATCGAAGACGGCGCCGTAAAGTCGGTAGGTAAAAATATTTTCATTGTCCCACGAGTTATGCCCCGTCGATACGACGACGCCGATCCTGCCGCTGTCGGGAATATAGCCGCGCCCGTCGCGGACGATGGCAGGATTGTGATTGCGCTCAAAACCCGTCGTATTCGGTCCTACATAGCCCGCGATATTCCAGGTATAACTGCCCGATTGCAGCGCCGCGCTGACCGCTTCCATATCCGCAAGGCCGTCTACATAGGCAAGTACGCAATGAGAATTGACAAGTGTCTTCGTCACGTCCGCGGGATTTCGCTCGTTCGTGACCCCGAACACGTAAAGCCTTCCCCTGACGGGATCAAACGCGAAATCCACGATTCCGGCGCTGCACTTGATTCCCTGCGAATTGACGATGCCGTTATGCATCAGATCGGACGTAAATTTGCGTTCGGGATGATCGAGATCGGAAAAATCCCAGCGTTGGATTCCCGCAGTGCCCCTTGAACTCGACTGATAGGTGAGAATCACCTCCCCTTTTCCGTCTACGCTCGTAAGAGTCGGCATTCCCGTCCCCCATTGTTCGGGATTGATATCGTCAGTCTTATTGTCGTACCAGGGTACGATGGGATTCAGATCGTCAAGTTTCGTCCAGGGTCCCGCTGCCGATTTTGCAACGGCAAGCCCGGTTTCATTGCGGTTATAATCGTCCGTCACGCACCCCAGATATGCCATCAGGTAAGTATACGTTTCCCCTTTATAGGCAAATTCTCCTTTGATGACGGCGGGATCGCAGGTATGGCGCGCATCCCAGGTGCCTGCCGTAGGGGAGAGCGCGATGCTCTGTTCGCTGAAAAGCCACTTGCCGTCCTCTTGTTTGACACCCTTGCGGTAGCCTATATAGTCCACGATCACTCCGTCGTCCAAATTAGTACAGTACCAAATGTGCAGGACTTCCCTTCCGTCTTCCGTATCCGCGATGACGGCGGGGCAGTAATTATAAAATTTAGTTTCGGACATATCCTCCCCGAACAGGATTCCTTCAAAATCCACCGACTGAGGGACGTCGTCCTTCGTTTCCTTCTGCAAGACGATTTTGACGGTTTCCTCGAAATCGACCATGTCCGTAGTCATTGTGCCGTCCGAATGCACCCGATATTCATAGGTTTCGTCCTTAAATTTTTCAGTGACGACCGACCCGTTGTACGTATAAACAGACCGTCGGGATTGGAGCAGCCCTAAATAGCTGATCTTCACCGTCATCCCGCCGTTTTCCTCAAATTCTACCGTATAGAGCTGAAAATCGGAGAGCACGCTTTTTCCGTTCTTTTCCGCAGACAGAAGGACATACTTTCCCTCTATCGTTTCTCCTTTCGGCGATCCGCACGCCGCCGTCAAACACAAAAATAGGGAGAAAAGAACGGCAAACCATCTTTTTATATTTTTTTTCATAAAAACGATTACTCCTTACGACTTTTTGCCCGCTATCTGACTTCAAATACATATCCGTACAGACGGTAAGTATGAAGCGCAGGCCATTGTCCCTTCGCCGTCCAGTCGGGATAGTCGTCAGCCGCATCGCTGACCGTATAGACGATGGGGATTTCAAAGGGGTTGACAACGGCGCCGTATGCATCCGTTACAATGCCCATGTTGTGATTGCGGAAATGCCCCGTCTTCTGCGCGGTGACGGTGTCGCACACATTCCACGTATGCGTCGCGAACAGCGCATCAAAGCCCGTATCGCCGAGTTCGACGTACAAAAGGGTGTTGCTGCCCGAGATCCAATCCACGCCGCCGTCTGCGGGATAAGGAAAGTCCTCCTTCAAACAGTACAGCCGTTTTAAAAACGGATCGTAAGCAAAGTCCGCGTTATTGATGCAGTCCGTCTGTCCCGAGGCGTTGACGACGCCTTTATCGTACAGTCTACCTTCGCGGACGAGCTTAGCCTTCGAAATATCGGACAAATCCCACTCCTCTACATATACGTAAGTGCCGCTCTTCACTCCCTTGGTGTAAAAGAGCAATATTTTCCCCGCATTATCCGAGCTGATCACGCAGGGCTGACCGTATCCCCAGCTGGATTTATCATAATCCGCAGAAGTATAGAAGTCCGCGATAGGGTTGAGTTCGTCTGCCTTGATATACGGTCCCTCGGGATTTTTTGCCAACGCGATGCCCACTTCGTTGCAGGTGCAGTCATACGTTTTACAGCCGAGATACGCCATCAGATAGGAATACTTTTCTCCTTTCATGGTGAAATTCCCCTTGACCACGGACGGATCGCAGGTGTGTACGTCATCCCACGAGCCTGCCGTCGGAGAAAGGACGAGCTGTTTTTCCCCGAACTCCCATCTGCCCTCCGCGTTGAGCGCGCCCTTCCGATACGCCACGTAATCGGTCACTTGACCGCTGTCTTTATTGCTGCAATACCATACGTGCATGACGTCGTTTCCTTCCATCATCACGCTCGGGCAATAGTTATAGAAATTTTCGTCTTTGGATTCTCCGAAAAGTTCTTCGAAAAAGGAAACGCCCGTTTGCGCGGTTTGAAGCGTAAATTCAGCATCGTACGCATACGACATGACTACCGTCTGTTTATTGACTTTGCCAGAATACGTCATCCTGCCCGTGTTCTCCTCGTACTCGTACTTATAAGTTTTGACTCCGAAAAGGATATTTACCGAACTTCCCTCTACGGAATAGGTGCCCTCCGTTTCTGTTCTGCCCGAATAATCGATTTCGTACGCCGTGGCGACGCCTCCTTCGAGTCGAATACAGTTATAGAGGAAAGAAGCGGTGATGTCTTTTCCCGCGACGGTCTTATTCGTCAGCGTATACCAGCCCTCCTTACCGATTTCCGTTTTTTCCGAGCCCGTCGAAACGCTCCCGGTATCCGTCGATGTGGATGCGCCTCTTCCTGTCCCCCCGCAGCCGCTCACGGCGCCGCAGGAGAAAGCCCCCGCCAAAACGGCGGCAAGTATACGTCTTTTTTTTCGATAGAGATTTGCCATTTTCCTTTTCTCCGAAATGTTCGCCGTATCCGGGAAGGAAATGCCCGATACGCTTCGGGCTTTTCCTTCCCTTTTTTATCAGGCGGAAATATTTACTTTAAACGCTGCCAGATTCTGCGTAAACATCCAATTCGCGTTGTCTGCCTCGATCTCGCAATGGTTATAGACGACTTCCAAGCAGTCCTCGCCGTTGACCTGTCCGTAAGCGTCGGAAACGATACAGCCGCTGTAAATTCTTTCATATTGTTCCTCGGTGTCCAGCATCGTCCAGACCTTGATGCTCTTCCAGCCGTCGAGAATTTCTGCCGTATAAAGTTCTTCTTCCGCGATGGACGCGACTTCGATGCGCTCGGCGTAATTGGGATTGAGCGCTGCGGAGGGCGAATAATCCTTGACCGCAAAGAATTTTTCCTTTTCCGCGTCGTAAGCAAAATCGGAATTAGGGAACATCATTGCCGCGTCGCCGCCTGAAAGGTTCCCGTTTGTGGGCACCTGTACCGTTCCCGAAACGAGATCGACGTCTGTCTTTGCCTCCTCGGAATAGATCGCGCCCACATCCGCCGCATCGATATCCACAAACCGGGCGAAATGTCCATAGGTATCCGCATAAGTATAGAAAACGCGAATCTTGCTCTCCTTATTCAAATTGATAAGCGAAGGGGCGTAACAGCCGACGGAAGAAGATCCGTAAATCGTGCCGTCGAACTCGATAAAGGGTATCGAAGCGGCTTTCGTCCAGGTACCCGCGATATCCTGCGCCAGCGCGAAACCGATCTGATACTGTGTGTCGTTGGTTTTGTCCGTAGCGCAGTACGCCATCAGCCAGTTATAACTGACGCCGTTGAGCCGATAAGCGCCCTTGACGACGGATGCAGAGCCGATATAGGCGTCCCACTTATTCTCTTCCCCTTCGAGAACAATTGTTTCGTCACCGTAAGCCCAATCCTTTTTCTCTTCGCCGTATGCCGCGCTCCTCACGCCGATGGCGTTATCCTCTTCGCCCGATTCGCCGTTGGTGGTATACACAATATACCGCGTTTCGCCGTCGTCGAAGATATCCGCATCCTTGATATAGTGCCCGACGGCCGCCTGGGGAAGCCCGTACACGACGGGCTCGGGCGCGCCGGAAGAGTTCGCCACAGAACTTGAATCGGAACCGGGCGCCGAGCTTGCCGCGCTGTCGCCGTTGCCGCCGCACGCGGTAAAGGCGACGGAACAGATCGCAATCACGGCAATCGCAGCAAATAATTTTTTATTTTTCATTTTCGTATCCTCCTGTATCGTCAATCGCTCAGCGCGAGAAGTTCGGGGATCGTCGTTCCCGAAACGTAAGAGGAAACGAACGAAGGGGTCGTACTATAACCGCCGAACTTATTTACCGAAAAAGATTTGTTGAGATAGGTAGCCGCATGAATCGTGACTGCCAAATAACTGACCGTGGAGCCTGCCCCCATCATTTCGGTGATGCCGTTATTGCTCCAACTCGCCCGCGCAAAAGAGGTGAACGGGATCCATACCCACCCTTCAAAGCCGACGGGAAGGGTAGCGGTAGGACGGGTCATATAGATGGTCGTCTTGCCCGTGTTAAGGTCGTAAAGATAGTAGCGATACCCCTGCTGAATGTTGAAACGATCGCTCACGCCGTTGACTTTGCAGTCCGTTTCAAGGTTAAAGGAAACCTCGGTGTCGCTGTCGTTTTTTGCCCAGAAAGACACGCCCTTCCTCTCCGCCCAGCTGAAATTGGCGCCGTCGGAGAGGGTAATCGCCGTATAGGCGTCCCCTGCCGCGTTGTTTCCCGTCGCAGTGAGCTTCATGGCGGAGTCGCCGTAAGAATCCTCAACCATTTCCACTGTGCCGTAAGAGCCGCCGTCCCAAATAGAGAAATCGGAAGCCGCCTTGCCGGTTCCCGTCACGTCAATGGTAACGTCCCCGAGCATTTCTCTGTCCACTGTGCCGAAGGATAAAGTCCCTCTGTTGTCCGCCTTATCGCTGTTGACGACGAATTTATCGTTCTGCGCGCTCGTCAGTGTAAGAATCTTAGTATAGGCAGATCCTTTTTCGCCGGGTATGCCCGTATAATAACCGATTTCGCCGATCGTTACGGCAAAATCCCAGTTATACTTGGAATTGGTGGTGAGGATAAGCTTTTCTACCGCCTCGATATTAAATTCACCGAAATTCAAAGCGAGAGAATCCATAGGAATCACCAGTGAGCCCGTTTTTCCCGCAGCCACGTTGACGGAATGATAGAGCACGGAACCGACCAAATAACTCGCCTTTTTGCCCGCGTCGAGGAAAAGGATCTCCTTTCCGTCCGTACAGGTGTCGTATCTTCCCGTTCCCGCTTGCAAGCCGAAAGTAAGCCCCGGCGCACCCTTATCGGCGCGATACTGAATCATCAGATAGGACGCATCGGAAAGATCCACCGTTTCCCGATCAAAACTCACGGAGAGAGTCTGCCAGTTATCCTCCGCATCTCCTTTCGCGGTGCCCGTCCAGGTACCCGCATTGTCGAACGCGTACTCGCCCGTACGGAAGGGATAGGCGGTAAATTCGGGATATTCAGGTTCGGGCGCTTCCTTATCCGAGGGCATTTCCATGCAGTAAGAGCCTACGATGGAATCGGTATAATATTTGCTCTTTTCCCGTTCCGCTTTGGAAGTATCCACGATGCTCGTATACGAGCCCCCGTCGGAAGGGTCGCCCGTATAGTAGCCGACCGAGCCGATCGTCATCACATAGCCCGAATTATACAGCGTATTCGCCGTAAAGTACCACGCGGAAACCGTTTCGAGCGTCTTGGTGCCCTCCCATTGCCAAATCATTTGATCCAAAGGCATCAGCAGCATCCCGCAATCCCCGCTTTTGAAGGGGATTGCGTCAAAGACCGTTTCCCGCGTTTCCACCTCTCCGTTTTCCCCGACAAAATAAACGGTGCTATTTCCTTCCGCGCCCGCGACTCCGCCGTGCGCGATATAACGATTGCTGCCGGAAAGAAGCCCGGCGGTCAGATTAGGATTTCCCGCGTCTACGCGGAGTTGTACCGCCACGTAATCCGCGGATGTGAGATCTGCCGTCGCCGCGTCCGTGGAAATCTGTACGAATTCCCAATGTCCGTTCGCATTGGCGGCATTATACGCCGCAGCCTCTTCTGCCGTAGGCATGGTGAACGTAGGCGCGTATCGGAACGCGTCCGCCCCCGTCGTATACGGATACGTCATTCCTCCCGACGCGTCAAAAGCAACGGCAGTCAATCCCCCCATAGATGTTCCCGTAAAGGATACGGCAAGAGCCGCCGCAAGCGTTACGGAAAGCACTGTCTTTTTTACTTTCATAAATAGCCTCCCTTTTTACGCACTCCGTGCGTTTTTTCCGATTCAATTTTCCAGAAGATTCGTCCTAAGCAGACGATAAAATTTTTCGTTGTCCACATCTACCGCGACGTTGACGGGCACATAGCCTGCGGCGGGCTCCTTCGAAACGAGCGTGACTCCCCGCCTATTGGTCGTATCCACCTTCACGTACTTCTTTTCGAATTTGCACACATCTTCTTCCAGCGTCGCCACCGCGAGCGGATCGTGCATGACGCTCTTTTCAAAGGAAAAATAGGCAAACCAACGATCCAGCCAGAGAGTGAGAAGACGATTGCAAGGAGTTTCCGAGTCCCGAAATTCCCCGAGCAGGTCTTTATCCAGCACGCAGCGAAGGGTCACGTCCAGCCCCACCATATACAGGGGAACGCCCGAGCAAAAAACGATGTCCGCCGCTTCCGGGTCGCATAAAATATTCCATTCGGGTTCACACTTCGTAAACCAGCCACCCATCGCCACTATCGAATCCACACTTTTCAATGCCGCGGGATTTTTTTCCATTGCCCGCGCGATGTTGGTCATCGCCGCAAGAGATACGACGATGAGTTCGTCCCCATATTTTTCTGCGCATTCGACGAGAAAATCCACCGCGCCCTGCGTGACGGGAAAAGAAGAATATTCCGGCTGCCATTGACAGATATGCTGTTTTTCAAGAAATCGATCGCCGTCCTTTTGAAAGGGGTGGAAAGGTTCTTTATAGGGGAATCTTTCGCCCGCGTAGACGGGCACGTCTTTCCCGATGACGGAAAGCAATTTCTCCGTCTGTTGCGCCCTGTCCGCAGTATTGCGGAATACGGTGGTAATGCCGACGATCTCCGTCTTTTTCAGCGTGGCGGCGAGAGCGAGCGCAAACGCGTCGTCAATATCGTCCCCGATATCTGTATCGATAACAACTTTTTTCATATAGGCGTTTCCTTCGTCAATAAGTTCTGTAAAGAGTGAGATCCCCGTTGGGCTTGGTCCTGTCGAGCGGAGAAACGTACCCTTCGCGATAGGCGGGCCAAGCGACTGTAATCCCCAGCTTTTCCTTGGCTTTTTGATATGCCGCGGACTGCATCTCGATGACAAAATCCAGATTCCTCTTCTCCATTGCCGCCACCGTAGAATTATAATATTGCACCGCCTCGTCGCGATCGCTCGCCTTGATGATATAGAGAAGATATTGGGAAATCATGCTCTCGATGCGGGTATAGGAAGTATTATAATCGTCGAAGCGCTCGTTCGTCGCATCCACGACAAAATGAGTCGCGTTGTAATCGTAGGCATAAATCGTCAGAGGACGTTTGAGATTGGTGCGGTAAAGCTCGCTCTCCGTTTTACCGTTGTTCGTTTTCGGCTGTATATTGTCATAATATTGATAATTGATGAGAAGATCAAAAGTCATCATCCCGAATTTTGCGGTCGTCTGACTCTTGTCCGCTTTTGTGTCCAAATAGGTCTGCGTATAGACGATCTCCTTCTGCGTATCGTCTTTCCACGTCCATGTTTCGCCCTCTACGCCGAGGCTGATCAGCCGCTGTCCTTCGTCGCTGGAAAGGTAGTCGAAAAGCTTGACGACGAGATCGGGGCGTTTACAATTGGTGGAGATCATATTGAAGAGATAGCCGTAGCCTCTGATATCCGCCAAAACGGGTGCGTCGCCCTCTTCGTTGGTGATATACATACTCACGTATTCGTAGCCGTCGTCCTTTGCCGTGACGTAGTGCATCTGATAATCCTGCGGAGTAACGAGCGTGGCAAACGCTTTCCCGCCCGCAATAACCGATCCGACACCGTCATACGTCTGCGTGAAATTGGATTCGGAAATAAGATTGTTGCCGTTTACCTTCGTCCGATACAGGTCGTTTATATAATACAGGACGTCGGCATACCCCTCCTGCGTGAAGCGATAGAGATAGTTGCCTTCCTCGTCCTCGAAGGGAACGGCGAAAAACTGCGCGAGCCATTCGAGAGAGGTACAGCCCGAACTCGTGAATTGACTGAGCTGCAAGGCGGTGGTGATCTGTCCTTTTCCCGTTCCGTAATAGTTTTGCATCGCCCATTCCGCAGCGGCTTTGAAGCCTTCGGGCGTGGTGATATAGCCCTGCCATTCGACTTTTTTTGTCGCGCCGGAAGCGGAGGTGTAGCTTACATAGCCGTCCGCGCCTTTGAGATTTTTTTCCACATGACTCTGCCATGCGTCAAAAATATCCTTTCTGACCATCATACCGCCGTTCGGCTGCAACTTTTCATCGGGCACGTCTTCGTAGCTGTAATAGTGATTGGGAAGACCGTACGTTTTGCCGTTGCCGTAAGACCACCAATCGAACACATCCTCGGGAAAATGTTGGTAGAGCGTGGGCGCCCATTTATCCGCGAGAGTATTTATGTCGTAAACATACCCTTGTTGCGCGAGGCTGGCGATCGTTTTCGAGCTCGACGTGGGAACGGAAACGACGTCGGGAAGCCCGCTGGAAATAAGCGTCGCCAGCTTGGAGCCGTCGTCCGTAACAGGCGTCATGAACTTCACCGTGATGCCGGTCTTTTCTTTGATCTTGCGTATTACGTCGTTTTCCGCAGGAATCGCCCAGCTGGAAACGTCCACATACCACTCTATCGTCGTTTCCTTGCCCGCGTCCAAATACTCCCAGCTGTTTTTGTCGGCGGGCGTTTCTTCGTAATCGGGATACGTGAGCTCCGCCATATTGTACTCGTCGTAGCTGACGTTGTGCGATCCGCCGCCGCACGCCGTGCCTGCCGCCAGCAGAACACAAACCCCGAATGAAATCAGTTGTTTCCCGATTTTTTTCATAGATTACTCCTTTATGCTTTTCGTTTTTATTCTATACGAAAGGGAAAACAGGTTTACCCTTTCAGCGATCCTATCATGATGCCGGAAGCGAAATTCTTTCTGATCAGAGGGAAAAGACAGAGGACGGGAATAATAGAGAGGATAATCGTCGCGTTGGACACGGTGGCGGCGGAGAGCCGTTCCAATTGTTCCGCCGTCATCCCTTCCGTGGCGGTCGATTCCTTAATGACTCTGTAAAGATAGTATTGCAGCGTCTGCAAATTTTCGTTGTTCGTATACAGCATCGTATCGAAATAACTGTTCCAGTGCCCGACCGCAAGCCAGAGAATGACGGTAGCCAAAACGGGCTTATTCATCGGCATATAAATATTCCACCAGATTCTCAGTTCCCCCGCGCCGTCTATGTTCGCCGCGTCGTGAATCTCGTTGGAAATCGCCGCAAAGCCGCTTTGGACAACGATCATATTATAGACGGAATAGAGTCCCGGAACGATGTATACCCAGAAAGTGTCGAACAGCCCCGTCATACGAATGATCAGATAGTACGGGATAAGTCCGCCGCCGAAAAACATGGTGAAAATATTTATCCAATAAAAGACGCGCTTGAATTTGAGATTGGGCCTGCTCATCGCATATCCCACCGCAGCCGTGAAGATAAGCGCCGTCGCCGTGCCCAGCACCGTCCGCAGCGCGGTGATGAGATAGCTGTGCCAAAGCGCCCGACGGACGAACACCACTTTGTAGTTTTCAAAGGTCAAAAGGCGAGGCAGAAAATACACGCCGCCCTTCGAATAGTCCGCTCCCTGATTGAAGGAGCCTATCAGGACGTACCAAATGGGGTAAAGACAGCACAGGCAAAACAGTCCCATCAAAATCGCGTTAACGACGTCAAACGGATAGACATGGCTATTTAGTCTGCTTTTGCGGGCAAGGACGGGAAACGCCTTCCGGCTCTCCCTGCCCGCATAGATCAGGAACGCGACGGCAAACAGGGACAACGCCGCCAGGATACAGAAGACGGCGAACAACGCCTTCACCGCCGCGTAGGTGCCCTTTGTCGCCTCGTCGATCTCCGCGTGGGAAACATAGGCAAACAAGAGAAAACCGATCAAGGAAACCGCTGCGAGCGGCGAGATTATTTTTTTCATCGCCCGATAGCGCGAGGGTGAAATATTCATGAGAGAATGTAAGCCTTTCATATCAATAGATCCCCTTTCCCGTCACTTTTTTGCAGATAAAATTGCTCGAAATCAACAAGACGAGCGAAACGATCGATTTCATGAGTCCCACCGCCGAAGTGTAACTCCAACGATACCACGGATCTTTGGTACCGTATTTATAGATGAAAGTGTCCAATACTTCGCTCTTTGAAATATTGCTGCGGTTTTGGAAGACGAGAAGATGGTCAATGCCGTTATTGAGAATGCCGCTGACCGACAAAATGAAAAAGAGCGTGATGGTCGGCGCGATAGAGGGCAGGGTGATATAGCGAATCTTGTGCCAGCGATTTGCGCCGTCTATCTTCGCTGCTTCGTAAAGTTCCTGCGGAATCGCCGCGATCGCCGCGACATAGATGATCGAGCCCCATCCCATGCCTTTGATAAGCGACGTAGTGATGATGATTCCCCAAAAATAATCGGGATCGCCGAGGACGTTCACCTTCTCTTTGAGGATACCCGCCTGATAAAGCAGGGTATTGAAAATATTTGTATCGTAATCGAGAAGATTGATAAAGATGCCGCCGAATGCCGCCCAGGAGATGAAGTACGGGAAAAACGTAACCGTCTGCACCGTCTTTTTGAATTTATCGCTCAAAAGTTCAGCCGTCAAAACGGCGAAGATGATCGGACAGGGAAAATTGATACACAGTTGCAGAATGTTCAGCCCCAGCGTATTCACCATGATGTTTTTAAAGTCGGGTTCACTCAAAAACTCGCGGAAATTATCGAATCCCACCCAATCGGAATATTGGATGACGCGCATCACATCGAGCTGTCCGTCGCCGTCTTTAAAAGCGAGGACGAGTCCGAACATAGGCGCATAGGCAAATACAGCGAGGAACGCGACGCTTAAAAGTGCAAGACAAAAAAGAGTGACGTCGTTGCCCGTCCACCGTCCTTTTCTCTTTTTTCCTTTCGACGATGCCGCCCCGCTCTTCGATGCGATCACATCTGTCGATACGGTTTTTTCTTCCATATTATTTCACACCTCTCCCCTGGAATTTTTTATACAAAGGTCCGTGTTTTCCATCCGTCGTATCTTTTGTCACAGAACTGACGTTATGTTTAAATCGAGCAGAAAAATATCCGCGCAAGTACATATTTGCTCCTTTATTATAGAATTACATTTTGCGTTTGTAAACCTAAAAATCATATAGACATATCCGAAAAACATAGATTTTTATTTTTTTAATTTTCGCTTGACAATATAAATTTTTGTCTTTATAATAAAATTACGGAGGAAAATCATGCTGGAAATCAAGTATATCAATTTCATCGATTATCATGCTCCGACCACCGTAAAATACCATGTGCATGACTGCTACGAGCTCGTCTACTATCATTCCGGCTCGGGAACGGTGCTGTACGACGAGTATAATAAGCAGAACGTCAGCCGTTCCATTCGCGCTTCCAAGTTGAACAGCAGCGACGATTTTCTCAAAGAACGCATCCTTTATCTCAATAAATCGCATTCAGAAACGGAGAAGCGGGATACTTTTACAGCGAATACCTATTATATCTTTCCCGCCGAGCTTCCCCATTCCGAGATTCACGAAACGACGCCTTCCCTTACCGCGATCGGATTTACGACCACTGATCACGAGTTCAAGAGAGTAAAATATTCCGACGATTTTTCGACAGTCCATGCCCTGCTTACCCGTATGCGAAGCGAATACGTAAAAAAGCACTATCATTTCATCGAAGTCATCAGGCACCTTCTATCGATCATTTTGATCGAAACGGAACGGAAGGATATTTCCAATAAAGAAGATCCCTTAGAATACGCAAAAAATTATATCGAGCAATATTACATGACTGATATCGACCTAAACAATCTTTCCTCCGTCTGCGGATATTGTCCCGATTACTTTCGCATGATTTTCAGACAGAAATACGGCATTCCGCCCAAACAATATATTTTAAACAACCGCCTGCATTTTGCGAAATCGCAACTGTCCAACACGTCGCTTTCCATAGAAGAAATTTCTTCTAATTGCGGATTCGCGAGCTATAAACAATTTTCCGACTTTTTTAAGAAAAAGACGGGAACCAGTCCCACGCTCTACCGCGCTGTTTCGGCATCAGCCGAAAAAGACTAAACCTCGTTACGCCGCAAAAAAGTTCTTTTCTATTTGAGGCGTTTTTCCTTTCATTTGACGGAAATCAAAAGTGCTTTTTTAAAATATATTTAAATAGGCATGAGCAGCTGTCTTTCGCGGAAATTTTTTCCCTTTCACCTTTTTTCTTTCGCCACGAAACCAAAATTCCCGGTAAAATTGTGAAAAATTTATTTTCGGATACAGCTCTTCCCTGACAGTCCCCTCTCCCTGCGTTTCAGTTAGGACTTTTTCCTTTTTCTCATCGGTCAACCTTTTTTCCACCACGCGATCGTAGGCGTGGTTTTCGTGTATGAAAAGAGCCGTCTGTCGAATGCAGACGGCTCTTTTCAGATAAACTGTTTTAAAGATTGATTTTTTCCGCGACGATATATTTAGGTCGGCTCTGCACCTCGCGATATACCATCGAAATATAGATATTAGAAAGCCCGTGACAAACTAACGCGATGCTTCCCGACAACGCGACAAAGGGAAAAAGCCATGCGACCAGGCCGCCGAAATAAATCTTACAGCAAGCGAGAACGATGAATACGATAAAGCAGGCGACGCTTAAAAAACCGCCCAAAATTCCGAGCTTTAAAGGAAGCGTCAAGGGATAATCGGAATTGGGAAAAACGCCGCTCTCGGCAAGCCTCACCATCTTTTTCAAGGTATAGTGCGTTTCACCCGCCACGCGTTCGGGGCGATCGAATTCGACGATCGTCTGTGTAAAGCCCACCCACGTGACCTGCGCCCGCAGGAGTCTGTCGTGCTCGCCGAGGGAAAGAACGGCGTCCACCACCTTTCTGTCGTACAGTTTGAAATCCCCCACGTCCGCGGGCATATCCAAAGAAGTGATTTTCCTCATGAAGCGATAAAAGAAAGCGGCGGTGGCTTTTTTAAATACCGTTTCTCCCTTTCTCTTGCGCCTCTTGCCGTGAACGACGTCGTAGCCCTCTTTCCACTTTTCGATCATTTGCAGCGCGACTTCGGGCGGGTCCTGCAAGTCGGCGTCCATGGCGATCACCGCGTCCCCTTTCGCCTCCGCAAAGCCGCATAAGAGCGCCGCCTGCTGACCGAAATTGCGCGAAAAACTGCATACTTTCACACGGCTATCCTGAGCGGCAAGCTCCTTCAAAATCTCCTTCGTCGCATCCCTGCTGCCGTCGTTTACAAAAATAATCTCAAATTCTTCCTGCAACGATTCCATCATAGGCACCACCGCTTCGTAAAAGAGCGGCAGAGATTTTTCCTCGTTGTATGCCGGCACCACCAGCGAATATTTAGGCATAAATTCTTCTCCCGAAATTTCTTGTAATTCATTATACTCTCTTTCTTCCCGTTTGTCAATCGTCCGCCGAGCAGTTCGCACATCTGCCGATAATTTTTCACAAAAAGATTGCGTTTTTTTGCCGCCTATGATATAATCAAAATAGATTCACCTATCGCAAAAACATTGTTCGGCAACTTTTCGCACCCTTTGCGCCGCGCTTCGAGGAAACACGCCCATTCGCTTTCCACGCGCCCTATCTTGCGGAAATTTGTCCAAAAATTCATTCATTCTCGTTTACGCAAACGCGTGAACGCACTTAAAAAATTACGGAGGGGAATACTATGCAAAGTAAAAAGATGTGGCAGACCTTCGCGGCGACAATTGTCTTTCTGCTCCTTTCGTCCCTTGTGGCGTGGGGAGTTTCCCGTTTCTCCTGTTCATGGAAAATTTTTTTCGGGATCGGTTTCGGCATCATGCTGATTGCCATCGTTCCCCTATTTTTTTATCAAAGGCAACCCAAGGCGCCCCTGCTGACGCTTTTTCTCAATATTTTCTCCTGCGGTTTTCTCGTCGGATCCTACTTTCTCGGCAGTCATCTCCGCCTTTCCCTTCCCACCGCCGTTTTTTCCGCGCTTGCCTCCGCCGCTTCCTATGTCCTCCTCATGCTTCTTGCGGATATTCCCGTGCTCAAAAGGAGCCGCGTCTATCTCATCGTCGTTTACATTCTGTGGTGCGCGGCGCTGTTTACGGCGGGCGGAATTTTGTGGACGCAAAGGGGCGGCGAAAACTTTGCCGCCTTTACCATCTTCTCCGTCGTTACGGCTTTATTTGCCCTCGGTTCTCTTCTGCCCTCGGAAAATACGGACGAACTTCTGATTTCCCTGGCGCTGCCTTCCTCTTTCGCGGCGGGAATCATCGCCGTAATCGTTCTTTTGGTGCTCTTACAAGCGGACGATTGCAGCTGCGATTGCTGTGACGGGGGCGATTGCACAGACTGCTGCGACTGTTCGCCCGATTTCGGACAAAGAAGACCAAAACACACCACGATGAGCGATTTGAGCGGCCCCGCCAATCCGTAAGATTAGCTTTCACCGTTCTCTTTTCTCCAAACGTCCTAAAAACGCGTTCTCTTATTCGGCTCCCGTTTTTCCGATCAAAGCAGCCCGCAGTTCAAGCGCCGGTAAATAGAATTTTCCCCACGCCTGTAAAGACAAAAACGGCGGAAGCGCAATTGCGTTTCCGTCGTTTTTCCTTTCAGCTGCTTTTCAGTCCCATCGATCAGCCGAGCTTTTCGAGAAGCTTCAAATCGATGCCCTTTTCACCGATCTTGATGATCTCTACCTTGACTTTATCGCCGATATTGAGGACGTCCTCCACCTGGTTGACCCGTTCGGAGGAGAGTTTGGAAATATGCACCATACCGTCCTTGCCGGGAGCAAATTCGACGAACGCGCCCACGCGGGACAAAATCCGCACGACGACGCCGACGAACATATCCCCCACTTCGGGATCGTGCGCGATCGACTGGACGATCGCTTTGGCGCGCTCTGCCGCGGAAACGTCGCCGTAGCAGGCGATGCACACCGTGCCGTCCTCTTCGATGTCGATCTTCGTGCCCGTCTGCTCGATGATTTTATTGATGACCTTGCCCTGCTTGCCGACCACGTCGCCGATCTTCTCGGGACTGATTTTAAAGGAGATGATCTTGGGTGCGTACTCGGAAAGATGATCGGCGACTTCGGGAATGCACGCGAGCATCTTATTCAAAATGAATCTTCTGCCTTCCTGCGCCTGCGCGATCGCGTCGAGCATGATCTGTTCGGAAATGCCCTTGATCTTGATGTCCATCTGAATGGCCGTGATGCCCTTTTCGGTGCCCGCCACTTTGAAGTCCATATCGCCGAGGAAATCTTCGAGTCCCTGAATATCCGTCATGATGACGTATTTGCCCGTTTCGGGATCCTTGATAAGTCCCATGGCGCAGCCCGCGACGGGAGCGGAAATAGGCACGCCCGCATCCATCAGCGCCATCGTGGAGCCGCATACGGAAGCCATCGACGACGAACCGTTGGAGGACAAAATATCCGAAACCACGCGAATCGCGTACGGGAACTCCTCTTCGGAGGGAATGACGGGAATGAGAGCGCGTTCCGCCAAAGCGCCGTGGCCGATTTCGCGGCGGCCGGGGCTTCTCAGCGCCTTCGCTTCGCCCGTACAGTAGCCGGGGAAGTTATACTGATGCATATAGCGCTTTTCTTCTTCCTCGTCGAGGCCTTCCATTCTCTGCGCCTCGTCCAGCATCCCGAGCGTACAGGTGGTGAGCGCCTGCGTCTGACCTCTCGTGAACACGGCGGAGCCGTGCACGCGGGGAAGCACGCCGTGCTCGCACCAGATGGGACGGACTTCTTTGAGTCCGCGACCGTCGGGACGAACGCCCTTGTCGAAGATCTTTGCGCGGACGATCGCCTTCGTGATATAATAAACGGAGTCTTTAATCTCTCGCGTCTGTTCGGGATAGATTTCCGCGAAATGTTCGAGCACGTCCGCTTCCACTTCCGCCTGTCTTTCTTCCCTCTCCTGTCTGTCGAAGGTATCGAGCGCCCAAACGAGTTTGTCGTAAGCGTAAGCCTTCACAGCGGCGTCGAGGTCCTCGGGAATATGGTAAAGTTCCATTTCCTTTTTGGGTTTGCCGACTTCTTTTTGGATCTCCCCGACGAAAGCGCAGACCTTCTTGATCTCTTCGTGGCCGTACATGATCGCGCCGACCATTTCCGCGTCCGTCACTTCCTTGGCGCCCGCTTCGATCATCAAAATGGCGTCTTTGGTGCCCGCGAGGGAGAGGTGAATGGTGCTCTTTTCCTTCTCCGCGAGGCCGGGATTAATCACGTATTTGCCATCCACACAGCCGACGATGACAGAGCCGGTGGGTCCCGCCCAGGGAATGTCGGAGATGGACAGCGCGATGGAGGAACCGATCATGGCGATGGGTTCGGGCGCGACGTCGGGATCGACGGAAAGCGCGGTGGCGACCACCACCACGTCGTTGAAGATTCCCTTGGGGAACAGGGGACGGATGGGACGGTCGATGAGGCGGCTGACGAGGATCGCCTTATCGGACGCCCTGCCCTCTCTCTTTTTGAAACCGCCGGGGATTTTGCCGACGGCGAACATTTTTTCCTCATAGTCGACGGACAGGGGAAAGAAATCCATGCCTTCTCTCGGCTTTTCCGCCATACATACCGTGACGTTTACCACCGTGTCCCCACACCGCACGAGGCAGGCGCCGTTGGCCTGTTCCGCGTATTTGCCGACTTCCACGGTAAGCTCTCTGCCGGCATAGTCCGTTTTGAATACTCTGTAATTGTCGAGTGATGCCATTTTGTAAAAATTCTCCTTAACTGATTCTTTTTTTGTTCTTGTCCTCCTGCGCCGCCCGGCGGCAAGAGGGGTAGCCGACGTCCGTACCTTCGGGCTTGTCCTTTGCCATCTTAAAAAAAGCGGCGCCCCGGAACGAACATCGACAAAAAAGGGCGGATTAAAACAACCCGCCCTTTCGTGCCGCTTACTTTCTCAAATTCAACGCTTCTACGATCGCTCTGTATCTCATGATGTCTTTTTCTTTGAGATAATCCAGAAGACCGCGGCGCTTGCCGACCATTTTCAAAAGACCTCTTCTCGAATGGTTATCCTGTTTGTGGGAGAGAAGGTGCTGATTGAGATGGTTGATGCGCTCGGTCAAAAGCGCGATCTGAACCTCAGGGGAACCCGTGTCCCCTTCGTGCGTGGCAAATTTTGCGATGATTTCTTTCTTGTCCATTTGCGTTTATCCTCCTATGGAACGTTATCGCGTACCTCTAAGCCGAACGTGGAGAATCGTTCCGCTTGGCGGCCGTTATTATTATTTTAGCATATTCCTTTTCGAATGTAAATCAAATTTGCCCGAAAAAAGCGTTTTTCTTTTGGATTATTTCGTCGATTTTTCCGATATACGTCTTTAAATCCTTCTGAGAAGCAAAACGCTCTATCCGATTTTCAAAATTATACACCTTTTTCGAAACCGCGTTTGCGCCCACAGCCAGATTGTCCGCCGTTTCTTCCATGATGTCTATATTGTAGATACACGCTTTCCCCGCTTTCGTCCAACCGACGTTTTCGTTGTTTCCCGCCTGATATTTTTGGCGGTACATATAATAGGGAAGATAGCCCGCTTCCCGTAAAATTCCCCTCGACGACGCCACCATGTCCGAAACGAGCGGGTTTTCGAGATACGAACATTCCTCTTTCAGCTTCGCGCCCGATTTCAGACAAAGGCAGTGCACCGTAATATTTTCCGCGCCCGTTTTTACGGCTTCGTTCACGCTGAACACAAATTCGTCGTACGTTTCCTCCGTCAATCCCGCGATGAGGTCGGCATTGACCTCGAATCCGAACTTCGCCGCCATGTCGAAAGCGCGGTACAAATCGGCGGCGGTATGCCTGCGACCGATGCGCTGCAAGGTCGTGTCCGAAAAGCTCTGCGGATTGACGCAGACGCGCGTGACCCCGTATTCCTTCAACAGACAGAGTTTTTCCTCGGTGAACACGTCGGGGCGCCCCGCCTCCACCGTATATTCCGAGTCGTTTTTGCGCACTTTTTCCACCGCTTTGAGCACCTTTTCCAGCTCGGCGGGTTCGAGCACGAGAGGCGTTCCCCCGCCGATATAGACGCTGCGCAGATTTCCGATCAAAGGCGCCGAGGCGAGAATTTCTTTTTCAAGACAGGCGAGATATTCGGGCAGAAAAGAGCGCGTTTTGTCGATGGGCGCGGTGATGAAAGAGCAATAGGAACACTTGGTGGGGCAAAAGGGAACGGAAACGAAAAAGTCTGTGTTGCCGTCCTTTTTCTCATAGATGCCCTCCTGCGTTTTCAAGACCTCTTTGACGAGGGAAATATTTTCTTCGCTCACCCGCATTTTTTTTAAGAGCGGAACGAAATCTCTGCCCGCCTCCGTTTCGGCGTACGCAAGCTTGGTGGGACGAATGCCCGTCAGGGCGCCCCATGGCATTTTTTCGCCGTACAGATCGCTCAAAATCGCGTAAAGTCCGAGTTTTGCGAATCGCCTTTCCAGTCGCTTATATTCTATCTCGTCGCTTACCTGTCCCTCGTCTTTAAAAGAGTATGCCTGTCCGTCCACGGCGAAATCGTTATAAAAAGCTCCGTTTTCAAAACGGAAGAAATGCTTTACGCAAAGAGGGCGGCTCTTAAAAAGCCGCACCACGTCCATCAATTCGTTTTCCAAAAAAATACAATCGGTCGTCAGCATTTCTTTTCCGTCCTTTTCCTCGGCAGTTCCCGCCTAAAAACGGCGGGCGCGCCCCTTTATAATCGATGAGGCGTTCCATGGGGTAAATCGGTATTTTTCGTAAAGTTCCTTTTTCGCAGAAGGGAGATAGACGTAGGAAATCCTTTCTTCCGCGGCGTATTTCGCCTCTTTTTCCATCCGTTTTCCGCATATCCCCGACTCAGATTTTACATCGCGCCTATGCGTCGTCGCGTCGTAATCGCGCTTTTTTCTCCTTTCCCGTCCGGTCGGATACGTTGCGCAGCCTTTTAAGCGTCGCGAAGGTAGGGATTGGTCTTTCGTTCCGTTTCCAGCGTCGTATCTTCGTCGTGACCGGGATATACGGGCATATCGCCTTCTATCGCCGCCAATTTTTTAAGGCTTCGACGGAGCGCCGCCGTGTCCCCCGTCGGAAAATCGGTGCGCCCTACGCAGCCTTCAAAGAGCGTATCGCCCGTGAACAAAGCCCTGCCCCCGTCTTTTTCCGTTTCCGACGCCTCCGAAACGAGATAGCACATCCCTCCCGCGGTATGCCCGGGCGTCGAAATCGCCGTCACCTTTAAGCCGCAAAGGGACTTGGTTTCGCCGTCCGAAAACGTTTCGTCCGCGTGAAAATCGGAGGGCGGCGCGCCGAATTCCTCGCAAAGATCCGCCTGCGTACCGATAAGTCGCGCTTCTTCTTCCGAACAGAGCACTTTTGCGCCCGCCCTTTGCAGCGCGGATACGCCCCCGACGTGGTCGAAATGAGCGTGCGTCAAAAGCACGTAGGCGGGGGCAAGCGCCCGCTCCGCCAGAAGAGAAAAAATCCGCGGCTGCGCGGGATCGACGACGACCGCGTTTTTCCCGTCCGCCGTGACGAAATAAGTATTGGCGGCAAATCCTTTCGGATAAATTTTTTCTATTTTCATAAAGATTCCCTTTGAACGATTCTTTCCCGCTTACGCTCGGATACGAGTCCGCGTACAGCGCCTCGCCTTGTGTTCGTCCGCCGCTAACCGACGGAGAGATGACCTTGCGGGCACACTTTTGTATATAGCGACGCGCCCTATCCTAAGGAGCGTGTATAGACGGCGCATAGCCTCCCAAGCGCTTCCGAAAACGGCTCCTTCGCGGACTGCCGACGAACAAGGCACCCTCGCGCGCAAAAAATACGGCTAACGGCAAAGAGGCGACACGCGGCGCCCGGAGGCGCTCCGCATCGAAAATCAGGAAAGCGACGTGATGCGATGCACCTCGTAAATGCGTTTGTCTGCGCGCAGCTTTTTGAGGAGCATATCCACGTCGGCAATATCCGTCAGACTGACGGAGGCTTCCAAAACGGCGTCGCGGTTTTTATCGATGCGCCCGTTGACGGCGGTGATCGACAGCTTCATATCCGAAACGACCAGCGAAAGCACAGACAGCGCGGCGCCCTGATCGGTGGCGCGTATCTGGATATTGGCGTTATAACGGTGCTTGTCGTGCGTTTCCTTATTCCATGCGGCGGGCAGGAGTCGTTCCTCATCCACGCCCTGTATGTTCGGACAGTCGGCGCGGTGAATGACGACGCCCCGCCCGCGCGAGGTGAATCCGACGATTCTGTCCCCGGGCACCGGCGAGCAACAGCCCGCAAAGCGGACCAAAAGCCCCGATTGACCGTTGACGAGGACGCCGCCCGGCGTCCTGCCCCCGCCGTCCCCCGCGTGCACTTCGAAGGGCTTGGGCATCTCCTTTTTATAAAAGTCGATGAGTTTGAAAAGCACCTGATTGACGGACACAGAGCCGTACCCTACGGCGGCGTACATTTCCTCGGGAGCGCCGAACGAATAGCGGTCGGAAATGCGCTTGAAGCTTTCGTCTGTCAACAGAGCGGAAAGAGCATAGCCCTTTTTCTTGGCTTCTTCTTCGAGCCGCGCCTGACCGATGCGGATATTGTCCTCTTTCAGTTCGTTTTTATAAAATTGTTTAATTTTCGCCTTGGCGCTGGAAGACTTAATAAATTTCAGCCAGTCCCTGGACGGTCCTTTGGAGTTAGGGGAAGTGATGATCTCCACCACATCTCCGACTTCCAAAGCCGTCGAAAGGGGCACGATCTTGGAATTGACCCGCGCGCCCGTGCAGCGGTTGCCCACCTCCGAGTGAATGGCGTAGGCAAAGTCCACCGGCGTCGCTCCGGGCGGCAGGGAAATGACTTTTCCCCGCGGCGTGAATACCAATAATTCGTCGCTGTAAAGCTCGGTTTTGAGGGCGTCCAAGAACTCCTGAGAATCCTTCAAGGTACCCTGCCACTCCATGACTTCCCGAAGCCAGGTGAGCTTATTTTCGAAATTGGTGTTCTCCTCCTCCGTCCTGCCTTCCTTGTACTTCCAATGCGCCGCGATACCGAACTCCGCGATGCGGTGCATTTCTTCCGTACGGATCTGAATTTCGAACGGCTGACCGTACATAGTCATGACCGTGGTATGCAGGGATTGATATTTATTCGGCTTCGGATTGGCGATATAATCCTTGATCCGCCCGGGGAGCGGCTTCCATTTTTCGTGTATTTCACCCAAAAGGGTGTAGCATTCCCTGACGTCCTTGACGATGACGCGAAGGGCGGTCAGATCGTAGATCTGGTCGAGGGACTTCCCCTTGTTCTTCATCTTTTTATAGATGGAATAGAAGTGCTTGGGCCGCCCGAATACTTCGCCTACAATCCCGTCCGCCGCCATCATCTCCTTGATTTCTTTGACGATGTTGTTGACGAATTCCTTGCGCTCCGACAGTTTTTCGTTGATGTGCACGACGAGAGATTCGTAAGCCTCGGGATCGAGATATTTAAGGCATAAATCTTCCAGCTCGCACTTGATTTGGGAAATACCCAGCCTGCCCGCAAGCGGCGCGTAAATGTCCAGGGTTTCCCGCGACATTTTCTGCTGCCGTTCTATCGAAAGAAAGTTGAGGGAGCGCATATTGTGCAGGCGATCTGCGAGTTTGATGATGATGACGCGGATATCCTTCGCCATCGCCACGAAAATCTTGCGGAAGTTTTCCGCTTCTTCCTGCTCCTGCGATTTAAAGACGATTTTGTCGAGCTTGGTGACGCCGCTGACGAGTTCGAGGATCTCGTCCCCGAATTCCCGCTTGATGTCCTCCTCGGTGGCGGGCGTGTCTTCGATGACGTCGTGCAAAAGCGCGGCCGCGACCGTCGCCGCGTCCAGCCCGAGTTCCATTAAGATTTTCGCGACGGCGCAGGGATGAATAAAATAAGGATCGCCCGACGCGCGCTTTTGATTGGCGTGCGCATCCTTGGCGTAATTATACGCCTTTAACAAAAGCGCCCTGTCCTTGTCGCCGTATAGCTCGTAAATTTTATCCAACGTGGCGTCCATAGCCCGATTATGCTCCTTCTTTTTTTAAAACGCCGTATCGACTTAAAACAGCGCCGCACCGTCGCGCCGGAAAAGAAAAGATCAGGTGCTTTTCGGAATTGTCAGCGTTGCGCCGTTCGGGCGTCAAGCTCTTTTCTCCTATCTTTTTAAATCTTTTCTTTCGTTCGGCGGCGTTTGCGGCGTTCCCTTAAACGGCTCTACTCTTCCTGCAAAATGCAGATTTTTCTGTAAATGGCGGAATCGTTTAAATCCGCTTTGATTCCCCGATAGACGATGAGTCTGCCCTCGGAAAAGGCGACCAGTCCCAACTCCTCGAAAATATTTAGCGCGAAAATGAATTCCCGTTTATCAAAACCCAGCGCGTCGCAGGCAAGGGCAAGTTCTTCCGCGGTTTCTCCGCTCAACGCGTTGACGTCCCGACGAAGCGCGGCAAAGATGTCTAATAGGCTTTCCCTTCGGGTATCCAATCCCGCAAACATTTTATATCCGCAAACTTCTTTATTGACATACACCGTTTTTCCTTCCAGCGCCGCGATATTGAAATCGGAAGGGGTATCGAGAAAAATAAAATCGCGGAATCCTTCCAGCCCCGCATCCGCCGCGGGGGAAACGATCAGGTTATTGGCGAGATTCTTCGTGGAGGGATAGAAAAGGTCGCAGCCTAAGTTCTCCAATCCTTCGTAAAATTTCAGGGTGCGGCGGTCGGACGCGATCAGGCAAAGCCCGTAAGCGCATTGCGAACGCTTTTCCTCTATCAGTTTTTTGATCTCCTCCGTCGTCAGAGCCACGGCGTTCACCCCCACGGGCGACGCATACGAGCGCGTCACGGAATTGGCAAAAATGCTTTCGGTCACCCGTCTGCCCGTTCTGCCGTCGTATACGAGATCCCGAATAAAGCCCTTGATATACTCCCTGCCGCGGAAATGGGAGATATTGATCTCAAAGACGAATTTCTTTTCGACGTCGCTTTCCACCAGTTTGAGATTTTTTGCTCCCGAAAAATACATAAGCTCGATATAGTCGCTTTTCACCGACAGGTGAGGGGACATATATTTGACGGGCCGCGCCGAACACGCGCCCGCGCGGATACAGAATAAGGGGCGGCGATGTCCCACGCCGTAAGGCTCCATGGCGTCCAATTCGTGCGCGAACTTTTCGGAAAAGGGCTCGGCAATTTCCTCGCTGATATAAATGCGCTGCTCGAAATCCTCCTCCGTGTACGTCCTCCCGATCTCTTCGTTGAGCGCGGCTTCCAATTTATCGAAGTTTTCCTCTTTGAGATTGATCCCCGCCGCTTGCGCATGACCGCCGAATTCCGAGATATACTCCGAACAATTTTTCAACGCCGCGAAAATATTGACGTTTTCGATGCTCCTCGCGCTCCCTTTCAACATATCGCCGTTATGGACGAACAAGAGAGTGGGGCGATTGTATTCCTCGGCGATTCTCGCCGCCACGATGCCCACGAATCCCGTATTCCAGCGCTCGTCCGACAGCATGATGACGTATCCGTAAGCGCCCTTCTTTTTGAGTTTTTCCTTTGCGGAGGCATACAGTTCGTCGCAGCATTTCTGCCGTTCGGTATTATAGGCGCAAAGCTGCGCCGCAAGATTCAAAATTTCGTTTTCGTCCTCGGACACGAACAGGTTGAAAGCCGCCCTTGCGTCCCCCATCCGCCCCGCCGCGTTGATGCGCGGCGCGATCGTAAAGGCCAGATTCTGCGCCGTCACGCCTTCGGCGGCTTTGCCCAGCAGCGCGGAAAAACAGCTCCTCGGACGGGCGTTGATCAGCTTTAACCCCTCCGTCACGATGTCGCGGTTTTCCCCCAGCAGCGGCACGCTGTCCGCCACGGTGGCGAGCGCCGCGAAATCGAGATATTTATACGCTTCCTCGCCGATGAGCGCGCACGCCAATTTGAAAGCCACGCCCGCGCCGCAGAGGTTGTCGTACGGATAGTCGTCCGCAAGCTTGGGATTGACGACGACGCACTCGGGCAATTTTTCGGGCAGTTCGTGATGGTCGGTGACGATGACGTCGGCGCCCAATTCATAAATATACTGCGCTTCTTTTGCGCAGGAGATACCGCAGTCCACCGTGATGAACAGTTCGGGCTGACATTCCTCGAAAATTTTGTCCACCGCCTCTTCGGAAAGCCCGTACCCGTCGGCGCGTTCGGGAACATAGATCGTCGCTTCAATTCCGTATTCCTTCAAGGCGTAATACATGATCGACGAGGCGCAGATGCCGTCCGCGTCGTAATCGCCGAACACGGCGACCGTTTTCCCCTCTTCCCGAGCCGCGGCGATCATCTCCACCGCTTCCTTCATGCCTTTCATCAAAAAAGGAGAGAGAAAATTTTTCTTCGAAGGGTGCATAAAACGGCGTATTTTGTCCGCCGTATCCACCCCGCGCGCATATAAAATACGCGCGACGTGCTGGGTAAGCCCCGTTTCCGCGGCGAGATTGGAAATCGTATTCAGTTGTTCCTCGGAAAATGCGTATTCGGGAACTATTTTTTTCATGTTTTTTCCTTATGAACGCGGCCTTCAAAGCCGCGCGGCGAAACCGACTCCGCCGCTTTTTTCGCTCTCTCCGGCTCACGCGCGTTTTCGCTGCGAAAAATGCGACGGCGATTCTTTTTAAAGAAAAGAGCGGGCGGGAATACAACCCCTCCCGCCCCCTTTCGGTCTTTTTAAAGCATTCAGATCCTGTTTTTCACCTCTGTCTTTTACGGAATATCCGGGAAACGTTCCCTTTTAGTCCGCAGCCTTCGCATCCGACGGAGCATCCGTTTTTGCAGTTTCTTTGCCCTCTTTCTTGGAGGCGCCTTTCTTATAATCGTATCTTGCGCGCTCCGCCTCTTTTTTATCCGAAATTTTCTTCAAGGGAAGATACATCGCGGGCATAAAGAGCAAGGAAGCATAGGTGCCCGATGCAAGCGCAGTAAGCGCCGCAAGGGCAAACCATCTCACACTGGCTACGGCGACGGCGCCGACGAGAACGAGAGCCGCCGCACTGACGACGGCGAACAGAAGAATGACTTTTGCGGGTACGGAAGACGCGATCGCCTGATCGGCGGGCATCCCCTTATATTCGTCCGTCTTGAAATTTTCGCGCATCCGATTGAAGGAGAGCATACACAGGAACGCCGAATAGAGCATCGCAAACGCCGCGACATATATCACGGAAGCGGTGACGGGAATACGGGCGAGCGCAACGATCGCCAGCGTCAAAAGCACGCTTAAAAGCGAGGTTGCCGCCGCAGTCGCACCCATGTTCAGCTTATAGCGGACGGCGATATATACGAATTCGATGACGAGAATCACCGCCGCCGCGAGAGCGCCGCGCCAAAGGTATCCCGAAGCCAGCACCGTTTCCACTTTTTCCTCGTGCAGAGAAACGTAGAAGAAAGCGCCTTTGAGTACGTTCCCGTCCGCCTCCGCAGCTGCGTCGAGGCTATTTTGAATGGCGGTCTGCGCGGTTTCGAGTTTAGAGGCGTCCGTATTTTCGGAGAAGACATAGACAACCTCGTTGCCCAATCCGGAAACCTCGCCTTTAAAGGTATACGTATCTTTAAGTCCCGCTTTGTCCAGCTCAGACTCGCAGATGTTTCTGACGGCTTCCGTCCTCGCTTCGTTGTCGTAGGCTTCCAATTTTACGTTGATTGTCTTTACATTGGAGAGAGTGGGGTCGGCATGGAATCCGAAAACGGCGCCGATCAGAATCCCCGCGGCTATGACGAGGACGCCGAGGATTGTCCACAGTTTAAATTTACCGACCGTTTTCATAAGCTTACTCATCGTCGTCATCCTCCCTCACCAAGCGGAAATATTTATATTTATTTTTCGACGCGGAAAGCATCATATGACTGATGAAGCGAGTCCACAAAAGATTGCAGAACGCGCCCGTGACGAAACAGATGAGCGCTTGCAGCGCCATGGTGTGCAGCCCCGCCGCCCCGATGAGGAGAGCCAAAGCCGCGCCGATAAGCACCACATAGACGTCCACCACGCCCGCAAGGGTCTTTTTATAGCCCGCCTTGACGGAAGATTCTACGGTCTTTCCCGTTTCAAACTCCGATTTAACGGCGCCGTAGATGTACGCGTTTAAGAGGATGGTCATAAACAGACCGAACAGGAAGATGAGCACGGAACCGAGCATAAATTCGAAAATACCGCTCGTGATGAACGCGAAGCAAAGCGCCGTGACGATGAAATAGGAAAGCGTGGAATACGCCATTGCGCCGCCAAAGCCGCGATATTTGATAATGGGAAGTACGATTGCCGCCAGGAGCACGATCGCGAGGGCGATATAGAGAAGAGTCAAAGCATTGGAGCCGTATACGGGCTCAAAGGTCTTTGCCTCGTCCGTTTTGAAGTTGATGCCGAGATCGCCCGCGTGCACTGCGGAATCGAGGAGTACGGACACCGTTTTCGCCGTTTCGTAATCGTAAGAACTGCCGCCGATATACATGGTGGTGTCGTCGATCGCGGACGTCACGGACAGCTGTATCACGGTTTCCTCTCCCACTTTGAAAGAAAGAGCCGGGGAGGAACTGGAATCGGAGGAAGCGGAAGCCGCGAGCGTCGTCGTAATTTCCTTGATGAGCCTTCTGCCCTTGTTCGTAAGTTTGACCTTGACGTAGGAACTGCCCTGCTTTTCTTCGGCGGAAAAGCTCTTGAAATAGTCGGCGGGAACGACGTTCTTGCCCTCTTCAAACAGCGTGCTCGTGCCGTCGCTGAGCGTAAATTCCCCCGTATAGGAAAAATACGTAATAACGCTGCCTGCGCTCGTGCTCGGCTCGGAAGCGGGAAGCTCCACGCGAAGCGCGTAATCGTCCACGACGGAAACGCGGAAGGAGGAATATCCCTTTTTCTCGTAACGACTGCCGATCTCTTTGGCAGCGGCTTTAAAATGATTGCGGAATTCTTCTTTTACGACGTAATTGCCGCTCGAATCCTTGTCGTCCTCGACGATGCCGTCGTCGGGATCGGTGCTCAAATAGAGCCCGCCGTGCTTAAAATAAGAATCCTGATACTCTTGAAGCTTGTCCGCGTCTTCCTCTTTGGATTCGCATTCCCTTTTATATTCGGTTTCGGAAATAACGCCCTCGGGAAAATAGTAGGTATAGTATCCCCCGCCGAGGTCCGCGCCGAAATCGTACGTCTTGACGACGGGATTCCAATCGCTCACCGCCCCTTTGAAAAGAAAGGGAAGGTTGAAAGTAGGAACCACAATCATCGCGCACAATACGACGATTACGATGGTAAGCAAAGTCATCAATACCACCGATTTCTTCTTGCCCATTGAATAGCCTCCTGATAATTTTCGGATAAACGTCCGACGCGCCCGCAAATCCTCGCGCCGAGATTGATACCGTTTTATTATATCTTATCTTCCGCCGCCCGTCAAGTCATAACGGCGGCATTCTATGAATTTTTTAGCGGTTTTCACAAAAATAAACGGTTTTCGCCACGCGGAAGGGAGATTGTCCCGCCATGAAACGCCGCGGGAAAACGCAAAGGCTCAGACTTCGGCGCTTTCCCTTCCCGCCTTCTTTTCCGCGAGAATGTGCATCGCGCATTCGATGCGTTTTTTCATCATCGCGCACGTCATTTCATACGGCTCGTCGATATCGCCGTTGAAATGATAGTTATTGGCGTTGCACCCGCCCGAACAAATAAATTTTGCAAAGCAGTCCCCGCATTTTTTGCGCGTGAACAGACAGGAATTTTTAAACTTTTCCCGGATGTCGGGACGGGTAATCCCCTCCCGCACGTTCCCCATATAAAAATCCTTATCTCCCGCGAACTGATGACAGGGATAAAGGTCGCCGTTGGGGACGACGGAGAAATATTCGTTGCCCGCGCCGCACGCGGAAACCCGCTTGGAAAGGCAGGGTCCGCCTTCCAGATCGATATTGAAATGGAAGAAGTTGAATCCCTTTCCTTCCGCGTAGCGCTTCAAATATTCGTCGCAGAGGTTTTCGTATTCCTTCTCTATCTCGGACAGATGCTCCTCTTTGATCTGCAAATCGGGAAGATCGGTCACGACGGGCTCCATGGAAATGGAATCGAGTCCCTGATCCGCGATGAAGAGCACGTCCTTGGAAAAATCGAGATTTTTCGCCGTAAACGTGCCGCGCACATAATAGCTCTTTTCCCCGCGGAGGGAAACGAACTTTTTAATGTTGCCGATGACGTAGTCGAAGCTCCCTTTGCCGTTCACCGTCTTGCGGATGGCGTCGTGCACCTCTTTCCTTCCGTCCAGGGACAAAACGACGTTCTCCATTTCCTCGTTGAAAAAGCGTATCGTTTCGTCGTTTAAAAGCAGGGCATTGGTGGTGGTCGTGAACAGGAATTTCTTGCCCGCTTTCGCCGCTTCCTCTTTGGCGTAATAGACCGTCTTTTTAAGCACGGGGAGATTCATCAGCGGCTCGCCGCCGAAAAAATCCATTTCGAGGACTTTTCTCCCGCCGCTGTTTTTGATGAGAAAATCCACCGCCGCTTTCGCGGTTTCCTCGCTCATGAACTCGCGGGCGGAATGATACGCGCCCTCGTCCGCAAAGCAGTAGCGGCAGCGAAAATTGCAGTCGTGGCAGATATGAATGCAAAGCGCCTTGACCTCGTCGCTCTTCATGGGATACGTCTTAACCTCGTCCTTGAAAAGCAGTCCCTGCGCTTTCAGTTCCTCGACGTCGGAGAGGATATTTTTTATCTCCTCGTCGGTGATGTACGTGATATCGACGGGCTCGCCCTCTTCTTTGGCTTTGAGGTAGTCGGCGGTGGTTTTATCGCACTCGTGCAGCGAACCGCTGCCCACGTCGTAAATGTAGTTTTTTTCCCGATAGCTGAAAACGTGTATCATAACTTATGACCGTGACCTCCGTCACAAAACTCGTTTGAAAAACAGGTGCGAAACGCGGAGGACCAATCCCCCCGAGCCTGTGCCCGAGCGCGAAGCGGACCGAAAAGGAGCCGCTTTCCACGGGGCGCCGCACGAAATTTTCCAAACTTTCCTTTTTACGCAAAATCAAGGGGAGTATGTTCACTCCCCCGGACGCGATTCCTATGTTTTCGTCGTTATCTGTCCTTGCGGCGGCGCACACGGCAAAAAGCGGCGCTGCGGATAAAGCCGCGCGCCTCTTGCGCCTGCCGAATCAGGCAAAGATTACTTGCGTTCGATTTTCTCTTCGCGCGTGATTCTTTCGCAGGACTGATTTCCCACCGTGCAGCTGGTTTTGCAAGCGGACTGGCAGGTGCTTCTGCATTCGCCGCATCCCGTCACTTTTCTCTCGGCAGGTTTCGCAATCGTCTTAATCATAATATCCTCCTTCAAAAACTTGGATTTATATCACTATTATAATACACACGCGCATAAATTGCAAGCGGTTTGCAAGCGTCTTTCGCAATTTTTTATCCGACGAAGGCAGGAACTTTTCCGCTCTTTTCTTTCCCGTACGGGAGCCTTTCGGCGCCTTTTATTTCGAATCAGAAGTTTGTCCGTCGTTTCTGTATTCGAGAATATCCCCGGGCTGACAGGAGAGCGCCTTGCAGATGGCGTCCAGCGTCGAAAAACGGATGGCGCTGATCTTCCCCGTTTTGATCTTGGAGAGATTGACGTTGGCGATCCCCACCTTCTCCGCCAATTCGTTCAAAGACATCTTTCGGTCCGCCATTACGCGGTCGAGTCGTAAAATGATCATAACTTCCGTAACCCCGCTTTTATCCTCTTTTGTCGCGCCTTTATCGGAACGATTTGTCCCGATAAACCGAATCGAAGCGGGAAGATTCGCTCTTCTTCCCGCAAAAAACAGCATTTTTTACAGCGTTTCGTCCGATTCTTTCTGCAATTTCGCGCCGTATTGAAAAATATAGACCACCATTAAAAACGCGAGCGCCAAAAGCAGCATTCCAAAATCAATCGAATATCCCAAAATGAACCTTCCGGTCAGCCAGCCGCGCGATACCATGCCGACGATGCCGCCGACGATCGACCACACCAACAGGACATAGGCGACGATTTTCAGACATTTAATGCACCTGGGCGAAAAAGGCGTTTCGCTCGTTTGCAACACCTTGCCGAAACGAGAGATAAAGATGAGGATGACGGAATAAATCGTCATCTGCACCGCGCCCAAAAACAAGGCGAGCGCGATCAATTTCGTCAGCGGAAGATCGCCCAAAAGCGGCAGCGTAAGAGTGCCGCTCAAAACTTCTTCGCCCGCAATGAGGCTGCCGTAATCAAAATCGAAAGAGCCGCCTTTGTCACGGATCGCTTGCAGGACTTTATCCCAAATTCCCAGCGAGCTGCCGATCTCCACCGTAGCCTCTCCTTTCACGCTGATCTGCAACCAGCTTTCGGGGATACAGGCGCTGAACAAGGCCCCGACGCTCATGACGCCGACCGCTACAAAGCCCAAGCTCGCCAATATCAGCCCCACTATCCGCGTGACTTTTCCGGCAGTCTGTATCTTTTTAATCGTATCGTCCCGTGCTTCCATAAAAAACCTCCGCAACTTTGTTTTTGCAGATTAAGTATAGCACGCTTATTTATGTATGTCAACTATTTTTTAATGTTTTTCGTTAATTTTTTTATGTTCAAATTAAATTCCTACCGAAACAGAACGTCAAAAACAGACGAAAATAAAAAGACGGACAAACGCGAATCGATAAAAATATAAATTTTATTAATTGGAAATTTTCAACTTACAAATCAATTAGATACCGCGGAAACGCGGACGGCAGGAAATCGGGCAAACTGTAAGGATATAACGCAAAAAAAGGCTCTTTCAAATTTCCCCGCATTTTATTGCAAACGATAAAAACAGGAAAAGCGGAAGGCCTCTTTTAATCATAGGATCCGATTTTGTCCGAAAGTATAAACGCCGGGCTTTTTCGATAAAGCTTACTTTAAAAGCAAGCGGCTTCCTCTTTTTGAGGGAATCTTTTTATGTAAAAGAGGTTTATAGGCAGGATATGCACCTATGGAAAGCGTGTTTCGCGGTTTTTCCGCGATTAAAATTTTATCCTTGAAAGATTGGCGGAGCGTTCGGCAGCGCCGTTCTTAAAATTCGGCTCGCGTTTTTGCATAAGGGATTCTAAAAGCCATCTCGCAAACAAACAGCCTTTTTCGTTCGTTAAAAAGTTCCTTTTTCCTATTTTGTAAAAAGTCCCCCGAAGCGTTCCCGATAAAATCGAAAAATGCGTCTTTTGTTGCGCACTTTCACGCGGACGCGCTTTGCCAAAGACTTATTCTCCGAAAAAACTCCGCCGGGATTTTCTATTGAGTTTATAGACGAAAATCGTCTTATAACTTCTTATAGGTGTTTACAGGAACAGCGAGAAAGCCTTTGTTTTCAAGAGGGTTGCCGTTTCTCCTTATATTCTGTTATAACTCCGCATAAATTCATTTTGTAAGCTCGGACGGCAAAAAAGCGTCAAGGAGCTTTTCAAGCATTTGAAATCATCGTTGCATACATCAAAAAAAACAAGTGCTTATATAGGAAAATATAATACTATTTTCTATCTTAAATCTATCGAAAAGCTTTGATACCAAGCGCCTTTCCTTATTCGGGACGGACGTTGACGGCAATGATGCCGCTCAGAAGTCCGGCGACCGCACCGAAAGCGAGCTCCGCGACAATCAGCCAGGACATGGAAAAATCCCCTCCGACCATGGCAAAGACGAGATACGTGAGCATGACGGTGAGAAGTCCGACGGCGATGCCTTTGAGCCAGCCCTTTTCGCCGCGGAGGGCAAAGAAACAGCCGAAGAGAATGGCAAACACCTTAATGAATTGATTGACGGGTTTAATAACCGAATCGGACAGGGATGCAAATTTCAAAACGAGAGAAAAAATAAGAACGGCGACCAGGCAAAAGAGCACCGCGAGCACGACGGCTTTCACGATCTGCAAAAGATGCGCGGCAAAGGAATTTTCCGACTGCATAAACGTACCTCCGTAAGGATTTTTAGCTTTACTATCCTATGCGGGAGCACACCCTTTTTAGAATAAATTTAGGCGTTCCATCCGCCGCATTTTTCAAAAAAGGACGTTTCCGAGGAGGAAACGCCCTTTCCGCGCCCAAACGGCACGCATTTTCAAGAGATAAAAACTCAGTCCTTATTTTCCCCGTCGTTTTCCTTTTCCGAAGCGTCCTGCGCATTCTCCGGCTTTTCTTCTGCGTCGTCGGAGGCGTTTTCCTCGGGAAGTTCCGCTTTTTCCGTCTTTTTCGCGGCGGCGTCCGTCTGATAGATCGCCTGTTTATCGAATTTCAAATAGGATTTTCCGCTGGCTTCGGTGCCCGTTTCGAGGACGAAGGTATTTTCGTCGGGATTCACCTCTACGACGATACCGCAGATACCGCCGATCGTCTTCACCTTATTGCCGGGCTGAATCGCGTCCAGCATCTGCTGCGTTTCCTTCTGTCTTTTTTTGTTGGAACGGCTGCTGAGCACGAAAAATACGACGAGCACGAGCACAAGTCCGATGATGAGCACCCACGACATCCACCCGCTGCCGGAAGCAGGCGTACTCGACGAGGAACCGGAAGTAGTTTCCGATGCCAATAAATTGAAAAACATAATTTCTTTCTCCTTGCGATTGTTTTCTGAATTTTTATAATTCAATGATACCCTTTTTTTGTTTTTTTGGCAAGTATTTCTCTGTCGGATTATGACATTTTTTCATTTTTCACCCATTTTTCATTTGTTAAGCGCAAAAAAGCAAAAGACGAACCGTGCAAAACACCTGAAAAAAGGCGACCCGTTCCCTACTCAAAACGTTTTTCGACACACCCGCCTCTTCTTTAAATAAGGTTTCTTTTTTCAGATGCGAAAATCCGCCGCAAAGCGCTCACCATTTTCCCTCGCCGCCGTATTTGAGATAAAAGTCTTTGGCAAACTCCCGCACATAGCCGCCGAGAATGGCGCCGCGCAATCCTTTCATGAGTTTGTGCAGGAAGGTGATGTTGTGCAGACTGAGCAGCATCGCGCCGTACATTTCCCCCACGTTCACGAGGTGACGAAGATATGCTTTCGTGTAATGCTTGCAACAATAACAGTCGCACTCCTCGTCTAAAGGCGTGAAATCTTCTTTATACCTGCCGTTCCTCACCACTACGCGGCCGTGCGACGTGAGCGCCGTTCCGTTGCGCGCGATACGCGTCGCCAAAACGCAGTCAAACATATCCACGCCGCGCATGGTCCCCTCGATAAGGCAATCGGGCGATCCTACGCCCATCAAATACCTGGGTACGTCGTTCGGCATTTTATCCTGTAAAAAATCGAGAATTTCGTACATCATCGGCTTGGGTTCCCCGACGGATAAGCCGCCGATGGCGATGCCGTGTCTGACGAAGGGCAGACAGCGCTTCAGGCTTTCGCCGCGCAAATCCTTGTAGACGTTGCCCTGAATGATGGGAAAGAGCGCCTGCTGCGGTCTGCGCTGATTTTCATGGTATCGATAGCAGCGTTCCAGCCACGCGCCCGTACGGCGCATCGCGGCGTCCGCCTGCGCGTGATCGAAACCGTACTCGCTGCATTCGTCGAAAGCCATAATGATATCGGCGCCGAGATTTTCTTCCACTTCCATCGCTTTTTCGGGCGTGAAGAAATGCTTGCTCCCGTCGATGTTCGAGGAAAATTCCACGCCCGCATCGGTGATTTTATTCAGTTTGGCGAGCGAAAAAACCTGAAAACCGCCGCTGTCCGTGAGGATAGGCCTGTCCCAGTTCATAAAGGAATGTAAGCCGCCCGCCCTTTTTACAAGCTCGTCGCCGGGGCGCATATAGAGGTGATAGGTATTGGCGAGGATAATCTGCGCTCCCGCCTCCTTCAAATCACGCGGAAATACCCCCTTCACCGTCGCCTGCGTGCCGACGGGCATATAAACGGGAGTTTCGATGTCGCCGTGCGGCGTGTGGAGAATCCCTGCGCGCGCGCCCGTTTCGGGGTCTGTTTTGATGAGTTCAAAAGAAAAAAATTCGTTGTTCATGCAACTAACTCGCTTCCATGTCGATTCCTGTAAATTATAACATATCCCCGCGGGAAAAGCAACTTTTTCGACAATGTCTTTTCGGACGGACGCATAAAATAAAGGAACGCATCCTGAAAGCCTTTGATTTTGGATTTATAGAAAATAATCAAGATGACCCGCATAAATTTTTCCGAAAAGAAGGAATCGAAAAAGGATCCTCTCGGTTTCATCGTTCGCAGACGCCGAACGGCTTTTTGAGTTCGGAAGGTTTTTCAAACCACCATTTTCAATCTTTCCATCCGCAAATTTCGTTGGGGGTTATTTCCAGCACGTAACACAATTTAACGATCGTTTGGCAATTCGGTTCGTTGACTCCATTTATCCATTGTGAAACGGTATTTTGCTTTACTTCCAGTAATTTTGCTAATTCCGTTTGAGTGATTCCCTTTACTTTCATTGATTCCAAAATATTTTTTCCTATATTTACCGCCATGATAACTCCCTGCCCATATTTTTCTTTTATATTTTATCATAAGTTAAGATAAAATGCTTGACTTGTCTTAGTTCAAGATATATAACATTATTATCTTATTAAAAGATAAATCCATAAAAAATCGGAGGTAAAAAACTATGCCCCCTATTCCGTTATCGAAAAATCAACAAAAACGATGGGAGGAGCTTTTCGAAAAAAACGCGGAATCTGATTCGGAATACGTACCCTATGTATTGAAATTAAGCTTTACGGCAGCGTTGAAAGCCCGTCGTTCCTATGAGGACGAATCGCTTTCCAAACGGAGCAGAAACTCTCTCAGCGCTCCCCTGCCCTATCCTTTTTCGAGGTGATAACGCTATGTCAAAAGACGATTTCAGTCAAATTCTCTCCGAGTTTTTGAGAGATAATCATTTATCCCAAGCCGATTTTGCCAAAAAAGTCGGCGTTAGATCCGGTCAAGTGAACGAATGGTTGAAAGGTAGAGCCAAGCCCGGCTATGACACCTTAAAGAAGTTCGTCTGCGCCTTTGAAGCTTCCGCGGAATATTTCCTGGGGGAAACGGAAGAATATTGACGACCGGTTCTTCCGTCCGCCGCGGCTCCCCTTTTTTTCAAAAAAGGACAACCGCACAAAGTCGGCTGTCCTTTCGGAATTTTTTTAAACGCCTTCGCCCGCAAACTGTGAATTGTAAAGTCCCGCATAAAAACCATTCTGCGAGATCAATTCGTCGTGCGTGCCCTGTTCGATGATATTTCCGTCCTTCATGACCAGGATCAAATCGGCGTTTCGAATCGTGGACAGGCGGTGCGCGATGACAAAGCTCGTTCTGCCCTCCACCAATTTATCCATACTCCTTTGGATAAGTTCCTCGGTACGGGTATCGACATTGGAAGTCGCTTCGTCCAGAATTAAAAGGGGCGCGTTTTCCGCCATTGCCCGCGCGATGGTGATCATCTGCCGCTGTCCGCCCGATACGCTCGATTCGTTTTCCAGCACGTAATCCAGTCCCCCGGGCAGCGTATGCACGTAATGATAGATGCCCGCTTCTTTGCAAATTTCATCCAGTCTGTCCTCGGAAACGCCCGTTTTGGAAAAGAGGATATTTTCCTTGATACTCCCTTCGAAAATCCAGGTATCTTGCAGCACCATACCGAAAATATCGTGTATCTCTTCGCGCGGCATATCCTTGATGGAAACGCCGTCGATGATAATGTCGCCGCCCGAAAGCTCGTAAAATCGCATCAGGAGATTGACGATGGTCGTTTTTCCCGCGCCCGTCGGACCGACAATGGCGACCTTCATTCCGGGCTTCACCTTCGCGGAGAAATTCGAAATGATCACCTTATCGGGCGTATAGCCGAAATGCACGTTCTTAAATTCCACTTCGCCGCGGATATGCTCCTTTCCGTCCGCACCGATAAGTTTGCGGGTTTTTCCGCTCTCGTCGGAAAGCTCCTCCTCTTCGAGGAAATCATAGACCCGCCCCGCGGACGCCGCCACCATTTGCAGACTGTTCATCGCCTGGGCGAGCTGGCTCATAGGGCTTTGAAAAAGATTGACGTAGACGAGGAACGCGGCTATCGTGCCGTAAGAGATAATCCCGCCCTCGTTCATCAAGAGGCCGCCGACGACGCACACCGCCGCATAGGCGAAATAGGAAACGAAATTCATCAGGGGCTGCATGACGCCTGAGATCGCCTGGGCTTTGAACATGGCGCCGCGCATATTCACGTTCGCCTTTTCAAATTCCGCGCCCTTGCGCTCGCCCGCGTCGAAAGCCTGGATCACCGTCTGCCCCGTGAAGTTTTCCTCCACTTTGCCGTTCAGCTCGCCCAGATATTGCTGACGTTTTCTGAACTGCGGCATGGCGAATTTGGTGAGAATGAGGAGCAGGATCATCATAAACGGCACAATGAGAAGCACCGTAAGCGCCATTTGCCAGCAGGTGACGAACATGGCGACGAGCACGCCGGCCAGCATGAAGATCGAGGAAATGAGCATCGACGCGGCTTGCTGCATGGACGAGCCGACCGTATCCACGTCATTGGTGATGATGGACAGAGTATCGCCGTATTGATGTCCGTCGTAATACTTCAAGGGGATACGATTGATTTTATAGGAAATCTGCCGACGGACGTCCTTTGTATATTTCTGCGTGACCGTCGTCATGATGAATCCCGAAAGATAGTTGAAAAGCGCGTTGCTTGCGTAAAATACGATGAGTACGATCGCGAGATCCGCGATCCTTTTCAGATTGATGGACTGCGTGGCGGCATTGTCCATAATCTCGTTCGTGAGTTTGGAGAGCCATTGCGGGGCGAGGATGGACAGCACGGTAGAAATGACGATAAATACCGCGGAAAGCGCAATTTTCCCGTAATAGGGCGACATGGCTTTGAAAAGGCTCTTGAAGTTTTTATTTTTTTCCGCCTTGCTCATTGTTTCGGCGGGTGCCATACGGTTTCTCATAAGCCGAGTTCCTCCTCCGACAGCTGCGAAAGAGCTATCTCGCGATAGACGGGGCAGGTTTGCAGTAATTCTTTATGCGTACCGATCCCCACGGCGTCGCCGTTTTCGAGGACGACGATGGTGTCCGCGTCCATGATAGTGCCGATTCTTTGGGCGACGATCAGTTTCGTGGCGCCTGCCGCCGCCGTTTTCAGATTTTCGCGCACTTTTTTATCCGTTTTATAGTCGAGCGCGGAAAAGCTGTCGTCGAAAATGAAAATTTCGGGTTTCATAGCGACGGCGCGCGCGATGGAAAGGCGCTGTTTCTGTCCGCCCGATACGTTTTTGCCGCCCTGGGAAATATCCGAATCGTATCCCTTTTCCATTTCGCGGACAAATCCGTCCGCCTCCGCCGCCTTCGCGGCTTCGACGATCTCTTCCTCAGAAATGTCGGGATTCCCGAAGGCGATGTTGTCTTTCACGGTCCCCGTGAACAGCACGCCCTTTTGCGGCACATAGCCGATGAGATGGCGCAAAGTCTTTTGTTTGATCTCCCGCACGTTTGCGCCGTCGATCAATACCTGCCCCTCCGTAACGTCGAAAAAGCGGGGCACGAGATTGATGAGAGTGGATTTTCCGCTGCCCGTGGAGCCGATGAATGCCACCGTATCCCCTTTGTTCGCCTTGAAGCTGATATTGCGTATCACCGCTTCGTCCGAATCGGGATAACGGAAAGTGACGTTTCTGAACTCGACCGTGCCCACTTCCGTGCGCACCGCGTCCGTTTCGGGCTCTTTTATCGATACCTCGGTGTCGAGCACCGCGTTGATACGCTCGGCGGAAACCTGCGCGCGGGGCAGCAGCACGAACATCATCAACAGCATCATGAACGCCATGATGATCTGCGAGGTAAGCGTCATGAAGGAAGTGACGGTGGGATAATCGGTGACGCCCTGATTGATGAGCGACGATCCTATCCAATAGAGAGCGAGCGTCAAGCCGTTCATGATCAGCATCATCACGGGGGACATCAACGCCATCACCCGCCCCGTAAACAGCTGGGTCTTCGTAATATTCGTATTCGCCGTGTCGAATTTGGCTTCCTGATACCCCTCGGCGTTATAAGCGCGCACGACGCGGATGCCCGTAAGGTTTTCACGGGAAACGCCGTTGAGTTTATCGGTGAGCTTTTGCATACTCTTAAATTTGGGCATCACGACGACCATGATGGAAATGATGCAGACGAGGAGGAGCACTACGGCGACGACGGTCGCCCAAGTGAGCTGCATACTCGTCGCGCGGATTTTCAGGATCGCCCACACGGCGGTGATGGGCGCCGCCACCGCCATTCTGAGCAGCATGATATTTGCCACCTGCACCTGTTGAATGTCGTTTGTGGAACGTGTGATTAAAGAGGGCGTGGAGAATTTATCCACTTCGGAGGCGGAAAAGCTGTCCACCTTCTTATAGACGGCGGAACGGATGTTCGTGGAAAGGCTCGCGGAAACATAGGAAGCGATCAGCCCCACGATCATCTGCGCGCCCGCGCAGCCGAGAGCCACCAGCAGCATCATGCCGCCGTTGTACCAGATCGCGCCCGTCGTAGCGCCCGCGATCGAGGTGAGTCTATCCACCGTACCCGCGTCCATGCCCATGCCTGCGAGGACTTCCGCAGATACGTAATCCCAGCCGCCCAAAGAATCGACGAGTTCCTTTAACGCCGCGCCGAGCTTGCCCGGATTGTTGTGATAATCGAGATAAGTAATCGCCTGTATGACCTCTTTCATAAAATCGACGAGAGTCATCGTGCAGTACACTTGTAAAAACGTCAGTCCGACCAGCACTGCCAGCAGCACCCAATCGATCGGCCGGAGTTTTTTATACAATTTGAACATAAGCATCTCCTGTTTGAGAGTGTAGTGAGAAGGCAATAGCGCCCTATTTTGTTCTTTTCCGAAAAACCGCCTCTTTCGTAACTCGAAGGAAGGAGCGGGCAAAGTCCGTCGAAAGAGGTAAATTTCATCCGCATCTTCTCCGCTTTTTAGCGGCAAAACAGAGAAATTTTCTTTTTACCCGTTCCGCAAACGACAAAGCGCCGCGGCTTTCTTCAAACGGATAAACTCCGCCTTCAAAGAGCACGCCTTTCTCTTTCTCAACGCCCCTCTTTTATTTCCTCATTGTTCTGTTCGATGATCTTCCGCAAAAGGCGCAGGATATTTTCCGTTTCCTCTTTCCCGAGGCGTTCGAGGGTACGACGCAGATTGCTGCGGATCCTGTTCCCGCGCTTTTCGCTCTCTCTTAGTCCGCTCGGCGTAATCGACACCAATACTTTTCGCCGATCCTCCTCCGACTTTTTGCGGACGATATAGCCCTTCGCTTCGGTATGTTTCAAAAGATTGGCGATCCGCCCCGAGCCTACGCGCAGAATTTCGCACAGCTCTCCCGCCGTCGTTTCCCCGCGCATACGGAGAATCCCCAGCAGGGCGCCCTCTCCCACCGCAAGATCCGATTCACGCCTGCGGATGCTCTGTCTGAAAAATTCTCCCGTCAATCGGAGAACTTCCGTTACCTGTTCGTCACTTATCATAAGCGCCTCGTTCTATTTACCTTTCACTGTGAGATAATTATATAGAATTATATTCCGAAAGTCAACGGGATTGTCAGCATCCTCCCGAATTTTCGCCAAAAAAACATGAATGTCACAAAATCGACTCAAAGCCGCCGTTGTCCCGCCCCGCGCCTTTCGCCTGCCTCCCGATAGGCGCCAAAATTCCCTTTGACAGCGTTTGACGAAGATCGATTCTTTTTAAAGAAATGCAATCCTTACAGTTTCCCTCTTTGCAATTTGCAAACCGCCCGCAAAAAAATAAGTTTTCCACCGAGTTTCAAAAATCAAAGAACGAGCAGACCGCCGCATAAAAACAATGCGGCGGTCTTTTCTCGTCTATTTTCCATATCGTTTTCCCTACGTTTTGTCCCCGAGGGAAAAACGCGGACCTTTCCCGAAAATCTTATTCCAGCTCGAAAGCGCCCGTATAAAGCTGATAATACATTCCTTTTTGCGCAATCAGCTGTTCGTGGGTGCCGCGCTCGATAATCCTGCCGTGATCGAGCACCATGATGGCGTCGGAGTTGCGGACGGTGGAAAGCCTGTGGGCGATGACAAATACCGTTCTGCCCTGCATGAGTTTATCCATGCCGTCCTGCACCAAAGCTTCGGTGCGGGTATCGATGGAGGAGGTCGCTTCGTCGAGGATCATGGCGGGCGCGTCCGCCACCGCCGCGCGGGCGATGGATAAAAGCTGCCGCTGTCCCTGCGACAAATTCGCGCCGTTGTTCGTCAGCATGGTGTTGTAGCCTTCGGGAAGCCTGCAAATGAAGTCGTCCGCATTGGCGAGCTTCGCCGCCGCGATACATTCTTCGTCCGTCGCGTCGAGCCGCCCGTAACGGATATTGTCCATCACAGTTCCCGTAAACAGATTGGTATCCTGCAAAACGATACCCAGCGATCTGCGCAGGTCCTTTTTGTTGATCTTGTTGATATTGATGCCGTCGTAGCGGATTTTCCCGTCCGCAATGTCGTAAAAACGGTTGATGAGATTGGTGATCGTGGTTTTGCCCGCGCCCGTGGCGCCGACAAAGGCGATCTTCTGCCCCGGCTTCGCGTACAGCGAAACGTCCGTCAGGACCTGCTTTTCGGGCGTATAGCCGAAGTCCACCTGTTCCATGACGATGTCGCCCTGCAATTCCGTATACGTGACGGTATCGTCCGCCTTGTGATAGTGCCGCCACGCCCAAAGCCCCGTATGCGCTTCCGACTGCGTTTCGACGATATTGCCGTTTGCGTCCTTCGTGGCGTTGACGAGCGTCACATAGCCGTCGTCGTGTTCGGGTTCCTCGTCCATCAAATCGAAGATACGCGACGCGCCCGCAAGCCCCATGGCGATCATGGAGATCTGCTGGGAGAACTGCGAAACGGTCTGCGAGAACTGCCTCGACATTCCGAGGAAGGAAATGATGATGCCGATCGTGATCTTTTCGATTCCGCCGAAGCTGCTCAGTCCGATGTTCGGCGTTTCCAGCGTGAATAAAAGTCCGCCGATAATGGCGATCAGCACATATAAGAAGTTGCCGATATTGCCCAATATGGGCATCAGAACGTTACCGAAAATATGCGCCTTTTCGCTGTCCTCGAAAAGCTGCGAGTTGAGCTTATCGAAATCCCGCTTCGCCGCCTCCTCGTGCGTAAACACTTTGACGACCTTTTGCCCCTTCATCATCTCTTCGACGAAGCCCTCTTCCACGGCGAGCGAGCGCTGCTGCGCCACCATGAATTTGGAGCTGTTGCCGCCGATTTTTTTGACGACTAAAAGCATGATCACCGAACATCCCGCCACCACGATCGTCAGCCAAAGGCTGTAATACAGCATGACGCAGATCGCCATCAGCAGTGCCAACGCGCTGGAAAAGAGGGTGGGCAAACTCTGTCCCACCAGCTGACGCGCCGCGTCCGTATCATTGGTGTAGGTACTCATGATATCGCCGTGCGCGTGCGTGTCGAAGTATTTGATGGGCAGGCTCTCCATCTTGTTGAACATATCCTCGCGGAAATGATTTAATACGCCCTGCGTCACCACCGCCATAATGCGGTTATAGATAAAGGAGGCGAGGAGCGCCACGACGTAGATAGAGCTCATCATGACGATCAGCCCGATGAGTTTCGACATGACGACTTTTAAGCCCTCGCTGCCGCCGCCCGCCTGTACGCCCGGCGTGATCACTTCGTCGACGAGCTGCTGCATAAACACCGTGGAAACGAGTCCGCCCACCGAGCTTAAAAGAATACAGATAAAGACCGCGATCAGCGAGCCTTTGTAGTATTTGAATACATATTTGATCAGACGGGACATCGTGCCCTTTTTGACGGCGCCGGCGGGCATTCCCATTCCCCTGCCGCCGCGCATTTTCATGCCGCGCATACCGCGGACAGCGGGAACGGGCGCCGGAGCGGCGGCCGTGTTCTTTTTTTCAGACATTACCTTTCACCTCCTTCTTCCTTTTCCCCCTCGCTCTCCTTGCGTGCGGCGGAGGCTTCCGCGCACTTCAACCGCGCCACGGCTTCGTCCTCCATAAACGCCATCTCTTCGGGAGGCACCGTTTTTCCCTTGGTTTGGGATTCGTATACTTCGCGATAGATCTCGCTGTTTTCCATCAATTCCTGGTGACTGCCGCTCGCAATGATTCTGCCGCCGTCCATGACGAGGATCTTATCCGCGTGTTCCACGGACGCCACCCGCTGCGCGATGATGATCTTCGTCGTGTCGGGGATCTCCTCCGCAAACGCCTTTCTGATGAGGGCGTCCGTCTTGGTATCGACAGCCGACGTCGAATCGTCGAGGATCAGCACTTTGGGTTTTCTCAACAGCGCGCGGGCAATGCAGAGGCGCTGCTTCTGCCCGCCCGAAACATTGGTGCCGCCCTGTTCGATATGAGTGTCGTAACCGTCGGGGAACTGCCGCACGAATTCGTCCGCCTGCGCAAGGCGGCACACCCGCTCGATTTCCTCGTCCGTCGCGTCGGGATTGCCCCAGCGGAGATTTTCTTTGATGGTGCCCGAAAACAGCACGTTCTTTTGCAGAACGACAGCCACCTCAGAACGCAGGGAATCGAGGTCGTATTCCTTAACGTCCCTGCCGCCCACGTAGACAGTGCCTTCCGTCGTATCGTAAAGGCGGGGAATCAACTGAATGAGGGACGTCTTCGACGAGCCGGTGCCGCCGAGGATACCGATGGTTTCGCCCGACTTAATATCGAGATTGATGTCCGCCAAAGCATACTTTTCCGCCGTCTTGGAGTATTTGAAGCTGACGTTATCGAATTTAACACTGCCGTTCTCCACTTCTTTGACGCCGTTTTCGGGACTGACGAGGTCGGATTTCTGTTCCAGGACCTCCGCGATACGGCGCGCGGACTCCGCGGACATGGTGATCATGACGAACACCATCGCCAGCATCATCAAGGAAGACAGGATCTGCACCCCGTAAGTGATGATGGCGGACAAATCGCCCGTACTGAATCCCTCGGCATTGGTGATAGCGCCCGTCGTGCTGTCGAAAATGCCCGTGTTTACGATCATTTTCGCACCGAAGAAGGAGATGAGAAGGGACGCCACATAGATACAGAACATCATGACGGGCGAAAGGATTGCCATGATTTTTTCCGCTTTGGTGAAGTCGTCCTTCACTTCGTTTGACACCTTGGAAAATTTCTCTTTTTCGTATTCTTCCCGCACGAAGGACTTGACGACGCGGATGCCGCTGACGTTTTCCTGTACGGAATTGTTCATCGCGTCGTACTTTTTGAAGATACGGCGGAAGAAGGGCATGACGAAACGCATAATGGCGATCATCACCACTAACAGAATGGGAATCATCACCACAAAGACGAGCGCCAGCTTGTGATTGAGATTGAAGCTCATGATAAACGAGAACAGGAACATCAACGGAACGCGCACGGCGATTCTTATGCACATCTGATAGGAGTTCTGTACGTTCGTGACGTCCGTCGTCAGCCTCGTGACGAGCGAGGACGAGGAAAACTTATCCACGTCCGCGAACGAGAAGCCCTGCACGGAATAAAACAAATCCTTTCGCAAATTTTTCGCAAAGCCGCAGCTCGCGGTGGCGGCAAACTTGCCCGCCATGACGCCGCCGAACAGGGACAGAGCCGCCAGCACGAGCAAAACGGCCCCGTATTTTAAAATGGGCTGCATCGTGGACGCGTTTCCGCTCGCTTGTACTTCATTGACCATTTTGGCCATGAACAGCGGAATCAGACATTCGCTGACCACTTCGAGTATCATGAAAAGAGGCGCAAGAATCGATTGTTTCTTGTACTCCCTGACACTCTTAACCAAAGTCTTTACCATAACCGAATTTATATCCTCCAAAAATGTTTTTCAAAATAAGGACGCATACGGGCGCGTCTTAAAAAGATGAAATCGGCGTCGTTTCCGCCTATTCGAGATTCCCGTAAACGCGGTCCAAAAAGGAAATAAACGCTTTTTTTTCCTCGTCGGAAAAACCGCGCAGAAGAATATCCTCCATTTTCCGATGCCGCATCTTCATATCGCGGAAGGAGGCGTTTTCCTTTTCCGTGGTGCGCACGTTTTTCGCGCGACGGTCGTTCTTGTCCGTTTCCACCGCGACGTATCCCTTCTCGACGAGTCGGGAAACGATCCCCGAAACGGTGGCGTGAGAGCAGTCGAAAAACTTTTCAATATCCCGCATCGTCACGTCTTCGCCCTCGTGTTTGTGCAAATACCAAAGCACTTTACCCTGAGAAAAGGTGATATCTCTCTTATCGCCCTCGCAGTTCGCGCGCCGTTCCAATTTCTCGCTGATTTTCTTGAAATATACGCCCACCTGGGTTTCCATCGCCATTCTCCAAAGGGTTACACCCTCCTTTGTATTTTATTGACAGAATACTCTTATTATATGAAGCATGCTACATAAAGTCAAGTGTTTGAAAGGGGTGATTTTTCATTTCACAAAACTTTCATTTTCCGACAAAAGCAGCGATTATCCGCTCCCCAGGAAGCGGTAAAATAGAGTAAAAAAGTTACCGAGCGGAAAAGCGCGCGGTAAGAAGGGAGGAAAAAAATTGACGGACGGAAATTTTGCGCAAAGGCTCAAAGAGATCATGAAGGAAAAGAAGATTTCGGGGAAGGAACTGGCAGAGGGCGCGAACACGACGGAGGCGACGATTTCGAGGTATGTAAGCGGCAAGAGAAGCCCTGAAATCCTGGAAGTGCTTAAAAACGCGGCAAAATTTTTAGGCGTTTCGACCGACTATCTTTTGGGACTGACGAATAATCCCTTTGAGAAAGGAAGTCTGCCTGCGGAAGTAAAAGAATTGCTCGCCCGATATATTCGGGCGAGCGACGCGGACAAAAAAATTATTTGGGCGGTTTTAGAGAAATATCGGGCGGAATGAACTTTCCCCTCGCCTATATTTAATATTCTTTCAAGCCCAATAGATAATCCGTGGACACTCCGAAAAAAACCGCAAGTTCCGCCAAAAGTTCTAAGGACGGCTCCCTTTGCGCCTTTTCATAGCGGAGATAAGTCACCGAGGATATTCGAAGATACTCCGCAACTTCTTTTTGCGTCAATTTTTTTTCTGCGCGCAATTCTTTTAGCCGTTGTCCTAAAATTATTTCCAAAATCTCCCTCTCTTTACTTGACATACTACCACTTTGGTAGTATAATAATCTCGCAAACTACCAAATTGGTAGGACAAGAAGTAAAAACAACGGAGGAAAAGAAGGTAGTATATGGAATCAGAAGACGAATTATTGTATCAAATCGGAGAAGCAATCATGACGGAAGTCGAAAATATCCAAGATGTTTTTTATTCAAAATTTCAAAAAGAGAGAATTGTGATTTTTTTGAAAAACGGCAAAAAGTACAGTATGGTTTTAACGGAAATAAACTAAAAATAACCGACCGCAATACGGTCGGTTATTTTTTAACTTTCTAATCCTAACAAATAATCAGTCGTTACGCCGAAAAAACACGCGAACTTAACAAGCAATTCCAAAGAAGGTTCCCTTTGTGCTTTTTCATAACGGAGATAGGTTACGCTGCTGATTTTAAAGTAATCTGCAACCTCTTGCTGTGTAAATCCTTTCTCTGTTCTTAATTCTTTTAATCGCTTGCCCAAAATAATTTCCAAAATAGTCCTCTCCTACTTAGAATACTACCATTTTGGAAACCTATTCGTCCCCCAACCTACCAAATCGGTAGGAAGAAACAACAAAAAAATCCCGACCGCGTCTTTTGCACGGTCGGGAAAGCCATATTTTGCCGCATACACGGTATATTTTTCAAACTTACTCCTTTTTCACGAACAGTCCGTTCGCGTTCGCGTCCACCGTCAGTTTATCGCCCGCGGAGAACTTGTTTGCCAGAATTTCTTTCGCCAGCATCGTTTCCAAAGTATGTTGAAGATACCGCTTTAAAGGTCTTGCGCCGTAAACGGGATCGTACCCGCTGTCGATGATATAATCGACGGCGTTTTCCGTCAGCGACAGATACAATTGCTTTTCTTCCAGACGTTTTTTCAAATCGTCCACGAGCAACTCGACGATCTTTCCCACTTCCGTCTTCGTCAGGGGCTTGAAAAAGACGATTTCGTCAAGCCGATTCAAAAATTCGGGTCGGAAAGACGCTTTCAGCAGTTTATCCACTTCCGCACGCGCCGATTCGGAAATGCCGCCGTCGCTTTGAATGCCGTCGAGAATCGCCGTCGAGCCGAGATTGGAGGTGAGAATAATGACGGTATTTTTAAAGTCCACCGTCCTGCCCTGCCCGTCGGTGATTCGCCCGTCGTCCAGCACCTGCAAAAGCACGTTGAACACGTCCGGGTGCGCCTTTTCCACCTCGTCGAACAAAACGACGCTGTAAGGCTTTCTGCGCACCGCCTCGGTGAGCTGTCCGCCTTCGTCGTACCCCACGTATCCCGGAGGCGCGCCGATCAGGCGCGACACGGAGTATTTTTCCATATACTCGCTCATGTCGATTCGCACCATATTTTTCTCATCGTCGAAGAGAGAACGCGCCAGCGTCTTGGCAAGCTCCGTCTTGCCGACGCCCGTAGGTCCCAAAAACAGGAAGGAACCGATCGGTCTGTCGGGATCGGCGATGCCCGCGCGCGAGCGCAAAATCGCGTCCGAAACCGCGTCCACCGCCTCGTCCTGACCGACGACTCTTTCGTGCAGCGTTTCGGGCAGGCGCAGCAGTTTTTCGCGCTCGCCCTCCATCAGCTTGGAAACGGGGATCCCCGTCCACCGCGCCACGATCCGCGCGATTTCTTCCTCCGTCACGCGATCTCTTAAAAGCGTCGAATCCTTGGCGGAAGCCGCCGCCTTCTCGCTCTCTTCGAGTTCTTTTTTCAGCTGCGGAATGCGCCCGTATTGCAATTTCGACGCCGCTTCGAGATCGTATTCCCTCTGCGCTTTTTCGAGCTGCGCGTTCGCCTGTTCCAGTTCCTCGCGGATCTTTTGGACTTTCCCGATAGAATTTTTTTCGTTGTCCCACTTCCCTTTCATCTCCGCATAATCGGCGCGAAGAGCCGCGAGTTCTTTTTGTATTTCGTCGAGGTGCGCCGCGGAAAGATTGTCCGTTTCCTTTTTCAGCGCGTTCTCCTCAATTTCCAGCTGCATGATTTTTCGGGAAATTTCGTCCATTTCCGACGGCATGGATTCCATTTCCGTCTTGATCATCGCGCACGCCTCGTCCACGAGATCGATCGCTTTATCGGGCAAAAAACGGTCGGTGATATACCGATTGGAAAGGGTCGCCGCGGCGATCAGGGCGTTGTCCTGAATCTTGACGCCATGATATACTTCGTATCGCTCCTTCAAGCCGCGGAGAATGGAAACGGTGTCCTCGACGGTCGGCTCGCCCACCATGACGGGCTGAAACCGTCTTTCCAACGCGGGATCCTTTTCGATATATTTACGATATTCGTCGAGCGTCGTGGCGCCGATACAATGGAGTTCGCCGCGCGCGAGCATGGGTTTCAACAAATTTCCCGCATCCATCGCGCCGTCCGTCTTGCCCGCGCCGACGATGGTGTGCAGCTCGTCGATGAACAGAATGATGCCGCCCTCGCTCTTTTTCACTTCCGCGAGCACCGCCTTCAAACGCTCCTCGAATTCGCCCCGGAATTTCGCCCCCGCAATCAGCGCGCCTATATCCAAAGAAAACACCTTGCGGTCTTTGAGGGAATCGGGAACGTCCCCCCTCATGATACGGATCGCCAGACCTTCCGCGATCGCCGTTTTGCCGACGCCCGCTTCGCCGATCAGCACGGGGTTGTTCTTCGTCTTACGCGAAAGAATGCGGACGACGTTTCTTATTTCCTCGTCCCTGCCGATCACGGGATCTATCTTGTTCTGACGCGCCTTTTCCACGAGGTCGGTGCCGTATTTGTTGAGAACGTCGTAAGTATCTTCGGGGTTTTCGCTGTTGACGCGCTGATTGCCGCGCACGGAAGCCACCGCCTGCATAAAGGCGTTCTGTTCGACACGGAACTGTTTAAACAGCTTTTTCACCGTCCCGTCCGGCTTTTCGGTGAGCCCGTAAAAGAGATGTTCGACGGAGATATAGCTGTCCCCCATTTTCGCCGCCTGTTTTTCCGCGGCGTCGAGCGCCTCCGCCAAAGCCGAGGATAAATATTGTTCTCCGCCGCTCACTTTCGGAGCGCGCGCAATCTCCGCCTGCGCCGCCGATTGCAGAGCGGACAGGTCGATTTCCATTTTTTTCAGAAGCTGAGGAATCAGCCCCTCGTCGGCGCTGACGAGAGAATAGAGCAAATGCACCTGTCCGATTTCCTGATTGCCGTATTCTTTGGCGACGCTCTGCGCGTCCTGCAAAGCGTTCACCGATTTTTCCGTAAATTTCCGCATATCCATGATAGCTACCTCCTTGCCGTTCTTCGGCTGTCCGTTCCGTCCTCTCCGCCCTGTACGCTTTTTAGGGAACAGCTTGCCTTTCCCCAAACGGACGGAATTTTCGTTCTCTTTTTTCGTTATATTTTTAAACCTTTTCCCCTCTTTTTAAACGCTTTTCGCAACAACTTTTCGTAAAATCCTATTTTTAAATCCAAAAAAGACGGGGCACGCGGTTGAGGCGTGCTCCGTCGGCAGTCCTTATTTTTGTTTCACCGTTTAGAGAAACCGGGAAGTTCGGCAGACCGAAACGAAAACGTCGAAAGCAATTGATTACAAAGAACGGCAACGGGCGTTTTGACGCAAACGATCTCTCTTTTGATAAATATTTCGCAACGCTTTGTCGCCTGTCGGCGCACTGCGGCGGTGTATTCGCCCGCCCCCGCCTTCTTACGAAAAATATTGTCGTTTTCTCAATTCTCGTTTCCGCCAAGACAGGGGATCTGTTCGGCAGACGGGAAGGGAATCGTCCGATCTTACTTTTTCCGCTTCTCTTCAAGCGACGGGCGGCGTTCCCGTGAAAATTCAAAATACGCCCGCCTATCGGCTTTGGTTTGGACAGGAAGTAAGGGCGTTTTCTCAGAGCCGTCGATCGTCCGCGTTTTAGGCGGGAACGCGACGGCTGCGAAAAAACAGGGGGACAGAAAAAATCACTTTTTCCATTCGTTGAGGCATTTTTTCAACAGTACGGACAACTCCTTTTTTTCCCGTTCGTCCAGGCAGGACAGTAAAACGCGGCTGTCGGTCTTTTCCTCCTGCGCGCAGTCGTGCAGCAAAAAACGACCGCATTTTCTCATGCGTATAACGATTTTATCCTCGATCATTTGTTTTACGGCAGTCTGATTCTCCACAGCGGCCTCCGCTGCGCTTTGCATCGCGGCAGTTTCATTTTCCATAAAAAATCCTCCTTTTTCGTCAGGTTCCGCGAACCTCAAATAAAGATACAAAAAAGCACGTAGAATCCGTCGGAGGGTCTACGTGCTTTTTCTTCTCGATTCTTTATATAGTATAGCAAAAAATAACGAAAAAGTCAAGTTAAAGGGAGCGTGTAAACGACGGGAATTTTTGGATATTTGCGCAATCGGGCGTAAATTTTCCCCCGCCGAGCATTTTTGCCTATCCCCTTACGCTTTTTATAATCAGCCAAACGACAAACGCCGCTACGCAGATTCCGCCGACGATCCAGCGGATCCGATTCAGTTTTTTGCCGTCCATCGGCACGTACAGTTTATATCCGCACTTGGGGCATACCCCGTTTTCCATCACCGTCCCGCATTTGCGGCAGTGTATCTGCTGCGGCATGGGCACGCTGCTCGGTCCGTATACGGCGTCCGACTGAGAAATCCCCGCATCCCCTTGTTGCTCCGAAGGGGAATTTTCCTTTTCTTTTGCATTGTCAGCGTCCTCTTGCAAAGGAGCGGACGCCTCCGCTTTCGCCTTTTCCGCCTGAAACGCCCGCATCGCCTCGTCCATTTCGGCGACGACGCGCTCTTCTTCCGCTTTTCGCTCCGCTCTCGTCAATTTCTTTTTCGCCATGGTATCCCTTCCCGTTTTCTTCTGTTTTCATTTTAGCATAAATTTGCCGCCGCCGCAACAAAATAGAAGCATACGGCGGGTATTTTCACCCAAAATCCACTTTTCTCTTGAACAAACGCTTTTTTCGGACGGGACGAAAAGGCGGCGTATCTCCCGCGGTCCCTTTACCGCCGGCGCTCGCGGCGCCGGATTCGCCTTACGGATAAATTTCCGAAGTAAGAGGATCCTTTCCCTCTTCTTCGGACGCACAGCTTTTTAAAAGTATGCGCTTTTTCACCGCCGCTTTCTTCCTTTTTATCCTTCCTCTCAACCCTGCCCGCCCTTTGCGCCCTATCCTCCCGACGCGCAAAGCAAATTCAAAAACCTCTGTTAAAAAAGAAGCGGACGGCATAAAAAATCCGGGCGGAAATAGCTTGAATTCCGAACGGGGATTTGCTATAATGATAGTCGAAAGTATATAGGCACGACGCAGTTGCCCCTATTTTAGCGCCCTGCCCCGAAATCAGTCTGCCGAAAAGAATTCGCCGTTTTGCGTTTCAACAGAGCGCGATGATGTTATAATAAAAGCAAAAATGCGGAAGCACAAACGAAGTATGTATCGGCACTTTGATGCCCTGTTCAAGCAGGACGTCCGGTTATGCGATCAGAGAAACGGAAATCGGCTTTGCGCTTCCGCGGCTTCGCTTCTCAAAAATAGAGCACGAAAAAAACAAAAAAGAAGGACATCATGCAGTTTACTCCCATCGATAAAACCAACATTGCCAAAATTTCCGCCTGTTACAAAACCTGCACCTACAAAATCAGCGACTATTCGGCGGGCATTAAAATCATGTGGCAGAACGCGGGCTACGAATACGCCGAAGCGTGCGGATGCCTGCTCGTACGCGGGAAATGGAACGGTCAATATTATTTTGACTATCCCGTTCCCCTGTCCAAAGAAGCGGATGTCGTCGGGGCGCTCAACGCCTGCGGAAAATACTGTTCGGAAAATTTTATTCCCTTCCGACTCTGCGACGTGCCCGCCTGCGCCGTCTGCACCGTGTTGAGCTGTTATCCGAATATCGAGATACGGGTGCAGAGGAATTTCGACGATTATCTCTATTTGGCGGGCGATTTTATCAAGTTCGAGGGGAAAAAATATGCGGGACAAAGAAACCATATCCGCAAATTTCATAATTTGTACCCCGAGGCGAAATTCGAAGTGTTCGGCGCCGCGGACAAGCCTCGAATCCACGCTTTTTGGAAAAAATTTGGCGATCGCAACGACGTTCCGGGCGCCAAAACGGAGCTGAAATTCGCCCACGCGATGACGGAATATCTCGGCTCGGAAATGTTTATTTCCGGAGGATTCACTTTAAACGGAGAGGTCATCTCCTTCTGTCTGAGCGAGATCTGCGGCGAAACGCTCATCGACCATATCGAAAAGGCCCTCACCGAATACGAGGGCATTTATCCCGCCACGGTGCAGGAATTTGCCAAAACGTTCGCGCAAAACGTCAAATATATCAACCGCGAGGACGACGCGGGCAGCAAGGGACTGCGCATTTCCAAGCTTCAATATCAGCCCTTGGAAATTCTCAGAAAGCACGAAATACACGTCAAGACCGCTATCAACCGCCTGAAAAAAGTCCCCGTCATCAAGGGCGAAAACGGCGTTTCCCTGACCCCTATCACGGAAAAAGACATCCCCGCCTACAATCGTTTATGTCTGGACGACGAACGCAATCGCTGGTGGGGATACGACTATCGGGAGGACTGCCCGCATCCCAAACGCGACTTTTTCTATAAAGATCAGAAAAAAGATTTTATGAACCGCATGGCGATGAATTTCGCCATACGTCAGGGAGGCAAATTCGTCGGGGAAGCCATCCTCTACAATTTCGACTTCCGGGGCGGCGCGGAAATCGGGGTGCGGATACTCCCCGAAGCGGACGGGCAGGGAATCGGCAGATACGCTTTCGGACTCGTTGCGAATTATGCCATTTATACGCTGGAACTCATCCAAATAAACGGAAAATGCCTGAAAGAAAATATCGCTTCGGCAAAGATGCTCTCCTCGGTCATGCAAAAAATCGGCGAGGACGAAAAGTATTATTATTACCGCCGCATCGTCTGAGTTTTTTAATGTTTAGCTGAAAATACAATTCGGCTTTTTAGCGATTTTTTCCGCCCCTTGCTCAAAATCTTTTTAGGCGTTCGCCCCCAAAAGGCGCTTGGATTTTTCCCTTTTCCCCGCGGCGCCTTATTCTTTTTTGACGTTTCGTTCAAAAAACATACGGTAAAAGCATCCTGTAACTTTTGCACATTTTTCTCTTTTCCCGCTTCAAACGGGAAAAGTTTTTTTATTCATCGCAGCCCTGCCCCCCTTTTACTCGCTCCACATAGTCCCTTTCCAATTTTCTCTCCGCTTTCGTCCTGTGCGCGATTTTAAATTCCCAGGTTTGCGCAAAAAAAGAACCGCCTTTCAAACGGTTCTCTCTTTCATAAAAAGTTCTTTTTCCTTGTTCGGACGGCTATCGTCGAGCAAAAACTCCGCCCATGAAAATCCAAAGCTCTCTATACGCGCCGCGCAGTCCTTCAAGCAGTCGATATACTCCTCGATCCTCTTTTCCACAGCCGCGCGATAGTCTTTGCCCCGGCATTCCCGAACGATGGCGGTCAGTTCGTAAAAGGGAAGGCCGATCGCGTGCGTTTCCACATGAACGACCGCGCAAGCTTGCCCCACCGCATGGCATAAAGCGGCATTTTCCGCCCCTTCGACCTCCTTTGCCGCGGCGTGCGCTTCCAGCAAAGCCCTTTTGGCTGTCGGCATTTTCACTTCTCCCGCCGCCCATTGCCGACATAGGCGGACGGAGCGGGCGGGGCGTTCCTCGTTCGGGCAACGTTCTTTCAAACGTTGCAGCGGAACTTCTACGCAGGCGAACGCCCATAACACCAAAGTCCTGTGTTTTTGTTCACGAATCAGTGCCAAAAGCTCTTGCAGACATTTGCTTTTACGGGAAAATAAGATTTCATTTTTCCTTTTCAGTTTTGCTTCCACGTCCCTTGTCCAGTCCGAGGCTTCCACAAGATTTTCTTTCATCGTTTTCCCTTACCCGTCTTGCTTTTTTCTATCCGTTCTTTGCGATAATCGCTTCGACGCCGTTTAAGTGCTTTCATCTTCTCCTTGAAACCCGTCTACCCCTCCTTCGAACGAGTCCGTCGGGCGAAAGAACATTCCCTATCCACCTTTTTAAAAAGTCTGTTCACGGAAATCCCTTACAGCAGAGTTTCGAAAACGCGCAAAACGGAGTCCACCAGCTTGCCGACGAAGGTCTGTCTTGTATCTTCCATGGTGATATATTTTGAAACGTCGAACACTTTTTCCCCGTCCCTTTTCACGTCCATCACGGCAGAACAATGAGAAAAATAGACCGCGTTCTCAAAATGCAGATATAAGCTGCGATAATCGAGATTGATGGTGCCCACCACGGCGCAAGTATCGTCGGATACCATGCTTTTGGCGTGAATGAAACCGGGCGTGTACTCGTAAATTTTTACGCCCGATTTGAGCAAAGGCGCGTAGTTGGAACGAGTCAGCCGAAAGACCATCTTTTTATCGGGAATCCCGGGCGTGACGATGCGCACGTCCACGCCGCGCTTTGCCGCGTTGCACAGCGCCGTGCGCACAAAATCGTCCAAAATGAGATAGGGCGTAAAAATATAGACGTATTTTGACGCGCGGTTGATGATGTCGAGATACACCGTTTCCCCCACGCTCTCCCGATCCAGGGGAGAATCGTCGTAAGGCTGTACGAAAAAGCCGCCCTCCGCGATATCCGTTTTCCCCATCTTTTCCACGGGAATATGCGTTCCGTTTTTGCCCACGGTTTCTATTTTCGCGGGCGCTTTTTCTCCGTCCGCCGCCTGCATCTCTTTCAAATGCTCGGGCGCGATAAAAGCTTCCGTCTTTTCCTTATCCTTTCTAAAAGCGTTCCAGATATTGAAAAACATCATCGTAAACGAACTCACCGCCCGTCCCGTCACGCGCACGCCCGTATCCTTCCACTGTCCGTACTTCACTTTTTCGTCAATATACTCGTCGGCGAGGTTGATTCCGCCCGTAAAGCCCACTTTCCCGTCCACCACGAGAATTTTGCGGTGATCCCGGTTATTCATGCGCATCGTAAAAACGGGAACGGCAGGGTTGAACGTAAAGCATTTGATATTGGGATGCAGCGCTTCCAAATATTTGTCGTATTTGGGCGGCAGCAAAAACAAGCTTCCCACGTCGTCGAAAATCAACCGCACCTGCACCCCCGCCTTTGCCTTTTGGAGCAGCAGCTCGCGGAAAGCGTCCCACATTTTTCCTCCCGCGATGATGAAATATTCGGCTAAAATGAACTTCTCCGCCCCCTCCATCGCTTCGAGCATATCCTTGAACATCTCCCGGCCGCAGGGATAATACGTGACTTCTCCGTCCGCATAGGCGGGATAATTAGCATAGTTCATGAGATAGCGGCAAGCCTGCGCCTCGCGCCCGCCCTCGTCCACGCGCCGCTTTACCTCCGCATCCTGTATCAACAGGCCCGCGTTTTCGCGCTTGGCGGCGGAAATGCGCCTGTTCATTTTGCGGGTAGGACGCCCTTCCCCGAAAAGCAGATAGAGGGAAATGCCGAAGATCGGCATAGCGAGAATCATGATCACCCAGTTCAGCTTCGCGGAAGGTTTTTCGTTGCGGTTGATGACGTAGAGCACGAACACCAGCGCGAGGATATTCATCGTGATCATCACGGCGCGGAAACCGTTATAAAACCGGAAGAGCATCACGCCATATATCGTGATCTGTAAGAGAACTAAAAGCAGAGTCAGGAGAAAGCGGTTATAAATGAGTACTTTATAGCTGCGGTTTTTCAGTATATTTTTTTCTATTCTTTTTTTCCGTCTTTCGTTCATGCGTTTCATGCCCAAACCACCTTATTTTCTTGCTGTCTGCGAGCTTTCTATGATTGTATCAGTTTTTCCGCCTTTTGTCAACTTACGTCATGACAGATAACTGTATGGAAATTTATTTTCCCGCCTTTCTCCGCTTCCGTCTTCTCGTTCCCATCCTTTATACCTTTTTCCCCTCGTTCTTCCTCTTCCTTTCCCGATCGCCTCTTCCGTTCGTCTGTCCGCCTCCTGCGCCTTTGAATAATTTTCTTCCGCGCGTCCTTTCTTCTCCCTCCCGTCTTCTCCGCTCGCCCCGCTTCCGTTTTTCCTTTTCCGCGCTTCATCGATTCTCTTTTGTTTGCCTTTCTCCTCCCTTTTTCCTCTTTCCCCTTTTTATAATTTCCGCGCCCCGTTTTTCCTTGCCTTTTTTCGCGGCTCGTCCCTCTTATTCTTCCCGTTTTTTCCCTTTTCTCCTCATCCTTTCGCCCTTTTCAAAAATTTTCGTCAAAAGAAAAAATTTTTTCAAAAATTTTCCTGAAAACTATTGACAAATGCGACATTTTGTATTATACTATAAATACATTAATAAAACTTAATCCTATTAAGAACTATTAAAAAATCGGTAAAAAAATTCAAAGAGGTAAAAGGACATGAAAAAATTTATCTGTAAAGTCTGCGGCTACGTACACGAAGGGGACAAAGCTCCCGAAGTTTGTCCCAAATGCAAAGCGCCCGCTTCCGCGTTTGAGGAAGTCAATCCCTTAAAAGGGAGCAAGACGGAGGCGAACTTACAGGCGGCGTTCGCGGGAGAATCGCAGGCGACGAATAAGTACACCTATTTTGCGAGCAAAGCGAAGAAAGACGGATACGTGCAGATTGCCGCCATCTTTGAAGAAACGGCGAATAACGAACGCGAGCACGCAAAAATGTGGTATAAGCTTTTGAACGGCGGACAGGTTTCGGGCACGATGGACAATCTGCGCATGGCCGCGGAGGGCGAAAATTACGAATGGACGGATATGTACGCGGAATTTGCCAAGACGGCGCGCGAGGAAGGCTTTGACGAAATCGCCAGACTTTTCGACGGCGTTGCAGCCATCGAAAAGGAGCACGAAAAACGCTATTTGAAACTCCTTGCCAACGTCAAGGGCGATTTGGTATTCTCTAAGGAAGGCGACGTGGTATGGCAGTGCGCCAACTGCGGACATATCTGCGTAGGCAAAAAGGCGCCCGAAGTCTGCCCCGTCTGCGCGCATCCCCAGAGCTATTTCCAGGTCAGAGCGGAAAATTATTAATCAAAGCAAAATAATACGCTTACCTATCTCATCTCCTGCTCCGTCGGCTGTTTTCAGCCGACGGAGATTTTTTATGCGCCGCCCCGCTTTTACTCTCCGCATTTTTTTCTGTCTTTCTGTTCGGATTTCGTTTTTATTCCCTGCGCTTCCTCTCTATCGTTTCGCCGACTTTCTGTTTCCACTCCCAAAGATTCTTTTCTCGGTTTGTCGCTTTTCTGTTTCTACTCTTCGAATTTTCTTTCTATCGTTTTGCCACGTTCCTTTTTTACTCCTTATTCTTTTCCTTCGAACACTTTTCACCGACGGACGCTCGTTCCTTTCCTACTCCCGTCGTCGCCCGTTTCCATTCCGAGTCCATCTCCGCCGCGAAAAAATTTTGAAAAACGTTCTTTAAAAACTATCTTTCTCAACGATAAGGCTCTCGTCAACAAATAGAAACCTGCGCATCCTTATTTACTTTAAGGTATCCAAAAAAGGAAGCGGAAAACTCTTCTCCGCTCCCTTAACTCAACATGACTCTCGTTTAGAAAAAAATGAAATATTCCGTCGTTTATCCCAACGACAGGAAAAATACGGCTATGCCGGCAGACGCAATCCTTTCCCGTATTCCCGAAAAGACTTCGTATATTTATATTTCGGCGCGCCGTCCCCCCCATCGCTTTGCAAGCGGAGCTTATTTTCGGCGGCTTTTGATGAAATCAAGGGGATAAAGGCGAAACTATCGACTCCTTTTTGAGCCCCCTTCGCTAAAAGAAACTCTTTTTTCGGCACGGCGGGATCCGGCGACTCGCCCGAGGATTTTACTCAAACTCTTTTTCGGGGTTCTCAAAATACAGACGCTCCAAACGCCGTTGGAAAGTATAGGAGCCAGGGCAAAACACCCTTTTTCGTCCGTAAGGGATACGAAAGCATGGCGGCTTGCGGACCGACAAGAGCCAAACGAATGTCGGAAAACTTCGGCAAAGCGTTCACGCATCCCGACGCTGCGAATAGCAAAGGGACAGAGTCTGCCCTAAAACGTTTTCTTGGGGAAAACGGCTCGCCGCTATCCGGCAGAACTGCTGAAAAACGCGCTCTATTTCAGGAAAAATCTCAACAGTTTTTCATTGAATTTTTTATAGGGACGATAGCGCATGGGCAGATCGATAAACGTCTTTTTATCGACGATACTCTTTTCGTGGGTGAAACACTCGAAGCCTTTTTTCCCGTGATAGCTGCCCATACCGCTCGCGCCGAATCCGCCGAACGCCATCTCGGAAGTCGCGAGATGGATAATCGTGTCGTTGACGCAGCCGCCTCCGAAACGGCACCTCTCCAATACGCGGGAAATCGTGCGTTTGTCCGAGGAAAAGAGATACAGGGCAAGCGGCGACGGACGGGCGTTGACCTCTTCAATGACTTCGTCCATGCGTTCAAAAGTGAGCACGGGCATCACGGGGCCGAAAATTTCTTCCCCCATCACTTCGTCCGCCCAGGTGACGCCGTCCAGGACGGTAGGCTCTATCTGTAAGCTCGCCTCATCCCTGCCCCCGCCGAATACTACTTTTTTCCCGTCGATGAGCGCGGAAATCCTGTCGAAATGTTTGCGGTTGACGATTTTTCCGTAAGTATCCTCTTTGAGCGGATCTTTTCCGTACTGCGCCGTGATCTGCCTTTTGACTTCCGTCAAAAAGGCGTCCTTTATGTTTGCGGCGACATACACATAATCGGGAGCCACGCAGGTTTGCCCGAGATTGAGATACTTTCCGAAGACGATCCGTTTTGCCGCCAAAGCGAGATTCGCCGTTTCATCCACGATACACGGACTCTTTCCGCCCAATTCCAAAGTGACGGGCACGAGATTTTCCGCCGCTTTTTTCATCACTTCTTTTCCGACGCCCACGCTTCCCGTAAAGAAGATCTTATCAAATTTCATTTCCAAAAGTTTGGCGTTTTCCGCTCTCCCGCCCGTCGCCACGGTGACATATTCGGAGGGAAAGGTGCGCGCGATCAAATCTTTCAAAACGCGGGAAACGTTGGGGGAATACGCGGAGGGCTTGACGATCGCGGTATTTCCCGCGGCGAGCGCGTCTGCCAGCGGCTCCATCGCCAACATAAACGGATAGTTCCAGGGACTCATGATAAGCACCGTTCCGTAGGGCGATTTCTGAATAAAACTCTTCGAGGCGAATTGCGCGAGCGGGGTCTTTACCCGCTTTTTTTTGGAAAAACGCCTGACGTGCCCGATCATATAGGAAATTTCGCTCAGCGTCATGCCGACTTCGCACATATAGCTTTCGAAGGCGCTTTTTCCAAGGTCCGCCTTCAACGCCTCGTTTATCTCCCCTTCCGCGTCCTTAACGGCGTTATAGAGCGCCTTCAAAGCGCAAACGCGATAGGCAGGGTTGAGAGTAACGCCGCTTTGGAAAAACCTTTTTTGTCTTTGCAGCGCTTCGTCGAAATCGGGTTTTCCCTCTTTGTCCACGGGAAAGCCCTCGTGGTCGGAAATTTTGAAATACATCACTTCCAGCTCCTTTTTCGTCATCAATTTGGGTACGGGATAGAGCGGGTTTGCCTCCGCGTCCGCGAAAGCCGCAAGTTCGGGGACGTCTTCCGCACGAATCCCGCTCAGCGTACGGGGAATCCCCATACTTTCGTTAAGCTCCTCTATACGGCGGATAAATTTCTCCGCGGCGCCTTTAAAATCCCCGCCGGGATCCGCGACGCCCGATTTTATCGCCAGCGCGGCGAGTCGGAGCGCGGCGTTCAAACCGTATTCTTTGAGAAAATAAGGCAGAATGACGGCGTTTGCCAAGCCGTGCGGAATATTGTACTTTCCGCCCAGCGAGTGCGCCACGGCGTGCACGTAGCCCACATACGACTTGGTAAAGGCGACGCCCGCGAGATAGGCGGCGCGCTGCATTCCCTTCCGCGCTTCTGCGTCCTTTCCGTCCGCATAGGCGCGGGGCAAATATCGGAAAATCAGCCGCACGGCTTCCTCCGCAGCGGCGCGCGTTTCCCGCGTGGTAGAATTGCCGATATAAGCTTCCACGGCGTGCGTCAAGGCGTCCATGCCCGTCGTCGCCGTAAAAAAGGGAGGCAGGGCAAAGGTGACTTTCTCATCGAGAAGCGCATACCTCGGAATCAGGCAAAAAGCGTTGATCGGGTATTTGTGCCGAGTCGCGTCGTCGGTGATGACCGCGGCGAGCGTCGTTTCGCTTCCCGTGCCGGCGGTCGTGGGAACGGCGATGAGAAGAGGCAGCCGACGGAAAATATGCAGGACGCCCTTCATCTTCGACAGCGGCTTTTTCGGATTCACCGCGCGCGCCCCCGCCGCCTTCGCACAGTCCATCGCGGAGCCGCCTCCGAACGCGACGATGGCTTTGCATTCGTTCAGCTCATACATGGTATGCGCCTTTTCCACGTCGGAAACGGTGGGATTCGCCACGGTATCCTTATAGATGAATACGTCTATGTTTTCTTTCGCGCATACGCTTTCAAACTCTTTCGTCAGCCCCGCGGCGTAAATCCCCGCGTCCGTAACGAGCAGCACTTTGTCCGCGCCTGCCTTTTTGAGAACGTCTGCCGTTTCGGAAACGGTATGCAGGATCTGCGGACGTCGATAAGGCAAAAACGGGATGGCGAGCCTGAACACGGTCTGATAGGAACGGCAATACAGCCGCCGCAAAAAGGGCATTTTAGAAACGGGCTTTTCCTCCTTCGTCAGCCCGTAGGCAGACACCGCCAAAACGGAAACCGCCAGCAAAAACTCCGCGGGATAATAAAGAGAGAGGCAAAGCCCGTCGAAAAGCCTTCCCCCGCCTCCGAATTGGTGAAAGACCAGCATCAAATCGGAGAGATAGAAGAGCAGCGCTCCGAAAAGGACGAAGCCCCGCACCCGTTTGTCGAGAATAGGAGAGGCGGCGACGGAAAACGCTTTGCCGAGCATACAGGAAATCACGACGGCATAGGCGTATACGACGACTTCCAAGCCCTTAAAATCGAAACCGCGATAGAAACGGAGCAGACAAAAAGACAGCGCCGCCACGGCGAGAAATGCCGCGAAGCCTCGGAAAGAAAAGCCCTCCAAAGAACAGAACGCCGCGAAAAACAGGACGTGTCCCAAAGCGAAAAACGCCGCGCCGACGGTAAAATCGAAATTGAGCACAATGTCGCCCGTGCAGGCGAACGCCTGCCCCAAAAGGAGCAGACGGCGATAGGAAACGCCGCGCTTTTCTTTGTCCCTTGCCTCGGAAAAGCAGACGTTGAACACACAGCAAAGCAAGAAGAGCACACTGGCGACGGATTTTAAAGAATCTTGCAGCGGCTTGCTCTGCGACCAATATTTCGAACTAAGATAAAGCCCGCCGAAAAACAGAATACAGACCAAAAATACGGCGTTTACGGCAATCGGCGTTTTAAGCGGCGGGATCTCCCTCGTCAGGCGGCGTTCGGCCGCTTTTTCACGGGAACTCATTTTCCGGGAAATTCTCCTTTTCAAATCGTTTTACGCCATTATACCCCTCCCGATTCTTATCGTCAAGGACGGAAAGGCAGAAAATGACAGTTTGCCGCTTTTTGTATCATTTCTATTTTTCGCCGTATTTTTATAAAAAAAATGCTTTTCGCCCGAAATCGGACAAAAAGCACCGCCGCGCGTCAGAGATTCTTTTCGATAAAATCTTTCAGCGTTTCCTCGGGAATGAAGCCGAGATGATTCGCCGCCGGCTGTCCCTTTTTGAAGAGAATGATATTGGGAATGGACGTAATGCCGTACTTGACGGCGGCATCCTCGTTTTCGTCCACGTCCAGTTTCACGAACACAGCTTTGTCTTCCAGCTTGTCCGAAACGTCCTCGAATACGGGCGCCAGCATTCTGCACGGTCCGCACCACGTCGCCCAAAAATCGCACACGACGGGTTTGTCCCCTTGGATGAGTTCTTCGAGTTCCTGTGAAGTTACATATTTTACCATGATTTTTCTCCTTTATCTTTATTCGGTATGGTTATTTTGCGCATTTTCCGCCGATAAACAGCGCGGAATTATCTTTTTTCGAAATAGCTTACGGCTTCGGCAAAAGGCACGGATTCGCTCGTCGAAGTCGCCATGCACTTGACGTTCATGACGCCCGTTTCCAATTCGTTGCCGCCGATGACCGCCACATATTTCGCGCCGATCTTATCCGCGTATTTGAACTGCGCCTTCAAAGAGCGTTCCATGTGGTCGATTTCCGTATAGACGCCCTTTTCGCGGAGCCGGACGGCAAGCTCGAACGCCTTTTTGCGGCAGACGGAATCCATGCCCGCGATATAGACGACGGGAGAATCGGCCTCGGGAATCTTCACGCCCGTCGCCTCCATGACGAGAAGCAGCCTCTCGATTCCCACCGCAAACCCGACCGCCGGCGTAGCCGACCCGCCGATTTCCCCGATCAGTCCGTCGTATCTGCCGCCGCCGCACACCGTCCCCTGCGCTCCGATATCCTCGGACACAAACTCGAACACGGTGCGGGTGTAATAGTCCAGTCCGCGGACGATGCGGGGATCGATTTCGTACTCGATGCCCGCGAGCGCAAGACACTCCTTCAAATTTTCGAAGTGCTCCCTGCATTCGGGGCAGAGATAGTCCAAAATGACGGGTGCATCCTTGTTGATGGCGCGGCAGCTTTCTTCCTTGCAGTCGAGAAGCCGGAGCGGATTCTTTTCGAAACGGGCCTGACAATCGCGGCAAAGCTCGTGAAGGCGCGGCGCGAAATATTCTTTCAAAGCCTTGTTATACGCGGCGCGGCACGTGGGACAGCCGATGGAATTGATATGCAGTTTTACGTTCAGTCCCAATTTTTTCAGGAGCGAATCGGCGAGGGAGATCACTTCCGCGTCCGTATCCGCGCCCTTGGCGCCGAACACTTCCACGCCGAACTGGTGAAACTCTCTGAGCCGCCCCGCCTGCGGACGCTCGTAGCGGAAGGCGGGAATGAGATAGTACATCTTCGCGGGCAGAACGCCGTTTCCCATGCCGTTTTCGATAAACGACCGCGCCGCGCCCGCCGTGCCCTCGGGCTTTAAGGTGATAGACCTGTCCCCTTTGTCGCGGAAGGTATACATTTCTTTGGTGACGATGTCCGTCGTATCGCCTACGCCGCGCAGAAAAAGCTCGGTGTGTTCGAATACGGGAGTGCGGATTTCTTTGAGGTTAAAAAGCTTTGCCGTTTCGCGCGCGACGCCCTCCACGTACTGCCACTTATAGGAATCTGCGGGCAGAACGTCTTTCGTGCCCTTGGGTATGTTTATCATAATGATGTCCTTTCCGTATATTCTCTGAGCCGCAGAAATCGGCTGCGGCAGAATCGTGCTGTATTCGTCCGAAACCGTTTCTTCGGACGCCCTCTTGCAATTTTTTCGTAAATCTTATAAAATCGACGGGGCAGGGTTGCGGCGAAGTCAATTTTTCTCCGTTTTATTACCAAGAATCCCTCATACGAATTCGGAAAACCGACGAAGGATAAAAGCGCAGACCGCAGACCTTTTCCGCTTCCTCTTGCCGCCCTATCCGCCCGGACTCGGCACGGCAGGAAAAAGCAAGAACAAAAAAAATTTTCAGCTTCTTTTGCGGAATTCTCCACATCCCGCCCGAAAACGACGGGCAAAGCGCAAAGTTTTTCTGTTCCCTCTCCGCTTATCTTCCGTCCGAAACAGGCGCGGGGAGTATAGGACAAAAATCCGCGCGCTTTTCCGCCCTTTTCGCTCCCCTTTAAGCCCGAAGAAAGAAGCCGACCCGACGCGATTTGACTTTATAGCACGTATTTTTTAAGATCTCTGTCGCCCGTCAGTTTGCTCAAATGCTCGTCGACGTATTGCGCGGTGATATTGAGGGTGACGGTAGGATAGTCCCCGCCGCCCGCGTTGAAGGAAATATCTTCGAGCAGGTATTCCATGACGGTATGCAGCCTGCGCGCGCCGATGTCCTCGCTGGTGGCGTTGAGGTCCACGGAAATCTCCGCGATACGCTCGATCGCCTCGGGAGTGAAATGCAGGTCGATATTATCCACGCCCAGCAATTTTTCGTATTGAAAGGTGAGCGAATTTTCCGTTTCCGTCAGAATTCTCACGAAATCCTCTTTTTTCAGACTGCTCAATTCCACGGAAACGGGGAATCTGCCTTGAAGTTCGGGGATCAGATCCTCTATCGACGACACGTGGAAGGCGCCCGCCGCGATAAAGAGGATGAAATCCGTCTTGACGGGCCCGTATTTCGTCACCACGGTGGAGCCTTCGACGATAGGCAGGATGTCCCTCTGTACGCCCTCGCGCGAAACGTCCGCGCCGTTTTGGTTTCCTTTCCCCGCGATTTTATCGATCTCGTCGATAAATACGATGCCGTCGTTTTCCGCGCGGTACAGCGCCTCGGCTTTTACGGAATCGTCGTCCACCAGTTTGGACGCTTCCTCTTCGAGCGCTATCTCCATCGCTTCCTTGACGGTCAGCTTGCGCTTTTTGCGCTTTTCCTTGAACATATCCCCGAAAATGCTGCCGATGCTGATGGACGCGCCGCCGGGAATCAACTCCATCGCCTGCGGAATATCGCTGACCTCCATTTCGACGACGACGTTGTCGTAGGTGCCCTTTCTCAATCCTTCCAAAAGGTTTGCCTCGAAAATTTCCTTGGGCGTTTCGCCCCTGTCCTCTTTCTTGATTTCGGTAAGCACCCGCAGGATACGCTTTTCGGCGGCGTCCGTCGCTTTCGCCCGGACCTCCTCTTCCTTTTCGGATTTGACGAGGCGATAGGCGCACTCCGCGAGATCCCGGATCATGCCCTCGACGTCCTTGCCGACGTATCCCACTTCCGTGTACTTGGTGGCTTCCACCTTGACGAACGGCGCCTTGACGAGCTTGGCGAGCCGCCTTGCGATTTCCGTTTTGCCCACGCCCGTAGGTCCTTTCATGATGATGTTTTTCGGCGTGATCTCTTCGCGCACCTCGGCGGGAAGCTGAGCGCGGCGATAGCGGTTTCTCAAAGCGATCGCCACCGCCTTTTTCGCGTCGTCCTGACCGATGATGTATTTATCCAATTGATTGACTATCTGTTTGGGGGACAGATCCATGATCATTTATCCTCCTTTTTTTCGTCCGCTTTTTTCGCGCGGGATTTTTTGGGCGGGTTTTCCGAAATTTCTTCCGCTTTTCTGCCCACCGTTTCGCAGCGGATATTGTCGTTTGTGAACACGCAGATCTCCGACGCGATTTTGAGCGCCTTTTTGGCGATCGTTTCCGCGTCGTAATCCGTTTCCGCGTACAGCGCGCGCGCCGCGGCGAGGGCGTAATTGCCGCCGCTTCCTATCGCGCAGACGCCGCCGTCCGGCTCGATGACCTCGCCCGTGCCCGATAAAATGAGCAGGGTGTTTTCGTCCGCCGTAATCATCATGGCGTCCAGTTTTCTGCCGATTTTATCGCTGCGCCAAAGGTCGGCGAGTTCCACCGCCGAACGCATCAGATTGCCGGCAAACTTATTCAGCATTCCCTCGAATCGTTCGGAGAGGGAAAAGGCGTCCGTCACCGAGCCTGCAAAGCCCAGAATGACCTTTCCGCCGTAAATGCGGCGCACTTTCACCGCCGAGTTTTTGAATATCACCGATTCGCCCATCGTCACTTGCCCGTCGCCCGCTATTGCCGTGACGCCGTCCTTTTTCACGGCGCAAATCGTCGTGCCTCTGAATTCTATCATAATTACCTCTTCTTTATTTTAGGCTCTTCGCAAAATATTTTTTAGGCGAATACCGCAGTCCTGCTTCCGACGCACGGCGTTTTGTGCGCGGGAGGTCCGCATTTTTTCTCCCCTTCAAAACGACAGTTCCCGCATGGCGGCGAGAGCGCGCTCCGCAAGCGCTTGATAGCGTTCCCTTTTGTCCCTGATCTTTTCGCCGAGCGGCGCCAGAATTCCGAAATTGGCGTTCATGGGCTGAAAATCCCTGTTCGGCGTAGAAATGTATGTTTCCAACGCGCCGCACACCGTCCGACTGTCGAACGCGCGCGCCCTTCGTCCCGATATTTTATCCGCCAGATGAACGGCGGCGAGCAGCCCGCTGGCGGCGCTCTCCACATATCCCTCGACGCCCGTCATCTGCCCCGCGAAATAGAGCCTCTCATTATTCTTAAACGAAAAATCCCTGTTTAAAACATCGGGGGACTGTATATACGTATTTCTGTGCATGACGCCGTAACGCAGATACTCGGCGCGATGCAGGGCGGGAATGAGCGAGAACACCCGCTTTTGTTCGGGAAATTTAAGATTTGTCTGACACCCCACGAGATTGTACGCGGTGCCCGCTTCGTTTTCTTTGCGGAGCTGCAAAACGGCGTAAGGGCGCCTTCCGTCCTCCCCGCACAGTCCCACGGGCTTCAAGGTGCCGAAGCGCAGGGTGTCCTTTCCCCGCGAGGCCATGATCTCTACGGGCATACAGCCCTCGAAGACGTCCCGCTTTTCAAACTCCCGCAAAGTCGCGCGTTCCGCCCTTAAAAGCTCTTCCACGAAACGTTCGTATTCCTCTTTCGTCATCGGACAATTGATGTAATCGCCCGTGCCCTTGCCGTAACGGTCCCCCGTAAACGCCCGCTCCATATCGATGCTGTCTGCGGCGACGATGGGCGCGGAAGCGTCGTAAAAATGCAGCCCGCCCCCCGTCTTTTTTTCTATATCCGCCGCCAAGGCGTCCGAAGTCAGCGGTCCCGTGGCGATGACGGTATAGACGTTCCCGCCCGTACTCTCGTCGGGCAGCGCGACGACTTCCTCTTCGAGGATGGAAAGATTCGGACAGGCGCGCAGCTTGTCCGTGACGTATTTTGCAAATTTGTCCCTGTCCACGGCGAGCGCCGCGCCCGCGGGCACGGAAGTCTTGTCCGCGGCTTCGACGACGAGGGAGCCTAAAATGCGCATCTCTTCCTTCAAAAGACCGCAGGCATTGGAATGCGCGTCGTTGCTTTTTAGAGAATTGGAGCAGACGAGTTCGCAAAAGTCCGCGCTGTGATGCGCGGGCGTAAACTTTTTCGGCTTCATGTCGACGAGCTGCGTCCGTATTCCGTTTTTCGCGAGATAATACGCCGCTTCGCTGCCCGCCAGCCCGCCGCCTACGACGCGCACCGAGGGCGCGGAAGTCGAATTTTCCATAGTGAATCCCTCCGAACACCTTTTTTCCTAAAAACCCGCGCACGGCAAACCGTTTTCGGCGGAACGCTCCCGCGAGCCAAAACTATCGGACGCGGCAAGTCGAGAAAAGTCCGCTTTTTTCCAAAAAGACGCGGCGCAAAGAGTCGGGAAATCCCCCTCTTTTTTCTTTCACAGGCGGGCGCCGCCGCGTGCAATCGTTCTCTTTCGAAAAGATCTTGCCGCCTTTGTTCGCTGCCCGCCTCTGTCTTTACTCGCCGTCGTCAAAGCCTTCCGTCACGTATCCGCCCTCGTCGTAGCCGTCGTACAAAGGCTCCTCCATCAAGGGCGGCAATCCGCCTTCGGAAACGGAAGATACGGGGGCAGGGCTTTGACGAACGCTCTTTTGCGCCGTCTTTTCCCCCTCCTTTTCAGGTTTTTCCGCTTTGATCTTGTAATCGCACTCCTTATTCGAGCACTTGATATTTCCCCGCGCCGTCTGCACGAGCGCCTGCCCGCACTGAGGGCATTTTTCTCCCGTGGGAATGTCCCAGCTCATGAACTTGCAGTCGGGATAGCCCGAACAGCTGTAATAGATCTTGCCTTTTTTGGACTTTCTCACCGTCATCGGCGCGCCGCATTCGGGGCACTTTCCGACGAGCTTCGGCTCCTCGTCCGAGGGCATGGACATGGTGGATTTGCAGTCGGGGTAATTGGGGCAGGCGAGGAATTTTCCGAATTTTCCGCTCTTGACGATCATATTTTCCCCGCATTTGGGACAGCGGACGGAGGAGATCTCCTCCTTGGTTTCGCTGACGATATTGCGGCACTCGGGATAATTGGAGCAGGCGAGATACTTGCCGTATTTTCCCATGCGGCGGATCATGAAATGCCCGCATTTTTCACAGACGATGTCCGTCGTTTCGTCCCCGTAGGAGGAGGCGTTTTTCAATTTTTCGGCAAATCCGGGATAGAAATCCCCGATGACCGCGTGCCAATCCACGCCGCCGCCCTCTATATCGTCCAGCTTGGTTTCCATGCCCGCCGTAAACCCGACGTCCATAATGTCCTGAAAGCATTTGACGAGCATATCCACAACGTTATATGCGACGGGGGTGGGCAGCATATATTTGCCGTCTTTCTTAACGTATTTCTGATTGAGCTTGGAAATGATGGTGGCGTAAGTGGAGGGTCTGCCGATTCCCTTTTCCTCCATCGCCTTGACGAGGGAAGCGTCGGTATAGCGCAGGGGCGGCTTGGTGAACTTCTGCTCTTTGAGCATGGAGAGGAGGTCGAGCTTATCCCCTTCCTTCAAATCGGGCAGCAATTTGGCGGAGGAAGGTTCGTCCTCGTCCTCTTTCTTCTGCACAGTTTCTTCATAGATCTTGGTATAGCCCGCAAACAGCAGTACTCTGCCGCTCGCCTTGAAGATATAGCCCGAATTGTCTATTTCCATCTGCGTGCTGTTGTATCTCGCCTCCGCCATCTGCGAAGCGAGAAAACGCTCGTAAATCAGCTTATAGAGAGCGTAATGCTTTCTGTCCAAAAGCCCTTTCGCCTTTTCGGGGGTCATTTCGAGATCGATGGGCCGCACCGCCTCGTGCGCGTCCTGCGCGCCCTTTTTCGTCGCGTAAAAATTGGGCTTTTCGGGCGCGTACTCCGCGCCGTAGATCGTGCGGATACGGCTCAGCGCGTCCGCCTGCGCCTCCGCGGAAATACGCACGGAGTCCGTTCTCATATAGGTGATGAAGGCGATATGGTCGCCGCTTTCCGTTTCGATGCCCTCGTACAGATGCTGCGCGAGGCTCATCGTTTCGGGGGAAGTGAATCCCAGCTTGTTAGACGCGTCCTGCTGCATGGAGCTAGTGGTGAACGGCGCGGGCGCGTGCGACTTCGCCACCGCTTTTTTCACTTTGGAAACGACGTATTCGCCCCCTTCCAGCTCCTTTAATACCTTTTCCGTTTCCTCGGCGGACGACGGCTTATACTTTTTCGTGCCCTTCTTTTCGAGAAGCGCCTTGAAAGAGGCGTATTTTTTCGGCTGATCCCGAAGCTCCGCGGTCAGGTTCCAGTATTCCTGCGGCTTGAACGCCTGAATCTCCCGTTCCCTCTCCACGATCAGGCGGAGCGCCACGGACTGCACCCTGCCCCCCGAAAGGCTGCGCTTTCCCGCCGAGTTGCTGTCGTCTATCTTGTGATTTAAGAGGGTGGAGAGCTTGTAGCCCACCAGCCTGTCGAGCACGCGGCGCGCCTGCTGCGCATCCACGAGATTGTAGTCGATCTTGCGGGGGTGCTCCAAAGCCTTTTCAATGGCCTTGGCGGACACTTCGTTGAACTCTATGCGGTTGTCGCTGTCCGGATCGAGTCCCAAAACGTTTTGCAGGTGCCAGGAAATCGCCTCGCCTTCTCGGTCGGGGTCGGTGGCGAGATAGACTTTATTCGCCTTCTTGGTTTCTTCCGCGAGGCGCTTGATGATGTCCTCTTTGCCTTCCGAATTTACGTATTTCGGTTCAAAGTTGTTCTTGATGTCCACGCCCAGCGTATGCACGGGCAAATCGCGGATATGTCCCGCCGAGGCGTCCACTCTGTACTTGCCTTTCAGATATTTTGAGATGGTTTTCGCCTTGGAGGGCGATTCTACGATGATTAAATCCATTATATGTCCTTCTATTCCTTTTTGGATGTCTTTATAAATTTTAAGCGGCGGCTATTTTTTTCCGCCTTTGAAAACCCCGAATTTCATTTTTCTCCCTTCTCTCTTTGCGGAAGGATACCCTTTCGCCGCAAGTCCCCGAAATATTTTTTCGCTTTCTCCGCATTCCTTGCGCCGCCCTTTCCGTCCTTTCCACACGGGGCGCAGTGCGGCGTAATATTCCCTTATTCCGCGCGGCTCTCTCTTTCGCAAAGCGTTTAAAGCGCCTATACGGGCGCGAAACGATTGCCGCCGAGCCTCATGACAAGCCCCTTCGTTTCCAGCGACGCAAGCGTGCCGTAGAGCTTAAAAAGGGGGATGCCGGACTTTGCCGCGATCTCCGCAACGTGCGCCTCGGCGAGCGTTCTGAGGGCGGTAAGCGCCGCCGTTTCCGTATCGGATAACGAAGGCGTATTTTTTTCCTTCAACAAGTTTATACCAAACCGACCCAAAATGTCAACCGAATTTTCGGTCAGGCAGGCGCCTTTTTTTATTAAAGCGTTACAACCCGCGCCCGCAGCCGCGCCGGGAAAATAAGGCAGAGCGAATATCGGCTTGTTTTGTTGCGCCGCGTAGCGGGCGGTGATCAACGCCCCGCTCTTTTCCGCCGCGCCGAGCACCAGCACCCCTTCGCCGAGCCGCGCCAGCAGTTTGTTTCTGCTTTCAAAGGAAAAGGCGCGGACGGGCGTATCGAAGGTATGCGCGGACAATAAGAGTCCCTTTTCCGCCACGCGGGACAAAAGGGCGTAATTTCCCTGCGGCATCGCGGAAAAGCCGCCGGGCAGCACGCAAACGATCTTTCCGCCCGCCTGCAAAGCGCCCTCGACGGCGGCGCTGTCCCCGCCGTCCGCGGTGCCCGTCACGACGGCGAACTCCCGGGAAAGCTCCCCGCATATTTCCGCGCCGATCCTCATCGCCGCGGCGGGCGTTCTGCGGGACCCGACCACGGTGAACATTCGCGACTTCAAAAGCGAAACGTCCCCTTTTGCATATAGAACGAGCGGCGCATCCGCCTCCGCTTTCAAAGCGTCGGGGTATTGCAAAGAAACCCTCGTGACGGCGCTGATTCCCTCTTTTTTGAGAGCGTCCGTCGCCGCGCGAAAGTATTTTCCCCCGTCCGAAAGGGAACGCAGCATATTATTATATACGCTTTCTCCCGCAGATTTAATCAGACTTTCCCTAAAAAGCGCAAACTCCCGCGTCAAAGCGCGCGGACTTCCCGCCTCGGACAATAGCCGCCGTTTTTCTCTCTCTTCGAGAGGAAAGCTGTCCAGCCAAATATATACCTTTTCTTCCGGCGAATATTCCAACGCCTCTTTCCTCCCTTACTTTTTTTCGTATTTTCTCTCCGCTTTCGTCTTCTTTTTTCCCCTGTTTTCTCCGCTTGCGCAGTTTTCCGTCACGCAACCGTCGGCTTCTTTTCCTTACGCAATTCTCTCTCTTTTCGTCCCGCCAAACCGCTCCGCTTTTGATTATCTCTTTTCTCCCCGCTTTTGTTCCCAAAGTTCTCTCTTTTCGTCACTCTTTTCTCTCCCCGCTTTTCGCCGCGCAATTCTCTTCCGCGTTTTTTCGTGAGGGAATTTTCTCTGCTCTCTTCGTCAAATTATTTTTTCCGTTTTTCCTTCGTCGTACTTCCTGATCCGACGCGGCATTCCTTTTTCTTCGCGCCGCTCTCGCCCCGCCGCAGAAAAAGACGCTACGAAAGCCGAATCAAAAATACGAGCGCAAGCGCCTGCCACAAAATTCCCAAGAGATTCACCGCGTGAAAATACCATTTTCTCGTTTTATGACGGCAGACGAACATCGCGGCGTAGCCGCCCGCCGCCCCGCCGGACAGGGACAAGGCGAGCAAGACCCTTTCGGGAATCCGCCGCGCGCCTTTTTTCGCCCTGCTCTTATCTGCCGCATAGGCGATAAAGGCGCAAAGCGACAACGCCGTAAGAAAAAGCGCATAAATTTTAATCCACATTTTGCCCTCCTAAAAAAATCAAAGCAGCTCTTCCCCTGTTTCCGCGCCGTAAGTCCGATAGGAAATCGCCTCGTAGAGGTGCTCGGGCGCGATCTCTTCGCAGTAACCGAGATCGGCTATCGTGCGCGCCACTTTAAGGATGCGCGAGCGGGCACGCGCCGACAGGTGCAGCCGTTTGAACGCCTCTTTGAGAATCTCCTCGCACTCTTCGGAAAGCTGACAATATTCCCGCAGTTCCCTTTCTCCCATTTCGCTGTTCGTCACAGCCCTGGTGCCCTCAAATCTTTCCCTCTGTATCTTTCTGGCAGCATCTGCCCGCGCCTTGACGGCAGAACTCGGTTCTTCGGAAACCCGGGAAACGAGCGCGTCGTAATCGACGCCGTCCACTTCCACCTGAATGTCTATCCTGTCCAGCAGGGGACCCGAAATCCGGGCGCGATAGCGGCGTATATCGTTGGGCAGGCAGGTGCATCGCCGCTGCGCGCTGCCGTAATTGCCGCAGGGGCAGGGATTCATGCTGGCGCACAGCATAAAAGAAGCGGGATAGGTCACTGTGCCCGAAGAGCGGGAAACGGTGATGACGCCGTCTTCGAGCGGCTGGCGCAGCGCCTCCAAAGCGGAACGGTTGTATTCGGGAAGCTCGTCCAAAAAAAGCACGCCGCCGTGGGCGAGGCTGATTTCCCCCGGATGGACGGTCTTGTTTCCTCCGCCGCAAAGGGAAACGGTGGTCGCCGTGTGATGAGGGGTGCGGAACGGGCGCTGCGTGACGATCCCCTCTTCCCCCAAAGTTCCCGCCACCGAATGAATCTTGGTGATTTGCAGGGCCTCGTCAAAGCTCAAATCGGGAAGAATGGAAGGCAGCGCTCGGGCGAGCATGGTTTTTCCGCTTCCCGGAGGCCCGACGAACAGAATATTGTGTCCGCCCGCGGCAGCCACTTCGAGGGCGCGTTTAGCGACGGGCTGCCCCTTGACGAAAGAGAGATCGTAAATTTTTTTCCCGTCCCGCTCTTGGGAGGAAAACTCCGCCGCAGGCACGGGCGAAAGCGGTTTCAATCCGGAAAGGTGATCCACCGTTTCCCGCAAAGAAACGGGCGCATATACGCGGATACCGTGGATATAGCCCGCCTCCCGCTCGTTTGCCTTGGGGACGATAAAATCGGTATATCCCTTATCCCGAGCGGAAATGAGCGCGGGAAGCACACCCGTGACGGGGCGCAATTCTCCGTTCAAGGCGAGTTCGCCCAAAAACACGGTCTTTCCCACTTCCGCGCGCAAAGCGCCGTAAGCGAGAAGCAGACTGATCGCTATCGGCAAGTCGAACGCCGACCCTTCTTTCCGCACATAGGCGGGCGCGAGATTGACGGTGATTTTATGAGCGGGAAATTCCAGGACGCTGTTTTTAATGGCGCTCCTTACCCGTTCTTTGGATTCCTTCACCGCCGCGTCGGGCAGTCCCACCATTTCGTAGGAAGGCAGACCGCGTGAAATATCCGTTTCCACCGTAACGGGCACTCCTTCCAGCCCCGCGAGGGCATAACTTTGTACTTTGGCTATCATTTTTCTTCTCCCTGTTCGCTTATCTCGCCTCTAAGCACACTGTTTTCGTTTCCAATATTTTTCATCCGATCGTTGCCGCCTCTGACAAATTCTTTACCGAAGGCGCTTATTACAAGCCTTTCCTCTGTTTCCGTCCGATCGACCCGCCGAATCCGAGAGCGAACTCATCGAAAAAAACACCTGCGGAAAGCTTAAAAAGAAATCCCCGATTATTTCTTTGTCTATATCGTCGGGTAAATTGCATAGGCGCGCGGGCAACTTTTTCCCCCCTTGGCGAAACGATTAATCCCTGTATCCGTAAACCGACGCCGTTATAGGAAGAAGGATAAGCCCTCAAATATTTTCTCGGTTTTCCGATATGCCGCCGAACGGAAAATTCCCTGCGCCCGTTCCGACAAATTTTTTCTTCTCACCTGCCGCCCCTAAGACGTTTTTCCCGTCCGCCGCCCGTACTTTATCGACCTATCCCTTCCGCCTATTCCTACCCGCTTTCCCCTAAGGCGCCGGGCGCTTTTCTTTTCCTGATTTTCCTTTCCTATTCCTCCCCGCCCGTTCCTCCCGAGCGGCGAAACGTTCAATTGCTCGACATTCCTCTTTCCCTCTGTATGTCGTTTTAAAAAACAAAATCCGTAAGAGTTTATTCTCCCACGGAAATGTTTTCTGCGATTTTAAGTCACGGACGGAAATAGCCGTTATCGGCGCTGCTCATCCAGCCGAACATATATTTTGCCACTTTCGTGGGAAGCTCGAATCCGTACATACTCGGCACGGACGCCGCGAAGAAGAGGACGAAAACCGCAAGGCAGACGATGAGAATGACGTCCGCGGCGGATATTTTCGGTTTTCCGTTCTTTTTGAGCCGTATCTCGTCGGGCTGCGCGATTTTCACCGCCAAGGGAATAAATCCGATATAGAACACTCCGAAGAGCAGGCTTTGCACCGCCGAGGTATTTTTGACGAACGCGGAGGAAAGCATGGAGAGCGCCAACCCGCCCAAGAGGACGAGATAGATGCGGCGGAGGCGCTTATTGATACGCGCGCCGCGGTTTTCCGTGAACATCTCGGACACCACGCTGACCGTCGAAAACGCAAACGCCACCAAACAGGCTACGGATACGGCGAAGTTCATCGAAACGTTCCAGGCGAGATAGCGGGAGGAACCCGTTTCGAGGATGCCGTCGTATACCGTCGCCGCCTTCAAGGGCAGCAGCCACGCCAGCACGTTCGCCGCGTTGTACTCGGTATATTCGGTAATGTTCGTGATTTTGAAGGGCGCCGAGATCCCCTTCCAAAGAAGGGACGCATAGCTCAGCGAAGGCGCCAGAGGATTTTTGTCGAACGCTTTAACGTAAGCGTTGTAGGTGACGACGCTGGCGAGCAGCATGAATACGAACGTCGCCAGGAGAAAGGAGAGCGCGGCAAACGCCCAGGAAACTTTTTTCTTGTAGCGGTAATCCGCCTGTAATTTTTTTGCCTTCTTCCCGATCAAAGCGACCGAAACCGCGCCATGCTGCTCCTTTTCCGCTTTTGCGGGAATCGCCGCGGCGGGTTTTCCTTCGGACGGCGCCTCTCTGCTCTCGGCGTCGGGCGCAAAACTCTCTGCGGTTTCCGCAGTGTGCGGCGCGGCTTTTTCGGCAGGCAGGTATTTGAGGAGCGCGTTCTGATAAGCGAGCTTCTGCCGCCTCATTCCGAATCCGAACAGAGTCAGGATCCCCGCGACGGGGAAGATCGCCAGGATGTTCATCGCCAGCGCGAGCGCCGCGAACAGCCCCGAAAAGAGGACGTTCAGACCGCCCTTGACGATATGCTGCGAAGAGATGCCCTTGGAGAAGAATCGATACATGAAATAGAGGCTTGCGACGAGGAAGCAGGCGACGAGCGCATACGGCGCGCCCATCCGGCCCACCGTAGTGGCAAGCCCGCCGACGGCAAAGATAAAGGCAAAGATAAAGCCGTATTTCTCGTCCTTAAAGAGCAGACTGCCGAGCAGATACACAAACAGGAGCGTCGCACAGGTGGCGAGAAAAGGCGTCAGACGAAGAGCGAAAGGACTGTCCCCGAAAATGGCCACCGACGGCAGCATCAGCACCGTGGCGAGCGAATTGAAATCGGTATCCATGGTATAGACGCTGTCCGAACGTATATTTTTCCCGCCGAGGACGGTATGAATAGAGGTCATGAAATACGCCTCTTCCTGCGTGAAGTTATAGTAGGAGGCGCTCGAATTTTTAAACGAGTTCTGCGCGTCTATCGCGCGGGTCATCTGTTTTTTCTGCGCGGAGGTGAAGCCCTGGCTGTATTCGGAGTTTACGCTGATGGGAATGGGCTTGCCGTCGTCCGCGATGCAGACGATCTCGTTCAGGTCGAAATTCCCCGTCGCGGATACGGAAATACACGCCGCGCTCACGCCGTCCTCCTTGTATGCCAATTGCACCCAGTTGAAATTGCCGCCCTCCCTGCTCTTTTCCTTCAAGGAATAAATATTTCCCAGCGTAACGCTGTCCACTTTTATGGAAGGCTTGACCGACTGCTGAGTGGAACGTTTCACCGTAATGGTGATATCCGAACCCGTCGCCGTATAAATGTTGCCGACGTTGATATATATATACATGAGTTTGGATTGCCCGCTCGCCTTGTCGAGATTGAACGAGGCTAAATTGCCGTCGCCCGACGTATAGGCGAACGACTTTCCCGTATTGCGGAAGGAGCCAAGCGTAGCGAATCCCGCCGCAAAGAACAGCGCGAACAGTACGATAAATCCTTTCAGCCAGCCCGAAAGCTTTTTTCCGACTTTAACAGCGGACTGATTTGTCACTTCTGTATTTTCCATAAGAGTGTTTAACCTCCTGCTTTGCCCGACGTGTTTTTCTCTCCGCCGCCTGCGCGGAGCGCATTTCGTCAAGGAGCGTTTCCGCCCTCTATTCATTTTACATGAAACGCGGGAAAATGTAAAACAATTTTCGCACCTTTCCGAAGAAATGGCAAAAAAATAAGTCCGCCTCCGACTTTGGGCGAACTTGTTTTTCGATCGGTTTTTTGTATCCGATTCAGATTTTTTCTTTCACTTTGGCAGCCTTACCCGTAAGATCGCGCAGATAATAAAGTTTCGCTCTTCTCACCTTGCCCTTTCTCACGACCGTGATGGACGCGATTTTCGGGGAGTGAAGGGGATACGTCTTTTCCACGCCTACGCCGTAGGAAATATGACGAACCGTAAAGCTTTCCTGGATGCCGCCGTTTCTTTTCGCAATGACGACGCCCTCGAAACTCTGCACTCTTTCCTTGCCGCCCTCGATGATCTTGTAGCCTACTTTCACCGTATCGCCTACGTTGAACGCGGGAACTTCCGCTTTCAGGCTCTCCGCATCGATCGCTTCGATTAATCCTTTCATTTGACTCTACCTCCATTAATACGTAATGTTCATGACCCGCTGCACGGCTCTTTGCCGTACCCGAAAGATCAGCGGAACATCCGAAGTCAATGCCTATTATATATGATTTTTCCTTCTTTGGCAAGCGTTTTTGACGGCGTTTTGTCATTTTTCGGGATTTTCGGGAATTTTTTTGTGCTCTCCCTGAAAGAAAACCGCCACGGCCGAAAAAAATCCTCCGAACGAGTCCGTCTTTTTCCCTCTTCTCAACGACAAACGTCGGGGCAGGCGTCTGCGCCCTTTTCGTTTTCCCGCGCCCGAGGAAATCCCTCTAACACGCGCTTTTCGCAAGGCGCCGTTTTTTCTCCGAAGCGCGGCTTTGTTCTCTCTATTTTCCGAAGCGACAATCTTTCGACAAAGGCGCGGCGCCGATGACCACGATCTTCGCATCCGCCTGAACGTCGGGCTTCCGCTTCCTATTTCCCGCCCGTTTTTTTTCTGCGCGTTCTCCCGCGGTTTTTACATAGGCGACTTCCAGGGGAACGTTCTGCCACGCCTCCACGTCCCGCGCGCCGAACAGAAACCGACTGCGCCCCTCGCGCAACGCTCCCGTTCCGTCGAAAAAGGTGACGTTCATGGCGAGAAAGGGTCCGAAACACTCGAAGGAGGAGGTATTTGTCACGGCGAACGCATACCTGCCCGCCTCCTTCATCGTTTTGGCAAGTTCTATCGCAAAGAGTACACCCCAAAACAGGAGCGCGGCAAAAAAGAAAAAGGACGCCACGGCGAAGACGATTCCCCAAGCGCTTTTCCACAAAGCGGCAAACAGGCTCCCCGCAAGAAAGCACAGGAGCGCCGCCGCAAGAGCAACTCCGATCAGAAAACGCAGACGGCGGACGGTGGCGCTCTGTTTAATTTTTATTCGTGCGCTCTTCCGTTCCATTTGCTTCTCCCCGCTCTTTTTTATCGCGGCTCTTTCCGAACGGGCGCGAAAGGCGCCGCCCGTTACCTGCTCAGCGATTTGCTGTAATAGACAAATTCGTTGCCCGCGCAGTCCCTCTCGTCGGAATCGGGGTCGAATCCCTCTTTCCGATATAAGGAAATGGCGCGTTCGTTGCTCGTCAGCACTTCCAGCGTGACGCTGACGGCGCGGTTTTTAAATTTCTCCTGCATCCAGTCCATAAACCGCTTCGCATATCCCTTATGCCGATATTCGGGACGGATATACAGTTCGTCGAGAAGGAGCACGTTTCCGCCCTCTTCGTTGCACCAATAGGTGGTAAGCAGGGCGTATCCCGCGGCGGAATCGGATTCTTCGCTCTCGTAGATCAGGTATCCCCATAAATTTTCGTGATGGTCGATGACGTGACGAAAGGTCTTTTCGGCCACCGATTCGTCATAGGGGCGCAAAGTGGCGTGAGAATTATAAAACTCCCTGCAAAGTTCCAAAAAAATTTCCTTGTCGCTTTCCGAAAAATATCGGACATGCATAAAATTGTCTTCCGCCGTTTTCACGGCGTTCCTTTACCGCTCTCGCGGCGAACGATTTTTTCCTTCCCGATCCTTCTCGGTCGGACCGTCGGAAAGATTGAATTCGGCTATATTTTAGCAGAGCCGCAAGGGAATGTCAACAAAATTCCATTACCCGAAAAATTTTTTGTATTTTTTGTTGACATTTCCCCCTCCTATCCTATATAATGAATCTATTAAAATATTTCGTCCGCTTTTTCGGCGGGCGCCCGCTACGGGGAGTAGTCGGGGCGCGCGGCTTTTACGGCGCGTCCGATGAATATCAATAGCACAATCCGCTTTTTTCGATTTTTTCTAAAAGCTTATTTTCCGCCGCCCACGGGCGAAGAGGGAAACGCTGAAAACACCGAATAAAAGAGAACGGGTTTGGATTCATCCGAAACGACAAGACCGCAGCGCAAGCGAATTCTTTGAACTTCGTCAAAGGAGCCGTTTGCGTTGCGGTCCTTTTGTTTTTTACATTTCCTTTATTTTTCGGAGGTATTTTATGGACTTTCTCATCGAAACCATATCCAAGGTGGAATGGCAGCACGCCTTGATGTGGTTTATCGGCGGGCTTCTCATCTTCCTCGCCATCAAGAAGGATATGGAGCCGGCTCTGCTCCTTCCCATGGGCTTCGGGGCGATTCTCGTCAACATTCCCGGCTCCGCGCTCATCGCCGAGGACGGGATCCTCTCGTCCTTGTTCAAGGTGGGTATCGAGGCGAGCGAAGCCATGCCCCTTCTGCTCTTTATCGGCATCGGGGCGATGATCGATTTCGGACCTCTCCTCACCAATCCGAAGTTGTTTATTTTGGGCGGCGCGGCGCAGCTTGGCATTTTCGTCACGCTCATTCTTTCCGCCGTCATCGGCTTTCCCTTAAACGACTCGGCGTCCATCGCCATCATCGGCGCGGCGGACGGCCCCACCTCCATTCTCGTCGCGCTGAAATTAGGCTCGCAATTTTTCGCGCCCATCATGGTGGTCGCATACTCTTACATGGCGCTTGTGCCCATCGTGCAGCCTGCGGTCGTCAAACTGTGCACGACCAAAAAGGAACGCCGCATCAAAATGCATTACAGCGCCAAACAGGTGAGCCGCCTTACGCGCATCCTCTTCCCCATCGTCGTGGCGCTGGTGGCGGGACTCATCGCGCCAGCGTCCCTCTCCCTCGTCGGAATGCTGATGTTCGGCAATCTCATCCGCGAATGCGGCATTCTCAAATCCCTGTCCGAAACGGCGCAAAACGCTTTTTCCAATATCATTACGCTGCTTTTGGGCATCACCATCGCCTCTCAGATGAAAGCGGAGCAATTCGTGCAGTGGGAAACGCTGATGATCATGGGACTCGGTCTGTTCGCCTTTATTTTCGATACGGTAGGCGGAGTGATGTGCGCCAAACTCATGAATCTTTTTAGTAGAGAAAAGATCAATCCAATGGTGGGCGCGGCGGGGATCTCCGCATTCCCCATGGCTGCCCGCGTCGTGGAAAAAATGGGCATCAAAGAGGATCCGTCCAATCATCTGCTCATGCACGCCGTAGGCGCCAACGTTTCGGGGCAGATAGCGTCCGCCATCGTCGGCGGTCTTATCATCGGCCTCGTGCAGGCTTTGCTATAAGGAGGACAGCATCATGTACGATTTTGTAACAACGGATTTGTCGGACGAAACCTTTGCGGAGCTTTCCGCAGGGTTGACCTCGGAATCGGATATTTCCTCTTCCGAATCCTCCTCCCGCCAGGAGCTTACCCCTTTCGATTGGGACAACATCAAGCCCACTTTCACGATTCTCTGGAAGGGTCTTTTGGCAATTTTCGTCGTCATCGGCATTATTATCGCGGTGGTATGGGCAATCAATTTCTGCATTGCCAAAGCGGAGAAAGCCAAGAAAAACAGAGTTTCAACGCCCGAGGACAGCGAGCGTGCCGCGGGGACGACAGAGGCGCAGACGGACAAAAAAGAGGATAAAAAGAAGTAAAATCCTTGCAGTAAAAAATATTTTTCGGACTTTGTCTTTAAAGAGCGCACAGCCCGGTCGAATTTTCCAAACAAGACCACCTATCTTCCTTCTCCTCCCTTCGCCGCTAAGACCAATTCCTCAAGCCTCCCTTCCCCGCCATGACCAATTCCTCTCTCCCGACTTTCCCCGCTAAGGCCACCTATCTCTCCCGACTTTCCCAGCCCGCCCCCGCTTTTGCTCTCTCCCGCCTCCCCCGCTAAAACTACTTTCCACTTCTCCCCGCTTTTGCTCTCTCCCGCCTCCCCCGCAAAAACTACTTTCCACTCCGCACCGATTCTCTCTTCCCTTAGGAAAAACTCACCTCTCTCTTTTCCCTTTTCCATTGACAAAACCGCGCAACGGGCATATAATATAGATATATCCTTTTAAGGTTCTTCCTTTGCGGTCATTGAGCGCAAAATCCTTCCGATTTACGCATCCGCGCCGAAGAGGAGTACAAAACGAACGAGGAAATATTCATGACAAAACTTCTGATAAATCTGTTCGTCAAAGACAGGGAAAACGTGACCGATCCGACAGTGCGCAGGCGCTATGCGATGCTGGCGAGCATTACGGGCATCGTACTCAATCTTCTCTTGTTTGCGGGGAAGCTGAGCGTAGGGATTCTCGCGGTTTCCGTGGCGGTCATTGCGGACGCTTTCAACAACGTTTCCGACGCGGGATCCTCGGTGATCACGCTGATCGGCTTTCGATTGTCAGGCAAGCACGAGGATAAAAGGCATCCTTGGGGACACGGCAGACTGGAATACGTCAGCGCTTTTATCGTCGATATGCTCATCATTCTCGTCGGAGCGGAACTTTTGAAATCTTCGGTGGATAAAATCATTCATCCCGAGCTTCCCGCGGTGAGCGCCGCGACGATCGTCCTTCTTGTCGTTGCCATTCTCGTCAAATTATGGCTGTTTCTTTTTTATCGGAAAATAGGCGCGCTCATTAATTCGTCCGCCATCAAAGCGGCGTCTTTCGACAGCATTTCGGATACGGTAGCCACTACCCTGGTACTCGTTTCCGCTTTGATCGGCAAATTCGCGGGCGTGGGGATCGACGGCTGGGCGGGCATTTTCGTCGCGGGATTTATTCTCTTTACGGGCGTCAAGGCGGCAAAGGAAACGATCGATCTGCTGCTCGGCTCTCCTCCCGATCCCGCCTTTATCGAAGAGATCCACGAATTCGTCAAGGGATACCCGGAAGTGGTGGGGATACACGACGTCATGGTGCACGACTACGGTCCGGGGCGGAAGATCGTTTCCTTTCATGCGGAAGTGCCCTCGGACAGCAATATCAATTACGCGCACGACATTATCGACTGTATCGAACGGGATATGCAGGACAAATTCGGATGCATCGTCACCATCCACCTCGATCCCATCGAAGTCAACGACCAACGCGTAAACGAGATGCGCCTTCTCGCGCAGACGACCGCGGCGGAGGTGGATCCCTCGTTTACCATTCACGATTTTCGCATGACGTACGGCGGAAAGCACGTGAATATGATTTTCGATCTGTGTATCCCCTCGGATTCGAAACTGTCCGACGAAGAAGCGGCGCAGAGCGTGGCAAAACGGATCTCCGAAAAAGAGCCGGACTGTTACGCCGTGATCAAGGCGGAACATCCCTTCGTATAAAAACGCGAACGCCGCCTATCTCCTCTCCGTTTGCCCTTTGCGGAGAATTTTCCTCTATTTCGGCGGCTTAAAATCGGAAAAACGTCGTCCAGCGACGCGGCCGCGCTGCGCCGTTTCCCGCGCTTTTCTCCGTTTCAGACTCCTCTCTACGACAAACCGCCGCGTATCCTTTACGCGGCGGCAATTCTTTTGCAAAGAAACAAACGATTTACTTTCTGAAATTTTTGAACATTTCCTTCAAGGCGGAGCCGTCGAGGAAGGGGGCGACGGCGATCAAGTCCTTGATATCTCCGCCTCCTGCGAGGTGTTCCGCCGCCATTTTGTTCAAAGCGTCGGGATCCATAAACGGAGCCAGCGCAGCGAGTTCTTCCAGCGCGCATCCCTTTTTTCTCAGCTCTTCCGCCGCCGCGGCGACGTCCTTTTCGTTCATAAACGGAGCAATCGCCGCAAGGTCCTTTAAATTCCCTTTTCCGCAGAGGGCGAGCGCCAGTTTTCCCACGTCCGCTTCTTCCATAAAGGGCGCGACGACGGCGATCTCCGCCGGATTTCCGCCGCGTTCCGCCGCGATGAAAGCCAGCCGAGCCACGTCCTCTTCCTTCAAGAACGGCGCGATCGCTGCAATCTCTTTCAAACTCCCGCTCTCTTCAAACGCGGCGGAAGCGAATTCCATGAGGTCGTCCTCGTCGAGGAAAGGCGCCAGTGCGGCGAGGTCGGAAAAATTCCATTTGTTCCTTTTCCCGTTTTCCGTGTACGTCTTTTTAAACTGTTCCTGCGTCGCGATGGGCGCGATGTCTTTCAGCTCCTCCGTCGTTACGTCCCCGGGCGTTTTTCCTTCGGCAAGTTCTTCCACGATCTTCGCCCTTCTCTCGTCGCAGAGGATTTCTTCCATGCTGACCCCGAATATTTCCGCCAGCTCGGGCAGTTTGGAAATGTCGGGCATGGTGTTGCCCCGCTCCCAGTTGCTCACCGCCTGATAGGAAATATTCATCTTGTCCGCAAGTTCCATTTGCGTCATGCCTTTTTGCTTTCTCAGCTCCGCTATTTTTCTGCCTATTTTCTGCATATCGAACATTTCTCTTTCTCCTTTTTTTAAACAATCCCGCACCGGTACCCCAAGGCGTTCCTTTTGCATAAATGCGTTTTCTTGAAAGTATCCGCCGCCTTCGCTGCCTTTTTTTGGTCGATTTCCAAGCCTTTCTCTTTCAACGGTACGGCCATCGACGCGGAATCAACGCTTTCGAAAACGCTTTCGTTTTCGCCTGCTTTGACGCCTACATAGCCCCCGCCCTTTGGAAGGACTCCGCGCGTTTCTTCGTCGCCTCTCCCTCTTCCGCTTTATAATAAAATACCGTGTGAAAAAAGCGTCTTTTATCCGAAATCTTGCGCTTTTCGACGGACCGCGCCGCCCTTGTACCGCGTCCTTTTCACCTTTTGCTCCGCCCGCGAGCTGCCGGCGAACCGCCCCTTTCCCGAGCCGCCGCAAAAAAGTTTTTGCGCAAATCGCCCGCGTTTTGCGCTTCCAAAGGCTCGGCTTTATAAACGCCCGAGCCGCTTTTCGCCCTCGCTTCCGTCAATCGGACGAAAGCCCTTTCCCGGGCGAAGCCGTCGCACCCGTCTGCCTTGAAATAAGTTCCGATCATAATTTCTCCTTTTCCCCGCGGTCCTTTGCGGCGGGAAGATTTTTATGATCGGATTATATCATCCTTTTTCCTCAAATACAATAAAGCGTTGCTTGAATCGGAATATTTTGAAAGGTTTTCCACTCAATCGTCCGTTGAAGGAAGGCTTTTTTCGGCAGAAGAGAGGATCTTTTGTAAAATCCCCCCGATTTCCGTCAAATTTTCCGCACGAAAATCGGGTTGTCGCCCGCATACGCGGGAAGAGTTATGCACAAGAATTGTGCACATTCCCGCCTCTGCGGCACCCGCGATATCCGCGGCGGGATTGTCCCCCACCATGACGCAAAGCGCGGGATTGCCCGCCTCTTTCCCGGCAATTTCGAAGATCTCCCGCCGCGGCTTGTCATACCCCGCCAAAGAAGAAATCACCAGCGCGGAAAAGTATTCGCGGCAGCCGAGCGCCTCCAAAATACGGGGCAGTTCGGGCAGATGATTGGATAGAAGGACATTTTTCCAGCCCAGGGAACGGCACTCTCGCAAGGCGGGAATCGCGTCGGGATACAGTTCGTAGCGCTCCGCCTTCGTCAATTCGTCGCGTACCAATAGGGAAGCTCTGTTCGCAGCGTCCTCGCTCAGCCCCAAACTTTTATAGATCCGACAAAAATGTCCGCACATAAATTCCCACCATTTTTCGCCTGTGGTTCGAGAAAAATCCTCCTCGTACCTGTCCCAGGGATACCAGCCCGCTTTCGTATATTCCTTGACGTCTGCCGGCGAAAAGGGCGGGGAAAGAGGGGCGCACGCGATTCTCGCTGCGGCGAATACGCTCTCTCCCCAAAGATGTTTGGGATATGCCAAAGTCCCGTGAAAATCCCAGAATACGGCTTTGCTTTCTATTTCCTTTTGCCGATCGTCCGTCTTTTTTTCCATTTTTTCTTTCCTTTTACGCTCGCCGCTTCCCTGCCCTGCTCGTTTGATAAGCGCCCTTTACGAAACGGCACAAAACCGCCCGAGCCTCTTGGGAGGCGCGCCCTTCGTTGTTTATCCTCTCGTTTTTGAATAAGCCCCGAAGATACGATGCGACCGGTGATTTCGTTTCTATGATAATCGGCGTCGACAAGGCGAAAAAATTATTTGCCTCAACGCCCGTTTGTTTCGAAGCCGAGATAGTAATAGGGAGCGAAAATATTTGCCCAAACGCCCGTTTTTACTTTTACCATCGACTCTCCGCGTTTAAAGCGGGCGCAAAAATGCCGCCGACGACTTTTGTCCTTCGCGCTTCCGCCTTCATTATACCATTCTCTTCGTCGAATGTCCACCCCATGCGCTTCCTTTCTTCCCCCTCGCAAAACGTTTTCCTCAAAAAAGACTTTTATTCTCCATCTTTTGAATATGCCCGCCGTCCTTCCGTCCTCCCTTTCAATGCTTTTTCCTAAAACGCCGCACCGCAACCCCTCTTGCGCAAAAGCGCTCGTTTTCAGTTTCCGGCGCTCCCTTTTTCCGCGGCAAAAGCCTCTCTTTTGCTCCTTTTTGCCGCCTTTTGTCGCCGCGCGCCTCTCGGCGCATTCACGCGCCGCTTTTTTCAAAAGGATTCGCCCTCCTTTCGTCGGAACGCCGTTCCAGCGTTCACGCGCCCTTTCCCTCTTATGCGGCGAAAATCCGTCGCTTCGCGGAACGTCGCCGCAGCCCTGCCCCTTCCCAAAAGAAAAAGGAGCGCCTCCAAAGCGTTCCTTTCCATGTTTTATACATCAGTCGTGACAATGAATTTCCTCTTCTTTGAACTGTTCTTTGTCGTAAAAAATCCCGTTTTTGTCGTAATAGTCCTTGATCGCCGCCTTGACAGCCTGCTCCGCGAGCACGGAACAATGCAGTTTATGCGCGGGAAGTCCGTCGAGCGCTTCCGCCACCGCCTTGTTCGTAAGCTCCAACGCCTCGCTCAAAGGCTTTCCCTTAATCATTTCGGTCGCCATAGAACTGGACGCAATGGCGCTGCCGCACCCGAAAGTATTGAATTTGACGTCCTCGATAACGCCGTCTTTGATTTTAAGATAGATTTTCATAATATCGCCGCAGACGGTGTTGCCGACTTCGCCCACGCCGTCCGCATCATCGAGGACGCCGACGTTGCGGGGATTTCTGAAATGATCCATTACTTTTTCACTGTATAACATACTGCCTTTTACCCTCCTGTAAATCCCGCCATACGGGCGACATCGCCCTGAGCTTTGCCACCACTTCGGGCACTTTTTGCACCATATATTCGACTTCTTCCACGGTATTGTATTCGCAGAGCGTCAGCCGCAGGGAACCATGTGCCACTTCGTGCGGAACGCCTATCGCCAGCAAAACGTGGCTGGGATCGAGCGAGCCGGACGTGCACGCGCTGCCCGAACTTGCGGCGATGCCCATATCGTCGAGAAAGAGGAGCAGCGATTCGCCCTCTATGCCCTCGAAACATAGGTTGACGTTGCCCGCCAGCCGCCTCTTTTCATCCCCGTTGAGCCTCGAATGAGGGATCTTTTTCAATCCCGCGATCAGTTTATCCCGCAGTCCGCAGACGTATTCCCGATTCTTTTCGAGATTTTTCATCTCCTCTTGAAGCGCAGCCGTCATTCCGACGATTCCCGCGACGTTTTCCGTGCCCGCGCGCCTGTTTCTCTCCTGCGCGCCCCCTTCGATCAGGCTTGCGAGGGGAAGCGTCTTTTTGAAATAGAGCGCTCCCACGCCTTTGGGGCCGTGAAACTTGTGCGCGGAGAGGGAAAGCGCGTCGATATTTTCCGCGCGCACGTCTATGTTGAGATGCCCCGCCGCCTGCACCGCGTCGGTATGAAAGGGAACGCCGCGCCTTGCACAGATCTCCCCGATCGCGGAAATCGGCTGTATCGTGCCGATCTCGTTATTCGCGTACATCACGGTAACGAACGCCGTATCTGGGCGGATCGCCGCCTCCGCTTCCTCGGGACGGACAATCCCGTCCTCGTGTACGGGCAGCAGCGTGACCTCGAATCCCCTTGCTTGGAGCTTTCTTAAAGTATGAAGGACGGCGTGATGCTCGAACGCGGTCGAAACGATATGCTTTTTGCCTTTCTTTTCGCCTGCGGCGGCCAACGATAAAAGCGCCTGGTTGTCCGCTTCGCTTCCGCCCGAGGTTAAGTAAATTTCCCTCGCCTCGCAGTTTAAAATCTTCGCTATTTCTCCGCGGCAGCGTTCCAATACTTCCTTTTGCCTTTGCGCGAAGGCATACAACCCCGAAGGATTGCCGTATTCCTCCCTAAGATAGGGCAGCATCGCCGAAAGCGCGGCTTCGCTCAGTTTCGTCGTCGCGGCATTATCCGCATATATCATTTTTCTTTCCAAGGTACTTCTCCTTTTCCGCACGCACGTAGTATGTGCTTTTTACGTGGCGTCTGTGCTCTTTTGGAAATTTATTACTTCCTTTCTTTTGCGGAAATAGTATACCACATAATTCCTACTTTGTCAATAGGAATTACAAGAAAAACACGCAAACGTCAATTTTTCTTTTTGCGCTTTTCTCTTCTGTTCGTCCTTTTTTGTCTTCTTTCGGTTTTTCAGCGCCCTTCTCCGCTTCGTAGTTTTCTTCCCCGTTTCCGCCGCTTTTTACTTTTCCGTTTACTTCTCTTTGCCTCTCCCGATAGTCTTTTGCGGGGGAGAAGTCAAATAAATAGCCAGATTGTAAAAATAAAATCGCAAAAATCTGTTCATGGAATAAATAATTCTGCTCAGATGAAACGTTCTTGCGCTAGAATAACGGATACGCAAAATAATTTTCAGCAAACAGCCGCGGATTATTTTCTCGTTTTTCCAACCTTTCCTAGATAAGAATCCTTTGCTTTTAACGCCGCTTGTCAAAAAGCTCCACGGCACGTCCTCCGTTTTTCGTAAGGCTTTTAAATTTTTTGATTTTGAGTATTCCCCGCTTAAATATAGTGCTTTATTTTCCGTCGATACTCTGTATTCTCCTTTTTATCCGGCAAAAACGCTTTCAAACGTCGCTTCGATATACCGAGGATCAGAAAACGCCACAGGCAGACAAGACGAGAAAGACGATTGCGCCCCAGATAATTGCTATTAAAATAGCGCCGATCACCTTGTAAACTCTTTTTATTGTGACGCCCGTCCGAACTCGCTCCGCGCATTCCTCCCAAAGAGCAACGGGAATGAGTTTTCGGCATACCCATATGCCGAAAGGAAGAAGGATCAAATCGTCCAATAGTCCCAATACGGGAATAAAGTCGGGGATCAAGTCGAGCGGAGAAAAAGCATAACAGAGCAAGAAAAAAGGCAAAAGTTTTTTGTACCACGGCAACTCTAAGAAACACATATATAAAGTCAAAACATCTCGTTTTATTTTTCGCACGAACTCTCTTCGTCTTTTCTTTTTCGATTTTCCGCCCTGTACTTCCGATTCAAGAGTCCCCGCCTCTTTTTCCCCTTTCTCTTTTTCGAAGGCATCCCGTTCGCGGTAGAGTTGCGCTGCGCCTTTTATCTCTCTACTTTTTTGAGAAAATGCCTCTTCTGCGCAACTTTTTCTCTCTTCTTTTAATTCTTCCGTTTCGTCGTAAGACGCTTGTTCCCTGCAATCCTGCTCCATACCTTTTATTTCTCCGCTTTCTTTCGAATACGTCTTCGCAACCACGTCCCATCTCTTTTACTTCTCGGATTTTGTCTGTTCCTCGTATACCCATCCCCATTTTATTGTTCCGCTTCTTCCCGCACCTTTCGTTTGCCGTAAATTTTTAAATTTTTATTTTTCTCGTCCTCCATAAAAATCGCTCGCTTTCCCTCTCTTTTATTTCCCTTTGACTCTGCGGACAAGGCGCTTGCTTTTTACAGCGCTCCGAATTCTCTATTTTCGCTCTCTTTTCCTTAAACCACCTTTCTCGTCGATCCCCATTTTTTTATCTTTTTATGATTCTTCCTAAAACTCGCCCGCTTGTCACAAAGCTTCCGGCTTTCGTCTTTTCCCGGGAAGCCGGCTGCGCGGTCAAAAGTTTTCTTTTCCTGCACTCTTTTCGCCCACCTCGCCCTTCAATATGTCGCCCAGGGTGACGCTTTCCAAATATCCGTCTATGCGGCTGTCCAACTCCTTCCAAAGAGGGAGCGTAAGACAATGCGCCGCGCGGCTGCAACTCTCTTCGCAATCCAAACAGGAAACGGGCGCAAGGCTTCCTTCCGTCGCTTTGAGTATACCGCCGACGGTATAGTCCGCCGCATCCTTCGCCAAACGATAACCGCCCGTTTTTCCGCGGCGGCTGTCCAAAAACCCCGCTTTGGAAAGCGCCGCGACAATCGCTTCCAAATATTTCAGGGACACTTCCTGCCGCCCGGAAATCTCCGCAAGCGAAACATACTCCCCGCCTTTACTGTTTGCCGCCAAATCCAGCATGACGCGGAGCGCGTACCGTCCCTTCGTGGAAATTTTCATTTTTCCCTTCTCCTTTTTCCTATTCTTTTACTATGGATTATAAGTATAGCACAAAAAACGGAGAAACGCAAGCGTTTCTCCGCAAAGCGGCCGACAAAAACGTATTCTCCTCCCGCATTGTTTTCCAAGCTTTTCTCCCGCGCGATTTCTTCCCTATCTACATTTCGTTTTTCTTCTCCCGTCCCTTTCCGCCGTTTTCTTCAAAGCTTCTCGTCTGTTTTTTATAAAAAAGAAACGCTTTTCAAAAAGTGAAAGCAGAAATGGGTGTGCCCCATAGGGATTTTTTATAACAAACACTAAAGGATAGCAAAATTTTTTGCTATCCTTTGTCTTTGCCTTGCAAAGCCCACACTTCGCTTGCGAAGTATAGTGCGTTATACTTAATATTATAAACCTAATAGTTGTTTTTTCTTAGCATCAAATTCTTCTTGATTAATAATACCGGAGTCAAGAAGATTTTTATATTTTATTATCTCATCAGTAGGACTTGAAACTGTTTGATTTTTATCATATGTTTCACTTTCTAAAAGACAATCATCTAAAAAAGAAATTATGTTTTGAGAAGCAATGGTAGAACATTGTATTTTACCAGCATATGTAATTAGATTTACCTTTACTGTTTGTATTCCACCTACGGTTTTTGTTTCTTCTTTTGCGGTATTACTACCTACTATTGCTCCAACTCCTCCAAATAAAGCGCCTCCAACAACAGCTCGGGAAATTCCACCTTTTTTCTTTGTTATTGTTTTTTGTCCTACCATTTCAATTTGATAGTTATCAATTTCATCAAACCTAAAAAATATTGACGGAACTTTTCCTTTTGATAAGTTTCCAAACACAAATAGTTTATGATTTGAGTCTACGGTTATTGTTCCACCACTGAATGATGTTAATAATTGTGTTTGTGTAAATAATTTTTTTCTTTCATTATTTATTTCCCAAAATTCTTTTAAAGTTGCAATGGTTTTAGTCTCATGTGAAGAACATATTAATGAACAATTGAAACATATTTCTCCATCACTTGCTTTGGTTTTTAACAAAACCCCAATTTTTTCGTCACAAATAGGGCAAATTTTTGCCATAATTCTTACCTCCCAAATAAAAACAATAAAAAAGTGCGCCAACCGAAGTTAACGCACAAAAACGCAAACTCCGTTGTTGTCACACAAATCTCAAAATAGCCATAGGATAACCTATCGTCATAAATCAAGTGGAATTTGCTGTTTTATCAAATTCTATGATTTACCACGACAAGTAAAAATATCCCTTTAAAAAATAAAGAGTTATCCCTATGCGTGACTATTTAATTTGTGTGACATACATAATATATCACAAATTAAAAATTTTATCAACCTATTTTGTGGGCAAAAAGAAAACTCGACTTAAAAAAGTCGAGTCCGCAAAATATTAAATTTAAATCCCTATCGGAGACCAACTAAAATCCTTCTCTTTTTTCTCTTTTTCAAAGCGTTTCCGTCAGCGGCGTCTTTCCCTTGTGCCAAAAGAATTTGCGTCGTTTTTTTATAAATTTTAAAAAATCGCAGAAAAGCGATTTTTCGATCCGTTTTTTCAAGCGGAAAATTTCTTATCCCCTCCATTCCTTTTGAGAAAAGGGGTTCAGGGGCTTTTCACAGGCTAAAAGACGAGATACCCGCTCGTTTACCGCAATTTTTCAAATCAGCGGATTCCCTGATGGCGTAAGGAGTAAAGCCCGATTTTTTCGTTTAATATCTCTATCATGCTTCGGGGCGTGGAAACGCCGTAAACTTTATCTTCGGCAATGTTTTCATAACGCACGGCATCGTCTAAACGGGTGTCCGCAAGTTTGGCGCTCCACCCGCCCGAATTTCTGTATGCGATGATCAGCCGCTTCAACGACCACGCGAAGGCGAACTCGCACATGGTGCCCGCGCCGCCGCCGATTCCCACCACCGCGTCCGCGTTGGCGACCAGCGCATTGCGCATCATATCCAGCCCGGTGGGGATGACGATGTCGGCATAAACATTGGCAGTTTCCGCGTCAAAGGAAGGAACGAGGGCAATCGTATCCCCTTCCCGATAATTTTCCGAAGCGTGCGCGCCCGCGAACACCGCTTCCATCACGCCGCCCATACCGCCCGACTGCACGCGATATCCGTTATCCACCAGAATTTTGCCCGTTTCGTAAGCGAGGCGGCGACGGATCCCGTCTTCTTCTATTTTTTTGTTGCCGATGACGGCGACTATTTTTTTTCTCATTTCCTATCCTCCCGTAAACTGTTTTTTCGTTACTCTCCACCGAGCGAAGCTCCGTTTGAATCCGGCGCGGAAATAGTTATGCAGCGCCTATTTTGTCTTTATTATAACTCATTCGCTTTTGAAAATCAACGGGCAGAAGGAAAATTTCCCCCGCCCGTCACATTTTTTCACAAAATCCGCCCTGTTTTGCTTTCTTCGCGCAAACTTTTCCTCAAAATCCGAGGGATTCCGCGCTGCTTTTGCCGAACGCAAAACGGGGAAGGCGAGCAACTGCTTCCCGCCAAAGCGGAAAACGCCGCGAGCCAAAACTCTTTCGCGCCTGCAAAATCACGCTTCGATAGCGCGAAATTTACGAAAAGGAAAGAAACGTCAAAACGCCTCCGCGGAAAGAGTTTCAGCCGTTTTCCTTCGCCTGCGCATAGGCGCCGTACATTCCCGCGTCGTTGCCGAGCTTCGCCCCTACGATCTTTAAAGGCACTTCGTCGGCGCAGACGTAAATTTGTTCCTCCACCGCCTTTCTCAGCGGCACGAAGAGCCCTTCCCCCTCGCAGGCGATGCCCCCGCCCAATACGACGGCTTCGGGGCGGAGAATATTGACGAGGTTAGCGATGCCCACCGCCAAATACTCGATATATTGATTGACGACTTCCTGCGCGTCCTTATCCCCTCTGCGCGCGCCTTCGAACGCCGTCCTGCCGTCCACATTGTCGAGGCTTCCTTGCGCAATCTCCCACATTTTGCTATCGCAATTTTCTTCCATGCGCTTTTTGGTCTGACGGATGAGCGCCGTCGCGGAAGCGTAACATTCGAAACAGCCGTGTCTGCCGCAGCCGCACAGCAATCCGTCGCCGCGGATAGACATATGCCCGATTTCCGCGCCCGCGCTCATATAGCCTTCCAGCATCTTTCCGTCGACGACGATGCCGCCGCCCACGCCCGTTCCCAAAGTGATGAAAATGCTGCTTTGATAGAGAGAGCCGGAGCCGAATTTCGCTTCCCCGAACGCCGCCGCATTGGCGTCGTTGACGACGCAGACCTTCTTTCCCGTCAGTTTCGCCACCGTATCCCCGAGCGGAACGTCCGTCCAGCCGTAATTGCTCCATTTGAGAATGACGCCCGTTTTGCTGTTGACGACGCCGGGGGAGGCGATGCCGATTTTTTCGACGTCCTCAAACGCCGCTCCCGCGGCTTGCGCGACTCCCTTCGCCACTTCCGCCAGTTTTGCCGCCGTTCCTTCAAACCCGTCCGCCGCATTGGTGACGATGCTCTTTTTGGCAACGATCCTGCCCTCTTTATCAAACAGAGCCGCTTTTGCGCTCATGCCGCCGAGATCGATTCCGATGATATACGCTTGCATAGAACTTGATAACCTCTCTATAAATTTATGTTTTTTATGCGAAAAAGGACATCGAGGGAAAACGCGCGCACTTCCCTTTCAACGGATAAAATTGGTGTAGACCTTCTTTTCCCTGACGGGCTCTATTCCCGCGTTTTTACCCGCTTCAATGCATTTCAAAAGCCACGCCATGTTATTGCCGAGCGAACGCATCGTCTGCATTCCCTCTTCGTCGCGGGAGGCCTCGTCCGCGTTGTTGCCGTGTATTTCGTTCCAATAGGTGGAGGATACCACGGGCATGGAGCTGATGGTGAAATATTTGTTCATCATATCGAACGTGGCGGTGCTTCCCGCGCGGCGGCAGCTGACCACCGCGGCCGCGGGCTTATAGGCAAACAGTTTTCCCTTGCCGTAAAACGCCCTGTCCATAAACGCCGTGATGGCGCCCGAGGCGGAAGCGAAGTGCACGGGCGTGCCGAAAACGAAACCGTCGGCAAGCGCCGCTTTTTCCAAAAATTCGTTCACCTTGTCGTTTAAAAAGCATTTTCCCGTTTTCAGGCACCCGCCGCAGCCGAGGCACCCCGAAAGCGGCTGTTTGCCCAGCCAGAAAATTTCCGTTTCCACCCCGCCCGCCAAAAGGGATTTTTCCACTTCTTTCAGCGCCGTATACGTGCTCCCCTTTTCGTGCGGACTGCCGTTTACCAAAATCACTTTCATAATTTTCACGCCTCCCTTTTTTCACTGTCCGTTGTATTATATCACACTTTTTCGGATATTTCAATACTATTTCGCCGGAAATTGTGCGATTTTCGATTATTTTTTATTTTTTTGTGTACCGTTTTTTCCCTGAGTGTCAAAAAGCACCATTTTTCGCAACCGTTATTTTCTTTGTCATAAATTTTTTCGTTTCCTGCGCCCTTTCTCCCGCAGACGTTTTGAAAACGGGAATCGGCAAGGGCAGGTAAGGGACAACTTATCTTTAAAGAAAGCGGCAGGATTCGTTTTTCGACGAACGACGGAGTTTTCAGAGGAGGGCAGACAAGCCGCTCGGCTTTAAGAAACCAGAAGATTGGGATACAAAAGACGACTTCCTTAACGCCGCTTATCCGTGAAGCGAGGAAGGGAAAAATTCTCGAAGAAAGACGGCTTAAAAGCATATTCTCCCCGAAACGAAGCAGGGAAAGGATACAAATAGAAGGCGGCTTATACCGCCTCCCGGAAATAAAAAAAGCGAAATCTTCCAAACAAACGGCGCACCGCGTTTCTGATCTTCTCACCGGGGAATAAGCGAATCGTTTTGAGAAGAAATTTCCCCGAGGGAACGGTTTTCTTTGAAAACAGATCGGATTTTTACGAGGAAGGCGAGTTTTCCATGCATTTTGCGCGTTAAAAATTTCTAAAAAACAAAGACATTCCTTCTTATGGTGAGGCTTGTCCTTTAAGGGAGATCGGGATATTTCCCGACAAACGCTTGACTTACGACGCGCCGAAGAATTTAACGGACGCGGATTTTCCTTCTGACAAAAGAGCGGACGGGCTTTTATCCTACGGCTTGCAAGCGGTTTCCGCTCCTCTTTCCCGCCCCGATAGTTTTCGACGATCTCTTACCTGATAGGGGGAAATTCGATGCCGAATTTTTCTTTCAGCCAGGAAATGTCCGTAACCCAGCCCTCCGCCTCGTTGCGGCGGAGATACTCTCTGTTCGCTTCCCCGAGAGCCTCGTGAAACTCCGACTGCGTGCAGCCGTTCACTTTCATAAAGTGTTCCATCGCCTCCGCGCCCCGCCCCGTCAGCTGCGTGCGCCCGATATGGATGACTTCGTGGCAGCGATGGCAGACGGCAATCACTGTTTCCAATTTTTGCAGTCTTTTCCCGTCGTCGTAACGCCATCTCTCATGGGCTTCGAGGCGGGAAGCGCGCGCGCCGCAGATCATACATCGGCCGCCCGCCCGGGCATAGGCGTCCTTTCTCACCGCATCCCATTGCTGTTTGGAAAGCACGCTGCGCAAATTGGCGTACCAGCACTCTTCGGGCACCATTTCAAAATCGAGCTTGTATTTCTTATTCTTCATCCCGCGTTCACTCCCTGTTTCTCTTTTCGGCTCTAAGCCAAAAGGAACAAAATTTCCATGCACTGTCTGAAAGCCGTGGGCAGAGATACCGACCTTTCTATCTCCTCTATCGAATAGACGGGAAAAGGAGCCGTTTCCGCCCGCACCAAAAAGCAATCCATCTCCCAGCGAATGTGCGTAAAAACGTGCGTGTAACGCTTTTCCCTTACGATCGTGTACGGAGAAACGCCCCATTCCTTCAACGCGCGTTCCGGCGTATCCCCCAGCTCGGCAATGCGGGAAGGAAACTCGTTCATTCCCTTCAAGACGCCCGACTCCCGTTTTCGGACGGCGATGCCGGACGGCGTTTCGATGACGAATACGAAAACTTTTTCGCTCCGCTTTTCCTTCTTCGCGGGCAGGACGGGAAAGGCGCTCTGCGTGCCGTGCCTGCGGGCGAGGCAAATTCCCCCGAGCGGACACTTGTCGCAGTCGGGGGAGAGCGGCTTACATATCAGCGCGCCCAGTTCCATCAGGCTCTGCGTAAAATCCGAGCATCCCTCACCGTCCTCGGGATATATTGCCGCCAGCTTTTCCTGCAAATAGGCGCGATAAAGGGGCTGAGAGATGTCAGTGGGATTTTCGGTGAGTCGGGACAAGACCCGAAACACGTTGCCGTCCACGGCGGGAACGGGCAGACCGAACGCGATGGAGAGAATGGCGCCCGCCGTATACTCCCCGATTCCCGGCAGACTTTTGAGCTGTTTTTCATCGGCGGGAAATTCCCCGCCGAAACGCTTGCAGAGGACGATCGCCGCCTTCTGCATATTGCGCACGCGACTGTAATATCCCAGCCCCTCCCAAAGTTTGAGGAGTTTTTCTTCCTCGCACGCCGCCAAATCCTGCACAGTGGGAAGCTCTTTCAAAAAGCGCAGATAATACTCGCGCGCCGCCTCGACGCGCGTCTGTTGCAGCATGATCTCCGATACCCACACCCTGTACGGCGTGGGATTCTCCCGCCACGGCAATACGCGCTTGTTTTCCCGATACCAGGCAAGCAAGGGAGCGGGAATGAGAGCAAAAGGAAAATCGTCCGTTTTTTGTATCATATCTCTTATTTTTTCCCTTTTTACGTCCCTTTACGCAAGCGCGTTGAAAAAATCGATTGTTTCCGAAAAGGAAGGGGAATCGGGGAAAGAGAACTCCTTAGGCAAGGTCAGCGAGGAATCGGCGTTGACGAAAGTGACGTCCGCCTTGCCCTCCTTTTTGGGCGTGACGAGGCAGTTGCCTATCCCCACGAAAGCGCCCGGGTAGCCGCTGAAAATGCTCTTTAACAAATCGACGCCCGTGATGATCTCCGTCCCGCTTGTCCCCGCCGCGTCGAAACACGCCTTATAGGGTTCCAGCATCCCGTTTTTCGACCCGTCGGGAAGTTCCTCCAATCCGTCGAGGACGACGAAAAGCCGCGGGCAGCCCGCCTTCAAGCCGCGCATACGCACCAGTTCCTCCACCGTACCGAGCGCCGCCAGATAGTCCGCCGTGGAACGGAGGTAAGGCACGGTGACGTCCGCATTTTTAAGTCGCAGCAATTCCCCGTATTCGGCGCGCGGGGAAAGAATGAGAAAAGCCGCTTCCGATCTGTCGTACACACAGGCGAGAGTCATCACCAATCGGCGGATGAAGTTATCCCGCCCCGCGCCCGTGACGCAGACGTGATGATAGCGCGCGGGGTTTTCCTCGCGGTGCGCCACGAGGACGTTGCCCGCCTCGTCCTGACCGAGCGGGATACAGGCGCGCAGCTGTTCGAAACGATAGACGTTTTTTCGGGATATTTCCGACAAAGAGGCGATAAATTCTTCCGCTTTCATAAAATTCCGTCCTTTCCGCGGGAGAACCGCGAAGAATATGCGTTCTTTTCCTATCAGTATACTCCCTTTGCGCCCAAATGTCAAGTTTTCGGAAATTTTTTGAAAAAACTCGCCCCGTTCGTTGAAATTTTCTTTTTTTCGGTTTATAATAGAATAAGGAACAGTATAGGCTCCGTCCGAGCCTTCGCCTTCAAAGCGAAAAACTCCTTTCGGGCGGAACGGGAGGCTTTTATGACCATAGACGATCTGAAAAAAGAAAAAATAGCGGCGATGAAAAGCAGGGACGCCGACGCCGTGAGCGCTTACAACGCCATGATCTCCAAGCTGACGCTCGCTTCCATAGAGGCGAAGGGCGCGGGCAGGGAATTCGGCGGCGCGGAATTTGCCGCCGTGCTTAAAAAGGTGCAGAAGGAACTGACGGAAGAAAAGGAGAGTTTCGCCGCGGCGGGACGCTCGGACAGCGTCGCTTCTCTCGAAAGACAGCTTGCCGTCATCGAAAAATATCTGCCGAAGATGCTGTCCGAAGCGCAGATCAAGGAGATTATTCTCGCTCTGCCCGACAAGTCCGTGCCCGCCGTCATGAAGCATTTTAAAAGCGCGTACGCGGGGAAGTGCGATATGAAGCTAGTCGGAGAGATCTTGAAAACGCTCTGAGTTTCCGTGCAAAAACAAAAAATTTTTAAGGGCAGTCGCTGCTTCGCCGCAGCCCTGCCCTTTTGATTTATAAAAAAGGATTCGCGTACGCCATAAGGCCGAAAGCGTAAATTCCCCGTATGCGACAGCGCCCTTTTTTTGCAGGGGAACGGGTAAAAACCTTTTTTATCCCTTTGCAGAGTCGCCGTAGACTATTCTCTGCGGAAAAAATCCCGTCGGTCGTATGTCCCACGAAAAAAAACGCCCGTCGCTTCCCATTCAAAAAGGCGCGTCTGCTGTTACCCAAACGCGCCTCTTTGATGAAAAATATATAAGAGAGAAAATAATGAAAAAAATATAAAGAGAAAATTAGAATGAGCAATTTCAGTGGGACGGCATTCCCGCTCTTTCGCCGCCCGCTTTCGTCACGCCACGGCGTCGAAATATTTGTCTTTATCGAACGTAAACGAAAGAGCCTTCTCCGCGCCGTCGCGCTCCACCGTCACGAGGACGGTATCCCCCTTTCGCACGTTCAGCATACGGTCTATCATCTGATAGCGGCGGGTGATTTGTTTGGTTTCTCCGCCGATCGTGATCGATTTGATGACGTCGCCCTTTTTGAAAACGCCGTAGCCGATGGTGCCCGAGGACACGTCCGCCACCGAGTTTTCCTCGACGATCACCGCTTTGCCGTTTTCCAGCACCGCTTTGGAATCGGTGAGCTGTACGGAAATCCCGAACATGGCGCGTTTGATGCCGCCGTTATTGTCGAGAATATTCTCCACGGCGTATTTTACCTGCGTGATCGGCAGAGCGTATCCGATATTGTCCACGCTGTCGATGGTCGTTCTGTCCGATTCCAGCTGATCCACGCGCTTGGCATTGGTGATGCCGATGAGCTTGCCCTGCGCGTCGAACAGCGCGCCGCCCGAATTTCCCGAGTTGATGGCGGCGTCGGTGCGCATGACGCGGAAATCGATCGTGCTCTTTTCGTCCGCCGCGGTGAGGGAGATATATTCCGATTCCACGGAAAGCGCGCCTTCCGTCACGGAAATGCCCTCGCCTTCGGGATTGCCTATGGCAAACACTTTCTCGCCCACGCTCAGCGATTCGGAGTCGCCTATTTCGGCAGCTTCCGCGGCGCTCTCGCGCAGCACCTGACTGCCCTGCACCCGCAGCACCGCGATGTCGTAAGTCATGGAGCCGCCGACGTACGTCGCGGGAATCCCGCTTCCGCCTTCGTCCTTGCCCGTGGCGGTATTAAACATATTCATCCCGCCGTACAGATACAGATAAATGGATTCGGATATTTTGCTGTTGCTTTCCGCGTTGTAAACCACGTGATAATTGGTAATGATATAGGCGTTGCCCGCGTCCTTATTCAATTCGTAAATGACGCCGCTGCCCGCGGAGCACTTGATCGTCGTCGTGGTGGAGCCCATAAATCCGCCCGTCGCGGTGGTGACCTCGAAGCCGCAGTATACGCTGACCACCGACATCAGATTGTGCGCTATGATTTCCGTATCGTTGTCCTCCGCGATGTCCGCGGAGAGATATTCTTTTAAAAACTCGAAAAAGGTTCCCTCGTATCCGCTGTCCTGCGCCGCGGCGTAGACCTCTTTGATGTCGAGATCCTTTCCGTCGCCGCCGTCCGCGCCGTGCAGACTTTTCAACCAGTCCGCCTCCGTGCCCTTGAAGCCGTTATCCACCGCCACCTGATAGGCGGATTTCGCCTTCGTTTCTCCAAAGTCACAGGCTGTAAAGCCGATCGCTACGGCAAAGGTGCAACCGACCGCAACCGCTGCTTTCCAGAATTTAGTCATAATTATACCGGCCTCCCCGACGCTCGCCCGAAAATTCTCTTCCGGTCCCCGTCGCTGTTTCAATTTGTTTTACACCTACTATTATACCCTTCTTTTCGTTGAACGCTTTAAGAATTTTTGAAAAATGCGTGAATATTTGGTTTTTTGATTTTCGCAAACGCGCGCTTTCGACACGCTTTTCCCGCTTTGTCGGGCGGGTTTTTAAAAGAGAAAAGCAAAAAAAGCGCTTCAAAAGCCTTCCAGCTCGTCCAGCGTCAAAGAAAAAGAGGGAATGAAATTTTCGAAAAAGTATTCGATTTCCGGCATACGGCGGGTATGCAGATCTTCCTCGATACTCTTTTTGGCCTTCGCAAATTCGCTGTTGCCCGAACGCAGTTCCTCCAAACATTTGATGTACGCCGAAAGCCTGTCCGCCGCTTTTACGAGGCGATATTCCACGCTTTCCTCGTCCGCCAGCACATACGGGGAAATGCTGCTTTTCAGCTTCGCAGGCAGCATTTCCGTCAGCTTTTCGCACGCGCTCCGCTCTAATTGCTTATACGCGCCGCTAATATTGCGGTTATAATATTTGATCGGCGTGGGCAGATCCCCCGTCATCACTTCGCTCGTTTCGTGATACAGGGCGTACAGCACCGTTTTCGAAACGTCCGCGCTTCCCCCGTAAATTTCGTTGTGAATCGTCGCGAGCGCGTGCGCGAGAACGGCGACGCTCTGCGAATGTTCCATGATATTCTCTTCCCGCGTCGAACGCATCAACTGCCAGCGCTTGATATACTTCATCCTGTCGAGGTAAGCGTAAAAATCGTATCCCATTGTTTTTCTCCTTGTCTTTATCTTCCGGATGCGCGGGCGTTTTGTGCGAAAAACGCCTGCGGCGGGACCGTCCCCAAACACTTTCGCCCGACGCGCGCCGCCTTTTTCCTTTGGTTTAGGAAAGAGCTTAAAGGTGTGCGAGAAAATAACGGGCGAAATATGTCAAATACGTTTGACATTTCAAAAATTATGTTTTATAATAAATGCGAAAATATGCGTTTGCGCCATCGTTTGCCAAAACCATTCCGGCCTAACGAAAGTTACGGCATAACGGAAACGCGCGCTCGCATAAGTATTTTCAAAACCTATCGGGCATGGCTCGTCTGCGTCGTCCATGTGAGGATAGGCTCGAAAAATTGAATTATCCGTCGTGGGTGCCCTGAGAAGGCTGAGATTATACCATTGAATCGGCAAGGTAATACTTGAGCGAGATGATCGATAACGAGGTGAAAGAAATCCTTACGCGCCCGCGCGCCGTCTTAAACGTTTAAAAAACGGACGGCAGAGGGCGCGGTTTTTTTTGACCGCGAACGGCGGACAAAAATAACGGGAGGTTTTCTCTATGTATCTCAATGCACTGTCGGCGGCCGTATGGTATCCCATTCGTTTCGACACCGTCCACGACGCCGTCCGCTCGGTAGCCATCTGGCTGACGCTCGCGCTCGCGGCGGCGTTTATCGTATGCGCCCTTCTTTTGAAGGGAGAAAAGAGGGCGAAATTTTTGAAGATCGCGCTCCTTACCGCCGTCGCTTATGCCTGCGCGGTCTGCGCGGTATTTCTTTCCTTCTCCTTCGCGGAGGACGGCATCGAAACGCTCCTGTTCGTTCCCCTGCTCCTTCTTCTCCTCGCCGTCGCGGGAAGCGCCATCGCCGTCACGCTGAGAAGGACTCGCCCCGTCTTTATCGGCGCGGGAAGCGCGGTGGGTGCGGCGCTGCTCGCCACGCTCGTTTGTATGGGCGTTCGTTTCGCGTCGGGCGATTCCCTCGAAAGCAACGGAATCAGCCGCGAATCCGTCAACTCCATCGCCCTCTATCTGACGGCGATTCTTCTCGTCGCCGCCGTCGTCGCCCTCGCGTTTTTCTTCGGCAGAAAAGACAAAAAGGGATTCGACACCAAATCTATTACCTACGCCGCGATCTGTATCGCCATGAGCTTTGCGCTCTCCTATCTGCGCATCGTCAAAATGCCGCAGGGCGGCTCCATCACACTCGCGTCCCTGCTTCCCCTGATGATCTATTCCTATATGTTCGGCACGAAAAAGGGCGTGTTTGCGGGCATGATTTACGGGCTTTTACAGGCGCTTCAAGACACTTATATCCTTCACCCCGCGCAGTTCGTCCTCGATTATCCGCTCGCTTTTGCGGGCATAGGCCTCGCGGGAATGTTCGCGAAAACGAAAGCCTTGGAAAAGCTCCCGCAGTTGCAGTTCGCTCTCGGCGCCGTCGTCGCAGGCGTCGCCCGCTTTTTGATGCACTTTCTTTCGGGCATCTTCGCCTTCGGCGCGTTTGCGCCCGAAGGAACGCCCGTCGCATTATACAGCCTCGGCTATCAGGCGGCTTACGTCTTTCCCGATATCGTTATCGCCATTGCAGCGGGCGTCCTCGTCTTTTCCTCCAAGAGCTTCGTCAAAGCGGTAAAGAAATTCAACGCTTCCAAAGACTCCGCGCAAGCCGTAACCCAAACGGCGGCGCAGACCTCGGGGGAAAACGTCCGATAAACTTTTTCCTATCCTTTTAGTGTGTCTGAAAATTCCCCGTGCGGCGACGGAATACCCGCACGGGGAATTTTTGACGCAGAGCGGCTTTGTTCCCGCCTGCTTTTCTCCGCAAAACATACACGCGGGAGAACTTTTCCAAAGGGACACAGCGTTTTGACGGCGGGCGCCGTACTTCCCGCCCTCGTTTCCGCGGCAGGCGTTCGGCGCGCTTTCGCGGCACGAGCGGCGGCGAAAATTCGCGCGCTCCTTATCTATCGGCCGTTTTAGCGCGATCGCTTCCTTTGTGCCGCGTTGCGGCGAAAAGAGGGCTGCTTCGTCCTCTCTTTAAAGCAACCGTCTGCGTTTTTTGCGGCGCGCGGCTACGCTTATCGGCAACGGAACTCTGTCGGCGGCATTGTCAGAACGTCGCGTTCGCTTTTTTTGCGCGGAAGATACTCCCCCAAAGTTCTTTTCAAAAAGAGGCGGGGTCTTTTAGCCGTAGGACAGAGGACCTAGGCGAGGGACTCAGTAAACGGCGACTTCGTTAAAGCGTTTTTTGTCCACGATCAGGCGCCTGTTTTCGAGATCCACCTTCTTCACCACGCCCCTGACCGCGGGAAACAAAATCTGCTTTCCGTCTTTTTCCAGCGTGTATACCTCCGAGGAAAGGGGCGAGATGTCCTTGACGGTGCCGAGAACGTCCCCGTCCTCCGTCACGGCGGTAAGGCCCAAAATATCGACGATATAATATCTTCCTTCTTCCAGCGCGGGGGCTTCTTCCCTGTCCCCCTCTATCTTTTTGCCGCGCAGAAGCTCCGCCGCGTTGCGGTCGGGAATCCCGCGCAGTCCCAGATAGGCAAAGCTGCCTTCTCCGACGCGGAAAGAAAGCACTTTATAGGCATTTTTGTCGATATACACCGTCTTGAACGCCCTGACGTCTTCGGGGGCGTCGGTGTACGTCTTTATTTTGAGTTCGCCGCGAATCCCCTGCGGCTTTAATACTTCGGCAATGATAAGCCGTTCCATACTCTCCCTCCTTTCTAAGTGTCCGAAAAAGAAATGAAAAATCCGTCTATCGCAAAAAAGGCTTTCGCAAGAAAGCCCCTTTTTCACAGAGCGTGCCGACACGCCCTGCGGGATACCGAAAAAAGATCCGTGTTGAATTTTTGCCGAGCCGGACGCGAAAAAGGCGAATCGGGTTTTCCCCGAAAAGCGGCGGTTTTTCGGCAAAGGCGACTTGGAACAAATCTTTTTTCGGCTCGAAATGCCAAACTCCGCTTATTCCGCGGAGTCCTCTTCCGTTTCGTCCTCTCTGTCTACGGCGTCGCCGCCCTTTTCTTTGATTTCGATGACGTATCTCTTGCTGTTTCTGGGAGTGGCTGCACGGACGATCGTGCGCATCGCCTTGGCGATTTTTCCCTGCTTGCCGATTACTTTTCCCATATCCGATGAGGGCAGGGTTACGACGACTTCGATGACTCTGTCTTTTTCGTTGACTTCATAATCGATGTTCTCCTTATCCTCGGCAAACTGATTGACGATATATTTGATTAAATCCAGCATATTTTTCCTCCCGATGCCTGTTTAAACTCCCCGACGGCGATTATTTCTTGGATTTCTTCGCCTTGGTCTTGGAAGGGCTGAGCTTCGCGGATTTCTCCATCGCGCCCGTCTTTACGAGCAGATTTTTCACCGTTTCGGTGGGCTGCACCCCTTTCGAGAGCCATTCCTTTGCCTTTTCGACGTCGACGGTCAATTCCGCAGGCTCGCAGGTGGGTCTGTAATGACCGACGCATTCGATATACTCGCCGCTCATCGCCTTTCTGCCGTCCACGACGACGATACGATAGATGGGGTTTTTCTTGTCGCCCATTCTCAAAAGTCTCATTTTAACCATAATAAATACCTCCAAAGTATGTTAAAAAATTAATTTTGTCCATTCTGTCACCCCGCAAGGAACGCCGCGGCGGGGAATTTCCCGCTTTCTTGTCCTCTACGGGCTTTATTTAAAATGCAGGCAGTATGTTGTCGGCAAAGTCGCGGCGGCGGTTTTCAAAAAACTCTTTCGAAACGCCGACGCATCGGAAAAACGGCGACCCGATTTTTGAACGCTGCGAAATCGTTTTATTGTCTTTGCGCGGGTCCGACTCTGTCAAAAGGGCATTCTGAACTTGCCCTTGCCGCCCTTTAACTGCTTCATCAACATTTTCGTCTGTTCAAACTGTTTCAGGAGCTGATTGATCTCCTGAACGCTCGTTCCCGAGCCCGCCGCGATGCGGCGCTTGCGCTTGCTGTCGATGATGGAGGGATTGTCCCTTTCCGACTGCGTCATGGAAAGGATCATCGCCTTCGTATGTTCTATTTTTTTCTCGTCGATGTCCTTTTCGTTCACCTTCATTTTGCCCATGCCGGGGAGCATACTCATCAGCGACTGCGCGCCGCCCATCTTTTTCAGCATGGCGAACTGTTCGAGATAATCGTTCAAAGTGAAGGAATTTTCCTTCATCTTCTGCTGCATTTTTTTGGCGTCTTCTTCGGTGATCGCCTGCTGCGCCTTTTCGATCAGGGACAGAACATCCCCCATGCCCAGAATCCTCGACGCCATGCGTTCGGGATAGAAGGGCTCTAAGTCGGTGAGTTTTTCGCCCACGCCGATAAACTTGATCGGCTTGCCCGTCACCGCCTTAATGGAAAGACAGGCGCCGCCGCGCGTGTCGCCGTCGAGCTTGGTGAGAATGACGCCCGTGATTTCCAGCCTCGAATTGAAGGTGTCCGCGACGTTGACGGCTTCCTGTCCCGTCATGGCGTCCACGACGAGCAGCGTTTCCGTCACTTCCACTTCCTTCTTGATATTTTCGAGTTCCTGCATCAGCGTTTCGTCTATCTGCAATCTGCCCGCCGTATCGAGGATCACCGTGTCGTAGTTCATGGAACGGGCGTACTCTATCGCCTGCTTCGCGGTCTTGACGGGACTTTGCGTGCCCTTTTCAAAGACTTCCGTGCCCGCGTTTTTGCCCACCACCTGCAACTGCGTGATCGCTGCGGGGCGGTAGATATCCCCCGCCACCAAAAGAGGTTTCTTGCCCTGTTTTTTGAGAAGCGTCGCCAGCTTGCCGCAAAGGGTGGTCTTGCCCGCGCCTTGAAGCCCGCACATCATGACGACCGTGGGAGGCTTGGACGAAACTTCCAGCTTGGCGTTTTTCGAGCCCATCAGCTCTATCAGTTCGTCGTTGACGATTTTGATGACCTGCTGAGCGGGATTGAGAGAGGCGAGAATCTCCTGCCCCACCGCCTTTTCCGAAACGTCCGCGATGAACTGTTTGGCGACCTTCAAATTGACGTCCGCTTCCAGGAGCGCCACGCGTACCTCGCGCATCGCCGTTTTGATTTCCAGTTCCGTGAGTTTGCCGCGTTTGGTCAGTTTGGAAAATATGTGATTGAGTCTTTCCGAAAGCGATGAAAACAACGCCATTTTATCCTATTTTCCTCCCGTTGCGTATTTTTATAAAAAGCGATTCAGTCCTCCCGTGGATTTTCAAAAGCTTCTTCCAAAGAGGAAAGCTCCCCGCTCCATTCGGGATGCTCGGCGCGCATCCGCTCCACCCACCCCGCGACGAAAGACGACGCGCGGGCGCGTTCCTTAGAGAACTTTTCAAGCTGCGACAGCATCCCCAGCTTTTCTTCGTACGATTCCAAGAGCCTGCGGCATTTGGCAAGGCAATCGGAAACGCTCTGACGGGATACGCCCTTCTGCTCGGCGATCTCGCCCAGGGACAGATCGTAATTGAAATAGAGGTCGGTAATTTCCCGCTGATGCGGCGTGAGCAAGGGCGCGTATACGTCCCAAAGCCGCGAAACGACCATATCTTTCGGTCCGCATTCGTCCGCAGATACCAAGCGTTCTTTTGTTCCGACGCCCGACATAGCCCGTTCCTCCGTTTTCGCCTTCGCAAGTTCCGCGCTCTTTTTGCGGACGGCTTCCCCATTATACCTCAAAAAAAATTGCCTGTCAAGCGTTTTTACTTGACAGGTGAATTTTTTTTGCGGGCCGCCTTTTTTCCGAGTTGCCTTAAAACGAACGGCGGAGAAAATAGCGAAAAATCGTGAACGCGATTGGAAAAAATCAAAGCGACAGGAGCAAAGCCGCCAGCGTAACTCCCCGCGGAAAGAAACGAACGGCGTGCGGGAAGACGTTTTTCAGGAAAAAAGGACCCGCGAAAAAAAGAGAGGCGTCATGGCGACGAATCAGGCGAACGCCGAGGAAAGCGTCCGCCTTTGTTTTTCAGACTTAAAACAGTTGCAATAAATCGACGAGAATGGCAAAGCCGAAAAGGAAAATGATGCCGATAAAATGAATCATCGCCTCCACCTTGCGGTTGATGGGCTTTTTTCTGATCCATTCGATGATGCAGAAGATCACCTTGGAGCCGTCCAGAGCGGGGATGGGCAGCAGGTTGAACACGGCGAGGTTGACGCCGATGAATCCCGCGATGTTGAGGAAGGAAACCATGTTGCTCGACGCCACCTGCGAAGTGATTTTGATGGTCGTCACGGGTCCGCCCATCGAACTCAATCCGAGTTTTCCCGTCAGCAGCTCTCCCAAGGAGCGCAGCACCGTCCCGCCGATCTTGGCGGAATAGACGAAAGAATCCCCGACGCTTTGGAAAAAGCCCTGTTTCATGATGACGGGAACGATTTGGCAGCGTTCGCTGTCCAAGCCGAAAACCGCGTAGATCGTCGCGGTATCCGACATATTGGCAAAGTTCGCGTCCGCCTGCAACGCCACGGAAAGGGAGAGTTTCTCCCGCTTTTTCGTTTCCTCGTTGACTCTGAGCACCTCCACCGCGACCACGTCGCCCGCTTTCTTGCCCTTCAAGGCGTCGCAGTAATCGGTGGTGAGATACAGATCCCGACCGTTGACGGTCAAAACGATGTCGCCGCTTCTGAGCGCGTCCGCTCCCGTCGCCGTCTGTGCCTGCGGAGCCGCTTCCACGGGATAGAGATAGGACTGCGGGCGCCCGTATCCCACGAACATGACCATGATGAGAAGGAGCGCGAGAAGATAGTTCATCGTCGCGCCGGCAAGGAGGACGATGATTCGTTTCCAGGGCGGCTGATCGTTGAAATTCAAAGGCTCCTTTTTCTCTTTCCGTTTTCCCGCCGCAATCGTATGCGTATCGGCTTCCGCCTTCAAAGAATCCGCCTCGTCCGGGGAAACGTTGCCCGAAAGCGCGGAAGGCTCGGCTTCCGTTCCCTCCTTTTGCGAGGTCTTATCCGCAAAGTCGGAAAAGGGCGGGTTTTCCCCGTCCGCTTTGGGAGAAGCGGATTTTGTGTTCTCCTCCTCCGTATCGTCCTCCCCTTCGAACGCGCAGTATCCGCCCAAGGGAATCGCGCGCAGAGCGAAGAGTTCGCCCGACTTTTTGCTGCGTTTTTTGAATAGAGCGGGACCGAATCCCACCGAAAATTCGTTGATTTTGAAATTGAGGATTTTTCCCGCGATATAGTGCCCGAATTCGTGGATCGTCACCATGACCAGCAGAATTACCACGGCGAGCACGACGCCGCCTATGCTCTTCATCACCGAAGAAAAACTTAAAAGATGTGTCAGATTCAATGCTTTTGTCCTCTTTGATTTATTTGCGTCTTTATTTTTATTCCTTTCGTTTTCCCGTTTTACTTCCCGTCCGAAAAGCGTTCTTTTTACGCCCGCTTTGCAATCGACTCCCGCGCCAAGCGCCTTGCCCGCGCGTCCGTTTCGAAAAGCGCTTCGTAAGAATCCGCCGCCGCGCGCTCCGTTTTCGACAAAACGTTCTCTATAGTTTCCGCAATCGCGGGGAAAGGTATCCGTTTTTCCAAAAAAGCGCGTACGGCGATTTCGCCCGCCCCGTTGAGCGCACACGGGAAATTGTCCCCCGTTTCCGCCGCCGACAGAGCCAGATCGTAACAGGGAAACCGCTTCCGCTCCAAGGGCAGAAAACGTATGCTGCCGAGCTTTTCAAAATCGAGCGGCTTCAAAGCGCAGTCCATTCTTTCGGGATAGGTGAGCGCCAGCTGAATGGGCAGTTCCATAGACGGGTAGCTCATCTGAGCGAGCACGGCGCCGTCCTCAAATTCCACCATCGAATGGATGATGCTCTCGGGCTGAACGACGGTGTGGATCTTTTCGAGGGGCGCGCCGTACAGCCACTTCGCCTCGATGACTTCGAAGCCCTTATTGAGAAGGGTGGCGCTGTCTATCGTGATCTTCGCGCCCATCGTCCACGTGGGATGTCGGAGCGCGTCCTCGGGCGTCACCCGTTGCAGCTGCTCCGCCGTATACGAATAAAAGGGACCGCCGCTGGCAGTGACGATCAGCCGTCGAAAGGGCGCGTCGAGGCGGAAGCCGAGCGCCTGCCAAAGCGCGGAATGTTCGCTGTCCACGGGCATTAATCGAATCCCTGCCCCCTTTATTTTCTTCATCGCCAGCTCGCCGCCGCAGACCAAAGTTTCCTTATTGGCAAGCGCTATATCCTTTTTCAGAGCCGCGGCTTTCAACGTATAGCCCAGCCCCGCAAACCCCGTCGCCGCGATCATCGCCGTATCCCCGTAAGCGACCGCCTCCCGCGCCGCGGCTGCGCCGCCCGCAAATCGCACCCCTTCGGGGATCCCGTCCGCGATCTTATCCGCGGCTTTCTCGTCCGCGAGCGCCGCGTATTCGGGGCGAAATTCCTTTACCAGTTTTAAAAAATCTTCCGCGGAACGATCCGCCGCCATGGAAACGATGCGGAATTTATCGGGATACCGCCTTGCGACGGCGCAGACCTGCCGCCCGATGGATCCCGTCGCGCCGATCAAGCTTATCTTTTTCATACTCCACCTCTGCCGCGCCTCCCCGCCGATTTTCGGCAAGGAAACGCGGCGAATCAGAAAAGCGCCCTTCTTTTTACAAGACGGGCACTCTTTGGTACGTTACGCTATCAGGTGTATCGCCGCGAACGCGACGTACACCACCACCGCGGCGAACTGCGTCCCGTCTATGCGATCGAGAATACCGCCGTGGCCGGGCATGAGTTTTCCCATGTCCTTGATGTCCGCCTTTCTCTTGATACAGCTTTCCACCAGATCCCCGAACTCGGTCGCGGCGGCGGCGAGAAGTCCGACGAGGAGATAGACGGGAAGCCACACTCCCATATTTTCGAAGCTGCCCGCGACGGCGTTATAGGAAAAATAGAGAATCGCCGCGCCGACGAGTCCGCCCACCAGACCGCCGATGCCGCCCACCACCGTCTTATTGGGACTGAGCACGGGCGCCATCTTTTTGGGAAATCTGCCCTTTAAGAAGCGTCCGAATACATAAGCCAGGGAGTCCGCGAAGGGGGAAATGACGAAAATAAACAAAATCGCCAGATCGGAATTGAGCGCAAACCGGGAAAGCGTTTCCCCGCCCCCGAGATGATTGGCGAGCGTCAAAAGAGCCAAAAGCAGATTGGGATATACGGCGCACAGGAAAGCGACGCCGAGGTTTTCGGGGGAAGTTTCGTCGTGGCGAGCCACGAGCAGGGACAAGAGCGCCACCGCCAGCGCGAAGAAACAGACCGCCGCCCCTTCCAGCCCTGCGCCCAAAAACTCTTCGAAGAGCGCACAGGCGGGAATACACAGCGCCGCAAACGCGAATACGGCGATTTTTTCCGCTTTGGTGATTTTCTCTTTCATAGCGCGGGTCATCTCGAACGTGCCGATGAGCGCGAACGCGTAAATGAGCGCGTCGAAAAAGAGATCGCTGACAAATATTTTCAAAAGAAAAAACACGAGCAGCACCGCTATGTAGCAGGTACCCGTAATCAAACGGATCTTCATAAACTGTCCTTTATCCTTTTACCCGCGCGTGCGGGCCGCAAGCGGGCTCCCGCCCGAAAACGCCTTTCACTCCCCGCCTTTCGCGCACTGTTCGTCCGTCTTTCCGAAACGCCTCGTGCGCCTGCCGTATTCGGCGATCGCTTCGTCGAGGTCCTTATCCGAAAATTCGGGGAACATTTTGTCGGAAAAATACAGTTCCGCATACGCGGACTGAAAGAGGAGAAAATTGGAGAGCCGCTGCTCTTTGCCCGTGCGGATGACGAGATCGGGATCGGGCTGTCCCGCGGTGTAGAGAAAGTCGGAAAAATTTTCCTCCGTCAGCGTTTTCCCGCGCTCCGCCGCGAGCTTCGCCGCGCGCACGATCTCCGCGCGCGAGCCGTAACCGAGCGCCACGTTTACCCCTCTGCCCAAATACATAACGGAATCTTCCTCCGCTTTTTTGAGAAGGCCCTGCACGTCCTGCGGCAGCAGAGAAACGTCCCCGAGAATTTTCAGACGCACGCCGCGCGCGCAAATCCGCCGCATACAGTCCACGAAATGCTTGCGGAGGAGATTGAAGAGCCCGTCGAGCTCCTCTTTGGGACGCTTTAAATTTTCCGTGGACAGCGCATATACCGTGACGTAATCGATGCCGACGTCGAAGGCGTGTTCTAAAAGCCCGATCATGCGGTTCATGCCCTGTTGATGCCCGAAAGAGCGCGGCATCAGCCGCTTTTTCGCCCAGCGGCCGTTTCCGTCCATGATGACGGCGATATGCTTCGGCAGCAATCCCGACTGCTCCGCACCCTCTATTTTATTCTTCTTCATGGCTCAAATAGACATCAAATCCTTTTCTTTTGCCGAAATTACGCCCTCTAATTTGGACATAGCGCCCGAAACCGTCTTTTCCACGTCCGCTTCGCACGCCGCAAAATCGTCCTCGGACAATTCCTTCGCCGTCTTCATTTTCTTCAAGGTGTCCATCGCGTCGCGGCGGTTATTGCGCAGGGCGATTTTCGCCTCCTCGCCCATCTTCTTGATCTGCTTGACGAGTTCTTTTCTGCGCTCCTCCGTCATGATGGGGAAAACGATGCGGATAACGTTGCCGTCATTGGTGGGCGTAAGTCCTAAATTCGATTGCAGAATGGCTTTCTCCACCGCTTTCAAAAGGGACTTATCCCAAACGCTGATTTGCAGGCATCTCGCGTCCAATGCGCTGATGTTGCCCAGCTCGATGAGCTTGCTCATGCCGCCGTACGCCTCCACTTCCACCCTGTCGAGCACGTGCGGATTCGCCCTGCCCGCGCGGATCGTCGTATATTCGGCTTCGAGCACGGAAATCGTCTTATCCAGCTTGTCTTCAAGTTCCAGCATCAATTCTTCCACTTTTTCGTTTTCAATCATGATTTTTCTCCTTGTCCGGTTTATTTTTATTCTGCTTCGGGCGCGTTCCGAAAATGCGCGCCCTTCCTTTCGCCTCGGATCCCTTGGACTTTTAAACGGTGATGACCGTTCCCAGCTCCTCCCCGCACACCGCGCGGACGATGGATTTATCCTCGTCCAGTCCGAAAGCGAGGGTGGGGACGTTGTTTTCCATGCACATGGTGGCCGCCGTGAAATCGATGACTTTGAGATTGCGGTTTAAAATGTCCGCATACGTGAGTCTGTCGTACTTCTTGGCGAAAGGATTGGTTTTGGGATCGGAATCGTAAATGCCGTCCACGTTCTTCGCCATCAGAAGCATATCCGCGGAAATTTCGCACGCGCGCAGCGCCGCCGCCGTATCCGTGGAGCAATAGGGATTGCCCGTTCCGCAGGCGAAAATGACGATTCTTCCTTCCTCGAAATGACGGATCGCCTTGCGAAGAATGAACGGCTCGGCAAGGGACACCATATTGAGAGCCGTCTGTACGCGCACGGGCACGCCGCGCTGTTCGATGGCGTCCATCATGGCGAGGGAGTTCATCACCGTCGCCAGCATCCCCATATGATCGGCGGTGGTGCGTTCCATTTTCGTACCCTGACGACCACGCCAGAAATTGCCTCCGCCGATGACCAAGCCTACTTCCACGCCCATGTTGTGGACTTCCACAATCTGATCGACGACGGTTGCGATGACGTCCTGATTGAGGCCGAAGCCCTTTTCTCCCGCCAGCGCCTCTCCCGAAAGTTTCAAAAGGACTCTCTTGTACTTGGGCTGCATATTTCTACTTTCCTCCGCTTGAGTACCGCAAAAAGGACCGCGCCAATCGACCGAAAGAGCATAAAGCGCGTCTTTCGTTGTGCCGCTCCCGATCTATTCTCTCTAAGCCCCTTTCCGGGCGGTACTTTTTCGATTTTTTCTATTATAGCATATTTCACGAAAGAAAGCTATATAAAAAGCAAAAAAAGTCGCCTTATTTTTGGAGATTTTTGTAGTTTTTATTTTCTTTTCCCGCCTTCGCCTTCCCTTCTTCACCCGATTTTTATTTTGTACTGCCGCGCCGCTCTTTGAAAGCGTTTTTTAAAGACCGACAAAGCGGCGGGGCAAAAAATTTTCGGCAAAAAACGTCCGAGGCGGCTTTTTCACAAAAGCGTCGTTTCGATTTTACGACAAAAAAAAGCCGTCCGAAAAATTCGGACGGCTCGGGAGATTGTCGATTATTTCTTCATCGCGGCGACTTGCTTTGCCACTTCTTCCTGCAAGTCCTCGCTCTTCTTTTCAAGACCTTCGCCCATTACATAGAACGCGAAACGATTGATCGCCACTTCGCTTCCCGCGGCCTTCGACGCCGCCGCCAGCAGATCCGCGACAGTCTGTTTGTCGTCCTTGATGAACGCCTGTTTCAAAAGGCAGTTTTCTTCATAGAACTTCTTGATTCTGCCCATCACCATCTTCTCGGCAATCGCTTCGGGCTTCCCTTCGTTGATCGCCTGCTGCTTCAACACTTCCTTTTCCTTTTCCAGGGTTTCCGCGGAAACTTCCGCTTCCGTGAGATACGCGGGCTTGGTGAAGGCGATCTGCAAGGTGATCTCGTGCGCCGTTTCCTTCGCCGCGTCCGTATCCGCGCCCTTCATATCCAGGAGCACGCCCAGCTTGCCGCCGAGGTGGATATAGCTTGCAAGGAAACCTTCCGTCTTATAAACGGTGAATCTTCTCACCGCGATCTTCTCGCCGATGACCGCCGTCTGCGCTTTGAGATATTCCTCCACGTTCACGGCGCCTTCGATGCCGCAAGCGAGCAAAGCCGCTACGTCCGCGGGATTCTCTTTGGCGACGACCTGTGCGATCTCTTTCGCTATTTCGGTGAAACGGGGATTCTTCGCCACGAAATCGGACTCGCAGTTGACTTCGATCAGCACGCCCGTCTTGCCTTCGATATAGGAAGCGACGATGCCTTCCGCCGCGATTCGGGAAGCTTTCTTCTCCGCTTTTGCGATGCCGCGTTCTCTCAAAAGGTCGGCGGCTTTGGTCATATCCCCGTCTGTGTCGGTAAGCGCTTTTTTGCAGTCCATAACGCCCGCGCCGGTTTTCTCGCGGAGCGCCATTACGTCTTTTGCCGTAAATGCCATTTTCTCTGTTCTCCTCTTTAATTAGAATGATTTGAAATGCCCGACTCGGCGGGCATAACGCCCGCGCGGGATAAATTCGGATTACGCGTTCGCTTCCGCAGGCTCTTCGTCCGCCGCCGCCACAACTTCCTCAATGGAAGAAGGCGCCGTTTCCGCCGCCGCTTCGGGAGCCGCCACAAGCACTTCCGCGCCCTGATTCGCCTCGATCACCGCGTTCGCCATGACGGAAGAAATGAGCTTGATCGCGCGGATCGCGTCGTCGTTGCCGGGGATCACGTAGTCAATCTCGTCGGGATCGCAGTTGGTGTCCGTGATCGCCACGACGGGGATTCCCATTTTCTTCGCTTCTTTTACGGCGATCTCTTCGTTGTGAGGATCCACCACGAACATGACGCCGGGAAGCGCTCTCATTTTCTTGATGCCGCCGAGATTGGTCTGCAATTTGGTCATTTCCTTTTTAAGGAGCATGACTTCCTTTTTGGGAAGCAGCTCAAATTCGCCGTCCGCTTCCATTTTTTCGAGTTTTTCAAGCCTTTCCACGCGGGAACGCATGGTCTTGAAGTTGGTGAGGCAACCGCCCAGCCAGCGGGAATTGACATAATACTGCCCGCATCTTTCCGCTTCTTCCTTAATGGCGTCCTGCGCCTGCTTCTTGGTGCCGACGAAAAGGACGGTTTTGCCCGCTTTCGCGCTTTCGCATACGAATTTGTACGCTTCTTCGATGAGGGACGCCGTCAGCTGCAAATCGATGATGTGGATGTCGTTTCTCGCCGCAAAGATGTACTTCTTCATCTTCGGATTCCACTTTCTCGTCTGATGTCCGAAATGGACGCCCGCTTCCAAAAGCTGTTTCATAGTGATCACTGCCATAATTCATTCCTCCGTTTTACCTCCCCGACTCGCGTTTGGCCGCATCTTATCCGCAATAAAAATTTTGTATTTTACGGACACGGAATGCGCACGGCATCGGGTGTGAATTTTTAGCTATATTATTTTAGCATATCGGACCGCCCTTGGCAAGCTATTTTAAGCGAAATAAACGATTTTTTTGGAAAAATTTTCGCTTTTTCACCCCGTTTTTGCCGCCAAGCCGATTATTTGCCGCAATATTCTTCAAATAAATCATTGGGGGTACATTCTAAAATGTCGCATAATGCCTGTAATGTGGAAAATTTTATGGTCAAAAGACGGGTTTTTCAATAACTTTCGCTCAGTCCTAAAAAATAATCGGCGGAAATATCAAACGCAAACGACATTTTTTGAAGCATTTGATAATTCGGGCTGTTTTTTCCCCGCAGCCATTCGCTTATCCGACTTGGCTTTACTCCTATTGCGCGCGCAAAAGCGGTCTGCGTCATGTGGTTGTCCCTTAAAAACTCTCGCAATACTTCACTGAAACTCTTGTTCATAAAAAATTACCCCTGTTCGACTATAAATTTTAATAGCATTCATATTGTCTATAAAATCCACATTTTGTTCTGTTTCCTTCGAAATTTTTTGGATTTTAAAATGTATTATTGAAAGCTACAATACGCAACGGAAACATTATATATCGAATTTCTTAAAAAATAATAGACTTCCACATTAGATAGTTTTCAACATTCATTTTGCCTTTTCCAATTTATTTTTTCAACATTTCGTTAAATATTCTTAGATAACCTGTATTCTTCCTCTCTATCAACAAATTATAATATTCTTGGAAGTGTTTTATCACAAGTCGGATAGCATGGACGTATTCCCTGTGCTAAAAATTTGAAAGTGCTAAAATGAAATTAAGAATTTAAGGAAAGATAATAAAATAGCAAATCCTAACTTCACTGAAACTCTTGTTCATAAAAATTACCCCTGTGGGATTTAAAATTTCGCGACAAACCGCTTTGATAATATTATAATTCAGCCGTATTGAATAGTCAAGTATTTCTTGTCTGTTTATGATAAAATTTTAGTGAAACTGAATTTCGTCATAAATCGGGAGAAGAAAATGAAGTTTAAGGAACGGATTACAGAAGAGCTTAAAACAAGTACTTATACTCAAAAACAAATTGCAAAACTGTTAAACATAAGCGAAGGAAATATATCCAATTGGAAAAAGGGAACAAATATTCCCTCGATTACAATTCTTTTTGAATTATGTCAGCTTCTTAATATTTCTGCCGACTATCTTTTAGGATTATCCGATATTCCGCGAGAAGTAAAAAAAGAAGAAACGGAAGTTTCTTCCAAAATCTAAAAATTTAATTTTCCCCTTTACGCTCCGTACAAGACCTATTAAAGGCTTAGTATAGTTTTTTCTATACTAAAAACCATAATTAATTAAGCCGCCTGCGCCTGAGTCCGATTAAAACAATTCTCTATACGACTCCTTATATGCGTTTAAACGCCTTTAATCGCCCCGTAGCGGCGATTAAATCCTTCCGCCGAGGAATGTATCGAACAAACGTTTGTTCGCGCTTTTAGAGCCGTTTATCAAACGATAGAAAACGGGGCGTCCCTTTGGGGCGCCCCGCGCGTTTGACCGACTGATTTTTCAGGCGGTCAAGATATATTGGCTATTGTAAAGTTTGGCGTAGAATCCGCCCTCTTCCAAAAGCTGTTTGTGCGTTCCTATATCCACGATTCTGCCGCTATCCACCGCAATAATCATATCCGCATTGACAATCGTCGAAAGCCTATGGGCGATGACAAAACAGGTTTTGCCCTTCATCAGTTTATCCATCGCCTTTTGGATGAGGATCTCCGTGCGCGTATCGACGTTGGAGGTGGCTTCGTCCAAAATCAACAGCGGTTTATCGGAAAGAAACGCCCGCGCTATCGTCAAAAGCTGCTTCTGCCCGCCCGAAAGAGAGGTGGAATCGGTGAGGACCGTTTCATATCCCTTGGGCAGCAGGCGGATAAAACGATCGCAATACGCCGCCTTACACGCCGCCTCTACCTCCTCTTTCGTCACCCCTTCCTTTCCGTAGGCGATATTCTCGTACACGGTGCCCTCGAATAGCCACGTATCTTGCAAAACCATCGAAAATTTGTCCCGCACGTCCTCTCGGTTTGCCTCCTCGATATTATGCCCGTCTATTTCGATATGCCCGCTTTTGGGATCGTAAAACCGCATCAGCAGATTGACGATGGTCGTCTTACCCGCCCCCGTGGGTCCCACGATCGCCACCTTCTGCCCCGCCCGCACCGAAAAACTCAGGTGTTCGATCAGGGGCTTTTCCTCCGTATAGGAAAACTCCACGTCCTTAAACTCCACGTCCCCCCGAATCTCCGCGGGAAGTACGGGCGTTTCCGTCGTCATCTCCGTTTCGTCGAGAAAACCGTACACCTTCTTCGCCGCGCTGCCTACGTGCTGAATGGAAGAAAGACCGTTGGCAATCTGCATTAAAGGCCCCGAAAAGTTCTTGGAATACAATACGACCGTCACCACCGTCGCCACCTCGATCTTACCCGAAAAGGCGAGGATTCCGCCGAGCAGACACACCGCGATAAAAGAAGCGTGATTGGTGAAAGCGATGACGGGCTGTACCGCGGAGGACAAAACCACCGCCCGTTTATTGACATAGGTAAGCCCGTCGTTGATTTTGGCGTGTTTTTTCTTCATGGTTTCTTCCATGTTATAGGATTTGACCGTTTCTATTCCGCCGTAATCTTCTTCGACACACGAGTACAGCTCCTCGTAACTCTTCCACATCTTATCGTAATAGCGCATACTCTTTTTGGCGATGATCGTCGAGATGACGGTGGACAGAGGCACCAGCAAAATGACCGCCAGCGCCATCTGCCAATTTTCCACGAACAGCATCACCGCGATCGCAACGAGCTGCAACACGCCCATTAAAAGCACATCCAGCGCTTCGTGAATCGAGTTGCCCATCATGGAAACATTATTATTGACGCGGGCGAGTATCTCCCCCGTCGTCGTCTTATCGAGATAGGAAACGGGAAGGCGGGAAATTTTATCCGCCATCGAAATACGAAGTTCGCAGGTAAAGCGGCGGGAAACGACGTTGTTCAACGTATACATTTTCAGCCAGGAAAACAGAGAATACACCGCATAGATGACGGCGAGCATGACAAGGGGCTTTATCAGTCCCTTCAAGAATGCGGACGCATCCCCTTTATTCAACGCGAAATCGCTGACGTCCCCGATGATTCCGCCCAAAAGTTGCGGCGAAAAAATGTTGCAGGAGATGATGATCAGCGCCATAAACACCACGCTGACGAGCTGAAAACGGATCTTCGAAACGTCTTTTAACATCCGTTTGAGAATCCCTGCGCTCCGCTTGGAACGCTTTTCTATTTTGGGTTTTTCTTTGATTTCGTTTGGTGTGGTCGATTCTTGCATATCGATATCCTTTAAAAGTTTTTTGGAGGGAAAGTTTTTAGTCGGAAAAGGGACGCCGTACTTTTTAAATTTTTTATGTCCGCAATTTCTTTATGCCCGCCAAAGACAACGGCGGGAGCGCGCGAGAAAAAAGCACGCGCGAAGGGAAAGAGAAAACCGCGGAGGTACGGCAAAAAAGCCGTCAGGACAAAGGCGGAGGGAACGCACTATCGGGTTTGCGAAAGATAGATTTCGCGGTAGATCCCGCAGCTTTCCATCAGTTGCGAATGGGTGCCCGACGCGTTGATCGTCCCCGCGTCGAACACGTAAATTTTGTCGCAGTTCATCGCCGTCGTGACGCGCTGGGTGACGATGATCTGCGTTTTGCCTTTCAAACGCTCCGCGAGCCGCGCCCTGAGCTTTGATTCCGTCATGAAATCGAGCGCGGAGAAGCTATCGTCGAAAATATAGATCGCCGCGGGCTTCAAAATCGCCCGCGCGATGGCGAGGCGCTGTTTCTGACCGCCCGAAAGGTTGCCGCCGCGCTGCGTCACGGGATAAGCGAGTTTTTCCTTCTGTTCGTCGACAAACTCCGCGAGCCGCGCGTCCTCTATCGCGGCATTTATCTCTTCGTCGCTTACCTGCCTGCCCGCCGCCACGTTTTCCCCGATCGTGCCCGAAAAAATCGTGTCCTTTTGCAAAACACAGGAAACGTTGTCCCGGATCCGCTGTTCGCTAATTTCCGAAACGGGTTTACCGTCGAAAAGAAGCTCCCCTTCCGTGGGCGCGGAAAGTCCCGTCAACAGACGCACGAGAGTGCTTTTGCCCGAGCCCGTCCCGCCGATGAGCGCCACCTTCTCGCCCGCCGCGATCTCCATATCCACGCCGGAAAGCGCGCTGCCTTCGCTGCCCGGGTAGCGATAGCCGACTTTCTTTAAAGAAACGGCGCCTTTAAAGGGGGGCAGGTGCGTATCCGTGGCCTCGGGGATCGATTCCGCGGAGAGCACTTCCCCGAGGCGCATACAATTCACCCGCGCGCGGGGGATCTCGGAAATGGAGAAAGAAATGGTCATGATCCCCGACATGATCATCCCCACGTACTCGATGACCGCGAGTATCCCGCCCACCGTCAGTTTACTGCCTTCGAGCGTGATGCGGAAGGCGCCCACGTACAAAATCAGCACCGTCACCAAGTTGAGCACGAGCATACACACGGGACTTATTAACCCCGCGCGGATATTGGCGTTGATGATATTCCCCGCCATGATATGCGTCGCCTTGTCTATCTTTTCCTGCTCCGCGCTCTCGCGGTTGAACGCGCGCACGACGCGGATCCCCGAAAGGCGGCTGCGGATCAGCGCGTTCTGTTTATCCATGTATTCGTCCGAGAGCTTCCAAAGGGGATGCAGCCTGCGCGAAACGAGCACGACCACCGCGAGAATGACGGGCACGAACGCGAACAAAATCAATGCCAAGACAGGGTCCTTGCGAAAGGCGAGCACCGTTCCTAAAATCATCGTAAAGGGAATGGCGGAGAGAGCGCTCATCAGCGTATTGAGCACGTCGCCCACCCTGTCCACGTCCTCGATGGAACGAGTGATGAGAGCGCCCGTGCCCATCTTTTTGAAGGCGTCCATCGGCATGGCGTTCGCCTTTGCGAAAATTTCCGCGCGCAGATCGCCGCAGAACGCCGCCACCGCTTCCTGACCTATCTTATAGGCGACCACGACGAGAACGACGTCCGCCGCCGTGACCGCCGCCATTATCGCGCACGTTCTATAAACGTAATCGATGTCTTTCGCGTTGATGCCGTAATCGACGATATTCGTCATCAGCGTGGGCAGCGTCACCGAGCAGACGGTGGACAGCACCAGCATCACGAACGCCGAAACGAGCGGCAATCGGTATTTTTTTAATCTCTTCCATATATCTTTCATACGACAGTATCCTTTTTTTCTTCCGTTTTTCGGCGCCAAAGGGAGCCTCGTTTTACGGAAATTTTATCACGCGCGGCGGCAGAATGCAAGCAAGTCTTGCTTGAAAAGCCGTCTTTTTCGCTCAATCGACGCTTGCATCCCCAAAAGGCATACAAAAACGACCCTTTTTCGGGCGGACAGGCGCGAGGAAATCCTTGCGCTATGCCTTTCAAAAAAGAGTCGCTTTCCCGTTCCGCATCAAAAGGTATGCGTTCGCCGCATACCTGCCCTATGCGTAAAGTTATTCCTTGCGTTCGGGCGTCGCCACGTCGGGCGACATGGAGCCGACTCCTATCAGATTGTCCACGGGCAGGGAGAAGAGGACGCCGCCCGCGTCCGTTTTCAGTCCCGCCGTTTCCTGAACGGCGCGCATGATGGCGAGCTTGCCCTCGCGCCTGGTCAGGATCATTAAAACTTCCGTTTCCTGCTGCAAGGTGACGCCGATCAGCTGTTCCGCCTTGCGGTTGTTGAGCGTCGTGGCGTGAATGAGTGTGCCGCCCGCCGCGCCCGCTTCCCGGGCCGCGTTCATCGCGTCGTCCGCGAAGCCGCTCTGCATCGCCGCTATAATCAAATCGTACATTCTCGTGTCTTCCTTCATTTTTCCTTCCCTCCCGTTGTTTTTTTCCTGCGGAGCGCCCTTCAAAAGACCGTTCGCAACGATGCTGGAAACGCCCGTCAGCGGCAGCGTGAAGCAGATGCCCTTCCCCACCAGATACAGCGCCATTTCCTTTTGTATGCCTTCCAGAATCGACTTTTCCGCGCTTTCGGGGATCAGCGAAAGGATCACCCGCTTGGGCGTTTCGCCAAGCCCCAAATAGTCGAGAACGGCGGTCTGCGCGGTGCCGAACGCTTCGAAGGAGTAGCTGAGCGCCGCCCCCACGGAGTTGCAGAGCTGGGAAACTTCCGCCGCGTCGCCCGCGGACACCACCCCGACCAGCAGCTTTATCCGCGACGGCTTCTTTTCGCCGCCTTCCTTTTCCCTGCCCGCAATGCGCATTTTTTTGATCTTTTCCTTGGCGAGCGAGGTCTTTAACGTCTTTTCAATCGCTTCCATTTCAGTTCACCTCGTATTCCACGATGCCGTCTTCCTCGGTGAGGAAGTTCTTTTTATAGGTAGCCGTCTTATGCTTGTAATGAATGCCGAGTATCTGTATGCTGATGAGGGGCGCCAGCGCCACGAGCGCGACGCAGCCGAACGCCAGCGTCATGATTTCGCCGGGCGCGAGAAACAGGCACGCGCCTATCGCCATGGGCAGAATAAAGGAGGAAACCATGGCGCCGCTCGCGACTCCGCCCGAGTCGAACGCGATACCCGTGAACAGCTTGGGCGTAAACGGCATCAAAATCAACGCCGCCGCGTAGCCGGGCACCAGCAGCCACATGACGTTGAAGCCCGTGACGATGCGCAGCATCGCAAAGCCGAGCGCCGCGCATACGCCCAAGCAAAGCCCCTTTTTCATCGCCGACGCGCTCACCGCGCCCGCGGACATATGCTCCACCTGTTTATTCAGGACGTATACGGCAGGCTCCGCCGATACGACGAAGTAGCCCAGCAGCATCCCCACGGGAACGAGCAGCCAGCCGTTCCAGATCTGCGCCAGCGCCTGACCGATCTCCCTGCCGACGGGCATGAAGCCGACGTTGGCGCCCGTCAGGAAAAACGTGAGGCCCACGAAGGTATACGCAAGACCGATGAATATCTTGATCAGCTGACGCCTGGGGAACGCCCGCGTCACGAGCTGAAAGAGAACGAAAAACGCTATGATGGGAGAAATGGCGCGCAGCACTTCCAGCGAATATGTACCCAGTCCCCGACCGTACGCCGCGAAAGCGCTGCGCGTGGTTTCCGGCACAAACACGGTTTCCATCTCGTACTCGCCGCCTTCCGCCTTATAAATGATGCCGAGAATCATCACGGCGAGAATGGGACCGATACTGCTCAGCGCCACCAGACCGAAGCTGTCGTCGCCGCTCTTTTTGCCGCTTCTCACGGCGGCGACGCCCACGCCCAAAGACATGATGAAGGGAACCGTGACGGGACCCGTCGTGACGCCGCCCGAATCAAAGGAAACCGCCCAGAAGCTCTGGGGGACGAACAAGAGCGCCACGGCGAACAGGGCGGTGTAAAAAATCGCCAGCAGAACGGACAGGCTGATGCCGAACACGATGCGCAGCATGGCGATCGTCAGAAAGATCCCCATGCCCACGGAAACGGTGATGACGAGCACCATATTTTCTATATCGCTCACCTGCTCCGCCAGAATCTGCAAATCCGGCTCCGCCATCGTGACGATGACGCCGATGACAAAGCTGATAAAGGCGATCAGCCAGATCTTTTTGCTCTTCGTGAGAGTGGCGCCCACCTTCTGCCCGATGACGAGCATGGACATATCCGCGCCGAGCGCGAACAGCGCCGTTCCCACAATCAGCAGCAACACGCCGATGGAGAAAAGCAGAAAGGTGCCCGTTTTTAAGGGCGTCAGCGTAAGCGACAATCCCAGCACGATCAAAGCGATGGGAAATACGGCTTGAAACGCCTCTTTGAGTTTTTCCTTCAAAGCCTCGTTCAGTCCCTTGCGCCGCTCTTTGAGTTTTTCTTTTTCCGTCATTCTATAAGCCCCTTTTGAGTGGATTTTTTCTCATTGTTTCCCGTTTTCCGCCGAAAACGCCTCCAAAGCCTCGCGCACGCAGTCGAGAAACGCCTCTTCCCCGAAAGTATTGATTTTAAAGAACATCGCCTGACTGCCGCCCGACGAAATGGCGGAACAAAACAATTGCCCGTCGCTTTCCGTCAGCGTGATATTCAAACTGACCCGATTGCCGCCCGTCCAGCTGTACCGCTCGTATACGCGAACGGCGACGCGGCAGGAGGGCGCGCGAAAGTCGCTGGAATCCTCCAAACTCGCCGAAGCGCTTTTGAAAACCGCCGCTTCCAAAGTCGCCAAGACCGTATCGAAATCCCCGTGTAAAAAATATTCCGCTTTTGCCATACCTCTCCCTGTCCTCCCTGATTTTCAAGCGCGCATTTCAGGCGTTCGTCGCAGCCCTGCCCGCCTCTTTTTTCTTTTTTGTCAAAAAAAGCCACTTCGCCCGCCATGGGGAAAAGTGGCATCTTTTGCGCTTTCGGAAAGAAGACGGTCTTTATCAGTCTTCCGCGCCGTCCAGTTTCATTGCGTCCTCGCTGTCCTCGTACTGCTCGTACTGGTTGCAAAACTCCGCAAAAACTTCGTCCATCAGTTCTTCGTCCTCCAAGGGAAGAAGCTCCTGTTCGTCCCCCTCGCCCTTCAAGAGGAACATGACCACTTCATCCTCCTCTTCCTCGGTTTCGGGTTCCGCTTTTTGGAAAAAGCAATACCATTCGCCCTTATATTCGATTGTGCCTACGTGAAGATACTTTTCGACGTTTCCTTCGTCGTCTTCGAGTTCGAGAATATTATCGTCGTACTCTTCGTCGTCAGTCAAATTCTGATTATCCATGATTTATCCTTCGCCGCTTTTTCCGCCGCGGCGCTCCTTGCCTTTATTTTATATGCTCTTATATGAAGCCTTTTTAAGAACGCGTATTCCCCTTTCAGACCGAGAAAAAGGACATTGCCTCTCCGATATCGTCGCTTTCCTTATCATAAACTTGCAAAAACAGAACGTTTCTTTCGGACAAAAAGATTTTCGACGTATCCGCCTGCAAGAGGTAACCGCTCAAAAAGCCGTCTTTTCCCGCATATTCCTTTACGCGGTTGATCACCAATACTTCCGCCGCCGCGCCGTTTATCGTTACGCGGATATTCTCTTTTTCCAATTCCGGGGCGATGTCTTTCTCCTTGCGAAGATGCCGCGTCAGACTCATGGGGCGGAAATAGACGGAAAGCGTAGGCAGCGGACATTTGATCTGAAAACAATTCATTCCGTATATCTCTATTTTGCCGATGCGAACGGTCATTTCAAAGTCGGCGGTCAAATCGACGTTATTTCCCCAAAATTCCAGAAAATCGACTCCGTAATTTTTCACTGCGTAAAAATAGGGATAAATTCTGTTCTCCGCCTCGATTTGAAAACGTCCCCGTTCATCGCTTTTCACCAGGCAAAGCTCCCGGAACTTTTCATCCAAAAGGGCGATCTCGCAATCGTGGAGCGGACGATCGTTTTTGTCCTTTATTTCCCCCCGCAGCGTAGCCATAACTCCCCCTTAGACCTTATCGCGCGTTTTCTTCGGATTCCTCCCGCGCACGCTTTTTCATGCGCGAAAGATACCCTTCCAAAATGTAAGAAGCCGCGATTGAATCGATCGTCTGCTTGCGCTTGTCGCGCTTTACGCCCCCCACGATCTGCACTTCCCGAGCCTGCATGGTCGTGAAGCGTTCGTCTTCCAATTCCACGGGAAGAGAGGTTTTTTCCCGCAAGGCTTCCACAAAACGGCGGGTCTTTTCCGTCTGGACGCTTTCCGTGCCGTCGAAATTGACGGGCATACCGCAGACGATGACGTCCGCGCCCCGCGCCTCGGCTATTTTGGCTATCGCCGCCACGTCCTCGTCGAAGCGGCGGGTGCGAAAATACGTTTCGCACGGCATCGCGTACTCGTTAAAAGGGTCGCTGACAGCTACGCCTATGCGTTTGTCGCCTATATCGAAAGCAATCGCCCGTTTGAAAACCATGGAATCATTATACCATAAAAGTTTCCGTTCGTCTATCGTTTTGAAATAGATTTTCCCGATTTTAAAGCAACTTTTTTTCGTTGTTTTTGGCATAGGGGAATAAATTTCCTCTTTTCCTTCTCCTTTGCGATATTCGCACCCCTGCCCCGTCCTTTTGCAAAGTTTTTTCGACTAAACAACTCTCTTTTCGGACATAAAAAATCCCGAATCGCCCCTCATGGCCGCTTCGGGATTTTTTGTCGATCTCGGACGATTATGACTTATCCTCCCCCAGACAGGCGAGGGCGAATCGGAAGCCGAGCTTGACGCCTATTTTGAAGGATTGGTTTTGAAGATGGGCTTCGTACGAGAATCTTTCCGCCAACATTTCATCGAGTAAAGGACTGTTTTCTCCTAACAATTCCTCTACTTTGGCGTGAATATCGCTTTCTTTTTCCCTGATATCTTCCGTTCCTTCGGGGAATTTCACTTCCAAGGGCGTTTTCCAGTTGCCCGTAAACAACTCGTCTAAAATTGAATCTTTCATAAAATTTCTCCTTTATACACAAAATCATTCTACCGTGATGGTTCTTTCAACGCCGTCCGCAAATTTGAGGACGAGCACGTTGCCGTAAATGGAAATTATCGCTTCAAATTCCTCTTTCACCAGCACTTTTAAATACTCTATAAAGTCTTTGACTGGCATTTTTTCACCTCCTTATTAGTTTACTATTTATTTTCACTAATCAGATATGAATTTAAAACCTAACATTTGAGAAGAATCCCGAATTTTTACTAACCTCAGTCAAAATAGTATAAAAGGATTTTTATGGATATTCAATATATTTTTAGTGAAAAATTAAAATATTTAATGAGTGAAAAAGATCTCTCTGAAATGCAATTGGCAAAACACTTACAGCTAAGCTTTTCAATCATATATAAGTATTCAGGAGGCAAAAGTACTCCTTCTGTGGAAAATGCTATTAAAATTTCGGATTATTTTAAGTGTTCTTTAAATTTTTTGTTCGGTTATGCAGAAGAATATCAAGAAATACAGTTTCACAAAAGAAAAAAGTTTTCCGAGCGGTTTCAAGAACTTCTTAAAGAAAAAGGCATAAAAAGGCAAGACCTTAAAAAGACAAATCTTTTTGCAAAACAAAGCATTGACGATTGGTTTAATGATGTTCGGCTTCCTACTATCGAGAATTTGATAGAGCTTAGAGAATATTTTGGCTGTACCTTGGATTATTTAGTAGGAAGAGATTTTTAATCGCTTTCTAAAAATCCTAACATCATACAATTTTATGTTCCTATTATAGTCCTTATCCGTGACAATGTCCAGCGTTTTTGGATAATGTTAGGCATAATTTTAAAAAAAGGGAAATTTTTAAATGAGTGTACGGGAAATTTTCGGAGAACGATTAGAAGAATTAATTGCGGAAAAAGCCTCCTCCGAAAGTTTTTCCAAGGAGCTGCTTTGCAAAACGTTAGGAATCGAAATTTCGCTACTTTATAAATATTTAAGAAAGGAAGTTTTGCCTTTTACCGCACGCGCCATACAATTCGCCGACTATTTTAAATGTTCCTTAGATTTTCTCTGCGGTCGCGTCAACGAATATCGGACTCAAAGCTTTGCCCCGTCAAAGCCTTTTTCTCTATGTTTTCAAAAAATTCTTAAAGAAAAAAAATTTTCAAGACATAAATTAAAAAAGGAATTGCCTTTTTCAAAACAGAGCATTGACGATTGGTTTTTTGGAGTACGCATTCCTTCTCTCGAAAATCTTATTATCCTTGCAAAATATTTTGATTGTAGTATGGATTATTTGGTGGGGCGTGAAAATTGAATTTTAATATTTTTTCTGATAGCATTAAAGAATATTTGGAAACTCACTCTATAACAAAAAAAGAATTTGCTAAAAGGGCAAACGTATCGGCACGAAACGTTTGCCTGTGGATAAATAGAACAAATTACCCAAACTTGGATTCCCTTATTAAAGTCGCTGATTTTCTAAATTGCTCTCTTGACTATCTTTTAGAACGCAGCGATCAGGAAAAGTATTATCCTTCCACTAAATCCACCACTTTTTTTATCAGGTTAAATGATTTAATCGAAAAAGAAGGCGTCCATGCTAATCGTATCGCCAAAATATGTAATTTTAAAAATTCCAACTTTTCCAAATGGAAAAAAGGTACTCAACCCAAGCCTGAAATACTAAGCGCACTCGCCGACCATTTTAATGTTTCCGTTGATTACCTCGTAGGCAGGTCGGATTTCATTTAATATTTTTCTAAAAGTTATTGTATACTACGTGCGCCTGATTACCGAGCAAAATACCGTCCCGTTGTTGTAAATTTATACTATGGATATACAAGAAATAAATTATGAGGCTTTTCCGGAAGCACTTGAATGGCATTTAAAAACCAAAGGCATCACTCAAAAGGAATTTGCTCAATCAGCCAAGGTGTCCGAGCAAAACGTTTCTTTGTGGTTAAACAGGGATGCTTACCCTAATCTCGATTCGTTAATCAAGGTTGCAGACTTTTTGAATTATTCTCTTGATTTTCTTCTGGGAAGGACAGAGCATGAAGAAGTTTATCTCGCCATACAACGAACTTCTTTTCAGAAACGTTTAAAATTTTTAATGGAAAAGAATCATCAAACGGCAAATTATATAGCCACTTCCTGCAAATTTAAAAATTACAACTTTACCCGCTGGCAAAGAGGCGCTACCCCTACCCCCGAATTATTAAATAAATTGGCTTATCATTTTAATGTTTCCGTCGATTACCTCGTGGGAAGGTCGGATTCCATTTGATTTTTATATGCGATTTAAAGAATTTCACATGGGCGGCTTTTGCGCCGCGTAACAAAGGAAAAAATGACAAATTACATGGATTCGCTCAATGAAATCATACAAGAATATCGGGAATGCAACGATCTCACTATTACCCAATTCGCCAAAGAAGTCCATATTCTCCGCACCTGTCTTTGCAATTGGCAAAACCAAAGATTTTCCCCCTCTCTCGCTTCTCTCATCAAGCTCGCCGACTTTTTCGACTGTTCCCTCGACTATATGGTGGGACGTTCCGAATTTACGGGGTATGTTCCCGCCGTCAAACATGAGTGTTTCTGCGAAAGAATAGAATTGCTCTTAAAAAAGCACAATCTTACTTTTTATAAGTTTTCCAAGTCCTGCCGCATCGATTTCAACGCCTATTGCAAGTGGAAAAAGAATTCGATTCCCACAGTTTTCAGTCTGATCGCCATCGCGGAATATTTCAACGTATCTTTGGATTATCTCGTCGGCAGATCGGACAGCATATAGCTTCCCCCCGCGCAAAAGCGCGGGATTTTCTTTTACAAAAAAGCGCGGCGAAAGTTACCTTTCGTCGCGCTTTTTGAAAACATGGTGAAAACAACAGCGTTAAAAGCGCTTACGGAAAATTATTTTCCGCGTTCCTTCGCGCCGTCGTCTTTACCCTGCCCCTGCGATTCTGATTTTTCGGGCATTTTTTCGCCCGATTCGTTATTCTCGGAGCCGCCGCCAAAAACGCTGCCGCCGTTTTCCATCTCTTTGAGTTTTTCGTCCATCATCTCATCAAGACGCTGTTTGATCTCTTCCTGTCCTTTTCTTACAAGCGTGCGCATTTTGCAGCTATTCGCCGCAAGCAGAGCGCCGCCGATGCCGCCGAGCAAAAGCCCTATGGTAAATTTCTCCATATTCAAATCCTCCTTATACGGAACGCGCGCGAGGCGACGATCCCGTACAGTCAGTATGGGCGGCTTTTCCCCTTCTTATACGCATCATTCGACAAAATAAGCGTTTTTTCTTCCTTTGCCGCAAAAAAGCCGTCGGATGTCCGACGGCTTCTATTTATACCTCCCGAAAGGACGCGCGGCGTTTCAACGCTTCGTTTTCGCGTTTCAAACGCGCGTTCTCCCCCGAAAGGCGGGCGTTCTCTTCCTTCAACGACTGCGTGAGCCTATCGTACAGCGCGTTGATTTCGTTCTCCAAGCGGCGCTGCAAAAAGCTCCTGTCCTTCGTTCCCATGCCGAGTTCCGAAGCGATCGACTCGATTCGCTCCGGTTGTTTCTTCAAAACGTTGCGATACTTATTCTGCAACCGCAGCATCAACTTGTCGTCCCCTTTCGACAAATTGCAAATCGCCCGGCGCACGGATACTCCCTTACTCTTTTCGGCAAGGATGCTCCTCAAAACCTTATCCGTTTCCTCTTCCGTAAATTCGCGGATCTGCTCCACGGAAAGCTGCTTGCCGTCCAATAACTTCACTACCCTTTCGTCCTTCTTCTGACTCTTCATCAAAGCGTAATAATAGTTCCTCACGCTGCCTTTCGCTCTGCCGTGTTCGGCTCCGTAAGTTTCGAAAAGATAAGTAAGCGTTTTGCCCGCCTGCTTTCCCGCCCAAATGTATTCTACCAAACTTTTCGCCTCTTCTTCCGTGTAACCATTGATTTTGTTCATAACGTCACCTCCGTTTTGAAGGAATTATTAACATATTTTTCAAGATTTATACATGGAACAAAAAAGAAAAGAATATATTTAAGTATGAAAATTTATTTTTTGTCCTCGCGCCCGTGCGCGCTTATGCTCGGAGGCGTCTATTTCGGCATGACCGACTCTTTCGAGCGCTTCGCGGAAATAGAACCCAAAGACAACGTTTTTGCCGAATTTATCCCCGAAGGCGCCCTCCCCGTCGGGTTCTTCATCACCGAAAAATTGCGATTCTCTCCCCCGCAGGGATGCGAAATTTATATTCTCCGCGACGGCGTCGCCGTCTATGCCCGCGATTTTCCGCCGTCCGATTTTTCGCTCAAAATCATCGCGCAGGAACGTTTCGTCGGCAACCTCGTCACCGTATTCCGGCAAGGCGCGTTACAGTTCTCCCTCGAAACGGCAAAGGGCTTTTTTGTTTCGGAACTCCCTCCTTGTTTCGAATCCTGCGTCATCCGCTATGAAAGCGGTCTGTTTTTCCTCGAAGGCGGGGACACGCTCGCGGTGTTCAACGACGCGGGAAAGTGCGTGCTTTCCGAGCGATTCCTGAGCTATAAAGTCGAAAATAATACGCTGAGCGCTACCCTGCCCCTCTCGGACAGCAAGAAACGGGTGGCGGAGTGCGAATGGGCGCTGACGGAAGACGGGTGTTATCAGACCTCTTTCCGCATTCGTCAGCAAGCGCGCGAAGGCGAAGAACAGGCGGCGCAGGACGAACTTCTGCCCTATGCGTTTTTCGAAAGCGTATTGATCGGCGCGGACTTTACGGAGATGCTGAGCGAGGAGCTGAAAGAAAAGAGCGAGCACATCAAGGCGTTTTTAGGGGATTTCATCGACGTGACCCTGACGGAAGATCCGAAGACTTGCGGACTCGTGCGGAAAAAGAAAGAACGGCTATACGAGCTGCGCTATTTCACCGCGGAGGTGAAACAGGGAAAAGTTGTCGATATTCAAGGATAAAAAATAACGCGGGACAATATTTTCCCGCGATCTTTAAAAATAGAGGAAATATTCCAAGCCCCCTTCCTCGACATTCAGGGATACGCAGGATCCTGCGACAACCTGCAAACCTTTTAAGTAAGTGCCGCCTGCGACAACAAACTTAAAAGACCGTTTCCCCTTTCGCGCGGGAAACGGTCTTTTTTTATCTTATCATCGGGTGCGAAACGCCGTGTCCTGAAAAGAATCAATAGCTCTTGACTTTGACGGACTTGATGACGATGGGTTCGAGGGGAACGGAGTATTCCCGGGATTCCTTGTCGGAGCCTACATAGCGGTCGTCCTCGTCCACGACGACTTTTGACGTCGGCGCGAAATCCGCCGCGTTGCCCTCGTATTCGTCCTCGATATAATCGGTGATGGCCGCCTTCAAATCGTCGAGGACCTCCACGCTGTCGTCTTCGAGCGTGGCAAAGGTGCAGTAAGACGTACCGCTGCCCGACGACGAGGAAGAGAGCGAGATATAGAAAAGGGAAGTGGCGCTGTTGTACTTATACAGCTTCGCGTCGTTCCCCTTGCCGTCCGAACGCTTGACGTCCACGTACGTAGCGCATTTTTCCTTGGGCGTATAGTACATCGTCAAAGAGCCGTAGCTCTGTTTCAAAGCGCCGTTTTCCACGCTGAAACCGTTGTCGGAAAATTCGCCGTAAAGGGTGTAGACAGGATCTTTATCGTTGATGTCCCAAACGGTCTGGGTCATATTCCAATCCTTTACGATATCGAAATAGTTTTTCTCCACCAAGCCGCCGTCCGCCGTCTGATTGGCGTCATAGGTATAGCCGCCCGTATACAATTTTTCCGAAGAACTGTTGTAATCGTGCACGCAAAGCCCGTCGTAATAGCCGTGCTCCACGAGTTCCAAAAAGTGCTGAACGGTGGAAGGCGCGCGCTTTCTATACAGTTTATATTCGAGCGTATACGTTTCGCCGTGAAAGGCAATCTTCATTTCCACTTTGGGATGAGAAGTCGTACACGCGGAAAACATCATGGCGGAAGCGAACACGCTGACGCCCGCAAGTGCCGCGCAGATCATTTTTTTCAAAGGTTTATTGGCTGTCATCGAATTTCTCCATCAACAGATTTTTATACTTCTCTATTTTACCCTTTATTTTGTTTTCCGTCAAGCACTTTTACGCGTTTGCCGCCGATTTTTACATAAAATCCATAATTTACACAAAAACGGACGGCTTTTGAAAGCCGTTCGTTTTATGCCTTCCGCCCGATATTCTTTCTATGCCTTCCCGGGAACGTATATTTCGAACACCCCTTCCCTATCGACGCCTGTCAGATTCGGCATACCGACCTTGACGGCGCCAAAAGCGCGATAGATATGCTCTCCCCGCCCTGTCCGCGTCTTTGGGCGCGTAAATTTTCAAAGCCGCGCCCGCGGCGGTTTCCGTGTCTTCTCTCAGGCGCATAACGCTCTACATTTTTTAAGTTACAAAAAACGAAGTGTGGCTTTCGCGCTGTTCTTATCTCCCGAACGGTCCGCAGTTTGCGTATTTTCTCTTATCGTATAGGCGATGCGCCTTTCCCACGGCATAGGAACGCTTGCCTGCGTGCGCTCTCTCTAACAACGAAATTGTCAATACTCCTCGCAAATATTTCGGACGCGACATTTTGCTTTTTCTCTTTTCCGGACCTCCGCCTTGCCGAAAGGCAAGCCCTTTTTCCAAAATTACCGGGGTAAGCGTTGATAAAAAAATTGCCGAACGGAAACTTTACCGCCCGGCAACCTCTTTGATTCCTATCCGCTCCCCGCAGAGCACTTTCGTTTCGCCGTCTTCCAGCGTATTTCTGATGAGTTCCTCGTCGAGAACCACTTTCTCCCTTTCCACCAAAAGAACGATTGTGGAGCCGCCGAATTCAAAGCGCCCCTTTTCCTCTCCCCTTCGAAAGCTGCCCGCGCCTTGATTGTTGACGATTCTGCCCACCATCATGGCGCCGACTTCCACCTGCGTCACATCGCCGAAATTTTCGGTGTGCAGCACGGTATATTCCCGGCAGTTTTCCGTAAATACCCGCCTGTGTTCGAGGGCGATCGGCTGTACGGTGTGCAGTCTGCCTTCGATAAAGACGTTTTCCCCTTTGCTTCCCCCGTCGATATAAAAATAGCGGTGATAGTCCTCTACGGTCAGGCGGAACACGAGGCACCAGCCGCCCCGATATTTTTCCGCAAGCTCCACGTTCCTCAAAAGCGTTTCCGCGGAATAGGAAAAGCCCTTGATTTCAAATTTTCCCCCTTCTTCCACGGGAAAAACGGAGAGCTTTCCGTCGCAGGGGGAAACAAACGCTTCGGGAGAGAAATCAAAGGGACGAAGCTCGGGGCGGATACGGCGGGTAAAAAAGGCGTTAAAAGAGGGATATTGCTCCGCCAGGTACTCGTTCATGTCTATCCCGTGTTTCTTGACGTAGCCCTTGATAAGCCCCTTGGAGAGCCGTCCGTCGAGGTATCTCCCCACCGCCCTGGAAACGAAACGGGAGGTGAGCAGTTTTAAAAAAGGCGTCCCTAGTTTCTTCTCGTATAAAAAACGCAAAGACGCCGCAGGGCGCAGCGTCTTCTTTTTTACGATCGGCCTCATGCCAGCACCGCCCGCCTGATGAGGAACAGGGAACCTAAAATGATCGCCAGAATCAGCATGGCCACGATGAGCCCTTTGACGCCGAGCTTGGGCATTCTGAAACGGATGACGAACAGCGCGGACAGCGCCAGATACCCGATCAGCATGACGGCGTTGCGCGCCATCGTATAGGGAGGGAACATAGTGGCGATGAGATAGAAAATCGGCAGGGCGAAGGCGACGTTGGTGACGGGCAGCCCCTCGTAATAAAGACGCCTGCCGCAGTTTTCTTCGCTGGTGCGGATCTCTTCGGTCACGTCGAAATAGGCGAGGCGGATGAGCGCGCACAACACGAAAATGCCGTAAACGGGAATAAAATACCAGCGATTGAGCCTCATTCCAAAGCCGATCATGGCGGGAGCGACGCCGAAAGCGATCAGATCGCTCAAAGAATCGATGCGCTCTCCGAACATTTTGTCCTCTCTCGACCTATTCTTGCGCGTCTTTGCCACGGCGCCGTCGAAAGCGTCGCAAAAGCCCGAAATCAACAGACATATCACGCCTATGTCGGGACGGGCGTCCTTGTTTCCGCCCACAGAAAAACAAATCCCCGTGATCGCCGCAATGACGGACAAATATGTGAGGATCACGCCATAATGATAAAAGCCGACTATTTTTTTACTCGTGTTCTTCATCTTCGCTCTTCTCTCTCGGTATTTCTTGTCTTTTTCTCTTCATCAGCCGGATATGATACACCAGCGTAACGACCCCGCTGAGCGCCATACAAAGATAGTAGGAAATCACCCGCGTCACCATCATCGCCACCACGATGAACGTATTATCGAAGCGCAGGGTGTAGATATTCAGATACAGATATTCAAAGGCTCCCACGCCTCCCGGCAGGGGGATGGAGTTATAGCCCAAAAGGACGAACGCCTGCATGGCGAACAAATCGACGAAAGACGCATCCGGGTCGGCTGCCGTACAGACAAAGCAGGTGATCAGAACCTGCGAAACGCGCTGCGCGACGTTGAGGAGCAACGCCTGAAAAAACAAGGCCCGATGCTTTCTGATTTCCATAAAACTGAGGCGGTATTTCTCCACCTCGTCCGTGAGCTTGCCGCGCCATTTCTCGGTGTTTTTGACGATCTTCATGCGCGCCAGCAAGGAAATCAGTCCGTTCCCCGCCTTCAACACCGCTTTATGGCACCACATACAGGCGATGAAGAAGCCCAAAAGCAAAGTTTGGAGAACGATGCCCGCGATGATGAGAAACTTGACGAAGAATTCGAAGTGCGGGAACATCCTCGGACGGAAAATAAACGCGAGCACGCCGATGACGAGAATCGCCGCCGTATAGGCGATGAGGTTGAACACCAGCGTAAACGTGGTGGCTCCCGCGTCCATGCCGTCCTTCACCATGTAATACGCGGAAGCGGGCTGCCCGCCCGATGCGGAGGGCGTGATCGCCGAATAATAAATATCCGCCGAAGAATACACCATCGACGAGAAGAGCTTGGGTTTGTATCCCAAACGGCGGCTGATGAGGTGCAGACTCAACCCCTCGAACGCGATGAAAAGCAGCATACACACGAACGCCGCGACGATCAGCCAAGGATTGCAGCGCAGGATGAAATCCTTAATGTTTTCAAAATTGAGTTCGCGGTTGCTTGTAAAAAGAATAAACAGCGTCACTCCGATCAGCACCGCCAGGAAAAGGATATTGATCAGTTGTTTTTTAGTATTTTTAGACAAACCTTTTCCCATAACTTCCTTCTCTCACCCGATAACCTTTTCTATATATATTTACAAAGCGCTTTTTATATTCCTTCTTCTCGCGCGCAGGGACAAAAAGGACAAATAAAAGCGGAAACAGACGAATCCGTGAAGAGGCGGAATTTTCCGCGCAGAGGCGCAAAAGCGAAGAAAAAAGCGGACTTTTATTCCGTGTTTTTTCCGTGCGGAGAAGCGGATTCCGACAAAAAAGCCGCAAAAAGACCGTTCTCCCGCTTGCGCAGGGGCATACGTCCTTTTCCGCAAAGACCGAATGAAAATACGTCATCCTGATCCCGACAGGGTACGGAAACGTGCGGAAAATTCGGACATTATCCGCCTGCATCCCGTAAATAGTATATTCGAAAATATCCGTCTGTCCGCGCGAAAGGCATGGTGGCTATTATGGGTTTTATTACGCAATGCCTATTGCGTAATACAGGGGTACCCCTGTGATTTTTAAATTTTCATCGGACTATAATAACATTGTAACAAATTGTACGCCGTCTGTCAAGTCCACGACACAATATCATAAAAATATATTACAAATTCGCGGATTTTTAAAGGTTCGGCTGCCTTCGTTTAGAAAAAAAGGGAATTTTTATCTTTTCCTTTCCGGCGCAAAACAATACTTCCTCCTTTAAAAGACCTCCTCTATCCGTCGCGCAGACCTTTATGCGGACGACAAAAAAGCCACACCGAATGGTGTGGCTTTTTCGACGGATAGGCAAAACTTATTTGAGTTCTGCCGTAGCGCCGTTCTCTTTGAGTTTCGCAACGAGAGCGTCCGCGTCCGCTTTGGGAACGTTTTCTTTGATGACGCCCATCGCCTCGACGGCTTTCTTCGCATCCGCAAGACCCAGACCGGTAGCTTCGCGGACGACCTTGATGATGGCGATCTTGTTGGGACCGATTTCTTTCAAGACGACGTCGAATTCCGTCTTCTCTTCCGCCGCGGGGGCAGCTTCCGCCGCGCCGGCAGCACCGGCAGCCGCTACGGGAGCAGCAGCGCTTACGCCGAATTCCGCTTCGAGAGCTTTCACCAGCTCGTTGAGTTCGAGAACGGACATAGCTTTTACTTCTTCGATGAGTTTCTGAACATCCATGGTAATTGTAATCCTCCGATTTTTTTATGATTTTCTTTGATTAAGCGTTTGCCGTTTCTTTCGCTTTGGCAATGGAATCCAAAACGTAGACAAACTTGGAAATAGACGACTGCAAGCAGCCGAGCATTTTCGCAATGAGCACTTCCTTGGAAGGAATCGCCGCAAGTTCTTTCACCGCGTTCTTATCGAGATACGCCTTTTCGAGATACGCGCACTTGGGGACGATCTTGTCCGTCAACGCGGGATTCTCTTTCACCGCCTTCGCAAAGACGGAAGCGCCGCTCGTTTCGTCCGAGCAGAACACCGTCGCGGTAGCGCCGTTGAGATCCTTATCGAAATCGGTGACGCCCAGTTCGTTGAAAGCTTTTCTCACAAGGGTATTCTTATACACCTTGTATTCGCAGTTCGCCGCCTTGAATTTGTTTCTCAGAGCCGTGACTTCGAGCACGGTGAGCTTGTTGTAATCCGCAAGGACCACCGACTTACTCGCTTCGATCTTCTCTTTGATTTCCTCGACGACTTGTTTTTTAGCCTCTAAATTTGCCGACATGAATACCTCCTTTAAGCGGATTTTCCGCCTGACAATAAAAAAATGCCTTACGCCACACGGCATAAGGACAGTATCTCTTCGCTAAGATTCTATCTTTCTGCCTGAGCGAGCGGTTTCCCATCGAACCTTTCGGTACTCGCCTTCTATGGCTTTCGATTTTTTACTAAGTTATTGTACCATTTCCGCCGGAGGCAGTCAATCGTTTTGGGACCGCCTTCGGCAAAAATATTTTTTAATCGCAAAAATACGTCGATTATTTTTCCGCAGCGCGCATTTCCTTTTCAAAATGCAGCGCCCTGAAAGGTATCGATCAGTTCTTCACCGCAACCTTTACGCCGGGACCCATCGTGGAAGCGAGCGTGATGCTCTTCACATATTGTCCCTTCGCGGTGGCGGGCTTCGCCTTGATGATCGCGTCCATCAGCGCGGTGTAGTTTTCGACGAGCTTTTCCTTGCCGAAACTCTTTTTGCCGATCGGGCAGTGAATGATCGCCGTCTTATCGAGTCTGTACTCGACTTTACCGGCTTTGACTTCCTTGATCGCCTTTTCGACGTCCATCGTGACCGTGCCCGACTTCGGGTTGGGCATCAAGCCTTTGGGGCCGAGGATACGGCCGATGCGTCCGACCATGCCCATCATATCGGGCGTGGTGATCATGACGTCAAAATCGAACCATCCGCCCTGGATCTTGGCGATGAGTTCTTCCGCGCCTACGAAATCGGCGCCCGCAGCCAAAGCGGCGTCCGCTTTCGCGCCCTTGGCGACGACGAGCACGCGCTTGGTCTTACCCGTGCCGTTGGGAAGGACGAGCACGCCGCGGACCTGCTGATCCGCCTGGCGGGGATCGACGCCCAAACGGACGTGAAGCTCCACCGTTTCGTCGAACTTCGCCTTCGCGGTTTCCAGCATCACGCCTATCGCTTCTCCCGCGTCATAGGTTTTCGCCAAATCAAAAGCTTTTACGCTGTCAGAATATTTTTTTCCGTGTTTCATTTTTTAATCCTCCTTGCGGTCGATGACGGGATAGGCTCCCTGCCGCATTCTCCTTGAAATCAGTCCTCTACCGTGACGCCCATGCTGCGAGCGGTGCCCGCTACCATGCTCATCGCGCTTTCCAGACTCGTGCAGTTCAGATCGGGCATCTTCATCTTTGCGATTTCCTCGACCTGAGCCTTCGTCAGCTTGCCGACCTTGACGGAATTGGGCTTTGCGCTTGCCGTTTCAAGCCCCAGCGCCTTTTTGATAAGGACGGGTGCGGGAGGCGTTTTCAAGATGAACGTGAAGGAACGATCCTGATAGATCGTAACGACGACGGGGATGATGAGTCCCGCTTTGTCGGCGGTTTTCGCGTTGAATTCCTTAGTGAATCCGGGCAGATTGATACCGAAGGGACCAAGGGTGGAACCTACGGGGGGAGCCGGAGTTGCTTTTCCTGCGGGAAGCTGTAATTTTACGACCGCAGTGATCTTTTTAGCCATAAATATATCCTCCTATCGTGGTATTGACAAGGCGCACGCTGAGTTTTTTGCGCCTCTCCCACTATTAAAACGGACAGGGTCCGTTTCGTACAAATTGATTTTTTCAAGCCTTTCTTCCAAAGGCTTAGACAAAAGCCTTTGCCGCCGAGTTTTCGACGAAAACCGCGAAACTTACTCCGCGGAATCGTCGGACGGCTCGGGGAGGGGCGCGTCCACTTTCTTTATCTGAATATACTCCACTTCCACGTCCGTATTTCTGCCGAACATACTCGTGGAAATTTTCGCCTTCTGCGCGGAATCGTTGAGTTCCTTCACCGTGCCGAGGAAGCCCTTTAAAGGCCCGTCCTCTATCGAAACGGTGTCGCCGATCTTGAAATCGGCGTCGGAAACGAATTCTTCGAGGCGCATTTTGCGGATCTCTTCTTCCTTCATGGGAATAGGTCTGCCCTGAGGGCCGCAGAAACCCGTCACGCCGCGCGTGCTCGTGACGTAATACCAGATCTGATTGGTGTAGATCATCTTGATAAAGACGTAGCAGGGCAGAAGCTTTCTCTCCACCACCTTGCGCTTGCCGTTCTTTTCCTCGATGACCTGTTCCATAGGAATTTTCAAATCGACAATATAATCGCCGAGGTTGTTGTTTTCAATCAGCTTTTCCAGACTGTCCTTCACCATCGCCTCGTACCCCGAGTAGGTGTGCAGGATATACCATTTGGGCTGTTCAGTTTCCGCCATAGTTCCCTCCCCGCTCACGAAATCAGCTTCAAAAGGAAACTCAAGAGGGCGTCCACACCCGTAACGACAGCTAAAAATACAAAGACGATAACAAGAACCACGCCCGTCGTCTTCAATACCGTGGTGAAGGAAGGCCAAGTCACTCTTTTCAGTTCCGAAAAGACTTCCTTGATTTTCGCACCCGCACGGCGGAACCAGCTGGGTTTTTTGTTTTTTGTTTTTGTTGCGTTTGCCATTGTTTACCTCTGTGCTCTCGCGAAATCCGCCCGCTCTTTTCGCTTGTCCCAAGCCGCGGCAGACTCCCGTCCCGCTTATCGATTATTTGGATTCTTTGTGCTCGGTGTGCTTCTTGCAGAACGGGCAGTACTTTTTCAAAATAAGCCTGTCGGGATCGTTCTTCTTGTTCTTGATGCTGTCATAATTTCTATGCTTGCATTCCGTGCATTCGAATGTAATTTTGGCTCTTGCCGTTTTTGTTGCCATATCGAAAACTCCATACAAAAAAATTACACCCCTCTTAGGTGCGTATACAAAGTTTATCACACTTTAAGGGGCTTGTCAATCTTTTTTGAGAGGATTTTTAAATATTTTTTCCGCCTTTTTTGCCGCCGCCTTAATATTAGGCGCGCAAAAGTAGTCGTCAAAGAAAAAACGGGGGAAACGATTTCTCGTTTCCCCCGTCGTTTTCACCGATTTTACGCCGCTTTTTTCAAAGTGAGCGTCCCCATTCCTTCCTCATCCATCACCAAGGTGCTTCCGTCGCAGCTCACCGTTTCGGCTTCGTCCTCGAACGTGAGTACGATTTTACCTGCCGTTTCGCTTTTCGCCCAGGTGCCCGTCGTTACCTCGCCTTCTAACATAGCCATAGAAAGAGAAGCGGTGCCGTCCGCTTTGAGTTCCACCACCATGAAATCCGCGGAAAGAGAAATCATACCCATATACGTTTCTCCCACTTTCAAAGTAACCGTAGCGCCTTCGCTGGTAACAACCATCGATTCAAATTTGTATGTACCCGCATAATTCACTTCCCCGCTGTTCTCTTTTTCCCCGCAGGAAGCCAAACAGAACAGTCCCAATACGAACGCAAGGACGCTCAACAGAGCCGTTTTAAATTTTCTCATCATAGATCTCCTTATATAGATATTTACTAATTAGATTATACCCCCCCCCGCAGATTTGTCAAGCGTTTTTCATAAATTTTCCAGCTAAACAATTGAGTTTTCCCTATCGCGGAAGAATTAACTCAATCGGGTTACCGATAATCAAAAATGCCGCAAGGAAACACTTGCGACATTATGCGACATTATTTATATCTCTATTTAATTCAGGGACGGGCAAGGGAGCGAAATAGAGCAAAAACGTTCGGCAGACGCGAAAAATTTATCGGGAGGAACGGAGGCGCGAAAAAGAGAAATTAGAAAGAAAATTCGGGGAGGATTTAAAAGGGCGCGGGAGAAGCATCTGCGAAGGTGTCCGCGCCATGCGGAAAAAGAGGCGAAAGAAAACTGCGGGACTTCGGGCAAAGACGGGAATTTATCGCCCGGACAGAAAAACGCCGCAAGTATAAAAAATCAATTCATGCACCTTAGCAGGGAAAGAATCGCTTGTTTTTGTCCGGAATCCAGGCGCGCAAAAAGTTTTATCATCTCATCCTCCTCCCGCCTGTAAGAGGATCTTTTCGAAAAATCGTCCTCCATCTCCGCAAAAAATTCCGCCAGGGTGATGCCGAAAGCCGCGCAGATCGACCTCAGCGTGGAAAGTTTCGGCTCCGTCCGCCGCGAGTACAGATTATTCAAAGTAGACTGCGTCAGTCCCGCCTCCATCGCCAGATTGTTGATCGACCAACATCTTCGTATTCGCATTTCGTCTATTTTTTCCAAAACGTCCATATTTATCTCCTTCACCTCTTTAAAACATTTTATACCAAAGATAAGTCAAAATCTTAACTCAAAATAGTTGACAAATAATCTCAAATGAGTTAAAATGAATAATACAAAAGGGTTTATATCCACTTTCGCCGGTAAAAACTCGAAAAAGAGAAGCGGACGGGGAAAGAAAAAAAATCTTTCGGGAGGTGCGAAAGAAAGATGAAAACGGGAATTTCATGATATTTCGACGGGTTTCTATGAACAATTTTTATAAAACTATAAGGAGATAATCAAAAATGTTTAGAAAAGGAAAATCAAAATTGACCAGATTGCTTACGTTTTTGTGCGTCATCGGCTGTTCGGCGGGGCTTGCTGCTTTGGGCGCCTGCTCTACCGAAATCGAAACGAAACGCGGAATAGAATCGCTCGCCATTAATTCCGACGGCAATCTCATCGCCACGTACACCGACGGCACTACAAAAGACCTCGGCAAGGTGGTCGGCGCCAACGGAACGAACGGAACAAACGGCACAAACGGCACAGACGGAACGCAAGGCGACAAGGGTGACCAAGGCGACAAGGGCGATAAGGGCGACAAAGGTGACAAAGGCGATAAGGGCGACAAAGGCGATGCGGGCGCAGACGGCAAAGGAATCGTATCCGCCGTCGTCAACGAAGCGGGAGAGCTGATAGTCACTTACACCGACGAAACCTCCGTAAATCTCGGAAAGGTGGTAGGAGAGAACGGCAAAGACGGCGTCGACGGCACAAACGGCAAAGACGGAGAGGACGGAAAGGACGGTACCGACGGAAAGGACGGCGTGGGGATAAAGAGCATAAACCTCACGGAAGAAGGCAAGCTTCACATCGTCTATACGGATGACTCGTCCGTGGACGTGGACGTCCCCACTCTCTCGGACACCTGCGAGCATACGGACGAGGAAGTGCTCGTCGTCAGAGAGCACACTTTAAAGGAATTGGGCATCTATCTGCACGTATGCAACGATTGCGGATTTACGAGCGTGGAATACGCGAGCCATCACCACTACGAAGAAACCACCGTGGCGCCCACCTGTACGGAAGAAGGATACACGGCGGGCGTGTGCACGATCTGCGGCGACAATCAGGATAAGCACGACATTGTCGAGGCATTGGGACACGTCTGGGGCGAGGAGCGCATCGTCGTCGAGGAAGGCAGGACGCTCTGCGAGAACGGCGGCATGATCGTACATACCTGTGAAGTCTGCGGCGTGACGGAAGCGAAAACGGAATCCGCCATGGGACACGACGTAAAGGAATGGATGGAGGCCTCCGCGCCCACTCTTACAAAGGGCGGCGAAATTTACGGAGCCTGCGAGAGATGCGGAAAGAAAGTCACGAAAGCTCTGCCCGCGCTCAACGAAAAGGATTATACCTATACGGTAATCAAGGCGAAGGAAAACTGCTCCGACACGGGCGAAGTGGAGTATACCTATACGGTGGACGAAAACAACTCGTTTACGTATAAAGTAACGCTGAGTCCTTCTTCGCACAAGCTGCACGGCAAGGAAATGCCTGACGACAAGACGTATGACTCTCAGAAATATCCCGACATCAAGGTGCCCGTCAACGTCGATCACACGTGCGCCGGCGAAGGCGTTTGGGGCGTGTTCGTCTGCGACGAATGCGGAGAATTGGTCAGCGTCCGCGTCAGGGACGACCATACGTACGACGAATCCACTTTCGTCAGAGAGGTTCCCGCCACCTGCACCACAGAGGGCTATAAAGTATACCTCTGCAAAGTCTGCGGCGTCGAAGTGGAAGTTCCCACCGAGAAGCTTGGGCACGACTTCGTATACGGCGACCCCATAGAGCTTGAAGACGGAACGTACATTCTCGAAGGCAAATGTTCGAGATGCGGGGAAACGGATACGATCAAAGCCACAAAAGTGGAAAAAATCGAAGCCACCTGTATGGAAGAAGGCAAAATCATCGTGACGTATGTGGAAAACGGCACGGAAAAGACAAAAGAACTTTCCGTTCCCAAAACCGCGCACAAACTCAACGGCGAACTGATGCCCGACGACAAGACTTACGACTCCAAGAAATATCCCGGCATCAAAGTGCCCGCTAACGTAGACCTCACCTGCTCGGGCGAGGGCAGCATGGGCGTGTTCTACTGCGACGTCTGCGGCGAACTCGTCATGGTCAAAGTGAAAGACGATCATAAGTACGACGCTTCCTCCCCCATCGAAGAAATCCCCGCGACCTGCACCGAGGCGGGAAGTAAGAAATATCTCTGCGAAGTCTGCGGAGAAGAGATCGAAGTGGTTATTGAAAAACTCGGGCACGACTTCGTATACGGCGATCCCATCAAACTTGCGGACGGAACGTATATCCTGCGCGGCACCTGTTCGAGATGCGGAGAAACGGATACCATAACGGCGAAAGCGGTTGCGACGGAAAACGCCACCTGCCAAAAAGAAGGCAGGATCATCGTGACGTATATGGAAAATGGCGCGGAAAAGACCAAGATCATCGTCTTGCCCAAGACCGCGCACACGCACAACGGCGAACTGATGCCCGACAATAAGACTTACGATTCGAACAAATACCCCGGCATCAAGGTGCCCGTCAACGTAGACCTCACCTGCTCGGGCGAGGGCAGCATGGGCGTGTTCTACTGCGACGTCTGCGGCGAACTCGTTACCGTTCGGGTAAGAAACGACCACAAGTATACCGCGGAGGATATCATCGCCTCTCAACCCGCGACCTGTACGGAAAACGGCTGGGTGGAATACAAGTGCAGCGTCTGCGGCGAAACGATCCGCGAGGACATCAAAGCCACGGGACACGCATACAGTTTCCAAATCCTCAAAGCTCCCACCGCCGACGCAGAAGGAAGCATCCTGGTGCTCTGCTCGAAGTGCGATCATCAAGACACGATCGTCCTTCCCGCGCTCGACGCGAAAAACTATCAGGTGACCGTCACGATCGCGGCAGGCTGTCAGTCCGAAGGCGAAGCGATCTATGTCTATACCGACAAAACATACGGCTATACGTATAAGACCACCGTCGTACTCCCCATGCTCGGGCATACGGAATACGTCGAGGGCAAGACGAAAACTTATACGTGGATCATCGACAACGCGGAATACACGGGCTACATCTGCGAAACCTGCGGTCAGATGATCGTCGTCAATGTCACGGAATTGGAAGGCAGCATCTACGGCACGTACGAATTCATTTCCGAGGAAGGATTCAAACTGTCGCTCGCGTTTCATCGCAACGGAACGTTTGAATTTGAACAGAACGGGATATCCGTGGAAGGCACCTGGTCCCTTCAAGAAGACGGCACGTACGTTTTGACGACGGACGACGGCTCTATCAAAGCAACGCTGGAAAACGGAACGTTTACTCTTTTCTTCGACGACGAGAGCTATTCTCTGATCAAAGCGTAAGCATCCGAAACGCGGGGTCGGTCCCCGAAGTATCCCCTTTCTGCCGAGCGGCGACGCGGCGCGCGGGAACATATCCCCCGCAAACCGTCCGACGTTCGGCAAAGTCGGATGCGAATTTATTTCATTCGTTTATCCCTGAAAGTTAGGAAACTCTCTTCTCTATCCCCGAAAGCTGCGCGCAAGCGCGCTTTCGGGGATAGTCCTTTACTTAGTTTGAAATAATCTCCTATGGCGTCTGAAAGCTATGTGTACTTTACGGCTTAAAAAAACGGAACGGCAGGCGCCGTTCCGCAATTGCATTCACCTATTTACAGCCCGTATTCTTCCGCGAGCTTTTTGAAAAGGGGCAGCGCACGCTCTATCTGCTCCGTCGAAACGCAGTACGCGATCCTCACGTACCCCGGACATCCGAAATCGTCCCCCGAAACGAGCAGCAGCTCGTACTTGCGCGCTCGGGCGCAAAAGGCGTCCGCGTCCGCTTCAGGCGATTTCGCAAACAGATAAAACGCGCCGTCCGGATACACGCAGGAAAAGCCGCAGTCGGTTAGTCCGCGATACAACAGATCGCGGTTGCGCCTATACACGCTCAGATCCGCCGTTTTGCCGTCGCATTCCGCCGCCACGCGCTGAAACAGGGCGGGGGCGCACACGAACCCGAGTGCCCTCCCCGCGCCGCACACGGCCGCATACAGCGCCTTAGAATCGCTTGCTTCGGGACTGACCGCGATATAGCCGATTCGTTCGCCGGGAAGGGACAGGGATTTGGAATAGGAATAGCAGACCAGCGTATCGGGATAATAGTTGATGGGATAAGGTACTTTTGTATTTTCGTCGTAGACGAGTTCCCGATAGGGCTCGTCGGAAATGAGATAGACGGGACGCCCGTATTCCGCGGATTTTTTTCTTAAAAGCGCCGCGAGTTTTTCGAGAATCTCCTCTTTGTAGACCACGCCCGAGGGATTATTGGGAGAATTGATGATGAGCGCCTTGACGGAAGGATTCATCGCCCTTTCGAGCGCGGCGAAATCGGGCAGAAAGGTCCCCTCCTCGGAAGCGAGTGCCGTGAATTTTGCGCCCGCGCCCTCTACGAATACCTTATATTCCGCAAAATAAGGCGCAAAGGCGATAAATTCGTCCCCTTTGCAGGCGAGCGCGTGAATGGAAATCGTCAGACACGCCGCCGCCCCGCAAGTCATATAGAGATCGTCCCCCGTCAGTCCCGCGTCAAAGCGGGCGTTGAGATTTGCGGCGATCTTATCGCGGCAGGCTTTATCGCCCTGCGCGGACGTATAGCCGTGAAGTTCCACCGAGGGCGTCTGCGCGACGAGGCGGCGAATCGACTCCTCCACGCAGGCGGGCGCGGGTACGGACGGATTTCCGATGGAAAAATCGAAAACGTTTTCCGCGCCGATCTCTCCCGCGCGACGTTTCGCGTATTCAAAAATTTCACGTATCGCCGAACGCTTGCTGCCGAGTTCGTACATCTTTTCGTTGATCATGGGATTCCCTCCGCCGAAAAATTTTAGATTCCCTTTTATTATAACCTTTTCAAAAATTTTTTGCAAGTTTCCGAGGATGAAAAAATAAACAACCACCACTGCTGCCGTAAAATTCAAATGCGAAGAAAGGCATAAAACTCCCTCTTCGCATTTTTCGTGATTCCTTCCCGCAGAAAACGGCCGCAAACGCGCCTTTGCGACCGAAAAAGCCGCGTGCAAAAGCCTCTCCCGCAAAAACGGGGAAAACGCGGACGCGGCGGGCGAACGATCCGCCTTTTCACCGTATTTTCCCTTTTTCCGCTTTTACGCGGGTCTTTCCACGGTCAGCGTGCCCGCCTTTTTCGCGATCCGATAATTGCGCGTGACGACGTTCCCCTTTTCATCGTAAATCCTGACGTTTTGGATGGTGTTCGGGATACTGCCGACGTCGATCAGTTGCGAGAATAATTCAAATTCTATTTTGTGCCCTTTCGCGAGGCTTCCCTTGGAAATCCAGGCGAAATCGCCCTTCAAGGGCTTGCCGTCGTATTCCTTCGTCCTGGAAACGCTGGCGACCTCTATCGCTCGCCGATCCACCCGCAGCGGCTCCCCGACGAACTTGACGTAGTATTCCTGCGTCACGTCGTTGCCGTAGCCGTCGTAGACGGTCATGGGCAAGTTGCTGAGTTTGCGCAAAGAGAGCTTTCCCGCCTCGGTGAGGCTTCCTTGAAGTTCGAGATCGAGCCTATAATTTTCGGGTATCTTTTCAATCCTATAATCCCCGCTTCTATAAGACAGCGGCGCGCCGTCGTAATACTTTTGAAGCGTGTATACGCGGACGAGGATCTGCGGCTTCGTGATCAGGATGCTTCCCTTTTCCAGCGTAAAGGAAAAGCTGTCCGTCACTTCGTTTCCGCGCGGGTCGTATATGACGAAACGGAGGATGGAGCTCTCGCTTTCGCCGTAATCCGTCCTCTGTCCCGTCACCGTTACGTCGTACGTATAGCCCAGCGCGAGAAGTTCCTCGAACACCAGCCCCTCCACCTTGTTTTCCGCGTACAGCGGCGTGCCGTCGTACTCCTTATCCACGTCGATAGGCTTTACGGTGAAGCTGCCCAGCGAATCGACGAGATCCCCCGTTTCCCCTTCGCCCGAGCCTCCCGAACCGCCGCTGTCGAAGCCGCTGCCCGTCACCTCTACCTGCACCCAGCCCATGCCGTCGATATAAACTTCTACCCAGGCGTGCGCCTGACGCGCGGTGACTGTCGACGTCTTTTCCGCCTTCAAGTCCCTGACAAAACCCGTGACGTAGCGGGCGGGAATGCCCAAAGCCCGATACATCGCCGTCGCCGCCGTCGCATAATGCTGGCAGATTCCCTTTCTCGCCTTCGTGAAGAAATAGACGGCGAAATCGTCTTCGTACTCCTCGAAGCTGAGGTCATATTCCACCGTTCTCTGCACCAATTTCGCCACTTTTTCGACGATCTCGGGGTCGTCCGCGTTCAGCCCGCTCTTCTTCGCCGCTTGCAGCAGGGCGTTTTTGGTGTCTTCGGGCAAATCGACGTAATACTCGTGCACGAATTTGCGGTATATTTTTTCCGGCTCCTCGTACTGCGAGCCTTGCAGGGAAAGGATGCCTGCCGCGGAATATTCGTACGGGATATAATAACGGGTATACGAGTTCCAATTGCCGCCGAAAACCTGCGTATCGTCCTCTTCCCAACCGCTGCTCCCGCCGGCGTAATAGGGTACCAGATAGGGAAGCGCCGTCGAAACGCGCGTTATATTCACTTGCGAATAGAACTTGCCCGAGGCATCCAGCGCCAGAGAAGAAAAGTTCAGCGGATTGGTCTTGCCGACATACGCCTGCGCGTCCAGCCAGCCGTATCCCGCCACGTATTCCCCGAAGCTCTTGGAGCGGAAATAAATCCTTCCGTCCGTATCCGACAGAGCTTTAAAAAGAACGGATCCCTCGCCTTCTCCGCTCCCGCCGTCCGAGCCGGGCTTTGCGGAAATTTGTCCGCTGCTTTCCCCGCCTCCGCCGCCCCCGCCTCCGGAGCCGCCCGAACCGCCCTGGTTGGGATCCAATCCCTCGCCGGGAAGGGCGGGATTGGGAAGCACGGTCAGCGCGCCGTAGATCCAGGTGACCTCATAAATCCGCGAAACGTAACCGTCAGAGGGGGACCACGCCGTTATCTGCGCCCAATTCCGCTCGCTGCCGATCCATTTTCTCCACCCCGTGACCCGTATCTCCGTCACATACCCCTCGTAAAATTCGCCTTCCAGAAGCGTCCAGTCGCCGCAGACCAAAGGCTCGCCGTCGTACACTTTTCTCGCGCTGCCCGTTTTGACGGTGATCTCGATGGGCAAAATTCTTAAAATGCCCAAATCGCGAAGGGCGAAGGAATAATTATGCGAAACATCCCGTTGGGTGTCGTTGTCCACGACGGTATAATCGGGCTCATTATAACAGTAACCGGGATAGGTGATCGCTCCCCTGGTGCCTCTTATCGTCAGCGTATGATTTTCGAGCGTCGCGCCTTCGATAAATTCCCAGCCCTCTTTGCGCAGCTCCGTGCCGTCGTACAGTTTTTCCGCTCCCTCCGTCAAGCAGCGGAGCGAAATGGGAATTACCGTCAAAAGCCCGTTCTCGCAGGTGATTTCGTAATTTGCGCTCACGTCCCTTTCGTCCGCATACACGGCGACGTCGAATATCCGATTGACGCAGGAGCCCGCGTCCGTCTGCGAGCCTTCCCAAAAAGCTTGGAGCGTATGGCCGTACACCAGCTTATACTGCGAATCGATCCGATACGCATGGCGGACGAGAGGCGTGCCGTCATACGTTTTGGAGGCGTTTTCCGCCGCCACCCGGATCGGGCGTTTTTGCACCGTCAGCGTACCCTCCGCATACGTCGCCTCATAGTTTGCCGTCACGTCGCGCTTTCCGTCGAATACCGCAAAACTCATCACGCTGTTTTTCGAGCTGCCCGCGTCCGTCTGCGAGCCCTTGTTCGTCACCTGCCCGCGCTGTCCCTTTACGAGCGCGAAGGAAAGTTCCGAAGTCACCTCGTATTTTCCCGAAGTGAGCGGCTCGCCGTCGTAGATTTTTTCCGCGCTCCCCGCCGTCACCAGAATCGGGCGGGGCGTCACGGTCAAGGTCCCGTCTATCTTCGTGATCTCATAATTGTTCGTCACGTCCCTGTTCCCGTCGAATACCCAAAACTCCGTCACTTTATTCGCCGAAGTCCCCGCATCCGTCTGCGAGCCTTGATACTTCAATGCCGATCGGTGGGAATTTACCAATATGGGAGTCAGCTCGGAAGTAATCAAGGCGGCGTAATAAGTCAACGGCGTGCCGTCGTAGATTTTTTCCGAGCTTCCCGCCGTTACGGTGACGGGGCGTTTTTGTACCGTCAGCGTACCGCACACGTACTCGAAGGCGTAATTCGCCGTTACGTCACGCTCCCCCGCAAAAACGGCTATCTTCATGTCGTTCGCATATTCGCCCGCATCTTCGACGAACTTATTTTCCGCGACGCTCGCCTCATGCCCCTCCACGAGAACGGGGGAAAGGGAGGAAACGATCTCGTACTCCGCGGCGAAATGTGCCGTGCCGTCGTACATCCATTCGCCGTCCGCCGTCCGCACCGTGACGGGACGGGGCACCACTTGCAGCGTACCGCAGTCGTAGGCGATCGCATAGTTTCCCGTCACATCCTTGTCGCCGCCGAAAATGGACACCGAGATTGCATTCGGGATTTCGCCCGCGTCCTCGATTTGCGCATATCCCGCGACAGCCGCCGTGTGTCCCTTCACCAAGGCGGGAGAAAGGTCGGAAAAAATCTCATAGGTCGCGGCGAAATGCCTCGCGCCGTCGTATATCCACTCCGCGCTTGCCGTCTTTATCGAAATCGGGCGCGGCGTAACTTCCAGACTGCCGTAAACGTAGGAAATATCGTAATTGCGGGTGACGTCTTTTTTCCCGTCGTAAACGCGCACCGTCAACACATTGGGGACTTGCCCCGCGTCCTCGATCCTTGCGTATTCCGTCACAGCCAAGGAATGCCCTTCTATCAGGGAAAGCTCCGAAACCGTTTCGCACGTCTTTACGAAGCGCGCCTCGCCGTCGTAAATCCATGTCCCGTCCCCCGTATGTACCGCGATCGGGCGGGGCAGCACCGTCAGCGTCCCCGCTTCCAGCGTCAGCGCATAATTGCGGGTGACGTCTTTTTCTCCGTCGAATACGCGAAAACCGACGACGGTATTCGCCGAGCTGCCCGCGTCCGTCTGCGTCCCGACGCAGGAGATCCTTCCCTCCTGTCCTTCCGCCAATTTATTTTGCGAAGTGACGACATACTCCCCGTCGGTAAGGGGCGTGCCGTCGTAAATTTTGTCTTTATCTCCCGATCGCACGGTGACGGGACGGGGGATGACTTTCAATTCCCCGTATTCGTAAGAAAGGGAGTAAGAGCTGCTCACGTCCGCCGTGCCGTCAAAGACGCGGACGGAGAAGGAATTTTCCACAGCGCCGCAGTCGGTCAGCCGCGCGGCGATTTCCGCCCGCATCGTCTGCCCCGCGACGAGTTTGTTTTCGGACACGACCTCGCAGCGCGTATCCGAGTGCGGCTTGCCGTCGTAAATCCAAGAAGCGCTCTGCGTGCGCACCGTCACCTCGCGGGGAAATACTTTGAGTTCCCCGTATTCGTAAGAAACCATATAATTTTTTGTGACGTCCGCGCCGTCCGACGCGATGATCCGCGTCGCCGTAACGACGTTCCCGCTCGCTCCCGCCGTCGTCTGCGCTCCCGAGATCGTCACCGCGAGAGTGTGTCCCGCCAGCGGGGAAGCGGGCGAAACGACTTCGTATTCCGAACATTTCAGCGCCGTGCCGTCGTAAATTTTTTCCGCGCCGCCCGTGCGGACGACGACGGGGCGGGGAATCACCGTCAGTTTGCCGCAGTCGGGAAAGGTCAGTTCGTAATTGCCCGTCACGTCCCTGCCGCCCCCGTCCGAGATGCGGAAAGAAAGCTCGTTTTCGATCGTTCCCGCATCCGTCAGCGACGAGCCTGAAAGCAAAGAGAGGGTATGCCCCGTCAAAAGGGGCGTTTCGGAAGCGACGGCATATTCGCAACGGGAGAGAGGCGTGCCGTCGTACACCTTTTCCGCGCCGAAAACGCCGATGTGCAGCGGTCTTTTAAGCACGCGCAGCGTTCCGATCTGCAAATCGATACGATAATTTTCCGTCACGTCCGCGCCCTTCTCGCTGAGAATTTTCAGCTGCGGTTCGTTCGGGGCCTCGCCTGCATCGGTGAGCGAACGCCCGAAAGACGCCTGCAAGGAATCCCCCTTCGCCAGCATGCCTTTGAGTTCGTATTCCCGCGAAGAAAACGCGCTGCCGTCGTACACCCGCTCGGCGGGCGCCACTTCGATTGCGATCTGCCGCGGCGTAAAAGAAATCTCGCGGGACAAGACGCCGATGACGTAGCACTCCGTCACGTCCTTTCCCCCGTCGTCGTAAACGGCGACGGCTTCCGCGACGGGAGTCACCGAGGTCGTCTTTTGCGATTCGTCCCCGTACTCGAAGGAGGAACATTCTATCCTGTCCCCTTCCGCCAATGCCGCAGACAGAGGAGGCGCTTCGCCGTAGACCACGGAAGCGGCGGCCACTCCGACCTCTATCCTCTTCGGCACCACCGTAAACGCGTATTCTTCGCCGTAGCTCGGCGCGCCGAACGTGCGGGAGGCGACTCCCCGCACCTTGTATTCCCCTATTCCTTTGGGAAACTCAAAGGTCCAATCGTCCGAATCGGCGGGGGCGTACTCGTAGGAAACCCGTCCGAAGAGCGCTTTCGCCGAGTATGCGGGGCGTTCCCCGTAAACGACGCTCTCCTCTCCGCGCACGCAGTCGTAAACGATGCCGCGCACGCTGAGAAAAGCCGCCGTCAGCGCGACCAGCGCCGCCAAAACGGCGACGATGAGCACGCGGTAACGCCGCAGGACTCTTTTGATATTCGCGATTTTCAGCATCTTGCGCCGATATTCTTCGTACAACATAGCGATTCCCTTTTCCGACGATTTTAAGCGGGCGTCACCTGCAATTCTCCGTTTTCATATCTGATGATATAATTTGCGGTCACGTCCTCTCCCTCCGCGTTTACGACGACCGCTTCCGCAATCGCGTTTTCGCTTCTGCCGACGTCCGTTTGCGAGCCCGACACCCGCACCGTGATTTTATCCCCTTCGCCCAGCGCGACGCCGCCTTCCAGCTCCGTCGTAATATCGTATTCGGGACAGGTGAGCGGGGTGCCGTCGTACGCCTTGCTCGCCGAATGTGCGATGACGAGAATTTCCCGCGCCTCGATGCTCAGCGTGCCGCAGTCGCGGACGATCTTATACATATACGTGACGTCTTTGCCGTCTTCGTCCACAATGACGAATTCGAAGCCGTTGACGTAATCTCCGACGTTTCTCGTTCCCTGCGCCAGCGTCATTGCGCCCACCGAATGGCCGTAGATGAGATCCCCCTCCATGTTCCAATCGCCCGGCGGCGTGACGAGGGGCGTGCCGTCGTAAATCTTGCTCGCCGACGGCGTGGAAATTTTTATCTCCTTCACGTACACGTGCAGCTTTCCCTTTTTGAAGGTGATCTCGAAATCGGCGGTGACGTCTTTGCCGTCGGGATCGTATAAGAAAAAGGAATCTATCCTGCTTTCGCCTATTCCCACTTCCAGACGGCTCCCCGACACCGTCGCCCGATAGGTATAGCCCCGATCGAGCAGACTTTTCAGTCCCGTCAGCTCCGCTCTTGCGACGAGCGGCGTCAGTCCGTCGTACTTTTTATCGAGGTCCACGGGCGCGAGAGTCAAAGCTTCCTTATCCGGCTGCGAATCGCCGGAATCCGTTCCCCCGTCCGCAGCGCCGCCCGTCACCTCCACCTGCACCCAGCCGATGCCGTCGAGGTACACCTCTACCCACGCGTGCGCGTCTTTCAAAGTGATCTCCGTCCATTCTCCCGCTTCCGTCTGCCCCATGTAGCCGACCACATAGCGGGCGGGAATGCCCAAAGCCCGATACATCGCCGTCGCCGCCGTCGCGTAATGCTGGCAGATCCCCTCTCGATAGCTTTCGAGAAAACTCACGGCGACGTCCGCCTCCGCGTCCAGCCTTCTGTCGTATCTAAGATTGTATTTCGCCGCCCCCCGGATATACGACGCCACCGCCGCGATCACATTCCCCTCGTCCAAGCGCTGCTCTGCGGCGAGTTCGGCAAAATAGCGCTGTGTGCTCGCGGGGAGCGAGAGATAATTTTCGTAGACATAGGCGCGGTAACGGCGCTCCGCCGTTTCGTAAGCGCCGAGCTTATTTTTGAGCGCGCCGGCGCCGTCCGCGAGATAATTGTACGAATAATAATACAGAGAGTAGATAGAGGAAAGAGAGCCGACGTACTTTACGTCGCTCGTCTGTATCTCGTAATCGTAGGGATCCCTGTCCAAATAATAGGGCAGCACATAACAGCCGTCCTTCGCCTCTATTTTCGCCTCGCCGCTTTCAAATCCCGCGTTTTCGAGCGCGATGCCCGTAAGATAATTAAAGCAGTACCGCGAATCGATCAATTCGGAATACTCCTGCGCTTCGCGCCAGCCGTTAAAGACATACTCTCCGTAACTCATATAACGAAGATAGATCTTTCCCGACCTGTCCGAATACACCCGCACCGCCGTTTTCGCCTCCGCGTTGAGATCCATTCCGCCGAGGGAGCCTCCCCCCGCCAGACTGCCGCCCGAGCCGCTCTCCCCGCCGGAACCGCCCCCGCCCGATTCGTCCTGCGACTTTACGACGAGCGCCCCTTCCTGCAAACGGACCGAATAATTGAAGGACAAGTCCGTTCCGTCCGCGTCGGTGACGACGACCTCCGCGATGACGTTGGGGCTTTCTCCTATCTCCGTCCGCGTTCCCGAGATCGCCGCGTGCGCCTCTTGTCCCTCCGCGGGCTTGGTATCGGACACGATTTCCCAATTTTCGTTGGTCAGCGGCAGACCGTCGTACAGTTTGCTGTCGCTTGCCGAACGCACCGTAAGGCAGCGGGGCGTGACGATGAGATCTCCCGGCAAGGCGGACACGGCGTAATTGTACGTGATCTCTTTTGCGCCGTCCGTAACGACGACGTCGGTGAGGAAGTTGCGGCTCTGTCCCACGTTCGTCTGCGAGCCGGAAGCGTGCGCGGAAAGCTCGTGCCCGGGAAGGAGCGCGGAATTGGAAGAGAGTTTCCACCGATCGCAGGTGAGCGGCGAAGCGTCGTATACTTTCACCGCCGTTTCCGTGATGATGCTGATCTCCCTCGGCTGGACGACGAGAGCGCCGAGCTTGCCGATAAACTCGTAATTGTCCGTGACGTCCTTTCCGTCTTTGTCCGTGACGCGCGCCGAAAACGTATTCTCTCCCTTACCCGCGTCCGTGCGGCTGCCCGTCACCTCCACGGCGAGCGTATGCCCTTTCAGTACGCTTCCCTTTGTGACGCGGTAAGAGGGACAAGCGAGGGGCGTGCCGTCGTAAATTTTATCCGCGGAATCCGTGGAAACGGAAATGGGACAGGGAGAAACGGTCAGTTTTCCGAAACGGTATTCGATCTCGTAATTGTCCGTCTTGTCTTCGCCGCTCTCGTTCACGAGCGAAACAGAGAAAAAGTTTTCGCCCGTTCCCGCGTCCGTCTGCGTTCCCGTGACGGTCGCCTTTATCTCGTACCCCTTTTTCAATTCGCCGCTCGTCAGTTTCCATTTGACGCAGGTGAGGGGCGTTCCGTCATAGACCTTTTCCGCCGATTCCGACTCGAACACGAGCTTCGTCTGAACGCCGCCCACGCCCCCGGCCGCAATCAAAGCGAAAAGCACGGCGAGAAGAGAAACCACGCCGATGAGCAGGGAACCGACGATATAGATGATCTTTGACCTTTTCACCATGAGCCTCTCTCCTTTTTCTTTTTTCTCCGCGTTTTTTCAGTCCGTTCAGGCGTTTTTTTCCAAACGGCGGATAAACGCCTTGCAATGTTTCATTTTATCCTCGCCGAACACTTCGTCCAGCTTCTCGCACAATCCTTCCGCTTCGTTCTTCACATAGATCGGATTCTGCGTTTCCAGCTTCCTCATCACTTTCTTCGACAAAATATCGTCCAGCGCTTCCACTTCTTCCCCTCCGCACGATACGTAGATCGGAATATACGTCCGGATCTGTTTCATTACCCGATTCCCGAACGTGATTCGGAAATTCTCCCTCAGGTATTCGTCCAGCTCTTCCAAACGCCTCTCGTTTCGCTTCGTCAGTCCGTATTCTTCTTTCGCGTCCTTCACCAGCTCTTCCAATCTCTCATACGACAGCCGCACTTCCGAGCTTCTACGACCCTCGAATACCTCGCTCTTTTCGTCCAGATTCAGCATCATCGCTCGGTCGTATACCTTATCCGAGATCGCAAACGTCGAATCGTCATTGTTCGCCGTTCCGATAAACCACATATTCTTCGGTAGTTTGATTCTTCCTCCTTTTAGTCCCTTCGGGTCTTTCTCCCTCTTATCCGTCACTACGTCCAGGTATCTCTCTTCCGCATCCGGCAGCTCCATTAAAGACAAAAACTCCGCAAAATAATACTCCACACGCGCTATGTTCATTTCGTCCAGCACCGTGATGTAGATATCCTTGCTGTAATTCGCTTCGTACATCTTTTCCAGCAGCGTCGTTTCGTTGAATCGGCCCGTGAACTCGTTGTAGTACCCGATCATGTCCGTCCGTTCCTTCCACATCGGCTGCACCGGGATCACCGTCGACTTGTTCCCCAAAAACTCCCCCAGCGCGTACGCCAGCGACGTCTTCCCCGTTCCCGAAATCCCCTGCAAGATCAACAGATGCGTCACTCCCAATCCCGCTACGAATTTTCGGATGTCCGAGAGGCTGTAATACAGTTTCAAGCGGCTCGCCGCATAGTTTCGAAAGCTCTCGCAAAAACTTTTCAGCGTCACGCTCTCGTCGTAGCGGCGTTTTGCGTATTCCTCCCGCTTTCCGTCTATTTCGTTCAGTTTATAAAACCTCGCTTCCTCTTCTCTCACTTTTTCCTCTTCCTTCTTTCCCAAAGGATAGGAATCCGATGCGGGATTTTCCTGCGCCGTTTTCGGAGATTTGTTGTCGTTTACGATCAAGGAAACGACCACCGCCGCGATCAGCACGAAAACGAGAATCGCGCAGACGAGCAGAACGTAGCCCGAGCCGAGGAAATCCGAAAGCGCCAGAAGATCGCCGCGAAGGATGCCCGATATGAAATTTTCCGCGGTTTTTTCACCTCCCGCCATGCTCTCGCCCTCCTTGTTTCCTTATCTCAGTCCCGCCTCAAAGCCCGACGTCCGTCCTTTCCAGCCATCGGCGGCACTGCGGCATATTTTCTTCGCCGAGAATATTTCCCAGCGCGCGGAGAAATTCGATTTTTCCGTTCGGCTTTTCAGACAGAAGGGGAAGGGCGAAAGGCAGCAATTTGGAAGCCGTGACGCTGTCCAGCGCGTCCGTTTCCTCGCCCCCGCACGCGAGAAACGCGCCGACGAATTTTTCCATATTCCGCCATGCCTTATTGCCGATGCGGAATTTTCCCTCCGTGACGCCCGTTACGTAGTCTTCCAGTTTATCCACCTTCTTCCACTTTTCCTCGCTCAACATGAAATTATTTTCGCTCTCCTCGCCAAGTCTGACAAAACGGGAATATCTCGGCGCCTGAAAGGGCGTTTTTTCTTCCTTTTCTTCTATTTTAGACAAACGTACTTCGACGGCAAAAGCCGTTTCCCCGACGAAGGGAGGGAGTTCCTCGACCGAGTATCCCTCCTTTATCTCCACGAAAAACCAAAGATTGGGAGAAAGCGGATAGGACTTGTCGGAAAGGCGCTTTTCTTTCAACGCGACGCAGCCCGCCTTTTCGGGATGGGAGGCATAGCGCGCGAACGGCGCCAGCCAAGCGTCCGCCGAGGACAGATCCGCGCCGTTCAGATACGCGATATGTATGCGAAAATCCGAGTCGGCCGCGGCTTTGAGCGCCTTTGCGACGGGAGTTTCCTTATACGTTCCGTTTTCGCCCAGGCAAATAAGCGCGTCGTCCGCGCTCGTATATTCTGCCGCCTCCGCCCGGAACGCTTCGGCGCCGAAATATTCCCCGAGAAGGGATACGAACGCGGGCAGCAGCGAGGGTTCGTTGCTTTTTAACAGCACCAGGCGGGAAGCGGACATCGCCGAGAACACCGCGCGCGCCGACGGGAATTCTACCGCGATCCCCCTCTCGCCCGCGAACGCCGAAAATTCCTCGCACACCTGCTTCATCGTCGTTTTTCCGTCAAAACAGCGCGCTTCTTCTTCCTTTTCGACGGGAAGCGCCTCTTCTTCGGGTTGATTTTCAAATTCTTCCGTAAACAGTTTTTCGTATTCTGTTTCTTCTAACGTTTCCTCCTCTGTTTCCTCTGTTTCGGCAGGCGCCGCGAGGCGCTGTTTTTTCTTCTTACAATAGTCGACCAAAAGGACGACGAGAGAGGCGATCATGACTGCGTTTACGGGAAACAGGAGAATCAAGCCGCAGTCTGCGATGGGATCCTGTCCCTCGAAAGGCGTGATATTCCAAGGCACCACTTGCAGATAAATCCAAAACAAAAGGTCGTACGCAACCGCGGCGATCGAAGAAATCAAAGCGAATTTTCTCGCGTTGCGGCTGCCGCGCACGCCGCGCTTTTTCATCGTATAGCCGCCCGCGAGGATGTTGGATTTCGCTTGCAGATACTCGGAGAGCGTTTCCTTGTTTTTGCCGAGCGTTTCTCCCTCCACGAAAATCTTGCCCGTAAGCCGAACGTCCGAAACGGACGCCCCCACGTACACCTGATATTCCCCCTGCTCGGTCACGGGATTCCCCTTTTCGTCGAAGATAACGAAATCGTCGGGTGCGAATTTCACGCACACTTCCGTGCTTTCCCCCGCTTGCAGATAGATTTTGGCAAAGCCTTTCAGTTCCTTTCGGGGACGGATCGCCTCCGAATCCTGCTTGCCGACGTATACCTGAACGATCTCCGCGCCCGCCGCCTCGCCCGTATTTTTTACGAGGAAACGCACTTCCTCCTTGTTCTCCCGCAAATCCGAGTATTCGAACTTTGTATAACTCAGACCGAAGCCGAACGGATAGCGAGCCGAAATTCCCGAAGTGTCGTAATGTCGATAGCCGAAAAACGTCCCCACCTTATTTTTGTCCAGGCGTTTGCACAGCCGCAGCTGCGCAAATTTTTCGTCCGCGTCGTCGTAGCGGGTAGCCGCCAATTTTCCCGAGGGATTGCTCCTGCCCGTCAAAAGATTTATCAACGCCTGCGCGCCGTACTTTTCCAAAGGGGGCGAAACCAAAACCGCGGCGCAGCGCTTATCGAAGCTCATATCCGTCTGACAGTCGCCCGTCGTTACGGCGATCGTCTTTTCGCACACCTTTCCGAGGGCGTCCACTAGCGCCAGCTGATTGGGAGGCAGTTTGACGCACCGCGTCGCGGCAACGTCCCCCCGCCTTGCTCCCGGACTCAAAAATACCAGCGCCACATCCGCGCTGCGCGCCAGCTCGCACGCTTCGGGAATCAGCGCGTCGCTCCTGTCCGCGTCTATTTCGTAACCGTCCGCATATCCCACGAATTGGAAGCCGGCCGCTTCGTCCGCGGCGGAAAGATACTGCATAAAACTTTGCGTCCTTCCCCCCGAAAGGAAGGCCGCCTGACCGATCACCGCTACCCTGCTGCCCCCTTTCAAAGGCAAAACATTCCCTTCGTTCTTCAAAAGCACGACGGATTCTTCCGCGAGCCGCAAGGCGATCTCCTCCGCGCTTTCTTTGCTTTCCCCGCGGTTTTCTTCGTTTTTTTTCAAAGCGTGGAAGCCATTGTCGCACGCGAAGGCGAAATCGAGCGCCCTGTCCGCGGCCTCGTCGAGTTCTTCCTCCGAAAACGCCGCGCCCTCCCGGCACGCCGTTTCCACTTCCTCGGGGGAAACGCTCCCCTCCGACTCTGATTTTTTCAAAGCGCGATAGTACTCCAACGCCCCTTCCAGCGAAGAGGGGGAAGCGTGCAGACACATCGCGTCCCCGCCGCGCAGGGCAAGGACGGCGGCATGGGAATCCGCTCCGTCGCAGTCGCAGAGAATAAACTTTCCCCTTCCGAAGCCCTCGTGCAGCCAGCCGTCGATAACGCCGCCGTTGACGGCCGCGTACTCTCCCTTCAACGCCGCGCGGGACGTGACGATCGCCCCGCCGTCCATCGTGTGCGCCGCCGATTCAAAGGGTTTCAGGAAATATTCTTTCAACGCCCTCGCGTTTATCAGCGTATCGGCAAAATCCGCGTCCGTTTCACCCAGCGCGCAGAGGGAAAGGCAAGGCATCAGCCCCGTTCGGGAAACGGCGGACATATACGCGCCCGCCAGAGCGCCCGCCAAAAAGGGGTCTTCCGTCGCCCCCGTGCCGTAGAGATTGCTCTTTACGTTGGCAGGCGGGGAAATCAGCGCGTTTATCCCCTTTTCCTTTGCAGCCAGCGCCAGCGTTTCCGCCCTTTTTCCGATCAATTCCGTATTCCAGGAATTTGCGGCGGCGTCAAAGGAAAAACGAAAGAGCTCTTCCGCCTTTGCCGCTTCTTCAAAACTCGCTATCTCCAAATGGGGCAGTCCCGCTTCCGCCGCTTCGGGAGAGGCGAGAAAGCCGTCGTTCGTCAACAGGGAAATTTTCTGCCCGTCGCTGAGCTTTTCCAGCGTTTCTCTATACTTTTTCATATTTCTTCACTCTCTTCCGTCGAATACTTTATTTCGCACGACAAAAGCGCACAATCGGACGTATTCGTTTCGGTCAGTTTTTCCCACTCCTTTTTCGTACCCTCGTAATACACCGAAGTGAGATGATAACACCAGACAAACGCGGAATCGTCTATGCGGGAAACCGCCGAGGGAATGAATACGGCGGAAAAAAGCCTATTGTAAAACGCTTCCGCTTTGATGATATAAGAGTCGACCGTCTTGCCGCCCGCTTCAAACGAATTCGGCAACTCGATTCTGCTCATCCCGCCGAAATCGTCGCTGTCGTAGAGATAGGCCTTTCCGTCGCACAAAACGAAATAGAAGCCGTCCTTTTCCGCGTATTCGAGCCCGGCGTCGCTCAAAGAAGAAGAAACTTTCAGCGCATAATACGCGACGTATCCGTATTGCCTGTTTCCCTCTTTCAGCGGCAAGCCGCTTAAATTATAGACGTGATGCAATAATCTGCATCCTCCAAAAGCGTCGGCGGAGATCGTTTGCAGGTTTTTCGGCAGCGTCACGCTTTTCAGGCTCCCGCAGGAGGAAAAGGCGCTGTTGCCGATGGAATCCAATCCCGTCGGCAATACGAGCTTCGTCAATTGTAAACAATTTTCGAACGTATTATTTTCTATCCGCGTGATGCGCGAATCTTCCGTAAAGACGACTTCGGTGAGATTGCCGCAATATTGAAAGGCGTTTTCGCCGATAGACGTCACCGCTTCGCCTATTTGAAGCGCGGTAAGCTCGTAACAATTTTGAAAAGCCCCGCGCCTGACAGAATAAGAGGAGATCGTTTTTCCCTCGTATTCGAAGGAATCCAACGTAAGCGCGGAGGGACAGGAAGTATAGCCGACCAGCCACCATTTCTCCCCGTACGTCTTAAAAATGAGTCCGTTTACGGTTACCTCCCGTATCCTCCCGCCATCCGCCGAGTCATAGACGGCAAGCGCGTAATACGCCACCAGACCGTAATCTCTGCTTCCCGCCTTCACGGCGAGCGCGCTGTAATTATAAACTTCTACGAGATTGAAACACAAGAGAAATGCGTCCGCACCGATGGAGGAAAGCTTTTTGTTGAGAGCGATGCTTTCGAGCGAGGAGCAGTTATAAAACGCATGACTTTCTATACTTTCCAGCGCCGCGGGCAGCTCGACAACGCGAAGATTCAGACAATTAAAAAACGTATATTGCCCGATCTCCTTCAAGGGAGAATCTTCGGCAAAGGACACCGAAACGAGAGAGGCGCAGCCTTCGAAGGCATATTCCCCTATTTCTTTGACCGCCGAAGGAATCTGCGCCCGCGTGATAAGGTAATTTTCTATAAATAAATAAGAGGGAATACGATAGCGGCTGACATAGGCTCCGTCGTCGTAGAAACCCAACGGCAGATCGAGCTCTTCCTCGTTTTCGTCATAGCCCACGAGATACCAATCTTCATCCGCTTTCGCAAAGGTATACCCGCTTTCTTCCGTCCGCTTCATCGGCGCTTTTTCGGGGCCGTAGACGTTGAGCGCATAGTACCCTATCCCGCCGTTCTCCGAAGAACCCCTTGCAATTTTCAAAGCGCTGAAATTGCCCACCTCGAACAGCTTGTAACAATTATTAAAAGCGCCGATTCCGATTTGTTTCATCGACGCGGGAATGTTTATCTTAGTCAAATTTAAGCAGCCGTCAAACGTCCACTCGCCGATCTCCGAAATTCCCTCGTTCAGCGTTATCTCCCGCAGCATCGAACAGTATCTGAAAGCGGCGTTCGGGATGACGGTTTCATCCGTCAGCGTCACTTTTTTCAGGCTTTGGGGGATGTCCCTGTTGTCCCAAGAATCCGACCCGCCGAAAATATCGGAAAAATAGCGGGACGACTTCCTGGACCTGCCGATAAAGGGAAGCGTGACCTCCTCTAAGTTTTCGCATTCCGTAAATGCGAATTTTCCGATTTCGGTAATTTTATTCGACAAAGTAAAAGAAGTCAACGCCTCGCAACAATAAAACGCGCGTTCCCCTATTTTCACGAGATTTTCTCCGAGGGGAGCGGTTTTCAGCGAAGTACAGCGTGCAAAGGCATAAGCGCCGATCTCGTCCGTAGCGGCGGGAAGAAGGATTTGCTCGATATCATGGCATCCGAAAAACGCATTTTCGGGCACTTTCGTCGCTTTGGTGACGGTGACTTTTCCAAGGGAAACAGGCACGCAATTCCACGAAACTCCGCTCGACTCCGCGCCGAAAATAAAGCCCAGGTATCCGTTTCCCATTTCCGTTTCGCCCACATAGGGCACCGAAAGGCTTTCCAGCCGGCTGCAATTTTTAAAGGCGCCGAACCCTATAAAACAAACGTTTTCGGGAACGACCATGGAACGCAAAGACGTACACCGGGAAAAAGCGCCCTGCCTGATCCGCGTAAGCGACGCGGGCAGTTTACATTCGGTGAAAGCGGAGCACTCTTCGAAAGCGTTTTCTCCCAATTCCTCCAATTTAGCGGGAAGCGAAATCGAGGAAAGCTTGGTGCAAGAGGCAAACGCATTGTCGCCGATGAATTTCACTCTGCTGTTGGAAGGGAAAGTAACCGTCGACAAATTGCGGCAGTTTTGGAAGAGTTCGCTCTCGATAGACTCTATTTGCGCGGGGATATAGATGCTTTCCAGACCGCTTCCCGAAAACGCGCCGCCTTCGATTTCCGTCAATTCCCAGTTATTTTCTAAGGGGAAGGAACTAAGAGAAGCGCAGTTTGAAAACGCGCCGTACTCGATCGTTTGCAGTTTTTCGGCGTCGAACGCGGAGATCGCCGTGTCCGCAAAGGCGTATTCGTATACGTAAGCGATGGGGTGGGGAAAAGAAACGGAGGTCAGGCTTTTACATCCCCTGAACGCGTCCCTGCCCACTATGGAATCTCTGAGATACCCGAACTCGACGGAAGTGAGGGAAATGCAGTCCATGCAGAATTCTCTCGGAATCACGTCTATATAATCGATGGTCAGCGAAGACAGTTGTTTTCTTTCCGCGTAGCCGAAAAGCCCCTTTATCGTGTTCGGGCTGCCGTAAATTTCGATGCGATAGTTATAATTTTTCAAATGCAGACTGTCTATGGAAGTGCTGCCGCCAAAAAGCACGTTTATCCCGGAATAGGAAAGAAACTGATCGATATCGAATCTTTCAATAGTGTCGCAGTCCATAAACGCATAGTCCTGTATTTCCAGCGTTTTTTCGGCATTGGATATATCGACGAAAGCAAGACTCGTATTCCCTACAAAGGCGGAGTATCCGATCCGTTCCAAATTTTCCGCCTTTACCTCCCGCAGAGCGACGCAGTGTTCAAACGCCCGCTCGCCGACGTGAGTGACGCTGCCCAGATCGAGATATTCCAGACTTTTACAGCCGGAAAACGCCCTCGGCGCCACCTCCGTGACGGGATGTTCCTCTATCTTTTGAGGAATTTCCAGCCGCCGGGGGCTTCCCCTGTATCCGCTCACGCGGACGGGAGTCGATTCCGAATAATCGGCGTCAAGAAACTCGTATTCGATGCCGTTTTTCAAAAATCCCGTCGCCGTTTCCTTGAAAGCGTCGAGCTGAAACAAAGTGATGCCGAGTGCGAGAAACAGAGTGATAACCCCGACGAGGCAAAAAACGGAGGCTTTGAACGAACGAATGGAAACGGAAAACTTTTTGCCCTTGGTTTTGGACAGATATTCCTCGGCGCCGTGTTTCCTTCGGGGCTTTTCCCCGCCATAGGAAACGATCACGCGCTCTCCCTTTAAAGAATACGTATACGCCCCGAAATCGGCGGAGAGAATCTCTACGGAAAAGCCGACGCAATCGTCGTCGAGAGCGATTTTCTCGGGCAGCACGAACTGCGCGTGCGGCGCTCCCCTTTTCACCTCCGCTTCCTCGACAATCGTGCCGAGGTCCGCCCCTTTTGCGCCCGTCTGTCTGATCGACAGCTTTATCCCCGTCGCCGTTTCCGCGCTGTCATTGGAAAATTTCAGCAACAAAAATTTCCGTCCGTCCTGTCTGACGAACAGATATTGCACGATGGAAACAAAACCGTCCGTTTCGGAGCGGGGATATGTTCCCTTGGAGATCACTTCGTATCCGCTCATCGCCTTTTTCCTCCGACGGATTTTTTTCGATATTTCGTTTTTATAAAGAGGATAAAGCAGATCAGATTGACGAGTACCGCGCCGAGAGAGAGAAGGATGGTGAAGAGAAAACTGCTCCCCGATTCTATAAAGCTTTCCGCGAAAATCCCGCCGAACAGATGCGCGCAGCAAATTTTCAGCAAAAAGATCTCCGCGACGATCAGCGTGCACAGGAGCGCGGCAAACGCTATCCGCCTGCCCTTATTCAAAAGCGCAGGCTTCCCGGGAATTTTTTTATCGTTGACTTCGTTGAGCGCCAAAGCGACGTAAGAGGTACGTTTCGGAAGCTCCACCTCCCGCGTATATCCCCTTTTTTCGACGATTTCCCTTACGTTGAGAATCCTGAACATTCTGTCCAGACAGTCGAACAACAGGATATCGTAATCGAGATAGGAAATTTCCTCGTCCAGCCGACAGACGATGACTTTTTTTTCACCGCGCTCCGACAGGATATACTGTCTGACGTATTTTCTCATTTCGACGGACGGCTCGAAAAGAATGCTTTTCCCGTTCGGCTCCTTCACCTTTTTCAGTCCGCGGTCGCTCGGAGGGGTATCGATCTCCCCCTCCTTCAAAAATATGCGGGGAAATACCACCGCGATCAGCGCCGCGAAAACGACGAGGGATCCCCCCAATACTATCGACCACACTGCGATCATTTTTTACCCCCGCGCCCGTCGATTTTTTTGATCGGCGGAATAGACGCGCCCGATAAGCAAAAAAAGCACCCGCTTTTACGCTTTCGGCTGCATCGTAGGAATCTTTTATTTTTTCAGTTACACGTCGAAAACGTCGGCTGAGCCGCCTTTACGTTTGCGCTTAACCAAATTATATCATTTATTTATTGCCGTGTCAATAGGATTGTGAAAAATCGAGAAATTCGTTCCCTTTCCCCGCGCGATATTATTTTCCATATTCCTCAAATTCAGGAGTTTTTTACTTTTCCGAACAATTTTTCCACGCCTTTCGCCCCCTGCCAAGCTATTTTTCTTTGAAAAAGAGCGTTACACCTAGTCGATGCAAAAATTTTTTATTTCTGCCTCCTTTATAGAAAAAGGCCAATGTCCGATAAGACACAGCCTGTTTTGCCCCTTTATCTCCGCCGGGCGTTCTGACAGAAAAAGTCCCGCCCTCCCCCGACTTAAAAGTCGGTAATCCGCGTTAGTTTTTTAGTTTTGCGATTCCGCTCAGGTAATTTTTCTGTTCTGAACCGTGCGGCGAGAGCGCTTTTTGACGCCTGATGCCGTGCCGCCGGAGCGAAATTCTAAGCTCAAAAACCTTTTTCGTACAAAGTGTCGGCTATGTTCGCGTATACCTCCAATATATCGCAGATTCCGTCGCCCGTCTTTTTAGTGAATTTTCTCCTTCTCAGATCGACTTCATCGCAATGGGAGATTCCCCGTTTGGAATTGCTTTTGACCACCCCTTTAAAATCTCCCCAAGCGGCGGATTTCGGCGTAACGAGTCCGTCGTTTTCTCCTTCCAATAAGCGAATGATCAGATGAGGAAGCCACAAAAAGATATCTCGCTTCATAACAAACGCGTAGCTTTGATAATAGACGTTTTCGCTGTCGGGATTATTTCTATTAAAAATTTTGGCGCTGTCGGCCCTGAAAGAGAGATAGGCCTGATAGGCGTGCGGATTTTTATCGCCCATGATCCGCATCCAGACGTTCATAAAAAAGCCGGCGATTTTTAAGAGAAAATCGGGGATCTTCTCTATCGTTTCAGAGCCGCGGTGCGGAGTGCTTATCGTCGTCAGCGAAGCGACCTTATCCGCCGTTTTCAGCGTCGAGATCAAATATCTCGCTTCGAGTCCTCCCTTCGAATGAGCAATCAAGTTTACTTTTTCCGCGCCCGTTTCCCGCAAAATTTCCTCGATTCTTTCCTTTAAAAAGAGAGCGTTATCCTCTATCGTTCCGCTGCTGTCCTGCTTTCCGTAAAATACCGCGCAGCCTTTCTCTTCCAAAAGTTTGGGAATCCTTCCCCAATAATTGATCCTCTTTCCGTCCCTGAATCCGAATCCGTGCACCAGCATGACGGGATACTGTAAAGAATGTGCCGTTTTCTTCGTTTTTGTCGTTTCGTCGCTCACCTGTCCACCCTCGTTTTTTCAGGTTAACTCCTTTCCCGAAAAAATTTATCCGTTCCCAGTATATCTCCTTTGACAAAAATCGTCAAGCAAAAAAAGCAAAGACACCGAAAAACAATCGCACTTAAAGAGCGCGCCGAAAAAAATCCGCGGATTCGGGCCTTTTTGAAGGATAGCCGACGGCTCGGCCGCCTTTTTTAAAGAAACGCAGGTTTTTTAAAGGTGCGAGTAGAATCGGCCGGCTCGTCCCTTTTTAGGAGAAACGAAAGGCGGGATTCGAGCCCTTGGAGCGTCGCGGAGAATTCCTCTTCTCTCTGTATGGCTGAGTGCGATTGATAGGTCAAACCCCAAAATCACCTTTTTTTATACCCTTTCGGGTACTTTTTTGTCATTTTCCGCCGCCCGTTCGGATTATTGATAGTCCTATCTATTACCGCAAGGAATTTTTGAAATTTTGCTTGTCTTGGTGCCATTTTGGCACTTTTTAATATTTAATATTTCTTGTCTTCTAAATAATCTATCAACGAAATATTTTAGATATATTCAATAGGCAAAACCACCAAATCCTCTTTCAAATAAAGTTTGTCATCATACAGACATACAATCGCGCCCATACCACGCTTTTTATCTATATCTTTATCTAAAACGTCAAACGCATCTGCCATACTCTTCATCGGTTTTGCGCTTTTTTTAATTTCAATCGGATACAAAACTCCATTTTCTTCTATGATGAAATCTATTTCGTTTTCCGTTTCAACAGTTTCGCCGTTTTGTTTAATCCTCTTTTTATCTTTCCCGCGATAATAGAATACGCTGAAATTATATTCAAGTCCTTCGTTTATAAAAGATTTAATAATCTCGTTTATAACGAAAGTTTCAAACATATTGCCCGCAACCGCACTGTTTTCAAGCGCTTCGTAATTGTTCCAGCGCGTAAGATAGCAGGCAAGCCCCGTATCTCTAAAATAAATCTTAGGCGTTTTTATCGCCCTCGTTAAATGGCTGGAATAATATGGCTGCAAAATAAATACAATGCCCGTTTTCTCTAATACGGAAATCCAATTTTTTATGGTCGCTTGCGTTACGCCAACCTCTTCCGATATACTTGCATAGTTAAGAATTTGCCCCGTTCTTGCCGCAACCGAAGTTAAAAATCTTGTAAAGGCTATTTCGTCCTTAATTTCTATTTCATCTTTTATATCCCTTTCCAAATAAGTCCTAACGTATGACGAATAGAAATCCACCCACTCTCTTTCCGTTACGTAAAGTTCCGGATATGCACCACGATGAATGTTTTGCCAAATATTATCGTACGGTTTAACTTCTTTTTCTCTTGCCGCTATATATTCTTCGGTTGGAACAAAATGCTTGTTAAAAGATATATCGTTAATTTCACGCATAGACAAGCCTTGAAGTTCTAAAATACTAACGCGGCCGGCCAAAGACTCCTTGGCTTTATCCATAAGTTTCATTTGTTGCGAACCCGTTAAATAGTAGTTTTCGTATCTATTTTCTTTATCGCATTCTATTTTTATATACGGAAACAACTCTTTTGCGTACTGAACCTCATCAAAAATCGAAGGCTTTGCTGCGTTTTTTAAAAAAAGTTTAGGGTCGTCTAATGCAGAGGTCAACAAAACCTTATCGTCAAATGTATAATATTTAACGTCGCTGTAAATTTCTTTCAGTAACGTTGATTTACCGACTTGTCTCGGTCCCGTAAGCAATAAACACCTACTATTCTTTGCTCTTTTTTTAAGAATTTCAGTGATACTTCTCTTGATATACATAACGCCCTCCCTAAAAATGCGACTAATCTATACCGCAACTATATTTTAGTCGCAAAATAAGTTTTTGTCAAGCCTTTTTAGTCTATCTTACAAATTTTATTGCCCATTATCAATAAACGTTAAGAAAAAGCCTTTAAGCATTCTTTTTTACATTACCCCTTTCGGGTACTTTTAGAATGTTGCGACTATATTTTCGTCGCACTTTTGCTTATATTTGCGTTGCCCCAAAAGCAGGCTTCATATATTCGATAGAACTCTTACTCAATCCGTTCTTCTCGGCAATTATACGCCAATTATCGCACACCGTTACCAACACGCCTTTAGCTAACTCTACCGCATCTTTTTTATCTATCCCAAACTTCTCACAAACCTCTATTGCCAAATCAACGGACAGCGCATTGTCTTCTTCCGTAACATTAAGCGATAACGCGTCTTTATCTAAATTCGGGTTTACGTCGTATACGGGAGATAATCTCCACCCGTTTTCCGTCAAAATAAAACCGTGATTTCTTAAATGGTCGTCTGTGTTAGAAACCGCAATATTAAATACAATTCTCTTCCAAAGCTCTATTAAATCTTTTTCAGGATTTGCTCCGTTAGCCCTAATAAACGCCGCAATATCCAAATACCCTATTCCGCCGGACGAATTATCTCCGTCTTTTTTGCCAAGCGCCGTCATTGCTGACATAAAGTGAATTCTCTTATTCCCCTCTCTATCAAAACGTTTTACTAAAAACGTGCTACCAAGTTTAGAAAATTTCATCAGTTGCGAATCGGGAACGTTAAGTCCACATAACTTCGCCAAATCCATAACCGTCTTTTCCCAAGCGCCGATATCGTATTCGTCGTTTTTGGAAGGAAATTTCGCAATCCAAAGACTTTCGTCAACGTCTTTAATCGTAGCTTTCGGTCTTGCTCCGCCCAAAGAAGAGCCCGGAGCAAGCAAAAGTTTTAACCATTTACCCTCCAACAAATTTTCTTCTTTTTCAAATTGCCTTGACGCTTCTTCTAACGTTCTTAAACTTTCAAAAGGCGGCGTTGACAATTCCCTTTCCGCCGAGAGATATTCCCCGTCTTCTTCCAAAGAAAAGCGCAATGCGCCCATGCGCGCCTCGTCAAAAACGCCCAATAAATAATCAGCCTCATATAACGTCTTTACTTTGGGCAATTTTTGTTCTTCCGCTCTGATTCTTTCTCTGCGTTTCATTAAAAGCCTGCCCCACCTATCGGGCGCAGTATCTGAAAAAACGCCAAAGCTGCTTTTATCCATCGGCAAATATTGTCTTCCCTTATAAGGTTGTAAATCGTAGTCGAAAAAATAACAGAAAAGAGGGCTTGTAAAAAACGCATCGTCATATTCGAACGAGAACTTTTCTTTTCCCTTTTGATAATCGACAAAAAGACAGCCAACCTTAAATTTTTCGTCAACATTATTATCAAAATATACGTGTATTTTTATGGTCTGCGACATACTTTAATCCCCCTTCTTTTTAGGCGCTCTTTGTCTGGTAGGCAAATTTAAATCTTGAAGCGTCCTACCCAGTTTATCGTCTTGCGCAACCAACAATAAATCTTTATCCATATTATTCAGTGCATGCAAAACGGCGGCGTAATATCCTATCGCAACGGAAGGACTCCCTTTTTCAATAGCCCAAACCGTCGCCCTGCTTATATTTGCGCGAGCCGCGACAAGCTCAACGGATAAATTTCTTCTTAATCTCGCCAACTTGATTTGTTCGCCCATTTGCTCCAAAATCTTAATCGTATCCGGAAATAACTGAACCGTCTTCTTTCTCATAACAGCATCCTCTTTACATTTAACATTTATTATTATAGACGTTTTATATTATTTTGTCAATAGTAATAGACGTTATAACAAAAAATTTTTACAAACAAACTGCCATTATAAAAAATCGACGCAATGATTATCTCACTGCGCCTGATAGCCCTCGTCCATTTGATTCTTTTGCTTTTCTTGATGCCATTATTTTATATGTCTACCCCAATTGTCGACTATATTGATACGTCTTCCCGTTATCGTCAGCTTGTGCAAAATTTGCACAAGCTCGATTTGAAACTAAGATGTTTTTATCTTCTTAAAGATTATGCAGCCATTTCACCCATTGTATATCGCCAAGACCGTACGTAGCGTTATGCCGAATCAAATAACCTATCTTCTCCTTTTCATTGTTTCCATTAAAACCGCTTAAAAGGCTTTGCAAAACAGCCGCATACTTCTTTGCATAATTAAAATACAACTCTTCCGCTTCGTTCAAATATTTGTTGGGCGTAGCCGTTCGTTTTTTCTCGACAACGATTGACTTGTACGCTTCCGAATAGCCGCCGGCCGTCGTTTTGAAAACGTCTATTACCTTATCGTGGATTTCGTCGCAAATAAAAACCGTTATTTCCTTCCGATAGCCAATTTGCTCTAAATACGCCAAGAGCGTATGAAGATGATTATTCTTCAAAACGACAAGAGAATTATAATACGCTTCAAAAAGTTCTTTAAAAGCCTTTGGCGTTACGTTAAAATCAGGGCCGACCGCGTGGATAATATATTTTGCATTGGTGATTCCAAACGCAGGCGTTATAACGGCTTCTCCGTCTTTCAACGGTCTTGCATATTCAGAACAAGCATTTGTCAGTGTTGCAAGTCCTGCCTTTTTGAAAATAGCGCCACAAATTCCGCCACCTGCTAAAAGGTACTTATTCGCCGCATTTACAATCGCGTCCACGTTTTGATTAACGCAGGAATCATTTATCAATTTAAGATTACTCATAATGAAACCTCTTTAGCTAAACAATAATTTACGGCAAACTGCCCCCTATTATTATCAAAAACATCTTTGACAATCTGCAATTTGATAAAAGCTTTTACTTGTCTTAAGCGTTTTCTTGTCCAACTTTAATCGTCTTTAGACGAAAAATCGTACTCGATTAAATTATCTTTCTCCAAACCCCTCGTTAAATTTCTATTTTCGCTTTTTATTCTTCAAGAGCGTCAACAACCTTTGGCATCCTTGAATTTGCAAAAATAGGCGTATTTTAGTCGTTTTTTGGTCAAAAAATGCCGTTTTTATAGCACGTCACAGTCAAGAGTGCCAAGAATGCCAAGATTTTCGCGTATCTAAGAAAGGCTACGTTTGGCACACTTGAAAAACTATAATATTCCCTCCGGACGCAATCGTAGTTTTTTGCAAAACTTTTCGATTTCTTCACGCATTATTACCACCGCTCTTCGATTGTGCGACACTATTTTCATAGCCATACTATATTCTTTTACTTCCTTTAAAACCGGTTTCGTTTCAAATTTATAGTCATAACGCTTAAAATACAATTTATATAACTTAAAAAACTGCGATTTTTTATAAGGCTTTCCGCCTGCCGCAATCGTCCTCTTGTAATATCTGCGCCAAGCTACGTATTTTGTGAGTTTTCTTTTGATTTTATCTTTATCAATCGCTTTGAAATCGGGTTGCGTATACCCCTCTCTGCGCAATCTCTTCGGATAAAGAACGGCAAGAAGCTCATAATCGTTCATTCGTATACCAATAGGCAATTCGATACCGCATTCTTTCGCTCTTTTTATCGTTTTCAACACCGTCGTGCGCGAACATTCGCAAATCCTTGCGATTTGCGACGTGGTATTCCCTTTATAATAATAGTCTAAAATAGCTCTGTAATTAGTCATTTTTGCCTTTTTGTCCCGATTTTTCTTACATACTTATTGTACCACATAAAAAATCAAAAGTAAAGTGTTCAATTTAAGCGGAATAAAACTTTTTTTAACTATTTTTCGCTCCTGAAAAACGCAAAAATAGAGCCTGCACGATTTTCGTGCAGGCTCAAAACCACAATATATAGTCTTTTTATTGAGTTTTAACCCAAGATTTAGGACCTCGGATTGCGAATGTTCGCCTGAGCCGCCGCAAGGCGCGCGATGGGAACGCGGAAAGGCGAGCAGGAAACGTAAGAAAGACCGATCTTGTGGCAGAATTCCACGGAGGAAGGATCGCCGCCGTGCTCGCCGCAGATGCCGCAGGACATACCCGGACGGGTTTTTCTGCCCAGTTCTACCGCCATTTCCATCAGCTTGCCTACGCCGACCGTGTCAAGACGCGCGAACGGATCGGATTCATAGATCTTATTTTCATAGTAGGCGGGCAGGAATTTGCCTGCGTCGTCGCGGGAGAATCCAAACGTCATCTGCGTCAGATCGTTGGTGCCGAAGCAGAAGAACTCGGCTTCCTTGGCGATCTCGTCCGCGGTCAAAGCCGCTCTCGGAATTTCGATCATGGTGCCGACTTCATATTTGAGGTCTGCTTTCGCGGCTTTGATGACTTCGTCCGCCGTTTTCACCACGATGTCTTTGACGAACTTCATTTCTTTGACTTCGCCCGTCAGAGGGATCATGATTTCGGGAACGATGTTCCAATCCTGATGCTTCTTCTTGATATTGATGGCTGCCTTGATGATAGCTTTCGTCTGCATCACCGCGATTTCGGGATAGGTGACGCAAAGACGGCATCCCCTGTGTCCCATCATCGGGTTGAACTCGTGCAAATCGGCGATGATCTGTTTGATCTGCGCCACCGTTTTGCCCTGCGTTTTGGCGAGAGCCGCGATGTCCGCTTCGTCCGTGGGAACGAACTCGTGAAGGGGAGGATCGAGGAAACGAATGGTGACGGGATAGCCGCCGAGCGCCTCGAACAAGCCTTCAAAGTCCGCCTGCTGCATGGGCTCGATCTTGGCGAGCGCCGTTTCTCTCTCTTCCACCGTATCCGAACAGATCATTTCGCGGAACGCGCCGATTCTTTCGGGATCGAAGAACATATGCTCGGTGCGGCAAAGCCCGATGCCCTGCGCGCCGAAGGAAGCCGCCTGCTTCGCGTCCTTGGGAGTATCCGCGTTCGTCCTTACGCCGAGCGCCTTATACTTGTCCGCGAGCTGCATGATGCGTCCGAAGTAACCGCTGGACGTATCCGCCGCCACGGTGGGGATCGCTTCGCCGTAAATGTTTCCCGTGGAACCGTCGAGGGAAATGACGTCCCCTTCTTTATATACTTTGCCTTTGAGGGTGAACTGCTTGTTCGCTTCGTCCATCTTGATGTCGCCGCAGCCGGAAACGCAGCAGGTGCCCATGCCGCGGGCAACGACTGCCGCGTGGGAGGTCATGCCGCCGCGGACGGTGAGGATGCCCTGCGCGTAGTGCATACCCTCGATGTCTTCGGGGGAAGTTTCCAATCTCACAAGGACGACCTTTTTGCCTTTCTTGCCCTCTTCCACGGCGTCCTCCGCCGTGAACACGATGCCGCCGCAGGCAGCGCCGGGCGAAGCGGGCAGAGCGGAAGCGACGGGTTTCGCCGCTTTTAAAGCCTTGGAATCGAACTGAGGGTGCAAAAGCGCGTCGAGCGTCTTCGGATCGATCTGCATCAGCGCTTCTTTCTCGGAGATCATTCCCTCGTCGATGAGGTCGCACGCGATCTTGATAGCGGCCTGCGCGGTGCGCTTGCCGTTACGGGTTTGCAGCATATACAGCTTTTTGTCCTCGATGGTGAACTCCATATCCTGCATATCGCGGTAGTGATTTTCGAGGGTGTTGCAGATGCCCTTGAACTGCTCGTAAACTTCGGGCATGACTTCCGCCATCTTTGCGATGGGCATCGGGGTGCGCACGCCCGCGACGACGTCCTCGCCCTGCGCGTTCATCAAAAATTCGCCCATCAGCTTCTTTTCGCCCGTGGCGGGATCGCGCGTGAACGCGACTCCCGTGCCCGACGTGTCGCCCATGTTGCCGAACGCCATCATCTGCACGTTGACCGCGGTGCCCCAGCTGTAAGGGATATCGTTCTGCATTCTGTAATAATTGGCGCGGGGGTTGTCCCACGAACGGAAGACCGCCTTGATCGCGCCGAAAAGCTGTTCCTTGGGATCGTCGGGGAAATCTTCGCCGATCTTCGCCTTATATTCCGCTTTGAATTGGGAAGCGAGTTCCTTCAAATCGTCCGCGGTGAGTTCGACGTCCTGCGTCACGCCCTTCTTTTCCTTCATCTGATCGATGAGCTGTTCGAAATATTTTTTGCCGACTTCCATGACGACGTCGGAATACATCTGAATAAATCTTCTGTAACAGTCCCAGGCCCAACGGGGATTGCCGGATTTTTGAGCGATGGTGTTGACGACTTCTTCGTTGAGGCCGAGGTTCAAAATGGTGTCCATCATGCCGGGCATGGACGCTCTGGCGCCGGAACGGACGGAAACGAGCAAGGGATTGACCTTGTCGCCGAACTTCTTGCCGCAGATCTTTTCCATCTTGTCGATGTACTCCATAATCTCCGCCTGAATAGCGGGATTGATCTGTCTGCCGTCCTCGTAATACTGCGTACAAGCCTCCGTGGAAATGGTGAAGCCCTGAGGAACGGGAAGACCGATATTGGTCATTTCCGCAAGGTTCGCGCCTTTGCCGCCCAGCAGCTCGCGCATCTTCGCATTACCCTCTGTGAAGAGGTAGCAATACTTTTTTGCCATAATTGATTTTTTCCTCCATTGAGATTATTAACTTTATTCTTTTCGGATTTTATATCCTACTCGTTTGACCATTATTCATTTTAATACAAATCGCAAGAAATATCAAGCCTTTCGCGCGGCGTTTTTAGATTTTTTCGCCTTTTTATCAAAATTTTTTTGTTTTCGCGGAAAAATTTGCGCGCCGTTTTTTTCAAAAAAATCGACCTAAAAACGCTTTTTTCTTCTCCTTTCGCGCAAGGATTTCCGATAGCCGAATACCTGCCCCTTTCCTATTTTTCGTATTTACTTTTTAATGTTTCAAACCACTCGGCGCGAAGTTCGTCGAAAGTCTTTTTATATACCCTTTCTTCCGTTTCGTCTTTGCCGTAATATAATTTCAGATATTTCTCTTCGCCGTAAGTTTGAAGGAGATAATTCGTCAGCGACGCGCCCACCTGCTCCTGCAAAGCCTGATAGCCGCCGTACGGCTCCGTGCCCCAACGGATAAATTCGCCCGGAAAAAGACTCTCGAAGCAATACGCCAACAGATCGCTCAGTTCCCTGCCGTCTGCGGTCGGATACTGCCAGATCATTTTTTTGGCGCTTTGATAGTATTCGTAATACGGCGAGTCTTGTTCGATTTCGGATTTTATATAAATGTTCAAAAGTTCTTCGGCGTAATACGCTCCGAAAGAAGCCCCGCAGTACATGGGCAGCGCCTCCCCCGTCCAATAGCTTTCCGTACGCTCCATAAAGTCCTCGCTGACCGCATGGGCGTATTCATGACAGACCGCGCCCACTTTGCCGCAAATCACGAAACCGTTTGAAAAGGTAATTCCCCCTACGTTCATTCTCCTCGTTTCGATTTCGTCCATTAAAAACCATACCTTTTTCGCATACTTGGGATTGACCAGCTCCCGAACTTTCTCAAAGGCGGGTAAACTTTCCGTCAAAAAAGTTTTCAGCTCCGCATAGCTGTCGAAATATTTATAGCTGATGTCCTCGTAACCGAAGCGGAAGGAAAAACGCACCCGTTCGTTATCCGCGACGAGATATTTCTGCGTCTGAGAAAATTCGTACTCGGGAATCCCGATTTCAAAGGGCAGGGGCGCGTCCAAAAGATAGCAAATCCCCTTTATGTATCCCGAGAATTTATCTTCCAGCGTCGCGCGGACGGGTTCTTTCAACAAGCTTTCCAGGCGCTCTTTGCCAGCCGTTTCATACAGTTTCACCGACAGCGCCCTAGCCGCCTGCTTTTGGTCTTCCGTCGAAAAGTCGGAATAGAACAGCGGCAGCGTCAAATCGGCGGTTTCGGGCTTTGCCCTCAACGTTTCTTTGAGTTCTTCGTCCGAACAGATTTCGGGCAGGTCGAGTCCCGCCTCTTTGCAGACTCCGTATCCGAGCGCATACGCCGCTCCGTAAGGAATCCCCGGGGCATAATTCAGCGATAAGATCCCCGCCGCGATCTCCGCGTTATCCGCTTCTATCGGCAAAAACACCGCCTTGCCGTCCTTAACGGAATAGGAGTAGCTTTCGCCCGCGTACACATATTCCGCACGCTCTCCCGTCTTTGCGGCAATGCTTTCGCACGTGCTGACGAAAATTTCCCTTTTCCATTCGGAAACGCCCGTTTCAAAGGCGTAATAGGTATCTTCCACTTTCGTTCTTACGCCCGAAAGATTCCTGTTTTCGTCGTAATCCGATTCATAAAACATCAAGGTGGCTCTTTCCCATTCGTAAAGTCCCTGTGCGATCGAATTTTCTCCCTTCTCAGTCGTTTCCCCGCCGCACGCCGTTCCCGATAAGCTTCCCATGAGGACAAACGCCGCCAGAATAACTCCCAGTCTTTTCATTTCTTTTCCCCCGTTCATTTTCCTATTATTATACGGCATTTAAAATCCGTTGTCAATATCCCCCTCTTTTTTTCATCGAAAAAACGAGCCGAAAAAGCTGTATTTTTTAATTTTTGAAAAGCGGAAAATCGTTAGGCTGATAAAAGAGCTTCATTTGGCAAAGCTTTGACGACCGGATTGCGCCGTGACGGAATTTTCGCGGAAAAAACATACGGAACTTTCCGCGCTTTGCCAAAAAACCAAAAAAAACGGCTCTGCCCGAAGCGCGCCGCCCGGGAGAGCCGTAAAGACGTTTATTTACTCAGTTTTGCGAAAGATGTGCAGTCACATCAAATTGAAGAACGCTTTGCCGCCCGAAAGCAGTTCTTCGTCCAAAGCCCACTCGCCGTCTTTTTTCACAAGCCCGAACGAGCATTCCTTGGCGGCCTCGAATACATCGTCCGAATCGTAGCCGATGAACTTATCCGACATCGTATCGAGAAGTTCCTTCGCTTCGGGCGTAAAATGCGAGGTGGTGATGAAAATGCCGCGGCTGTGCTGCTTGCCTTCCTTCGCCTGACGGCAAGCCACCGCTCCGATAAACTGCTGCAACAGCGTTTCTCCGACCACCCACTTTTCCAGATCCCCTTTCGAGGGATCCCAGTTCTTCGACTGTATGTAGATGGTTTCGCGGAAGCCGAATTTGTCGGTGAGTTCTATCTCGCCGTCGATGCCGCCGTCGCGCTCGCCGCCCGATACGCGCATCCCTTCCAAACGCCTGCCGTTCCGCAAAGAATACCTCTCCAACAGATACACGGAATAATATTCGAAATAGTCGCCGCCCAAAGAGCGCAGCCGCTTCAAAAACTCCGCTTTCAGCGCGTCCTCGGGAGTTTCAGGCAGGGCGGGCGTCGGTCTGCCGCCGCGGCGCACGTTCCTTCTGCCGCCGCGCGCCGGGCCGCTGCTTCCCGCGCCGGCGGAAGAATTGCCGTTGCCGTTTCCCTGCCCCCCGTCTTTTGCCGTTTCGCGGACAGGGGAAGCCGGACTCTTCGCTGCGGAAGGAGCGGGAGAAACGGGAGAAATTTCCGCTTTGGAACGATTTGCCGAAGAGGATTGCATAGCGGGCGCCGATTGCTTACCGACAGTCGATTCCGCCTTTACGCCGGCCGCGTTGACGCTGCGGGCAAGCTCTTTCGCGCTTTCTGCGGCAGATTCTTTCGGAGCCTCCGCGTTGCGGCGCTGATTTGCAGCCGCGGCTTTTGCCGAAGCGTTGCCCAAAAAGGCAAACTCGGGAAGAACGGGTCTTCTCGTTTCCTGCGGCTGTGCCGACGCGGGCGAAAGCACGAGTTCCTCTTTGCGGCGCTCGACGCTTTTTTCCTCGCGGGAGGGCTGTGCGGCAGAGGCTTTCTCCTCCGCGTTCGCCTGTTTTGCCTCGGGCTTTTTCTCCGTTTTTATTTCCTGTCTGTTCTCTTTCGCATCGGGAGATTTCTGCGGCGCAGACGCGGGGACCGTTTCTTTCTGCGCCGTCGGCTTTTGCAAAGAGGCCTCCTTAGGCGCCTGTTTTTTCCCGCCGCCCAAGAGCAGCGTCATATCGAAGACGGGCGCCACCTTCGCCTCGGGTTTTATTGTCAAAGCCTCCTCTTTCGAAATAGTTTCTTTCTCTTCGGGCGTTTTTTCTTCCTTCTTCGTTTCTTTTATCTCGGAAACGACGGGCGGTTGCACCGAAGAAGTTTCTTCTTTTTCTTCCGTCGCCGCAGACACGGGTGCCTCGTTTTCGGAGAGTTCTCTTTTCTCTTCTTCCGGAGAGGAGGGAGAGGAAACGGCGTCCGCCAAATCGGTCAAATCGAAAGCGGGTTGTTGAGGAAGGATTTTTTCCGCTTTATTTTCAGGCTCGGAGAGAGAAACGGGCACTTCTTCGGGCGCGCCCGGCATCAAAAGCTGCACGGCTTTGGGTTTTCTGCCCCGCCGCTTGGGCGCGACGCCTTCGGCGACCGTCGTTTCTTTTACGACGTCCGCCGCTTTTTCTTCCGCCTTTTCCGCCTTGGGCTTTCTGCCCCGTTTTTTGGGAGCGGGCGTTTCTTTTTCTTCCTTAACGGGCGCCGCGGGTTCTTGCTTGGCCGCGGGCGTTTCCGCATTCTCGGATTTTAAAGCGGCGACTTTTTCCGTCGCGGTTTTTTCCTGCCCGGAAACGGGCGCCGTTATTTCCTTTTCGGATTGCGCGGGAATCTCCGCGCTTTTAGCGATCGCCTCAGAAGCGGCGGGCGCCGCAGGCGCGGCGACAGTCTTTTTCGCGGCGCGCTTTCTCGGAGCGGGCGCGGATTTCTCTTCCGCTTTCTTCTCCGTATTCAGAGGAGCGACGCTCTTTTTCGCAGGCTCCGATTGCTTTTTGGGAGCGGCTTTTTCTGTCTTTTCGTTTTTCACCGCCGCCTTCTTCTCTTTTGCGGCGGGCTTGGATTCCTTTCCCGCCGTATCGGGCTTTTCGCTCCTTTCTTCGGCGGACGGGTTTTTCTCTTCGGTCTGTTTTTCGTTTTCGTCGTTTTCGGGGCGGACGAGCGAGCAAATATTCGCTTCGAAGTGCATTTCGCCCGCGTCCTCCATCAGGCTCAGTACGGAGCCCATTTTGCCTTTCAAATCGTTCATATCCTCGATCTCTCCCGGATACTTGTCCGCATATGCTTTGGCGGAAGAATCGAGAAGCTCGTTCCATCTGTACGTTCTTTCCCCGAGAAGCTCGCGGAGAATCGCTCTCATTCTGTTTGCCTTTTCGGCTCTTGTCACCATCGGCTTTTCCTGCTCCTTCTTTTGTTTTTGCGTGTTTTCGTTTATTTTATTTTCCATGATATGCTATTTGCGCGGCGGGGCGCCGCATTTCTCTTTATTCCCCGTCTTTCCGTCCGTACGGCGGCGCTTTCCGCCGAAAAAAGCGCCCGATTTCGTCTTGTTTTCCTCACGGCTTTTGCATTTTCCCGCGCTCGCGCTTGATTTTCCAACGTTTCCGATTCTTCATTCCCTACGGAAATCTGTTGAAAGAACTAAAACGGAATATTTCCGTTTTCTTTGAAAAGTACGTTTCGAACACCCGAAATCGCAGCTTAGTGCGAGGCTTGAAAAAATACCGTTCAAAGCGCAGAGAGAAAAAGCGTATGCCGTTACTCGTACAAACGGATAAATTCGCCGAAGCACGGATATTCTTCCTCCGTCTTTTCGGCAAGGTATGTTCTGATCAGACGAAGAGCGCGTTTTTGTCCGCCCTGAATCTTCTCTTCGTCGTAAGTGAGTCCCGCGCATTTGCGCAGAACCTCGTAAGTAGCTTCGCTCGCCCGCACGCCCAAGGCGCAGGAGGCGCAGGTGAAGTAACCCGCGGCAAAATCGAAAAATACGCTCCCCTTCACTTCGCCGCCGCAGACGCCGCAGCCGTCCAAATCCAGCATATATCCCGACTCGTGCAGCGCCGTGATCGCAAAGGAAAGAAGGATCTCCCCCGCGTCGCCGTCGGTGAGGCTGAAATTTTTGAGCGCCTCCACCGCCGCGATGAACAAAGCCTGACTCTCTCCGTCCTCCATGAGCAGGGAATCCGCAATTTCGAGGACCGCGCACGCCGCGTAATAGCGCACGATGTCCGAGCGCAGCGGAAAGAATCCGTCGTACAGGTAAGCGGAGATAACCGTATACCTGCCCCCCTTCTCCGCGAGCACATACTCTGCGAAACAGAAGGATTGCGCCGCGAAAGAGAGTTTCGCCTTCGGCTTTCTGACGCCGCGGATTCCCGCCGTCAGCTTCCCGCGGGAAGGGGTGAACAGAGTGAGAAGCTTGTCATTCTCTTTATAATCCGCCGCACGTAAAACAAGCGCGTCCGTTTTAAATTCCATGCTTTCTTCTCCGTTTTTCCCGATTCCTTCTTCCCTTTCTTTGCCCGAAAGAAAAGTTTTTCCAAAGCAGGCGTTCTCTTTTCCCTTTTAAAGAGAAGGGCACGCCTCTTGCCCAAGGGCGGGATTGTGTGATTTTTCCTGCGCCGCGCCGAGTGAAAAAAGCTGCCGGCCGTCTTCTTGACAAAGGACGCCTTCCCGCGCCTCGGCTTTAAACGGAAAACAAGAAGTCTTCCCTTTCTCGGAGGAAACAAATTTTCTCGCGCGGCAAACGGGGCAAAACCCACGTTTTTTCGAGGCCGAGCGGAAAAAGTTTCCCTCTTTTCGCTTCCGCAAACGAGCGGGGTTTGCTTATGGGAAGTCGCCTTTTTTCCGTTTCCTGCGAAGCGGCAGTTTTTTGCCGCGTTCCGCGCAAGACGCCTCTTGGACGAGCCGGACAAGCCTTTTCCTCGCCCTCATACAAGGCAAAAAAAGGGCTTCTCATCCATGGGGAATAACGTTCTCTCCCCGTTTCGTCTTCAACGAAAAACCGATTTTTTACCCGCATGAAATAAAGTTTTCCACGCGCTTTGAAGGCAACGCAAAAACAGCCGCAAAATCTCCGCTTTTTCCGTCCCTTATCTAACGCGGTCCGAGCGAAAAGACGCTTTTGCAATTCCTCTTTTAAAGGCTTTTGTGCGCTTACGAGCGGAACGAAAAGCGTCTTCCGCCCCTTTTCTTTCAAAAGAAGATCGGTTTAACGGCCTTTCGAATCCCGTTTGAGTTCCTGATACAGCATATAATAACTGATATTCCCCGTCTTTTCAAACATTTCCCACGCCAAGCGAGCCGCGCCGTTTTCACCGTTTCTGTCGTGCATTCGTTTTCCTCCCCGCGGGATAATCCCATTGCTTAGGGTGCGGAAAAACAAATACTTTTATACGGAAGAACGAGGGCAGGGCAGAGGCGAACGAAAAAAATCAGTTTTCGCGGTACTCCTCGTAGCCATACTCCTTCAAAAGGGAAGGCCTGTCCCGCCAATCCTCCTTCACCTTGACGTAAGTGGTCAAAAAAACTTTGGCGCCGAGAAATTTCTCCATATCCTGACGGGCAAAAGAGGAAACCTCTTTGATCGCCCTGCCCTGCTTGCCGATAAGGATCGCCTTATGATTCGGCTTCTCGCAGACGATATCGAGATTGATCTCATACACGCCGTTGTCCCCTTGCGAAAAGGTGTTGATGACGATCGCCACGCCGTGAGGAATTTCTTTGTCGTATTTCAGCAAAATTTTTTCGCGCATGATTTCGGCGATCATGAAACGCTCGCTCCTGTCGGAAACGATTTCCTGCTGAAAAACTTTTTCCCCTTCGGGCATTTGGGAAAAAAGAAATTCTTTGAGCTTTTTGACGTTCGTCCCCTTCCTTGCGGAAACGGGAAACACGTCGAGATCTATATCGGAATCGGCAAACTTCGCCATGTCGGGGGGAATGTTCTCCCGAGGCATGATGTCGATTTTCGTATACGCAACGGCCATCGGGATTCCCAGCGCCTTATACTTTCTCAACAGCGCAAAGTCCTCCTCCCGTACCCCTTCGTGTCCGTCGAGAACGTACAGAATAAAATCCACCGATTTCGCGGAAGTGTCCGTCGTCCGCATCATCATATCCGTCAAGGCGTTGTGCGCCTTATAGATGCCGGGCGTGTCCACAAACACGATCTGACCGTTCTCTTCCGTCAGGACGCCTAAAATCCTGTCCCGCGTCGTTTGGGGCTTGGGCGAAACGATAGAAACCTTTTCGCCCACCATTACGTTTATCAAAGTGCTTTTTCCGGCGTTTGCTCTGCCGATTACCGCTATATATCCGCTTCTCATATGCTTCCTTTTTCCGTTCCGCACCCTGCGGCGAAACAGCTATCGCCCGTATTTCAAGTGAGGAAACGCCGCTTCGGGCGAGTCCTCTGCGCCGTCCTTATCCTTACTCTACGGCGGGCAAAACGGCGCTCGCCCCGCCGCCCTTCTTTTCGGACAGACTCAATTTTCCCGCGAAATGCCGAGTTTTGCGAGAATAAACTCCTCCCGCTCGCGCATCTCCGCCCGTTCCCCGTCCGTGAGATGGTCGTAGCCCAAACAGTGCATGATGCCGTGGACGAGGAGATAATGCAGTTCCCGCTGATACGAGTGCCCGTATTCTTCCGCCTGTTCCTCGGCGCGCTTCACGCAGACCGCCACGGAGCCTATCAAAAGGTTTCCCTCGTCGTCGATCTCCAAAGGGAAATCCCTCTTTTTCAAAGCCTTGCCCTTGATGGAGTCGAGCGCGGGAAAACTGAGGACGTCCGTCACCTTGTCCGTATTCCGCGTTTCGCGGTTCAAACGGCGTATTTCCTCCTCGTCGGTGAAAATAAATTCCACGGCGAGCGGAATATCCGAATCCACGAACCCGTCCATCGCCTTTTCGAGCGCCTTCGCGTTTTCCTCGGGAAACTCCCCGCTTTCCGAATAGATACGAAAATTGTGTTTCATTCGTTTTCACCCGTCGTTTTGCCGTCCGTGTGCTTATATTTGATGGACGGGTACTTGACGCGGTGGTGATACACGCCCGTCAAAGCGCTCACCAGCGTGCGGCGGATCGTGGTCAAATCCGCCATGGTGATGTCGCAGTCGGAGAACTGTTCCAGATCCATGCGCTCTTCGATGATGCCGCGAATCGCCTTTTCCACGTCCTCGGGCGTGCGTTTCTGCATCGAGCGCACCACCGCTTCGGAAGCGTCCGCGATCATGATGATCGCCGCGATCTTCGTCTTGGGCTTGGGTCCGGGATAGGAAAAGTCCTCTATATTCAGCTCCCCGTCCGTCATTTTCAGCGCTTTGGCATAGAAATAACGAATGGGCATGGTGCCGTGATGCTGCAAAGCCACGTCCGCCAAAAACTGCGGCAGATGATGGGCGCGGATGAGCTCGTATCCGTCCTGGGTATGCGAGCGGATGATGTCCGCGGAAAGCTCGGGCGTCAGTTCGTCGTGGAGATTGTATTCGCCCTGATTTTCCGTGAAATATTCGGGCTGATGCAGTTTTCCCACGTCGTGATAAAGAGCCGCCGCGCGCGTGAAGTCCACGTCTTCCCCGAGCGCCGCCGCGCACGCCTCCGCAAGCTGCGCCACCATCATCGAGTGATTGAACGTGCCGGGAGCTTCCTCTTTGAGTTTTTTCAAAAGCTTGGCGTCCGAGCTTGTCAGTTCCCTAAGACGGAACACCGTCAGACAGTTGAATACGTATTCGAACACGGGCAGCAGCGCGAGAAAGAGAATCGCCGACATGATGCCCCCCAAAAGCCCGTAGCCCATCTGCGTGAGCACGTGCTCCCAGCCCGTGACGGTCCCCGTGACAACAGAGCTTCCGCCCGCCAGTCCCGAAATTTCCAAAAGAAAGATGATGAAATCGACGGGGATGACGATGATCAGTCCGATTCCCACCACCTGGAAGCGGGTCTTGGCCTTATTGCCGAAGAAAATAGCGATCATGCCCGCAGTGAAAGCGATGATGAAGGAGGAATAGATGCTCGTCGGCGTCACCGCGCCGTCCCCGAACGTGTCGATGATAAACAGGAGAATGGCGCAGATCATGTTCATGAAAATCGCGTCGCGCCTGCCGACGAGAATGAACACGAGCAGCGCGCACAACGCCACGGGGCGGGCATAGATGTCTATTTTTCCGAACAGAAAGGAAACGACAAGACATAAATCGAGCACTGTAAACGCCAGCGCGATGCTCCTTCCGCTGGTAAGCATCCGCCTGTCCTCGAAGAAAAAGTAAAAGTACAAAATCCATACAAGGAGGAGGATACAGAACACGATATAAAGATAATTGGTGCGGTTGGCTTTTATCGTTTCGGAAAAGCTGCCCATCTTATTTCCTAAAAGCAGCGCTCCCACAATCAAAATCATCACGAAAAAATTGAGCATAAACAAAAGTACGCTCTTGACGACCTCTTTTTTCGTCCAAATCAATTCGCCTTCCCGTATATTCATCCTTCGTTCCTCTCTTTTGCCGCTTTGGATTCCGCTGCGCGGCGCGCCTTTTCGGCGTCCGTTTCGTAAGCGCGGATGATCCGCATGACCATCGGATGCCGCACTACGTCCTTATCCGTCAGACGGCATATCTGTATGCCCTCTATATTCTTTAAAATACTCACCGCGTGGATAAGCCCGCTCTTTTTGCCTTCGGGCAGATCTATCTGCGTGACATCGCCCGTCACCACCGTCTTGCTGCCTTCGCCCATACGGGTCAAAAACATCTTCATCTGTTCCTTGGTGGTGTTCTGCGCCTCGTCGAGAATGATAAACGCATTCGAGAGGGTCCTGCCGCGCATATAGGCGAGCGGCGCCACCTCGATGACTCCCTTTTCCATCAGTTTGGTATACGTTTCCATGCCCAGCATTTCCTGCAAGGCGTCGTACAAGGGGCGAAGGTATGGATCCACCTTCGTCTGCAAATCCCCGGGCAGAAAGCCGAGCTTTTCCCCCGCTTCCACGGCGGGGCGGGTGAGAATGATCTTTTCCACCTGCTTGCTCTTGAACGCCGCCACGGCAAGGCACACGGCGAGATACGTCTTGCCCGTGCCGGCGGGTCCGACGCCGAATACCACCGTATTGTTCTTGACGGCGTCCACGTACTGCTTTTGTCCCACCGTCTTGCATTTGATCTGTTTGCCGCGGGAAGTGACTGCCACCACCCCTTCGAGGACGGCGGCGATATCCCCCACTCTGCCCTCTTTGGCGAGTTCGATGCAATACACGATACGGCTTCTGTCCACGCTTTCGCCGCTGCCCGCGAATTTCAAAAGCTCTGCGAGCACTTCTTCTCCGCACGCGACGTCCTTTTCCTCTCCTTCCAGCTGTATCTTGACGCCGTCCACATAGGTGACGAGGTTAAGCTCCCGCGATAAAAGCGTGAGATTTTCGTCGAACGTTCCCAGAATGCGGGAAAGCTTGTCCACCGATTTCGTGTCGATTGTCTTTTTGATGTGTGCCGTAAATAACTCCTTTGACCGAAGCGCCCGCGCAAGGCTTCGGGCGGATCTTTCTTGCTGATTTTCGACGGAAGAAGGAAAAGATTTTCTCCCTTCCTTATTTCCGCCGCGCGTTTTTCCTCTGCGAAAAAGCGGACGCCGCAAGCCCCTCGCTCTTTCGACGTTTAAACAGGTTTTAAACTCTTCGTGAAAAATCGCGGCGGAACGCGAGGTCAGAAGTTGATCGTTTCCGTGACCGTATAGACGATTCTCACGCGAAAGCCGCCGTCCGTTTGCTCGCAGGTCTTTTCCGCAATTTCCCCGTCTATGGCGAGATACCCTTCGGCGAGCGCCCGTTCTTCGGAATCCGCGGCGACGATTTCGTCGTAAACGCAGGAGAGGGTAACGCGCGCGATGGCCGTGACGGGGGTCCTTTCCCCGCTTTCGGAAAGCAGATACGCCCCCACGAGCGTTTCGCCCGCCTCCACCTCGTCCCCGGCGTTTTTGAGGGGCGTACCGCGAAGAACGGCGGATTGGACGATGGTGCCCGAATGTTTCGCAAGCATATCCCCTTCCTCGGGGGAAGGCTCCGAAAAGGCGGAAAGGCGCACATCCACTTTCACGGTCATGCCCGATTTTTCCACCGAACAATAGCTGACGTCTTTGAGGGAGAGAATCTTGGCGGCCACCTCTTCTTCCCTGTCCTTGGGATAGAGAGAAAACGTCCTGATGCCGTTCTCTTCGAGCGCGACGAGAACTTCCCTGCGATAGGTTTCCGCGCCCGTCACCTCGATCTTGAAAACGAAATTGTTTGCCGCGAGCGTCGCGGCGACGAACAGCGCGCCCCCGAGAAAGACGCCGATGCGCCTTTTGCACCAATCGAGCACGGCAAGCAGTCCCTCGGCGCCCGCTTTTTTGGAAGTATACGGAGTGTATGCGGAAATAGGCTCACGCTTTTTGGATGCGTTTGAATGTTCCTTAGGAATCTCCGCTGCCGGACCGCTTTGCGCCGCGCTTACATCTTCCTCAGACATATTATAACATACATTTGGACAAATTGCAAAAACTTTTTCGGTATCTTTTTTCTTTACACTTAAAAGTATTTGGTTTTTTTTGAGTTTTTTTGCATGATAGACGCAGATTCCCTCTCTTTGCAGCTTGGAGAGAGCGCGTTCGGGCATAATTCCCTCGATGATTATTTTTTCAAGAAGCACGTTTTTCGTGTCCCTCCTTTCCGCCTTTTTTGGTTACGGGGAAGAAAAAGCCAGTCTTACGCGCCGTCGAGCCGCACGGAAACGATCTGCCCCGAGAGTTCGAGATCGCCGTCGCAGTATTTTTCGATGACAAAGCCGCTTCCTTCGATTTCCAGAACCGCGTGACGGAAACATACGACGATGCGGCAGGGAGAAAACTCGCTCACCGTCTTTACGCCCTGAAAATAACCGCCGCGACCGGGCAGGACGGTATATCTCGTCCCCGCAAACAGCTCCCCCGCCTCGCCGCCGTCGAATTTTTTTAAAATTTCGTTATATAACCGCATACTCCGCGCGCCCTTCTTTAAAAATCGATTCCTTCTATTGTATGCCGAAGCGCCGCAAGATATGAAAAAGCCCGCGGCAAACGGGTAAAAGCGCTCATGCAAACTTATGAAAAACAAAAGAGCCACCTTTTCGGACAGCGTCCCGCCAAAGCGCGGGATGTTTTCGGGAACGGCAGCAGAAATCTCAGAGAAAAAGCGAAAAAAATTTGCAGGCGGACCACTCTTTTCAAAAAACGGGACTCCTTTTTTCTCGCATTTCTGAAAGTATGCGGAAACCGCGCGGGAGAATAGAGGCGAGAAAGCTTTTCCGCGCCGTCGCCCCCTATCGCGCGCAGCGTACAGCGAAAACAGCGGCGCGCGAAACTTATTCTTTTTTCCCTTCGCCCCGCCTTGCAAGGACAGGCAGAAAAAATTAATAAGCGAAAGACAAATTCGTTTATGGAGCGCGCGGGAAAAATATAACGCGGAAGCATCGAGGCGCCGTCGCCGACATTTTAGAAACTCATTAAGCCGCGCGAGATACACAAGGAAAAAAGAGGCGTCCGCGGGCGCGGGGAAACGCGCAACGTTTTATTTTGTTACGCCTCGCCAAAGGGACGAAAAAAGAGCGCGCAGGCTTTAATTGCCCGTGATATGCTGTAAATCCTCGCGCGTTTTCTCGGGCGAATCGGTACGGCAGACGACCGTGAGCGTATCTCCCGCCCTTAGTTCCGTATCCCCGTCGGGGAGGATCTTTTCCGTGCCTCGCCCGATTTCCGTCACCACGGCGCCCGAAGGCCAGAGCACGTCGCGGACGGCGCGCCCGTCCGCAATGCAGCGAGGCTGCACCGCGACGGAGAATATTTCCCGCCGCGCCCGTTCTTTCACGCCCGTTTCTTCCTCGAACAAATCGAGCATTTTTTCATAAATGCTCTCGGTGCGCGAAACGTCGCCGATGATATACCCCACCGAAACGCCGATGACGACGGGAAGCAGGGGCGCGAAGCTCCAAGTCAGCTCGCAGACCATGACGATGCCCGTAATGGGCGCTTTGACAATCGTCGTAAAAAACGCCGCCATACAGATCATCACCATCAAATCGGCGTGCGCGGCGTCCATGCCGAGAGAAAGCCAGGCGCGATTCAACAGCGCGCCGATGCACGCGCCTATCGCCAGCATGGGAATAAACGCTCCGCACGGAACTCCCGCGCCCATGTTCACGCCCGTAATCAAAAATTTAAGCGCGCAGACGAGGAGGAGCGTCCAGACGAGCGGCAGACCGAATACGCTTTCCGTGGTTTCCTCCGCCGTGCCTCCGAAAGTGCCCAGCGACTCGATGAGTCCGTGCCCGCCGCCCATCACGTTGACGGTCGCCAGGGAAAGCGCCCCGCCCAAAAGCACCGCGATGAGAATGCGAACAAACTCTCCGGACCAGGGCTTCGGCGGGCGGATTTTTTTGAAGCTTCCGCGCAGGAAAAACACGAGCTTATAAAAGAGAACGCCGAGCGCGCCGCACACGGCGGAAGAAAGAAAAACAAAGCCGTATACGGAAACGGGCATCGGGGAAAAGCGATAGGACTCGAAGGCGTTTGCGGACGGGACTCCCGCCGCGGCACAGATCGCCGTACGCGCGAGAAGTCCCGCGATGACGGAGGAAAACGCGCAGATAAACACCTCGGGCGTAAAGCGCTTGTGCGCTTCCTCGAAGGCGAACGCCATTCCCGTCAACGGCGCGTTGAACGCCACGGCAAGCCCCGTACACGCCCCGCCCGTCACCTGATAGCGCCGGACCATCTCGCTGCGCCGAAACACGCAAGCGACGCCGTCCCCGCAGGCTCCGCCGATCTCGATGCTGGGTCCTTCGCTGCCTGCCGAAAGACCCAGAAAAATACTCAGAAGACTGGCGGCAAACATAGTGACGGCGTCGCGATACCAGCGAAAACGGACGACGCCCCGCGTCGCGCCCTCCGTCTGCGGTATGCCGCTGCCCTTGATCATCGGCACCAGCCGCACCGCTACGCTCAACAAAAACGCGCCGAGCGCCAGCACGACAAACAACAGCGGGATAAACGCGGGATGCCCCCTTAAAAAAGCGTAAACGCCCTTTGACGACTCCTCGCCGTAAGAGGCGCAAAAATGATAAAGCGTCACCACGCTCCCCGCAAAAATTCCCGTTACGCCGCCCACAGCCACCAGCTGCACGGCATTGCGATAAACGCTCCCTCTCTTCCTCTCCGCGCTTTTTTCCTTCATATTTTTCGTCCGGTTTCCTTGTTTGTGGTTTAGGCAAGATCTTTCATAAGCCGCCCGTTTGAAGCGGGAATCGGGAAGAAAACGGCGGGGACGGACGTCGGCGTTTTCACGTCCTGAAAAACGCCGTTCTCGCCCTGCAAACTCAAAATTTTTCGATTCCCGCGGCGCGTATTTCGGCGCTCCGTCCCCATGCCCGACGCAAAATTTTCCGCTTTGCGCCATGGCGATTTTTTTTCTGCGCCGCTGGTCCTCTCGCATGGACGACAGAATGCCGGCGTCCCGACTTTGCCGCCTAAAAAGCTCCGGCTCCCGTCTTTCCCTTTCGGGCGTTGTGTCCGCGCTCCAAAGGGATTTTTTTTGCAGGGCGGTAAATCAACTGAATTGACTGTTGTAAAGTTTGTAGTAAAACCCTCGTTTTTCCAAAAGTTCCCCGTGGGTGCCCTGCTCCACGATCTGTCCCGCGTTCATCACGAGAATGGTATCCGCGGTGCGGATGGTGGAAAGGCGGTGCGCTACGACGAAGGAAGTCCTGCCCTCCGTCAGCTTATTGAACGCGTCGCTGATTTTCATTTCCGTTCTCGTGTCGATGGAAGAAGTCGCCTCGTCGAGAATGAGCATGGGCGGCAGACAGAGCATGATCCGCGCAATGCACAAAAGCTGTTTTTGTCCCTGCGAAAGGCTCCCGCCCTCCTCGGAGAGCACGGTGTCGTAGCCTTCCGAAAGGCGGCGGATGAATCCGTCCGCGTGAGAAGCTTTCGCCGCCGCGTACATTTCCTCGTCCGTAGCCGACGGCCTTCCCATCTTTATATTATCCCGCACCGTACCGCTTTTTAACCAGGTTTCCTGCAACACCATGCCGTAATTGGAGCGGAGGGATCGACGGGTGATCTCCCGCACGTCCTCCCCTTCCACCTTGACGGCGCCGCCCGTCACGTCGTAAAATCGCATCAACAGGTTGATGAGGGTGGTCTTGCCGCAGCCCGTCGGTCCCACGATAGCCACTTTTTCGCCCGGCTTCACTTTCAGAGAAAAGTCCTCGATGAGCTTTTGTCCCGGGACGTAAGAAAAGCACGCGCTTTCGAGGGACACGTTCCCCTCCGCCCTGCCCAGCACGCGATTGCCCGCGTCGGACGGCTGTTCCGCTTCGTCCAAAAGCTCGAAAATCCGCGCGGCGCACGCCAGAGCGTTTTGAAGCTCGGTGACGACGCCGGAAATTTCGTTGAAGGGTTTGGTGTATTGATTGGCATAGGAAAGAAAGGTGGTGAGATTTCCCACCGAAAAGCCCCTGCCCGAAACGATATAGAGGGCGCCGATGAGCGCCACCAGCGCGTACACGATGTTGTTGACGAAGCGCGTGGTGGGATTGGGGAGAGAGGAATAGAAACTGGCGTCGAGAGAATATTTTTCCAGTCGCTTGTTGATTTCGTCGAATTTCTCCTCGTTCGCCTTCTCATGGGAAAACGCCTGCACCGTTTTCAGATTGGAAATGATCTCTTCTGTAAACGCGGTCTGTTCGCCGCGCGTTTCCGACTGCTTTTTGAAAAAAGTATAGGTGTGGGAGGAGATATATTTCGCGATGAACAGGGACAGGGGCGTGACGAACACCACCACCAGCGCGATCTGCCAGCTGAGCGCCAGCATGAAGGCGAGGGTGCCGAGAATGGTCATGATGCCCGTAAAAAACTGCGTAAAGCCCATCAAAAGCCCGTCGGCGAATTGGTCGGCGTCCGCGATGATGCGGCTCACCGTATCGCCGTGGGAATGGGAATCGAGATATTTGAGGGGGAGCCGCGAGATCTTGGCAAAAGCGTCCGCGCGAATGTCCTTTACCACCTCGAAGGTGATCTTGTTGTTGAATACGCTCATCAGCCACTGCGCGACGGCGGTGACCGCCACCGAAGCGCCGATTTTGAAAAAGATGACTTTCAGGGCGGAAAAATCCACCTGCCCTTTATCCACAATACAGTCTATGGCGTCCCCGACGAGAATGGGCACGTACAGCGTGAATCCCACCGTGACGATCGCCAAAACCAAAGTCAGCGAAAGGGAAAAGGGATATTTTCCGACGTAGCGCAGCACCTGTTTCAGCGTGCCCTTGCGCACTTTCGCCTTCGCCTTAGGCGGCTTTTTTTCGCGTTTTTTCTCGCTGTTCATGCCCGCGCCTCCTTTTCCTCGTCCTCCGCTTTGTACTGCGAATCGTAAATTTCCTTATACACGGAACAGGTTTTCAACAGCTCCTCGTGCGTACCGATGCCCACCGCTCTGCCCTCGTCGAGAACGACGATCTTATCCGCGCCGTTCATGGCGGAGGTGCGCTGTGAAACGACGAACACCGTCGGGGAATAATCCAGCGTTTTCAAAGCGCGCCGCAGCGCGGCGTCCGTGGCGTAATCGAGGGCGGAAGCGGAATCGTCGAGAATGAGGATCTCGGGGCGCCGGACGAGCGCGCGGGCAATGGTCAGCCGTTGTTTCTGACCTCCCGAAAAGTTTTTGCCTCCCTGTTCCACGGGCGCGTCCAGCCCGCCCTTGTCCGCGATCACTTTCTCCGCCTGCGCGGTTTTCGCCGCCTCCATCAGTTCCTCGTCCGTCGCGTCCGCCTTGCCCCATTTGAGATTTTCGCGGATGGTCCCCTTGAACAGCACGGCGCGCTGCGGAACGACGCCGATCTTATCGCGAAGCGCTTTGGGATCATAGGCGCGCACGTCCCTGCCCGCCACTTTGACGCTCCCTTCCGTCACGTCGTAAAAATGCGGAACGAGATTGACGAGCGTCGTCTTTCCCGATCCCGTGCCGCCGATGACGCCCACCGTTTCCCCGCGCCGCAAGGAAAAATCTATATCCGTAAGCGAATTTGCCCCGCCCCCTTTATAGCGCATACTCACGCGGTCGAATACGACGAACGCGGCGTCCGCTTCGGCGCCGCTTTGGGTTTTAAGGGAATCGCAGTCCCCCACGGCTGCGGCGACGGAAGTTTTCTCCTCTTCGTTTGCGCCGTCCGAGGTTCCCTTTTCCCCGCCCGAAAACAGTTCCAATGAACTTTTCATATCCAGCACGCTCTCGATACGGCTGCCGCAGGCCGCCGATTTGGTGACGGTGACGATGAGATTGGCAAGCTTGATGAGTTCCACGAGGATCTGCGTCATCAGGTTGTAAAGGGCCAGAACTTTTCCCTGCGACAGATGCCCGAGATTGACGCGGACGCCGCCCACGTAAATGAGCGCGATGATGGCGGCGTTGAGGATGACGTAGGTGAGCGGGTTCATCAGCGCGCTGATGCCGCCGACGAACTTTTGACTTTTCGTTAGATCCCCGTTGCGCTCGGAAAACTGCGCCCTTTCGTCCTCCTCTTTGCAGAATGCGCGCAGTACCCTCGCGCCGGTCAGATTTTCGCGCGTGGAAAGCAGCACTTTGTCCAGCTTTGCCTGCGATTTTTTATAGAGGGGCATACAGAAGAGCATAACGGCGAATACCGCCGCGCTGAGAATGGGAATCGCCACCGCGAACACCGCCGCCGAGGGCGGGTCGATGAAAAACGCCATGATCATGGCGCCGAATACGATGAAGGGAGAACGCAAAAACAACCTAAGCGCCATATTGATGCCCGATTGCAGCTGATTGACGTCCCCCGTCATGCGGGTGAGCATAGAGGAAGTGCCCAGAGTGTCCATATCCGAATAGCTGAGCGATTGCAGCTTGACGAACAGCGCCTTTCTCACCTCCGTGGAAACGCCCGTCGCCGCCTTCGCCGCAAAATACTGCGCCGTCACCGCGCAGAGAAGCCCCACCAGCCCGAAGACGCCCAAAACGATGCACATACGCACGATATACGCCTTGTTCGCGTCGGGATAAGTTTTGTCCGCCGCCTGCATTCCCAATCCCTTGTCGACGATGAGAGAAACGATAAGGGGCACGATGAGTTCGAAGGTGGCTTCGAGCAATTTGAAGAGCGGGCCTAAAATGCTCTGTACTTTATACGGTTTGAAATAGGGTAAAATTTTTTTCATAGGCTTTTTATTATATGTCCTTCGCCTTATTTATGCGCGGAGAACGCTCCGCGTTTCAAGAGGCGTACACTGCCGCCGCAGGAATTTTTCTCTCCGTCGGCGCTTTTGTACGCCGTCGATGATTACTTCTATATATTCCTTTTGTATACCGTTGATTATTATACCACGCGCAAAGGGAAAAAATCAACGATTTACGGTGTGCAAAACTCGCGGCAATCGACGCTGTTTCTTTTCCTCGGAAACTCTTTTTTACACTCGCTAAAATCTTTTCGGCGCCTGCTGTCTTTGTATTTCCTCGGCGGAGAATCTTTCCTTCTGCATTCCGCAAAAATCTCTCCGCCTAAGCCGCGATCTTTTTTTCGGCGACAAAGTCTATCGCGCGCTTCCTCTCCGCAAAAAATTTTTTTGCATAGAACAGCTCTTTCGGCGCCTCCCATATTCCCCCTGTCTTATCGTAAAAGTCTTTTGAGCCGACGAACTCTTTTCAAGGAGCCTTGTGCCCCGCGGCTTTTCCGAGAGAATTTTTCGCGCCCGATAAAAGCATTTCTGCGCCCGCCGCGCTCCCTTTTCTCCGCGGACAAACTCTGGCTGCCGCTTCATTATCCGATAGATGTTTCCCCGCTTTCTCCGCGGGAAAACATCTCTTTTACCCCTCGAAACGCTCTCTGCCCGCCTCTTTCGGCTTCGCAGCGTTGCTTTTTCGGTTAAATTTCCTGCCCGAAACTCCCTTTTCTCCGCAAAACGCCGTTTTCCCTAGCGCTAAACCTCTGCCTGCCAGCCTTTCCCGACATCCGTCCAGCCCGAGGGCGAAGCGAATTTTTCAAGCTCCGCCACGGAAAGGCGCACCGTACTGTTGACGCTGCCGCCCGCGGTGTATACGACGTCGAAACGCCTAAGAGAAATATCCAGATAGACGGATACGCCTTCGCGTATCGCAAACGGACAGACGGCGCCCGCCGCGTGCCCGACGCGCTCCTCCAATTGATCGGCGGGCAGCATCACCGCTTTCTCGTGAAAAAAAGCCTTGAATTTGGCGTTATCCGTTTTCGCATCTCCCGCCATCACGACGAGGACGGGCGCTCCGTTCACCAAAAAAGACATGGTCTTCGCGATTTGTCTTGGAAGACAGCCGATTGCCTCAGCGGCGTGTTCCACCGTGTCGCCGATCTGCCGCCGAACTTCCACCCGTTCTTCAAGCCCCGCCTGCCGGAAATACTCCTTCACCTTTTCATAAGACATTTTTTCCTCCCGTAAAGCGTAAACTCCGTTCCCTTACGCAAAAAACGTTTTTTCCGAAATCCACAAATGATATATCATTATACATCATCCGCACGAATATGTAAAACAAATTACGACCCGTTTTTCCATCGAAAAACGGGATTTGAACGCCCGACGCTTTCCATTGCCCTTTTTTTGCGGCTCTCCGGGAAACAAAAAATTTTACGCCTTTTTCCCGCCGCTATTTTCAGAGCCGACCTTCCGCTTCCGCCCTTTGCGATTTTGCCGAACGACTATTTTCCCGCATCCCGATATTCCCTGTCCGCAAAGTCCCGTTAAGGAATAACTATCCCCGCGTAAAACGCGGGGTATTTCCTATGCGGGCGAAGCCCTATGCTGCCGGTCGATCCTGACAAGGGTAGTGAGGTCTGCCATTTGCATTATGCCTTGAACGGGCTATCCGAATCATCTATCCGTAACTGTTCCCTGAGTTTATCTTCTTTCAACGAGGAGTTTTGTTTTTCAAGAATTCTATGTTCCACATTTTTTAAACCCCGCGTTAGACGCGGGGTTCACTTTACAAGAAAAAGAGATCCGCTTTTTACAGGATCTCTTTTTCGGTAGAGAGCGATTTCGTTATTTTCATCTCCGATAGGCAAAATCAGCCGACAAAATGCTCGTACAGTTCTTTATAGGCGCGGATCTTCAACAATTTTTCCCCGTCCTCGGTGGAAGAGAGGTCCTCATTGGCGCGGTTCATTCTGAGCGCGTTGACAAACTTGTTGGTAAACACCCCGAAGGCGACAAAAAACCCCGCAAACAGTATTCCCGCGCCCGTCGTCAGATATACGAACAGCCCGTCCTTGCGCGTGGTGATCATCGTGACAAAGACGATGGCGAGAATCAAAAAAATCACAGTCGGCAACAGCGTGCCGATAAACTTCTTTTTTGTCGAGGAGATGCGTTTTTTCAAAATGGCGCGGCGGTTTTCCTGCTTTTTCGTCACCTCTTCCTCCAAAGGCGCCTCTTCTTCCCGCAACTTTGCAAGACGGCGGACAAAGACGTCCTTATAACGTTCTTTGATGCGCAGGGTGGCGTCTTCCCCGAGGTCGTTTTCAAGGCTCTCGAATCCCGTTTCGAGATAGTCTTCCATCAGCGCGTCGGGGTCGGAAAAATCGGACGTCTTGGAACGCCAGTAACCCACCGCCGCCTCCGAAGCGTCTTCCGCCAGATTCAAAGCTTTTTCGAATTTCAGTTCCGCGGCTTTAAAACTGCCCGAAACGAGCAATTCCTCCCCTTCCTCGCAGAGGCGCTTGTAATCGGCCTTGCGCTGCGCTTCTTCCGCCTCCTTTTTCTTGCGGAGGGCGATGGCTTCCTCGGGCGTCAGATTGACGAGATCCTCGTCGTCCTCTTCGAGTTCGGGAAATTCAAACGTGACTTCCTCCGTCCCCTCCTCTTCGGAAAGGCTTTCCAACGTTTTCTCCAAGCCTTCCACGATCAGCGCTTCTTCCGTTTCCCCTGCCGCTTCGGCGTCCTCTTCGGGCGTTTCGCAAAGTTCGCCCGAGTCCTCCGCCGCTTCGTCCTTCGCCGCTTTGCGCTCCTCTTCGGCAAGCTCGTCCGTGACGTCCACATAGCCGTCTTTGGTCTTTTTCAGTCGAATGCCTCTCGCATACTCGTCGTCGATAATTCGCTCTTCCATAAATCAATGCTCCTGTTTCTGAGGGCATAGCGCCCCGAAATTCATCCGTTAAGACTGCTCCGTTCCATCCCGTTCCTCTTTGCTCAAAAAGAACGGGGAACGAAAAAGTTTTCTTTTTTCTTCGGGAATCACCGTTCCCGCCACATAGGTGCGAAATTTTCCCCGATATCGGCTTTTCGCCCATTCGCAGAGTTCCTTCGTTTCAAATAGCGCCGCCGCGCAGCTCCCCGAGCCCGTCATCGCGGCGCCGAGCGGAGAAAAGCTCCTGGCTTCCGAAAGCGCCTTTTTCACCTCTTCGTTCAGCCGTGCCGCAGGCTCGTAAAGCGCGTTCGTCAAATACCTGCCCACGTCCTCTGTCTTTCCGTCTAAAAAGGCGTCGATGCACTTCTGCGTATTTTTTTCCTCGGGCGCATATAAATTGCCCCCTTTGTCGTATTCCCGATAACAGTCGCCCGCAGACACCGAACTTTTCGGACAAATGAGAAAAAAGTACAGTTTTTTTCCTTTTGCGGGAAGGGGAAAAAGTTTTTCGCCTCTCCCCTGCATACGGCAAAATCCGCCTTTAAGCATATAGCGGGTATCGCTGCCCAACCGATCGGCAAGCGCGCCGAGCGCTTCCGAATCGGAAATCCCGTACAGCTTCGCCATCCCGTTCAGCACTCCCGCCGCATCCGCGGAAGAGCCGCCCAGTCCCGCTCCGAGGGGGATATTTTTATAGACGGCGATATTCGCGCCCGAGGTGCCGAAACGCTCAACGAACGCCTCGCCCGCCTTTGCGGCGTTGTTCTCTTCGGGGGAAATTCCCTCGCTGCCCATGCCGCGCATCGTCACGGAAATCAACTTGTCCTTTCGCTTTCGGACGACGACGAGATCGTATAAATCCAGACTTGCCACAAACGAATCGAGCAGATGATACCCGTTTGCTTCGCCCACGATATCGAGCGTCAGATTGATTTTTGCGTAAGACTTGATTTTCGCGGTATTCATCGTCGGTTTCCGATTTTAGCGGCGAGGAAGCCCCGCCGCCGATTTTTTCGATTCTATTGTACCATACTTTTCCTCAAATTTCAAGACTTTAAAGGGTTTTAGACAATATTTTTCGCAATTTTTACAATCGCGCCTAAAAAAGTCGGCTCCGAGGCGTTCGCGGCGCAACGACACGTTTTCCGTGCGGAACGAACCGCACGGAAAACGACAAAGAGAGTTGCACCCTATTGGGATGAATCGATAAACGTTTTAAAAGGTCGTAATTTTTTTAAGCCGCGCCGCCCGCTTCCATTGCCGGATCGCTTTCATTTTTTTCCAAAGGCTTTCCGTTTTTTTAAAACGCTGAAAAGGCAGAGGGAGTCAGAAAGACTATTTTTTCCGGGCGGGAAAACGAAAGCCGCCCTTGGCTTTTCCCGAAAAACGCTTCCCGCAACGCCGTTCGGCGGTTGCCGGTACGCCTCAGTTTTTCTGTCTGTAAATGAAAATCCGCTCGCCTTCTTTAACGGGGAATTTCAGTTCGGGATTGCTCTTTTCCACTTCTTCAGGAGGGCGTTTGAGCTGTTTGGAAATTTCCCAAAGGCCGTCGCCCGCGCGGGGGATGAAAATGGATATGGCGCTGTCGTTTTCCTTATACGCCTCCCCCTCCTCCGTTTCGGAGATATACTCCGCCTTCGTTTCCTTATAGAGTTTGAGAGTCACTTTCAAGGTCGCTTCCGCCTCGGCTTCCCCTTCGCGGCGCTGGCGCACGCTCAGCCCGCACACCGTCGCTTCCGCTTCGGCGATACAGCCTTCCTCGTATTTGACGGGGAAGAGGAAGGGCAGGGAAAGCTCCGCGCTTCTATGCACGCCGTCCGCGTCGCACAAGAGGACGTCCGCAAAGATCGCGCCCTCCGCTTCGCCTCCGTTTTCCCCTATTTTACAGGTGATTTCCGCCCTGGGCAGCACCGCCGCCTGCAAAGCCGTCGCATAATCGATGGGAACGGAAAGGGAGGCGGAGCCGCTCACGCGCTCGGTAAAGCGCAGAATATCGCTCAAATATCTGCCTTTTTTCGTTTCCTTTTTATATGTAAGCTCGCAGGCGGGCGAGAAAATATCCTCGCAGGCGGGCAATTCGTCGCGGATATACAGTTCGCAGTCGGCGTTTAAAATGAGTTCCGCGTCTATCTTGCATTTTCCCTTTTCCTCGTCCGTACCCGCCGTCAGCACCGCCGACTTGACCTGCACTTTCGCAGAAGCGGAAAGCTTCGGCATCGATTCGTCGCAGGGAATTTCCAGACGGAAAGGGATCAGCCGCTCGTACGAACAAAGCGAAAGGTCGCTTTTGAGCGCGCAGATATTCAGGTTGATCTCCCCCGACACGGTGATCTGTCCCGCTTCGGCGGTCACGTAGCCGATATTGACGTTTTCGGTGTGCATGAGGATGTCGCCTATGTAATCCGTTTCGAATTCGTCGTCCGTTTCCGCCTCGCCCGATACGCAGACGGTTTTGACGATCGCCTGCGGACTCTTTTTGGCGACGATGCCCTCGCCGTCCGAGAGATACTCCGCCTGCGCCGTTCCGTACACCGCGATATCCGCGCCGATGATGACGGAAATATATAGACCCGATCCCTCGCGGCGATAGGAAACGTTGTCCGTTTTGAGTTCGGCTTTGGCGAAGCACGCGGGCGTAACGAGTTCGTTTTCCGCGCGGTGCGAAAACTCCGCGCCGCGTTCCGCACGACATACCTTGCGATCGGCGTCCTCATAGACGATATTCAAAAAAAGCTTGCCGTTATAGCGGACTTCGCCGTCCGCACAAACGCACTCGGCGGGCACCGCTTTGGCGTAAATGGCAAGGATGCTCGTAATCTCGCTGCCGGGAAGACGACATTCGACAATCGACTGGCTGCCCGTCCGACAGACGCAAGTCGTATAGCGATAAGTTTCAAAATGCGGTTTGATTGACATTGCTTTTACCCCGTTTGTTTTCTGTTGCTTTATCATTGTATGTGCCGTTAAAAAGATTTATGACGAACAGGCGAAAAGTTTTGTCAAAGGATTTAAGCGATTTTTGTCGAAAAGAAAAAGCCCGCGGGTCATTGTAGGCTTTTAAATCTTTTATATGGAAAATACGGTTTTTAATTATACGGGCGAAGTTTCCATTATTACCTTTACGCCGCATTCCTCTAAACAGCGTATCCATTCTCTTTTCGTTTTTTCGCTGTTCTCTATTAGAAAATGAAAGCCGAATTTTGAAAAATCATTTAAATGAACGGTAAAATCAAGAGAGCCGCCCTGATCGAGAATGATTATTTTTTCAATGGACTTTAAAGAAAAACTCCATTCTTGATTCCTCTTATAAAGTTTTAAACACTCGGATTCTATTTCTATCGCGATTCGAGGCTGACGATAAAAATATATAAAGAAGCCCAAAAGTATTCCTCCTAAGATGGAAACGGCAACGCCTATCCATAGACTCACGAAAAATATGCATAGGAGAGAAACGAGGAACGTACAGATCCCCGCAGTCAGAAAAATGAAACATTGCGCGCGCGAATTTTTCGCCAAAAAAACTTTTTCTCCCATATTTTTCCTCCGTTTCTATTATACCGTTTACGGAGAAAAAAGGCAAGCGTTACCTACAAAAATCCCGTCGGAGGATCCGACGGGAAAAAAGCTTATTGTATCTTCTTTATCTTGACGCTTCCGCAAAGCACGTCGGAGTAGGAATAAGCGGTCTTTCCGAGAAAGTCGTCGTCGTCCGGCTTCACCGTGAACAGCGCGGGATAGATTCCCGACAACACGCCCGAATAGTTTAAAATCTTGTTTCTGCCCAGGTTCACGCGCACCGCGACGTGCTTATAAGAGCAGTCTTTTACCATTTGTTTGACGTCCGCTATGTTTTTGGTAGGCTTAATCATACCCTTATTATGCGCGATTTTTTGGAAAATTATACCTGATTTTCTATTTTCGCGCTCTCTTGGGAAAAGCGTCCCTCTCCGCGCGCGGGAAAAAGCTCCCTTTCGCGTTTTTCGACAGGGACAAAGAGGGGAAATTTCGTCAGGCGTTTTCCAGCACTTTCTTCAAAAACTGCCCCGTATAGCTTTCCGGGACGTTTGCCACCTCTTCGGGACTGCCCGAGCAGACGATCGTACCGCCGCCGTTGCCGCCCTCGGGCCCCAAATCCACGATATAATCGGCGGTCTTGATGACGTCGAGATTATGTTCGATGACGAGCACCGTGTTGCCTCCCGCCCGCAGCCTCAACAGAATCTTGATCAGCTTATCCACGTCGTAGGTGTGCAATCCCGTCGTCGGCTCGTCGAGAATATAGAAAGTCTTGCCCGTGGAGCGCTTGGAAAGTTCGGTGGCAAGTTTCACACGCTGCGCTTCGCCGCCCGAAAGCGTCGTCGCGCTCTGTCCGAGTTTTACGTAGCCCAGCCCCACTTCGTTCAGCGTATTGAGCTTATTGAATATAGAAGGCACGGGTCTGAAAAACTCGCACGCCTCCTCCACGGTCATATCGAGGACGTCGGAAATGCTCTTGCCCTTGTACTTGACTTCCAGCGTTTCGCGGTTATACCGCCTGCCGCCGCACACTTCGCAGGGCACGAAAATGTCGGGCAGAAAATGCATCTCTATCTTGATGATGCCGTCGCCGAAACAGTGCTCGCACCGCCCGCCCGAAACGTTGAAGGAAAATCTGCCCGCTTTATAGCCGCGCTCCTGCGCGTCGGGCGTCATCGCAAACAGCTCGCGAATGGCGTTGAATACGCCCGTATACGTCGCGGGATTGCTTCGGGGCGTCCTGCCGATGGGCGACTGATCGATGGCGATCACCTTGTCGAAATATTCCACGCCTTCCATTTTATCGAAATTGCCGAGCGGTTGGCGCGCTCCGTTCAGTTGATTGGCGAGCACGGGATAGACGATCTCGTTGACGAAGCTCGATTTTCCGCTGCCCGAAACGCCCGTCACCGCCGTGATCAGGCCGACAGGTATGGAAATATCGATATTTTTCAGATTGTTCTGCTTGCAGCCGTACACGGTGAGCCATTTTTCGGAGGGCAGGGCGCGCACCTTAGGAATCTCTATTTTCCGACGCCCCGCGAGATAATCGCCCGTGATCGATCGCGGCTCCCTCATGATGTCCGCCTGCGTTCCGCACGCCACCACTTCGCCGCCGTGCACGCCCGCCTTCGGCCCGATATCCACGAGATAGTCCGCCGTTTTGATGGTATCCTCGTCGTGTTCGACGACGATCAGCGTATTGCCGAGATCGCGCAGCCCTTGCAGAGAATGGAGGAGTTTTTCGTTGTCCCGCTGATGCAGACCGATGCTCGGCTCGTCGAGAATATAGAGGACGCCCGTCAGGGCGCTGCCGATCTGCGTCGCCAGGCGGATGCGCTGCGATTCGCCGCCCGAAAGGGTGTTCGCCGTACGCGCGAGCGTGAGATAGTTCAGTCCCACGTTCCTCAAAAACCCGATCCTGTTCTTGATTTCCTTGATAATCGCGTCCGCAATCAGGTGTTCCGTTTCGGTGAGGACCAAGCCGTCCACAAAATCGTACAGTTTGTCCACGGACATTTCGCACAGATCCCAGATATTCCTGCCGCCCACCCGGACGGACAGAGCCTCTCTTTTCAGGCGCTTGCCGTTGCAGGCGGTACAGGGCGCCGTGCGCATATAGCGCTCGATGTCGTACTTGACGCCGTCCGAAGAGGTCTGAGAATAACGGCGCTGCAAGTTCGTGACGAATCCCTCCCACGCCGTCTTATAGCTGCCGCTGAACGAACGGGTGTGATAGCTCAGATCGATCTTCTCCCCGCCGTTGCCGTACATGAGCATATCGTAGACGTCCGCGGGCAAATCCCTGACGGGCACGTCCATCGAAAATCCGTAATGTTTGGAAAGCGCGGAAAGGTACATCTGCGTCTGCGTGGAAGTGTCGAGATTCCAGCCCGAAACCTTGATGGCGCCCTCGCGCAGCGTCTTATTTTTGTCAGGACAGATGAGATCGGGATCCACCATCTGACGAAAGCCCAGTCCCAGACATTCGGGACAGGCGCCGTAGGGGGTATTGAAGGAAAAGAGGCGCGGCTCGATCTCTTCCAAAGACACGCCGCAGTCGGGACAGGCATAGTTGATGGAATAGAGTTCCTCTTTGCCCTCGCAGTCGATGACGACCAATCCGTCCGCGAGCTTCAAGGCGTTTTCCAAACTGTCCGTCAGCCGCTTCTGAATCCCCGCTTTGACGACCAGACGATCCACCACGACGGAAATATTGTGTTTGAGGTTCTTTTCGAGCTTGATTTCTTCCTGTAAATCGTAGACGATGCCGTCTATCTTCACCCTGCCGTAGCCGCTCTTTTTGTAGCCAGCCAGCTCTTTGACGTACTCCCCTTTGCGTCCGCGCACCACGGGCGCGTCGACGAGAATTTTGCTGCCCTCGGGCATCGCCATGACGCGGTCCGCAATCTCGTCCACCGTCTGACGTCGGATTTCCCGGCCGCATTTGGGACAGTGCGGCACGCCGATGCGGGCGAACAAAAGTCGAAAATAGTCATAGATCTCCGTCACTGTGCCCACCGTGGAACGGGGATTGTGCGAAGTGGTCTTCTGATCGATGGAAATGGCGGGGGAAAGCCCGTCGATGCTTTCCACGTCCGGCTTTTCCATCTGTCCTAAAAATTGTCTTGCATAAGAGGACAGGCTCTCCACATACCGCCGCTGTCCCTCGGCGAAAATGGTATCGAACGCCAGCGTGGACTTGCCGCTGCCCGAAAGCCCCGTGAACACGGTGAGCGTATTTCTCGGAATGCGCACGTCGATATTTTTCAGATTATTTTCCTTGGCACCTTTTATTACGATTTCTTCCTGCATATTGACTCCTTATTTTCTTTCCGCGCTCCTGCGCCTGCGAATTTCCGCCCGCAAGGGGAATCGGTACGCCGCAAGGCCGAATTTTCCGCCCGTTTCGCCCGCAGACGCGGGAGAGGCACAAATTCCGCCCTTTGAAAAAACGCCTTTGCAGCCTCGCGCCGTCAACGCGCGGGCTGTCGGCAGGTATCGGGCAATAGGCGCTCGCCTCTGCCCTGCCCCGCCCGATTACGCTTTTCCCTGCCGTTCCGCCTTTCTCATCTTCGCCCTCAGCTGACCGATTTTATCTCGAATCTCTATGGCTTTTTCAAAGTCCAGCTGAGCGCTGGCCACTTTCATCAGCGCTTTGAGTTTTTCTATCTCCTCGGGAATATCTTTGAGTTTGATATCGTCGTCCGACGACTTTTTCTTGGTGATGTTTAAAGTGGATTTGACTTCCTTGATGATCGTCTGCGGAATAATCCCGTGCTCTTTGTTGTATTCGTCCTGAATCCTGCGGCGGCGATTGGTTTCGCCGATCGCCCGTTTCATGCTGTCCGTGAGGACGTCCGCGTACATGACGACTCTGCCTTCGCTGTTTCGCGCCGCGCGCCCGATCGTCTGAATCAACGCGGTGTCGCTCCTCAAAAATCCCTCTTTGTCCGCGTCGAGAATTGCCACCAGTTTTACCTCGGGCAAATCCAGTCCTTCTCGCAGGAGGTTGATGCCGCAGAGCACGTCGAACTCCCCCAGCCTCAACCCGTTGACGATGTCGATACGTTCCAGCGTGTCGATGTCGCTGTGCATATATTTTACCTTGACGGAATGTTCTTTCAAATAGTCGGTCAGTTCCTCCGCCATCTTCTTGGTAAGCGTCGTGATCAAAACCCTGCCCCCGTCCTTGACCACCGTATAGATCTCGGAGAGCAGGTCGTCTATCTGTCCCTTGGTGGGTCTGACGGTGATTTCGGGATCCAACAGCCCCGTAGGACGGATGAGCTGTTCCACTTTCTGTCCCGCTTCCCCCAATTCATACGGGGCGGGAGTCGCGGAAACGCAGATGAGCTGCGGCACCCGTTCGTCGAATTCGTCGAAGGTGAGCGGGCGGTTGTCATAAGCGGAATGCAGGCGGAAGCCGTAATCCACGAGGTTCTTCTTGCGCGAAAAATCCCCGTGATACATGGCGCGTATCTGCGGAATCGTCATATGGCTCTCGTCGATAAAAACGAGAAATTTTCCCGCGGGGAAATAATCGAGAAGGGTGAAGGAAGGCTCGCCGGGATGTCTGCCGTCAAAATAACGGCTATAATTTTCGATGCCGCTGCAATAGCCGATCTCCCGCATCATTTCGAGGTCGTGCTCGGTGCGCTGTTTGAGCCGCTGAGCTTCCAAAATCTTTCCCTCTTCCTCAAAGGCGCGCACCTCTCCCCTCAAATCCTCTTCTATCATGGAAAGGGCGCTTCTGAGTTTTTCCGTGCCGACGGCGTATTGACTAGCGGGAAAAATCGCCACGTGCGCAAGCTCGTTGATTTTATTTCCCGTCAGCGCCTCCACTTCGTAGATCTTATCCACTTCGTCCCCGAAAAACTCCACGCGGACCGCAACTTCGGAATTCGACGCGGGAAAGATCTCCACCGCGTCGCCGCGCACGCGGAAAGTGGAGCGTTTAAAATCGATGTCGTTGCGGGAATATTGCAGCTCGATCAGTTTGCGCAGGAGCCAGTCCCTTTCCAGCTCCATGCCGGGACGCAGGGAAATAGACAGGCGGAAATATTCCTCGGGCGCGCCCAGGCCGTAAATGCAGGACACGGAAGCCACCACGATCACGTCCTCCCGCTCCATCAAAGAACAGGTGGCAGAGTTTCTCAGTTTATCGATTTCGTCGTTGAGGCTCAGGTCCTTCTCAATATAAGTATCCGTGGACGGGATATAACTTTCGGGTTGATAATAATCGTAGTAAGATACGAAATATTCGACGCGGTTTTCGGGAAAAAACTCGCGGAACTCGTTGCAAAGCTGCGCGGCAAGCGTTTTGTTGTGCGCAATCACGAGCGTCGGACGATTGACGTTTTTGATGACGTTCGCCATCGTGAACGTCTTGCCGCTGCCCGTCACGCCGACGAGTACCTGTGTGCGGACGCCGTCCAAAACTCCTTCCGTGAGCTTATCGATTGCCCGAGGCTGATCGCCCGTCGGCTGAAAGGGAGAATGCAGTTTAAATTCCATGATTCCTCCTCGAAACTTTTTCCTTCGCTATCCATCTTTTTTTACGAACATTCGTTTGCATTGCAAGGAATATTATAACACAATATTTTTTAAATGTAAACTGATTTCAACGATAATTATCGGCGTTATTCGAAGAATCTAAAACATCCGTTTTGCAAATACGCGCGAAGGATGGAAAGCCCTGTCAAAATTGGAAAGTACGGATTGTCGCACTGCCCGAATCGCGCCTTTCAGTCTATTTTTCGGCGCATTTATCGACGGAGTATTTCAAGAAAGCGTGCGGTTTTTTCCTTCCAAAAGGAAACGGCTGCGCAGTCGCAGCCGTTTGTAAAAAAAGGAAGAGCCGCGTGAGTCCTTTCCGCAAACGAGCGAATCTCCTCCGCATGACGTCTTCAAAAGAAGCGTGTATTCGGCAGACGATTGCAGTCTTCTCCCCGCAAAAGCATCCCTTGCGGCTTCTAACGAAGAACGCCTTTTTTATAAATGGAAGCGCCCTTCTGTAAGCCTTCGCCGTTCCCGAAAATTGTTTAATACGCCCGGGCGTTATTTTGTCAAATCGCCGCACTGTCTTGAAAAAACTTCGTCTTTAAAGAGAATCTCCAACGCAAAATTTTCCTCGTCCTTCTTATCCTCCCGCAGCCCTTGCCTTTCTCAGAATTCCTGTCTTCCCGCCCTTCTCCCTTTTTCTTCGAACGCCCGTCTTCTTCCGACGCTTTTATCTTTTTTCCGCGCCCCCGAATGCGCTCTCTTTTCCTATCTTTTCTTTAAAGCCCTTTTGCCTTCCCGCCGCCCTCGACTTCCCGGCGCCGCCTTTCTTTCTTGTCGTTACCTTTGCATTCTCGTTGTCCCTGCCTTCTTGCCGCCCCCGCCTCCCGCCGTCCTTGCCCTCTCGCCCCTCTTCTTTCTTGTCGCCGCACTTGTTTTCTCGCCGCGAAAAATCTATTTTTTCTTTTATAGAGTAAAAGACAAAAAGAGAAACCCGCGGCGTCCTTTTCTCCCTGCTCGCCGCAAAAAAGTTTCCCGAATTTCCGCTGTCGCGGCGGCACGTTCCCCGATATTTTTCGGCAAAAATCCCGCTGATCCGCCGCAAAAAGGCTCCGCGCCTACCGCCATAACGCCGCGCCTATACGTTTTAAAATATCTTTTTCAGCAAAACGCCCACCAAAAACGCCAGGACGGCGGAGGCGATGGTCCAGCCGACCTTGAAAAACATATCCCGCCGCATCTGCACGGTGGAGCGTTTAAAGGCAAATCCGTTCGGGTGCAGGGTGATGACGTACATTTTTTCCCCTTTTCTGTCCGAAGAGATGATTTCGAAATAATCGTCGAGTTCCAGCGCGCGCAAAATTTTTTCAAGTTTTTCCTCCGTATATTTTTCCTTCGGAGGAAGCTGATTGAGAAGGTCGGCGGGCGCGACAAGACATCGTCCCTCTCCCGAGCAGAGGGAAAACACCGCCTGCATCACTTCGCTTTCTTTTTTGCTGAGCATACACCCTCCTTATCTTCCTTTTTCGCCGCGGCGATCGGTCAATTTACCGCATCGCCATATAGATGAGAGCAAACACCAACGCGCCCAATACGGCGCCCGCAAAGGAGCCGAAAAACGCCGCCGACATAAAATATTTAAGCTGCAAAATGCATTCGCTCTTTTTGTCCGCTTCCTGCTCGCAGTAGCCGCGCCCGAGCGGAAGCGGGCAGATGCAGTACATACCGCCGCCCGAATACTTAATGTTTATGTAGCCGTTTTCCGACAGATAATCCAGCATTTGACAAAGCGATTCCGCGGTCACTCCCCATCTTTCGGGAAATGCCGCGAGAAAATCCTCTTCGGAAAAAATTTTATAGGTTCCCGAGGAACAAAAATCGTTGATTGTCTGCAAAAGCGCGGAGGTTCGCTTATCTAACATATGCACTCCTCATATGCCGAAATATGTAACCTCCGCGCCGTGCGCTCGTATAAAGTTGTGAAATCGCACCGCGGCAAATCGCCGCGTAAGGCTATCTTATCATGAGGACAAGGAATAAAATTCCGAAGACAGCGCCGACATAGCCGACGATCATCGCCCAGACGAGCTGAGTGCTCGTCTTTTTTTCTTCCCTGTATAACCGGACGGAATATACGGACGAAATAATCGCCGCGGGCAGGCACATCAAAGCGCCTATGCCGCAGAGAAAGTCCAGCAGCAGTCCGACGAACGACAAAATAAAGAGCGTCTTTTTCGTATTGGCGACGCGCGCGATTTTTGCCGCCTCTTCATACCTTTGGCGCTGCGCGGCATAGTATTGAGGCGAATAGACCGCATTGGGCGCATAGGGCGGGTAACGATTTCCCGCGACAGGGCGGTAAGGCGTTCCGTTAGCGGTCGTAACGGGCGCGTTGTAGGGCGCGTTTTCAGCGCCGGAAGCCGGCGCCGACGGATTTGTTCCGAAGGCGCAGCGGCAGTTTGTGCCTTGCCATTCCGCGCTGATCTTGTTCTCGTCCGCCGCCTCTCCGCCGCCCGAGGGCGCGTCGGAAGGAAACGAACGGGAAAACTCCCCCGCGTCCCTGTCTTTAAGCTCTGTTTCCGTCTTCTCTTCGTCTAAGGCGGCCGCCCCGTCCCCCGTAATTGCGGAAGGCTGTTGTTCCTGTCCCGCTTCCCTGCTCGGCAGTCCGTTCTCCCCGAAACGGACATTCGGATTCGCGCCGTTTTCCGCATTTTCGGAAAAGCGCGCGCCGCAGCGGACACAGAAATGCGCCTGATCGTCATTCGTATAGCCGCAATGCAAACAAATCTTACTCATGCCTTGATTGTACTATTATTTGCGAAAAAAGTCAATTTAATTCGTTGATATGTTGTGCGTGTTTTGTAAATCCTTTGTGAAAATTTCCTTTCGGACGCGGATTCGCGTTCCTTTTTGCGCTTTATGGCCGACCTTGTGCCTTTTTTATCGCAAATCGGGAAGACGCAATTTATATTTTCCTTTCCCGCTTTTTCCTCCTCTCCTTAACCGTCGCCCGCTTAGGTCGCTTAAAAATCTATCTTTTTCCAAAAAATATCCGCAATAAACTCCCCCTTTCTTCCTAAAAAGTCCCGTTCTTTCCCCCCTTTGTTCGCAGGCCAAAACCGTTTTACTCTTAAAAACGATCTTTTTTTCCGTTCCCCGCCTTTGTCCGCGCAAAACGGCGCTGCCTTATTCTCATTTCTCTGTATTTTTCGCAAGTGATCCGCAAAAAGCAACTCCTTTCCGCTGCAATCTCCTCTTTTTATCTCGTCTTTATGACGCGCCCGTAAAAACGGCGTCCGCTTTCACGAAAAGAAGGACCGGACGCCGCGGCAAAAAAATTATTTTTCCAAAACTTTCGCTTTTTCGGGACGGGCATATCCTTTTCCCGACGCCTTTTCCCCGCAGAATCCCTCGTTCGTTTCCCCTTTCCGCTTCGCGCGCTTTTTGGAAATTACCTTGCGGAGGAGGTCGACGGGAATGACCGTCAAAGACAGCAGTAAGGTGATGAGAAGTTCTCCCGCGGTGAGTCCCGCGCAGCGGAACATAGTTCCGCCCACATAGATCAGCAGCAGCTGCACCGCCATGACGAGCAGGATAAACACGACGAACAGCTTGTTGTTTTTGAGGTGAGAAAAGAGATGAATCCGCTCCGTGCGGGCATTGAATGCGTTGAATACGCCCGAAAATACGAACAGAGCAAAAAACGCGGTGTAAAAATAGAGCGGATTTTCCTCATAGCGGAACAGCTCCTTAAAGACGGGCGCTTTGAGAAATACGAGGCACAGGCCGATCGTATAGGCGCCGGTGCAGACGATCTGATGGATCATGCGCTTGCATAGAACGGGCTCGTTCCGTTTGGTGGGTCTTTCCTCCATATATTCCTGCAAGGCGGGCTCTCCCGCGAAGGCAAGCCCCGCCAGCGTATCCATGATGATGTTGATCCAAAGCATCTGAATGACGGTCACGGGCGTGTCGACGCCGATAAAAGGCGCTATCAAAGACACGCCGACGGCGCAGAGATTCATCGTCAGCTGAAAGACCACGAATTTGCGGATGCTCTTGAAAATCGTTCTGCCGTAGCGGATGGCTTTGGCGATAGAGGCGAAGTTGTTGTCGAGGATGACGATGTCCCCCGCCTCTTTCGCCACTTCCGTACCCGTGCCCATCGCAAAGCCCACGTCCGCTTTTTTGAGCGCGGGCGCGTCGTTGATGCCGTCCCCCGTCATTCCCGTCACCAGTCCCTGCGACTGCGCCAGCCTCACCAGCCGGCTCTTGTCGGTAGGCAGGGCGCGCGCCACCACGCGGAGCCGCGGCAGGATTTTCACGACTTCCGCGTCCGTCATCGCGGCGAGTTCCCGCCCCGTCACGGCGAGCGGCGTTTCCTTGCCGTCCCTGCCCGTATGCGCGAGCAGACCGACTTCTTCCGCCACCGCTTTCGCGGTTTCGATATTGTCCCCCGTGATCATCACCACCTGTATGCCCGCGCCCATCACCTCGGCGATCGCGGCGGGCACCTCTTTGCGGATATCGTCGCGGATACCGATGAGCGCGACGAAGGTGAGGTCTTTGAGATCCTTTTCTCCCGCGACGTCGTGCCTTGCCACCGCCACCGCCAGAACGCGCATCGCCTTTTGCGTCATCGCGCGCTGTTTGCGGCCGATCTGCGCCGAATCGAAAGCGCGAAATTCCCCGTTCTCGTCCACGTAATCGGAACAAAAGGGCAGGATTTTTTCGGGCGCGCCCTTGATAAACGTGCACTTTTCCCCGAAGACGGGCATCGCGCCCTGCTGCGAACGCACCGCGGCCGCCGAAAACTTATAGGCGCTGTCGAAGGGAAACGCGGATAATTTCCTATAATTGTCCGTTTTGAAGTCGAGGGGGAGAATCGCTTTCAAAAGCGCGCGGTCGGTCGCGTTTCCGCCCAGCGCCTTTCCCGCCGAAAGGGCGCTGCCCGTATTGAAATAGGCGGACAGCTTCAAAAGCTCCCCTACGCTTCTGCCGCAGTCCTGCACGTCGTTGAATACCTGCCCCCCGCCGTCCACGATTTTCACCGCTTCCAGCTCCCCCTTCGTCAGCGTGCCCGTCTTATCGGTAAACAGGATGTTCACGCCTCCCGACGCTTCGATCCCGACGGGTTTTCTCACCATTACTTTATCTTTCAGCATTCTCAGCATATTCGAGGACAGCACCACCGCGATCATCATCGGCAGTCCCTCGGGCACCGCCACGACGACGATGGCGATGGCTAAGGTGAGCGCGTGCATCAGGCGCGGCAAACAGACGTTCCAGGTGCAGATATCCGCCCACGCCCGCGCGAAATTCATGGCGTTGTCGATGAGAAAGCTGTTGAAGAGGTCGGCGACGGCGATGAGGACGGCGGCGATATAGCCCAGCTTGCTGAGCGTTCCCGCCAGCCCCGCCAGCTTGACGCGCAGGGGGCTTTCGGGCGGTTCGTCCTGCATTTCCTTGGCCATGCCGCCGTAAAAGGTCTTATCCCCCACCCGTTCGACGCGCATGACGCCCTCGCCCGCGGAAACGATGCTGCCGCGAAAGAGTTGATTCTTGTGCATCAAATCCCATTCTTCGCCCGCCGCGATGGGCAGTTTTTCCGCTTCCGCGCTTTCGCCGTTGAGCGCCGACTGATCGACGCTGAGTTTTCCCGAAAGGAGAATGCCGTCCGCGGGGAGTTTTTCTCCCGCTTCGAGCAGGACGATATCGCCCACCACCAGTTCGGACACGGGAATAGAGCGGATGCTGCCCGCGCGCTTGACGCGGCATTCGATATTGGCGGAAGCGCGCTGCAATTCGAGAAAAGCGGACTCGCTGCCGTATTGGGAAAGGGTGGAAACGAACGTCGCTAAAAACACCGCGACGGCGATGCCGACGGATTCCATCCAGTCGGACGTTCGGAAGAGAAAAAGCACGTTGATGGCGAGCGCCGCCAGCAGAATTTTTATAATGGGATCGCCGAAACTCGATAAATACTGCCGAAAAAACCCCTTTCTCTTGCGTTTGGTCAGGACATTGGCGCCGTGCAGGCGGCGCGAAGCGAGCACCTGTTCCTCCGTCAGCCCTGCCGTGACGCTCCCCGTCGTTTTGCCCGTTTGGGACAAAATCTGTTCCTTCATAGATTAGATTCTCTCCTTGTAATAAATAGCCGTGATACGTTTCATTCTATGCTTGACCACGCGCCTTTATGAATAAAGGAAAGCCTTTCGCGCGCCCTTCCCCCTTTCCGTTTTCCGCCCGAAAATACGCATCTTCTTTGCTTTGCCAAGCGTTGCCTTTTAAAAAAACTTTTTTTCGGTTTCGCCGTCCCGGAACAAAATCGATTCGACGTTTCCCGCCCCTTTCGGTCCTCTGCTCCCCACGAAATCTTTTTTATTCCCTCTCGCGGGCAGTAAAAAAAGGCGCCATCAATCGAATCAGCGCAAAAATTTCTATTCTTTTTCTGTTCCCGCGCAGATCGAAAACACGTCGCTTTCACGGCGGCTTTCCCTATCGGAAAACGGGCGTTTTTATTTGCGCAGAGGTTTCTCCCGTTGCGGCGGCTGCATTTTCCCCGCTCTCGCTGCGGTTTTCCGTTCAGACGTCCGCACGCCTTTTTGCTTTCTTTCCGTTTCCCTTCCTCTGAGCGGCGCAAAACGGCAGTTTTTGCTGCCCGCCTCCTAAATTTCCCGCCTGTTTTTCTTTTTCCCGCTTTTTCCGCGCCTTTGCCGGTCGCGCATGGCGTCCGCTTTCCGCGCGAATTTCCCTATTGCCAAGGCTCCGTCTGCGCCCTTCCTATTTTCGTCTTCCCCCCATTTTTTCCGTTTTTTGTCAATCGTACAAAATCCCCGCCTTCTGCGGATTCCTTACTCCGCAATCGCCTCGCTCTTTTTCGTTTATTCAAATTTTCCGCGCCTTTCCCACTCGTACAAAATCGTTCTTTTCCCCGCGAAGTCCCCGCGCCGCCCCTGCCCCGTCCGTTTCCCTCCCTTCAAGTTTTTGCGTTGTCCTTCGCATAAAAATCCCCCTTCTTTCCCGCAGAGTCCTGCGGCGCTAAGCCGACGCCGTTTTTTCCCTTACATTCAAATGTCCTTTCTTTCCCAAAACGCAGCTCCCCCCCGCCCCGAACGCGGCGAAAAAAATAGAAAGGAACGCCCTGCATTCGGACGTTCCCTTTTCTCCATCTCTGTTTTCATGCGTTGTTCTCAGCCCTGCCTCTTTGCTTTTCGCCTTTCCCTGACGATTCCCACGACCAAAAACGCAAGGGCGACCAGAAAAGAAACCAGCCAGACGACGAACACGATATTCCCGTTCAAATAGGTTTCGCTCCAATCCGTCAGCTCCATTTTAAAGGCGTAGGAATCCCCTAAAAGCAAAGAAATAACCGCGTTCGCCCCGAAAGTGAAAGCTCCCCACAAAACGCACATACACGCCGCTTTTATCCAGCCGTTTCCTTTCAAATAGGAAAGAATGGCAGCCGATGCGAACACGGGTGCGAAGCAGAACGCCGCGATTTTTACGCCTTTTAAAAATTCGCTCATATCCTCGTAGCAACAGGAAAAAATCAAGGTGAGGAGAAGGAGAAAATCCACCCCGACGCTGATAATGGGGTTATTTTTCTTAATGGCGCGCGGCACGGGATACAGGGCGAGAAGGATGGGCAGAAACACCGCGGCATACGCGAATAAAATCGCCGTCAAAGCGGTGAAAAACCAATCCCCGCGCACATAGACGCAGCAGGCGAGAAGGAGCAGCAGCAAAGACGCCGTAAAGCTGGCGCTGACCGCCAGCAGCTTTCCCTTTTTGAAGAAACGGGCCCAGGAAGGAAAGAGCGAAAACGCCGTCAGAAGCGAAGTCAAAACGATAAAGAACCACGACAGGGTCTTATCTATTGCCAAATTACAGATAAAACAGACGACGAGCGCCAGCAGATACGTCCCCGTCAGTCCGTAAAACCACGCGTCGGAGATCTTCCGATATCGTTCCGCTTCCGCTTTCATGCGCCGATACTCGGCGTCGTTGCCCGCCGTGATCAACTCGTGTTCGCTCACGCCCAAAATCTCACATAAATCGGAAATCAGGGTAATATCCGGGTAGGTGACGCCGCGCTCCCATTTGGATACGGCGGTCACGGTGACGTATAGCGCCTGCGCGACTTCCGCCTGCGTCATGCCTTTTTCCTTTCTTTTTTCGGCAATGAATCTGCCGAACGATTTTTTGTCCTTCATCTTTTCGACCTCCCTACGGATCTTTTACGGCTTCATTGTACGTCCCGAATGTAAAAAAGTCAATTTTTTCTTTCCGATTTTGTCAAAAAAGCGAGTAGCCCGTCAAGCCACCCGCCTTTTTACGCCCTTTTCCGTCTTTTTGCCGTCTTTTTAGGTTAAAATCAAATTTCTTCCGCGCATCGAAATCCTTTTAGGAAAGAGCCATCCGCCCCCGTTGATTGCTTTCCGCCGCCCGCCGAGCACCTCCTGCTCTTTTTGCCGCCCCCGTCGGCTACGCCTGCGCCTTTTTATGCGCCGTCCCTCTCTTTCGCCCTCTTTTCCCGTCTTTACTTTTTCGGCTGCAAAGAATCGAAATAGCGGAGCGCGTTCGTCATGATCTCCTTGGCGGTCGCCGCAAGCTCGTCGGGAGATTTTTTCATTCCCGCATTGATCCAGCGGGACATCAGCCCGATGCACCCGTTGCTGACAAAGACGTAAAAATCCTCGATCTGTTCCCGCGAAGCGGAGGGAAAATAGCGGGAATAAGTCGTCAGGCAGTTCTCCATCCCCATTTCCAGCATCTTGTAGACGAACCGTTTGTCCCCGTTCTCGCCCAGCATGATGACGCACATATCCGAGTTTTCCATGAGGAAGCCGAAGATTCCTTTAAAGAGCGAGATGGGCATGAGATCGTCTTCCGGCTCGATGGTTTTGAGATTTTCTCCCAATTCCGCAAGCATATCCCTTTCGATCTGTTCGAGAAGGTCGTAAACGTCCGTGTAGTGATTATAAAAAGTGCTGCGGTTGATGCCCGTGCGTTCGCAGATCTCCCTGACGGTGATAGACTGCACGGGCTTCGTCTTCAAAAGCTCGGTAAATTCTTTGCGGATGAGCATTTTCGTCACCCGCACCCGATAGTCGTTTGCCATGTCCTCCCTCCTTGAAAATTTGCTTTTCCGAGCGCCTTTTCCCAAAATCCGCGCCCCGCTTTCGCCGGACGCCGCCCGACAATTTTTTCAAAAACGTCGAATATCTTACCGATAAGAGCGGATTGCGGGAAAAGCCTTCACTTCGGAAAAAATTGATGATTGCTATTTTTCCTTTTCTATATTATAATGGTTTTACAAAGAAAAATCAATACCGCAGATAAAAAAGGAGTGATATTTATGAAAAAATTATACGTCGTAACGGGAGCAAACGGTCATTTGGGCAGCACCATCCTGCGAAAACTCATACAAAGCGGCGAAAAGGTGCGCGGGCTCATCCTGCCCGCCGAATCTCCTTTTTTCCCCGAGGAAGCGGAATATGTGAAGGGGGACGTGACGGATGTCGATTCCCTTCGTCCGCTGTTTTCCAATCCCGACAACGCGGAGCTCGTATTCATCCATACCGCAGGCATCATCAGTATAGCCGACGAGGTGACGGAAGCGCTTTTAAAGGTCAACGTGGAAGGGACGAAAAATCTGCTCGCGCTCGCGCTGGAAAATAAGGTGCGCAGGTTCGTATACGTGAGTTCGGTACACGCCATTCCCGAGCGCCCTTTACACGTTCTCGAAGAAACGGACAGCTTTTCGGAGGAAGAGGTGCACGGCGCCTATGCCAAGACGAAAGCGCTGGCGACGCAGGCGGTCCTGGAATACGTAAAAAAGGGACTCAACGCGGTCATCGTGCATCCGTCCGGCATTCTCGGACCCTACGACAGGTCGGGGAATCATCTCGTGCAGCTCGTCACCGATTACGTGGAAAACAAACTTCCCGCCTGCGTCAAGGGCGGATACGATTTCGTGGACGTCAGGGACGTCGCGGAAGGGACTCTCGCCGCCGCGAATAAAGGCAAAGCGGGAGAATGCTATATTCTTTCCAACCGCCATTACGAAATCAAAGAAGTATTGGCGATCGTCAAATCCATCACGGGCGGAAAAAAACTTCCCATTCTGCCCATGTGGATGGCAAAGCTGGCGCTGCCCCTGATGGAATTCATTTCCAAATGTAAAAAGAAGCGCCCCCTTTACACCAAATATTCCCTCTATACGCTGTCCAGCAACGACAAGTTTTCCCATGAAAAGGCGAGCCGCGAACTCGGCTACCGTCCGCGCGATTTATACGAAACTCTGCGCGACACCATTTTATGGCTGAAAGGAAACAAAAAGGCGGCTCCCGCTTTCTGAGCGTCCGCCCCGCGGCATTTCTCTTTAAGCAGAAAGACGGAAACTCCGTTTTTCTGCTTTTGTCGTTTTTGAAATTCTTTCTCCATGAAAAAGAACGGCGGGAAAAGGCGTATTGCGAAAAGAAAGATGTTTGGCTTCCGATCGTTGCCTTGAAAATTTTTCCCGCGTTCGCAAAAAATAGTTTTGTCGTCGAAAAGGCGCGGGCGCTTTCAAAAAACATACCCTCCCGCCTTCAAGTCTTTGTCTTTTCCTTTCGTCTTTTCCTTTCGTCTTTTCCTTCCTATTTTTTCTTTCCTATTTTTTCTTTCCTATTTTCCTTTCCTATTTTTCCCCTTTTTCTTTTTTATAAACGAAAACCGCCCGAAGCAAAACGCGGGCGGTTTTCTGAGCTTTGTACTCTTATCAAAATTTGCAGGCAAGCCTATCTTTTTCTCCGCGCGATTTTTTCCTTTCCCGCGCAAAATGGCTTCGGACGCGGCGTATGTCTTACGATTTCCCGTTTTCTTGGAGGATCCGCAAAAAGTTATCCCCGCGCGGCGGGTTTTCACTTTTTCTCCGCGCGATTTTTTCAAACGCTTTGTCGGGCGCGTGAAAATAACGTTCCCTTTTCGGACAAGGGGATCGACTCGGGAAATTTATCTCGTGCGCTTCTTTCCCCAGAAGAACAACGCCACCGTACCCGGTCCCGTATGACTGCCGATGGTGGTGCCGACGCTGTAAATCTCCACTTTTCCGTCGAGATTTTTAAAGCGGCTTTCGATGAGATCCGCCACCGCGCGGGCGTCCTCATAACAGGCGGAATTGGAAATATAACATTTGCCCGAATAGTCTAAGCCGTCGTCCGCATACTCTTCCATTCTGCTTACGATTTCCTCGATGACGTGCTTTTTGCCGCGTATCTTGCTGCGGGGAATCAACCGCCCCAAATCGTCCATGTTCAGAAGCGGGCAAATCTTCAAAAGATTGCCGATAAATCCCGACGCCTTGGAAATTCTCCCGCCGCGCACGTAATATTTAAGATCGGTGGAGAAAAACCAATGATGAAGATTGAGTTTGTGGTCTTCCGCCCAGCAGAAAAGCTCGGACGCGTTCATGCCGCCGTCGCGAAGGTCGGCAAGTTTATCCATCAGTAAGCCGTATCCGGAAGAAGCGCCCAGGGAATCGACTATGTAGAGTTTCCGCTGAGGATATTTCTCCCTCAAAAGAGCCGCCGCCGCATTGGCGGAATTGCTCACGCCGGAAATTCCCGAAGAAAGACACACGTGCACGATATCCTGTCCCGCTTCGAGGAAGGGAGTGAAGTAATCGACGAATTCCTCGACGTTTACCTGCGAAGTACGGGTCATTTCGCCCGCCTCCATACGCCTGTAAAATTCATCGAAAGAAACGGTTTGACCGAGATCGTCGGGATACTCGGTATCGCCGAGAGCATAGTGGAAACAGATGTAACGAATGTTTCTCGAATCGAAATGCGCTTTGGTGAGATCCGCCGTGGAACAACAGCTGAGTACGTAATTATCCATAGATATTCACTCCGTCAATTTATTTTTTACTTTACGGCAACCGTGGTTTGCCGCATAATATTTTATCCTAAGAAGTTTAAAACTCGATTTGTCAAAGTCCGTCAAATAAGGCGGGTGGTAACCGCGACGCGTCAAAGCTCGTTGTCGCATTCGAAAAATAAATTTACCAAAAGCCCTATTTTACGGCGCCGGGTACGTAGGACTCAATTTTCAAGGTCTTTACTTTCGTCGCGCCGACTGCGAAAATTCGTCAAAGTTTTGACTATCGCGCCCAATCGGAAACATCAATCCCTACGATTTTTCAATCTTACAACGGTACGGAAAATCAACTTGTCAAAAATTCTGCCCCTATAAGGCTAAATCCAGAAAGTCAGATTCCTCATTTTTACGGCGCCGCGCTTGAAAAAGGCAGTTGCCGTTCCTCCAAGGGCCGCAAAATTCAATAGAATTCCGCCATAGACAACGCTTTGCGGCGACAACCACCGATTTTTTAGGAAAAAGCGCGCTTTCTTCCTGTCGCTCTCTTATTTTATACGTCTTTGCCGTCGATTTCAAGCAAATTCCCCGCAAAACGAGTCTACCTCCCCCGAAAAGCGCTCTATTCGTCCAAACGGTTAAGTCTACTAAAAAGTCCCGCCGATTTCCTTCCGTTTTTTCCGTTCTACTCCGTTTTTCAGGCGAGTAGAATGACAGAATAGAACTCTACCCACGGTAGAATCGGGCAAAATTCCCGTTGTTTCGCTTAGCGCCGCGGCGTTTTCCCGCCGTTTTCCAAAAACCTTCCAAACATTTCCTCTCATTTTTTTGCCAACCTCCTCGCCTAAACGCTCCGCCTCCCATCCCCTTTTAAAAGCGGTCCTATTCCTCCGCGCCCGTACTTTTTTCCGTCCCCTCTGTCCCGCCGCATCCATCTATAAAGCAAAACGGACAGCCCGCTTTTCCTGAAAGAAAAGCGGGCTGTCCGCAAAGGTGAAAAAATCCCGTGACATTTATTCGGATTTTTTAACAGACGAGTAAAAGAAAGCCTAAAACGGCAAGTATTTTACCCGCTTTTTTATCGATAAAAGCCGTATTTTTTCTTGCCGCACAGAAAAAATGCTTTGCTCTCACGGAGCGCGGAAGGACTCCGTCCATGCCCGAAGACTCGATAAAAGAAAAACGTCCTTTATTTCCCGTCTTTCGTTATTCATTTTAACGCAAAAAAAAGCCCGCTGCCTCTCTTTCCCGACTTTTTCGGATCCATCGGCAAAATCTCGCATGAATTTTACGGGCGCCGTTGACTTTTGCGCGCCTGTATTTTCTCTCCTCTTCTCCCCGTCGATTTTCCGCTCGCCCGCCCCCCGATGGGCGTCAGCCGTTTTCGACAAAAGAGCCGCCGCAAATTTGTTCCGCTTTGCGACAGCTCTTTTTCAATCGTATTCAAAGGGACCGGGCAGAGAAAAGTTACGGTCTTAAACCGCTGCCGCCCTGTACGGTAATGGTTTCGCCCGTAATATAGGAAGCGTCTTCGGAAGAGAGGAAGACGCACAGACGCCCGATATCTTTTTCGGGATCGGCAAATCTGCCCATGGGCACGGCTTTGATGGTCTGCTCGTAACGGTCGGGATATTCTTCCTTAAACTTCTGCAAGCCCTCGGTCATGGCGAGCGGGCAGATGACGTTGACGCGGACGCCGTAGGGTCCCCACTCGGTGGCGGCGACTCTGGAAAGGCCGCGGATGCCCTCTTTTGCCGCGGCATAGGAGGATTGGGCGATTCTGCCCGCAAGCCCCGCGCCGGAAGCGAAATTGATGACGCAGCCCTTCGTTTCTTTCAGATGAGGGAAGGCTTCGCGCATATAAAAGAACGTCGCGTAAAGCCCCGAATAAATGGCGAGGTCGAAATCTTCCCTGGTATGATCGACGAGCATTTTGCCCGATTTGGAAGCCTGCGCGTTATTGACGACGACGTCGATTTTCCCGTAAGTTTCCACCGTTTTGGCGATGACGTTTTTGATGGCGGCTTCGTCCGCGCCGTCCGCGGTGACGGTGAGAACGCTGGTGCCGTAAGCTTCCAGCTTCTCTTTGGCTTCGAGGAGAGTGGACTCCGTTCTGCCTGTGATGACGAGCTTTGCGCCCGCTTTGGCGTATGCGGCGGAAATGCCGAATCCGATTCCCCTGCCGCCGCCCGTGATGATAACGACCTTGTCTTTGACGTTCATACGAACCCCCGATAGATATTTGAGTAAGTCAAAAAGGACAAGCCTTATGAACTCCGTTATGTATTATACCCCTTTTGCCTTGAAAAGTCAATCCTTTTCCCGTTTCTTTCTCTCCCTTTTTCCTCTTAAAAACGGGGACGCAAAAGGACGCACTCCGCTTTCAAGCTCCGTCCCGCTCCTTTACGGCGCCGCAATAGGGGCACACCGCAAGCTCTCCCTGATAGGAAAATTTAGCTCCGCAGTATTTGCATTCCGCGGCGTGACGTTTTTCCTCGGGCGCTTTCGCTTCGTTGAGGGCGATACCATCTCCCTGCCGAATATATCCTTCCAAATATCCGCGGCGAAAACACTCGTCCAAAAGCCCGCGCACCGACTTTTCCGATTTGGAAAGCTGCGAGGCGATGCTCTGTACGGTGAGAAGATGCTCTTTCTCCACCGCGTATACGATCCTCTTCAACCTCAGTTTATTTCCGTAATTCACCCACACGAGGGGAGCGCCGTAAAATCCCGCGACGGTAAAGGCGATGCCGGGGATCATGACGGGGAGCACGGAATACACCGCGCCGAGGATAATCATGGGAATCCCGCCCGCGAACATACAGGAAAGAAGAATTCCTCCTATTAGTTGCTTTTTGAGTGCTTTCTCGACAGCGTTCATTCTTTTTAACCTCCCGCCGCGCTTCTTAAAGTAAAAAAAGTATATTAAAAACACAAAAAAAAGTCAAGCGAATAAACCGTATTGCCCAAGAGAAAGCGTCCGTCGGTTTTCTCCCGCCCGGCGCGCGGCGAAAAACGCCTCTTCCTCCGTCCTGTTTTCCTCACGGACCGTTTTTTTCCGTTGCGCCCGCTTTTTCTTCGCCGTCCCCGTGCGGCTTCTTATAGGCGCGCCCGTTCCCCGCGAAGTCGAGGCTCTTTTTCGCTGTGTACTCCCCTGCTTTTTCCGCTTCCCGTTTTCAAGCCTTCCCCGCCGGTGTTTCGCGCCCCGAACGAGCCTCTATTTTTTATCCTCCTCGTTTTTTCGCCGCGCCGCCGTCCCTCTTTCGCCGCGTCGCCGTCCCCTCTCTCGCCGCCTAAAAACGCGCCTTTTTGCGTTTTAGGAAAGGATATAAAGAGAGCCGCAAGACGGAGTTTTTCGCTGTTCTCTTTGCTAAATTTAGCCGTAAAACGGAGTTTGCGCAAATTTCTTTTAAATTATTGACATTTTTCGCGGGATATAGTATACTGTAATAAACACAAAAAAAGCCCCGCGAAGGCGAGGCGCGCGGAGGATCTCGGCATATGGCTCTTTTAAAAGTCATCGAATGGGCGGATAATTCGTCCAACACCATCGTTTACAAGATAGACACCAAAAAGGATATCATTAAAAAAGGCTCGGCGCTCACGGTGCGCGAGGGGCAGGTGGCGATATTCTGCGACAAAGGCCGTATGGCGGACGTATTTCTGCCCGGCTATTATAAGCTGGAAACGGACAGTCTGCCTATCCTCACCTCTCTCCTGTCCTGGAAATACGGCTTCGAAAGCCCGTTTAAATCGGAAGTCTATTTCGTCAACACCGCCCGTTTTGCCAAACAGCGCTGGGGCACGGCCAATCCCATTATGCTCCGCGATCCCGATTTCGGCGCGGTGCGCGTGCGCGGCTACGGCACGTATTCTTTCCGCGTCAAGGACGCTTACGTTTTCATGACCGAGCTTTCCGGCTCTCACTCCACTTTCAGGACGGAGGACATCACCGACCACATCAGAAGTATGCTCGTGATGGCGATCTCCGACGCGATGGGCGAGAGCGGCATTTCCGTGGTCGATATGGCGGCGAACCTCATGGAGCTTTCGGACGCGGTCAAAAAATCCCTCGATAAGCGTTTCGAGGAAATGGGTCTGGAACTTTCCGACTTCAATTTCGAAAACGTTTCCCTTCCCGCGGAATTGGAAAAAGCGATGGACGAAAGCGCCCGGCTGGGAATGCTCCGCCGCAACGTGGACGTATATACGCAGCTGGCGCAGGCGGACGCGCTCAAAGACGCGGCGAAAAATCCGGGTATGGCGGGCAGCACGATGAGCGCGGGGATCGGGCTCGGCATGGGCGCGCAGATGATGCGCACGATGAACGGCATGGGCATGAGCGCGTCGAACGGCATAAACGTCAACGCGGCGCAGACCGCGGCGGCGACCAAACCCTGTCCCAAATGCGGCACGCAGATTGCCGCGGACGCCAAATTCTGCACGAAATGCGGCACAAAAATTCAGGCGGCGGGCACGTGCGCAAAATGCGGCGCGGCGCTCGTTCCGGGCGCGAAATTCTGTCCCGAATGCGGCGCTCCCACTTCGATCGTCTGTTCCAAGTGCGGCGCGAAACTCAACCCGAACGCCAAGTTCTGTCCCGAGTGCGGCGAAAAGGTGAAATAAGTTTTCCCCTTCCCGCGCAAACGCAGGGTATCAAAATCTTTCCTCCGCGAAAGCGGCAACTTTCCCGACGGATCGAAAAACGTCGGAAAACGGCGGAATCGAGGTATGAGAGATGGATTCCTTAAAAGACGTAGTTTTCGAGAACTCCGAAAAGGAGCAGACGGCCGTCAGCGGAGAGAAATGTCCGGGCTGCGGGGACAATCTGCAATTCGATCCCGAATCGGGGCGGCTCAAATGCCCCAGCTGCGGGACGACGAAACAAATTCTCGCGCAGGCGGGACAGGAACTCGCCTTCGCGGGGCTTTGCGCGGCGAGAGGCGGCTGGCAGAACGAAACGCACGTATACCATTGTTCCAACTGCAACGCCGAGGAGGTGCTGGATAAGCGGGAGATCGCGCATATCTGTCCTTTCTGCGGCTCCCCCTCCGTCGTGGAGCGGGAGGAGATCGACACCCTCCGCCCCAACGCGCTGCTGCCCTTTCTCATCGGCAAAGACAAGGCCTCCGAAACAGCCGTCGCCTGGGCGAAGAAAAAACTGTTTGCGCCCAAATCCTTCAAGACGTATTTTCGCCCCGAAAATCTGAGCGGCGTATATCTTCCCGCTTTCACCTTCGATGCGGATACTCAGTCCGTCTATCAGGGCAGATTGGGGGAGCATTATTACGTCACGGCGAGAGAGAACGGCAAGGAGGTTCGCAAACAGCGCACCCGCTATTTTTCCGTGAACGGCACCTATCAGCAATTTTTCGACGATATCGCCGTCAACGCCACGGACACCGTGCCTCAAAGCGTGATGAACACGCTGATGCGCTACGATTATCACAACAGCGTGGCATACGACGACGATTTTCTCTACGGCTTTTCGGCGCTTCTGTATTCGAAGAGCGGCGAGGCGTGCTGGCAGGACGCGCGCGCGGAAGCGGAGAGCGCGCTCCGCGGACAGATCCTCTCGCAGTATCGCTACGACGTGGTGCAGTATCTCAACGTGAGCACTTCCTACTCCCGCGTCACCTACAAATATATGTTGCTGCCCATGTATACGGGCAACTATACGCACGAAAGCAAGACCTATTCCTTCTACATAAACGGCAGGAGCGGCAAAGTGAAGGGCAAAGCGCCCGTTTCCCCCGTAAAGGCGGCAATCGCCGCGGCGATAGGCGTCGCGGTCGCCGTAGCAGTCGGTCTGCTCGTCTATTTTCTGTCCGCCTGAAATTAAGCCGCTCATCCTTATCCCTCTTGCAAAACCCGAAAAGGAACAAAGAAATCGGGACGGCTTGAAGGCGCGCCCTTTCCTTCGGATTCTCGTTGCAGGGCCGAAGCGGTATCCAAACCAAACGAATCAAGGAGAAAAAATTTATGCAGCCGAAAGACGTCGTTATTCTCGTATTGGCTATCTGCGCGGGTATTTTCCTCATCGCGCTTCTGGCGCTTGCGCTCAAACTCCGCAGCATCAAAAAGCAGGCGGAATCGGGGGAGGAACGCGCGGCGAAAGTAAAAATCGTCGGGGGCGTCCGCTATTCCGAGGACGACGCGATTGCCGATCCGGAAGGCATGAACGTCACCCATCTGCCGAACGACTTTATCCTGGCAAGGAACGAAGTCTACCGCGCCGAAAAGGGCGGCAAGCTTCTGCCGGGCGTCTATACCGCCCTTTCCGCCAACGGCGGGGACAGGAATTTCAAACTCCGCGTCGGGGGACTCGTAAAAAATTTCGTGCACGGCGACGAAGTGGTTTTGGGCGAAGGCGAGGAAGTCTGCGCGGTTTCCGCGACGGTCATTTTGCGCTGACCCCCCTCTTTCGACGGTCTTCGAAACGCCCGCATATCGTTTGCATAAGTTTGACAGAAGAAAATAAGCACAGTTAGTCAGACGGGCGATTTAAAAAGGCGCAGACAAAACCCGCCGCGCGAGAAGACCGAATGCGGCGTACCGCTCGCTATCGTCAGACGGGCGCTTTTAAAGGCAGCAAGCGTCTTTTGCGGAGTTAAGAAATAATTTTAATTGCTTCGGGGAGAGCGTATCGCTAAACACGCAGCGCGCTCGCCGGGCGAAAATTCTCTTAAAAAGGCATGGCGCCGTTTTTTAGGCGAGGTTCCTCTTAAAAAATGCGGGGACTCTCTTTGAGGTCGGCTCTTTGCGTTTTTAAAATTCATCCTGTCCGAGATTCGGCTTTTTTGGCAAAAACACAGACGTTTTTGCGGCGGCGCGAGGACAAATACACCTTAAAGGAATGGAAAATTATGAGTAAACACTTCTTCACTAAATTTCTGATGGCGCTGGCATGGCTGGCAGCCGCCGTTTTGTGGCTGTTATCCGTCATTCTTCCCGATAAATTCGGATTTTTCAATCTCAATTGGATGGTGGTCGTCATCTGCGGAACGGGCGGGCTTGCCCTGCTGCTTCGCGGTCTGTTTGCGAAAAAGACGGGCGTGCTTAAAAAGTCCGACCTCTTTTGGGGCGCAGCCCTTTTGATCATCGCGGTTGTCAGCGTCATTTTCGCGCTTAAACTTCCGAAAAATTATATCTGGCCTATCATTGCGGTGATCATCGCCGTTGCGGGACTCTTTTCCGTATTGGCGACGGGCGGCAAAAAATGGGACGAGGGCGACAACCATAAGGTGGGCTATAAAGACTACCGCGCCCGCAAGGCCGAAGAAGAAGCCCGCAAAGCCGAAGAGGAAAAAAAGAAAAAATAAAAACGTTCGTTTAAACGCGTTTTAAAGAGTTTAAAAACGCAGTCCGAGTTCTCCCTCGGACTGCGTTTCTTTTTTGCATACGTCGAAAATAAACGCCGTTTAAACGCATTTTAAGAAATAGCTTTCGAATAAGCCGTTTCTTACTCCCCCTGAGAGGAGAAAAAGCCGTAAGGCGCCGAAGACAAACCGTTAGAGAGCATACCCCCTCCCTGAAAACGCTTTGCCCCTTCTCTTCCTCCGCAAGGCGCTTCGCGGCGGAAACGCAGGAAAATTTCGCGAACGTACTACGAAGGCTTGCGCCCCCTGTTTTTCCCTCGTACCTGTTTTTTATCGCCGCCGTTTTTGCAGAATCCATAGACGAAGAAAACGGCGAAAGCCATTCCCCTGTCTTTGTCTGTAATATCCTTCCGCGGCATAACGTCCGCGGCTATCCCGTTCCTTTTTCTTTTCGGCAACTATCTGAATAAGAATAGCGATAGGACGCTCGTTCCTTTTTTCTTTTTTCCCGCTTTTTGTCCCCTGCCGATTGCGCGGCGGAACCATCGCGGGAAACCCTTTTGCCCCTTTCCGCGTCTATCAAAAGTCCCTTCGGAGATCTGTCCCCTGCCTGTCCTACTCCTTTTCCGCGCTTTTGACGAATCGGAACTTTACAGGTCCTAACAATTATGAGCGCGCCGCGCAGCCGCTTTGCGCCTTTTTAACGACAATTTCCCCCGTCGTCCTTGCATAGAAACGGGGGAATGTCCACGGCTTTTTTTAATTTTACAGGGCACAGAATCGACCGTTCCCTCTCTTAGTCCCGGTCCTTTTTCGCCGCGCGCTTTTACGGTGCGGGAGGAGGCGGGGGCGGCAGAGGAATGTCGCTCGGTTTATAATCCGCCGTCACGGTGCCGTCCGCGGCTACCTTGATCTGCAAGGTGGTGCCCGCGCTGGTCACTTCCAGGATCATCGAGCCGTCCGCGGCGATCGTCACGTCGTACATAGCGCTTTCGTTGCCGTCGTACAGGAACAGGGGCGTTTTTCCGCCGTTCTTGGGCAGACATACCAGCGTATGCGTCGCGCCCGCCGTATCCGTCAGCGTCTTCGTCCCTTCAAAGACGAATTTGGAATAGTCCCACTTCGCCGCGGCTTTCGTCGCGGTGTTTGTGCCGTCGGAAATCGTCAGCGTTTCGCCGTCTAAAATAAAGGTGTATTCAGTGGTCGTAAATGTCGCAAAATCGAGGGTCGAGAAAGAAAGCTGCTGTTTGCCGTCCGCCGTGAAAGCGAGCTGCGCCGTAACCGCCGCGCCGTCCACAGTCACTTTCAACGCAGGCGCGGAGTTTATTCCCACCGCCGAGGAGGAAACGACGATCTCTTTTCCGTTGAAGCTGTACGTTCCCACGAACGCCTCGCGCGTAAATTCGTTTTTGGTATAAATCACGGCGTCGGCGCCCGCGGCAGTAACCGTCGCCGTATCGCCGGAAAACACCGCCGTGTATTCCGTCGTTTCGTGCGTATACGTCAGCGTGACGGAGGAAGGCGTTTTCGTCACATTCGTGACCTTTGCAGCCGTACCGTTGACTTTGACGCCTGCGTCCCGCGTAAATTCGACGGAGTCGGTTCCCGCGTAATAGGTGCCGATAAAATCCAGAACGTCGTCGGCGCTGTAAACGATATCGAATACCCTTCCGAACTCTCTGTCCACAATATACGCGTAAATATAGAGAGTGCCCGAGGAATTGAATCCGACGATGATATTTTCCCTTCCTTCCGTATCAAAGAATCGTTGGAGGAAATAGGGATACGTGGCCATGGAAACGGCGGCGTCGGAGTTCGTTTTGTCCGTAGTCGCGATGGAAAAACTGCCGTCTTCGTTCAGAATCATCGTTTCGTCGTAATATTCGCCGCGATAGGTGAAAGAGAGTCCGAGAATATCCTGAAAAACGGAGTCGGAAATATAGTAGGCATACGTGCTGTCGTCCTCCTGGGAAGCGGTGTTGAAGGTGGACATTTGCAGCCCTTGATCGAAAATGCGGATAGAGTGATAGTTATAGCTGACGGCGTTTCCGTCCGCGTCCGTTTGAATATCCGTGAGGAAAACGACGGAGGGATAGGCGCTGCCCATTTCGTTCGTTTCGTAATTCCAGATAAAGCGATAGGGAGAACCGTTCCAAACTACCGTGCCCTCCGCGAAATTGAAGCTGATAGAGTCGGGATCGGTGCCGCCCGTCGTATAAAAGTCGGAGGCTTCGTCCGTTAATCCCGCATTGAACAGCTTTTCCACTTCGGGAACAAGCTCCAAAAGATAATAGCTCGAATATACCGCATAGGAGCTTCCCGATTTTACGAGCGACCAATAAATGCCCGCGTCTTCCACGAGTACCAGATAGTTTTTCATCGTCGCCGCGTTGCCGCCGTAGACGAGCGCCACGCATTGAAGTTCGGGCACATAGGTGAAGGAGCCTTGATAAGTGGCGGGCTCCGCAGCCGCGTCGAGAAGAGAGGTGACCGTGATGAAGTAATCCTCGTCCACGACAAGGCTTTCCACGTTATTCGTATACTCCGCGACGTAGGATTTTTTGACTTCGTCGAGCACGTAATATCCCTGATAGCGCACCGCCTCCGTTTCCAGCGAAAACGCCACGTCCACATCCGCGATCGGACGGATTGTATACAATACTTCGTTCACCGTGAAATCGTACAGCACTTCTCCGTCTTTCGCGTACGCTTTGAGCGGATATTCGCTTTCGTTAAAAGAAATCTTGTCGTCGGCGTCCACGGAAATCGTGAACGCCCCCGAAGAGTTCGACCAGGCTCCCTTGATCCGCTCGGGATTATAATCCGCATACAGAGCCGACTCCCCTTCCGCGAACGCATACGCGCCTTTGAGCATATAGATCAGAGAATATTCCTTTCCGCCCGCCGTAAACGAAAGCCCCGCGCCGTATGCGCCGTAGCCCGCGGCGTACTCGGTTTCCGTGCCGTTGAAAGTGAGCTTTCCCGCCGCCGCGTCGAGGAGAATCTTATCCCCCGCCTCGCTTAAATAGGAATCTTTGAACACGGCGGAATACGCCTCTATTTCGTCCGTATACCCGTAGGTGTCCAGCATATAAGGAACTCCGTCCTCGTAAAAGTAGGTGTACCCCCAGCTGTCCGCATAAAAGGAAACCTGCGCTTCTCCCTCTTCGTCGAAGGCGAACTTCGTCACCGCCGCAGACGGCTCGTCGTATGCCTCTCCGTCCAAGCCGTAAATATTCCACCCGAAAAAGCCTTCCTCATCGGGCACCGAGGAAATGACATAATATCCGTACCCCTTTGCCCACCACGCTCCGCCGAAGGAGGAAGCGTCGGCCATAAAGGTCTTTAAGGGAGCGCTCCCTTCCTCCGCAGCCGTTGCGGAGGCGTACATTTCCAGCGCGCCCGCCTCGTTGAGTTTGAATATGTAATCGTTCCCGTCCGCGGTGGCGCGGATCTCCGTTTCCGCCTTCTCGCCGGAAATGCCCGTCACCTTAAACGCCGTCGTTCCCGTCAGGGTACCCGCCGCAAAATCCAGCGTTCCGTCCTTTCCCACCCAGACTTGCCGCGCAAAGGCACCCACGTCCACGGGTACGTCCGGTTCCGCCGAACTGTCGTCTGAACTGTCCGAGGTCTGCGAGTCGGAAGAAGAGTTTGCATCCGTCGAAGAATCCGTCGAGGAGTCCGTCGAAGAATCCGCGGACGAACTCGCGTCGCTCGAACTTCCGCCGCCCGAAACGGAGGAATCGGTGATCTTCGTCCCGCACGCATACAGCGATACGGCAAGGCCGAAAGCCATAAGAGTCAAAACGATCTTTTTGCTCTTTTTCATGTAGTTACCTCCAAACTTCAATCGATAATATTGATTATATATACAATTATAATCGATTAAAATGCAATTGTCAACTATTTTAAGTTCCTTTTGCTAATTTTTCTTTACAATCGCAATTTACATTTTGGAAGCGGAGCGGCTTTATAAAGAACCGGCAGTCTGCTCTTTTTGCGGCGGCACGGCGATTTCAGGAAGCGTCCGCAATTTTTTCTTTGCGGCGCTAAGCGGGCTTCCCGCCGTTTCCCCTTTTTCCCTTTCGCGGCGCCAAACGAATTTCAATCCCCGGCCATTCTTTTTGCGGGGGCGGAGCGGCTTTGCGCGCTCCCGTAGTTCCTTTTGCATCGGGCGGCTTTAAAAAAAGGCTCGCGGACAAAGTTTTGAAAACGGTTTCCCCCGGCGTGCGGACAAGGCGGCGAATCCTACTTTCCCCGTTCCTTACAAGGACGGAAACGACCTTTCGCGCGAGGAAAAAGCGCCAATTGCCCTTGAAGACGGCTTTGAAACGCCGACGGGAAGAACGCCAATCGCCCTTGAAGACGGCTTTAAAACGCCGACGGGGAGAACGCGAATTGCCCTTAAAGACGACTTTGAAACGCCGACGGGGAGAACGTTAAAAGGACAAGGGACCGAGCGGCTTTTGAAAAATGTGTTTTTCCTCCTTTTTCTTTTTTCTCTTCTTCTTTGCCGACTCTTTTCAGTCTTTTTACCCGCCGCGCAGGAAGCAAACGCGCTCTTTTCCTCCGCCGAGGGAAATTGCGGGAAGAATGTTCGTTTCTTGTTCCCGAAAATCTCCGATGCGGCAAAAACGCCCCCGAACGAGGCTGTTCGTCCGGGGGCGTTTCAGAGCGTGTTCACACAGCGCAAAAGTCAGGTTGTTTATAAGTTTCTCATCTCCCGCCGCCTAAGCGGCACTCGTCCGCAGTCGTTTTCAAAAAACCGCTCGCACCGAGGCGCAAACACGGCTTTTTGGAAGCGAGGGGAAAACCCGGGCGACGCAAAAAAGCGCGGGCGCGGCGGGAGATGCGCTACCCTTTCAAACCCGTAATGGCGATGCCTTCGACGAAATATTTTTGCGCGAAGACATAAATCAACGTCGTGGGAAGCAGGGCGAGCACGGCGCCCGCCATGACGGTGGGCAGATCCTTCAAGGTGCTGCCGCTGAAAAATTGCAAAGCGATCTGCAAGGTGTATTTTTCGGGCGACGTGAGATAGATGAGGGGCGCGAGATAGTCGTTATACCCCGCTACGAAACCGAGGATTGCCTGCGCAAAGACCGCGGGCAGGGACAGGGGCAGCATGATTTTCCAATAGATGCCCGGATAGCTCAGACCGTCCAGCTTCGCCGCGTCGATGACCTCGTCGGGAATCCCCGAAAAGAACTGCCGCAAAAAGAACACGCACGCCGCCGAACCGAACATGGCGGGCGCCATCAGGGGAAAATACGTATCCGTGAGATAGAGCGCGTCGAAAAGGATATAGGAAGGAATGAGCATGACGATGCCTGGAAGCATCATTGTGAACAGCAGCAGCGCGAACATCAGATTTTTGCCTTTGAATTTCAGCTTGGCAAAGGCATAGGCAGAAACGCTGGAAGAGATCATGCCGACGACGGTATTGGGAATGACGATGATAAAGGTATTGATGATACCCGTGAGCACCATGCTCTTCCCCGTCGATATTGTGTATGTCGTAAACAGATTGCCGAAGGCGCGGAAGGAAAGCTCGTCGAACTTGGGAAACCAGATAAACGGGATGTGCGTAGCGACGGCGTGCGACGCCTTGAAAGCGGTGATGACGATGACGTAAAAGGGAATGAGGATGGTCAGAGCCGCCAAGGAGAGAATGAAATACTTGACGATCTTTCCCCCTACGGAGAAACTTTTGTTCCGCAATTTTTTCGTTTCAGTCATAATGCACCCACTTTTTGGAAACCTTGAAATTGACGACCGTCAGCCCGAGAATGAGGAGCGCCACTACCCACGAAGTGGCGGCTGCAAAGCCCATCCCGTAGGTGTAATTATTGGTGAATCCCTGTTGATAGAGATAGAACACCATCGTAAGACCCGCGTTGTTGGGTCCCGTTTCCCCGAAACTGATCGCCTGAAAGCGCGTAAAGTCCTGAATCCCGCCGATCAGCCCCATCACGAGCAGATAAAAGGTCGTGGGAGAGATCAAGGGCAGCGTGATGGAACGGAACTGCGCGAATTTTCCCGCGCCGTCTATCCTCGCCGCTTCGTAATAGGATTTCGATACGCCCGTGAGCGCCGCGGAGAACAAAATGATATTGAAGCCCAGACTCGTCCACGCGCCCATGATGATCATGGCGGGCATATACGTCTTTTCATTGGACAGCCAATTGATTTTATCGACGCCGAAAATCCCGAGAAACTCGTTTAAAATCCCGTAGTTCGTGTCCAGCATCAGCCTCCACATATTCGTGAGGGCGACGACCGAACAGACATAGGGCAAAAAGAAGATCGTCCTGAAAATCGTCTTGCCTTTCAGCTCTGAATTCATGACCACCGAAAGCGCCAGCGCGATCGCCATGGACAGAGGCAGGGAAAGAACGGCGTAAAAGGTGTTTCCCACCGATTTCCAAAACAGACCGTCCTTGAAGATATAGACGTAATTGTCGAACAAATGCTTAGCGCCCAAAAATTCGATGCTTGCGGGATCAAAGCCCTTCATGGAGCAAAAGCTTAAAATCAGCGAAAATACGAGCGGAATCAGCATGAAGAAAAACGCCCCGATCAAAGGCACCGACGCCATCAGTATCCCCCAGAAGTTTTCCCCGAACATCGTTTTACGGGATTTGAATCTTTTGGGAATTTTTTGAATGATTTTTTCCATCTTGATACCCCTCCTCCTATTCCTCGCGGACTCAGACCGACTTGCGCGTTCACAAAACGTTTCCTTCAAAAGGGCGCGTATTTTCGCGCGCCCCTTTCAGGCGGCGCAAAGGCGTTCTTTTCCGCCGGGGACTTCCTTTTTGGAAAAGCCGACCCGCGCCTCTTTTTTTCCGCAAAATCGCTTTTCCGCCGCGCCGCCCTTTCCGTCCGTAAAACGCTTTGCGCGCCTCCCCTCTTTTCGTTCCTTTACGGGAGCGAACAAAGGGGCGGAAGGCGGCGAGAAAATTTTGCCGCGTCTGCCCGCGGCGGCCTTCAAGGCGCGCGTTTCCTCAGGGAAACGCAAGTCCGCTTTCGCCTTTATTTGTTTTTGACCTGCGTATACGTTTTGAGTTTGTTGTTCACGGTAGCCGTATAGCGGGCAAACAGCTGATCCACGGTGACGACGCCGTTTAAAACGTCGCCGTTCAAAGTGGGCGCCCATTCCTCGATCCAGGCGTCGTCGGGAAGATACGTCCAGTCGCCGCCCCGCTGCACCTCCGCCGCGCGCACGAACACCGCGTTGTTGTAAGGGGGCTGATCGCTGACGAGAAACGCGTCGCTGCGGGCGATCGATTTCTGATTGGGGACGTTAAAGCCCGTCTTCATCAGTTCCTTTTGTCCCTCGGGACCCGAAAGGTACTCGATGAGTTCGAACGCCGCGTCCTTGTTCTTGCTGTTTTTGGACATGGAGATGCACATGGAGCCGCTGTGTCCCGCTTCCACGCCGCCTTCCCAAAGGGCGAGAGGCGCGACGTCCCAATTGAATTTACAGTCCCTTCTGAACTCGGGGACCATATATCTTCCCTCCACGTACATGGCGAGCCGCTGATTGGTAAACATGGTGCTGTCGATATTGTCGTTGGGATTGGGAGAAATTTTATTGCCGTTCTCCTTGCCCGAAGCGTCTTTCCCCGTCGCCAAAGACACCCAGAAATCGAACACTTCGCGGATGCTTGCAAGCTCGTTGCATTGTCCCTTTTGCTCCGCCGTGAGCTTCGCCCTGTCGTGATAGGAAATCAGTTCACCGCCCTGATAAGCGGTGCCGTTCACGGAAAGTGTTTCGCCCTCTTTCACCCGATAGTTGGGCGCTTTGTCGTTGAGGACGAATTCGTAATATCCGCCCTTATAGGCGGGGTCGTCCGTTTCCATATAGGCGACGTCGTCGCCGCCGACCGACCAGCCGAAATTAAACCACCATTGGCAGTAATAGCCGAAATCGGTGGGCGCGGAGGGGTTTTGGTCCTTGGTGAGCACCTTTCCCATTTCGACGAGCTGAGTCTGCGTCATGGGAATGGAGTTATTGAAATACATTTTTCCGTCTTTGACGTAAAATCCTTTCGCCTCGTCCGCGGGGACTTCGTCTGCCGTCTTGCCTTCGACGATGGTGATGCCCGCCTTCTTAATCGCGTCCGCGTTATAGTAGATGACCGTCGCGCCTAAATCCTTGGGAAGCCCCCAGATCGGCGCGTCCGCGGAATTTTCGAATGTTTCCTGATCGAACACGAATCTCGCCATCTGTCCTTCCCAGATGTCGTCGAGATCGATGACGTCGCTCTTTTCGACGTAGGGAGTCAAATCCTCCAAAACGTCTATTTCCGAGGACGCCCATTTTTTGATGTCGCTGTCCCCGACGAATACGACGTCGGGCGGACGGCGGGATTGAAGCTGTTTGAGCGTATCCACCGAATAGGTGCTGCTGGGCCTCGGCGTAAAGTTGACGAAAATATCGTCGTGCGCGTCGTTGAACGTGTTGACCAGAGATTTGAACACGTCCACCTCGATATAGTCCCCCCAGCCCCAGAATTCGATGGTGGTCTTGCCGTCCTTGTTCTTGCCGCCGTCGCCGCCGCAGCCTGCCGCCGCGGCGATTACGAACACCGAACACAGCGAGATCGCTATCCTTTTTATCGATTTTTTCATTTTATAAATCCTGCCTCCTGTCAGTGATCCGTTCCCCTTCGCGCCTTTTCGCGCAAGGGAGAGAACGGGAAGTCTTTGTAAGCGCGGCTTTTTCAAACCCGCGCACCCTTATGAAGCGAAGCCTTGCCGCCGCGTTTTTTCGGGGTTTTCTTTCCGTCGACGGTCTTTATCCCCCCGCCGCGGAAAAATCCGCGGCGGGGGAAAGAATCTATCCCCGAAATTTTAAATTTCCCGCACCGAAATATCGGTAAGCGCGCCCGACATCGTGTTCGCCCAAATCACCGCGCAGCCGAGCGTTCCGTTTTGCGCGGAGAGATTCCTGTGCGTGGCCTCGGGACGGCCGTCTATATAGAAATAGACGTTGTACTTGTCGCCCGTCTTTTTCACGTCGATCTTGTAAGCGTGCGTCCCTTGACAATACTGCGCGTATTCCTTTCCATCGCGGAACGCGTACTGATGGCCTTCGCCCGTATAATCGGGATCGTTATCGGGAATAAACTCGTCCGTGACGGGAGCCTGCCAGACAGAGCGCCATTGATATTCTACCCAGCCGAAGCCGTAAATATTGGTGCAATATCCCCAGAAATCGCCGTCGGGAGAGCCTTCCAAACATACGTCGTACCACCCCCACGGACTGCCCGCCGTTTCATAGGCGCCGAGCGTAAAATGAATTTTCTTGTTCTTTTCATGGAAGTTCAAATCGGTTACTTTGAATTCTATCGTATAATCGCCCGTAAAGTTCAGGTTATCGTAAACGAGTTTTGAAGTTTCGTAATTTGTGGATCCGTTCGCCTTAAAGATGACGGTGTTGTCGCCGTAAATAATCTTATCGAGCTGACCGTTGCCGATATCCAGTTTTTCGTTGTCGTACACCCAGATCACGTCGTCCCTGACATTGATTTCCGCCGCGCGGATCGCGTACGTCTTGCCGCTGCCGAACGTCGCCTTCACGAAATACCTGCCCGCCGTCTTCGGCTTGAAGTAAGTATACGTGACGTTGTTTTCGAGCGTCGTCGTGGTATACGTTTCCATCACATCCGCAGTGACGTCCGTCGCGTCCGTCAGCGTGTCGCCTTTGAAGATACGGATTTCCGCGGCGTTTGCCGAATCTGCGTAGACGATATGCGCGACGTTGGTGCGCGCTTCCCTGGTATTCTTGGAAACGTCGATATTGGCGGCGTCCGCGCCGGAAACGGTGAATTCCACGCTCTTTTCTATCTGTTTGCCCGCGCTCGTCGCCGTCATTTTCGCGGCGTATACGCCCGTATCCGTCATCGTGAACTTAAAGCCGTCTTTGGCGTTGCCCTTGATCTCGGTATTCGTGTCGACGCCGTTTTTATAAATTTTAAGCGTCGCGCCGTTGATCATGTCCGCGTCGTCCGAGGTGAAGGACGCGTTCAGCGTAATTTCTTTCCCCACCTGATTGAAGGAAGAAAGTCCGACGTTCGTGATGTTGAAATCGGAATATACGTTGATATCCGCGCTGACCTTATTGGAAACGTTGCCTTTAAGATCGGTCACTTGGACTTCGACTTTATAGACGCCGCCGCTCGAAAGGGTGAGTTTTCCGTTGCTCGGCGTGACGTCGTCGCCCGATGGATCGGTCACTTTCCACGCGACCGACGCATACGCGTTGTAAATTTCGTCCGTAACGACGAGTCCGTCTTTAAGATTGATCGTGCTGCCCACGCCCTGATCCTCGTAGTCGAGCACGACCTTGGGAGAGGTCTTGTCATCTTCGAGCTGCTTATAGCTCTTGATTCCGATAGAGCCCTGCACGTTCATGGATTCCACCCAAACGCCGCCCAAAACGTCCGTGTAATTTCCTTTTACGTTGAGGGAAGTGAAATATTCGCCGTCCCAGGTGATTACGTAATAGCCGTGTTTGCTCTCGGAGTTACTGATCACGCGGGTAAAGCCGATTTCGTGCTCCTCTCCGTTCACAAGGGTTTGATATCCGCTCACCGATTTATTGGTGCTGATCCAGCCCGTGCCCGTCCAATCGTCGCCGCTCGCCGTACCGTTGTCGTCGAAAATCCAGGAGGAAAGCGTGCCGTCCTCTACGTTGAGGGCGATGTTGTCGTCCCGCTTATTTTCGTCCGTTCTGTCCATGCCGAAATACAGACGCTTGGGCGAACCGCCGCCGACGCCGTCTATTTTCACTTTATAGGCGATCTCGTAATCGCCCTTGAAAGTGACGCCCGTCGCTCTGTACTGCCCGCTGTCGTTCTCCCCTTCTCCCGTATAAGTATTGTCGAACGTGATGACGGGACTTAAAGGATCGGTATTGTCGACGGTCACGCCCTTGCCGGCGGAGGCCTTCGGCACGAAGTTCATCGTGCAGTAATCCACCGTGAACACCGCGGTGAAAGGTTTGCCGTTTTCGTCTTTGATCTCGCCGCCCTTGTCGTCCACAATCGTAATCGTAAAGGTATACAGACCGATTGCGTCCTTGTTTTCGCCCGGGGCAAACATTTTCGTTTCGGCGTTATACACTTTTTCCGTGACGTCTTTTCCGTCCAGCGTCACTTTGACCGAATACTTCGCGTTCACCACTTCGCCGAGATTTTTCACGACCGGATCGATCTTCATCCCGTTGCCGTACAACAGTTCGCTCGTCACGGACGAAGTGTCGATGGAATAATAATCGTTATACTTATTATTATCATCGGTACACGCCGCCGCACTCAACGTCAGCACCAGCGATAACGCCGCCGCTAACATCCCTTTTAATTGCTTCATACTTTTTCCTCCTGAAATTTTTTATAAATACGTCGCCACGATACAGTCGAGATACAAACTTTCAAGCCCTCTGAACGTTACGACATTTTTACCTTTTTGGAATTTTACGTTGATTTGGGTAAGCGTAAACAATTCTTCGTAATGGGTATAAGGCACGGAAAGAGAAATTTCCTCTCCGTTTACGATAGCCTGCGTCTTTATTTTGCCTTTTTTGCCCTGCGCGTTGGAATAACGGAAAGCGATCACGCCCCTGCCCTCGCGCTTTGCCTTAAATTCGAAGCGGACTTCCGTGCCGTCCGTTCGGAATCCCACGGCTTTCTCCGAAGAAGCGTAGCTGAAATCCCTGCCTTTTTCGAAAGTTTCGACGAAGCAGGACGACGCCTTCACCGCATCCTCGGCTTCGTATTTTACCTTTTCCGAAACGTCACCCGACGGAAGATTCACCTCCTCCGTCCACGCGGACAACTCCACTTTCGGAACGTTTCCGTCCCATTCGAGTTTTTGAAGGCGCAGCGTTCTGTCCCAGCCCGCGCCCGAGTACTTGGCCGCGTGATAAACGATCCAGTCCTCTTTTCCGTCCGGCGACTTCACCACCGAGTTATGCCCCGGGGAAATCACGTCCTTTTCTTTAAGATCCGTTTCCATCAGCGGCTTATCGCACTTCGTCCAATGCTCTTTTAAAAGCGGATCCTCCCCCGTCAGCGTGAGATAGGCGATAGAGTAGCCGTCCGAGCCGGAATAGCCCGCGGAATACATCAGAATCGGCGTGCCGTCCGGCGCAAAGGCGACGCAGGGACCTTCGTTCTGGCTCGCACCAAGCCGCTCCCAATCCTCTTTCGGCTCGCTGATCAAATACCTGCCCCCGTCGGATGTTTCCCTGACTTTGGTCGGATCCCCCGGTTCGAGTTCGGCGATATAGAGATTCTGCGTCCAAAAGGCGGTATGTACCCGATTCGGCCACCCCGACCAAATCACGTACTGTCTGCCTTTATAGTCCATAAAAGTGGCGTCTATCGAACGCTTGTCCTCGGGAAGTTCCAGCTTGACGGGCGGGGCATAGTTCCCGAAAGCGTCCCCGCCTTCGCTCTTCATGATATACGTGCGCCGCGCCCCGTCTATCCCGTCCGGCTCCTCGAATTCGAGGGGCGCCGCCGTGAACAGCAGATACCAATGCCCCCCGAAAAAGAACATCTCGGGCGCCCAGATCTGTTGGATTCCCAAAGCGCGCACCGGAGAAACGATCTTGGTCACCTCGGGGTTACTGAAATCCGGAAACAGAGTCGTGAGGCTTTTGGATTTGGTGATCGTAAGCGTCTGTTCCCCGTTCAGCGTTTCGCAGACCACGTAATAGTACTCATCTCCGCTCTTGTAATACCAAGGGTCGTGTCCCGTGAGATTGACGGGATTATAGAACGTGCCGTTCATTTGCGTTCCTTTCATGAGTCCGCCGCCTTTGCACCCCGCCGCCCCGAAGCCGAAAAACAAAATCGCGGAAAGCAGAACGCCAAAAATCTTTTTTCTCATTATTATTTATCCAAAGCGTCCACTACGATGCAGTCGAGCAGAATGTTCTGATCGCATTTGATTTCGATGACGTTGGGGCCGTTGGGTTTCAGGAATAAGTCGCAGAAAAACGCGTTGTTGGAGAAGGTGTCGTCATAGGGCGTTTTCGGCGTATACAGCTGATAAGAAGTGCCGTTGACGATCATTTCCACCGTCGTTGCGGAAACCGCCTGATTGGAATATCTGAGAAGTATCCGATATTGTCCGTTCGCTTTGACGTTTACTTTAAACGTGAGCTTATCCTCCGCGTCCGAAATACGCACCGCTTTGCCGCCCGACGCAGCCGGAATCGTCCCCTCGCCGTTTTCATAGGTCACCTCCGTAACCGTACAGCTTTCGCCGAGGACGGCGTCCTCCGCTTCGTAACGGATTCTGTTCGTCTTTTCTCCGGAGGGCATGGGCGCCGCCTCGTTGTAAGAGTAGATCCTTTCCACAACGGGAACGTTTCCATTCCAGGTCATTTTCTGATAGCGCAGCGTCCTGTCCCAGCCCGCGCCCGAATATTTCGCGGCGTGATAGGCGATCCAATATTCGCTGTCGTCGGGGGACTTCACCACCGAGTTATGTCCCGGGGAAATCACGTCGTCCTCCGTTTCCATCAGGGGCTTTTCGCCCTTCGTCCAGCTGTCCGGATGGAGCGGGTCCTTCTCCGAGCCTTCGAGCGTGAGATAGCCGATACAATAGCCGTCGGTGCCGGAATGGGAGCCTGAATACAGCAGCGCGGGATTGCCCTGAGGCGAATAGGTGACGACGGGACCTTCGTTCTGGCTCGCGCCCAGCTTCTCCCAGTCGTATTCGGGCGTCGAGATCATCACCCGCTTTCCCTCCGTCGTCTTAGCCTTGGTGGGGTCTTTTTCGGCAAGCTCGGCTATATAAAGATCCTGACGATAATCTATGGTATGGTTCTTTTCCGGCCACCCCGCCCAAACGATATACTGTTTGCCGTTATAATCCATAAACGTGGCGTCGATGGCGCGAAGATCCTCGGGGAGTTTGATTTCCACGACGTTTTCCCATTCGCCGAAGACGTCTTCCCCTTTGCTCTTCAAGCAATACGTCCTTCTGTTGGCGTCCTTGATCTCGTTGTCGCTGTTGTCGCGCGTAGCGGTGAAATAGATATACCAATGCCCGTCGAAGAAAAAGATCTCGGGCGCCCAGATTTCGACAAGGGACATCGCCTTCTGCCGGGCGACCACTTTCGTCCGCGTTTCGTCGCCCGCGTTGGCGGTGAGATTGGTCATCCACGGAGATTTCGTCACGGTGATCTGCGTGCCCTCGGAGTAGGTGAGATAATAATTTCCGTCATGTTTGTACACCCACGGATCGCCGAGTCCCGATTCCACCCGAAGGGGATTATAAAACGAGTCGTTCATCGCCGTGCCGAAAGTAGCGTCGTTTTTCGTCCCCTCGCCGCCGCAGCCCGCGCCCGAAAGACAGAACGCCCCCGCCAGAATCAGGCTCAGCGCCCATTTAAAATGCTTCATGTATCCTTTTCCTCCTCGTTCTATTTTCAGCTTAAAAATTCAAGCCGTTTGATGATGTGATTTTGGTACTCTATATCGAGCTCGTTGAAGTAGCCGCTCCATCCCCATACCCGCACGATGAGATTTTTATAATCCTCGGGGTGCTTCTGCGCGTCGAGCAGGCAATCGCGGTTGACCGCGTTCAATTGCAGCTGATGTCCGCCGCTCTCCACGAACAACTGGACGAGCCGCGCGACTTTTTGCGTCCCCTCGTCGTTGCGGAAAAGGGTGTCGTGAAATTCGAGGGTGAGCGGACCGCCGTTGCAGATCCTCTCCAAATGAGGTTTGGTGAAAGAGTGAATCACGGAGAGCACGCCGTCGAATTTGATGTTGAGGGAGGGGGAATAATTGGCGCTGAAAGGCTCCCCCGCCTTCCTCCCGTCGGGCGTCGCGCCCAGATTTTCGGAAAACCAGATATAATACATGGCGCTGCCCGTACCCGCGCGGAAAATGCCGCCACGGTCGTTTTTCAGACCGCTCACGCTGTCGGCGAAGCAGTCGGTGAGTTCTATGGCAATATCGTCCACGTAATCGTCGTTGTTGCCCATTTTGGGGGAGGCAAGGCAGAGGCTACGGATTTTTTCATATCCCGCGAAATTGTTTTCGAGCGCCTTGACAAGCTCCGCCGCGGCAATCTTCTTTTCGTCGAACACCAGTTTTTTGACGGCGGCGAGGCTGTCCGCAGCCGTGGAAAGTCCGGCGCCGTGGAAGCCGTAATTGTTGTATTTCGTTCCGTCCGCGATATCTTTGCCCTCTTTGATGCAGTTCGTCATGAGGAGGGATTGATAAGGGGAAGGCTCGATGAAGATATTTCTCGTATTTTCCGCCATCGCTTCGCAGGAATAGGCGATGCCCTTCCTGACTTCCGTCATGAACTCTTCGAAAGTGCCGCATTTTTCTATCTTCGCCCTGACGGCGTCCAGCACCACCTGCGGATAGTTCAGCGCGTCGATATTGGGGATGTCGTAAGCGACTCCGGGAATGATAAATTCCCAGCACGCCGCCACGACATAGCTGCGCGCGTCCTCCAATTCGTAGCCCATTTTCACGAGCGCGGGAATCACCACGTCGTCGTTGGAATACTGCGGGAAACCAAGCCCCTGTTTGGTGAGAAGGGTGCCGTGATAGTACGTTTCAAAAGGCGTGTCCTTATTGACGCGGATGTTTATTTTCGGATCGATCAGATTCAAAGACAGGGAAGCGTCAAGGCAGATCTCGCTGAGTTCGTTATACACTTCCTTTCCGTCTTTGCCCGCGCCGCCGAGGACGAGGCTCTGCCCGTTGTCCCCCTGCTGCACGCCGGGATAGAGGTCGGCGTCGAAATTCAGATCTATGAAAAACTCGCTCGTAAGTTCCAGCGCCTTTTCCCTGTCGAGTTTTCCGCTGTCCATGTCCTTTTTGAAAAAGGGATACATATAGACGTCGAAGCGCCCGAGCGTATTGTGTTTGTTGCCGTTGAGCCACAAGACGAAATTGAGAAGGCGGAGCATCACCAGCGCTTCGTAATAGCTCTCAGGAGCTTTCGCGGGGACGTTTGCAAGCGCCTCGGCAAGCTCGGTTATCCCCATCCGCATGGCTTCTTCGCGGTATTTTTTCGCCATCAGCTCCACGGCGTCGATGCACACGTCCATCGCTTTCAACTCTTCGCATTTTTCTTCGTCCCCGGCAAATTTTTTCATCTGCCTCCGGATCTGTTCCCGCTTTTTTTGAAAGCCCTGCGTTAAAATCCCCTCGTAATCGCTGGAAATATTCCCCACCTGCGCCGAATCGAATATAAAATGCGTGTCGCGGATTTCCTCCGACTCTTGTTTCGTCAAAAGCGCGGGGATTTTTTTGATCGTCCGCATCATGCCGATGCGGTCTTCCGGGAAAAGCACCGCTCTTTCCGCCTCCGCCATTTTGAGGAGCCTCGCCGCGCTGCGTAAGGAGAGGTTTTTATGTCCGGCGTAAAAAGCCTCGGACAAAACGACCTCGTTTTCTCCGCGCAGGTTTCTGTATTCACGCTTTTGCAGCCTTTGATAGACCGCTTTGATCCTGTCGTTCATTGTATATTGCCTCCTTCTTTATCATTCACATCACTTTTACGGGAATCCCCTCTCTTTCGAAAAGGGCCGTGTCGATATGCACTTCCGCTTTTTCGTCGAAAACCGGTCGATATTCCTTTCCCACCAATTTGTATTTACTGCCCGCCATTTTATTATAGGGGAGCAGTTCCACGCCCGAGGCATTTGAATTTTTCACCCGCTCCGCGATCGCTTTTAGATTTTCCCCGGTATCCGTCACGCCGGGTATCAAAGGTACGCGCGCCACGAACGGAACGCCGCTGTCGCTTAAAATCTGATAGTTCTTTAAAATCAGGGTATTGTCGCAGCCCGTATAGCGGACGGCGCCTTCCCTATCCATCACTTTCAGATCATACATCACGTAATCGACGACGGAGAGCACTCTTTTGAACTTTTCGCTGTCCGCGTAGCCGCACGTCTGAATGGCGGTGTGCACTTTGCCTTTCAAATTCCCGATGACTTCCGCTAAAAAATCTGCGTACAGAAGGCACTCGCCGCCCGAAAAGGTGACGCCTCCCCCGCATTCGTTGAGATAATCGGCGTTTTTGAGAAGTTTTTTCGTCAGGCGCTCCGCCGTGTAAATTTCACCGCTGAAACGGATCAGATTCCGCGGGCACGCCGCGATGCAGCTGCCGCAGAGGATACACTTTTTCCTGTCGGGACACACTCGCTCGCAGGCGCCGCAATGCAGACAGCCGTTGGGATTTTTGACGATCTGCACGCGCGGTTCCAGGCCCTCGGGATTGTGGCACCAATTGCACCGCATCGGGCAGCCCTTGAAAAACACCGTGGTGCGGATTCCCGGACCGTCATAGACGGAAAATTCCTCGATTGAAAAAACGATACCTTGTTCCATGGCTTACTTATACATATTTTCGTCGTTGCGCTTTGCGATTTCCACGGGATCGAACTTCATCTTGTGGTGTACGTCCATCAGTCCGTTGACTTCCTGTTTCACGTCCGTGAGCTGCGTATAGCAAAAGCCCGCGAACTCGCACGAAAATACGCCCCTATTTAAATTTTCATATCTTTTCAAAAAGCTTTCCACGCAGTTATCCACCGCGTATCCCCACTTTTCCCCGTCCTTTTCTTCGCCTAAATTCTTGACGCCGTTGAGCTTTAACGCCACCCCGCCGTACTCGGTCATGATCACGGGTTTGTCCGGGTCCAGCGTTTCTCCGAATCCCATCAGGCGGCGCGCCATCGGGAACAAGTCGTTGAGTTTGTCCTTCGCGTACTTTTCTCCCCATCCGTCGCCCACGGGCGCATAGTCGTGGATGCTGACGATGTCCGTTTCCTCCACTTGTTCCCAGCCGTCGTTGGTGCTGACGAGGCGGGAGGAATCCATTGCCTTGGTGAGGTGGTACATGGTGCGGGCATACTCTTTCTGCCGCTCGTTCGTCAACAGCTTGCGCACCCCCCAGCTTTCGTTTAAGGGCACCCATACGATGACGGAGGGATGATTGTAGAGCTGTTTGACGAGTTCGATATACTGCGAAGTGTGCAGGCCGATCTCCCGCAGGTTATACTGATAGGCGCTGGGCATTTCCCCCCAGACGAGAAAGCCGAGCTTATCCGCATAGTAATAATAATACGGATCCTCCACCTTTTGATGCTTCCGTCCCCCGTTAAAGCCCATTTTCTTGGCGAGGAGAATGTCCTCTTTCAGGCTTTCCGCGCTCGGCGGCGTCAAATCCGTTTCCTCCCAATAGCCTTGGTCGAGAACGAGCTTTTGATACAGGGGAATGTTATTGAGGAGGATCTTATCCTTTTCCGCGCTTATTTTGCGGAAGGCGAAATACGTGTCCACCTCGTCCACCGTTTCGCCGTTTAAGGTAAGTTCCATTTTCAGATCGTAAAGATTGGGACGCTCCACCGACCAGAAGTGGATCTCGTCGATGCTGTCCTCTTCCTTGATCCAGACGTTGATTCTTTCGTCCCGTTCGGACAGGGAACAATACTGCACCTTTACCCGCTGTCCCTGATAGGAAACGGTGAGTTTCACGCCGTCGTAGCGCCCCTGCCCCTCGAAATCCACCGAAATGCAATTGGCGTCGATATTCGGAGTGATGAGGGCGGAGCGGATATGCCCCTCGCCTACTTTTTCCAGCCAGACGCTCTGCCAGATGCCCGAACTCGCCACGTACCAGCAGCGGCTCGGCTCCCTTTTCCAAAACTGCTTGCCGCGGGGCTGCGACGTGTCGTAACGATCGGTGACTTTTACGGTGAGCACGTTCTCGTCTTGAAGATAGTCTGTCACATCGAAAGAAAAATAGGTATAGCCGTTGACGTGCCCGCCGACATAGGTCCCGTTCAGCCAAACGTCCGCCTTATAATCGACGGCGTTGAAGCTCAGCAATACCCTGCCCCCCTTCAAAGCGTCCTCTAACGCAAACGTCCGCCTGTACCACATCACTTCGTGCTGCTCGTCCAGTCCCAGTCCGCTCGCCTTGCTCTGATAAGTAAACGGTACGTTTATCCGCATATCGAACGGTTCTTCCCTTTCATAAAATTTTTCGGCTACGCCGCGTTCCTCGTCGTCGAAACAAAATCCCCAGCTTCCGTTGAGATTTTGCCAAAATTTTCTCTGAAATTGCGGTCTTGGATATTCCGTCCTGGTGAATGCCATAGTCTATAATCCTCTCTGAAATTTTCTTCATCTTTGCTTTTGCAACTTCAATATATCATTAAAAAAAGAAAGTGTAAATACATAGTCAGAAAATATTTTTATAATCTACCCCCATTTTAGTAAAATCTTGAATATCCCCCCTTGTCCTCCTTGACATCTATTTTTTTTATGGTATAATAAGAAAAAAGAGGTGAAATCATGCTGAAAATTATACAGCTTACCTTAAAAGAAGAAAATTCTCTTTTGGAGATCGCGCGCGCCATCTCCTCTCCCAATCGGCTGGAAATCATCAAATCCTTGAATGTGAAGAGCATGAATATCAAGGAGTTAAGCGAACTTTTGAATCAGCCTATTTCTTCCACCTCCCTCAACGTGGATATTTTAGAAAGCTGCGGACTCATCAAGACGGAAATGCAGTTTTCGCAGCTCGGGCGTTCCCGCCTGTGCTCCCGCTGCTGCGACGGCATTTCGGTAGATCTGCAAAACGACGATACGGTGCGGGCGGACGAGATAAAAATTTCTCTCCCAATCGGTTCGTATTTCGACTGTCACGTTCGTCCCGATTGCGGGATTGCAACGGTCACGGGCAATCTCGGCGTAGATACGGAGAATAATTGTTTTTTCAAGCCCGAGCGTTACAAAGCGGAGCTTATCTGGTTCAGCAGTGGATATCTCGAATACCGAATCGCAAAAAACGAGATCCCGCCCAATGCGAAAAAAATGGAAATTTCTTTCGAAGCCTGTTCGGAAGCGCCCTTTTACCGCAATGATTTTAAGTCGGACATTACCCTTTGGGTCAACGATATAGAAATCGGCACTTATACTAGCCCCGGAGATTTCGGGGACAGGCGGGGTAGGCTGAATCCCGAATGGTGGCCCGATTCCATGACGCAATACGGTGTATTGGTCACCTGGAAAATCAACGATAAAGGCTGTATGCTGGGCGCGAACGAAATTAATTCCAAAACGTTCGCGGACATAAGGCAAAACGAAAAGGATTACCTTTCTATTAAAATCGGCATCAAAGATAATGCCAAATACAAGGGCGGGATCAATTTATTCGGAAAGAAATTCGGAGATCACAATCAGGATATTGCGGTAAAATTCAGTTGGTAGAGAACAGAAACGAAGGGATGGCGCTTTTGGGAAAGAGAGGAGCGCCGGAATTTAATAAAAGAAAAATATCGCGGCAAAAAAGAGACTGAATTCAGCCTCTTTTTTATTTCTATCCCTCTTAATTTTAGCTGTCGTAGCGGTACGTCGCTATATTTCCGTATTTCGTCAGTGCTCTTCCCCGCTTCCATTCCAATACGTTTCCACGGTATTCTCCCGGGTTTCCCAATGCGTCGTAGCTGCCCGCGATACTCACTTCCCGACTCGTATTGTTCACCATGTCGTATTCCGTGATACTCACAAGACGGTTTTTGTTCCCGCTTGCATAATGGTAACTCTCCTTCTTCTCCTACGTCTTCGAACTATTTGCCTGCGTATACACGTCACCAAGGTTTCCGTCCGCGTCGTAGCTGTAATAGTGATTCTTCCCGATAAACCCGTTTTCTTCCGACACCAAACGATTGATATCGTCATAGTTGTATGTTACGCTCTTATAAAAAACAGAAACGACAGTTATTACTGACGTTTCTGTTTTTATTAATTTATTTTCTCTGAATCTATATAAATTAATTTTATTTATTTCTTTTCAATAAAATATAAATCAAGTTCTTTTAACCAATCTTGAATAGTTTTGTTAGTTAGTTCTCCTAAAAACAATGATTCATAAATGTCCTTTTCCCAATTATTATAAGTAACTTGACATAATACTTTTTTTTCTTTGCGATAAATTAATACAGCAATATGGTTATTCGAAAACACTAAATAATCAGAAAACCTATTTAAATCAAAGTTTTCAATATCTTTTAACATTTGACATTGATATTTATAATATTCTTTACCAATATCAAGAAAATTTGTTTCTTTTATATTACAAATATGATATTTTAAATTATATCCTATTTCATAACGAAACGAATCTTGTTGTATAAAGTAATTATGATTTTTTATTATAATATTTAATCTTACATCATCTTCCGTAAAAAGATTATCAAAGGCCTTTTGAATCGTAAAATAAACATTTTGGGTCAATTTTAAAGATATCTTCATATTTTACTTCCTAAATCTAAAATACTTTCTCGCGATATTTTTCATTTTCTCGGTCAAATCAGAAAATTTCCTAACATGACCATGATAAAGTGAAACTTCTTTTCCATCAATTATTTTAATCTGTGTTCTATCTAAAACTACTAATTGATCATTAGAAAAACCGACTCTTCTTGGAGAATCCGATGAAATTAAATAGGAATTATCCAAAGCAGCTTGCCCATCAATTGGCTTTGGACTTTTAACACTATTTCCTGTCGAAGTATGATATGGGGCATCTTCATACACGCCATGTTCATAAGTATAACAATTTTTATTATGAACGCAAACACCTGTTCCGACATAATAGGTATGGAAATCTTCTACTTCAAAGTTATACGTCGTCTGCGCATTATCGTAATGCTTGCTTTTTACGCTTTCTATTATACCATATCTTCCGTCCCAAAGTAATACTTTATCTCCTTCTTTTAGTTCTTCCGCACTCCTCCATTCCTTCTTTTCGGGCAAATAATACTTATGTCCACTAGTACTTTCGATCTCTTCTCCGTTCACTTTCACGATTGTCCATTCTTTACTTTCGTTTCGGAAGAGTCTTACTACTTCTTTATACGCCTGTTTCCCCGTTTCTTCGTCGTATGCGAGTACTTTATCTCCGACTTCTACCTCCTCGATATTCTTGTACCCGTCCTCCGTCTTTACTTTTGTTCCCGCTATAAAACATTTTCCTGGATTACATTCCCCGCCTTGGCTGTTCGGGAGTTTTTCTCCTGTCACCCTGTTCTGCGCCGACGTCCGCAGCGCTTTCTTCCCCGCTACCTTCAATGTCGCCTGCAACGCCTTGAACGCCTGCAATACCGCGATTGCCGACAACACCACGTCCACGACCGCAATCACCACAAATAGCAGATTTAGCCAGCTTGGCTCCTTGATAAACGCACGCACCGCCTCTATCAGTCCGTATACCGCCAATCCTAAAAACACTAACGACACTACCAGCCCGATAATCGCGCCGATTAAGTGCCCGCTCGGGTCCGCATGATTTACGGGATTATTCAGACAGTAGCTGTATAGATTCTGTCCCCCAATCGTCGTCAGGTATTCGCCTGATACTACCCCTACATTATCCGCATTGATAAAACGTCTTATCTCCGCGTCATAGTATCGACTCTGCAAATAATACAACTTCGTGTCTTCGTCGTAATAATAGCCCTTATACCGGAACGGATTGACCCGACCTATATGACTATTATATAACTCTTTCTCCGTGATGTCAATACCCTCTTCGTTATATACAATAATAAATAAAAGTGTTGCAATATCATAAATATCACAACACTTTTACTTATTAAGTTTTCATTATATGATTTAATTATATTACTGAAGTGTTATTTTAATCTTTAATTTCACTTAACTCAAAATCTACTGCACTTATCTCTAGAATATTATCTCTTAAGTCAACAATAAAATGTCTAGACTCTTTCATAAAGGATGCATCTTCATCATTTTCTTTAAGTGCTTTTTTAAGTTGCATAATCCATTCTGAATTTTCCACCTCAAGAATATGCCTTTGATATATTCCCAACTCAAAGCTTTCTCTAATAAGCAAAATATCTTTGTCAAAACAATCAGCCGTTGTTATTTTGAGTGCTTGATATGGTTTGAATACCATTCTATACCGATTTTCATTAACATCATCTAACTCTATAACTATCACATTTTCCTCAATCGATATGTGTTCTAAAGGTACATTATTAATTATAAAAGATTTATTAATTATTTTTGCTTTCATTTTTTACCTCAATCTTATAGATCTTCCACCATTTATAGTTGTAAACTTCCAAGCCAGTTCTCGTACAATATTGGGTGCTGAAGGGTTTACCCACCTAACATTTATTTGACTCATACCAGCTTGCTTAAAAGCATAGAGCCTACGATTATCTAGAGTAAAAATTTTTCCGTCCTGTTCAAATACTCTTATAGCGGGAACATCATCTGCTGTAATAGAACCATTTTTCAATCCAGTTATCATATCATCCACCGAACGTCCATCACTAAATTTGCGACCGATACTATCTTGTGTGTAATAAATATCATTTGGATCAAGTTGGCAAGTATTATGAACCAATACGTCATTTTCGGTGACATAGTAAGTATGGAAGTCTTTTACTTCAAAGTTGTACTTCGTTTCCGCCTTTGCCAGCTCTTCTTTCTCTATCTTCTCTATCTTTACCTGGCTTCCGTCCGAAAGCGTCAATTTATCTTCTTCCGTTAAATCTTTCGCTTCTACGAATCCTTTTCCCTCTACATAAAACCGATGCCCTCCCGTACATACGATCTCTTCCCCTTCCACAAATACATGATACCATTCGTCCGTTTTTCCTCGGAAGAGCCTTATTACTTCTTTATACGCCTGTTTCCCCGTTTCTTCGTCGTATGCGAGTACTTTATCTCCGACTTCTACCTCCTCGATATTCTTGTACCCGTCCTCCGTCTTTACTTTTGTTCCCGCTATAAAACATTTTCCTGGATTACATTCCCCGCCTTGGCTGTTCGGGAGTTTTTCTCCTGTCACCCTGTTCTGCGCCGACGTCCGCAGCGCTTTCTTCCCCGCTACCTTCAATGTCGCCTGCAACGCCTTGAACGCCTGCAATACCGCGATTGCCGACAACACCACGTCCACTACCGCGATCACCACAAATAGCAGATTTAGCCAGCTCGGCTCCTTGATAAACGCCCTGTAAGCTTTAATTAGCCCAACTTAAAGACTAAATTTAAATTTTTCATTCAAATCAGCCAAATCAAGCGCTGTCATTTCTATTTGACAGCGCTTGATTTTAAACTCATTCCTCTTCAATCAAGATCTTTACAATAGTGGTCATTTAAATCAACAATAGCGCTACCCACTTCATTGATTCTGTCCCAAACATTTTCATTCCTTTTTCTCTCCAATAAAGAAAGACATGGCCAACTATCTATAACTAAAGAAAGTGAACTTAACCTTCTTCTATCTCTTTTTTGTGGAAAATTATCTTCACTTATTTGATTTAACAACTTATTCATTTCAGGAAGCATAAAGTCTTTCACTTCCTTAATTAAGGAATTAATATTCCATATTTCTATTGTTTTTTTTGTATGTTTATCAAGTGAATTAAAATAACTTAAAAGTCTTTCTAATTTATTCTTTGTATCAATAACTGCATCTTGAAAATTTTGTAATGTATACATCTCCTATCCTCCATCAAAATAATTTTTATTTATAATAACGACTCTAAATTCCAAATATAGAATTGATAGCCACCCCCTATTTGTCCATTTAAAGGTACTACTTTTCCCTCTATTAACAATGTCCCCTTCTTCAATATAAATTGTGTCATATGCTCAGCCGAATTTGTCGTTGTGTCCAAAGCCAATGCAGAAATAGGATTACTATATTGATATGGAGTTATCCAATATCCTTTTGGATTGCTTCCACTATAATATCGATAAACTATTATATCTCTTTTTGCTATGCTTACTGTCGCGTCATCACCAAATCCTTTTAATACTTGTTCATGATACTGTTTTGGCACATATTTGTCAAGATATTCTTGAACAGACATATTCACTTTTTGTGTAGAAGAAGTTTTAATAAACTTTTTAGCTTTCGTCACTTTTACAGCAGCCAATAAACCTTTAAAGGCTTTCCATACTGCTATCAATGACAAAGCCACGTCTACTACTGCTATTACCAAAAATAGCAAATTCAACCAACTTGGTTCTTTCCAAAACGCTTGACCCGCTTTTATCAGTCCGTATACCGCCAATCCTAAAAACACTAACGACACTACCAGACCGACAATCGCGCCGATTAAATGCCCGCTCGGGTCCGCATGATTTACGGGATTATTCAGACAGTAGCTATATAGATTCTGTCCCCCGAGCGTCGTCAGGTATTCGCCTGATACTACCCCTACGTTATCCGCATTGATAAAACGTCTTATCTCCGCGTCATAGTATCGACTCTGCAAGTAGTACAACTTCGTGTCTTCGTCGTAATAATAGCCCTTATATCGGAACGGATTGACCCGACCTATATGACTATTATACATCGTATTCTCTGTAATGTCAATACCCTCTTCGTTATAGACCCGGCATTTTCCCCACGCGTCGTATTCATATCTCGCCGCGATGCTTCCGTCTTCCTTACATACTCTTACGATATTCCCGCTCGTTCCGTATTGGTAATAGTATCTCCCGCTTTCGCTCGTCAGTCCGATGACCTTCTCTCCCGCGTACAGATAGCGATAGTACTTCGTTTCGCTTCCCTTCGTGATCCGCTCTCCGACTATCTTCCCGCCTACCGTATAATACTGATGCGTCCGTCCGCCTTCCTGCTTCTCCACTCGGATATTATTGCTGTCGTATCTGTACGTCGCTATGTTCCCGTACTTCGTCAGCACCCTTCCTCTCTTCCATTCCAATACGTTCCCACGGTATTCCCCAGGGTTTCCCAATGCGTCGTAGCTGCCCGCAATACTCACTTCTCGACTCGTATTGTTCACCATGTCGTATTCCGTGATACTCACAAGACGATTCTTGTTCCCGCTTGCGTAATGATAGCTTTCCTTCTTCTCCCACGTCTTCGAACTATTTGCCTGCGTATACACGTCCCCAAGGTTTCCGTCCGTGTCAATGAATCATATATTAAAAAATGTCACATAAAAAATAAAAACAGGCTTGTAATATAATTTCAAGCCTGTTTTTATGTAAATATTACAAAAATCGCCTTTTATCCAATTTACGCAATAGCCATTTTTATTACAAAGAACGCTTTATAATATACTTTACAATAAACAAAAATACTTTATTTACTCTTCTTTAATATATTACATTTTATTCCTGTGGCAGAAATAAAAATTCCCGAATTATTATTTATCTCTTCATTATTTAACTTAAACACATACAAATTATCATACGTATAAAGTCCAGTACGTTCTTCTAATTCTTTAGCTGACGATAATTGAATAAAGGGTCTTTTTTCATCCATAGTCCAATAAAAGGGACTTGCTATCATTTGCGGAAAAGTAAAGGTAATTTCAATTTCAGGTTCTACATAAGTTGAATCTATACATCCACATAAAATGATGTACTCTCTATCAATGCTTTTATAAATAAAATCCATCCAACACCAATCAGACAAAAATTTATTTATTTTATTAATTGTTGCTTGCACAGATTCTAAAGACATAGGCTTCATTAATTGTGTTCTATAATCCAATTCATCTTGAGCTTTTTCAATAATATTTTTGTTTTTTCTGATAAATTGTTCCGTTTTTTCTTCACCTGTCATTTCTTTTTTATTCATAAATCCTCCCGTTATTTAACTTATATAGAAAGGTGTGTCATTACTGCCGCATAAGCATTAAAGTTTGGATTAACCATCCCATTTCTAAAAAATTCTTGAAGCACTGATTCATGATACCATACCCTATCTAAACCGAGATATGACCACCCTTTTCCATGAATATTTTTTGCCACTCTAAAAATATATTGTGAACTAGTATATTGAGCATTTCCTGCATGGATTCTAACTTGATATTTTACTCCACCTTCACTCCAAGTATATTTCCATTGTCCATTTTTACTATTATTTACTAAATCGGGAATATCTTTCCTCGTATATCCATTTTGTCTTAAAGCCTCATCTAAATAATCATATGCACAATCATTATGAACCAATACGTCATTTTCGGTGACATAGTAAGTATGGAAGTCCTTTACTTCAAAGTTGTACTTCGTTTCCGCCTTTGCCAGCTCTTCTTTCTCTATCTTCTCTATCTTTACCTGGCTTCCGTCCGAAAGCGTCAATTTATCTTCTTCCGTTAAATCTTTCGCTTCTACGAATCCTTTTCCCTCTACATAAAACCGATGCCCTCCCGTACATACGATCTCTTCCCCTTCCACAAATACATGATACCATTCGTCCGTTTTTCCTCGGAACAGCCTTACTACTTCTTTATACGCCTGTTTCCCTGTTTCTTCGTCATAGGCAAGACTTTATCTTCAAGTTTTCGTGTAATTTTTATCTCGAAAAATGGATGGCTTCAAAAAAGTCATCCATTCCCCTCTAATTATTAATAATCCGAAATAATCATAAAATTTGTCGATTTCCCATCAAAATTTCGAAATGTCAGTTCATGAATATTCTTTCTATTAACATTCACATAATAATTTTTTAATATGTTAACAGCTTCTTTTAAAGATTCCGCCTTAACGGCTGCAACATCAGCATCCTCTTCAAAATTTTGATTTCTTTCATAATATATAAAAGTTTTCATATCTTATCTCCTCAATACCATTTGTTTATGCCTTGAATAATATCATCTATATTATCCTTAATAAATTTAAGCATTTTTCGTTGAGTATTTTTATTCATCTTTGATTTAACTAAAATATTTCCTGTTGCATCAACCGAAGCCAATTTTTGATTTTTCCAGTTAATATGAGCGTGCGGGGTTTTATGATTTACTTCACCACCAACAGATACTTTAGCGTTCCACCCATTCTCGTCCCCTGCAACCAACTCCTGTTTGCATTTATTATGAACCAACACAGCCTTTTCAGAAACAAAATAAGTATGGAAATCTTCCACTTCAAGGTTATAGGTTGTTTCAGGGGCAGACAGCTCTTCGGTCTTAACGCTTTGTATTATACCATATTCACCGTCAGAAAGCAAGACTTTATCGCCTTTTTTCAGTTTACAGGCGGATACCCATTTTTCTGACAATTCGTAATAGCTTTCATGTTCTTGACTGTCCCCTACTTCACGATTTATCGTATTATCAGGCAGGTAATACTTATGTCCAGGCGTAGAAGTAATTTCGGTAACCGTTCCATTAACAGCAACAGAAACTGTACACCATTTCATTGTTTCGTTTCGGAAAAGCCGTTTTACTTCTTTATACGCCTGTTCCCCCGTTTCTTCGTCGTATGCGAGTACTTTATCTCCGACTTCTACCTCCTCGATATTCTTGTACCCGTCCTCCGTCTTTACTTTTGTTCCCGCTATAAAACATTTTCCTGGATTACATTCCCCGCCTTGGCTGTTCGGGAGTTTTTCTCCTGTCACCCTGTTCTGCGCCGACGTCCGCAGCGCTTTCTTCCCCGCTACCTTCAATGTCGCCTGCAACGCCTTGAACGCCTGCCATACCGCGATTGCTGACAACACTACGTCCACGACCGCGATCACCACAAATAGCAGATTTAGCCAGCTTGGCTCCTTGATAAACGCCCTGTAAGCTTTAATTAGCCCACCTTAAAGACTAAAGTTTTTTATTCAAACCAGCCAAATCAAGCGCTGTCATTTCTATTTGACAGCGCTTGATTTTAAACTTATTCCTCTTCAATCAAGATCTTTACAATAATGGCGATTTAAATCTACAATAGCACTACCCACTTCATTTATTCTATCCCAAACATCGCTATTTTCATTTCGTGCAGTTAAATCAAGACAGGGCCATCCATCTATAACCCTAAAATTTGAAGTAAGATTTCTCCTTTGATTCTTATGAGGAATATTATTGGTACTTATTTGATTCAGTAACATATCCATTTCGGGAATCATTATTTCTTTTAATTCTTTAATTATAAAATCTATATTCCAGAATTTCAAATTTAACTTTTTTTTAATTGATTTATTAAGTGATTTTAAATATACTTCTAGAATACGCATTTTTTCTTTAACTTCAACAACTTCATTTTTAAAATTTTCTAATGTATACATAATAACTTCCTCCTATATTCATATAAAAGCCATATAACTTTTATATAAGTGCATTTTTTAATATTGCAATATAATATTGATAACCACCGCCCAATTGACCATTCAAAGGAATTACTTTTCCTTCTATTAATAACGTTCCTTTCTTGAGTATATAGGTTGCCATATGTTCTGCGCTATTTTGAGTAGAATCTAAGGCTAACGCTGAAATAGGATTAGCATATTGATTTGGGGTTACCCAATGTCCTATAGGATTATTATTCCCATAGTATCGATATACTTTTATATCTTTTTGAGCCATACTCACTACTGCATCATCTCCAAACCCTTTCAACACTTCTTCATGATACTGTTTTGGCACATATTTGTCAAGATATTCTTGAACAGACATATCCACTTTTTGTGTAGAAGAAGTTTTAATAAACTTTTTAGCTTTCGTCACTTTTACAGCAGCCAATAAACCTTTAAAGGCTTTCCATACTGCTATCAATGACAAAGCCACGTCTACTACTGCTATTACCAAAAATAGCAAATTCAACCAACTTGGTTCTTTCCAAAACGCCTGACCCGCTTTTATAAGACCGTATACCGCCAAACCCAAAAACACCAAAGACACTACCAGACCGATAATCGCGCCGATTAAGTGCCCGCTCGGGTCCGCATGGTTTACGGGATTATTCAGACAGTAGCTGTATAGATTCTGTCCCCCAATCGTCGTTAGGTACTCGCTTGATACTATCCCCACGTTATCCGCGTTGATAAACCGTCTTATCTCCGCGTCATAGTACCGACTCTGTAAGTAGTACAACTTCGTGTCTTCGTCGTAATAATAGCCCTTATACCGGAACGGATTGACCCGACCTATATGACTATTATACATCGTATTCTCTGTAATGTCAATACCCTCTTCGTTATAGACCCGGCATTTTCCCCACGCGTCGTATTCATATCTCGCCGCGATGCTTCCGTCTTCCTTACATACTCTTACGATATTCCCGCTCGTTCCGTATTGGTAATAGTATCTCCCGCTTTCGCTCGTCAGTCCGATGACCTTCTCTCCCGCGTACAGATAGCGATAGTACTTCGTTTCGCTTCCCTTCGTGATCCGCTCTCCGACTATCTTCCCGCCTACCGTATAATACTGATGCGTCCGTCCGCCTTCCTGCTTCTCCACTCGGATATTATTGCTGTCGTATCTGTACGTCGCTATGTTCCCGTACTTCGTCAGCACCCTTCCTCTCTTCCATTCCAATACGTTCCCACGGTATTCCCCAGGGTTTCCCAATGCGTCGTAGCTGCCCGCAATACTCACTTCTCGACTCGTATTGTTCACCATGTCGTATTCCGTGATACTCACAAGACGATTTTTGTTCCCGCTTGCGTAATGGTAACTCTCTTTCTTCTCCCACGTCTTCGAACTATTTGCCTGCGTATACACGTCACCAAGGTTTCCGTCCGCGTCGTAACTGTAATAGTGATTCTTGCCGATAAACCCGTTTTCTTCGCTCACCAAACGATTGATATCGTCATAGCTGTATGTTACGCTCTTGTTCGCGTCCGTGATCTTCTTGATGTTTCCGTTTTTGTCGTAGTCCGCGCTTTCCGTTCCGTATACATTTTTGCAGCGATACTGAATCGTCGATAGATAATTCGTGCTTCCTTCCTGATACGTACAATTACAGCTATTCTTCCCTAACCGATTCTTATATCCGTAGCTTTCATAGAAATACTCCGCAGACGAGCTTGTTTCAGGCTTCAACCCCTCTTTCGTCAGCCGTCCTAATTCGTCGTATTTCAACGTCAGCGTATCTACCGCGCTTGTTCCCTCTGCTTTGTCATACATTCGGATTTCCTTGATTCGGTTATCCGGTATCACCTCTCCTTCTCCGTTCTTTTCATATTCGTATTGGTAAGAGTGATTCAGGCTAAGCCCCGACAATGTGTATTTCTCTTTTATTACACGACCGCCTTCGTCCAGTTCGCTTCTGTATTCCACTCCTCCCTCTGACGACGATAACGTACTATAATCAAATTCCCCGTTCTCTTTATAATTATATCGGTGGTAATACCATTTTTTTGCGTCCGTCGGCGTTCCAAGATCTATCGCCGGCATCTTATCTATCGTTTGATCTATCTCGTCCAGTTCTTCCCCGTGTTCGTCCGTTTTATAGTACACGCGGTAGCTTTCCACTTCTTCTCCGTATACCGCCTCGCCGTTCACCGTTCCCGTCTGCGTCTTTATCTTCCGGCAGATCAAACCGCCTTTCTTATTATAGATCTCCTTGATTGCCGTTCCGTTCCCCAATACCACTTCTTCATAATCATACGTGCTTTCGTCCGTCGAGCTATACGTACTGTCCTTATAGCTCTTCACCGCTACCACTTCTTCTCCGTTCACATACGTCTTGAGGGCGTTCCCGAATCCGTCGTACGCGTATTCGTAATTCACTCCGTTCGCTCCCGTATCGATACTCGTCAGATAGCCGAGGTTGTACGAGTAATTCACTCCCACCGTCTGCGTCCGCACCGAGCCCCCAGGCGTGCTCCTTACCGACACCGACGTGGTGATCCCCAGAAGATACGTATTCGTCTTATCGTAACTGTACTGCACCGTTTGTCCGTTCGGCAATTTTACCGAACTTAAATTTTCGCTCGACGCATTATAATTCGTCGTCGTATACAGCTCGCTTCCGTCTTCGTCATATCCTCTTTCGTCATACGTATTCCTGATATACTCGTTGTTTGTATAGCTTTGTCTATGAATAAGCGTTTTATTGACTCCGTTCGCATAATGCGTTTTTTCTTTCGTCACGTTATTATATTTACTCGCGTTCGAGTATGTATATTCTTTTACGACGCCCCTGAAGTCCGTTTCTTTGATAAGCCGTCCGCTAGCGTCGTATTCGCTTTCCATCGCGAAACTCGCTTTGTCATCGGAGATAAACTCCGTCCTTTCCACATTGTCGTCGCGCCTCTTATACAGCCTTATCCTTCCCGATTTATTCACGATTTCCGTGATTCCCGACGCCGCGTATTCGATGTCGAACAGACTGTATTTCTTTTCCGACTCTCCTTCTTTTTTAAACGTCAGCATCGTTCTTTTAGGCTCTGCGCCTCCGTCGTGCACTTCCCCGTCTATGATTATCAAATCCGGGTTCTGCTGCATGGCAAGAATGTCCAGATAGTTTTTCTTTCTGTCCTTTACCGATACGCTTTCATATTTATGGAAAATATGATCGTTATCTTTATACTCTATTCCCACCAGTTCGCTGATATCATACGTTTTCATATCCCGATTGGTATAAAATCTCGGCAGTCCTTTCGTGTATACCGCGTTTCCCTTTGTCAAAGAAATTCTGTCGAAATATGCCGCTCCGTTATTATAACTGTAATCGATATACACCTCTATCCGCTGCAATTTGGAAGGGTCGTTTACCACAATGCCCTTCACCGCGAACTGCCAATCCGTCTTGAACGGGTCGAAATTTACTTCGGTCGTTTCGGAAGTCCCATCCGTATAAATTAATTTCGCAAGCAGACTAAACGTAGAATATTTATCTTGGGTCGTGCCGTTCGAGGTATTCGCCCCGCTAGTCGGCAGAGAATCCGCCTTCGCATAGCCGCTGAGCAGCAATCCCTCGCCTTTGCTTAATTTTAACTGCGAGGCGTATACCGTCTGACACAGCTGACGCTTCTGCGTATAGGAACTTTGGATTTTTAAAGAATAATTGCCGTCCACCGACACGCCGTAATAGCGATTGGCGCTCGTTTCGTCTACGGGTACCCATTCCAGGCAGTCGGAAAGTCCTTCGAAACTTCCGTTTTTGAGAAAATTCTTTGCGAGGGCCAAAGGCCGCACTTCATAGGTATCGAACAAATTGAAATTTTTATATTTGGAAACGTCCGTCACGTATTTCTTATTTGCCGAAGCGTTCAGCTCGTTTTTGGTTTGATAGATACATTCGCAAAATCCGGAATCGCTCCATTGATAATTGTCCGCATACCCGTTTTCCGTGATCACCTTCGTCGTGTTATTTTCGTATTTTATAACGATTTCCTTGCCCTCTTTCTCGTAAACCACGCCTTTATACGTCGAATAGGAAGAAACGCCGCCGTCGCCTGCCGTATACGCCGTGACTCCCGCCGCCGAAATTTCCTTATTGGAAGCGAAATCTTTAAGGGAAGTCGCCTTTCCGTTCGTATAGCCGATTTTCAATCTATACCCCGAACAGTCGCGCACAGACGTCAGAGAATAGCTATCGGCGCCTTCCCCGTAATGAAACTCCGATTCGCTGCCGTCGGGATAGCCGATTTTCGTCAAGCGACCGAAAGAATCATAGGTATAAGAAAATACCTTTCCGTCGGAAAACGTGATTTTATTAAGACAGCAAAGAGAATTGTACGCAAACGTCGCCCAATGTCCCGTCGAATCGCTGACTTTACTGATTTTTCCGTCGCACGCGCCTTTTTCGAGAAGAATATAGTCCCCGTTGCGATCGATTATTTTATAAAGTTCGTTATTTCTGAAATAGAGAGTGGTTTCTTTGTCGTCCTTGATTCTCAATTCCCCGTCCGTTTCAAAGCAGCGCAGCTTTTTCCCCTGTTCGTCGAGATACTCGGTGGCGTAAACTACGTCCGTGACGTTTCCCGCTCCGTCGTATACCGCCTTCCATTTTTTGCTTTCCGAAAAGACGATTTCGTCCCCGTTTTGATCGATATACAAAAAGCCTATCGAGTCCGTATAGCCGTTCGCAGCGGTATTGATTTTAAATAAGAATTGCTGTAAATTTAATTTCCAGCCCCTGCCCACTCCTAAGTCGGGCGTATAATTATTTCTGCTGGTTTTTATATAGGAGGCGGCTTTGTCGAGAATATTATAGACGTGGGAAACGCTCAAAGAAAGGCGTTCGTTGTCCTCAAAGCCCGCGTCTTCGTGGACCAATCTGTTTCGTCCCGTCCACAGATCCACCATATGCGTTCCGGCGCGTTTTATGTTATTCACCTGATATTCGTCGCTGACCCTACATCTGTTTTCCACATAGTTTATTGTAAGTTGCGGGATTTCGGAATCGTCTTCTGCTGTCTTTTCATTATGAAAGCTAAAAAAGTCACAGTATTGCTGTTCAAAAGAATCCTTCATCATTAAACCGTAATTTGGATTGTTTTCCCATTCTTTCGCCAATTTCGTAATATCTATTTTCAAGGTATTATACTTTTTGGTGGAATATCTTACACGGCTATATATTTTGTTGTCAAAACTGGGACAATTATCCCATTTAAACGTCGTATTTTCATTCCAATTTGAAGTAACTTTATGTATATCGAAATATCCCGGATTATTTACATTTCCATCAAAACCAATTTGGTAAAGGGATAAAGTCGCCTCCAAAATTTTTCGTCCCTCAAAATTAGGCAATTTAAATTTTAAATAAGACCTGAACATTCCATAACCATCATCTCCAACACAATTATATCCGCTGTCGTCTATTATATATTCTCCCTTATTATTCTTTTGGTTCGTTACTTTTCTCGACAAACAAAAGTTTGAATCCCACTTCTGCTTTGTTTCGATCACGGGGTCGATCGTCACGGGAAAAGCTCTTCCTTCGGCGTTGATCCAATTCTCGTCCGCAATCACGCTGAAAATAAATTTATTTCCGCTCAGCCTTTCCAATTCGTACGTCACTTCGCCGCTCTTTTTCCCGTCGGCGTCGAACATATAGGGCATCGGAATGGTGAAAATAGTTTCTTTCCCAAGAGCGCCGCTCTCTTCGTCTATCTTTTGGATAAACAGTTCCAAACGCTGTCCGTCCTCCGACAATTCCACGTTGAGATTTTTCAGTTTCAGTTCGAATTTATATTCGTAAGAATCCTGACGTTCTCTGACGATAATGTTTTCCTTGATCCTCTTCGGAGAGAGAATATATTGCAGATCCGTCCCCGGCGCGATATCGTTATATCGTATCTCGTCGGAGAGCTTCGTTTCCGCGCTCCTCTGCTTCCCGTTCGGCAAAAACGCGCAGGAGTCGTTCAAGGCGTCGCAAAGAAGCCGCTTATCCCGTTTGCCGAGCAGCTTCCATTCCACCTTATATCCGTCTTTTTCCAGCGTAAACAGCTTTCCGTTCGTCCGTTTGCCGAATTTTACCCGAACGTCGCTCTGCCTGTTTTCATAGCCGTCGAAATCGTCTTCTTTTTCAAGGCACGCCGGACAATCGCAAAGAGTATTGTCTATGGCGAGATATTTTCCCTCCGTTTCGTCGTAATAGTGCACGGGCTCGGTGAAAATCTGCGCCCGATAGCTGCCGTCGCTCATTCTGAAATGCTTTACGTTCTCCTCGCGCTTCGCCTCGTCCTCAAAGAGCACGATAGGCGCGTCTTTATTTTTCTTTAAAGCTACTTCGTCGTATACCTGCCCCTCCGATTCTTCAAGAATTTCCTCGGAAGCAAGTTCTTCGTTTACGTTTTCTTCCATGTTTTTAAATTTAATGGTTCCCATAATTTTTTTCCTTTTTGATTAATTGTTTTTTAATTTGATTTCCAGTATCTGCGGCTTATCATAATTGTCGCCCGTAGATACCGCGCTGACGCCTTTTTCCTGCCCGCTCTTTATGACGAACCCGGAATTTCGCGGCTCATGCAGTCTTAAAATATCCCGTAGGATCTCGCTCACATCCATCCTTTCATAGCGGCGGCTGCGCCTCGCCGTATACAACAAGCGGGAAAAAGCGGTCTTCGTGTTCCAAGTCGACGCGAAACTGCACCAAGGCGCGTCCATTTTATAGCCGTCCAGCCTGCATTCTCCCCCCCATTTCGGCAAATACAACGTCGCTTCTTTGACCCGATAAAAATTCAGATCGGCGAAAAGCGTTGTGTCGAAACGCGAATACAGCCATTGTTCCCCGTATTCTTCGGTATTTCCCAAAAATGCGGCGCCGCCGAACGCATTATTTTCGTCGGGAAGTTTCGACGCTACCGTGGTATCGAGCACCAGTTTCGGCGCGTACAGAGCGATCTCGAAAAGAATTTCTGTCGCCGCGGCGCTTTCCACCGTCATTTCAAAGGCTTTTTCTCCCCTCTTCACCCCGTTTACCCGCAGCGGACAAACGCCGCCGCCCGTTTTCCCTATTATCCCGTTCACGCTCAAAAATGGAGTAAACTCCTCCCGCATCAGCGCGAAACACCCCGCGCTTTCCCGAACGGTTCTTTCCGAACTCGTTTCCAGCGAAAATTTCGTCTTGCTTTTACCGCAGACGACCGCGATTCCGTTAAACGTCGGCTCTATCGATACGTCGTCCGCAAACGCAATCTCGGCGCTGCCGTAATCGTTGCAAAGGATGACGTTTTCCTCTGTGGCGGCAATTTCGGCATTGATTCCCTGAAAACGATAGCGCCCGTTTTCTTTCCGCCATTTCGGCAACAGGAGCTTCCCTTCTTTCGAATATACGGGCACGCTGCAATAATACGCCGTGATCCCGTCCTCTTCCTTTACGAGCACCCGATAGGGATTCGTGTTTCTCTTTTCTATTTTTAAATTTTCCTCACCGCGAATGCGGCGGATCTCCCTTAAAATGTCCATATTCTTCTCACGCTTATCGGCCGTCTTCCCCTTCCAAAGTCAAAGCGACGATGTGCATCAACATATTGTCGGGAAAAACAATCTCCCGCACCCGCTCTTGTTTTTCGAGGCTGCAAACGCAGTGATGAAAATAGAAAGGGTGCTTCACCGCGCCCGAGGAGAGAAAAATTTTCGCGGTACGGACGGCGCTGTACTGAAACATAAAATGCGTGAAAATATCCGCATCCCAGCCATGCGACCAATCGGGCACGGCAACGCGCACCGTTTCTTCGCCGCCGTCCCCGCAGACGACGGTGAAATTTTCGCAGGTATCTCCCCAATGCGAAAATCCGATAAAATGCAGTTTTTTCGCTTCCGCATCCGCTTTTACTCTCTGCCTGTCGCACAAGACGTTGTCGAAATTTGAATCCGCGAATCGAAATTCCACCCCGTCGATCGTTTCCTCGCCCCGCAGAGAAAAATTCGCCTGTAAAATGCAGATATTTTCCAGTCCGTACTCCTCCTCGGTCGGGGGCAGGGAAGCGTACACCAATTTGTGATTGAGCCACGGCGAAAGATCGACCCTTTCAAATCTTTTCATGCGCACGCCTCCCACAGACAGTCGTAGACTTTCTCTTCCGTTTCCTTTACGGAATCTATCTTTCTCAGAATTCCGTCCCTCCGCGTGACGGCGAAAGAAAAATTTTCCTGACGCCACATTTTCCACAGCAGGGAAAGGAGATTCGAATAGCCGCTTATCAGAAAGTCCAGCAGGGCGCTCTTTTCTTTGCTCTGCGAAAACGCCCGCGTTTCGGAAAGACAATAGAGGGAGGTTCTCATGCTTTGCAGATAATCCGTTATCTTCTCCGATTTTTCTTGCAGTTCTTTTAGGTCGGAAAGAAACATTCTTTTCAGTTCGCCAAGATTCTTTTCCGAGCTTTTTCTCGACGAAAGCAGCCTGTTCAAATCCATTTGCGACCATAGACCGAGGGCACCTTTTTGAACTTTCGCCTTGCGTAAAACGCGGCAGGAAAACCACTTTTCGGGATGACGCTTCCGATACATCCCGTTTGCATACAAGAGATTATCCAGAGAAATTACTTTCTCCCGAAATTCGTAACTTCCCCTGTAAGCGTGATCCACCACGTTCGCTTCCCGCGTTTTCAGATCGTAGCCGTAACAAAGGAGAAAGTGCAGTTCATGCCGTATGCCGAACATTTCGGGGCGGCTTTCGAGATAAAAGCAGTCCACCCCGACGATGACCGGCATTCCCTTATCGATCCGCCTCTTCAACGCTCTCTTAGAGATATTGCGCGATTTGCAGCGATAGCCCGCCGTCCTTTCAAACTCCCGCGCGCCAAGAATCCCCCCTTCGTCCGCCGAAAATCCTTCTTTGGCAAAGACCATTGCGTTTAAAAGGAAGAGTTCCCGATCGACGCCTAAGGCGGACAGTCCCGCGATTAACTGATGATAATAGCAGCTTTTCAGCCAAAATTTGTTGAACGGTTTTACGCCCTCTATTTTATTTTTTATCATCCGCTTTTTCCTCCGCCGCCTTTATGACGTCCGCCACCGTGTTCCAAGCTCCCATATCCAATTCGTCGAGTTCGAATTCGATTTGAAATTCCTCCTCTATCGCCACCAAGACGGCGACGAAGGAAAGACTGTCCAAACTCAACGCCTTTAATTCGCTCTCGGGGGAAACGGCTTCTTCCAGGGCACAGCCTTTTTGAATGATGCTTATAATTTTTTCTTTCATCGCCGTATCTTCTTTCCGCTGGCAGTCGTTTCCAGCTTCTCCACCTTTTTTATTCTGTTCGGCACGAGATACGGGGGCAGGTTGCGGACGAGATAAGTCCACAGCCATTCGGGCGGGATGCTGCCCTCGTATTTAAGACAGATCATCTCTCCCATATGTTCCTCCCTTTCGCCGTACACCACGCAATCGTGCACCCCCGCGCATTTCTTCGCCTCGATCTCTATTTCCTGCGGAAAAATATTGACGCCCGCGCGGATGATCATGTCGTCCTTTCTGCCGTCGATATAGTAATAGCCCTCCTCGTCCGTATGCGCCATATCCCCCGTATACAGCCAGCCGCGGCGGATCTTTTCTTTCGTGCGCGCCTCGTCGAGATAGTATCCTTTCATCACGCACGGGGATTTCAACAACAGTTCCCCCTTCTCGATCTTCATTTTCACCGCCCCGATAGGTTTCCCCACGCTTCCCGCCTTTTTCACGAACTCTTCGGGGAGCAGGGCGCTCGCGCGCGGACTGTGCTCGGTAAGGCCGTAGACGTTGTAAAACGCCGTTTGCGGCAGAGCCTCGGAAAGCTGACGCGCGGCGGCTTCCGTCAGTCTTTCGCCGCTGACTGCGGCGGTCTTGACGGGCAGCGGCTTCCCCTTGACGCTCCTGACGAGCGCCGCGTACAGGGTGGGCGTCGCGCAGAATACGTCTATTTCCTTTTCCGAGAGAAAGTTAGCCAGCCTCGCGGGCATAAACGACTCCTCGTAAAAATAGATCGTCAGTCCGCTGACGAGTCCGTACAAAAGCTCCCCCGTCAGCACCGCGATATGCACCAAGGGGCGCGCGATACAGATGCTCTTCATGCCTTCCAGACGAAAATAGGAGGCAATGTATTCGAGATTGGCAACGATATTTTTGTCCGTCAGCACCACGCCCTTAGGAGTGCCCGTCGTTCCGCTCGTGAACATGACAAACGCGGTGTCGTCGCTTACCTGTCCCGCGTCTTTTACCGTTTCGCAGATATAGTTATACTGTTTCAAGCCGTAATCCAAAGAAACGGGAACGGCGGCGGCGCCCCCGGCAAGGCATTTTAAAATCGCGAGCGCCTGTTCCTCTCTCGTCCCTCCCTTACAAACTTGCAGTCTTTTTTCTCCCACCGCATTGTTCCCCCACGAGAGCAGTTCGCCGTAAGTGATTCCCGAATCCGCAAACGCGACGCGCTCCGAATACGGCTTGATTTTTTCTCTCAGATACTCCCAAAGTTTCATAAATATTTCTCCGTCAACAAGGTCAAATCCTTCAAAGTCAGCAGTTTCTCGGGCTGCAAGTCATCCTCGTCGAAAGAAAAGGAATACGCCTCTTCTATCGACGCGATGAGAAGCACCAAAGACAAACTGTCCAGTCCGTTCTCTTTCAGCGTTACGGTTTCCGTCAGCTGAGCGCCCGTCGTTTCCCGCGCCAGATCGACGATCTTCTTTTCGATCTCTTCTCTATTCATTTCATCGCCTCCGCAATCTTTTTTTCGTATTCCGTTATTTCCTTTAATTCCTCTTTGAACGCGTCCGCTCGTCTTTCCCCTTTCAGCCGCCGCAGACGGACGTAAAAGTAGAGCTTGTCCAAAAGCAAGATCTCCGCTTTCAATAGCCCCGCGATTTTTTCCGAGCCGGAAAAATATTTTTCCAGCCGTTTTCTCGTCACTCGCAGGACTCCCAACGCGCCTTCGAGTTTTTCCGATTCCCGCGGCGGACAAACAGAGGAAAACGTCTGAGTTCGGATCTTTTTTTCGCAGTCGCTCTCCGTATCCGCGCGCCCGTTTCGAAAAGCGTACGTACAAACGGCGTTGCCCGAAACTTCCTTCAACCTTTCTTCCGTAAACCGCCCTTCGGAGAGGGGATATTGATTGAGCCAGCAAAGAGAGCCGTCCACGCAGATATAATGATCCTCCCGCCAGGCTTTGCGCTTGTACTCCGCAAAGAAGGCTTCGTTCACGTGCATCAGGCAGAGATCCTCCTCCCTTTGGTTTTTCAGACATTCCGCCAATTTCTCCCGCGATCCGGGCACGCCCATCGGAAAGACGGAATAGACGTGCGCGGCGATCCCCGCTTTTTCCGCGGTTTCCTGAATGCGGGGCACCCCTTCGTACGCCTCGTACTTTGCCCCTTGCGCAAAGTCGTCAAACACCTGCCCTATCGGAACAAAGGATTCTCCGTACAGTTTGGATACGTCGAAACGCTTTGCCAGCCACGCCAAAAAATAGCTTTCCACACACGACAGAGCGAGCGCTTCCGTAATTTCCCGTTTAGTGATCATCCTCTTTTCTCTCCTTCAAAAAACGCAGAGGGTCCAAGCTGCAAATTCGCGTCCGCTCGTCCGCCGTCCAAAGCAAGCGCTTTTTCCCCTCATAATCGATCACTTCGGGCTGTCTTTCCCCGTATTCCTCCGCGGCCGATTTCAGTTCTTCGTCTTCAAAAATGCGCCCCGTTTGCCCGAGCACCGTACCGATTTCTTTCTGTACGCCGTACTTGAAGGCGAGTTTCTTCAAATCGCCCTTGTCGAAGGAGTCCTTTTTCCATAGATAGTAGATGTCCGCAAGTTTATAAAGATCGAGATCTTTTCTCCGCTCCGCCATAAAGTACAGACAGCTTTCCTTGTACTGATGCAAAATGAGGTGCAGAAAAAACATTTCCTCGTTCGCCACGTACATGGGCACCTTGCCCGCGTATTCTTTGCGCGTCGCTATCATCTCCGAAAGCAGAGAGTCCCTCTCTCCCGGCACGTTTCCGAGCGAAAAATTGATGTCCGCCTCTATGAAAGGGAGTTCGGGATTGCCCGTCGTCTTCAAAAAGGGCGCCGTTTCTCCGCGGTTCATGCGGCGTTTCAGAATTTCCAGACGCGGGAAAGGCTTGATCTTTTTCTCCCCCGGCGCATACCTGCCCTGTATAAATCCCAGCTTTTTCAATGAATTTTCCACCGCGGTGATACCGTCTTGCTCGACGAGAATATCGATGTCGTTGGAAATTCTCTCTCCGTCCTCATAGATAGCGCTCTCCTCTTCGGCAACGTTGCACAGCACGCTGCCTTTCAGCAAAATGTGCTCCGCGCCGTCCGCCGCCAGCGCTCGGGAAATCTCCCCGATCGCCGCGCGCATCGACTGCGTGCGCCGAATTTGCCTCTCGAACGTTTCCGAAAGGAACTTCTCTATTTTTGACGGCAGCTCTATTCGACTCTTTTTCGCCCGGTTGTAAAATAGCCCCGCGATCTTATGGCAGCAGAGGAAGCCTGTCGTTTCATACCAATCGGTCACCGTTTTGGGATTTTCCCCTTTGAGAACGGACACCACGTAGTGCAGACTGTTTTCCGTCATTTCGATTCCTCCCGCAAAAGCTCCCTTTCTACGACGGCAAAAGCCTTTTCGGGCTCCCCCTCGGTATCGAGCACGACAAATCCTTCCCCTTTCGCCATTCCCAGAAATTCCCCCGCGACTCTCAAAAGCAGAGGCTCGTCGAGATGACGATCGCATTCGTCGGGGCGGCTCTTTATCCGCTCTATCGCCATCAGGGGGTTCGCGTAGGCCAAAAACGCGAGGTCGGGTTTTAAAAGGTGTTTTGCCGCTTCGTAAAACCATTTTTCGTCCCTGTATCCGCGCGCCAGCATATTTGCCAGCGAAGTGTAGATGTATCTGTCGCAGATCACCGTCTTGCCCGCTTTTAAAGCGGGTTCGATCACCTCGAAGCCGTGCTGCATCCTGTCCGACATCGTTAAAAGCTGTACGGCGCGATAGTTGATATCCTCGTGCTTGCAGCAATACATCATCTTTTGAAAGAGTTTGGTCTTTCTCGACAAATCGGTAGGCTGTTTCACGCACAGGACGCTTCCGATGCCGTTTTTCTCTTCGAGATATTTTTCCGTCAGCGAGATCATCGTCGTTTTTCCCGCGCCGTCTGTGCCTTCAAAGACGATCAGTTTTCCTTTATACGGATTTTTTCTCAGTTTCAGCGTTTTCATCTTTTTTTCCTCTCAATACGATTTTTTCTTTTTCCGCATCCTCTGCATTTTCCGGCTGCGGCAAAGCCGGGGACGCGAGTTCTTTTTTCTCTTCTTCCGTCGTCCCTGCCGTGGGCGCCTCGTTTTGGGGATTTTCCCCTTCCGGCTCCTTATCGGCGAACTCTTTGATTTTTTCGAGAAGCTTTTTGTTTGCTTCGATTTCCGGCTCGGTGAGCATCTTCTCCTTTGCGGGAAACAATTTTTCCCAAAAGGCGTACAGCGCCAGGCTGAGGCTGCTGGACGATACCCAGAGCGTTACGAACGGCTTGTCTATGCCCGTTTTGCCATAGACCGCCCGCAAATAGACAAACGTCAGCAGCAACCCGACGACAACGGGCAAAAACACTAAAAACCGCGTCGCTTTCCTTCCGTTTTCCCGCTTTTTCGCCCAGGCCTTGATCGGCATTTTTATCAAGCCCGTAAACAGGTTGATCGCAAGCGCAAGAATCGTCGCTTCCAGTCCGTACTCGGTGATCAACTGTAAAATTTTCTCCTCCATTCCTTTTCTCCTCCCCTTTTATTCGTAGATGGACCGTATATTTTTCTCGTCCAGCTTCTCCGCCAATCGGACGTTTTCTCTGCCCGCCCGCTCCACCGTTTCCCGATAGGCGCGCACCTCGTTGTTGCAGACGATCCCCGCGGAAGCGTCCGCAAATATGCCGCAGTCGGGCGTGTTGCGGAGGATATTTTCCGCGATGACGTTTCCCTGCACGTTCTCCCCCACCGCGTAAATCCCGCACCCGCTTCGACATTCTTCGGGCGTCATCAGGATTTCCATGATATTTCCGTGGATGACGCAGTCTTTCGCGCCGTGCTCTATCAGACGCGCATTGCGGCTGGTGGAGGTGATGATATTTCCTCCGATGCTGCTGTTATCCCCGTAGCTCCTTACGCTTCTGCCGCAGATGGTGTGCGTCGCCAGAATTTTATTGGAGGAGATGCGCGCATACTCGCCCCTGTTTTCCAATCCCACGCTCATGCCCGCCCATTCCCCGACGATGTTGTTCGCGCTGATGATAGAATACAGTCCTTCGTTTATGAATCCGAACGCGTGCGCCTCTTCCGTATGTTTGCCGACATTGTGCGTCCCGTTCGCCTTGACGTTATTTCCGACAAAGCGCCCGAAACGCCCGTTGGTATACACGCCCACCGCGCGCTGCCTCTCGCCGTCGCCGCGGTTTATCGCGTAAATAAAGGTGTTCTGCAACGAGATGCTGTTGGCGAGATTGTTGTAAAGACCGTACACCGCGCATTCCTTGGGATACTCCTCGGCAGCGCACTCCGCCTTGATATAGCAGTCGTTCACCACGAGGTTGTCCGCCCGCGTTTCCATATGCGTGTCGAGATTGCCGTTGTTGTAGATCCCCGCTATGCCGAGTTGTTTCTCCGCGTATATCTCTATGCGGCAATTTTCCACTTTCAAACCGTATGCCGTATTGTAAATCCCGAAAAACTGTCTTTTCGCAGCGGCGGGATTTTGAATATGCACGCGGATCGTCATATTTCTCATACATACGTTTCGCGCGGTGGGCTGAATGAAAAACAAGCTCCAATCGCTCCCCGTGCTGTCCTCGATTTCCGCATCGATCTCCGCGTCGCTGCCGTCGATCACGATGTCCGAACGGCAAATATTGATCAGGCTGTTTAAACACATCTTTCCCAATAGAAAGCAGTTGCTTTTTACTCCCCTGATCTCCATTCTGCCTGTAAGTCGGATCTCTTTGCCGTTCTCCGTTTCATTGATGCGCTTTTCCAATTCTTTATTCATCTTTTTCTCCTTCGACAAAAATGTTATGTATGACTTCTTATTTTCGCCGTTGTTTTTATTTGTTTCTGTATTCGGCGGCTTGCCGTCAATTCCCGCAGTCGGGGCGCGCAAATTGTCTGATGATCGTCTGCATCTGCTCTCGTTCCATACCTGCCAGTCCTCCCGCTATCTTTTCGAGAAATTCTTTTTGCTCGCGTTTGAGATATTGTCGCCCCAGATAATACCCCTCCGCCACGTATACGCCGCCGTAGACGCCCGTCTTCGTATAGATCGGGTAAGATAAGGAAAGCTCCTGAATGTCCCGGCGCACGGTCGATTCGTTGACCGAGAACTCGAACGCCAGATTTTCCACTTTTTCATAACGTCTTTCACAGAGTGTTTCGAGGATTCTCTGCCGCCTCTCCAAGGCTTTCACTTATCTCACCCCCTTTGCCGTCCTTGATGGCTCTATTTTCTCAATCCTTCCGTGCAGTTTTTGCACGGAACAAAAAACTTTTTTCGATTTTTTACGAAAAATAAAAAACGCCTCGACGAAACAGTATCTTTCAAAAAGAATACTGCTCGCCAAGACGCTTTTCGCCTTGCTCTGACACGCTATGCGTGTTTTACGAACACTTGCCCGCAATCTATGGACAAACGGATTTACCCGCGCGCTGTTTCAGCGCGACCGCCGTGTGGACTGCAAACGCTCTATTATTTTATTGTGTGATCACCTTGATGTCCATTTCTCTTTTCTTGCGCAGCTTACTGAAAATGACGACCCCGCATCTCGGACACGTTTGACGCATCACCCCGTCGTTGTCCTTATATCCCCTCACCTTCACCCCGCAATTCGGACAATACATCTGCGCGGCGCTTCCTTCCCTCGGCTCCATCTCTTTTCCTTCCTCTTCCTCCCCTTTCAAAATCCGAACATATGTTCGGATTTTATTTTATTATACTTCCTTTTTTTTACAATGTCAAGCGAATACGCCCTATCGTTTTGTGAAAATTTCTTCTTGTCTTTTCAATGGAATCGGACTGTCCGAAAAGAGCCGTAACTATTTTTTTCTCCTGGACAGGATAGTTTTTTCTCAGCCTTCTTACAACCGTTCTTTTTCTGACAAGAAACTTTTTAAAAGGGCAAGACAAAATTTTCCGCTTTCTATTTTCTATTTTTAGTAAGGAAACGCCGCCGCTTTGTTCTTCGTCGAATTTTTCAAAAATCGATAAAACCTTCGTTCTTTTTGGATTTTTCGCTATTTATTCTCGTTCCACGGGAAACGAGAATAAAATTTATAGATTTTCAGCGGAAATTTTTTAGCTTCCGGCAAATAAACTCCCGGATTCTCTTCCTTTTCCATCCTCCTTGGATAGGCGGAACGGAAGCGGCAATTCCTTGGAAAGAAAAATCCGAGGGCTTCAAATAATACGCGCTCCCCGGATTTTCCTATTAATAAAGGCTACGGGCTTCCCTACGCGATTTATCTATCCGATATTCTTGTCAGGCGGAACGCCGAAAGGAGGCTCATCACAAAAAAGATTCCCAGCAAAAAGAGTAAATATCTGCCCTGAAACTCCGTCATCGCTTTAAAGCCAAGCGTCGCGGGAAAGACATAGCTTATATACTGTAAAAATCGAGGCAGCAAAGAGGAGGGAAACATGATTCCCGAAAGCATAATCGAGGGTAAAAACATTAATTGAGAGAGCATCACAAGTGTTGTCTGCGTCTTTCGCATCAGTCCGAAAACGCAGCCGATACTCATAAACAGGGCGAGCGACACAAAGTACGGCGGCAGATTGCGAGGCAGCGAGGCGTGAAAAGCAAAAGGCGCGACAGCAAAGACAGTGACGCTCGTGACCGATTTTCAACAATTTTTTTATAATTATAAAATCCCCCCGCAATTTCCTGTTTCAAAAGGCCGAAAAGGGAAAACTTCCGCGTCTAACCTCCCGATTTTATTCGTTTTGTTTTTTCTCCCCGCTTCGTTCTTTGCTTTTGTTTCCCTCTCTCCCACAAAGACCGCAAAAAAGCCCCGAATTCCCGGGGCTTTTCCTTCTCTTGTCCTATTTCTTTTCCCCGCTTCCTTCCTCCGGCTTTACCTCTAACCTCAGCTCATAATCCCCCAAGTGTTTCAGCTTGAATCCGTTTTTCTTATACGACTCATACTCGAACGCTTCCAGCTCGTCTATCGCGAGCTTATGAAATTCATAAAAGTTATGCCACCACTCATACCCCGTCCCAAGCTCCGCGTTCAAATAAGCGTCCGCTATCTCGCAGCCCATCTGCGGCGCCACGTAAAACGCACCCATCGCCAATACGTTCACTCCGTTGCCCGTGATCGCGCGCAGCGCCGCGGGAACGCTCTCTACCACTCCGCTCATCACGTGCGGGCATTTACTTGCCGCAATGTGGATTCCCATTCCCGTTCCGCAAAACAACAGCGCGCGCTCAAATTCGCCTTCGCTGATCTGCGCTCCCACACGCAGTCCTACGCGGTGAAACATATTTTCCGTATCGGCGGGATCGCTTTCGCTCGTAACTCCCAGGTCCGTGATCTTCCATCCCTTCCCTTTCAGGTGCTCTACCACCGCTTCTTTCAACGGATATCCCGCAAAGTCCGCTCCCACCACCAAATACTTATCCTTGATTCTTTTCATTTTTCCCTTCTCCTTCCCTTTTTACTCGCTCCCTCTTCTTTTCCGTCCTCGTATCTCTCCGGAAGCTTGATATCCTTTCGCTCTTCCTGCACTTGTTCGCGCCTTTCTTCTACGCCCTGTGAAAAATTTTTATCCGAAAGCGTGAGGTCTTTGAGATACACCTTCACCCGCTCCTGCGCGCGGAATACAAACTCCGCCTCCACCACCTTGCGCCTCTCCTCTTTACTCAGTCTTACGGGCGAGCCGTCCCCTTTTTTGCCTTTTCCCAGTTCGATCGCATATTCCTCGAACCTCGGGCCCAGCGTCACGGCGTTCGGCGATTCTTTCCCTCTCCGCAAATCCAGGCGGTATATCTCGCCCTCCGCGGTTCTCACCACCACGCCCAGAAATGTCACCCTGCCTTCTCCTTTCAGACGCACGTTCCAGTATTGATAATCCCCAAGATGATTTTTATGACCCGCCAGGCACAACGACGGCGAGATGCCGAAAAAGTAATACTCCTCCGCCGTCGGACTCGACGTACAGCACAACGACTCGCCTTCCAACCCTATCTCCGTTTCCGCTCCGTCGTAGATCTCGCCCTGTTTCCACACCGGCACTTTCCGACACGTGCCCGCCTCCCAACCGAAATTGTTTTCATAGACCCTCAGCGCTCCGTTCACCGTATACGCCGGCGGAAAACAATATTTCCCGTTTACCGCTTCCACTTCGCTCCGATACGGCAGCAGCGGCAATCCCTCTTCCGTCTTCGCGTTGCAAAAATCCTGATACTGCATAAACCCGTACGTCAGCTTGTGCGCCTCTTTTACGTCCCGGCTCCTTACCCGTATCTCCTCCCCGTTCGTCACCTCTCCTGCCGCCGGATAATATTTCCCGTTTTTGCCCGCCAGCGTAAACCCGTTCACCTTTCCCACCTTCATCCCTTTCCCAGCTTCTTGAATCCGACAGATCGCCTCCCCCTTTTCATACCTCACTTCCGCTATCTGCGGATACCTCGTCACACGACCCTCCAACGCGTCCCCGATACGCTTTGCGATCGGCGCTTTATTGACCGGGTGAATCGGATGATAATACATCCCGCCGTCCCCCTTGCGCCAACGCGGCTCTATGTCGTAAATAGGCACCGTCGTCACCTTTCCGCTCTCTTCCTGCAACTCCGTCAGCGCTTCGTTTATGTACAGATACCCGTACTTATCCCCGTACGGATAATATTCCGACGCGATATGCACCGCCACAAACCGCTCCGCTTTGAATCGCTCCACATATTCTCGCCAAAGAATTTTCAGCTCCCGTAAAAAGAACCGGCCGAACTCGAAATCATACGCCGAGCTTTCCCCCAGATACCATACGATTCCCTTGAATCTAAGCCCTTCCAGCGGCGCGATTTTCTCGTTCCACACCCCGGACAGCTGCGTGTAGTTTCGACTCCCTGCACGGTTGTACTCCTCCGCGCTCGTATATCTGCCCACGCGCTTTAAAAATTCCACCAGCTCTTCGTCCGCTTCCACGCTTTCTCGCCTCAGGTACGCTTCCACGCTCAGTCCGCCCATCGCCGTCTGCACAAAGCCTATCGGCACGCCGCTTCTTTCCCACAACAGCGTCCCAGTCTGCACGCACAGCGCCGATATTCCGCTCAGTTTCGCCCCGCCGCGACTCCACTCGTACTCCCACGCCAAATCCTCCTGCGGATACGCGGGACGGGTGATTTCTTCCCCGGCTCCCACCGCCTTTTCTTCCAGATTCAAAACCGATACGTCCGCCTTCTCCGCACGCTCCTGCCACACTTCTGCATCCTCCACCGCAGACAGGCTATACGACATATTCGACTGACCCAGCGCCAGATATACGTCCCCGAATCGCAACCGCACACCGATCTCTTCCACTCCGCTCGCCGCACTAAGCTCAAAATATCCCCCCGTTTCCTCTACCGCTTTAAACTCCGCTAGGAAACGACCGCCTGTTGCTTTCACCCTTTTCGTTTCCCGATACCCCTCCCCGCTAAGCGTGCAGAGTATCTCCCCTTCCCCATATCCTTTCACCGTCACCGGCTCCCCTCTTTGCAGCACCGCGCCCTCTTTCAGGTATCTCAAAAATCTCAACATCTCTCTTCTCCTTCTCCCGCTCTCTTTATCTCTTTGCGCCGACCAGGTATTTATCCAGCACATAACAGGCGACCGCCGACCAGCCGTGACAAAGGCTGCCCGCGTCGTTGAAATCGGCTTCGCCGCGCTCCGTTTCCCAATAGGACGTCGCGCCCGCATAGAGCATCTTTCCGAAAATTTCCGCTACGTTTTCCACGCACCATTTACAATCCTTTTCCGCCTTCACGATCGCGTCGTATTGCATGGGTAAAGCGGCGAGCGTCATTTCCACCGCCTTCCCCTTCGGGGATTTGAGGACTGCGCAGAGCCGCCCGGCGCGGTTTGCGTCCAAGTCGCAGGCGAGAAGCGTCGCCGCCTGCATATAGGCGTGATAGCCGTACAGCGTTCCGTCCGACGCTTTATAAGAGGCGTACATCTCTTTTTCGGGATTGTAAAAAGCGTTTAAGCTGTCTTTCAGCGACGCGGAATATTTCTGCGTTTCCGCCGCCTGCGCGTCCTTTCCGAAACGCTTTTCGAGCGCGGCGAGCTTATCCGCCGCTATGGATACGAGCGCCGTCAAAATGCCGTCGTGCGCTTTCGGAATTTCCTCCGTGCGGTTGAAATTCCCGCCGTCCAGACCGTCCGACCATTCGTGAAAATTCCAATAGCAGGGCTCCGTAAAGACCGACACCCCGTTTTCAAAGCTTCTTTCGTGAAAGATCCCGAGTATTTTTTCCGCTTTCGGGAGCATTTCGCCCACGAATTTTTCGTCGTAATCGGCTTCGGCGTTTTCGCAGACCGCGATTATCCAATAGGCGCTGAAAGAGGGAATGGTGATGTTCGCGCGCGCGGGAGCGCAAAGCTGCAAAAGTCCGTCGTTTCGCAGCGTATCTGCAAACAGGCGCAATGACGCCCGCGGAAATTCGTATTCCTCGAAAACGCCGTACCCGAACAGCATTTGATTGCGCGAATCCATGCCGTACAGGGCTTGTTCCCGCCAGGGACAATCCTCGTAATGCTCGTGTGCGCAGAGTTCGAGCGTGCGCCTGCCCGTTTCGTAAATTTTATTCAGCAGTCTGTCCCCGAATTCTTTTTCGATCCTCTTAAAGGGATAGAGCGCCTCGCGCACCGACAGACGGACGAGTTCCGCGCTCCCGTTTTCGATATACAGACAGAGATAACGGCAACCGACGCGGTACAGGTATTCGTCGAGAGCGTTTTCCCCCTCGGCAAAAAACAGCTCGCAGGCAAAATTCCTGCCTTCTCGCTCCGTGCGGACGCGCAGATCGGCAAGATGCTCCCCCCAGCCTATGATCCCGCGGCAGGCTCTGTTCGTCCTGACGCAGAGAGAAAGATAGCCGCTCGTTTCCTTTTTGAGGTCCGCGATGAGAAAAATCCCGTCCCCGCCCTGCGATTTTGCGGCAAAACGGACGGGACGGCACGCGCCCGCCGCCTTTATTCTGTCCTGCCCCGTCATCTCGGCAAAGCGCAGCGTGGACATCCAGGCGTTTTGCATCTTGGCGGCAGCCGTTCCCCCGACACGGTACTTAAAAACGCCCTGCGCGACGATTTCCCACGGCAAAGGCGCGGAGATCCGCAATCTTTCGATCGGTCTTTTTTCGTCGATAAATTTGTCTAAAACGGCGCGGCACGGCTTCCAGTCCTCGCCAAAAGCGGTAAAGTCATATTTCCATCCGTATCCCAGCTGCGGGGTGATTTTGTCCCCGACGGAATACTTCGCCGCAGCCCTGCCCCATGTATTTTCATCGGAACACGCGATACTGACGCCGTCGATCATCACCTCGAAAGAGATAAACGCCGCCATTGTCCGGGCGACGGAAAAATCCTCGCCCATATGCGCGGCGACGACGTACAGCTCGTTGTTTCCCGATTTCAGAAAGGGCGCGAGATCGATCTCGTCCACCCTCTTTTTGTCGGGAATATCCGCGTACTGCGCATTGGCGACGAACGCTCCGTTCAAATAGGCGGCGTATTTATAGTCCGCTCCGATTTTGAGGAGCGCATTCTTTCCCTTCCCGTCGTAAAAAAATTCTTTTTTGAACTCGGAAAACCCTCGTTCTTCCCCTTGCGTCCAAATCCGTTTCATCGTTATTCCTTCCCTGTCCCGCGATTTTTTCCTAACGTTCGTTCCCGCTTTCCGTATAAATGCCGCTCTTTTCGCTGGCTACGATGCCGTCGGTGATCATATTGACGAAAAAGCCGTCCGCATAGGGCTGAAAGCGGAGTTCCCTGCGATTGAAAAATTCCTTTCTTTCGGCGTCCGCCGCCGCGATCTCCTCTTCGGGCTTGCCTTCGATTTTCAGGATCAGCACGTCGATGAGCTTTAAGATATTGTCCGCGGCAAAGCGCAGGATCTCCATGCTTTCCGCCTGCACGGGCAGAAGGTCTGAAACGTCGGGAAAGTTTTTCAACGTTTCCGTCAGGAATATTTTTGCCTCTTTGAAACCGGGCAAAGCCGAAGCCGCGTCCGTTTCCTCTTTCATATATTTAAAGCTGACCGTGCGTTCCACTTCCTCGTAAAAATGACGCGCAAAATCTTCATACTTCCCGAAAGCGCTCGCATAATAATCTTCCCGGATCTCTTTAAAAGCCGCGTTTTCGTCCGAGAGCACCCGCCCCATCAGATAGAACGCGAAGCCGTTGGGATAAAAGGCGCGCTGTATCTGACAGCTTAAAAATCCGTTCAGACCGATGGCGGCGAGAGAGCGGATATCCTCGTACAGCACCTTTGCGATCGTTTCCCCGCCGAAATCCCGATTGATGTCCCACATCAGGTGATAGTCGAAATCGAAGCTGTCCCCTGTAAAGACTTTTTTCCAGCCCGCGAGAAAAGCGAGATATTCCGCCGCGTCGTTGGGATAGACCATTTCGTTGCGCTTATACTCCAAAAGAGGACGGGTACGCCAATCCCCCGAAACGTCGAACGCAGCCGTATAGCTTCGGAAAATGGGCGCGAACATGAGGATAAAACGATCGGGATTCAGGAGGCGCTGTTCGAGGGGAGGCCAATACAGTTCGAGATAGACGAGAAAGACGATTTTTACGTTCAAACGTCTTTCCGTCAGCAGTCTGTCGATCTCGTTGAGGATCATCACGTACCAATCGGACATCCGTTTTTTGGCGCATTCCCCGCACTCGCAGGCGTTGTTGAAATCGTCCGCCAGCCAGAAATGCAAAACGTCTATTTCGGGATGATTTTCCGCGTATTCCGCCACCGTTTCCGCCAGCAGTTTCCGCGCCGCAGGATTGGAATAGCAGAGGTGCGTGTTCAAGGGCTTTCCCTTAAAAAACTGACGTTTGCCGCCCACTTCCGCGAGCAAACCGCGCTTTTTTTCGGACAGAACTTCCCGGCTTGTGTACCAGCCGTTGCAGTCGATGCCGAGGCACGCGGGCGTCCAGCCGTGCCCGACGGAATGATAGAGAAGGGAACGTTTTTTCAGCGCTTCCACGATGATGCCGATATAATTTTTCGCCGTTTCCTCGTCGATCTTTTCGGGAGTCAGCAAAGGATTGCCGAGATGTTCGTACCAACGGCTGAAAAACTCGTAAGAGGTGCTGAATTGGGTGAAATAGCCGTTAAATCCCGCCTTAGCCGCCCAATCGATGAGTTCCAGCACGTTTTCCAGACTCACCGCGCCTTCGATGGTGATTCCGCGATGGCGCTGCGAGGGTTCAAAGACGCAGCAAGCGCTTATTTCCCCTATCTTTTTATGCGGAATGTACTCTCCGTTTTTCCCGGGCCGCAAAAAGCGGCAGCCGCAGCGGCGAAGCAGCTCGTATACGCCCAGCAGAAGCGCCCGAGGGCAGTTCGCCTTGATCTCTCCGCGTCCCGCGGACACCGAAATCTCGCATCTCTCGCGGAAAATATCCTCGTCCCGCCCCGCGGTCAAAGCGATGCATCCGCTCTCCCCCGTCATGAAGACAAGGTATCTGTTCAGTTCCTCTTTGGCAAATTCAATCGTTTTATGTATCATATCGTTTCTTTACTTTTATAGCATATCGTCGAACACGCCGAGAATTCCCGCGTTGATGGCGCCCATGACGGTGGCGTTTGCCGCCAGATCCGAAAAGACGATGGGGTATTCTCCCGTGAATTTTGAAATATAGTCGAGGTATTCGTTCCCGAACCCGATCACCGAACCCGTCAGCACGATCTTTTCCACGTCGAGGAGGTCGGACAAAGAAGAGGCGAACGTGGCGATGACGCGGGCGGCGGAATGGATCACCCGCACCACCAGTTCGTCTTTTTGTCTGTACGCCTCCAAAAGTTCCGTGATGGTGACGTCGTCCCACGAAAGCCCTTTTTCCCGGATCCAATCCTGCAAAACGCTCTTTTTTCCCAGGGAAAGCTCCCGCTTGACGATCGCTAAGGAACTGAAAAGCGAGGTGACGTCGTAATAGTTTCCGTAACCGAGATTCCCGTAATTGTCCTCTTCGGAGAGAAACATATTCATTTTGAAATAGCCGATCTCGCCCGCGAAACCGTGCGTCCCTTCGTACACCTTGCCGTCGATGAGCAAAGCGGCGCCCACGCCGACGTCCACGTGAAGCATCAGGGCGTTTTCCACATCCTTCAATACGTCGCCGTACATTTTTTCGCCCAAAAGAGCCAGATTGATGTCGTTTTTCACGATGACCATGCAACCGAACTCCTGTTCGAAAATCGTTTGCAGGGAAATATTCCCAAGTTCCCGGAAACGGGGATTGAGAATGAATTTTCCGCTCTCCTTATCGATCTTGCCGGGGGAAGCGATGGCGATGCAGCAAAGCGTCCGTCCCTTTACGTTCTCGTCGTCCATCAATTGACGGATCACTTCGAGGAGGCGCGCGATGTCTTCTTTATGAAAGCAAACTCTGTCCAGCGTGCGTTTTGCGAGGATGTTGCTCCCGAAATCCGCGGCGCTGAACGAGATCTGCCAGCGGGACAAGTCCACCGCGATCACGTATCCGAAATCCGCGTTGATGGACAGATTGATCCCGCCGCGTCCCTTTGCGTCGCTCTCCCGATATACGATATTCTGTTCTATGAGATCGTCCACGATTTTCGCTATCGCCGTATTGCTGAGTTTGAGTTCCCGCGCGAGGTCGGAATAGCTCTGCGTCTTTTTTCGCAACAAATCGATGATGCTCTTTTTGTTTTTTCTTCTTAAATACGATTGATTTCTCACCTGCATATCACTTCCCATCCTTTTCGTCTTATCGATTTTTCTTAACTTTATTTTACCCCGCTTCGATTTAATAGTCAACTAAAAACGGACCGTTTCCCGTTTATAGAAACGTTTGGAAATCAAACGGTTTTTTTCAGCCGATCGATAAGGCAAAGGAATCTACTCCCGCTTCTTTAACGCAAAGCCGACCGCCAGCAATGCAAGAGCCGAAAACGTCCCCGCGCCCGCCAGGCTTTTGCAGCCGCCGCCCCCGCCCGACGAATCCCGCGCCTTTGCGACGAGATAGGAAACGGGTGCGGAAAGGTCGCTGTCCAGGGCCTCGAAGGTATCCTCCGAGAGCGCCTTGACGGAAAAGATATGTTCGCCCTCGCTCAATTCCTCTTCGACCTGATAGCTGCTCTTATTGGAGGTCTTTACGGATTTTCCGTCGAGATATACGGTATAGAGATTGGCGCCCGCGATCTTTTCCCAGCGCAACGTCTTGCTTGCCTCGTCCCATACGAGCACGGGCGCGGGCAGTTTTTCGATGACGGGCGGCAGCTGCGTATCCGCTACGCTGACGTAAAAATCGTCCACCAAAATATCCGCCGTACAGCAGTCGAGGCTCAAAAAGCCGAAATAATCGAACGAATTGACCTCGAAGCTGCAATCCGCCACCTGCACCCCGTCGAGATACATCCGATAGCGATTATTTTCCGCTTCGAGTTTGTATTCCATCCAGGGAGTGTCTTCGCCCGCGACCGCATTGGGCACAGCGTAGGACCGAGCGCTGAACGTCAGCTTTTCGCCGAACATTTCCCCGAACGCCGCGTCGGAAAAATCGTTGGTCGTGCCGCCGTTGAATACGGCGTACGTATGCGGGGAAACCTCCGTGTTTTGCGTATACCTCTGTACGGTGAAGAGCAGATTGTTCGTCCCGAGATAGTGCGCCTCCGCCTTTTTTCGGAAGGAAATTCCCACCCAGCCGCGCTCCGCCGCCTTTTCCGTCAAAAATTTCAGCCGAAACCCCGCCGTGAAATTTTTTACCCGATAATCCCCGCCCGGACCGATATGGAAATAGGAATTCATCGCCACCGAAGCGTTGTCGAGATGGAGAACTTTGTTCCCGCTTTCTCCGTTTTCGTATTCTATTTTGCCCACTCCCTTCAAGTGCGCGTCGATTCCCTGTTCCTCGCCGCCGTTTAAAACGTTATTCGACCATTTCTCCGCAAACGCGGCGTCCGTTTCGATAAACGCGCCGTCCGCGGCGTAGGATTCGAAGTCGTCGGAAAAGCCGGGCAGCGCCGCGCGCTCCTCCGCATAGGCCGCTTTTGAAGAGAACGGGCTCAGCGATATACAGAGAGCCAGAAGTCCGCCTACGAGCGAAAATGTCTTTTTCATCTTTCTATTCATGAACCTCCCGTCACAAAACGAAAATACTTTCCCGCCCCTTGCGTCCTTCCTTTTGACGTCACCGCTTTGCGGAAAAGGCAAGGGGGGATATAAATGGTGAAAATCGCGCAAAAATACGGTTGAAACCGCACGACAAAATCTTTAAAGCGGACGATCGACGCCGTTCTCTTCTTTTGTAAAAAAGCTCTTGTCCGAAACTCGCCGAATATCGCCCTTCCGCCTCGCGGGGACAAACTTTTCTCCGCTTTACCCGACGACCACCAGCACCGCTTCCCCCGCGCCGAGGCTTACGGACAGACTTTCGCCCGCAAAGTCCTTTTTGCCGCCGCCGTCGACGGCGTAGCCGCTCACTTTCCCGTTAAAATTTAGGGTGATCTCGTCCGCCGCCGCACACCCTTGAATCGTATCGTCCGCAACGGCGTTGTTCACGACGTAAAGAGCCGTTTTGCCGTCGTAGTCGAAACATCCGACGAGGGCGTGATTGGAAGAAACGGACGAAAGTTCTTTGAACGTCCCTCCGAGAAGATCCCCTTCGGGGATGCTCATGCGCTCCTCTCCCCGATTGAGCTGAGGCATGACTCCTTTTACGATGACGCCTTCGCTCTTCGCGCACATCAGTACTTCGTCCACCGCCGCGATCATCTCGTTTGCCAGCTTCACGCGGCCGTACATTTCCGTCTTATTTCCCTCTGCGTCGAACATGGAGCCGACGAAATCCCCCTGCGGATTGACGCCGCAGAAATACTGAATCCCCTTCGCGCCGTAAGCGAGGCAGGTATTGACGTTCCACAAAAGATCCGCCTGCGTCGGGAGCCGCTGACCGTCCGCGAACGAACAGGTCTGCACATACACCCAGAAAGGAATGTTCGCTTTTAACGCCGCCGTGCGGATGAGGGACATATTTTCAAAATATCCGTTCATGAGAGCGGGAAAAGAGCCTTGAATGGGATAAAAGTCGTAAGAGAGCACCTGAGGCTCGAAAATTTCCATATAGTCCCGCAAATATTGCTCATAGGTGTACGACTCCACGGGCAACGTGTCTTCGGAAGTATAGGAACGGAACCAAAGCTGCTTTTCGTTCGCATACGTCGGAAACAGATTGACGTGATAGAGCTTTTCGGAAGTATCCTTTAAAACGTTTTCGAAGATCGAGCGCGAGGAGGCGAGATTTTCGTACATCGTTCTGCCAGGTTCGTCCGAGAGCATGATGCCCGCGAAATTCTCGTGATGCATGACCGTGGCGAGCGCGCTGCGGACGTTGCTCTCCGATTTGACATTGTCCGCGCCCGAGTACGCGAGCAGATACGCCAGATCGTAATCGTAACAAAAATCGAGCGCCGTCGCCACGTCCGCCTGATTCAACGTGACGTAATCGGTAAGCCCCATCATCGTGTTGACGCCCGCCTCCGCGTACGCTTTAAAAATTTCCTCGTCGGTGAGAAAATTCTTTTCGTAGCCGTATTTTGCGGGAGGGATGGAATTGTACGCCCCCACGGGCATGGTCTTATAATCGTGCTGGGGAAACCAATACGAGCCGTACGTGCCGTAATCGATCGTCCCCCCTTGCGCCGAGGAGCTGTCGGACAAAGAATTTCCGGGCGAGGAATCGGCGGACGAGCTTTCCGCGCTGTCGGACGGCGCCGCGCACGCCGCCGAGAAAAGCAGCAGCGCGGACAAAAACGCCGACGCGGCGATATAAAATTTCTTTTTCATCATTTCTTTCCTGTTCCTTTTATTCGTAAAACCGCGCGTTATCCCTTGATGCCGCCGATCGTCGTATTGTTCATGATCGTCTTTTGGAAAATGCTGAAAATGACGAGGACGGGAATCATGGAAAAGATCACCGCGGCAAAAACCTGGGGAAGATTGTTCTTGTTCTGATCGGAAATCCGCTGTAAGCCGTAAGCGATGGTCGCTTTTTCGGGCATATACATATAGACGGTGAAATAGTCGTTCCAATACCCGATCGCGGAAAGAATGCCCAGGGAAACGAGCACGGGCACCGCCATGGGAATCATGATGGTGAAATAGATTCGGAAATGTCCCGCGCCGTCGATCTGCGCCGCTTCCGCATACGTCCAGGACAAATTTTTATAAAAGCCGTACATGATGAGAAAATACGAGCCGAATCCGCCGCAGGCAAAAATGAAATATCCCGTATACGTATTGATCAGTCCGACAGAATTATACATTTTATACGTGGAAGCCATGGATCCCATCGTCGGAATCATCATGATGATCACCGCGAAGGAATAGAACGCGTCCCTGCCTTTAAACTCGTACTTCGTCACCACATAGGCGGTGGCGGAGCAGGACATCAGGGAAAGAAAAGTGGCTCCCACCGTCATAAAAAGGCTGTTGAAATACATCATCGGGACGGATACGCGGTCCGCGGAAAGCGTAAAGCTGTTTTTCCAGTTTTCCAGCGTCCATACCTTGGGCAAGCCGTTGATATTTAAAAAGAAGTCCTTTCTCGTCTTGAAAGAGTTTAAAAGGCACCACAAAAACGGAAACAACAAAGATACGGCATACAAGGCGAAAATAGCGAAAACCACCCACATGACGATGGAATCTTTTTTCGTCTTATGTACTCTATTCATTCTCATATACACCCTCAAAGAGCTTTTGAGGAAAGGGGAGAGGCTCCCCTTTCTTAAAAACTCACATACGATTTCTTGCCGTGCTTTTACAATTTACTTTCTGCGTTTTTTCGAGAACAGAAGCGCCGCTGCGCCTGCCGCCGCGATCAAGGCGCCGCCGCCCATGGCGCTGCCGCAGCCGCTTTCCGTACCCGACGAGCCGGAAGTATTCTCCGAACTCTCCTTCGTTGAAGAATCCCCGCTGTCGCTCGCGGAATCGCCGCCCGACGAAAGGACGTAGTCCACCGAGTTTCTGGACGCGATATGCGCCGCCGTGTCCGAAGGGTTCGCAGTTACCGTCACTTTATACGTGCCGTCCGCCGTCAGAGAGGAGAGGTCGATCTCCGTGGCAGTCACGTTCTTTTCCAGCACCGTATCGCTGCCGAGTTTCACCGTCACGTCATAGCTCGCCGCGCCGTCCACCGCTTTCCAGGTGACTTTTTTCGCCGAAGGATTCGCCGTCAGTTCCGGTTTTTCGAGCGGCGTGGGCAGAGGGTCGTTCGCCATGTCGGCGGGAGCCACGTCCGCGACGAAATCCGCGGTGAGAGCCTTTTCCGAAGCCGCAAACGTCAGGACGTCCCGGCGGGAAACGGGCGTAACCGCAAAATTGTCCATTTCGAAATAGGCGGGAGAATCGGTGGCGATGCCGAGATAGCCTTCCGTGTCCGCCGCGTTAAATTCGAGGACCTTTATGTATTCGCCTTTGACGGCGCCCGTCGCGGCGTCCACTTCCGCCAGAAAGAGCGCCACTTTGTTGTTCACGCAGACGAGCTTGACTCGCGTGGTCTTGTTGTACATACTGTAAATATTTCCCGCGTTGTCGGGATCGGGATCGTACCACGCCGCCACGTTGTTATCGGGCTTGCTTGCGTCGTACCCGCCGTTGTAATTGGGAATAGAAGTCGCGGTGGGGGAAGTCGTCGCTTTGAGTTTGGACAAAGCTACCGTGGGGCATTTACAGGTCGCAGCCATAGCCAAGGGCGCAATGATCGTTTCGTTGTTGCCGTAAAAATCGATGGCGGCGAGTCCTTCGTTGATGCCGATCGCATACACGGTGCTGTCCGTGATGGAGAGTCCGCCCTCTTTCATGCCGAACACGAGATAGGCGGCGGAAGGTCTGTTGCCGCTCAGAACGAGCGCGCCCCTCTGCTGTACGGGGACGGAAATATAATCGAACTGCATCACGAAATCCGCGTACTTCTTCGTGGTGAGCAGGCGGGTGCCCGTCGAGGTGCCGTAGAATCCCAATTTGCCGTTTTCCGCGGTGACGCCCGTCAGATCGTGCGAAGTAGAGTCCGTCTTGATCATGTGCGTTTCGGGAGCGATGTTGGAAGCGAACTGGAATTTGTCGCTGCTGATATAGTTCCCCGTAAAGTTGCTGGTCACCGTTTCCGCGCCCTCTTCGTTGTCCTTGAATTGGTAGCCCGTCATCGTCAGGTTATCTTTGAGCATATAGCTCAAATTGCCTTCGCCTTTGTGCGTAACGGCGAAAAATCCGTCGGGATCGAAATTTTCGAGAAGGATCTTTTCGTTTTCCCCGACGACGATTTCGAGGTCGGCGCCCTTTCCCGTAAACGTCACGGGGATCGCCGCCGCGCGTTCGCCGATCGCCCCGTCCGCCACTTCCACTTCGGCAAACAGCGCGGAAGACGCCTCTTCTTTATCCACCTTCTCTCCGCCGAACATCACCTTGCCGTCTTTGACGGTAAAATAGAAATAACTGTGCGCGCCCGTCAGGGAACGGCTGTTTTCATAGCCGAATCCGAATCCGACCTTCTGCCCCGCGGCAAGTTCTTTGAGAATGACCTGCGCCTTCATTTCGAGATTGGTCGCCAGGCCCTTATCCGTTTGCAGAGCCGCCCGCGTGACGATTCCCGTGCCCGCGGCGGGATTGGTGATATTGAGTCCGCTCGCCTCTCTCGGCGTGCGTTCCAATCCCCTGGCGATGAAACAGTCCGCCGCTGCCGCCGCGTCTTTCTCCGTGATCACTTTGCTCGCGTCGTCCATATCGGTGGTGAAAATCGTATCCGTCTTGGTCGTTTCCCCTTCCTGATAGGAAGCGGTGAGCGTCGCGCCGTCCACGACCAGCCCGTTCGCATAGCGCACATACGCATTGGCGAAAAAGTCGGAAGTGCCGTCGTAAGGCGCCCAATTGGATACCACGGAGGTGACCTCCGTCCATCTGTCCCACTCGGAGAAAAATCCGTTGATGAGCTTTACGTCCACCCAGTCGTTCTCGTTCACCGTCATCTCCATGCGGAAATAGGTATTGCCGTACGCCGTGATATTGTTTTTAAAGGTGCCGGCAGACCAGGAATACGCCTCCCAGCCGAGCTCTCCCCCGAGGGGAATATCCTTTCCCGCTCCGCCGTTATAGAAAAGCTGAGGCATCGGGTCGTCCGCCGTCGCGGACGCTCTTTCCCCCGCCACCGAAGAGATACCGTTATTGCCGCCCGTCAGGACAAAGCCGTAGGTGTGGCTTTCGGAAAGAGATTTCGCTCCGGGGACCAGCTTGAATTGCAGATTATCGCTTTCGAGTCCCACAAATTTATACGTGAGCGTCACCTTTACGCCCTCTTTCGCCATCGTCGCCTTGGGCACGGGCGTGCCCACCAGCATTTCCTGCCATTCGCCGTTGTTATAATTGACGGCGTAATCGGTCGCTTCCGCCGCCACGTATGCGTCGGCGTCCCCTTCCGCCTGTTCGAGGACTTTAAAGTTCGTGAGGTTGATCTCGTTCTTCGACGTAATCAAACCGTCGCCCGCAGGCTTGCTTTCCACCGTCCCCGCGCTTGCGAGAATCGTGCCGGTACCCAGCGATCCCGCCAGCAGCACCGCCGCCAGCAGCGTCAGAAATTTTTTGTTTCTCATCTTGTTTCTCCTTTCATTTTATACGGGTCGCACCCGTTTTCTTTTAATATTCATAGACGGGGAACGCCTTATCGAGCACTTTCCGCACGATCAGCACGATAGGAGTCCCGATCAATGCGCACAAAACGCCGATAGACGCGCCCATAGCCATCTGCGGCGTGCCGTTGTCCCGCACATTGGTTACGATGTATAGAGCGATCGTATACCCCTTGGCGGACGCCGCCGCGTCGCCCAGCAGCAGTTTGGGCTGCAAAAAGTAGCTGAAAATAACCGCCGTCCCCATCAGAAGCAGCGTCGCCAGCGTCGATCCGATCAGGGGAATCACCACGTACCAAAGCTCCCCCATCAGTCCGAGTCCGTCCAGTTTCCCCGCTTCGAGCACCTCGGCGGGGATACGCGCCATCGCCCCCGACATGAGAACGATGTTGCCGCCTATGCCCGACCATAAGCCGTAGAAAAGGATCGTCCACCACGCCGTCTTGGGATCGGCAAAATACCCGTCGAACGGAACGAGCTTTTCCAGTCCCAGATTGGCGAACAGTTCGGGAATAAAGTTGTTCAGCATATAGGAATAGGAAAGCGTGAGGACGGTGACCGAAATGATGGACGGCAGGAAAAAGATCACTTTATAGAGATTATTGAGAGGGATCTTTTTATACAGCATATACGCGCAGAAAAGAGAGATCGGCAGGATGACAAAATCGTTCCATAAAAAGACGGTAAACGAGTTCCATACCGCGCGCGGCAGTACGCTGTTCGGCTTTACGAAAGCCGTATACAACTCCTTATAATTGGCAAACCCCGCCCATTTCCATTCGCCCGACAGCATATCGAAACGCTTGAAGGACAGCAGAATCGAGTCGAAGTTGACAAAGAGCCAGAATACGCAGAAATGCAAAACGGGAATCGCCATCAGCGTGATCATAAACGCGATTTCGTTCGCGCTCTTTTTTCTGCGTTTTCCGAGAACGCAGCGTTTATTTTTCGTTTGCTCCATACTTACTCCTTTTCCGTCCGGCTCCGCGGCGCCGCGGAGCCGGACTTACCAAGCGGCGTCCTTCTCAGTTCACCCAGGTATCCCAGGCGCCCTTGACGCCCGCGTATTCCGCCGCGCACCAGCTGTCCGCCGTCACGCCGGGATAATTGATGAGAAGATTGACATACGGATCGCCCGCGTTGAATTTGCGCACTTTGAGTCCCGTCCAAAGAGGGCTTCTCGAATCCTCGAACCACGTGGTGGAATTTTTCCAGATGTCGATACAGGACTGCTGGAAGGAATTGAGGGAGATCGACTCCACATCGTACTCGAAAGGCATGGGCGTGCCGCAGATCTCCGTATACAATCTAAGCATATCGTCCCGGCACACATAGGCGAGAAACGCCTTGGCGCCCTCTTTGTTCTTCGCTTTATTGGGAACGGCGACAAAGCTGGGCTGACCGCTGTAATTGTAAGAGATATACTCGCCCTTCTCGTCCTTTAACGCGTTGTCCATATAAGGGACGGGCATCATGCGGATCTCGTCCTCGATGTCCTCGCCCGACTCGTTTTGAATCCAGCTGCCGTTGGGGATCATGGCAGCCATGCCCGCGCCGAACGCCTGCTGCGCCTGATAATGATCGTAAGAGCCGGACATTCTCGCAATGTATTTTTCTTTATTTTTGACGATCAGATCCTCAAACGTTTGGAGCATCGTCAACTTACCGTAAGAAGGGCTGCTAAGCTTATCGCTGTTGAAAAGTTCGGGGCTGTCGAACTGCATGAGTTCGTTCATCTTTTCCTCGCCCGATACTTGCAGCCACCAATTCGTACCGATGAAATCCCAATAGCCCCCGCTGACCTTTCCCGGATAGACGAAAGGCGCGATTTTGCCGTTCGTATCCGCCACGATCCGGTCGCAGAGCGCTTTCAGTTCCGTCACCGTTTCGGGGACTTCCCATTCGTATTCGTCGAACATGGTCTTATTGTAGACGAGTCCCGTCACAGAGGTGGCGCTTGGGAAAATGTAATAGTGCAGATTGTTTTGGTTGTATGCCTGGCCGTACGTCTTCCAGGAACCCGTTATCTTTTCGAGAATCGTCTTTTCCTCGCCCGGGATCTTCGTGTTATACAGCTCGTCGAGATTTTCAAGCTGATCCAAAGACGCATAGCTTTGCCAAGGCGAAGCCAGTAAGTAATAAATATCGTCGAGATTGCTGCCCGCTTCCAATTTCGAGCTCATCGCCGTGGTCGCCTGGGCGTCTATCGTCAGTACGATATAATACTCCTTTCCCTCGTCCGCTTCCAGGAAATGCCGCGACAGCTGACGGATCCATTCGCTGCCGTTGCCTTCCGAATAGGTGATCTTGATGGGAGTCTTGCCCTCCTTGGTATCCAAATACATCTCGCCCTTCTTGCTGTCGAAAACGACGTCGCCGTAAGCGCCCGACGAATCGGAAGGGCCTTTCGAGTCGTTTTCGCGGCTGCCGCAGCCCGCCGCAAAGCTCGCGCCGAAAATCGTGACCGCCGAAAGACATACCGCCAAAAGTTTGTTCAATTTCATCTTTGTTTTCCTCCAAAAAATATACTCGATCGGAACTAACCGTCAATAGGGAATCACGAAACACCCTTCCCCGCTTTTTAAACTCAGCGTCAATTTGCCGTCCTTGACGGGACGAACGGATTTTACGCCGTTGAGGACGACGATGGCGTTATGTACGCTCTCCACCGTCAGCGTCACCTCGTTGTCCAGTTTTCTGCCCGGATCGGTAAAATTGACGACCATATAGCCTTCCCGCGCGTCCTTATCTTCGAACACGCCCACGAGCACGTCCTCCGTGCCCTCCACTTTCTTCACCGTCTTGGCGCTCTCCATGCGCTGCACGCGCTCGAAATTGCCCTCGCCGCCGTCTTCGCTGGACGTCATCACGCCTTTCCACGTAAAGTTTTTGTAATAGGGCATCATCGCTTGGAGATAGCCGTTCGCCGTCTTTACGTAATCGAACGTCGCGGTCTTTTGATAATCGCGGTCGAGCAGGGCGTCGTTTCCGAAATATCCCGCGCCGTCGTAAGGAGGCGGACAAGTGAAGCAGAACCACTGGATCCCGTCGCCGCCGTAGGCGAGGAAGCTATAAGCCTGGAACGCCGCGTCCCCTATGCTTTCCAAAGGTCTGTTATTGCCGAAAGAAATGCTTTGCAGGAAGGTCCACATCTTCCTGTTCTCCCCCTCTTCGTCCAGCGCTTTTCTGACCATTTCCATATTTTGGAGGAAGCTGCCTTCCAGAAAATAATCGCGGGACTTTTTCAAAGGGTAATGATCGTAACTCAAATAAGGCGTTTTAACTTTTTCGAGGTACTGCGCGATATACGTTTCGTAACTGATGGGCGTTGCCCCGCCGAGCTGCGCGCCCCCCGCGATGACGGGAAACAGATTGACGTAATAGCACAGATCGGGCGCCGCCTGCGTAAAGATTTTTTGCGCAAAGCCGTGCTGATCGAATTTATCCGCCGCAGGCTCGTCGCCGATAAAACAGCCGTAAAAAGCATCGGCGTATTCGTATTCGACGTACGGCTTCAAATAGTTTTTCACTTTTTCGACGGCCTGTTCCTCGGTGTCTACGCCCGATTCGACGAGCGTCTTTGCCTTCGAGAGGTAGTCGTTGAGCGCGGGAATGCTGATCAGCTGCTTGATTCCCACCTCGTGCGCCGCTTTCAGACATTTCTTGTTATAGGTTTCCGTTCCCCATAACATATACTCATAGCCGGGAAAGGCAATCGTGATGCCCGATTCGGCGATCCATTGGTATTTTTCCAGAAATTCCTCATCCGTCAGAGTTGTGACTTTTCCCGTTTTATTCCCCCAGTCGTCGTATTCGGTGATTTTGTCGGATACCCCTACCCACATACCGATATCCAAAAGTTCCTTGGAATCGTATACGGGTTCCGACGCGGGCGTCCCGGAGTCCTTTCCTTCCGATCCGCTGCAAGCGCCTGCGGAAAACATCAGCGCCCCTGCAAGCATACACACAAATAATTTCTTCATAACACCTCCAAAATTAATCTTTGTTTATATTTTTGGTCTTACAACAGTTTTTCTCAATTAAAAAATTTTTTTTCAAAGAGTCGTTTTCCTTTAAAGCGGTTTTATTGTATCATATATTTTTCGCCTTGTCAATACTAAAATTAAAAAAAGTTTTATATATTTTCCTATTTTTTTCATTTTTTAGCTTTTAACTTTTTATAAACCGCGTTTAATATAAACTTTCTTAAAATAAAGAAAGTGTAATTTTATTCTTGTCAATCAGATATATAGGAAACTCATCCGCCGTACATTTTACGTTTTCTTTCTTCCCTCTCGGGCATGGTACAAGGCACAAAAAAACTTCCCGGAGAAATTCCGAGAAGTTTTTAGTGAAGTTGTCGAAAATCGGTAGGTCTACTTTCTTTAATTTATTTTTCAAAAAAGTCTATAATCAATCCATATGCTACTACAACAAAAATAGTAAGGACAGTCGTTATGGCGATTCCTATCATATCCCGCGCTCTTACAGAGGAAAAATTTAAGAATGGTTACGTCCCCGCTTTTAAAATACGTTTAAAGCCGTTTAGAAAGCTGGTAGAGCCCTTCCGAGTCATGGATCGGCAAGGAAGGCTTACAAACAATTTTTCGCGCGCTGAGGCGCAATTTTAAGCCTTGCGCAAGTCAAAGAAAAATCGGGAAATCCTTTGCGGAGTTTCCCGATTTTCCGGCCGTTCGATTCAGCCGATATAGTTTTCCAGCCCGCTCTCCGTATAAAAAGCGGAACGAAGAGAAAGCTTGGTGTTGAAGGCAAGAATTCCGACGTCGCACTTGCCCGCGATTCCGTAACCCGCAAGGTCATCGATCGTAAACACGACTTCGCCGTTTACGGAAAGGAACAAAGAACCTTGATATTTGAGGACGGAAAGCCCGCAGAATTCGCCGTTCGAATAGGAAATCTCGCAGGTGCTTTCCACGCTTTGGCTCCAATTCCACGTATTGTTGTCTTCGTACTTCACGTATCCCACCGTATTGGCGGAAAGATTGTCGTAGCCGCTGACGTAGAAGAACAACGTCGAAGAGGCGGAGGACACGACGATTCCGAACTTGGGATAAGGGTCGGCGTTATACACCGTTTCCGCGCAGAGCTGCGTTTCGGCATAGAATTCCTCGCTTCCGCAGCCTTGGAAATAGGTATACTGATCGTATACGCCGTCGAGCACAGTAACGCCGTCGGGCGTTTCTTTTACGGCCGCCGAGGAGAAATACATAGAACCGTCCCCGAACGAAGCGGAAGAGCCTCCCGCCAAATCCAAAGCCTGCCGCATAAGAGCGGAAAGAGCATTATATCCCATTTGATTGAGATGAACGCCGTCCGGCGCGGCGAAGCCCTTTTTAAGCCGCCCATTCTCCGACAGCCTGCCCGCGGCGTCTATGGCCGTCCAAGTCCTTCGAGCCGGCCGTCTGCTTGACGAGCGCGTTGATCCGCGCGATTTTTTCCGCGTTCGAGCCGTCGGACGCGCCCGCCAGCGTCACGACGTACAGCTTCGCACCCGGCATCGCCGAGGAGAGGCTGTCGGCCGTAAGCCCGATTTCTTCGGCGATCTTTTCGGCGCTCTGTCCCGCGGCGGAACCGTTCACTTCGTCCATGCCCGCGTACAAGACTATCTTTTTCGGATTGTATTCCGCCAAAGCCTGCGCCCGTCCCCGCCAGTCCGAAATCTTCGTTCCCGACGACGCCATATTCATAATGCCTTTTTTGCCTACGTCCGAAGCGTAGGTGCGCCAGTAGGCCGTATCCAGCTGCGAATCCCCCAGGAAGAGAACGTCCGCTTCCTTTTTGAAGTCGGTCATGTAGCCCTTGTTTTCGTCCACCCTTATAAAAGAGGAGGCGTTGCTCCAATTACAGCCGCTTTCCTTAAAGGGCGTCCATACGCTGTCCGCGTAGTCGTGCGTGTTGCGCATCGCGGGGCAGACGTATAAATTGTTCTTCCCCTCTGCCGCCGTCACGCCGAACAGCTCGTAGCTTAAAAATACGCTGTTTTTATAGCCGTAATCGGTATATTCGTAGGAATATCTGAAATTCCAGCCGTTGACGCACAGGAGTTCGAGCGCATAATCCTCGCCCAGCCGATCGGCCGACACCGCCCTCTGCATGACCGTATTGCCGTCAGCCGTGATCAGAAAGTGCAGCGTGTTTCCCGCGTTCCAGCCCGTCCCCGCGTCGTATTCCAATCCGATCAGATATTCCACGTTGTCGTTGAATCCGCTCGAATAGAAAATGTCCGTTTTGATATCGTCGTCCTTTACGTAGGCGTCGAGCATGACGCCCTCCTCCGAATAGGAAGCGTCAAAATACGCGGTGGCCGTATTAAAACGATTGGACGAAGCGAGCGAGATCGCCCTGTCGGGGATCTCGGCCTCGGGCGGAGTCGTTTCGGAGGAAAGGGAGGAGGACTCCGATTGCACCGAATCGGACGAGAACGCCCCCGAGGAAGACCCCGACGAATTTTTATTTACGCCGACAGCGCAGGACCCGAGCGCGAACGACGTGAAAATTACGGAAAGAACAGCCGCCGTTATCGCAGTACATCTTTTCATAATGACCTCCTAAAACTGTCCGAGGATCTTGTAGGATCCGCCCGGTATCGTGAGCTTCAAACCTTTTCCCGCGCCTTCGACAGCTTTCCCCGTAAGCATATCCACAAACGCGCCGCCAAAGCCCGTGCCCGAAAGATCCACTTCGATCTGCTTCTCGGACGCCGAATAGTTGAATACGACCACCGCCCTCGTGCCGCCGCGCCTATCCGCCTTGCAGTAAGCGTAATATACGGAATCGTCGTTCGTGGGCACGCGATAACGCATACCGCCCGCGTTAAACGCGGCGTAGCTGTTTTGCAGGGTAAAGAGCTCGAAAACGGAATCTCTAAGGTCTGCGGACCAGTCTTTTTCGATGATGTCCTGACCGACGAACGCGCTCGTTCCCGAGTGCAGGAAAGCCATGTGCCCGCTAGTGGTGAGAAGCGCCGCTTCCGCCTTCCGCTTATAGTCCTCCACGTTTTCGTATTTTTGCTCGAACGAAAGAGGCGCAATGGCGGAGCCGCCCAAGGAAACGACGTTATCCCTCCCCGATTTGATGAAATCGTCCACCGTCGAGGCGTTGCAGTCGGTCACGGCGTCGATGCCCAAACTCCACGCGCCGCCGCCCCAGCCTCCCATATTGTAGTTTTGAACGGCCGTATAATGATAGGAATAAATATAGTTCGAATCCCCCGTACCCTCGGGCAGGATCATGATGTTGCGCGCGTTGAGCGGCTTTGTGATGCACTCGTACGTGACCTCGGAGGGATTTTCCGAGCCGAAATAGTAGGCGGGCGGCGCGTCCAGCGCGACTCCGTCAAAACCGAAGTCCGCCCAGTACGTCACATATTTTTTGGACTCGCGCTGCCAGGCGGCGCCGTTGAAATTGTAGTTGGGAATTTGTCCGTTCTCTTCCCAAAATCCGTAATAATAGGCGTTGGCCGTATCGCTCCAAAACCACTTCGTCAGATCGGGACAATTTTCGCTGAACAAAAACCAGTCGCGCTCCTCCGACTTGATATGGTTGGCGTAATCGAGGCAGGCTTTGCGGAAAAATTCAGCGGTGCTGCGCGCGTAGCCCACGTTGCCGAACATAAACGCGTACATACCCAAAGAGTGCGCCTTATCCAAAAAGGCGTTCCAGTCGTCCAGCGTACCGTTCACGGGGTCGGCGTTGTAATTGTCCGTAGCGCCCAATCCCGACCAACTATCCCCCACGCCCTCGTACGGCTGATGAATTTCGATCACTTTAAAGCCGTTCGCGCGGTAATATTCGAGTTTCTCCGTCATTTCGGCGATGGACACCTTCTGTTCCTTAGGATAGTAACGCACCACGCCCGATTCGCGCAGCCACCAGCTTTCGGGCACGGCTTCGCCGAAGCCGAATATCTGGAACTGGTTGCTGTTGGCCCATCCGCTGTCGATAACCGTCAGCTTTACGTATCGGAACATTTTTTCCTCTGCCGTGGCCGCTTCAAACGTCTGTCCCTGCGCATAGGAGCCTTCTCCGTTATAGAGCGCCGTCCACGCGCTTCCGTCCGCGGAGGCTTCGATTTTAAATTGATAGCTGCCGGGGTCCTGAAACCTTTGAACGACCTTTTCCACGCGGCAGACGTTGCCGAGATCGATTTGCAGCCAATGCGCGCCGTCGTACGTTTCCGCGCACCAGAACTGGTTTTTTCCGTCCTCGTGCTCGGGATTGGTCGTGCATTTCAGCGCGTTGAATCCCTCGTTGGAATAATCGGACACGGCGCCCTTTAAGCCCTGCGCCAGGTCCTTGACGAGCGGCACCCCGAACAGCTTTGCCGCGTCGCTTTTCTTCATCTTTACGAACTTGCACACGGTCCCGACGGAAGCGGGATTCGCCTTAGTCCAGGCGCTGCCGTCGTCGGACACGAACACCTCCTCTCCCTGAACGGAGTCCACGTAAGCGCCGTAGGGGAAGAAATACACGAGGCTTCCGTCCTCGGCCTTGCCTTCGGCAGCCTGCCCGCAGGCGGGGGAAGCGAGGTCCTTAAAGCCGTTGACCTTCATCTCCGTGAGATTGGCCCAGCCGGGTCCGGAATACACCTTAAACTCTACGGACGAGTAGAGTCCGTCCGTTTCGAAACAAAAATACGTGCCCCTCCGCGCAGCGCGCTCGGCGAGAGTCGTCTTTCCGTCCGCGCCCTCGGCCGTAACCTCGAATTCATAGGAACCGTAGTCCTGCAAATACACTTCCACGCTCTTCACGCTGCATTTGTATTCCCAGCGGACGCCGCAGTATTGGGGAAAGTTGCCGTCGTTGGCGCAGTAATAGCTGCCCGTATCCCCGTCAAAGGCCTTCTCGTGTTCGAAGCCCGCCGCCCAGCTGCCGCTGTATCCCTTCATGCCGAGGGCTATGTTCGTGCCCTGCGACAATGGCGCGCTGTCCACGGTAAATTCGCAGCTCGTAAATGCGGAAGCGTTCTCCGAGCCGTAAAATTCGATTTTTACGAAACGGTAAAACCCGTTCGCCGAGTCGGCGAACATTTTTCCGGGTGCGCCCGACTTATAATCGGCAATCGTCACCCACTCGCCCTCCCCCGCCGCGCCGTAAACGGCAAAGCTCCAAACGTCGGAGGTCAAAAATATCTGCTTATAGCCCGTTACGCCGCGAAGCTCGCCGAGATCGCAGACGAGGGCGGGAAGGACGTCGTTTTTGTCCGCCTCCCAGTAAGTTTCCGTATTTCCGTCGGCCGCGTTTTCCGCGCCGTGCCCCTCCGTTTCGGAGGTAGCCGAGGCGGAATAGGACGGCTTTGCTTTTTCAAGCGCCGAGATACGCACGGGCGGCGCCTGCCAGACCAGCATGGCCGTCAATAAAAAGGCTAAAATGATCTTCATACCAAACGATTTCATACTCACGCCTCCTGCCAAGCCAGTACGGGATACCCGTTCCGGCCGTTTTTCCAAACGCCGAGAGAGCCGTCGAGCTTTTCGGCCAGCGATGCAAACTCGTCCGTTTCCAATGCGCGCGTATCCGTAGCGGCGGGACTGTAACCGAGCGTTCCCATGCCCTCCGCTTTCGCGGCGTAGCAATTCTCCACGCTTCCGTAGTTCGCGCCGCAAACCGTGCCCGACGCGGACGTTTTGCCCTTTTCGCCCTTTACCTCTCCCGTGGCGTATCCGTCGCCGAGGCTTCCGAAATTGCACGCGACGAGCCCGCCCGCGTACACGTTGCCTTTCCCGCCGTCCGCCGACGCGGCGACCGTTCCTATGCTGTAAGAATCCTTGACCAGCCCGTTGTTTTTTGCGGCGAGCCCGCCCGCCGCGCTTCCCTGGGCGCCCCGGGAGGATACGTCCGCTTCGCTGCGGCAGCGGAGGACCTTCCCGCCTTCGTTTACGGCGCAGACGCCGCCCGCGTACGCCGAGGGATTAGAGGAATATACGTCCACGCTTCCCTTCGCGGAGCATTCGGAGATTACGCCGCCGTCCAAATAGCCGCAGATCCCGCCCGCGATTCCGCCCTTGGCCTTCACCTCGAATTTCACCTCGGACGAGCAGCCTTCTATCACGGCGGCAACTCCGTAGCCGGCGATTCCGCCCGCAAAAATCTGCGAGGAGGCCCGCGTTTCCGAGGAATAGGAAATTTCCGTTTTCAGATTTTTGACGCTCCCGTTCAGATAGCCGAAAACGCCCGCGTAACCGTTTGCCGCGTCGGGACGGATTCCGTACAGCTTATGCCCTTTTCCGTCCAGACTGCCGCAAAACGGCGCCGTATACGTCCCCATCGGCTCCCAGCGGCCCAGCTCTATGTCCGCGGTGAGTTCGTACGCCTTGTCGAGGTCCATGGAAACCAATTCCTGCAAAGTGCCGATTTTTATCGGATTGCCCGCCGTGCCGTAGGAAGCCGCGCGCGCGAAGCTTTTAGGCTGCGCGTATTGCTGATAGGGAAGAAAGCCGTCCTCCACGAGCCAGCCGTTCAGCTTCCATTCCTTATACCAGGCCGCGGCGTTGAGCTTGGCCGCGGGGAGCGTTTGACAAGGCGCGCGGAGGTGACGTTCCGTTTCCGAGCCCTCCCCCGTCCGTTGCAGGGAGATATTCTGTCCGTCCCAGCCGTAGCAGGATTCGACCTCATAGTCGAGGAAATTTCTGCCCGTCACGCCGCCGAGAAAAGTGTTCCCGCCCGTTGTTTCACAGGAAACGTCGGCCGCCGAGAAACAGCGGATTAGCTTTCCGCCGTTGTTGTCCCCCACTACGCCGCCCGCGTACGCGAGATATCGGCCGCAGGAGGCCTTTACGAGTACGGATACGTCGAAGCTATCGCGGACCGCGCCCGCGTTATAGCCCACGACGCCGCCCGCATACGCCGCTGCGGTTTCGAGCTGCGAGGAAGCGGACACACTGCCGTAATGGGAACAGGACTCCACGATTCCGTCGATTTCCGCCTCGCCGCCGTTGTAGCCGACGCCGCCGCCCGCGTAGACCTCGGCCGCGTTTTGCGCGGAGATCTCCGCATAGGCCGTGCATTTCCTGATTTCGCCTCCCGCGCTTCTGCCCGCGATCCCGCCCGCGTAGACGGAAAGACGCGAGGAGGACGAGGCCGCGGAGATCTCCGCGTTCACCAAACAGTTTTCGATGACGCCGCCCTTCAAAAAGCCTGCGAGGCCGCCTATATAGACGGTTTTATCTGCGCTTTGAACGTTGCCGACGAACTCCGCGCGGAGATTTTTGATCGTGCCCGTCACGCACCCAAAGACGGAGGATTGGCCGCAGAGGTTTTTCAAAGCGAATCCGTTGCCGTCCAGCGTGCCCGCAAAGGGCTTTTCCAGACTGCCGACGGGCGCGATTTCCTTATCCTTGAAGTCTATATCGCATTCCAGACGGTAATTCCCGTCCCCCATCGCAAAGAATTCTTCGGCCGTGGATACGGCCCGAGCCTGCGCGTCCCAGCGGGCGTACAGCGTGACGTCCTTCGTCACCGCGGTTTTAAAATCGTACCGCTCGCCAAGACCCTCCGTGTTTTCATACCATCCGCCGAAATCCACGCCCTCGGCGGAGGGAGGGGCGGGCTCTTGCGCGCGTCCGCCCTCCTCCACCGTCTGCGCCGCTATGCCGATCGTTTGGCCGTTGCCGTCAAACGTCACGGTATAGCTGCGTGTTTTCGCGCATCCGACGAAAAACGCCAAAACGCAGGCAAACAACACCGTTAAAAGTTTTTTCATCCGCCCTGGCTACCGAATTCCACGCAATATAGTATGCTGAAAAAAAACCGATTCGATAATACGGGAACCAAAGGCGACCATAGAGCATCAATGAAACGAAAAGCCGCTGTCATTCGTTTTGACTCCAAAGTTTCCGAATAGACAAAAGCGCGGTCAATCGATGTTTCGATTGACCGCGCTTTTGTCCATAATGAATGAAAAGTAGAGTACTAACCCACGGAAAAGGGTAACAGTTATCCATAGGGATGGAACTCTAAATTCTTGATTGAATATCAGCTTTCATATTATCTGTTAAGGCATTCCAATCGGGTAAATATATTTCGCTATCATTTTCCACTATGAATATTCGAAAATATGTATCAGCTATCTTTATTGTTTGAAATTCTGAATCGTGATATACCCAAATTGTTGTATCACATAGCTCTATGCTATCCTTAGCTTGTAAACAATTACTATTATCAATGGATACGCAATATTTAAGAAATGAAACATAGTAACCGTTATAATAGTCATTTAAAAATTCTTGTGTATCGTTTGCTAATTTTACAGTAGCTGTTCCGCTTGATAATTTTAACTTTGCGCCCACTCCGCCGAATTGTGTATCAGTGATTGTTTTATTGGTAATTACAGGGAAAAAGACTATTATCGGTTGTGTTAAATTGCAGACTTTGTATTCAACATCCACTAAATACTCTTGTCCGCCATAAATTAAAAATTTTTCTGTAATTTTTTCTTGTTCAGAAGGCGCAGAGCCACAACCGCTTAATAGGATTAAACTGACAGCAAAAAAAATTGTTATACGCTTTTTTAAAATCATTATTTAATTCTCCCGAATATATTATTCAGTTAAAAAAAATATAGAAGAATAAAAAAACGTCGTATCTTATCTTTCGAAAAAATACGACATTATTATTGGTGTGTCCGCCGGGGCTCGAACCCGGACCGAAGGCGTCGGAGGCGCATAACCGCATGAAATATATAAACTTTTTGAATATTTTATCTGATTTTATAGATAATTTCTTCTAAAATGAATATTTTATGTATATTTTACACTCAAAATAGACAAACTTTTCAAACTAAAAATCATCAAGAGTGTAAATCGAGTGTAAATTTTACACTCTTGATTTCTATTCGTTTTTCTTTTCCACATAAATTTTCGCTATGTATTTTTATAAAATTTCTAAGTTCTGACCTATTAAAAATTATCTTTTACTTTTTTGTTTCAACCTCTACATTTGTTCCCGCAATCGTCAGATACCAAATTTTTTCATTTCCTGTGCTATCTACGTTTCGCAAAAGAAAGTGGACTTCATACAGCTCACCTGCTCGATGCAGTTCCGTTTCTATGATGCCAGTATATGGCGAGGCGTACACATTCTTTTTGTAAGGGTACACCTGCTCTTCCTGCTCCAAAATCTTTCCGTTACTTATTACTAACGTTGTATTCTCTTCAAAATATATTTCATTATCCATATCCAAATAAATACACTTCTTTTCCTCTCGTATCGCCAAAATTATCCGATTCCAATAACAAAAATTCGACCATGTTTTCAATGTTTCCCGAACTTCTTTCGTTTGCTTTAACGCTACTTTAAATTGACTTCTCACCTCACGACTTTTTTGTTGACAGTAGCGGCAGACCTTATCCCGTACCGTCGGCGTTACGTATCCCAAACAAAAAACACGCAAGTCTGAAATTTCGTTTAATATCTCTTGCGGCAATTCTTCGGCAATCGTCATTCTCTTATTATATTCCGTTTCAAACCGTTTCTTCGCGAACTCTTTATCAAACTTTATCGGGCGTTTACGTGAAAACAGACGCCTGTTCTTTTTTTGAAAAATAGTTTTTTCCGCGTCGGATAAGGCAGCATATCGTACTAACCGTTTTTCGAAATCCGCCAACCCATCACAACCGCCTCCGATGAAATAGCGAAGTTCTCTGTCCACAAATTGCTTTTGTTTTTTATCGTATAACCGTTTAAATTCCTGTTCGTCCACGATCTCCGCACTTTTATGAACACGCATCTCAATTTCTATCATAGCGTGTTCGTGGTTAATCCGCCATTCTTTTGTCAAGTATATCATAACGACAACAACGACTATATCGAGATCGATTATTCAGTATGGTTCAAGTATGTGAATTGAGGTAAGTACAATGACTGAAATGAAATGGACTATCAATAATTCTAACGTTTCCAACGATACAGATGAAATCGACAGGCTTGCAGAATGCAGAGCCAAATTCGGAAATCGCCCTAAATGGGCAACAATCGTAAAAGACGCTATGATTGACAACGTTTATTATGCTGCCATGCAATCTACAAAAACGGGAAGAATTTGGGCGCTTATCGTTAATACTCATGTAAATGACAAAGACTTTTTCTACAATGCTATGAATGAAACGAACTGTCCTTATCCATATTTCTGTTTCTGTCCTAAATTTGTTCTCAAACGGCTCTCTCCCACCGACAATAAACACGCCCACGAATGGCGAAAACGCTGTTATCAATATCACGAACGACAGCTACGGAAAAAAGTTTTCGGCAAAAGACTTGATATGGCAAAACAGATCCACGTTATTCTGCCAGACGATTATAACGGAACAAATTATCAACCGGGCGAAACCCTGTTACTTATTAAATATGATAAAGAAACATGGCTTGAACCAATCAAGAAATTAACCTTCAGCAACGGCGACGTTTGCGAATACGATTTTACCGTGATCGAATGAAAAAAAAATTGAGGTAACTAAAAATGGGCTGGACATATTATCAGGCTACATATTACAAAAACAATAAAATAGACCGTTTGGCAGAATGCCGCGCAGAATTTGGCAAACAGCCGTCTTGGGCAACAATCTTAAAAGACAGTATGGTGGACAACGTTTACTACGCCGCCATGAAATCGACGGACAGTAATGAAGTCTGGGCTTTGGTCGTATTGACTGCCACGGACGGCCGCGAGTTCGGCTATAAAGATATGGACGAAACCATGGGACCGGGATACTATGATTGTCCCATCGGGATTTTGAAACTTCTTTCCCCTACCGACAACGCATACGCGAAAGAATGGCGGAAAAACTGTTATGCGGCCATAGAGCAAAAACGTAAAGGACAGAAACTTGCCAGCTTGCTGGACACGGCAAAAACAATCCGCGTTACGCTCCCCGATACCTTTCAAGGGGAATATTATCAGCCGGGGGAAACGGTCGAGCTTTCGAGATATACCAATGGTCGCTGGGTGGACTGGACAAAACGGGTTGCGTTCCACAAAAAGTCCGTAATCGAATACGGCTTTACCGTAATCGAATAGAAAAAATTTTTCTAAAAAATATATACTCCCATGGATTTCTATATTTTAAAAAGGAATATCACTATCGTCATCATCAAAATTTAATGATGGCTTTTTTATATTTTTTTCATCCCATTTTATATAATCATCTAATAATCTTGTTTCTCTAATATCTTTAATCATTGCATTTTCATCAAAAAGTGCTCTTTTTAATCGTAATGTTTGGATTTTTGTTGCATATTTTTTTTCATAACATCTAGCCCAATCAGAATTATTACTCTCTACTTCAAATCCTAAAACAACCATAAACTCATCCAAAGCCTCTATATTTCCCGCAAAAAAACTAGATTTATGTAAACCGATATATTTTTCAATCCGCTGTAGAATCATATTCTTTGCAAAAATAGAACTATCGAATTTTTTGAAAAAATTTTCTTTTTCTTCATTAAAACTCATTACCGCTTTCTTTATTTCATCCGCAGATTCTTTCAAGTCATAAACTGTTTTAGTATTTGTTAAAGTTGCTTCATTTGTTAAAAGTCTTTGAAACATTCCAGCAAATTGATTTCTGAGTGCAGCAGTAATATCATTTGTATTATCAAAAGCAACAATAGGATTATTCTTTACTGTTGCTTTTAATTCTGCCACAAATTCATGGATTTTAATATCATCAGCAAAAGCAGGAATAAAAGCATTATCTCTATTTTTCAAATAAGTTTCATTTTCCACAAATACATCTTTTGCTATGAATATAAAAATTTTTTTTCGATCTTTCATTGCCGATTTTAATTCATTCATCGTAATAGAATAATCATTTCCAAGCGATTGAGATCCAAAATGATTGCCTATTATGCATACTAAAATTTCACAATTTTCTATTTCATTATAACAATCTTTTTCCAACGGCTCGTTTTGAGTATAGGTTACTCCGGCACGCTCGTGCATAATAGGCTCATATCCTAAATCTTTTATAAAACGAGCAATATTATCCCTTTCTTGTTTTAAATCATAGTAAGTCGAACTTATAAAAACTTTAGGTATTGCCATTTTCTATTTCTCCTCTGTAATTAATCTTATTGTTTATCTATTCCCAACTCTTGATCTTTACAATAAGTAATGATTGCCTATAAAGTAAAAAACTCCAATCCCTGACAGGATAAATTTTCTCAATTTTATTGTATCACATCTAATTCATTATATCAACATAATTTTAGTAAAAAAAGGAAAATATTTCAAAATATCCAATTTAATTAAAGGTTATTTTAATATCTCTTTAACAAACAGAATTTCCATTTCGTAATTTTCCCTCTTAATAAGTCGAATATAGAAAGAAACGGCAGCTGACTTATTCCCATGACGACGGGCATCTGCTGATTAATCCGTCCTAGGAAATTCGTCTTATCACTTTACAGCAGATACAAGCAGGAATCTGGCGACAAAACCCTTTTTGATTTTCTGATATATTTTCCCTTTCGCTTCGGACGAGCGTAGCACAGTTCTCGCAAAGCTCAACGGGATAAATTTTTGCTTAAAACTCTTAAACGTCCTTTTTTCAAAGCAAAATTTTCTCCTTTCTCGTTGACCTTTGCCCGCGTTCCTTTGAGTTACCCCGAAAGTTACCGAACTATGCTCCTTGTCCTTTGCCGAAAGGCAAAATAAAATATATCAGGAGGTTTTCAGCTATGAAAATCGATTTCGTATCTAACAATTTCACGGGTAATTTAATCGTTACCGTATTTAACCTCGAAGACATCTTCGAGGTTGAAAAAGCCTTGGAGTTTATCGCAAAATTCCTTTGCAAAGTGCTCGACTATGACGTAGATTACGAGTACAAAGAAATCAGCGTTACGGTTGACGACTATTATGAATACCTGTCTTTGAGAAGGCTGGTACTCGATCACTGTTCGGCAGCGGCATAAGGAGGTATTAAAATGAGTTTTATTTGTAAACGTGACAGTAAAAAATATTGCATGGCTTGTCAGCATTATGAGGATTGCGACAGAGCAAACCGCTGTAACGGGGATTGTAAAAATTGCGACGACAGCTCTTGCGAGAACAACAAGTTTTTTCACAAAACAATAAACAATCAGGAGATAAATTCATGAAAAATCTGAAAGAATTACAACCCATTTTAACCGCCGTTTACTGTATCAACCGCACGAACGGACAAGAAGATGAAGACATACGCAACCTTATCGACTATGTATTCAGACAAATTTTAGGCTGTAACACCAATTTACTTTTACTCTGCTGTATCGGTAAAACCAAAGAAACCATTATGCCCGAAATCACTCAAATCCTCAAAGAAGATACGAACTATTACAAAGATATGGAATATCGGGAGGCAATCAGAAAATGAAACCGTTTACTACGCAAGCGCACATAAACTCTTTGCAAGGAAAAAAGGACGAAATCACCGTACTTGAAAAGATAGACGCTCCAAACCAGCCCTATTATATCGTAGAATATCGCGGCGTCAAATGCACCGCGATTTTTAATTGGTTTACTGGCGAATATTACGCCGACGACGTTTACGGGATAGTAAAAAAATAACCTTAGGAGGATTACAAATGTCGGAATTACAAATCAAAATCTGGGATATGCTCACCGAATTAGACGGCGAAACCGTCGCAAGGCTCTTTACGAACTATTACGGCAACAAGCTTTTGACCGAGGAATTTTTAGAATTTCTCGACGAAGAACTTTGATTTCAAGGAGAACTCGATTATGAACAAAGCCCGAAAAGAATATCTCAAACACACGGAGGATTATTGATATGCCCATCTTAAATCTCAAAGCCAACACGCCCGCACAACAGCTCGTGAAAGAACACCTCGAAAAGTCCGCAAGCGCAACGCTTGCGGACAAAATCAATCACGGCGTAAAAATCCAAAAAGACGGTAAAACGGTCATCAATAAAAAAGACATGGACGGGTTTATGCGTTTTGCCTTCGAGCAAGCCAAAAAACAAGCAAATAAAAGCAAAGATAACGCGTTCGTAGAAGATCCCGTCGTTTACGGCTGGGCGATCCATTATTTCGAAGAAGAAAGCATCGAAGGTACGCTATATAATGAGGACGGCACGGTATATAAGCCCGCGCAAACCAGCGTTACGCGCAGTCCTGCCCCCATCGTTTCTCCTATTCCGTCCGAGAAGAAGCCTAAGCCGCAAATGTCCTTATTTGAGCTTATGGAACAGCAAAACGAAATTTCCGAAACGGATACGGAGGACGAGCCCGACGAAACGGACGACGAAGACGAGGACGAGCCGTTACCCGAAACAGAGGAAACTTTATCCGAAGCTCCTCCGGAAGCTCCCGCTCCTTTACCCGAGAAAGAAATACCTGCCCCCACGCCCGCCGTACAGCCGCAAAGCTCGCCCCTGTATCAACGGTATATGAAAATACAAGCCCAATATCCCGACGCGGTGATTGTCTGGCGGCACGGCGATTTTTATGAAATTTTAGGCGAAAGTGCCGTCAAAATTGCCGAAGAACTGGCTTTGACTTTAACGGGGCGGGATTGTGGTCTTGAATCTCGCGTGCCTATGGTCGGCTTTCCCGTTCATTCTTCCGACGTGTATATTTCGAAACTACTCGAAAAAGGTTATAAGCTCGCCATCGTCGAAAAATCCGACGAGATACGCATTCAGCAGCCGAATGTGAAGATTGACGAAGAAACGGGCGAGCTGCTCCCGCCTGTTTCCGCAGACGCTCCCGCTTCGGAAGACGAACCCGACGACGAGCTGCAAACCGAAATGGACGCCATGAAAGCTTTTGAGCCGGTCACGCTCGCTAAACTCTATGAGATTTTAGGCGACGAATTGGATTTACAGTGAGGTGATAGAAATGACAGAAAAAGACATCAAACCTATCCCTAAATATATCCTTGAAAAGATACGGCGTAAGGATCAACAATGCTGCCCCCAGCAAAAGGGACACTTTCGTTTTTATGCCTATCTTGCCATCTGGCACAAAGAACTTGTGAAAATAACCGTAGCCGTGAAAAACTACCGAAAACAATGGTATTGCAAACAGGTCGCCGTTCATGGCGTCCATACAGAAAAATGTTATGTTAAAGATATGGAACACTGTTATTACGCAGGCATGGGATTTCTGGTCGGCTGGTACGAGCAGGGCTTGCAGACATATCGTAAATGGTATGAACACCCTGACTGGGGCTGGGCGGACAATAAATACTTCGATCCTTACGCGCCCGTTATCAACATGGAAATCATTTCAAAACTTCCTAAGTATCGTTACAGCGCCTATCAGCTCTATACGGGCAAAGATATTATCCGTTATTTACGGGTTTACGAGAAATACCCGCAGGCGGAGTACCTCTTAAAATTCGGGTTAAACCAATACGCCGAACGGGTGACGATCTTACGAAAAGTCGGTAAGGATAAAGCGTTCTGTAAATGGCTCCTTAAAAACAGACGGGAACTGAATGATCGTTCTTTTTATATCCCTGCGATCCTGCGCGCTTACAGAAAGCATACTTCCCTCTCCCACGAACAGCTTTGTCAGGAACTTTCTATCAAGGACAAACGCGGGGATTTTTATAAATTCAAAACTATGGTCGGGAACGGCTATGACGAAATTTATCGATATGTCATCAATCAGCAGACCCACATGAACAGTTATATAGACTATTTCAAAGCCTGCCAATATCTCAATCTCGATATGGATTTGCCGAAAAACCGTTTCCCGCACGATTTCAAACGCTGGCACGATATCCGTATCGACGAATACGCCACCGCAAAGGCAATGCAAGACGAAGAGCAGCGCAAAGAACTGTATGAGAAGTTTTCTATCGTCGCGGGGAAATATATGCCTTTACAGTACGAAAAGAAAAGCGCGTTCGTCGTTCTTATTCCCCGCTCGCCTGCCGATTTGATCCGCGAGGGTACGATTTTACACCACTGCGTCGGAAGGATGAATTACGACCAAAAAATGATCCGCGAAGAATCGCTTATTTTCTTCGTCCGAGATAGAAACAAACCCGATATACCGCTCGTCACGCTCGAATACTCGCTTACCGCACATAAAGTCCTGCAATGTTATGGCAATAAAGACCTGCCGCCGAACGGCAAAATTGTCGATTTCGTCAATCACAAATGGCTGCCTTACGCCAATTCCGTTGTTCAAAAAATTATTGCTTAAAAAGGAGAATCCTTATGAATAACTATTTCAGAATCACCGCTTACCACCCCGCCGAGAATATCTCTGCCATTCTCGACAGCTTCGGCAAATTCGATAAGCTTTGGAAATTCAGCTCGTTTCTGATTACAAAGGGTTTTAAGATAATCGAAGTCAGCGCCGACGACAAGTTTCTCGACGGCGACCTGCCCCGCATACAAGCGGATAGAGAGCATATCGTTTTACGCGCCTGCGGCAACGGTCAGCCGCAAGCTCTTTCTTACGAGATTAACGGGAAAACCTACCGCGCCGTTCAGGTCAGAAACAAAATTTACATTCCCGATAAAGCAGAGGCGACAAAATGACGAAAAAAGAAATCTGTCTTTCCAATTCTTCCGTCGCGTATTACAGCGGCTTTGACGGCTTAGAAGCAAAATGTATCGAATACGGCATCGACAATTATCTCTATTGCGTTTCGGGCGCCTGGTCTGCCAAGAAACGCTACCACAAATTAAAAATCCAGGGTTCTTATGACGGCGCCTATATCCGGTTTCGCGGATATAGGCTCTTTTTACATGACTTTATCCTCATCGGAGGCTGATTATGACCGACGATCACTTTTTCTTTTTCGATTTCACTTTAGATCATACCCAAATCAAAGCCGGAACTGCATTCAAGCCCATACCAGACGAATGTAAAAAATCCGTCGTTCTCGATCAAACAAATCTTTGTCCCTATAAAATCCCCGATGTCAAAGAAATTATAAAGCTTGTCATTCAAGCCTCTCATCGGGTCAATCCGAATAAGTTTTTGAGCGATACCTTCGAATGCGGCGCGATTGCCGTTTCCAATCAATTCGATTTTCACAAAGCCGAACAACGCGAAGAACGCTACAAACAAATCATGCACGCCTACGAGCCAAAAGAGCGAGAATTAATGGCTGAGGCATTCGCTAAAATTTACGCGCTTCTCACTTCCGTCGTCTATGACAACGGTACTTTTAACGACTGGCTCGGTGAATTGTTTATGCAAACGGATATGGGCAACAAACACAACGGACAGTTTTTTACGCCTTATCACATTTCCAGCTTTTGCGCGAAAGTAAGTATAGATGAGTCTATCGTGCGTCAGAAACAACGGGACAATGAAATCATAACAATCAACGATCCGACCTGCGGCGCGGGCGGAATGCTTGTCGCGGCTTTGGAAACTCTCGGCAAGGAGTATCAGTTCAACTATGCCCACAACTGTTTCATGCTTGGCGAGGATATCGATATCCGCTGCGTACACATGACCTATCTGCAACTCTCCCTCGCAGGCGTTCCCGCGATTGTAAAACACGAAAATTCCCTCACCCGCGAAACCTGGGACGTTTGGAAGACACCCGCGTTCCTCATGCAGTATATGCGCTTCAGACAGTTCGAACATTACGCTTAAAGGAGCTTTTTCATGAAAACAGGATTTACTTTTACCAATCAGGATATGCAACTTACCTGCCTGTGCTTTGCGGAAAGCAAACGCGGCAATATCGCGCTATTGATAGACCATAAAAACGGATTATTCATCACCGTCCGCGATGTTTCACGGGAAAACAACGGCGATTACTCGTGGTCATGGGGACACTATTTTTATGATATCCGCAACGCAATTATAGACTTTGACGGACGTAAAAATAGACTTTAATTTTAATCACATTTCTATCTTTCCTGGGGAGCTTTTGCTCCCCTTTTTTATTGAAAAAAGTACAAATGAGTGTTAGGCGTGTGCTTGTTGTTACCAATCTTTATGGACACTATGAAAATAGAGGTAAACGGCACAAAAAAAGCGTATGAGCAAACTGAACTCATACGCTTTGGCGTTATTAGCGGAATTTATAGCGCAATACCGAGGCGATATCTACTTTATAGACTATGTCAATTGTCCGTTCCTTACCTGTGATTTTCGGCAACCCGCCAATCACTACGTGGTCTAAAAGCTCATAACACATTTCCCTTGACTTTGTTGAATAGATTTAGTTTTTCATTATCTTTCTTCGCCTCATGGATGTATGCTATCTGTTCTTGTGGGATTCCTTTTTCAATAAGTTTACATTTCAGTTCGTTATAGGCGTCAAAATTTTTTCCGCACTCATAACTCTCAAACGTCTGTTTCGGCGTTGCTAAATCACAAAATACAACCGTGTCTTTTGTCTTATCGTCCATTAAACGTTTCAAGGCGGCTTCTCGACTTTTCTTTATACGTTCAAGATTTTTCACCGAAGTATGGTCGTATTTTTCTTTCCGGTCACGAATACTGTTTTCTATATCTTCTATTTCTTGTTCTATCTTTCGGCGTTGACGTTCTTTGGAAACGGGAATTTTCGCAAACGCGGACTGCGCGATAATAATCGCGTCCCAATCCCCCATAGCCGCTTTCGAGACAAAAATTTTGCGGCGACTTTGCTCCAAATCCTCTTTTTCTGCAATTAAAAGCTTTGCGTTCGCATATAACTGTCTGAACTCGCCAGACCATTGACCGATGAGATGGTTCGGTACGACAATCATCGGTTTCTTCGCTAATCCGTATTGCCGTAATTTCATGATCGCCGCAACGATTGTAAATGTTTTTCCGTAACCAACGCGATGCGGATCGAGCGTGCTACCGTTCGTAAGGATTCTTTGCACTGCGTTTACCTGATGCGGATATAATTGTATATAAGGATTCATGTTCGGAAATTTCAGATGACTTCCGTCAAACTTCGGCAAACGTATCTGATTAAACAGGCGGTTATACGTCCGCTCCAAATCCTCGCGGCGTTCGGGTGTAGAAAATATCCAATCCCTGAACTCGTCCTGCATTTTATGCTGGCGTTCCCGCGCCGACAAGGTTTCAGATTGATTGACTACATACTTTTTCTGTCCGTCTGCGGTTTGCACAGTGTCACAAATCGTCGTATCACGCTGATTTAAGCAATCTTCGAAGATTCGAAACGCGTTCGCGCGGTGCGTACCGTAAACTTCCGTCGCTTTGATTCCCGCATACTTGCGCACGTCATCTGAACGCTCCACTTCCCATGACCCGTCATAGCGGTTAAAGGTGATTTTCAAGCCTTTAAGATAATAGCGGGGTATCCCTAATTTCTCGCCTAAAAAGTCACAATAATAGGCACTATCCACCCAACTCGCGCCTATATTTACATAAATGTCACTCGCAGGAATCGGCGTTGGCTGAACGGCTTCCAACGCTTTTACGTTGCGCTCATACGCCGCAGGATTTTCCTGTGCATACCGACGCGCCGTTTCTAATTTCTTGACTACATAGCCCGATAAATATTCCTCCGACGTTTCAAATCCCGAATAACGGTTCCCTTTTTGATACCTTTTTTCAAAAGGTATAACTCATTATACCAAATCGCTTCGCGTTTGGTGCCGTTCGCCCTTGCAGGGAGCTTATGTCCGTTGAAAAAGTAACGGCTTCGCCGTAGCAAAGACGCTTTTATCATTGCCGAGCTTATTCGGTTCGGACGTTACTCCGAAACGACCCTTGCCGACAGCGATCTTATCGCTTTACGCGAACTTACTCGCCAACGGTTCTATCTCGTCGATTGCGTCTCCGACGCCAAAAGAAAGGTCATTTCGTTCATCGACAAGATATTCCCCGAGTACCAAACGCTGTTTTCGGACACTTTCGGCAATACTTCGCTCGAATTGCTATCCAATTACACCTCTCCCGACGTTATAGCCGAACTCGACACCGAACTGTTCTCTAACTTTCTCAAATCCGTTTAAGATGATTATAGTGATTCATTTGCAAAAATCCTTTAATTTGTCTTCGCAAACATAATTATATAGGATTTTTCCTTTTGAGTCACTCTTTCTTTACTCTGTTTTCAATTGTGTTGCACTTAGATTATATATTCAAGAGTTAAATATACCTATACTTTGCCGGTTTATCCAAGAATCAATATTAAAAGGAAATTTACAATCGTATCTGGAGAGAATAAAAAATCAGACTCCTAATCCTGAAATCTGATTTTTCATCGTTTGAAAGTGCAATTCTAAAATTTAGTTTTTTACGAACTCGCTGTTTATGCTATTTTGATTTAATATTCTTGAAATTCCCCAAGAGTATCTAACATTTTGGGTGCATATCAAAACACGGTTCGACTTTTTGTTTTTTATTTATCGTCTTTTTCAATGCAAATGCGGGTATAAAAAGTTTTGCTTTCTCCGCCCGAAAGGACTATTAATCCCAGTTCTTCGGGGTTTTGCTCGAAATGGAAACAATCTATAACGCAGGTTTGCGGTTCGCACACGGCAAAACTATCGCCGTCGCCGCGGTAAAGCATTCTGTAACCGAAAATACTCTCCGCTTCGTAATAAACGCTTGCGCCCGCGCCTTTAAATAGCGCCACGGTTTTATCGTTCGCCTTATAAAACGCCGAAAACGGCTGCTTTGCGGGAACAAATTCGCCGTTTGCAAGCGCAAGGTCGCGCGGTCTGCCATAAGCTGTTTCGCCTGTTGGCAAAAAGTTTTTATCGCGCAAATATTCCTGCGTTACGGGAACCTGAAGCTTAACGTTTTGCATATCGCCGTAAAAATCAAGATTAAACGTTGTGTGATAAGCCAGCATAACAGGCATTTCGCAAACGCCGTCGTTTATTACGGTAGTATATTCTTCAAGCCCGTTTTCGCCCAGTTTGTAATGCCTGCGCACGGTAAAATCGTGCGGGAAACCGAGATATTCGCCCTTTTTAGCCGAATATGTAAACTCTATTTCGCTTTGACTTATTTGCTTTTTAGCAAACGGCAAATTAAGCAGATTGCCGTGTATAAAGCACCCGGTTTGCGGTTCGTTCACGGGCAGAACATATTCTTTTCCGCGGAAAACGAACCTGCCGCCACGAATGCGGTTTGGCGGAAACAGTATGGGATTGCCGAACAGATAAACGTTTGTATTCCGCTGACTTTCGCCGTTCGGCGTCCGCAAAATTTCCGCGTTTAGCGGCTTGTAAAACAGCCTGAAACAGGTTGCCCCTATATCAGCCGAAAATTCGGCTTCATACCCGCCCGCAGACAAGACGTCGCCGCAGAGCGGGCATTTTGTTTTTACTTTTTCAGCCATTTATTTCGCCTTTCAACAAATACAGCGAGAAGTCGGCGCAATCGATTTTTTCGGCTTTTTCGGCAAACTTTTTCGCTTCGGCTTTGTTTCCTTTAGCCAGTTCGGCAAAGCCGCAAAGCAGATAACCCGCAAGCAGGTGCGCTTTTTCTATGTCGTAGTTAAACGGTTGATAAGCGGGCGAACCCACCCCGTAATATTCGGGAATTTCGGCGGTATCTATTTTGTTTTTGCCTATATTGTAAAGTTCGTCGGCAAGAGCTTTCGCTTCGGCGGTTTTGCCCAAAGCGTCGAAAGCCCGGCATTCGTAATAGCTGTGAACCGTGGGCGCGCCGTTGGTAGTGAGCGCGAGTTTCAAATATTCGTCGCGCTTTTCGTTATTCCCCTGCGCTTCGTAAACTTTGGCAAGTTCGGAATATATGGGCGCGTCGTTGACGAAATAGTTCTTTTCTTCGCCGTAGTTAAGCGGAAAAGTAAGTCCGCTTATAAGCGTTTCTTCGGCTTCTTTATATTTTTTCTGCGCTAAAAGCTTTCTGCCTTCAAGGAAATGTAGCCAGGCGTGATGCTGCGTAAGGTAGCCCTCGCCGCCCTCGTAGGTGTGGAAGCGATGCTCCGCAAGAATATCGAACGCCTTTTCCATATCGCCCGCCATGGTTGAAAGCACCGAATATTGCAAAGTGCAGTCGTCGCGGCGGAAAACGGTTTTTTCTTCGTTTTTATAAAGCGCGAGGCGTTTGTTAAGCGGCGCGTTCATTCCCTTATAAAGCTGGGTAAGCTCAAAGAAAATACGGTCGCTTTCGGGCATAAGTTCGTGCGCTTTTTCAAGTGCGGCAAACGCTTCTTCTTTCTTTCCAAGGTGGTCGTAAAGCCCGAGCGCCATATTCCTGTAAGCGGGAGCGAAATCGATTTTTTCAACCGTTTTGCCCCATTCTTCGCAAGCTTCGCCATAGCGTTCGTAAGCGTAATATATACAGCCGAGGTAGTAGCCAGCCATGGGCGTGTTCGCGGCTTTAAGCACGGGAACAGTTTCGGTGCGAACGGGGAATTCGCATTTCCAACTGCACTCGTCGGCAAGTTTAACGTATTTTTCGGCGGCAGTCGAATCGCCCTGTTTTTTCGCGATATACGCAAGATAATAGAACTTAATCGCCCTGTCGTCGCACCTTTCAAGCGCGGTTTTCGCAAGTTCGTAAAGCCCGAACTGCATAACCTCTATGGCGTAGTTTACGGCGTTTTTCTCTTTTTCGAAGCCCGCGAAGAACAGCGGGTCGGCTTCTTCGATTTTTTCGTTTATATCTTTATCGCCCTCGAAAATTCCCAGAATATACTGCGCCCACAGGTTTTTGCTTTGGGTTTCAAGCGAAAGTTTCAAAAACTCTACGGCTTCTTTTCTATTGCCGTTAAGTGCGTCGATTTTAGCAAGCAGATAATAGCCCGCGCTGCGGTAAGGATAACTCCACACGGCAAGATATGCGTCGTTATAAGCGCCGCTCAAATCACCCTTGTAAAATTTGCAAAGCGCGCGTTTGTAATAAGGCTCGGTGTCGTAAGGATTGTCGTTGCGCAAAGTGAGCCTTTCGATAGCCGCGTTGTAATAAGCCTCTGCTTTGTCGTATTCGCCGCGTTCAAGGCATTTATCGCCCATTGCTTTGTTGCAACGAATGTCTTTCGGGTCGCGTTTCAACCCCTCGAGGAAATAATCTTCGGGGCAATATTCAAAATGTTTATATTGTCTTAAATGAATGCCGTTCAAATAAAGTTCTTCCAGCGAAGCGATGTCGCAAGGCTTTTTGGCGGGCAGTCTGGGCGAAATGGGCTTTTTGGTTCCTCTTACGGGTTGCTTGTAAGCTATTAAAAGCTCGCCGTTTTCGTCGCAGATTTTTAAAGTAAGGTCTTTTACGTCGCAATCGCAGGGAATTTCACAGGTAAACGGAGCCGCGGGCGAAACCTCGGCTTTCTTTTCGGCAATTACGTTTTCGCCGTTAAGCAAGGTTATAACGCAGTTGCGCTTTTTAACCGAATAGAACCCGACGAACGCGCCTTTTTCGGTTTTTTCAAGATTGCATGCGCCCTTTTCTGTAGCGCACTTAACCTCGCCTATATCGCGCACGGGGTACCAAACCTGCTCGAATTCTTTGGTTTCGTAAGGAGCAATCCAGGTGAAGTCGGGCTGGTTGTCGGTGTAGCAACCGGTCATAAGCTCTACGTAACGCGAGCCGTCGTCGGTAAGGTTTTCGCACCATTTCGCACCGAACTTGCCCGCGCCCCACGTCCACAGTTTTTTACCGGGCGCAATGTGGCGGTTGGCAACCGTAACCACGCCGCTTTCTTTGTTTTTATCGTATCCGCAAACAAAATCCATATCGGACTGCCCTTTGGAAATCATAAACGAAGACGGAACTTTTATCGCGCCAGACACGTGAATGTCGGTGCCTTTGCCGTAATCGTAGGGGCGCGCGGTGTGGTAAACGCCTTTCGCCACAGGCCATTCCAGAACGGCGCGGCGGTCGTGGTCGTTCACGTATTCCACATCGGGCGGGAACACTACCCTGTAATCGTCGTCGATTTCAACCGCAAGGTTAGCCCACCACATAAACGGGTGCGCTACCGGAGTTTGGTTATATACGGTTATTTTCGCGCGGAGAACGCTGCTGCCCTCGTCTACCGAAAGCGCGACGTTTCCTTTCATCTGATGAAAATAATCCACCTCGCCCATAAACACGGCTTTCTTGCCGTCCGATTTTCCCTCGGCGTGTTCGACGGGCATAAAGGTGGTGGGACGGTGGTGTTGCGGCCAGTTGAACTCTATTCCGCCGGAAACCCAAGGACCCGCAAGCCCTACCATTGCGGGCTTTATAACTTTGTTGTTATATATAAAGTCGTACCCGTTGGTTTTATCGAGCGCGCAATGTACTTTTCCCCCGAGTTCGGGCAATAAAACCGCGCGTATGTATTCGTTTTCAAGAACGTAACCGTCGTAGTCGTAATCCTTTTTATCGTCGGAAAACGACGAAACGTACGGAATGGGGTAAATGCGCCCGCTCGCCCCCTGATACGGACGTTTTTCAAAATATAACGGCAGCGGTTCCGGCTCGCCTACTCTATATGTGGGTATGGTAATTTTTTTCTTTTTTATTTCAGACATAAAAACACCTCTTCGTTCTTTATACTTACATTATACAGAACGAGAAGGCGATTTGCAAGACAATAATTTTAGTAAATTTTATGCCGAAATATGGCTTTTTGCAAGGCGCGCCGAACGCGACCCGCACACTAAGCGATAAAACCTTGCGTTTTAAATTATAAGATTGTATTTTTCGATTAACGCCATAAGGTCTTTTCTGCCCGAAACGGCGGCGTTTTTCGTCATTGCATGCACGCGGTATTTAACGGTGTTAAGCGCCAAATGACTGTTGTCGGCTATGGTCTCATAGCTGTCGCCCGCCATAATGTCGTGCAGAATCTGCTCGTCTATTTCGTCGAGCATTAAAAGCGTTTGATTAAGCCGTTCCACCTCGGCAACCGTTTTGTCGCCGTAAAAATCAACGCCGCTTTGGCTGTAAGAAGAATCGATTAACGGGAAATCGCCGCTGTAACGCTTGCCCGGAACTATATCCATTTCCAAAGTCAACGCGGTGGAGCAAATTTCGTCAAGCCGCATTAAAAACCAATAAAGCTCGGCTATCTGCACGCCCGCCTTGTAATAACTGATAATGCCAGTGGGATAAGGCGATTCCATATATTTCGATATTTTCATTCCGTTACAACTGCAAACCCGCTTGTTTTGCAAAAGTTCGGGGCAACATTTGCGCATAATAATGACAAAAGTATCGTTTAAACAAACCACGTTTTTAACGTTTTCGCAGTTTTCAGCAAAATCTTTTATGCAGGCTATAACGTCGCCGTTGTTTTTAAACACTTTTACGGGAACGCCGTAATGCTCGGCTGCATGTTTTGCTCCCGCAAGTTTAAGTCGGTCAGGCAAGCTGTCGGAATTATAGCCGATAACCGCGGTTTCACCGGCGTTTTCGGAAAGCAGATACCCCGTAAGCAAATAAGTGGTTTTTGTGTAAGTAAGGTTTATGCAACTGTATTGATAGACCGTATCGAGGTATTGAAAACCGAACACAAGAGGATGAATGCCGCGCGCGTTAAGCGCCTTTATCGCGTCCATCGTCCATTTGAGCGACGCGCATATTAAAATAACCACCCTCGGCCGGTCTTTTATTTCGTCGAGCGATTTGAAAACTTCAAGAGAAAGGCGTTTCTTTTTTAACACCGAGTTCATTCCGTCGAATATAGTTTTTATGCGGTTGTTCGAGGAATAGTTTTCCTCTATAAGCACGTGAACCATAACGTTTAATCCCCTAATGCTTTTGATATTGCGTTTATTTTACCATAAATTTAAAAATTTTGCAAGGCGAAAAATAAATATGTCGGCGAAAAATTGCCGCTTTATAATACAAATAATATTGTTAAACCCCACAGTCAAATTCGGTCACTTCAAATTCCGCAAAGCCGCCGTTAACTATATTATTCGCCAATCTTGCATACTTGATTTTTTCACTTTTCCGTAAAATCGGTTAATTCCTTAATAAAATTTTCATCTTCGTGTAGCTTTATTCCCGCAACTCGGTGAAATAATGTTGAATAACATAAAGTTTTATAAAACATAAAAACGCCTGCCCCGGTGCCGTTTTCGTGAACCAAATCGCCGTTTTTATCTGTTATTTTTACAACCAAATACGAGCGGTATTTCTTATTTTTAAGTTACCGTTAAACACTTCGGCTTTGCAATGGTAACCTTGGCTCTCTGCTTCTTCACGCATCTTTTCACATAGCGGCAAGCAAACAACCCGTTCGCATATTTCCTTTTCAAACGCGTGAATTTGTTCCTGCGAAACTTTTTTGCCGAATTCTATAAATATTTCGTTGCGAGGTTGAGGAAAAAAAGCCTCCGATTCTACGTTTTGTTTTTTCAGCTTTTCGGTTACTCGTTTTTCGACCTTTTTGCTCATTTGAATATTTATCGGGCATAGTTTTTGTATTTCTATCAACTGCCCTATAAACACAATCGACACAACGTCGCCGCCGGCTTCAACTTTTTTCTGCGCTTTTTTAAGTCGTAAACAAATGTAGTCGCTTTTTTCTTTTTGTCAACGAACAACAGAAAAAAAAGGAAAAAATATAAACCGCATACAATAAACGGCTTCTATATCGTCCCACGCTAAATTAAAAATCGTTTTTTTCAATCCGACTTTCGTAACGCCCTTTTGGCTATAAATACATCGCGCGGGGTTTAATAATTGAACCGTAAAATATAACAAATACAATAAAACAATACACTCAATAGTGATATGCACCTCCAAAAGTGTCTGACTTTTGGGGTGCATATCACAACGTTCGCGGGTTTTATTTATATGAATTTTATCGGATTTTTAAAGATTAACCTATTAATCGAGCGGTCTGCCCGAGTTTTCGAAAAGCGTTTTTAAAGTTTGGGCAAGTTGCGCGCCCGCCTTAACGCTGTCTTCAACCACGGGGTGTCCGCCAACCGATTCGGTAACGCCCGCGTCGAAATCCAACGCCGCGATATACGGATATTTGGGTTTAAGCGTCTGCGCCGCGCCGCTGACCGCGCCCGCAAGCCCCGAGTTATGCACCATCATTCCGCTGCACAACACAATGGGCATATCGGTGCCGTAATATGCGCCGAGTTTATCTACAAACTCAATTAAAGCCGCCTGCATGCCCGAAAGCGAATAACCTGTTGTGTATTTCAAACTGCGCAGATAATCGTTGGTGCCGAGGTAAATAACCACGGCGTCGGGAACAACGGCAAAATCGTATTCGGGGCATTCGCCCTGTGCTACCGACAAATCGACCGCCATGCTCTTGTAATTATCGAGCACCGAAAACGCTTCAGTGGCGGCGTTTTTAAATTTTAAGGTAATTCCGCCCCTGCCGAACACGCTGAACGAAGCGCCCAGTTCGCTTGCGCAATAAGCAGTGTAAGCCTGCAACGCGTTTTGCGTTTCGGCGGTGTAAACTCTACTGTCGGAGGGCTGATATTCCCTTAAAACGCCCTCGCCGCAGGTTATTGAATCGCCGTAAAATTCAATATTCAAAGCGGGCTTTTCGGGGGCGGCTATAAACGCGCCGTCGCAAGAAAGGTCGCTTACGATAATCCTGTCGAAATTAGAGGGGGTTCTTTTAAGAACTTTCACAACGTGTTCTCCGTCGGAAAGCCCCTCGACCAAGGTATTTTTCACGAACAGGCCGCGGGTTTCTTTAAACGTGAGAACGCGGGCGTTGCTGTCGGTTTCGCCGTCGACAAACACCGACCACATCGAACTGCGCGAGCCTATAACGCAAATATTAGCGTAAACCGCGGTACCGCAGAATTTAAGTTCGAACCCCGAGGCGCTGTTTATAAACGTGGTGCCCTCGTAATTTTCGTTATAATAATTCCTGCCGTACAAGTTAACGTAACGGTCGTCGAATAAATCTTCTATTTTCTGCGTTTCGGGAACTTTGTTGCCGCCGTCGGAGTTATTGTTGCACCCCGCAAACGCGCCGCAACCCGCAACAACCACAGCCGATAATGTTAATGCCAACATTTTTACAAAAAATTTGTTTTTCATTTTTTATTGTTTTCGGCTTCTTTCGCCGCCGCCAGCACACAGAAACGTTTAATGGTGTTAATCTCTTTCACGTCGTAAGGCAAACCGTTAAAGCGGTAAATATCGTGCTGCCATTTAGTGAGGTCAAGCGTGGAACCCTCTTTCAGATAATCCACAAAATAATGTCCCCACGGCTCGTAAGTCTGCGAATACCCCGCGATAAGTCCCCAGTGATAAGAACCTATTTTTTCAAGATAGAACAACGGGAACAGCTCTTTTACGTCGTTGCCGGCAATACGGTTAAGCCATTCGTTGTTTATAAGCGGGCGCCCGTATTTTTTAAGATTTTCTATGATGATAATCATATTTTCATACGAACCGTAATAGTGGAAGGTTATTACGTCCGAAAGATCTACCGCCATCTTTTCCATTTCGCGCTTGGGCATAAAATCTTCGGTATAGCTCCAGCAATCGGCAGTAAGCGGCTGGATGGGGTTATGCGAGCGAATGATTTCGAAAAACTTTTTCATCGCTTTCAAACTTAAATTATCGCGCCTGCCGTTGCCCGGTTCGTTCCATACGTCCCAAATTTGCAAACGCTGGTCTTGACTATATTTCGCCGCGAGTTCGTCTACCATTTCGTAATATTTCGGCTCGATTTCGGGGTCGTCGAGCAGGCAATACCCGGGACCTACAAGTCCCGCCGCGTGTGGACCCGCCTTTATGCCGCTGTGATAGCCCCAGTCTACATTCTGTTTGCCGAACACCACGGGTTTGAATTTTTCTTTAGGAACCGTGCAGTCGTTGCCGAGCGTGAGCATTACTTTAAGCCCGTATTTATCGGCGAGCGTAAAGTATTCTTCGAGGTTATTCATAAAAGAATCGTGCTGATAATACCAGCATTCGAACTGAATAATGGCGCGCACGGCGTTAAACCCAGTTTCTTTTGCAAGATTAAATTCGTATTCTATCTGCTTAAAAACCTCTTCGTGTTCGTATTCCTGCCACATGGCTATGCGGTTTACGCAGTTCGACGGATAGCCGTTATACCCGCGAATCCAGGGTTGTTCGTTATACCATTGCCAGGCGCGTTCTTTACTCCACTGCCCTTTAACAAGTTTTTCTTCCATAAAAAATTCTCCTTTCGTAGGCAAAAGCCGTACGCCCTTATATTTTTCCGTATTTTTATTTTTGCGCGATTTTCGAATATCTCGATTTTTTATATCCGCTATATATCGCGATTAAACGTCCGCGTTTGTTTTTTTGTGCGATTAAAAATTAAAAAGTCTGCCTATAAGTCGTTTAATCGAGTATTCTGCCAGAATTTACGAAAAGCGTTTTTAAGGTTTGGGCAAGCTGAGCGCCCGCCTTAACGCTGTCTTCAACCACGGGGTGTCCGCCAACCGATTCGGTAACGCCTGCGTCAAAATCCAACGCCGCGATATACGGATATTTGGGTTTAAGCATCTGCGCCGCTCCGCTAACCGCACCCGCAAGCCCCGAGTTATGCACCATCATTCCGCTGCACAACACAATGGGAATATCGAACCCGTAATACGCGCCCACAAGCTTATCGACAAATTCTATATAGGCGGCTTCCATTCCCGCAAGAGAATAGCCTGCGTTACTGCTTAAACTGCGCAGATAGTCGTTGGTGCCGAGGTAAATAACCACGGCATCGGGAATATCGGAAAAATCATATTCGGGACATTCTCCGTTTTCCACCGACAAATCGACCGCCATACTTTTGTAGTTGTTGATAACCGAGAACGGCTCGGTTGCGGGATTTCGGAATTTTAAAGTAATTCCGCCCCTGCCGAACACGCCGAACGAAGCGCCCAGTTCGCTTGCGCAATAAGCCGCGTAAGATTGCAGCGCGTTTTGCGTTTCGGCGGTGTAAATTTTGCTGTCGGCGGGCTTGTATTCCCTTAAAACGCCGCTTCCGCACGTTATTGAATCGCCATAAAAGGCTATGTGTAGTTTCGGCTTCTCGGGAGCTCCCAAAAACGCGCCGTCGGAGGCAAGATTTTTTATAACGGCATAGTCGGCGCTCGACATAGTGCGCTTTAATATTTTAAGCGTATGCTCGCCGCCCGGCAATCCCTCGACCAAAGTTTTTTTGGTAAACATTCCGCGTTTTTTTTTAAACGTGAGAACGCGGGCGTTGCTGTCGGTTTCGCCGTCTACGAAAACCGACCACATAGAATCGCGCGAACCTATAACGCAAATATCGGCGTAAACCGCGGTGCCGCGGAATTTAAGTTCAAACCCCGAGGCGCTGTTTATAAACGTGGTGCCCTCGTAATTTTCGTTATAATAATTTCTGCCGTACAAGTTAACGTAACGGTCGTCGGATAAATCTTCTATTTTCTGCGTTTCGGGAATTTTGTTTCCGCTGTCGGAATTATTATTGCACCCCGCAAACGCGCCGCAACCCGCAACAACAGCCGCCGATAATGTTAAAGCCAACATTTTGCCCCAAAATTTGTTTTTCATTGTTCGAACGGTTTAATTTCGTTTATAAGCCGCAGTTTGGCCATGTCGGCTTTGGGCTTTCTGTCTTCGGTGAAAAGCCCGTTCTTTTCCTGCATTACGTCGGTAAACTGCGTAAGGCAATACCCTTGGCAATTAACGCTTTCTATCGCGCGGGTAAGCTCGCACAGCCTGTTTATAAACTCTTCTTCGCTTTTCGCAGCGTTGCCGTAACCCCAGCCGTCGGAACTGTTTTTTATAAAAGAAACTCCTCCGTATTCGCTTATTATTATCGGCTGTCCGCCGTATTTGTAACCGTTTGCGAATGCCGCGCGCGAATGCCTGTCTTTTACAAAATCGCCGTTTAAAAACGCCTGCATATCGCCGTAAGCTTCAACTATTTCTTTGCCCGTCTGCGCGTAGTTGTGCAGGGTTACTATGTCGCTTTCGGTGTGTTCCCAACCGTCGTTGGATATAACCAGGCGGGTTTGGTCGAGCGCTTTGGTAAGCCTGTAAAGCCCCGCGGTAAAATTCTGCATGGCTATATTTTCACTTGTTTGCAATACGCCCCAACTTTCGTTTATAGGCACGTAAGCCATAAGCGACAAATACCCTTTGTGTTGAAGAACTATCTCGCTCCACTGCCTTGAAAGTTCCGCCGCCGCTGCCGAGGTGAAATCGTATGCCGCGGGCATTTCCAACCAGAAGAACAAGCCGACCATATCGCAGAAATAATAAAACCGCTCGTCTTCTATTTTTTGGTGCAGCCTTACGCCGTTGAAGCCCGCTTGTTTTATAAGCAAAACGTCGTTCAAAAGCTCTTCGTCGCTTTCGGCAGTCATTCCGCCGCGCGGGAAATACCCTTGGTCGAGCACCATTCTGAAATAATAACACGGCAGATAGTTGACCTCTATGCCGTTGTTTTTGGTTCTGTAGTCTACAAGCGCGGTATACGACCCCGCTTCGTCAACCGCTTTGCCGTTTACTTTAAGCGTGAATTTCAAATCGAAAAACTGTTCGGGGCGACCTATGCTCCACGGCTTCATAACAAGAACTTTGTTAAAAAGCGTAAGGTCGAGCACGGCGCGCCCGTAATCGGCAAAAATTTCGGTTTCTATGCAAGCTACCTTTTCGCCCTGATAGCTCGCCTCTATTTGCAGCGACGAGCCTTTTACGAATTTATTAAGGTAAAATTCGAAATTCGCGCGGCAGTTTTCATATTCGCAGGAAGAAATAACGTTTTTAAGGTAAACGTCGGCGGTTTCTTCCAGCCAAACGGTTTTCCATATGCCCGAAGTCGGGGTGTAAAAACAGGAAATATTTTTTTCTACGTAGCGCTGTTTGCCGCGTGGCATAACCGGAGAGAACTCGTCTTCGCACTTTACGACCAAAAAATTTTCGCCGCGTTTCAAATAATTAGTAATATCGAAAGAAAAGCGCGCATATCCGCCCGTATGGCTGCCTATAAACACGCCGTTAAGCCACACTTTGGCAAGGTAATCGACGCCGTCGAAATTTATTATAAGGCGTTTGCCGCGCGCAAGAGAATAATTGAACCTGCGCGAATACCACATATACGAGTGGTCGGTTTTGTCTTCCACGCCGCTCGCTTCCGACTGATAGGCAAACGGCACGTTTATTTTCACCGACTTTCCAAAGCCCGAAAAATCGTTATAATATTTATGCTTTTCGCCTATGTTTTCGTCGTCGAATATAAAATTCCATTCGCCGTTTAAGCAAGCGTAACTTTCGCGCACGAACCGCGGACGAGGATACCCTTTTTTATAACACGCTGCGTGTTGCATATTGTCACCTTTTGTTTTTAAAAGCCGATCCGAAAGCTCCGATTACGAACTTATAGCCCGACTTTTATAATTTTTAATATTAGCCCTTAACGGCGGAAATCGCCATGCCCTCTATAAAGTAGCGCTGGAAGATTATGTAAATTACGTAAAGCGGAACGCTTGCTATAACCGCGCCCGCAAACGATACGGGCAAATCTACTTTCGAATCGGAAAGTGATTTAAGCATAAGCTGCAAAGTCATAACCTTTTCTACGGTAAGATACAGCGACGGAGCGAAGAAGTCGTTCCAGTTGCCCACGAACATAAATATAACCTGCGCCGCCACGGCGGGACCCATGCTGGGAAGCATAATGCATACGTATTGCCTTAAATAACTTGCGCCGTCCACTTTTGCGGCTTCGAAAATGGCGTTTGGAACGGAACGCTGAAACTGCACGAAGAAGAACATCATCGAAACCCCGCCGAACAGCGACGGCAATATGAGTGGCCAAAGCGTATCGGTAAGGTTAAGCGAGTAGTAAGCGCGATAAAGCGGCAGAACCACGCATGCGTAAGGAATCATAAGCGCGCTTAACTGCACCATAAGGTGAACGTTTTTATGCTTAAGATCCATTTTAGAAAACGCGAAAGCCGACAAGCCCGACATAAACACGCAGAACGGAATGGTAGCCACTTCGATTGCCATTGTGTTTAAAAATCCGCGGAACATATCGATTTTTTCAAAAACCACGGCGTAGTTGTGCCATTGCGGGGCTTTGGCGAAAAACGTAAGAGTTAAAGTGTTTACAGCTTCTTCAACCGTTTTAAGGCTTGATAAAAACATCCATAGAAACGGAAAAACGCAGGTAAAACAGATTAATATAAGAAAGATATAGCATAGGGTAATCCCGATAATTCTTCCTGCTTTCGGCGCGGCGGGAGACTTTTTATTATATGCCTTATTTTCGATATTCGCAGTCATAAAAACCCCCTCCTTATTCGGAATAAACCCATTTTTCGCTAATTTTAAACTGCAACAACGTTATAATCATAATGCTTATGGTGAGCACGACCGAAGCGGCGGAAGCTATTCCGTAGCGGCTGCGGCTTATGCCGTAGTTCCATATGAAATAAACTATGGTTTGTGCGCCGGGATGTCCGTTTGCGAAAACCTGCGAATCGACGTATGCCTGCAAATTTCCTATAAAGCCGGTGCAGAACAGATAGAACAAAGTAGGCGAAATAAGCGGAATAGCTATTTTGAAAAACTTGGTTACTTCGCCCGCACCGTCGATTTCGGCGGCTTCGTAATAATCGCGCCCTACGTTTGTTAGCGCGGCAAGGCACAATATCATAGAGCGCCCTATCGAGCCCCATGCCGACTTGATTATTATGGCGACCTTAATCCAGTGCGAATCTGTAAGCCATTGAATATTCCAGCCGGTAACCTGATTGATTATACCGTACTGGTTATCGAATATGTAACGCCAAATTATGTTCATAGCCACTGCGGAAGAAACCACGGGGATATAAATGAGCATTCTTATAACGCGCGAACCGCGTATAAGGTTTTCGCGGCTTAACATAACCGCCACCACAAGCCCGATTATTATACCCAAAGGCACGCTTAACATAAATATAAGATTGTTCAGCACCGCGTTTATAAACGCCTCGTTATAAACCGATTCCCCGAACAGTTTAACGTAGTTGCCGAAACCGCACCACTTTTCGCCCATTATGGTTAAAAAAGGCTCGGTTTCGATTCGGGCGTTATAGTCGGTAAAACTGTATAAAATAGCGAATATAAACGGAAGCACGGTAAAAACTATAAGCCCTAAATATTTTATGGATATAAACGCAAGAGCGATTAAATTTTCTTTGCGTTTAAGCGTGCTTTTCTTTTTTTGGGGCGGTTTACCCGAAACAACTGCGGTTGAAGTTTCCGATTTGTTTACGTTCATCTGTTATGCGACCTCCCGGAATATCGCGCGCCGCTAAAAAGCGGCGCGTTCGGATTGTTGATTGTGTTTTGTTAATGTTTCGGTTTAGCCGATGAAATCTCTTCCCTCGTCTAAAAGCCCTTGCATAGTGGATTTATAAGCGGTGAGCGCTTCTTTTACGTTTACCCATTTGCCGCTCTTATCCGCCTGCCAGAACGAGCCGTAGTTGCCTTTCTGACCGGACATAAACAGGTTGAGTTCGGTTTGCCACAAACTATCGAACGTATAGCTTGCCGCGCGGTATTTACCGGTGATTTTATCGGTATAAGTAACGCCGTTCACGGTTTTCTGCGCGCCTGCGCCGTCTACTACGTCAACCCATACTCCGCGGTTTTCGGGGTAAGCTTTGTCGCGGTTAGCCTGCGTTTTAGCCTGATTTTTAATAAGCTGTTGCGAATCGGTTATGTATTCTTCGGCAAGGCTTTTAAGGTTAGGCACGCACTGTCCGCGTTTATACTGCGTTCTTTGAGCGGTTACGTCGGTAGAGAAATATTTAACTACTTCCAGAGCGGCGTCTTTATACGCGCAGTTGTTGGAAATTGCGTAAACCATGCTGCCCACGCAAGCGGTGGAAACCGAACCCTCGGCGTCGCCGCAAAGCACAGGAAGAATGTTCCAGTCGAAGGAGCAGCTCTTCCAGTAGTCTTTGGTCTTCCAAGGACCTACCGCGCCGTAATAGAACAACGCTTTGCCCGAGGTGAACAAGGTTTCAGCCGAAGAAACGGCGCCCGCGGGAGGAAGTATGCCCTCTTTGTAAAGGTCTTGTATGAACTGAATAGCGCCCACGAAGTTGTCGGAATCGATATTAGCTACCGCGCCGCTGTCGTCGGTGAAATAGTTGGCGTTGTTGGAATAAACCGTGCTTTCGATGTCGTAACCCGAAAGAACGTATTCGTCGGCGCCAAGAACGGTTTTAAGCTTTTTGCCAAGCTCTTTGAAATAACTGAAAGTCATAGGCTCGGTGGTGCTTAACACCGCGGCTTCGTCGATTTTATCGGCGTCGTTGGTGGTTTTCGCGTTATACGCGGCTATAAGCTCTTTAAGGCGAGCTTCGTTTATAGCGAGCGCGTAAGGACCGTTGTCTTTGGGCAAACCGTAAAGCGCGGCTTTATCGGTTTTGCCTATTTTGTTGGTGGTGTGGTCGAAATAATATTCGTTGCAGGCGGATTCATACATATCGTCCATAACGCTTTCGTCTATATGGTCGCGAATGTTGGCGAGCTTGCCGCTGTATGCGTAAGACGAGAACATTATATCGTTAAGCATAAATACGTCGGGCAGGTTTTTGCCCATTCCGTCGAGCGCCGTGTTATAAGCGGTGCCGTCGCTCCACCATTTAAGTTCTATAACGATGTTTTCGTGAGTTTTATTGAATTCGTCAACAAAAGCCTGATAGTTGGCTTTTTCGGTGTCTACGTCGCGACCCGCAAAAACAAGCTGAATGGTTTCGCCGCTTTTGAGCGTGTTCCAGGCTTTGTCGTCGTCTATCTTACCGCCACCGCCGCCACCGCCGCAACCGGCAAAAGCCGAAAGCGATAAAACGAGAGCCGTAGTAAGGCTTGCGAATTTGGATTTCTTCATATTGTCACTCCTTAATAGTTTTTTATTTTTCATGTTGTTTTTCGTTTGTTTTGCAAAAAACAACCTTAAAATTACAGTTCTATATATTCGTAGTCCGAGAAAAGATAGCTCGAATTCTTTTCGGCGTAAAGCGCGATGTAACCGCTTGTGTAGCACTCGGCGTCCACGCACGACAAGAACTCCTCGCCGTTTAAATAAATTGTAATTTTAGTGTTTTCGCAGCGAACCGTTACCCTTACCTGCGCACCGTTATTGAAAGACAGCCCGCCCTGCGGTTTGGCGCCGCCGAGTTTCACGTCTTCCCTGCCGTAGGAACGTTTGTAAAGGTTTACGAGGTATTTGCCTATGCTTAAATAATATCCGTCGTAGTTGGTTCCCAGCGAAGTGGTTTTATAATCGGTGTGCGAGAAATTGTTCATTCTGAACAATATGCCGCCCTGCGCTTCCTGCGAAATTATTTTTACGTTTACCGAAAATTCATAGTTCGAAACTCCGCGGCTGCCGGTAAGAATAAGCGTTCTGTCGTCGCTCGTGTTGGTCATAAGCCCCGCGCCCGAGAAAGAAGCTTTGGCGCCTACTTTCTGTTTGAATACGGAGGAGTTTTTATCGCGAAGCGAATCGGTTACCTGTTCGATCGCGGTCGCGTTTTTGCTTGTGGAGAAGTTTAAAACGTCAAGCGTACCGTCGAACACCCTTATTTTTAGCGAATGCACGCCTTTTTCAGCGTGGAACGAACCCGCGTTTACGTTTACGTAAGATTGATTGCCGAACTCGAGGTCTTCGGGAATTTCGCTTTTTATTATGGTTTGATTATCGATAATAATTTCGAAAACGCAGCCCTTGCTCGCCTTGCCTACCGTAAGGCTTAACGAATAGTCGTCGGTTTCGGGAGCGTCCACAAGGTATTTAACCCAGTCTTCGGCGTTTAACACCAAAGCGTACGCTTCGTTCTGGGAAGAATACGCGGTGCTTTCTTTTTCGCCTTGACGAACGCCGTCGCGTTTTACTTTTGCGTTAGCTATGCTGTAACCGCGGTTTTCGCCTTTCAAATAAGAGGTCGCCGCGAAACTGCCGGTTAAATCTTTAACCGCTTCGAAATCGGAAGTGCCGAACGCGTCGTTTTTAAACTGCAACGATGTAGCCGTAGTTCCGCTTCCTACGCCGACAAGCCCGCCGTTCATTATTTTTTCGGAAGTTATTACAAGCATATTGTCGTAATAAATTTGGGCTTTGTGGCTGCCATTTACTATTTTAACGGTGTGAATGGCGTTTTCGTTTGTGGAAACCGCAACTTTTGCCGAAGCTATTTTTTGCGATTTTCCGTTTACTACCCGCGAATAGGTAAGCGACGTTCCGTCAACAGCAACCTCGAAGTAATTGCTTTCGTCTTCGAAACCCGCAACCGCCGTGCCTTTGCTGTTTGTAAGCGTAAAGTTTATTTCGGCGGTGAACAAAGCCTCGGTTTGAGCCGCGCTTAATTTAAAGTTCGCGGTTTCGCTTAAATTTTCGCCTGTTTCGGAATAATCTGCGCCGGTGGGTTTAATTTTGGAATAATTTCCGAGCCCGTCGGTAAGAACGTAAGAGCCGTTTGTGAAATAACGGGTTAAGTTATACTTTCTGGTGCCGGATACCATCGTATTGTCGTAATTAATACGGTTGGCGTTGTGATAAGCGGTGTAAACGCTGTCGAGGTCGGGACCTATAACGTTACTGCTATGCCCTAAACCGCGATAGTTGCTTACCTGTTTAACCGTGCTTTTGCTCGCATAGCCCAAAGGAGCTTCGTTGTCGAGTCCGGTTGAAATAAGAGTGGTGTTATACCATCTGGAAGAAAGTTCGGTAAACGGGAAATTGTTCTTCGAATAGGAATAAGCTACTTTATAGCCCGCGCTGTCAACGTGGTTGCCGGTGTAAGTAAGGTAGGTAAAACCGTTGCGCTTGAAATACCCGGGTCCCTCCGTCCAACCGTTTAAGTTGGCGTTTTCTATTTTCTGCGCTTTGCCTAAATTCACCTGCGGATTGCCTAAATTCACCTGCGGATTGCCCGAAGCGTCTTCGGGGAAATCTATGGTGTAATATGTAAGGCAGGAAAGCGCGTCGTTCGCGCTTACGAAATAAAGTTGCCCGTCGTCGTGCAGATAAAACGAACCGTCGATTCCCATACCCAAATTATCGGAAATAAGGGTAAACGGACCGTTGGGGCTATCGCTTCTGAAAAAGTAATGCCCTTGTCCGCGGCGGGATTCACACATATAAAACCAGCCTTTGTAATAAACGACCTCGGGCGCGAATGCTATGTATGTTTCAGACGACTGCGAGGTGCTGTTCGGGTCGTATGCCCAGCCGCTCCATTTCCAGTCGACCATATTATCCGATTCCCAGCAAGGAATTTTGCCCGAATATTTTTTATTGCCGTTAAGGGAGGTATATAAGTAATATTTACCGTTAAACCTAAACACGTATGGGTCGCCTATATCGTAAATATCGCCGTCGCCGTCGTAAAGTTCAATATAGTTGTTATAACGCGCGCAGTCCTGGTCTATTGTGAAAACCTGTTCGCCGTTGTCTGTGGGAACGCGGGTAGACGGGTCGTATTGCCGTTTGGGCGTATTGTTGTTACCGCCGCCGCAACCGAATAAAATCATGCTGCAGCAAAGCATAGCCGCAGCAAGCCCGACTATTCGTTTTTTAGGAAATTTGTTTTTCATTTAGTTCCCCCGTTTATTGTTTAGTTATATAAAATTTTTGCAAAAGTCGCCGTATAAGCCGATTAACCCAACTTTCGGCGACTTTGCCTTTTTTATTTAATTGTTATTGCTGTTCATCGGTTATGGCTTCGCCGTTCGCGTTGCAAAGTCCACAGTTAACAAGCTCGCCGCAGTCGGAGTTGCCCGCTTTATCGTCAATCTGTCCTACGACGGAAGCGGTTAGAACCGAGCCGCCTACCGAGGTTTTAATTCCGTAAAGGGTAAGCGTTTTTGCTTCTTTACCGTTGATAAGCGCGGTTTCGAGACAGTAACTGTTTTGGACTTTTACCCTGCTGGCACCGACGATGCCGCCCACTTGAGCAGAACCCGTAACGTTACCGAAGTTTTTGCAACCGGTTACGTAAGAGTTAGCCGCTTTTCTGGGAAGACCCGCTATACCGCCTACCATAGTGCCTTTCGCGGTTATGGTGCCGTAGTTTTCGCACGAATCTATTACGATAGTGCTTGCGCTCGAACCGAGTATTCCGCCCGCAAACGCAAGACCGGAACCCAAGGTGCTGGTAATATCTGCATAGTTCTTGCAGTTTCTAATTGTAGTTGCGCCTTGTGCTTTTCCTACAACGCCCGCGACGTTCGCCTCAGAGCCGCTTACGGAACCTTTCACGGTTACGTTTTCAACCGTGCAAGCGGTATCTTTCGTTATACTGATAAGTCCGCCTACAATCGTGGTCTTTTGAATTTTAACGCTTAAAGTAAGGTTTTTAACGGTAGCGCCCGAAGCGTATTCTATAAACGCGTCGGTAACGTTTTCAATAGCGAAATTCTTACCGTCGAATATACCCGAGAACACTTTATCGGAGGTTTTGCCGATAGAAGTCCAAGCCTTAAAGTTCATGTTGACATTTTTGGTAAGAGATATATATTTGCCGCTGTAATTGTTGCCGCCGTTTACGCTTGAAGCAAGGTAAGCGAGGTCGGCGCCGCTGCTTATAAGGTAAGGAGCCTCTTCGGTGCCCTCGCCCGAAAGCGATTCGCTTACAGTTTCGCCGTCCCAACCGAAACTTGCGGTAAGGGTTATAGCGGTTACGTCGGCAGCGAAAACAGTGTTCTCGTCAACGAGTTTGCCGTCTGCGGTAAGCCAGCCGCCGAACGCTTCGCCTGCTACATCTATGGTAGCGGTGGGCAAGGTTCCTATAGCGGTGCCTGCGTCAATCGATTTAGTGGCTTCGCCGTTGATGGTTCCGCCCTCTGCGGTAAAGGTTATTACGGTTTGAAGCACCCATTTAGCGTTGAGATCTACAACCGAAGCTTCGAAAGTGCTGGTTTCGGTTATTTTGTTGTCGTCAACGTCGTACCAACCGTCGAAACGGTAGCCCGCTTTTGCGGGAGGAACGGGAAGAGCGCCTATTTCTTCGCCTACGGTAAGTTCTTTGCTGTCAACCAAAGCGCCGTCGGAGTTGAATTTAATGTTGGATTTCTGCGCCTGTTTTTCCCAGTGAGCTTTAATTTCAACGTCGGCTTCGTAAACGTCGTCCGCGGTAACGCGGGTATCGCCGTTGAACCAACCGAGGAAAGTGTAACCCTCTTTGGTGGGAACGCCCAACGCGTCGGCGTCAAGTTTTCCGCCTTTATCGAGCGTTATGGTGGTTTCGCCGTCATATTCGCCACCGTCGGCGTTAACGGTTATAGTCACTTGTTCAACGTATCTCGCCACAAGCTCAACGGTGTGAGCGGGACCTTGGAATACGGTGGATTCGGTAACGGCCACGTAAGAAATTGTTTGGTCATCGCCCTCGCCCGAAACCACTTTGAGTTCCCAACGAACAAATCTGTAACCCTCTTTAACGGGAACGGGCAACTGACCGAGCACTGCCGTTTCGGCAATTATCTCCGCGGGAGAAGTAACGCCCTCGGGCAATGTTCCGCCGTCGGTGTCGAGCACCGCGGTGATTTTTACGGTTATGGGGTTGCCGTCTGCGTCGCAAAGTCCGCCTGCGGTTCTCATTGCGGCAGCGGTTTCAAGTCTGCCTACGATAGCGCCGATATAGGTGGCGGTCTCGCCGTCGAGGATGAGGTCGATAGCGGCAGAGCCGTTTATTTTAGCGGTAGAAAGAGTGTAGCTGTTTTCAATTCTGTCACGACTGCCGCCGACTATACCGCCAACCTGAACGGAGCCGCTTATATCGCCGTAGTTGTAGCAACCCGAAACTTTATAGTTCGTATTGCCGTTTACTACTCTTAAAAGACCTATTATACCGCCGCCGAAAGTGGAGGTAGTGGATACTTTGCCGTAGTTGGAGCAATTTATTACCAGCGTTTCAAGACCCGCCGCCGTCGCTCCGATTATACCGCCCGCCGCGCCTACGTCGCCGGGTTTAGCCATGGTAACGGTTATTTCGGCATAGTTTACGCAGTTTTTAACAACAACGTTGTCCTCGCCGTTCTTAACGGTATCGCCGGCTATGCCGCCTACGTCCGAGCCGCCGCCGCTTACCGAACCTTTTACGGTTACGTTTTCAACGAGAGTGCCGCTCTGCAACTGACCTGCGAGCAAGCCGTTAACTCCCTTTTCGCCTACAACGGTTCCCTCTATGGTAAGGTTTTTAACTGTTGCGCCTTTCAAAATAGCGAACATACCGAGGTAAACCTCACCCTCGAGCGTCATATTGTTTATGGTTTTGCCGTTGCCGTCGAACACGCCCGAGAAAGGTTTGGTCTTGCTACCTATTTGAGTGAACGCGCCGTTTAAAACGATGTCGTTTTCAAGTTTAATGTAGTAACCCGCAAGACTTTCGCCCGCGTTTACAAATTCGGCAAGTTTAGTAAGGTCTGCCTCGGTTTTAACGAGGAACGGATTTTCTTCGGTTCCCTCGCCATCGAGGAATTGCTTTTCAGAAGCTTTCGCATATATGGTAAGCACGGGTTCTTCGGTATCCGCGCCGATAATGTCTGCCTTTTCGGTATCGATATTATCGAAGTCCACAACGTTCAGGCATTCGGCTTCGTAATACCAGTTGCCGTCGAATTCCATCATGGTGTAGGCAAGTTCGGGAAGCTTGATTTCGTTACCCTCGTACCAACCGGTTACGTCGTCTACTTCATAACCATCTATGCCGGTGTTGAATTTAACCGTGTAGGGTTTGGCGCCCGTCTTTCTCCATTGAGCAACCGCTTCGATATTAAACATATCGGCGGAAGCGATGGTTTCGGCTGTAAGTTCTTTTTTAGCGCCGGTTATATAATCGGTGTAATACCAGCCTGCGAAATCGAAGCCCTCGCGGGTGGCAACGGGAAGAGTACCCATCGCTTTGCCGTATCCGAAAGATTTGCTTTCGATTGCTTCGCCGCCGTTTTCGGCATAGAACTTAACGTTTAATTCGCTTGCCTTTTTAACGGTGATGTTGCTGTATTTAACGCCTTTGGTTTTAGCGCGCAAACCTACTATGTTGCCGGTGTGCTTGGTAGAGAACGCGTTCGCCGCGTTGCTTATTTCGCTGTAACGAACGGCTACCTCGCCAGTGGTCAGACAAATGTATTCTATTCCGTCAATACCTATATAATAGCTTATCTTGGTAACGCCCTCTACAGTGCGTTCAACTCTTCTGTAAGTAAGTGTGAACGTAGCTTCTTCGTCGCTTTCCTGATAAGCGAGCATTTTCTTTTCGTAAGGCGTGTCTTTCAAAAGGTCGCCGCCTAATCTGTAACGAGCTATAAGCTGCGCGTCTACCGTGCCGTTCGGGGTATCTACGTCGCCCCAGAATTCTATAGCGCCGTTCGCTTTGGTGGGCGCCGAAATAAACATGGTTACGTAAGGCTCGCCTATAAACGAAGTTTTCTCTTCGTTGAACGCCGAAGCCGAAAATACGGGTCCGCAGTCGTCGGTGTAGGTCGACCAGTCGGCGGGAAGAGTCATATCTACCGAGTAAATCTCGCCGTCGTTAAGCGTATAGTCGCTGAAACGAGTTTGAGTTGTTTTGCCGTCGGTCGAGGTAGGAATATAATATCCGTCGTCGGTGAGTTCGAAACTAGTGCTAACGCCCGTATCGTAAACGGCGAACAAATAAATGTCAATCGCGTCGACGGTGAACGTTTCGCTAACCTCTTTGTTGGTGTTTAAAAACGCCCAGTAACGGAATTTGCAGGTGGCGGTGCCTACCACTCTGGCTTCGGGAACAGGCAAATCGACTGCGTTGATTGTGGTGCCGTATGCGTATTCGAGAGGCTCTATGGTCTGCGCCGTTCTTGTATCGAAATAAATTTTATGCAAATTACTCCAACCCGCATAAAGCGTTAAGGTGCCGTTTTTCGCATAAGACGTGTCTATTTTAGCGGTCGCTTTTTTAGTGCATTCCGCGTCGTAAAACCAACCCGTGAACGAATAGCCGTACATTTTCGGGTCGCTTCCGATGCTGGGAGTGGGTAAATAAAATTTTTCGCCCACGGTGTAAGTGCTGTTTTCAACCGCGGCGCCGCCTTGAGAATCGTAAACTATCGTGTACTTGTTGTCGCTAGCGTTTCCGCCGCAGCCGCTTATGAACAGCGCGGAAGATACCAACAACGCACAGATGAGCGCTATTATGACTATTGCCCTTGATGATTGTTTTTTTATCATATTTCCTCCTGGTTTTTCAGCCGAATCTCCTCGCTTCTTCGTTAGGCGTTTTGCTTTTCGTTCTTGCTTATCAATCGCCCCGCTTGCTTTTATCAAGCGGTTTATATGGCGTTTTTAAGCGTTTTTAAGCGTTTTTTCAGCGTTTTTTCAGCGTTTTTTCAGCGTTTATCGCCACGCAGGCAAAAGCGACACTTCGACCTTATCTCAAGCTTATTATATCACGCAAGCGGTGCGTTTACAAGACAAAATTTTTTGCTATTTCTGCATAAAAAATAGTACCCGCTAGGCACTCCCCGCCGAAAACTTTAAAACCCGAACGTTTCGGGAAGCTGAATTGTTTTTTTATTTAAACGTTTTTTCGGGCGGTAATTAAATGGCTTCTATTTCTGCGGCTAACGTCGAGTCGATTGCGCCCTCGCACGCGGGGTAAAACGCTTCGCCTTTGTCGTAAAGCTCGGTTGACAGTTTAAGCCACAACGCCATCGCGATTTCTTCTTCGCTGAAACGGCAGCCCGTAAACGGATTTTTGAACAGCACCTCGCCGTCGCAGACTATTTTGTCAAGTTCGGGCGCGTGCAGGCTGCAATCGGTTCCGCTGTATATAGGCATAAGTTCGAAAGGAATTTCGCTTTCGCCTCTCAACATGTAACCTTTATCGCCCAAAATTTCTCCCGCCGTGCCTTTAACCGCAAAACGCTCGCTTCTTATAAGCGAAAAATACTGCGCGTGCGAAAAATCGTAAATCGCGCGGCGGTCGCCGAAATCGAGCAACGCCATTACCCTTTTGTGCGCTTTAAGCTCGGGCGGCTTTTTGCCGTTTCTGCCGTCGCTTTCGTAGTATTCGTCGTTTATTACCGTTTTAGTTATTTCGGGCAAATTTTTTTGCGTTTGCAAAAACGCGCGGATAAGCGCCGCCGCGTGGTATGAATGACAGCACGAAACCTCTACCGTGTGAACCTTGCCGAAATAACCCTTTTCCGCAAGTTTTTTAATTGCAATGTAGCGCGGGCGCAGCGGATATTGTTCGGTTATTTGAAATTCTTTGCCTATGTATTGTTTTAGCTTTTCGCGCTCGCTTAATGTAAAGCCTGCGGGAGTTTCGCAAAACACCGAGTAGCCGCGCGCAAGCAAACTTTCGGCTACGCCTATGTTGTTCGCCTTGTTTACGCAAAGCAGAACGTGGTCGGCGCTTTCCATTTGTTCTATATCGGCTACCACGCGCACGTGCGGGTACATTCTTTTTATTCGCTCGGCTTTTTCGGCGTTGCGGCAAACCACGGTTTTTAAAGTTACGCCTGGCATTACGTTTATTATGGTGAACCAGGCGAACGCCCTCCACCCCGAGCCTACCACGGCTATGCTTTTGGCTATGCTTTTGGTTGTTTGCATTTTGCTTTTCCTCTTTTTTCTGATAAAACGCCCCGCGCCGATTTTTAAAATTTGTCCGCGCGGTTCGGCTTTTTGACTGTTATATTATAACAGAGGAATACCGCTCTGTCAAGGCCGAATTTTTGTTTTATTTTACACTTGAATTGTCAAACTAAATGCAACACTTTATATCCATTAAAAGTATTATGATCTGTTATAGCAATTAACTTAATATTTTCAGCAATAGCATCATTTATTAAAGATAAATAGTTCTCTTCTTCCGACTTTCTTTTATCCATGACAAAATCATATGAGGCCGGAGTATGAATATGTAAATCGAATTTTACAAATTGAGTTCCATTACTTTTTCTCTCTATAATATTACAATAATTCTTTATCTCGCTAACCAATGCCATTTTTTACCCTCTATATTACGTTCGTTTAAATAAAGCCCAAAACTTACCGATTTTATCAAAATTGTCAATATTAAAAAAGTATACACAAGGATTTTAAGCACTTTAAAAATTATAAAAAGCCGAAATTTTTGCCTGTTCGTTGTGGCGATTGTAGCATAGTCCTCGCCGTTGTCAACGCAAAAAATTATTGCTGAAAATTATTACATATTCTAAATTTGAAAGCCGAGCCGATGAACAGCTCGGCTTTTTTTCTTTGTTCTACTTTTTTTATTCTAATGCAATAATTTTTTTGTTACCGTTGACAACGGCAGCCCCTATTTCCAATGGATTTCGTTTTATTCGTCTTATGCTCCTGCCGCCTTTGCCGAAAGGCAAAATAAAATATATCAGGAGGTTTTCAGCCATGAAAATCGATTTCGTATCTAACAATTTCACAGGTAATTTAATCGTTACCGTATTTAACATCGAAGACATCTTCGAGGTTGAAAAAGCTTTGGAGTTTATCGCAAAATTTCTTTGTAAAATCCTTGACTATGACGTGGATTACGAGTACAAAGAAATCAGCGTTACGGTTGACGACTATTATGAATACCTCTCTTTAAGAAAACTGGTACTCGATCACTGTTCGGTAGCGGCATAAATGCTCTAAACGAAAATTAAGATTACGAGGAGAATCAAACATGAATATCACAAAAGGACAAAAAAAGAAAAAATCCATTGAATTATTGAGAAAGTTACATATTTATGAAGCGTATATCGACGGATTCCGCAAAAACGATTATGTCTGTTACTTTGAGGGCTACGGCGGATATTGGGTTTATCAAGACCCCGAACTCGAAAAGAAAATGAAAGCGCTGGAAAAGGAATACGCCTGTACCGTGTATGCAATTACCCATGAATTTACGGAATTCGGAGAATGCTATTCTTTCCTGCTCGTTACCGATTACAAAGAAGAATGGGATAACCTTATCTATCCTGAAGGTAACAAATATTATGCGTTCGCCTATGTATGGAACAAAGACGACGACATCTGTTCGGAGTTCGGTACGATAGGCGTACAAAGTTTCGGCGGCGGGATTGCAAGATTTGCATAAGGAGGCTATCAGAAAATGAAACCGTTTACCACACAAGCACACATTAACTCTCTTCAAGGAAAAAAGGACGAAATCACCGTCCTTGAAAAGATAGACAACGCACGTCAACCCTACTACATCATAGAATATCGCGGCGTCAAATGCACCGCGATTTTTAATTGGTTTACCTGCGAATATTACGCCGACGACGTTTACGGGATAGTAAAAAAATAACCTTAGGAGGATTACAAATGTCGGAATTACAAATCAAAATCTGGGATATGCTCACCGAATTAGACGGCGAAACCGTCGCAAGGCTCTTTACGAACTATTACGGCAACAAGCTTTTGACCGAGGAATTTTTAGAATTTCTCGACGAAGAACTTTGATTTCAAGGAGAACTCGATTATGAACAAAGCCCGAAAAGAATATCTCAAACACACGGAGGATTATTGATATGCCCATCTTAAATCTCAAAGCCAACACGCCCGCACAACAGCTCGTGAAAGAACACCTCGAAAAGTCCGCAAGCGCAACGCTTGCGGACAAAATCAATCACGGCGTAAAAATCCAAAAAGACGGTAAAACGGTTCTCAACAAAAAAGACTTAAACGGGTTTATGAACTTCGCTTGCGACGAGGCTCGCAAACAAACGGAAAAGAGTGCAAAAAGTGCGTGCATAGAAGATTCTACCGTTTACGGCTGGGCAATCCATTATTTCGAAGAAGCAAGCGTCGAAGGCACGCTATATAACGAGGACGGCACGTTATATAAATCCACGCCAACCGACGTTACGCGCAACCCTGCCTCCACTGTTTTGCCTATTCCGCCCGTGAAGAAGCCTAAGCCGCAAATGTCCTTATTTGAGCTTATGGAACAGCAAAACGAAGTTTCCGAAACAGATACCGAAGCCGAACCGTTATCCGAAACAGAGGAAACTTTATCAAAAATTCCCCGGGCAACTCCCGCACTTTTACCCGAAAAAGAAATACCTGCCCCCGCTCCCGCCATACAGCCGCAAAGCTCGCCCCTATATCAACGGTATATGAAAATACAAGCTCAATATCCCGACGCGGTGATTGTCCGGCGGCTCGGCGATTTTTATGAAATTTTAGGCGAAAACGCCGTCAAAATCGCCGAAGAACTGGATTTGACTTTAACGGGACGGGATTGCGGGCTTGAATCCCGCGTGCCTATGGTCGGCTTTCCCGTTCATTCTTCCGACGTGTATATTTCAAAACTTATCGCAAACGGCTATAAACTCGCCATCGTCGAAAAATCGGACGAGATACGCATTCAGCAGCCGAATGTAAAAATTAACGCGGAAACGGGCGAGCCGCTCCCGCCTGTTTCCGCGGACGCTCCCCTTTCGGAAAACGAACCCGACGACGAATTACAAACCGAGATAAACGCCATGAAAGCATTTGAACCGGTCGCACTCGCTAAACTTTACGAGATTTTCGGCGACGAATTGGATTTACAGTGAGGTGATACCTATGACGGAAAAAGATATTAAACCTATCCCCAAATATATCCTTGAAAAAATCCGACGCAAGGATAAACAATACTGTACTCAGCAAAAGGGCCCTGTGCGTTTTTATGCCTATCTCGCCGTTTGGCGTAAAGAACTCGTAAAAATTACCGTAGCCGTACGCAATTACCGAAAACAATGGTATTACAAACAAGTTGCCGTTCACGGCATTAATACCGAAATATGTTACGTCAAAGATATGAAATATTCTTATTATTCCGGTATGAGATTTCAGGTCGGCTGGTACGATCAAGGCTTACAAAGTTATCGCAAATGGTATGAACACCCCGACTGGGGCTGGACAGACAATAAATACTTCGATCCTTACGCACCCGTCGTAAACAGCGAGCTTCTCTCGAAGCTTCCCAAGTATCGTTACAGTGCCTATCAGTTTTATACGGGGAGAGATATTATCCGTTATTTACGGATTTACGAGAAGTATCCGCAGGCGGAATATCTCTTAAAACTCGGCTTAAACCAATACGCCGAACGGGTGACAATCCTACGAAAAGTCGGCAAGGATAAAGCATTCTGTAAATGGCTCCTTAAAAATAGACAGGAGCTGAGCGCTAAGTTCTTCTATATTCCCGCAATCCTGCGCGCTTACAAAAGGCATACTTCCCTTATCCACGAACAGTTCTGTCAGGAACTTTCCATCAAGGACAAACGCGGGGATTTTCATAATTTCAAAATCATGGTCGGGAACGGCTATGAAGAAATCTATCAATATGTCATCAATCAGCAAACCAACATGAACAGCTACATAGACTATTTCAAAGCCTGTCAATATCTTAATCTCGATATGGATTTACCGAAAAATCGATTCCCGCACGAGTTCAAACGTTGGCACGATATCCGTATCGATGAATACGCCACCGCAAAAGCAATGAAGGACGAAATGCAACGCAAGGAACTGTATGCAAAGTTTTCTATCGTCGCAGAAAAATATCTGCCTTTGCAATACGAAAAGAAAAGCGCGTTCGTCGTTCTTATTCCCCGCTCGCCTGCCGATTTGATCCGCGAGGGTACGATTTTACACCACTGCGTGGGAACGATGAATTACGACCAAAAAATGCTCCGCGAAGAATCGCTTATTTTCTTCGTCCGAGATAGAAACAGCCCCGATATACCGCTCGTCACGCTCGAATACTCGCTTACATCGCATAAAGTCCTGCAATGTTACGGCGACAAAGATTTGCCGCCGCAAAACAAAATTGTCGATTTTGTCTATCGCAAATGGCTGCCTTACGCAAATTCCGCCATTCAAAAAATTATTGCTTAAAAAGGAGAAGCGTTATGAATAATTATTTCAGAATTACCGCTTACCACCCTACCGAGAACATCTCTGCCGTCCTCGACAGTTTCGGTAAATTCGATAAGCTTTGGAAATTCAGCTCGTTCCTGATTACAAAGGGTTTTAAGATAATCGAAGTCAGCGCCGACGACAAGTTTCTCGACGGCGACCTGCCCCGCATACAAGCGGATAACGAACATATCGTTTTACGCGCTTGCGCCAACGGTCAGCCGCAAGCTATTTCTTACGAAATTAACGGAAAAACCTATCGCGCCGTTCAAGTAAGAAACACCCTTTACATTCCCGATAAAACCGAGGCAACAAAATGACCAAAAAAGAAATTTGTCTTTCTAATCTCTCTTTCGCCTATTACAGCGGCTTTGGCGGCTTAGAAGTAAAATTTATCGAAGACGGCATCAACGATTATCTCTATTGCGTTTCGGGCGCTTGGTCCGCCAAGAAACATTATCACAAATTAAAAATCCATGGTTCTTATGACGGCGCCTATATCCGGTTACATGGTTATAGGTGCTTTTTACATGACTTCATTCGTATAGGAGGTTGATTATGTTACCCGATAATCATTTTTTCTTTTTCGATTTCACTCTGGATCATACCAAAATCACACCCGCTTTCGCTCCTGCGACCGACGAATACGATAAGTCCGTCGTTCTCGATACAACCAATCTCTGTCCGTATAAAATCCCTACTATCGACGAAATCTTAAAACTTGTCAACCAGGCCTCTCATCGGGTAAATCCGAATAAGTTTTTGAGCGATACTTTCGAATGCGGGGCGATTGCCGTTTCCAATCAATTCGATTTTCCCAAAGCCGAACAACGCGAGGAACGCTATAAACAAATCATGCGCACCTACGAGCCAAAAGAGCGAGAATTAATGGCTGAGGCATTCGCTAAAATTTACGCGCTTCTCACTTCCGTCGTCTATGACGACGGTACTTTTAACGACTGGCTCGGCAAATTGTTTACGCAAACGAATATAGGCAACAAACACAACGGACAATTTTTTACGCCTTATCATATTTCCGGCTTTTGCGCCAAAGCAAGCCTTGACGAGTCTATTGTGCGTCAGAAACAACGGGACAACGAAATCATGACCATCAATGACCCGACTTGCGGCGCAGGCGGAATGCTTGTCGCGGCTTTGGAAACTCTCGACAGGGAGTATCATTTCAACTATGCTCATAACTGTTTCATGCTTGGCGAGGATATCGATATCCGTTGCGTACACATGACCTATCTTCAATTATCTCTCGCGGGCGTTCCCGCTATCGTCAAACACACAAATTCTCTCACCCGCGAAACCTGGGATATTTGGAAAACGCCCGCGTTTATCATGCAGTATATGCGATTCAGACAGTTCGAACATTACGCTTAAAGGAGATTCTTCATGAAAGTCGGATTTACTTTTATCAATCAAGATATGAAACTTACCTGCCTGTGCTTTGCGGAAAGCATACGCGGCAATATCGCGCTGCTCATCAATCACGAAAATGGATTATTTATCACCGCACGCGACGTTTCACGAGAAAACAACGGCAATTTTTCCTGGGCTTGGGGACATTATTTTTACGATATTAGAAACGCGATCGGCGATTACGACAAGCGAAAAGATACGCTTTAATATCGATAATTCGATTTTTAATCTACAAACAGTGGGGCGGCTGAAAAGCTCCCTTTTTTGTCTTAAAAATTGCAAATGAGCATTAGGCGTGTGCTAGTCTAAATATAAGGTTCTTGTTTTGCGACTCATAATTTGTAATGACAATAAATAAATTCACAACACCCACTTGCACAATAATAATTTTTATGTTATAATAAATGAAAAGAATTATTCTAAAGAAGGGGAATACCTTGAATGGCACAAAGCATAAAAGGAGCATTCAATGAATTTTTTGAAAATATTATTAATATCTCATCGCGGCAATCCGACAATGCAAAGAACAGTAAAAATTTTCTGATAGACCAAATTCAATCTTTGAGTAATAATGGTAATTTTCTTAAATTAGATTCTCAATATAATATTGGGTTCGGTTCCTTTGCCCGAAAAACAAAAATTCAGCCATTAGATGATATTGATTTAATTATAGCTTTAAATGGAGAGGGCTTGAGTTTAGAAGGAACAGAATGGAATAATATCACTATAAAAGTCACTCACAAATGTAATAATAGAGGAATTGTTAGTTTATCGGATAAGGTTCCTTACTATTGGCAGGAAGATATCCTCAACCTAAATTCTAATAAGGTAAAAAACAAGCTTGTTTCCGCTTTACAAAATATTTCTCAATACGAAAAATCCGAAATTCATGCTAGAGGCGAAGCTGTTACATTAAAATTAAGGAGTTATCCTTGGAGCTTTGATATTGTACCAGCATTTTATTATGCAGGCGATCAATATAATACGCCCTTTTATTTAATACCGAACGGTTATGGAAAGTGGAAAAAAACAAATCCAAAACTTGAACAAGCAAGAGTTTCTAATCTTAATAAAAAATTCAATAACATTGTCTTAAAAGTGGTTCGTCTAATTAAATATTGGAATAGACGGGGACTCATGCCCACTATTACCTCATATGTTTTAGAAACAATAGTTCTCGATTATTTTGATCAAGCTAGCCATAATGTAGTTGACGATGGAAAATCTTATGATTATCCCGATATACATTTCCGCGATGCCTTAAAATATATCCGTGATCATATTACATCAATTGTTCATGACAGTAAAGGGATACAGAATGACATAAATAATCTGAATTGGGGACAAAAAATTAAGATTCAAACACGAGCAACAACTGACTACCAAAAATCATACGATGCGGTATATGCCGAAGTACATGAAAAAAATGTAAAAAAATCCATGAATATATGGCGAGATATATTTGGAGGTGATTTTCCTCAATATGATTAAAAATAGCAATACTGTTTACGAACGTCAGAATCAACCAGAAATGCAAGCTTTAATAGTAGCACAGCATTTCGCATATACATCGGCAAAAAGGTGGGTTCTTTCTTTATTTTTTATATTAGTTATTATACCTTTAGGAATTAATGTTGCCTTATTTTTTAATCTTTCCGATACTATTATAGGCATTTTATCATTCCTATCTATAATTTTATTGTTCGTGGGAGAAATAGTAAAAAGTCATATCGAAAACACTAAAGCAAAAGCCGCCCATTTACAACAAAAGTTTGATTTATTTGTATTTGATATGAATAGTAATATCGGGATAGATGAAAACATAATAGCAGAAGCCATGGAAAAATATAGTAAAAAGGATTGGTATAGAAAGAAAAATTGGTATCAAAATTATGAAAATATAAGTGAGTTAGAAACTGTTTTTTATTGTCAAAAAGAAAATATTGATTGGACTGGTAATCTAGCAAAACGCTATTGCTACTTCTTACTCAGTATTATTAGTTTAATCTTTATTTCTTTCTTTATCAATTTAATCGTCAACAAAAGTTCTATTCTTAAACTTCTTTCTATATTAGTTAGTGCCATCCCGTTATTATCTTACGGATTATCGAGTTATAAAAAGATTAAACATGATAATAAGGAGCTTATTGAACTCGATAGATTGGCAAAAGAGATAAACTCTAATATAGCTGTTATGTCCGAAAGAGAATTACAAAACAAAATTTATATCTTACAAACAATGATTTATCAATTTAGAAAAACCAAGTATTTAATACCTGATTGGTTTGAATGCAAATTTTACCCATTTTTGCAAGCCCTGGAAAAGCGTACAGCGGATATGCGCAAGAATAGAAATAGGTAAAGTATAAAACTCTCTTTAAGAAAATATGTGGCACAAAGAACAGTGCAATTAAAAACTTTTAATTTTAATCATATTTCTATCTTTCCCGGGGAGCTTTTGCTCCCCTTTTTTTATTGAAAAAAGTACAAATGAGTGTTAGGCGTGTGCTTGTCTTGATACAAGTGGCGGCGCTGCGCGCCGCCACGACAAGCACACGCCTCTTAACTGACCGAACCGACTGAAATACGGAAAAATCGACGCGATAACGGCGGGGCGTCGCCGCTGAGCCGCTTGGCGTCCGCCCCGCTTTTTCCGTTACGCGAAGTTTCGTTTTTTAAGCCGTATTTTTACATTCGGAGTTTCCGTCAGTTAGAAGTGCGCAGACGCTTTATCGTTTCCGCGCCCACCTTGCCGACCAGCTCGCCTTCGTCAAAACACGTAAAGTCGTCGAATAACAATAACTTTTTATCCTCCATGCCGATAGTCGTCACCACGTCGTCGTCCATAATGTCTGAGATAAAAAACTGCGGCAGTCCGCGAGAATACACAATTTTCTCGCCCGATTTTTCTATGTACTTCATGATATACGCCATCGCACTTCCCAAGCCGTTTTTATGCTCTATCACTTCAAAATCGCATCTCCCGAACTTTTTATTGAAAAAAGTATTTTGCACCGTAATTTGCCGTCTATGGCTATTCAGATTATAATCGTTTTTTTCAAATAATTCCCCAACCATCATGCCGTCGGGGATATATAGCAGCCCGTGAAAATGCAATCGTTTCTTTTTTGGTGAGCGTTCCCATACGCCCATATATTTCCAGCCCTTGCGGGTATGCAAATTTTGCAGGCACTTCGTTAGTCCCCGCTTAAAACTTTCTTCCGTGTGGATTTTGCCGTCATAGGTAAACGTCACGAAATAATTAAATTCCTGCAAATTCGCTTTTCTCGTAAACCTTATCCGCCGACAAATCAAATTCCGCTTTTTTCTTCGTAGCTGCGCTTCCACGTAGTCCGCCGTCGCCTGCTCGTTTCGGAAGTACGGTCGCATACCCGCAATCAATTTTTCCTTTTGTTCTTTTTTCGTTACATACCTGGTATCGTCATAGATTGTATTAAACAGTTCTTTCCTCGTCATTTTGCGAGTTGTTTTAGGCGTTTCTTTCGCCCGTGGCGGTGGGTTTTCTATCGGTTCGACAACTTCTCCACGGGCCTCATTTTCAGCCGCAACAGGCATGCTGCCAATCTCTGGGACAATCATATTTTGTTGCGGCGGTTCTATTTCTTCCACCACCTCGATTTCCGTTTCTTTCGGGCGCGGTCTGCGGGGTCTGGGGTTCGTGGTGTGCGGGATTGCTATATAATGGCTCCCGTCGTGGTAGATTTTCGTTTCCTCGTACCACATACCTACCTCCTCGTTTTTTTATATTCGTCACTATTGACATTTCTATTTTTTTTTGCTATACTGATATTGAAAACGAGGTGCAACGCTATGAATCGTATCGAATTATTGCAAACTACGGCGAATACTTTGCTTAACGACAAAAACAGGACCATCAGCGCAGACGAATATCTTACCCTGATTTCCTCGGCAAAAACGCAGGAGGAAAAGGATTTTTATACGCAAATGTATAATTATCTTCTCGGTAAAAAGCAACAAGAAGTAATCGCCCATGAAAAGTATTAAAAAGTTTACTATCTTTGCCGGCGTAAACGGCGCAGGCAAAAGCACGCTGTTTTCCACGGAAGCGGAAGACAATCTCGGCATACGCTTGAACTCGGACGAAATTCTGCACTCGCTCGGACTCGATTGGGCGGATTCCAACGCACAGATTCTCGCGGGGAAACAACTCTTGCGATTGCAAAAAGACTGTTTGGAAAAAGGTCTTTCCTTTAATCAGGAAACCACGTTGAGCGGCATCACCATTTTAAGAACCATTAGCCAAGCGAAAGAACTCGGCTATTCTATACACCTGCGTTATGTCGGTGTGGAATCCCCCGAAATCGCCAAAGAACGGGTAAGAAAACGCATCGAGTTGGGCGGACACGGTGTTACCGGCGAAACTATCGAACGAAGATTTATCAAATCAAAAGAAAATCTCCTTAAAATTTACCCGCTTTGCGATACCGTCATTATTTATGATAACACGATATCCATGATATCCGTTGCGACAATCATCAACGGCAAACTCGAACATACGGGTTCCCAAGTCGATTGGGTGGAGCGTCTGTTGCAAGAATTGCATCTCGTTTGACTTCAATATCACATATCTCAACCGCGGTTACACGCCGCGGTTTTTTATTTTTTACGCCGAGCGTCCCTCTCCGCGACTATTTTCGGCGTTTCCATACAATCCGTTGATGAAATAGCTGTTCTGCGCTTTCAGTTCCTCTACGCTTGCTTTTGACGTCCTGTACTTTAAATAATCCCTTAACCCCACTTTCGTTTTTAATGCCAAATCGTTGAAATAATCCGAAAAACAATCCGTTGAAAATCTGTCCCTGTAAATCTTATAGTCCGCCAAATAATACCGTTTCTTTTCTATCTTCCCGTCCTGCGTTCCCCGTTCCTTTTCTATGGATAACACGCTATATCCGAAACGGTTATAAAGCCGCTCGTTCCTCTTATAAATCCAGCCCACGACGCTTTTCAATAAATAGACAAGCAGCGTATTGTCCCCGCGCCGATATCGGAAATCATAATACAACCGCATAAACCTTGAAAACGCGATGCACGCGATCATATCCTCTATGGTATAGAACGGCAAAGCCAGCTTCGGCTTTCCGGAACCCACAATGGTTAAAATATCGCACAAATCCCGCGCGTCCGCGCCCCAACTCTCCGCCCGCTGTTCGTCCGTAATGACCTTGATAAACGGATAATTATCCACCGTCGCCGCGTGCCTGCACATTTTCAGCCAGACGTTGAATAAATCGTTCTTCTGGTTCGTTTCTTTGGCTTTTCCCTTCACGTCGGTCAGCTCCAGATTGTTTTTGCGTTCCTTTCCGACTTCCGTAATCACTACCACACCGAACTCGAAACTCCCCGCTTTCGGATTGTTCGTTATCACTTTCTTACCCAGACGCAACACGTCGAAATCCAGGATATGCGCGTACCTCGACTGCGCGGCAGGCTTTTTCGGAAAGAAATCGTAGCTCCGGAGCGGAAAGTTTCCCGCGTTCAATAAAATATCGTCCTCGCGTATGGAATAATTCGCCACTAAAAGACTGCTTTCAATGACGTAAATGAAATAGAGCTTCGCATACGTTTCCAATACCTCGAAAATATATTGCCGCTTTAAGCAATCGTCGTAATACAGCCCGTATTTTTTACTTTCATAGCCGTACAAAATTACTTTGTCGCTGTGATGCGAGTCGTATGCTTTCTGCTTTTCGGCTATCCAGGTCTTTATCGACGCCAGATTATAAACGCGCCCGCTTTCCATGTTCGCCTTTATATCATCCTCAAAGCAAATCCAGGGAAAGAACGGGAATTTCATGTCCGTCTTTTGCAGCCGGCTGAACGCTTCCTGACGGAGCATCACCGTTTGCGACAACGCCATGTCCGTCCCCGCCGTCGTTTTCTTTTTGCCCATGCTCCCGCAAATCATGATGACGATCGGCAACTCCTTGATAAACCCGCAATTTCTCGCTTCGTTGTGCCGCAATAGCCCCGCAGCGAGTTTTTCCCGCCAGCGGCAAAACAGAATCCAACCGACTCCGCCCAGGCTCCACCACGGAAAATGTTTCAATACTACCTGTAAATCCACGACCAACTTACAAATCTGCACATATACGGTACTTAATTTATACGACACCGCGAAATACAGATAATAGGCAATAAATTCTATGACAATCGTCGCTAAATTCAAATGGAACGTCCAAAGGATCAGCCACGCCTTTACGATTGTTTCATAATTTTTCAAAAATTCTATATAACCTATGATAAATCGTTTTAACGGCTGATAGGTAACGGCGGAAACCCTCTTAAAGATTTTAAGCGGCAGCGTATCGCGGTTGTGTTTCGTATTGCGCCGTCCGTACAGCTTCTTGACCGCAAAACCCAGCAGCAGAAAAAACGGAATCGCCAACGCCAAAAAACGCGCCGCCGTCGTTGTTTTTTGCCCTATTAATTCCGTCCATGCCGTTATATTCTTTCCGTTTATCAACAGTTTCAAATAAATCCACGCTTTTGTGCCAAACTCCTGCGGGGTATCGGGCATTATCGATTCTCCCCCGCCCTCTATTACGTTTGAATTATTCCCCACCGTTACGTTCGTGCTATGCTCGATGCCGAAGATTTCACAAAAATAATACTTTGCCGAGTTGCCCAAATCCTTGCACGCTTCCCATATCCTTAAATACGATTTTTCAAAGACGAGTACGCCGATTAAGAGAAACACGGCGGTCAATACCACCGTCAGTGCGATATATACGCATTTTCTTTTCCCGTTCATGCGCCGTCCCTCCTATAAAAGAACTCCTTTTCCTGCGCGTCGTAGAGCGTATCGCCGCCGATTGCAACGAACATATAGCTTGCTTCGTCCTTTTCCAAATAAATCACGCCGTCTTTATAGTCCGTTATCGTTAGTTTAACCTGATTCTCTCCTACGGTATAATATACCGTATTATCCGCCTTAAACGCTACCCTGTTCCCGTCGTCGGATAAATACGTCTTGTTTTCAAAGTCTTCTCTTGCGTTCGGATAGCGGCCGAGCCGGTTTCCCGTAAAGACCAGGAAACCGACCGTAAAGACAACCGCTATCAAGGCAACCACCGCGAGAATGCGTTTCAGGGTTGTTGCCATTCTTTCTTTATCCTCCTTTTTTCTTTTTGACCGCCTGTCCTATGCTCTTGAATACCCAAGCTATCGCCCGAAACGGTAACTCAATCAGCCAGAATATCAAACGCACTATCCCCGGCAATATCCCCGTCAGCTGCAAAAAGATCAATAGTATCACGAGGATCAACAGCGAGAAAAACAGTTTCCGATTATCTTTATCCGAGTTTGTATGCAGCGCGCCCGTGGAAGCTCCGCCCGCGTCGATCGGATCGGAAACCACGGGAATCACAAACGTTTCTTCGCCGTTATCGAAAGTCAGGGAAATGATGTCGAAGCCGAGATACACGTTCATCTGAAACAGCCGCGCGTTCGTATCCCCCGTCTTTATGCCCTGCAATACCCCGTTCCCGTCATAGGGTATCCCCTCGCTCGCTTCCAGCGCGGAATACTCGCCTACGTCAAACCGTAATAACACCACCGTTTCGTCCTGTTTCGTAGCCGTATCATAAAATTTCTTGAAATCGTCGTAATCGCTTAACGAGATATACAGTCCGTCGCAGGTGAGCTGCTTGCTCGCTTTGAAATCGCTCGCCTCCACTAAGTGTATCGCTTCTATATCGTCGAACGTCGTCGAGGATACGACCCCCGAGCCGCCGAACATTTTTTGCCACCAGCTTTGAGAGATTTTTTCGCTCGTTAAGGACAATTTTTTATCCCGCGGAATATCCACGACCGTCTTTTTTTCGTCCCAGCGCTCGAACAAAGCCCGACTATACGCATATATCACGCCGTCCGCTTCCAGGTATTCCCCGTTATACGGCGGCCGGAACGTCCAGCTCGACGGCACCCAGCCCGAAGGCGCGCCGTCAGGTTTCGGCGTGATATAAGATTTCGGCTTGTCGTATGTATCGTGATAGCCTTTCATCCATTCGTTTATCTGTTGCCAGGAAACCACGTACTCGTCCGCTTTGTCCTTGCCCCATTCATCCGTAGGCAGCACATACGCGAGATACGGGATATTTTGCGCGCTTGAAACGTTGCAGTTGAACGCAAAACCTTCCTTGTCCGCCGTGGAGGGCGCATATAACCCGTAATCCGTAAACGGAAGTTTATTCGTGCCCCAAAGCGGTGAAGTGTTTTTCGTCGAATACCCCACGCACTCCAAAAATGCCTTATAGTATTCCTCCGTACCCGTTACCATGCCCCACGCCGTTTTCGCTTTCAGCCATTCCGCGCGAAGCTCCGAGATCACGCCGTACTGTTCAAATAGTCTATTTGGGACGGCAAAATATACGGTTTGCAAAGTATCCTGCGTATAGCTGTTTTTCCCGTTCGAGCCTGCGGGACGGTAAAAGGTCTGCTTCAAACCGTTTTCCGTGATTGTAAACACCTCGCCTTTGTATTTCGTATAAGTCAACGAGTCGTCGTTCTCGTTTGAGCCGTAGCCTTTGGCATAGCCCGTGTATTCGTAAACCGCGTTCACTTCGTAATCGTGCGGGGAAGTTTCCCCTTGCGTCAATAATTCTATGCCGCTCACATGATACACCCGCTTCGAGCTGTTGAGCGATTTCAGCAATTTCGAGCGTTCCTCCGCCGTCAATTCGATTTTATATTTATAGAACAGCCCTTCATAGCCGCGTTTCTCGCTTCGGCTTAAATACCGCAACGGATATTTACGGTATTCCTCGCCATCCCCAAACGACAGCTCCGCCGTGTTCCTCGACGCCGTCGCGTCGAACGCGAGCCCTCGCGGATTCCACACGTACAGATACAGTCCGTAATTGCCTTGTTTGTTCTCGTAAAAACTGTAACAGTATTCCGCCAGCAACAATACAGCGGTCTGTTCTTTTTCGTTAAAAGCGTAATCTTCCAGTGAAAACGCCTTGTCGTCTATCGTAGCAGCCTCTAAATCCTCTAATACGTCTGTTTTATCAAATTCGTTAGCGGTTTCCGCATGAGCGGACAGGCGTACCTGCCCGCTCATGACCGTGACTACCGCGAGAAACATTACCGCTATCATACAAACCAATTTTCCGATTCGGGTTTCCATGAATTTGTTTTTCTTCATCTCACCCTCCTTCCGAGCCGTCAAACGCGCCGAAAACAATGTGGTCGGGATCAAGCGTGACCCCCGTCACGGCTACCACCGACACAAACGCTATTGTGATCTCCGCGCTGTAATCTTCGCTGCTCACAACCAACGCGAAATACGGCGTTTTGCTTTTCAGCTCGGGAACGATTATCGTTTTATTCGGATACAGTGTTTCCAAAACGCCTTTGACCGTCTTTGTTGCCTTCAATGTGAAATACTCGTCCGCCTGCTCTATTTCAAACGCTTGCGTAAGCTCGCCTTCCGCGCCGTAGTTATACGTCTTTCCGTCCGCCGTGAAATCAAAATTCGTTTCCTTGGTCGTATGGGGCAATATCTTGACGTGATAGCCTAATTTGTTTTCTTTATTTCCCACGTCGAACAGATATTTTACGTCGAAGCAGTATTCCTCGTTTGCGCTCATTTCGTAATAGTCTTTATCGTTAAGTATCTTTTCGCCGTTGCACTCGACGTAAAAGGTCTTGAACTCGCTCGTAAATCCGTTCGAAAAATACGCGGCAAACCCGACCGCCGCTATGATGAGCAATAATACCACAGCAAGGGATATGATTTTCCCTGCCGTCATTTTAGCTTTGCTTGTCATTTCTCACCTCCTTTCAAAACTCCAGCGTATCGTCTAACGTTACGCCCGTTACTCGTATGGGCGCCCCTTTAAACGTTGCCGAGCATTGTGCCGTAAAGCCCCCGTCCCGCGTCGTCACGATAATAAGAATCGTATCGCTCCCGAACGCGCGCTTGCACGTCACCTTCGCCGTTCGGTTTCCGTCGCTGATCGGCGTTACCGTTACATAGTCCGTTACGGCATTATTTTTCAATGCCGCGTTTTCAGACCATTGCACCGACCAATCCACTTCTTGATTCGTTGCGTTTTTAGGCTCTACCGTCGCCGTCAGCGTTACTATGAGATTGAGTTTTATATATACGTTTATTGTATTACCCTGTTGAGAATAAAACTTCCCGCCCGTAATGACCCGGAGCGAATAAAACTCTAAATCCTCATCGTACTCTGTTACCTCCGCCTCTTCGCCGTCATAGCAAATCACCGTGCCGATTTCCAAAGGAATATCCGCAAATAATTCCAGATAGCTGATTTCCGCTGACCCTGACAACTCACCTCCTATTTCTACGCTGATTTCTTGGTTTGACGCGGATAAAAAGGACAGCTTTGCGGGCATTAGATAATGCCCGCCATTTTCCACAATGCTGCCCGTTATACAAGGGGGTCCGGTATTGTTCATACCTACGTTTCTTCTGTTTATCGTACAGCCACAGCCGGTCAGCAACAACGCACAGAACGCTATACTTAAAACCAGACTCCCAATCCGCGTTTTTAATAAGCCTCTATTCATAACCGCTCACCTCAAAACACGATTTTGTCATAATCCACACCCAACGTTTCCGCGACAGTCACGATGCCCGAAGCGTCAAACGCGATCCCCGTACTCACCGACGAGCTACCGTAAACGCTGCCCTGGTAACTGTAAGTATATTGGATCGTCAGCGTCCCGTCCTTGTTCGTCCCCGTCGCGTTATTCGCAAAACTGTTGTTATACGTCGAGATCAACGTTGCTACCGACGGATGAAACGATACTGCCATGGGTTGATACTTCGACGCGGCTTGCCCGTAAACAATCTTGACAGGCAAAACTTTTGGCGCTTCCGAAGACAAATCGTTCCCCTTCGCCCGCATAAGCTGCGTCCCCGACGATGTTTGCGTGTCGCTCACAAACGCGTCATACGGCGTCGTGACGCTAAAGCCTGTACCGCTGAACGTTAAATCTTTTTCTACAGCCGATCTCGTGTATGTCGTTATCGTTCCCGCCGAAGAATTGGTAACGGATTTATGTACCGCGTTCGTCGTTTTTACGTTTTTAACCAGTGTTCCGCCCGTGATCGTAAATGTGTCGGGCGTAAGCGTACCCGTTCCGTAATTCGGCGTCGCCAAAACCGTGTAACTGGTTTCCGAAGACGAAAACGCGATTTTGGAAGGCGCGGTGATAGAAACCGACGTTACACGTTTTACATAATCCACCGTACAGCTCGCCGCCGCGTCCTCGTTCGACTTTGCTTTCGCCGTGATGATCGCTTGCTCACCGAACTCTTTTTTACACACAAGCGTCGCGGTGAGCGTATTTGCAGACGGCGTTAAGCTCAGATACTCCGTCACAGCCTTTCCGCTCGCCCAGGCGCTTGCCCCATTCGTCCATTCCGCTGTCCATAAAACCGTCGGGTCCGTGACGTTCGCGGGCGTTACCGTAGCTGTAATCGTATAGACCGAATCCGCCTGCTCGCTCACGCCGTTCGCCTCATATTCCTCGCTCGTGAGCTTTGCGCCCGCCAATTTCATGCCGTTGCTCTTTCCTTCCGTCAGGACGCTGCCTCCGCCTTCGTCCTCCACGGGAATTTCCGTTGAATCAACGGGGGATTTGTCCCGACGCAGAGCTTTGAAGCCGTCCGTACTGACGCTCAATAAACCCACCGCCAAAAGGATAAGCGCCAAGAATACCACTATCCATTTGACTTTATCGCTTTTGACATGGTTTTCAAATTTGTTATCCATTCACCGCCTCCTTAAATGATAATAGCGGTATCGTCCAGCGTTACGTCTTCCACATACGTCTTGAACAGGCTCGCGTCAAAATCAATACGTACAGTCCTGTCAACCGAAGAATAGTTCCCCGTCGTTGCATAGCGGACAGAAAACAATCCCGCGTCGGTATGCGTTTTTAGCCAAGACAGTACCTCGTTTTTCGTTGCCGGGGACAGGGCGACATATTTAGACGGATTAGACGTTAACGGCTCGCAAAACAGCGACAGCAAATTACAGGTCTGTTTTGCCGATGTTTCCGTTTTTGTATAGCCCGCCTCCCGGATTTTTATTTTCTTCGTCAAAGACGTGTTCAAGTCCGCTAATACCGTTTCGTTGATTTGTATCTCGGGCACAAGCTCTAACGTATCGTCCACCGTATAGGCGGAATACGTATAGGTATAATCGATCACCAGGGTATCGTCGGGATTGCCGTAATTGAAACTTCCGTCCGTCAGCGCATCAAATGTCGCGCCGCCCGAAATTTTGCCCGTAATCCCGGTCAATCGCTTCGCAAAATCCACCGTGCATTCCGCTTTTGCGCCCGCATTTTCCCGCGACGTTACCGTGACTTTAATTTGTGCGCCGAAGTCCTTTAAGCATTGTACCGTTGCCGTGGTGCTCCCGTCGCTCTGCGGCGTTACCGTGATATAATCCGTAACTGTTTTTCCCGTCGCCCATGCGCTCGACGCATCCACAAATGACACCGACCAATCTACCGTTTTATTATCCGCCGTAACCGGCTTCACCGTCGCCGTCAGTGTTATACTGTCATACGACGCATTGTTCGCCAGAGCCGACGCCGAACGGAACGTCATCGCGCGCGGCATTTTATGTATCTCGCCGTTTTCCAGCTCGTTTCCCTCTCCGTCCGTGATAGGCGCGTCTATTTCGGGTGAGATTATTGCGTCTGCCTGCCCTTGCTCCAAATCGGAAATTCCATGTTTTTGGAAACCGATTACCGACGATGTAATTACGATTGCCGCTACCACGGCTATCGTAAACACAATAGAGAGCCACTTGAGTTTCGTATGTTTTTTGTTATTTTGAATTTCTTGCATTTTCTTTTTCCTCCTAAAAAAGTTTTTGCCGGCTATGACCTAATTTTTATAAGCCATAGCCGGCATGGTTGCTGTTTACGCCTGGCGCAAAAGCATATTCAGCAGCGTTTTATCCGAATCGCGGAACGGCTTTACCTTACACTCGTAAACCTCGCCGTTTTCGTCCACCGTCCGGATTCCGTAGGTGTTGCCTTTGATGATCTTGCCCGTCGCTTCGTCCTTCATTTCATACGGCGTTAAAAATAAATCCGCTTTATTCTCGTTCCCGAATACGATATCCAGCACCGTATATCCGCCTTTATCGGGCGGGATTACCGCTACTTTCACGTCTTTTCCTCGCACGGTTCCTTTAATGAAATACGAAAAATACGTCTGCTCGTTCATCTCGAACGTTTCGCGTTCTACATAAATTTTCTTGCTTTCCATAATCTTTTATCTCCTTTTTTAATTACTCAGCGGCGTCATTTTTCGCCGCTGTACGTTGCGCTTTGGCTTCTGCTTTCGCAGCTTTCGCCTCTGCCTTTGCCTCGGCTTTTGCCGCTTTCGCCGCTTCACGTTCTTCACGCTTCGCGCGTTTTCTGGAAATTGCCGCCGCTTCTTCCTTGGTTTTGCCTTCGTCCAATGCCTTTTTGTACTTGTAAAGCCCGCTATGGTCGCTCTGGCACTGTAAGTATCCCGAACGAATCCCCGCTTCATAGTCCGTCAGCTCTTTTCCTTCCTTCGGACCGTGCTGGTGTACTTTCGCTTTCCGTTCGGCGGCATAGCTCGCCGCACGTTTGTTCGGCTTTACCCATCTGTTTTCACTATAATCTGCCAATGTTGTTTTCTCCTTGCCCGGTTTGTCGTTAGCTCAACGATTTTTTCTTTCGGCGGGAGCTCCGCTCATTTAGTTGTCCTATCAATCCCGTTTTTCTTGTGAGCGTTCCGCCCAGTGCGATTATCTTGCGGCAGTAGCTACCTTTTATCTTTTCAGACCGCTAAATTTTCTCGCCTCTTTCCTTTCGGATTGATTACGCCGTAAGTATAAGCCCTCTCCCGCCAAAAAACCAGAACACCTTGAGCCAACATTAGGACAACCTTAAGCCAACATTAAGTACAAATTAGGTACATACACGGTACTCTTGGAGTACACCGTTAAAAAAGAAAAAAGACGGAGCGTTTGCTCCGCCTTTTTGTCATTCTACATATCGTCGCGCATACATACTTGTACGCATACGTTTCCCGTCTATGTTCTGTTTTTCCGACATTCCGTATTCATACTCCTTATCCCGCTTTTGCGTGCGAACATAATAGGTATCATAGCTTATCAATACATTATCGTCTTCCATATCTACTTCTATGTCTATGCGTTGTTTGACGATATACTTTTTCGTTCGATACACATTCGTCGCGCCCTTGATAAAATCCGGACAAGTTTTCTCTTTTGACATATTGTACCTCCTTTACCCGCTTTGGCGAGTGATTTTTATATCTCTACCGCAAGTTTGCTTGCAGATAGTCGTAGAGTTTTCCGTTCAAGCGTTTGATCGTTTGCGTGGAATACCGCCACTCGTCTGCTAAACTCTCTTGCGTATTGTTTCGGATATACAGTTCTACATATACGTCGTAAATTCGAATAGGCGCGCGCTTTACCGCGTCATTATATCTTTGGACTTTTTCCGCGATTATATTTGATTCGATTTCGTTTTTCAGTTCGTCAAATCCCTTTTTACGCGAATAGTAATAGCGTATTTCTCTTAAATCCTTCATGATTTCTTGTCTTGTCATATTTTTGCCTCACGCTCTCGTATCCGGTCGCCCAAACCGATCAATGATTTCCTGCATTTTTTCCCGTTCCTCTCCCCTCAGCCTATTTGCGATTGTTTCTAAAAACGCCTTTTGCTCCGGTTTCAGATATTGTTTATTCAAATAATATCCTTCCTCTATATGTACGCCCGCGGAATTACGACGACTGTCCGTATAGATCGGGTAAGATAGTGAAAGCTCTTGTATATCGCGGCGGATCGTCCGTTCGCTCACACAGAACTCGAACGCTAAATTGTCGATTTTGTCATGCCGACGGCGGCATAACGTATTCAACAGCTCTTGACGCCGTTCTATCGCTTTCACTTTTCTCACCCCCTTTGCCTTTCTTGACCCTATTTTCTTACTTTGCCCGGACAGTTCTTGTCCGCGCAAAAAAAATTTTCTATATTTTTTGCAACGAAAAAAGCGCCTTGACAAACAGCGCCTCTATTTTTTAGAGGTTGCTGCTCACCAAGACGCTTTTCGTCCTGCTTTGACGCCCTTCGACGTTTCACGAACACTTATTCTCAATCTATTGACGCACGGATTTACACTTACCCTGTTTCAGCACGACCGCCGTTTGGATTGAAAACGTTGTTTATTCGATTGTTACTCTCCGATTACTTTTATATCGATCTCTTTTCTCTTTTGTTTGTGTAATTTGCTGATAATCGCTACCCTACACTTCGGACAGGTTCTACGTAAAACCGCATTCCTATCATTATACCCTGTTACCTTATATCCGCAATTCGGACAATACAGTTGTGTAGGCGTTACATTATATACATCCATCTATGCCCTTATCCTCCCTTATATCGGAACACGCTCACTGTCCGATCTCCCTGTTTCTTCATCTATCCTGTTTCCTTGATTTTCTGTTTCTATTTTTACTTGTGTATGACAATGGCTGCATAGAAACCAACCGCCTGTTTCTTCTAAATACAGATTTTTTTCCACGTGCCCGCATCTCGGACAATAGACCTTTTTTACCATCTTTCCACTCCTTTTTTCTGTTTTTTATGCGAACGTTTGTTCGGATTTTTATTTATTATACTTCCTTTTTTTTACATTGTCAAGCGGTAGAGCCAAGTTCTTTTGTGAAAATTTTTTGTCCTCCGACGGGGAAGGGTAATCGGCGTCGAGGCGTTGTCAAGGCGCTTAAAAACTTTTTACTTTCATTGCTTTGACTTTGCTGTTTTTAAGTCTGTCGCTTCGCTTTTCCTTGACCACTCCCCTTCCGCCGATTTTGGGAATTCCGTCGGAGGACAAAAAAATGCAAAAGGAGGATTTCACCCGAATGGATATGTTCTGTTTCTTATACCTTTTCTATCCCTGGTGTACTCGATGTTAGCCGTAAGTGTACCCTATATTGTCCCAAACCGTTCTTCTCTTGTACCACGCCTTTTTGTTATACTTCCCGCGAAGGTAATACTTTTACTGAATTTTTTTTCGGTTTTTGCAGTATCTTCCAAATTTTCAATACGGAGGTTATTAAAATGGCAGCAAGAATGAGAACTATTCGGGACGCGCTTAAAACGATTAAGGAACTCGATCCCGGCTCGGCGGTTACTTATAACTTTATTAAACAGTTATGTGAAACCGACAAGATCACCAATGTCAGGCTGAATAAGAAATACTTACTCAACCTTGACGAATTACTTAAATTTTTAAATATGGAGGATTAATTTTATGGCTACTGTTAGAAAACGAAAGTTAAAGAACGGACGCCTTGTTTACGATATACAAGTGCGGATTAAAGACAAAGGCAGCGGTGAGGAAATCGTTGAAACGTCCACGTGGCGCGCAGACGAAAACATGAACGAAAAAAAAGCCGATAATGAAGCGGTTATCGTTGCTGACAAATTTGAAAAAGAAGTGATTGCCTCTATTTCAGGCTGTTCTGCAAGAAGTGATCCCCTTACCATTACGTTTCGTGATTTTGCCAACAACTGGCTCGAACAAACAAAAAGAAAATGGACGCTTTCTTATTACGTAATCTCAAAAAGAGCGTTAGACTTTGCCTGCTCTCGTATCGGAGGCTATAAAGTCAAAGAATTAACGCCCGCCATTATCCAAAACTTTTTCAATGAAATCGATAACAGAACACACAATGTTTCTATTATTACGCCTAAACCTAATTTCAAAGAGATTTTGAAATCTTACGGTTTTGACTATAAAAATCTCAGATACGACTATCATGTTCAAGCGGCCACTCTTTCTCACGCCTTGCGCGGACAATCCGTGGGCGTCAAATGGTCGAACGAATTATGCCGCGCCACAAAAATCCCGTTCAATAAGCTTTTCGATACTATCGAAAAAAAGGAACCCTATGCCTGGGAAACGAATAATAAAATTAAACGTACCGTCAGAGCCGTGTTGTCTCTTGCAAAGAAAAATCGGCTCGTAGAGGATAATTTCGCGCAAGCCGATTATATCGATTATCCCAAAAAGGTGACTACGCCCATTCGCTTTATGGACGACAAAACCGCTGTTACCTTTTTTGATTTCCTCATGAGCTACCATAATTTACGCATCAAAACCGCTATGCTGATTTTCCTTTTAACGGGCTTCCGGCGCGGCGAAGTATGCGGACTCGAATGGCACGATATTGATTTCGAAAAACGCACTATTAGCGTGGAACGTTCCGTCGTTTATGTTTCCGGTTACGGTGTGTTTCAGAAAGAGCCGAAAACGGAAGGTTCTAAACGGACCATTACCGTTGCTCAAGTCTTGATAAATGTTCTCAAAGAGTATAGAGAAAGCTGGTTAAAAATGCGGGAGGATTGTGGAGATTACATAAAGCCGTCGGATAAGTTGTTTACTTCCCAAAAGGGCGACCTCATTAATCCTGCCACTCTTGAAACCTGGATTAAAATTGTTATCCGCGATTCCGGAATGGAGCATTTTACTCTCCACAGCCTCCGCCATACCAATATTACCTTACAGATCGCGAAAGGCATTCCGCTCGTTACTGTCGCCGCAAGAGCCGGTCATTCCCGCACCAGCACCACCAGCGATATTTACAGCCACTTTATCAAAACCAGCGACGAAAACGCCGCCGATGCGCTCGACAACTTTTTCAACCATAAAAACAACTAAGGAGTTTATCATGTACTTACCCAGATTAAGGAAAATTTCAGACGTTTTAACGCAAATGCACGCAGCCGATCCCGATACCGTCATTACAAGACATTTTATCGAATCGCTTATTCATTCGGGACAGCTCACAGCTCTCAAATACGGCGACGCCTGGCTCGTCAATCTCGACGAACTCTATCTGCTCTTATCAGCAGAAAAACCCGATGATACCGAGATTGCAGACGATCACGTCCCCAATGAACGGATCATGTGGACTTCCGGTGAAATTTACCGAGCCTTTTTGGAAAACGATCCTCAAACCATCGTCCGCAAACCTAATCTACGACGCTTTGTTCAGCAATACGGGATTCACCATTTTATTCTTAACGATAAATGGATTATTGATTTCCCTGCTTTCGCGGCAGCCGTAAACCCGAAAGCCATAAAGCACCATAGGAGCCAACCGCGATTGAGAGCGCACGACGACGCCGTTTTCGATTTCAAACGCCTCCACCCCCATCTCCACGTTTCTCTACAAATGATTGAACAGCAGCTTTGCTCTCCCGAAGTCTTTTCTATAAAAAACGGCAACCGCTGGATTATTAATTACGACGAACTCGAACTTGCCACCTTAAAGGCTGTAAACAATCTTCCCGAAGGGAAACGCCCTCCCCCTACTTACAAGAAAAAGACTAAAGCCAAACTCGACATCAAACCTGTCCATATTCAGCAAAAAGACAAAGGTTACTATACTCTTTATTTCAAACTGACAGTAATTGAATATATGGTAAAACACAATCTTTCGTATAAAGAAACCGTAATTAAATTCTGGGGAATAGAGAGCAGAAAGAAAATCCGCGCTCGTATCACCCTTTTAATGAACTGGGAAGCCGCTTATAAAAGCGGCGGCAAACGAGCCTTAATCGAGCAACACTCTCCTAAAAAACATAATTAAGCGGCTTATCTTTATACAAAACAAACCTCCATGAATATTTCTATACATCATAAACGTTGTATTTTGCCCGATTGAAAGAATTTACACTCAAATTTACACTCTTAAAAAGAATAAAAATTTCATTATTTTGCAAATATTTTATATATTCGAGAGCATATAGAACAAAAAAAGAACGAATTTTGAAAAATTCGTTCTTTTTCATGGTGTGTCCGCCGGGGCTCGAACCCGGACCGGGAGCGTCGGAGGCTCTAATGGTATCCAATTCCACCACGGGCACATTTTGTATTTTTATGCTATATTTTCAAAAATTTTCTAAAATATATACAGAAAACAAAATAGAAATTTCAGAAAATTCTTCTTTGGCTATTTTTTGCCGTCGGGTATCATTTTATCTCTCAGAGTGTAAAAAGAGTGTAAATTTTCATTTTGGATAAATGAAACCGCAATATATGGTATATAAAACTCTTGAAGACCACAATATATTGTGGTTTGCTGTGGATAACATATTACCGTCGGAGGCCTTTATGGTATCCAATTCCACTACGGGCACATTCATGAAGAAAAACGTTCCGGCAAAATCTTTCGCAGATAAGGAGAAATTCTCTTTCGCCATGCCGCTGCACCTCAGAAAGTTTTTCCGACAAATCCGCTCTCTTAAACGCGCAAGTATATTTTACCCTTTTTTACTTCCTTTTTGCAAGCGTTTATGGTATAATATTTTCAAAAAAGTAAAAAAATTTTTTTACGTTCCCATCTTTCTCCCATTTTGCCCTACAAAACGGCAAAGACGGGCGGAAATTTTTAAAAAAGGCGGTATTCCTATGGCAAAAACAGTGGTGATAGGCATGAGCGGCGGCGTGGATAGTTCCGTCGCGGCGTTCTTATTGAAAAAGCAGGGCTATAACGTCATCGGACTTTATATGTTAAATTGGGAGGAAGACGACGAAAACGGATGCTGTACGTCCGAACAAGATTATGCCGACGTCCGCCGCGTCTGTTCCCTCCTCGACATTCCCTACTACACGGTCAATTTCGCCAAAGAGTATCTCGACCGGGTCTTTTCCTATTTTCTCGCCGAATACCAAGCGGGCAGAACGCCCAATCCCGACGTACTGTGCAATCGTGAAATCAAATTCGGTCCCTTTCTCGAAGAGGCGAAAAAATTGGGAGCCGATTATATCGCTACGGGGCATTATTGCAAGATCTCTCACGAAAACGGCGTTCATCGCCTTTTAAAAGCCGCCGACGCAAATAAGGACCAAACTTATTTTTTGAATCAACTCTCTCAAAGCCAATTGTCCGACGTCCTCTTTCCGCTTCAAGAGATGCAAAAGCCCGAAGTGAGAAAAATCGCGCTGGAAAACGACCTTGCGACCGCAAAAAAGAAAGACTCCACGGGCATCTGTTTCATCGGGGAAAGAAATTTCAGAAAGTTTCTCAGCACATACCTGCCTGCCCGAAAAGGAAAGATTCTCGATCTTTCGGGCAAAGAAGTAGGCGAACATATGGGATTGATGTACTATACGCTGGGACAAAGGCGCGGACTGGATTTAGGCGGCGTCAAAGGCGAGGAAGAACAGGGCAGGTGGTTCGTCGTCAAGAAAGATTTACAAAACAATGTCCTGTACGTTTCACACGGCGACGAAACCCCGCTTTATTCCGTTTCCTGCGAAGTGAGCGGCTTTAACTGGATCCCCTTTCCGCCCGAAAAAAGAGCGTTCGAGTGCACGGCAAAGTTTCGCTATCGCCAGCCCGACCAAGCGGTACGCGTACAAATCAGAGAGGACGGCAGAGTGCATATAGAATTCGACGAACCGCAGCGCGCCGTGACCGAGGGACAGTACGCCGTATTGTATCGCGGCGAGGAGTGTATCGGCGGAGGCGTCATCGAATCTGCAAAGTATCCCGACGATGCCACCCATGTCTGAGGCGAGCGCATTCCATAATTTCTCCGCTCTATAAAAACAGTTCTTTTAGGAAAACGGATCCCCGATCGATGAACACCATTCGCTCGGGGGTCCGTTTAAAAATACTTTTCCGTATTTCTCTCGTCGCAAAAAATGCAAGTGCTGAAATAAAAAACAAATTTATTTAACCGCAACGCCTGCGGACAAATCTTATCTTGGACGACGGAGAAAGGCGAACCGTTTTTCTCTAAACAATTCCCGTCGGAAAGATTAGACGGAAGGCTTATTGTAAGTGATGTTGAGATAGATATGTTGCTTATAATCCCCGAATTTGCTTCCGAAAAGATTGATACCGCCCTTATTTTTAGCGTCCGCTCTCACGCCTATGCGAAAAACGAGCAATTCCGACCCTTTCAGATTTAAGTCTTTCAAAGTTAAATCCGAAACCAGCTTATTGTCCAAAAAAGTTCCTTCGCGGGTAATTTCCACTTTTTTCATGGCTCCGTACTGCGTACAGTACGTTCCCCACCAGGCGGGCGTAAGCAATCCCTGCCTCCCGCCGAAATCGCCCGGAGAAGTATACACGCACGCCTCGTGTCCGTTGAGTTCGAAAAATATATCCGACTTCCAATCGCTGTTATAGCCGGGAGCCTCCGAACAAATTTCCAAAGAGAGAGAAAGGGAGAGAATATCCAGCTCGTTCACTTCGGGAATGGGCACGACGTATTCGAGATATCCTTCGTCAAACCAGAGGAGCTGCGCTTTGAAGCGCATGGGATCGTAAAAGACGTCCGCGTTATCGCGCGTAACGCCGATGTAGCCCTCTTCCGAAATCATCCCGCAATATTTTTTGATATGGAAGGAAGTATAGCTGCCGATGGGAATATGCACCGTATGTTTTCCCTTTCCCGTGGGATCCGTTTCGGAATTGACGACGGGTATCTCTATCTTTTCGTATTGTCTGACGACGATCTTTTCCCTTCCCTTTTCCATGTGCCGTTCCTGCAAGGAAACGATGCCCGACTGCACCAAAATTTTAATATGTTCCGAAATGGTGCTGACGGGAGTATCCAGCTGCTGCGCGATATTCCAGATGCTGAGATTCTCTTTGGCGAGCAAACGCAGGATATTCCTTCGGGTCTTGCATCCGAACGCTTTGGCGATCGCGTCCAGTCTTTTGTCCTCTGCGAGTTCTACGGTGAAAATTTTATCTTTTACCTTTTCCATACTTCCTCCTCGTCGTTCTGCCCGTAAGACTTTACAGCCGCGGAAAATTTCTCCGCGGCTGAGTTTCTTTATTCCTATTTCTTTCTCTTTTTCCCGAGAACCGCCGCCGCGATCGCCAACGCCGTCACGCCGACCGCACCGGAAACGATCGACCCGCATCCCGAAGAAGAACTTTCGCCTTCCGAACCGCCCGAGGAATCCGTCTGCTGTCCGTCTTTCAAGGTAACTTCCACCCGCACTTCCGCCGCGGGCATGACGAACGCATAGCTCCCGTCTTTTTCTTCGACGGCTTCCACGCCGGAAACAAGGATTTTGTCCACCTGTTTTCCGTCGGGAACTTCCACGGCAAAGGAAACCGTTTCGCCCGGCAGGTACATGGCGTTTTCAAAGCGGATATGTTCCCCGAAGGAAACTTCCCTGCGCGCCGTGTTCTGCCACACCGCCCTGCCGCCTTTTTCAAACTCTATCGCCTTGGGCGCGTCGGGCACTTTTAACCAGGACCAATACGTGGAAGGAACGCTCCCTCCGTTATATTTGCCCGCGCTCGCAAAATCCACCAGCCGCACCGTTTCCGAGCCGAGTTTCACCGTGAAATTGAGCATGGTGTCCGTATAAGTCCCTTCCGTAATCACCGCGCTTTCGAGCTGCTGAGTCGTGAAACGGGTATTCTGCGTATAGCCGGGCGCAAAACTTTGATCCAGCGCCAGCAATACGGGGCCGTAATACACGGCAGCGCACCCCGTCAGCGTATCCTCTCCCGTCCAATAGCGGAAGGAAACCGCAAGTTCCAGCGTCACGACGTCCCCGTTTTTCCATTCTTTTTGAATTTCAAAGTATTCTCCCGCGCGCACGCCGTAGAGGGATTCGCCGTTCAACGCCACTCTGCTTCCTTGCGCCCAGGCGGGAATACGAAGTTTTAAAGCAAACGAGGTATTCTTTTCCAAGCCTTGAATTTCCAGCCGTATATTTCCGTTTAAGGGATACTGCGTCGTCTGTTTCAAGGTGACAGCAGCCCCCGCCACTTTTGTTTGGATAGCGCTTTCGCCGTAGTAGTTGAGATACAATTCGTCTTCGTCCGTCATCGCCGCCCATTCGACGATCTGCCCCAGCCCCCTTGCCAGATTGGCCTGGCAGCAATTGAAATCGGGAGAACCGCCGTTGTATTGGAAAGCGATATCCTGCTGAGAGGGCACCCGTCTGCCGTCATAGCCGCCCGCCGTGCCGACGACGCCGTTCATAGGCGTATTGTAGGAAACATACTTATCGTCTTCCAAAAGACTTCCGAGCATTCCGTTGAGATACGAGCGTTCCAATTCGTCCGCCGCCTCCACCGTTTTGGAATACTTATAATACTCGTTGGTGAACGCCATCCACGCCACCGTACAGCAAGTTTCGATGACGCCCGTACGATAGGGGTCGCCGCACGCGCCCTCGTTGGTGGTGAAGCCGCCCGTATTGTGAATATCCGTTTGCAGGATGCTGTACCACACACTCTCCATCACTTCGTAATATTCGCGGTTGCCCGTTTCTTCGTAGAGGATGCCTAAGGTCATGATCATGTGCAGCACTTCCCAGCGCGCCGAGCTCGACTGATAGAAGTGTCCCCCGCCGAGCGCCTTTTTATACCACCCGTTGGCGTCCTGACAATCCTGTTGGATGATTCGTTCCGCTTCGTCGAGATATTTTTGCTCGCCCGTTGCCTGATACATCATCGCATAGCCATGCGCGATGCCGCGGTTTGTTTCAAAGCCGCCGCCCACCAGATAGCTTCTGTCTTTAAACGTTTCGTACACGCAGTCCAGCGCTTTTTTCGCCGTCCGGAACGCCGTTTGAGTGCCCGTGATTTCATACCATTCCAAAAGACCGACGATGCAGTGATAATGATTCCATAAATCCCAGTTATTCGCATCGATGGAGAATCTGGCTCCGCCCGAATAAGTGCCGAGATATCCGTCCGCGCCCTGCGCCGCCGCGAGGTCCGCCACTAACTCGTCGCCCGCCGTTTTAAGCTCCGCGTCCTGCGTCGCCTTATAGCCGAACGCCATGCCCGTGAGAAGTTTTCCCGCAAATTCGCCGTACCAGATCATCACGCCGCCGTCGTAGCCGTTGCGAGGTTGAAGTCCCTCTAAATTCCATATTTCCCGATACGTATTCTCTTCCCCGAGGTCCGTCTGCACGGGGAAAGAAGTTCCGTCGACGGTCCCCGCGACGGCGAAACTGTCCATATAGACGGAGTTGCCCACCATGGCGTCGCTGCCTTTTACGCTCAGCTGGAACTGCACGACTTTATTCAAATCGAGAACGTTGTTGTCGTTTTCGCCCCAATACTTTTCAAACGTTTCCTCGTCGAGCGGCATTCTGACGAACCCCGCAAAGCCCCGCGGCAGCGTCACATAGCCGCCCGCGCCCGCCGAAACCTTGCGCATACGGGAAAGATCTTCGCCGTTTTTTTGCAACTTTATCTCGGCGCCCTGTTTCAAGCGATAAGAAGCGCGTCCGACGCCGTTTTCCTCGAAGGCAAACCGCACCTCGGCGTCCGCTTTCACCTCGCTCGCGTCCACATAGGCCCAAAGTTCCTTCGCGCCCGTCCAGTCCGTCACCGCGTTCGTATCGTTTCCAAAACGGATATCACGGTCACTGTATTCGGAATTGGTCCTTTCCAGGGTCCATCTGAGAGAGTTGCCCGCATATCCTTTGCGCCCGCGCGCCATAAGCACGTCCCAATCCGCGTATAAATCCCCCGTCCATACGCCGTTCGTAAGATCGGGAATAAATAAATCCAGGGAAAAAGGCAGAACGTTTTTAAAGCTCTTTCCCTCTATCTCGCCCACAGGGAGCGGTTCCCCGTCCTCAAACGTCCCCACGACGCCGAACGCGAAGTACAGGGGAGTGGCGACGGCGTTTTCGTCCGCGCCGCCGACGGCAATCGTCAGCTGATGCACGTCTTTCAGATCGAGTATCCCGTTTGCGCCGTCCGCGCTGTTGAAATATCTCCAAAACTGTTCCAAAGACAGATCCATCCGCACGAAGCCGTGGAAATTTTTGTCGAGTACGATAAAATTATCGTTATGTACTCCGTCCAAAACCACTTCCGCTTCCGAATCTTCGCCCGACGCGGAAAGCAACTTTACCTTGCTGCCGCGCGTGAGCGTGTACGCCTCGTTGACGCCCGTGGGATTCCCCGAATTGTCGAAGTCCCCTTCTTCAAAATTCAGACGAATTTTTACGTTTTCCGCCCCGTATTCCCGCGCGTCGATATAGAGCCATATTTCTTCCGCGCCCGTCCAATCGGTGACTCCGGGGCAAGCCGTCCTGTCCAGCCGATATCCCGCATCTCCGAAATACGCGCCCGCCTTGCGGGGGAGATAACTTAAAAGGGCGTCGAAACAACCGCCGTTTAAAACGTCGTCGTTCTCCTCGACGTCGATATCGAAATAATTATCCACGCCGAAATAGTCCGTTCCCAATAAAGTGTCGAGATTGAGCTTGCCGTCTTTCGACTGCGCGATCTGTTCCACGATATTGGGATTGTCCTTATACGCGTTTGTCTGCCAATTCTTGATATTGCCCGTCAGAGTTTCTCCGACGTAGCCGCCCAGCCCCATGTTTTTAATATCGCTTTCCAAAGCCCTCGTTTCTCCTTGCGTATTTTCCGATGCCTCCGCCCGTCGCTGCGGCGCCGCGGCAGCCGTGTAGCCGAAAACCATTGCGGCGCACAAGAACAGCCCCAAAACTCGCTTCGAAAAACGCGCTTCCGTTTTTTTCTCCATGCTTTTCCTCCCGATATTTATTCGCTTCCCTTTCGGGCCGCAAAAAGAGTATAACACCTCCGGACTTTTTCCGTCAATAAAAAATTTCGCCGCGTTAAAAACGCGTTTTTCACTTCGGCTTTCGCCGAAGTTCCTCTTTTTCGTTCCGCTCGCCTTCTTTTGAAAAAACTAAAAACATAAAAAGCGGACCGCCGAGGGTCCGCTTTTATTCTTATATCCGTACCAAGAGGTATCCCACGAGCGGTCCTAAAAAAATAGCGAGATAAATCAAAGTGATCCAGGGCTGATACTCGACGTAAAACTGTTTGAAGGTCAGCCGCCAGGGATGTTTGATCAGCACCCAGCCCACCAGATCGAAAACGATACAGATTCCCATCCAGAGGAGTCCCGTGAAAAACGCCTCTCTTAGCGACGGCGAAACGAGTCCGCGCATATACAGCCAACCGAAAAGGGAAAATGAAATAATATTATAAAGGGGATGCCACGGCTTGGTCTTTTCATAGCCCTCGCCCATGCCCGGTCCCTCTTTCATCGATTTCATGTGCAGGACGCAGATGTTGAAGATCGTATGCAATACTCCGACCGCCGTCACTAAAAAGTAACATGCCCAAAACCACAGCATGGACATTCCAAAATTTTGCATTTTTAAGAGTTCCCTTTTCTTTTGGTTTTTCCGACTTTGTGCATACAGTGCACGACGACGGCAAAAACGACCGCCAGCACGAGCACCGTTATGCCCAAAATTGCAAAACAAACGGGGGCAGGTACGAGATGATCGAAGAAATAAATATTATAATCGAACGCATCCTGCAGCGCGGAAATCGCTTCGGCGGGCGCGTATTTCGCCATTTCTTCGATGGCGCCGCCCATGAAGAACCGGCGAAAGAGCACGGTGCCGTAAGTACCGGGCACAAACGTGACGAAATTGCGGATTCCCGCGGCAAACTGCGAGATGGGCATATACGCGCCGCAAAGAAAGCCGTACATGGAAGAAACCAGCGTCGCCGCCGCGCCCGCCGCCCCCTGCGTCTTCAAAAAGGTTTCGACGATGACCGCGAAAAGCGCCCCGAACATCGTGCATAAAATCAGATTGCCTACGATCAGCAAAACGTCCAGTGCGGAAAGATACCAGCCGCAGACGGCAATATAGAAAAGTCCCAATGCAAGACAGACAAGGCAAACGAGAAGGGTGGAAAAGACAGTGGCGATAAAATAGCTCGCAGAGATGACCGTGGGCCTGACGGGCGCGATGTGGAAATCCTCAATGCGCTTATTCGCCTTGTCGGAAACCATAATCGTCTGCGAACAAAACGCCAGCGTCACGGAAGTCGTCCCCAGAATAGAGGAAATCAGCCAGCCGCCTACAAAGCCGTTCACCAGCTTATCGGGCAGCACCACCCCTTCGGGCAGGACGCTCAAAAGCGAGGAAACGTATACCGACCTCAAAAAAGTAGCGAACAGCACCACGAGAATGAGCGGCGTGATGAGGGACATGAAAAAGGTCTGTTTATCTTTGAAGTACAGCTTGATATGCCTCGCCGTGAGATAGCGAAGGTCAGTGAAATTTTTACGCAGGGAAGAATTTTTAAGCATTTGCGTCCCCTCCTTGGAGCTGTTTGCCCGTCACCTTTAAAAATACGTCGTCCATTTTCCCCTTTTCCACTTCGAAATCCTCAAAGGCGTCGGGATAAGTGACGATCAGGCGTTTCGCCGCCTCGACGGAAGGCACTTCGATGACGACGTAATCTTCCTTTTCTTCCGCGCTCAATTCTTCCCGGGCGATCATCTCAAAAAGTTTTTCGTTTTTGCAGTATACTTTGATGAAATCGGACGCGTATGCGTTTTTCAAGCCCACGGGCGTATCGTGCGCCACCACGTGCCCGGCATCGAGAATCACCACATAATCCGCCTCCGACGCTTCTTCCATATAATGCGTCGTCAGAAAAATCGTCAGTCCCGATTCCTTTCTCAGTTTATTGAGGCAATCCCATACCATCATGCGGGTATGCGGATCGAGTCCCGTCGTCGGCTCGTCAAGGATGAGAATTTTCGGCTTATGCAGCAGCGCCCGCGCAATGTCAATGCGCCGTTTTTGACCGCCCGACAGTTTACCTAACGGACGTTTTAAAAGATCTTCTAAGCCGAGAAGCGAGCTAAGTTCCTCTAATCTTTCGGCGTAAATCCTGCCCGTGATGCCGTAGAGGGCGGCCTTATAGCGGAGATTGTCCGCGACGGAAAGCTCTTTATCGAGAACGCCGCCCTGAAAGACAATGCCGATTTTTGATTTCACCGCGTCGATGTCCCCGTCGATATCCGTTCCGTCCACAATCACCTCCCCCGCGTCTTTGGGCAGCACCCCGCAGAGGATATTGATGGTGGTACTCTTGCCCGCGCCGTTGAGGCCGAGGAAGGCGAACAGTTCCCCTTCGCGCACCTCGAAAGATATGTCGTCCACGGCTTTGACGTCTTTGAAATATTTTTTCAGACCGCGAACAGAGATAATCTTTTTCTCCATTATTCTTCTCCTTTCAATTTGTTTTTGATGCCCATAAAAGCGTCCGTGAGCATACCGCTGATCTCCTCCTCGGTGAAATCCGCGATTTTCGTCGCCAGCATCACCGCGATGCCGTGTGTGAATATCCACATCTCCAAGTAAAGTTTTTTTACTTTCTCCCGGCTCAAACCCGACGCCGCCTCAGCGGCGTCGGCAACCCGCGGACTATTGGGGTCCGCGGCGGGCAAAGCCGCCGCTTTGTCGTGCGAAGTCATGAATAACAATTGAAAAAGCTGCGGCTCTGCTTTCGCAAAGCGGATATATCCCTGTCCTACGCCCTTGAAAGGCATTGTCTTCGCCAATCCCTCGTCGATAAAAGAAGAATAAACTTCCGTCGCTCGACGGACAACTTCCTTTTTTACCTCTTCCATGTTCTTAAAACAGGAAAAAATCGGCGTCGTCGAACACCCCAGACGCGAAGCAAGGCTCCTCGCGTTCAGCGCTTCATAGCCGCACGCCCGCACTTCTTCGACGGCGCTTTCTATGATTTGTTCCTTTGTGAGTTTTGCCTTCGGCGGCATCTCTTTCACCTCGTAAAAAAATAACAATTGTTACATAACAACTGTTATTGTATAGCATTTTTATATAAAAGTCAAGCGTTTTGAAGAAGAATTATTTTAATAAAAATGCGCCCGCCTTTAAGAATTTAAAGACGAACGCATTTTTGTATCACACAATTAAAAAATTAGATAGAAAGCGCAATATACGCGACGACTCCAATCAAAGTCGCGACCATAAAAATAAGAATACACAGTACTGCGACAGAGCGGGGCGCAAGGTCTTCTAAAAATTCCTCGGGAGATTTCTTATAACGTTCCTTTCGCATACTTCTGGAAATAAATTCTTTTTCTGCAAGGGAAAGTTCCGAATATTTCTTATTTCTGAATCGCCAAAACTTGACGAGCCAATAAATACAATAACAGATAAACCCCGTTGCCATAATCTTTTGTAACGACCTATTTTGAAAGGAAGAAGCAGTCGAAATTCCGCTTTGCTCAGTTGAGAACGTCGGGGTTGTCGAAAGTGAGAGTCGCCTGTTTTTCTCCTCTGTCTTCGGGGAACATGGTCCCTGCGGGAATGACGGGGAGAATGAGGGGATTGATAAACGCGTTCGCCGTCAGAGCGGAAACCGCGCTTCTCAAATAGGGATAGACGATTTCGGTGGTGCTGATGGCAAGGACCTGTCTGTCTTCGTCCGTGTTGACTTCTTCCGCCTCGAAGATACCGACCAGGCGCGCTTTCAGATTGAAGGGCTTGGGTTCCGCTTCGGTGGATTCCACTTTCACCTCCAAGGAAACGAAATACAGCTTATCGTTTTCCTGAACGCGGCGAATGGTGCGGGAAAATTGGGGTTTGATCTCAAATTTCGTGTTTCTTTCCATTTTCACCCGATTGATGGTGTAGGTAAGTTCTTCGGCGGTAATGCCTCTCAATGCATATTTCATTTCGAATACCTCGGTTTTAAATAAATTTCTACTTTATTCATTATAACATACAAATCCCCTTTTGTCAATAGCGCTTGGAAATTTCTTTCCGTTTTTTAACAATAATTCACAAATCTTTCTTTTAGATCAAACGAGCCGACAAAATTTCCGCGCCAAATCGGGGACTGCTTTTCTTTTAAACTTCTGTTCATAAAATTAAACAACTTTTCATAAAAAGTTTCCTTTAAAGCGCTCTCTTTTTTCCAAGCCCTCTTTCGTTGCCATTTTTCGAAAGATATGTTATAATTATTCTGTTCCTTCATAAAGCGACTCTGTTTTTCCGATTTTATGAGAACGAAAGCAAAGACCTCGGACGGCTTCCGAAACGGGCGTTCCGACCGAACGGGAACAACGGAAGTCTTCTTCGCTTTGCGTCAGGCAAATTCCTTTCCGAAAAGTTCGCCTTTTCACACATCGAAAAAATCTATGATTACTCTTTCCCTTCCAAATGAATATTTTTCCCCGAAAGCCACCCTCGAATGCGGACAGGTGTTTCGGTTTACGCCCTTTGAAGGCGGTTATCTTCTCATTTCCGCAGACAAAGCGTGTCTTTTGAGGGAGGAGAACAAAACCGTCTTTCTCACCTGCGAGGAGGCGGACGAAGCGTATTTTTGCAATTATTTCGACTTGCAGACGGATTATGAAGAAATCTGCGCCGAAGCGGAAACCTTCGGCGTACCCTTTCTTTCTGCCGCCGCGTCCTTCGGCAAAGGGCTTCGCATTCTTCGACAGGACAAAGCCGAATGTATCCTCAGTTTCCTCGTTTCTCAACAGAACAACATTCCTCGCATCAAGGGCATTTTATCCCGTATCGCCGCCGCGCTGGGAGAAAAAAAGAGCTTTTTGGGACAAACCTATCACGCCTTTCCCTCTCTGCGGGCGCTTGCGGAAAAAAGCGAGGAATTTTATCGGCAAACGGGTTTAGGCTATCGCGCCAAATATGTGGCGGACACTTCGCGGCGGCTTTTTCTCGAAGGGCTTTCCCCGCTGGAAAATAAGCGGGGAAGCGAACTGAAAAAAGCGCTCACCTCTTACATGGGTGTGGGTAATAAAGTTGCGGACTGCATTTCGCTGTTTGCGTTTCACGAAACGGCCGCCTTTCCCGTCGATACCTGGATAGAAAAGCTGTATCACCAGGATTTCGGCGGCACCGAAACCGATCGGGAAAAAATCAACCGCTTTTTTGTGGAAAAATTCGGCAGAAACGGAGGAATTTTTCAGCAATATCTTTTCTATTACAAACGAGAAAGCACTCGCGCGTCCGTCTGATCGCCTCTATGCGGCGAATCTTGCGGGAAATCAACAGAAAGGATCGTTTTCGGCGCAGCTTAAAAGCCGCTCTTTTTTCTATTTACCCGACAAAAAAACATTTTTCGGCAAGGATGCGCCGACTCCCGCGCGGCAATTCCTTTTTACTTCCCGCAAACGGGGAGGTCAGGATTCGGGATAGTTATCCAACACGAAGTCCACGTCTTTATCCCCTCTGCCGGAAAGATTGACGACAATGCTCTTTTCTTTGCCGAGCGCTCGGGCGAGTTTCAGCGCATACGCGACGGCGTGAGAGCTTTCGAGAGCGGGAATAATGCCCTCCGTCACCGACAATTTGCGGAAAGCCGCCAAAGCCTCTTTGTCCGTCACCGTGACATAGCTCACGCGTCCTATCGCCTTCAAATAGGCGTGTTCGGGACCTACGGAGGGGTAGTCAAGACCGCTCGCCACAGAATACGCTTCGGCGGGCTCTCCGTTCTCGTCCTCCAACACCAAACTTTTAAAGCCGTGCATGACGGCAGGCTTTCCGAAGGTGATGCTGGCGGCGTTATCCCCCGTCGCCTCGCCCCTGCCCAGAGGCTCCGCGCCGTACAGAGCCACGGACGGATATTCCAAAAAGCCGCTGAAAATGCCCATGGCATTGGAGCCGCCGCCCACGCACGCCACCACCGCGTCGGGCAAACCGCCTTTCAGCCGCTTGAACTGTGTGCGCGCTTCCCTGCCCACCACGGATTGAAAATCGCGGACGATCGTGGGATACGGATGGGGACCGACTACCGAGCCGATACAGTAAATGGAGTTTTCATAAGTCTTTGCGTACTCCTCAAACGCGGCGTCCACGGCGTCTTTAAGCGTTTTGCTTCCCCGTTCGACGCAGACGACTTCCGCGCCTAAAAGCTTCATTTTACGCACGTTGATGTACTGTTTCTTCACGTCCGTTTCGCCCATGAAAATACGGCATTTAAGCCCGAGTAAAGCGCAGGCGGTGGCGAGGGCGAGCCCATGCTGTCCCGCGCCCGTTTCCCCGATCACCGTGTCTTTGCCCATGTGTTTGGCGAGCAAGACTTCGCCGATACAGTGATTGATTTTGTGCGCGCCCGTATGATTGAGATCCTCTCTCTTCAAATAAATGTCCGCCCCGCCCGTTTGCTCGGAAAGTTTTTTGCAATAATATAAGGGAGTGGGTCTGCCCTGATAGGTTCTTTGCAGCAGGGAAAGTTCCGCGCGGAAAGATTCGTCTTTTTTCAGTTTGAGATATTCCGCATACACTCTATCCAGCTCTTTTTTGAGGGTTTCGGGCACAAACGCTCCGCCGAATTGTCCGAAATACCCCTCTTGCACGCCCGCGTTGCTTTTTCTTGTCTTTTTCATGATACATCTCCTTCAAAATTAAAATAAAAGACCCGTCCGATCTGTTTTAAACAAAACATACCGTCGGGTCTTGTATGATAGACGTATCATTCTTCCGATATGCTCTGCGACGCGATAAAAGCATCCGCAAAACATACCGTTTATGCGAACGCCGAATTATCCACGCCACCATGCATTCGAAAGGAACATAATTTTCTCCTTGCGTTACAAGATTTTTATTATTATACCCCGTGTGCCATCGGTTTGTCAACGGAATCAAAGCAATTTTTCGAAAAAAATCAAAAAATTTATAAAAACAGGCATAAAAACGCTTGCATTTATGAAAAAGATATGATATATTATGTAAGCATAAAATAATGTATGCGGAGTATGCGGGAATAGCTCAGTGGTAGAGCGTTACCTTGCCAAGGTAAATGTCGCGGGTTCAAGTCTCGTTTCCCGCTCCACATCAGTAGGATCCGAACCTGAAACCGATTTTGATCGGTGTGCGTTCGGGTCCTTTTTTGATTGCGATCGTTCCGCAAAGAAAAAACGACGGCGAGCGCGAATGATCAGGCATCGGTTATTTCCCCTGATGCGGAAACGGAATGCTCGGGCAACGCCACGAAAGAAAATATCGCCCGACTGACGAATTTAGACGTCGATTACATTTTTAGCGGCCTGCCGCCCCACTCGGCTTCCATTCTCGACGGATCCCTCAAAAGTCTGCGCTTCGCGGGCTGACGGCGTACGGAAACACCGACGGCGGGTAAATAGGAAACGATATGTTTGCGTTTTTCACAGCAAGAATAGGACGTATAACAATTTATTGCCGACGGCGGGGAGAAAAAATCCATACTGAATTTCGGCGAAACGTGAGGCTTATAAAAGTGATCCCGACGGATAAAGAGTATCTTTTGCGGAGCGCAGTCCTATGCCGACGAAATGTGTTAAGGGAGCAAGAACTCTTTGGGGCGCCGATTGTTTCGTCGTTCCCGAATATTCCTTTGTCGTTAAGGAAAATAACAAAATTCGGCAATTTCCTTAAAACATACGGAGCAGGAAGGAAGAGATGACAAAGCGGTTTAAACGCGACGCGGGACGGCGCCGGCGAAGAGGGAGTAAGTCCGGCTCAGGCGACGCATAAATTACGATTTTTGTTTTAGAGGGCATAATCTTTCGATTAAAAGGAAAACTACTTTTATACCTCTCTTATGCGCGGCAAACGCGCGTTTTTTCTTCGCGGCGCCAAGCCCCGCCGAGGAATTTCACGCGAAAAATATGTTCCTTTTTTTGTGAAATTTTTTGAGAAAAAATTTTTTGAAAGCCTTAAAAAACGCTTGCATTTCAAGGCGAGATATGATATAGTATATAGGCTTTCGGAAGTTTAGCTCAGCTGGGAGAGCATCTGCCTTACAAGCAGAGGGTCATAGGTTCGATCCCTATAACTTCCACCAAAAGAAAAACAGTGCGGACGGAGTATGCGGGAATAGCTCAGTGGTAGAGCGTTACCTTGCCAAGGTAAATGTCGCGGGTTCAAGTCTCGTTTCCCGCTCCAATTTAAAGGTTCGCACTGTTTTTTCTTCCTATCCCCACGAGAACAGGGCAAACGGCGCTATAGCCAAGTGGTAAGGCCAAGGTCTGCAAAACCTTCATCCCCCGGTTCAAATCCGGGTGGCGCCTCCAAAATCCCGACTGCAAAAGCGGTCGGGATTTATTTTTTCCCTTTTCACCCTTCCCCTTATGACAAACGGGATTTGGCGAGGTAAGAGGTAAAAAATCGTGAAGAAGTGAGGCGCCTTCTCAACGCGGCGAAACTCTTTTACTTGTGCGGCATTTCGTACTATTTAGCCAAAAAAGCCGAAGTTATCCTTCCCGATAACTTCGGCTTTCTTCTGTTGTCCGCTCTTTCTTTCCTCTTTATTCCTTTATCAGCCGCGCCGTCTTTTTACCATATTCCGCGATCGCGTTGAGTTCGCTGCCAACGCAAAACGCCGTAAAGCGGCAGCTTTTCGCCTTCGAGAGATAATTTTTGTTCGCCGTGATCATCCCGGAGATTTTCCCCGCCGCCGCCGCGGCCTCGCCTACGCGCTCTATCGCCTTCAATATCGGCGGCGCGTTCGGATCTCCGAGGCACTCGTAATCCGCCGAAAGATCGTTCGGACCGATAAAACAGCCGCTTACCCCGGGAACCGCGAGAATCCTGTCGATATTTTCCACGCCTGCGCGCGTTTCCGCCTGCGCAAAAATTTTCGTGCGGGCGTTTCCCGCAGGCATATATTCCAAAACGGGCGGCGGCGCATAGAGAGTATGCGCCCTCATCGTGGAGATGCCCCGATGTCCGAGCGGCGGATATTTCGCGTAGTCCGCCACCTTTCGTATGTCCTCCGCCGTATTCGTCATCGGCAGCAACAATCCGTCCGCGCCCATATCCAGGTATTTGACGACGTCTTTTCTTTCGTTGTTCGCAAGTCTTACGATCAGCTCTAAGCCGCACAGCCGCGCCGTCATGATCAGCCGCGATACCTCCGCATAATCGAAGCCGCCGTGTTCGCAATCGAGTATACAGAACTCTATTCCCGCATTTTTCAAAAGTACGGGCATATTGGAAAACGCGATCTCCGAAATCATCATTCCCGCTCTCATTTTATTTCCTCCGCTAAAATTTTTAATCCCGCCAGCGCGTCTGCCCCTTCGTTGAGGACGTATGCTTTTTGCAGCGTTTCAAGCGTTTCTTCTATCAGTATTCTGTGATAATGCACGACTCCGCCCGTCACGATTATTTTCTTTCGCGGCGGCAGCTTTTTTAGAGCGGAAGCATACGCCTCGGCAAGCGTTTCCCGCAGCGCTTTGGCGGACGTCGTCCCGATTGTTCGGGAAATATATCCGCCTCCCGGCAAGCCCGTAACGGTGCAGAGGGTGTTGCCGCCGAAATACGGTCTGCTTTCAAAATCTCCCGCGGCGAATCCTTCCGCCGTGCAGCATAGCTGCGCCGCCGTGCCGAGATTCAAAACATACCCTTCCGCATTTTCCCTGCCCTTCCATGCGCCGAGGACGGACGCCTGCTGATCCCCTACGGGAGAAAATACGGCGGTGTCTTTATACCTGCCCGCCTCCTGTACCCGATATACCGCTTCGGGCAGGCGATAGCGACAGGCATCCCGCGCGCCCGTTTTCACGTTGTAAAAGCCGCTCGCAGCGGCGTCCGTCACGTGCGTCGTATTTTTCCCCGTCAGGCGGTAAACAAGATAGGAGCCGAGCGTACAAAATTCATCCGCCGTCACGCTCTGCGCCTGTAAACTCAGACGGGGGAGATTCGGCTTTATTCTGACGCCGTATTCTTCCGTGAGCGCAAAGTCGGGCGGAAGGTCTTTTCCGCGCTCGTCCCGCCAGGAAATGTAGCCCGTCGCTTCCCTGCCCTCCTTCAATAGCACGTATCCGTGCATCTGTACGGAAAAGAACGCGCGCTGCGGCCGATGCGTATCGATCAGGTTTAAAACAATCGAAAAAATCTCGTCCGCGCGGACCTCGTAGCGCGGATACGCCGCGTCAAAGGCGGCGGGAAAAGGGATTTTTCCCGCCGTTTTTCCATGCGACCATTTGATGTTCGTACTGCCTATGTCTATATATAAATCCATGATTCCATTATTCTTCTTTGCCTATATCGCAGGAAACGAAATATACGTCGTGCCGATTCAATTCGAAAGCGAATTTCACCTTTCCGTCCCGTTCGTCGTAAACGCCGTCGGGATAGGATAAATACGCGGGAAAATCCACCGCCTTTATCTTTGTTTTCCACGTCTTCATACCGTCGTCGGACACCCATACGGAGAGCGGCGTGCGGTCTATGTATCGGCTGCCCCGACGAAACGTATTGAGCAGGATCACCCGATTCCCCGCCTTGATGAGTTTCGGCTTGTTTCCCGGGTTTTCCAGCTCTGTTTTTTGCGGCTTTGCCCAGCTTTTTCCGTAATCGAAGGAATCGCTCCGCCAAAGATACGACGTACCCTGAAAACGAAGCAGCATGACGAGATGACCCCTTTCGAGTTCGACGGCGGTCGGCTCGCTCCATTTCCATCCCCGTACGCCCTCGTAAACGCGCGGAATGCGGACGCTTCCGCCGACGCCGCCCCTTCCGTCGTCGTAGATAACGGTGTTTTCCGCAAACGGGGAATCGAGTTTCCAGATATACTCTTTTTCGTCGCCCGAAGCGCCTCTCGCCCCCTCCGTCCCGGGATAGTGCTGCGCCACCGTCATGTATCTGCCGTCCGAGAGCAGAAGGGCGCTGCGCGTCATACAAAAATCCTTAAAACAGTCGTCTTTTTCGTAATGCCACGTATAGCCGTCGTCGTAGCTTTTGGCGATAAAGTTTTCATACCCCCTGAAAAAACCGTTGTGCACGAAGAGATACGCTTTGATGCACTCCTTGGAAACGAACACCTCGCTGCAACCAACGGCGCGCGTTTCCAAGGGAAAAATATCCACGGGAGCCTGCCACGTTTCTCCCCCGTCTTTGCTCCTGAAAAGCAGTATACGATTATCCGGATGCGGCTCCACGCCGCCTCCGCACTGTGAAAAAATCAGATAGTCCCCGTTGGAAGCGATCCTGAAAATCGCTTCGCAGCTCAGCGTGTCCGTGTGCACCAATTTGATTTCCGTCATGATGTTCTCCTCAAAAATCGCCCTTTGACGTTCTCCCGCCATAAAAATGCGCTTTTTCGCCGCGGAAACTACCGTCTTTTTCCCTTTCGTTTCATACCTGCCGCCGCCAAAACCGCCGCCGCGACGCCCGTTCCCGCCGCGGAGGAGCTTTTGCAGCCCCCGTTCCCGCCGTTTTCGCTTCCGGAGCTTTCGTCGCTGCCCTGCTGCCCGCCTTCGACGAGTCGGACGACGATGGAGAGCTTGTCCGCGCCGTCCGCGAGATAAAGAGGCATATTCTCGGCTTCAAAGGCGAGGAGGTAATAGCCCGCGCGTTCCGCCTTATAGCCCGCGCTGCTCCAAGCGCCTTGGAGCGTATATTCCTTTCCGTCTTCGTCGAGCACGGAGAATCGGGAAGGAAGCTCCGCTTTTATCTCTGCCGACGCGGTGCCGACAGGCTTTTCCAAATAGGAAGGGAACGCGCCCAGGACATCCGAAACGTCCCGATATTGCGTCGGGCGGGAAATAAGCGATTTTTTTACGCCGTTCTCGGACAAAATATAGCCTTTTTTAATATCCTCTTCGTCGAACGAGGAAAAACGCAATTCCTTTTCGATATATCTCCCCTTATCCCATGCGGCGAAAATCCTGCCGTCCGCTTCGAAGGCGCTTGGATAGCTCACGTCGTCCCTGTCGTCCAAAGAGAGGGAATACGGCCACGTTTTTCCGCCGTCCTCCGAAAGATACGCCTTCAACTTGCTCCGCGAGGAGGACGTATCGTGGTTGAGCATAAGGAGATTGCCGCTGGAAAGCCGAAGCATAAAAAATTTCGAACCGGGTCCTATAAACGGTTTGGATAAATTGTATTCATAGTCCGACCAGGTAGTCCCGTAGTCCTTGGAAACGGCAACTTCGACGCCTCCTACCGTACCGCCTTCGAGCCGGGAAGCGAGGAGAAGGGTGCCTTGATCGTCCACCTGCACCACCTGAGATTCCGGCCATCTGCGGGCGGTGGCGGCGCCCGATTTCACTTTGGCTTTCAGCGTCCAGGTAGCCCCCTTGTCCTTAGAGCCGTAAAGGCGGGTGGTGTCGACGTGCGATTCGCCCACCTGCGATTCGGAAGCGACGATCCATTCCTTGCTGCCGTCGGCGTGAGTGATGACCGTCGGGGGCTGATTGGTCTTCATATTGCCCAGCACCTTGGGCGGATCCCACGCCAGGTCTTTTATATTTTCGCATCCCGCGTTATCGAAGCGGATGCCCCAGAATTGGGATTGAAGATAGGTGAGCCAAAGATCCCCGTCCTCGTCTACAAAGAGATTGGGGACGACGGTGAAAATATTTTGCGAGCCGATGTCCGCGTGATCGACGATGAGATACGGATCCACCCAGGATTTGCCGCCGTCGTCGCTGTACGCCATCACGATATAATTGAAGGGATCGGGTTCCTTCTTTCCGCCCGTATAAAAACACGACCACAATCTGTCCCCCACCGCCGCGACGGATACCAGACCCTGCCATTGTCTGTCGGCGGGGTTGTAAGTTTCCCGCTTTGCCGTCCACGTACTGCCCGAATACGTCACCTTGCTTTCCCCGTCGGCGCGTTTATCGATCAAAGCGGCGAGCAGCTCATCGTCGACGATTCTCACCTCCGCCGCGTCCGTCCATTTCTCTCCCGCGGACAAGCCTTCCGCGCCCGCGCGGGCAATTTCGGGCATACTGCCCGAAACGCCGAGTACGGTCGCCGCCGCAAAAGCCATCCAGAAAAGCCACGTCCTTTTTTTCACTGTTTTTTCCTCCGACGATATATCGCCGCTCCGCCGCCGAGTAGAAGAATCAGAGAACTTCCCATGCCGAAGAGGGAGGAGCCGCATCCCGCGCCCGAATTGCCCTCCGAAGAAGCCGAGCCATTCAAAGAGGAGCCGTCGGAGCTATCTCCGCTCGCGGAATTCTCCTTCCACATGGCGTAAAGCGTCAGATCGCCCGTGGTGCCGTCCGCGATCTCCGTCACCGCCTCTCCGAGGAAAGAGGGGTTCGTGTACCAGCCCATAAATTCGGCGTTTTCTTTGGTGGGATCGGAAAGCTCGAAGCCGCGCAGATACGTATACGTCGCAAGGTTGCCCGCGGCGTTTGTGCCGCCGTTGAGTTCGTAAGTCACCTTGTACTGCGTAATTTCATAGCTCGCCATGACGGTGACGGGCGCGTTGACCGTATAAACGAATCCGCCCTCTTCGTCCGTTTGGACGGATACGGGATCTTTTCCTTCCTCCGTCACGGTGACGGAAGAGATGCCGTATCCTTTATTGGGCGTCACTTTAAACGCCACCTCCGTTCCCGCGAGCACTTTATTGTTGGAGTCGCTGCCCACGGGCACCTCTCCCACCGAGCCTTCCAAAAGACCGTTGGCGCTTACCATGGTGATCAGATTCGGCTGATAGGGCGTGTCGTCCGTCACGAAACGGCAATTGGAAAACCGCACGGATTCCTTTTCCGTCAAAAGACTGCTGTTGTTGTAATCCACCCAGATGACGGGCATCACGACGTCGGGATCGACATTGTTGTTTTTTCCCGTAAACGAATCCTTTGTAAAGGGGATATAGATCGTCCCTTCAAACGCGCCCGAGGGCAAATAGGAAGTATTGCCGCCCTTCACGAGTCCCGTGGGCAAAATTCTGCTTTGATTAGCAAGGGCGTTGCTCGTCTGATAGACAGTGACGCCGTCCTTATAATCGAGTCCGGGATTATCCGCGCCGCCGAGGCGTATCGCAAGCTGCAACGAAGGCGTCCCCTCGGGCACCGCGACGTCGATCGCCATTCCTTTCACGTTCAGGTCTTTAAGGTGTACCAGCGAATCCTCCCCGTCGATCATTTCCTCGGGAAACTGCCAGAAGAAATAGTTTCTCGCGGCGGTATCCAGCGCGCTCTGCGCATAGCAAGCCGTGAAGATGCTTTCGCCGGCCCGCAGGGGCGTGACGGCAAAAATGTCCTCCGCCGTATAGGAATTTCCCGACTTATCGAGGCTCTCTTCGTATCTTTCCCAATTCGTTTCCGAGGGCGTCCATACGGATACTTTATCGGAAAGAGTCATCGCCGCGGCGTCAAATTCGGCAAGATACGCTTCTCCCACGTTGAAATTTGTCTGAGAGAGCGCCGCGGAAAGAGTGATGCTCTGAATTTTCGTAACTCCCGCAAACGCGGAAACGGGAATAATCACTTCTCCCGAAAAACCCATGTTCGCCTTCGTCACCTTCGGATTCTGATAGACGGGCAGTTTTACGGCTTCCCCTTCGTATGCCCGCACGGAATCGTATTGCCCGTCGAGATAATACCCGACGCTGTCCATCGCCGTATCGTTGACGGAAATAGTGATCGATTTTTCCGCGCAGAGAAGGTTATGTACCCTCAAAACGAGATATTTCCCGGACGCCTGCGCGTCTATTCCCGTGAGCGTGACGCCGCCTACGGCGTACGTGTATTCGGGCGCTAGGAGCGCGTAGCGGCGCGCATCGGCGAGCGCGTTGACGTTGACTGCGTCGAAATCCGCAAAAATCGAGCCGCCGTACGCGTTCTGTACGAGCGTCATGGAACCCGTCTGATATTCGTATACGGTTCCCCGATCCGTCACGGCGGATTGCTTCCGCTCCGCCAGGGCTGCGATTCCCCGTCCCGCGCCGATTCCGAAGCCGACAGCGAGCATTACGGACATCCCTAAGGCAATTTTGGTTGTTCTTTTCATCGTTTTTCTCCTTATTATCTGTTTTCGGCGTTTTTCACGCCTTTTCTTTCATGGTTGCGTCGTAGGCAAGGAAGCGTTCCAGCATATAGGCAATCAATCCTTTCCAGTCCGCTTTTACGACGATGCTCTTTTCCCTGCCCCCGTCGCAGGCGCAGAGCATTCCCCGCGTCCCGCCTTTTAAAGAAACGGTCAATTTTTTCTTTTCCCACACGAATTTTTCGGGAAGCAGGAGCATACAGAGCGCAAGGGGGTCGTGCATGGTGGGCACCCGTTCCTCCCGATAGTCGCTTATGTATTTGTCCATCATTTTGACAAGCAGCCGAAAAGGCGCGGCGCGCAGCGCCCGAAGCCTCGTTACGTCCTCCCGGGAAAGACGGGCGGAAGAGGTGATATCGAAGCCGCAAAGCAGGATATCTACGCCGAAATCGAACACGGTTTTCGCGGCGGCGCAATCGCAGCGGACGTTCCATTCGGCAAAATGGAACGTTCCGTCCCCTCCCATCAAAAAAATTTCCTTGATCTTTCGAAAACTGTCGGGGCGCTTTTTCGCCGCTTTTGCAAGATTGGTAAGGGGAGCGAGGGCGACGATGGATACTTCCTGCGGATATAAGTCCGCCATATCGAGAATAAAATTTTCCGCAGGCGCCTTTTCCGTCCTCTCTTCCTCCATTTCGGGAAAATAGTGGGGAATCGCGGGCTTCCCGTCCGCGTCCGTATCCTCGAAGGGAAAAGTCGGAATCTTTCCGTCGATCGGCTCATCCGCGCCCGCGTATACGGGGACGTCCGCCCCCGCGCTTTCTAAAAGCGCCTTGGCAATTCTTCCGCGATGCAGAGAATTTCTGAATACCGTCGTGACGCCCAAAATTTCGAATTTTTCCGACAGCACCGCCAAAAGGATCGCAAAGGCGTCGTCTATATCGTCGCCGATATCGGTATCGATGATAATTTTTCTGCGCGTTTCCATATTTTCTCCTTACTCGCTGATTTTGATATAGTCGGGGATCTCTTTCGCGTATTCCGCCGCGTACCCCCGAAGCTTTACAGCCGCCGCCCTGTAATCGGAGCGATTGGGCGCCCAGGCGTACTCTATCCCGAGCTTTTCCTTATAGCTCTTGAAACAGCGATTATGAAACTCCGTCCTCTCCGCCGCTCCGTAAATCTCCGTTTCCTTCAAAGCGTCCTTCCACAGCTGTTCCGCCTGCGCCGCGCTGCCCGCCATGACGATAGAGGGCAGATAGCGTATCCACACCGCCTCTATTTGCTCGGAAATATCGACGATGTCCAGATACCTGTTTATATCCGAAAAGTCGAGCGGGTATTTGAAGGTATAACGGGGATACGTATAAGGGATCAGAGGCGCCTTCATCGCATAGCGGCAATAGAACTGATAAGTGTCCATCTCCGCCGAATAGAGCGAAGTCATCATGACGTACATGGGATTTTGCAAAAGGCTGATCTGTTTGAGTCCCGCGCCGTACCAGGTGTTCGCCGTGGATCCGAGCATTTCTTTCGCGGAATCCGTCCATTCGATCTTCCCGTACGTGCTGACCTGCGAAGCCGTGGAGCCGTCGGGCTTCGTCACTTCCACCGTTTCGCCCGGCTTCACGACATAACGGAAGGTTTTGCCCTCTTCCCCGTAGTAACATTCCGCCTGTCCCTGTTCGCTCATCAGATAGTCGAACATCTTAATCACGCGGTCCGGGCGCGCGCAGTTGGTGGTGATCATGCTCGTTCTGTATCCCTTGCCGCCGAGATCGAGAAGGACGGGCGCGTCCCCCGCGCCATTCGTCACCACGACGGGCACGTATTCATAGGCGTCGTCGAATTTCCCCGTGTCCGCGTCATACCCCATGGCGCTCCTTCCCGCAAAGCCTTTGGAATAATTGTGCGCGGCGCCGATTACGGCAAACGGTCTGCCGTTTTTGATGTGAGAAATGATATCCGCGGAGCTGTATCCGAAATTCGCGCTCAATACGAGTTTTTCCCTGTAAAGCGCGTTCATAAATTGCAGCACTTCGAGAAATTCCGGCGTATCGTAAGTGTATACGAGATTCCCCTCCGCATCCTCCTGGGGGACGCAGAAATATTCGGAAAGACAGGAAACGGTTTCGGAAATGCTGCCGTTCGTCGCCTTCTGCGGGAAGGGCGCGAAAAGCACGGTGGGATTGGAATTTTCCAGCCCGTACTTCTGTTTTACCCACTTGCACATCTCCACGAAGCCCTGCTGCGTCGTCACTTCCTCGTCCTCGTCAAAAGAGGGATCCGCCGATTTTCTTGCGGAAATATACGCTTCCAGCCAATCTTTTCTCACCTCGATCGCATAATTGGATAAGATCGAGTTCCCTTCCGATTTGAATTCCTCCATGTCCTCGGTGGAATAGAAATTATTGGAAAGCCCGTAAAGCTTGCCGTCCGACGCGCTCAGATAGAGGGATGCGTCCGAAGGGATGCGCTTGTTTAAAGAGGGCGCGTATACGTTTGCCAGATCGGTGATGGAATAGAGATATTTTTCGTCGTCGTAACTTTCAAAAAGCTGTATGCGCGTGGATTCGTCCGTCAGCGTGATCACGTCGGGCAGATTGTCCCCCGCGATCATGGTGGAAAGCTCCGTGCCGTCCCCTTTGAGCGCGGTTTTGAAATTGACGCGGACGCCCGTTCGCTTTTCGATCAGGGAAGCGATCTGATAAAAATCCCAGCTGGTGGCGTCTACCCACCAGGTAATTTCCACGTCTTCGTCGTCTTCGTCGATTTGCAGCCAGCTGTCCACGTCGGGATCCAGTTTTACGCTGCTGTCGATGTTAAAATCCGGTTTTTTCGTTCCGCAGCCGGAAAAGGCGGCCAAGGAAACGAGCGCTGCCAGCAAAACGGCGATACTCCTTGCTTTTACTTTCATAATCTTTTCTCCTTACTTTTATTTCTATCGTGTCCCCCGGGCTTTTTCACCCCTTTACGGAGCCTACCAGTACGCCCTTGGCGAATTGCTTTTGGATCAGCGGATACACGCAGATGATGGGTACGGTAGCCACTACGATCGCCGCATAAGAAACGGTTTTGGAGGTAATTTCCCCCGCGATCGCGCCGTCGATGCCGTCGGGCATGGAGGCGTCCTTGATGACGCGCATCAGATAATACTGCAAAGTAATGAGGCTGTCCTTATTGGTATAAAGGAGCGTCGCCATGTATGCGTTCCAATGTCCGACTGCCACCCACAGCCCGACGGTGGCGAGCACGGCTTTCGACAGGGGCATATAGATTTGCAGCCATACTCTAAACTCCCCCGCGCCGTCCATCACGGCAGATTCCCGAAGTTCCTCGGGGATGTTTCCGAAAAAACTGGACATCACGATCATGTTATATACGGAATAACTCATGGGAAGAATGTAGACGAGGAAGTTATTATACAGTCCTATCCAGTTGACGAGCATATAAAAGGGCACGATGCCGCCCGAAAAAAACATCGTAAACATATTCACGGCGCGAAACACCTTTCTGTGCCTGAGTTCCTTTCGGCTCATGGCATAAGCGACCATGGAAGTGAACAAAAGCGCGACGGCCGTTCCGAATACCGTTCTTACAATAGTATTTCTGAACGCCACCCACAGTCTGTCGTCGTGAAGGACGACGGAAAAATTCGCGGTCGTAAAGTTTTTCGGCAAAAGCCATACCCCGCCCAATTCGTAAACGAGTCCGTTGGTGACGGAGCCGATGATTACGTACCAAAAGGGATAGAGGGTGACGATTGCAAACAGGATAAGCAGGGCATAGTTAAAGATGTCGAAAGGATAAATTTTCTTTTTTCTCAAAACAGTCCCCTCCCCGTCGTTTTTTTACTGATGGCGTTGCTGACGATGAGGAGCGCCAGCGAAATCACCGAATCGAACAGGCCCATCGCCGCCGCGTAGGAGTATTTCCTCCTGCCGAAGCCCGTGGAGTAGATATACGTGGCAAGCACTTCGCTTCTCGACAAATTCGCCGTCGTCTGCATGGAATAAAATTGTTCGAACGAATTTCCGAGAAGTTTGGAAATATTTAGGAGCAGAAAAACGGTAATCGTGGGAGCGATCAGCGGTACGGTGATTCTGACGGCGGTCTGCAAACGATTGGCGCCGTCGATTTTCGCAGCCTCGTAAATCTGCGAATCGATCCCCGCGATCGCGGCGATATAGACGATCGACCCCCATCCCACGTTTTTAATCAGCGAAACGATGATCATTTCCGCCCAGAAATATTGCGGAAGTCTGAGATCCACGGGATTCGCCTTGCTGGACAAATGGAAAAATTCGAGGATGGGATTGATGACGCCCGTCGTCATATCCGTCAGGGAAATAAAAATACCCCCGAAGATCACCCAGGAAATGAAATGCGGAAAACTGGCGATCGTCACCACGGAATTGCGGAACAGGCGAGCCCGCACCTCATTGATGAGCAGCGCAAAAAGAATGGGCGCGGGAAAATTGATGAGCAACATCAACAGATTCAGGCCTATCGTATTGATGAAGACGTCGATAAATTTTTTATCTGTCAAGAACTCCTTGAAATTGGCGACGCCCACCCAATCGGCATTAAAGAGCGCCTTTTGCAGATCCAACGCTTTATTGGCGTTCTTAAACGCCAGCAACACGCCGTACATAGGAAGATAAGAAAAGACGAGAAGGAAAGCGACGCCCGCGCAAGCCATTATATAAATCTGCTTTTCATTCGTCGTCCAACCCCTTTTCGATTCTTTCTTAAAAAGTTTTTTCATAGCGGTTTCTCCCAAAGCCTTCTCTTGTTTTTATTTTAATACAATGCCTCGAAAATAAGCAATCACAAAAAACGATAAAAAATTATGCTTTTCCGATATTTTCTCTTCCTGTTTTTTCCCGCAGGGTATTGACAAACGCGCCGTTATGTACTACAATGATTGCAAGGAGTCTAAGGGAAAAATGACCGAAATTAAATTTATTTTTATCAGAAATTACACGAAAGACAGGGTTATTAAGCCCCATCTTCATTCCTGCTATGAACTCGTGGTCTACCTCGATGCGACGGGCGAATGCGTCATCGATGGAAATAAAGTTATTAATTTCCGTTCCAACCAGATTTTTTTAATTCCGCCGCAGACCTCGCACGGCGAAAAACATACGGGTTACAGTAAGATCATGGCAATCGGTTTTACTACCGACAAAGAGGTATTCGCCTTCAATCAAGTGCTGCAACATACGAATATGACAATGCTCAACGCTGTCGCCGCCATCCGCAAGGAAGTTGCCGAAAAGCAGTTCGGTTATCTCGACGCCATCCAAAGTTATCTTGAAATTCTGCTGTACCACTTTAAACGCAGTTTGCTGCCGCCTATGGCTGAAAAATTTTCCATCGATTTTGCCCTGCGTTATATCGACGAGTATTTCCGTACCGAACTGAATGTAAACGAGCTTGCCTCCATTGCGGGATATACGCCCGATTATTTTCGCATTCTCTTCAAAGAAAAAACGGGAAAAACGCCGAAAAAATATATTTTGGATAAAAAGATCGATTACGCGAAAAAGCTTTTGGAGCATTCCACACTCTCGATAACGAATATCTCTTACGAATGCGGCTTTAATTACGTACCACAATTTCTTGTGTTCTTTAAAAAATACGCGGGGATTACGCCCAATCAATACAGAAATGAATCGGAAGCCAAACAAAAAAGAGAGTTCCCCTAAATCTTGGATTTTATATAAAAACTGTTTTGCTCTTTCCTGTGGCTGTTCCTATATGCTATTTTTGGCAAAAAAAGGCGCCGTTTATTCACTCGGCGCTTCGATAACAAGGATATTTCGTTTCATTTTCTTTTTCCACAAAAAACTCACAGGTGGCATTATGTTCTTTTTCGGTTATTTACCGGAAATTCGCCATCAGTCAAGTAAAATAATTACAAAACCGCACAGCTTTCCAACAAATTTTATTGACTTTTTTCTCAAACTATGCTATACTTTTTCGTGACTTGTAAATAGAGTGAAAACTTTATATATTGAAAATTTTTATGATCTCATTCTTTTGACATAATTATCTATGATGATATTAAAAGAAAACGTCGTAAATAAATTTGCAAGCCGTAAAGTCTGACGGTCTTTTAAAGGAACCATTTAATATTTTTGCCCGTGTGGTGGAATAGGCAGACGCAAGGGACTTAAAATCTCTTGCGTAACTGCATAAAATGCAGCATGCGGCGCATAATTGCCATAAAGCAGCTGCATTTTTGCATTTTTATGCAAAACTCGCGCACCTTGACAACTTAATTCTCGCATTTTTCTCGCATTTGGTTGCAATAACATCAATCTTATGTTAGAATATTGCTAATAAAATTTATGATTTTGTTTCTTCCTTTTTATGCCGCTGTGGTGGAATTGGCAGACACAAGGGACTTAAATTTGAGCATCGGAACAGGAAACTTTCCGCATGAATCGCGTCAAATTCGGTGAAACTCCCCTTTTCGGGACAATACCGAGCGAAGCCCGTTTCGGGAACGTGTAGAGACTTTACGGCGCGCGCCTAAAACCATTCGGTCATGGTAAAGATAAAGTCCGGACTACAACGTCGAATTGACGGCTATGGCAACATAGAGTAGTGAGAAAATCCCTCGGTGTAAAAACCGTACCGGTCCGAGTCCGGTCAGCGGCACCATCATTATCAAACAGACCTGCTTTACTTTAATCGTAGAGCAGGTCTGTTTTTTACATTTCAAAATCGGAGTTTCTTTTTGGATTCGGCAACAATCTCGTCCCTGAATTATTGGGATTAGCTTGCAACGCTTTAGCAATCCTTTCAGCCGAGATTAAATGTTCTTCTTCCTCAAAGTGAGCGTAAATTTTCTCCGTTGTTCCTATCGTGCTATGCCCCAACCACCTTTGTATATCCTCCATTCTTGCACCATTATGACGCAGTAAAGTCGCACAACTATGACGCAAGTCATGGAATCGAATTTTTCGCAACTTGTTATTTCTCAATACAATAGCAAAGTGTTGCGTAATATATCCGGGATCAATCAGCTTGCCGTTTTCATGAACATATATATAGTCTGAATCGGCGTAGTCATAACTGTTACCGAACAACTCTTTATTGCGTTCTTGTTTTTCTTTCATTTGCAAAAGCATAAGTTCGACATTTTCAAACAAAGGGAGTGTCCGTAAACTTTTTTGCGTCTTTGTCCTATTCTTTTTTATAAGAATATATTTTCCATCTTTTACGCTATTCGTTACGGTATGCCGTATTTGAAGTGTTTTGTAATTAAAATCTATCGCCGACCACTTCAGTCCAACAATTTCACTTCTACGCAATCCATAATAGGACGCCATAATTACGGGAAACTCTATTTTTGTTCCGCGAACAATCCTGAACAGCTCTTTCAGCTCCTCGCTATTATAGTAGTCCCCTATATACGGCTCAATTTTAGGCAAACGCACTTTATCCGCTTCATTCGATGCGACCAACCCGTCTTTATAGGCAAATTGCAAGGCTTCACGAATATAGGCATGATAATGTTTTACTGTATTGGGCTTGACACGCTTTAATTGTTCATCATAAAAGGCAGATATATCTTTTGCCGTAAGTGTTTCAAGATATATTTTTCTATCATCAAAATACGGCGCAATGATTGTCTTAATCGTTTTTTTATAACTATCATATGAAACAGGCTCAATCAAATCTTTCATTTTTTCCACCCATTGCAATAAATAATCCCCAAATAAAATTCCTTGAGAATATTCAAACGCCTCCATCTTTACAAATGCTTTTTTGAATTTTCTTTGCGAGTTCTGTTCCGACACAGATTGTTGTTTCATTGTTTTCAACTTTCCCGTTATCGTATCAAAATTCAACCGATACTCTTCCAGCAATTTTTGAGCTTGTCGTTTATTCCCTTTTACAGTTAACCCCGTAGAGATCCACGGTTCTTTACGTTTTCCATCACCATCCTTATAGCTTAACACCACATAGAAGTATCCGTTTTTTTCCTGTAAGCGCCCCGCAATCATTTCAACTCACCTCTAAATCGCAGTTAAGGTATTCTGCTAAAGATTTACGCGATATTTTATATTCACGACCAATCCTAACACAGACAATCGGCGCTTCATTTACAAAACGATAAGCCGTTGCATCGCTGACAGACAAAAATTCACATATATCCTTTATGGTCATCATATCGGGATATTGGCATAAATGTTTTCTTTGTTTCGTAACATTTCTCATAGGCAGGTCTGCTCCTTATAAAATGGCGGTGTAATATCTTCTTCAAGCGATTGCACGATGTCGTTGATTAGATACTCAAAATCGGAATTATCGACGTTTGCAAGGTTACCGCATCCGTCGAGCCTGTAAAGATTGGCGTCGTATGTATCCCCTATAAAACAGCGCAAACGCGATACGCCTCCGAGCGATTGTTCTTTCACGATATATTCCAAAATCTCGTCGTCCACAAAGTCATACGCTTGAATACGGTCTGTAAGATACGAGCCGCGGTGATTGTTATCATAGTCGGCGCAGGCGTTCCAAAGGTTGGCGTAGTTTTCTTCCATATCCCAGCCGAGCCCGTCTTTCAGGATACCGAGTTGTTCTATAAACTCCCGTTTTTCAAAATCTTCGGCACTGCTCGCGTAAAAATTGCCAAAATAAAAAGCCATTACTGCGTCCGGTTCGAGTACAATTTTTTGTTTATCGGCGTCGATAAACACGACTTCTTTTTCCGAAAGGTTTTTAACATAGACGTAATCGGAAAACCATTTGCCGAAGTAATTCGTTGACATATCGAAAAAACTCTCATCGCAGTCGTAAAACAGTTCACAATCTGTATATCGGAAGTTTCGGTCGTTGAAGTCTTTGACGAATTCTCGGTATTCTTTTTCGCTCTCCATACTTTCAAGTTCGCTAAAAACTTCTTCGCCGTGTCCCCCGGAATAATACATATCGCCGTTGAATTCCACGCTTGTAATAAGTTTTCCGCCCGGCAGAATAACGGCAATTTGCCCTCTCGTCATAGTTCACCTCCTCCCGCCGCGTATTCCCGCATATAAGCGAACAGCGGCAATTCGTTTAACAACTCCCTTTCGGTTTTCTTGCGCTCCTTAAATACCTTGTCCTGCCACGGTACGCCGTAGATCTGCCCGAACAACGCCATAAGCGCGTTTACGGCAATACTGTTTCCCGCTTGTATGTAAATCTCTCCGTCGGGCACGTTGTCGCACCGTTTCTTTTTCGGGCCTTTCTTCTCGTAACGATAGCGGCACTTGTAAAAGTCCTTGTTCTCAAAGCCCATAAACCGCAAAGATTCCTGCGGTATCAGATGCCGTATCGGTTTTTCTCTCGGAAGTCGGTCATCGACAATCCAATTCCCCTGTTTGGTCGTCAGGCAATCAAAAATGCCCTCTATCGACAGCACCTCGTTTGTCTGCTTGAATTTGGCATTCTTGATTCTCCCGACAGGCATAATGTTATGCGTCGAAAGGAATCGGCGATTATACAGAATCATGTCCTCGTAAGATTTGGCAAAATACTTATCGGGGATATTGTCGGACAGTTCGTGCCGTATGCGCACACCCGAATCGTACCCGCGCGGGTAGGTAAAGTGAATGTCCGTATCCTTCCTGATTGCTACGACGAAAACACGGACACGGTTTTGCGGCAGATTAAAATATTTTGCGTTCAGCACACCCGCGTTTACCCTGTATCCGAGACGGTTGAGCGTCAAATAAAATTTACGGTAGGTCATATAGTGTTTGCAGTTGAGGACGGCGGCGACGTTTTCCCACACGACGATTTTCGGCTTCGTCTCGGCAATCAGTTTGACGTAATACCACATAAGGCTTGATCTTGTGCCGGAGCCTTCCTCGCCGCCTTTGCCCAAACCGCTCACGGAAAAGTCCTGACAGGGCGTGCCGCCCACGATTAGGTCAATGTCCTTCGGCAACCGTTCGTAGTCAATACGGGATAAATCCCCCAAGTTCTTCGCACGGTTTTCCCCGTGTATCGAACAGTAGGAGCGAATCGCCGCATTGTCGATTTCGCTGAAAAATACGAGTTCGTAAGGTATACCGAGAAGTTTAAGCGCCTTTTCCGGCGCGCCTATTCCCGAACATACCGTTGCAAGTTTTATTGTTTCCATAATACACCTACATCGTTGAGCAGCCGCCCGAAAAACGGAAAACGCTCTGCGGGCGCGCACTCATAACGCTTTCTATAATATTAGAGCCGTAAGTCCCGCTTCCGCGCGGGCTGTCCCACTTGTCGCGGTATAATCCGCTGCCGCGAAAAATACGATCTATCTGCCAATAGTCGTTCGTCCACCACGAAAGGATGCTGCACATAGCGTAATCCGCGTTGGAATGGCTGGGATACCCGCTCGTATCGCCGCCAAGCAAACGACGGAATTTATCCCCCTGTCGGCTTTGCAAAATCTTGTCGATCAGTTCATAATCCTCGCGCGAGCTTTTGCCGAATGTCGGCGTATAGACAGGCGATTGCTTCTTGCCGATAAAATCGTAATTTATCTGCGTTATCGTATCCGAGCAGTCTTTAAGCCGCGTTGTTTCGGAAATCAAATCGCCCGTCATGCAGATAAAGCGGTATTTATCATACATTTCCAAACCTTTGGCGTCGTTGCGTTTTAAGGCGTTTTCAGGCAAAGAGCCTTTAACGAGAATGTGGATACCCGTTCCGCTCACCGAACGCTCCATAAAAGTATCGGGAAACAATTTCAGCAGTTTTTCCGCGTCGGGAGATAAAATTTTACCGGTTGTCTTATCCACGGCGTGGTCTATGTCGATAAAGGTTATTCCGCCCGTCAACGCAAAGGTAAGCCCCGCGTATCGGTAGCGCAGACAGTAGCGTTTTGCCGTGTCAAAGTCCGCCCACGTTTCGGGAAGATTACTCTTTGCGAATTTACCGTCTTTGGGGCTGATAATAATCTTTTTACGCTTGCCTTCCTTGTCCGTATAAGTTTTGTAACACGACCAATTCGGCATTGCACGCATTTCTTCGGGTAGATTGTTAAAGTTCATAATTCTCTCCTAAAAGTCCGAACATACTTTATTTTGCTCGGACACCGAACAAGCTGTACTTTCTTAATACGCAATCTGTATTACATTTGATTGTTGCAGCCCGTAGTATCGATGAGCGTAACGTATTCTCCGATAATGCAGAGCGCGGCGTTATAATCTTCCGATTTTTGCACTCGTTCCCACATTTCGTTGTAATCGGCTATACGCTGCTGTTTTCGCATTTCCCGGCAGCGCCTAAAACAGCGAAGATGTTTCCGTTCGGCGCGTCGCGGTCGAATTCTACTACGGCATCCCAACGCATTTGTTCTTTTCTCTGTTCGGCTTTGAGTTCTTCCAAAGTCTGCTCGTCCGCATCGTCCTCTACCGTATAAACGGGGCCGCAGTCGCAGGAGAGCATTTGCCTACCGCATGCGGGACAGCGTTCTATGTCGCACCCCTCCATGTGTATCTCGCCGTATTTATGACCGCAATCGCCGCAAGTCTTGTTTGCTTCTCCCTCATACCAATCGCCGGCATCTCCGACTTTAACGGGATTATACAGCTTGCCTTTGATAAGATATTTCATTTTCTTCCACCTCCGCAGGAATAGCGGCGGCGAGCCGTTTCAGGCTCGCCGCGTGATAATCGGGATTGATTTCAAACCCTATAAAGTTGCGTTTTAACTCTTTACAGGCAACCGCCGTCGTGCCGCTGCCCATAAACGGATCGAGTACGAGATAGCCTTCTTTCGAGCTGTTCTCTACGAGATTGCGTATAATAGGCAGCGGTTTGATTGTCGGATGCCCGTACAGCCGCTTGTCTTTCGCGTTGATAGGCAGGTCGTACACGGTCTTTGCTTTGTCGTAGGAAAGCGGCTGGCAGTACGCACCGCGCCGAAAGTAAAGGCAGTATTCTTTATCCGAAAGATATTTATTGCAAAACAGCGGCGTTGCGTTTGTTTTGCGCCAAATGATAATATCCATTTTGCATTTGCGCTGTTTGACGAAAAATTCTATGTACTGCGGGATCTGCGCACCGTTGCACCAAATGTAAATATTCGGCACTTTCATAACGTCCCACATTGCTTTGAGATACACATCGTCAATGCCTGCGGTCAGTCTGTTTTGCGCAAGCTGGTCGTTCATAGGCTGGATGCTCCGCGCAAGTTCGCTCTTGCCGCCCGCTTTGGTAGATTTGATAAAGTACGGCGGATCGGTTACAATCAGATCTGCCTGAATCCCCTGTTCGAGCATTTTTTGGATACCGAGCAGACAGTCCATATTATAGATTTGGTTGATTTTCAAAGTTTCACCTCACATACAGTCCGGGACGGGATGCGCGGCATAATCGCGCATATAGGCACCCACAAGCAACGATGCATCGATTAGATTTCCGACGTTAAAATCTTCCCAATCAAGCGATTGCCGCCATAGATTATTGATAAAAGTTTTATCCGCTTCGAGAAAGGCTTTGTATTCCGCCGTCGAAAACTTTTCCGAGCCGAGATAGTCGTACATAAACTCATAAAAATGAATCCTGTAAGCGTCATCGTAAATCGCCTGTGCCGGTTGCGCCATAATCTTTTCCCGAAACACGGTTATTTCAGCATCGAGATTGTCTTGAAAATTCTGTTTGTACGACTTCATATTCCCTCACATAACCGCGTCGTTTTTTCGCATTTGCGCTTGTTCTTTTTTCAGCTGGTCAATACGCGATTGCGGGAAAAAGCCGTATTCATCGGCAGGTCGCTCAATACCCATTTTCTCAAATTCTTTGGCAAGGTCTGTTTCCACATCCCGCAGTTCGGGCGCATACTCACATAAGTTGTAATAACTCCATTTTCCGTCCTTACCGAAAACGTACATATATTCGCACCACGATTCCTTTGCATCTTCGAGCGTAATTTCCCTTGCCTCCGTACCTTTTTCGCCGCGGTCGCGGCCGTAGGCAACGGTTACGTCTTCCTGCCGATTATCGTAATCGAAAGAATGCGGTCTTTCGGGATCGGGATAGAGTTTTTCGCACAAAAGCGATAAATCGCCGAGCGCAATAATCTCGCTTGCTTTCTCGCGGCTGTTATAATGGTCCAAAAGCATAGCTCCGTTGTATGTAAGATATCCGTCGCTGTGGCAATAAACCCCCTTATAACTTCCGTCGTCCTGTTCCACACAGATGAAACTTCTCGTACTCATTTACATTACCTCCTCGTCTATATATTCGTATTTGCCCGTATTTTCATTGAACCTATAATCGGTTTCCCCGCCCCAAAGCCGGAAGTAAACCTCGCAGGCTTCTTTGCAGTCGTCCAAAAATCCGCCTTTTAGAATTTCGCCGTTTTGAATCAGCATATCGCCCGCATTGCGCCCGATGTCTTCGTCGGCAAATTCAAAATCGAATTTCAAATCGGGATACATTTGCGAGAGTTTATCCAATACGGGGAGCGGTGTGCTCCAAGCGGTATCGAAATATATTTCGGGTTTGTCCAAATCATTGATTTGAGTTCGACAGGCATTCCATTTCGTTCCCCAATTCCCTCTGCGCCAATCGTACCAATCTTTCGCGCCGTACTTTGCGTAGTTGTCCAAAGCCTTTTTTCCGTACGCATAAACGTCGGCTTTGGTCTCGAACATAACTTTGCGTGTATTAAAGTCTTTGTGCAGCAAGGCATACTGCATTGTTTTTATTTGCTCGTCCTCGCTCATGGCTACGTCTTTCCCAAACGCCTGCACATAGAGCGCCGCATATTTTTTGTAGGCGTCGCAGCCTTCGAGCATGGCGTTCACATACAGTTTCGCACAGTCTTGCGTACAACTCCCGCTTTCAATATTCAGTTCTTCCGGCATAGGAATGATTTTATTAAAATCCAGCTCGTAGCCGCAATCATTGTCTTCGCTTTTCACGAGCAGAGAACGCAGAACTTCGACCGCGTTCTCGCCGTATATCGTTAAATGGTTCGATACCCAATTCGGCATTGAGTCACCTCACATCTGATTTTGATTGCGCTGTTCGCGCGTAAATTGATACAGCACTTTCACAGCCGTATTTGCTCGCTGCAAGTAATCTTCGTTATTGTTCATAAAACAGAGATACAAGTCGTTAAGCGGCGTTTTTGTGTGCCCAAGAACAGTTATCTGCATAGGCGGCAAATCCCGCTCTTTGCTATACGCGAGCATATTTGCAAAAAACGTCGTCTTGTCGCTCATAGAGATAATCATGTGTTTGTCTGCTTTGAGCAGTTCATCAACATAATCGGCGTATTCTTCTTCCATACGCTCGGTCAGATCGTATTGCTTTTCGGTCATAATTTTCCTCACATATAATTTCTGCTTTCGGCTTGTGCGGCGAGGTTATCAAACAGCGGGTGCAAATCCGTATCAACGTATTCTTTCATAGAATTGATAAGATCGTTAAAATCCCCGTTCTGAAAGAATCCGCCGCAGGAATCTTCGATTTCTCCGTTTCTGCCTTCGATATAAAACTCATACCAAGAACCGTTGAGATAGTCGTTATAACATTCGACTTCGCTGTTGAGTTGGGCTTTGAGAATATTTTTATCGGGCAGATAGCCGAACCATTTCTTTGCCGCTTCTTCCGTACAGTAGATAATGCCGAGCTGTCCCCAGTCCCACCCGACGGGATCGACGTCGGCAAAACCGGAAGTAGAGAGATATTGTCCCGAATGCTCAAGCAGATACACGGGCAAAGAAACATAAATGTTTTTCGCTTCGTCGCTTGCGAAGAATTCTTCGGAATCGGCGTATCCGTTTTGGTCCCCGAATATGTAATTCTTGTCCCAACAAAGCATAGTACCCAAATTGTCGCACTCCCTGCGCGGATGCGGCGGGTTGTAATCGGGTTCGACGTGCAGCGTCAGTCCGTCCAGCTTTACGTTCATAGGCACCTCACATTTCCGCGGGTTTCTTCTGCGCCGCAACGAAAAAATCTGTCAGTTCCACAAACCCGCAACTGTCCACAAAATAGGCTTCCGTGGAACCGTCTTCGTTTTTATACGTTATGACGTCGCTCACCGAAAGGCTGTGTCCGCAAAAATCGAGCGGACGACGCAGATTGAATATTTCGTAAAGTTCGTCGGGAGAATAGTTTGAATCATTCTCGCCGATATAGGTCAATTCATAATTGCCCGTATCAATCTTCAAACCTTGCTTTTTTGCGGAACGATAGGAAAGAAACATTCCCTCGTCCGCACCTTCTTTCAATTGGTAGATACTGTATGTAGGCGTATCGCCGTATTCGAGTTTGAGCTTTTCCTCGTCCCACGGATAGTAATGCCCGTTCAGCCGTTCTTTCTGCATTTCTCCGAGCAGCGTATCGAGTTTGTTTTGGCTCAAAGGGATGAATTCCCGCTTATCGTAGTCGTATTTCTGTGCTTTCAGCCGCCAATCTTCCGAATACGCCATGATAATATCCCTGTCGCAGCAATGCAGTTTGACCTGCGCGATATAGACGGCCGAATTCTTTGCCATAGCGCAATGGCTCGCATAGTCGAGTTCATATAAATCGCCTTTCAGCACGCCGTTCTCGTAGCCGTTCAGTTGTACCGCATACGCAATAATTTTGTCCGCAGTGTCGGCATACGCCGTCCAAGCGCAATTTTCGGCTGTATTGTATAGAAAAACGTCTTTCTCTTTCAGGCAATGCGTCCCGCACGGGCGGGACATCCAAAGATACCGCCTCTCCCAAACGTCTTTTTCTTTTGCCGCTTTCGTTAGAATTTTCTCGTCCAAATCAAAGTCGGTTTGGTAAAGCTGTGTATTGTGCGACATAATTTCCCGCAAGACGGCGAGCACATCGCAATTTTCAAATTTTCGCATACTCCCATCACATTTCAGATACGGATTTCGGCTTGTAATACGCAAAATCCGTTTGGACGTTCCTGTAAAATTCGCCGTAATCTTTTACGCTGTTTACCGTCAAAAAGTCCGTTATCTTTTTGACTTGCTCGCGCGATAGGCTTTCGCTGCCGCCGTCGTTGCCGGAACTGAAAAAGACGGCGGGACCGACAATGGCGTCTTTATATTCGGGACGATAAAAATTCGGCTCCAATCCTATGAGCAGACCTTCGTCGTTGCAAAAGCCGTGAATGTCGTCTATATCCGGCAAATATACCACGTCTATATTTCCGCCCACGATTTTCTGTATCGGACTTAATCCCTTGTCGATTGCCGTTACTTCGGGCTTTTGATACGGATATTTGACAACGGCAACGATTTTGTTTTCGTTTTCCGCTTGTTCAAAAATATCTTCCATTTACGCAGTCTCCTTTTTCCGTTTTCCTTTCTTGTAGTCGGCGTAGCCTTTGTAGCGCAGCAGTTCGCGTTCGGACGTGTAGCAGACCTCCTGAATGGCGATGCCGAGCATCTGTTTTACCACGCGGCGGTCGGCGGGGGCGAGCCGAACGGTCGCCTCCCGCATATCGCGCAGTTTTGTAAGAAGTTCGTCTTTGGACGAAAATTCGATTGCTTCCAAAATCGGTACGATTTCTCCGTTTATCATCCCATCACCGCCTCGCTTTTCGTTCTCTGCATTTGTTTCGGCTGCCTGACCGTCTTTTTCTCTTTCGGCTTCGCGTCCGTGATTTCGGGTTCCGTCTTTTCGGCGGCAGCCTGCGCTTCTGCATAAAGTTCCTTTGCGACCACGCCTTCGGCGGAATTAATCATACGCTGGGATACCGAACGAATCACGCCGACGTTCTCCGCAAAACGGGAGATATTGGAATCGCTCATCCCCTCGAAGTCGGGCGCGACGAGCGCAGGCGCGTTCAGATTCAGACGTTTGCAGACGGTATGCGCGATTGCGCTCACTTCGATTGTGTTGATGTTTGCCATATCCGTAGGCGTAATCCCTTGAAAATGCCTTCTGTCGCGCATGAGCACGTTTGCCGCCGAGACCTGCTGCACGAGCACGCGCAGGGCGTCCTCTTTGGACAGATCGGCTCGGACGGAAATTGTCTTGTTAAGCGTGTCCAAAATCCCGTGGCTTTCGTCCTCGGTTTTTTCGTGCGTCTTGAACTCAAAGTCTTTCGCCGTGCCCTTAATTGCCGCCACAACGATATCGCAGCGGTCGATGACCGCGTTTTCCGCAAGAACGTCTTTGAGAGGTTCTCCGTCCGTTTGGGATACGTCGTACACGAAGTTGACCTCATAGCCCGTAATGGTATCGAGTGTCTTTTCAGTAATGTTGCCGTCTTTATCGGTGGACACTTTCGACGCAAATTTTGGGGCTATAATTTTGATAGAAGTCTGTCCTTTTTGAACATGTCGGCGCTTGTAATTCCAAGCGTTCATTCCGTTGACAAAAGTCGCTTTCGGATTCTGCATCAGAATCAGCATCTGATTGCGCAGACTGTACCTGCCGAGATTGGGCATCGTGTCGATAAGTTCCGCATAACGCCCCTCTTTCATCCATGTAAGGAATTGCTCGTCTGCCGCGGCAATCATATCGTCCGGGTTGAATTTCAGTTTCTTTTCTGTTTCCATTTTTTACTTCTCCTTTTTGAGTTTTTACATTTCAAAACCGCGCTTACGCGCTTCGGGTTCAATCACGCCGTACACGTCGTCCGCATAGAAAACGCCCGTAAAGATATTGTAGATAGCCGTACATTCGGTACCGTCCTGCGTGCGCACGATATAGGTGGTGACGCCGCGCTCCGTCCGGCTGTCTATGATTTCCACCTCTTCCGTATGCCTTCTTTGTCCGTCCGTTTCCTGACTCTGCCGGTAAGCCATAACTTTTCGTGCCATATTTCTCTCCTTTACCCGAATATTTTTTCAAAGTACGGCGTCGCCACAATGCGGATATTCGTCCTGCTTTCGGGCGAACTGATAAGGAACGCGCAGCCACGCTCGTTATGTACGATATTGTCCGCCTCAATCTCGTTAATCTGCCCGGCTTTCTCGTAAAGCGCGCATAAATCGTTCATATCGTTGGGCGAAAGCGGAAAGATAAGAGAGTATTGCGATACGCCTATGATAGCCATTGACTTTCTTGCCGTTTCGGGCGTACCAGCAAAGTCCTTGATAGACTGCGTAATGACGATTTCCATACCGTTGTATTTGCGGATACGCTTTGCCATTTGATACATAAAATCCAGCGCAATCGGGTATTTCTCGTCGATAAACAAATGACATTCATCCACTACGACGATTATCTTTCTGTCCGTGCCGTTTTTCAGATTGTAGTCGCGATTCCTGATGACCTCGTTTTCGAGATACTTCAAGACCAAAAGCATCTGCGCGTTGGCTATCTGTCCGTTTTTATTTGCGAGCAGTTTTTGGAAGTCAAAACACACGAAGTTCTCGTCCGTTTCAAAACCTGACGCGCCGTTCCATAGGTTGGAATTCCGTCCTCCCGATTTGAATTTGGCGATATAGTTTTCAATGACTTTCAGACACGCGCGGTTATAGTCGTCGCCCGCCTGAACGAGCTTTTCATCGATGAGTGCGGCAAGGTCGTCAAATGTCGGATAGTCCGCCGGCGTGAGAGCGGAAAGGTCGCTCATCGGCGTAATACCCTTGCGCCCGTAAATCTCTATCGTCAGCTTGTTCAGGAGTTCAAGGCTGTCGGCATTGATGCCCGTCAGAATCAGCCGATAGAACTCTTCTAAAAATTGCAGGTGCGAGAAAAAGCTGTTTCTCGTGCCGTCATCGTTCTCGTCGTCCAATGCCGATATAATCTGAAACGGATTGAGTTTGCCGTGTTTCGAGGATGCTACGTCTAAAACTTTACCGTGCAGGTTCTTTGCGAGCGTCAGATATTCGCCTTCGGGATCGAGTACAAAGATTTTCGCGTTACAGGACGCAAAATGCGTCAACAATGTTTTTGTCGCATACGACTTTCCGCTCCCCGATTTGCCGATAACGACCATATTCGAATTGACATATTCGCTGTCGCGTTTAAAAAAGTCCACGAACGCAGGCAGTTTATTTTCGCCGAGCAAAATGCCGTTCTCATCGTCTATGGCATTGCTGACGAACGGAAAGCACGCCGCAATGGACGACGACTGTATGCCGCGGGAGATTTTTACGGCGTCGTATGCCGCAAATTCACTCGTAAGATAAGCGTCCGCTTGCCGACCGAACATTTCGTTTGCCGAAAAGCCGAGTTCGCGTATCTTGCGCCGAACGAGCCGCTTGTTGTCCGCCTTTCCTTTTTCGTCGTATGCGGTGATGATAAAGGTCGTATCGAACAGCACTTCGTTGTCGTTTTGCAGCCGTGCGAGCAATGCCGAAAGCGTTTCGACGTGCGTCGTCTTGTCAATGATTTTGCTCGCTTTGCCTTTGGCTTGCGCGGAGAGTTCCATAATCGCCGTGTCGATCCGCTTTAAGGTTTTGGATTTTTCCACGGGTTTTAGTTTCATCACGACTTTTGTATTCGGCAAATCGAACAATTCTTCGCCCCAAGCGTTCGGTACTTTCAAAGGATAGCCCGTAATGACAAAGTGCGAAAGCTGCTTATCGTCCTGAATAGCAGAAGTAAGGCGGAACGCCACCTCGCGCGGGGCGGCAAGCTCGTCCGTCACGTCGAGTTTTTTGGAAAGCGCGATAAATTCCGCAAGTTCCGTATCTTTGAGTATCTTTGTTTCAATACTGCCCGATAAAAGCGTTCCGCGCATGACCGAGAGCGTTGCCATAAGACTTGTCTTATTCCTGTCCGTAACCACTATGTAGTAGCAACTGTATTTAACCTGCTGCTCCGTGTTCAGCGTATCCGCGAGCGCGAGCCTGTCCTGAATGATGTCGATGCGCGCGGCGTATTCCCCGTCCGTAAGGTCGCCGTTTTCGTTCGCTTCCGCAAGGGCGACGATGCGGTTCAAATCCGCCTGAATATGCCTGTCGAAGTCGAGCGGTTTTTCGAGTTTGACGATTGCCGCTTCCTGACTTGCGCCAATGCTCGTGAGTACCTTCGTAAGCACGCCGTCGATGAGATAATTCTGCTTGTTCGCTCTGAGCAGGCGGAACTCAATAGGCTTGATTTCGAGTACGCCCGTAAAACTGCCGTCCTTGTTCACGATACTGTTCCCGTCTATCCGTTCGTAAGGGATGATACTCTGAATGTTCGCCGCGTCCTTACCTTTTGCCGAATATTTCTTTCTGCTGAAAATATGCCGCGCCAAGTAAAGTGCGCATTTGTAGATACGTTCCTCTCCGACGGGGATAAACAGCGGAATAAACAGGCAGACAATACCGAGCGCGATATACAGGCGGTACGGCAGGTTGCTCGCCACGGCAAGCGCGACGAGTCCCAGCCCGACCAAACCCAAAATCACGTCCGATACCGTGACGCCCTTGTAAAAGCTGGTCTGTACTTTTGTGTTGCGGGGTATCAGTCTCATTCTTTTCTGTTCTCCTTCTTATCTGCTTGCTCAATCGGGCGCTTGACAACGGCGTGATTGACGACCGATTTCCCCTGCACGATATTCTTAACGCGGGGAATGAAGTTTTTGCCCGCCGTGATTACGCCGCCCTGTATCATATCTTTGAGCACGCCCGCAGGCAGGGTAGCAAGCCGCGTTGCGCCTTTTGCAACCGAACCGAACGTAACGGGTTTCTTCGCCGCTTGTTCCACGTCGTCTTTTTGTTCTCCCTGTCCGTTCACGGCAGCGGTTTCGTCGCTTTGGCTTTGCATATCCTTCACGTCCGCGCTCGTTGTTTCCGAAACGATATTGTCCGTTGCGGATACTTCCGCGGCAACCGCCGTATGGTCGGCAGAATTCTGGTCTGCGGACGGGGTGTTTTGCCCGTCGTCCTTTCGATTCGCGGCGCTTTGTACTTCATCGCCGTTTGTAGGCGTTCCGCCCGTGCCGCCGTCTCCCCCGCTGCCTCCGCCGTTCGGATCGTCGCCGCCGTCATCTTCAAAGTATTGATTGCGTTGCGAATGAATCGCGGAAGAAAGACTTTCGGACATGGTGGCGCCGCGTTTGCGGTTGGTCAGTAAATCCGTGCCGCCTATAATCATTCCCGCCGCACCCGCAGCCACGCGCCCTGCCGTTCCGACCATGTGCATACCCGAATGAACGTTACTCATCATCTGCTGCATTTCCTGCATACCTGCGTTCGAGCCGGTGAGCTGGGCGATTATCATGTTCGCTTTCGTAATCGAGAACGCGCCGCCTATCACGAACAGGAGCTGCACGATGCCGTCTTTGAAAGCGTTGCCGAAAAAGGTAATCTGCGAGATTTGCGGCACGACGAGAAAGAAGATATTCATCGACAGTATGATACCGTAGGCGGACAGCACCTTCGACACGAGCATTTCCCGCCAGATACGGAACCTGCCGCCGTCGTCGAGCGGAATGGTCGATACCGATGCCGGGGATACGATATACAAAAGGATAATATCGAATATCCTCTGTACGAACATAACCGCCGACATAACGAACATCACGAGTATCACCAAGCCGCCCGTAATGCCTACAAAAAAGTTCATTTCGGAAAGGTCGTAGTATTGCTTGACGACGGACAGCGAGTTGTAGTCGAGCTGTCCCGTAATAAACATCCGCTCGATTTCCGCACGGCTTGCCGCAGGACCGATATAGGCATCGTAGCCGCTGGTAACCAATATCTGTCCGCCTATCGTGGACGCCGTGTTTCCGTCAACCATAGAACCCGTCATGCTCGCGTGTATCGCGCCCACGACCACGTTCGCAAGCATAATACCCGCTATGAGCAGAAACGGAATCAAGAGAAAAATTACGAAACTTTGTAAGGACTTCACGAGTATCTGCCCTTTGGTTTTCTTGTGCTGCGGATCGGCCGCTTCGCTCTTTATGATTGCGATGATGACGAACACAAAGAGCAGAATCACGCCCACCAACAACACGCCTAAAAAAGCGTTCCGTATTTCGGGCGACAGAATAAAGTGCGTCAGAATTTCTTCTTGACTGCCGCCTATATTCACCGTTTCGATTCCCGCGAGTTTGCAGAATATATCCCGTATAAAGTCCAGAAGATAACAGATGGATTTTTGCAGGGTGTAAAATACGTCGTATATCCACCCGAAGAAAACGTCGGAAAGCCATTCGCCCATATTCTTCCGTTCCCTATGCTATCTGCGATTTCACCCACTCTTCCAAAATGGGCATTGCTATCTTCAAAGCTACCATGAGAATGAAGATAATGAGAAAACCGACGATTGCGCCGATCAGGTCTTTCTTTGCTTTTTCGCGGCTGTTCTGTTCGTCCGACTTGGCGATTTTAATGCCGAGAAAAATACAGTAAATCATGCCAACCGCCCCGACGATTGCAATGCACGGCCATAACAGTGCGTTCAGAACGTCCAAAACGGGCGCTATGATAGGTGCAAAATCGACAGCCAAAAGCGTTGATAATATTTGCATAATACCTCCTTGTGATAGTTATTTTCGGCTCGAAACAAGCCGTATTCGGGCTTTTCCAACGCCTTTGAGCAAAGTTGTTCAAGCGCATTTTACGCCATAAAAGGGGAGCAAAACGGGTATCCCGTTTCTGCCGGAATGGGGATGTGACTCACTTTGAGTCTCATCCCTTATCCTGTTTCCCAAAATAGGTCGATTCTCCCCCCCCCTATCTCGTTTCAATTTACCCACCCCTTTCCCACTCCTGTCCTACTCTTTCAATCGGCATATTCAGCGCTTTTAGATTAACCTAACGCTTTAAATTGAACCTTTTACATTGACAACCCATATCAAATCGTGTATAATAAATAATAGGAGAAAGATTATGACTACTTTTGAATTGGTTAAGCAAATAGCATCAGATTTTACGCAAAGCGGAGAAAAAATGCTTTCAACCGATGAATTGAATGCCCTGATTGATACTGCATCCTCACAGGAAGAAGTCGATTTCTATTCGCAGCTCTACAATTATTTACTTGCCCGAAAACAAAAACAGGTAATTCAAAATGGACAGTATTAAGAATCTGACCATATTTGCCGGTGTAAACGGAGCAGGAAAAAGTACCCTGTTTTATAGTGAAAATGCAGGAGATCTCGGAATCCGATTGAATTCCGACGAAATTATCCGTGCTAACGGTTTGGATTGGAAAAGCACCTCCGACCAACTTTATGCTGGGAAAGTTCTCCTGCGTCTGCAAGCGGATTGCTTTGAAAAAGGGATTTCGTTCAATCGAGAAACAACTTTAAGCAGCAACGAAATCTTCAAAACAATCCAGCAAGCAAAAAACTTCAATTATCGTATTCACTTGCGCTATATCGGGGTAAATGATCCTGAAATAGCAAAACAACGTGTTGCAAAACGTGTTTCTATGGGCGGGCACGGCGTCAGTCCCGAAACCATAGACAGACGGTTTCAATCTTCTTATGACAATTTCCTGCGCATCTTTCCTTTGTGCGATACAATCAACATCTACGATAATTCCGGTAATTCAATAGTTTTGGTTGCCTATTGCAAAAACGGGAAAATTACACGAAACTCCAGCCCCTGCTCGTGGGCAGATTCCCTTTTGAATAAAATGAACAACTCTTGAAGAAGGCTTAATCAGCCTTCTTTTTTTCTGCCGTGTTCTTTCCAAATTTTCCTTTCTTCCGCATAATCACAGCCGTAACGACAACGCCGATTACTACGAGTACGGCAATGACAATCAGGGCGATAGCGCCGCCGTTGACGGAATACAAAATCTCAAAGGTGTATTCGGTCGTATTACCGAGTTCGTCAGTCAGCACGACGCGGTACTGCCCGACTTCGGTCAGTTCGCTGCCGAGCGTATAATCAATCTTATCACTATTCCTGTAAACCTCTACCGCTGCTTTCTCGGTAAGGTCGGAAAGGGTAACGCCGCCTTTGGTCGAGCCGCCGTTCTCCACGCCCGTCAAGGTAAGAGCGGGAGCCGTCGCGTCAACCGTTACGGTAAAGGCATAATCCTTGCCGTTTACGGTCACGGCGATTTCATAAGTACCGCTCTTGTCAAGCGTAAGGTCGCCGTGATTGAGCCGCGTTTCCTCGCCGTTCACGCTCACTTTATCCAAGTCCGAAACATTGTCAAAGTTATGGAAAAACTTCTGCACGAGCGGTTCGGTAATAATAAAGTTGAAAGTCTCGCTGTTGCCGAGTTCGTCCGTAATGGTGGCGATATAGCTGCCCGCAGTCGTCAGAACATCGCCGAATTTATAGGCAACCGCCTCGCCGTCTTTCGTAACGCTCACGGTCAGATTTTCGTTCGCCGTAATGGTAATAGAATTGACGATTACGTTGTCACAAATTTCGGCCGCAAAGTCCACCGATTTGTCGATCGTAAATGACACTTCAGTTACGTTACCCGCGATGTCAGTCGCGGTAATGCGGTAGCTGCCCTCTTCCGAAATAAGCGTGCCGCTCTCATAATTTCCGATGAGTTCGCCGTCTTTATAAAGCTGAACGTTCAAGCCGCTTTCGGGAACGGAAACGGTTACGTCGCCGTTCGTAGCGGAGCCGTTCTCTGCGCCCTCTACGTTAAGTTCGGGTACGGTCTTGTCGATAACGAAAGAATAAGTTGCAGCATAGCCGTCGTAGTTTTCAAAGGTTATTTCATACGCGCCGTTTTCCGTGAGTTTCTTTCCCGAAACGTATTCGATGCTTTCGCCGTCTTTCTTTACGGTGACTTTCGCTTCGTCCGTCCAAGTGAACGTAACGTCGAAATTCGTATATCCGCCGTTTTTCACGCCCGCAAGCATGCCGTCCGGCGCGGGCTGTTCGTAGTTAAACCGCGCTGTCACAGCGTCAATGCCTGTACGGAATTCGTCGGTCAGCGTTACGCGGTAAATGCCACTCGTGCGGAAACGATAGGAAAGGTTTTCAACCGAGACAGCCTTGCCGTAATCGTCAGCAGAAAGTACAATCCAAGTCTTACCGCCGTCCGTAGATTTTTCGATTACGAGCGTCTGCAAGCCCGCATATTTGTCCGCGCTGTCCGTGACGTCGATTTCAAAGGTCTTATCTTCGGTGTTCTCCATGCCTTTGATTTTCGGATCGTCCAGCGAGAGATACAGAATAAATTCCTGCGATTTGCCCGTGTGGTTTACCGCCTGTACGACATACTTGCCGCTCTCGTTCAAAAGATAAGTTTCGTCCCGATTGAGTATGGAGAGCAGATTGTCTTCATCGTCGTAAACGTAGAACATAGCCATTTCGTCAAACTCATCGTAAATCGAAACGGTCACGACGTCTTTCAGGCGATATTCGCGGTCAAACGTAACGGTGTTTTTGCCACCCTCTCCGAGCGCGTATTCGAGCGTAGGGACGTCGCGCACAACAATGAGAGTATAGACGCATTCGTTGCCGTAGGCGTCGGACACGATGAGTTCGTGAACGCCATCGACGTCATAAACAAGTCCGCTCACCAGTTCGCCGTCCACCGTGTAAAGTACGCCTTCGTTGAATGTGATCGAGTTTGCGAGTACGGTTTTCGTATCCGAATAGCGGTACAGATTCTGCCCTTCCCCGATAGGCGAGATTTCTTTTTCCCAATAGTAGTAGCTTTCAATTCCGACGGCTGCGTACTCCGCGATGACTTCGTTCAGCCGTTCCTCGGTAAAGTACGCCACTTCGGTGTCGGGATTGCCGGACTTCTTGTAAATGAAGTACGTTCCGTTTACCGCGTTGGCGGCATCCTTCTCGTCCATAGGAATACCCGTGTCCCAAGCCGCGTTGTTCCATTCGCCCGTGCGGACGTAGCCTTTTTCACGCTCGCAGGCAAAAGCGAACGCATTGTCGTAGTTCTCGAACGAATAGGCGTTGCCGTCCTTGTCTGTTGCTTCCCAATATTCCTGCTGTAAGGTCTGCGTGGGTACGTTTACGGTCGTTGCGGTAAAATCGCCCGTCCAGACGTTGCCCGCAGCATCGGTACAGATAACGTGGTATGCGCCCGTGTCGATGGTATGAATGACTGCGCCCTTCGCGTAAGGCACGCCGTTGATTGTAACGCTTTCGACAGGTGCGAACACGTTCGCATCGCCGTCAGTCCAAGTAACGGTAACGTTGCCGCTCGTTATGCCGTCCGTGACGTTATTGAACGTCAAAGGCTTATTCGTGCGATCGATGACAATCGTGTATTCGCCCGTGGACAGTCCCGCGGAATCCTCCGCATAGAACACATACCTGCCGGGTTTATAGAATTCGGTTCCCGAAGTATATGCGGTAAACATAACCGAACCGGGCTGCTTGACATAGATGCCTTTCAAATTCGTGTCAGCGGACGTGAATTTGATATGCCCCGCATTGGTATAACTGTCGTTCGATACGGGTTTACCGTCCGCATAGAGCTGCGCGGCGGGGATACTGCGGTCAATGGTAATCGTGTAGGTATCCGATTGATTGCCGCTCCTGTCCCGCGTATAGAACGAATATGCCCCGACAGCCGTAAGCAGCGTTCCGCTCGTATAGGATACATAACTTGCCGAGCCGGGTTTCTTTACATAGGTTGCGGAAACGCCCGAAACATTGTCCGACGGCACGAACTTGATATAACTTGCGTTGGTGTACGTTCCGCTCTTGACCGTGTTTGTTCCCGCATACAAAGTTCCCGCGGGTTTGGTCTTGTCCAGCGTTATCGTGTAATACGCCGAACTGTTACCGCTTTTATCCTTTGCATAGAACGTATACGTGCCTTCGGCAGTGAGCTGGCTGCCGCTCGTGTAGATCGAATAGTAGGAATTGCCCGGTATTTTGACGTAAGCGTAAGAGATACCCGAAACGCTGTCGCTTGCCGTGAATTTAACGTAATCGGCGTTTGAGTAATATCCGCTCGCAACGCTCGTCGTTCCCGAATACAGGCTTACGGACGGAATCGCCGTGTCGTAGCAAATCTTGTATTCATCCGAAACGTTGCCCGCTTTATCGGTCGCGCGGAAGTAATACCAACCGTTCGTCCCCGATACGCTCGTGCCGGACGCATAGCTCGTCCAACTCGAAGAACCTGCTTTCTTAATCTCGTATTTCGATACTCCGCCTGTGTCCGCAGCCGTATAGTAGAACGGCTTATTCGTATAGCCGCCGTTCGCAATCGTCGTGCCGTTCGACGTTACCTTTCCGACCGGCTTTACCGTGTCCAGATATATGTTGACGGTCGAGCTGGTGTTTTCCATATCGTCGCGAGCATAGAAGTACCATTTCCCGTTGTTCGCGTCCGTAGCGGGAACGGTGTAACTCGTTGCATAAGTCGTGTTATAAGTGCTCGACGACGGACGTTTATAACGGATTGCGTCAAAGTTCTTATCCGACGCCGTATATACGATTTGCTTGTTCGTATAGCTGCCGCTGGATATAGTGCTGCCGCCCGCTTTCAGGGTATAGGTCGGAGTCGCCTTATCTACTTCAAAGCGGTACTTGTATGTAAAAGTTCTGCGCACCGCAAAGAGATTCGCTTTGTAATTCCCGACATACGTCAGTTCGTATTCGCCAGACGATAGACTGCCTGAATATAGCGTCATATTTGAGTTGCCCGAAAGGGTTTTGCTGGAATAGGTGCTGCCGTTTCTCGTCAGCTTAAACGATTCATGCGCGGACATGGCGCTCACTTCGATTTTGATATACACATAACTCCAATCGATGAGCCTGTCGTTGTACATCGTACCCGTGCCGCTCGTGCTCGAACCGTGCATATAGATAGTGAAGTTTGTAGGGCTGCCGCTCGTCGTGGTGGTGCCTTCCGTCGTCGTGCCGTAGGTCTTATATTTCGGCGTCGTATAGGTCACAGCCGATGCCGTCGTCGTTCCCGCACCGAATACTGCGCCGATTGCCGCAAGTATCAGCAGCAAAACAAGGCACAAAAACAGCGTTACCCGTTTATAAGAAGTTGTTTTCACGTTTGCCTCCAATTTTTTAGTTTTTTAATTGTTCGTCCCCTATAATCATTGAAACTTCAAAGAGTTTTTTGGAGAGCGTTTCCAAATCCGAAACGATATGTTCCAGATTCTGTACGGTTGCACGACGAACTGCTTCTTCGACAATCGTCTGCGCTTGTCGGAAACAGTGTCGGTCGATTGCCTGTAACAGTTCGATTTGTTTGGTTTCGTTCAGCAGTTCGTTCGTAATCAGCCGCTCGACTTCCCCTTTCAGCAGTTCGGTCGCCGCGGAGATCTGTCGCTGCATATTGATTTCCGTCGCGCGTTTTCCGCCCGTCGGACGGCGGCGCGGAGCAACCGTTTCGTTCCGCTTTTTCATATCGTAAAAAATCTTTTCTTCGTCAAAGTATCTGCCAGCCCCTAAACGCTGTTCGGTCTTTTCAAGCGTGTATGCGGTCGCTGCATACGACGGCGTGAATTTCGAGCGGATAGGCTGATACCCGAACACCGTTACGATCGTGTTGCCTATGTCGCCGGGGCGGTTGAGCTGCGATAGTTCGGACGGATATATGAGCGGGCGTTCCTTAATGCTCGCGTTGGAATTTATATCGTCCGCTTTCACCGTGTTGTAGCCGACGTTTCGGGTGATGACCGAGAAGTTCCCGCAGCGTTTGGAAAATTCCTCTACCGTCTTGTAGTCGCTCGTGCCGATGAACATCTGAATGTTGCAGTTGCTCTTGATAATGTCCGCCACTTTTTCGTCGTACACTTTGGCGAGTTGCGCGTAAGACTGTATCACAAGGCAAAGCCAAAGATTGCGCGAACGCCCGACCGTTACCATTTGCTCCATTTTGTGGATGGGCGGCAAATTGCCGAACTCATCCATTAAAAAGTACACGGAACGCGGGAGCGTAAGGTCGGGATACGTGTTCGCTTTGGCGACGAGTTCCTTGTACGCTTGCAGCAGTACCATTGCCGCCAAAGTATGGCGCGTTTCTTTCTCGTCCGGTATCTGCAAAAACAAGGCAATCGGCTTTTCCGCCATATCCGAAAAGGTTATCTCATTCGCGGACGTGAGCGAGCACAGCGACAGGTCTGCAAAGATATTGAGCTTATCGAACATGGTGGAAAGGTAGCTGCCGCGCGTCTTATCCGCGGAATCGAGTACCTGTTTGGAAAGCGACAATGCCTTCGAGAGCGGGCCGCGGTTTTGAAAGTACCGCATAAGTTCCGCGCAATCCTCCTCCGTGTTTGTGGCAATCTTCATAAGGTTGTAAAAGTTGTACTTTCCCTTTGTCATGCCGAGCGCGGGATTCGCGCTGTCCTCTAACATAGCGATTGCTATGGCAAGAATAAAGTTCTTTGCGCCACTCTCCCAAATCGGCTCGTTCTTGTTGGTGATCGGGCAAAGCACGGTTATCATATCGTGCAAGTCCTCGTACACTTGGTCGAAAAGCCATTGCTTTTTGACCTGCAACGCCGATTGCAGTTCTTCGGGATTGTTGTAAAGCTCACCCTCAAATACCCACCCGCCGTGTTCCTCGTCCGCCGTTACTTCTTCGTCTATGTGCAACATGCGCTGGTAGTTCAAAAACGGGCGTTCGAGCGGATTCCAACGTACCGAGTTGTACGGGTTGCGCAAATCGAGTACCTTGACTTCATAGCCCTTGTCTTTGAGCGATTTCGCGTGCAAGGAATACAGTTCGCCTTTGGGATCGGAGATAAGCATAGACGGCTTTGCCGCGCTCTGCGAGAGTATCTGCACGGCGGGATTGATAAACGTGGTTGTTTTCCCGGAGCCCGTCGTACCGATTATCATGGTGTGCGCGTTCTTCGCAAAGTGTATCTCATAATCCCCCTTGCGTTCGACGGCGCGGATAGGGATACCGATGAGATTGGTTTTCGGCAGCTGTGCGTAACTGATTTTTGCATAGTTTTTATCCACTTCCCCGTCCGTTTGAAAATGCGCTTGTTCAAGGTTTGCCGTCACGTCGTTGTCTCGCGCGTCGCCCTGTATGATTTTTTTACTGTTTTTCAGCCAATAGTGCTTGTAATAATACGCGAGCACTATGGTCAGGGCGATTGCAGAGATCAGAAAGGCATAGAGATAGGTTTTTCCGTCCACGAGCAGGTTTATATCAAGGCGGAATTTGAAGTTGTAAGTAAAAAGACAGTTAAACAAAAATCCCGCAATGCACGCGACGAACCACACGCACCCGACGATAATAAACGGCTTTTTCAGCCGCAACAGCCGTTCTTTACACCAAATCCGCAGTTTATTCCATTTCATCTTTTTCCGCTTCCTCATAGTTCGCTGCGTCCTCGCGCGCTTCTTTCAGCTTTTTAAGGTATTCTTCAAAAAAGTACATGGAATCCACTTGCAGAGCCGCCTGCATTTCCATTCCTTTGGCAATCACGCTCATCGCGGTCTTGCGGCGAATCCGCTTGCGGACGAGCCGGCCTTCCGACGGGCGCTCGCGGCGACGGTAAATGCGGACGTAATTCAGAACTTGATTCCCTAACCTGCGGTACATATCGTTCAGATACGCGTCCGATTTCAGATACTGTTCCCAAAATACTTCGGGTATCTGCTGGCGGATAAGAATTTCCCGCGTCCTGTCGTCGTGCTTTTTTACCTCCGCACAGAAGTTCACGAACGCCTTGTACCACTTGCGGTTCGACTTGATTGCCGTATCCACGATTTTGTCGATGAGCGGTTTCAACGGGCGCATATTCTCGCTGTCGTAGGAGATGCGGCCGCTCGGCGGCAGCTTTTCCACAAGGTCGAGTATCTGTTCCTGAAAGGCGTTGTTGTAGCGAATCAAGCTGTCTTTTGAGAACAGCACCTCTTTGGACAGAGCGGTCGCCTCTTTACGGGCAATCCGCAGTTCCGCGGAGATGTCCGTCAGGTTCTGCTCAACGTGGACCTTAAACCGGCGTATGCTCTCTTGGTTGATTTTTCCGTGCGAGAATTGCGGTTCCTTCAAGCGCTGGCGTAAACGCTGCGGTTCGTTCTCAAAAAAACTGATGTGGATATGGCGGTGCTTTTTGTTCGTATGGAGCGCGGCATACCACGTAATATTGTCGGGATTGAATCCCGCGTCTTTGAGAAAACGCGGCATTTCGCGTTTCATCATCTCGTAAGCTTGCTCGAAGTCGTTACAGTACCGCTGACCGAATTCGGGCCGGAACATCAACAAACAGTCCCAGATTACGCTTTTCGTTTCGCGTAAACGTTTACGGAGTTTCTGTTTTCCCCTGCTCGTCATAAGCCCGGTTTTATCAAACACGCCGCAGCTCTTTTCGTCGTCGCCCGAATACTCTATATAGTCGATTTTTTCTTTCGAGCCTTTATCCATATACTTCAGGTAATCGTCCGCTTTGTTGCAGGAATAGAATTTTCGCTTTTCTGCGTACTTTTCCGTTAAGGCGGGCGATTTTGCAAGAGCCTCTTCGTTTTGTATGTAACGGATCTTACAGTTGACATTGGGAACGCTCATTTAAGACCGAATTGCTGTTCAAGCAGAAGTATAATCTTCTCAAACCGCGGCGGCAGGTCATCGAAAAATCCGTCCTCTACTTTTCTCGGTAACGGCGGCACGCCCGAAAGTTCGCCTAAATTCATATTGTAGAGCGACGCAAGCAGTTTTTCCATGACGGCAATATGCGCGTCCGTCTTCAGTCCCTGCACTTTCAGGAACTTGCCCGTTTCGTCGGCAATGCTTTCTATCTTTCGCATTTCGTCATAGAGTTTATTCAAAGCGGCGGCAGGCGGAACCGCCGCGTTTGCGGGTGCCGTGGGCGGCTTTGCCTTTAACGCGTCCACGCCGAGACGAATCAGGCAGGTCATAAATTCATTCTTGTTACGGAATTCCTTTGAATGCGCTTTGTAAAGGTTGCCGATTTCTACCACAAGGTCGGGATCGTAGAGTCGTACCGTGTACTTCATTTCAAAATTACTCATACCGCACCCTCCTTGATTTCTTCGCTTTCACTTTCCGTGTAAGAATCTTCCAACAGCGGATTTTCCTTTTTGGTCGCGTCCCAGTCGATGTAATGCTGCGCGATTACTCCGTTAAAATAGTAGATGAATTTCCTTGCCGTATCGTACCCTACCCGTTCGCCGGCAAGCAGCTTGTCCGCCTCACTCTGTTCTACGCCCAGACGCCGCGCGAAGTCCTGCGCCGTCAGATTTTCCGATTCCAGATAGGAACGGAGTTTTTCTTTGTTTGCTACCATTTTTTTCACCTCCGAATGATTGAGAAGTTCACCCTCTCATATATCCGTGGACAAAATCGCATCAAAATCGGCTATTTTTCAAAAAATTTTTTGAAATTCTTTTTTGCGCCCATTCCAAACGCCGGCGAACCGACCTCTCATCAATATGTAACACAGCGGCAATCTGTACTTTTTTGTAGCCTTTTAGATGGAACAAGATATATGCTTGCCGTTGCTTTTCGGTAAGACAGGAAAAAATTTTTCGGTAATATTCGCGGCGCTCCTCTTTTTGAATAAGCCTTTCGAGCGGATCCGGGTCGGCTACCGACAAATCGTAGCCGTCCTCGCTGAATTTGTCCAAAGATAAATTCTTTACGCAACGAAGTCCCGCACGCTCTTTCTGTTTCATTTCTTTCCAATGCGGAGCCTGTTCCCGCACGAGTAAAAATTCGTACTCGCGCTTGAATTCTTCCGTAACTTCCACTTCTTCCGTATGCCCGTCCGCAAAAGTATACTTGATTGTTGCCATTGTTCCGATCCTCCGTAACGATTTTTGAAAATCGCTACCGACGGAACACGCGCTATATAGAAAATCCCGCGGTAGCGTACAATACGCCGCCGAGGGAAGGGAAAATATTAAATGCACGTAAAAAAGCCGACAAAGAACATTCCCTCTTTTTAGGGGGCAATATCGCTTTGTTCGGCTCCTATCCTTTATTCTGAATTTCAGCTCGTCAACAATATTTAATTTTACCGGCTTTGTTTTTAAGATTGTCTTCTCTCAAAAGCAAAAGGGCGTCCGAAAATTCGGACGCCTTTTCAAAACCTCTTAATCATTCTAAATCTACAACAATTCTTTCGTCACTAATTACAATATGAACAAACATGCCGCATTGAGAACATTTTATTACGCCGTCAAGACCTTTTTGCGCCCGTATTAACACCGTTTTGCAGATCGGACAACATACATAAAATCCTTTTTTCTGCTCTTTTAAGTGCTTTGATTTTTTTATTTCCATAAATATGCTCTCATATAAATTGTAATTGATTTACGGTCTTCTTTCACAAGAGTTTACCAAATCGCAAAAATCAAATAACTCTTTCCTGTTCGGCAAGCGTTGCAACTTAAATTGCCAGTTCCCCTCACTCGTGGACGGCGTATTCATTCGCGCACGGCTTCCGAGCAACAAAATGTCTTGTATCGGTATTACGGTAAGATACGCCAAACTGCTCATAACAAGCAACATTACCACTTTTGCCATTTCAATTTTATTTTCGGGGAAATATTTAATACCCCCCTCTTTTAGCGTCCTCTCTAAACTATCTTTGAAAATTTTATATTCGCCGCCTTTTAACTTATTGATATAACCCAATAAGGTGTCGTTATCGTGCGTACCTGTGTAGCAGACAGAATTTTCTTTGATATTCTTCGGTAAATACGGATTTTTCTTATTTCCGTCAAAAGCAAATTCCATCACCTTCATACCCGGATAGCCGGTTTCGTCCATAAGACGGTAAACGCCTTTATCGAGAGAACCTAGATCTTCCGCTATGATATTTAATTTACCCAATTTGTTTTCCACGGTTTGAAACAGTTCATATTTCGGGCCTTGTTTCCACTTCCCTTTGATTGCCGTCTCTTCTCCCGCATCAATTTCATAATAGCGGTCAAAACCACGGAAGTGATCTACCCTCACTACGTCGTATAATTCAAACGCCTGACGGAATCGTTCTATCCACCATTTGAAACCGTCTTTTTTATGAACCGCCCAATTGTAAACGGGATTTCCCCATAGCTGCCCAGTTGCGGAAAAATAGTCGGGCGGCACTCCCGCAACCTTTTTCAAACTGCGGTCTGCATTTAATTTAAACAGTTTAGGATTCAGCCAAACGTCCGCGCTGTCGTAAGCGACGTACAGCGGTATATCGCCGATGATTGCGATGCCTTTCTCGTTTGCGTAGCGTTTCAGCGTATTCCATTGTTTGGAAAACTCATATTGCAGAAACAACCAAAACAAATATTCTTTTTGATTTTCGGCTTTGAACTTCCGCAAACTCCGTTTTTTGGCGAATTTGTATTCGTCCGGCCATCGGTCAAAGGATACCCCGCCGAATTTCTCTTTGATTGCCATAAATAAAGCGTAACCATCAAATTTTCCATTCTCGACAAAGGATACAAAGTCGGCGTTTTGTATATCAAATCGTTCGTAAGCCTTTCGAAGAACGGCATATTTATTTTGGTATAAAAACGCATAGTCGATTTTCGATTTTGTATTACGGCAGACGGATAACTCAGATTCTTTCAGCAAACCTTCTTTTACCAAAATGTCAAAATCAATAAAATACGGATTGCCCGATCCGCTGTATGCGGACTGATACGGAGAATCCCCGTAGCTTGTCTGAACGAGCGGAAGAACCTGCCAATAACTTATTCCGCAATCAGCCAACAAATCAATCCACTCGTAAGCTGATTTTCCCAGCGTTCCGATTCCGTACTTGTTCGGCAACGAAGATATGTGCAATAAAATACCCGCCGAGCGTTTTTTATATTTTATCATCATTCCTCCTAATCATAACCACCAGTAAACTGGTGGTTTGCATAACCCCTAAAAGGGGATAATACCTGCCAACCCATAAATGGGTACTGAAATTTGGCATCGCATCACTATCTCGGGCAGCCGCTTCAAGCGGCTGTCTTTCTTTGCCTACTTATTCTTGCTTCCCGTAAACGGGTCTATGTACTCTTTCATACTTATTTGCTCGTGCATATTATCCTCTTCCAATTGATTCCTTATGTAATCTTGTATTATGCGCTCATTCTTCCCTACCGTATCTACATAATATCCTCTGCACCAAAAACTTCTCCCGCCATACTTGTATTTCAGATTCGCATGTCGGTCAAATATCATTAGCGTACTTTTTCCCTTGAGAAATCCCATGAACTGTGCTATACTTATGTATGGTGGTATACTTACAAGCATATGGATATGATCTACGCACGCTTCTGCCTCTATGATTTCCACTTTCTTTTCACAGCATAGCTTGCGTATTATCTCTCCTATATCTTTTTTCAATGCGCCATATATCTCTCTTCTGCGATACTTCGGCGCAAATACTATGTGATACTCACATCTGTAACTGGAATGCGCTGTGTGTCTTACCTCATTTTTCATTTCGTTAAAAACCTCCTGATTTTTAATAGTGATGCGGTCGCCAAACCTTCACCATTATATCAAGAGGTTTTTATTTACTAAAGTGTTTTTTCTTCCCCCAGTAGAACTGGGGGTTTATTTTCGCTAAAGCTCCAAACAAAAAGACACAAAGCGAAACGGCTTTGCGTCTTTTTACGTTAATAAGATAAACTCCAAATTTTCTTCGCATACTCACGAATAGAACGATCAGAAGAAAAATAAAATGAGTTCGCTGTATTGTTGAACTGTTTGTTCGCAAAACCTATCCTATTTTTATAATCATGATTTACCTGTAATATGGCTTGATAATACTCCTCCAAATCTCTGAATATAAAGTAGTGATCGGGTTTATGCCAGCTTGCTCCCACCGTCAATGAACGATATAATTCATCAAAATACCCCTTTCCGTCATCTGAAAACATTCCGTCCGTCAACGTATGCACGACTTTATTCCAGTCCGCATGTTCTTTCAGATAGGTGTTCGGATTGTAACCGCCCTCGCGGAGTTTTTCTATCTCGTCCACGCGCGCACCGAATATATAATTATTCTCCTCGCCCGCTTTTTCGACGATTTCGATATTCGCTCCGTCCATCGTGCCAAGCGTGACCGCGCCGTTCATCATAAACTTCATATTGCCCGTACCGCTTGCCTCCAAGCCCGCCGTCGAAACCTGTAACGAAACGTCGGCTGCCGCTACGATTTTCTCCGCATACGAAACGTTATATTCAGTCACGAATACGCCCATAAGCAGACTGTTCGTTTCGGGATCGGCATTTATCAGCTTTATGATTTCGTTTATGTATTTGATAATACCTTTGGCTCGAAAATAGGACGGTGCGCTTTTTGCTCCGAACAGGAATACCGAAGGCGTAAAATCCTTGATTTTTCCGTTCTTCAAATCATAATACAACCGTAACAACGCAAACGCCGTCATAAGTTGCCGTTTATATTCGTGTAAACGCTTGACTTGCGCGAATAATATTCGGTTCCCGCCGATTTTTACGCCTTCCGTTTGCTCAATGTATCGGAAAAGCTGCGCTTTCTTCTCTTCCTTAACCCGAATAAAGTCCGAAAGCGTTTCCGTATCGGCATGCTCGTTCAGATTGCCCAATTCTTCAAACCGTTCCCGCCAATCCTGTCCGATTTTTCTGTCAAGCAAAGACGACAGTTCGGAATTTGCAAGTTGCAACCACCGCCTTTGCGCCACGCCGTTTGTAACGTTCGTAAACTTTTCCGGATGATGCGAATATTCCGCCGCGAACAAATCCCTTTTTATAATTTCCGAGTGAATTTCGGCAACTCCGTTTATTTTATTTGCAACGAACACCGCTGTGTTCGCCATAGAGATAGCGCGGCGGGAATGTACATAAATCGATGTAGCGGCACTCTCCTGCGACGTGTAGCCTTCTTTTCTGTGACGATAGCGGGCGGAAGTATTGATGGTCAGCAATATTTCCGTTATTTCAGGCAATATCTTTTTCAATAACCGAACGTCCCAATGCTCTAATGCTTCGGGCAGTATCGTATGATTCGTATAATTGAACACTTGTTTTGCCGTCTTCAACGCCGCTCGATACGTCAATCCTTTCTCTTGCAATACGCGAATCAGTTCGGGAATGGCAAATACCGGATGCGTATCGTTGAGCTGTATGCTGTTTTCCAAAGCAAACTGCCGGTAATCGTTTCCGTGCCGTTTTTCGTATTCGCGGATTATGTCACCGACGGCTGCCGCCGAAAGAAAATATTCCTGCCGAATCCGTAACAACTTTCCTTCTTCCGTATCGTCGGGCGGATACAAAACACCGCTTATTTTTTCAGCGTTCTCGTTTCCTTCCGCCTGATACAAACGCAAAACATTGACTCGTTTTCCGATAATCGGCATATCGTAAGGAACCGCCTCTACTTCCATATCCGCAAAACGGATTGTCTGTTTTTCCTGTTCTTTCCGTATGCTCCACGGATCCCCGAATCTCTGCCAATCGTCCGGAAGTTCCTTCTGATACCCGTTCTCGAACTTCTGACGGAACAGACCGTATCTGTAACGGATTCCGTACCCGTACAGCGGAATACCGACCGCTGCGCCCGAATCCATATAGCAAGCCGCAAGTCTGCCCAAACCGCCGTTGCCGAGCGCCGCGTCCTCAATCTCTTCAAAAACGGTAACGTCCATCCCCTTTTCTTTGAGAATATCCGCCGTTTCTTTCAAAACGCCGAGTTCCTGCAGATTGTTATAAAATACCCTACCGATTAAAAACTCAATCGAAAGATACTGCGCACATCGTTTCGGTTTCTCGTCCGCTCGGATATAACTCATTGCGAGCATAGAGATTTCATTGTATAGTTGTGAAACGCTTTTTTCTCCAGTATTCAACCTTTTGAGCGCATCTATATAATTTTGTTTCTCCATTGTTACTCCTTTACTGCGCCTGCTGCACCGCCTTGAATCAGATATTTGGAGAGCGCAATATACAATGCAACAATCGGGACTGCGATAAATACAGAACCGGCGGCAAATATCGAAAATTTACTCTCATCCAACCAATTCAAACCAATTGCAACAGTCCATTGTGATTTATCCGGTAACAAAAGTTTCGGCAGCATAAAGTCACTCCACGGCCAAACAAAAGCCGTCAATGCCGTATATACGATCATTGGTTTCGATAAAGGCAATGTAATCGAAACAAATACCCGTAAATCCGTTGCTCCGTCTAATGTTGCAGCGTCGTATATGGTACTTGGAATAGTATCAAAAAACCCTTTTTGAACCAAGAATCCCATTGTCGCACCGCTACTATACAACAATATCAATCCCCAAAGATTATTGATTAAATCAAATTGCGTCATAATGACGAATAAGGCAGTCATATTCATAAAGTTCGGGAAAATATTTAGCAACAGCGTTGCCTTCATCATTTGTTTACGACTCTTAAACCGATAACGCGACATCGTATAAGAAACCGCAAGTACAAGAACCGTAGAGATTACACAACTTATTCCTGCGACAAAAAGAGTATTCCCAAACCACGTCATATAGTCATGTTCTACTTTTTCGGTAAATAAGGTCTTAAAGGTATCAAAACTATATGCTTCCGGGAAAAAACCGTCTAATGTTAACAGCGAGCCGTTCGCATTAAATGATGATAGAATAAGCCAAATACACGGAAAGGCAAATATAAAACTGATAAGCAAAACTATCACATACACTATAACTGCCTTTATGGTCGTTGCAGGTCTTATCTTCAATTTTTTAGAGATTACTTTTTCCATTATTTATATGTATCCTCCTTCTTATATGCAGGCGAACTTACATACACAATCAATGAAAAGATTGCCATAAACGCAAACAAAATCAGACTAAGTGCCGAGCCGAGAGAGTATAACTTCTTATCGACCGTTAAATTAAACATCCAGTTGATCAATAAGTCCGTATTATTTGCGTTAAAATAGTTTGCAGTATCATAAGTGATTTCAGGTCGTAAAAAATAGAAGATACTGAAGTTATTGAAGTTACTGATAAATGAATTCAGTAAGACCGGCGTGGTTGCGAATAGTACAAACGGCAATGTCAAATACAGAAACTGTTTCCAGCCGTTCGCTCCGTCCAAAGTAGCAGCCTCATACATATCTTGATTGACGTTTGATAAAATGCCTGTTGCCAAAAACATTATCGACGGAATACTGATCCATGCGCAAGAAAAGAAACCGAGAAGTCTTAAAGACCATTTAGAGTCAAAACCTATAAATGTAAAACTTTCCGATACCCAGCCCCAATCGCGCAATAAAGCTAAAATCGGACCGCTATCGCTAAACAGAAACCGGAATCCCGTCAATGTAATGAATCCGGGAATTGCATAGGCGAGCATCGGAAAGATTCTCCAAAACCGTTTCCATTTTAAGCATTTGGAATTATATAAAATAGCCAGACCTAAACCGCCAAAATAATTTATAAATGTCGATCCAATCGCCCATATAAAGTTCCAACCGAGTATTTTCAAAATGGTCGTGGCATACTCACTTACAGTAAAAATCATACTGAAGTTTGAAAAGCCTATCCAATCTACCAATTTAGGGGGTACAATTTCTCCGCCATAATTCGTAAACGCCACTAATCCCGTAAAGAAAATAGGCATTATATTGAAAATACAAACAAATATCAAGGGAATTGTCAGTGTAAGAAAATAAAATTTCCCGTTAATTAAAGCTGAACAACTCTCTACAAAGTTTTTTACGGGATGCCCCTTTTTAATTTCTTGCGTCGTAAATATAATGTCTTTAATATTCGCATAGTAAGCAAATCCAAAAAGAACACACAAAAACAGAGTAGTGATTCCCCAAGCAAGCATTTTTACAGAATTGTCACCCTGTATCCCCATGATAGGAATACCCTCGTTAGTACCGAGCGTAAATATTCCTATTATATTGCTAACACCCGAAAAGGCTAAAAACAATATAAAACCAATTTCTAAAAGAATTAAGAGTATCCCTTTTGTAAATTGCTTACAGAATAATTGCCCTACCCCCATAAAAATACAGCTCAACTTAACTTGATAAGGTGAAAATTTCCCTTCGTTCTTTGGATTTAGATTGTTGTTGGCGATAATTTTATTTTCTTCCACAATCATATCCCCCTTTTTTTTAGCTCTTACCAATGTTCATTGCGGATTTTATATCTTTTACCAATTTGTCTAAAGCCTTCTTTAATGCATCCGTCGTTGTATAAATCGGATTTTCACGAGTTGTGTTATCCGTTGCAACGTCATTAAACATAGAAGAAAGCGGAGACCAAATATATTGCGTATCGCGAGTGGACGGCATCATATAAACCTTTCCGCTTGTAACTCTGTTTTCCAAAATTTCGGAAACTCCCCCCATTTCTTCGGCCAAATCCGTACGAGCGGGAACAGCGCCTAACGCTTCACTTCTCCATTTTTCATTTTCATAACTGCTGACAAATTGGACAAACGCCAAACATGCTTTAGGATACTTGGTGTAAGAGCTGATTCCGAACGCGTTTACCCCGCCCATAGTCGTAGGTTCAAACGTTTCAGTATCCATATTCTTAATTTCTTTTTTAATATTGCCGTCTTTCGGCAATCTCGGCGGAGCTACGACAACAAGATTTTCTTTTGCTTTTTGAGCAGCCACTTCCGCGCTATCACCTTGCGCTTTATAGGTGGCTGTCAAATTCTCTTGAAACGTGGTCAACCAATCTGGCGTACCTATCGTACAGAAAACGGTACCGTCCTTGCTCGTCAAATAGGTAGCTACTTGCGTAGTCGCATCTTGAGAGATACAACGTGAACCCAACACTCCAGCTAAATCACGAAACAAATTCAATCCGACTTCAGAGCCGGCGGCATTAAGTCCTATGTCGTCATGCGTTTCGCCAAACACATACGCTCCGAACGATAATAAATAACCGCTATTAAAATATTGATCGACAAGCGACATATACAGTCCGTATTTGCTGCCGTTAGACTCTTCTTTGACCTGTTTGCTGTACGCATACAAATCGTTCATATTCTCTACCATATCGGGAATATCATTCTTGTTATCGTCCCATTTCGTTTCCCAATCGGCAGGCAGTAAATCTTTCCTATATGTAAGCACCGTCGATTGTTGTGCAACGGGCATACCATAATACAAATCGAGATTGTATGTTTTAAGTTTATATGCGTCCATTACGTTTTCGGGGATTTCTTCAATATCCAATTTCTCCGTAGGTAAGGGCAAAACATGACCGCCTTCCGCATATCGCATCAACATATCGTTCGCCTGATAAAGAACATCGGGACCGTAACCATCCGGGCCATTTTGTTCCAAGTCGATATATTGATCCATATTCGCGTCCACGGCATTTACATTGTATTCTTTATATTCTTCATTAAAGGCATTCAAAACCTCCTCTAAATGCCCTGTTTCAATGGCCATTTGATTATCAAGGACGCGAATAGTTGCATTTTGTTCTATTTCGCCATTGAATTTAGCCATTATTTGTTCGTAAGTAAATGTTTGTTCGCCGTCAGGTCGGTCACCGCATGCAGCAAAACATGTTCCGGCTAATACTAACGCAAGACTTAAACAAATTGTTTTAGCTAATTTCATTTCCTTACCTCTCATATATAATTTTATAAGAATACGGCTCTAAAGTTATTTTACCATATTTTAACATATTGTTTGTATTGTTTACGGCTAAAAAAATCTTTTCTCTTTCGATTACAAAAATTTCCCCTTCCGTAAACATACGGAGTTTACCTTTGATTTTTTCTTTCCGAAGTTGTATCAGTTCCTTGATCGTTTGGAACAAATCCTTATCCCAGTTATCTTCATTCCATTCGAATGTCCGTCTTGAATCGGGATCGTACCCTCCGATCATACCGATTTCCGTTCCGTAATAGATACACGGCATACCAACAAAGAAAAACATAACTGCAAGGGCGCATTTCAATTTTGATTTATTTTCGCCCACATTGGTTAAAAATCTTTCCGTATCGTGACTGTCTAAAAGATTCAGCATCATTTCGTTTACCTGATCCGTATTCCGCATCAGGATTTCCGATAACCTATCGCAAAATTGTTTTGCCGAATATTTGCCGAAAGCAAAATAATCAAGACAGGCTTTCGTAAACGAATAATTCATTATAGAATCAAACTGATCACCTTGCAACCACGGAAAAGCGTCGTGCCAATTTTCGCCAATTATCATTGCATCGGGCTTTTCGTTCTTTACCGCTTTACGAAAGTTCCGCCAAAAATCGTGCGATACTTCGTCGGCTACATCCAATCGCCAACCGTCTATACCGTACTCTTTTATCCATTTGACCGCTATATGCAGTAAAAAATTTTGCACCTCATTATTATTGGTATTCCATTTAGGCATATAATTACAAGCCGCAAAACATTCATAATTCATATTGTCCATATCGGGTCTATCGCCGTGAATGATAAACCAATCGTAATACTCGGACCGTTTGCCTCTTTGCAAAACATCTTGAAACTGCTTGCATAAATAGCTACAATGATTAAAGACTGCGTCCAATAAAATTCTAATTCCTCTTTGGTGCGCGTTTTCAACCAATTCCTTTAAGTCGCTATTCATGCCAAACATTTCATCTACCGTTTCATAATCGATTGTATCGTATTTATGATTGCTCGGAGATTGAAAAATCGGAGTTAAATAAATAGCGTTGATACCCAAATCATTTAAGTAATCCAATTTTTCGGTAATGCCTTTTAAGTCGCCGCCGAAAAAACCTTTCGGTTCGGGAAGTTCCCCCCACTTTTTATCTATATAATCCGTATTTTTTTTCGCTTTCCCTATATGGAAACGATCTACGAATATCTGATAAAAAACGCTTTCATCGCACCACACAACTTTGTTGTGCAAATCTATTTTATTGATATAAGGATATTGAAAAAAGTTATAATAGCTTTTTTCGTGGTTATAATCAACTGTCAACCCTTCTTCCGAATAATAATACTTTTCTTTCCCGCTTTGCAGCAAAAATATATAACCAATCCGCGAGTCAGGCACGTCAAGTGAAACCGTATAATAATCATAGAGCGCATCCGAATAACTCTTTTGCATTACTTTTGTCTTTCTGTCTTTCAACCAGTCGTATTTAACTGCATAAATAATTTCAACTTTATCAAGGTCAGACTTTGCGGCCCTTAAACGAATACGGAGTTCTTCCTTACCGTACGCAAAAGAATATTGGGATTTCGGAACGTGTAATATAGCCGCCTTATTCATCTACTCCTCCTTTTAGTTATATTGGGACGGCAAATGACTTTACCGCCCCAATAACTCAGTGGCTTTACTTTGCTGCAGCCGTTACGGAAAGCGAAAGAGCACCGCTCGTAGATACAGATACCTTAAATGTGTAACTACCGGCTTTCGTGCAAAGGAAATTGCCGCCCCATCCCCAAGTATCCGTTATACCTTCAGGCAAATTAGCTGCTTTTGCCAATTTAGAAGTATATCCCGGAGTATAATATGTATCAGGGCGATACGGAGCATGAACAGCAACCGGAATACAGAGATAGAAGTAATCCCCTTCAACAAGATTCAACGTAATTGTATATTCTTTAGCCATTCCTTCGGCCGGTGTAGTAACTTTTTCCAAATTTTGAACCGTCGAACCTACGCCAAAGTTGTTATCCTTGAAGACTGATGTTTTGCTATTATATTCAGCCTCTTCTATTTTAAGATTGCCGACCGTTTCTTTTGTCGCATCCGCATACGACAAACGCCCGCCTAAAACTTTCCATGTCTGATCCGAAACAAGAATATCGGAAGTTTTATCTACTTCAATAGCTCCTTTCAAAGTATTGGTCGCTGCGTCCAAAGTAACCGTTAAAGTAAAAGTATAAGTTCCACCCTTTACCACAACAATGTTGCTGGCCATACCGTCCGATTTTTTGAAACACGCATTATCTCCGTTAAATTCGGTAATATTCGTATAGTAGAACATCGTTCCGTCTTCCGCTTTAATGCCGCCTTCCTCTTTCAGCGTGCAATAAGCCAGCAGGAACTCATCGCCTTCTGCCAATGTCCACGTTTGCATCCACGTCCCTGTTCCGTCTGCTTCGTTATCGGAAATCTTGAACATCTCGTACGGAGAATACTGCAATTTATCTACTTCTGCACCCCAATTCGTACCGGACAATACAGATTCTGTTGTTGTCGTAGCTTTGGAATTACCATAGATATACCAAGTATAATCCGATCTGTCAATCGTAACAGCCGGGGCGTCTCCGTTGCGAACAACCATAATAGCGCCGACATTCTTATCATCCGCATCCGTCGTCAAAGTAAGCGTATAATTGCCGCTCACATTCACCGTAATATTTACCTGACCATCGCCAAGACCGGTACCGGGCGCTGCCATATACTCGTTTTCTTCCAGATACTGACCGCCGCGAGCGCCGCCGCCTTCAGCGTCGTTGGTATTCCAGTTGCCCTCTGCATCCTGAATACAGAATTGGAACTGATCCCCTTTGTACAGGTTCAAAGTGATTTTGAACTCATTTTTCCCTTCTGTTTTTGTAAGAATGTTTTTCCCCGCAATCGGGCCGCCGTTCCATCCGATCTCCGCCAAAGGGCCACCGGCTGAAGAGCTGCCCGCAATCGTCCATTGGCGGGTATCTTGTTTACTTGACTGCCATTGCGAATATACATTGGTATCTTTCGTTATGGCTGTATCAAAACTCCAGTCATGCGTAAAATCCGAAGTAGCGAACCAACCGTTAAAGGTGTAACCTTCCTTGCTGTAACCCTTATCCGCAGGTTCAAATTCCTCAACTTTCTTCCCCTCTTCTACTGTTTCTGTTGCAATCACGGTAGTACCGTCATAAAAGGTTACCTTATAAGATGTAGGGGAATCCTTCGGATTCCCACCGCATGCGGTGGCCAACCCCAAAGTTAAAGTCATGAGCATTATGATTGTCAATATGACCGTAACTTTCCTTAGCTTTGATTTCAACATAGAAACCTGCCCTCCTTAAAAAATTAAATTTTATCCGATTTATCTAATCGGTTAAGTAAATTATACCATAGATTTTATATTTGTCAATACCCTTTTGAAAAAAAGATGGTAAAATTCAGAAAAATTTTTATTTAACCGATTAAATTAAAATTGTATTGACAACTTGAACTTTTTAGAGTATGATATAGCCATGAAAAACGATAAAGATTTTATTGCGAATGGTACTATTACCATTGCCACAATCGCCAAATTAGCGAATGTTTCTACCGCCACGGTTTCTTATGTAATCAATCAACGCACCGATAAGAAAGTGGCAGAAGAAACGAAACAAAAGATTTTAGAGTTGTGTCGAAAATATAACTATCAAAAGGGCGCAAACCGCAAACGCATAAAAGATAAAAAACCTGTCACTATAGGAGATATTGCTAAAGAAGCAGGTGTTTCCAAAGCAACTGTTTCCTATATTATCAATAATAAGCAAGACGTTAAAATCAGCGATGAAACCCGAAAAAAGGTTTTACAGATATGCAATTTGCGTCAATACGCCCCTTCCCCGATTGCAAGAGCCTTAATATCTGCCGATAGCAGAACCGATAACGTCATCGGCATATATTTTAACCAACGGGCTTATACCTTTTATCGCAATGCGGAAACGCTCGACTTGATTTGCAAACTTCAAAACTGTTTGTTCAAACACAATTACCGCACGCAAATTTTGTCTCCTATTGAATCTAAATCAATCCATGTACAGGAAAATATTGATGGTATTCTCTGCATCGATCTGACAGAAGAACAATTTTATACACTAAAAGAGAGCTATTATGTTCCGATTGTTGCCATTGATATGACGATAAAGGACTCACTGTTTTATAAGTCATACAATGATTTTAACGCAATTATTCAATACGCAAAAGAGAAACTGCAAACTTCTCACCTCATATTTATAACAAGCAAATACCAAAATCAGCCGTATATGAACAAGTTAAAACGAGCATTGACAAACGATACTCTTTACCTTGTTCAAACATATACGGATTTGATTAAGTTCTTGTTGCAACACCCTGACGAATCAATTGTTTTTAGCGATGTTTCTCTTTCCGCATTCTGTTTATCTTATATCAATCCTCACAAAACAGCCGTATTGTGTTATGATAAAGACATTTTATTACCTTCAGAGCAATTAACCCCAATTTATCTTCCTTCTGATTTGAAAGTACAAAGTGCTGTTAAAATGCTTCAATATGCAATACAGCGAAAAGAAACAGAGCCTCATACATTCAAGTTGACTCCTCAACCGTTACCTAATAAATAGCAAAGAGAGAATCCAAAAAATGGATTCTCTCTTTCTTGTGTTTTACTGCCAATTAACCGTTATTTCGCCGGTATTGCTTGCGGGAGTTGTATAAACATGATTCATACCGCCTTCCCAAACAACATTACCTGCTCCGTCAATCTTGATAAATTTATATTCTATCTGCGTATTTGCGGGTACGCTAATATCGTAGAACCATGTAGGATATACACCAATCGTCGGAGTATCGTTAAACAGCGGCCCTATTGCTTTTGTCGTATCCCAACTTCCGAGTTCAGGTACGCTACCAACGATATAAACATTCGTACCATAATCCGTATTCGCGCTATTTACCTTAAAACGAACCGATACTTGAGCACCCGACAAAACATCGAACCCTGCAAAAGCCTCGCTCGATACCCCGCCGGCATTTGTAACAACCACTTCTACTTCCCCGGACACTCCACCGGGAACGACGGCTTTTATCATGCTGTCCGACCAAGATACAATCTGCGCATTCGCTGTACCGAAAGCCACGCTTCCCGTTGAATTGCCGAACCCGCGTCCCGTAATTGTAACCGTATTTCCGGGCTTGCTCATCTTCGGATTGATATTGCCGATAATTGGAGAATCTTCATCCGCCGTATATTGCCATACTACGCATTGACCGGCACCGAGATAATAATCGGATACGCTGCCGTTTGTTACGGTAATATTGCCACCGCCAAGCAGATTTCCTAAAACATCATAATAAGTACCATTCGGAAGGCTGGACATCAAGTTTTCGAGCTGATAACCGCTACTCTGGTTCCTATTGATTGCCGTCATGACAACGCTATCGCCAAACACTCTTTCAAAAACATAGACATCGTTATTTAACCATCTCTGCTGTGTAGCGCCATAGGCGAGTGCGGGATTAGTTTTACGCAAAGGAGCCAATTTAGATATAACCTGATAAGCCCTCGTGGACTGATTAAACCCAGTCATATCGGCACGATTATAAGGATCGCTCTTACCGCCTGCCGCGTCTGCCATATACTGCTCCGTACCGTAATAAATGCAAGGAATACCGCGAGACGTCATTTGCAACGTGAAAGCAATATCCAAAGTTAATTCGTTGTAACCAGCTTCCGTCATAAAACGAGATTGGTCATGGTTGTCCAAGAAAGTAACTTGATCATTGATAAAGTCATAATCCTGTTCCATATCCATCATCGTATTATGGAAATCAACCATTGTATATCCGCTCGTCATTGCATTGGACAATGCGTTGCGAATAGCCGTATTATATCTGAAATCCAACAGGCTCATTCCGCTCTCATTTGCGAAATTTTCCATATTGGGTTCGGATGTCGTTGCACTATGCGACCATTCCCCGAAAATAAATACTGGTTTGTAATCGTATATATCGCTCACCCAATTTTTCTGCCAACCTAAAGACATGTGTTTGACTGCATCAACACGAATCCCGTCAACACCTGCATCCAACCAAACTTTGATAGAATCCTTTAGGTATTGATCTGTCGTTGCATTCTGCTGGTTCAAATCTGCCAAGCCAAACAGCGGAGCATAAACCGTATGTTCCCACGTATCAAATTCAGCCCATTGATCAGATACATGATTGAATATGCCGTTCGGATCGTTGCTGTAAGTGCTTACATATTCACCGTCTCTGTAAAGAACACCGTCATTCGGTTGGATTACGCCGTCATATACCGCAAAAGACGTGTGATTCGGAGCAAAGTCAATAATGACTTTTATGTCTTTAGAATGAGCGGTATCGACAAGTTCTTCAAACTCTTCCATCGTACCAAAGTATTGATTCGGAGTAAAGAAATCGCGTCCCCAATAACCATGATAAGGCGCACATCCGTTTGACGGATCGATATAATCGCTGTTCTGTACAGGTGACGAAATCCATAACGCCGTAACACCCAAATTTGTAAAGTAGTTCTCATTTAATTTTTGCGTAATTCCGGCCCAATCACCGCCATGATATTTACGTAAATTATTTTTATCGTAAATCTCACCGGTAGGATTGTTGGTTGGATCTCCGTCCACAAAACGGTCTGTAACTATTTGATAAATTACATCCGTTGACATGGAAGAGTAATTTTCCACCCCTGCGTCCGACCACGTAGCTGCTTGCGCAAACGATGTTTTCGGCAGCAGGTCAAACAAAGAAATCAGCCCGAACAGTAACGAGATAATTATAACCATTACCGAGTTCAAAACATGTCTCTGTTTAATTTTGCTCATAGTTTCCCTCCTTAAAGATTTATTTTTCACGCAAACGCTTGACCTCTTGTACAAAAACGCCGGCTGAAATCAAGTCGTCCGCATTGAACAGGTTTTCGTAATTATGAAACCCCGAAGGAATAACCCTTATTGCATTTCCTTTGTCATCTTCCATTTTTACAAACTCTTTTGCTTGAACCTTTAGCAAAAATAAATCAGTTGGACAATAAAAGTTTCTCACGCAGATAAAGTCTTTCATAAAGTGCATACACGCGGTTTCATTATGCTTATTACAAAAAATTGCCAACTGTCCACCATAGTTTGACTTTATCTCATCGCTTTTTACATATTGGCTTCCACCTATCTCTATCATGGTACATCCAAAAACGAATTTATTTAATCGGTTAAATTACAATTAAATTTTAACACCTTATATTTGACTTGTCAATACCTTTTGGAAAATTTTTCTTAAAAAAGGTTTGTTTTACAATCCAAAAAAGAGACTATTTATAAATAGTCTCTTTTTTCCATTAAAAAAATTTTTATAGTCCCAATACGTTGCCCTAAACAGCTCTATTCAACTAAATTATCAGTAAAATCCTCTTAAAATATTATACTATAGTATTTCTGACATATAATTTATATAATTAAATTTAATCAGCAATATACGAATTGATAACCGTTAAAACAGTATTCTTCTGTGAAACACTTAACCTATTCCATTTGTCTAAAATTATTCTATGTTCGACAGTCAAATAATCAACCTTCTCTATATCAAATAACAAATAAAGTAACGAAACCCCAAACGCTTCAGCCAGATTCTCCAACAAATATAGAGTCGGAGAAGATTTTTTATCTCTCCAACGATATAGAGAGTTGACTGATATATTAGCTTTTTTCGCCAACTCATAAATTGTCCAATTTTTCTCTAATCGTAATTTGTCAACCCGATTGTAAATGGCAGATGATTCAAAAACCTCGCGCACAGTTCCCCTCTTTTATCCATTATATTTTTAGTATATTATACTGCGCGCAAAATGTAATATTATACAATAACTATCCTACATTATATAGGATAGTTATTTAATTTGCTTTTTTGCTCTTTGAAAGATTGATTAACTGTAAATTTGTTCACAAATAAGCTCTTGTTTCACTTCGTTTTCTGTGAGTAATATTAAATTCTTGGACGAATCATTTATGCAATTAAAATTCTCGCATTTTTCTCGCATAGTAAAAAAATTATCTTCGCTTAAATTATAATAACTTCTCTTTTTCATTTGAGATAATGGCGTTTTTTGCATAAAAAGCCCCCTATTTTAGCCTATTTTTGCTTAAAACAGGGGTTATATTTCTGACTTAAAATCCCTCGATGGAAACATCGTGCCGGTTCAAGTCCGGCCACGGGCACCAACTCCCCGATTCTTTATAAAAAAGAATCGGGGAGTTTCCTCATATATTTTAATATTTTATAATTTTTAAACTCTATTGTCTATCAAGGTTTTAAGTTTATAATGCCGTTGACTTCTTCCGCAAGCGGCGGCAGCAACTGCACGTCATCCGCATTCATGAAACGCCCTATCTCCGGATAATAATACCTCATTTTCAGATAGTATAGCTTTATTTTTGTGGCAAGCAATATTTCCGATAAAGGAACGGATTGAAACCACGGATTTTATTCAAGTCAGTACTTTTACCACCATTAGCTTATTTTCCTTCTCATTCAATCCTTTAGTTTTCCTCAAATATCATATTTTATAATACTCTTTCTATCACCGTCAAGTAATCCTATGATATTTCCAAATATATTTTTGCGATATAATATTTACCCTCATATTTTACGCCTAATACTCCCTATTGTCATAAATAAATTCCGTCCGTCGTTTTGTTTTACCAGATTCCCTTATCCGTCGTCAATACATACTCTATCGTTTTTTCTACTCTCATCCTGTCCGTCGTAAACAAACACATTTTTCTTATAGCATTTAAGCTATCTGACTTTATTTAATACTTTTTCCTTTCCTCGGCATATCGTCGGATTTTTATTCCATCATAAATTTCGGAAACCGTTACTCTATTTAATCTTACACCTTTACTCCTTAGTTTACAATACGTACTCATAGTCCGCCATATATTTTCGCTTGAATATTTTCTTACCTATCCACAGTGATATACCCTTGTTCGTATTATATTTCTCTTCCGATTCCGTATTTTATATAATTTTATAAAATAAAAAAGTTGACTGATTCATAAAAATTTGTCTTGATGAAACAGTTAACGTATAATAGATTACAATTTTTATAGAGTATATTTCTTTAATAAAACAGCTTTAAGTATCAGTTTCCAACCAAATAATCCCATCCATCCCAATAAAAAGAAACAACAAGCTACAATTTGAAAATATATATCGAAACGAAAGGTATTCATAAAAATTCGAGGGGCTATCATTTGAAAAATAATGATAAAAATTAAGATTGCAAACATTAATTTTGTACTTTGTTTCCAAATCAAATATACCTCTTGTTTAGAATTGATTTTAATCTGCTTTCTTAAAATATCTGATTTATATAAATTTAATTTTATATTTTTTAATACTCCAAAACAAATAATTATGCTACAGAATACCCACACAAAAAAATATCCTAATATTACATATTTTATTCTACTGTTCTCATAACATGCAAATAAAATAGCACTATACCAAGACATTACGGATAACGTAAGAATACAGTAACCAGCATAAAAATTATCTCTTGCTTCTTTGTGCTTAAATTTATTTAATATTATTAATAACATTACCGGAATACTCGCTGATATTCCAGCAAAAGCAAAACTACCAATCGTGATTTTATTAAGTAAATATAATGTAAGATATATCACAAAAAAAATCAATATAACAATACAAAAACGTATTTTTCCATTAAATTCTTTTATTACTCCATCTTCCGAATCAAAAAAATTTTCTAAATTTTCTTTATCCATAATTGCCCCATTTATAGTTCGCTTGTATTCATAATATGAATACAAGCGAACCCTTTATAAATACTAATTAAACCACCTTCTTATTTTTCCAGTCAACCAATTCCAACCCCGATTTAAATAGTCATTGACATTATTTATTATTCCTCCTATTCTATTAGCCACATCCATTATACCATTATAAAAAGACTCTTTTAAATCGTCTATATATACTGAAAATTTAGAATACAACGCTCCTAAAACAAATCCTAAAGCAGCTCCTATCAAAGTACCAAGAACGGGTATAGGAATTAACGAGCCAACCCAAGATCCAATTTGAGCCATTACAACAGCAACCGCCAAGTCAAAAACGACATCGGTAGCAATCCTATCCGCAGAATAACCCTTTTCTATACCAGACTGAATAGAACAAATAGCCGTTAAAATATATGCTGTTCCTGTAAAGACTTTAGAAGCACCTTGAGCAAAGCCTTGAATCGTCTTAGCTGCATTTACCACATTAAGTGAATTTTGGCCAATATTTTTTGCCATTCCCAAAATAATGTATGCAGCCATTTGAAACATTGTATCAATATATGAAACGGCATCATTTAGATCATGAAAAGTACTTCCCTCGGGATCCACCGCCATCACGGGGTTGTTTCCGCAATAGGCATAGAGATTAATTCCGTTGACTTCTTCCGCAAGCGTCGGCAGCAACTGCACGTCATCCGCATTCATGAAACGCCCTATCTCCGGATCGTAATACCTCGTTTTCAGATAGTATAGCTTCGTTTCATTATCATAATAGTAGCCTCGATATCGAATCGGATTGATATTCCCGATAAAGTCGGCTTCTCCTTTTTCCGCTCCGCTCCCGTCATATACCTTACAGTTCCCCCATGCGTCGTATTTGTATAACGCTACCCGGGAACCGTCCGCTTTGTATATCGCTGTTACGTCGCCCTGTACATTCTTTCGGAAATAATATTTCGTTCCGTCATAATGTATCCCGCAGACTCCGCTTTCATCATAATAATATCTCAGCTCGTTTCCGCTCCACCTTTCCGAAAACAACTTTCCTTCCAGATAAGCGTACTCGTGTTTTACTTTCTCTACTTCACGGCTCGTTCTTTGTCCGTCCGCTCCGTATTCGTATTTTACTTCACCGAACTTCGTCAATTGTCGACCGTTCGCCCAGCTGAGCGTATGACCACGATATACGATCGGATTTCCTAACTTATCATATGTAAACAACTCCCCTCTCGGCTCCCTCGCTCCATACTCCGTCAACTGATCGAACCATACCGACGAATACACATACGGCACACTCTCCGTCGGAGCAAGACCTCGGATATCTTTTTCCAAAGTATACGGATAGATGTCTTTATGGAGAATATTCCCGTTCCGATCGTACCTGTACACCACCGTTTTGTCAAAATGTTTACTGTTTTCTCTGATCAGACGATTGAGCTTATCGTATTCATAGCAGGCGACGAGCTTTCCGTCTTCTACTACTTCCGAAATATTCCCGTTGTTGTCATAGCTATACTCTATGTTTCCGTCATAGCCTGTAAACGTTCCCCCTCCGTAACGAATTCGCTTTATCAGATTCGTCGCATGATCTCCGCTCTTCAAGTATTCGTATTTGGTCTGATACTTTTTCCCTCCGAATGATACCTCTTCCTTTCTTTTCCGATCTAGTATATCATATTCATTACTTTTTGTCAATAATAAAAAATTATTAATAATATGAGAAGTGCAATAACTATAATTGCCTGTTATTTATACAAGGCTATTAATTCTATCTATTATAGATATATTAATATAACTTTTGCAATTACTCTTCCTTGTTCTATCTAATTTTTATATAATTAAAAATAATCTGACTGCTTCATCAAAGCTATTTGCTTTGATGTCACAATCAGATTATCTTTCTTTGAAAATTTAAATGAGAAACGACTGTTTTACATTGTCTAACTTCTTTTCTTTTTATTTTATATCTTTTCCACTATTATGCAAACGACACTAAATATTATTATAAAGCCACTTGTTACTAATAGGGCAAAAATTATACTTTTCCCAAGAGGAAAATCCGTTTTTAGGCAAAAAAACATCCCCGTTCCCAAAAGTACAATTAGTAATGTAACGCATACTGCCCCACCCACTAAAAGATCTTTATCAGAAGCATGAAAACTTCCAGAAATGGTTCCAGATATAAGTTCTGCTACACAATAAAAAAGATATTTTATAAATTCCATCTTGAACCTCAAAGTAAAATTTTTAATATTAATTTTTTAAGCAAATTTCCAAAAAACTCGTCTACTCCTGAAAAGCCACCAAATGTTTCAGTTAAGTGCCTCCATATAATTCTTCCCGACATAATCGTACCTTGTACGATTTCTTGTTTTAACCCAAATGCCCCTCGTCTACCAAGAATTGTTCCTTCCTGTAATCCATATGCGCTGGAATATCCGTTTGAAATATCTACTACGGAGAAGAGCATTTGTATAACCGCACTACCTAAAGCAGCAAACCCACCTTTTTTTAAGCTTTCGGAGCGGGATAATCCGTCTGCTCTACCATGAAGATAAGCAGTAAGACCTGAAAGAGCCACACGACCAGCTTTCACCCCAAAATATACTCCAGGAGAATTCGTTACTGCAGAAATTCCTGCCATAGCCCCATAAAGGGAACCACTCAAAGCCTCGATTGCCACTGATCCTAAATTAATATTTTCAGCGCCATAAGACTTTATTTGATGAATTATTTCTCCACCGCCCATCAATAATCCACCTAAAGTGGCGCCCGCAACTATTGAATTTATCATAGTCGCACTTGCTCCCAAAGCTATAGCGGCCCCTCCTGCGGTGAAAACTATAGCTATAGTAATAGCAGCTACAATCGCAACGGCCCCTACAACTTTCCAAAAGGCTTTCCAACTCCAAGTGCCATTAGGATCCACCGCCATCACGGGGTTGTTTCCGCAATAGGCATAGAGATTAATTCCGTTGACTTCTTCCGCAAGCGTCGGCAGCAACTGCACATCATCCGCATTGATGAACCGACCTATCTCCGGATCGTAGTATCTCGTCTTCAGATAGTATAGCTTCGTTTCTAAGTTACAGTACCTATACTATCATTATTTCAAAAAAATTAAACTTTTGCTATAATTTCAACTTGTTTTTAATTGTAATGAAATTTTTTTACTTCCTTACTCCATTTACATTTTACAACTATTTTATATTTTTGTCAAGAAAGTAAAAAGAATTGAGCGATTTTATAAAATCCTCAATTCTTTTCATTATTTTATAAATTATTAGACATAAAATTTTAATTGTAACGGTCAACAAATTCTTTATTAGCTATTTTTAAAAATAAAGGAATTTAATATTTATAATCATACTAAATATTTGTTTTCTAATCTCGCCTTATAAAATATTTTCATAGTTTAATTATCTCTCATACCGTCGATAACATGGAAATAAGCCACAAAACAATAGACCAGACTAGTTTCTAATGTATTATACAGTTTAACCTTTATGGTCTTTTTTAGATTTTTTTGTCATCTTATTTTTGCATATATAAACTACAATAGGATATATTATTGCCTCCACTAAAAAAATATATACTATAGCTATAAAGAAACCTAATCCTATGCCGCCTGCATCTTTTAAGGTTAGAGAAAAAATTAAATATAAAACTAAATTAAACCATAACATTATATTCCAAATGTATGTCCATTTTAATGCTTGTTTTTCATTCCAAGAAGGAAAAATTTTACCTATTTTCCCCATTTTTATTCTTCTTCTATAATTTTCGAAATTAAATATTCCATTTATTACAAATACTAGAATAAGGAATATGAAAAACATTGCCATCCATTCTTTAACTTCTTCTTTCATAATAATTTCACCTTTTAGTTTTACCTTTTTCCAAATAACTTTTCCATTATCTTTTCTATATTTTCCCAAGTATATCCTGCTAATTCGATACCTAAAGAAATAATAATACTTCCAACCAAAGGCTGATTAAACGTTAATCCAGAAATAATTCCACTTCCTACAGCCATTAATATACCATCTATAGTAGGTGAAGTTTTGTTTATTATATTTTGTAAAACATAAGCTCCCAAAGAAATTCCCACATTTAAAGCCACTTGTGTTCCAAGCTGAATTGCAATTTGCGTCCCCGTGGAAAAAATACTAGCACCTACGCTTAATGCGCCTGTAATTCCTCCAAATACTGTACTTGTCACTAAAGATTTTATATCGGGCATTTCTGCGCCTAAAGCCCATTGTGAAAATAAATTTATTCCTCCTGCCAAAATTCCACCTATCGCTGCTCCAGAAGTAAGTGTACTTATCATTGCAGTACTAACCCCTAAAGCAAGAGCTACGGTTCCCACAGTAAAAACAGTAGCTAGAGTAATCGCCGCTACGATTATTGCCCCTATCACCCAATGCCACCACTTTGTCCCATTAGGATCCACCGCCATCACGGGATTGTTTCCGCAATAGGCATAGAGATTAATTCCGTTGACTTCTTCCGCAAGCGTCGGCAGCAACTGCACGTCATCCGCATTGATGAACCGACCTATCTCCGGATCGTAATACCTCGTTTTCAGATAGTAGAGTTTCGTTTCTAAATTATAGTAATAGCCTCGATATAGATATTCCTCTATTTAGAATATAGCAACTGAACTTTAAATTAAATTCATAATATCATATTTGTTATCTTTTGTCAATACCCTACGTAAAATGGGCTTGAAAACAAGTTTCAAGCCCATTTTACTTCTTATTTAATTGATAATGTTTTTTAAATAACTTTTATTATTAGTTCATAGACAATACAGGATATACAAAATAGTAGGATTGTAACAAGTAAACTTTCTGCAGCTTTTATTTTTGCCCTTTTTTTGTCCAATTTTTTTACTTTTATAAGAAGAGTCTTTACAATTTCATAGAATAAAATAGGAATCATTAAAGCTACTGCGCCTATTATTCCATCCTTAAGTGTATAATTTGTGGAGTATTCTCCTGCAATACATCCCAAAACACCTTCCATTATACAATGAAATAAGTATAATAAAAAATTCATTTTCCCCCTCAGTTATTAGGCGACCAATAATATTTAAAATTTTTAAAAAAATCTTTTATTCCTTGAGCGGCTACCTTCACTGCAAATATATAATATGGCAATAAATTTAATTTAAAATATCTAACAAAGGCTCTTCCCGCCCCAGAAAATCCAATCGATAACATTACTTTTCCAAAAGATTGAGTCTTTAAATTTTTTGAAAGACCTTGAAATATACTGGAAAATATTACACTTATTGCAACACTTTGAAAGATCTCTTCTCTAGATCCTCCATTATGATAAGTATGCAATCCCGTTCGTAAACCGCTTATAGCAACATTTAAAATTCGAAGAATCGTCTTTGAAACAATTGAAGAAGTAGTACCTAAAGCTCCTGTCACGGCTCCGAATGCACTCCCCGAAAAGGCTTCAATTGCAATTGCAGTAAAATCTAAATTTTTAGCGCCTTTAATATCTATTTGACTAATAATTTCTAGTCCACCAGAAACAATACCACCGATAGCCGCTCCGAGAATAACCCCTTGAACCATTGTAGCAGCCGCAGTCGCTGTCATTGCGCCCGCTGCTACAGCAAAACCTCCTGCGACAAACGCCACAGCTCCTGCAGTTAATACCACCCCAACCGTTACCCCTACTACAATCGCAACGGCCCCTACGACTTTCCAAAAGGCTTTCCAACTCCAAGTGCCATTAGGATCCACCGCCATCACGGGATTGTTTCCGCAATAGGCATAGAGATTAATTCCGTTGACTTCTTCCGCAAGCGTCGGCAGCAACTGCACGTCATCCGCATTCATGAAACGCCCTATCTCCGGATCATAATACCTCGTCTTCAGATAGTATAGCTTCGTTTCATTATCATAATAATAGCCTCGATATCCTGTTTGAATACTTCGTTCTTTCGAATGTTACTTTGTTTGTTCAAATTCAGTATACCACTTTCAGTTTTTTTTGTCAATACTCTATAAAAAGGCTATTCTTCCTTGAGAGAAAAAACGGATGCTTTCTTGGTGAAAACATCCGCTAACTAGTCGAAACAATAAACTTAATAAATTTTAACAACCTCTGTTGATAGATTTATGCATCATTTTTTAAAGTTTCTTGCTGCTACCTATAATTTCTTCTTTTTTCTCCTCGTTCAACTTATTACGGTTTTTGGTCTGATACTTTTTATATACTCGCTCCAGTTTATTTCCATTTTCGATATAATAAGGCATAGAAAATACTTTTTTACCATCTTTATAAAAATACCACTTTATTCCTTTGTCATCGTCTTGAAATTTGAGTTCCATATACTGATATACTTTAGTTTTTCCTATAAAATTTCGGTATATGAACTTTTCCTTTTGAACTTCAACCTTCCATAACGAAAAGCATATTAGCATGATTATTCCAGGCAATCCAGAAAATATCCCAAATGCTATTATATATGGCCAATCCTCCAATTGCGTCAACAATATTATAATTGTAACGAGTAGCCAAAATACTATTAGCAGAAAAGAAACAACACGATACATATTAGGCATTTTCAATATATACCCCTCTTGAGAAAAGCTGTCACTTTCTGTCTGCTGCTTTTTGCTCCGATTTCTGTTTATGAAATATCGTAAAATAAACGCTACCGAAAACATTGGTATAAATACAAGTATTATTCTAATTACATCTTTCACATTTTACCTCGATTATAAATGACCGGTAATAGAGTATACGCTACATACTCTAAAATAAAATCATATAACAAAAATTCATCTGGTTTTAATGCATTACGACCAAATTGCGATAATAATTTACGTTCGTTTTTTATTTCAAGTGCTAACGCTTTAATCGGTTTTCCTTGAGCTTTTTTCTGTTTCATTAAATTCATTTTTGATTTCAATGTGGCATTTTTCCCATGCTGGGCGCCTCCGCCGCTAAGCGCTCCGAATACTGCGCCTATAACACCTGAGGCTATAGCTAATCCCCATTGAATATCTCTTCCAGCCATAACATCACTTATAATACTGCTTGCAAAACCTGTTACGCCGCCCGCTATAGTCATGCCCAAAATTCCTAACGTCGATCCTCCAAATGCTCCTGTTATAGCTCCAAATGCAAAATCCACACCGACTTGAAGCCAATCAATACTTCCTGTTGTTACCCATTGTGTAAAAATAGATAATCCACCGCTTGTCACAGCACCTATTCCCGCACCTATCAATACAGGAACACCAGCTCCGCCTGTTACAAAAGTTATTGCGGCAATCGCTCCTACAGCTAAAACGGCCACCCCAACTACGGCTATTACTTTCCAAAAGGCTTTCCAACTCCAAGTGCCATTAGGATCCACCGCCATCACGGGGTTGTTTCCGCAATAGGCATAGAGATTAATTCCGTTGACTTCTTCCGCAAGCGTCGGCAGCAACTGCACGTCATCCGCATTCATGAAACGCCCTATCTCCGGATCGTAATACCTCGTTTTCAGATAGTATAGCTTCGTTTCATTATCATAATAGTAGCCTCGATATCGAATCGGATTGATATTCCCGATAAAGTCGGCTTCTCCTTTTTCCGCTCCGCTCCCGTCATATACCTTACAGTTCCCCCATGCGTCGTATTTGTATAACGCTACCCGGGAACCGTCCGCTTTGTATATCGCTGTTACGTCGCCCTGTACATTCTTTCGGAAATAATATTTCGTTCCGTCATAATGTATCCCGCAGACTCCGCTTTCATCATAATAATATCTCAGCTCGTTTCCGCTCCACCTTTCCGAAAACAACTTTCCTTCCAGATAAGCGTACTCGTGTTTTACTTTCTCTACTTCACGGCTCGTTCTTTGTCCGTCCGCTCCGTATTCGTATTTTACTTCACCGAACTTCGTCAATTGTCGACCGTTCGCCCAGCTGAGCGTATGACCACGATATACGATCGGATTTCCTAACTTATCATATGTAAACAACTCCCCTCTCGGCTCCCTCGCTCCATACTCCGTCAACTGATCGAACCATACCGACGAATACACATACGGCACACTCTCCGTCGGAGCAAGACCTCGGATATCTTTTTCCAAAGTATACGGATAGATGTCTTTATGGAGAATATTCCCGTTCCGATCGTACCTGTACACCACCGTTTTGTCAAAATGTTTACTGTTTTCTCTGATCAGACGATTGAGCTTATCGTATTCATAGCAGGCGACGAGCTTTCCGTCTTCTACTACTTCCGAAATATTCCCGTTGTTGTCATAGCTATACTCTATGTTTCCGTCATAGCCTGTAAACGTTCCCCCTCCGTAACGAATTCGCTTTATCAGATTCGTCGCATGATCTCCGCTCTTCAAGTATTCGTATTTGGTCTGATACTTTTTCCCTCCGAATGATACCTCTTCCTTTCTTTTCCGATCTAGTATATCATATTCATTACTTTTTGTCAATAAGCCGGAAATATTTAATGAAATTATTTTGTCATCCTCGTACGTATATGTCGTGGTATCTCTCGGTCCCAAATCGGCAAAGGTTTTTTGGAGAATTCTTCCTTCGTCGTCGTAGGTATAATTTACCCATACGCCCGTATCTCCCGCCGTGAGAATCTCTTTGGTAATTCTGCGCTCGGCGTCGTACTCGTAAGCGCGCAGCACCTCTCCCGAAGCGCTCTTCACCGATTGCAGCAAATTCTTTTCATACGTATAGTTGTAAATCGTGTCGTTAACCTTATTTTGGGTAACGTTTCCATCCTTATCGGAAAAGGAAACAAACGTAATATCTGTGGCTTTGTCACTCGTTCCGCCGCGATAGGTGACCTTTTTGGTGGTTTGAGTGACGACGTTTTGGCTGTCTTTCGTTTCTTCAATACTGAAAACAGCATATTCTTCGCCGTTGATCTTTAAAGAGGACAATTCTCCCTTTTTATCGTATGTATAATCCACCGTCGTACCGTCCGCATTTTCAAGGCGCGTCAATACTCCTGCGGTGTAGCCGTAATTCACCGTATTGTCCTCTTCGTTGCCCGTACAGGTCTTGCCGATTATATTGCCGGAAATATCGTATTCATAGCAGGTGTCGCCTATCCGACGGGCATTATCGCTTCCCGCGGCATAATCATAGGTCGTTTCGGGATATTCGCCGCCGCGGGGATCCTTTTCCGCAATAACGCGACCTTTTTCGTCATAACGGCTTTCTTCATACAGTTTGGAGGTAGGATCCGCTAAATTATAACTCACTTTTTGCGTCTGATTGCCGTTTTCGTCGTAGGTATACTCCGTAATATTACCTTCGCTGTCCTCTGTTTTTAAAATCTGTTTTTTCGAGTTATAGCGATACCAGGCGTATACTTCTTTTCCGTTCGCTTTGCGGAGTTTGACCGACGACGGCTGATTGTCCTGATAACTGAGCACCGTATATACTTCCTCGAAATCAGATTGTTCCATTACGAGCCCGTCCACCGTCAAAACTTTATAGCTCCCCTCTGCGGATGAAAGGCTGATATTATCGATATAGATTTTATCGTTATTGTCGGTATAATCGATTCCCACTTGAATTTTCTCGACATCTTTGAGATCGTCTACGATGGGAAGGGATACAAGCTGCCAATCGGGATTACGGCAATCATAAATCGCGGTATAGGTCTTCGTCGTTGCGTCTTTCATGGTAAGCGTTGCAAACAGCTCAAATTTTGCCGTGCCGGCGGTATGTTTTCCTTCCACGCAGGAAAGGCTGTCCGTTCCGCACACGTGTTTGGAACAAGAAGCTTTCGCCCAAGCGCTGACAGCCAGAACGCCGCGTTTTCTCAGCGCTTCCGTCACGGTGATCTCTTGATAGATTTTCCCCGCGCCCATGTAAACGCCTGTTCCCTCTACGCTTTCGGTGGTTGTCGTATAGAGCGTCGTCGTGGATTGCCAACCCGAAAAACCGTTTGAGAAGTTTCCGTTGGGAATATAATTGACCGCATCGACATCGACGGAAACACGAGTGTTTTTCTTTATTTTGTTAAAATCGTACGAATACGTTTTACATACGGCTGAAACGGGTTTTAACTGACCGTTCGTTTCTCCCCTGGTGGTGTATTCAAGATACGCATCTCCCTCCAAATTAAAACGATAGTAAGATTTATTTCCATGCATATCCGCGACGGAGGCGCTGACGCCGTATGAATACGTTATCGTTTCCTCCTCGGAATTTTGAATGTTTGAACTCAACGTAATGCAATCGTGGGAAACGCCTGCGATATAATTGCTAGACTTAATGATTATTTTGCCTTCGGAATACCCGACGTTTAGATGATTGTGAAGAAAATCATATACACTTTGGATGTGATAAGAATTATACGTAAACTGAATGCAGTTCCTTTCTCCCGCCTGAATTGTTTTAGGCTCCGCTTCCAATAAGTTTATCCTCACTCCGTTTTCGTTATATACGGGTAGTTCTTGGGCGTACAGGAAGTTATCGGCAATTGCGGATAATTGGTCGGCAGTATATCGGAAATAAATACTTTTGCCTTCCCCGTCGGTAATCTTAGTGAGGCGGTTTCCTTCGTACTCGAAAGACAGTAAAGCATTGCCGTCTTTATCGTAAAGCCCGTCGACAAGCGCTTCGGCATAAGCGAAGGAGCCGTCTTGCTTTTGCGCGATTCCCTCCTGTAAATATTGAATATTGACTTCATTCGTGCCGTCTGTGATCTGTTTTAAAAGGCCGTAATAATCATAGCCGTACATCGTCGTTTCGCCGACTACCAGATAATCCACAGCGGATTTTTTCAATTCCTCCGCCAAATTTTTCAATGTATTTTCGCTTTCTATAAGTTTTTCTTCGACTTCGGAGATTTCTTTCTCCAATTTTTCAAGCTGCACATCGTAAGACCAAACATTTTCATTATTTAACTTTTGAGATTCAGTTTCATATATTCGATTAAAGTAAAAAGTTTTTCCAGAACCGGAAGATTCCAAATCACGAACTTTATCGTATTGTTCCTTAGAATCACTATAAAAAGATTCTTTTGCATTTTGGTAATAACATTTACTCATTTTTAAGGAATTCAAGTTCTCTAAATATTGAGTATATAATTGCTCGGCTTTGACAAGTTCTTCGGGAATGTACTTTTGGAGTTTCGTATCTTGATAGCAAGGCTTATATATCTTCTTTGTATAAACATACTTATAAAAACTTTCATTATGAGCACTTACCAAATTGCTTATCTCTAATTTCCCCTCTCCCGATTCCGATAATGAATGAGTAAAATATCCTTTGTAAATTATATATTTCCCTTTGGATTTTATTTCTTCAATATTTTCTGAAATAAATCTCATATCATTGGGTCCAATCTTCTTTATTTTTTTATCTTCAAGGGAATAATATTCATACACCCAATAATTCCAACCGGGTTCTTCCTCTTTTTTTAAAAATCTCCGATTAACATAAATAGTTTTTCCTCCAACTTCTAACGAATAATTCCACCCATTAGAAAAATCGAGCTTCTTCTCCGTTTGCCCTATAAGTTCGTACCATTCCTCCGTATATCCTTCTAAAATTTTATTGCAGATCTCTTTGATTTCCTCGTTGACATACAGCATATCTTTATTTTTGTTGACGTAAACTTTATAGGCTTTTCGTTCCACGCCGCCGTCGTCATATAAATAATTGCCGTCGAGGTCTTTTACATATTCATCGCCGCTCTTTTTACAGGCATCCATTTTGATAAACTGCTTGATGCCGTTTTTCCAATAAAACGCTTTCGCGTCATACTGTTCAAAATTATTATTCGCCATGCGCAGCACTGTATCGCTCCCCAACGCGCCATTAAACGTTTTATTGCGCGCTCCGTTGACCAGAAATTCGTGCAGATTCAATTTCCAGCCTTTTCCCAATCCGAAATTCGGGGACGCCTGTTTTCCGTCAAAAAAGTAATATCCCTTGCCGGTAAATAATTTTTGTTTAAATTCGGGATATACGCTGACGGGTATTTTTCCGGCGGCGGTCAAAGACGCATACGAATACCCGATTTCTCCGTTAAACAGATTGACGCTGAGCGCTCCGCCGCCGATAGAATAGGTTTTAAGCGTTTTTTCGTTATCCTCGGGCTGGAAATATTCGATTTGAACGTCCAAAGTGGAAATATCGAACGTGATATAACCGCTGCCGCTGACAGGCTCCAGCGCTAACATCATAGATCCCCCCATCTCATCTTTTACCAAAGAGGTAAGATCGATTGCCAGCCACCCATCCGTAGGGGTTAAAGAGAAACTCTTTTCAATTCCTCCTAACATTGAAGTTCCCCCCATAAATTTATAGACTTTATGTAGATTCAAATCCGTTCCTGTCCAACCGTATTTAAATCGCACTTTCATTTTTAAAACTGCTTTTGCGACGATGCTGCCGCTCGGTATCCCGTTCAATTTTATCTGAATGAAGCCCATACGCGTCTTTGCAGAGCCTCCCGAGGAAGAGGAGGAAACCTCGAAGCCCACGGATACGTCGTCGTAAGTGTAAGAGCTTGCGCCTTTATACGACCAATAGAATTGAGCGGCAGAGTGTCCAAGTTCGCCTATAATCACTTCCGGATCTATTTTGACGGGAAACGCCCGTTCCGAAGCATTGATCCAGCTTTCATCCGCACAGATTTTAAAGCGAACGGACTCGTCCCTGATATCGTCTACCTCGAAGTAGACGTCTTCCGACCTTTGTTCGTTTGCATCCGTCATATAGGGCGCAGGCAAAGTGAAATAGACGTTCTCCCCTCTCTTGAAAACAAGATATTGTCTTCCTTCTTTCTCCGAAACATCCACGGTCAGTCCCCGTTTTTTGATTTCGAAAGAAAATTCATACATTCCCTCCCGTCGCTGTTTAACGACGATATTTTCTTTTACTCTGCCTCCCGTTACAAAATATTCAAGATCCACGCCGCTGTCCGCATTCCGATATACGACGTGCGCCCTATTCTTTTTGTTTTCCTCCAAGCCGTACTCGACAGACAGATCGGCGCTGTTCGGCGAAAAAAACGTCCAGCCAAGTTTTTCGGGGCCGTTGCCGATCTCTACGAGATCTTCCAGAGTGTTTTCCGAAAACGAGTAGCTTCTCTGTCCGCACCGAGCAATCAGCCGTCCGTTTTCCTTCCGCCAGGACAAATCTATCGGCTTAAATCGCTCGTCGGTTTCGTCGAAATAATTTTGAGCTTCCGCGCTCAACTTCGCCACCATTCTGTTATTGCGTTTAAAACAACGGATCATTTCCGTATTTTTGTGTTCCATTTCCGTTTCTTCCGCGGCTTCAAAGTCCGCTTCCTCGCCTACCTGCCTCTTTGTTTCGTCTTGTCCGAAAAAAATTTCCGCGTTCGGCTCTTCGGCCTGCGCCTCGGACATTTTTTTCAATTTTATAGTTCCCATAATATTCTCCTTTTCATGAATTACTTTTTTATTTTAAAATGGTTTTCCAATTCCTTCCTATGATCAGATTTTTAAGTTTTCATCATGCCCTCCTTTATATTTATTTTTAAAAATCGCGAGGTTTTTCCTCTCGGAGCAATCGCTCTCCGTTTTCAAGCGCTTACAGGGGACCAATTCGAGATACTGTAAGCTTCCGCAAAATTTCAAGGGCGTTTTCTTCCTTTTATCGCACTTCGCGCGCCTCGGGAGAAAACATATCGTCCTGTAAACAGCCGAATATTTATCCGAAATGACAGTCTTTTCCTTTGGCAGAGTTTCAAAATTCCTTATCCGTCCCATATGTCCTCTTTTTCTTCCCCCATATTTCCCTTATATCCTCAAAAAAATTTCTCGCTGATACTATAACATAAAGCACGCCCGTTTATCGGCAAAATTTTTTCCGATAAACGGGCGTAAGTTTTACGGGCGCTTTTTGTTTTCTCGAATTCATCGGCGAACCCCGTCAAAGAACTTTTCCCTTGTATTTTAAAAATAAAACGCAAAGGTTTTCGAAAAAATGAATTTTTAAATGTATTTTAAAGATAAAAAAACAAAACTTTCCCTTCAAAATATGTTCGGCTATGGCGCGGCGCGAGGCGGCGGGAAGCCAAATTTCTTCCAAAAGAAAAAAGCGCGGAACGTTGTGTCCGCGCTTTCTATCCGAGATCCGACATTGAAAAAATCGGCATTTGCCCTCTTCTTCCTCTATGAGGAACAGAGCGTCACGCGGCTTTATACGGCTCTACATAGACGATCATTGCCGTACGGGGATCGTCCGCCAAAAGCGGAAGTCCTTTTATAAGCGCACTGCCTTTGATTTTTTCGATGCTGTTTGTTCCGTCGATATCCCGAACCGTATAATATCGGTCTGCTTTGACGCCCTTTACTTCCACTTTATAAGACCTTTCCTCGCAATCCGGCAGACGAAAAGCCTGGATGACGCCGCTGTCCCTCTCTTCGTCAAAATATTCGTATACCGTCCAATTCTGACTGTCGGACACCTCCCTTTGAGGCGTCAATACGTAAAAGTCGTTGAAGAAATACTGCGAAAGCTCTTTCCATTCCTCCTGTCCCCTTTTAAGCGTTTCCCAATCGATACCGTCCCGTTCGTGATAAAATGCCGCTTGATAGCCGAAATGGGGAAGCATGGACGCACGAAGCACGTACGTATCCATCATTCCGTTAGCGAGCTGACTGGAACTTTCCTTCGTCGCGGCACCCGTAAAGGGAATCCAACGGACAAGGCGAGTGGTCATGGCGAGCCTAAGTTCTATCGTCGTGCGGTCGCTGTCGCTGCGAAGAAGGGGCACGGAACGGCGCAGAGTTTCGAGATCGTTTCTCCCTCCTCCCGACGCGCAGCTGTCCACAAAAGTACATTTGCCGCTGGAAGCACAGTATTCGATAATTCCGTCGAAGAGCGCATAGTGCCCCTGCATATACAAATTTTCGGTGATTCCCTTCCGTCTTTCCCCCTCGTATCCGTCGCCGATATTCCAAAACAGATAGGGATCCATATTGAAATCCTCGCGGTACATATCGATCCCGTTTTCTTCCATGACGCTGACAATCCTTTTCAGCGTCCACGCAAGGCATTCTTTATTGCCGAGATTGTTGAGGTAGGAATTGTTATTCCCGTGGTCGGAAAGCACCCATTCTCTCTTATAGCCGTAATTTTTCACCATGCCGTCGAGATGGGTGACTCTTTCCGGCTCAAACCAAAGGAACGTTTTTGTACCGTGCGCCCGCGCATAATCGGTGCTGTCTTTAAAAGAGGTATCCGGCCATTTTACCTTATCCAGTTCCCACGTGCCGACCGTTCCCCACCAATCGGACGCCACCGTTTTTCCGTAAGGGTCAAAGTACCATCCCGCGTCCACCCAACGAAAATCCGCCGTCAGGCCGTGTTCGTAATAGGAATCGAGAGATCTTTTCCATGTGTCGTATCCTTCCGAGATACTTCCGTCGCTGTTAGGTCTGCCCGTATCGTAGGCCAGCATCGTCGAAGTGAAGGGCTGAACGTGTTTATAAGAATCGGCGCTTTCTTTGGGAAGATTACAATCCACAATCCATTTCCGCCAGGCGTTCATCGCTTTCTCCTCGTCGCGCTCGTAATAGCGCACCGCGGCAATCAGCGGCGTGCGGACAATTTCTTTGGGTTTAAGATAGGTATTCAGTCCCACCGTACCCGTACCGACGAAGCGCGAGCTTTCCGTCCCCTTGTCATATGTAAAATCCGCCTGCCAAGTCCCGCCCCAGCCTATGGCGAGGAGCGCACCGCCCTCCTCGTTCTCCAAATTAAAATAGGGAAAATACTGATGTGTTGCCCGCCCTGCCAAAGAGGTGAAATTGACGTCTTTTTCCCCGAGATCGTATTCATAAGGGGCATATTGATTGCCGTGATCGCCCAAAATTCCCTTCAAAACGGCGTTTTTGCCGTGAAATTCCAGATCGGCGGCGTTTACGTATTTGAGTACTCCGCTGTTTTCCGACTCGGAAGGATTTTCGAAATACACCGTATATTCGTAGGCCTCGTAGCCGCGGTAATATGCCGTTTTCAGCGTTATTTCAAAGCGTGAGTCGAAGGAGAGCACAAGATTTACGCAAATCTTTTCTCCGATTTCGATACGGCTTCTCGTCACTTCCGTAAAGTATTTGGGCGCAAAGCCCGAATAATACACGCCGTCATAAACAAAATTGACGGGAAAGGACGAGAGATCCCCGATCATAGCGTTATATTCTTTTTCCGCCTGTGTCATAGCGCTTTCCTCCTCCACGCCGCTGTTCTCTTCGGAATTTTGATCGGGAACGCTGTCCTGACTCGACTCCGTTTCGCTTCCCGAGAGGTCTGTCGCAGCGGAAACGGGACCGCCGCACGCCGCCGTTGAAAGCAAAAGGAGCATTCCCGTTATCCAAGAAACCACTTTTTTCATTCTTTCACCTCCGACATATAGGAAACGAGTCCGTTTATCCGTGCGTCGAGTCTGCCGTACCAATAAGAAATATCATATTCTCCGCTTTCCGACGTGAGCGCCGCACAGATCTCCTTCACGGCGAGCAGAGAATTCCAGCTGTTTACAGTATATACCTTTCCCCGGGGATTTTCAAGCGAATCCGCCCTCTCGACGAGCATGGAAAGCTCTTCTTCGGTATGTTTTTCCACCGCCCTTTCCAAAGCGGTTTTCAACGCCTGCGCCGCTTGGTCTGTTTCCTCCTGCGTCTTGGCTTCGCGTCCGAGCGCAAGCGCTGTATTCAGTTCGTTCAGGCATTCTTCGACGAGAGGCTTTTTAATTTCTTCCCGCGCCAGTTTCGCATAGTGTTCCAAAAGGGAAACATCCACGGCGTTTCCCTCGCCCGTCACCGAAAAATTATCGAACGTATTGGGCGAGTAAAAATTCCTCATCCCTACCATGCCCCCTTCCTTCCCGATATTATAGGTGATCGCGGGAGCTTTGCTTCCGTTTAAAAAAGCATACAGCGTTCCCCCTTTTACCACGACGCGCAGATTCATCGTATCCCCCGCGTAAGGGAGAGCGAAAATCTCTACGACGGCGCCTTTCCATATCCTGTTTTCAAAACGGTGCAATTTTAAATCGAACGTGGGGTTTCCCGCTCCGTGTTCGATATTGACTTCCCAGGCGGTGATTCCGTCCATGCGGTCTATCGCGTCTTTGGCGGCGACATAAATGCCCGAATCGAACTTCCCATTCTCATTGACGGTGGAAATATTCACGCTGACCTCTACGTCCGTATACGTTTTGTCTTTAAAAATTATTTTTTGTTCCGCCAGCGTCCAGGCAAACAGTTTTCCTTCCATGAGCCAGGGCGCTTTATCGAACTCCGTATACAGATCAAACAGCGCTTCGTCTTTCGAATCTTCGAATTCGACGACGCATCTGCCCCCCGCCACCGAGTAATCGTCCGTCACAGCCGACGCCGATTGCAGCGGCAGACAGGGCGTAAACGCAAAGGAAAGAGCCGTGATCGCTGTTAATAATATAAGTGATTTTTTCATATGCCTCCGTAAACTTTTTATTTTTCTTTGATTCCGAAACCGAAATTGTCTATGGACATATACGTTCCCGCCACTTCGTCAGGGGAGGAAGCGGGACAGAAAATCCCGAAAGCGGCAAGATCGCTCGCCGCGATTTCGATCTTAAACGTGCCGCTGCCGCTTAAAGGCGTCGCATGGGCCGTCCCCTTCGCATCGAAATAACGGAACATATAATTCGGAGTTTTATCCCCCGCCATGACTTCGTAATCGAAGAAAATGAGAATCGTGTCGTCCGCTTTGAATTCATATTCCCACCACCAATGATTGCCGAGGGAAGTATTGCTGAACGTAAACACTCCGTTGTCCATGCCGTTCCCGTTCAAAGCGCCCGTCGAATGTCCGAGCGTCGCGTTCCCGGGCCGGTACTCGATGCGGCGACCGCCGTTCTTCTCCACGACAGACCACATAGAAGTGTCCTGACAGGAGCGGATATTGCCCGTCGAAGCCTCGTGGACAAAAGTTTCGTCGTAATTGGTGAAATGCAGAAGATTGCTTGTAAGCGTGAATCGCAGCGTTTTCCCGTCCGAAAGAGCGAGCCAGAAAGTTTCCATGCCGTATACCTGATTGACGAGCGACTCGGAAAGGACGAGGCCGTTTACGGTAAGCATCGCATAACTCGTGTTTATCTCGCCCGCCGCCGCCTTTGTGTCGTCCCAAAAATTCGTGCCGTAGCGTTTGAGCGACGTCACGGTAAGCCCTTCGGGGAAACTCCCCGCGAGAGTGACTTCGCCTCCGTTATAGAGCACCTTTTTGGCGTATTCGGTGAGATAATCCTTGTTCATTTTATATCCAAAGCCGAAGTTATCCACGTACAGGCAAGTGCCTTCCACTTCCCCTTTGGAATTCGCGGGGCAATGAATGCCGAAGCCCCAAAGATTATCCGCGGAAAGTTCCAAATAGAATGTCCCCTTTCCGCTCAAAGGCAGGGGGTGGCGCACCTGTTCTTTGTCGATCCAGGTAAATTGATAATGCGAGGTCTTGCCCGCAAGCGCCGTTTCGTAATCGAAGAAAATCACAATCGTATCGCCCGAAGCAAAATATTGATCCCACCAATTGTAGGAGCCTACGTTCCGATTATCAAACGTAAAGATAAAATTGTCCGTTCCGTTGCCGTTGATCGCGTTGACGGCGTGTGCCTGAGTCGCCGCTTCGGGCGTGTATTTAATCTTCCTGTTTCCGTCCGACTCGACGACTTGCCACATATCGCTGTCTTGGCATACCTGACTGTTCCCCGTCAGCGTCGCGTGCACATACGTTTCGTCGTAATCGGTATAATGCAGGATATTGCTGACGAGCGTGAAGGAAACTTCCTTGCCGTTGTCAAAAGCGACGGTGTAAGCGGTCGTACCGTACGCCTGATCGACGAGCGATTGGGAAAGTTCGAGTCCGTCGGCAAGGATGGTGACGTACGCAGCGTTCATTTGTCCCGGGACCTCGTTGGCGCTGTCCCAGAAATTACTGCCCAGACGAGTGAGCGATACGACCTTTAACGACAAGTCGAACTCGCCCGCGAGTTTTATGTTGCCCTCTCCCCGCGCCACCGTTTTGGAGGTTTCCGAAAGGGCGGCGGCGCGGTCGTCAGACACGAGGAAATTTCCGACGAATCTGCCCACATCCGTGACGAGAACGATCTCGTAGGAAGCGGGCGGCAACTCCTTCAACAGCTCCTTAGAAAGGGTCAGAAAGCCGTCCGCCGCCGCGTACTCGAATTCTTCCCCGTTTACCCGTAAAGACAGGACGCTTTGCCCGTTCAAATCGACGCCGAAAGGCTCGCTCTGCCCCAGAGAGTAGTCTTCCAACCCGTTTAAAGGATTGGAGATTCCCCGTGCCGTGACGATGCGATAGTCGTCGAGCATGACATAGGCGCCGTCCGCTTCCGCAAATTTAGGCAGCTGTATTTTCATCATTCTAAGTTCCGAGCTATACAGGAACCAACCGCTGTCAAAGACGTGAGTCTGTCCGTCCGCGATGAGATTATAGCGCACTTTATAATAATTGTCGCCCGCCACATAATCGAGCGCGTCGTATTCTCCGAAGAAATTTTCGTCGCGGTTTTCGCCGCCTATCGACATAATATAAAAGTAGACGGAATCCTGCGCGAGATTTTCGATCCTATATTCGAAAGTCACGCGGTAAGCGTTGCCCGCCGTTCCCTGCACGGTATACCACTCCCAGGGATGCGCGTGCATTCTGACGCTGAACGCGCAGGCGTCCTCCGCGTTTTCGGTGGAACGAATGAAAAGCGCGTTTCCACCGCCGTCGCCGCGAGGCTCTATCGCCATCTCGGAATTCCACATACCGCTGTTTAAGGGACTTCCGGGAGCTGCGGAGGCGTTTAAATACCCGAACAAAGTCGTTTCGTCGTAGTTAGTGAACATGAGCACGTCGGAACAGTCGACCGTAATCTCTCTCTTCGCACCGTTAGAAAATTCCGCGACAAAAACCGTTTCCCCCCAGAAGCAATCGAGGAAGGCGGCGGGAAATTGCAAATATCCCGTGTCGTCGAGTCCCGTTTTAAAAAGGACTCGGTCCGCAAAGTTCGTTTCCGTATCTCCTTGCGCAAAATTCCAGCCCCCTGAATACCCGTCGTCGTATTCCCTGACAATCTGCTTTAACGAAATCAGTTCTATCCCTTCCGTAAAACTGCCGCAGGCTTTAACGCTCTCTTTACGGAGCGCTTTATAAGTTACTTTCGTATCTGAAAATTCCGCGACGCGGTTATCCACAACTCTGATTTCCGCGGAAAGAGTCACCACAGGCGTTATAATTTTTACCTCGTGACTGCCCGCTTCCAGGGCTTCCATGACGGAGGCGGGAAAAGTCAGCGTTCCGTTTTTCCCGTCGTAAACCGCCTCCGCCGTTTCCGAGTCCAGCAAAACGCTATACACAAAGCCCGCGCTGTCGAAATTCATCGCATAGCCGCCCGAAAGAGTATACTCCCCGTTTGCGCTGAGAGAAGGGACCGCATCCAATTCCGCTATCTTATAATTGTCTATGTAGACGTTGCCGCCTCCCCCTATAAATTTTGCCCAAAGGCTTATGCCGTTGCCGATCTGTTCATAACTCACCACTTCGGAAAAACGGTGCACGACGCCGTCGTTCGCTTCGCCGAGAGCGAGATCTTTCTTCCAGGAAGAAGAAGCCGATTTGACGCAAAATTCCCCTTTGGACGTCCCCTCCGTCAGGTAATCGAAAGAGATCGAGTAATATTTTCCCGCGGTAAAAGGCGCTTTGTACCACAAGCTATCCCAAACGCTCGAACGAAGGGTGAAATAGCCGTTGCAGTCGTACGTTACCTCTTTGGTGTTGGGAGTGATCTTCAACACTTTGCCGTTCATGCCTTCCGGTCCGTCCACGATCGATACGTTGTCGTAATATTGATACAGAGGATTTTGTCCCGTATTGGAAGCCGTCGTATTGTGAATAGTCGTTACGTCGTAATCCGTGGCGAAAATAACGTTCGTCGAAACGGTAAAGGCATAGCTGTCGTTATTGGAAAGGTACAATCTGTATTCCGTACTCTTATAATTCAGGCTCAGCCATTCCGCTTTTACGGTAAACGAATCTTCGTCGTACTCATAATACCGCGCATCGATTTCTATCTCTCCCTGCATCAATTTTACGGGCGTCGTACCGTTATACCCGACAAAATAAGTCACTCCCGCATCCTTTCCGTATACGAAGGCCTTATTTGTTTCCTCGTCGAACGTCGTCTTTAACGACTGCATAATTTTGACGGTGCAGACGACGTCCTCTTCCGTTTCGGCGTCGGTAACCGCCAAAACGCGATGTTCTCCCAATTCGAGAGTCAAAACGAACTCGTCTTCTATGACGAGCGCCTGTTTGGCATCGTCGTAAGTATAAAGAGCGGAGGACAGCAATTCCCCATCCACTTCCACATAAAACAGCTGCGCGCCGTCCAGATCGAGCGGAAGTTCCAGCGCGGCTCCGCCCAGTCGATCGTATTCATAGCTTTCCCGCGTAAAGGAAGGCGCGGGATCGGGCGCCTGCGATGCCTCCCACTTCGCCGTAAAGACGGTGTCCCTTTCGGGAACGGTATACTCCGCCTCCGCCGCGTACAGAGTTTCTCCCAACAGCCAGCCTGCAAAGTCATATCCTTCATAGACGAAAGGATTGACCGCGAGAGAAATGACTGTCCCCGCCGCATAACTGCTTTCGGCGGGCGCCTCTCCCGTTCCGCCTCCCGCGGAATACGAAACGGAGTATTTTCGTTCCTCCGAAGATTGCGAAGGGGTTTTCGAGGATTCCTCTCCGCCGCCGCAGGCGTTAAACCCTACCAGGGTAAGCGCGACCGCGCACGACGTGAGAAAAATAAAGAGTTTTTTCATAATTTCCCTCCTCTGGGCAGAATTATATAATGATGGATTATCTCCATTATATCATTGAATTTACCACAATTCAAGTGTAAATTATTGCAATTTATTTGCCAATATGTTACACTTATACTGTACCAACGGAGGAAAGAAACGGATGGAATTCGAAGAAGACGCATTGCGTTTTACCAACGGAGTCAACAAAAACAGGGTGTTGGAAATCGACAATCCCGAATGCACAAACGATATATCCCTCGTGGGAAGAGCGTTGACGGCGCCCGTCAGAATCCAGATTCTGCATATGCTGAACAAGAAGCCGATGCTGCTTTCCCAAATCGCGGCGGAATTGGATCTGCCCTTGTCTTCCGCCGCGTTTCATCTTCGCGTTCTCGAAGACGCGCAGCTGATCACGATAGACTTTTCCACCAAACGGAAAGGGACTCTCAAATGGTATAGTTACGCGCTTCCCAAAACTCTTATCTTACGGCTTCGGCAAGTGGACGGAGGCAATCAACGGGCGTTTGTTCCCTATTCGCAAAGCATCAATATCGGAGATTATATCGACGCCGATTTTTCTCCCTACTGCGGAATCGCCACCGAGCGGCAGCACATTATGGAAGACGAGCCGAGAAGAACGTTTATTCCCGAACGGCGGGACGCGCAGATCATCTGGTCAAGATACAGCGGGTATCTTCTGTATGCCGTTCCCAACGATTACGCAATAAAGGGAAAACTCTCGGAAATAAATTTTTCCGCGGAACTGTGTTCCGAAACGATGGGGTACAACAACGAATATCCCAGCGATATTACTTTTTGGATAAACGACACGGAGCTTTGCACGTTTACCTGTCCCGGAGATTACGGCGACCGCTACGGGAAATACACACCGCCGTGGTGGTTTCCCGAAAGTACGAAATACGGACTGCTTACGACGGTGAGCATACGCGAACGAGGCGTGTATCTGAATGAAAAACTCGTCAACAAGCGCGTAAAACTCGGCGGTCTTAATCTGACGAAGGGAAATCGCACGACTCTAAAAATAGGAGTCAAAAAGGACGCGGAACATTTGGGGGGATTTAATATTTTCGGCGATAAATTCGGGGATTATAACCAGGGAATCGTCTTTACCGCCATCTACGAAAACAACTAAACGGCTGAGGCTCGCAAAAAACGTATCCGCAAAACGCCTCCTTGCTTTGGCCGAAATTTCCAAACCATGGTTTTCACGAACATCCCGCAATCTTCCGAATTCTCTTTTTAGGGAATTTTTTGCGCTCGTTTTTTATTTTGCCGTCTATCTTCACATCTTCCGCCCGAGGTGCCTTTTCCCTTTCAGGCGCGGGCGAACGACGTCTTTTTCCCGATTTGTTTTTCCAAAAGAGCAAGCCCTCCGATATTTTCGGAGGGCTGATTGTTAAGCTTTTTCGGATTTTATTTCTGTGCCTTGCGCTTCTTGAAAAGAATGATTCCGCCGGCCAGCAAAAGCGCGCTCATCGCTGCCATGCCGCCCCCGAAAATCAGGTTGCTGCCGCAGCCGCCGCTTCCCGAAGAGTTGTCGTTAGGTCCGCTGGAAGTGCCGCTCCCCGAATCGTCGGAAGCGCCGCCGCCCGAAGGAGCCGTGATCGTGTACGTTTCCACCGTTTCGCCGTCTTTGGAAAGGACGAGTTTGCAGCCCGTGGTCAGCGTATCCGTGCCCGCAAGCGCACTGCCGTCCGCTTTTTGAAGCGCCATTGCGTATCCCTCGCCCGCATAGACGAATTCCTCGAATTTTTCCGCGGTCATCTCTTCGCTGAGCGTGATAGAGGTGCCTTCAATGACGATTTTATCAGAAGTATTGACGAGAGCCTCGGTTTCGCCGCCGTCGTCGATGATGACGGACAATTCCTTTTCGCTCGTTTCGTACATGGATACGGATCCGATTTGTAAGCCGCCCTGGAATCCGAGCGCGGGATCCGCCGTCCCGTCGAAACCGATGAAAATTTTATACGTTCCCGATGCCTTCGGCGTAAAGATCAGGGATACGGGCACATAGGCGTTGTCCCTTTCCATGCGGTACGCCGCACGCGCTTCCACTTCTCCCGTTTCGGTCACGCCGTCGTCGCCCTGCGCGGCGGGAGTCGCCGTGAGGACGATGGGGCTGTAAAGACTATCGTACATAGTGCTCGCGCCGCTGATCACGTACGGACGGACGCGCGCCGTCACTTTATACAATTGTCCCGCTTTCAGTTCCACCACCTGACAGATGCCGTCGCCGGCGTTCCATTGGCTCAGCCAGACGTTTTTGCCGCTGGAAAATCCTTTGCCGTCTTCGACGCCGACCTGACTGTTCCCGCCGAGAAGCCACCAGTCCTCTTCGCCTTCCGCAAAATTCCCATTGGAAAGAAGATCTGTTTTTCCTTCGGGCAGATCGTAACCCGCCTTGAAGAATTTTGCGTCGTCCACGTAAAGTCCGACGCCGTAGGAGCCGGCGGACTGCGCCACTTTACAGTGAAAGTAAACGTATACTTCCGTGTATTCGCCCACGTTGCATTGCGCGGAGAGCATGGTGTATCTCGTCACCGAAATGTCCTCGCCCTTTAAGGAATTGGAAGCGAGTTTCTCTTCCGTCCCGTCCGCCTTGATGCCGCTGATCCCGATCGCTCCCGAAGTGATATCGCTGAATTCGTTTGTCCATTTGGAAACGGACGCATACAGCGCGTAATGGGAATTAGGCTCCACGGTCACTTTCTGTTTTACAAAGATCTCGCCGTCCACGACGCCCGCGTCCGCGACGAGATACATCGCTTTTTTGCCTTCGCTGTTCTTATCTTGCAGCTCGGACCCCGAGGGGACGAGTCCGGCGGGCACGGTGTCGAAGCCGTATCCCATTCCTCCCGTAGAATCCGCTTCCCACACCTCCTTATTTTCGGCGTCGGAGCCTTCGAATCCGGGCTGTTTGAGCAGGTTTTCGCTGCCCGGCGAAATCACCTTCTCCGCGAGCGTAAGCGAAACGTCGTCGATATACGCCGTCATTTTTTGAAGTCGGATAAACGCGCGAAGAGTGGTGTGATTGCCCGTATTGAACACGCCCGAAAACAAGCTGTATCCGTTATAATACGCCCACGCCCCGTCCTCGTCTTTCACCGCGCGGTTCGTATCGATGATATTGTCCGCCCAGCGATGCTGCTGTACATATATTTTCTCGTCCTCGCGCGATTCGCTGGCAAAGCCGAAATAAATATTGGCGCTGCCCAGATTCGAGCTGGCGCTGCGAAGGCGGAAGGAGAGCACGTAATCCGTATTGGCGTACACGTCCACCACCTGCGCCACTTCGGGATAGTTTCCCGAGTTGCCGGGCGCCACCAGCTTGACCGCCTTTTCCCCCGCGTAAACGTCTTCGTCGGCCACCAGATCCCACGAGCCGCCCTTGGCTGCGGAAGAGGTCGTGTCGATCGTCCATGCGCCCGTATCCTCCTTGGTCACGCCTTCAAACCCGCCGTCTTCCATCAGATTGGACGTGGTGAGAGAGGACGTGTCCTCGCTCACCGTCGCGGCTTTTGCGCCGAGTTTGCCCCCGAACGCCGAGGCGGCGCACGTCAGTGCGAAGGACAGCGTCAATGCGATCCCGGCCGCCTTCTTTCCAAAGTTTTTCATAACATTCCTCCTGTTTTTTATAATTTCAGATTTTGAATAATTCAAAATCGTCTACCCTGAGAATCTCCGACGAGGACGAACCCGTAAAGCCCGCCCCTATCGTGACGACGGTTTGGTTTCCCGTCTTGAAATTGATGGTGATTTTCGTCCATTCGCCGCACTTTTCGAAATCCTTGCTGCGGATAGTGGCGTCCCCCGCCTTCGCAAACAGCGTGATCTTCGAGGAAAACGCGTCGTTTGTGCGCACCATGCAGGAAAGAGTGTAATTTGTCTGCGCTTTCAGCTCCACGGACTGCGAAATGTCCTGCCAGCCCTTTGCGCCCGTCAGCTTCATACAGGTCATGCCCGTATACGCTTCCTCTTTCATGCTTTCCGCCTTTACCCTGCCGTTCGCCGTCGTCGTCCAGTTGTTATGGGGCGTACTGTTCAAATCGGTATATCTATACGTCACGTGGCGCTCGAATCCGGGGTCCTGCAATACGCGCATCTTTTCCATCTCTTCTTCCGTATACGTGACGCGCTCCATAGGCTCCGGATTTTTGCTGTTTTTGTAGGCGCCGATCTCCGCCCTCTTCGCCCCCTCGGGAATGACGAGGCTGAGCGTTCCGTCCACATACGCCACCTTTCCGCCCTGCGCGGGGACGATCTTCTTGATCAGTTCCACACAGGTGTCCGCCGTCTTATCCACCGTCATGTTGGTGTATTTGAACTGCTGTTTTTCCGTAATGCCCTGCTTATAGACCGACTCCATCTTGTCGTAGCCCGTGATGGCGGAGATGATGCCGAAGGATGCCGCTGCCGTGGAATCCGCGTCGTTGGCGCACTGGACGGTGATCTTCGCCGATTTCAGCGGATCGCCTTCGCCGTAGAGAAGCCCTATGACGGTAAACGCCGTGCACATCTTCGCGTCTAAAAGAATGCCGCCGCTGGGCCAGGGAATCCATTGATATTCCACATCCGTGTTGTTCAGGACATATTTTCCGTAAATAAACTCGAAAGTTTCCTGCGCGGTCTTTCCGCCGTCGTGCTTGGCGAGGGTGTCCTTGATTACCAGCGCCGTCCAGGAATCCTGCGGCACCGCCGCAAGCCCCGTTTCCACGATCTTTCGGACGTCGTCCGTAAAGAACGCCTCGCCGTACATGGCGGCGATGACCTGCGCCCCGTAAATGCCGTCGCCATAGGTGCAGATCTCGGCAAACCGCTCCACGATCTCGTTGGAATATCCCGTCATATTCAGTCCGAGAAGTCCGCCGAAAGAGGCGCCGCACTGATAGGAATTTCCGTCGGGGAACCACGTCGTCAGATCCCCGCCCGCCGAATATTTGGGATATCCCGCGTAAGGGGGCGCATAGCCGCGTTCCATGGCGTCGTTGTTGGAGCCGTTCCAATACTCGAAATCGCGGTTATACATATCGATCCCCAGCTGTTTGCCGGTGGCGTCGAGTCCGAGCCTGTCGAGGGCCTCGATGGCGGAAACGGCAAGATACAAATCGTCCTGATTATACCCTTCTATTTCCGTCTTTGTCGTCCAGCCGGGCAGACGGGAATCCTCTATCCACAGTTTGGATTTGAATTCCCAGGGATAGGCGTATCCCACTCCCGCCATGGTGCCCACGAGGGCGCCCTTCACTTTGTCGCGATAGGTGTCCAAAGACAAAACGGAAGTCGTTTTAGGCAACGCCGACGAGGAGATATGCTCGTATCCGTCCGACGAGCCGCCGCCTTGTGAATCATTCGAGGACGCGGACGGATTGCCGCCGCACGCCGTCAGCGCAAAGCAGCTTGCCGCTAACGCGACGCACAGCGCACTAAGCAGTCTTTTTTGTTTCATGTCAAATTCCTCCTGTTTCCTTAACGTCGAAATATTCTATCTTCAAGACGCTGCCGTTCAAAACGAGAGCGCCGATACAGCCCTGCGAGTACCCGCCTTTATCCGTGTATTCCAGCGCGGCGCCGCACGCCTCCGCCGACAGCCGATCGCCCTGCGCCCGCACCCGCACCTCGAAGGCCTCCCCCGCCCTGTACGGGCAGACGGCGGAAGCGAGAAGCTCGCGCTTTCCCCTCGACTTTTTCACCAGCCGCATTTCTCCTTGCGTAAAGACCACTCCGTAGCTGCGCGCCGCTCCCTGCACCCGAACGAGCACGCCTGCGCAGTCGCCCAAACACAGCGTCATTCTCGTTTGCAGGGTGTAATCCCTCATGGGAAGGGAGGTATACAGTTCGCCCTCGTCGCAGCAGCGCCCGAAAAGGCAGCCCTCTTCCAGCGTCCAAAGCCCTTTAAAATAGGTGCATTGACTGACTTCTTTGTGTTCGAGGCTGTAATCCTCGACGTATTCGCGGGAAAAATTCACGCGATAATCCGCATTTCCCGTTATTTTAAACCGCCGCAATATCGTTTCGCCGTCCGAGAGTATCCCTACCCTGTCCACCAGCGCCTCGCGGTCGGCGTCGATTTTTAACGACAATTTGCCGCTGCCGCTTTCGGAACAGACGACCTTTCCCGTATGTCTGTCGCGGTAAAAGAGCCGCGCATTTCCCTTTCCGCACTCCACTTCCGCATACAGCGTATTTCCGGGCACCGCCACGGGCGAAAAACAGGGATCGTAACGATTGTCGTGCAGATCCTCTTTGCCGTAATAGGTCTTTATGAACGTTTCGGAAGGACCGCCATCGCAAAGGCGCAGACCGCCGCCCACATTTTCCAAAATGCCCGTTTTGGAGCGAAAGCCGTGCGTACTTTGAGGAAAAGCAAAATCAAAATCCATGTCTTTTGCGTTCAGCTCGTACCTGCCCTCGTATTTTTCCCCGCTCAGCTCTACCGCCTTTGCGGCAAGCCGCTTTGCAAAGGTGGGAATATCCACGATGTTCGACGCGCCCAGTACGGACGAACACAGCGTCGTATCGTTGACGGGACGGAGCCATTTTTCCCCGATACTGTCCAAACCGCAGAACACGCCGAAAATAGCGCCGAGGTTTCCCACGTTGCAGTCGGTGTCAAAGCCGCTGTAATTGGCGATCTTCAAAGTTTTTTCGAAATTCCCCTCCCCGTACAGCATCGCCATCACCATGATCGCGGCGTTTGGAATGATGTGGCAGTTTCCCCCGAAATCCTCTTTCCAATAGCGTTTGCGGATATAGGCGAAACATTCCGCCTGCGTACCGCCCTCCCGATAAATGCGGAGAAGCTCTTTCGTCATTTTCGCGTAATCGGACTCTTCGGGAATCGTCGAGAGGGCGGCTCGGAGAATTTCCCCGACGCTCTTCGCCGTAAACGCCGCCGAAATGCACGCCGCGACGAATCTTCCGCCGTAGACGCCGTTTCCGTCGTGGGAAACGCGGGAGGCTTTCTCGGCCAGGTCCGCCGCCGCGACATACTCGCCGGGATAGATCAATCCCCATACGTCGCTGAATATCTGTCCGCCGATCTGTTCCGCCATCAATTTGCCGTTTTGCAGCATACTGCCGCTGCGAGGCGGAAGGATGCCCCGCGTCATATTGAGATACGCGGTATGCTCGGTGCTGACGCCATAGCCGCCCCACCAATAAAAGCCGTGAAGATAGGGCGCGTAATTCAGCCATCCTTCCCCGATCTCGGCGGAAGTGACGTTTTTCGAATCGGGACAGTCGGCAAAGCCCTTATAAAAGAAGATGGGACCGTTGCTGTCGTCGTCCGCCGCAAAATCGCGGTAATCGACGAAATATCCCTCCTTCCCCGCGAATTTTTCGGCAATCTGTTCCGCCGACCACATTTCCACGGGCGCCCCGTAGCGGATGCCGACGGCTTTGCCCAGCCAGCCCGCGTATATTTGTTCTACGATTTTGTCGGTTATTTTCATAAACGTTTACTTTACACCTGTAATTTTAATGCCCTGTAAGATATAGCGCTGTAAGATCAGCAGCAAAATAATCAGGGGAATGCACACGATCGTGGAGGCGGCCATGAGGAGATGCCAGGGAATGGCTCTGTCCGGTTTTAGGTACACCACCAGTTGATTGATCTGATAGAGAGCGGGATCGCTGACGACCATCGCGGGCCAGAGATAGGAATTCCAGTATCCCTGAAACACGCTGATCCCCATAATGACGAAGGGCGTCGCGGACATGGGCAGGAAAATATCGAGATAGATTTTGAATCTGCCGCAGCCGTCTATCCTCGCCGCGTCCTCCAAGGAGGTGGGCATACCGAGATAAAACTGCCGATAAAAGAAAATCGACCAGACATACACCACGCCGGGCAGGATCAGCGCGACGACGTTATTCGTCATATGCAGTTTGCTGACCACCTGAAAGCAGGGAATTAAAATCGCAATGTTCGGAACGAACATCGTCACCGCATAGATCGCCCAGATAATTTTTTTAAACGGAAATTCCAGCCGAGCGAAAACGTAGGCGGCGGAGGAGTTGACGAACAGACTCAATACCAGCGCCGTCAGCGCGACGGCGAGCGTCAGTCCGATCGCCCCCACAAAGGAGGAGCCTTGGGGAAAGAGATAGTAATCGGGATTTGAATAGTCGAGATTCTGATAGGTGAAGAGCAGTTTATAATTCTCGAATTTCCATTCGGAAGGGAAAAACTGAAAAGGCGTCGCCAGCACTTCCGTCTTGGCTTTAAAGCCTGAGATCGCCATCCACAAAAAGGGAAAGATCCCTATGCACGCCAGCGCCAATCCCAAGGCGATCAATGCGCCTGCAATTATTTTTTTACGCATATTCCTCACCTCAATCCATGGATTTTTCGGAATTGACAAGGCGGAACACGACGGAAGAAATGCCCGTCAAAACGATTGCCACCAACACCGACCCCGCATAGGTCATACCCAGCGTATCGTCCCAGGTGAAATGATAGTAGAGATACCCCACGGGTCCCTGCGTCATATCCAAAGGTCCGCCGCCCGTCAAAACGAAGGGAAGTTCGAAGAGCTGAAAGGTGGAAACGAAGCTCGACACCAGTAAATACACGCCGAGGTTTCGCATACAGGGAATGGTGATATGGAACATCTGCGCGAAAAATCCCGCGCCGTCCAGCTTTGCCGCCTCGTAGTAATCCTTGGGAATATCCAAAAGTCCGCCCAGCATCACCAAGGTGGTGTAGCCCAATCCGTTCCAGATCGCAGCCACCGCCACCGAAAAGAGGGCCCAATCTGGCTCGCCCGTCCAGCCGATGGGAGAAACGCCGAACTTTCCCAAAAGATGATTTAAAAATCCGCCCGCGTCCGAAGCGTAAATATACGAAAAGATCGCGCCGACAATGATGCCCGAAAGCAGGCAGGGCATATATACCGCCACCTTCACGAAAGAAGACAGGTGTTTGGGCAGCTGCATCACCAAATGCGCGATGAAAAAGGCAAGCACGAGCTGGATCGGCACGATGGCGAGGATAAATTTCAGTCCCACGCCTATCGCCTTCCAGAATTTCGAATCGGTGAGCACTTTCTTATAATTGCCCATCCCCTTCCACACCGAGTCCATATACGCGCTGCGGTCGTAAAAGCTGTTGACGACGGAGATGATCAAAGGCACGATGACGAATGTAACCAGCAAAATAAAGGACGGGAGCAATACCAGGTATGCGGTGATCGCGTCTTCTCTCTTCCCTGTGAAATTTTTCCCCGTTTTCGTCGCCATAGGTTACTCCTGTGCGCTCTTGCGCGGATTGGTGCCCGCAAGAGAGTCCGATTCCACGATACCCTGCAATTTCGACTGCAAAGAAGCCAGCGTCTTGTTGACGTCTATCGTCGCCATAATTTCCACGGCGTTCAGCGAATCGGCAAATTCCTTGCTGATCGCCCACGGATAACAAGGCTCCGCCACGGCATAGGGCATCACTTTTTCCGCCGTAAAGGTACGGAAAGCGTCGTTTTTCGATTCCTCGCGCGTATTTAAAAGCTCGTCTACGCTCTTGCGCGCGGCGAATTTGGAAAATCCGAGTTCTTTGATAAATTCGTAGACGTATTCGGGATCTCCCGCAAGCAGCCACTCGATGAATTTTCCCGCTTCCTCAGGATGCGCCGCCTTGCCGTCCATCGAAAATCCCCAGCCGCCGAGCGCCGCCGTGGTGACGCCCTCCGTGACGCCGTCGCGCGTGGGGCACACCGCAAAGCCGATATCGTTCACTTTTTCGGGATAGTCGCTCTTCAATTGTCCCATCGCCCACGAGCCGCTCAGCTGCATCGCCACCTTGCCCTGTCCGAGCGGCGTGATTTCCTTATAGCTGCTGTTCGCCACCCGTATGGTCAGGTTTTCCTGATAAATTTTTCTGAATACGTTAAACAGATCTTTATAATAATCGTTATTGACGTCCGCCGTATCCCAGTTGTCGTTGAGAAGGTACTCCCCTTTCATCGCCTGAAAGCCCCACATCACCCAGCCCAGCTCTTTCGCCGCAGGCATTTCGATACCGTACCTGTTCGGTTTTGTGAGTTTTTTGGCGTATTCGTACATCTGCTCCCAGGACTTTGGCGGCGCGTTCGGATCGAGCCCCGCTTCTTCAAAGGCGCTCTTGCTGTAAAAGAGCATGGAGTACGGCTCGATAAACGCAGGATAGACGTAATGTTTTCCCTGCACTTCCACCATCTCCTGCACATTCTCCGTCAAGTCCTCCCAAACGCCCGCGGACATATATTCGTCCAGCGCCGTATAATTGCCCAGCATTGCCCTAGAGGGAATTTCCGCATAATTGACGAAAATGATCTCGGGCGCCGTGCCGTCCTCCTGCGCCGCCTTTAATTTCTGATCCCATACGTCCTCGGGAATAATCGACAAATCGATATAGACGTTGTCTTTATTCGTTTCGTTGTAAAGATCCGTGTATTTCTTCATCCACACGTGCGTCTGCGTTTCGGAAAATACCGGACTCCAAAAGATGACCTTTGTCTTGCCTTTGGCGGGATCCTCCTTTCCGCCGCAGCCCGCCAAAACGGTCAGGGACATTCCTATTGCCATCGTGCAGCAAATCAGTTTGGATAATAATTTCTTCATACTATACTCCTTCGAATATTATTGACGATCACTTATTCTTGACGACAAAAACGACCTTTTAACGTCCCTTCTTTCCCATCGGGAAGCTTCCGCCCGCGAGAGCAAGAGAAACGCTTTCCTCTCTTCCTTTTTCCTTAGCGTCCGAAATCTCCCCCCTACGGACTGCTTTCCGACTTGATATAAACAGAAATTCCTCGGCACTATTCTTTTCGCCGCTTTCCTTTGAACGGCTTAAAACAGCTCTCTTCGCATCGTACTCTCCCATAGCATTATTGTATACGTTTACATTTATTTGTATACGTTTACATTTTTTAGAAAAAATGAACCACATTTGTGAGAGGTAAAAATTATATCCGGCGAGTAGAGTTTCTGACGATCAGGCGTCTGTCGCAAAGACATTCGCGCGGTTTTCCTTCGTAGGAGCCGTCGATACGACTGAATAAGAGATCCATCGCTTTATCGGCAAATTCCGAGCTGTCGTTGCTGACGGTGGTGATGGAGGGATTGAAATATTCGGCATATTCCACGTTATCCATTCCCACGACGCTGACGTCTTCGGGCACCCGTTTTCCGATCCTTTGCAGATACTGCATCACGCCGATGGCAATCATATCGTTTGCGCAGGCGACAGCCGTGGGCATTTCGGGCAGGCGGCAAAAGTATTCCCCCGCGGCGATTCCTCCCTGTACGGTAAACGCGCCCGCAAATTCGTATTCTTTCTTGATGGGGAGCTTGTGTTCCCGCATGGCGCGTTCGTATCCCGAAAGGCGGCGCTTATTGAGAATGGAGTGAGGCGTGCCTCCCGCATAGGCAATTTTCACGTGATTGTATTCGATGAGATGAGAGGTCCCCAGATATACGCCCTGACCGCTCTTAATGCCGTGTACGGTATCGAAAATCATCGAACCGAAAGTATTGGACGTAACGACGGGAATATCCAGCGCCTGCAATTGACAAATAATATCCTCGTTGTCCGACGTGGAACAGAAAATCAAACCGTCGCACCCGAGTTCCGTGACGAGCCTTATCGCTTCCAGCTCCTTTTTTTCTTCTTCATTGGTATTAAAAAGGATGGCGGTGAAGCCCCTGTTGTTTGCCAGCCGCTGTACGGTGGCATACATTCCCGCATAGTAGGGATTGCGGATGTCCGGCACCACCACCATGATCTGCATGGCGCGCTGCATCTTCAATCCCCGCGCGATACGATTGGGCTTATAAGATAATTTTTCAATTGCCTGTTCGATCTTTTCCGCTTTTTCTCCCGTTACAAAAGTCTTATTATTGATATAACGGGAAACTGTCGCGTTAGATACGCCCGCAACCCGCGCTACGTCGTTGATGGTTACAGACTTTTTTCCTTGCATGACAACTCCCCTATGTATACGTTTACATTTTCTGTAATAATAGTAGCACATAAATGAGGGCTTGTCAAGCCTTTTTTTAAATTTTCCAAAAATTTTTTTTGCGGCCTCCTTGTCCTGCTTCCGCTGCCGCAAAGTCGCGTGTTCAAAAGGAACTTGCAGAGATAGGGCGGCAGTCAGCGAGAGGGGGGAGCGGCTTTTTTTCTCTTATAATTACAGTCGCCTTTCGCGCATCCCCGATCGTTAAGTATCCGGCACTTCTCTCCCGCGGCGGTATTTCAGGGTTATTTTTTATCCCTTTCACAAACCGACGCTCCCTTTCGTTTCGGCGGCTCTGTCATTTTTCAGACCTTCCCGCCCGCGCACCGCATCGCCGCAAGTATGGGCGCGCCGATTTGCGGATTTTTTCAAAATTTCTTTGCCCGTTTCTGTCGGAAAATCGTTCGGACATTCTTCCTGACGACATCGTCTTTATTGCAGATATTCGAGGCGTCTGATGACGTGTTCCTGATATTCAGGATCCAGTTCGTTGAAATAGCCGCTCCATCCCCACACCCGCACGATGAGATTTTTATGCGCGTCGGGGTGTATTTTCGCATCCAGAAGGATATCGCGGTTGACGGAGTTCAGCTGTAATTGGTGCCCTTTTTTTAAAATGAACGTCTTGACGAGCGCCGCCACCTTATGCAGTCCTTCGTCGTTGCGGAACACGGTGTCGTGAAATTCGAGAGTCAGCGGTCCGCCGTTGCAGGTCTTTTTTAAATCCGCTTTCGTAAAGGATTGGATCACGGACAGCACCCCTTTCGTCGCGACGCCGAGGGAGGGAGAATAGTTAGCGCTGAACGGCTCCCCGCTCTTTCTGCCGTCCGCCGTCGCGCCGAGGCTTTGCGAACACCACACATAATACATCGCCGTGCCCGTTCCCGCGCGGAAAGTGCCGCCCCGCTCGTTTTTCTGTTCGGCGCACGCCTTCGAAAAGGAATCCAGAAGCCCGACGACAAAATTGTCCGCAAAATCGTCGTTATTGCCCGCCTTGGGCGCGGCAAGCAGTAAATTTCGTTCCGCTTCATATCCTATAAAATTTGCTTTCAAGGCTTTTCTCAAATCGGCCAGGCTGATCGTTTTTTCATCAAATACATTCTTTTTAATCGCCGCCAAAGCGTCCGCGGCATTGGACAGTCCCGCGCCGTGAATTCCGTAATTATTATATTTCCCGCCCTCCGAAATATCCCGCGCGGACTCTATGCAGCCGTCCATCAAAAGGCTTTGAAAAGGCGAAGGCAGTATAAAAATGTTTTTCACCGACTGCGCGATCCGTTCGGTTTCGGAAAAAATATTCCCTTTGACGCTCTCCCAAAACGAATCGAAATCGGCTGCGGTTTCGTCCGCCGTTTCCAATGCCCGATTGACGAGGAGCGGAAAGTTCAGCGCGTCGATATTGGGGATGTCCATGCCCTTGCCGGGGACGATGAATTCCCAGCACGCAGCCACCGTATAATCGCGCGCGTCCTCCAAATCGTACCCCATTTCCACGAGCGCGGGAATCACCACGTCGTCGTTCGAGTACTGCGGAAAACCGAGTCCCTGTTTGGTGAGCCTCGTTCCCAAGCAAAAAATTTCGTCTTTGGTCCGCGAATCGACGCGGAGATTGATTTTCGGATCGATCAGTCTTAATTCCAAAGAAGCTTCGAGGCATAAGCGGCTCAAATCGTTGAACACCTCTTTCCCGTCTTTATCGACGCCGCCCAGCATCAGGCTCTGTCCGTTGTCCCCCTGTTGAATTCCGGGATAAAGATCCGCGTCCGCGTTGAGGGAAATAAAGAACTCCTCGGTAAGTTCCAACGCCTCTTCGCGCGTCAGCGTTCCGTTTTCGATATCCTTTTTATAAAAGGGGTACATATAGACGTCGAATCTGCCCAGCGTATTGTGCTTATTGCCGTTGAGCCACAGCATGAAGTTTAAAAAGCGCAGAAACACCAACGCCTCGTAATAACTCTTCGCGCCCGACGCGGGAACGGAAGAGAGCGCCGCCGCCAGCTCCGGGCACCCCCTTTCCCGCGCAGCCGTCCGATATTTTTCCGCCAACAGATAAGCGGCGTCTATCGAATCGAGCATCGCAGTCAATTCTTCGCGCTCTTCGCTCCCGAATTCGTATCTTTTCAACGCCTCGGAAATCTCCTCTTTTTTCTTCTCGAAACCCGTGGAAAGGGTCTGCCCGTAATCGGAAGAAATATTGCCTACGCCGCCGTTATCGAAAAGATAGCGCGACTTTTTAAGCGCGGTTTCTTCCGCCGCGGTCAAAATCGAAGGAATTTCCCGGACGGTGCGCAAAAATCCTATCCTGTCCCCTTCGAACACTACGGCGGTTTCCGCTTCCGCGAGCTTTAAAAGCCGTTTTCCCGCCCGACGGGGAAGAGAAAGCTGTTCGCGCGCGAACTCCTCCGCGCAATTGGGCGTTTTTCCCGTCCTCAGAGCGCGATAGTCCCTTTTCAACAGTCTGTCGTAAATTTTCTTGATTCTGTCCGTCATTTTCTCACCTCAAAACACAGTTGCCTCTATCCCGTTCCTGCGGAAAATTTCCAGATCGACGACAGGGCTCTTCTTTTCATCGAAGCCGGGCGAGTACTTTTCTCCGATCAACGCATACTTGCTGCCTGCAAATCCATTGTAGGGAAGTAGCTCTACCCTCAAAGCGCCGCTCCCTTTTACTCTTTCGGCAACACGCGCATAATTCTCCGCAGTATCCGTCACCGAAGGGATCAAAGGCATCCGCACGACGAATTGCTTGCCGCTCTTTTTCAAAATCTCAAAATTGCGATCGGTCAGGCGGGTGTCCCGCCCCGTATATCGAAGCGCCTTTTCTTCGTTTCTGATTTTCAAATCGAAAAAGACGAAGTCTATTTTCTCCACCGCCCTTTGAAAATCCGCCGGGTCCACGCAGCCGCCCGTTTCTATCGCAGTGTGCAGCCGTCCGTCAAGGAAGCGGAGCGTTTCCAAAAGAAATTCCGTCTGCATCAGGCATTCACCGCCGCTGAACGTAACGCCGCCTTCGTTCATTCTCAAAATATCCTCGTTTTTCAGGAGCAGGTCCGCAAGTTCCCCGGCGGTGTATTCCTTTCCCGAAACGCGCAGGAGCTTTTTCGGGCACACCGAGAGATCCTCGTCGGTGATGGAGGAAATCTCTTTTGCAAGCACTTTTTCGCACCTTCCGCAACGGAGGCACCCGTTTGGATTGCGTATCAGCTGCGGCTTTGCCGACAAGCCCTCGGGATTATGGCACCAGCTGCATCGCATGGGACATCCCTTGAAGAAGACGGTCGTCCGTATTCCCGGTCCGTCGAATACCGCGAACTCTTCGATTGAAAAAACAATTCCCTTTTTCATAGCCGCTCTCCCAAAGGCGCCGCCCGGCGCCGATTGAGAAAGGGCGCCGCAAAGACGCCCTTTCCCCTCGTTTACAGACTCGTTTTAAGAAACGCTTTCGTTAAACCACACCTTCATATATCCTTTTTCGCGGTTGCCGCGCAGATAGAAAGGGACGAGAGTCAATTCCACATCCACCGCCCCGATGCCCGCGTTCGCTTTGAGGAGGTTCACCCCGATAGGCGTTTTCGTCTTGCCGTCGATCTTGATTGCGAAAACAGTTTCGGTGTATTCCACCCTGATCGCCGCGGAGGAAGAGAGGGTCAGCTGAGGATTGGCGAGCGCGTTGCCGAAGCGGGAGAACGTGTTGTCCGTTTCCTCGGCGCAATAGACGAAGGGACCGTATTGAATCGCAACCATGCCCTCGTTTGCATCGGCATAGTCCTGATGCACTCTGAGAATCTCCTTTTCGTACACCGCTTCCACGAGCGTTTCGCCCGCCTTCACCGCCACGTCGATATACCCGTCCGCGCCCGCTTTCGCCCCGATCGCTTTGCCGTTGACTTTTACGCTTACCCCGCTCGCCCAGGAAGGCATACGCAATTTCAAAGTAAATTCGCCGTCCGCCGTCACGGAGAGGAGCGCCTTGTCGCCGTTCGGGAGATCCGTCTTTTGAATCACGGACACCGATTTTTCTCCGAGTCGGGTCTGCGCGGAACTCGAAACGAACTGATTGACGAAAAGGGTGTCGTCCGTCTTGGCGTAGAGGATCTCGGGAAGTTCCGAATAATATTTGAGATACATCGGCACGCAACAGGGAGTCGCATTGGAGAACATGGGGCGGGTGTAGTCGTCGGACACCATGGGATTGGTATAATAGAAGGAATTTCCGTCCAGCCCCAAACAGCCTAAAATGCCGTTATACATTTCCTTTTCCACCACGTCGATAAGGACAAAAATATCCTAAAACAAATCTATCTTCAACATTTTCATCATCTTTTTCGTCGTAATAATGAAATTTAAACTTTTCTAAGCGATAGATAGTATATTTTTTCATCTTAATCACCATGCCATGCGGCTACGGCACAAATAGGGATGAAAAATACAGCCGCTATATTTTGTATTTTTCACACTATCCTCCTACCCGAAATTTTATAATTCTATCAAACCATTTTTTTAATGCAATATATTCAGTTTTTGCACCTTTCCTCCAATTTCCCAATCCACGTTTATTATTCAACAAATATTCTGATGCCTTTGCGCTATCTTTATTAAACATTTTATAAACATTTTCACCTTCATCTATAGTGGTCCAACTTACCGGCGGTTTATTGCTCATACCCGGATCACTTTTAGAGTAACTTATATCTGGACCACCGCCAACAAGAGCGACACTAGCCCCGACAACGACACACATGGCAACAGCTTGTTCCAAAGATATGGCAGCTGCTCCTGCCAAGACCGCTTCTCCAGCGGCACTACTTCCTATTATTCCCGGAAGGGCACAACTCAATCCTGCTCCAAAAAAGCCTCCCGCTATTCCTCCCAATATTGCACATAATCCTATTCCCGCCAACTTCTGTCTTGTGCTCAGTGTGGGATCATTCACTACACTCGTATATCCTATGTACCCTCCCGCGACTAATCCTGCCACCACTCCGACTATAATCAACCCCGTCGACCAAACCAACGTTCCGTTTTCGTCGGTGTACATGATGGGGTTGTTCGCGCAATACGAATACAGATTCAGCTCTCCCAACGATTTGCTTAATGTCCCAACCAACTCATATTGATCCGCGCTTATAAACCGGCAGATACTCGGGTCGTAATACCAGCTTTGTAAATAGTAAAAACCTGTTTCCGAATCGTAATAATACCCGCGATATCTAAATTTTACTTTATCTGCCATACTTCCGCTTTCGCTCAAAGTATTTTCATACGAATCGTATCGGAGGCTCGCCACACTTGTCCCGTTTGCATTGTAGGCTTTCAACACGTCATCGAATAGATTTTTTCGAAATAATAGTATGTTCCGTTATAGATCATCCCTATGATTCCGCTCGCATCGTACAAATACTGCGTATAGTTTGCTCCCATCTTTTCTCCTACCAAAACATCTTCGTCCCAATAATACAGCGTTTCCGTTCACCGTCTTGCTGTATCTTAAGTTATCCGCTCCGTATTGATAACTAAAACTCTTTCCCGATTGGACGTTTCCGTTCCCAAGCATATTTTCCCTCGCCCAATACAAGTTTTGCGACGAAGTTGTATTGCTTCCCTTGTAATTTGTTATATTTCCCATTGTGTCATAGGAGAAATATTTCTTTACTCCGTTTTCAGATATATATTGCCGCTGGGTGTTGCTTTCCGACCAATAGCCGTATTCCGTTGTACTTCCGGAAGACGTCTTCGACGTTATGTTATTCAACGCATCATATGCATACGTATATTTTCATCCGACGTTAACCGATCTGCTCCGTCGTAAGTATAACGGTAATTATCGTCGTTCAGCATAGTGACGTATGCGGAAATATATCCTCGGGTGTTGTACGCATACGTCTGCATGGTATTCGTCGTTAAATTATATACGGCGTTGCTCCGAATTGTTTGGTGTTCCATCGTAGTGACATAGTTATATTGTATTTTTTGCCGTTCGGCCGAACCGACGCCCTGCGTTTTGTCGTCAGTCTATTTAAAGAATCATAACCATACAGCGTTCTATAAGCAGTATCGCCGTGACTTTGTAAAATTCCGTGATTATCAAACGTAAAACTTTCCGCTCTTGTTTTTTCGTTTTCCAAATTAATAAATTCTATTTGTCAGCAACCCGCTTTCTTCACTGTAATTATAAGTATCGCTTGCGTTTATATCTATGCCTACCGCCATTTTCGTTTGCGTTTTGCCGTCCGTAAACTGATAAGCCAACTGCGTTACGTCGTTTTGGCTTTGCGTTACGCCGGTCAAATCTTTGCCCGTATAGCCGTAAGTTATGCTAGTTGCAGTCGAAGACAAAGAATCTTTCAGCCCGACGCTTTGCAGTTCCCTATAATCGTATGTGTGTTTTATTATAGCTCCAATCACATAAGTTGTCAAATCAACGTCGCCGTACTCATTATAATTTATAGTGAGTTTTCTGCTGCCGCCGGAATAATAGCTGACAGGAATAATAAAGTACGATTTCGTCGCTCCGTTTAAATTGATCTTTCCCCGACTTGCTCCGCAAACGAGTATTTCCGCAAACGCCGTTCCTTGGGATTCCATCAATAAACTAATACAACACTGCCGCCCGTTTTTGGATAAACAACAATCTCTCCTTCGGTTGTTGATACTAAGTTTAAGTCCGACGCATAGATCGTATAATAGAATTCATAGTATTTCAAAGGATTGTACACGATTATATTTTCTTTAACGCCCGAGGAGGTAACCGAATATTCAAAGTCTACGTCTTTAAACAAATTTTTATATCAATTCGGTTTCTTCCACATTGGGCTGAATGGGTTTCTTCAAATTTTTATATGAATAATCGACCGCATGGGTATTGGCTATTTTTCGGCGTTAGCCTTATTGGTAGCAAGTTCAGCCGATTGAAATCTATCCGCTTTTGTCAATAACTCAATTATTTTTTTAATTTCTAATAGATTTATAGCGTATTTTTTCCATAACTCTACTTTTGTATAAACATAATTTCCTTTTCTATATAGAATTATTATTATCGAAAAAAGCTGAAACTAATTTCATCAAATCCCTAGGCTTTATATCCAAAAAACAGTCGTAATAATTCTCGAAAAACACCTATTTTGGAATAATTTTTTCATCGCACGGAACGCAAAACGCAAAGGCGGGAAAATCGAATATAAGAAAATCCCCCATTTGCAGAAAAGCAAGGGGAAAGCCCAATATTCAAGATACTGTAATCATGCCGCATAGGACGGACGTACTCAATCGAATTTTTAAGCGCATAATCGGGGACGAAACCGCCACGCAATACTATTTGCGCCATACATTCGCAACCAAATGTCAAGAGTATGTGCGCCCCGATATTGTTGATATATGGATGGATATAGCTCCGGAAGGCTTGTCGGACGGGTTTATACGCACTTTTCCGACGAGTTTATGCAAGAGCAAATGGACAAGGTTATTTTCGATATTTAAGCGCTATTTGTTCCCCAAAACGTTCCCCAAACGTGCCAATTTATGCAATTTTTTATTCATTTTCTATGCAAAACAGGCACAAAAAAAGCAGATCACCGAGTTTTTATTCGATAATCTGCATAAATGGTGCGGTCGACAGGAATTGAACCTGCATGGTGTTAGCCACAAGATCCTTAGTCTTGCGCGTCTGCCAGTTCCGCCACGACCGCATTGATAACGGGTCTATTATATAATAACCTCTGCCGTTTGTCAACTTATTTTTATCCCCTTTCGCAACTTTTTCAAAATTTTTTATACGCCCCGCGTACGTTTCCTTCCGCGCTTTCTTCTCCTTCGCACTTTCTTAAAATTAAAAAGTTTTCCCACTAAAACGAAACCGTGTGCATCTCTATGTTTTTTTGCTGAACGTTACCCTGCCCCCGCAAAAAAATGTATATTCTTTCGTATACATACACACAATATTGTAAACGGAGGAAATTTTTATGAAAGCAACCGGTATTGTCAGAAGAATAGACGAGCTCGGCAGAGTGGTTATCCCCAAAGAAATACGCCGCACGCTCCGCATCAAGGAAGGCGATCCCCTGGAAATTTTTACGGACCGCGACGAATTGATGCTCAAAAAATATTCGCCCATCGCCACATTGGAACGTTTCAGCGAAGCCACGGCCAAATCTTTGAACGATTTGAGCGGACAGCTGGCAGTCATCTGTGATACGGACGAAATATTATACGCCTACGGCGACGGAAAGAAGGATCTCGATAAAAAGAATCTTTCCGACGAAATGGACCGCATCCTGAAAGAACGCCGCAGCTATATGGCCAATGCGGCGGAAGGCGGAGATATACTTCCGCTGACTTCGGCGCGCGAAGAAGGCGTGACCGCTCAGATCATCGTTCCCATCGTATCGGGCGGCGATTGTCTTGGCGCGGTGGCGATTCTCTCCAAAGAAGAGGGCGCGAAGCTGGACAACAACGTCATGAATCTCGCCCGCCTTACCGCGGACATACTCGCTAACCAATTCGATTAAATCTTTCGACTCGTCATTCTTTCAACAAATCGAACGAGCGCCCGGATTTTTCCGGGCGCTTTCTCGCGTTTGCATGGGACAGGTATGCGCCGAGCTTCCTTTTATCCTTTTAATTTTTCAACGTGGAGAGAATAAAAATTTTATTTTTTAAAGGAGCAAATTCCTCGCGGAGCGGAAATTTTTTGTCCGATGGCATATACTGTAAGTATGCCTGCCGCTTATACACATTTTTCAATCGCAAAGGCCGTGCTTCAACGCCTGCCGAAAGATCTTCAAAACGCCGTAAGCTCTCCCGAAATGTATTTTTTCGGCGCTCAGGGCGCGGATTTTTGTTTCTTTTACCGCGCATTCCGCCCGTCGGAAATCAATTTCGGCAGATTTCTTCACAATCGCGGTTCCTACGGCTTTTTTCATACTCTTCTTCCCTGCGCGGGGCGGGACAAAGGGCTTTTTTCCTATGCCCTCGGCTATATCACTCATTACGCCGCCGACTGCGTATTTCATCCTTACGTTTATCATCTTTCGGGGAAATCCCCCGTCAAGCATTCCCGCGCCGAAGGCGCTTTGGACTTCTATTTCCGACGCAAAGATGCGGAAAAAGAAGATTTAAAGCGTTTCGGAAAATATTTCAACTGCACCGTTTCCGAAAAAGAAGTTTCCTCCCTCTATACCCTGTATGCCCTCGCGGCGGCGCGCGCGGACAGAGATCCCCTGATCAAGTCGTCGTTCGTCAAGGGTATCCGCAACTATCGGGCGTATACCCGTTTTTCCGCGCGTATGTTCGCCAAAGAAAACGAGGGCTTGCTCAACGCCGAACATAAAGAATGGAGCTATCCCGACGATATGACCAAGATCATGACGGACGGCGCGGAGGAAATGTTCGAGCGCACCGTCGAGGATTGCCTTCGTCTGATAAACGAATTTGTCGACTGCCTTGAAAAGAAGCGGCCTCTTCGCAAGGAAAAATTCGGAAAAAATTTTTTGAGCGGGCTTTAATAAGTTCCGCTCTTTCTTTGTTCCGAAAAGGCACGCTCTTAACGCTTTTCGCCCTTTTCCCCCGAAACTTATTCCTTCATTTTGGAAGGGGATCAATCCGCATCTCTACGCTTGCCTTTGGGATGCGTTCGACTCTTTCGACTGCCGCTTTCCCGTCCTCGACCAATTGAAAAAACCGTAGAGATCGTTCGCCAGAAAGACGAGAAAACAAATCACCATCGGCAGATAACGGACCTCGTTCAAGGAAGCGAGGATCCATAAAGCGACGAGCACGACGTCGTTTGCGGCATAGGCGACGGCATAATAGGCGCTCCTTCTCATCGTCAGATAGGAAGCGAGAAAGCTGGTCAACACGGAAACCGTACTGACAAGGAGGCGACTGGTATGAAACGCCCGGAGGATAAAGAAAAAGACGAAAGAAACAATCAGTCCCGCGCCGAACAGACCGAGGTACTCCCTTGGGCTCAGCGAATTGACTTTCACGTCCTTTCCCTTGCAGGAATGGCGCAGCCACGTGACGACGGAAGCAACGGCGATGGGCGCAGACATACCCAGGTAAGTAATCATCTCTCCATAATAGCGGGAACGAAAGGAAATGATGCCGTAAAAGACGGCGAAAGCCACGGTGAGGACCTGTCCCGCTACGTTTCCTTTGGAAACGAGAATCAGCGCCGTCGCGCCGACGAGAGAAGCCGTAAGGACGAGGTAATCATCGTTCCCCGTCAGGAAAAAGGAGGAAATAATCAAAGCGAGCGAACCGAGCCACAGCGCCAGCTCGAATTTTGTAAAGGTTTTCAGAGTATCGATCAAAAATTTCATAAAGACCTCAAAAACGGCATCCCTGTTTACATCTTCTCAGACCTAACGATGTAAACGAGAATGCCGTTCCGCATTTTTCTGCCCGGTGGCAGATATTTTTTGTTTTTTCTATTGTACCATATCCCCCGCGCTTTTGGCAAGCAAAAATATTTCTCCGAGAAAAAATTTTTTTCCTCGTTTCAAATATGTGTTTTCATCCTCCAAAAAGCGGAACCTTTCTCCCTTCCGCGTTCATTTCTCCGCGTTTTCGAGTATCGGGAGGAGTTCCCGAAGGCGAGAAATTTCATAATCGGGCGCCACGGCGGTTTTATTCGGGCGCCTGTCGGCGTTCAGCCAACAGCTGTCTATTCCCGCGCCTTCCGCGCCCGCGATATCCGAATCCAAAGAGTCGCCGATCATCAGACACTCCCGGGCCTTGGCCTCCAAATCGCTCAAAATCCTGGAAAAGAAAGCGGACAGGGGTTTGATGACGCCGATATCCTCGGAAATATAAATGCGGTAAAAATACTTTTCCAATTGACGCAGCCTGCCCGTCTGGATGCTGTGCAAACCGTTCGTTGCCACGCAGATCCTGTACTCCCCGCCGTTCGCTTCGGAAAGCGCCGCCAGCACTTCCTCCGCGTCCTGCACCTGCACGCCGCCCTCTTCCAGATAGCGCAAAAATTTTTCGCCCGCCGCTTCGGGACGCATCGAAACGGGATATTCGCTGAAAATTCGTCCGAACAGCAACGTCAGATGACTCCTGTATAGATCGTGATAGGTGCGCTGGATTGTTTCGTCCCCCACATTGGAAAGCCCCACGTCGTCCCAGGTTTTCACCGACCATTGACGACAGCGCGTCAGCATTTCCGCATCCGTTTCTCTGCCGCATTCGGCAAAAATTTTCTTGAACGCCTCCCGTTCGTCCGCTTCAAAGTCGATCAGCGTGTGATCCGCGTCGAAAATCAGATACCTATACCTTTTCATTCTCTCACTCCTTTTTTCCGTATTGGGGCGCCACGAAAAGAAAACGCCGCGTATTTTTAGAGTTTTTGCCGAACGCAAAGCGGGCAAAAACAAAGAAATCGCCGCGCCCCGCGCGTGTTTCCGGACAAAACAACGCCGCGCGCGTGCTTTCCGCAAAAAATTCCCCGAACAGAGCCGCGCTCCTTTTTACGGCGCGGGTATAGCCCGCGCGCACGTGTCCCGATGTCCCGAGAGGGACAAACGGTAAACTTTTTATGAACTGTGCCTAACGGAAATATCCCGCCCGCTTCGCGCCCGGCGAAGCTCCCGTTTCACCAGTCCTGACGCTTCATCGATTTATCCTTCACATCATCATAATATTCAAAATATTTCTTTTTGAACTCTTCTTTCGTCAAGGGCAGCGGCTCGTCGCCTTGGCGCATCCTTTCTATCAGTTCTTGAAGCTCTGCGGGCGTAAAGTCGGCAAGTTCCACTTCCCCGTCGTAACTCTCCAAAAATTTCAGCAGATCCAGCTTGGACATTATTCTCCCTCCTCGAAATAGTTTACGTCCTCGGGTACGAAACCCAGGGAATAAATTTCCGGCAGCAATTTTTTTCCGAGCGCCCGATGCGCCTTTTTCAGAGCGCTCAGTAAAACCCTGCCCCCTTCGTCTTCCGTAACGGCTGCCTTCAACTGCGCGTAACCCGCGTCCCATATTTCCGCCTTTCCCGTCCGATAACAGTATGCGTAAAACTTGCGCGCGGCTTGCATCAGCTTTTGCGCGGCGTCCGAAAATTCACGCTTTTCCGCCCAAAGCCGGAAAAAGGATTCCCCTTCCTCCGCGAAGGCGAAATCTTCCCCGCTCCACCCGTCGGCTTCCCGCCGGGAAAAGGGAAAGAGCTGATTGCGGACGCGATAGGGTTCCCCTTGATAGACGACTTCTTTTAAGGAACAGGTGTTATTGGAATCGGCAAAAGCGCTCCACACCGCGCAGTCGGTGTAAAATTCCTCGGACGGCTCCCGCGAAGGGCAATAGAATTGATCCCGATTGTTCGACCAGGAAGGACTCGGCAGTTTTCTCACGGCGTGCACCGCCATCGATTTTTCAAAATTTTCCGCGGTAACGGAATAGGAGCCGGCGCTCGCCTGCGGACCCGAAAAGAGAGCGGTCTGATTGCGATGCTGAAAATCGTTCCCGCAGCACATCAACGAACAGAGAAAGCCCTCCGCCACTTTGTCGCGCACGTCCACATTCCCCTTGCAAACGTTGACGGCGCCCGTAAAAGCGGGAAAGACGTATTTCGTGGGAGGACGCTTTACCCAACCGCTCAACAATCCCCTCTTTTCCCCCGTAGGCACGCGCTTGACGCCTATCTTTTCCGCCTCGCGGTTAAATACGTCGAAAATTAGCCGCTGCGCCTCTATCGGCGATTCCTTTTCCATGTTCCATACGGCAAAACAGACGGGAAATTTTCCTTTGCTGCCCTCGAAATTTTCCGAAGAAAAGAGAAAGCCGCGCTCCGCCTTATAGCGAAAAAATCCGTCGCGCAGGCGTTTGTCGTTGGGAGCGTTAAGATATTTAAGGGTAGAAAAAAGCCCCAGATATGCCTTTTTTCCCCTGAATTCCTCGGAAATGCGGAACAAAAACTGCGAAAACAGCTCCCTGCCCGTTTCCCCGAATCCCGCTTCCAGCATCATCCTTCTCACGGCGGTGTCGGAAACGCCCTTTTTCGACACCTTACCCGCAGAGAACGCGGACAAATTGCTGGTGGCAAACGGCGGATTGATAAAGATCAGCCATTTAAGCTTGGGATTTTCGAGGTCCCGACGCAGCCGCTCGGGCATCTTCCACTCCTCCGTTCCGTCTTCCTCCTTTTGTAAAGTTTCGCTTTCGGAGTTCTCCGTCCAATCGACTTCCAGCTGCACGGCGCCGCGTTCGTGAGCCGACCGCGTTTTCAGGCGCTTTTCCAAAAACTTCACGTCGTCGTTGAGATAATCGTATTGAAACACCTCCGCGGAAGGAAAAATGCGGCGGCAATAGTTCGCGTCGTCTTCGTTCAGCGTAGAGATGTAGGTGTACGGCAGGGCGGCGCTCGGCAGGGTAAATTCGAGGTTTCCGCTGCCCGCCGCCATATCCCAGATGCGATAACCGCCGCTTTCCAACTTGCTTTTGCCCACGGTTTTCAAAATATATTCGTACGCCTTCGCGGCAAAGGGGATAGGCGTATAAAATTCCCCCTCGAAACGGCGGACGAAGTCCTCGCTCAGTCTGTCTATTTTGCGGCGAATGGCAAAAATCGTCTTTTCGTCCTTCACCCGCTCGTACACGCTCCAAAAATAGTTATATTCGTACACGGGCAGGCTTTTGGTCACTTTTTCGCCGTTCAGGGAAAACTCTACCCTGCCGTTTTTATTCAGCGCCTTTCCCGTTTCAATATCCGAAAGAAAATACTCGGCAAGTTTCCTTACCTCCCCTTTTTCGCTCAGCGCTTCGGTGAAAAGAGAAGCCCAATACTCGTATACTTTGAGAAAGTTGTTCTCGTCTATCGTCTTTTTTTCCCGCTCGAACAGGGAGATCTGCACGGCGCGGACGCGTGCCAGCGCCGTAAAAAACGCGCTTTCTTCCCCCGCGTCTTTCAGGCGGTAAACGCGGATACGGGCGAGAGAAGGACTTTTCGAAAGGTCTGCCACCAGTTCGGGACAGGGCGAGAGAGGGGTACGGTCCCAATCGTATTTTTCTTTGCGCCGCCGCGCGTAAAAGCGAGAAAAGGGCTTCGTTTCCGCGAGAAATGCCTCGCCGCGGCAGACGGCGCACACGTACGGCGGAACGGGACAGGTAGCTTCGCCGTATTTAAGCTCCCGCAGGATATATAGCGCCTGCGCGAGCGGGGAAGCCACCCCCTTCCAAGCGGAAAAACGCTTTTCTTTGCGGAATATATAAAGCACTTGCTGCGTGCCGTCGAATTTCTGCTTCGCGGGGAAGGAAAGTCCGAATGCCGCGAAACACGCCGCGCGCACTTCCTCGCGCGTCGTGCAGTTTTTTAAACTTTCGTAAAAAATATCCATGTCACCTAATCCTGCGTTTTTTTCATTCTCCGCATAACTCTTGTTTGGTCCTCTTTGCAACGCGCGCTTTTGCATTCTTAAATTTTTTAAGAGGACTTTCCGTGTTTCTGAAAACAAAAATTTTCTTGTATCGCTTTAAAAATAAAAATCCGATTCCGTACGGCGCAGCCCTTTCCCGCGAGCAGCTTTTCCGATGTTTTCAACGCCTTTTTCAGTCCCCCGATTTTTCCCCATTATAGCCTTACGGAAAAGCCTTCAAAGGCAAACGTTCCGCTTCCGTGCTTTAAAAGTCCCCTTTCTTTCAGCGACGACATTCCCGCCGCCGCCCTTTTCCCAAGCGCCTCAGGAATATTCAAAGCGTAATGCCCGGGCAAAAGCTTCCCGAAAGGCAGTTCCCGAATGCACAGGAGAGAGGAGAGGAACGCCTCGGGATCGGTCGTCAGATAAAAGGCGTCCAGCTGCCCCGCGTAAAGCAGATCTCCCGAAAAGAGATAGCCGCGTTCCTCTTCGTAATAACACAGATGTCCGGGGGAATGTCCGGGCGTATGCAGAGCGGTCAGGCGCCTGTTGCCGAGATCGAGAGAGTCCCCGTCCTTCAAAAGTCGGGAAGGAGAGCCTTGAAATATCCGATATTTTTCCGCAGAGAAATCTTCGGGAAAATCACACGCCTCTTTCAGCAGATTTTCCCTCACCGCCGCGGGCGACAAGGGGAATTTTTCGCGCAGCCACTTTTCTTCCGCTTCGTGCATGGCGAAATCGGGAAAGAATTTCAAGCCGCCGATATGATCCCAATGGGCGTGCGTCAAAGCGACGGTAACGGGCAAGCTCGTCAGCGCTTTCACCTGTGCGCCTATGTCCGCGACGCCCAGCCCTGTATCGATGAGAAGCGCGCGCGTATCGCCCAAAAGAAGATAGGTATGCGTCTGCTCCCAATGCCCGTACTCGCTCAAAGCATACGTTTCCCCGTCTATCTTTTCTATCGTAAACCACCCTTTCATCGCTCGGCTTATCCCTGCCCCCTCTTTTCAGCTATTTTCTTCTTTTCAAAAACCAAAATTCCGTCTTCGAAAAACGCTTTTTTTATACGAAAAAACCGTCTGCGGAATTTAGATCTCCACTTCGATCCGTTTCCCGCAGCGAGGCACAACGACGTATGCAAAGCCAATTTCTTTGAGCGCGGCGACGATCTTTTCCCGCTGAGCGCCTATGCGCGAAACGCCGTGCGCGTCCGAGGCAAAGGACACATTGCGCCCCCCCAAGAAATAATATCGCCGCAAAATATCCGCGTCGGGCAAAAACGCGCTCGGAGCGCCGTAGCTCGAACTATTGACTTCTAAAATCTTGTCCCGCTCGATAATTGCCCGCAAAATTCCGTCCAATTCTTCGGGAAAATCCTCCCAACGCGCCCGCTTGTCGGCATAGGGCGCATAGCGCGTGCAATAAGTAAGATGCCCCACGACGTCGTAAGGATAGGGAGCGTCGAGGCTCTTTCTGACGAGGGAAAAATATTCCCGATAGACTTCTTTTTTGTCGCGAAAATGCCCCGATACGCCCTTCCAGTCCGTGAGATGAGAGGAGGGATCCTCCCAATCGGCATCTTTTAAAAACGCGCCTGTTTCCGCAAAGTCATATCGTCCTTGCATATGCACGCTGTTCACGACGAAATCAGGGCGATACGTTTTCAAAAGCGCCGCGTAAAGGGGGACCGCCGCCGGGTTATCCGTAAAGCCAAACTCTCCGCCAACGAGCACTTCCATGCTTCCCCGATACGCCTGCTGCAACTTTCGTGCGCGGGGAAAATATACAGACGGATCGGTATAGACGGGTTCGGAAAAACCCGCAAATCTAAGACCGTTCACTTTATAGTCGTAATCGAAATGTTCGGAAATACCGTAATATGCCATTCCCTTTTCTTTTGCTTTTTGCAGCATTTTCTCGATGGAATCCTGTCCGTCGGGAGAAAACGCCGTATGCGTATGTACGTCCGTCAACAACTTTTCCATAGTTCTATTATAGCACACGCAGGGAAAAACGGCAACCGCAGGGAATCTTATTTTTCTCTTTCCGCAAAAAAATTTCCTTTTCCCGTCTTTCCTGTTTCCTTTTCTTTTGCTTCGACTACGCTGTTCACCGCTTACCTGCCTTATTCTTTTAATTTTTTTAACCGTTTTTTGCCGAAAACATTTTCCTCTTTTTGATAATTGTGGAAAAAATCGCCCCGCCTAAGCCTAAAATACCTGTATTTTCCTCTTCTGCCGATTTTTGTGGGTTGATTTTTGCATGAAAACGCGCTAAAATTTATATATATCCATCAAAATCGGAGGTTATTTATGAAAAACGCAGCGAGGGCGGCCGCAGCGATGCTTGCCCTTTCTTTCACCTTTACAATCCTCGCGGGATGCGCGAAGACTCCTTCGGATTCTTCCTTCCCCGACTCTTCCGTTTCGGACGAAATCCCCGACGCGGATTCTTCCGGGGGAACTTCCTCTTCCGACTCGGACGACAACAGCGGCGCTCCCGATTCGAGCGTTCCCGACGACGTGACGCCCCCTCCGCCCGACGACAACGTTCCCAACCCCGAACCGGAGCCGGAACCTGATCCCGAGCCCGTAAAAAACTACGCTTCTTACATACGCTGTACGGGGGAGAGCGTCAACCTCCGATCCGGCGCGGGGACGGGATATGCCGTCGTCGGAAGCGCGGAGAAGGATACCATGTACGTGGTGGCGGGAAAAACGGGAGATTGGTATAAGACTTATTATAAGAATCAGACGGTGTACATAAATTCTCACTACACGTCCGTATTCTCCATCGAAAAGAGCGACAACCAAGCGGTGGAAGACGTCATTTGGGAAGGGTATAAGCAATTGGGAGTGCCTTACGTCTATGGCGCGGTGCGCCTGCACGACGGCTATGGCAATCTTCTCAAAGGCTTTACAAAAATGAAATACGACTGTTCCTCTCTCGTTCAATACGTATTTTTCGAAGCGGCAAACGTGCTTTTGCAGACGACGACGCGCTTGCAGGTGGTACAGGGCGACCCTGTCCCCCGCTCGCAGCTGAGCCGCGGCGACTGCATTTATTTCACCAATTCTACCCGAGAGGATTATACGGGAATCGAACGCGTCGGGCACGTGGCGATCTATCTCGGAGATAATTATATCCTGCATACGTCCTCGGATTATGCGCGCATTGAAAAAATGTCCTCTCAACGCTGGGCGTACTATATCGAAGCCCGTCGATTCGTTTGACTTTTACGAACTTACTGCCGTCGATAACGGCGAAGCGCAGGGGATGCCCGTATATTTTGTAATGCCCTCTTTTGCCTTTCCCATCGAAAAACGCCTTTCAAAGCCCGCAAATTCTCTTTGCGGGCGATAGGGCCTCGGGATTGGCAGAGCCTCACAAACAAAGCAGGGCTTAATACGCGATCTTACGCACGTCCCCCTCGGTCAACAAGGCGACACGGGGACTCACGGACGACTTCTATGGACGCGCTCTCCTTAGCGGGCAAAGTCCCGCCATGGGATAGAGGAACGACTTTATACGCTCTCTCCCATAAAGGCGATAAGCCCGCGGCTCCCTTTTCATTTGCTCATTCCTTTGCCTGATTTTATTCTCATAAAAATACTCCCCGTATCCGATTCGTCGGCGGCGGGGAGTATTTTTTCAAGTCTACGTTCCTTTGATGGAACGCTTGAAAATTATAAATTTATTCTTTTTTTTCGTCCGCATTTTCCGCGTCGGCGGCGGACGGCACATCCTGCGGAAGTTCCCTTTCGTCCGACGCGTTTTCCCCGCCTTCCCCTTCCAAGTTTTCCTCTTGCGGACTTTCCTTCGCGGACTCTTCTATCTCGTACTTTTTGCGCAGCTCTTCCTCTTCGGCACGGGCGTTTTCGGCGACCGTATCGAAATCCTCCCGCGTAATTTCTCCTTGACCGAGGAGCGACTCAGCGTACGTCTTAGACGCCGTCGCGCCCAGCCAGGTATTCTTTTCGCCGCGGATTTTTTTGAGGAGCCAGACGAAGAAAATTTTTAAATCCCCGAACAGACTCAGGCTCTTTGCATAAGAAAGATCGGAAGAAAACATTTCCTTATAATCCGTTTCCCCGTTCCCCGTCGTCACTAAGGGATTGATCAGTCCCGCGCGAACGGCATAGCGCCCCTCGTCCGCTTCCGAAACGAACGCCGCGTCCGCAAAGGACAGGCGCTTAACGCCGATAAAGCTGAGTTTGCCGCAGAAAACGTCGAAAATATAGGGGAGTTTGTATAATCCCGTCTTTTTCAGCCAATGCCCGTATCCGCCCGCTTCGTCGCCGTCGTCGTCCACGATGCAGAAAGTATGCAGTACGATGGTTTTGGCTTTTTTGCCCACAAAAAATTCCCGCGAAAGAATGGATTTCATGGCGCCCGTCCGCTTTTGAAATAGCTTGGCGCGGATAAAAATCGCGAGATAGAGAGGCGAGAGCACCGCCATGCTGACGACGGACGCCGCCAGATCCCACAGGCGCTTAAATATCCAGCGATACCCGATCGCCATCACCGCGACGATTGCCGCCGCGTCGAAGAGAATGAACAGCGTCATTCCGTACCACGTCTTTAAAAATTCTCCCATCGAAAATACCCTTTTATATCCTTTCTGTAAATATCTTGCGCTCCTGCTTTTACGCGGACGCAAAGCCCGAAAAAAAACGAATCCGAATTTTCCGACTCCCTCCGCCCGGGCACAAACGCCTAAAATAAAGCGCGCTCGCCTTCTTAACCTTTCGCGCGAATACAAAGCGCCGAAAAAATTGAAACGGCGATCCCTCTCCATACGGCATTTCAGAGAGCGTCCCTTCCCAATTTCTTACGGGGAAGAATCGCGCCCTGCCGGCTGAATTTTAACGCTCGGACCGCTGCGCATCTTCGCCGCACGTTTCTTTTTCGTCCCGCTCGCCGTCCTCTTCGGGCTGTCGTTTCCGCTTTTCCGCCGCGACGATCTCGCCGATTTTTTCTAAAACCGCGTCCTTGCCGAAGCCCGTTTCCGCGCTGACGGGAATGAGATTCCCCACCCCCAGGCAAAGATCCGCGGCAATCGCCCTGACGTGTTCTTTCAGCTTCATTTTGGATAACTTGTCCGTTTTGGTGAGAACGACGGTAAAAGGAATGATGTGATAGTGCAGAAATTCCATCATCTGCATATCGTCCGCAGTCGGGTCGTGGCGGCTGTCCGCCAGCATCAGGACGTGGGAAATTTTTTGTTTGTTCTTGAAAAAGGCGTCCAGCGTCTTTCCCCACTTCTCCTTTTCGCTTTTGGAAACCCTCGCAAACCCGTAACCGGGCAAATCCGCCAGCACGAACTGTCCGAAATCGAAATAATTGACCAATCGCGTCCGCCCCGGCTCGCTGCTCGTCTTTGCCAATTTTTTACGATTGGCAAGCATATTGATGAACGAGCTTTTCCCCACATTGGATTTTCCGCATACGGCGATCATCGGTTTTTCGGTCGCAATAAATTGGCTTTCGCTTGCCGCCGACGTGATGAATGTCGCATTTTTGACGACGATTTTTTCGATGATCTCTTCCATGGGTACCTCGTTTGTTTTTTATATCGCTTTTTTCCAAAGAGGAAACCTTGCGGCGCCCCTTGTCTTTAAAAATCCGCCCCTCGCCGGGAAAGCCTTTGCATACGGCTTCCTGTTAGCAGCGCACGGCGGGAGAAACGGGCGCATCTCCGCCGCCGACGGGAATGACAGGCTCTTTTTTCGGCTTGGTCACGCGCTTGGGACGCGCCTGTTTTCCGTTCTCTTTTTCGGCGGACGAAGCGCCGAGCACCGCCAGAGAAAACACCTCGTCCGCGTCCGTGACGGGAATGAAATGAATTTCTCCGCGCACCGATTCGGGCACTTCTTCGATGTCCTTTTTGTTCTCGGCGGGAATGATGACGTTCGTGATGCCGATGCGCCGCGCCGCCAGCGCCTTTTCTTTGAGTCCGCCGATGGGCAGCACCTTACCCCGAAGGGTGATCTCCCCCGTCATGGCGACGTCCTTGCGCACGGGACGCCCCGTAAACGCCGACAAAATGGCAGTGGCGATGGTGATGCCCGCGCTCGGTCCGTCCTTGGGCGTCGCGCCCTCGGGCACATGGATGTGAATGTCCGTCGTTTCGAATTTGTCCTCGGGAATACCGTACCTGTCCGCGTGAGAGCGGATAAACGAAATGGCGGCGAGCGCCGATTCCTTCATCACGTCGCCGAGTTTTCCCGTCAGGCGGATCTCTCCCTTGCCGTGCATGGCGGAAGCCTCCACCGTCAGCGTAGTGCCGCCGACCGCGGTCCACGCAAGCCCCGTCACCGCGCCGATTTCCTCTTTCTGTCTTGCCGCGTCCGCCGTAAAGCGGGGCGCGCCCAGAAGTTCCTCCGCGGTCGCCTTGTCCACCTTGACTTTGGGCAGAGATCTATCGTCCGCGTATTTGACGGCGATCTTGCGGCAGACGGTGCCGACGGTGCGCTCCAAGGTACGAACGCCCGCCTCCATCGTATAGCCCTCGATGATCGCCCGTACGCCGCCGTCCGTAAAGGCGGCGTTGGCCTCCGTCAAGCCGTTGGCGGCAAGCTGTTTGGGAATGAGATATCGCGCCGCGATTTCCTTTTTTTCTTCTAACGTATACCCCGACAGCTCGATGATCTCCATACGGTCGCGCAAAGGCCCCGGAATGGTATCCAGAGAATTGGCTGTCGTGATGAACATGACCTTGCTCAGATCGTAAGGGACTTCGAGATAGCGGTCGCGGAAGGTAGAATTTTGTTCGGGGTCGAGCACTTCCAAGAGCGCGCTCGAAGGATCGCCGCGCATATCGGAAGAGATCTTGTCGATTTCGTCCAGCAGGAACACGGGATTGACGGATCCCGCGTTTTTCATCGCGTAAAGGATACGCCCGGGCATCGCGCCCACATAGGTGCGCCGGTGCCCTCTTATCTCCGCTTCGTCCTTGACGCCGCCAAGGCTCATGCGCACGAATTTGCGCCCCAAAGCGCGGGCGATGGAACGGGCGATGCTCGTCTTGCCGACGCCCGGAGGACCGACGAAACAGAGAATGGGCGCCTTCATGCTCCCCGTCAGTTTGAGCACGGCGAGGTATTCGGTGATGCGCTCCTTGATTTTTTCCAGCCCGTAATGGTCCGCTTCGAGGACCGCCACGCAGTCCGAAAGCTTCTCCGTGTCCTTGGTTTCCTCTTTCCAAGGGAGATCCAGGATCCAGTCGAGATACCCCGTAATGACGGTGTATTCGGGGGAAGCGGACTGCATTTTATCCAGACGGTCCAGTTCTTTAAGACACTTTTTTTCCACCTCTTCGGGAAGCCCTTTGGCGAGGATCCTGACGCGGTATTCGTCCTCTTCCTTTCCGTCGTCGCCCAGTTCCGTATGAATGGCTTTGAGCTGTTCGCGCAGGAAATAATCCTTTTGCGAGCGGTCGATATTCTGACGGACGGTGGAAGCGATCTTCTTTTCGATTTTGGCGATTTCCAGCTCGTCGTTTAAACACCGTTCGAATAATTTAAGCCGTTCGATGACGGAGTCCTCTTCCAAAAGCTCCTGTTTGACTTCGAGGCGCACGCGCATGGCGGATACGGTCATGTCGATATAGGCGTCGGGATCGGAACAGGCTTCCAGCTGCGTCAATACGTCCTTGCCGATCTTGCCGTCCGCCATCAGGACGTCCCGCACCATCTCCCGCGCGGTGCGGAAATACGCCTCTTCCAGCACTTCGTCGCCGTGGACGGGCGTAAGCTCGTCGGTGACGGCATAATAGTAGCCCGATTCAAACTGAACGGAACGCGCGCGGGCGCGGTAAACGCCCTCCGCGAGTACGCGCAGGGTGCCGCCCGGAAGCTGTGTGACCTGTTTGATGCGCGCGACGGTGCCGACGGTGTAGATGTCCTCCGCCGTGATCTCGTCCTTCTCCGTGTCCCGCTGGGCACAGATGAAGAGCAGCCTGTCCGCAGCCGCGGAAGCGCGGTCGATCGCCTTTAAAGTAATATCCCGCCCCACTTCGAAAGAAATGAGGGTACCGGGAAACGCCACCTTGCCCCGAAGAGGCACGATGGATAATATATTTGTTTTTGGTGTCTGTTTTTCCATATACTTTTCCATATAATTATTATTAACCCTCGGAAACGCTTTTTAAACAATTTCCCCCGAAAAGCGGCGAGAGATGCTCTCTTCCAACGCAAAAGCGCGGTATCCACGCCCCTTCGCCCTCCGTTTTTTAAAGCTTTTTCCTTTATGTTTCCTTCCGTCGCCTCGCTCCAATCCTCCCGCTATGCGCCGTACTCGTCCGGGAGCTTTCCCGACGATATTTTCGGCAGCGTCGAATCCCGTGCGTTCGCCCAAAGAACGCCGCTTTGCGTTTCGTTTTCCCTCCGCGCAAAAATTCCCCCACAGGACGTTTTTGACGGGACGAAGAATCCCATCGGAGGTAATTTCCCGACGATACAGATTAAATAGTTTCGGCGCGATAAAAGACGCGCCCTACGATTCTTTTGCCTGCCGGCTCGCCGCAGCCGCCGTGAATTTAAAAATTTTCAAGTCCGCCTGTCGGAAAAAATATTGCCGACTGCGCGCAGGCAAACGCCGCATCCCGTTCCCGCGCCTTTTTAACGGCGCGTCTTTTCGCCCGCCCTTAAACGTTTCTCCGTCGCAGGCAGATGTTTTTTTAAGCCGCGACGCCGATTGAAACGCTTTGCAGACTTCGGGGCACTGCGGAAAAACGGCGTTGAAGCGGATTTTCGCGTCCGAAAGCGCCTCCTGCGCGTAAAAGAGCGCGCCATACCGATACAGGCAGCGGAAGATCCCTTACGATTTTTCTGAAAAATCCGACCGCTTTCCCCGCTTTCTCCTCCCGATACCGTCTTTATTATATCACACCCCGTATAAAAAAGCAAGGCGGCGGAGAACCTCTTTCCGTTCCGCCGCGCCGCTTTATGCAAGATTTTGTCGGATTTGACTCAACTGTACAAATTCTTCCTTCTCTTTCCGCGATTCTTTTTTGCCGATTTCGGCAGAGCCTCCGAAAAAACTTTTGCAGCGCGCATAAACGCAGGCAAGTACGAAAAACAAAAAATCGAAAGCCAAACGTTTAAAAAGGAAAGCCCCGCGGCACAAAGCGCGCCGCAGGACTACCCGCCATTCTATTTTATGATTCGTTCAGCCGTCATGGAGAAAGAATCCGCCTTACTCTGTCCCTCGCAGAGAAAGGGGCTTATCTTACTCAATTTGCCTAACAGAAAGAGTTTGCTTATCTTAACTTGGTACCCGCCCAAGAGAAAGTTTGTCTTACCTTAGGTTACTATCTGCCACATAGGAAAATTTTTCTTAATCCGATGGATTTTCGCGCGTCTTTTCCCCCGAAAAATTTTTTTATATTTCGGAAACGCGATTCTTTTCCGTTTTGGTCAGGCGGATTTTTGCTTATACACCACGCGGGGTTTGGCGCCGTCCGTCAGACATTCCTTGGTGACGATGACTTCCTCCACGTCGTCCTCGGAAGGGATTTGGTACATGACGTCCGTCATCACGCCCTCTATGATGGTGCGAAGTCCCCTCGCGCCCGTCTTTAAGCGGATCGCCGTCTGCGCAATCTCCCGCACCGCGTCCTCTTCCACCGTCAGCTTGACGCCGTCGAAGCCGATGAGCTTCTGATACTGCTTGATGATCGCGTTTTTCGGTTCGGTGAGAATTTTCACCAAAGCGTCCTCGCCTAACGGATCGAGATTGACGACGATGGGAAGCCTGCCGACGAATTCGGGAATGAGTCCGAATTTCGTGAGATCCTGCGGCTTGACGTCGTCGAGCGCCGCATAGTCCACCTCGTCCGCTCCGAGCTTCACCTTCCCGCCGAAGCCGAGCGTCGTATCGTCCTTTCTCGACGCCACGATCTTATCCAAGCCGACGAACGCGCCGCCGCAGATGAAGAGAATGTTCGTCGTGTCGATTCTCAGACATTCCTGCTGCGGGTGCTTTCTGCCGCCCTGAGGAGGCACGGACGCCACTGTGCTTTCGATGATCTTCAAAAGCGCCTGCTGTACCCCTTCCCCCGACACGTCGCGGGTGATGGAAACGTTTTCGCTCTTTCTCGCGATTTTGTCTATCTCGTCGATATAGATGATGCCGCGCTGCGCGCGGTCGATGTCGTAATCGGCGTTCTGAATGAGTTTGAGAAGGATATTTTCCACGTCCTCGCCGACGTATCCCGCCTCGGTGAGCGTCGTGGCGTCGCTGGTGGCAAACGGAACGTTGAGCACCTTGGCGAGCGTCCGCGCAAGCAGCGTTTTGCCGCATCCGGTGGGCCCCAGGAGCAAAATATTGCTCTTCTCGATCTCCACCCCGTCGTCCGTCTTTTTCGCCTTCACGAGCGAATTGATGCGTTTATAATGATTATACACGGCGACGGACAAGACCTTTTTCGCCTTGTCCTGTCCGACGATGTATTTATCGAGTTCCTCTTTGATCTCCGCGGGCTTTTTCAAGGGCACTTCCGCCGTCTTGTCCTTTTCGTTGGTTTCGTCCACCATCGCCTTGCAGATATCCACGCAGTCGTCGCAGATAAACACCCCGTCGGGCCCCGCGATCAGCCGCCTTACCTCGTCCTTCGATTTTCCGCAGAAGGAACAATGCTGTTCATATTTTTCCATGTGTTATACCCCGTTTGAATTTTGACCGAAAAAATTTTTTTCGCGCAAAATCCCTGTTACAAGACTTTGCGCGAGAATATTTTTGTGTGTCCGTATCGTTGTCCGCCGTAGTAAAATTTCCCGCGCCTTTTTATCCCTCGAAAAAACAGTCCCGCTTTTTTGCGGCTTTGCCTTTACGGGAAAGAGCAAAGCGGGAAAAGAAACCCGACGACTCGGCTTTCCTTCGAAAAGCGCGCTTGCGGCCGCCCGCAAAAACTGTTTTTCTACGGCGTTTCTCCGCTTTTTTAAAAGCGCTCAGCGCCTTACGAATACCTTATCGATAAGGCCGTAAACCCGCGCTTCCTCCGCCGACATATAATTGTCCCTGTCGGTGTCGCGCTCGATCGCGGCGAGATCCTTGCCCGTGTTCTCGGACAAAATGCGGTTCATCTTCGCCTTGGTGCGGAGAATATGCTCCGCCTGGATCTTGATGTCGCTCGCCTGCCCCTGCGCGCCGCCCAGGGGCTGATGAATCATGATTTCCGAATTGGGAAGAGCGAAGCGCTTGCCCCGCGCGCCGCTCGACAACAGGAACGCGCCCATCGACGCCGCCAGGCCGATACAGATGGTGGAAACGTCGCATTTGACGTAATTCATCGTATCGTATATCGCCATTCCCGCCGTCACCGACCCGCCCGGCGAATTGATATACAGATTGATATCCTTTCCCGGCTCCTTGCCTTCGAGATAAATGAGCTGCGCGACGACGGTGTTCGCCACCGCGTCGTCGATTTCGCCGCTCAAAAAAATGATTCTGTCCTCTAAAAGCCGGGAATAGAGGTCGTAAGAGCGCTCGCCCGTACTCGTCCGTTCCACGACATAGGGAATCAAAACATTTTTTTCCTTCATTCTTTATTCTCCTCTACATACATTTCGTTGTTTGCTTTGAGGAAGTTAAAAAGTTTCGTGATGATGATGTCGCTCTTGATATAGTCGTACTGACGAGGATCCATGTCCTTCTTGTACTCCTCCGCGCTCTTATCCACGGACGCCGCCTGCTCCGCCACCTTTTCTTCCACTTCTTCGTCCGTAGCTTCTATCTTTTCTTCTTTGATGATCTGAGAGATGACGAGCTGATTCAATACGTTCTTCTTCGCCTGCTCCTCGTAGTTTTTCCTGAACTCCGCAAGGGGCACCTTGATAAAATCGAGGTAGTCCTGCAATTTGAGTCCCTGGTACATCAGCTGATACTCGAATTTCTGCACGAGGTTGTCGATTTCCCGCTCGATCATCGCGTCGGGAATCTCCGCTTCCGCAGTGGCGGAAACGGCGTCCAGAATGCTGTTCTCCGTCGCGTCCAGCGAGTTTTTGTCCGCTTGCTTTTGCAGGCGCTCCTTGGTCTTTTCCTTGTATTCCTCTATCGTTTCGCTGCCCGTCGCGTCCTTGATGAACGCGTCGGTGAGCTCGGGAAGCTCCTTGCCCTGAATGGAATTGAGGGTGACGGCAAAAACGGCGTCCTTGCCTTTAAGCTCCTCCGCCTGATAGTTTTCCGGGAACTTGACGGAAACGTCTTTCTTTTCGCCCGCGTTCATGCCCACCACCTGCTCTTCAAAGCCGGGAATGAACTGTCCGCTGCCCAGCGTCAGATCGAACTTCTCCGCCTCGCCGCCGTCGAATTTGACGCCGTCCACGGTGCCTACGAAGTCGATATTCACGACGTCGCCGTTTTGAGCGGGACGATCCGTGACGGGCACTTTGCGGGAGTTTCTGTCGAGAAGGCGCTCCATCTCCTTATCGACGTCGGCATCCTTTACAGTATACGCAAATTCTTTGATTTTCATACCTTTGTAGGAGCCGATTTTCACCTCGGGTTTCACGGGTGTCGTCGCCACGAGAACGACCTTTTCATCGCTGAGGTCGTCCACCGCAAGCTCGGGATCCCCCACCGCCGTAAATTCTTTTTCTTTCTCTTCGAGAACTTTTCCGTAATTTTCGGAAAAGAGTACGTTCAAGGCGTCCTCGAAAAACACTCCCTTTCCGTAGGCGTGCTCGATGACGTTGCGGGGCGCTTTGCCCTTGCGGAAGCCGTTGACGGCAAATCTCCCCTTCGTCTTCAAATACGCTTTGTTGAGGGCGTCTTTCCATTCGGTTCCGTCAAATTCCATCGTAATTTTTACCGTGCTTTTTTCGGCAGCTTTTGTTGTGTACTTCATAATATGCTTTCTCCTAAATAATGCTTCTCAAAATTGTTTTTCCCGGCTTCCGCTCCCTTTACGAAACGCAAAAAAGGCTTTGCACGTCCGTCCTTTTATAAAGAAAAGGGATAAAAAAGTCGCGGCGGCGGACGAAGGCCGCGAAAGAGAACGCGCCGCTCGAAAGTCGCGGGAAACGCGCTCCGTTTTTGGGGAAGCCCCGTTTTGCTCCCTACATTTTATCATATTCTTTGAAGAAAAGAAAGCGTTTTCGTTTACAATTTGCGAAATTTACGCTATAATTTATAAAAACCCCGACGGTCGGAGAAATCTTTTCGACCCGATTCGCGGATTTTCGGGCGGCAAGGGAGCATTTTCCCAAAAAAAACGCCGCTTTCAAGGAGGACGTCATGCCCCAGGACGCTTTTCATATCCGCCGCTCGGCAGCGGAACTCGACAGCCTTTTAAAGGGAGGCAAAATCAACCGCATTTCCCAAGCGGACAAAGACGAGGTTACCTTTATTATATACACGGGAAAGACGACCGTTAAACTCGTTCTGAACACAAACGCGTCCAATGCCCGCGTCTGCCTCACGCGCGAAGAGAAGGAACCCGCGCCCGTCGCGCCCAATTTTTGTATGCTTTTAAGGAAGCACCTTCTCGGCGCGGAAATCTTATCCGTTTCGCAGGTGGACTTCGAGCGGATCGTGGAACTCCGCCTGCACTGCACCACCGACTTTTCCGAGTGCGAGCGGGTACTCGTGTGCGAGCTGATGGGCAAATACTCCAATTTAATTCTGACGGAAAAGGGAATCATTTTGGGCGCCTTGAAGACTTCGTCTTTGGAAGCGGGCGCCAAAAGAGTGCTGCTTTCGGGCGCGAAATACCTCTATCCCGAGCCGCAGGAGAAACTCTCCCCTTTCGACGCGGCGGGTCTGAAAGAGCGGACGGAAAATTTTTTGGCGGCGCACGCGGAAGGAAGCGGGGACGTCGCGGAGGAATACGCGAAATTTCTGTTCGAAAACGTGGCGGGACTGGCGCTTTCCACGGCGAGAGAAATGGTAAAGAGGTATCCCCACGGCACACCTATCTGGGAATTCGTCGGAGAGTTCTGCGCCCGTGAGCCGTGCCTGCCCTGTCTTTTAACAGAAAACGGCGCCGCAAACGGGAAACCGCTCGACTTTTTCGCCTTTCCCGTGGAGGGCGGAATCCCCATGCCCTCTTTAAACAAGGCGGAAGACGAATATTATTACCGCAAAGAAACCAAGCGGACCTTCGAGGACAAAAAACGCAAGCTGGAATCCGCCGTCCGCGCCCTGAAAAAGAAACAGCAAAAGACCTTGCAGGACACGCTCGAAAGACTCAAAGACTGCGAGGGCATGGATCTGCTCCGCATCAGGGGAGAGCTTCTGACGGCAAACCTTTACCGCCTCGAAAAGGGAATGAAGGAAGCGGAGCTGGAAAACTGGTATGCTCCCGAAGGAGGACGGGTAAAGATCGCTTTGGACACGCAGCTTTCCCCGTCGCAGAACGCGCAAAAATATTTCAAGGCGTACGCCAAGCAGAAACGGACGCGCGAGGCACTGACGCCCCGAAAGCAGAAGGAAGAGGAAGAAATGGAGTATACGGAAAGTTTGACGGCTTCCCTTTCCGTGGCGGAAAGCGCGGAGGATTTGAAAGAGATAGAAACGGAGCTGATTTCCTTAGGACTCGTCAAGCCGCAAAAAGAAAAGGTGGGCGGGAAGAAAAAGGAAACGGCGGCGCCCTTCCGCGAATACGAATTCGGGGGCTTTAAAATTCTTTCGGGAAGAAACAATTTGCAAAACGACAGACTGCTGAAAAGCTGTGCGCCTTCGGACCTTTGGCTGCACGCGCAAAAATACCATTCCACGCACGTCGTCATCGTCACGGAAGGCAGGCAGGTAAGCGACGAGGCGCTTCTGTTCGCGGCGGAAGTATGCGCCTACTACTCGGACGGGCGGGCGGGAGGAAAAGTGCCCGTCGATTACTGCGAGCGCAAATTCGTAAAAAAGCCGCCCAAATCAAAGGCGGGATTCGTGACGTATACCGATTATAAAACACTGCTGGCGGAGCCGAACAAACACGCGGAAAAAGCCGAGGCGAGCGAATAAAAAACCTCCATTTAGGAGAGAATCATGCGTTTTATCGATGAAGCCGATTCAAAGAATAATCCAAAAAAATTTATTTCGCATATTGACAATAAAAAGACTCTATGATATAATTTGAAAAAAGGAAGAAGTATGATAACGGCGATATTTACTTTATAAACGATAAATAGGGTCTTGATTATACGTTATTACAGCGATTCTCTTCCCCTTGTTCTTTGCAACGACTGCTCGAACGGATACTTGCGAAGAACATACCGTTAAGCGTAAATTAGGCAAAAATTTCTGCACGGGATGTTATGCGGAATTTGACGACGACGGTCATGGCTCTATCATTATTACAAGCGACGAACAACCAATTTCTTACTCTTTAAGGAGGGAAAAGGCAATGAAAAATACGTCTAAATTTTCTGCGTTTGCGGCAATGATTGTGGCGGCGGCCGCCTGCCTCTGTTCTTTCGCGTCCTGCAACAAAGCGGGAGAGATCGTGGAAACGGACAGGGAAGAAGGCACGACGGCAATGTATTACTGTATAGGACTTAGCGCTTGGGTCGGCGCGGGAATGGGCGTCGATTACGAAGGCTGTGCGATAACGGTGAGCAACCGTTCGGGGGAGGGTACGCTTTTTATAAAAAACTCCGAAGGAGAAAAATATTGCACGGATTGGGAACGTTTATCTTCTTATCCTTCCGCCGAGTCTTTCGACAAGAGAGCGCTTCACGGCGAAACGCCCTTGACCTTTGAAAACAGAGCGTTTTTGCAGTGGATGCCGTTAAACGATTGGAGCGGCCTGACTTCCGACGAACGGGTGGAAGACTACGTCGCCTTTACGGCGGAAAAAGACGGACAGATCGCGGGCTATACCGTCCTGTACGTTTCGGGCGATCATTTCGAGGCGCAATCCTCCGTCGTGGCAAACAGGGAATTTCCCAAGGTGAAAGGAAACTACCAAAACGTGAGCAGGGAATGGCTGAACCAACGCATAGAAACGGTGATAAAAGAGCATCGGGAAAGCCTTTGAAAAATCGCGCGCTTTCCGTTGATAGCAGCGATTACTTTGCGCAAAGCACCCCCGCGCCCGAAATCGGGCGTAGGGGTGCTTTTTAAGCGACCTTTTATAATATCGGCGACTATTTCCGCTTTACAATCAAAGCCGAAAAAGCGGGCGTTTTATGTTCATGGACTCTTTTTCGGACAGAAAACTTCCCTTTATATCGAAAAGCGGGCTAAGCGCGCTTTCGAAAAGATTGTTTTCTTTCACCAAAAACGAATCGACCAATAATCGGGGAAATGCCCGTAAACGACGGCGGAACCGATCATAACGCACCAATCGGCAGCGATCAGGATTCCCAAAATCAAGGCGATATAAAAGCTCACTTTTTGCGGGATGCTTTCAAAAAAGCGCAGCGCGGGACGAAAAATGAAATGCATCAAAAGCGTGATCCCCGTCGTAAAGCCGAACGTAGTGATGAGGCTCGTATAGCGCGTGACGTGGGTGGGGATATTTTCATAATTCCACGCGCGGATGCCGAACACCTTTTCAAAGAGAAGCCCGCAGCCCATTTCTCCGAAAAAAATCAGGACGTAAACGCTTACGTAATAGATCAAAAGGCGCAGGGCGTGACACCATTTGCTAGGCTTGGGAAGAATGCGCTTTTTGAAAATGCGCATTTCCGTCGGCGTACCGAAGACGAAAAAAAGCACGAAAATCCCGAATCCATACGCGGCTAAAAACGGAAGCAGCTGATGGCGGGAATCGAAAATACCGTTGGAAATAAGACGGAAAAGGTTTTCCACCAGCCAGCCGCAAAACGCCGCGATGTAACAGATGATGAGAAGAGAGCTTACTCTCGTCCCGAAAATCCGTTTGGCTTCCTTCGGCTCCGATGTCGCCTCTTTTTTTCTTTCGGCCTTACCCCTCCCTTTTATCCCCGGCGGCGCTTCCTCCAAAGGCGGAGCCGCGTCTATAACGGCAAGTTCCGCCTCCCTTTCTCCGCTCTTGTTCCCGAGGGCTTCGATAATAAGAGCGGAATCTTCTGTTTCGGAAAAAGTTTCTTTTTTCATCTCTCTCTCCAATTTTTTTTCATATTGCGGACCTTTGCGCCGCCTCTCACCTATACATTATACGGGAAATCCGTTAAAAAGTCGTTTGTATTTTGTTGTAATTTTTTTAATTCGACGGATTTTTCGCCCGAAAAATTCAATTCACTATATTTACATCTTTTTCATTATATCACACTTGTCCCGAAAACACAAAGAAAAAACGGTGAATATTTCGTGATAACAAAAAGCACCCCTTATTCCTGCCTGATTTTTCAAAAACGTCCGCTTTTCCCTGCTTTTCCCGCGCTCGAAAAAACAGTTTTATGCGCTCTGCGCGGGAGGAGAAATTTCCCCGCGAAGGCGTTTTTATCTTCTCTCTTCCTCAAAACAGAAAAACGCGCGCGGATTTAAAACTCCGCGAACCTCCGCGAAAAAAAATTGCGCTTTTCCGCCGCAGGCGGCACGCGACGCTCTCTTTTCCTCGCTCCGCAGTCCTTAGTTTTATACGCACTACTATTATAACGCATTTTCCCTTAACTTTCAAGAGATTGAGAAAAATAAACGCGGCTTTTATAAAAAAGACCTGCAAAACGCCTAAGGCGTAAGATAGGGAAGGGACGGCGCTCCTCATTAAAATCCGCGGCGCCCCCATTGACTTTCCAAGGATAAAAAACCGGACTTTTTAAAGACCGGGAACAAAATGCCGGCTCTTTAAGGGCGGAAAGTAAAATTCCCGCTTTTTGTGCGTTTTCAAGGCGATAAGAACAGGGAAAAACGGCGCTGTGAAGGGCGAAAAACGCCGCTTCGGGGCCATAAAATAAGGATTCGGAAATCTCCGTCGTCCCGACAGGGCATTCCCGAATCCTTCTATCCCTTCTCCTCCCGAAATTATAGGCCCGAAGCCCTTATCTTTTTGAAACCTTCTTTCCCGTGGACGACGTTCACAGCTTTGTTACGGCGCCTAAAAAGAGCGGATAATCATTTTCCGTATCGACGATCGCATAGACGAAAGGACGTTCCAAAGAAACAAACACCCCCGCCGATTCACACTTCATGCCGCCGATGGTGACCGCCGCGGCTTTCGTCCCCGACTTATCCACCTCGATGCGCGTTTTTTGGAGGATAAAACCGAGATAGGAATCGGGCATGAGATCGGAAAAATCCGCGGTTTGCGCCGAAAATGCGGAAGGCATACCCATCTGTTTCAAAATGTCGCTCGCCTCCACTTCATATTCGTAAGAGAACGCGGGCATTCGACAGCTTACGCTCGTTCCCATTTTCCCCTCCTCGAACAATCCCCGCCATTTTTCCGCGTTCAAAGAGTTCACGTATTCCGCGATCGGCGTATCCTCGTCGGGCAGCAGCGCCGCAAAAGCGAGTTTTCCGCCCTTATACGGCTTGATAAAACCCGTCGTATTCTCGTCCGAAAGATAGACGTTTTCCTCCGAGCTCATCATCTGCACCGTCGAAACGCTGCCGTCCGCATTGAAAAACGACCCGTCGCGGACTTTATCCCGCTCGTACTTTTCTTCCCACTCCCCTTCGAAATACAAAGCGTTGATGAGATACATAAAATCCATAGGGTTTATTTCTTCGAGGATTTTATCTATCATGCCCTTCGTTTTGTTTTTCGTCCAAAGATTGACGTCGCTGAGCGTCGTTTCGTCGAAAGGCGAGGCATAAACTTCCGCGTCGTAGTAATCCTTATTGATTTGCAGGAAATTTTCTTTTATTTCGGAGGCGCACGCGTCCCTGATCCATATCGAATCGGCGAGCGACAGCGATACTTTTTCCGTATCGAGTCCGTCGAGATATTGCATATATGCCGACAAATTCTTATTCATCGCTTCCCTGGGCGCGCCCAATACCGTTTCCATCTCCGAAAGGGTGTCCCCCCCGGCTCCGTTTTGAATCATCGCCAGGACTGCCGCCGCCGAGAGAGGCGACACCAGCGTATTGCCGCGCTCCTGAAAAGAGCGCTTGAAAAATTCCGTGGAAAACCCGAGATTTGCCGCCGTAAAATCCGCGCTCTTCCCCATGCGTTTTCCCGCGTCTGCCGCCAGCGTCCCGGCAAGATTGCGCGTCTTGTCGGACAAAGGCTCGGGCTTGTAAGTTTTTCCGCAGGCGGCTCCGCTGAACAATATTCCCAGCGCCATCGCGCCCGCCAAAATCCGTCCGCCTTTTTCTTTCTTCATCTCATTTCCTCCTGCTTTTATTTATTTTTTGTTTTACTGCCTTTTAAAGCGCCGCGGCGCGCCGCGATTCCGACGCCCCTTGTCAAAAGCGCAACAAGAGCGGCGCAAAAGGCTGCTCCTTTTGTCCTCATCGATCTTTCGCAAACTTCCGCATAAGACGCCCGTACCATGTCAAGGACAGGAATCGCGGACAATTTTAGAGAGAAAAGGACGGTTTTTCGGAAATCAACGGCGAAACGGGAATAGAGGCAAGGAAAATTCGGCTATAAAATCGGCGCTTCGCCGCACGCGATTGCGCGGGAAAAGCCTCAGACGAGATGCCCCTTCTCCCCTCTTTTGAAGGAATGATAGGGAAGTTAAGCCGTTTTCATTATTATAGACGAAAAACGGGCGGATCCGGTTGCACATCTGACAAAAAAATTTTTCCTGTTTCTATATTCTTCTCCCAAATCTTTCCAAAAAATTCCTGCGGAGAAAAAATTTTCATAAAATTTCTTTTAAAAGCAAAAAAACCGACCTCTTAAACGCTTGCTTTTTATGTCGTTTGCGCTATAATAATAACGAAATAGGCGAGCGCGGATTCCTTACGGGATTTCACGCCTCCTCCAAATATCGCTTTTTATCGGACAACGGCCTTGTTCGAACGCGCGCGGGAAACCGCGTCTTATTTTTTCAGCTCCGCTTTTGCGCACAGAGCTGTTTCGTCGCTTCCCTGCCCCCGTCTTATTTTTTTCGGCGAGCCGACAAAGTCAAGCGGCTCTTAAAAATTTTTCAATCGATATGAAATCCAAACAAAAAAACACGGAAAACTTCCTCGGTACGGACGCCCCTTTCAAAGTGGTTTTAAAACTGGCGATCCCCTCCATGCTGGCACAGTTCGTCAACGTCTTATACAGCATCGTCGACCGCATCTATATCGGGCATATGCCCGAAGTGGGAACGCTCGCGCTGGCGGGCGTGGGCGTGTGCGGTCCCATCGTCACGCTCTTGTCCTCGTTCGGCACCTGGGTGGGCTTGGGCGGCGCGCCCGCCATGTCCATCAAAATGGGCGAAAAGGACTTGAAGGGCGCGCGGCGGATTTTAAGCAACGGCGCAATGATGCTCGCCGTGCTTTCGGTGTCGCTCACCGCCGCCCTCTTCGCCTTTAAAGAGCCTCTCTTACGCCTGTTCGGCGCGGGAGGCAACAGCGCTCCCTACGCGTCGGAATATCTCACCTGGTACGCGGCGGGCACCGTTTTCGCCGTCCTCACGACGGGATTGAACGCCTATATCGTCGGTCAGGGACACGGCAAGGCGGGAATGCTCACCGTCTGCATCGGCGCCGTCGCCAATATCGCGCTGGACCCGCTTTTTATCTACGGCTTTCATATGGGCGTCGCGGGCGCGGCGATCGCCACCGTCATTTCCCAAGCGCTTTCCGCCCTCTTCACCGTACTCTTTCTCGTCGGAAAATCCGCCGAGGTGCGCCTGAGTTTCGGCGGCTACGACAAAAAAATCGTCGGCAGAATCCTGCTGCTCGGCCTTTCCCCTTTTCTGATTATCGCCACCGATTCCGCCATGATTCTCGCGCTCAACGGCGTGCTGCGCTCGTACGGGGGCGAACGCGCGGACGATCTTATCTCCTCCGCCACCATCATGCTCTCCTTCATGCAGATCGTCACCCTGCCCCTCGGCGGCATTTCGGGAGGCACGCAACCCGCGCTTTCGTACAATTACGGAGCGAACCGCGCCGACCGGGTCAAAAAGTGCGAAACGTGGATTTTGGGATTGTGTATCGTCTACACCGTCGTCATGTTCCTCATCGCCCGCTTCGCGGCGGGAGCGGTGGTAAACGTCTTTACCTCGGACGCCGTATTGAAGGCGGACAGCGTGAAATTTATCAAGATCTATACGCTGATGATCATCCCGCTCGCCTTTCAGTACGCCCTGGTGGACGGATTGACGGGGCTGGGCATCGCGCCCGTCGCCGTATCCTTGTCCATGTTCCGAAAAATCGTGCTCATGCTGACGTTCACTTTGACCCTGCCCCGCTTCTTCGGCGCGGAAGCCGTGTTCTGGGCGGAGCCGATCTCCGACCTTGTCGGCAGCGTCGTTTCCACGGCAGTATTCTTTGCGCTCATCAACAAAATTCTCAAAAAGCGGGATATGGCGGTGCGGGGACTCGGCGGCCACGGATCGGGGGATGCGACGCAGGCGTCCCCGCCGCAAACCACGTGATCTTGTCTTCTTATCTTAAAACCGCGGCTTTGCAGTTTCAAAAAACCGTTTGCGCGGCGAAGCAAAAGACGAATTTCGAAAGAGGATACAATTTCTCAAAAATACAAAAACGCATTTTTACCCGCCGCGCTTTATCGTCCGCGGAAAAAGCAGACCGCTATGGTTTAGACAAAAAAGACGCTCCCCTACATGGCTGCGGGAGCGCCTTTTCTTAAAAATTTTTCAAACTTTTTTCATTTTGAGCGGGGAGGACGGGTGTCGGTCTTTTCCCTGCGCGAGCGGCAGCGTCTGAGAACAGAAGCCGCGACGAGGACGACCGCGCAGACGGCATACGCGGAGAAGGTAACGCCGCCCGCGATCGTCACGAGCATTTTTTGTATGGCGATCCCCGCATAAGGAACGTTTTTCGACTGCGGAACGCGAATTTCCACCCTTTCCTTTTTGACGGAATTTTCGTACAATTCCGTATGGGCGGCGGCGTATTCCGCAAAAGCGGCTTTCATCGGCTCCGCGAGATCGGCATAAGTTTCGGGCAACGCATTATAAAGGGGAAGCAAATCCTCGTACCTTATTCTTGTTTCCCCGTTTTCCTCCGCGGACGTTTCCCCTAATTTACGCAAACTGCCGACTGTGGATAGATTATACCTTTCGACAACGTTTTCGGGAAGATTCCAAAATTCTTCCTTCCCCTCCGCATATGCGTCATAGGCGCGTTCCGCCGATTCATGGAGTTGCTGACGCGCCGTTTCGTCCAAATAGCCCCCCTGACAGAAAGCTCCGTAGTAACCCACCGTTCGCAATCCGTAAGTAACCTCCGTCACCAGATGCGTGCCGTAAGAATCGAAAAATTCCTCGTAGCCTATCTCTCCTGTTCTTATTTGCTCCAAAGCAAAAAGAAAATAGGGATTGAGATGGTCTTTATAACAGTCGATAAAAAAACCATTAGAATTATCTAATCTAAGCGTATAGAAAGACACCATTCTTTCTTTCCAAAAATAAAAAGCGCTGTCCCAAGGCTCCGTTTCCCGCCCGATGGATAAAACGCCGCCGAAGGCTTTGTCTGCCTCCGCCAAAAAGGCGTAAGCGCCGTTAAGATCGGCGTGGGAAAAGTGATAGTCGGAACTGACGTCTTTTGCGAGCGCAGCATAGGTTTTATAGCTTTTTCCGCCGTTGAATGTTCCGCCGAATCCGTCAAACTTTGTCACGGGCATTTCTCCGCTTACGATATAATCCCCGTCGAGAATGGAGAACTGACTGTCAAATTCTCCGTATTCGTGCTTAAATACGTTCACGGAAAAGCCGATACCGTCGACGGCGTATGTTTCCGCCGAAGAACGCACATTTTCCTTCCGTCCCGCAAAGGGAACAAGACAGACCGCCGCCATCAACGCGCCCAGCGCCGCCGCAAGGCGGCGCGTTCCTCTCTTTACGTTATGTTTTCTTTTCATATTCTCTTCACCTCCGCTTGGCGGTAGTATCATTATAGCACGTAAAAGTTTCGTTTTCAACGTTTTTCCGATAAAAAGCGCTCTATGATTTCAAGATTAGAAAATTCTATCCCTTTATCCTGCAATCTCAGACTTCTATTTCCCCAAACAATGGAAAGGCGGGAACTTTGCGGAATTTTATACGGCGCTATCCGCCGAGGGATACAATAAAAAACCCGACTCTGCCAAATTTGCAAAGTCGGGCGACAATTGATAAAGTTGTTTTTACTCGGCGGCCGCGGCGCTGACCTCAACGGGATAAACGCTGACCTTCTTCTTATCTCTGCCCAATCTTTCGTACCTCACCACACCGTCGACGAGCGCGAAAAGCGTATCGTCGCTGCCGATGCCGACATTGGTGCCGGGATGGATCTTCGTGCCTCTCTGGCGAACGAGGATATTGCCCGCAAGCACTGCCTGACCGTCGCCGCGCTTGGGCCCCAATCTCTTGGCTTCGCTGTCCCTTCCGTTGTGGGAAGAGCCGGTACCTTTTTTATGAGCGAATAAACTGATGAATATCATTTTTATTTCTCCTTATTTAGATTTTTTGCTCCTGTGCGTTCCCTATCGCTAAAAGGAGCCGTTGCAAACTCAAAACCTCAAAGCTCGATCTTTTCGATTTTGACTGCGGTATAGGGCTGTCTGTGACCCTGCTTTTTACGCTCGTTTTTCTTGGACTTATACTTGAAGACGATGATCTTCTTGTCCTTGTCCTGCTTTACGACCGTAGCGGTTACTTTGACCGCGGCAGCTTCCGCACCCGTCTTGATACCGTTCTCGTCGGAAATCATCAGCGTGTTGAAGGAAACGGTTTCGCCCTCGTTCGCTTTGAGTTTTTCAACCCGAACGACGTCGCCCTCCGCCACCTTATACTGTTTGTTCCCGTTTTCGATGATAGCGTACATGGTTTTTTACCTCCTCTTTCCAGTCTCGAAGAACCCAAGGCGCGCTTTTCTCATGGATTAAGAATTACGCTTAAAAAAGCCCGTTTCTGTCGGCTCGAAATATACTATACCACACTCCGCGCCTTTCCGTCAAGCGTTTTTTGCGGTTTCAGAAGTTTTTCTTTTATAAAACGGAAGCAAAAGGGACAAAAACGCTCTTTTTCTTTTGCATATTTCCAAGAGAATGTGCAAAAACTGTTGATAAAAAGGAGAAATGGCTATGGAAGCAAAAAAGAGCGAAGAAATTTTAGCGGAAATTTACCGCAATTGTCAGTTGGCGTTGGAATCTATTTCCGACATTCTGCCCGAAGTGGACGACGAGGAATTGAAAGCGGAGATCATGCGTCAGCACGAAGAGTACGAACGAATCTCGGGCAGAGCGGCGTGTATCGCACAGGATAAAGCGCTGGAAGTCAAGGAACCCAATCCCATGAAAAAGGCGATGATGTGGGGTTCCATCAAGATGAATACGCTGACAGACAATTCCCGCGCGCACATCGCGGAAATGATGATTCAGGGAACGGTGATGGGCATCACCTCTCTCAAAACCTCTCTCAGCGAAAAGCCCGAGGACGACGACGAGGAAATCACCAAGCTTTTGAAAGAACTCATCGCGCTGGAAGAGGGATTCGAAAAGAAACTCAAATCTTATCTTTAAGCGTTCGTTAAACACCTGGGTGCGCCTTTAACGAAATTTATACAGCCGCCTATTCGAATCCCCCGCAAAATTTTTGCGGGGGATTCTCTTTTTCTATTTTACGATCACTGTCAGCGGCTCCGTCTGATAGGAATAACTTTTCCCTATTTGTTTGAATTTCGAGGACGCTGTCACCGTATACGTTCCCGCTTCTTCAAAGGCATAAGAAAAGTACAGTCTATACTCGGAATAGCATCTGCAACCTACCCTCCAGGGAAAGGTGTAAGAAGTCCCGCGATCGCTTCCTTTTTCATAAACCTTTTCCTCTCCGCGATATATCGTGATTTTTAACAGTTCGGTTTCCGCAAACGCCGCTTTCTGCCAACGCGCCGTCCCATTGATGAGTTCTCCCGAAAAATGAACTTCCTCGCCTGTTTTTGTTTCCAACGTTTTTCGCTCGGAGCCGCTCAACGCCGTGCCCCGCTCTTCACCGCTTCGATAATCCAATTGCAGTTCTAACCTGTACTTGCCTCTCGTCGGCGGCAAAAAAAGATATAAAACAATCCCAATTAACAGTATCGCGCACACGCAAAGAGGTATTATTATTTTCAATCTCTTCTTTCTTCTGACTTCCATTTTTAATCCTCCCCAAATCAATTTTTGGTTTTCTCTCTATTATTTAGGTAGAAATACTCCCGGGCTTCGTTGCAGCTTTATCAAGATTTTAATAATCTCCCCCACTAAAACGCATTAAGAATCGCCCTAAACGGCACGAATATTAGCGGGGTGTTTAAACGACACACAAGACTGTCCACCGCTTACAATCTTGTTTAAAATTATCTTTGTTTTCTCTCTATCTCTCCTCAATACACCAAATAGGACTTTTCTATGATCTTTTGACGCAAATACACGAGGACATTGATATTTCCGTGTTGTGTAAAGCTGAATTTCTCCTCTAACGTCCTCCTATGTAGTTTTACTTCGTATACGGTTTGCGAGCCTACATTCCGTTCGGTACATGGGAGCTTTTTTATATAGCTTTGCCGATTCTTAAAGTCCTCGGCTGACGACAGAGCCGGCGCGCTATATTTTATTGCGGGGCGTTCCGCACAAAAATTCCCCGCGTAAACTTACGCGGGGAAAACGTCCGAATTTTATTCGTTTTTCGTTTATGCGGCGGGGGCGAACGCCTGTTCCAGCGCTTCCAGTTTTGCCTGATAATCCTTCAAACGACTGACGACGGAGCCGTGAAGGGCGGGCGCGTTCTCATAGGCGGCGATCGCGGAATCGTACAGCGCGCGAACCGCGGCGACTTCGCTTTCCGTCGCCGTTTCCACGTTCAGCGCGTCTATCGAAAGCTTCACATAGTCCGCTTCCGCTTCTGCCAAACTATTGCGATTGGAAATCCAGGTGAGATAGTCCTCGCGCAAGCCTTCGTACGCCGCCCGCGCCTTTAAAATATTCTGATAGCATTCGTCCGTCAGCGTCACTTCGCCGATGGCGGAAATTTTTTCTTCCACTTCGCTCGTTTCTATCGCCAGGTGCTTATTCGCGCAAGCCGTAAGAATATTCGTTTCCGTTTCCAGCGCCGAAAGTTCCGTCCTATTCAGCAGGGATTTCCACGCCTGCGCCTCCGCAATCTTCGCATACGTATCGTCGCCCTTTACGATGGCGTCCGCCGTTCCGAGCGCTTTTACCGCCGCGCGGAAACGCTCCTTCAAGACTTCCGAGAAAGAAGCGGAAGCCGTTTGAAACGCCTTATAATCGGAGATTCCGGCCTGTTCCTCCGTTGACAGCGCCGCATACGCTTTCGCGACGGCGTCCACGCTCTGTCTGAGCGCCTTCATCTCTTCATAAGAGGTTTTCTCCGTTACGGCGCCGAGTTTCGCGAGAAGCTCTTTTATCTGCGCGTTCAGTTCCTCTTTCGCCATTTCCTTCTGCACGGCGCGCGCCGCTTCTATCTTATCGTAATTATCGACGAGCTCTTTGCTCGTTTCATATAATCCGTCGTACTTCGTCTGCGCGGCGGAGATCGCCTTCAAAAGCTGCGCCGCCGTACCGTACGTTTCCCGGTTGAGTTTATCGATCGCCGCTTTCAGTTCGGGCACGGCGACGTTCTTTTCGTACTTCGTGCGGATCGCTAAATACTCTTTCACGGCGTAATCGCCGAAATATTCCTTCTGTCTTTCGTCGAGCGCATCGAAAATCGGATTGGACTGTTCGAGAATCGCGCCCACCAATACTTCCATACCCGCCATGCCGTCGTACGTCTTCAATTCGCCCAAGAGCGCGGAAAGCTGAGATACAGGGGCGCGGAGCTGCGTCCACTCTTTGCGCAGCTCTGCCAAACGAGGATAGTCCGCAACGGTCATTTTCGCCGCCTCGGACAGCGCGTTATACGCCGCCTCCGTTTCGTCCAGCAAAGCGCCGTAGGAATCGCCCAGCCACCGCACGCCGTTCGCTGCGAGAGAGGCGAGCTTTTCCCGCACGGACGCGCCCTCTTCGTACGCCGCGAGCGACGAGGTCAAAAAGGCGAACGATTCGTCCATTTCCCCTGCCGCCGCCTGTTCTCCCATCATCATGCCGACCACGAAGGAGAAATCCTCTCCGCCGCCCAACGGCGCCGTCCCGTCGTTGGTAAGGCGTACGGACAAGGCGCTCAGAGCGCCGTCTTTAAAGTCCGCGCGCAGGCAAACTCTGTCGATGTCGAAATTGAAGAACATCATCAAGAGGGGCTTGAACGCTTCCATCGAGGGAATATCCGCCGCGTTCAGCGCGTCCCAAATCGATCCGTACCCCGCTCCGAGCAAGGCGGTGAGCTTATCGCCCGCATTCAACTGATAGCGCAGAGTGCCGTCTTCCAAAGAAACGACTTCGAGCTGCGCGCTCATCACCGCGTCGGCGAGGAAAGCGACGATGTCCGTATCCGAGCCGCCGAAAATTCCGCTTAAAATAGCGCCGAGATTATCCGCCGCGAGTCCCGCCAGCGCGCCTTTGACGTCCACGGAGGACACGGAAGAGGCATATACGGTCCCGTCGTCCGTCTTCGTCGTGTTGACTATGTAAAGAGTTCCGTTGTCATAGTAGATTTCCATATCGGGAAGCCCGAACATAGACAGTCCCAAGCCCGCCGAAACGTGCATACGGAAGCAGCCCCATACGTTGCCCGCCAAAAGTTCCTCGGGCAAAATCTGCAACTGGACGGGCAGGGGAATGATCATAAAGTTGCCGTTGGCGTCCGAGTCCAGCCCCACGTTGAGGGTGAAATTCATGCCCGCCGACCAGTCAAAATCGGCAACGCCGACCGCCATTTTCAAAAGCGCGCCCAGATTGGAGGAAAGGGTGACAAACTCCGCCTCCTCGTATTTTGCAAGTTCTTCTGCGCTCGGCAAAGCCTCCCCGCCCGCCTGCACGATAACGTCCGCGCGCAAAGAGGCGACGCCCAAATCCGCGACGAGCTGCGCGCCCGCAAGCCTTGCGGGATCATTCCCTTTTTTATAGACGGAAAGGGACGCAGAAAGTTCGTCGAACGAAAGTCCTTTCCACGGCGAGTCCGCGGGGAGCGACTCCGTCACGGCGCCGAGCGCTTCGTTTAACGCCGTCAGCGCTTCCTCTCCCACGTAAAGTTTATAATCCTTTATATCGTCGCTTCCGTTCGTCACGGAAAGCTTAAAAATGCTAAGCAGGGATCCTATATCTATATTTTCTTCTAATTCGGACAGCGAATATTTATACTTCGCACCGCTCACCTGCACATACAGGAATCCGTCGCCCGCGTAGAGTAATTCCACGGGGACTCCCAAAACTTCGGTGCTCAGTTTTCCCGAGAACATTCCCGAAAGTCCCGCCATGGTGAGTTTTTCCACGTCCAAAGAAACCCAGCCGTTCACCGGCAACGAAAGCAATCGGTCCGCTCCCGCTTCGAGCGTCAATTCCCCGCGGATACTCACGTTGAAGTTGACGAGATTGCCCGCCATCTTCAAAACGGAATTTAACACTGCCGCCATATCTTCGACGTCCACCGCTTCGTACTTCGCAAGCGCTTCTTCGCCCGGCAGGGCTTCCCCGCCTGCCGCGACCACGACATCCGCGTTCAAAGAGGCGACGCCCAAATCTATCGTTAACTGCGCACCAGTAAGTCGAGCCAAATCCCCGCCGCGTTTACGCACAGAGAAAAGAGCGCTCGCCTCCTTCAACGCAATCTTTTTCAACGGAGAATCGTCGGAGAGGGAATCCGTTATCTGCTTTATTACTTCGTTTACAGCGCTGCGCACTTCTTCACTCAGCGCTATGCGATAATACTGTATAGCCCCGTTTTCGCTTTCTTTGGAAAATTCAAAACTTTGCAAAATAGAGCCTATTTCCGTATCAAAATTCCGGGAAGGAAGGGCATATTTATACTTCGCACCGCTCACCTGCACATACAGGAATCCGTCGCCCGCGTAGAGTAATTCCACGGGGACTCCCAAAACTTCGGTGCTCAGTTTTCCCGAGAACATTCCCGAAAGTCCCGCCATGGTGAGTTTTTCCACGTCCAAAGAAACCCAGCCGTTCACCGGCAACGAAAGCAATCGGTCCGCTCCCGCTTCGAGCGTCAATTCCCCGCGGATACTCACGTTGAAGTTGACGAGATTGCCCGCCATCTTCAAAACGGAATTTAACACTGCCGCCATATCTTCGACGTCCACCGCTTCGTACTTCGCAAGCGCTTCTTCGTTCGGCAAGGTTTCCGCCGCTTCTGCGGCGACCACCTGCGCGCTCAGGGAAGCGATACCAAAATCTCCGCTAAGTTCTACGCCCGTAATGCGGCCCGCGTCTTTTTCGTTTTGTCTATGTATGGAGATCAGAGCGCCGACCTCGTTTATCGCCAGCCCTTTCAGCGGCGAATCGTCGGGGAGAGAACTCGTCAAAAGCTCTATCGCCTCATTGGCGGGAGCGAGGAGGTCTTCGCCGAGCGTCAGGCGATAGGCATAGGTGTTTCCCTGACCGCCCTCCGCCGAAAGCCGGAACATTCGCAGGACGTCGTCGAGTTCCGTTCCCGATTCGGAAGAAGGAATCGCGTACCGATACGCGGCCTCTCCCACCCGAACGTACAACATTCCGTCGCCGGGATAGAGGAATTCCGTTTCCACGCCTCCAATTTCCGTGCTTACCCTGCCGCGGAACGCGGACGAGAGTCCGTCCGAGGCGAGCTTTTCGATGTCGAAAGAGAGCCAGCCGTCCACAGGCAGGGACAACAACAAGCTGCCCCGGTCGTTCGCCGTCAGTTCGCCGCAGATCTTGATCCCGCCCGGCAAATCCATATTTAAAAGGGCGTCAGCCAGAATGGTGAGTTCGTCTTTCTCCACGTCGTCGGGATCGATATCCGTGACGTCGTCGCCCAGGCGGGCGCGGAAAGAGGCCGCGTCGGGAATTTCCATGTCCTTGCCGATCTCGGAAAACGTTTCCGTCAGCGTCGACGTGCAGGATACGTTGTTGAGAAAGGATTTGCTGATTTTATATTTATCTTCCGCTTTTAAAGAGATGGGATTCCAGTCTTCGTCGAACGTCAGCTCCATCGTGCAGCTTTCGAACTCGGGCGCCACTTTGAGTCCCCCGAAATTCATCATCTTCACCGCATAGCGGGAAGTGCCTTTTACGGGGTCGATCTCGTAGCGACAGGTATACGTGCCCTCCGAACGGGAAACGAGTTCCGCGCTTTTGATCGTTTCCTCGTTGAGGATATAGTTAGAGAGCGCCGTGGGCTCGCAGCCGATCTTGGAGCGGTATTCTTGAAGTGTCGTCACCGTAAAGGAATCCTTTTTATCGGAGTCCCGCATCACCACTTTATCCCCGGTGAAGAACGCCTGCTTGCCGACGCTGACGAGGGAGGAGGAGGAGAGAGCCTCCATATACGATTCCTTTCCGCTCTTGATATGAACGTCCGCGATCGTCTGTTTATAAAGCCCGCCCATGGCGACGACTTTTCCCTCTACGTCCGAACGGTAAGAGTCCAGACTTTTCAGCTTGCCCGCCAAAATATAGGCGTTTTCCTTGGCCGTGTATTCGGCCGCCGTCTTGGTGGGATGGGCGATGATGGTGGTTTCGCCCTCCGCGATCGTTTCCCCGACGCTGATTTTCACGGCGCCGCAGCCCGCCAGAGCGAACAGCGCGCCCGCGCCTAACACCCCCGCGGAAAACAGTGCGATCTTGTTTTTTAATTTTCTTCTCATTTTTTCTTCCTCTTCTCTAATTCCAAGTTTTTTCTCGTCGCAGCCCGCAATCGACCTCGCAAAGACGGCGCAACGCTTTGCCCTCACTTTCCGCCCTTCCCCGCGCCTCGCAGGTCACACGGAAACAGACAGAATTTATATAGAGCCTTACGCCCGCAAATGCTTCGCCTCTGCGCACGTTCCTTCTGTATTATAAAGGCTTTTCACAGAGAAGTCAAGCGCCTGTCAATATTTTTATCATACATTTTTATGACTTTTTGTTGCTTTTTCACGAAAAATAATGTTTCTTTATTTTTTCAGCAGAAAAGCGCCCTTTCGTCCTCCCTGATAGACCGCGACGACTTGCCGCGAGAGAAAGCGTGCGCCGAAAACGCTTGCGCGCGGACGATATAGAAAGGATGTGCAAAATCCGGTCTTTTTACGTTGGGTAAGAAAAGAACTCGAAACGGTTTAAGCAAAAACGGGGACTTGGTAAGGAAAAAGTCTTGGAGTGCTTTGAAATTTAGAAAACGAAGTTCTGCGCTTTTTCAAAAAAGCGCGGGGAAATCGGGAAAAAGCGCCATGCGTCCGCGGGCGTCCCCCGCACTTCGCATGACGGGAACTTTTTTGGGACGTCCCCTTTCTTTTTCGGGATAAAGAAAGGGGAAATTTACGGAACTTTTTAAATAAAGAGGCAAGAGCCGTTTGCGTTTTCAAAAAAAGCGCGAAAAGACTTTGCGACATTTTTCGGACGCTTAGGAAAACAACAAGAGCGACTTATCCATCTGACAGGAAGCGCGAAAAAGCCCCATCATGGTCTTTTTCGAAAACGCGCGCCGCTTCTTTTTCCGCCCCCCCGCGTTCTTTCTTGGCGGGAAAGCGCTCAAAAAACGCGCCGCCGCGTTCGGCGCGCTTCTCAAATAAAAAAAGCCTTCCTCCGCTTTGGGAAAGCTCTTTTTTATCCTTCTATGTGCGTAAAATTTTCTGCGGCAGGAGTCGTCTACAAATCGAGCGCAAAGGGATACAGTTCGGATTTGGAAACGCCGCGGTCTTTCGCGGCGCGTTTGAGCGCTTCCTTTTTATCCAATCCCTCGTCCATGTAACGGCGGATATGTTCCTTTTCCGAAAGGGCGTTCCAGGGATTGACCTTCTCCCCCGCGCCCTCCACGATCAGCACGTATTCCCCGCGCTTTTCGCCCGCAAGCCCCTCGGAAAGAAGAAACGGAACGCTCTCTTCGTGAATCTTGGTGATCTCCCGCACCGCCGAGGCGCGGCGCTCGCCGAACACCTCGTACATGGCCTTGACGTCTTTCTCTACGTCCTGCGGCGCGCTGTGAAACGCCAGCGTCATGTCGAGATCCTTATATTTTTCCAAAAGCGCTTTTTTCTCGCTCGTTTTATCGGGCAGAAAGCCCACGAACGCGAATCGATCGGCGGGCAGCGAGGACAGCACCAGGGCAGCGACGAACGCGCACGCGCCCGGTATCAAAGTGTACGGCTCGCCCCCCTCCCGCAAGGTCTTGCAGACGATATTGCCGGGATCGGACACCACGGGAGTCCCCGCGTCGGATACCACCGCGATGTCTTTGCCCTCGCGCGACAGCTGCAATATTTTTTCCGCCGCGCTCGTTTCGTTGAATTTATGGCAGGCAAACAGCGGCTTTTTGATTTCGTAGGCATTTAAAAGCTTCACCGTGTGCCGCGTGTCCTCGCAGAAAATGACGTCCGCGCCCTTCAACGTTTCCAATGCGCGGAGCGTAATGTCTTTTAAATTGCCTATCGGCGTCGCCACGAATGATATCATCTCTTCCTCCCGTCCCCTTCGGCGTTTGCCGAAAACACACTGTTTTTTTATCTTTCTTTAATCCCACGGCGAAAAACGCGCCCTTTCGACTTAATTCGGGCTTTTTTTGCGTTTCACGGGAAACAGGTGGTTTTTAAAAAAGAATTTTCCGCCGTTTTTTTCGGATTTTCCTTTCTTTTTCCGCCACCTTAAAAAAGCCGAACGATACGGCTCTTCCTGTGAGGGCAGATGGGTGACATAGCCGACGGGAATTTTATTTTCCGTCGCGTCTATCACCCTTTTCGCGCCCTCGGCGCCGAACGCGCCGCAAAGTTCGATACATCCGACCCCGTCGAGGCAGAGCTCCCGCGCTGCGGCGCACGCCTCGTCTATCCGCAGCACCAATGATCTGCACACCGCCGCGTATCTGTGCCCTGTCGCGCGCCGCGGCGAATCTTCCCGGAATGAGAAACGCAAATTTCATTTGTTTTTTTCTCCGCTTGTTTCGCCGTGCGTCCCTGCTTTTTGATTGACGAGCACGGGCAGTATCTCCGTTCCGGGACGACCGCCCTTCACGCCCTCCGCGAGCAGTAGATACGGCTTCATCTCTGCCCTGCCCGCCGCGAACTGCACTCGCTTGATCTCTATTCCCGCCTCGCGGAACGTATAGCAGACCTCCGCGAGCCTGTCCGCGCGATTGGTAAGCGCGATGCGTCCGCCGAATTTAAGCGCCTTGGACGCCGCCCGCGCGATCTCTCCGAGCGTGACGGTGATCTCTTTGCGGCAAATCGCTTTCTTATAGTCGTCGTTTTCCAATCCGCCGCGCTCGTAGGGGGGATTGCACAGGACGAGGGAAAATTTTTCGCGGTATTCGTCGGGAATATCCTGAATTCTGCCCCGAAAAAAGCCGAAATTGTCGAAGCCGTTAAGCGCCGCCGTCTTTTCGGAAAGCCGGGAGAGTTCTTCCTGCATTTCAAAAAGCGTAAACGAAAGCCCCTTCACAGCGCGGTGGAGCGCGTAAAAATGAAAAGCCACGATTCCGCTGCCCGCGCAGAAGTCCGCCACCGTATCCCCCGATTTCGCGCGGGCGAAACGGGACAAAAGCACCGAATCGGACGTGAAGCGATACAGCCGCGTATCCTGTATGATCTTTAAGTTATCGACGAGCAACTCCTCGACGACTTCCGTTTCGGCAAGCCGCATATCTTCCTCCGTTTTTCCGCCGCCGGGCGTTCCTTCAAAAATAAAAGAGGCGCGAGTTCCCCCGCGTCCCTTTCGTTTGTGCGATTCGCCAAAAAAGCCGCACGGAGCTTTCAGGGCTTATTCGGCCTTGACTGCACCGGTGGGGCAAACGTCCTCACACGCGCCGCAATCGACGCAGGTGTCGGGATCTACCACATAAATACCAGAATCACCGAGAGAGATCGCTTCTACGGGACAGGTATCCGCGCAAGCGCCGCAGGCTACGCATTCGTCCGTAATTTTATGTGCCATGATTCATACCTCCGATTTCATTGATATCCGTATTATATCACATTTTTTGCGATTAGTAAAGAGTTACAACTAATTTTTTTTGGGGAATCGTGAAAATTTTACGGCTTTTTCACAATCGTCCGTCCTCGATTTCAAAGTCCACCGCCACAGAGCTTTCCGTTTCCGCGTGCATGAATTTCTTTACCACGTTCACGTGATAGGGGTCGCTTTGGTAGGCGTCCAGCGCCGCCTTATCCTCCAAGACGACGCTCAAAAACACGTCGTAGGAACGGGGAGAAGAGAGAATGTCCGTCCCCGCCTCCAATGCTTTCACCGTCGGCACCTTGCCGCGCATGGAAAGAAGCAGGTTTTTCGCTTCCTCTTTTTTCGTTTTGTCTTTCAATTTGAAACAGACGATATGTTTGATCATGTTATTTTTCTCCTTAGGATACAATATAGCCGCCCCGAAAAAAAGCGCGTTCTTTGAAAGGGCGTTTTTCGCAGCGGTTTTATCCGAGGCGAGTTCGTCTACGGATTTCGTCGGCTCCGCACGGCCGCCGTATTTCGTAACTCCTCGGATTCGATTCGGATAGCGGCGCGAAAAAACATTCAAATGAGTTTTCTTTGCCGCGAAGAGATATGTCAAATCCGCTATTGAAGCGATGAATTTTTGCAAAAGGCAAAACGGGAACGTTGTTGATTCACACAAAAAAACAGGGGGCAGGGTTTAGCCGAACTCTTTTATGACCTCTATTTTCCCCACGATATGACGATTAAATTCCGCGAGGTCCTCCGCGGGCACCCATAACTCTTTATGATAAGAAGCGCCGACGACGTGCGAGGAGAAACGCGACACGTATTCATCCTCCACTTCAAAACGGGTGACATACCCTTTATAGCCTGAAAATTTATCTTTGACATTCCAATTTTCCGCTATTTCCGAGGCGTAACGCTCATTTAAAACGGGGTAAAAAATAGGTTGTTCGGGCAGACGAGGCGGGAAAGCGAGAAAGCCGCTTTCCTCGATCAATTCCATTTCTCTTTTGCCGACAGGCCGATATAAAATCATAATACACTTTTTCCTCCGTTTATTTTTGCAGTACAAAAATAATTATTATCCACGCCGCAGAATTTTCAAAAAGTTCCCTTCTTCCGAAAGGACTTGTCGTTTCATCGCAGAATTTCTCCCAAAGCGTAAAAATGTCGCGGCTTAGAAATTCGCAAAGCATGATTTTATTCAAAGTCGGGCAGACGTCAGCGATTTGCAAAGCCGCGGAGTTTTTCGACGATCTGCGCAGTCAAAGCCGCGCCGCGGACAATCTCCGCCTCCGTGTTGTCCCTGCCGAAACTGAAACGCACGGACGAACGGGAACGCCTTTCGTCAAGCCCCATCGCCGTCAACACGTGACTCGGTTTCACCGACGCCGAGGCGCACGCGCTTCCCGCGCTCACCGCCACGCCGTGCAAATCCATGTTATACAGAAACGCCGCGTTGTCGATCCCTTCAAAACAAAGATTGACAATGGACGGCAGGCAATTTTCCCCGTCGCCGTTGAGCGTCGCGGCGGAAACTTTGGCAAATATTTCTTTCAAAAACAGCTTTTTAAGCGCGGCAATCTTCGCGTTATTTTCCGCCATTCCCTTTACGTTCTTTTCGTACGCCGCCGCAAGCCCCGCCACGGCGGGCACGTTGACGGTGCCGCCGCGAAGCCCCCGCTCCTGCTCGCCGCCCGCAATCAACCGTCCGATCTTTACGCCGCGGCGGATATACAGCGCTCCGACGCCCTTCGGCCCGTAAAACTTATGCGCGGAAAAGGAAAGCAGATCCGCCCCCCACGCCTTCACGTCTATGGGAAGATACGGAGCCGCCTGCACCGCGTCGGTAAAAAACAGGCTGCCGTTTTCGCGCGCGATCCGCGCGCATTCCGCAAAAGGTTGAATAACGCCCGTTTCGTTGTTCGCCGCCATGACGCAAATCAGCCCCGTATCCTCGGAAATTGCCCGTTTCAACTCGCTCGGCTCTACCCTGCCCCGTTCATTTACGGGGAGCCACGTGACGGAGAATCCTTCTTTTTCCAAACGCTCCCCCGCCGAAAGGGCGGCGTGATGTTCTATCGAGGACAACACGACGTGTTTTCTGCCTTTCTCTTTCTGTGCGTACGCGCCGCCGAGTATCGCCCAATTGTCGCTTTCCGTGCCGCCCGAGGTAAAATAAATTTCATTCGGCTGCGCGCCGACAAGCCGCGCAAGCGTATCCCGCGCGCTATCCACCGCGCGCATCGCCGCCCGCCCGAAAGCGTGCGGGGAATCGGCGTTGCCGAAAAGCTCCGTATAATAAGGACGCATTTTTTCGAATACGTCTTTGTCCAGCGGCGTCGTCGCCGCATGATCGAAATAAATCCGCTCCTGACTTCCTTCCATAAACCGTCCCCGACGAATCCGCCGTCCGTTTTTTATTCGAGGGCGCAAGCCCTTTGTTTCCCGGTCCGAAATAGAAATTGCAGTTTCTTCTCGTTCAGAACCTGAAAACTTCCCTTTTTCCGCATCCGCGCCGTCGCCTTAGATTATATCCCCTTTGCGCGCGTTTGTCAACCGAGTTTATGTCAAAGGACGGGTTTCTCAGTAACTTTCGCTCAGTCCTAAAAAATAATCGGCGGAAATGTCAAATACGGTAGACATTTTTTGAATTTCCCAATAATTCGGAGCGGACTGCCCTTTTAGCCATCTCGACACCTGATCTTTGTCTGCCCCTATCGCGCGGGCAAAAGCAATCTGCGTCATGCGGTTGTCCTTTAAAAATTCGCGCAATACCTGACTGAAATCTTTTTTCATGAGAAACGAAACGCCGCAAAATTTATCTGCCGTTTTAAAACGCTTGCGGCTCCTCCTTACTGTTTATTATAGCATGGCTTTTTACAAAAATCATGAGTTACTAGCAACACTTGTTACGTTTTTTTATAGGACAAAAAATTGTCGAGTCGAACTATTCCTAACTGCCATAAAAACATTTAATTATTCCAAAACAACATATTTTCATTTTATCTTCTTATCCGATATTTACCCAAAAAAGTTCTGCTTGATTATTGTATGAGTTTATTATATCATGACGTTTTGGCATAGTCAAGTATTTTTATGACGTTTTGGCATAAATAAACACAGAGTTATTCCTTTTTGGTATACTATTTCAAAGGTGAAAAAATGAAATCTACAAAACGGTCTATTTTAGGAACGGGTCTTGCCCAAGCGATGAAAAATAAAGGTTTTTCGCAAGCGCAACTTGCGGAATTATTACACGTAAAGCAAACCACAATAAGCAGATGGGTAAGCGGAGAACGAGAACCAAATTATAAAATGCTTTTACTTTTGTGCGCATATTTGGAAGAATCTCCCAACGAATTGCTCAATTACAACGAAAAGAATGCTCGGGCAGAAGCAGCGGACGCGCTGTTAGAAGCGATATTTAAAAGCGAAACTTTTGCGGCAAGACGAGAAGAAGCCGTTTCTCAATGGAAAAAAGAAGGAAAAACAGAGCAAGAAATTGACGCGGGCGTCGAAAAAATGCTTCGAGAAGAATACGCGGTCTTTTGCAAAAAATATCGACTCAATTTATAACCTCAAACGGAAAGCTCCGTGCGAGGTTTTCTTTTTGTTCTCCGCCCTTCAAAAAATTCTCTCGAAAAGCTCCTTTTCGAGCCATATCGCTCCACCTATTTGACAATATTCATAAGTTCAACGCACACCTGCCCCCCGCGTTCCTGCTTTCGATAAAATTTTTCAAAAAATTTTTCAAAACCCCCTTGAAAATTCCCGCCGAATATACTATAATGGTGACAGTTATCGATTCGGGATAACAAACTTTAAAATTTCATTACAAGGGGGACTTTTTATATGGGTATCACAGGAGAAAATATCCGCAACATTGCGGTCATCGGGCACAGCGGCGAGGGAAAAACCACCCTTTGCGAGGCAATGCTCTTTAACGGCGGCACCACCGACCGTCAGGGAAAAGTGCTCGACGGCACCACCGTCACCGACTTCGACGACCTCGAAAAAGCCAAGAAAATGTCCATGTATACCGCCTGCGCCTACTTAATGTGGAAAGGCGTCAAGATCAATCTTCTCGATCTTCCCGGCTTCTACGATTTCGAGGGCGAACGCCACGAGGGACTTCGCGCGGCGGGCGGCGCTCTTCTCGTCATCGGCGCGAACGGGGTGCTTCCCATCGGCGCGGAAAGCGTCGTCGATTACTGTCTGAGGCTCGGAAAGCCGCTAATCATCTTCATCAACGGCATGGATAAGGAAAACGCCGACTACTTCGGCACCGTACGCGCTTTAAAGGAAAAATACGCGGGCAAGCTGGCGCCCATTCAGATCCCCATTATGGAAAACGGCAAGATGCAGGGCTGTATCAACGCCTTACAGGAAAAGGCGTACCGTTTCACGCAGGACGGCGTCGAGGAGATCCCCGTTCCCGACGACTTAAAGGCGCAGGTGGAAGAAACGCAGGCGAATCTCATGGAAACCGCCGCCGAAAACGACGAGGTACTGCTCGACAAATACTTTGAGGCGGGTTCCCTCACGCACGAGGAAACCGTCCACGGAATACGCCTCGGCATCGCTTCCGTCAACACCATTCCCGTCATGGCGGGCAGCGCTCTGCAAAACCGCGGCGTCATCAACCTCTTAAACGAGATCGTCGAATATATGCCGCAGGCTAACGAGAGAGTCACCACCCTCGCCACCGACCTTGCGGCGGATAAGGTCGTCAACGTTCTTCCCGAAGAAAACGCGCCCCTCGCCGCGCAGGTGTTCAAGACCGTCATCGACCCCTATTCGGGCAAGCTCAGCTACTTAAAAGTATTCCGCGGCACTTTAAAGAGCGGCAGCGTCGTCTGGAACGCAAACGCCGAAAAAGAAGAACGCATCGGACAGATTTACCTGCTCAAAGGCAAAAAGACGGAGCCTGTCGCCGAGCTTGCGGCGGGCGATATAGGCGCGGTGAACAAACTCAGCGTCACCGCCACCTCCGACACCCTCTGCGATCAGAACGCGAAAATAAAATTCGACCCCATCCGCTTCCCCAAGCCCACCCTGTTTATGGCGGTTTCGTCCGAGAAAAAGGGAGAGGAGGACAAAGTGTTCGCGGGACTTAGCAAGCTGGCGGAAGAGGATTACACTTTCTCCGTGGAAAAGAACGCCGAAACGGGCGAAATTCTCATCGGCGGGCAGGGCGACACGCAATTGGAAATGCTGGCTAAAAAGGTCAAGGCGCGCTACGGCGTGGACGTCAAACTGACGGAGCCGAAAATCGCTTACCGCGAAACCATCCGCTCCACCGCCGAGGCGGAAGGCAAGTACAAGAAACAAACGGGCGGCCACGGACAGTACGGGCACTGCAAAATACGCTTCGAGCCGTGCGCGGAAGACTTCGTCTTTGACGAGGAAGTGGTGGGCGGCGCTGTGCCCAAACAGTATTTCCCCGCCGTCGAGAAAGGACTCAGGGAAAGCCTCTTCTCGGGTCCGCTCGCGGGATGCCCCGTCACGGGACTCAAAGCCGTCCTCTACGACGGGAGCTATCACGAAGTGGACAGCTCGGAAATGGCGTTTAAAGCCGCCGCGGCGCTCGCGTTCAAGGAGGGCTTGAAGAACGCCTCCCCCGTGCTCTTGGAGCCTGTTTACAGGCTGAAAATCGCCGTTCCCGGGGATTATCTCGGCGACGTCATGGGCGACATCAACAAGCGCCGCGGGCGCATTATGGGCACCACCACCGAAAACGATCTGACCGTCGTCACCGCGGAAGTCCCGCAGGCGGAAATCAAAAAGTATACCATGGAACTCAGATCGCTGACCCGCGGCAGCGGCAAATTCGTCGCGGAATTTTTGGACTACGAGGAAGTGCCGCCCATGTTCGCGGATAAAATCGCCGCCGCGGCGCACGCGGCGAGAGCCAAAGAGTAATTTCGGCGCCGCAAACGGGCTTTGCCTCTTAAAGATACCATTTTGACGCAAAGACCGAAAAGAGTTAAAAATGCTTTTGCGGCGTTAAAAATTGCGGTTTAACGCGGCGTACCCTTCTCACCGCACTCGCCCCGAACGCGAAGAGGGTATGCGGCAACATTGCGGCGTCGTATCTTTCTTTTCCGTCGGGAAAACCGCGACCGGATACGGCGGAAAATAAGCGACAGCGTTTTCGCGGCGCGGTTTTTTCCGTCGCAACTACCGCTCGGCTCCGTGAGGGAAGTCAAGCGGTAGTTTGGGCGGCGCGAAATTTCTTTGCCGCGCGAAAAAATGCCGGACGGTCGTGAGGCGGAGTCCCTTTTCGGGCATCCGATTTGCCGCGAAAAAAATGCCGCTCGGCAAGCGGGCGCCGACTTTACGGATAACGCGGGGAGCTTCCCCGCAAACCGCCGCGCCGCACGGCTGCGGCGGGCGAAACGCGGCTTTTCGAGCGCGCGGCTCGTTTAAAAGGATGCAAACCGCGGTTGTTGAAAGCTATGTGCGCCGCGGGGCGCGGGCGGGATTTCCCGAATCCCCCTTCGGGAGGTCCCGTTTTATATTTTGCCGCCGTTTGCGGTCGGCGGCGTTTTTGTGACGTTTCGGCGAAGTCCCTTTTCCTCCAAGTGAAGGCGCGGGCCGTTAAGTCGTCGGCAGTAAAAAAGGAGAGAATCGAAAAATGTATGAAAGAATGCTAGATAAAAAAACGGCGCCGACAGACGCCGATTTTATTGCTCATTGCGGAACGTGCGCGGGATTGTTTACGGCGCTCGACGAATTTTTGACGGGCGAGGGGCGCGCGCAAAAGACGCTCCGCTTCCCTTATGGAAATCATTACGGCTGGGGATACAAATATTCGGTAAAAAACAAACACCTCTGCGATATTTTTGCGGAGAAGGACGCTTTCACCGTGATGGTGCGTCTAAGCGACGCTCAGTTTTCCGAGATTTACGAAAGTCTGCTCGACTGCGGCAAGGAATACGTGGATCACAGGTATCCTTGCGGGGAAGGGGGCTGGATCCACTACCGCGCCACAAGAGAGGAGCAGCTTAACGACCTCGAAAAAATTTTGAGAAAGAAACTCGGGTGACTTTTCTCTATTGCGGCGACCTCGCTTTTTCCTAAAAGAATTTTTCTCTTAAAGTTTTTCGAGCGGCGCAAGAGAATTGATGTTCGGGGTTTCGCTATTCCTTTATGCGAAAATTCGCGTAAACTCTTGCATATTTTTTCACGGTGTGATATACTGAATTCATGATACGCGACGTCTATCAAAAATGTTATGAACGGCAGGCGGCATTCTACCGAACGCGCCCCCGCGCGAAAAAGATGCTGACGGCAGGCAATTACGCCCTGACCGCGGCGGTATTTGTCGCCTATGCGCTGCTCTGTCTGATCGAGCTTATTGTCCGCCGTAAGACGGCGACGCAGGCGGACGTCATCCGCATCGTCGCTGTTCCTTTGCTCTGTCTTTTGGCGGTGTCTATCCTGCGCAACCTCATAGACCGCAAGCGTCCCTATGAAACGGGCGGCATTTTTCCCGTCATCGCCAAAAAGAAAAAGGGGCATTCCTTTCCGAGCCGCCACGTCGCGTCCGCTTTCGTCATCGGCATGGTGCTGCTACCCTATTGCCTCTGGGCGGGCATTGCCGTCCTCGCCGCGGGGGCTTTGCTCGGATACATACGTTTCGCGGCGGGCATACACTATCCCTCCGATCTGTTCGCGGGCGCGGGGATCGGCGTCTTATTCGGACTGATGGTGTTCATCTGACAAGAAAACGAGCGCGTCCGTTTTGCCGCGGCGTTCGACTTTTCGAGATAAAAAATCCCATTTTCGGCGCGCCCCGCTCGGGGAATAAGACACGGGCCGAAAAAAGCGTTTATCGTTTTCTCGCCTCGTACCCGAGGTCGTTTTTCACGATCCGTTCCATACACGGGGATAGGCGAAGCGGATCTTCCGGCGGGCAAAAAATACGGCAAAGCAAAAGAAAAATCCGGAGGTGGATTATGAAAAAATGGTACGACGAAGAATATGAGTTCGAAATCGAAGTGACGGGGTTTCTCCGCGGCGACCATACCGAGCGGTATTGCCGCAACGGCGAGGAAATCGGGGATAAATATACCTGCACCTACGGCTGTCCCGTGAACAAAGACGGACAAGGCATTTGTTCCAAGGTGATGATGCTCCTGTTCCCCGTCATGGAAGCCGTCCGAAGCGGCGGAGATCTGGAAAACGTCGGCGGATGCGGCAAATACTGTAAGGATATTGTCTGTCCCGACGGCTGCGTCATGTTCAGGCTGACGGCAAAAAAACTCGGGAACGAAAACTTTTTTAAGGGAAAGTTTTTCGATTCCCTTTGATCTCCCCCAAGCAAAAAAAAGGCGCGGCTTAAGCCGCGCCTTTTTTGCGGAAAAGCCCGAATATACGAAAAAGCCTATAAATTTTCGTCACGCTCCTATATTTTTCGGAAAAGCCGTTCCTTTTTGGACTTATTTTCCGCCACGAGCGTGACGATGAGATACGAAGCCAAAAGGAAGCCGCCGATCGTAAATGCCCCCGTCGCTGCGGAATCGCCGATGAAAGGCAAAAAAAGCATGGCAACCGCGAACAATGGAACAGACAGAATTTTCAAAATCAGCGACACCACGTAAGGAGTTTGAGAAAACAGGCGGGATTTTCCCTTCCGCTCCTCGGCGCAGATATGGAGGAATTTCACGGATAAAACCGTCTGCCATACGATATCGGCAATACAAATCGGCACGAAGCAAAGCAGCAACACGGGAAGAAACACCAACGCTCCGAACGCATAGCCGATATTTTCCTCCGCGTTTTCGCCCTCGCCCGTGCCGCCGACAAGCAAGCCGCCGTACAGACAGACGATAAAAGCGACAAGAAATAGAAAGCAAAGCACGGCGCCGATCAAGTTCATGATCCCCGCCGTCCTGGTCTTTCGCAATAAAATCTGCGGATTTTGTTCCATGACTTTTTTCCTCCTTCGATATACCGAATTTCCAAAGCGCCTACGCAGAAACGAAGATTTATAAATCTTAAAACAACTTTTCGCCAAGACACGGCGCAAAAGGCGCAAACGCAACGCCTTTCCCCTATGGGTGAGCCTCCCGTCGCTCTTCGCAGCGTTTTGTCATTGCGTCGTCGACGTCGGCGCAACAGCGAAAGAATCCGTGCCGGCACTCCTTTTCGTTTTCCCCTCGCGTACAGACAAAAGAGGAGAAACGAATTTGCGAAAACGCAAAGAAATTTTCCCGCAATCCCTTTTCCTATAACGCCTTGTCCGTATGTTGAAACGGAGTGCGAAAATATTTATAAATACTTCTTACCTGCCTGTTTTCGTTTCTATTATAACAATTTTTTCGGAAAAAAGTCAAGCCTTTTATGTGCGATAGAGCCGAACCGAAAAAGAGTCCTTCCCGCGCCCGTTTATTCGGCGCGGCGAATCTCGCCGTATTTTAAGATCTGGCGGAAGGCGTCCTTCGTGTGCGACAAAAGATAGTTCCATTCCTTTTCGTTTTCGAGGACGAGTCCGAAAGCGCAGACCGCAGAAAACAGCTCCTTCGTGAGGGATTTCGTAAAAAATCCGCCGTCGGGAAACTCGAACAACAGACTCAGACGAACGCGGTTTAAAGCATTGGACGAAAAAAACGTGATTTTCGTTTCCGCATAGGAATATTCCCGAAGTTTATATTCCCACTCGTAAGCGTTCGCTTCCCTGTCCGTCGCAAAATATTCCTTTCCCCGCCAAAGGATCTTGTCCTTCGTAAGCGCTACGTATTCGCGGCAGTCGTCAAAGAAGCCCTCCTCGATTTTCTCCGCGCATTCTTCCGCGGCATCCGATCCGCATTCCTGTTCCCCGATTTCCGTCCGCGTCCGTCCGCAGGAAAGAGAATCCTCGCAGGGAGTTTCAAATACGTATTTTTCCTCGGCCTTTCCGCCTCGGACCTCTGAAAAGAGAAAGGAGTATTTTTTTAGCTCGTACTCCGCCTCCCTTCTGCGGATCAGCGGCGTCGCGGCTAAAAGAGCGAGCAGAGGGAAAAGTCCCGCGCCGAGCAGGACGAGGAAAGGAACAACGAACGCCTTTTCGTCCGCCATCATCAACGCAACGCCCGAGGCAATGCACAAAATCTCCCAGATAAAAAGGCAGGGGATGACGATATAGTTGATTTTAAAACGTAAAGGCGTCATTTCCGATTTTTCATAGGCAATAATTTCTTTCAACTTCATATCTATCCCCTTTTCCTCCTCGCGCTTTTGTCCCTCTTACCCTTCCTTTCCGTTCTGCGGCTCCGTGCCTCCGTCGTATTCCCATAAAATGTCAGAAAGCGCCGCCAGCCTTTCCGGAGAAAGCGTTTCCCCGCGCGCTTTTTCGTCGACGCCCGCCTTTTGAAGCACCTCTTTCGCCTGCTCGCGGGAAAGGGAAAAACTGATCATCAGATTGTTTTGGAGGGTCTTGCGGCGGTTCAAAAAGGCGCAGCGCACCGTGTCGCGGTACATCTTCCGATCTTTGACGGGCAATCTGTCCCGCTCGAATTCTATCTTCACCACCGCCGAATCGACGTTAGGACGGGGATAAAAGAGGGTGCGGGGCACTCTCTTGACGATTTTCGCCGTGCCCTTCAAGGCGATTCCCGCCGTAATGGCGCCGTATTCGGGCGTATTTTCCTTCGCGCAGAAGCGTTCCGCCACTTCTTCCTGCACCATCACGGATACCCCTTCGCAAAGCTCACTTTCGTCCAAAAGCTTGGCAATCAGCGGCGTCGTGATATAATAGGGCAGATTTGCGACCACCCTGTAAGCGCCGATCTCTTTTTCAAATTCCTTTAAATCCAGTTTATGGAAATCCCGGAAGATCACCTCGACGTTTTCAACTCCCGCAAGCGTTTCTTCGAGCACGGGCTTTAAATCGGCGTCGATGTCGAAGGCGTATACCCTTTTTGCGCTTTCCGCCAAAGCACGCGTCAACGTACCCGCGCCGCAGCCGATCTCCACCACCGTCGTATCTTTCGTGACGCCGGACGCCGAAACGATAGATTTTAAAAGATTGGTGTCGGAAATGAAATTCTGACCGAATTGCTTTTTGAAACGAAAGCCGTGTTTTGTCAGGACGGTGCGTAAATCTTCCATGAGAACTCCTCGATAAATTCTAAAACAAAAGCCGCCTTTCTCTCGGAAAAACGGCGGGGCGGCGCGCGGGAAACCCGAATTTCGACGATCTTCCGAAAACGCATCGGCGCCTTGTCTTTGTTTCTTTTCCCTTATCGTCCTGGAAAACGAAAAACTCGCCCGCCTTTTAAAGTCTTTTCCTTTGCGGACAGATCAGGACCTCGCCTGGACGGGGCGGGGAAATGCGTTTTTAAAAAGCTTCGCTCTTAGGGGCATTCTCCTTCTCCCCTTTCCTCCCTTCGCAAGGAAAAGGGCGAGCCTCTTCCTTTTGCCCGCTCTTTACTCCTCCACCGAAGGTAGGGGAACGCCGAATTTTTGAGCCGCCGCCACGTACTCCGCCACCAGATAAAAATTTTCGAGGTCCCTATCGTCCAGCCCGCGAAAGGCGATGAGTTCGTCGTACAGTTCCCCGCTGCCCTCCACGCAAAAGTATCCCGTTTCCAGATCGATTCCGACGAAGATTTCTTCTACGTCTTTGAAAATTTCTTCTTTATTTTCGTACAATCGCCCGCCTGTTGCCGATCTTTCCACAAAAAAAGTCACGGGATGCGGCAACGCGCCCTCCGAAAGCTTTTTTCGGAAATGCTCGTTTTCCACAACGTTTTCCCGCACCACGTCGAGCGCCTTTTCCTCAAAAATGGGGCGGACAGGGTAGCGTTCACAGAGATAACGGGCAATTTCCCCGCCGCTCTTGCGATTGGGCTGTAAAAGTCCTTTATACGACTCGAACGTTTTTTTCCATTCGGCGATCTCCGCCTTTTTCGCTTTATGGGTCAGCATCGTTTCTCCTTTCGGACTTTGTTTTTCAGCGTTCCGATTGTTCCCCTTTCGCCTCGAAGACGTCGGGAATGATTTTACCGCGGCGGGCGCAATACTCCGCGGGATAAAAAGAGCAGCGCAAACAGTTTTTCCCGAACATTTCAAAATCGGGAATTTTTATCGCGTCCTTCGTCCGCGGCGGGCGCAAACGAAACCTCCTCCGCTTTATGCCGTCAGGGAAAAATTCAAAGGCGTGAGGAGGAAAGGAGATATTCCCTTTGTCAACCGCCGCAATGCGGACAATTCCCCGTCGTCGCTGTCGTTTTGGACGAAAGCAACCGCGCCTTTGCGGAGGCGACCCCGCGCGAAAAATCAGGAATCCGCGATATACGCCCGCACCCGCAGGGGAATCCCCACGCTGTCCGCGACTCTTTTGCAGGCCGCTACCTCGTCCTCGCCGATGCAGTCCACCACGGAAAACCAGCATTCGATGCCGTTTTTCCTGGCGAGGCGCGCGAAGTCGAGAATCGCCGTATACCCCGCCTCTCCGAACATGGAACGGCAGATCGGCTGATATTTCTCCGCGCAGGACGCGTTTAAGGAAACGTTGATTTTATCTATCTTTCCTTTGAGTTCGGGCAAAATGTCCCGTTTGTTGACGAGGTTTCCCTGACCGTTGGTATTGAGGCGGGTAGTTAAGCCCTTTTCGTGCACGTATTCCGCCACCGCGCACATCTCCGCCACTTTATACGTCGGCTCGCCGAAGCCGCAGAACACCACTTCCTTGAATTTTTTGATGTCCCCCATGCCGTTTATCGCCGCGATCACTTTTTCGGGCGTCGGGTCGCCGTGGCGGAGCCAAAGATAATTTCCGTAATAGCTCGCCCGCTCGTTGCGCACGCAGAAAGAGCATCCGTTGGAGCATTTATTCGTAAGGTTGATATACAGATTGCCGTCGAGCGCGTACACGTACGTGTCTTTGCGGTTATCCGCGGCGTTCTTCTCCTTGCCGCCGCCGTTTTGATTCTTCGCGCCGTTATTGCCTCCCCCTTGTTTGCGGGGAGCGCCGTTTTTCGGCGGGACGGCCTTTCCGCCGCGATTGTCGCGGGGTTCCCTGTTTTCACGGCCGTCGCGATTTTTATTCTGCGAAGCAAACGCATTGTTGTTCGGCTTTCTCGCCTCGTTATTCCTTTCGTTTTTCATGATTTTTTACGCTTTCAGTCGGGGGAACAAACGCTTCGCGTTGGCGAAAATGCGTTCCTCCAACTCCTCCTTTTTTTCTTCGCGCAGGCGCGCGAGATTTTCCACCACGTACTTCACCTTTTCCGGCTCGTTCGGGAAAGAGCCGCGGAAAGGCTCGGGCGTCAGGTACGGACTGTCCGTTTCCGACACAAGGCGGTCGGCCGGGATCGCGCGGGCGTTTTCGTGTATCTTTTTGGCGTTTTTATAGGTGGACGTGCCGCCGAGGGAAAAATACATCCCCAGCGCCGCAAACTCCCCCACCATTTCCTTGGAGTAGGAATAGCAGTGCAACAGCGCGCCGTTTTTCAAAAACGCCCGGTTCGCCCTTAAAATTTCCAGGGTATCCGCCGCCGCGTCGCGGCTATGAACGACCACGGGCAGTCCCGCCGCGTCCGCAAGCCGTATCTGCCGCTCGAAAATTTCCTTTTGCTGCTCCTTCAAAGGATTGTCGGGATAATGATAGTCAAGGCCTATCTCCCCGATTCCCACGCATTTGGGATCGCTTGCGAGCGCGGCTATTCTTTCGAGATCGCCGTCGCGGTATTTTTTCAGCTCCTGCGGCTGAAAGCCCGCGCAGAAATATACGTCCGAAAACCTGTTTGCAAGCTCCGCGGCGCGGTAAGAGGAATCCATGTCGAACGCCGAGCAGACGACCGCCTTTACTCCCGCCGCGCGGGCGCGGTCCAAGACGGCGGCCACGCCGCCCACCCGCTCGTATTCCCTGCCCGTCAAGTGGCAATGCACGTCTATCAGCATCTTTTCTCCTTTAACGAATCCCCGCGCCGCTCTTCAAAGCGGGTTTATCCGAAACGACGAGGGACAGCGTGCCGTCCTCGTCCTCCGCCGCGAGGATCATGCCCTCGGACACGATTCCGCAGAGCCTGACGGGTTTCAGATTGGTGACGAACACCACCTTTTTGCCCACCATCTCCTCGGGCGTATAGTGTTTGGCAATGCCCGAAACGACGCTGCGCGTTTCGCTGCCGAAGCGCACCGTTTCGTGCAGCAGTTTGGAAGATTTGGGCACCTTTTCGCAGGCGACGATCTCTCCCACCTGCAACTTGACTTTCGCAAAGTCGTCGATGGAAATTTCGGGATAGGCGTCCCCGTCCGCCTTTTCCCGCTTCTCCTCTGTTCCCGCGTTCGACGCGACATCCGCGGGCGAAGAAACCGTTTTTTCCGCCGCGGCGATCTGTGCCGCGCGGATTTTTTCGATCTCGGGTTCCAGCGTTTTAAAGTCGATGCGGGCGAACAGCGCGGGGACGGGCGTCACCGTCACGGAGTCCGCCAAACCGAAGCAAGCGCATTCTTCGAGCGTCCTGCTTTCGCCGCCGAAGGCGGACAATATTTTCGCAGACGTTTCGGGCATGAAGCTATCGAGCAGGGAAGCGCCCGTTTGAATCGCCTCCGAAAGATTGTACAGCACGTCGTTGAGGCGCGCCTTTTTGCCCTCGTCCTTGGCGAGCGCCCAGGGCATGGTTTCGTCGATATATTTATTGGCGCGGCGGAAGAGCGTGAAAATTTCCGTGATCGCGTCCGCGATATGCAGAGAATCGGCTTTCGTTTTCACTTTCGCGGCGACGCCCGCTATCGTTTCCTTAAACTCCGCGTCGGGGGCTTCTTCTTGCGCGGCCGCCCTTTGCACTCTGCCGCCGAAATACTTGACGATCATTGCCACCGTACGGGAAACGAGGTTGCCCAGAACGTTGGCGAGTTCGGAATTATACCGTTCCGCGACCAGTTCCCAGGAGATTTGTCCGTCGTTGTCGAAGGGCATTTCGTGAAGCACGAAGAAACGCACCGCGTCCACGCCGAACAGGCGGGCGAGGTCGTCCGCATAAATGACGTTGCCCTTGGACTTGGACATTTTGCCGTCCCCTTGCAAAAGCCAGGGATGACCGAACACCTGCTTGGGGAGCGGCTCTCCGAGCGCCATCAGGAAAATGGGCCAATAGATGGTATGAAAACGGATGATGTCCTTGCCGATGAGGTGGAGATCGGCGGGCCAATACTTTTTATAGTCTTCGCCGCTGTTCCCGTCCGTACGGTAGCCAAGACCCGTGATATAATTGGTGAGGGCGTCCAGCCACACGTACACGACGTGTTTCTTGTCGAAATCCACGGGGATTCCCCATTTGAAAGAGGTGCGGGAAACGCACAGATCCTGCAAGCCCTTCAAAAGAAAGTTGTTCATCATCTCGTTCTTTCGGGAAACGGGCTGTATAAATTCGGGGTGGGAATTGATATGCTCGATCAGCCGATCCGCATATTTGCCCATTTTAAAGAAATAGGCTTCTTCTTTCGCGGGCTTCACCTCCCCGCCGCAGTCCGGACATTTGCCGTCCGCAAGCTGGCTCTCCGTCCAGAAAGATTCGCAGGGAGTGCAGTACATTCCCTCGTAATAGCCCTTGTAAATATCCCCCTGATCGTAAAACTTTTTAAAAATTTTGGCGACCTCGACTTCGTGCCCGCCGTCCGTGGTGCGGATAAATTTATCGTAAGAAGTGCCCATGAGGTCCCAGATGCGTTTGATTTCGGCAGCCGTCTTATCGACGTACTGTTTGGGCGTCACGCCCGCAGCCTTCGCTTTGTCCTCTATCTTCTGCCCGTGCTCGTCCGTGCCCGTCTGGAATCTGACGTCGTAGCCTTCTTTGCGCTTGAAACGCGCTATCGCGTCCGCCAAAACCGCTTCGTACGTGTTGCCGATATGCGGTTTGCCCGACGTATACGCGATTGCCGTCGTGATGTAATATTTCGGTTTCGTCTTGTTCGTCTGTTTTTCGCTTGCCATGATTTCCTTCTCCTTGTGCGGAAACTCGTTTCAATTGTTATACGGAAATATTATACACCATTTGCGCTCAAAAGTAAATTACTTTTACGCCGTTTTGTTTCAGGGATACGCCAAAACCGACTTCCCGCGCTTTTCAAGCCGTTTCCAAACTCTAAAAGGACAGGCTTTGACGCCTTCGGGGTGCCGAGGACCTCTGCGTGCCAAAAAAGCGGGACAAAAGAGGGCGGCGCGGAAAAGAGCACGATTTTTTTAAACGCCGTAAGCAGATACTACTGCCGCAAAGAGAAAGAGCGGCTTATGGCGGCAAACGGGCAAGGAGAACTCCGAGAAAGCAGGCGTATCCTGTGCGCGAAAAATTCGAAAAAAATCGCGCGCGTTTTGCGGACAAACGTTCGCAGAGGAAAAAGAGGCGAAAAAAACGCCGCTAAGAAGCCCCGTTTTTCCTCCCTTTCGGAGAGTTATTTTCGGCGGGACAAGGACATATAATAGGAGTATGAATGTTGTCTTTGCCGTTATTTTTATTTTGTCGGGAGCCGTGCTGCTCCTCGTCGATCCCGCGGGATTTCTGCCCGCGCTGCTCGACGGGGCGACGAAAAGCGCCACGCTGTGCCTCGCGCTGCTCGCTTCTTACGCCGCGTGGCTGGGACTGATGCAGCTCTGGGAGGAGAGCGGCGTCGCGCGGGGAATCTCCAAGCTCTTAAAGCCGCTCTGCCGCAAGCTATTTCGGACGAACGACGAGGAAGCCCTCTCCGCGATCGGCATGAACCTCTCCACCAATCTTTTGGGAATAGGCGGCGCCGCCACGCCCTACGGAATCAAAGCCGCATCTTTGCTCGAAAAAAACAAGGACGCGCACTATTCCTCCTCCATGCTCTTCGTCGTCAACGCCACCTCTTTACAGCTGATCCCCACCTCCGTCGTCGCCCTGCGCATCGCCGCCGGCAGCGCTTCCGCCGCCGATATTATCCTGCCCACGATGCTCGCCACCGCGTTTTCCACGGTTCTCGGCGTCCTGCTCGTCAAATTATTTATCAAAACGGACGACAAGCGGGCGAAAAAAAACGCCGCGCCGAAGGAGCGCGAAAAACGGAAATTCGGACCCGTCAGGGCAAAAAGCAAAGGGCAGGGCTGAGATAATGAAGTTTTTTACTCTGATCATCCCGATCATCTTTCTCGCTTCCTTCCTCTTTGCGGTCGTCAAAAAAGTGCGGGTCTACGACAGTTTTACCGAGGGAGTCAAGGGCGCGCTTCCGCTCGTCATGTCCGTCTTTCCCTATATCGCCGCCGTCATGATGCTGACAAAGCTGTTCGAGGTGAGCGGATTGGAAGCGAAGCTCGTGAAATTGATCGAGCCGCTCTTTCGCGGTCTGGGCATTCCCCAAGAGATCGCGGAACTCGTCCTCATCAAGCCGCTGTCCGGCAACGGTTCCACCGCCGTACTTTCCGACATCCTCACCCGTTACGGACCGGACAGCTATGCCGCGCGCTGCGCCTGCGTCGCTTACGGGTCCTCGGAAACCGTCTTTTACATAGGCGCCGTCTATTTTTCGCAGGTAAAACAGAAAAAATTTACGGGCGCGCTGATTATTTCCCTCCTTTCCTACTTCGCGTCCGTCGTCCTCTGCTGTTTCCTTTGCAAAATTCTATGAATTTCCGCTTTTGATTTCAAATAAAAGTCCTTCCCCGCCCCTGAGGGCGCGTTTGCTTTTCAAACAGAAACTCGTCCCCTTTCTCTACCCCTTTTTTTCCATTTTACCCGATATGTTTGCAGTTTACAAAAATTTAACAGTTAACATCTTTGTTTTTGTGAAAAATATGTGAAAATGATAATATATTTCATTTTTTGCTCGTTTCTAATGATTTTGGAGGATTAAAAAATTTTTCGACAAAATAATTTACTTTTTTGCGGATTTATAGTAGAATATATTTGTAAATCAAATGAAGGTACTTTTCAAGAGATTTACTCATCAATAAGCTCATCATTTTCCCCCTTATCATATAGGTAGTTCCCCCGAGGTCGCAAGGCTTCGGGGGGATTATCGTTTTTACAGCTTTTCCGACTCGGCGGATTTTCGGCGGTCGGAGATTTTTTGCGTTTGCTTAAAAATCGCTTTCCGCCCAAAGCCATAGGAAGCTTCGGGCGGAAAGTATTTGTCTATTCTCACTAAAAGGGTAACGATTTATAGTTTCGCGGCGAAAATTTATCTTTGTTTTCCCGGCTTTCCGTTTGTTCCCTCCCTAAAATCCGAGAATCATTTTAACCGACGAATCGGAAAAGAGCATTCCGAGATATGGCGCCGCAGCGTCATGTAAAAAGCAGGAAGACGGACAGAGGACCCTTTCCTACACGGATGAAAAAAGGAAGGGTTACGAGTTCCGCTTAAAAAAATCTAACGCAAAGACGGCGTTTAAAAAGACGCCGTATCGCCGCAGATCGTCCTAAGCAAAAGCGATTTTCGCCTTTACGAAGCTTTTTCGCCGCGCGAAATAGACTCTGAATCCATCTTCTCATTTGCATAGTAGAAAAAAACGCGCGGTCGGTTGCAAGACCTTAAAAAGTTCTTTCAAAAAATTCAGGCTCTTAAAAATTTCAATTTTCGAGGGGCGTTCTTACAACGTCCGTTCGAGGATTTTTGTGATTTACCGCTAAAAAGTGCCGCCCATCCACGGCGTTCAAAAAAACGAGCGCAAGCCTCCGTCCGATTCGCCGAAAAGCACAAAAACAGCGCTCAGAACAAAATTTCGGGAAGAGAAAGCCGCGGCTCGAAATAATTGCGGATGTCGCGGTCGGTGACGATGCAATCCACGTCCTCCACCGAACAGAGGCGAAAGGCGGAGCGCTTGCCAAACTTTGTGGAATCGCACAAAAACACCTTCTTGGCGGCGTTTTTCATCATGGAGAGGCGCAGGGCGTTTTCGTCCTCGAAACAATCGGAAATAGCGCCGTCCCTTCCTACGGACAGCGCCGAAAAAAAGGCGACGTCCGCATACATTCCCCCTATCGTTTCCGCGGCGACGCGGCCGATCAGCACCGACCGATTCTCCCCGGAAATCAGCCCGCCCGTCGAATACGCCGTCACGCCGTTTCGGGAAAGCAGCGAGAGCGTGTCGATGCCGTTGGTAAGCACCTTGATATTTTCAAATTCCGAAAGGTACTCCGCGATGAAAAACGCAGAAGTGGAGCCGTCGAGAAAGATCACGTCCCCGTTTTTTATCAGTTTGATCGCGGATAAGGCGATTTTTTTCTTTTCCAGACTGTTTTGATGGGAACGGAAGGTGAAACTCGGAAGAAAACTGTTGCCGTCGTTGATCTGCGCCCCGCCGTGCGTGCGCGTGATCAGCCCCTTCCTTTGCAGCTCCGTGAGTCTGCGCCGCACCGTCGAAGGACTGGCGTAAACTTTTTCGCAAATTTCCTCCACGCTCGCGTGTTTTCTTTCTTGCAGGAACGCGAGAATCCCGCCGTCTTTGTCCTCTTTCTTTTTCATTGATTGTTTTCCCTCAAATAAGCGTTTATTTTGATTGTTTTTTCGAATTTTTAACCAAAATAAAGTCTGTACTCCTTACGCTTTGATTATTTGCTTATTACAAGTATAATAAATTTGTAAAAAGAAGTCAAGCGGAGAGAAGGTATGGGGAAGGAAATCTTCATTCAACTGATCGGCATTTTGGGAGCGCTCTTCGGTTTTATCGCCTATCAGAAAAACGAACACAAAAAAATCATGCTTTACAAAACGAGCAGCGAACTGACGTTTGCGCTGCAATTTATCCTCTTGGGCGCGTACACGGGCGTGGCGATGAACGTCATCGGATGCGTGCGCAATCTCGTCTTTGCGCGGCAAGTAAAAAAGAATAAATCCACCGCCGCGGGCATTATTCTCTTTTCTCTGCTGATGGCGGCGGCGGGCGCGCTGACGTGGTCGGGTCCCGTTTGCCTTTTGGCGATTGCTGGAAAGATCTTTACGACGCTCGCTTACGGCATGAAAAACCCGCAGAAGGTACGGCTTCTCACCCTGCCTTCCAGCGGCTGCTGGCTGATCTACGACGTTGTGTGCAGATCGCTCGGAGGCATCGTCACCGAAGTGTTCACCGTCGTTTCCATCGTCATCGCCGAAGTGCGTTTCCGTAAAAAGAAAGGGGGAAATGCCACGGAACAGGCGCCAGAGGCGCCGACGAGCACGAAGTAGGCGGAAGGGCAAAAGGCGTTTCCTGTCAAAACGCGGCTCTCTAAAAAAGCAAAAACGACGTAAAAAAGAGCCGGGCACATTTGCCCGACTCTTTTTCCCTTTATGCGCCTCCCCGCCAAAGGCGAGGGAAAGACAGGGAAAAGCGAAATAAAAACACCCTCCCTTGCCTTCTTTACAGTTACGCCCGCGATGATTTTACGCAGGCGAGCGTCAGGCGCCGCGGAGTAAAATCGATCCGTCGCCCTGAAAAAGCCGTAAGCCGAAACAAAAGCCGCGATAAAATTTAAGCTTTGCCGTGCGCGGACAAAATAGAAGCGCAAAAACAATCCGCAAGCCGCTTTTTGTGACGCCCCGCCTCAAAAAGGCAGAAATACCGCCCGTTCCAGAGGAGGCGTATTGGGATGGTGCAAAGAGATGCGCCTTACGCCGCCAAAATCCTCGAACAGCATCGCGTGTCCGCCGTCGAACGTAAAACGGCCGCCGCCGTGCTTCCACTCGCCCGCGAGAGCGTCTGCTTCCGCTTCCAATACGGCGTACTTTCCGCCCGAAAGACTCGACCAGATCATTTTCAGCTTCCCGTCCTCGCGGAACAAAAAGGGTCCGTCCGTAATGCGGCACTGTCGCCCCGCGCATCCCTCGAATCCGTCCACGGCGGGATTGTCCCCCGCCTTAAACAGGACAAACGGTTCGCCCGCGGGCGCTTTTAAATCGGGAGTCAGGCGCAGCGCGCACATTTCCCCGTTCTCCGTCTGCACCCATTCGTGACAGAACACGAGATAGGGAACGCCGTTCTCCACCCAAAGCGTACCGTCGAGGCACTCCCATGCGGCGGGCGTTATCGGGCTTTCCGTCAGCGGAGAAAACGGCCCCAAAGGATCGTCCGCAACGAGGATCTGCGTCGCGCGGCGCTTTCCTTCCGCCTTGAAGCTTCCCAAGAGATAGTACCTGCCTTCGTACTTATGTACTTCGGGCGCCCAAAAATCCCTGTCCGCCCAAAATCCCGTCTTTCCGCCGTCGAAGACGGTATACGGTCCCTCGAAATTTTCGAGATCGCGCGTTTTGTAAGCGGAAAACGTGTTCCCCGCGTTCAAGCCTTCTTTGAGCGCCGTGGTGCCGTAAAGATAATAGACGCCCGCTTCCCTGTCGGGCATAACAAACGGGTCGCGGATACGGATCTCTTCTCTTTTTAACATACTTTCCTCCCTATACAAAAGCGGGATACACCTGTAAATGTATTCCGCTTTCGATTGTTTCGCGATATATTTTATTTGTTTCTCCGCCCCGTCTTTTTAAAAGACAGAGCGGAAAGGCGAAAAAGCTTATTTCGCGCAATTGGCTTTCAGGACTTCGAGATTCTCGCGGATCTCTTCGGGAAGCTTGTCGCCGAAGTTATCGTCGTAATATTTCCCGATTTCTTCCGCCTCCGCCGCCCAGCGCTCTTTATCGACGTACAGGAGCTTATCGAGCGTTTCTTCCGTGACGTCCGTATTCTTAATATTGATATCTTTCGCATAGGGAAGATAGCCGATGGCGGTTTCCCGTGCGTCCACTTTGCCTTCGCAGCGGTCGAGAATCCAATCGAGGACTCTCATATTTTCGCCGAAACCGGGCCACATGAAGTCGCCGTTCTCGTCCTGACGGAACCAGTTGACGTTGAAGATCTTGGGCTGTTTCTCGGCGGGAACTTTCTTGCCCATGTCGATCCAATGCTGAAAATACTGATCCACGGAATAGCCCATAAAAGGCTTCATCGCCATCGGGTCGTGACGGAGCACGCCGACCGCGCCCGTCGCCGCCGCAGTCGTTTCGGAGGACATGATCGTGCCAACGAACGTGCCGTGATTCCAATCTCTCGACTGATAGACGAGGGGCGTAGTGGTCGCACGTCTGCCGCCGAAGATGATGGCGGACAGGGGCACGCCCTTCTTGGAATTGAATTCGGGCGAAATGCAGGGGCAATTCTCCGCGGGAGCGGTGAAACGGGAGTTGGGATGCGCCGCGGGGTGCTTGCCGTCCGCGTTCATCTCGGGCGTCCAGGGATTGCCTTTCCAGTCGATGAGATGCGCGGGCGTTTCCTTCGTCAGCTTCTCCCACCAAACGGTGTTGTTTTCGGGATCGTAAGCGACGTTGGTGAAGATCGTTCCCTTCTTGGTCGCCGCCAGAGCGTTGGGATTGGAATGTTCATTGGTGCCGGGCGCGACGCCGAAGAACCCGTTTTCGGGGTTGGCAGCCCACAGTCTGCCGTCTTCGCCGACCCGGATCCACGCGATGTCGTCGCCGACCGTCTGGATCTCATAGCCCGCGTCGAGATATTCCTGAGGAGGAATCAGCATGGCGAGGTTCGTCTTTCCGCAGGCGGAAGGGAACGCCGCCGCGACGTACTTCATCTCTTTGTCCTGAGGCCGCTTGCAGCCGAGGATCAGCATATGCTCCGCCATCCAGCCCTCGTTCTTGCCGAGATAGGTGGCGATACGGAGCGCAAAGCACTTCTTGCCCAAAAGGACGTTTCCGCCGTAAGCGGAGTTGACGGAGATGATCGTGTTGTCCTCGGGGAAATGCATGATATATCTCTTTTCGGGATCCACGTCGCACTTGCAGTGGAATCCCTTGACGAAATCGCCGTTTTCGCCCAGCTCGTCGAGGCACACTTTGCCTACTCTCGTCATAATTTCCATGTTGAGGACGACGTAGATGGAATCGGTCACTTCGACGCCGATTTTGGAGAACGGAGAACCGACCACGCCCATCGAATAGGGAATGACGTACATCGTTCTGCCCTTCATCTTGCCGCGGGCGATGTCCCCCGCCATCTTATACGCCTTTTCGGGATCCATCCATTTGACGATGGAATGGGGAAGCGCGTCCTCTTCTTTCCGGCTGCAAATGAACGTTCTGTCCTCCACGCGGGCGACGTCGTTTTCCGCCGTTCTGTGCAGATAGCAATCGGGAAGAAGCTCCTCGTTGAGCTTGATGATTTCGCCGGAAGCGACCGCTTCCGCGCGCAATGCGTCCCTCTGCGCCTCGCTGCCGTCGATCCAGACGATTTTGTCCGGGCAGGCGAGCGCCGCGCTGTCTTCGACAAATTTAAGCACTTTTTTGTTGTTGGTCATCATATCGGTTATCTCCTTGAAAAGTTTTGTTTACAGACGTTTTATATTATGACGATGCGTTATAAATTTTCGCATAAAAAGTCTTTAATCACCGAGAAAAACAAGCGTTTGATCGATGCCCCGACGAGTCTTTTTCAAAGCTTTTCCGCCCCGAAATATCCGCCGAAAGCGCGTTTTCGAAAAAATGTTATTTTTCAACATTTTTAGTTTTCGTATTAAAGCCCTTTTTATACCGATTATAATTATATCACAAAATTTTTCGCTTGTAAACTGTTTTGAGGGGAAATTTTTTCGAAAGATTTTTGCTCCGTTTTCGCGTTTCCGACTCCCCGAAAGAAAAAATTTTGTTGATTTTTCCAAAAAGGAGCCGCCCAGGGCTGCGTTGAAAAAAATTTTACCAAAAAACGGAAAAAAATGGCAGTCCGCGCTTGTAATTTTCGAAATGTGTGGTAAACTAATGGCACGAGAGAAAAAAGGGAGGAGTTTAAACATGGACAAGTACATAGACAATAAGTTAGCGGAAGAAATGGACCTGATCGTTCTGACGACGAACGGACATCTGCGCGAAGGATTGCCGCGCGGAAGCGTGGGCACGCTGATAGAATCGTATACGGGACACGAAAAACCGCTCTACGGGGATTTCGCCGTGAGCGGCAGGCATTTCGAAACCACCCTTACCCTGTACGATTTCCGGGTGCTCAATCCGAAAAGCGCGCGGGATATAGACTTAATCGCGTCCTATCTGCGCGGCAAAAAGGCGATTTAAAAAACGCAAAGTATAAAAAACACCATATAAGGAGAGGGAGGAAAAAACACCGCGGCTGCGAAACGGCGTCCCACGTCGCAAGTCAGGCGTATCGCCGCATTTTCTGCATCTTCGCGAGGCATGGAAACGGCGCTTTTATATCGGATAGAAAAGGCTTGCCCCGCCGTTTTTATTTACCCCATTTCCCCTTCGCAAGGATAAAAAATCTTAAAAAAGTGCCGTGCGGAGCGATTCGCACGGCGCTTTCGGGATGTTCCGCCCGGGAAAGGCGGAACGGGAACATATATTATGCGTGTAAGCAAAGGAGAAAAACGGGTCAAGAAGCCTTTTTCGTTCTTTCCGCCTTCAAGGAGGTCAGATATTCTTTCGCCGTCTGTTCGGCTTTTGCGAGAGCGTCGTTATATGTTTTTTCTATGGAAGCCAGCGTATCGTGCAACTTTTCCTTCGCCGCGTTCACGCCGTCCACTTCTTCCTGAGTCAGATCGGCTTTCATCGCCTCCATCACCTTTTCCGAACGGGCGGAGATCGCTTCTTTCGCCGCATAAGCCGCCGCCATCGGCTCTTTACCGTCCGCCGCCTTTTGCACGTCGTTTACGAGCGCCTTAAATTCGGTGAGATATACGTTTGCCGTACCGAGAATCGAGTCGGGAATGAGCGCTGTGAGATCCTTGCAGAGCCTGTTGAGCGCGTCCTTATATTCCTGTGCAATCGCCGCGTCGATCTTATCCGCCTCCGCCTGCACCTTCGCCGTCACCTCGTTCATCTTTTCCTCGGCGGCTTTGCGCTCGTCGGCGGTCATGTTTTTAAAATAAACGTCGAAATATTTATCCAGAGCCGCGACCGTCTTTCCTCCCGCCGCGACGTCCGCGATAAACGCCGCTTTTTCTTCCTCGGTCATATCCAACGCCGCCGCAATCGCGTCAAGCGTCGTATCGGAAACGGGCGTTTCGGCAGCCGTTTTCGCCGCGGCTTCTGCCGCGTCGAGTCCCGCCGTCATGGCGCGGACGGAAGCGGCGTACGTATTGTAGATCAAGCCGTAATTCACCCGCGTTCCCGAAAGGATCTCACCCGTATATTTGAGATACGGAGTCAGCCAAAGAGCGTCGAGGACCTGCCCTTTCGCCATTTCATAAGTATAGGAAGCCGCCGCTTTCGCCGTATTGTACGCTTCCGTGGCGTAAGGCTCCATGGTTTCCGCCGCCGAAGCGACAATGTCGAGCAGTTCCGACACGTCCATATCCGCAGCCGCATCCACCGTCAGCGTTTTGTCCGCCGCCTGCGCCTCCAAAATCAATTTGAATTTTCCGACGGAAAGGTTTAAATTATATTCCGCGTTGACTGCTTTCAATTCGCGGTTGATCGAAAACGTCCCTTCGGAAGAGAAATTGAGTTCCAGTCCTTCGGCGGAAGCCGTAAACGCCGCTTCAATGCCGTCCGTGAGTTTTTCCGCGTTCGCCTTGCCCTCCACCGTGATATTGACGCCGTGATTATCCTCGCCGAGATAGCCCAATCGCACGGAAAGCTCCGCGATTTTTTTCGCCGCGTCTTCCGCGCTCATCCCCACAAGAGAAGCCTCGCCGTAGAGAAGCACCTGCGCGTCTTCGTTTTCGGCGATCACGGAAACGACCTTATTATTTTTGTCGAGCACGAGGGAAACGGAAGGATTAACGTCGATTCCGACGTAAGAAACCGCTCCTTCGTCTTTGCTTTCTTTCGCGGCGCAGCCCGCGCAAAGAGAGATGAACAGGACGCCGGAAAGCCCGGCGGCGACATATTTCAGACCTTTCATAAAAAACACCTCTTTCTTTTTTCAATTTTTTCTTCCGATTCATTTTCGGATTCATATAATAAACGAAACAAAAGAGAATTTTATTGGGAAAATATAAAAAATTTTTTTCGATTTTTCAAGGACACGCAATTCCTAAAAGAGAAGATGAAAAAGCAAAACAAAAAAACGCAAACGAAAGACGGGGCGGAACGAAAGGTCTTTTTTCTCAAAGCGGGATTCCTCGAAAAGAGGCTCCACGAAAACATTGCCCCGCCTACAAAAGAGGATTAAAAAAACGCGGCGAGAATTATTTTCGCGTCCAAAAAACAGGGAAAGCGGCGCGGCGGGGCTCGTTCTTACCGAAAGTAACCATAAAAACGCGCACGGCGCGGCTTTTTCCGATTAAAAATCGGCAAAAATATTCGTCCGTAAGCGTTTCCTTTTAAAAAGGCTTTTTCAAAGACGGTATGGAGCGTTAAAAAAATATTTAACCCCTTCCGAGGGCAGGCAAATTTCTGTTTGCGCCTATTCCCCTATCAATATCCCCCGCCGGTTAAACAGGCGGGGGAAGAAAAGGTTATTTGCCGATTCGCTCTAAAAACCGCGCATAGGCTTTTTCGTCGATAGGCTCCCGTTCGAGGGAAAAGAGCGCCGAATATCTCTCCGTAAGCGCCGCAGCACGGTCTTTGATCAGTTCGCCCGCATCCGAAAGGAGTTTTTCCGCCGTGAGGGCGGCTCCGTTCCAGATTTCCGTCGCAATCTTGTTGAGAAGATCGTTGGAAACAAAATAAAAATAATTGAGGCGAACGGAAAAATTTTCTATCCCTCCGAAAGTAGCCTCCGAAATGCCGTTTTTTAAAAGAGTCCGAAGCGAATCGACGTCCGCCGCGACGATCGCCGTCTGATACGCCGTGTAAGTCGCCGTATAGCGGGCAAACGCCTCGACGCTGCGTTCCCGGCAATCCACGCCGTAAAGGAGATTGAGCTCTTCCAGCAGCGGCGCCATCTCCGCCGACAACTCATGCACGGACTCGTTCAGTTCCGCATTCACCAGCCAATAGCCGAGATTCAAGAGATTTTCGGGATCCTCTTTGATCCGCCGATTGAGAGCCTCTATCCGGGCAAACAAGTCGTATTTATAGAGAGCGTCCGTCAAAAGATCCGCCGCATAGCCGTAAATCGTGTCTTCGACCAGCCGTTCCAGTTCGGACAGGCTCTGCGAGTCCGCCGTCCATCGGAGATAGGAAACGGGACGGCTTTCCAAAGCCCGATTGTGCGACGCCGTTTCCAAGTCCGTTTCCGAGCGCGCGTTTACGTACACGTAAACGCCGTTTTCGCAGAAAAATCCGATCAAATTTTCCTCGATGGAATTGAGTGTTTCTTCCTTCACCGCCGCATTGCTCCGAACGGTCACGCCGATCTCGTTATAATCGTCTTTGCTGCCCGAGCCGCGGAGAGAAAGATAACCGCTCTTTGCCGCCCTCTCCGCCACCTTGACGGCGGCCTCCTGCGCGGACAAGCCCGTTAGGGAAGAAACAAACGATTCGTCGCCGATCAGCGTATCCGCATCCGCGTTGCGGGAAACGACCTTGCGGACGTTATAATTTTCGTCCAGCGTCAGCGCGAGGGAAGGGTTGATGTCGATATACATACAGGCATAGACCGTCGGGGAAACGGAAGGTCCCAAGAAAAACGCGGTGAGCCCGACGATACAGACGAGGATCAGTGCGGCAGCCGAAGCGAGTATCGCCGTGAGTCTTTTCTTCGAAACGCGCCCCGCCGTTCTCCTGCGGATGCGGGAATCCCGCCCGTTGCCCCTCTTTTCGCGGGAAACGGAACAAATCGGCTCCTCTTTCAGACGCTCGGACAGGGGAGGAGCGGCGTATTGAAGTTCACGATTGAGTTGTTTGAAAAAATCCGATTCTTTCATGATTCCTCCCACTCCTTTCTGAGTTTTTCCAGCGCGGCGTTGTATTTCCATGTGACCGTGCCGAGGGGCATTCCCTTCATCTGCGCGATTTCCCGATGTTTATATCCCCATACCGCGTGCAGCAACACGATTTCCCGTTCCGTTTCGTCGAGGCACTTCGTCAAAAGATCCAGCGCGGGCAACCGGGGCGGAACGGCCGGCTCGCCCGCCTCTTCCAGAGGCTCCGCGCGCCGTTTTCGCCTTCGCAGTTCGTCTAGCGATAAATTTTTGGCGATCTGGAATATCCACGCCCGCGCGTCCGTTCCCGGCCGATACAGATACGCCTTGCGCTTGACGGCGAAAAATACCTCCTCGGTCACGTCCTCCGCGTCCGCCGCGCAGCGCAAATAAGAGTACGCAAAAGCAAACACGCCCTTTTTGACCTCGTCGTAAAGCCGTGCAAACGCCTCGTTGTCGCCATCGGCAACCTTCTTCATCAGTACGTCCAGCCCCTGTTTGTTCATGCGTTTCCTGTTCCCAAATTCTTCCCTTATTTATTAAACGAACGAATCGCCCTTTTTATTGGCAGTTTTTTTCAGAGCGTGCCGAAAAAAATTTCAGACGGATTTTTCCGCACGCCGCAAAAACGAATCCGGACCGCTTTTTCTCTTGCCGAGAGAAAAGCGGTCCGAGGGGGCGTTCAGTCAAGCGGGATTCCGAACAGCGTGCCCGACTCGCTTTCCGCTTTTAAAAGCTGCGCGGCAAACGCCCAAAGTTCTTCGTCCGTCGCCTTTTTGAAAAAGTGTTTGCGATGAAAGGCGCCAAAAGCCTTTTTATGGCGGAGTTTCAGATTCGGAAAAACGTACTGTCCGTTTGCAAACGCCACCGTATTTCTCTCCTTGCCGCCCGAAACGGTGCGAAAATCGAAAAAGTCCCGCCCGCGGCGGAAACGATAGATATACACGCAGGAGGAATCCGAGCCTTTATCGTAGGTATATTCGTAACAAAACCCTGCCTCGAAAAGAAAAGCGAACTCCTTTTCGATAATTTTTTCAAACGGCTTTTCGTCCATTTTTTTCTCCGTCAATTATTTTTCTTACAGTATACACGTTTTTGAAAAAAATGTCAAAGTAAATTCCCCGTTTCGCCGTTTTCCGTCTACGCCGTGTCCCCCGTTCCTTTTTTTCACAGCACAGGAATTTAACGACGCGTCACGGCGCGCGGGAGAGATTGCCCCTCTCGCGCAGGAGAGCGAGGACGCTACGGCGGCAAGCGCATACACGCATTACCCGCCGCCCGCCGTATAAGAATGCGCCCGACCAAAACCGACGCGGCGGCAAAAAATTTCTCATCACCGCAGGAAAGCAAAAAATTCGATTCCGCCCGTCCCTTGCGAAACCCTTTCCATGCGGCGTTAATTTCCATATCCTTTCATCGGCTATTTTGCGCTCGCTTCCTTTATCGCTAACCGCTTCCCCTCCTTTTATCCCCGCTTTGGGAAGAGCTTGTCACAAAAAAAGAGCGGCGTTCCTGTTCGGAAAGCCGCCCGAGGCGTTGTTTGCTGCATTTCCCGTCACTTTTCCTGCGGGAGCGCGCAGCAATAATATTCCTCTTTGTCCTTATACATACTTTTGTCCGCCCGACCGATGATCTCGTTTAAATCGGTGACGCAGTCGCTCCAATTGAAGCCGATCGCCGCCGCCAGCCGACCGTTTAAAAAGATCTCGTCGTGGAACGCCGCGATGCGCTTTTGAAATTCCGCCTGCGAAATATCCGGGCAAAGGGTGAGGAACTCGTCCCCGCCCAGCCGATAGCGTTTATATTCCCCGAACGCCTTGGAAAATTTCCCGCTGACAAACCGCAGCACTTCGTCGCCGCGCTCGTGCCCGTATGTGTCGTTGATGCCTTTGAGTCCGTTGATGTCCACGAACACCACGCCCAAGACGCGCGGCACGGCCGCTTGCAGCTTCTTCAAGTCGTGAATGTAGGAATTGCGGTTATAAAGCTCGGTCAAGGAATCGAAATAGCTCATATGCCGCATCTTTTCGTAAATGCGGTGCCGCATAATGGTATTGGCATATAAATAGGAAAGGGTACTGAACAGAAATTGTATTTTATTGATGAGGGCGGGCGGGGGATTATCCACGCCGAAATAGCCGATCAGCTCGTTTTCCGCAAACAGCGGAGCGGCGACTAAGCTATGGATATTTTGTCTGTGCAGAGCGTCGTATTCCTCGGGATCCGTTTCCCGCAGGGTTTCGAGGTTGTGAATGATGACGTTCTGATTGTTTGAAAACAGGATTTCCCAGCGGCGCACCAGGCTTCGGGGCAGATTTTGCAGCGTCGCCTTCACCGGCTCCGCGCCGGGGGCGCACCATTCGTGCGTGTTGCTCATCCTGTCCCCGTCGAACTCGAACACATAGATGCGATCGCACTGCAAAAAACCGCCCAGGCGGCGCATGGAGCGCTCCATCGCGTCGATAAACAGCGTCGAGGAGCTTAAATCCTGCACGCAGAGCAGCAATTCCTTTTCCGTTTCCAGACGCTCGTTCAGCTGATCCTGCTGAATCCGATAGGTCGTGACGTCAAAAGCGATTTCGATGCGCTTCCATTTGCCGTCGTCCCAGCGAATCAACTTGTCTTTGAGCATATACGTCCGCTTGGTGATGGGATTATACTTCTCCCAGGTGTAAAAACTTTCCTTTTGGAGCTTGGACGTGGTACAGAACTCGCAGGGCGTATCTCGCCCTTGAAGGACCTGATAACACTTCTTCCCCTTTATCTCTCCGTCTTCTAAGCCGAAAGCCCGCTCCCCCACCCGATTGAGAAAAAGAATCTCGTAGGTTTCCGGATCGGTGACGTATACAAGCTCGGATAAGTCCTCCAATAAATCCATGGGTTTCACGAAAATGCTCCTTTCGTTAGTGAGATTTCATATTACTTTTATGCCGCCGCAAAGCCTTGTGAAAACGGCGCGCAAACATACGCGCAAACGATTCGCGCCGACACCTTTTGTTTTTATGAGATACGGCTTGCTTTTATAAGATACGGCAAACGCTGTCAAATCGGCGGCAAAAGACTCATGGCTTTTTCGCGGCTCGTTTACTTTTATCCTACATAACACCGCCCGCTTTCATAGAGCCGCAAAGGATTTCCCGTTTCACACGGTTCCTCTTTTCTTTTAAGAGAGTATCCCCCGAATCGACGTTCCCATAAGCCGCGAAAGCGCCTGTGGTTTCCCGCCTGCGTATTTTCATTTTTATTATACAGCATTTTTTATATTTTGTAAATAACTTTTTCTTACATTTCTGAAAAATTTGAAAAAATTTCCATAAAACCTGTTTTTTTTGCTAATAAACGCCCCCCCCCCCCGCATATTTATACATTTCAAAATTCTGTCGAAGGAGAGCGGAAAAGGGGGCGTTTTCAAAAGAACAGGAAAAATTTTCCAATGATTTGTCGAAAAAAAGCTTCTCCGCAGACGTTGCAGAGAGCCGGAAAGAGTATATTTTCTCATAAAGGGAGCGAAAAACTCCAATTTTATCGCTTTTTCCTTGTCAATTCCCCAAAAAAGGAGGCAAATCCGCTTTCGCCGCTTTACGGAAAAGACCATTTTTCCCATCTATCATCTATATGCGGAAAAACGTCAAATAGACTTTCTTTTTTCCCGAAACGCGCCTGAAAAGAAAGCCTCCGAACGCCCGAAAGGAAACGTCGAGCGTTCGGAAGCTGTAAATCTTTTGCGGCGGAGCGCCTTTTCTATGCCCCGACGAGGGGAAATTTACTGCTTTTCGTAAATTTTTTGAAAGATTCGGATATTTTTCGCCGCTTTGTTAAGAGCCTGTTTCGTCGCCGCGATTTTTTGATAAGGACTCCACGATTCGCACGCTTCTTTTTCTCCGACGATTTTTTCGCATTTTGCGCAAAGTCCTGTTTTCTGTTCCCAAAAATCCCAGATTCCTTCGTTGTAAAACGCGCGATAATACGCGCAATTTTGACAGGACGGAATTTTTTTATCGGTTTTCATTTTTTTTGTTCCTCTTTCTGAGCTTCTTGCAGAATTTGCCTGATTGACGCGATTTCCCAAAGCGTTTCCGAGAGCACTTTCATGGCTTTGTCTTTGTCGGTGTAGCGCGTTCTGCTGTTGCGGTCCCATTCCTCACAGGTATCGTGTTTTTCTTTCATTTCATGTTTTCTTATACAAAAGCCATACTCCGTCCTGTTAAAGCAATAGTCCCCTTTCGTATAATACCGACGGAACCTGCTGCACGCGAAACATTTTTTTCTGTTCTTTTCCGAATTTTCCATTTCTTTACCTCTCCAATTTAAACCCATTCTGGGTATCTACTTTTTTATTATACTACCCATTTTGGGTTGTGTCAACTCATTTTGGGTACAAAATTATATAATTAATAAAAAAGGGGGGGGTTTATGGAATTTAAAGACATACTCAAATCTATTCGCAAAGAAAGAGGCTTGACGCAAAAAGATGTTTATGAGTTATTAAATATGTCGGCTAATGGATACGCGAGCTGGGAACAGGGAAGGACGGAACCGGACATAAAATCCATTAAAAAACTTTGTAAAATTTTTGAAGTAAGCGCGGACTATCTACTTGGCTTAGAAGATGAAATAGGGAAAAAGCTGCAATAGTATAAAAATACCGCGAAAATTTACGGCAAAAAATATATTATTATAAAAGCGGGAAACATTCACCGCCGATAGGGGACTGTATAAAGCCTGGCATTCTCGACAAAATCCTGAGAATCGATATAGTTAAAGATAACTCTTTCGCTATAAAGGCAAAAAGCTTATTTAGGAATCCATGAAAAAGGAAATAAATTTCGGCGAAAGTTTAAAGGAAATTCTCAATACCCGAAACATCAAAGTAAAGGATTTTTCAAAATCCGTCCATATTTCGTCGGCGACCGTTTATCGTTGGCTAAGCAATTCCACGGAGCCTAATTTATCTGCTTTAATTTCCTCGGCGGACTATCTGAATTGTTCCATCGAACTTTTAATCGGCAGAAGCGACGACGATAGTCCTTTCGTCGGAAAAGATTGCCCGCCACTGACAAAACGGATTAAAGAAGTCATGAAAGAAGCGCAAATATCCAGCTATGCTTTAAGAAAAATATCAAAGTATGACGGAGCCTATTTTTATAATTGGGAACACGGTTCCGAACCTGTTTTATCTACGCTTGCGGAACTTTCCAAAATATTCGACTGCACGATCGATTATTTGATAGGGAGAATATAACGATAAATAGTGATGATGAATTACGGAGAAGCATTAAAATATCAAAGAGAGATAAATGGGTTTACGCAAAGCGCTTTGGCGAAAGCGACAGGATTGAAACAACAGATGATCAGCTGGTGGGAAGCAGGAAAGGGTTTGCCCAATATCGATTTTTGTGTTCAGCTTGCCGATTTTTACGGCATTACGCTTGACGAACTCGTCGGCAGGGACGTCAAACAAAAGAACGGCTAATCTAATCTATTTTATTTGACCGCGCAAATCCCTCTTATCGTTGCGCGAAAAGAGCCTTTGCGGTTTACAGCTCTTTTTCTCCCCTTTCCCTTCCCGAAAAGACGGGGGAAACGACAAATTTTTTACGACAAAAAAGCAGGGTATTCGTTACCCTGCTTTTCCTTATCCGTCCGCGCCTTATTCGCGCGTTAAAACCGCTTTGATACGGCGCACGCCCGCAGAGGAGCTTTGCTCCTTGACAATCCTGAACGCGCCCAGCTCGCCCGTCGTCGCGGCGTGAGGTCCGCCGCAGATTTCCTTGGAAAAATCGCCGATGGAATAGGTCTTTACGCGTTCGCCGTACTTGCTTTCGAAAAGCCCCGTAAAGCCCTCCGCTTTCGCTTCTTCCAAAGAGATCTCCTTCATCACCACGGGGATGTTTTCCCGGATTTTCTCGTTGACGAGCGCCTCCACTTTCTTAATTTCCTCCGGCGTCATGGGGCGCTCAAAATTGAAGTCGAAGCGCAGCCGCTCCTCCGTGATATTCGAGCCCTTCTGATTCACGTCCTCGGAAAGCACTTTTTTGAGCGCCGCGTGCAAGAGATGCGTGGCGGTGTGCAGATTGGTCGTCGCTTCTTTATGGTCGGCAAGACCGCAGGCAAACTTCTGCTCGCTGCCCGCCTTGCTCTTGTTCTGATGCTCCTCGAACGCCGCGTTATAGCCGTCTAAATCGACGCCGAAGCCCCGCTCCTTCGCCATCTCGCCCGTGATCTCCACGGGGAAGCCGTAAGTGTCGTAAAGATGGAACGCCTGCTTGCCGCCGATGACCGTTTCGGGCACATAGGAAGGATCCTTCGCGGACATGAAAGCGTTTTTGCGCTCCAAGCCGCCGATGCACTTTTCAAACTCTTTTAAGCCCTGCTGCAAGGTTTTGGAGAACTTCGCCTCCTCCTTATTCAGTTCCTCCGCGATGCGCGCGCGGTTAGCGTCGAGTTCGGGATACACTCCCTTATATTTTTCGACGAAAGTCGCCGCGATTTCCGAAAGGCTCCCCTCAGGCAGGCTTATCTTGCGCCCGTAGCGCACCGCGCGGCGGATGATGCGGCGCAGGATATAGCCCTGATCGGTATTGGAGGGCGCGATGCCCTTCTCGTCCCCGATCATGAAGGTCGCCGTGCGCACGTGGTCCAAAACGACGCGGAAAGCCCTCGTGGTTTCCTCGTCTTTATCGTAGGACAGACCCGTGAGAGCGGAAATTTTGGCGATGGCGTCCGCGAACAGGTCCGTTTCGTAAACGCTCGTTTTGCCGTTCAGGACGCAGAGGGCGCGCTCCAAACCCATGCCCGTATCGACGTTTTTCTGCGCGAGTTCGGTATACGAGCCGTCCGCCTGTTTATTGAAACGCATAAAGACGTCGTTCCAGATTTCGAGGAACGCGCCGCAATTGCAGTCGGGATTGCAATTCGGTCCGCATTTGGCTTTGCGGATCACGAACATCTCCGTATCCGTGCCGCAGGGTCCCGTGAGTCCCGCGGGTCCCCACCAATTGTTTTCGCGGGGCATGAAATAGATATTTTCCTTGTTGATGCCCGCCTTTTCCCAAAGCGCCGCCGCTTCGTCGTCGCAGGGCAGCGTTTCGTCCCCGCCGAACACCGTCACGGCGAGCTTGTCCGAAGGGATCCCGAGATAGTCCTCGCCCGTCAGAAATTCGTAACTCCAAGGGATCATCTCCTTCTTGAAATAGTCGCCGAGCGACCAATTGCCGAGCATTTCGAAAAACGTGCAGTGGCGCTCGTCCCCCACGTCGTCGATGTCGCCCGTGCGGACGCATTTCTGAACGTCGGTAAGACGGTTTCCCGCGGGGTGCTTTTCGCCCAAAAGATAGGGCACGAGCGGATGCATCCCCGCCGTCGTGAAGAGAACGGTAGGGTCGTTTTCGGGGATGAGGGACGCGGACGGAATGACTTTATGCCCGCGCTTTTTAAAGAAATCGAGATACATACTCCTCAGATTTTCGCTGGTGTATTCTTTCATGGTCTTTTTCACCTTGTTTTTCGTTTTTTATACATTATATATGCCGCTGCGCAAAATGTCAATTGCTTTTGCGCCCTTAGGTATGGACAAATAAAGTATTTTCGCGCCGCTAAGCGCAGCCGAAGGCTCTGTGTAACCCCCTTCGACAAGCTCCGAGCGGCGGAAAAAGCGCCCCAAAACGTCGAAAGAACTTTTCAAATCCCGATTTGTCCCGTTCCTTTCCGAGGAAAAAGCAGGAATTCTATCAACCGATTGTCTGCGCGATCTCTGCCCTGCCCCCTCCGTTTTAATTTTTTGTCAGCGTATAGCCCTCTTTCGAATCTTTCACGGCATAGCCCAGCTCCGCAAGCTTTGCCCGCAGGGCGTCGCTCTTTGCCCAATCCTTGGCGGCGCGCGCCGCCAAGCGCTCCTCTGCGATCGCCCTGACCGCCGCGGGAATTTCCGCCGCGTTTTTGCTTTCGTACCATTTCACGTACGCCGCCGCGTCCTTTTTAAACAAGCCCAAAAGGGAATACGTTTCGCGCAGCTGCGCCGCCATCGCCGCTGCCCGGGCGTCCTTCCCGGACAGGAATTTTCTCATTTCCTTGAAATATCCGAACAGATTGCCGAGCGCCAGCGCCGTATTGAAATCGTCGTCCATGCAGTCGTCGAATTCCTTGTCGATCTTTTTCGCATACGACTTGTCCTCTTCGCTCGCAAAGAGAGCCGCCCCCTCCGCCTCGGCAAGCTCTCTGTAAAATTCGTACAGATGCTTCTCCGCCTCCGGAAACAGATCGTCCGTAATATTGATGTCGTTCCGATAGTTCGTCTGCAAAAGAGCAAACTTGATCGCCTCGTCGGAGTATTTCTCCAAAAGGTCGGTAAGGAGTAGGCTGTTGCCCAGGGATTTGCTCATCTTCTGCCCGTTGACCTTGATGAGTCCGTTATGCGTCCAATACTTGACGAACGGTTTGCCCGTCAGCGCCTCCGTCTGCGCGATCTCGTTTTCGTGATGGGGAAAAATGAGGTCCCGACCGCCGCCGTGCAAATCGATCTGATCTCCGAACGCGGCGCGGTTCATCGCGGAACATTCGATATGCCAGCCGGGGCGCCCCTTGCCCCAGGGCGAATCCCAGCAAATTTCCCCTTCCTTCGCGCTCTTCCAAAGCGCGAAATCGTAAGCGTTCTTTTTCTCGTCGTCGTTGTCCACGCGCACACCGTCCAAAGCGTCCTCCAAGGAACGATTGGAAAGATGGCCGTAAGCGGGATAGGAGTCCACGTCAAAATAGACGTCCCCCTTTTTCGTCGCGTAAGCGTGCCCCTTTTCGATCAATCGGCGGATAAAATCGACGATATTGCCGATATTTTCCGTCGCTTTCAGCCAGACGTCGGGGTCGTCCACGTGCAATTCGTCCATCACCTCGTTGATTTTGCCGATCATCTCCGCGGCGTACACGTCGGCGGGGATTCCCGTTTCCTTGGATTTGGCGATAATTTTATCGTCCACGTCCGTATAGTTGCGCGCATACGTCACTTTATAGCCCACCTTTTCGAGGTATTTGCGCATGATGTCGTAAATGAGCGCCTGATATCCGTGACCGATATGGGCTTCGCCCGAAACCGTGATGCCGCAGGCGTACATTTTTACCTTTCCCGCTTCCAGGGGAACGAACTCTTCTTTTCTTTTCGTCAGTGAATTGTAGATTTTCATATTTTTCCTTTCCTTTTTATTATCTTCTATTTTCGTTTTCTTTTTATTCGTTTTTTACGTAATCCCTGCCCTGGGTATGTGTTTTTCTTCAAATCCTCCTTTATTTTCGCGCCCGGACGGCGGGCTTTCCTTTGACGGTTCAGGGGATTTTTCCGACGGAACGGGCGTTTTTAACTCTTCCAGCTTCTTTTCCAATTCGCACATTCTCGCCCGCAGATTGCAGATCTCTTTCTGATAGTTTTGATAGGGATCGGTCTTATCCTGGTCGAGATCCGGCTCGCATACCTTTTCGCCGTTGATGCGCACGATACGTCCGGGTACGCCCACCACCGTGGCGTGCGGCGGCACTTCCTTCAACACCACCGCCCCCGCGCCGATCTTCGCGCCTTCGCCGACGATGAACCCGCCGAGAATCTTCGCGCCCGCGGAAACGGTGACGTTTTCCATCAGCGTGGGATGGCGCTTGCCGTGTTCCTTGCCGTTGCCCCCCAGAGTCGCGCCCTGATAGATGACGGTGCCGGGGTGCACTTCGGCGGTTTCGCCGATGACGACGCCGCTGCCGTGGTCGATGAATACGCCGGGATAAATTTTCGCGGCGGGATGGATTTCTATGCCCGTAAAAATTTTGGAGCATTGACTGACGATGCGGGCGAGCAGTTTGAGGTGAATCCGATAAAGAAAATTGGCGAATCGGTGGTGAGATAAGGCGTGCACCCCCGAATACGTCAAAAATATTTCAAATTTATTTCTCGCGGCGGGGTCGTTCTTCTTCGCGGCGGCGATATCCGCCCGCAGCCTTTTAAACCACATCTGTTTTCTCCTTTTTCATTTTATCGGCGGGCAATTTTCTTTACTTACTTTCCGCCGTCCCCGACAAGCGGGCGATTTAGCGGCGGCGCACAAGAAAAACGCAACCGTTTTTGTCCGAAATAAAAAAAGCGCCTCTATACCAAATAGCCGATACTATATAGTATAAAGGCGCGGTCAAACGCTGTTCCACTTTATTTCGAAAAAGGCAAAACTTTTTTCAAAGCGCGCGCTTTTTCCTCATTTCGCCCGATAACGGAGGCTGCCGCAGAGGATTAGTCTGTCCTGAAAGCGCGGAAACGCACCTTCTCCGTGGAAAGACACGGCGCGCTTTCAGCCCGCGGCGCAGCCTCTCTGTTCCCGTCCTCTTCTACGGATACTCTTTTTCCGCTCGGAATATTCAATTGTCAATCCTTTTCGTTCCGACTTCCCCTTTATTATATCATGAGAAAACGAAAAACGCAAGGATTTTTCCCGATTCTGCCGCCTCGGATTTGATGTATTCGGTAAAATAAAACGCGAAAAGAAATTCCGGGCTTTTTTCGGATTTTATTTTTCTTTCCAATCGAGCCGCGGCGGTTTACAGGTCTTTTATAAACAGATTGCTCACCTTATATTCGTCCAAAGCCGCCCTGACCATTTCCCCGTTGAAAATGCTCTTGGATAAGAGATAGGAGATCACCGTGTCTTTGACGAGCGCATAATCCAATTCAAAACCGCAGACGGCGAGCAGGTCGCACGTGTCCTCCAAGGAGATATGCGAGGTGATCGCCAGAGAAAAAAGGAGATTTTTCGTCGGCCAATACGCGCCCTTGCAGACGCGCGACCAAGTCACGGCGTCTACGTCGAGAAGCTTTCCCGCTTCCGCCGCGCCCGTGTTGTATTTAGCGAGCACCCCGGGCAAAAGCTTTTTGAAGGAATTTTTCTCGAAGTTTTCCTTGATGCGCGCAAAAAAGCCCACGGGACGGAAGGTGAAAGAAAAAGTCGAATCGGTCATTTTCTCTTTCAGCTGCCGCAGCAGATCCGTTTTATTTTTCTGCGCCGACAGGCGCATGGTGGAAGCGGGCAGCGTATAGGAATAGTCCGTGCCGTCCTCTCTGCGCTCCGTCGTCTGCATTTTCGGCATCTCGTATCCCTTTAAAATACAAATCTGATCGTAATTGGCATATTTCTCGCAGAAATATTCGTCTAAATCTTCCAAAAAGTCAAAGCCCATGGAGCCTTCCTCCCTTTTTGCGCCGTTTGCTTAGGACGGCACGGCAAACCGTTCGTTTAAATAAGCCGCAAAAATACTTTTGCGGACAAGTAGTTTCGCTTCTCTTACGAATAGGGACAACGTTCGAATCGGACGCGAAAATACCGTTGCCCACAAGCGTTTCCTTTTCTATTATAGCATACCCGAAAAAAAAATGCAATCGTTTTATCGCAGGGTGAAAAAGCGGCTCCATTCCCGTTTTTTGCATTTTATGTTAAAACTAATAAAATTTTTTTGAAAAACGTTCGTTATTTGCTTGATTTTTTGTTATTTTTATGATAAATTTGATATATACTGAAAAATAGGGCAGGAGGTCAAGAGATGAAAAGAGAACGCATCGAGGACATAGCCGAACTTTTGGATAAGCGCGGCAAGCTGACGCTGGAACAGCTGGAAGAGTACTTTCCCAACGTGTCCCAGATGACTCTTCGGCGGGATTTGTTCCAGCTGGAAGAGGAAGGGAAAATCATCCGCGTGCGCGGCGGCGCCATGTCCGTGAAAGAGGTGCAGAAAGCCTCCGGCGAACCCTATACGAAAAAAGCCACCATTCATACGGACGAAAAAATCGAGATCGCCCAGAAAGCGGCGGTGCTCGTGGACGAAGGCTCGTCCATCTTTATCGACGGCGGCACCACGGCGCTCTATCTCGCCAAGGAATTGCCCGATATGGTGTGCAACGTGTTCACAAACGGAATCGCGGTCGCCAAAGAACTCGCTCAGAAAAAGAACGTCACCATCAATCTTTTGGGCGGTCAGCTCATCAAGGAAAACCTCTCGACGGCTTCCCCCACGGCGTCCCTCTATTTCACCGACACGAATTTCGAGCTGGCAATCATTTCCGCTTCGGCGTTCACGCCCGAAAACGGCTTCTCGTGCGGCTCGCAGATAGAAGCCGACCTCTTAAAGCTCGTAAGAAAAAAGGCAAAGTTTTTATATATGATGCTTGACAGCTCCAAAATCGGCAAAATCATGCCCTACACGTTCGCGCGGGCGGAGGACATCAACGTGCTGATCACGGACGAGGCATTCCCTGAATCTCTGAAAGAACAGTTTAAGGCGATGGACATCGTCGTCATGTGACGAATTGCCCCGCCCTTTCTTTCCCCCTGCGGTATACCGCAAGGGGGATTTTTAATAATGTAAATTTTCGCCGCTATATCAAAAAAACTACTTCTCGTACTCGCTTAGGCAAAGAATATCCGCAGGGTCAGCGCCTAATACGGCGCAAAGATTTGCAAAAGTATCCAATGCAGGCAACTTCTTACCATGAACATAACACGAAACTGTTTGATTGGATACATTTAACTTGTTTGCTATTTCCGATTGAGAAAGCCCGCTCAGTTTTATTGCTTCCGATAACTTTATTTGAATTTGTTGAAGTGTAACCATTACCTACCTCCACAAAAATTATATCATCCAATAGGTGAAAAATTCTTGACATTCACCTAATAGGTGATATATAATATAGTCACCTATTAGGTGAAAATATTTGCAAGGAGAAATTATCATGGAAGAAACAAGGAAAGAATGTTGGAATTGTTTAAGGTATCAGGCTTATTATACAAAAGGCTTAGCCCGCTTTAACAAAGAAAAACGGGGGCTTTGCAGCGCCAGCCACGCCGTCGTGGAAAACCACGGTTGTTGCGAGAATTGGTGTTTCCGCAGCCCTTACAGTTGGAGGCGAAAAGTCGTGACGACAAAAGCGTTAGCGGAGCTTATCGAACAGCTTTCGGGCATTAAGCAAATCCTTCAAGAGGAGAACGAACATGAAAAACAGCAACGATAAGGTATGCCGCAAATGCGTTCATTATCGCGTTTATTATGCGGAAGGATATTGGTTTTTTTATAAGACGCGGGAGGGATTCTGCAAAAAAAGTCGGGGAATCGTCAACGAGTGCGACGCTTGCGGACTTTGGAAGAAAGCGCCGCCCGCGGCGGTGGCGACGGAAGAGATAGACACACTCATGAAAGACTTTGCGGCCCTGCAAATTCTCTATCAAGCGACGGAAACATCCTCGCCGTGAGGAAAAAAAGGCGCCCTCTCCCGCACGGGAGAGGGACAAAAGAGCGTTCTCTCCGCAAAACCGCGGCGTTTTAACACAACGCATCACGGCGTTGCCGTTCTCGAAAACGCATGAAAAAGCCCCGACCAAAGTCGGGGCTTACCGTATTTTTAAAGAAAAGCGCTTTTCCCAAACAGGTTTCCGTCCCCTCTATTTTTCCGCGGACGTTCCCCTGCTGCGTATACGGCATAGCGTCGCCGTGCGTTTTCTCCCGCAATACGCTTTTTAGGAGTTATTCGACGCTGCCGTTTTCCTCGTCGGCAACGGAAGCGTCGGAAGCTTCTTCCATCATTTCAGCCGCGACGGCGGTATCCGCGGTCGCCGCGTCGGCGGCGGGGAGTTCAGGCTCGCCCTTTTTCCCGATCGAACAAAGGAGATTGACGAGGATGCCGAGAATGAGCGCGCAGGCAACTTCCGTGATCGTGATTTTGCCGAAGGTAAGGACCATGCCGCCCACGCCCGCGATGAGGATGACGGAAACGACGAAAAGATTTTTGTTTTCGCCCAGATCCACTTTCTGAATCATTTTCAGACCCGACACCGCAATAAATCCGTAAAGCGCCACGCATACGCCGCCCATCACGCAGGAGGGAATCGTCGCGAGGAAGGTGACGAAAGGAGCCAGGAAGGAAGCGACGATCGCCATGATCGCCGTCGTGAGAATCGTGATCACGGAAGCGTTGCCCGTAATCGCCACGCAGCCTACCGATTCGCCGTAAGTGGTGTTCGGGCAGCCGCCGAAGAAGGCGCCGCAGATAGAGCCTACGCCGTCGCCGAGCAGCGTCCTCGAAAGCCCCGGCTCTTTCAAAAGGTCCTGATCGATGATGGAGGAAAGATTTTTATGGTCGGCGATATGCTCCGCAAAGACGACGAACGCCACGGGGATATACGCCACGGCGATCGTGCCGAGATACGAGCCGATATTGCCGCCGTCCCCGAACGTATAGCCGCCTTTGAACGCCGTCAGGAAGGTAAATTCGGGATACCACTGCATATTCTTGAATTTGGAGAAATCGATGATTTTAAGAGCGTCCACTTTGGTCGCAAAGCCGATTCCCGTAAAGATCGCCGCTAACGCATAGCCCGCGAGGATACCGATGACGAACGGAAAGAGTTTCAGCGTCTTCTTGCCGTACACCGAGCACACGATGACGACCGCGAGCGTGACAAGTCCGCACAAAAGCGCGAGATAGGGCGAGCAGAGCATGACAGAGGATTCGACGGTTTCGAGGACGGCGCTCCCTTCCTTGATCGTCGCAACGAGTTCCGTCACCGTCTTTGTCACGTTGCCTTTCATCAGATCGCCGATGGCGTTTCCCGCGAGGGAAAGTCCGATGATGGCGACCGTGGGACCGATGACGACCGCAGGCATGAGCTTGTCTATCCACTTTACGCCCGCAAATTTAACGATGAGGGAAATGATGACGTAAACGAGCCCCGCAAACAGCGCGCCGATGATGAGTCCGAGATAGCCCGCGGACATGGAAACGCCGCCCGCGAACGCCGCCGCCATAGAGCCTAAAAACGCGAAAGACGAGCCGAGGAACACGGGGCTTTTGAATTTCGTGAACAGCAGGTAGACGATAGTGCCTACGCCCGCCCCGAAGAGAGCCGCCGACGCCGACATTCCGTTGCCGACAATCGCGGGAACGGCGATGGTCGCCGCCAGAATCGCCAGCAATTGCTGCAACGCGGAAACGAGCAGTTTCCCGAGAGGCGGTCTGTCTTTTACTTTGTAAACAAGTTCCATAAAATCTTTATCTCCTTGTAGAATCATTATTTCCTCGGCTGTCCGCCGCAGAACTTCCCTGTTTCGGGGCTTCTCCCCGCCTTTTTATCCGCGCTTTTCGCTGCCCTATACGGGTTTTCGCGGGCAGCCGCGCCCCCGCACGCCTGTGAGCAGCCGCGGATAGCCGAGCCTATGGACAACCGTCCCCCCAGCCCGTCCCTGCGGGCAGCCATATCCCCATGAATAGCCGCGCTCCCGAGGGCAGCCGCCCCGCGAAAAAATCCTTTTGCCGCCGCGGGTTTCAAAGGGTTTTGCCCTTCGTCCGTCCGTTTTTTTCCCAAAAAGCCCGAAAAAAGACCCTTGCAAAGACCGTCCCGAAAGGGCGGAAAAGAAATTTTCCTGTTTCGAGGTGTTTGTTTCGCAAAGGGCAAAGTGTTTTTGAGATGTTTTTTCAAAGGCGTCTGCAAGAGCGCGCACCGCTTTTCGCGGAAGACTTGCCGCTCGTTCGGCAAAAATTTTCTTAAAGGAGAGGCAGAAGCCGTCTGAAAAAATTTTTTTATTTTTTATTATTTTAACTATAATATCACCATTTCAACACATTTGTCAAGCAAATTTCCTCGCCTGAAAGAAATTATTTTTACATTTTGCCAAAATAAAAACGAATACCCGCCCTCTCTTTTTCTTATAGATTTTTTCCCTATAAAAAGCGCCCTCCTTTCCGTCCTTTCCCGCCAAGCCTTGAAAACGCAGTAAATATCTCCATTATTAAAATGCGGAAACTTTAAGAATCGCTCTAAACGGGGCGAATACCGACGGGTTCAGAGCCGCACAAAGCGGCTTGCCGCATACAAGTAAGCCAATTATTTCTTTTTCGGGTTATCTTTCCTCTCTTCGTTTGATTTCATCCGTTTTTCAAACAGCTTATACTGAAACATCAGGATTTCTTTGACTCACAAGCATAATCCGGTCTATAAAAAGGAAGTCCGTTTCCGAGCTTCCTTTTTATAATCATTTAATTTGAAACCGTCCGCCTATATAATTGATTGTCTGCAATTCCGACAATTAAAGAAGTCCTGCTCAGCCCTCTTTATAAATGCAGACGGCGGAGCAAACCGCCAATAGATTCTCGGTCTGATTCATGAGCAATAGAAAAATTTATTCATGCAGTATAATATTAAAAGAAGCCTACTGTTACAGGCTGCGACCGACGATACATAGTTCAGTAAAGCAAAACACATAAAGAAAACTTTACTTTCCCTCCATCTCTTCATAATAAACAGCGATTCCTTCTTCGTAATAACATATCGCAGAACAAATTTTCCGATCAAGCTCCTTTGGACTTATCTGATAATTCTTCAAAGCACTACTTATGTATACATTTATGCCGTCTCTTGAAGTTATGTAAACGATCAGATCCTTATCATGCTGCTTTTCGTTTTCTTTCAGTGAAATTAAATAAAAGGAATAAAAATACTCATCGGGGATAAGCTCTTCCGTATAATTAAAAATAATTTTACAAGGGGATACCAATTTCAGATATTCAATTTCTTCCATCTCATATCCAAAGTCAGACAAATGCTTATAAAAGTAATTTGTATCTAATTTTTTTCCGCCGAATTTGTTGATAATAATATCTTCTTCTTCCGCAATCGTTCTGCGCTTAACGGAGAATCCTTCATTCAGTCTTTTTTGAATTAAACTCTGATCATATTCAAGCATTTTACGTTGAAGCGCAGCTACTTCTAAGCCTATTTTTTGATAATATTTATTTTTATCAATTTCCATACCCTCTCCTATAATCCTATTTGCGGTACGCCAAAAAAACTATGCGGCACAATAAATTGTTTGGGGTTAGTAAGCATTGAGTTTTACTTTCCCTCTATCTCTTTATAATAAACGGCGATTCCTTCTTCGAAATAGGCTATGTCGTGCTGTAGTTCACAACAAAAACGGACAGAAGCACGATCCGCAGAGTCATCCACACCCGTCATTAGTCCCGCGGTATACACATGAATACCATCCGCCGACGTTATGTAGGCAAGTTCCTCCTTATAATATTCGTTTCTGCGCATTTTCCCCTCTACAAACGGAAGCAAATAGAATGAATAAAAATATTCATCGGGGACAATTTCTTCTGTAAGAGCAAAGATTATTTTGCAAGGGGAAATAATCTTTATATAGTCGATTTCACTTTTAGGTCCAAAAAAATCGGTCAAATGCTCATAAAAGTACGCCGTATCTAATTTCTTACCTTTTAATTTATTGATAATAATATCTTCTTCTTCCGCAATCGTTCTGCTCTCTTTTCTTATTTTCGGCAAGTGATTTTTTTTGTTGTATTCCAACATTTGAAACTGCGCGTTATGAATGAAGTCAATACCTTCTTGATAGCATTCTTTTTTATCTCTTTTCATATCTTTTTCTCCTATACTCTTATTTCAGGGCTTCCAAAAAAGCTATGCGGCAATCCATGCACAGAGGAAGGCGCGGGATGATAATGTTCAAAATAAACACCCGCTTTAGATCCGCCATGGTAGCGATGTCTTGTGATAGATGAATATCCATTGTAATTTGCCGCTTGCATAGCAATGTTTTGAGCATCTGTTTCTGCTTGCGTGTAGGTATTTAACTGAAATTCCGTACCGTCTATGCTTACGTCGGTATCTGTAGCAAGTACGGCAACCGCTTCACTTTCGGTTATTTTTTCCAATGAAATATAAACATCCGGACCTATTACAACGGCTAAATAATAAAAATCTGCATCACGAGGCGCCTCATCTGCATTTTCAACTTTTTCCAGTTCGAAATCACGAGAAAATACATTTACCTGATAATAGGTAACTGTTGTAACAATCGTTGTCGTTACCGTTTTCGTAACAAAAACACCTCTTAACCAACGCCAAAACGATCTCACCCAATTAATTACGGTTGTAACAACAGTTGTAACCACAGTTTCTATGTAAGGATAACATATTATTACTGAAGCAACCGCCAAAACGGCAATCGCCACGGCAAGATCGTCAACTATTGCTATGCAGTTTTCTAAAACATCGGTTTCTATAATTTCGCTTATAGAAATTAATTCTCCTTCAAAATCTATATAAAATTCATCATCTTCTTCGTTGTAACATAATTGAGCGATATAACTCTCCTCTTGTATAATTTCGTTATTACAACATGTGTTTATCGTTATATTGAACTCAGTTATTTCACTATCCAAATAATTTATATAGGTTTCATAAACTTCCGTAATATCATCCAAATACTTTGTTTCACGAACCAAAATTTGTCCTTGTCCTTCATCTACTATACATTCATATTCATCAAACTGATTTAAAAATTCTTCCATTGCATCTCCAAGCGATGTATTAAGAAGCTCATCAGTATTAACTGTTCTTATATTTTCATTGCTATCTAATTCATAAAAAACATTTTTTTGAAACGATGGCAATAAAAATCCTATCAACAAAATAACAGACAGAAAAAGTGAAACAATTTTAATTTTACGATTTTTCATATAATGATTCCTCATTTTATTATATTTTTATTGTTACTGTGCCCTCATTTTAAAAATAAAAAATTATTCTAAAAAGTCTTTAAGTACAGAGTAATGTAGCGCAAATGAAACACCTTGAATTATCTCGCCAGAACCGTTCCGAAGTCTAAAAGTAATCAAGCCAATAAGTTCACCGTCTGCATTAAATAATGGTCCGCCACTATTTCCTTCATTGATGATGATTGAAGTTTGAGTTGTTTTTATTTCTTTTCCGTTATATCTGACATATCTTAACGGTGAAGATACTGTTCCTTCGGCAAAAGATAGTCCAAACCCATTGGGGTTTCCGATAGTAAATACTCTTTCACCGCCTTTTATGCTTTGACCAATAGTAAAAACATCTTTTGTTCCTTGCTCTATTTTTATTAAAGCCAAATCTTCTGTTTCCGATACTTTAAGAATGCTGGCAGGCATGAAGTTGTTGTTATCATAAAATCTTACTTCAATATGTTGAAAAATATTATCGTTCGACATTATAACATGTTTGTTTGTTAATATTTGTCCGTCCTTTGAAATAACACAACCCGTTGCATAGCCGATATTATTATCTTCAGTATCGTAACATCGAATTTCTACTGTTTCTTTTATCGTATCAGAATACAGATTCTCTATATCAAATACCGTCGAAGTCGAGGCACAACTTGAAAAAACAATCCCTAAAAATAATGTCATACCAACTAAAAAGCATATAATTGACAGCTTGCTTTTTTTATATATTTTCAAAACGCTCTATCCCCCTTAATAATTTTTTTGGTATAAACTTTTTGGCATAGTTCGCGCCTCGTTTATATAACATTCCGACAATCAATCTTTCGTTATACCAACGAAAACAAACAACTATTAAAAACAATTTGAGATTTTTATTATTTTTCGACTTTCATCATAAGTTTTATCCTTAGTCTAAAATATAGACTTCGAAGACGACAAAAATTCCTGCCGTTTATTTTGTTTAACATTCAATCAATCATTTACAAAAATCGTAATATTTCTCAGCCGATAAAGATTTAATAGTTTCGCGCAAAAAAATCCAACATAGAACAAATACATTCCCACGTAAAAAGAAGAATCCCGCTGCCCAAGTCAATATTATTATCGGAGCAACCATCTCCGTTTATTTTTTATGCAGTTTTCCAAAAAACTTATCTACATACTTCGCCTTCTATTGTCATTATATCACATATCTTTCATTTGTCAATATAAATTAAAAAAAATATTTCGCCCTATAATTAAAAAAAAGCAGATATACGATTCAACGCATACCTGCTCCCTCTATTTTCAAAGCGTATTCGCAAAAACGGCAAGGTAAGAAGCTCAAAAAGCTCTTTTCTTATACAAAGTCACAAAGCGCGGACGGCGTATTGCGCCGACGAGAAGCGCGCCAAAAAATTTTGCCGAAAGACAGGCGTTTCGAGCCGTCTGCACGCGCGGCGTACTATACGATACTGTCGGTCATTTGGGAGTCGCTTTGCTGCGCGCCCGCGTTCTGCAAGGTATAGAGATCGAACTCGCTGTCGATGTCGAAGTCCTCCGCGTTGTCGAACGCCGCAAGCTTGGACACGGAAACTTCGTAAGCGGTCATGGTCTTTACTTCCGTTTCGGAAAGCCGTTTTTGATATTCGCGGCTCTGAATTCGCCCCGAGATCGCCACTTTGTCCCCGACGCTGAGATTTTTGACGAAGCGGGCGTTTCTGCCCCACGCGATGCAGGGAATATAATCGGATTTGTTATAGGCGCGGTTGACCGCGATGAGTATGTCCGCAATCTCGCGGTTAAAGGGGGTGGTGCGGTAGACGGGCGGCTTGCAGATATATCCGCTCAAAAGAATACTGTTGGGATTTTTCCCGGGAATTTCGTCCAGAATTTCGCGGACAAACACGGTCAGCATGAGGCGGGACTTACCGTTTTCCAGCTTGTTATAGCTGCGGAACTGCCCCAGAGCGCAGATATTCGAGCCGCGGCAGAGCGCCGAGCCTTCGATCAGCCGTTCGGATACGGTGATCGGCAGGATATCCGCCTGCCCCGAGAGCCGCATGACGCGCACGAAAAACTCGTAGAAGCCCTCCCCGTACACTTCGTGCGAGAACACCGCGTCGCTCACGATTTCGCCCATAATGTAGACCTTGTTGTTTTTTTCTGCTACGTAATTCATAAAAACCTCCGATTTTGTTTTTCTTTGCATTCGTATCGAATGAAAATAATCTGTTTCAAGGAATTCTTTTCTCAAACGCGGTGTATAAAAAATGAAAGCGGTTTTCCGCGGGGGGGGGTCGGGGAAAACCGCGCGCTTTGTGGACTTCCCTATGGCGCCGAAGCGTTTTCTTCTTTTGCGGCGCCCTTTGCTTCCGTTTTTTTATGCCTAAGGCCTATCGCTCTTTGCGCGGGCGTTTTTTCGAAAACTTCCCGCGCCGCTTTTCAAGCCTTCGTCGGCTTCTGTTTGCCCGTGGAGTCTATCGCGTAATTTTCCCGATAGATAAGCTCGCCGATGGGGACGAACTCATAGCCGCGGTTTTGCAGGGTCGAAAAGATCAGGGGAAGCGCCTCCGCCGTATGCAGCCCGTTATTGTGGCAGAGAATGATGGAGCCGGGCTTGACGCCGTTGATGACGCGCATGGCGATGTCGGTGGCGGAAAGATTTTTCCAATCCAGCGAATCCACGTCCCACTGAATGGGATAAATGCCCATCGAATTGGCGGTGTCGATGAGGAGATTGTCGTAATCGCCGTAGGGCGGTCGGAAAAGCTCCACTTTCTTGCCCGTCACGGCGGTGATCGCCGCGGAGGAGGATTCCAGCTCGGAACGGATCTCGCTTTCGCTCTGCTTGCTCATATAGGAGTGCGTCTTGCTGTGCGTGCCGATCTCGTGTCCCGCCTCGTCGATCTTTTTGACGTATTCGGGATACTTTTCCGTCCAAAACTGCACCATAAAGAAGGTGCAGCGAACGTTGCTGCGCTCCATTTCCCGAAGCAGATCGTCGGTGTGTTCGGTGCCCCAGGCACAGTCGAAAGAGATGGAAATTTTCTTTTCCTCTTTCTCGACAGAGTAAATGGGAAGCGACCTTGCGGTGGTGATCGCGCTCACCGCATAGCTTCCCACTTCGCGCATCACCCACATCACGGCCAAAGCCAGCGCGAGCAACGCCGCCCCTCCTAAAAAGCGTTTTGCCTTGAAACAGATTATTTTCATTCGATACCTCAATGCTACCAAATTTCATCGGTCGGAAAATAGCGAGTCGCAACGAAAAATGTCTTATTTTGTCGTTTCTCCGTCTGCTGTCACAATTTTGTCACGGCGCCTTTCTCCGCCCGGTGCCGTTTTTCCCTTTCCTTGTTTTATTCTATGGACGAACTGCCGAGATTATGACAAAAGAAAGGCGGCGCGCGTCCCCCTTTTTCCGCTCGCCGGATTTTCTTTGAAACGGCTTCCCGTCCGTACGGCGATTAAGGCGGTTTTTCACGCGTTTTTGTTTTGCGGCGATAGGGCGGTTTTTCCCTCCCTTTTTTCTAAATCATGGTTTTTCGCGGCTTTATTCTTTTAGCGTACCGCCCTTTCTCTTCGTTTTTTTCGCTGCCGGCAGACTTTTTTATGCGACTTTTCAAACGATCGCGTAAAATTTCCCCGCCGTTTTTTGGCAATTCCGCATTTTCCCCGTTTCTTTTCTCTTTCTTTCGTTTTTTCCTCGTCCGTACCCTTTCCCTTGCCGCTCGCTTTTTCTCTTTCCGTCCACGCTCCCTTGCCTCTCGCGTCTTCTCTTTTCATCCATTCTCCTTTCTCCGCTCGCTTTTTCTTTCCGTAAGAATGAAAGAAGCCCTCTCCCTTTCGACGCCCGACCCGATCGCCCCGCTCGTCCTCTTTATGCCTTCCCTTTTCCTTATCAAATTTTCCGCTTTTCAATCTAAAAAATTATTTCCGTATAAAATGCTCTCCGCCTGCGCTTTTCAAAGGCGATTTTTTTCTCTTCCTTTTTTTCGCCGGCCGTTCTTTTCATGCAAAACGCTTCTTTACAACGCTTTCAAGATTCTCTTTTCCCCGCCGAAACCGGCGCGCTTGCGACCGAAGAAAAAATCCCCCTTCAAACGCTTGACAGGCAATCTCCCCGTGTGATATGATATATTCGTATTTAGACGGTTATCTAAATAAACATTTTTAAAGGAGGCGAAAGGGATTGCGGGACGTTTGGGAAGCGATGAGCGACAAGACGCGGCGGGAAATACTCTCCATGCTGAAAGAACGGAATTTAAGCGCCGGAGAGATCGCGGACAAATTCAATCTCACCAAGGCGACCGTTTCTCACCATCTTTCCGTACTGAAAGCGGCGGGATTGGTAGACGCGGAAAAGCACGCGCAGACCGTCGTCTATTCTCTCAACATGACCGTTTTTCAATCTTTTTTGCTGACGGTCAACGCTTTTTTCTCCGATAAGAATTTTCAGGGGAGTACGGGGTACAAGGACTCCCCTCGGCAGCGCTCCGCCGCGGAGCGCGAAAACGAGCCTTCGTTTTTTGACGAATTGCCGCCCGTCGCGGAGGCGAATGCCTCTCCGCCGACGAAATGCGCACTCCGTTCGCCCGAAACGGAGGCGAGCGCCGAGCCGACCGACCTGACCGTAAAGGAGGCAAGCACATGAACGCGCGGACAAACGGCGAAAAGGGGACTTATCCCTTCGTTTTGCTGATGCTGACCCTTCTGAATATGGCGGCGGGCATGGTTTTCATCTCCCTTCTGCCCGACAGGGTGGCGGTGCACTTCAACGCCGCTTTCGAAGCGGATCGGTTGGGGTCGCCTTGGCAATATTTCTTTTTCTTTCTCTTCCCGCCCCTCGTCGCCGCGGGGTTAATCTTCGAAAGCCGACGTCGGGGACAAAAGGTGAAAAACCGCAAGCCCCTCAGAATCATGCTCACATTTATCGCGGTTCTGCTCGCCTATATCGGCTGGCTGATGATCGGCTGGTGCGGCAGAACGCCCGAATTGGGGCAGAAAGCGGAAGCCCCTCTCTATATTCTCGTCTGTGTCCCGCTCGGACTGATGTTCGTCGTCTTCGGAAACTATCTGCCCGTCGTCAAGCGCAACGGCACCCTGGGCATCAAGACGCCCGCTACTTTGGCGAGCGATTACGTATGGGCGCAGACGCACCGAGTAATGGGCAAGGTGTGGATGGGAATCGGCGCGGGAGAAATCCTCTGCGCGTTTGTCGACACTTTCGCGGGCACGCAGTTTGTTTCTTTCGCATGGCTGATGTCAGGCGTGTTCTCGTCGTTCGCCGTCGTGCCTTTCGTCACGGCGCGCTTCAAAAGACGGGAGGAGGAACTTTTTGCCGCATCGCGGGAAGCCGGGAATCCCGCCCCGCATACGGACGAAAACAAAACAACGCAAGAATGTCCGCACTCAAAGCGGAAATAATATAAGGAGAACTTATGGAAAATCAGAAATTCAATGCTTCGGCGGAACCTTTTTCGGAGCTGTCGGAGGGACGGGACGCGCCCGTTTCCCCCGCGGAGGAATCCGACTCCAAAGAGAACGTGCTGATCGCCGCAAACCTCAAAAAGACCTTTAAGCTGTCCGCAAAGCAGCGCAAGATAGAAAAGACGCCGCTGAGAGAGAAAGTCGCGGTCAACGGTCTTTCTTTTAAAGCCAAACGCGGGGAGATCTACGGACTGTTAGGTCCCAACGGCGCGGGCAAGACCACGACGCTGCGGATGTTAGCCACTCTCATCAAGCCCGACGCGGGGGACGCGGTCATCAACGGGTACAGCATCGTAAAACAGCCCGACAAAGTGCGTTCGCAGATCGGATTTTTGACCAGCGAATTGAAGCCCGACGACTTTTTCACGCCCAGCTATATCTTCGATTTTTTCAGCGAACTGCAAAATATCCCTATCCAGGTAAGGGACGAGCGCAAAGCGATGCTCTTTTCGCGCTTCGGGATCGATAAATTCGCCGAAACGAAAATCGCGGATCTGTCCACGGGCATGAAACAAAAAACGTCCATCGCCGTTTCTCTCGTACACGACCCCGAATTTATTATTTTCGACGAGCCGACCAACGGATTGGACGTTTTAACGGCAAAATCCGTCACCGACTTTTTGGTGGAATTGAAAAACGAGGGCAAGACCATCCTCTTGTCGACGCATATTTTCTCTTTGGTAGAAAAGATCTGCGACCGAGTCGGCGTCATCGTCGACGGCAAGATGGCGGCGGAGGACACGGTGAAAAATCTCACGCGGGAAAAAGGTCTGGAAGACGTTTTCTTCGATATTTACGCGGATTCGAAAGGAGGAGAGAGCATATGAAAAACATCTGGACGATCATGAAAAAGGAGTTTTCACGCTTCTTTAAGGACAAAAGACTGGTGCTGGCGCTCGTCCTGCCCGGCATACTCATCTATCTCATTTATTCCTTTCTCGGCAACGGGATTTTTTCCAAGCTCGGCGGCACGGACGAAAATTACGTCTACCAAATCTACACGGCGAATATGCCCGAAGCCTTCCAAGAGCCTTTTTCCAAGACGGACAAGATCGAGCTTCACGCTATTTCCTCCGAAGAGGCAAACGCCGTGAAGGATAAGGTGGCAGACAAAGACACCGACCTTTTGGTCGTGTTCCCCGACGACTTCGAGGAAGCTTACGAAGCCGTAAAAAACGGCACGTCGGAAACTTATCCGCAGGTGCAGTTATACTATAATACGACGAGGACGGAAGGCTCGCAGGCATACGCGCTCTTTTCCACCCTCATCTCCGAATTTCAACAGGAAGTGAATCCCTACTTCTTAGCCGTCCCGCAGGATCTCGCCACGGCAAAGGATACGACGGGCATGATTTTCTCCATGATCGCGCCCATGCTGGTGCTCATGTTCCTGTTTTCCGGGTGTATGGCGGTGGCGCCCGAATCGATTGCGGGCGAAAAGGAACGCGGCACGTTTGCGACTATGCTGGTCACGCCGGTCAAGCGCAGCCATATCGCCGTCGGGAAGATCATTTCCCTGAGCGTTCTCTCCCTCATCAGCGGCCTTTGCAGCTTTTTGGGGCTGATCCTCTCCCTGCCCAAACTGATGGGCGGCATGGAGGGCATCAGCGCAAGCGTGTATTCCGCAGGCTCCTATCTGATGCTGCTCGGAATCATTCTCTCCTCCGTGCTCGTCATCGTGTCTTTGATTTCCGTCGTTTCCGCGCTCGCCAAGAGCGTCAAGGAGGCCGCCAATATGATCGGACCGATGATGATCCTCGTCATGCTGCTCGGCGTGAGCACCATGTTCTCCTCGGGCGCGGTCGGCTCCTTCTTCTGGTATCTGATTCCGCTCTACAACAGCGCCCGAGCCATGAGCGGCATTTTCTCCTTCGCGGCTTCGCCCGTCGCGGTATTCATCACCATCGGGGCAAACGTCGCGGCGGCAGTGCTTCTCGCTTTTGCGCTCGCCAAGATGTTCGACAACGAAAAAATCATGTTCAACAAATAATTTACGAAAGCGCCTTTCCGGGGGCGCTTTCCTTTTCCCCATCATAAAGGCCCTCTATTATTTTTGACAAAAACACACGCCTCCCATCTGCGGCAAAAACACACACCTTCCCTCTGTGACAAAAACACACGCCTTCCCTCTGCGGCAAAAACACACGCCTTTCGCCTAAATTTTTCGCCGCCGCAGGGTTTAAAATTTCGCCCGACGGACGCACTTCCCCGCATGGAAGCGTTCCGCCGGTCCCCACATTGCCTTCTTTTGAAAGGGCGATTTTGTCTACACACCGATTTCTTCCCTTTTTATAACGGCGGCGAACGGTATGGACCATAAAACTTCCGCATTTTCTTAAACATCCTTTGATACCCTCTATACCCCTCCTCGTTTGATTTACTATGTCGCAACGAATTCTCTTTCGCCGCCTTGCGTTCTATAAGCTACATTTATTTTATTCCCCGTACTTTTTCACACCAAAACGCACTTCCTCGTTTACTGTATCATAAAAGCCCTTACATTTCTTTCCCTTGCGACTCTGATAATTCAAAGGCTTTACGCCAAGTCCCCGCAAAAAGTATTCTGCGCAAAATTCGGCGGCAATCTGCCCTAAAAAGCCGGTTCTTTACCCGATTCTTTACGCAACGAATCTTGCGCTTTCTTTACCATATCCGCCCGCGTCAAAATGGCAAAGGGTAAAAAACACGTTTTCGCCGTCGGATTTTATTTGCACGCAGACAAAAAACAAAAGCGAAATTTCCCCCGCAAAAGGAGCAACTGCCATGCAAGCCTATCAATTTTTAAAAGAATGCGGCACCTTTTGGGTGACGACGGTCGATAAAGGCCGTCCCGCCTCCCGACCTTTCGGAGCCGTGATGGAACGCGGCGGCGAATTGTATATATCTCCACCTCCGCCACAAAAGCAGTCTATAAGCAGTTGAAAACAAATCCCGCCGTTCAGCTCACGGCGATAAAACCGGGTACGCGCGAATGGATACGCATCGACGGAGAGGCGGTAGAAACGTCCGATCTCGATGCAAAGGCGCAGATGTTAAAGGACTGCCCCCGCCTGCGCCGCTATTATTCGTCGCCCGACGCCGAGGGATTCGCGCTTTTTCGTATCGCAAAAAGCGCCGCCCTTGCGTGTACGGAGGAAGGGAAATTTCCGCTCGATTAAAAAAGTTTTTTGTTTTCCTTTGTTCGGCTCAGCCCTGCCCCCGCCATATGAAAAAAAATTTTGTCGTCCGCCCTTTCTTCTCCTTTTCGAAAAAAGCCGCTTTTTGGCTAACGGCAACTTCTTTAAGCCCCAAATTTCAAACCGATTTTCGCACCTATTAAAAATTTTATAAGCCTTATGCAGGCAAAAAGAGAAACGCATGAATATCATCGACGTAACCAAAGAAAATTTGCAACAAGAACACATCTGCTGCGCCATCTCCAACAATAAAGACTGTCAGGTCGCCTCAAAAAAGCAATGGCTTTCCGAGCGTTTCGAAGACGGACTCGTCTTTAAAAAAGGGGACGTGCGCGGGAAGTGTTTTATCGAATATCTCCCCGCGGAAAAAGCCTGGGCGCCCGTCGACGCGGACGGATATACGTATATCGACTGTCTGTGGGTGGCAGGTCAATTTCAAGGCGGGGGAAACGCCCGCCTGTTATTGAGCGAATGCATCCGGGACAGCAAATCGCAAGGCAAAAAAGGAATTGTCGCCCTCTCCTCAAAAAAGAAGCGCCCTTTTCTCTCGGACGGGGGCTTTTTAAGACATTTCGGCTTTCAAACCGCCGATGAAGCCGCGCCCTATTTTGAGCTTTTGTATCTTCCCTTTTCCGAAAACGCGCCGATTCCCCGCTTTAAGCCGCACGTCAAAACGCCTCGCGCCGAGGGAACGGGTTTCCTTCTCTATTATACCCATCAATGCCCTTTTACCGCGAAATACGCGCCTTTGCTCCAATCCATAGCGGCGGCGAAAGGGATTCCTTTCAAAGCCGTTCGATTCGAGTCCGCCGAGCAGGCACAGGCGGCGCCCACGCCCTTTACCACGTACGCCCTCTTTTATAACGGCGAGTTTCTGACTCACGAAATTTTATCCGAAAAACGTTTCGAAAAGATTTTGGAAGAAAAAGGTTTTTAAAAATATTATATAAGAAATACTTATATCAAGTATAAAAACGCGCTTTTGAGCGCGTTTCTTTTTGTCCTTTACCTCTTCCCTGTATTACTTCAATTACGAACAAATAAAGGGGCATGAAAAATCTAAGCGCCAATCGATTCGTTTTACTTATATATTTTCCTATCCTCCTTTTTTAAAATCGATAAAAAACGCCGACTTTTTCGCTTTAAAAAACGGCGAAGCTTTTTTCAAGAGGCTTCTCCGTTTCAATCGAGATAGATAACGGCAAAATTTGAAAAGAGCGAATCCTCTTCCCTTCGGGATGATTGACGCAGAGGGTCTGTATAACTTTGCCCTTCAAAGCGAACTTCTATTTTCCCGCGCTTTTCCCGACGAAAAACCTTTTAGCGTTTTGCCTTTTTGTGTTTTTTTACTTCTTCCAAGAAATTTTTTATAACGAACAGATGAAAAAACGGAGCAAACGAAAAAAAATCTTTATTTCCGTTTACTTTTTCTCGCGTTTCCTGTATAATGGAAGTATGAAAATCTGGGCAAAATTAATCACCGACGGAAAAATCAAACAACAATTCGTCTACGAAAATCCCGAAAGGCTTACCTATTCGCACTTTTTCGATTATCTCACCGACATCTGCCACGAGCTGGATATTCCCACGCCCGTACTTTTAAAAACGCATATTTTCAATTTCGCAAAATTCAATCACGTAAAATTCGTGCAGCGCGATTTCGTCGAATCGCTCGATTACGATCAGCTCTTTCTCGAAAATATCGTCTTATAACGAAAACTATAAGTATTGATTATATAAAACAAGCAGCTTAAACGGCGCAAAAATCGAAAAAACTCAAATCAAAAAAAGCCGCGCGACTTGCCGGGGGGACAAAAACAGATCGTTGCCGACGAAAGAACGGCGCCTGTTCGACGAAAAAGTTGTTTTTTTAAAGGGCAAATTTGCGGAGTCGTTATAAAATAAAGCCCTTACAAAAAAACAAAAAGCCGTTTTTAGGCATCGACAAACGCGGCGTCCACGGCGGAAAACAAATCGCCCTCCCTTTGAGGCGAATCCCAATCTCGCCCGCGCTCTCCCTTTGAGGTTAATCCAAATTTTGCCCGCGCTCTCCCTGTTCGTCGCCTCCGCCGGCACGCCGTCCGCAGCGAGCGCGGCCTGAACGCATAGCGCGGCGCCGCAATACAGTTTTTATTTGTCAAAAAAGAACTCTACACCATCATTTTCCAAGGAGGCAGCCCCATGAAAACGTTAGAAAAAGAAATTCTCGATATTTTGTCCGAGGATGCGCGTTTCACGCCCAAACAGATCGCAGCGATGCTGGGCGCGGAGGAATCGGAGATCAAAGCCGCCGTCCATTCGATGGAGGAGAGAGGACTCCTCGTCAAATATACGGCGATCATCAACAGCGAGCTTGCCGATCGCACACAGGTAGAGGCGCTCATCGAGGTCAAGGTGACGCCCAAAAAGGGAGAGGGCTTCGACTGGATGGCAAAACAGATTGCCGCCTACCCCGAAGTCAAAGGGGTGTACCTGATGAGCGGCGGCTATGACCTCGCCGTCTTTATCGAGGACGCGTCCCTGCAAAAGGTGGCGCGGTTCGTTTCGGAGCGCATTTCCACGTTCGAAGGGGTGTTGAGCACGGCGACGCATTTTATCCTGAAAAAATACAAAATCGAGGGCGCCCTCACGGAACGCGCGGACGCGGACAACCGCCTGTCCGTCCACCCGTAAGAGGAGTTTTGCCATGCGCGATTTTGTCAACCGCAAATCAAAACTTTTACAGCCGAGCGGCATCCGCAAATTTTTCGACATCGTGCGCGAAACGGAAGGCGCGATTTCTCTCGGCGTGGGGGAGCCTGACTTCGTCACGCCCTGGCCCATCCGTTCGGCGGCGATCGCCTCCTTGCAGCGCGGCTATACGCAGTACACTGCCAACCGCGGCATGAGGCCCCTCTTGGAGCTGATCGCCCGTTACTTAGAAGCCCGTTTTTCCCTGTCGTTCGATCCCGCGCACATTCTCGTCACAGTCGGCGCCAGCGAAGCCATCGATCTCACGTTGCGCGCCTGCGTGGAGCCGGGCGACGAAGTTCTCCTGCCCGACCCCTCTTACGTTTCCTACGCGCCCTGCGTGGCGTTGTCCGACGGCGTGCCCGTGAAAGTGGAATGCAGGGAAGAGGACGGATTTCGCCTGACGCCGCAGCGCTTGGAAGCGGCGATCACCGATAAGACGAAGGCGATCATCCTCACCTATCCCAACAATCCGACGGGCGCCGTCATGGAAGAAACGGCGCTGAAACAAATCGCGGAAATCATCGAAAAGCACGATCTTCTCGTCATCTCCGACGAGATCTACGCGGAGCTTACCTACGGCGGCAGACACACCTCCCTCGCGTCGCTTCCCGGCATGAAAAAGCGCACGGCATATATCGGCGGTTTTTCCAAGGCGTTCGCCATGACGGGCTGGCGGCTGGGCTTTGTCTGCGCTCCGCCCGAGGTGGACGACGCCGTTTTCAAAATTCATCAGTATTCCATTCTCTGCGCGCCGATCATGGCGCAATACGCCGCCGTGGAAGCGTTGAAAGACGGTTTTTCGGATAACTTTTCCGCCGTGGAAGAGATGCGCGACTCCTACGACAGGCGCCGCCGTTTCGTCCTGCAATCCTTAAAAGACACGGGCTTGCCCTGCGTGGAGCCCAAAGGCGCCTTCTATGCCTTTCCGTCCGTGGCGCCGAGCGGCTTAAACGGCGAGGACTTTGCGGAAAAGCTTTTGAAAGAGCAGAAAGTGGCGCTCGTACCCGGCAGCGCGTTCGGGGATTTCGGCGCCCGCAACGTCCGCCTTTCCTACGCCACGGGAATGAGCGCCCTTTCCGAAGCCTTTGAACGAATTTCGAATTTTATGAATAGTATAAAATAAATATGCGTTTTTTTATATTTAAAATCGACCATGTATGCGATCTGATTTTATTATTTTAATATTTATGCGTATTTCAAATCGACAAACGAAAGGGCGAAGCATCGGGAGAAAACCGGGGTATAAAACGAAGAAAAAAGCGGGTTTTCGTCACAAATCTTTTGTTTTTTACAGGATAAGCGCGGCATTTTCATTGACAAACGCGCGAAAATACAGTATAATGAGAACAACAGAAAAAATGCCGTGGCTTCCGTAAGCGAGAAGTCACGGTTGTATTTTTAACGTTCCGTAGGGCGAACGGGTTTTGGTATGGAAAAAATCCGTTTTTATCGCCCGCGGCGGCAGGGAGGCCGCGGCGGAACGGCACCATAAACGGAGGTATTTGTTATGGCAGATCAATTTTTTATGACACAAAAGGGATATGACGAGGCGGTGGAAAGACTGAAATTTTTGCAGACCACCAAACGGCAGGAAATCATCGAGCGCATCGCGGAAGCGCGCAGCCACGGCGACCTTTCGGAAAACGCCGAATACGACGCCGCCCGCAACGAGCAGTCCGCCAACGAGGGAGAGATCGTCGAGCTGGATTATAAGATCAAGAACGCGAAAATTATCGAAGAAAACGACGATACTTCTTTCGTTCATATCGGCTCCAAAGTCAAAGTGTACGACGCGGATTTAGAGGAATACGAAACGTATGAAATCACGGGCACCACGGAATCGGACGCGATGAACAATAAAATTTCCAACGAATCCCCCGTCGGCGGCGCGCTCCTCAAACACAAAGTCGGGGACGAAGTCGTCATCAACGCACCCGACGGGAGCTATAAACTCAAAGTCGTGGAAATTTCCTGATCGCTATTCCACCCTTACCATAGGGGCGGGCAGTCAGGGCGGGCGGCTTTTTCCCTCGCGGCGACCAAGGATTTTCAATCCTTTTCTTGTCGGTCATAAACGGATCCGTTTCAGGAGGCAAAGGAGCGACGGGCATCTTCGGGCGTTGTAAAAACATCGTTGTAAAAACATCTCGGACGCGCCGCAAGGACATACGGCGCGAGGGACTTCCTTAAAATTCCGCGCCATAAACTTCCTTTGCAAACAATAAAAATATACGGCGAGTTTTTTCACGGTTCGCCGCAAAAAATCCTTTACGCGCAGGGAAAATCGTGACGAACGCCTTTTTAAAGCGCCTTTCCCCCTTTCGCAAAAAAATGTCGGGCGTCTTTATGGTCGGGAATACAAACGTCTTTGTGAAACGGTAAAGACACGGAAAACGCCCTTCGAGGCGTTTCGGCCATCCTCTTTTGCGAGAGGGAAAAACGGGACGAGCGTTTTTTAGAGTACGCCGCAAAACTATCTTTCGTGTAAGTCAGGCGCATAGGAGCCGCGGCGGCTTTACAAAAACAATTTTGACAGACTTTGTCCGCTCCGCTTGAAAAAACGAATTTCTCGGGAATTTTAAAAGGTCCGTTTTTGAGTCCCCCGTCTTGCCGCCAACAACTTTTCGAAGGCGCCCGCTCCCCTTAAAAAATTCGGAAACGCTTTGAAAATTGCGATACGCGCAAAAAGGTTTTCGATTGTTCCTAAATTGCTCTTACATTGTTCTTACAATAAGCCTGTTTTATAGATATAAGAAAAACTTATTATTCATACATTACTTTTGGAAGGATTCATCATTATGGAAGAAAAGAAAATCTCTCAGCCGGCAGTCCCGTCCGAAAACGAGGAGGAAGCGCTCATCGAGCAAGCAAAGATCCGCCGCGAAAAGCTGCAAAAATTGCAGGCGGAGGGCAAGAACCCCTATGAAAAAGTCAAATACGAAGTGAACGCGGACTCGGAGGGCATCAAGAAGAATTTTGAAGCGTACGAAGGAAAAACGGTGTCCCTGGCGGGCAGAATGATGTCCCGCCGCATCATGGGCAAGGCCTCCTTTTCGCATATTTTTGACAAGAGCGGCTCCATTCAGATTTACGTCACCCGCCAGGATATCGGCGAGGAGAACTATCTGTCCTATAAAAAAGACTATGACATCGGCGACATCGTGGGCTTTAAGGGCTTTGTTTTCAAGACGCAGACGGGCGAAATCACCGTTCACGTCACAGAGCTTACCATGCTCTCCAAGGCGCTCCTGCCCTTGCCCGAAAAATACAACGGACTGCAAAATCAGGACATGAAATATCGCCTGCGCCATCTCGACCTCATCATGAACAGAGAGGTGAAAGACACGTTTGTGGCGCGCTCGAAGATTCTCAAAGAGATCCGCGCTTATCTCGACGGCAGGGGGTACCTCGAAGTGGATACGCCCGTGCTTTTGACGCTGGAAATCGGCGCGGACGCCCGCCCGTTCAAGACCCACCACAACGCGCTGGACATCGATATGTATATGCGCATCGAAACGGAGCTCTATTTAAAGCGCCTGATCGTCGGCGGCATGGACAGAGTATACGAAGTGGGCAGGATTTTCCGCAACGAGGGCATGGACGCCTTCCATAATCCCGAATTTACTTCCATCGAAATGTATCAGGCGTACACCGATTATTTCGGCATGATGGATCTCATCGAGGATCTCTATAAAACGGTCACGCAAAAGGTCTGCGGCACGCTGGACATCACCTATCAGGGCACGCCGATCCACATGGGCGCATGGACGCGCATGACGATGGCGGAATCGGTGAAAAAATACGCGGGCGTGGATTATAACGATTGGTCTACGGACGAAGAGGCGCGCGCGGCGGCGAAAGATAAGGGCGTGGAGCTTTCCCACGGCGACGCTTCGACGAAAGGGCACGTCCTCCTCGACTTTTTCGACGCCTTCGTCGAGGACAAGCTGGTGCAGCCCACCGTCATTTACGACTATCCCGTGGAAAATTCCCCGCTCGCCAAGCGCAAGGCTTCCGATCCCGCTTTCACCGAACGCTTCGAGTATTTCATCTGCGGACACGAATACGGAAACGCCTTCTCGGAACTCAACGATCCCATCGATCAAAAACAGCGTATGCTCTCGCAGGTGCAGGCGAAACGCGCGGCGGGAAATACGGACGCGCAGGTGGACGAGGATTTCCTAAACGCCCTCGAATACGGGCTTCCCCCCACGGGCGGCCTGGGCATGGGTCTGGACAGATTCGTCATGCTCCTCACCGACAGTTCCACGATCCGCGACGTCATTCTCTTCCCCACCATGAAGCCGAAAAAATAATCTCTCCTTTCGTTTGATTTTCCCGTTTTCTTTCCTTTGGAGAAAAAACAAATATAGATTTATTCCCAATATTTAGCAAAAATCAAACAGACAGGTAAGAGATAATTGTGTTTTTATTACATTTATTCACATAGTATTCAAACGGAAGGAATGCAGAGTTTAGCGCCTTTACACAAAACGGACATTAAGCGGACACAAAGCTTTTATAAAATGGAAGAAGCGAATAAAACGTTCGCCTTTTCGCGGGGGAGCGAGAGTTTAAAAGCCCGTTAAACACAAGATCGGCGGCAGAGCCGAAACAAAGGATGTCTATGGATGCGAAAATCACAAAAAAGCGCCTGAATATCTTTTTATCCTATGATTGGATAAAGATTCTTCTCGCGGCGGTTGCCGCCATATTGGTGTGGAGTCTTATCTTCACCACGGCGGCGACGCGCGTCACGCAGGCGCAGAACTTCACCATTTTCAATTACACGGGAACGAAGGGCACTTCGCGCTTCAATTCGTACTCAACTCTCCTGCGCGAAAAGAACGTCTTTTCCTACGACATTTTGGAAATTTCGAGTACGGACATCACGACGGGCGAGCAGTACAGCGAAACGCTGTTGCAGACGCGCGTGTCGACGGGCGAGGGCGACGCGCTGTTCGCGGCGAATATCAACGAGGGCGTGACGACGAAATATAAGGACGACCAAGGAAACGAGTTTGCGCCCACCTATCTCGAACAATTCCTTTACGGCTATCACACTGCCGCGGCGACGTTCGGCGAGGGCGGCTATCTCGACCAGATGGCGGATTATCTGAACGGCTATTATCAGGGCGACTATAAAACGCATACGATAGATGAACAAAAAGTGGAAACGGATTTCCGCGTCCGCATCAAGCGCCTCAACGACAAACGTTTTAAAAAGGAGTCGCAGATCCGCGAGGGACTCAAACAGGAAATACAGCGCATCGAAAGCTATAAAACGTCGCTCACGTCTTTCCTTTCCTATCTCGAAAAAGGGTACGTCGCCTTGCAGGAAACGACGCTGTATTTGCAGGATTTAAACGGCAAGCCCCTCACCAGGACGGATTATTACAGCATCAATCTTTGCCCGAATGAAAAAATGGAAGATCTGAAAAAAGACGTTTGCTACTATAAGACAATCACGGACGAAGACGGAGAGAAAAAAATTGCTTCGGCGGAAAATGTGTGTTTGGTGCTGATGGATCTCGCGGAGGAAAAATATTCGTACAGCCGTTTCGAAGGGCTTTCCTTTGTCAACTATCTCGTCGAAACGCACTGTTCGGACTTAAACGCATAAACAACGCCAGAAGCCACCGTCAATCGGTGGCTTTTTATGAATTTTTCGACCTTTTACGTCTTTCGGACGTTTTTATCCCTTTGCGAGCCCGCGTTTTTTCCCGCTACACACGCCCTTTCTTCCTTTTTCCCTCCATCGCTTTATCGACTTTTTTGTTTTCGCCTTTCCCGATGCAAAATCGTTAGCGCCGCGATTTCTCGTTTCCGCGGCAACTCTCCGCTGAAAAGGCGCGACAGGTATCAAGATGAACTGTTTTTACTGCGACAAAAAGACCTTAAAATCCTGTAAAATTTACTCGATGCTCCAAGAAAACGCAAAAAAGAAGCATCTTTCCTTTCATACGCCCGGACACAAAGCGGGCGGATGGGACATCACGGAATTGTCCTTTTCGGACAACCTTTCCTGTCCGCACGGCGTCCTTCGGGACGCGGAACGAGAGATTGCGGACGTCTTAGGCTCCGCCGCAAGCTTTATCCTCACCGACGGCAGCACCGCGGGCATATTTTCCATGCTCAAAGCCAGCGGCGTAAAGCGGCTCGCAGTGCCCCGCCTCTCCCATAAAAGCGTATTCAACGCCTGCCGCCTGCTCGGCGTCAAAATCGTCTTTATCGAAACTCCCATGGTCAAAAAAATCCCGTTACAGCCACCCAGGGCAGAGCTGAACGAAAAATTGAAGCAGGCGGACGCCCTGCTGCTGACCTCCCCGGACTATTACGGCAATCTCGTAAATTTAAAGGAAGCGCGGGCGCTTTGCGAAATCGAAGGCAAACTTTTACTCATCGACGGCGCGCACGGAGGACATCTGCATTCCGATAAGGAACACTATGCGGGCGCTTATGCGGATCTTTGGGTGGACGGGGTACATAAGAGCCTGCCCGCGCTGACGCAGGGGGCGGTCGTTTCGGCGAGGACGCCCGCTCTCGCGCGCAAGCTCAAAGAGGCGGTTGACGTCTTTCGCACCACCAGCCCCTCCTACCCGATCATGGCGTCCGTGGAATACGCCGTAAAATATCCGAGAAACGAAGCTTTGGAAGAGGCGGTTTGCAAGCTCGTCGCCGCTTATCCCGCGCAGTTTCATTTCGGAGGCGATTGGACGAAGCTGTGCGCGATATTCGGCCCTTACGCCTTTACCGCGCAAAAACGATTGGAAAAAAAGGGCGTTTACGCGGAGTTTTGCGACGGGAATATTCTTATGTTCTATCTTTCCCCCGCCACCACATTAAAGAATTTTACAAAATTAAAAAAGCAACTCCTTCCGTTGCTGTCCGCCGCTTCTATACTCTCCGACGGCGGGAGCGCCGCTTTCGGACAAGCCCCGAAAGACATACAACGCCTCGCCCGCCTTCTGCAACGGGAGGAAGCCGAGTCCGACTGCGAAGGAGAAGAAAAAGAAGACGCGGCGCAAAACGTTTTTTCTCCTCTTTCGGACGGGGAAAAAAAAGGGGAAGATTTTTCCAAAGAGCAAACGGAATGGGTTTCCTTTACGGACGCGGCGGGACGGATCGCCGCCAAAACCTGCGGACTGTTCCCTCCCTGTACGCCTTTAATCCAGGCGGGCGAACGGATCACGGAAGAAAAAATCAGGCTTCTCAGACGGGCGGACCATTGTTTCGGGGTAGACGACGGGCGGCTCTGCGTATTCCGATAAATTTGTTTATTAAAGGACAACGAGAGCCTTCCGTTCGGGGGCGCGGAAAATTAGAGAGCGTAAGCCGAGGCGCAACAAGGTCTTTTGGCGGGTTTTTCCCGCTTCGTCCTCGCTCGTCGGCCGCATAGGTCCCCATATTCTCTCCCCTTCTTTTCCGACGAACCTCTGTCCGTCTTTTCCATGATTTTTTTCGTCAATACGCTTTTGATATAGAAGAAACCAACAGATTATTTTTCTTCCTGTCAAGCGTAGCCGAAACATCTCATACGCTCTTTCGACAGGGTAACGGAAAAACGGCAATTAAAAAATCCTTTTGTCCATGCTTGGAGATAGGGAACTGCGGGCGAATAAAGCCGCAAGGCGAGAATACAAACCCCTCTCGCTCTTTCCCTCTCTTTCCCGCTCTTTTCAAGCAGAGCTTTCTCTCCTGCCGTCGTTTAAAAAACGGAAAGCCGTCCGCCTTTCGCCTTCCCGCAAAGAGGCGGACAAATTGTAAAACATTTCAAAGGACATTCTCATGAACGAAACACGCGGAAAATTCATTACCTTCGAAGGCTGCGACGGCTGCGGCAAGAGCACGCAGCTCAAACTTCTCAGCGACTATTTGTTGAAAAACGCTCTGCCGCATATTTTCACGCGCGAACCAGGCGGAGGAAAGATCTCCGAAGCCATCCGCCGCGTGCTGCTCGACGGAAAAAACAGCGAAATGACGGACGAATGTGAAGCGCTGTTGTACGCGGCGGCGCGCGTACAACACCTTGCCGACCGCGTGGCGCCCGCTTTGCAGGCGGGCAAATTGGTCATCTGCGATCGCTACGTGGATTCTTCGCTCGCCTATCAGGCGGGCGGGCGCGGCATAGACGAAGCGTTCGTAAAAAACATCAATTCTTACGCGCTCGAACAGTATCTTCCCGACGCGACGATCTTTATCGATCTGAGTCCCGAGGAAGCGTTTTGCCGCAAACACGGCGCGGACAAAAACGACAGACTGGAACAGGCGGGCATGGAGTTTCACCGCAGGGTATACGCCTCTTATAAAACGCTGGCGTCGGAAAATCCCGCGCGCATCGTCACGATAGACGGCAGAAACACGCCGCAGGGTATCTTTGACAATATCCTTCGGGCGCTTCGCGAACGCCGCTGCCTGTAATTTTTACCGGGATTGCCGTCGGATCGTGCGGAGTACTTCTTTACCCTTTCGACGCAAAGCGGGCGCAACGCACGGCAAGGTCCGCCTCTCGAAGACGCCTCAAAAGCGAAATTTTTATGTCAAATCTCTTGCCGTTGTCCTTGCTTTGGTAAACACCTGAAACGTACCCGAAAAGCGCATGAGAATAAACCTTCTCCGCGCGATCTTTTCCGCAAAAACGCCCGAATTTTTCCCGCACCGAAGGAAAAGGAAGAGGAAAACAACCTATTTTAAAAACGATGGAAACGCGAATTTTCTTTTCAACTTTCCGCAACGCGGCAGGAATCTCTTTCCGGGGGAAGGTCGGCGCCGTTTGTTCCGCTTTTAAAGGCAAAGAAAAAATCTCCTTACACGCTTGCGCTTTTTGATTATTTATGATATAATAAAGACGAAAGGGTGGATTTTCGGTATAAATTGCCACAAAAGCGGGATTTTTATGTCAAAAAGTCTTTCCTTTACGACAGTTCCGCGCGGCTCGGCGATCCGAAAAAATCCGCGCGGAGAGGTTTGGATATGCGTCAACTCATACAATCCACCCACGCTTACCGCCTTTTGAAAGCGGAGCGCGCGGAAAATCGTCTGAATCATACCTATTTGTTAGTATTCGACGACGCGCGCAATCTGAGGTCTGCGCTCAAAGAATTTGCCAAACTCTTTTTTCTCACGCCCGAAGAAGCGGCGGCAGAAGCGGGCGGGGCGCACCGCAGCTTTTCCTCCCACGCGCGGACGGAGCGAATCGACGCTCTCATCGACGAAGAGAGCTTTGCGGACTGTATAATTCTTCCCGAAGACGGGAAAAAATTTTCCGTGGAGGATGCGGAAAAAATCCGCGAAGAGAGCGCCTTAAAGCCCGTGGAAGGGGATAAAAAGCTGTTCGTCATAGGCGATTTCGCGGAAGCGACCGTGCAGGCGCAGAACAAGCTTTTAAAGCTTCTCGAAGAGCCTCCGAAAGACGTGCATTTTCTCTTGGGAGCGACGGTGACGTTCCCCGTGCTCTCGACGGTGCTTTCGCGCGCGCAGCAATTGGAAATCCCTCCCTTTTCCATAAAAGAGGTGACGGAATGTCTGAAACGGCTCTACCCGCACGCGGCGGATACGGGTCTTTACGCGGCGGCGTCGGGCGGCGTGGTCGGCACGGCGCAAAATATTTTCGAGGGAGGATATTATAAAGACCTCGTCGAAAGCGCGTTCGAACTGACGACGAGCGATCCCTTCCGTCTGCCCGCCATCGTCCGACGAGCGGGCGAAACGAAGTACAAAAAGGAACTCGTTTCTCTTCTGCGCCTGATCTTTCGGGACGCGCTCATTCTCAAAACGGCAAAAATAAACGGCGTGGGACAACCCGGAAAAACGGGCAGGAGCCGCGCGGAAAAATATCTCATGCTCCGCTCGGAAACCCAGCGGCTGTATAACATCAGCGAATATTACCAATTGGGCGCGCTTATTTACGCGCAGGAGGCGCTTTCGGACGCGGAAAAACAAATCCGCTTCAACGGCGTTTTCCCGCAGTGCCTTGAAATCTGCATGGCGAAGATCATGGAGCAAAACAATAAGTGATCTCTGCCCTGCCCCCTTCTTTTTCCTTTTCGACGCCCGCCGGGAAGGAGAAACTTTCCTTTTTTTACAGCGCGGGCAAGCGAAAAAATATTTTAAATCGAAAAATCAAAAGGTTTTGAAAAAATCTTTAATACCGTGTAATCCTTTGAAGCGAAGGACGTTTTTTCGGTGAAGATCCGAAGCCGGAAAATTCGTTCTTTGTGTTCAAAGTATAAGGATAAATATATGACAAAAGTAGTAGCGATTAAATTCAAAAACGGCGGCAAGCTGTATTATTTTTCCCCGCGCCCGGACGAAACGTACGAACGGAATATGCCCGTCGTGGTGGAAACGGCGCGCGGACTGGAATACGCATGGGTAGCGTATCCGGAAAAGGAAGTGGAGGACAGCGAAGTCGTTCAGCCCTTAAAGCCCGTGATCCGCATCGCCACGCCGCGGGACAGGGAATTTTACGAGGCTTGCGAGGCGAAAAAGCCCCAGGCGATGCAGATCTGTAAAGAAAAGATACAAAAACATGGACTTGACATGAAGCTCATCGACTGCGAGTACACGTTCGACGGCTCCAAGATCGTCTTTTATTTCACTTCGGCGGGTCGGGTGGACTTTCGGGAGCTCGTCAAAGACCTCGCCTCCGCGTTCCATATCCGCATCGAACTGAGGCAGGTGGGCACCAGGGACGAAACGAAGTATCTCGGCGGCATCGCTCCCTGCGGCAGAGTGTGCTGCTGCGCGGGCAATATGCCCGAGTTTAAAAAGGTGAGCATCAAAATGGCAAAAACGCAGGGTCTTTCCCTGAATCCCGGCAAAATCAGCGGTCTTTGCGGCAGGTTGATGTGCTGTTTAAGCTATGAAAGCGACTATTATGCGGAAGCTTACAAAAAAGTGCCGAAAGTAGGCTCGGAGGTAGGCACGCCCGAAGGGAAGGGCACGGTGGTTTCGGTGAATATGCTGAAAATGCTCGTGAAGGTGAAGATCGACGATAGGAACGGCGGTTTGATATTCAAGGACTTTCCCGCGGAGGAAATCCGTTTCCGCAAAGGCAATCAGCCCGACACGGAAAAAGAGAGCGGGGAGGACGAATTTTCTCTGTAACGCCGCCGCGAAAAAAAAGGAGGACTTGTCAAGGGTGACACCATTAGGGAAAACAGGCACAGGCGAATAGCTTGCGCCTGTTTTCTTGCCTTTTTACGGTAAATCTATCTCTCCGACGTGCGTCAGACATATCGTTACCGTTCTTTTATAGCCGTCTTCTGTTTTTACCTTTTCCGAAACGATGACTTTATCGATCAGCAGTCTGACGATTTCGGGCGTGAGTTTCTTTATTCTGCCCGTTTTGACCACAAGAGAAACGAAATTATTGATGTTATCGTTTATCTCGTCGTATCGGTCGATTTCGCTTTGACTGCATTCAACCGTTTCTTTCAATTGCCGTTGCTCCTGTTCGTATGCCTCGGACATCAAAGCAAACCGTTCTTCCGTTATCTTTCCCATAACCTTATCTTCATAAAGGCTTTGAATGATCTTGTTCAGAGCCTTTATTCTGTTTTCGGCTTCGGATACTTGTCTTGCCTTCTTCGCAACTTCCTTTCTTGACAGCAATCGGGAGTGTTGGATGGCAATATCGACAAAGTCTCCTTCATGATCGATGACAAAGTCGGAAACTCTTTTTAAGTAACTCAGAACGATTTCTTCAATGGCGTCTACGGTTATCTGATGCGAAGTGCAGGTCGATTTCTTCTGCTTGCGGTAGGACGAGCAGTTGAAATATTCCTTTTGCTTCATGGTAGATGAGCGGCAGAGATACATTTTCTTTCCGCAGTCCGCACAGTAAACCATTCCCGAAAACACGTTCATTTCGCCCATCGGCGTCGGTCTTCGTCTGCCTTCGCGTATTTTCTGTACGGTATCATACGTCTGTTTGTCGATGATCGCTTCCTGCGTATTCTCGAAGGTAACCCATTTAGACGGATCGTTCCATACCTTCTTCTTACACTTATAGGACTTCTTTGTCGTCCGGAAGTTTACGGTACAACCCGTATAGTGCGGATTGCTCAGAATTCGTTTTATCGTATCCGAGCACCATAATTCGGGCATGGGTGATGTTGCCGGGTGTTTAATGCCGAGTCTGTCGTAATGGCAGATTGGCGTTTCGACTTTTCTTTCGTTGAGAATCCGTGCAATCTGCGTCGGACCGAACCCCTGCATGCAGAGAGCGAAAATCTCTTTTATCGTTTTTGCCGCTTCTTCATCGATGATCCATTGTTCCTTGTCGTCGGGACTTTTCAGATAACCGAAAGGCGGAACGGTGCACAGGTGTTTTCCCGAATTGCCTTTTGAACGGAATACCGCGCGGATCTTCTTGCTCGTGTCCTTTGCGTACCACTCGTTGATGATATTACGGAATGGAGTGAAATCGTTGTCGACCTGACTTTCACTGTCCACGCCGTCATTGACCGCGATAAATCTGACGCCCGCTTCGGGAAAGGTTATCTCGGTATATACGCCGACTTTCAGATAATCCCTGCCGAGCCTTGACATATCCTTGACAATGATTGTACCGACTTCTCCTGCGTCGACTTTGCGCATTAGCCGCTGAAAATCGGGGCGGTTGAAGTTCGTGCCCGAATATCCGTCGTCCACAAACGTTTCAAGATTGCGGAAGCCGTGTTCTTTTGCATATTTGCTCAATATTTCTTTCTGATGTACGATGCTGTTGCTGTCACCTTCCTGTTCGTCGTCACGGCTTAACCGACAGTATAACGCCGTGATTTTGTCCTGATGATTGTTATTTCGTGTTCTCATAGATTACTCCTTATAAGAACACTCTGCAAGTTCGTCGTGTTTAGCGGACAGCATATCTTCGACGCCCGATTCTATCATCTTTTTCGTCAGGTCGAAGATGCTGTTTTTCGCCGTTTCGCTGGGTCTTAAAACAACGGTATAAACCGTATTGCCGATTTTCTTATCATATACTGTTTCTTTCATCGTGTTTTCCGTAATCGAATCTCCTTTGGATTTTATTACGCAAACACGCAAAGAAGGGGAAGAACTACTTTTCCTGCGTTACGCTGTTCATCTTCTGCTTTAACGCTTCGTATCCTTCCACGATTAACTTAACTTTCGCTATGTTGTTCACCCGAAGAAATTCGTTTATTTCATCACATAACGCTCTCGGCATCATCGTGCCGAAGCTCCCGTTTATTTCTTTTCTTCGTTCCTTGTGCTTTTCTTCATACTTCCTGCGGGTTATGCGCCTTGCAGTATCTTCTTTCCGTTCCATAGCGCCTGCTCCTTATACATAGACGATTTCATTCAAGATTTCTTCTTCGATACGGCTTTGCATTTCGTTTATCCGTCTGACGTCCTCGATATAATTTCCCGTCCGCTTATACTGTTCGCCTCTGGACAATTTCTCGTACATGACCGAATAAAGTTCTTCTGCCTGCTTGTCTATCCCGTGCAGATAGGCGGGGACGTCGCTGGCTAACGCCCACATCTTCCCGACGTTATGCTCTTCAAGATAGATTTTCGCAAGCGTACCATACTTGCCGTAAACGTGTTTGACTGGCTTTACGATACTTTGATACAACTTGATTTCTTCCACCGTCAAGCCTTCGCCGTTTTCCGCTTTTCTTAAAACTTCGTCTTTGTTCATAGCAAATCTCCTTAGAATATATTATCGTATATATACGATAATATTATTTTACGGTATTTGCCTCGGAAAGTCAAGCTTTTTTTCAGAACCGAAATGTAGATACTCTGATTTTTTTATGTTTCTTTTCTCTTTTTTTATCTTTGTTTCGCCTCATGGAAAAGTCGGTTTCCGACTTGTTCCCAAGCCCGTTTTTGAAATAGATTGCAAAAACCTTATCCTGCTTGTAAAATGTACCCGTTTTCCAATTTATTTTTCGAGTTTTTGCTTTCCGTTATGGCGATATAATCTCGTCGTAGTGCGACAGTATCTTGTAAAGACTTGGTTCGTTTGCCCACTTGGAACTTGCTTTCAACTTGTCCGAAAGTACATAGAAGTCTTTGCCTTTTACAAGTTCAACCGCATTGCCGTAAAGATTGTTTCTGATGTGCGGATGTGCCGACAAAAACTGTTCCAACGTCATTTCAGCGGTTTGTTTTCGTGATTTACCGACATGTTTTCCGATGATGCTTCTTGTCTTGCTTATGTCGAGTTTCCTTTTGGCAAGGTTGAAGTAGAGCGTAACGTTATTGCTCAGATCCGTTGGCTCAACGCCGTCTACCATATAACCGTAGATTGCCTTTATGTATTGCCATATTTCTTCATCCGTCATCAGCAGGATTGCCTTGTAGTATGCGTACTGAAAGGTAAAGTGTTTCATCTTCATGTTGAGCCTTTTCGGGCGTTTCCCGTTCTTTTCGGCTTCTTTGCTTTCCGTCATCACGTCGATAATGTTCTCCCAAAAGTATTCCGACTTGTTGCCTTTCGGCGGTTTTACCGGCTCTTCTTCGAACATAAATCTACAGATCGCTTTCATAAACTGTCCGCGCGTTGCGTCGTCGTCCAGCATTTCCATGATGTCTTTGTAAATCTCATAAAACGTAAATTGCGTCAATCTGAATACCTCCTTATGTTTTTTCTGTTTTACGTTTTGTTTTTCTGCCCGTTAAGGCGGGTAAACTTGTTTGTAACTCATAATCTGTTATCTCCTTTTACGTTCACTATATATGGACATTTGCTTGCCTGTTTGTGGGGGTGTTTTTCGTAAGTTCTTGAAAATATCCTCTACTTATATTGGAAAGTTTTCATCTCTTTGTGTGGGGGTGTTTCACTGAACTTTTTCAAAAACCCTCCCACTATAATTAGAAACTTAAGGCACTAAAGTTGACGGTCTGTACGAAACTTTTTTCTTACAGAAGAAAATCTCCCCACTATATATGGGCAACAGAGAGTAAGAACTTCGTATTTTTCCGAAAAGAAATATCCCTCTACTATAATTGGAAACTTCAGGCACGAAAGTAAACGGTCTGCACGAAACTTTTTTCATTAAGACAAAGATTTTCTCACTTTATATTGACAATAGAGGGCAAAAACTTTTACGTTTCCGTTACATAACAAAGTAAATCACTCCAAGATAAAGTTTCTTTATATCACTCCTAACGAAAAGGTAAGGCAGGCAGAGATAGTGTTTTTATCAAACCTGAGGAACCATAAAAAGGAAGTACGGGAATATGCCGCCCGCGCTTCCTTTTTTCGTATGAGTAAAAAAATTTTTCATTTTTGGGAGGAGGGCTTATCAAACGCGGGAACTCTTTTCCGTGAAAAGAGGGGGGACCTCTCCTTTTTTAAAAGAAACGCCTCTTCGCCGCGGCGCGTCGTCCGAGGAGAATGCCGCCCGCTTCCTCCGACGACTTTTTTTGATCGCCAAAACGACAAAAGCCCCTAAAAAGCCTTCCCGAATCGCGTTTGCAATAAAAAGAAAATAAGACTCTTTATCGGCGTAAACAAAGAAAGGAGTCTGCTTTCCCTCTTCCGTTGAAAAATCCTAAAGAGGCTTTATCCGTACAAACCACCTTTCTTCCTGATTCTCTTTGCCCATAAAAAGCGGCTTTGCATCAAATTTTTTTCCGCTTTCCCTCCACAAAAAAATACGGGCGCTTTATTCTCATAAACGGCGCCCGTCGAAATTTTATGAAATTCCCTTTGGAAAAAACGATACGCACTCTTACTGTGCACCGTCGAAAAAAACGTCCGCCTTTCCCGCCCGGAAAAAAAATCGGCGCGGAGAGGCGGATCGCTAAAAACGTTCGTTATTCGTCGTCCTTGTTGTCTTTGCTGTTGCCCAGATAGGTGCCGAAGAAATCGGAAGTGGGCTTTTTATAGGAAGTGCGGGGTTTATCGTAGCTCCTGCCCGAATCTCTGCGCTCGCCGCTCAAATCGGTGCCGCCTTCCCCGTTTTCCCCGCGGCGGTCGTAGCCGCGTCCGGAATTGTAGCGGTCGCGGTTATACCCGCCCTCGCGATTGTACGGCTTCTTATATCCGTCGCCGCTCTGATTATCCCGATTATACGGCTTTTTGTAACCGCCACCGCCCTGCGCGGAGTTCCCGTCGCGGTTGTACGGTTTCCTGTACCCGTCGCGGTCGCCGTACTCCCGGTTGTAGGACTTTCTGTACCCGCCGCGGTCATTGCCGCGGTCGTTATAGCCGCCCCGCTGCGGGCGTTCGGGACGGACGGGGGAGGCGGGTCTGTCGGGATAGCGCACATTCGCGGGGACGATGACGACGTAACGATAGGGCTCTTTGCCCTCGCTCTGAGTCGTCACGTCGGGATAGTCGGACAGCGCGGCGTGGATAATCCGCCTTTCGTACGGATTCATCGGCTCCAATTTCAGCTTCTTTTCGAATCGGATCGCCTTCTCCGCAAGCCTCTTCGCCAGGCTCTGCAAGGTGGCTTCCCTGTTTTCGCGGTAGTTCTCGCAGTCTACCACCACCCGCTTATAATCCGCTCTGCCCGTGTTCGCCACGGCGCCCGCGATCGTCTGAATCGCGTCCAGCATCGCGCCGCGCTTGCCGATCACCGCCGTGGTGTTCGCCGCCGTCACGTTGATCTCGATCTTCTCCGCTTCCTTTTTAAGCTCCGTCACCGCCGTGATTTTGAGAATGTCGAAAAGCCCCTCCAAAAATTCCACGGCTCTCTCGCCGTCCGTACGCCCCGAAGCGTCCACGTGAATTTCCGACTGTCTTTCCGTTTTATCCTCTAATTCGTCCTCTGCGGCGTTTTTATCCGCATCCGCATAAGATGTCAAGGGGGTAGGGGATTCCTCTTCCAAGTCCCCTTCAAATGCGTTTAAAGAGGATTTGGGGGCAATCTCCACCCGGGCCTTTGTGAAACCGAATAATTTTTTCTTTCCTTCTTCCAGGATGCGGATATCCGCCTCTTCCCTTTTAAGACCAAGCTCTTTAAGACCTTCTTCAATCGCCTCTTCGCTGGTCTTTCCCGTAAATTCCGTATAGTGTTCCATGATAAACTCCTTTTGACGAATCCGAAATTATAGTTTTACCCTTTTCCGTCAGTCTTTTTTCCCGCCTTTTTTATGATCGCCGATTTTGAGATCGGTCTTTTTGTCTTTTTTATTTCTTTCCTTTTCGGGCACGTAAACGCGGCCGGGGAAGCGCTTGTTATACTGTTCTTGAAGCGCTTTTTCCTCCTTCTTGCTCATCACGACGTCCACGACTTTGTTGATGACCAGCGTCGTGATCAGGGATAGGATATTGCTGGTGATCATGTAGATGGAGAAGGCGGCGCTGTACATGAAGGCGAAGATGGCGAACATCACCGTCATGATGACGAGGGTCATTTTCTGCGTGGTCTTGCCCTGTCCGTCCACGGACGAGAACTGCGTCTGTTCCTTCTGCGAACGCATGGAAATGAACTGCTGCAACAAAATGGTGCCGATCGAGAGAGCGATGAGGACATAGTAGCCGTTCGCCTGTTTCTTCTGAGCGCCCAGCTTTGCCGTGACCACGTTATAGCTCGTATCGTTATAAGCGTCCGTGTAGCTGCCGATGGAATTGAATTTCACCTTCTTACCGTCGACGTTGAGTTTTTCGTTCGAAACGCCTCCCTTGAAGCCGCTGTAATCGAGCACGGGATGCTTATAGGAAGCGTCCGTGACCCAGATATTCTTGATCCAGCCGAAGCTCATGCGGTCGGTGACTTCCGTTTGGTAGGTCTTCACCACGTTGTCCTGCGCTTTGGAAACGAAGAAATCGTGGCAGGCAGTTTCCTTGGTCAGCGAATTTTCGGGATTTTCCTCGTCCTTCCCCGCTTCCACGAGGGCGTCTATTTCCGCCCCGAAAGCCGCGTAAGTCCTCTCGACGTCGATGTAGTAGTTTTTGTCGATGTAGCCGCCGATATAGCCGCTGAGATATTCGAAATCGCCCTTCTTTTCCTCGTAATCCGCGGGGGCGAGCAGGGTGTAATAGATATACTTTTTCTCGCCGTCCTCGCCCGTGCCGTCCTCGTCCTTCACCTTTAAGAAGAGCTGGGACGTTTCTTTGCCCTCGTCGTCCGTCAGCGTAAGCTCGAAAGAGGTAAGATTGTCCTCGGAAAGCTCCGCGCAGTAGGGGGAGAGGGAGTCGTTGTAAGCGTTCACCATCAGATTGTAGTTTTGAAGGTTTGCATAGGCGGAATAGTCGTTGAACGCGCCGATGGCGACGAAGAAGATTACGAGGGACAAAATCATCGGCAGACAGGACGAAAGCATGGAAATACCGTTTTCCTTCTGCATTTCCATCATCTTCTGACTATACATTTTTTTGTCGTTGGCATACTGCTTTTGCAGTTTTTCCAGCTTTTCCTTGTTCTCCTTCATCTTGATATTCTGCTTTCTCATCGACACCCTTTGATAGACGTCGAAGGGCAGAACGATGACTTTGAGAATGAGGGAAAACACGATGATGCCGACGCCGACGATGCCGACCGCGCCTATCAGCGAGTTGATGAGTTTGCCGATCCAGTTCAGCGAGATGTTGAACGTTTCTCCCAAAAAGGGGATGACGGGATCCGCCGAAGCCAATAAATTAAAAATTCCCATTGCGATGTTTTTACGAAGTTAACCTTTTTCGATGTGATTCAAAGCTTTGCCTCACCCCTTATCGGGTGCTCTGTCCGTATTTTTTTCTTCCCGGCAGGACTTTTTGCTCCGTCCTTATCCAGAGGTCTTTTACGCCGTTTGCTTTTTTGCGCCTCCCCTTTTCGAAGGACAAACTGTTCCTTCCTTTTCGGCGCGGTCTGTCCCATGAACTCTGCGAAGATTCAAACTCGGCTTTCGCCGTCTTTCGACGCCTTTTATCCCGCCTCTCCCTGCGCGGGAGTTTTTTTCGGGAAGTTTTTTTCTCGCCGCGGCGGAGAAAAAGAAAGGGCGAACAAAGAAACTAAACCCCTTTGATTCCTCTCTTTTAAGAACTCTTTGACAAACGTATGTCGAAAAATGCCCGATGCTTGATCTTGCCGCCGTTTTTCAAAGGACCCAGCGCTTTTTGAAAAATTTTTCGGGCGCGGGATCGTAGCCGCCCCGGGAAAAGGGATTGCATCTCAAAATCCGCCAGGCTCCCAGGAGTATCCCCAAAAGGACGCCGTGATTGTTGATGCATTCCAGCGTATATTGGGAGCACGTGGGCGTATAGAGGCAGGTATGTTTGGAAAGATATTTCTGATAAAGGAGAATCAGGCGCATACAAAACATCTTCAAATAGGGCTTGAACACCCTTTTCCGAAGATATTTTGCGTTTTCTCTCCAAAGGGAGGAAAAACGCAGCGTCAAAGTTTTTCCTTTTTTATCATACATTTCAAGTGTTTTTCGAACGTGCGCAGAGAATATTCCTCCCTGACCTTGGGAACGAGCACGATGCTGTACTCGCCCCGCATCTCTTCTTTGCAAGAGCGGAAAGCTTCCCGAAGCAGGCGCTTGATGCGGTTGCGCATGACGCTTTTGCCGTGCCGCTTGCCCACCGAGATCCCCATGCGCGTTTCCTTCGCGGGAACATAGATCATGGTAAGCGACGGGGAAAACGCCCGCCTGCCCTTGGAAAAAAGTTTTTGAAAGTCCGATTGTTTTTTCAGTCTTAAATAATTCATTTTTTATCCGCCGAAAGCAGGACTTCCTCGTTTTCTTTTTCCGTCCCTCATTCTTACCCGCTTTTTCGGGCGGCGAAACGAAGGAGAGGGACCGCTCTTTTTTGCGCTGTCGGCAAGGAAAAAGCGGGATGTTCCGCGCGTTCCAAGTTCGTCTTCTGTCTTTTTGCGGGAAACCGACCTTTTTTCCCGGCAAAAGGCGCTTTTTTAAGCGCGCCGCGAAATTTTGCCGAAGCGCCGTTTCAAGAAGACGACGCCGCACAAACGGCGCCCGCGCCGTTACTCTGTCTGTTTTGCGTCCGACGGCGTCTTTCCTTGCCATAGGAACCCTGCCGCAAAAAGCCGCCTTTTTATCCGCAACAATACGGACGATTCCCGCCCGACAGCGTTAAGCGGCCTTGCCTTTATTTTTTCACAAAGCAGTCCGAAGTTCTTAAAGCCGCTATCCTCTGACGGGCCGCCGCGCGGCATAGAGCGCGCTGTCGGCCGATGGAGGAAAAAAAATAGGAAAGCTCTTTTCAAAAATCCGATAATAACGAATAAGCCGCATTTACAGGAGCTGTACTGCGGCTTCCCCGCGCTCGGGGACGGCTTTTTGTCAATAGGTCAGTCTTTTTCTGCCCTTATCTCTTCTCTTTTTGAGGACCTTTCTCCCCGCCGTGGAGGCCATTCTCTTTCTGAAACCGTGCACTTTGTTTCTCGTTCTCTTTTTGGGCTGATACGTTCTTTTCATTTCTTATTACTCCTTTTATCTACCGTTTTTTCTTGATTTTATTTTTAAAATCCCTCCCGAAAGGGACTTTAATCGCTTCTTTGTTCCCCTGACGAAGCAAGGGGAGGGAGAAATTCGCCGGGTTTAAAAAAATCCGCAAACGTGGCTCTTTAAAAACTCTCTTATCATTATAGCGCAACTTTTATGCGCTCGTCAAGCGATTATGCGGTGGTTCTGACGGGCAAAATCAAATAGGAACTCTCTTTATTTTCCTTGTTTTCCAGCGTAAAGGGCGCGATGGGGGTATTGAAAGACAATTTCACCGTTTCCTCGTCGAGCGCTTTGAGCGCGTCGAGCATGAATTTGCCGTTCATGGCGATTTTGAGTTCTTTCCCCGTCATCTCCGCCTTGACGCATTCGGAAACGTTGCCGATCTCCGAGTTCGCCGTGATCAGGATGTTCCCGCCCTTGATGTCGAAGAGGATGAGATTGTTCTTATCCCCGCGGATGAGCACGGACGCGCGCTCCACGCTCTCGATGAGTTCGGCGCGGGAAGCGCAAAGCTCGGTGGAAAACGCGGGCGGGAAAATGTTGTTCCTGTTGACGAATTCGCCCGTATAGAGGCGGGAGGTGAGAACGGTGTCGTCCACGCCCACCGACAGCATATTTTTGGCGACGCGGATTTTCAGTGGCTTGTCCCCTCCTTCCAGCATCCGCGAAATTTCCGTCAGCGTGCGGGCGGGACAGACGATTTTCATGCTGCCCGTGCTCCCTTCGATCCCGCATTCGGACGTCGCCATGCGGTAGCCGTCGAGAGCCGTCGCGTACAGCTTGCCCTCGGAAGCTTCCAGAAGGCAGCCCTTCAAAATGGGTCTGCTTTCGTCCGTCGCGCAGCAAAACACCGTCTTTGCAATGAGATTTTTAAGCGCCGATTCCTTCACTTCGAAATAATCGTCGCCCGTTTCGCTCCTGACCGCGGGAAAATCCTCCGCGGGGAGAGCCTGCATGAAGGACTCGGAATCCTCGTAGCGGATTTCCAATCCCTTGTCCCCCGTGCCGATGACGACGTTCATGCCCGCGACTTTGCCGATGAAGTCGGAAAAGAATCTGCCGTTGACGCAGATTTCCCCCTCTTCCAGCACGTCCGCCTTTATTTTCTTTTCGATGGAAATTTCTCCGTCGTAAGCGAGCAGCGTCAATACGTCGTTTTTGGCGCTGATTTTGATGCATTCGAGAACGGGCATCGTGGTTTTGGCGGAGCACGCCTTGCTCACTGTCACCGCCGCGTCGGAAAGAACCAATCCGTCACACGTGAATTTCATGTTTTTCCACTCCTTTTCGTTGATAAAAAATCAACGTCCGTCTTTTTTGGGATTCAAAGTCATTTTACCATATCCGTCCGTTTTTGGCAAGCAAAAATCTTTTTCGAATTGAAATTCGGAAAATAAATTTTTTGAGTTTCGCCCCTCTCTCCCGTTTCCTTCCTTTTTTCGGGAGAAAAAACTCTTGCGCAGCGTTTTTTCAAGCGTCGTTTTTTTTTTCGTTTTTCGGCGCCGCGGGGAGAGGACCTTGTCCCAAGGTTAATTTCAAGTAATAAAAAGTATTATTAATAATAGTAATAGGGACGGTGGAATTGTGGATAACTTTCGGCTTTTTCGGGAAATCCGCCCTTTTCGGAGAGAAAAACGACGCTCAAAGACTATTTTTTTGTAAAAAATTTGTGGATAACTTTTTTCTTTTTGGTGGACAAGTTTGTGGAAAAAATGTGTATAAGTGGAAAACCCGGAGGGGACATGAGAAAGATGGTGCATAAAAATTATATAAGAATGAATAAAAATAAAGGAGTCGAAAGTTATCCACAAAAGCTATGAACATTGTGGATAACGTTATCGACAGACGGTGGACAAACCGTTTGCGAAAAACGAAAAAAAGGAGAAGAGAGAAAAAAGAAGGGGAAGAGAAGGCTTGAATTTTTATTTTTTCTATGCTATAATAGAAGCGGAAATGCGGAAGCACGAAGTATTTATGGGCATTTCCGCGCCCTATTCAAACATTGCGTAAGCGATGTTATAATAGAAGCAAAAATGCGTAAGCGCGGAGCATTTATCGGCATTTTTTCGCCCGATTCAAACAGGACGTCGGCGCTGCGGTGAAGAGAGCGTAGGTAAGCGCGGAGTCTTTGCTTCTGTTTTCTTTCGTCTTACAAATACGACGTTAAGGATGCTGTATTTATAGAAGAGAAAAAGAGGAGTATGTACGGGATCTCTCCCCGTTCCGAAGCGGCGTCGGGAACGGGAATCTCAAAAGAGAAGCCCTATGTCTGCGCAACGAAATCTCCGCCGTTTCAACGCCGTGCGCTCTGCGGCGGCAGGAAAACGCGGGGAAAAAGGGAAGGCAGCGCGGTTTTCGCGTCGATTGCAAGGGAGAAAGACAGAACTAAGGAAAAGACAGAGGCGTAATTCTTTTGAAGAAGAAGGAACTCTTATGGAGGGTAACTACGAGCCTCTCTCTGTACCAAACACATTATACCGCGGCTAAGCTGTCGATATAAAGGTTTCTTACTCGGTTCCTTCAAAAAAACAAGTAATTATATTATACGAGGAGTATGGATACGGAAAACATTTTAAAAGACAACGAAACGTTGATTAAGGGCGAAAAACGCGAGAAATTCGAGAAATTTCGTGCTCTTTTGCTGGAATACAATCAGAAGTACAACCTCACGTCCATCACGGAGGAAAAGGAAGTCTTTTACAAGCACTTTCTCGACAGCAGCGCGGCGGCGTTTCTTTTTAAGGAGAACGCGCGCGTGGCGGAAGTCGGCTCGGGGGCGGGGTTTCCCTCCGTCGTATTGAAAATTCTGAGGGAGGATTTGTCCTTTACTTTGATGGAAAGCGTGGGGAAAAAGTGCGATTTTCTGCGCGTCGTTGTGGATAACCTTTGTTTGGAAGGAATGAATATTGTGAATATTCGCGCGGAGGATGCGGCGCGGGAGGAAAAGTACCGGGAAAAATTCGATTACTGCGTGGCGCGCGCCGTGGCGAGGATGAACACGCTGAGCGAATACTGTCTGCCGCTCGTGAAGATCGGCGGGGCGTTTATCGCCTATAAGAGCGGGGACGTCGGAGAGATCGGGGAGGCGGAGAACGCCTATCGGGAACTCGGCGGCAGAAAATCCGCCGTCTATGCCTATTCCCTGCCCGAAGGGTACGGGGACAGGACGCTGGCGGTGATCGAAAAAGTCAGAACGACGCCGAAAAAATATCCGCGCGGAAACGGAAAAGAAAGAAAATTTCCGCTGTAAAGGAGAGCAAAGGAGGCTCGACGGAGTTTTTCAAAAAGCAAGAGGACGAGCTGAAAATCAGTCGGTTTTTTGAAAGAGAGCCTTGACAAAAAAAATAACGGAAAGAGGCACTATAAAATAAGGCGGCTTTTTTTCGGCGGACCAAAAAGCCGCGCGGAGCGAAGAAAATGACGGGACAAACGGGAGAACAACTCTATATCGAAGGATACGGCAGAAAAATAAAAAGCTGCGCCTTTTCGGGACACCGTTTGACGGGGGAGGATTTTGACGAGAAAAAGCTGGAAGAGGCGGTGCGCGCGCTCGCAAGAGAGGAAACGAGAACGTTTTACTGCGGCATGGCCGAGGGATTCGATCTGTATGCCGCCGAATGCGTCGCAAAGCTGAAAAGGGAATACCCTTCCCTGCGTCTGGTGGGGTGCATTCCCTGCGTGGGGCAGGAGAAAAATTACAGCGAGAGCGAAAAGAAAAAATATTTTCGGCTTTTGGACGCCTGCGACGTAAAAGTCATCCTTGCGGATAAATATTACAGGGGATGTATGCTCAAAAGAAACGACTATATGGCGGAGCGCGCCGACGCCCTGATCGCCTACTGCCGCAGGGAAACGGGAGGAACCGCGTATACCGTGAAATGCTTTCTCCGCAGGAACAAGCCCGTGTTTCAAGTGTGAAAAAATAGTTTTGTCTTTGAAAAAGTTAAAAAATAACAGGAAAAAAGCGGAAAAAAGTTCTTTTTAGAGGGAGAAAAGCGAAATCCGTGCGATTTTGCAAAAAATTTTCGAAAAACCCCTTGACATTTTCCGAAAATATGATATAATATATTCAAACTGAACAAGAAAGCTTGACAGACTGACGATACTGCAAGTTGAGGGAGTAATTTGCGCACTGTTCCATCAGAGAATCTCTGCGTAACGAAATCCGACAGCTAACGGAAATTGCTTTTCCGTTCGGATGGCTTTTAAAAAATGAGACTCATGCACTGTATGGAAACATACAATGTATGGGTCTTTTTCGGTAAAGGGGCGGCTTGTCCCGTTTCTTCCCCGCAAGGAATTTTTCAGAAAAAAAACGTTCCTTCCGCGTCTGTCGCCACCCGTTTTATCCGAAAAATCTTTTTTCATTCCTTAGCGAGAGAATACAGACACGGGAAAAACGGACGAAAAAAACTTCGGCGGGAAAACGCCGAAGGAAGGGAACTTCAAAACGGAGAAAAACGTCAGCGGCTTTACGTTCGGTTTCGGCTTGCAAGCAAAAAGAGGCAAAAGGAGTGTTTTATTATGAATTGGTATAATTCTTTGACGACGCCCGAAAAAATTTATTTCTATATAGCGATTGTCGGGACAGCGCTTCTCGTCATTCAGATCGTGATGATGCTTTTTTCCTTCGGGGGAGGCGCGGACGCGGATGCGGATACCGATTTCGGCGGCGACGGTCAGTTCGATTCGCCCGACGGGGATCTGGGCATCTCCCTGTTCACGCTGAAAGGTATTACGTCCTTCCTCGCCATCGGCGGCTGGATAGGTCTGCTCATCCTGCAAATCAATCCCGAAAATATCCTTCTCTCCATCATTCTCGCCCTGGTGTGCGGACTCTTTGCCATGGTGCTGGTGGCGCTCGCCATGAAAGGAATTTCCAAGATGCAGTGCGCGGGCAATCTCGACAAGGATAAATTGATAGGAAAAGAGGCCACCGTGTACGTATCCATTGCGCCCGCCCGCACGGGCAGAGGCAAAATTACGCTGACGGCGCAGGGCGCGTATACCGAACTCGACGCCATCACCGACGAAACCGAACGCCTTGCCGTGGACGAGAGAGTCGTCATCACCGAAATAGGCGTCGATTATATGGTGGTGAAGAGAGTCAAGGCGGAAGACGCTTCTTCGCAAGCCGCCCTTTCCTCTTCGGACGGGAAAGATAGCGAATAAAAAGCGGCGGGCAGGGGTAAGACGAATAGAAAATGGAAGAAAAAGATTATTTTTTTGACAAACCTTACCGCGACGATTTTTCCCTTTCCGATTCGGAAAAATATATTCCCCGTTCCCCGTATTTTAAAAGAATAGGCAAATTTTACGGACGATTGGTGAAAGTGTCGCTTTTGGGAATCGCGGTAGCCTTAGTGATGGAGATATTGTCCGAGGAAGAACCCCATCGATGGATGTATGCGGGGATGGGCGCGTTTTTTTTGATCTTTGCCGCCGTCTTTTGGATCCTTCGGAACAGAAAAAGAAAAAATCTTAGAAAAAACGCGGGCAAATACGTCTTCGCGGAGCCTTTGGAAATCACCGTGGAGAGAACGTATCGCCATGTAAGCGGCAATCCCTTTTTTTCCCTGCACATCGGTTTTGAAATCACTTTTCGGACGCCCTCGGGGGCGATAGTCAGAGAAAAGACGAGAAACTGCTACGCCAAAAAAGAAGAAGCTTTCGTCATGAACGCTTTTCGCGAAAAAAAATTGAGGGTATGCTATTTTTCCGATGGGGGAAAAGATTCCGTCCTTCTGCCCGATTTTTAAAACGAAAGGACGGAAAAGAAAAAAGTTTTACGTAAATATTTTATAAGACCTCCGAAAGAATCCCTTTCGTGGGAGCAATTTTCCGATTTTCCCGGAAAAGAGAAAGGCGGACGTTTCCGTTTTTCAGGCTATGGATTGGCGTTCCTTTTCGAAAAGTAAAATTCCGGGATTCAAAAAAGAGCTTTGGCCCGCGCCTTTTCCCGGATCGGGAAAAAGGGTTTCTTTCCCGATAAAAAGAGGGAGGCGCTCTCTTTTCAAAGGAGTTTTTTCCGCGTCGGAAGCCGCGGGCGCGGGAGGAAAAGGTCGTTTCATCGCAACGTAAGAATATTCCAATGGGGGGAGTTTTATGGAAGAAGAAGAGATCGAAAGGGCGGCTCAAACGTTTTATCCGCCACAACATACCCGAGCGGAAGAAATCGAGGACGAGGAAGCATACCTGAGGGATTTTTTCAAAGAGGAAGACGAGAAATTTATCAGGGAAAGGGATGCGTCCATCGCGAGGGACAAAATCTGCTGCGCCGCGGGCGCCCTGATCTTTGCCGCGGGTGTGATCGGCAGCGGCTTCTACCTATTTAAAAGTAAAGTTTTCCTGCTCCTGCTCTTTTTCGGCGGAGCGGCGATGGGTGTGTTTTTTGTCGCCATGAAGCTCGCCTGCACGGAAAAGAAAATGAGAAATTCCGCCAAAGGGCACCGTTTGATCAGGCCGTTTGCCCTCAACGTTTACGTCGCCGGAACGTATGTCGGTCCCGAAATGCAGAACTGCAATCTATATTTATTGGGCTTTTGTTTCCGTGACGAAAACGACTGCGAAAGCGAAGCGACGACGGACGAGTTCCGCCTTTACGAAGAAGAGGAAAAAGATCTTTTCTGCGGGGCTTTTCAAAGAGGGGAACTTCTCGTCGCCCTGAACGGGGAGGAAAAAGCCGTCGTTCTCGAAACGGGAAGGCGCGGCGGGGCGGAAGAGGACGTTTAAAAAAATAAGAGTTCTCTAAATTTCCCCGTTTCGATGCCGAAGAAGCGGGCAGGGTTGAGGCGAGAGCTTTTTGAAGAGAGAAAAGAAGATGTGAAAATAAGAATGTGGAAAGAGTAAAGGAGAAAAGATGATTGGAAACGGCTTACTCGCGTCCCCGAAAGACGCCGCCCTCGGCGCGGCGCTGATCGTCGTCCTGCTTTTTGTCTTTGCGGCGCTTTGGCTCCTGACGGGGCTTAAAAAGTGTCCTTCCGACAAGATTCTCGTCGTGATCGGCAAATTGCCAAAAGACGCAAACGGCTGTCCGCAAACCTCGATATGCGTGCACGGCGGCGCGGTGTTCGTCGTTCCTTTGCTGCAAAAGCATTATTATCTCGATCTGAATCCCCTCGTCTGTCCCGTGGAAATCAAGAAAGTCGTCTTTTCGGACGATAGGACGGCGGATATGTCCTTCGTTTTTACTGTGGCGATCTCCGTCGAACCCGAAAAAATGAAAATCGCCGCGGAAAGACTGCTGCTTTTGCCGCGCGAGCGGATAAGAGAGCTTGCGTCGGAGATCCTTCGAGGTCAGATCCGGCTGGCCGCGGAAGAAACGAAGAGCGAATGCGTAAAAGAAGACAGGGACTCCTTTCTTCTCGCGCTCTGCGAAAGGGCAAGCGGGGAGATCGGAAAGATAGGATTGATTTTCGTCAATGCACATTTAGAATATCTTTGTGAAGAAAACGAAAAGAGCCGGGATTGAAAAATCAGAAACATTATAAAAACTCGAACCGCGTTTTTGAAAGAGCGAAAACGGAGTTCGGTTTAAAGATAAATAAAAAATAAGGAGAAAAGAAAAAATGTTGAAGAATGTATTGCTTGCGAACAGCGGTGCGGTCGGTATCGTCGTGACCGTCGTCGTCGTTCTCATCGTCGTCATGCTGCTTTTGATGATCATGACGAGAATCAAGACCTGCCCGCCCGATAAGGTATTGGTGGTCTACGGTAAAAACAAGAAGAACAAGGACGGGACGTATAAGAGTTCCAAGTGTATCCACGGCGGTATCGCGTTCGTCGCGCCCTTCGTGCAGAAATTCACCTATCTCGATCTCACCCCCCTGTCCATGAGCGTCGATTTGAAGAGCGCTCTTTCCAAACAGAATATCCGTATCGACGTTCCCTCCATCTTCACGGTCGGTATTTCCACCGATCCCGCGATTATGCAGAACGCTGCGGAAAGACTTTTGGGGCTTACCCTTCAAAATATTTCCGACCTCGCCAAAGACATTATTTTCGGTCAGCTCCGCCTTGTCATTGCGACGATGGAGATCGAAGAAATCAATACCGACCGCGATAAGTTCCTCGACGCCATTTCCCGCAACGTGGAAGGCGAACTCAAAAAGATCGGCCTGAAACTCATCAACGTCAACGTCACGGATATTTCCGACGAATCGGGATATATCATCGCGCTCGGCAAGGAAGCCGCCGCCAAAGCCATCAACGAGGCGAGAATTTCCGTCGCCGAAGAGGACAAGAAAGGTTCCATCGGTCAGGCGAACGCGAAGATGCAGGAGAGAATTTCCGTCGCCGAAGCCGAATCCGCGGCAATCACGGGCGAGAACAAAGCAAAAGCGGACATCGCGCAGTCGAAAGCGCTCTTGCGTGAAAAGGAAGCGGAGTCCCTGAAAATCGCCGTTTCCGCGGAAAAGATTCAGGAGGCGAAAGCTTTGCAGGAATCGTACGCCGCGCAGCAACAGGCAGAGCACGCGCGTGCCGCGAGAGAACAGGCTACCCGCGAAGCGGATATCATCGTCGCCGCCGAGATCGAGAAGAAAAAGAAAGAGATCGACGCCGAAGCGGAAGCCGAACAGATGCGCCGCAAGGCAAAGGGCGAAGCGGACGCCATTTATGCAAAAATGGAAGCGGAAGCCCGCGGTTTGCAGGAAAAGCTCTCCCGTCAGGCGGAAGGTCTTTCGAATATCGTCAAAGCGGCGGGGTCTGCGGACGAAGCCGTGCGCCTCATGATCACCGAAAAACTGGAAGACATCGTCGCCGAACAGGTGAAAGCCATTTCCAATTTGAAGATAGACAAAGTCACCGTCTGGGACAACGGCGACAACAAGGACGGCAAGACGTCCACGGCGAATTTCCTTTCCGGAATGCTCAAAAGTCTGCCTCCCCTCGAAGAGGTGTATAATATGGCGGGGCTTTCCCTGCCTAAGATCGTCGCGCCTCAAAAGGCGGAAGACGAGAGCGCCGAAGGCAAAAACGAAGAAAAGACCGAGGCAGAGCCTAAAAAAAATAAGTAAGCGGGTTTTTTGACCGTTTAGTGCGACGGAAGCGGAACGGCAAACTATCTGCCGTTCCGCCTTGTCGTACTTTCAGAAGAGGGAGAAGAAAAACGAGAGCGTACAAAGACAGGGACGACGGGCGAGAAAAGCCGAGAAAAAAATAGGAAGAAGATGAAATTTTCCACGGCAAAGGCAACACCGAAGGGGAGAAAATGAAAAAGGGCGGACGGATAAAAAATGAAAGACGTTTTTGAAGAAAAAAAGGATGAACGGGAAGGCGGGCAAAAGAGCGAGTTTTCTTTCGGCGAATCACTCTCCGAAGAGAAAGAAGGACCCGCGTGGTATGAAAAGAGCGCGGGAGAAGACGCGTGGTATAAAGCGGACGTAAAAAAGCCTTCTGGCGCCGACTTGTCCCCGCAAAAAGACGGGGGAAAACGGGAAAATCCCGTCCCCTCGCTTCCGCAGTCGAAAAAGGAAGCGCATAAGAGGGAGTTTGAAAACCTTAACGACGTATTCGAAGGGGGCAGGGATAAGCCGACGGCAAAAAAGAAGAGAAAAGACAGAGCCGCGAAAGCGGTGGGCGACCGCGTGGAGGAAAGCGAAGAAAAAAAGGACAATCGGGTGTATCTGCCTTCCCATCTCGGGGAGTCGGAAACGGACAAAATCGAAAATCCCGCCGATTATCTGAGGGACAATTTTGAGAGAAATCCCTCCGTAAAAATTTTTCGCAAAAGCAGAAAAAAGCAAAAATTGATCGTGCTGGGCGTCTGTGTGTCCCTGCTGTTTCTTTCCTACACGTGCATCGAGGAGGGCGGACCCTTTTTCCTCGCGGGATTGGCGGGGATCGCCGCCGCGTTTTTGTTCCTCCTGATCGCCCTGCTCATCATGGCGCTGAAAAAGAGCGCCTATGCCGATTCGGGAAAATTTTTTCTCGTCAAGCCGTATGCCGTCAAAGCGGTATACGGGGTATTGCACGGTTTTGACGGCGCCGCGGTGATTCACAACGCGGGATCGAGCCGGGACGAGGCGCGCATAGAATGGGAAAAGTACGACGAGGACAGATATGACGGGGAAGAGATCCGCCTTGCCGATTGCGCTTTGAAACTCTATTATAAGAGCGGCGAACAGCGCCGCGAAGCCGTCACCGAAAAGATTTATACCGAAGAACAGATACAAACGATCATGGAGGCTTTTTTGAGGGGAGAGCTTGTCGTTGCCTGCCGAAAAAAACGGGGGCTTGTGTCGGACAAAGCCGTCGTCTGCGAGCCGATCGTCCCCGTGCTGACATAAAGAAAAAAGTCCGCGGAAGAGAATGTATGAAAAAAATGGAAAGCGGAAGTTTTCGTCTTTGCTCTAAGAAACGGAGAAAAGAGAGAATCGAAGCGTGTCTTTGAAAAAAAGGTTTTGACGGCGCCGAACGGGAAGAAAAAAGTCGGGTGCGAGGTTTCACCGCAGAACGACAAAGTTGGCGCGAACATACCCGTTTTCAGGGGGCGTTTCGGAAAAGGAAACAGAAAAATGAAAGAAAATTTTGATAAAGAGAATAAAAAAGAGCCGTCGGGATTTTCCTCCGGGTCGGGATTCGGAAAACTCGGTTTCGGAAAGGAAAAGGAAACGTTCGGAGGGGAAAGCGACGGATTCGGGGAAGGATTCGGACGGGAAAAGAAGGACGGGGAAGAGGGCTTTGGAAAAGATTTCGGCGACGCTCCGCAAGAGGACAAAAAAGGCTTTGGAAAAAACTTTGCCGAGGATGCTTTCGGAAGCTCCCTGCAAGAGGAAAAAAAGAATTTTGACTCTCTCTTGGAACTTTCGCCCGATTCGGACTCTTTCCCGGAAAAAAAGGAGAACGAGGAGGGAAAAGCCTGGTACGAGGATACGGGAGATTCGTGGTATCGGCAGGGAACAGGAGAAAAAGACCCCTTAAAAGGGGTGGGGGAAAATTGGGAGGAGCCTAAAATAGAACACCGTGCGCATATCATGCTGGAAGAGCACGCGAAACACGCGCATACCTTTCCTTCCAAAGAGGAAAAGAACTCCCAAAAGGAGGGGAAAGTTTCTTCGAAAAAAGAAAGCGGGACGCGGAAAGCCTTAAACGGGCAGGCGTCGGGCAGCGGGGACGGAAAGGCGGAAAGCGGGAACGCGTCGCCCTCGGGGGCGGCGAAAGCTTCGCCCGGCAGGGCGCTCCCCGTCGAAAAGATAGAAAAATTGGCGAGCTCGGACGGAAAGGTGTATCTGCCCGATCCTCCTCCCTCTTTTCAATCGGACCGGATTCCCAATCCCCATCAATACATCGCCGAGAACTTTAAGGACAATAAAGCCATAGGGCGTATCAAAAAGAAAGGGAATCCCCTATTTATCGCGTTCGGTTACATTTTCGCGGTTTTGAGTTTTGTTTTTTTCGCTATCCTGCAAAATGCCTGGATATTTATCGCCTTTGTCATCTTTTCCGTGTTGTTCTTTTATATAGGAAGTTCCAAAAAAAACGACTACTTCAATCACGCTTCGCAATTTTTTTTGATCAAGCCGTACGCGATTAAAAAGAAGGTGGAGCGGACGCCCGCCCCTTGCGATTCGGATAACTCTTTCAGAAGTCTTCCTTCGGAAGCATACGGGTTGATTTTTTATTATCTCGTCACGCCAAATTCCCGCGAAGCCATGACCGCCGCCGTATATACCGAGGAACAGATCGATATTCTCGCCTCCGCCTTTTTAAGGGGCGAACTTGTCGTCGCCTGCCGTTTCGCCGTCAAAGAGGGAGAACGGGATACAGCGGTCGTCTGCTGTCCCGATCCTTTATGAAAAATGCGCCAAATCGCGCGGGAAAAGAAGAAAAATAAACTGTTCAAAACAGACCTCGGCGTTTCGAAACGATTTTTGAAAGGGCGGAGCCGAAAGGGAAAAGGGGAGATAAGCTCCTCTTTTTCAAATCGTTGCGCCTTCCTTTCAAAAAGAGGGCGCAAGTCGTTGATTTTTTCCCCGCGGGCGTGTATAATGGAAGCATCCGCTGCAAGCGGCTTCGAAAACCGAAAATCGTGGCGCGCGGGGCGGGCGTTGCCGCCGCAAAAAAAACGGAGAACGGCGAGAACGCCCTCCGAGCAGGCGGAAGAACGAGGAAGTGCGTCGTAGCGGTAAGGAGGTCCCTCCGAGCAGGCGATGAGAGAAAGGCGACAAAGCGGCGCTTGGAGAGCCGACGGATGGACGGGAGAACTTTGCGTGCGCCCGCTTTCGCGTTCGCGGGAAAGCGGAAGAGATTAAAAAAGCCGCCTGTGCCCGGGAAGAAAAAAATGGAAAAGAAAAGGTAAGAATCATGCGTTTTGTATTCAGCGACGGAGAGAAGCTCGGCGTCTATTCGGACGGAGCGATAAAAAAGTTTGACAGCAATTATATCGTGCATTATAGAGAAACGGCGACGCGCGACGCCAAGAGCAAGGAATGGAAACGGCAGGGAAAGGCCGCGCGGATGATGTCCGAGGATTACTATTTCGAGGGAGAAGACGAAACGCGGGTGGAAGCTGCCGTGCACGGCGTCGCGCTCACGGGGGAGGAAAACAAGATCGTTTACGCCTTTTCCGTCAACAATACTTCGGGGATCTATTCCAAGCTCTTAGACGACGAAATCAAGACGGAGGCGCATATCGTTTCCTCTAACGAGGAGGAATTTATGTCCGTTTCCTCTAATGCCGACGGACGGATGCTCGCCGCCGTGCAGACCGATTCCGTTACTTCGCAGATCGCCCTCTTTCCCAAAGACAGCGGCGACTATAAATGCCTGACGGGGGGAGATTCTCTGGACGAGAATCCCTCCTTCGACGCGGAGGGAAAAGCCATCCTCTTTAACTCCTACGGGGTGGGCAGGGATGAGAACAACAACTTTATCGAATACGTCCCTTCGGAAATTTGCCGGCTGAATTTGTCCACCATGGAAGTGGAAACGCTTGCGTCCGATCCCAAATTTTCCTACATAAAGCCCCTCACTGATTCCGAGGGGAATCTCTACTGCATCAAGAAGCCCGGAACGGAAAAGACGGGAGGAAATCCGCTTTTGGAGATCCTGCTCATCCCCGTGAGAATCGTGCAAGCGCTGGCGGGATTCGTATCGATGTTCGTCATGTGCTTTACGGGCAAGCCGCTCGTTTCGGGGCAGTCGGGACGCTCGGTGGACGCGGGCGGAGGCGCCGCGAAAAACGGCAAGGCGGACGCCAAAAAAATATTTATCAACAACAATCTCCTGAATGTGGAAAAAGAACTGAAAAAGAACAAAAAACAGGAGGATTACGGCTTCATTCCTGCTAGCTGGAAGATCGTGCGGCTCGGAAAGGACGGAAAAGGGGAAACGGAAATTGCCGCGGGCGCGGCGGATTTTTGCATCGTCGAAGAAAACGGAAGCAAAGAGATCGTCTACACGAACGGAAAACATATTTTTGCCGTCGCGGAGGGGCAGAAGCGCAGAAAGCTCGCCGATGCGGATTTTTGCCTGAAAGTGGGCGGTCTGACTAGTGCAAAAACCGATTCCGACCTCTTTGATTTGATATAAACTTTCACGGTCTGCCTTTGAAACGGTAAATTTTTTCAGAAAAATCGTCGGGAAAAAAGGCGGGCGATACAAAGGCGGGAAACAAAATTTTTTGGAAAGGATTGCAAGGCGTAACGCGGCGGTCGCCGCGCGGTTTTTGAGTCTTTGAAAAAAGAAAACGAAAGGAGAAAAAATGAAATTTAAAAATCCCATGCTGGTGGTCAAAGACCTGGCTATGTCGAAAGCCTTTTACGGCAACGTATTGGGACTGCATATCATCGCGGATTTCGGCGCGAACGTCACCTTGACGGGCGGGGTTTGTCTGCAAACGGAAGAAACCTGGAAGGAGTTTATCGCAAACGAGGAGATTTCCTACGGGGGAAAGGACGCGGAACTGTATTTCGAGGAGGAAAATTTCGACGCGTTTTTAACCGAGCTGAGTAAAATGAAAATAGAGTACGTTCGCCCCGTTTTCGAGCACCGCTGGGGACAGCGCGTGGTGCGGTTTTTCGATCCCGACCGACACGTGATAGAGGTGGGGGAAAGCATGAAAACGGTATGCCGCAGATTCCTCGACGGCGGGATGACGGAGGAAGAAGCCGCCGAGCGTATGGACGTTCCCGTGTCTTACGTGCGGAGAATGAGTAAATAACGTAGTTTTGCCGTTCGGGACAATCGTTTGAAAGGACAAAAAACTCCCCCGACATTTTCGGAGCGTGTCGGGGGAGTTTTTTTATTTTGCTTTGTAAAAGGGAGCTATTTTGTCGTTTGCCGTTCGGATTTGCCCGCGGCGTACAGAGAATTTTTGTCCGAGAAGGCGGATACGTTCTTTTTGCGCATACGCTCTATAAAGAAATACAGGGGCGCGCCCAGCGCATATACCCAGACCGCTTCCGTGGCGGCGAGCGACCCTACGAACGTCCAATAAGTGGCGGCTTTTGTCCCGTAAGACAGATCGCCGCATAAAAAGACGATGACGACGGGAATGACAAAAGCGTTCAAAAGGACGGGAAAGAGTCCGCCCAAAAAGAGTTTTAAAGCGTGCTTTTTAAAAAATCGACCTACCAGGTAAGTGCCGAGCGCCGCGAATAGCGTGGCGAGGGAACCTATAAACACGTCGTATACCAAAAACGGGGAGCCAAGATTGGAAAGCATACACCCGATGTAGAGCGCAGGCACCGCCTCGGGAAAGAAAAGGGGAAGAATGCACAGCGCTTCGGCGGGACGAATCTGCAAAAATCCGTTATAGGCGATTGCCCCGAAGGAATAGGTGAGCGCGACGTACAGCGCGGCGATGATGCCCGCGCGGCACAGCCGTTTGGCAGTGAAAAAGCCTTTCATGAAAAATAGTACCTCGGTTTTTTTATTCGGAAGTGTTCTCCGAAAACCTTCCGTGAAGCATATTATATCATAGTCCCCGTTTCTCTGTCAAACGCTTTTTTATTCCGCGCCGCGGCTATTTTGTGTTATTTATCGTTCTGTGGAATGGGATTTAGCTAAAAGCGGACGCAGGGTAAAGACGGATGATGTAGAGGAGGATAAAGATCTAAAATGGGAACGAAACAGCGTTTCCTTGGGGAAAAAGCGCGCAGATACCTCAACCATCCTTCGACGCGCCGCAAGCGCGGAGGCGGATTCGAAGACGCTCTTTATCGGCGATAGGAAAAGTTCCGTTCGTCTGTTCGGAAGAAAATAATTTTTAGATACGCTTGTTTTCCCGAACGGGGAAACCCCTGTCTTGCTGAAAAGAGCGTTTTTTTATTATACCACCGTCCGCGACTTTGCCCTTCCGTGCAGTTCCCAGAGCAGGGAGGAAAGCCCGTCCGAAATGATCTCCGCCATGGAATAAACGAGATTGAGCCGCGTGGTATTCAAAAGCCCGTAATTCATCACCGACTTTTCCGCGACGATGCCCATGATGGAAACGTCGCCGATACTGCCTAATTTTTTATTGGCGCCCGCGCCCGGAAACAGGGGCGCGTCGTTTATTTTTACAAGACCAATATCCCCTTCGCTCCCCACGGCGGCGTCGATGGCAATCACTTTTCTGCCGCGGTGCGTTTCTCTCAAAAAGGTGCGCATATATTTGATCTCTTTCGCCGTTACGGGCGCGGAAAGCGTGCCGTATAAAAAGATGTTGAGTCCCTGCGTCTTATATTTCAGCATCGAGCCGACGATGGGACCGAGGCTGTCCCCGATGGCGAGATCGCTGCCGATACAAAGCACGACGGGAAGCTCCTCCCCCCGCACGGGCAGGGCCGCCTGACGCTGCGCGGAGATTTTTTCCTCCCTCGTCCGCGCTTTTCCTCCGCCGGGCGTTTCGGCGCGCAAAAATTTATCGACGGCCATCGCCGTGCCGTCCGCGGCGAGTTTATTGAAGAGATTGAAGCAGTATTCCATAATTCGGCTCCTTTTTGTATGCGTGGGTAATCGGAAAGATTATTGCCTTTTTGCGCGCGGATATACGCCCCGCAAGGATTTTTTCCTCACCCTGCCTCAAAGACTTGAAATTCGTGAAAAAATATGTTACAATAAATAACAAGCCGTACGGATAAAAACTTTCCGCAACGGCAAAAAACAAATTGCGGGAGGGCAAAACGGATGACTGATTTGCTTGCTTCTTTTCAGATCGCTTATGTTGCGGATATTGTCTGCGCGTTGATATTACTTATATTCGCCGCGGGAGGCGCGAAAAAGGGCTTTGTCAAGTGCTTTTTCGGACTCATCTCTACCTTGGTGGCGTTGATTTTGGCGATAACGCTCGCGTCGACGGTGGCGGGATGGCTTCCCTCGCTGTTCGGCTCCGAGGGATTCTTCGCGGGCAAATTCGAGGGGACGTTCTTGAAAATCAAGGGATTCGACGCGGACATTTCCGCGGGCGGCATCACCGCCGCGCTGGAAAGCGTTTCCTTGCCCGGCTTCCTTAAAGACATCATCGCCAAAAATATCTCCGAAGTCAACAATCTCGCGCCCGGCACGACGCTCGCGCAGGTGGTGGCGCCCGTCGCCGCGCAGTTCCTCGGATTGCTTATTTCGGGCGTCGTTATCTTTATCGTCGCAAAGATTCTCCTCCTCGTCGTGGAGAAAATCCTCACAAAAATCGTGCGTTCGTGGTCGGTCGCGTCCGCGCTCAACGGTCTGCTCGGCTTTGCGATAGGACTTTTAAAAGCCGCGTTTATCATCTGCGCGATTTTGGCGATTCTCTCCCTCATTCCCTCCGAGGGCATCGTTTCCTTCTTCGATAAGACGCTGGTGCTCAAATACATTTACAACAAAAATCCGCTGACTATGCTTTTGGGTTTGTTTATTAAATTTTGATCCTCCTCTTTCCGATTTTCGCGGTACTGTCCGCGACATTTTCAAAAAAACAAAGCGCCTCCCGTACTACGCGGGGGCGTTTTTTGGTAAAAAGTCCCTCTTCAAGAGGGCAAGAGCAAGGGGGCGGCGGGGCGTTGCGAGAACTTGCGTCGCCGGGACGGGCGGCGAAACACTGTATGCGAAAAAAGTCCCCCGGGATTTGATAGGCATCGGAAAAGTCAGACATTTTTGGAGGTGCATAAATTTTATGGGTAAACCAAGGACAGAAAGCAGAAGAGAAACGCGGCGATTTTTTATTTGGTCGGGATTTTCTATTTTCAAAAGGATATTTTACGAGGACAAAGTTTCGGGAAAGGCGAGCCGCAGTCCTTTTGAAATATAGCCGAAAGGCGTCGCGGCCCTTTTCTCTTTCCGCAAAACGCTTTTGCTTTTTGAACAAGCGACCTTCGCTAGCGCGTTTTTTCGTCTTTTTTATGCGTTATTTACAATTATACCTTTGTGGATAACTGTGGATAACTCTACTTTTACACGTGTCCGAACAGGTGTTCGTGGGCAAAAAAGTTGTCGTTTGAGGGAAAATAGAAGCGATTTTTTACGCCGTTTTTACTTATCCACACCAAAATTTAAGATTTTTAAAATTAAAAAGCAGGCTTTTTAGGTAAGTTATCCACAATTTAAAGCTTTTTAAAGGCTTTTTGAGGGAAAATTCGGGCAAAAACGGCGTAGTATGTGCAATTTAACAAAAAGTTATCCACAAAAGCAAAATTTTTCATGTGGACAACCTCTTTTTATCCACATTATCGTGGATAACTTCAAAAAAGTCCGCGATTGCTTTTTGCGCATACATTCATAATTTTATATCCGATACAAAAAATCGCGTTTCACGTGAAACCGAAGAGCTTAAAGGCAAGAAACGAAGAAAAGAAGCGGTGGGGAGGAATTATGGCGAAAGGAGAAAAAAGCGGGGCGGATTCGACAAGAAACACGAAAAAAGCCCGAAAGAGAGAGGCGGCGACGGGTGCGCTCCCTCTTATCGGGGGAGAGAAAAAACATTTTCAAAGAATCAAAAAAGGCGTCGTTTTGAACTGAATTTCTTGCTGTCCGGATGTGGGGAACGTAATCGCCGTGACGAATCGACGGCGAAAGTCGGCATAAAAAATCTCTTACCTTAAAAATTTTAGGTAAGAGATTTTTGGATTTTGGGAGGAGGTCGGCAAGAAAAGAAACCCGTGGAAGAAGGTCGGCAAGGAAAGAAACCCGTGGAAGAAGGTCGG
>CAJLRM010000002.1 GCA_905209085.1 uncultured Eubacteriales bacterium
AACGGCATTGAACGCGTTTCCAAGGTGATGATGCCGATTCTGATCGTCCTTTCCCCGAAAAGGAAGGGCACAAGCAGCGCCGCCGTAAGCACCAAAAGAAAGTATTTTATCCATTTTAACCACAAAAACGACCAGGGCAGGGCTGCGAACAACGCAAAAAAGACGCCCACGCACGCAAAACCCACCAGCGCCCGAAAAAGCTTTCGCAACGCTCCTTTTCGTATCTGAAATCCGACGAACTTTTGCTCGATCGGCGCCGCGATTGCCGCCGCGCACATACACCCCGACAGCTCGCTGAGGCTCTTATTCGGCGCTATCGCCAGGAGCGCCAGGGACAGCGCCGCGAAGAGTCCCGCAAAAACGAAGCGCTTTACGTAGGCTTTTTGATAGACCATCTGCCAAAAGCAGGCGAAGGCGATTCCGAACGCCGCGCCCGCTAATACGTCCGAGGGATAGTGCACGCCGAAGTAGAGCCGCGACGCCATGACGAGCAGCGTCAACACGGGCGCGAGCGCCCATGCCCACTTTTTCTTAATCCGAAACGCGGACGTAAAAAACAACCCCGCGCTCATCTGCGCATGACCGCTCGGAAAAGACATCGCCTCCTCTAAATTCATCGTGGAGAGAAAAGGGGTATCGATCTCCACCCGCGAAACAACGCCCTTTGCGTAAGGACGGAGGCGGGAAACCGTGCCTTTTAAGAAGGCGTTGACGCTCATGGAAGAAAAGGAAACGAATACGAGCTGTTCGCCGAGCCGTTTATCGACGAGCCAATAGACGACGGAAATCAGCGCGACGAGCACCAGCGTTTCCCCGAAAAGGGAAAAAATTCCCGCTAAAAAAGTAGCGGCGGGGGTACGCAGTTTTTCCAAAAATTGCAAGATTGAAGCTTCCATACCATTCAGTATATCATAAACCGCCAAAAAGTGCACGGAAAAATAAAAAAAAGAGAATAAATTTATAGGAGAACTATTCCCATTTTAAAAAAAATGTGTTATAATAGTGAAAACGCAAACTTGTCGGCGATCGTTTTCGACCGCACGGACGCACACAACGGAAAAAGGAGAAATCATGCTGTCGGATATCGAAATTGCGGAAAGCGCGCAGCTCAAAGACATACGCGAAGTGGCGGCTCAGCTGTCTTTGACGGAAGACGAGCTCGAACTCTACGGAAAATACAAGGCGAAACTCTCGCTTCCCAAGGGACTGCCCAAAAAGGCGAAACTTATCTTAGTGACCGCCATCAATCCCACCGCCTCGGGCGAGGGGAAAACCACCGTTTCCATCGGTCTTGCCGACGGCATGAAAAAGCTCGGAAAGAAAGTGTGCCTCGCGCTGCGGGAGCCGTCGCTCGGTCCTGTTTTCGGCATCAAGGGTGGAGCCGCGGGCGGAGGGTATGCTCAGGTGGTGCCCATGGCGGACATCAACCTGCATTTTACGGGAGATCTTCACGCCATCACCGCGGCGAACAATTTGCTTTGCGCTTTGACGGATAACCATATCTTCCGCGGCAACGCCCTGCGCATCGACACGGAAAATATTTATTTCCACCGCTGCATGGACATGAACGACCGGGAACTCATCAATATCCTGATCGGCGGCAAAGGGCGGGGCGTGGAGCGCGAGGATCATTTCGACATCACCGCCGCCAGCGAGGTGATGGCGGTCTTATGTCTTGCCACCGACCTCTTCGACCTCAAAAAGAGGCTTGGCAATATCATCGTGGGATTGAATCTGGACGGCGATTACGTGCGGGCGAGGGATATTCCCGGCGCGGTCGGTTCGATGGCGGTGCTTTTGAAGGACGCCATGAAGCCGAATCTCGTACAGACGCTCGAAGGGACGCCCGCGATCATCCACGGGGGGCCGTTCGCCAATATCGCGCACGGGTGCAACAGCGTGCAGGCGACGTACGCGGCGATGAGCCTTGCCGATTACGCCGTGACGGAGGCGGGATTCGGCGCCGACCTCGGCGCGGAAAAATTCCTCGACACGAAATGCCGCGCGGCGGGGATCGAGCCGGACTGCGTCGTCATCGTGGCGACCGTCAAAGCGCTCAAACTGCACGGCGGTGCGGCGAAAGAAACTTTGGGCGAGGAAAACCTTGCGGCTCTCGAAAGGGGACTGCCCAATCTTTTGAAGCACATCGAAAACATCGTCGGCGTCTATAAAAAGCCCGTCGTGGTGGCGATGAACCGCTTTGCTTCGGATACGAAAGCGGAAACGGATTTCGTGATTGCCGCCGTGGAAAAGAGCGGCGCGAAAGCGGTGTTCACCGACGTGTTCTTGAAGGGCGGCGAGGGCGGAAAGGAGCTTGCCGCGGAAGTCGTAAAGGCGTGCGGCGTTCCCTCGAAACTCGAATACGCCTACGATTTAAAGGAACCCGTCGCAAAGAAGATAGAGGACGTCGCGAGAAAGATATACGGCGCGGACGGCGTGGATTTCTCGGAAGAAGCGCTTGCGAAAATCGGGAGGATAGAGGAAAAGGGCTGCGGGGATCTGCCCGTCATCATCGCCAAAACGCAGTATTCCCTGTCCGATAATCCCGATCTCGTAGGGCGCCCGCAGGGATTCCGCGTATCCGTGCGCGATATCGTCCTGAAAGGCGGCGCGGGCTTTATCGTCGCCATTGCGGGAAAGATCATGCTGATGCCCGGACTGGGCGCGCATCCCGCCGCGGAAAAAATCGATCTGACCGGGGACGGAAAGATCGTCGGGCTTTCTTAGAAAAATTGCGCTTTTTCGGGGCGCAGTTTTCGTCGGGGATTGAAAAAAGTGGAAAACGGGAACTATCGACGGAGAACTTTCTTTCCGCGCGCTTTCCGTCGAAGGTTTTTACGCAAACGATTTTAATTACAGGATATATTTTATGGAAAAAGTAGAAGCTGCTAACTTTATCGAACAAATTATCAACGAGGATCTCGAAGCGGGCAGGGTCAGGGAGATTCAGACCCGTTTTCCGCCCGAGCCGAACGGGTATCTCCATATCGGGCACGTCAAAAGTATGCTGGTCAATTTCGGCACCGCGCTCAAATACGGCGGCAAGTGCAATCTGTTTTTCGACGACACGAATCCTTCCAAGGAAAAGACGGAATTTGTCGAGGCGATCCGCCGCGACATCGAATGGGTGGGGTATCATTGGGCGAAAGAAGTGTACGCGTCCGATTTCTTCGACGTCATCTATCAATACGCCGAAAAGTTGATCATGGACGGCAAGGCGTTCGTGTGCGATCTTTCTCCCGAAGAGATCAGCGCTTCGCGCGGCACCTTGACCGAAGCGGGAAGGGAAAGCCCTTACAGAAAACGCTCAAAAGAGGAAAATCTCAGGCTTTTTCGGGAGATGAAGGCGGGCAGGTACGCGGACGGCGAAAAGTGCCTGCGCGCGAAGATCGATATGGCGTCGCCGAATATGAATCTCCGCGACCCCGTCATTTACCGCATTTTGCGCTGTACCCATCACCGCACGGGGGACGCGTGGTGCATCTATCCCATGTACGACTACGCGCATCCGATTTGCGACTATATGCAGGGCGTCACGCATTCCCTCTGCACCCTCGAATTCGAGGATCACCGCCCTCTTTACGACTGGGTAGGCGTCAATCTCGGATTTTCCCCCAAGCCCCGCCAGATAGAGTTTGCAAGGCTCGCCGTCACCAACACGGTGATGTCCAAGCGCTACCTTAAAAAGCTGGTGGAGGAGAAGTATGTGCACGGCTGGGACGATCCCCGTATGCCGACCATCGCGGGGCTGCGCAACCGCGGCGTACCGCCCGAGGCGCTGCTCGATTTCTGCACGAAGATCGGCGTCGTCAAGGCGAATTCCGAGTGCCAGCTCTCCTATCTCGAAGCGTGCATCCGCGACAATCTCAACGAGAACGCGGAGCGCGCCATGGCGGTTTTGGAGCCGTTGAAAATCACGTTGACCAATTACGAGGGAGAGGAAGAATTAGACGCTCCCCTGCACCCCTTAAAGCCCGAGCTTGGCGTGCGCAGGGTGAAATTCGGCAAAACGGTGTATATCGACCGCGCGGATTTTTCCGAGAATCCGCCTCCCAAATATCAAAGGCTCCGCCCCGACGGGTACGTGCGCCTGAAAAACGCCTATATCGTTCACTGCGACGAGGTCGTAAAAGACGAAAACGGAAACGTGACCGAACTGAAATGCTCCTATATTCCCGAGAGCCGTTCTTCGCACGATACGAGCGGCATCAAGGTGAAGGGGACGATTCAGTGGGTGGACGGCGCGACGGGCGTGGACGCGGAGATCCGTCAGTACGGCTATCTCTTAAAGGACGCGGCATATCCCGGGCAGGATTTCGGGGAAAGAATGAATCTCGACAGCGAGCGCATCTTTTTCGGCAAGGCGGAGCCCTATCTCGCGGACGCCGAAGACGGAAAACCTTTTCAGCTCCTCCGCGTGGGGTATTACAAAAAGTGCGCGCGGGAGGACGGGGGGCTTGTCCTTTCCGAGATTGTTTCCTTGAAGGACAATTTCAATAAATAAACTTTTTCTCAACGAAGAAAAACGAACGAAAATGAATTCGTCCGACGGCGGCAGGCGCGTCGGAGGAGGTTGATACTATGCAGACACTTTATTCGCTTATGGCTATGCCCGCGTGGCTGACGGAAAACGCGAAGGGAATAGCGATTGCCGCCGTGGCGGTCGTCGCGCTCATCGCGTTCATCGTCGGCGCCGTCAAGGGCTTTACGCGCCTGGGCTGGGGCGCTTTGATCTGGGCGGGCTCCTGCGCGCTGTTTTATGCGCTGGAAACCAAGTGCCACGACGCCAATCCCCTTTTAAAAATAGGCGCCGTCGCCAAACTCGACCCCGGCGTGCAGAGCTTTGTCTCCACGCTTTCCATAGCGCTTTTAAGCATTCTTGCGGCGCTCGCGGTGTTCGGCGTCGTCGCGCTCGTCTTTCGGCCGAAAAAGCGCAGAAAGGCGGCGATAAAGCATATCGACGAGGACGAAGACGAGGATATCGAGGACGTTGAGGAAGAAGAGGAGCGCGGAGGCGCGCAAAGAGGAATCTGCGCGTTCAACCGTGTCATAGGCGGGCTTACCGCCGTCGTCAACGCCGTTTTGGTGCTGGCGGCGATCGCCTGCACGGCGTTGTTGATCTTCAACGTCACGCCTCTTCGTTACGGCTCTTTGCAATCCGTTTACGAAAACGGTTTTGTCGAAAAGGTCTGGGATTTCGTGCAGAAATATACGCTCGATTTCCTGTTCGTCGCCGTCATGGCGGCGGTCGGCTACGGCGGATACCGCACCGGCATCATCGGCGGGTTCCGTTCGGTGTTTCTGACGCTGGGATACATCGCGGCGGTCGGGCTTGCGTTCTACCTGCCTTTTTCCAAGGTTGCCGCGAATAAGGAGTGGCTGTCGTTTATCGGCAAGCTGTCCGACTATTTCGGCGCGCTTATCGGCAAGGCGCTCCCCGAATCGGTGGCGGGAGTCCTCGGCAAAGTCGCCTGCGGGCTGGTGCTGTGCATCGGTTTTTGTATCGTCGTGGCGCTCCTCGGTCTGTTGCTCAAATTGCTGGCGAAAGCGGTGAAACGCGTTCCCGTGCTCCGTTTTGTGGACGGGATCCTTTCTACGATCGTCATGCTGGCGCTGGGAGCGATCATCTGCGCCCTCATCGCGGCTCTCTTATACATACTCGAACATTTCGGAGTATTTGAGAGCAGCTCGCTGTTCGAATCGTCCTCCCCGCTGATGCGCGGATTGTACGATACCTTCGACGAGTATTTAAGACCTTTGCTGGAAAAATTGAGCAGTACGCTCGGATAAAATTTATAAATCGAATAGAGAAAAGCGCGGAAAAAGGATGTTTTCCGCGCTTTTGCGTCCTTTAAGACGTTTGATGAAATTCATGTCGCGGAGAAAAACGGACGTACGGCAACGGCAAGAGGCTCTGCGCCCTTGCGCCACGCGCGTCGCTTTTTTTGCGACGGAGAAAGTCGTTTAATCGTTCCTGAAAAAATTTTCGTCTTTAAGAAAAGAAAAAACGGAAAGAAAAAGTCGGTAAAGATAGAACGCCTTTTTAGTTAAAGACGGCAGCCAAAAGCCCGTAAAGCAGCGGCATTTTTGGAACGGAACGGCGAAATGTCCATAGAGCGAGGAAAACGCCGCGGAGGAGCGCAAAAAGAAAAAAGAGAGGAAGAGGAAGGACTCCGCAGAAAAACGCCGAAGAGATCCGCGAAATGGAGGGATCCATCGCCGGGCACGGAAACGAAAAATCGTTAAGATAAGGATAACGCCCCCGCGACAGAAAGTCGTGAGGGCGCTACCTATATGATAAGGGGGAAAATGATGAGCTTGTTTATGAGTAAATCTCCTGAAAAGTAACTTCATTTGATTTATGAGTATATTCTACTATAATCCGACAAAAAAGTAAATTATTTTTTTCATCTTTTTCTAAAAAGTCTTTTAATTATAGATTCTAACATTTTATGAACAAAATAATATCAATATATCCTATATACTGTCGCAATTGTATCGCCGCGGCGGACAAGCGCTCTGAAAACGCCTGTTTGGCGGCGCGGGGCGGCAAGAAGAATAAAAGGGGGAGTGATAGGGAAGAACAAAAAACGCGCGGGGCAACTGCTTTTTTTCGAAAATGCAAAACGCCTTGTCATTTTCTTGCTTTTTTTCCTTTAATCGTATATAATAAATACGTAAGAAAATAAGAGCGGCGGCGTTCGGGTCGTCCGCAAAAGATATTTTGGAGGATTGATTATGCCCTTAGTTACCAGTACCGAAATGTTCAAAAAGGCGTATGCCGGCGGTTATGCCATCGGCGCTTTCAACGTCAACAACATGGAAATGATCCAGGCCATCGTCGAAGCGGCGGACGAATGCAAGTCGCCCGTTATCCTGCAAGTTTCCGCAGGCGCCAGAAAATACGCCAACCCCGTATATCTCAGACATCTCGTTCAGGCCGCGGTGGAAACGACGAATATTCCCCTCGTCATGCACCTCGACCACGGCGCGGATTTCGAGATCTGCAAGGCGTCCATCGACGGCGGCTTCACTTCCGTCATGATCGACGCTTCCTCGAAGCCCTGGGAAGAAAACATCGCGATTACGAAGAAAGTCGTCGAATACGCGCACGATCACGGCGTCGTGGTGGAAGCGGAACTTGGAAAATTGGCGGGCGTCGAGGACGACGTCAAGGTAGAGGCGCACGACGCGCTGTTCACTTCTCCCGACGAAGTGGAGGAATTCACCTCCCGCACGGGGATCGATTCCCTCGCCATCGCTATCGGCACTTCTCACGGCGCTTATAAATTCAAGCCCGGTCAGGATCCCAAGCTTCGCCTCGACATTCTCGAAGAAGTCGGCAGGCGGCTTCCCGGCTTCCCCATCGTCCTCCACGGCGCGTCCAGCGTTCCGCAGGACAAGGTGGCGATCGTCAACGAATTCGGCGGACATATGCCCGACGCGATCGGCATTCCCGAATCCGAGCTGCGCAAGGCGGCGAAAATGGCGGTGTGCAAAATCAATATCGATTCCGACCTCCGCGTTTCCTTTACGGCGGCTATCCGCAAACATTTTGCGGAACATCCCGATCATTTCGATCCCCGTCAGTACCTGGGCGACGCCCGCGTCATGATGAAGGAAATGGTCAAGCATAAGATCGTGGACGTTTTAGGCTCTGCAAACAAGGCGTAAGCCGTCTGTTTCCGCCGCACCGTTACAACGGTGCGGCGATTCGCGTTTTTAAAGAAAGGGACGGGGCAGGTATTTGACGAATCGGAAAATTGATTTGTCGGGGGAAGAAAAATGTGGGTGAACGTATACGATACGGAGAAGGGACTTTTCTATAAATCGATGGCATATGCGAAACTGAACGAGGGCGATAGGGAACAGACAATCGTGTTCAATCCCCAGAGCGGCTGTTTCGAATTGGTCGACCGTATGGACAAAAACTACTATAAGCCTTGCTTGTTATACGAATACATGGGCGGGGATTTGAACGGATGGACGGCTTGCGAAGCCTCGGCTTTGGCGGAACTTAAACAATGGGCGGAAGAGCAGGGCGTTCGGAAAATGCCGGACAGCTGTACGGGCTATCCGGAAGTAGTCGGCGACCGTGAATTTATGCGGAAAATACTTCGGAATAAAAAAGTCCCTTTGGAAGAAACGACGGTAAAGCCCAAAGAGAATTTTTCCGCGTGGCATGAGATCCGCACACAAGAGGACGCAAACGAATTTATGACACTGTTCGCGGGTTTTCATGACGCGGCGTTGAAAAAGCTGACATATAAGGAAGACTATCGGGGCAGGACGCGCGTAAACGCGATTTTCGATAATTCCTGTTGGTTCGGCGTGGCGGAATTGTGCTTCGAAGGGCTTCTCGATCTGCATTTGGCGCCTTTCGGGGAGTATTGCATGAACGAGATAGACGACGGGACGTTGCTCGTCGCAGCCACGGGGGTGTTTTGGGCGGACGGCAATCTGGAAGCCGAGGATTTAAGCTACGAAGGGGATTATATCAAGGCCCGAAAGCTCAAATGGAGAAAGATCGGATACCGTTCAGAGAGGGCGAGGGAGAGCCGTATTTTGCCCTGAATGTGTTTGAAAACGTTGTTTGCAGGGTATATATAATAATGGAAATGCGGCTGCGCGAGTTTTGTTCCAAAGCGGAATTATTTTATCGGACAGCCCCTTAAAACCATTGACGAAACGCAAAAAGTATGGTAGAATATTACCGACAGAAAAGTGTGTTAAGTTGTTTCAAAATCATAATAAATCATATATTGGAGGATTTTTATCATGGCAAATGTAAGAGTTGCGATCAACGGGTTCGGCCGTATCGGACGCCTCGCTTTCAGACAGATGTTCGGAGCCGAGGGCTACGAAATCGTAGCTATCAACGACCTCACCAGCCCCAAGATGCTGGCGCACCTTTTGAAGTACGATTCCGCTCAGGGAAGATATGCTCTTGCCGACACCGTTTCCGCGGACGACGAAGCGGGCACGATCACCGTCAACGGCAAGACCATTAGAATTTATGCCGAAAAAGACGCGGCGAACTGCCCTTGGGGAGAACTCAAAGTGGACGTCGTGCTCGAATGCACCGGCTTCTATACTTCCAAGGCGAAATCCGAAGCGCACATCAAGGCGGGCGCCAAGAAAGTCGTCATTTCCGCTCCTGCGGGCAACGACCTTCCCACCGTCGTTTACAGCGTCAACGAAAAGACCCTTACCGCCAACGATACGATCATTTCCGCGGCTTCCTGCACCACCAACTGCCTCGCTCCCATGGCGAACACCCTCAACAAGCTCGCGAAGATCAAGAAGGGCTATATGACCACCATTCATGCTTACACGGGCGACCAGATGGTTCTCGACGGACCTCACCGCAAGGGAGATCTGCGCCGTGCGCGCGCTGCCGCCGTCAACATCGTCCCCAATTCCACGGGCGCCGCGAAGGCGATCGGCCTTGTCATTCCCGAACTGAACGGCATTTTGGACGGCTGCGCTCAGCGCGTTCCCGTTCCCACCGGTTCCTTGACGCAGCTCGTCGCAATCTGCGAGGGCGAAGTGGACGCGGCTACGGTCAACGCCGCGATGAAGGCTGCGGCTTCCTCTTCCTTCGGATATACGGAAGAAGAGATCGTTTCTTCCGACGTCATCGGCATCACCTACGGCTCCCTGTTTGACGCTACGCAGACCAAATGTATGCCTATGGGCGACGGCACCACGCTTGTAAAGGTCGTTTCCTGGTACGACAACGAAAACTCCTATACCAGCCAGATGGTGAGAACGATTAAATACTTCGCGGAACTTTAATTGACAATTTTTAAGAGTACAAAAAAGCCTTCCTCGGACAAAGGAGGGCTTTTTTTTCGTATAAAATATTTCCCGACAGCGGTCGGCGGGACGAAAAAAGAAGGACAGAGATAGGTAAGAAAAGAAAGAGGGCGCGCGGCGGGAAGAGCGTCTTTGGGGAGTAAAAGTGCCGGAAGCGACAGGGGGATTGCGATCAAAAAACTAAAAAGGGAAGGGCAGGGAAGAGATGAACGCCCTGCGAGGATGCGTTTAAAAATAAAAGCCTCTTTAAAAAAGAGCGCGCGTTTCAGGCATTTCGCCGCTAAAAAAATTTCGACGGGGTGCCGCCGGCGTGAATTTCGCGGAGAAAAAAAGGATAGTTTTTTCGCGCACCGTCCGCCCAATCCTTCCCGCAGCGAAAGCCGCAAGCCGGGCGTATAAAAAGTGCGGAAAGAAAAACCGAGCCTTGAAAAAGACTCGGTTTTTCTGCAAATTTATTTTGGACAGGATAAACGAATTTAATAAAAGTTCTCTCAACACTTACTCCTATATTTTAACGGTATTGAAAGGAATTGTCAATCTATTTTTAAATAAAAATGAAAATTTTGTGAAATTTTTTTGAAAATGGGCAAAACGCTCTTTCAGGGGTAACCCCTTTCTGTTTTTTGAAAAAAAGAGAGAAGAAAAAGACAAAAGAGGAAATTTGTTTTGACGGAAATACTTGCATATTGTTTTTTGTTATGTTATAATCATGGCGGAATAAGTATCGCCGCAGAACTAAACATAGAGGGGAAAACGGGAGTGATTAAGGTAATACTTGTAGAAGACGACGCAAAGGATGCCGGGATATTCAAGGCTTGTCTGAAAAGGTACGGGGAAGAAAATTCCGAAACTTTTTCCCTCAAAGTATACGACAGCGCCCTGACGTTTCTATCCGAATATAAATCGGATGCGGAAATGGTGTTTATGGATATAGAGCTTCCCGACATCGACGGCATGGAGGCGAGCAGGCGTCTGAGAGAGATCGACAACAAAGTCGTTCTCGTCTTTGTCACCAATATGGCGCAGTACGCGATCAAGGGGTACGAAGTGAACGCGGTCGATTTCATTTTAAAGCCCTTGCAGTATTACGACTTTAACATGAAAATGAAAAAAGCCGTGCGCGTCGTGCAGCAATACTCGGAAAAATATTTCATGCTTTCCGAGGGCGGCGTCAAAAGGCGGATTTGCGTCAACGACGTCATTTACGTCGAGGTGATGGTGCATAACGTGGTCTATCACACCGAAAAGGGAAATATCGAAATCAAGGGCAGCTTGAAGGAAACGGAAAAGTTGTTGGAATCCTACGGCTTCGCGCGCTGCAACAATTGCTATCTCGTCAGTCTGCGGCACGTGACGGAGATCGGAAAAAATACGGTGATCGCGGGAGGCGAGGAATTGCAGATGAGCCGTCCCAAGAGAAAAGCGTTCATAAAAAGCCTGGCGGATTTTTACGGGGGAGGGTGCAATTAATGGCGATTTTGAATTTTTTGATAGACAGAATGTTTATCTTCGATTTGCTGCTGGTCGCGTTTTTGACCGTGGCGAGATTCCCCAAACGAAAATTATTTTTCGTGAGAGTTCTCGTTTCCGTACCCGCCTGCATCGCTTTGACCTACTACTGCCCCAAGCTGCTCGATTTGGTGTCCGATTTTTGGATATTCAAAAACGGACTGTTCAGAAGTTCGTTGAATTACAGCATCGAATTCGGGCTTATGCTGCTCGTCATGGGGGTATGTTTCCGTATGTCCGTCTGGAAGGTGCTGTTCATGGGCGCGAATTGTTATTTCATCCAGCATTCCGCTTTTTGTTTGGACAGACTCGTGCGCGGGGAGCTGGCGCCGTCGGGCTGGGTCGTGTTCAGTCACTATCTCTTCCTGCTCGCCGTGTTCTTCGTCGTCTGGCTGCTGTTCCTTCGCAAGGTGAATTCGGAAGCGCTCGATAAAGTCCAGTGGGTGCAGGTCGTCGTCGTGTTGTGCGTCATTCTCTTCGTGTGCGTCTTTATGGGCATCTATGCGGGTCAGCGTCACGAGGATGGAAAGTCCTTCCGTATGGCGGATCTCGCCTGCAACTTTACGGGGCTTTGCTATCAATACGGCATTTTCACCTTCTCGCTCCTGCAAAACGAACAGAAGCGGATAGAGGAATTGCTGCGCCAGAGCGCGGATCAATATCAGATCTCCAAGGAAACCATAGAGATGCTGAATATCAAATGTCACGATTTAAAGCATCAGATCCGTCAGTTTCGCAGTCAGGGAATGATCGATGAAGAGTCGCTCAGCGAAATGGAGCACATCATCGACGCCTACGACTGCAATATGAAAACGGGAGATTCCACGCTGGACATCATCCTCACCGAAAAGAGCCTGCTCTGCAACCGAAAAAACATTAAATTCACCTGTATCGCCAATGGATTCGAGCTTTCCTTTATGAATCCGTGCGATTTATACGCGCTTTTCGGAAACGCGGTGGACAACGCCATCGAGGCGGTGGAGAACGTGGAGGATCCCGAGAAGAAGTACATCGGACTCACCGTGCGCTTGGTGGGGAAATTTTACAGCGTGCACTTGCAGAACTATACCCGGGAAAAGGTGTCGTTTGAAAACGGCTTGCCGCAGACGGGGAAACCCGATAAGAACAATCACGGATACGGGGTCAAATCCATGCAGATGCTGGTGAAAAAATACGGCGGGGAAATTTCTTTTATTCAGGAAGGGGATATTTTCAATCTGAACATGATTCTGCCCTGCGAACAGGAAATTTCCGCGCGGGAACAACCGCTGAGAAAGGCGATATGAAAAATCCTTCCGCGGCGGAAATAAAAAACGAAAAGCGCTCTTTTCCCTGTCGGGAGGAGAGCGTTTTTTTTCAGCAAAAGAATCTTTGGGAAAAAACGCTTTGCCTCGGGAAAGGGAAGAGGCGCGGCGAAAAGGGCATGAGAAGGAAACGGGGATACGCGTCGCGGAAAGAAAGATAGAGGGGAGAAATCGGAACGAAAGCAGCGATTTAAAAGGGAAAAAAAGGAGGAAGAGAGAAAAAATCGGCGGCAATAAAAACGGGGCGGGAGCTTGCGAAAGCGACCCGCTTTTTTAACGCCTAAAATTGTCGCGCCGCGACAAAGTATGAGCGTTTTTTGACAGGATATGAAGAAAATGTTGAAAAGCCCGTGGGGGATGTGTAAAATTTGTGTCGAACTTACGGGAGGTCCGTAAAAAATATTTTTAGGAGGATAAAATGGTCGGGTTTCATTCAGCCTTCGGCGGTTTTGCAGGAAGGCAGGCAAAGGCGTTTTCGCCTGAAAAAAGTATCGCAAACAAGGAGAAATTAAGGAAATGATGAAAACGAAAAAACGTTTCGGCAGATGCAAAGCGTTGGGCGTCGCGGTCGTCGCGGCGGCACTGGTCGTCAGCGGCACGCTTCCCCGTACTCGGTTTTTCGGCGCGTTTGCCGAAGAAGCCGCAAAGGATAACGATTATTGCTATCAGGAAGGGTACAATACCTGTGTGAATATCGAAGCCGAGGGCGCCGTGCTTTTGAAAAATAAGAACAACTGTCTGCCTCTCGCGGAACAGACGAAAGTCACCCTTCTCGGCTCTATGGCTTACAACTACGTACAGGGCGGCACTGGCTCGGCGGGCGGCAACGACGACGAGAACACCGTCATGATGAACGACGCCTTTGCGGAAGCGGGACTCGACGTTAACGCGACGGCTTGGAGCTGGCTGAAAAATCAGTGCGGCGGAAAGAGAAACAAGGACGATACCGATCCTGCGAAAGTCGGCTGGACGAGTTACACGAAAATCCATGAATTTCCCGTCACGACCTATAACGCGGGCAAGGATTCCATCCTGCAATCGGGGTATACCGACTACGCCATCGTCACGTTCTCCCGTTCGGGCGCGGAGGGCGCATCGCCTTCCATGGACTACGACGGGGACGGCAGCACCCTGACGGGCAGCACCTATCTCGAACTCAATCAGGACGAAAAGGACTTGCTGCAATTCTGCAAAGAAAATTTCAAACATACCATCGTTCTCGTCAATTCGGCGGCGGCGATGGAGCTGGGGTTCATCGATTCGACCGCCTATAACGTCGACGCGTGCCTTTGGATAGGGCATCCCGGCGAAGCGGGCATCGTGGGCGTGGGCACCGTTTTGACGGGCAGAAGCAATCCCTCGGGCGCTTTGGTGGATACGTACGGCTACGATATGACTACCAATCCCACTTACTACAACACGGACGACAACCGCTATACGAACGGGCAGACTTTTTATCAGTACGAAGAGGGAATCTATGTCGGCTATCGCTATTATGAAACCGCCGATTCCGTGGGCTATTTCGATTCGGACGCCTTTAAGGCGATCGAATTCAAAAACGGCAAGGCGAGCGGCTACGACGAAGTGGTGCAATTCCCCTTCGGCTACGGACTTTCCTACACCACCTTTACGCAGACCATCAAATCCTCCGACGTGTCCCTGAAAGCGCATGGCACAAATTCCGTCACGGTCACCGTGGAGAACACGGGTTCTGTGGCGGGCAAGGAGATCGTACAGCTGTATATGGACGCTCCCTATCATCAGGACGGCTCCCTCGGCATTTCGGGCAAAGGGCTTGAAAAGTCCAAGGTCGTCCTCGTCGGCTATGCCAAGACGGACGAAATAGAGGCGGGGAAGACACAGGACATCACGATAGAATTCAAGACGGACGATCTCGCTTCTTTCGACAACTTCGGACAGGGCTGCTACGTTCTCGAAAAGGGAGAATACCACTTTAATTTGCAGGACAACGCCCATTGCTGGTCGCAGACGAGCACGGACGACAACGCGGTGTACGCGTCCAAAGCCGTGACGCTCGATTCGACGATCGTCTACAACGACGACGGCGCGGGAAAGCGGGATTCCGACGCTTCCGTCGCGGCAAACGCCATGGACGACGTGACTGCGGGCGACGGCAATATGCTGGACGGCTACCTTTCGCGGAGCGACATTGCAGGGGGCATGGCTGCGATCATGAAGCACACCTCTAACGAAAAGGCGAACGAGGTGCTCAACGAAGAGGTGGAAAAATGCCTCAATCTGCGCGGCACCGAATCGTATACATACACCTATCAGACCTACGTCAAGGGCGTCAAGAAGACGCTGACTTCCACCATTTACGCGCACGGCAACAACATGATGCCCTTCGCGGAATACACGCCCGAGGGCGTGGCGACGGCGACGATGGAAAAGCCCAAGTGGGGACAGACCTATTATGTCAAGGAAGACGCGGACGGAAAGGTGATCACCGACGACAACGGCTATTTTGAAGTGCTCACCGAAGCGCCTGCGGACGGCAGCAAGTATCATAAACTCTGCTGCGAGGATATGGTGACCGTTCCCATCACCACGGAAAAGGGCAAAGCGATCTGGGATAAGCTGGTGGAAGAAACCACCCTCGCGGAAGCGATCGAAATACAGGGCAATTCGGGCTGGCAGATCTCCGCCGTGGAAAGCGTCGGCAAACAGAGCCAGAAGACGGTGGACGGTCCGGGCGAAGTCGCCAACGGCACGATGGCGGGCGCCACCTGGTTCCCCTGCGCGGTTGCGATCGCGGCGACCTGGAACAACGATCTCGCCCGTGCGGAAGGCGTGGCGTACGGCAATCAGGCGGTTCTGTTCGGCGTCGGGGCGGGATACGCGCCTGCTATGAACATTCACCGTTCTCCCTTCGGCGGCAGAAACTTCGAGTATTATTCCGAGGACGGCTTCCTTTCCGGCAATATCGGCGGCAGCGCGGTGGCGGGGATTCAGTCTACGGGCACGGGCGTGCTCATCAAGCACTTTGCTTTGAATGACGGCGATACCAACCGCGGCGGCAACACCACTTGGGCGAACGAGCAGGCGATCAGAGAAATTTATCTTCGCACCTATGAGATCGCGTGCAAGGAATATAAGGCAAACGGCATCATGGGCTCGCTGAATCGTATCGGGATGTCCTGGTTCCATTACGGGATGTATACCACCGTGCTCCGTCACGAATGGGGATGGGAAGGATTCCTCATCACCGACGGCGACGGCGCGGACGGCGACGTCTACAACAGCGCTCAGGCCATGCTCTCGATCGAAGGCGCCATGCTTTCCCGCGGCTGCTATATCAACGCCCCTTCCACGGTTGCCGCTTACGGCGACGCCACGAGCTATACCTACGGTCAGGTGGCTCTCCACAACACCATGAGGCACTGCCTCTTCCAATACTGCGGCAACGGCTCCATCGGCGTTACGCAGGACAGCACGGATAACTCCGCGCTGATCATCGGCTGCGTCGTCGGCGGCGTCGCGGCGGCGGTCGTAATCGCGGGCGTTATCGTCGGCGTCAACGTCGCCAAGAAAAAGAAGGCGAAAAAGGCTTAAAGAGCTTACTGTGCGGCGGTCTGCGGGGACTTTCCCCGCGGATCGTGACGCGAAAAATAAAATTTATAAGGGCATATAAAAAAATGAAGAGAAAAAATAAATTGTTTCTATTTTGTGTAGGCGTTTTGACTGCCGTCAGCTGTTTTTCCTTGCTGCTGGCAGGCTGCGGCAAAGAAGAGGATAGCAAGGGAAAAGACAGTTCCTCCTCGTCCGAATCGCTCCATCAATTGTCCGCGCCGACCAATTTCACCTTCAACACCGAAACGGGAGATTTCTCCTTCACCGCCACGGATAAAAACGCGGGTTACTACTTCGTGCGCTGCTTTGCCGTCACGAACGGCACGGAAGCCAATACGTACACGGTAAGCTCCTCGCGCATCGCGGGCGGCAGCACGGGCGAGAAGACGGGCAACGTGGACGTTTCGGGCTTCGGCTGGGGGGATTATAACATCAAGCTCGTCACCTTCGCGGCGGCGGGGTCGGGATACGGCGCTCCGGAAACGCAGGTGCTCAAAGCGCAGTACGGCGTCGGCGGCGTCCTCGAAAAGCCGGAAATGCTCGCTATGACGGAGGGCAATCAGGTGGAACTCGTCATCGACTGGTACACCATCAACGACTATTATATGTATCAGTTCCTGCCTACCGTCACGTTCAATTTCTATTCGGACGAAGCTTTGACGACGGTCGTCAAGACGGACACGGTGGACCTGCACGATCTGCTGGCGACGATAGACGTGCACCCCGCGGGCGGATATATCTGGGGCTATTCGAACGACTCCCTGCATAAACCGCTTGGGGATAAGGGGTATCTCAACGACATTTACACGTACACGCTGGACGCGGGCACCTATTGGGTGACGGCGACGGCAAACACGACTTCCAGCGCTTTTTCCGCCTCCAAACCCAGCGACGCGGTCAAAATCACCCTTACGGGCGACGCGGCGACGGGCGCGGCTTACGAGAGCGTCACGACGGCGCTTTGGAAGGCGCCCAGCACCATGGGCGTTCCCGTCGCGATGAAAAACGACGAACATTCCGACCGCGTGGACTATGCGGCATCGCAGACGACCTCGTCCAAAATCGTTTCGTAAACGAATCCTCTTTCCGGGCGTTTTGTCCCGGCGCCGATTCTTTCGGGAAATTTTCAGGCGATCGCGGACGGGCGAAGACAGGGATAGATTTCGTCCGCCGCGAAACGGAGTCGGAAAAATTTTTTTGAGGGAGAGCGCCTCCGTCCGACGGAGCGAAAAGTCCGCAACTTAAAAAAGTTTTCGAGCTTTCCGCGCGGGCGAAACAAATCCGCCGAAAAGAAAAATTTGCCGCGCCCTGCCCGCTGTCCTTGCGGGCGGGGCGGACGGCGACGACTCTATTAAAAACAGTGAACTTTTTTCGTCCGTCAAAAAAGCCAAAACTTGCGAAAAGCCTTGTAAACACCGCATTTTCAACGGCTTTATAGACACTTATAAAAGCGTATCAGCGTAAAACACTCTATTTTTAATTAAAGATAATTCGAAACAGGGCTGCGGGTCTTTGTGTCGTTTCGCCCTGCCCGACGCGGGAAGCAAGCGCCTGAAAGAGGTGCGGGAAAACCCGTCGAAAGCTCTTTCAAAATCGGTTTTCAGGAGTCTATTATGTCAGAAAACATCATTGAAACAAACAAAAACGGAACTGCCGGGACGGAAAAGCCTGAGAAGAAACACAGCGGATTGTCCCGGATTTTGAACAAGTATTTTCATCATATCGACAGGGGCGGCTCTATGAAGTCGGAAATCACCGCGGGCTGTCTTATGTGCATCCTTTCGGTGTGCGGTATGTTCATGAATATGCAGCTGATCACGACGATGACCGTGTCGGGCCCTTATGCGGGCGCTACGGTGGAGCAGATCGCCGCCAACGGCGAAATTATCGCCGGCACGTATTTCATCTCCATGCTCATCGCCTTCCTCGGCAGCCTCGCCATCGGACTGATCGCGCGGCTTCCCCTGGTGCAGGTGTCGGGGTTGGGGCTTTCCACCGTCATGATTTCCCTCGTGGGAACAAAGAGCGGGCTTACCTATTATAACCTCCTCGCGGTGTGCTTCGTAAGCGCTATTTTGTACGCCGTCGCCGTTTCCCTTCCCTTCGTCAGGAAATTTCTTTTCAAGGCGATCCCCGCTTCCGTGCGAAAGGCGGTGCCCGCCGCGGTAGGCGTCATGATCGCCTTTGTGGGCTTGCAGCTTTCGGGCATCGTCACCGTCAACGGCTCCTCCCTTCCCGCTTACGGCGCAGGGACGGAACTCGGCGCCGCTTCGGACAGCGTCGGATTGTCGGGCTTTTTGGGAATCTCGCTGTTTAATTATAGCACCGACAGATTCCACCCGACGCTGCTTTTATGCTGTATCTCCGCGCTGCTGGCGATCGTGCTCATCTTTATTTTCAAGGCAAGAAAGGCGAAGCATCCTTATCTTTGGTCGCTTTTGATCAGTACGGCGTTTTTGATCGTCACCTGCGTCCTCACGGTGGCAATCAATTGGAAGATGATGAAGATTTCCTTCGACAGCCTGCTGGGAAGAGCTTGGATGATCGGCAGCGAGGACGCGATGCAGACCCATCTTTCCGCGGTATTCTCTAATTTTTCCTTCGGCAAAGTGTTCCGGGAAGGCTTTGATTTTTCCGCTTACACCGCGGCGGGCGGGAGCGTGTTCCTGCTCTTCGTCACGGGTGTTCTCACTATGCTGTTTGCGTTTTCCTGTCACAACGAAGCGACGCTGACCGCGGTCTATAACGACGCGGGACTTGGCGAAGCGGACAGGAAAGCGAGGAGGCTGGCGCTGATGTGCAACGCGGGCATGAACATAGCGGCGCCCTTATTCGGCGGCTCTCCCGTTTCCATCGGGCAGGAGTCCTGCGCGGGCGCGGGGGACAACGCGAAATCGGGACTCGCTTCCGTGGCGGCGTCCGTCGGCTTCTTTCTCTCCATGTTCGTTTGGATCATTCCCGCCGTTTTCGTCACGGCGACGAGCAGTCAGATCCAGATGAATCTTTACGGGCACCACGGGAAGGTGTTGCAGCTTCTCACCGAGTGCAGCTTCGGCATCGCCGACGCGGTGATGGTAATCGTGGGGCTTTCCATGGTAAAACACAGCATGGACATCGATTGGAAAAACAGCTCTTCTTCCGTTTCCCTCGTGGCGACGATCGCGGGGACCTTCTTCCTCTCCAACGTCGCTTACGGCGTCGCGCTCGGGTGCGTGGCGTATACCCTTCTCGAAGTGCTGAAAGCGCCCGCGGAAGGCAGGACGAAAAAAGAATGCCTGCGGGCGGTGGGGATCCCCGCCTATCTTGCGGCGCTCGTTTCCCTGCTGATGCTGATTTTCGCGGCGCTGCTGTAAGGCGTAGAGTGGGGACGGATTCTCTTTCGGACGCGGCGCGCCCCTTGCGCGAAAGGAGGATCACTGCCGCGAGTTTGCCTTTTCAAGAGGACAAAATTGCATTTTATGCAGAAAAAAAGGCAGAATACGCAAAAACTCTTTTCAAATCGGTAAATTTATGAGATAATGCAGGTAACCGAAAGGACGAATTATTCCGTGGGAGGAAACAAGGTTTATGAAGTATCGGGAGATCATAGAAAAGCTGAGCATAGAAGAAAAAGCGGCGTTGATGTCGGGACGGGATTTCTGGTCCACGACGGAATATGCGGAAAAGGGAGTGCCGAGCATTTTTCTGGCGGACGGACCTCACGGCATCCGCAAGCAGGCGGCGGCGAGCGATCATTTAGGGCTTAACGCCAGCATCCCCGCCACCTGCTTCCCCACCGCCGCCACCATGGCAAACGCCTGGAACGAGGAATTGGGCGAGCGAATGGGCGAGCTTTTGGGCGAGGAAGCCGCGGCGCAGGGCGTCAACGTGCTGCTCGGACCCGGACTCAACATCAAGCGCAATCCGCTTTGCGGCCGCAATTTCGAGTATTTTTCGGAGGATCCGTACCTCGCGGGCAAGATGGCGGCGGCATATGTGCGCGGCATCCAAAGCAAGGGCGTTTCCGCCTGCCTCAAACACTTCGCCGCGAACAATCAGGAAGAACGGAGAATGGTGATCGACTCGGTGGTGGACGAGAGGACGCTCCGGGAGATTTACCTGACCGGCTTTGAGATCGCGGTGGAGGAGGGCAAGCCGAAAGCGGTGATGTCCTCCTACAACAAACTCAACGGCGTGCACGCCAACGAAAACGCGCATCTGATGCGGGAAATCTTGCGCGGGGAATGGGGATACGACGGCGTGGTGGTCACCGACTGGGCGGGCTGCAACGACCGCGTGGAGGGCGTCAGAGTCGGAAACGAATTGGAGATGCCCGCCTGCAAATACGGAAACGCGGATATCGTCAAAGCCGTAAAGGAAGGGCGTCTGAGCGAAGCGGAAGTGGACGAATGCCTCGACAGGCTTCTCGCTCTCATTCTCGAAACGGATAAGGCGGTGCGGGAAAGCGCAAAGGAATTCGACGAGGAGGCGCATCACGCCTTCGCGGAAAAGTGCGCGGAAGAGAGCATCGTGCTTTTAAAGAACGAAAACGGCGTCCTTCCCTTAAAAGGGGCGACGAAGATCTGCGTCATCGGGGACTTTGCGGAAAATCCGCGCTATCAGGGCGCGGGTTCCTCCGTCGTGAATCCGACGCGGCTCGATAGTTTCACCGACTGCATCAAGGACGAAAGGATCAATTACGTCGGGTATGCAAAGGGGTACGATCGCTACGGCAAAGAGATGGAAAAGCTCGCGCAGTCGGCGCTGACCCTTGCCAAACTCGCGGAAACGGTGATATTTTTCGCGGGACTCGACGAGGTGAGCGAGGCGGAAGGAATCGACCGCCGCGATATGAAGCTTCCCAAAAACCAAACGAACCTATTGGAGCGTCTGTATGCGCTGAATAAAAAAGTCGTGGTGGTGCTTTCCTGCGGGAGCGCGGTGGAGCTTGACGCGGCGGAGAAAGCGGACGCGATTTTGCACGCCTGTTTAGGCGGTCAGGCGGGCGCGAGGGCGGTGTTGAACGTACTGACGGGCAAGGTGAATCCGAGCGGAAAGCTCTCCGAAAGCTATCCTTTGCGCTACGAGGACTGCCCTTCCGCGCGCTATTTCCCGGGAAAGGCGGCGACGGCGGAATATCGGGAAGGACCCTTCGTGGGGTATCGGTATTACGCGACGGCGCAGGTGCCCGTGCGCTATCCCTTCGGGTACGGACTCAGCTATACGACGTTCGCCTATTCGGAAATAGAGGTGAACGAGAAGGGCGCGAGTTTCACGTTGACGAATGCGGGGGACAGGGACGGCGCGGAGATCGCTCAGCTCTACATAGGAAAGAAAGACGGCGAAATTTTCCGTCCCGCGCGGGAATTGAAAGGCTTTAAAAAGGTGTTTTTAAAAGCGGGCGAGAGCAAGCGGATAGAGATTCCCTTCGACAAACGCACTTTCCGCTATTATGACGTCAAAACGGAAAAATGGGAAATCGAAGGGGGCAGGTACGAGGTGACGATCGGTGCTTCCTCCTTGGATCTTCGCCTTTGCAAAGAGATAGAGAGGAAAGGAACGACAGACGCCTGTCCTTACGATAAGGCGAAACTCCCGTCGTATTATACGGGCAACGTCAGCGACGTGGGCGACGGGGAGTTCGAAACGCTGCTCGGGCGCGCTCTGCCCGACGCGGGATATAAATTTTATAAGAAGAATCGGATGACGATAGACGAAAACTGCACCGTGGCGGATCTGAGATATTCCAAACGCTGGATCGGCAGACTGTTTTCCTGGGGCGTGCGCTTTGCCCATAAATTCTTATGGGGCATCGGCAAGCGGTCGAATGCGAACACCATCATGATGGGCGTTTATCACCAGCCGGTGAGAGGACTTGCGAAATTCGGCGGAATGTCGCGGCGGCAGATGGAAGGAATGCTGATGATGTTCAACGGGCATTTCTTTAAAGGTGCGGGCAGATTTTTCAGCAAAGAAAAAACGAAAAAAAGCGCGACGCAAAAAAAGGAGGCAATCAATGGATGAGAAAAAGGAAATAGCGCCGGCGGATTGTTCGGCAGACGGCGCAGTCGAGGACGTTTCGGCAAAAAGCCCGGATGTCGCGGTCAAAAAAGGGCAAAACGGCGTAATCGGCAGGATCAAGGGACAATGGGCGCGGTTTTCGGCAAAGCACCCCAAGGGGAGCAAGCTGATCTGGCAATTTATCAAATTTTTTATCTTTTCCAACGGCGTGACGATCTTTCAGTTTTTGGTGTACACGTTTCTTCCCTATGCGTTCGGGGCGAAGATGGCGGCGACGGAATTTATCTGGCCCGGCATAGAACTCCCTTGGGGCGGCAAGTGGACGATCATCGGCTATGCGGTGGCGCACAACGAGGCGGGCGAGGTAATCATCGGCGGAGGCTTGGGCTATACTCTTTCGTTTTGGATAGGCTCCTTTTTGGCGCAGTGCATCAACTTCCCCCTGCAAAGGAATATCACCTATAAATCCAAGGGGAAAATTCCTTTCCAAATCATGTGGTATTTTATCGCGTGGGTGCTCATCACCTTTGCGACGACGGCGCTCAACAGCCTGTGGCTGCCGTTTGCGCAGGCGCATCTGCCCAATGCGGTGTATCAGATTATCAATACCGTGGTGGTAGGCGGAATCTCCATGGTCATCTTCTTCCCGATTTTCAAGATCGTTTTCCCCGAGGGCGAAGCGAAAAAGAAAGCGGAAGAAGAAATTGCGGAGAAAAAGGATTAAAGAGCAAACAATAAGAATTTCGAAAAAAGCGGAAAGGCGGGAACAAGAATGAAAGAGATCACGTTTGCAGTGCCGTGTTATAATTCGGAAAACTACATGGAGAAGTGTATCGAGAGCTTGTTAAAGGGCGGGGAGGAGGTGGAGATCATCATCGTGAACGACGGCTCCGAAGACAACACGCGGGAGATCGCGGAAGGCTACGTCAGGGCTTACCCTTCCATTGTGCGGGCGGTACATAAAGAAAACGGGGGCCACGGATCCGGGGTGAACAAAGGGCTTGAACTCGCCACGGGGCTTTACTATAAAGTGGTGGATTCGGACGACTGGCTGGACGAGGATGCGCTCAAAACGCTGCTGGATACGATCAAAAGACATAGAGCGGAAAATTCTCTTCCGGATCTGTACTTTACGAATTTTGTCTACGAGAAGGTGTACGAAGGGAGCAGATTCGTGCGCCGATTTCAGCGCAACTTCCCCAAGGATAAACTTTTCGGCTGGGAGGAAGTAAAAAAGTTTCATACCTCGTCGGTGCTCTTAATGCATTCCTTGATTTACAGGACGGATAAACTGCGTGCGAGCGGGACGATTCTGCCCGAGCATACGTTTTACGTGGACAATATTTTTTCCTATAAACCGCTGCCGTATATGAAAAAGCTGTACTATCTGGACATAGACCTTTATCGCTACTTTATCGGCCGGGAGGATCAGTCGGTGAGCGAGGGGAATATCGTCAAAAGATACGAGCAGCAGATCCGTATCATGAAGGAAATGGTGAGCGCGTACAGTTATGAGGGGATAAAGTGTTTTGCGAAGGGATTGAGGCGGTATATGCTGCACGATCTGGCGGTGATGATGACGCTGACGATGATGTTTACGACGGGAGGGCGGGATCATCCGTCGAGGCGTAAGGCGGCGCTGAAAGAGCTTTGGAGGTACATCCAAGGAAAAGACAGGAAGCTGTACCGCTACTTAAAATACAATGCGTATCCGGTGATGGTGGATTGGATGCCGTTCAAGATGCAGGGAAAGACGATGCTGGCGGGGTATAAATTTTTCCGCGCGGTTTTGAAGTGCAGTTGAAGGGAAGACTGATGAAAAGATACGATTATCTGATCGTGGGGTCGGGCTTATACGGCAGCGTATGCGCGCAGGAGCTGACGCGCCGAGGAAAGAGCGTGTTGGTGATAGAGCGTCGCGCGCAGATCGGAGGCAACTGCCGGAGCGAGGAAGTGGACGGGATCGACGTGCACAAATACGGGGCGCATATTTTCCATACGTCAAACGAGGGGGTATGGGAGTATCTGAATCGGTTTGTGCGCTTCAATAATTATATCAACGCGCCGATAGCGAATTACAAGGGAGAGATCTACAATCTGCCGTTCAACATGAACACGTTTAATAGGTTGTGGGGAGTGCGTACGCCGGAGGAAGCGAAGAGAAAGCTGGCGTCGCAGGTGGTGGAACGGGAAGAGGCGCGCAATCTCGAAGAGCAGGCGTTGAAGCTGGCGGGGCGTGATATTTACGAGAAACTGATAAAGGGGTACACGGAGAAGCAGTGGGGGAGGGAATGCAAGGACCTTCCCGCGTTTCTCATCGGCAGGATACCGCTGCGGTTTACGTACGACAACAATTATTTTAACGATCGTTATCAGGGGATTCCCGAGGGCGGGTATGCGGGTCTGTTTGAGAAATTGTTGCAGGGAGCGGAGGTGGAAGTAAATGCGGATTTTGAAAAAGAGCGTGGCAGGTATGAGTCGAGCGCGGAAAAGATCATTTATACGGGAGCGATAGACGAGTATTTCGGGTATTGTTACGGAGCGTTGGAATACCGTTCGCTGCGTTTTGAAACGGAGCGATTGGAGGTAGAGGACTATCAGGGAAACGCGGTGGTGAATTATACGGATGCGGAAACGCCGTACACGCGTATCATCGAGCACAAGCATTTTCAAAAGACGGCAGGGGGTCACACGCTGATCACGCGGGAATATCCTCAGGAGTGGAAAAAAGGGGAGGAGGCGTACTATCCGGTGAACGACGAGAAAAACAACGCCTTGTACGAAAGATATCGTCTTTTGGGGGAAAGGGAAAAGAAAGTCGTTTTCGGAGGCAGATTGGGAAGTTACCGATATGCGGACATGGATAAGACGCTTTTGTCGGCGTTGGAATGCGTGCGGCAGTGTCTGAGAGAGAATTGAACAAAGGGGCGGGCGGGGCGTTTGAGAGCGCCCGCTCGCTTCTTGCCATAGAGAGGGAAACACGGCGCTTAGGAGAAGGGATTTTTTTGGCGCGGGAGAAAAAACAGTCGCGGAGTTATAAAAGCCGCGGAAAAAAGCAAACTGTATAGAAAAAGGAGAAAATTTTATGCAGTGGTGGGAAAGCGCGCTGATCATTCTCGGCATCATACTCGTCCTGTTTGTGGTGTTGAAATTGTTTAAGGTCAGCCTGAAAATTATATGGACTTTGCTGGTGAACGCTTTGGTGGGCGGTGCGGTGCTGTATCTCCTCAATCTGATTCCCGGCGTCAGTATGCCGATCAATTGGCTCACAACCCTTTGTACGGGCTTTTTCGGCATTCCCGCGGTGATCGTCATCTTCATCGTCAGCCTGTTATAGAAGACAAAAACAGAAGAAAGAGCCGAGCGTTTGCCCGGCTCTTTTCGGCTCGCGAGGGCGTGTAAGAAACTCGGTCTTTGTATAAAAACGGGGAAAACAAAAATTTTTCGTGCGGGCGGGCAGGAACCGCCGCCGCGAAGCGTTCCTGTATGCGGCATGAGGAAAGGGCGCCGCTGTCACCCGCCTTCGTTTTTTCGGCGAGGCGCGTCAAGCGCGCCTTACCGTAAGGAGGCGTTTAAAAAGTCGTCGTTTTTTGGATAAAGAAACGGCGTTCCCGGAAATCGTTGACTTTCCGCGCGGGAATGTAGTATACTTTAAGCGCGGGATAATTTCGGACATTTGGAGAGCCGCGCGGAGTGACGATATGCTGAAAGAAAAAATCGGAGAGGCAAGGGCGGAGGAAGAGGGGATAAAAAACGTCGTTTTCGAGAGGGAAACTCTGAGCGAGGAGGACGTTTCGCAAATAGAATTCGAGAACGCGCGTTTTAAAAAATGCCGTTTTGAAAAGTGCGATTTTTCCAAGACCTCTTTTTACAAAACCGAATTTTTAAACTGTATATTTTTGGAATGTATCTTTTCCGAGGGATATTTCAGGGACTGCCGTTTCGTCGTCTGTCGGGGCGACGGAAGCAATTTTTGCGAGAGCGTCTTTAAAAACTGCGTTTTTTCGGAGGGCTCTTTCGCCGGTGCGGATTTTTCCAAAAGTTTGTGGGAAACCTGTACGCTCGCGGACAGTTTTTTTAAAGGAGCGGCTTTTCCCGAAGTGCGGTTTAAAAAAATGACCCTTCGAAAGGTGGATTTCTGCGGCGCGGATTTTTTCCGCACCCCCTTAAAGGACATGGACCTCTCCGACTGCAAAATAGAAAAGATCATCCTCTCCGATACTTTTCGGGAGCTTAAAGGGGCAAGCATCAATCCCCTTCAAGCGGCGGAGCTCGTTCGGCTATTGGGCGTAAAAGTAGTTTGAAGGATTGGCGGCGATTCTTAAAAAAGAGCGCGGCGGGCGCGGGGAAAAGGGAAGGACATAAGAACGAATCGGGAAAGGCGACAAAGACGATTTTGCCGCTTTTTTTGTTGTAAAGGAAATTCTTTTCCATATCGGGAAAGGATTTCTTTCTTTTCCTCCTTTTTATACGGATGGCAATACTTTCCACGTAAATCAGGACAAAAACACAATTTTTAAGGACAGAAAAAACTTGTATCGGCCGGCGTGTAGTGCTATAATAACATAGCAAAGTCGTGGCGGAAGAGGACGCGGAAATGCCGATAAACGCTTCGCTCTTCCGTATTTCCGCTTCTATTATAAAATTGAAAAATGCCTGCGTAAGAATTCACGGACCTTGTTCGGACTCGCTTTTATCTTCCGATAAAAGCGGGCGGGGAGCACTGCGGGGGCGTGGCTTTGTCCGATGCGGGGCTTATCGGGCGGCAAAGGGAAAGAGGAGCTGCCGAAAAAGGTAAACGGGAAAAAAGGGATGAGTAAAAAACAAACCGAAACAAATAGAAAGAAGGACGGCCGCCTCGCCGCGTGTCTGACGGCGGAGGAAAAATTAAGGCTTTTGACCGCTGCGGGCGGTTTTGAAACGGAGAGTTTCAACGGTAAATTGCCCGTTTTGCGGGCGGCGGACGGTCCCTGCGGACTGCGGATAGAAACGGCGGAATTTCCCAAAGGAGCGCCCGCGCGCTGCTATCCCGCTCCTCACGTGCTGGCAAACGCCTGGAATCCCCGCGTCGCGGAACGGGTCGGGCAGGCGCTTGCCTCCGAATGTATCGAGGCGGGCGTGGACGTGCTGCTGGCGCCCGGCGTCAACATCAAGCGCACGCCGCTGTGCGGACGAAACTTCGAATATTTTTCCGAGGATCCCTATCTTGCGGGGCAGACGGCGAAAAGCTATATCGCCGGGCTTCAAAGCGCGGGCGTGGGGGCTTCCTTGAAGCATTTTTGCGCCAATAACCGCGAATGGGAGCGGCTGTATCAAAGCAGCGAGGTGGACGAGCGTACGCTGATGGAAATTTACGTTCGTCCCTTTGCCATAGCTCTCCAAGCGGAACCTTGGACGATCATGTGCGCCTACAACCCCGTCTGCGGCGTCTATGCTTCGGAAAATCCATGGCTCCTCAAAGAAATTTTGCGGGAAAAGCTCGGCTATAACGGCGTCGTCATTTCCGACTGGGGAGCGGTGCACGACAGGAGCCGCGCTCTGAAAGCGACGCTGGACATCGAATTTCCCCATGCGCCCGCTTCTTTGGACAACTTAAAGGAAGGTCTGGAAAAGGGCGCGATTGCGCAAGCCGACGTCGAGGACAGCGTCGAGCGCATCTTGTCGCTGTTAAAGAAAAAGGAGGCGGCAGGGGAGCGGCGAAAGGCGCTGCCCGTCGCGGAACGGGAAAAGATAGCCCTCGACGCCGCAAGGGAAGGCATCGTACTCTTAAAAAACGACGGGGTCTTGCCCTTAAAAGGCAAAGTTCGGGTGCTTGTGGCGGGCGAACTTGCGGAAAAGCCTTCCTGTACGGGCGGCGGCAGCGCCCGCGTGACGCTTATGGCGCCGCCCTCTCCCCTGTCTGCGGAACTGAAAAAGCGTCTGCCGCAGGGCGAATTTCCCTATCTTGCGGGGTATAGCTATTCGAGCTGCACGCTCCCTTTGGCTCTTTGTCAGTCGACGGGCGTCAAAAAAGCGCGGCTTGCCGCCTTCGAAAGCGACGCGGCGATCGTCGTAGCGGGGAATAATCAGCTCACGGAAACGGAGAGTTACGACCGTTCTTCCCTGCGCCTGCCGCCCGAACAGGAAAAACTCATCCTCGCGCTTGCGGAAGAGAACAAAAACGTAATCGTCGTCGTGGAATCGGGCGCGGCGGTGGATATGACGCCGTGGGCGGACAGGGTAGCGGCGATCGTCTACGCGGGCTTCGGCGGCGAAAAAATCAACGAAGCTCTCGCCTCCGTGCTGAGCGGAGAAACGAATCCGTCGGGAAAGCTGTCGGAAACCTTCCCCCTTTCCCTGTCGGATACGCCGACGGGGGAGGAGCGCGGGAACGGCTTTTTTGAACGGTATAAGGAAGGGGTGCTGGCGGGCTATCGGCATTACGATTTTTATGATCTTCCCGTGCTCTTTCCCTTCGGATTCGGTTTGAGCTACACCCGTTTCGGGTACAGCGATTTTTCCCTCGTACAGACGGACGCGGGCGCGGAAGTGTCGCTGACGCTGACGAACGAAGGGGAAACCGCGGGCGCGGAGGTCGTTCAAATTTACGTTGAGCCTTGCCATGCCCCCGTCGAACGTCCCGGACGGGAACTGAAAGCCTTTGAAAAGGTATTCTTGAAGGCGGGAGAAAAAAAACGGGTGTCCTTTTCCCTTCGCCCGAGCGATTTTGCGTTTTACTCAGTCGTCTATCATCGATTTGCGGTCAGCGGCGGCGTTTACAAAATAGCGGCGGGCGCGTCGTCGCGGGACATCCGCCTATTGGGAAAATTGCGCCTCGAAGGGGATTTTTGACCTCCCGAAAAGCCTCTTTGTCGTCGATTGCGCGTTTTTTATCGGGAAAACGCGTAAGACCGCGCGGCAAATAGGGACAATACGAAAGAAACGCGCTCCGTTTTGTCTTCGCAAAGTAACCGCGTTTGCAAGGAAGGGGAGAAGCGTTGAAAGCGGGGAGATAGGGTAAGGCTTTTTCGGCGCGCCTATGTGTCGGGCGCGTTCGAGGGAGCGAGCGGACGGAGAAAAGAAAAAACAAAATTGCGGGAAATCCGCAAAGGCAGGGAATGATATGGAAATAAAAAAATTCAGTATTGCGATCATCGGCTGCGGTTCGCGCGGGGCGGAGGCTTACGGGCGGATCATGGCGGATCAGAAAGACAGGTTCGAGATAGCGGCGCTGTGCGACGTCAACGAAGCGAAGCTCAAAAAGTACGGCGGTATTTTCGGCGTAAAGGCGGACGCGCTGTTCTCCCGCGAAGAGGAATTTTTTGCGGCAAAACGCGCGGACGCGCTCGTCATCGCTACCATGGATAACGATCACGTCCGTCAATGCGAAAAGGCGTTGCAGCTCGGCTACGACGTTCTCCTCGAAAAGCCCGTCACGGGCAGCGAGGCGGAATGCGCGCGGCTGCTCGCCGCGCACGAAAAATACGGCGGTAAAGTGGTGGTGTGCCACGTTCTCCGCTATGCGCCCGCGTACGTCAAATTGAAAGAGATCCTCGACGGGAAGAGCTGCGGAGAACTGGTGATGATAGACTCCGTCGAGCAGGTGTGCTACTGGCATCAGGCGCACAGCTTCGTGCGCGGAAATTGGCGCAACAGCGGGGAGTCGTCGCCCATGATCCTGCAAAAGTGCTGTCACGATCTCGACCTTTTGCAATACTACGCGGGCGGCAGATGCGAAGCGCTTTCCTCGATGGGGGACCTCAGACATTTCCGCCGCGAATGTCAGCCGCAGGGAGCCTCGGACAGGTGCACCGACTGCAAATACGTCCATACCTGTACGTACAGCGCGGAAAATATCTACATAGGCAACTGGAAGAGCGTCGGCAGCCCCGACAACTGCTGGCCGTACAACGTGCTGACGACCGAGCTCCCCCTCACGGAAGCCAATATCCGCAAAGCGATAGAAACGGGGCCGTACGGCCGCTGCGTGTATGCCTGCGACAACGACGTCGTGGATCACCAGATCGTCGAAATGCGGTTTTTCAACGGCATCAAGGCAAACCTGCGCATGACGGCGTTTACCGCAGGCGGCGGGCGAATTATGAAATTCTATTGCACGGAAGGACAAATCGACATGGACGAAGGGGTGAACGTCATTTCTATAAAGCGTTTCAACCGACCCGTGGAAACGATAGACGTCAACGTGCTCTTGGAGGGAGGGCACAACCACGGCGGCGGCGACAACGGACTCATAGAGGAATTCTATAAAGTCCTCTGCGGGGAGGAGGACGCGCCCACCCGACTCGAAGATTCCGTGGAGAGTCATCTGATGGCGATACGCGCCGAGGAATCGAGAAGAAAAGGCGGCGCTTTGCTGGCCGTGCACGCGGAGAAACGGTAGAGCGCTTTTAAGGCCCGAAAGAAATTTGCGGAAGGCGGATCGCGCCGCAATCGCAAAAAGCGGGACTCGGTTTTTCCCTGTGCCGAAAAAGGCGGCGATTTCTCTTTCTTCGGAAAGGGAAAAGAGGGGAAGAACTGCCGCTTTTATAAGAAAAACGGTTTTTTAAAGGGAAAGAAGAAAGTCTTTCGAAAAAACGCGGTATTCTTAACGGAGAAATGCAAAACAACCGCATAGGAATAAAAATCATCATGAATGAAAGTCTGTGATGATTTTTTGCATCCCTCCGCCAATCAACTTGAAAAAACCAAAAATATGCTATGGCATAATAAAAGTTTGGTCAGAAATATCAAAATGAAATGAAGGAGCGATTATGTATTTATTAAACGACAAAACCACTTTTGCTTTTTCCGCCGAAAACCCGACGGGTATCCGAAATGGCGGCACAAGGGGAAAAGATTGTGAAAAACTCCGTCCAATGATCATGGTTGAACCCCGCAATGAAGTTACGCTTTGCGACGTTGACGGTCCCGGGATGATTTCCCACATGTGGTTCACGGGGGATGTCAATCATGCATTTATCCTTAGAATTTATTGGGAAAACAATGCGTTTCCGAGCGTGGAAGCTCCGCTTTCCGCGTTTTTGGGATGCGCCTATGACGAAAACTTTACGGATTGCGACGGACGATTTCCCTATTTGAATTCCGCGCTGTTGCTTCTTGCTCCCGGCAGAGCGGGAAACGCTTATTTTGAGATGCCTTTTCGGAAGAATTGCAAAATCACCATCGAAAATCGTTCCGACGACAAACTGGGGATGTATTATATGATTACCGGATGGAAAGGTGCTGTACCCGAAAACATCTCGTATTTCCATGCTACATATCACCAAGAGCATCCTGTTACAAAGGGAAAAAGCTATACCGTTCTTGAGAATGTACACGGCAAAGGCAGGTTTGTCGGCGTCACGCTTTCTGTCGGTCTCAACGGACATAACACGTGTTGGGTTGAGGGCGAAGCAAAAATGTATATTGACGGCGAAACGTATCCGTCCATCAATTATACCGGAACGGAAGACTATTTTTGCGGTTCTTACGCCTTTGGAAACGACATAAAAATCAAAAAATATCAGACTTATAGCGGGCAATACGTTGGTATGTTTGCCATAACAGGGGATGGTCAGGAACAGTACAATGCACAAAAAAGATTTATGCTTTATCGTTGGCACGTAACCGATGCAATTTATTTCGACAAGGAATTTTGCATGAAAATGGATAACCTTGGGTGGACAGGTCCGCGATATGACGACTACACATCTGTTGCATACTACTATTTGGACAAGCCTGCCCGCCCGCCATTTGCACTATTGTCAAATGATGAACTGACAATGAGATGAATGCTTACATTGAGGTAAAATATTATAATGAGTCAGACAAGATTAATTTTAAATGATGTTTGTCTTGTCTGTAAATGAGGCGTCCTGCGGGATATAGGGGGGCAAACATCATATCATTGCGGGCGTGATTTTTTTGTGGTAAACAATGAAAGGACGGTTGCAAGTTATTCTTTTCCTATCGTAACCCACAATAAGAAATACCGCTTTTGTACTCTCTTTGGGGGAGAATAAGAGCAGCGCATTTAAAAATACGACATAAAAGCGCGTTTTTCCTTTTTCTTCGCCGCGCAAACGGAGGGCGGCAGAGCGGAACCCCTTTATAAAAAGGCGCCGCGGCGTTTCGCTCTCTTTCCGCGGGAATCCCGGAAAGCGGCGCGGGCGCCTGTTTGGCAGGAAACAAAAAACAGAACAAAAGCACAATATTTAAAAACATATGCTACTTGAAATGAAGGGCGTTTGATGATATACTGAAAGTAGAAAGCGGGGCGTACCTTGGGGAAAACCTCTCAAAGGGACGTCTTTGGCGAGATACCTTTCGTTCTTTGAGGACGAAAGGAGCGAGAACAAAATCACCTGAACAGGGGGTAAATTTATGAAAAAGAAATCATGGAAACTTTCCGCGGCGCTGCTTTCGTCGTTGATGCTGCTCAGTGCCTGCGGCGGGGGCGGGACTTCTTCCGCCTCGTCTTCCCCGTCCTCTTCGGGCGGCGATGCGCCGACGGTGCAGAAAAAGGAATACCTCGGGGACAAGACGGTGGGGGAAAACACCGTCAAAGTGTACGGCAGTCAAAACGTGAAGGGCGCCTATAAGACGGTGGGCTTTGAGGAAACGAACAATCTCTGCGCGGACAACGAAGGGCAGGGCTGGGTCATTCTCGAAGAGCCGCTCTGGGGCGGGCTGCCCTCCCTCGGCTACAAGGGCACTTTCCCCGAAGTGAAGAGCGTTTCTCTCTCCACGGGCTGGTCGGTGTTCGAGGAAACTCCCGGCAACTACGATTGGAGCGTCATGGACGAAACCATCGAATATTGGGCGAAGCAGGGCAAGACCATCAATATGCGCCTTTGCACGGACGGTTTGGAACTCAATCAGGGCGTAGTCAACGGCTGTCCCGCCTGGCTGTTCGAGGAGCCTTACAACGTGCCGAAGGTGGTGAACAGCGGGGACATTTACGCCGACCTTTCGAGCACCGTCTATCAGGAAGAGCTGAGAAAATTCCTGACGGAATTTGCGGGACATTACACGGCGGAGGACTATCCTTACCGCGACGCCATCGAGGTGGTGGAACTGCGCGGCTACGGCATGGTGGGCGAATGGCATTCGGGCTGGAATACATACAACAGCGTGGAGGAACGCACCGCCGCGCTCTGCGACACCATAGACGCCTGGCGGGAAGCCTGGGGGGACAAACTGCTCGTCATCTCCTGCACTTACGAATTTTTAAACAATATGTGGGGCGTCAACAACGCAAAGACGTACGACGACTTCATGTATTATATGGGTTACGACCACGTTTTGCAGCTCGAAAACATCACGTTCCGCCGCGACGGCATCGCGTTCGCCTTACAGGAGTACGATCAGCGCATGGCGGTAGACTATTTCTATCTCAACACGGGGCTGCCCCTTTTGGGCGAGATCGGCGACGGCTATTACAAGCACGGCGACGACGATCCCTATCCCCTTTTCGAGGCGATGAACGAAGCTCTCCATAAATGGCGGGTGAACTATCAGACGGTCATCGGCTGGGTGGCGCAGGATTTCGACGTAGTGGTCAAGCAGGAAAGAGAGCTCGTGGACTACTTCAACCGCATGATGGGCTATCGCCTGGTGCCCGATAAAATGCAGTATTCCGCGGAGGTGAAGGCGGGCGACAAACTGTATCTCAACACGCTGTGGAGCAATCAGGCGATGGGCAGATGCTGGCAGGATTACGATCTGAGCGTCTATCTCGAAAACGCGGCGGGCGAAACCGTCTATACGGGTACGGACGCGAGATTCAATCCCGTTTCGATAAACGGCGGCGAGCCGCATTTCTTCCCTCTTTCCTACACCCTTCCCGACAGTCTGCCCAAGGGCGCCTATACGCTCAAATTCGCCGTTTCCGACGAAAAGGGAACGCCGAAAATCGAGCTTCCCATCGCGGGCAACGACGGAGAGAACAAATATTATCTCGGGGAAGTGACCGTCGGGGACAAAGCGGCGGAGGATCTCTCCCAAACGGATAAGATCGACGGCACGAAGACGTATACGGTGACGGGCGCGGGAAAAATTACAGACCGCCTCGTGACGGTGGATTCGAGCAAGGCTTTGGTGGGCGGCGGCAGCGGCGCGTTCGCTTACGGCGGCTACCTCGAAAACGGCAAGACGTATCATATTTCTTACGATTACAGGACGGATAAGGCGAAGGAGGACATCTCCATCACGGACGACAGCCGCTATCTCGTGGGCGCCTATTCCAAGGAGGGAAAGACGTGGGGGGACTCCTACGAATGGCTGGACGTTTCTAACGACGTTTCCCACAGGAGCGCGACGATCACGGTGCCCGACGACGGCAAGGAATACTCGCTTGCCTTCGGCTGCAAAAACGACGCGGCGCCGATCGCGATAGACAACGTTTCGGTAACGACGGCGGACGCCGTTTCGGCTTCCTTCCGCATCAATCCCGATTATACGGAAAAAAAGGAGGACGGCTCCTATGAGATCCGCAGCACGATCACTCAGAACTGGGCGGACGGCTTGCAGCTCAAAGAGCGTCTGGACGCGCACGCGACGTACATGATCACGTTCGACGCGGCGACGGTGGCGGAAATTTCGGGCGGCGGCTTCTTCTATGTGGCGCTGACCGATCCCGCGGCGGACGCAAACGACAAAAAAGGCTATATCGAGTCGTTCAGCCTCAACCGTATCGGCTCTTTCTATACCCCCGCCGATTACGGTTACGTCAAATATTCCTACGTATTCAATACGGGAGAATACGGCGAAGGGTGGAATCTCGTGTTCGGTGTCCGCAATATGGGCGGCGTAGCGATCCGGAACATCTCCCTCGCCCGCATTTCCACCGATTATTCCCATGCGGCGGACGCGGAAGAGATCGCGCATAACGTGGTCCCGGACAAGAACATCGACGTGGATGAAAAGGGCGTCGTGGAGAACTTCGAGGCGGGCGTGTTCAACGGCGGCTGTATGTTCCCCGGCGATCGCTCCACGGGCATCATCCGCAGAAACAGATATACCATCAGCGGCAATTATTCCTGCTATATCCTCAATACCGATCCGCTCTCTCCCGCGTATGAGTTCAACGTGTTCTGCCGCACCAATCTCGCGGATATGAGATTTTCGGCAAACACCACCTATCGCGTGAGATTCAAGTTTTTAGTCATCGAGGACGTGAAATCGGAGGAAAACGGACAGTTCTACTGCCTTGCCCGCGAAGACGGTTCCTTCCAGCACGATAAAGGCATTTTCGAATGGAAGAGCGGCTACGAGGTAGGCAAGGTCTACTCGGTGGAATACGAGTTTACGACGGGCAACGCGGACAATTATTACTTTATGTGGGGCGTGCACAATTACGGGGCCATCGCCATCGACGACGTCACCTTCGACAGAGTGGAAACGCCCACGGGACAGACGACGCCCGTCATCACCCAAGGACACGCGTATCAGATTTCGCAGGACGTTCTTTATAGCCGTTAAAAACGAGGGCGAAAGAGGACTGAAACAGGCGGGAAGGGACAAAGAAAAGCGTTCGCGGAACGAACGGGAAGGAAATTCGGAATCGGCGCATAGCCGCCGCGCTCCGTTTTCCTTCCCCCAACCCTTCTTCCTCTCTCGTCAAACGGAGCGCGGCGGGAAAAGAACTGCGCGACGCTCTTCCCCTGTCTTTTGAAAGAGAACGAGCGTTTTCAAAAATCAAGGAACGCCGCGCAGGTCCTTTTCATTTCTTAAAAAAACGACCGTTCGCAAAATACGGAAAAGGCATTCGCTCCTAAAAAAGAGAACGAGCGTTTGGAAAGTAAAAAACGACAGGAAATGAGCCCCATGGGGCTGTTTGTTGCGGAACACAACAAACAAAAATATTTGATAAGCTCCGCTTCGTCGGCGGAGAGGAACAAAAAAAACGGCGGCGGTCGGGTCGGAAAGAGTTGCTTTCCCCGCCTTCGTTTTTTGCAAACGGCGATTGAAAGAGAAAAAACGGAGGTTTTATCGATGAGAAAATACATCAAAGGTTTGTCTGTACTTTTGGCCGCGGGGATGCTTTTCGGCTTTGCGGCGTGCGGAGGCGGAACGTCCGATTCAAGCGGCGGCGGACAGAGCAACGTTTCCGATTCGGAAGACGACACGTTCGGCAGCGGCGGGGACAAAAAGACCGTCGTGCGCTATTATTCGTTTAACGACGCGGAAACCAATTCCAAGCTGAAAAAGGCGCTCGAAGAGGATTTTTACGTAAAGTATCCGAATATTCGCGTACAGACGGAAATTTCGACGGGGTCTTTCTACACCAATTTGTTGAACGACTTTGCGGGCAGAACGGAAGCGGACGTGTTCGGCATGGAGCCGGGCGAAATTTATCCCTTCCTCTCCGCGGGTTATCTCGAACCGCTGGACGGCTATTTCGAGGCGTCGGAGAAGGTGGCTTTGGACGACGTTTGGGACATCAACACGCAGGCTTACGCCTACGACCCCGCCACTAAAAAATTCGGCACGGGCAAGACGTACGCCGTGATGAAGGACTGGACGACGGACACCATGCTCCTTTACAACCGCGCCCTGTTTACGAAAGAGCAGCTCGCCGTCATCGAAAGGGATTCGGACGGGGACGGGATAGCGGATCCCCTCTCTTTCGCGGAGTTCGAAACGCTGTGCGATCAGCTTTTAAAGCGTTCGGGGGCGAATATCACGCAGTATTCTTTCCTGCCCGGGCTTGCCGAGGCGAAAGTGCTGGCGCAGTTCATCACCAACGCGGGGCTGTCCTGGTTCGATCCCGTCACCTATCAATCCACTTTCGACACCAAGGCGGTGCAGGACGTCGTCAGATATTATTACGACATTTTAGGCGCCAACGAAGTGAACAATACGGGCTCCACCTTCTATCCCATCTTTGCGCAGGGAAAGCTGGCGATGACGATGGGAGGGCTCTACTGCGTCGATTTTTACGGCCTGGATAAACTCGACCTCGGCGTGGCGTATCCTCCCGTCAAGGAGAAGGGGATGACGAGCAAGCCCTACACGACGGGCTGCGTCGGCTTTTCCGTGTCCTCTCGTTCCAAGGTGAAGGACGCGGCGTTCAAATTTGTCGAATGGTATCTCGAATATTACGGGGAACAGGACGCCAAAAAGTGCAACAACTTCCCCGCGCTCAAAAAGTATGCGGAAGAGTATATGCTCGATCCCGAAGTGAACACGAATCCCGTCAAATTCAAGGCGACGGGGCTGTTTTACGAATCGCTGACGAAGGCGGTGGTCATCGACCGCAACCCGTACTGTTCGCAGGCTTCTTTCGAAAATATCGAACTGACGTACACGGGCGAATATCTCGAAGGCGCGATGAGTTTCGACGAGTTCTGGGACGTTCTGGATTACGAAATCAACAAGCGCGTCCGACAGGCGCAGCAGGCGGAGAACTGAGCTGTGCGCGCCTTTTGGAAACCAATCGGCAAAACGGAGGGGCAGGGCTGCGGCGAAGGATATAATTTGCCGCTTTCCTGCCGCCCGGAATACGGGGATAAGACATGAAAAAGGAAAAGAAGACGACCTTGCAGTTTTTGGGCTATATCAGTCCGTGGATGGTGGGGTTTCTCTGCTTCGGGGTATTCCCGATGCTCTATTCTCTCTATATGAGCTTTTGCTCCTATCAGATGGTGGGGACGCCGAAGTTTGTGAAATTTCAGAATTATATCGACCTCTTCAAGTACGAGCGATACTTTTTCAAGACGTTTAAAAACACGTTCGTATTCATGGGCGCCACGACCATCTTCGGAATGTCGGCGGGGCTGGCGTTTTCGCTCGTCATCAATTCGGTGCCCAAATGCAAGAGGTTTTTTCAGACGCTCTACTATCTGCCCGCCGTGCTGCCCTTTATCGCGGGCACCATGCTCTGGGAGTCCATGTACGCGAAATACGGCATTCTCAACAGTATGCTGACTACTTTCGGCATGGATTCGATTAATTTCTTGGGCTATAAAAACGCGATGAACAGCCTCATCGTCATGGCGGTGTGGAGCGGGATCGGCGGAAAGATCACCATGCTGCTGCCCGCCGTGGCGGGCGTGCCCACGGAGCTTTTGGAATCCATGGACATCGACGGGGCGAGCGCCTGGAAGAAGTTTACCCATGTCACTCTGCCCATGATCAGCCCGACCATTTTCTATCTTCTCATCATGGATATCATCGGCGGCTTGCAGGCGTACGGCCCCATGATGATGCTGGGCGGGGGCACCGCCACCATGACCGCCACCTTGCAGATCTACAATTACGCGATGGTGGATCACATGATGGGGTACGCCAGCGCCTATGCGTGGATCGTGTTTCTGCTGGTGCTCCTCGTCACGTTCGTCTTCTTTAAGTTCGGCGGCAAAAAAGTTTATTACGCGGACGGTGACTGATATGGAAACTTTACAAATAACGAACGGCGCGCCGTCTGCGGCGCCCCCGCAGCCCGAACGGGTAAAGACGCTGGCGAGCCGCAAAAAGCGCTCCCTGCGCAAAAATATCGTCTTTTACGCGCTGCTCTCTTTGGTGGGCGTGTTCATGATCCTGCCCACCGTGGTGATGGTGCTGTCTTCCTTCAAGACGTACGACGAATATTACAGCCTGCAATTCCGCTTTCTGCCCAAGATCTGGGCGTTCGACAATTACGCCCGCGTCTTTCAGGCGGACGCGAATTTCTTTCGCTGGATAGGGAACACGTTTGTACTCATCCTTTCCAATACCGTGATCTGCACGGTCAGCACCATTTTCGTCGCCTACGGTTTCGCAAAATTTCGCTGCAAGATCGCGGACGGATTTTTCATGGTGCTTCTCTGCACGATGATGATCCCCTGGGCGGTGACGATGATCCCTTCCTACATCATCTGGGCGAGGCTGGGGCTTACCGATTCCTTCTGGCCGCTCGTCCTGCCGAGCATCGGCGGCAGCGCCTATTACACGTTCATGTTCAAACAGAATATGCGCGGCATTCCGAACGAAATCATGGAGGCGGCGGAAATGGACGGCGCCAATTCCTTTGTGCGGCTGTGGGCGGTGGTGGTGCCCAACTGCGTGCCCGCCATCGCCACGATGGTGCTCTTCACCGCCATGGGCATCTGGGGGGACTATTTAGGACCTTTGATCTATCTGAGAACTCCCGAAAAATTCAATATTTCCCTCGGACTCAATATGCTGCGCGCCCAGACGACGCAGGGCAAACAGGACACTCCCATGCTGCTGGCGGCGAGCGTCCTCATGGCTATCCCGTCCGTCGTCATGTACTTTTTGGGAACCAAAGTGTTTGCAAAGGGCATTTCCTTGCAGGGCGGCGTCAAGGGATAAAAGACGGTTGCTTTTCAAAACGTTTTCAGACTCTTTTTAAGGGGGCTGCGAGCGTTTTGAAGGGCGTCCGCGTATCTTTCCTCGAAAAGACGGAAACGTCGAACGTAGAGGCAAACAGAGGTGTTTAAAAGGATATGGAGAAAATTATTTTCGACACGGATATCGGCGGCGACTGCGACGACACGGGCTCGCTTGCGATCGTGCACGAATGCGAGCGCGCGGGAAAGGCGAAGCTCCTCGCCGTGACGCTGAGCACGGCAAGCCCGTATGCGGCGGGCTGCGCGGACGCGATAAACCGCTGGTACGGCCGCGAAGTGCCGATCGGGCAGACGAAGAGGACGCCGCCCGGGGAGGATCCGGGCTTTTATGTCAAGTCCTACGGCAGGCACATTGCGGCAGTTTACGACAACGCCTATAAAGCGAACGGAGGAAATGCGCCCGAGGACGCCGTGCGGGTGCTCCGGCGGACGCTGGCGGAAAATACGGGAGAGAAAATCACGATCGTCGCGGTCGGGTGCTGTATCAACATCGCCGCCCTTTTAAAAAGCGGCGGGGACGATATTTCCCCCCTTTCGGGCAGGGAACTTTTGGCGCGGGAGGCAAAGGCGCTCTCTTTGATGGGCTGCTTTTTCCCGTCCGAGGAAGTGCCCGAAGTTTGGTTCGGTACGGAAAAGATGGAAGCCGAGTGCAATATCAAGGTGGATATCGGCGGGGCGAGGACGGTGTTCGAAGAGTGTCCCGTGCCCGTTTTGGTGGCGCACTATCTCGTCGGATGGCACATTCACACGGGCGGCGTGCTCATCGAAAAGGACAGAAAAAATCCCGTCGCGGAATCCTATTTCGTACACTCTCACGGCAATCGGGACAGCTGGGATTTAGTGGCTTCCTATGTGGCGATCTTCGGCGCCGACGGCGTGTTCACCCTCTCGGAGCCGGGGCGGGTGACGATAGACGAGAGGGGCGTATCCGCGTTTGTTCCCGACGGGTCGGGAAAGCACCGCCTCGTGAACTGTCCCGATTTTTCCGCGGCGGAAAAGCGTCTGGACGGGATCCTGCTCGGCAAAGTGTAAGAGTCTGAACGAAAGGATCCTCTGAAAAGAGAAAAAACGTTCGGACGAAATTTTGCACGGCGGAACAGGCGAGCGTCTGAACGGACATTTGTCGGGAAAAGCAAAAAACGTCGGACGGGATAGCGAGCGGCAAAACAGGAACGCGAAAATAGGGCTGCGGCGGATGCCGCGGACGAAAAAAAGCGGGCGTCCGCGCTTTCGCCCGAACGTCCGCCGAGAATTACAGAGATAAAATTTTTAAATAATCAACGCTTCCCCAAGGCGTGCGGGAAATTGCAGAAATAAGATTTTCGAAAGATTTTTAATCGGCGTTTCCCGCCTGCTTGTCGGAAATTACAGAAATAGGATTTTTCAATTATCTTTTTCGCGTTTCCCTGCGAACGTCTGTCAAAAAACGGCGGGGAATCGTAAAAAACGCCGTGCGAACTTTTTGAGAAGTTTCGTCGGGGCATCGATAGGCGGCCGCAGAAAAAACTTCCTTCCGTGCTTTCCTGAAAAGCGCGCGGAGAAAGAGAAAACCGCGTTTTTCCCGCTTCCGCTCTCTCGATAGAACTTCCGCGCCGAAAGAGGGGGACGGGACGCTTTTGAAGCTCGAAGGAAACCGAGGACGCAGGCAATGTTTGCGCCTCGCTTTGCCGATAAAGCCGGATTTTGCGGGACGCTACTGTGCCGATTTCGAATATTTGACGCGGAACTGCGAGGGGCGGCAGCCGAGAATTTTATGAAACGTCTTGCAGAATTGCGCCGTGGAAGAGAAGCCGACCATTTCCGCCACCTCGTAAACGTGCAGATTTTTGTCGCTCAGCAAAAGCTCGCTCGCGCGCTGGATTCTCAGATTTTGCAGGTATTGATAGGGCGGCTGCTTCAAGGTGGATTCGAACAGCGTGGAGAAATAGGTGCGGGAGATGCCAAGCTCCCGACAGAGCTGGGAAACGTTCATGGGTTTGTGCAGATTCGCCTGCATATACGCCACGGCGGTGTCGATGATGGAGGAGGACATTCCCTGATCTTTCGGCTCGCCGCTGCGCAGTTTTGCGGCGCAGTTTCTCAAAACTTCGAAACACATCGCGCCGACGGAGAGGGCAAAGACGGGCGCGTTTGTCACGGCCCCCTCGCGCAGGACGGAAAGATATTTTTTCAAAGGCGCAATGTCCTCGTCCTCGAAATCGAAAACCGCCGTTTCGTCCGTAAAGCCGCATTGTTCGAAGAGCGTGTCGCAGTCGGTGCCCGAAAAGGAGATCCAGCAGTACGTCCAGCTCTTTCCTTTTTCCGCCTCGTAGCGAATGAGATTTTCGGGCGTGATGACGAACGCCTTGCCTTTGGAAAGAGAGAACGTCTTTCCGTCCCGATAAAAGCACCCCGTCCCTTCGAGCACGAAATGCACGATGTGATTGTGGCGATAGCAGAGGGCGCTGTTGTGGGAATCGCAGTCGTTCGTTTCCTCGCCGAATTCCGTCACGTTCAGACCCTTATAGACGGGCTGATAGTCGATATAGGTGAGCACCTTTTCGTTATGGATGATATACATAAAACAAATCCTCAGCCGTATTGAAAGCGCGCAGGACGTTTCCGCGCTTTCCCATGTAAAAATTATACTACAATCAGAACAAAAAAACAACTGTTTCAAAAAGATTTATACGGCGGAAGAGCCGTAAAAATAGAAATCGATTCATATCGGGAGGGAAAAAAACCATGAGAAACAACAAAAACAGGCGTGCCGCTTTGGCGGTCTTGTCCGTATTCTGCGGCGCAGCGATTTTAAGCGGCGCCTTTGCGGGGACGCGCGGATTTCGGATGAACGCGGACGCGGAAGATACGCTGCTTTACGGCGCGGACTTCGAAAACCTCGCCGTGACGGCGACGGGCGACGAGATTTACGGCGCCACCGCCATCGCGGGCACGACCCGTTCCGTCGTGCAGTCCACCGCGTCCTATATCGAGGCTCCGTACACCTTTTACGACAACGGATATCAGCAGTCCATGCTGTATATCGACACCGGCCGCGCGGGAATGTCCGCTACGGATACGGCGAAAACGTATACGTACTCGCTGGAATTCAACGCTTACGGCTTGATTGCCAGCACCGTTTTGATGCTCCGAGGGGAGAACACGGATTCCTTCAATTCCGTCATCACCTTCCGTCCCGACGGCAACGCAGAAGCGTCCAATTACGGTACGGAAAAATACATCACCCTTTCCTCGGCGCAAAGGAGTACGGACGGATGGTGGAAGGTGGAATTTACCGCCCGCGGCACGGGGAGCTATCTCACTTCCGAATGGAGCGTGGTGACGTCCGACTACGAAACGGCGAACGCGGAGAACAATACGGGACTTCGCATTTCGGGATTCGACATTTCGGAAGGGGAAAATTCCGTATATTCCCTCTCCGTCGCGCCCGGGCTTTCGGGCAACGACGCCGTGTTCGGCGCCACCGGCTTTGCGGGCATCGCCTCCGCGTCCACCAAGGCGGGCGACGGGATTGAGGGCAAGAGCTTAAAAGCCGTCTATGATTTCTGGTCCACCGCCGAGGGCGGCTGGCAGAAAGAGCCGCTCTACACCAATGAAAACAATCTGAACGTGGAGATGAAGGCGGGGAAACAGTACGTCCTGGAATTTGAAACGGCGTTTTTCGGAAAAGTGGCGCAGGCGAATTGCCTGCTCTCTCAGATCGGCGCGGAAAATATCGATATCAATTCTCAGATCATTCTCAAAAGCGACGGAACGCACGAATATGCGGATTACGGCGCCGATAAAATTTTCGAGAGCTGCGCGATTACGAAGACGGGAAACGTCTTTAAAGTGAAAGCGGTGATAAAAGGGCTGGGCGGAAAGTTCAAACTGATGATCAATATGCTCTCCTCGGACGCGGACGGAGCCAATGCCGCCAAGGATACGGGATTGTATTTCGACAATCTGAAAATTTCCGAAAAAGGCTCGGATACTCCCGATACGCCCGATACTCCCGATACCCCCGACGTGACGGGAGAATACAAGACGGTGTTTGCGGCGGATTTCAACAACGTGCCCCTCGAAACGTCCGGCAGCGACCCCATGTATCACGCGACGGGATTCGCGGGCACCTGCGCGCAGATAGGCATCGCGGAAAACGGAGTGGGCGAAAGCCGCTGCATGAAAGCGGTCTACGAGTTCTTTTCCGCCGCCGAGGGCGGCTGGCAGAAGGGCAACGCCTATCTCGATTCGGGCAAGACGGGCGTCACCTCCACGGAAACTATCTACCGCTATCAGATGAAAATAAAGCCGTTCGGCAACTGGGAAAAAATGTCCGTGGGCTTCCAATCTCCTTCCGACATAAAAGAATTCGTCTATCTCAACAAAGACGGTACGGTGACGGAGGAAAAGAACGCGAACGGGATGCTCATCAAGGCGGAATGCGCCTATCAGGACGGCGTATACGACCTCACCGTATACCTGTACGGCACGGACGGATGGCTGTTCAACTATTTCTATATGCTCTCTTCCGATCCCGAGGCTGCTAACACGAATAAGGACACGGGATTTTATCTCGACGATTATTCGATGGCGAAACAGAAGAAAGCCGAGGAAGTGGGGCTCAATAAGAAGTCCTCTTTCTACAACAAGGCGACGGGCGGCGATTTCGTCACGGCGGCTACTTTCGCGGACATCGCCTCCGTCAAGATAGGGGATACCGTTTTGACGAGCGAGCAGTACGCGTTTGCGGACGGATTTCTGACCGTCAGGGAAAGCGTCCTGAAAGGGCTGGCGGCGGGCACCTACGTCTTGACTGCCGAGAGCGCGGAAGGAAACGCCGCGACGGCGGAGATCGTCGTGGGCGACGCGGCTTCGGGAACGGTGAAGGAGATGGATTTCTCCGCCATGCCCGATTTAAACGGGGATCAGGCGGCGAAGGATACCTTCTATCAGAACAGCTTTATGGACCCCGCCTATCAGAATATCTTTACCGTGGACGAGGGCGACAACCGCATGATCAAATTCGTCAACCCCGATGCGGCGTCCGAAGTGCTGCGGGATATGTTTCAGTTTAACCCGAGAGAGGGCAGGCTGAATACGCTGACGAAGGATAGATGGCACACCGTTTCCCTGGATTGGAAGCCCGAAAACGGCACCGTTCTCGGTATGAAAGGCAACGTTTACGAAAACGGTGCGGATACGCAGATCTTCTATATGGAGATAGATCTCGTGCACGGCAAACGGACGGACGACGGCAGGCAGACGCACGACGCCAGCTGGTCGGTGACGGACAAGGGGAACGGCTGGTATACGCTGACGCTGTCCTTCTTCTATACGGGAGAGAATTTCGGCAAAGACGCCGCGGCGTATATCGTGTTCAGCTCGGCTAAGGAAAACGCGGACACCGCGTGGTATCTCGACAACATCGAGGTGAAATCGGAAATGTATCCCGCCTTTGTCAGCGGCAGCGGCAATTACGACCTCGCCGCGGGCAGCGTTCCCTATTACCTCCTCGATCTGTGCCGCGTATTCGACATCACCTCCGTCAAGCTGGGCGATACCGCTTTGATCGAGGGAACGGATTACGCCCTCTCTTCCACGCCGCTCGGCTATACGAGGATGGATCTGACCGAGGAGTTCTGTAAAAAGTACGCGCTCGGCAGCGACAATACGCTGACCGTCGCCACTTCCAAGGGCAACGAGATCAGTCTTTCCTTTAAGGTGGTGGACACTTCGCCCGAACTGCCCACGTCCGCGCTTTCCTTCGACAAGGCGGAGAAGAACGAACTCGCGTTCGACGTGGACCTCAAAGGCTACGACGTTGCAAAGATTTCCCTGGGCGACGCCGACCTCGTGGGTACGGAATTTTATCTCAACGCGCAGGGCAAGCTGGTGTTCAAGTACGATTATCTCAAAAATCTCGCGGCGGGGAATCATGAATTTACGCTGACCACCGCTTCGGGCGCGCAGGGCGCGTTTACGATCGCCGTTTCCGATTCCACGCCCGTTTTCGGAGAAGCCGCTCTTTACGAAAAGAGCGTCGGGGGAGATTTCTCCGTCGATCTGGAATTGAACGGAAAAGAGATAACCGCCGTGAAATTGGGCGACAAGGCGCTCTCCGCGTCCGAATATTCGTATGCGAACGGCAAACTCACCGTCAAAGCGTCCGTCATGGAAGCTTTGGTGGCGGGAGAATACGAGCTTACCGTGACGAGCATCGCTTCGGCTTCCGTGCAAGTGACCGTCAAGGACGCTCCTCCCGCGATTACGGGCGAATATACCGTCAAGCAGGGCGAGGATCTGATCATAGACGCCGAGCTGTACGGCAAGCAGATCGTTTCCGTCACGGTGGACGGACTTGCGCTGCGCGAAGAGGAGTATTCGTACGCGAACGGCAAACTCACCGTCAAGGGCAGCGTCTTTGAAGAGATCGCCGCGGGCGAACGCAGTCTGATGCTCGTCACCGAGGGCGGCAGCGCGGAACTTATCTTCACTTTGGAGGCCAAACAGATTGTTCCCGAAGATTCTTCCTCGGGCGGCGGTTCGACGAACGTGGGCTGCGGCGGCTGTAACGGCTCGCTCGTCGGCGTTCTGCCCTTCGCGGGGATCGGCGCGGCGGTCGTCGCGCTCTCCAAAAAAAGGCGCAAATAAATCCGATGTCGTTTTTATCGAAAAAAAAGAAAAAAGGGATTGAAAAAAAGAACCTGGCGTGATATAATAACGACGAGGAAAAGCGGCGGAGAGGGGAAAGGAAACTTTCCTCTCTTTGTCAAAGCGCGTCGGGAGAAAAGACGTGACGAAAAACGTAAAAAGGAAGAGAAAGAAAAATATGTGGCAGGGAAAATACAAGGCGTTTACTTTGAGCTTCGACGACGGAATCGAACAGGACGCGAAACTGATAGCGCTCCTTGAAAGTTACGGGCTGAAAGCGACTTTCAACTTAAACACGGGACTTGCGGGCAGGACGGAGTCCTTTGTCTGCAACGGCGTCTTGCTGCATAACCGCCGCTGGACGAAAGAAGAGGCGAAAGAGGTCTATCGGGGGCAGGAGGTCGCGGCGCATACGCTTACGCACCGCAATCTGACTTCCCTTTCGGAGGAGGAAGCGGCAGGGGAGGCGGAAGAGGACAGGCGGACGCTGGAAGAATGGTTTTCCCGCCCCGTTTACGGCATGGCATACCCCTGCGGGGGCGTGAACAACGACGAGCGCACGGCGGAGATTCTCGGCCGGCGCACGAAGGTGAAATTCGCGCGCACGATTGACGCGTCCCATTCCTTTTCCCTGCCGCCGAAGGAGCGCTTTCTGCGCCTTCCTCCCACCGTACACCAAGCGGAAACAGAGCAGATGCAACGTTTGACGGACGAGTTTTTGCTCGCGGAGGGATCGCCCGAACAGCCGCTGCTGTTTTTTCTCTGGGGACACGCCTACGAGTACGAATGTTTTTCGGGCTTGGAGGAGGCGTTGAAGCGGACGCTCGACAAACTCTGCGCCCGCGGGGATGTCTTTTTCGGGACGAACAGCGAAGTGCTTTTGGAGGGAGGGGGAGAATAACGAGATGAGAAAAAGACCGAACTTTTCGCGCTTCGACGCCCGCGGCGTCACCGCGGAGCTTTGTAAAAACATTTCCGAACGCTGGCTGAAAGGGATCGCGGAAACGAATCCCGCTATTTTGACGATGTTTCGGGACCGCGACGCAAAGCCCTATCGGGATCTTTTGGCCTGGTCGGGAGAATTTGCGGGAAAATATCTGACGAGCGCCTATTTCGTCTATTTGGAAACGGGGGACGAAGCCTTGAAAGAATACGTGGTCGGTTTTATCGACAGGCTTCTCGCCCGTCAGGACGAGGACGGGTATCTCGGCTGCTATTCGCGGGAAACGAGATTCACGGGCTCCCTGCCGCAGACGCCCGACAAGCGTCCCTGGACATGGGACTGCTGGGCGCACTATCATATCATGTACGGGCTTTTGCTCTGGAACGAAGAAACGGGGAACGAGAGATATTTCGAGGCCGTGGAGCGCATGGCGGCCTTGTTGATGAATACCTTTTACAACGGCAAAAAGAATATCGTTTCCACGGGCTGTTCGGAAATGAACCTGGCGGTGTATCACGTGTTCGGACGCTTATACAATCGGACGGGAAAAGAGGAATACCTCGCTTTCGCGCGCGCCGCGGAAGCGGATATGGGAAGCGGGGAGAGCGGGGGCTGGCTGGAATGGGCGGCGCGGGGCGGCAGGTTCTGCGATTGCAGAAAGCCGCGCTGGGAAAGCCTGCACGTCGTCATGGGCTTTGCGGAAATGTATAAGGGGACGGGGGAGCGGAAATATCTCGCCGCGCTTAAAGCCACCGTCGAAAGCATCCTCGAAACGGACGTGCACAATACGGGCGGATTTTCGACGGGGGAACAGGCGATTGGCACACCCTATCAAAACGGCGTCGTGGAAACCTGCTGCGTCGTGGCGTTCGACGCGCTCGTTTTGGAACTGTACCGCCTGACGGGAGAACTTTCTCTCGTCGATTTTCTCGAAACCGCGCACTACAACGCCGCGATGGGCGCCGTTTCGCCTTCGGGCGCCTGGGCGACTTACGACACCCCCATGGAAGGGGAAAAACTCGCAAACTTTCACGGCTGCGATTTTCAGAGCCGACCGGGCGCGCCCATGCTCAACTGCTGTTCGGTCAATTTTCCCCGCGGCGTCGCGGAAATGGCGGAATGGGCGGTCACGGAGGACGAAAAGGGGATTTATATCAACAATTTCGAGCCTTGCCGACTCGTTTGGGCGGGCGGGGAGATAGCGATCTCGGGAGAATATCCCTTCGGGAATCAAGTGAAGATCTCCTGCCGCGCCGAAAGGGAAACGCGGGGGATCTTTGTGCGCGTGCCCTCGTGGTCTAAAAGGACCTCTCTGCGTCTGAACGGGAAAGAAAGCGAAACGGGCGCGGGCGTCTACGTCCGTATCCCGAACGCGGGCGACGCGGAAATATGTTTTGACTTTTCCGCGCGTTTTATCGCGGGCAAGGAGGAGTACGCGGGAAAATACAGCGTCTATCAGGGACCTATCCTCTTCGCTTACGATCTTTCGCTCAATCGCGCCTTTTCCCGTTTGAACGGCGGAACAGGCTTTACGACGGCGGAAAGGCTGGCGGAAATGCGCGTGCCCGCGCTCCGTTTTTCCGATTTCGAAAATGCGGAGATGATTAGGGGAGAGGGAGGCAGGGCTGAGCTGAGATTGCCTTCGGGCGTCGTGCTGTGCGATTTTTATCGGGCGGGCGCGGACGGCGGACTCTACAAGACGTGGCTGGAAATAGAATAAATTTCTGCCGCGCGAAACGATGGGCGGGACCAGCTGAAAAACGCCGTTAAAAAGCTTCGCCGTTGGGCGGGGGGAGCTATGGGAAGCAGGGCGCGATTTTTTGTCCGCGGAGAGAGAATCGGGCGGCGCCTGAAAGAGGCAGGGAAGCAAAGAACGCTTGATTTTGGCATACTCATTGCAGGACAAACAATCTTGGAGAGGAATCGTCAGGGCAACTTGCTCTCATTCGACAATCACACGGCTTTACTTTTGTCGCGTTATTGGTTATACTATCTGCGAGGTGTTAAGATGAAAATAGACCGTCTTGTCGGCATTATCACAATTCTGTTGCAGACCGATAAAACAACCGCGCCCGAACTCGCCGAACGCTTTGAAGTATCGAGGCGCACTATCAACAGAGATATGGACGACCTATGCAAGGCGGGGATTCCCATAATCTGCACGCAAGGCTACGGGGGCGGCGTTTATCTTGCGGAGGGGTATAAAATCGATAAATCCCTTTTTACGAAAGAACAGCTGCAAGCGGTTTTCACCGGTTTGAACGGCTTGGACAGCGTTTCAAAACAATCGTATTCTCGGCAGCTTATCGAAAGACTGTCGCGAAAAAATGATAAAATCATCGTCGATAATGTCTTTGTCATAGATCTTGCCTCCCATTATAAAATCTCGCTTACGGAAAAGATAGACGTCCTCAAACAGGCAATAGAAAAGCACTGCCTGATTTCGTTCGAGTATTATTCGGCAAGGGGAAAGCACGAGAATAGGATAGAGCCGTATCGGATTGTTTTTAAATGGTCTTCCTGGTATGTTTTCGGTTATAACGCGGCGGATAAAAGATTTAAGCTGTATAAACTCAATCGCTTGTGGAAACTTAAAACGTCGCAAGAGTATTTTACAAATAGAGAAATTCCCGAAGGCGACTTGAATTACGGGGAATTTTTAGAGGCAAAGAACTATCGTTTAAAAGCGGAGTTTGAGAAAAGTCAAACGTATCGGATCGTGGAAGAATACGGCGTCGATAGTTTCCGCGAGTCGGAACAGGGCAATTTGATTTTTGAAAGAGAGTTTGCCTCCTACGAGAATATGCTGAATTGGGCGTTAAGTTTCGGCGATAAAATAACCGTTTTAGAGCCGGATATACTGAGAGCGGATTTGTATAAGCAGGCAAAAAATAATTCGTTAAAATATAGAGTATGACGACATACCGCTGTCGTGTTTCATGTGCTATACTTTCGTAAAAACGGAGGTGTTTTATGGTACAGTCAAGATGCGGTCTGTTGTGCGACGAATGCGCATACCGCGAACAAACGGGTTGTCAGGGGTGTTCGCAGATGGAAAAGCCTTTTTGGGCGGACAGTTGTCCCGTAAAAAGTTGCTGCGAAAGCAAAGAACAGCGGCATTGCGGGGAATGCAACGAGTTCGTTTGCTCGCTCTTACATACTTTCGCCTATGATGAGGAACAGGGCGACGGCGGCAAGCGATTAGAACAATGCAAATTGTGGAAGCAGGAGAAACGGGAATACAAGGGAGAAGATCATGAGTAGATTTTCCGAAAAGGGATATTTCGTAAAAGAAAATGCGCCCGTTTATCTCACGGAAGACATGAGCAAAACCGTGAAGTGGTTTGAGGAAATAATGGGGTGGTACGGCAACGTAGTGGAAAAAGACGAGCTGGGAAACGGGTTATACGGAGTCGTTTTTGACATACTTCCCGAAATAGAAATTACCCATTTGGCTCCGTTTACGGGTTTTCAACTGTTCAAAGGCAAACCCGAACCGCGCGCAATCTCTTTTATGCAAGTGAAAAATATCGAGAAGATGTATTCTTATATTATCTCCAAAGGCTGGAATCAAATTACGAAAGTAGAAATACAGCCGTGGGGAGGAAAGACTTGCGGCGTTACGACGATAGACGGCTACGTCATAAACGTATTTGAGTAGATTTCGATTTGCCGGGCAAAATCCGCGGAGATTTTTCAAAAATCTCCGCGGATTTAGTATTTATGCAAATGGATTTTGGAAAGGGCGCGTCCCGAAACATTGAATTCCCGATTTTTGTGCGAATCTGTTTCGCCGCAAAAACAGAGCGTTAGGAAGGAAGCTTTGCGAGTAGCCCTTCCCGCTTGCCGTGGCCGTCGCAGAGGTAGACGTCCACGGGAACGGAATTGTCCGCGAAGAGGGCGTACACGGCAATTTCCCTGTCCGCCCATTCGGGGCGGAGGGGGAGGAAAAAGGTGTAAAATCCGTCCACGGGATGCACTGGATATTCGTAGACGTTGGAGGGATAGGCGGGCGCGCGGGCGGGAAACGCGTACAATTTTTCGTCGATCTCCGCGCAGCAATAGGCGTTTTCGTTGCCCGTCTTTCCCTCGAATGCCGCCGCCAAATACGGGTGCAGGGGGAGCTTTCCGAGTCGAAAACGCGCCGTCGCCGCTGCCTTGGGACGCTTCTTTTCATACGCGGCGAAAAGGTTGGTGAGCTTGGGACGAACGGGCGCAAGTTCTTTTTCCCCTTCGAAAAACCTGACGGAATATATGCGGTCCATAGGACAGGGCAGGCGAAAATAACGGAAAGTTGCCGCGGGCGGTTCGCTTTCCTTTTTTGCGGGAGCGGGGGAAAGAGCATAGACGGCTTTTTTCCTCAGGCCCTTTGTTTCCTCCCGTTTATCCACGTAATAGGCGAAATAAGAATTGGCCGCTTCTCGCATGGTTTCCGTGCGGACGAGCGGCGCGCGGCGCCAATCTAAAAGGTCAGAGGAAACTTCGCCCGCTTCGGCGGGGATTTGTTCTTCGAACATGGACGGGCACCGGGAGCCGGCGTCGAAATATTCAAACTCTATGCGGTCTGCCGTCGTTTCGCAGCCGAAATCCACCCTCAGACACCCGCCTTCGACGCGGAAGCCCTTGCGACCTTCGAAATTATAATAGGCGCGGGATTTGGTGTCGAAAAAAGTGTCGGGGTCGCCGTCAAAAGGGATATTCGTGTCGAGTCCCCGCAGGCGATAGGATTCCTGATGAAAAAACTCGTCCCGCGCCGCCTGCACTTCGGGGATCTCCGTTTTTCCCGAACGACGCAGGGAACGCAGTTCCAAAGAATCGTTGTCCGCGCCGAAGCAAGTCGTTTCGTAAAGCTGCTGCGCATTCGAAGGAAGGGGGCAGGGTTGCAGCGAGCCTATCTTTTCGGGCGCGCGTTCCCGCGCGTCGAAAGGGGCGGAAGAGAGCGTCGAAAGGGGCGAAAAAGCGTTTTTCGCAGGATCGAAAAGGGACGGGGCGCCGTTGGAATACAGGACGTTTATCTCGTCGGGCGAGCCGTCTTCCCGTTCGTGCAGGACGAGATATTCGCAGCCTGTTATCTGTTTGTCGGCGACGTCCGCATCGCAAAATTCGACGAGGGTCGCGCGGAAGGGCGGCAGAGCGATTTCCACGCTTTCCCCGTACGCAAAACATCCGAGAAAACGCGTCGTGGGGAAATGCCGCGTCGCGCACACCCGTTTACAGGGCGCGAGTCCGATGCTCCCGTCCAAGGGAACTCGAATTTTCTTTTCCGTCCACGCCGCGTTGCCCGTCGCCAAAAAACGGCGCTTTTTGTCGCCCCGAATCGCCGCTTTATCGCCCATATCCCCTTCGGGAAGCATCCCGTCCACGAGAATCTCCCGAAAACGGCGGTGCAGGTTGTAGACGCGAGCGAGCAGGGGAAGCTCGTCGTCCCGCATCAGCCAGGGATTGCCGTAAATTTCGGGGGCGAGTATGAGCGAACGGTTGAACGCCTGATAGACGAGGTCATCCTCGAAATAGTCGATGGAAGAAGAAATACACACCCCGTGATCTTCCGTCAGTCGTTTCAACTCGGGCGTATGGCCGCGGAAAAACATATACGCGCGGTTATGCGGCGCGGTGACGGGGTTATAGCCGTGCACGTCTACGTAGGTTTCCATGCCCTCCCACAGAAACGTGGTGGCGTAAATTTCCGCGTTTCCAAGATCGTTGCGGTGATTGAGGAGGATGAGATCGGGCGAATAGCATCGGCATTCGCGCAGGGACTTTGCGAACTCTTCCCGTTTGTCTTCGCGCAGCAGACCGCACACCGCGTCGAACTTGAAGAGGGCGAAACGATAGTCTTTACAGAGTTTCACAAGGAGCTGCCGCCTCTTTTCCGCGTCCCTTTCGTCCTCCCCGTAGCCGTCCGCGCCGCCCCATACGCCCAGGCGGGTGCCCATGTCGGCGGCGGCTTCCACGACGGGCGCATAGCCGTGAGGATATTGCTTCGAAAGCTTCTCTCCGTCCAAGGTTTCATAGCTGTTCCCCGCTCCGTCAAGATTTCCCGCGTCCCACGCGTAGATATCCAGCGACATACGATAGCGCTCTTTCAAATAGCGGAAAAACGCCAAATTGACGAGAGTCTGTTTTTCTGTGGAGCCTTCGTTGGTGTTGTTGATCCAGGAAAAATATTCGCTGCGGGAAGGCGTCCTCTCGTCGGCGCCCGACGTCTTTACGGTTTTTTCGTTCATGGAAAAGTCACTCCTTATTCGGTTGATTTTATTATATAATACCCGCGCGAAACTGTCAAGTATCTTGTAGATTTGTTTTCTTAAAAATCAATAAATTAATTACTGATAGCCATTCATATTGTCTATTTGTTCTTTTTTCTTGTTTTTTTGTCGCCCGACTTTTGTCGGATTCTTCAAAGGAAATTTTTGTGCCCGCTTTTTGAAAAAGAGGGGGAAAACTTTTTCAAGGGGGATTGACGGACGCGCGGAAAAGTGTTATAATGAAAACGAAAACAGAGAAGACGAAATCCCTATGCGGTTTTTCCCTTCAAGCGTCGTTTGCCTGTCCTCTCTGAAAAGTGCGACTCTCTGCCCGCCCCCCCTATTTTTGCGTATTAACTTCCTTAGGGCTTCGGTTAGATGGGGCGCGGAAAGCGAAAGGGCGGTACAAGAAGGGAGCTTGTCGTTTTTGAGCGCGTATCGAATTTGCCGGGGGACTGAGAGGTCAGTTCTTTTGAGGATAAAAAACATTAAAAAGAAGGGAGGAAAAGAGCATGAAAAAAAGCTTTGTCGTCTTCGCGGCGATTATGGGCGGCGTTCTCGCGTTTGCCGCCTGCGGCGGAAAGGAGGGGAATTTGAAGAAGAAACAGTGCGCCAAAGTTTTCGGCGAGGTGGCGTCCGTTCTTCTGGAAGGCGAGCCTTCTAAGCCTGTAATTACCGTGGCGCCCCTTGCCTATCACGAAGCGGAGGATTACGGCAATGTCAACGGGACGGGAGCGTTCGTCTATTTTGTGGGAGAGGTCTTAAGAAACGATAAATTCCAAGTCTACGACGCGCCTTCGCGGTTCACTTGTTCCTATGAAGAGGACTTTTACGATTTAAATATGCTGGTTTCCTATCAGCCCTCCGCGGGAAGCGTCGGCGGAGAAATCCGGGGAAAGAATACCCGTTCCGATTCGGACGGGGTGGACTATTTTTACCTGACCATCGACGTGAATTACGATTTTGAAAAAGACAAAATCGTGAGTTTTGAGCTGGGTATGGTCAACTGGTCGGAGGATGCCGGGCGCGAGTATTTGGCAAACAAGTATCAGGGCGGCGTCTTGTACGAACTGGATACCTATGAGAAAGACGCCGAATACGATGCGTGCGCACAAAGCCTGGACGCGCTGGAAAAGGCTTTTTCCGCCAAGACCGCAAAGGATCTCAAAGCGGATTTTTCCGAAGAATACGCTCGTTCTATGCGGCTCGTCGAAAACGAGTAAATCGTCCGAGGACAGCGAGCGGCAAAGCGGAAATATCCGTTCGCTTTGAAGGCGACAAAAAGACCGTCCCTTGCGGGGCGGCCTTTTTGAAAAATAAGAACCTTTTTACGGATAGGCGAATTTTAATGGATACTTTTGCACTTCCAAACGGCGTTTCCGAAAAAATTTCGGCAATTTATGCATAATTTCCATATGTTTATTATACAATAACCAATGGTTAGATGTCAAGCATTTTCTAACCATTGGTTATATAATTTTCTTATGGTAGAAGAAATCAAGGTTCGGCTCCGTGAAGAAATCAAGCGGAGCGGCATGACGACGGTGGAGATTGCGCGGCGGGTAGGGGTATCGCCCGAGATGATCACGCAATACTGCACAACGAAAAAGCTTCCCCGATTGGATACCTTTGCGCGGCTGTGTCAGGTCTTGGACGTGTCGGCCGACTATCTCCTGGGGATCAAAGAGTAGAAAAACGGGAGCGTGCCGTTTGCCGCCCGATGTGACTCCGAATATTCAATGCGATGAAATAAAAGTTTTCGTCTTTTTAGGGGGACGAAAAAATTTTTCTTTTATAGGGAAAAATAGAGAACGTCCTCTTCTTTTTACGGCGGGAAGGAAAAAGAAAAACGCTTTTAAGGAAAGGGGAAAATCGTAAGAACAGACGGGAAGAATAAAGATTTCTAAAAAGGAAAAAGCAAAAGGAGCGCAAGGCAAAAAATTCGCTTCAAAACAAATCGAGCGGGTGTTTGCATAGAGAGGAATTCATAGAAAATGCGGCGGAAAAAGACGGCGATTTGCCGCCTTTTTTATAGGAGGAAGCCTCGTTTTCCCTCCGTCAGTCCCTCGTTTCGCCTCTTTTCTTTCCGCGCCGACAGAGGCGGATAACCGTTCCTTATAAAAGAGGACGCTTTTTTCGCCTTTAAGAATCCTCAGTACTGTCTTACGCCTATTTTTTCGCGCAGAGAAAAGACCGCGGACGTCTGCCGTGCGTTTGGCGAAATTTTTTACAGGCTCTCGGGGCGGATACATTCGCCCGTCGAACAGCTTTGGAAGATGACGAAAAAGCCTTCTTTATCCGTAAAAGCGGAAGAGGGGACGAAAGTGCAGATTTCCTTGACCTCTTCGGGCGGGCGCTCCTTATCCTCGGCCGGCAGGGCGTAACAGATATACTTTGCCTTCATATCGTCATAGATGACCCCGATGAGGTATTCCGCTTTTCCTTCCTCCCCGCGCACGCGCACCCATTCCGAATAGGCGAATACCTCTTTCAGACTGTCGTCCGAAGGGTACTTTTCGAAGAGAGCGTCGATCTCTCCCTTGACGGCGAGATAGTATCCGTCCGAGTCCGTTGTAAACGGATTGCGTACGTTTTCAGCATCTCCATTCGCTGCAACGTTCTGCCGCTCTTTCTCTGCTTGTTCTTGATTTCCGCTTTCAGCGTATGCATATGTACCAGATTCTTCATTCTCGATGCGTTCATGGTTTCCTTTCTCCTTGTCATAGTAGTTTTCGGTGGCCACCGTTTCGTCGTCGTACTTTCCTTCCGCTTTTCGGGCGTTCGTCCCTTCCCTGGGTGGCTCGTTTATAGAGGCTTCCTGCGGGTCGGGCGGCGTTTCGTGCGCGGGACGGGGAGGCTGCGGGCGTTCGGGAACGGGCGTTTGCGGAGCTTCGCCCGGCCGCTTTTCCGTCGTCGGGGGGAGATTTTGGGGACTTTCCTCATACCGCGGCGAAAAGATGTTTTCCGCGGACTCGGGCGCTTCCCCGCGCGGCGTTCCGCTTTCGGAAGATTCGCTGCCGAAGCTCATGAAGTCGTCCGCGTTTCCCGTGCCCGCCGCGTAAGCGGTTTCTTTTGTGCGGGGCGGTACGGAATTTTGTACAAGCGTCCGCCAATCGTAGACGTTTTGCCCGTTGACTCCGTAGGCGATGGGAACGATGCCGTTTTTGACGAAACAGATGACGCCGCAAAAGCCTTCCTCCGCGTTCAGTTCGGAAACGATGTTAAAGAGGCTTTTGCCCCTGAGGGGGAGCATTTCCGTCCGCCCTCGGGAATCGGCGAGCAGGCAATAGTATTCTCCCGAAGACAGGGGCGCGAAGTTGATGACGGAAACTTCCACGGATAGGTTCTTTCCGTATTGCTCGATCTTGATAAGCCCCGAAAGCGTTTTACCGTCCCCCGAAAAGCCTTGCTTGACCTGTCTTAAAATACACATTTTTTTGATGAAGTTCATGATATTCCGCTCCTGCCCCTTTTCAAGGGGAATTTCTCTCTTATTGTATATGCTCGGAGGGAAAAAATTTTGCGCTTTTTTGCGGAAAATCATAAAATTTTGCGGAAAATATTTTTTCATACTCCGTTTTTTCCCCGCAACCGTCCGTTTTTTCCTTAGGGGAACGTACAACGGGCGTTTTTGTATACTCTCCTTTCCGCTTTTTCGCGCGGGAGCGGGGAAAAAAGGGGTGTGTCGGAAGGGACGGAAAGGTTTAAATTTTTTTCTCTTTTTCGGATTTTCCCGAGTGACAGAAAAGGAAGAAAAAATGCGAAAAAGTCCGAAATCTCTTTTTGTGTCCGCCATCACAGCTTTTCACTCGGCAAAAAGCGAGCTTTCTTCTTTCCGACGCTTGACAAGAGAAAGGCAAACGGCTATAATAAATAAAGTAATTCGGAAAAATTTTCCGGGCGGGCGAAACAAAGCCGTTCGGACGGACGCGGGAGGAAATATGGGAAAAGAAAGTCTGGAAATCGCGCTGATAAAATACAACAAGAAAACGTGGTGCAAGAGCGCTCTGCTCGGCTTTTTCATCGGGCTTGCGGTCATCGTTCCCGGAATCAGCGGCTCCACCGTCGCCATTATCTTTAAATTGTACGATCAATTTCTCTATGCGGTGGGGAACCTTTTTAAGCAATTCAAAAAATGTTTTATGTTCCTTCTGCCCATCGGCATCGGCATGGTGGTGGGAGTGCTTCTGGGCTTCTTTACGGTGGAAAAGCTGTTGGGACTTCTTCCCTTCGCCGTGGTGGGACTATTCGCGGGACTGATGAGCGGCGCTTTCCCCGCCGTCAAGGACGAGCTCAAAGGCGCGGCGATGAACGCGAAGCGCATCGCGCTTTTAATCGTAGGCATACTCATCCCGATCGCCATCGGCGTCGTTTCCGTCGCGCTCAACACTTCCGACGCGTCCGAAGCGGCGACGAACGTCTTTGCATCCGTCAAATGGTGGCAGGTGCTCCTGTGCCTTCCCGTCGGGTATATTGTCGGCGTCACGCAGATCGTCCCCGGACTGAGCGCCACCGCCGTGCTCATGGCGCTCGGATGGTTTAAATCCCTCGTGGACAGCGTCAGCCTTACCTTCTGGAAATCCAATCCCGCGATTTTGCTCGTCTATGCCGCGCTGGTCATCGGTTTCCTTCTGGGGCTTTTCACCTTTTCCAAGTTTTTGAATTATGTGTTCGGCAAAGCGCGCCATACCGCGTATTCCATGATCGTCGGACTTTCGTTGGGCTCTATCGTGTCTATGTTCTATAATCCCGATATTTTCTCGCAGGCGTATATCCCTTGGAAAGAGAGCGGCGTGGAAGTGTGGGATCTCGTGCTCGGCATCGCGCTGTTCGCGGTGGGAGCGATCTGTTCGTATATGCTGGTGCGCTATCAGCGCAAAAAGGACGCGGAGGCGGCAAAAGCCGCTGAAACGGCGCCCGCCGCGCAGCCGGAGGAGGATTCCGACGCCGACGGAGAAAACGGATAAAAGAAAAACGACCCACCCAGGGCTTTGACGAAAGCCGTTTGGGTGGGATTTTTTAGGAGAGGAAGACGGGGGAGGAAGACGGGGGAGGAAATGAACGCCTGGGAAAAGTTTGTCGATAAAACGCTGGATAAGTTTCGCCTTGCGGCGGGCGGGCGCGGATATACGTGCGACTCGTGCGGAAAGGAGATTTTCGAGTACCCCCGCGAAAGACTGTGCCCGAAGTGCCTCGCGGTTTTGCAAAAGAGCGAAGGCGAAGCGTGTCCGAAATGCGGCAGAAAGACTTGCGCGCCCGGGGTCTGTTTGGAGTGCAAGGCGAAAGCGCCGCTCTTTACGCGCGGGATTTCCCCGTTCGTCTATCAGGGGGAAGCGGCTTTTCTTCTCAATCGTTTAAAGAACGGAGAACGCCATCTCGCTTTATTTTTCGGGGAAAAAATGGCGGAAAAAGTGAGGGCGGAGCGGCAAGAATCGGAGCTGCCGAACGTCGTCGTCCCCGTGCCCATGAGCGAAACGGAGCGGAAAAAACGAGGGTACAATCAAGCGGAAGCGCTCGCCGTGGTGGCGGCGGATTGCCTGAACTTCGACCCGGATAAGGAGCTTCTCGTCAAAACGCGGGAAACGCTGCCGCAAAAGCGGCTTTCCAAAGAGGAGCGGGAGCGGAACTTGTCGGGCGCCTACGCGATAAAGAGAGGAGCCTCGTGCAGGGGGAAGCGGGTCTTGCTCGTAGACGATACCATGACGACGGGAACGACGGGCAGCGAGTGCGCGAAACGGCTGTTCGACGCGGGAGCCGCAGAAGTGTGGCTTTTGACGGCTGCCGCCATGCCCGAAAAAAAGTGAAGATCTGTTTCGTCAGGAAAAAGAGGCTTCTATATCGAGCGCCATAAAAAAGGGATCCGAATTTATTTCGGACCCCTTTTTGTAGGAGAGAAACTTTTATCAAAAGCTTTCCGCCGCGGCGGAAGGGAGGAATGGAGGATTATTCGATGGCGATTTTCTTCAAGGCTTTTTCTTCTTCCTTATACTTGGGCACGACTACCGTCAAAATGCCGTTTTCATACTTCGCCTTGATATTTTCTTCGCGGATGCCCTCGCCCACATAGAAGGTCCTCGACATTCTGCCGTACGTTCTTTCACGGAATACGTAATTGGAATTTTCGTCCTTCTCCGTTTCCTCGTTATTGCGCACCGCTTCGATAGTCAGATACCCGTCCTGCAAAGAGATATCGATATTGTTTTTATCGATACCGGGCAGGTCTACGCTCAGCGTGTATTCCTTGTCGTTTGATTTTACGTCCGTTCTCATGACGGAATAGTTATTGTCAAAAAAGCCGCTGAAAGGTTTTAATAAAGAATTTAAAGAATCGGAAGTCAGGTATTTCATAATAAACATCTCCTTATTCATGTATTTTTTTAATGGATTCCGAGGAAGCGTTCTTTCCTTTGGCGCCCCTTTTCCGAGGTTTCTTTGCGGATTTTTTTCTTCCTTCGAACACTTTATATATAAGCCGCTTTTTTTCCTTTTAAACATCTTTTCGTAAAATTTTTTTGGTTTTACGAAAAGTTTAAAGAAGTATACAAAAGGCAAAGGGAGATTCGTGCAAATCAGAGGTACGATGAAAAGAGCCGCCCATAAACTAAATTTTGGCGGCTCGCAAAAAGGCAGAGCGTCTGTCTGATAGAGGCTCTATCAAAAGGCGCCTTTTAAGTAGCCGAGAAATTCAAGCCGTAAAAATCAGTTGTCGCCGATATTTTCGGGGAGAAATAAGTCACAGTTGAAAAATTCCATAACGGTCATATCAAAACCGAGAATGATAGCAATAATGGTATCGGAGTTCATGGTCGGGCACTTATCTTTCAGGACAGTGGAAAGCGTGGAGTAGCAGATGCCGCCTTCGTTGGCAAGTTTGAATTGAGTCCAATTGCGTTCTTTCAAAAGCCGTTTGGTTCTCAAAACGATAAGTTGTTTAAAATTTTTCATAAGGGATTCCTCCGTTAAGTAATTTATTAATATCATTTTACTATGGAGGCGTGAAAACTATCTAAAAAATTCGATTTTTTTAAGAAATTGTTTTCTTTTTTTAATAATTTATTTTTACGATAATAAAAAAGCGACTCGTTTGAGCCGCTTTTATAATGTCGAAGAGTGGAGATCTTTCCGGCGATGCGTTTGTCGCCGGGACTTTAACTGCCTATACTTGAAAGAGGAGAGGAAAAGGCTTTATTGACGAAAAAAATAAAAATAGAAATTTTTATAAATTTGTTAAATCTGCTTTTCTTCTGACAGGGTACGTAATAAATCAAAAACAATTTGTTTTTTACAGGACGGCACTTTGGAAAATAATTCTAATAATAAAGTTTGCTCTTCACTCAAAGTGTTTTCTTCTACGCCGCTATAAAATTCTGCCAGCGTAATGTCTAAGGCGGCGCATATATATTCTAAGGATTTTCGACTTGGAGTATAATGATTATCATTAAACCAATCGTATACGGTAGTTTCGTGAATTCCTGCTTCTTTTGCCAGTTTATATAGACTCCATTCTCGCTTTTTCAATAATTGTAAAATTCTTTCTTGTATATCCATTACCATTATCCCGATATATCTTTGATATTACTATTGATTTCTCTTCCGATTAAATAATCTACTTTGCAATCAAACGCCTTTGTCGCTAAATCCATAAGTGCAAACGTTTCGGGCATTGCTCGTTTTCTTATCCATTTCGATATGGATGCCTGTTGCATTTTTATTTTTTCTGCTAACTTTCCTTGCGAGAATCCTTTTTCACGCATAAGCTCTTTTAAGCGACAGATAAACAAGTCAGGGATTTCTTCTATTTCACAAACGGTATGATAACAATAAATATTTTCTTCTTCCAAGCCCAGCAGATAGTCCGCACTCACTTCGAAATAATCGGCGATACGGGCAAGTGCTTCGTAACGAGGCAAACAAGAACCTTGTAAATAAGTTGTAATGGAGGCTCTGTCTACGTGGGTTTCGATTGATAATTTTCTTTTACTTATATTTTCAGGTTTCATCAATTGTTCCAAGCGGGAACTGAATATTAACAAAGGCATATCATAAATTCTCTTGGGGGTAGCATTAAGATTTATAAGAAACACATTGGGGAAAAAATTGTGTTTCAATATAGTTTTTTATGGGCGGGACATAAATTATTTGTTTATTTCAAGAAATACGTCGATAACTTTGGAAATCGTTGTCTTTTCGCGTTCAGATAAGAATTTCCATTCCCGCAAAAATTCTGTTTGAGGCTTTGTTAAAGAAAAATCATTATATCCGTCAAAAAATTTATTTAAAGGAATTTCTAACTTATCGCAAATCTTTTTTATCGCAGGTAAAGAGGGGATAGCGTTTCCGTTTTTCCATTCATACGCATGGGCGGAAGTCTTCGTCTTTTTTAACATTTCCCCGAAAGTAAGGTTTTTTTCTTCACATAAATCCTTTATTCGTTTGATAAGTCTTTTATCTTCCGTCATACGTTTTTTCCCCTGATTAATTCAAACGTATCCATCAGATAATAAACCGCATCTTTTTCTTTCTCGGATAACAAAGACCAACGATTCAAAACATCCCTTTCTTCTTCCGTCAAACCTTTGGCATTTATGCCGCAAAAGAACTCCTCCAATGTTAAATCGAAAGCGGCGGCTATCTTTTCTAATTGCGTCAATTTAGGAATAATATTTCTATTTTTCCAACCGTATATCGTATTGGGATTGATTTCGGCTTGTTCGCCTAATTCATTATAGCTCCACCCGCGCGGCTTTTTCAATTCGTCAATTCTTTCTATAATATCAAAATTTAACATATTTTACCATAAAAGTAATATTTGTCATTATTATATAATAATGAAAGCGATGATGATAAGCAATTTAAGAATTAATCATTAACGATAAAAATAATTAAAAACTTTTTGTTTACTATTTTTTGTTGCAAAGTAGTCATATTTTCTGTTATAATATAATTGCTTTATTGATTAAAGAAAAAGCAAAGCTATTCCTAAATGGGAATAGCTTAAAAAGGGATTACTTATTATGAAATAAAATAGCCTTCATTACCCCTATCACGATTTCTTTTTCCGACTTTTCCAACCTGTTCCACAATTCCAACATTTCTTGTTTCTGAGGATTCTCAGGCTTTTGTTCCGAAATTAATTCTTCGATAGTCATTCCAAATGCTTTGGCTACCAATTTAATGGAATCATATTTTGGCTTAGTAGGAACGGCTCTAAACCAGCTTTTTATCGCGGTTTTACTTATTCCAGACAGTTTGGACAGTTTATAAATACTCCAACCCCGTTCATCCATTTCTTTTTTAATTCTTTCATTTATAGTCATTTTAACATCCCTTTATAGGGATATTTTATTACATAATTTAGGACTATGTAATACCCCTTATAGTAATTTATTATTACCTATATATATTAAAAAATTCCAGCAAGGGAGAAAATTATGTATTCATGCACTTTTTTCGGTCATAGCGAGGTGAATTATCTTCCTATGCGCCAAAAAATTCAGCGTATTATCGCCGATTTAATTGTCAATCATAACGTTATGCAATTTTATTGCGGATATCGCGGCAACTTCGATAAGCTATGCGCCTCTCTCGTTTGGGAGTTGAAGTCGGAATACCCGCATATCAAAAATACCATCTTTCTTTCCTATATGCCCAAAGAAAATTTTGAGTTGCCCCCGTTTTTTGACGATTCCGTTTACTTACTCGAAAAACAAGTTCCTTTACGCTTTGCCATTACCTATACAAACAGGCTCGCGGCAGATCTCGCGGACTATATTCTTTCGGGCGTCAATCATAATCACGGCGGCGCTTTTGCCGCTTGCCGTTACGCCCGAAAACGCGGAAAAAAAATCATCAATATTTACGAGTAAAGGAGAAAGGTACAATGACTGACACGAATAAAACTCGCCTGTCTATGGAAAAGGCGGTGGAACTGCTTTTTTTACAAGACAAAATCAGAGATATGACGAAAGAATATTTCCTTTTTGTCGGAGAAACAAAAAGCAGAAAGGTGCCCTTGACGGCATATCCGCGGCTTCAAAAAGCGATTTTTCGCTCGCGCTCCGCGTTAAATAAAAATTTGAAAACGGAAAATTTAAAAATCCGAAGCAACGGCGTTTTTCTCGGCAAGGATTACGACGTTCGAAAGGAATGCCGAGCTTATCTGCATCATAAACTCGTCCGCATTCTTGCTCCCGCGATAAAATTGGAAGGATTTGCGGATATTTTGCTCGATCGCTATATGAGCGAATCCGCCTACACCGAAGAAGAACTCGCGGGGTTGGAACGTTTGACGCTCCGCCTTGAAAAAATTTTCGCTGCGGAGAAAATACCGAAAAATCCTGAACTCTTGCCTTTCCCGAAAGATTTTCGCGTGTATATATCCTTTTTAAGAGAATATCACCGCGCATTCAAAGCGATTCTTTCAGGCGTATGGCACGGAACTTTGAAAACGGGAGAACGCTTAAACGCCTTTTTCCCCGACACAATAAATCCCGAAACGCTTTCGGCGTTTCGGGCGCTTCCGTTCCCCGCCCTTTTCGAGATAAAAGGGGAGGATATAATTCTTTGCGAAATTTCCGAAAATGTTTTTTTGTTTCTCCTTTCAGGACTTTTGGCAAAAGAGTTCGTCAACAAACATTACGGATGGGTGTTTTATACGCGCGCGTATTTCTGTCTATGCGCAGACGTTACGTGCGAAGAAAACGGATTTGAAAAAATATCCTCCCTTTGAAATAGGAAGATTCGCTCAAAAGAGGATTAGAGAGAAAAAATCTTGCCGCGGAGCGCGTGGGAAACGCAAAAAAACGCGTTCAAAAAAATTTTTCAAAAAATTTTGATTTTTCCCAACCGTTTGCTCTTTCGGCGTGTCTATATGGGTGTAAGGAGTTTGAAACTCCCCCTTATCGATAAGGCAAAATTATAAAAACAAAAAGGAAGGAAATTATCATGAAAAAAACATATCGGTTTTTAGCGGGCGCCGCGGCGCTGGGTCTTTGTTTCTCTTTTGCGGCGTGCAACACTTCGTCGGCTTCCGACAGCGGCTCCGATCTCCATACGGCGGCGTATACCTACCTCGCCATCGACATCAATCCCTCGATCGAGCTTTTGGTGCGGGAGAATAAAGTGGTCGGCGTCAAAGCGGGCAACGACGACGCCAGCGTACTTTTGAGCGGCGAGGACTTTACGGGAATGACCGTCGAGGAGGCGAGCGAAAAAATCGTGGCTCTCGCGGAGAAGATGGGCTATCTCAACGACGGCAACAAGAAAGTGAAAATCACCGTTCTTTCGGACGACGAAAAGGAAGCCAAGGAAGTGGAGGACGCGGCGAAATCGGGCGCGGCAAAGGGCAGCGAAAAGGCGGAGGTCAACAGCAATCCCCGCTCCAAGGACGAACGCACCGTCAAGAAGTTACAGGCGGAAAATCCCGAAGTATACAAGGATCTCACGCCCGCAAAGGTGAGAATCATCGAGGCGATCATGGAATACGATTCCTCCATGACGTACGAAAAGGGCGCGGGAATGAAGGTGAGCGAGCTTGCGGATATGCTGGAAGACCTCGCGGACGAATACGAGGATATGGTGACGGACGAAGTGGAAGATAAATTCGAGTCGCGTTACGACGAGGCGAAAGCGGAAATCGAGCGGCGCATCGCGGCGGTATACGGCGAGGAGTATCTGGCGGCATGGGACAGATACGCGGCTTTGGAAACGGCTTTCGATCGCATAGAGGACAAAGCGGAAAACGTTTCCCTTTCCGACGAGGACGTGGCGGCGGTGATGGAGCTTTTGGGAATTTCCGACCGCACTCTCCTCGAAGAGAACGGCGCGGTGACGCCCGACAGCGTGGACGATTATCTCGACAAGCATTTTGACGACGACAAAAACGACGGCGAAGACGAGGAAGAAAACGAGGACGTCGAAGACGCCGTCGAGGATATTCTCGACAAGTATGACGAGGACGAATACGCGTTGACGGAAGGAGACCTTGCGGCGCTGTCCGCCGCCACGGGCGAAACGCTCTCCTTTAAGACCATAGAGGACGCGGAAGAGTACGTGGACGAAGCGGAGGAGGCTTTGGACGATCTGAAAGATTCCGTGAAGCTGACCGAGGAACAAAAAGAGCAGATCAAAGTGCTCAAAGAAGAAATAAAAGCGCTTAAAAACAAGATCCGCGAAGAAATGAAAGCGGAGATTGAGGCGGCGAAAGAGCAGGTCAAGCGTCAGAAAGAAGAAAAGCTCGGCTGAGGGCGCGCCTTTGCGCCGACGGGCGGTTCCTTTTCCGATAAATAGAAGGGTTGACTTTTGTCCGACCATATGATACAATGAGTCTGCGCCTTGCCGCCGGAAGCGCGGCAGGGCGCAACGGACTAAAACAAAGGAAAGGAACGCGGCGATGAGTCTTGACAAACTTGCTCCGAAAATAGCACGGCGGGACGAAAAAGCTTTCGGAGAGCTATATGAAAAGCTCAGAAGGCTCGTCTATTCCGTCTGCCTCGGCGTGGTGCGAAATCCGGCCGCGGCGGAGGAATTGGCACAGGATACGTTCGTCGCCGTGTGGGAAAAATGCGGGGAATTTCGCGGCAAGGGATTCAAGACCTGGATACTCTCGATTGCGAAAAATAAGGCCTTGAACGCCCTGCGGCGGCAAAAACGCGAATTTTCCGCGGATTTTGCCGAAAACGAAACGCTCGGAGGCTGTTATACCATCGACGGGGCGGCGGAAACGGGCATTGCGCTCGCCGCCGCTCTACGGCTTTTGGACGAAACGGACAGACAGATCGTACTGCTGAGAAATTCGGGCATGAAAGCAAAGGAAATCGCCGAGCTTTTAGACCTGCCGCGAGGCACCGTTTCCTGGCGGTACGCGGAGTCCTTAAAGGTTTTGAAAAAATATTTGGAGGAGGAATCGGAATGAAAAAATCGGATATCGAAAGACAACTGAAAAAAGACCTTCAAGCCGCCGCCCCCTCCGATTTTGACGCGGTGTGGAAAAAGTGCCGCCACGACCTGCCCGAGAAGGAAACGGAAGAGGAATTTGAATTCGTGCCCGCCGTCGCCGCTGCGGGCGGCGGCGAAGCGGGAAGGAGCGGACGGGCGGGGAAAAGGACTCTCGCCTGTATTCTCGCGGCGGTCATTTTCTGTTTTGCGGCGCTGTTCACCCTTCTCGGCGCGGCGCTCGGCTGGTTCCGAGGCGGGGACGATTTCGTTATCCCCGGGAGCGACGGGTACTTCATTTTCGACATCAATCCGTCCGTGGAGCTTTCCTATGACAAAACGGGGCGGGTGACGGGCGCAGAGGGACTCAACGAGGACGGCGAAGTGCTCTTATACGGCCTTGACTTACAGGGCAAGACGTACGACGAAGCGGCGGACGTCCTTTTCAAGCGCTGCGTGAAGCTGGGCTATTTTGCCTCGGGACGGGAAGATAACGCCGTTCTGGTTTCCGCCGTGCTCTCGGAAGGGGGCAGGGATGAAACGATGACCGCCGAGATGAAAGGTTTGTTGTCGGAGGCGTTCGCCGCGAATAAGATCCGCGGCGTGGTGATCACGGGCGTGGAAAACGCGCAATTAGAGGAAGCCGCGCAAAAGTACGGAATCGACGCTCAGAAATACGCGCTCATTCTCTCCTATCTCGCTTTGGGCGGCAGCCTGGAAGAAGCTGAATATTCTTCCGTCAGCGTGCGGGAGTTGTATCAGGGAATCTCTAAACTGCAAAAGGAACGGAAGGAAAAGGAGATCGAGGAGCTGGAAACGGAGGCGGGCGAGCTGGAAGAAACGCTTTTCGAAACGCTTTCCGAAAATATCCAAAAGCTGATAGACGAATTGAGCGACTATATCGAGGAACGGGCGGAGGATTCGGAGGATTCGGACGGGGAAGACTTGGAGGAAAAGTACGAAAAACAGCTGGAAGAGTTGGAAGCATACGCCGAGGAGATGGAGGACGCGAAAAATAAAGGCGAATTCGGAAGCCTCGTTCATAAGCTTTTGAACTCTTTGGCGGAGATGTCGAAAAACGAATCGGACGCGGCTTTGAAGGAACTGATAGACGCCGTCTATGCGCAGATCGCAAGCATTTACGACGGCTTGGAGGATATGTGGAAAGAATTAAAACAGCTGAGCGCCACCGCGGAAGAAACGAGTTCGGCGCGGCTCGATAAGTTCGGAAATTCCGTCGGCGAGGACGACGAGTTCGACATCGACGAATGGCAGGAGGAAAAGGAAGAATTGTTCGCCTCCTCTTGGTACGATTTCAAGAAACAGTGGGACGCCGCCCGCGACCGCGATTTGGACGACGATGACTGAGCGCCTTCAAGTCCCCTACGGCAGATAAGGGCAGAAGAGAAAAGGTGTCTTCGGCATCCCTCATAGAAAATTTATAAAAAAAGAACGGCGGAATAGTTCTCGCCGTTCTTTTTCCCTATCCGCGCCGCATCGCCGCACGTTTACTTATTTAGAAACACTGCGGGGGGGGGGGTACTTTTTTGGTTATTTTCGAATCTTTTTCGGGGTCGGCTTCGCCGTACCCGTAAGAATAGTAGGAATAATAATATTTCTGCTGATTTTTCTTCAACTTTTTAGGATTGACGTGGAAATCGTTGACGACCATGCCGAGCACGTTCGCCTTGGCAAAGCGGAGGGTATCGAGCGAACTCTTTATATCGCTTTCATACGACCTCATATACCGACAGACGAGAAGCGCGCCGTCGGTGATAGGGACCAGCGCGAGCGCGTCGGAAACCAGCTCCACGGGCGGCGTATCGTAAATGATATAATCGAATTGTTTTTTCAGCTCTTCCGAAAGAGCTTTCATTGCGTCGCTTTCCAAGAGTTCGTAAGGGCGGGGGGACTGGGTGCCCTGATAAATGACGTAGAGATTTTTGTTCTGTTTGGACTGATGCAGGACTTCTTCCAATTTCGCCTGACCGGAGAGGTAGTCGCTCAATCCCGGCTCATGGGGATCCTTGAAATACTTGGAAACTCTGCCTTTTCTGATATCCGCGTCGATAAGAACCACTTTGAAATTGGACGTGGCGAACATCTGCGCCAAATTGACGGTAATCGTCGTCTTGCCTTCTTCGGGAAAGGTGGAGGTGGAAAGGATGCTGATGCCGCCCTCCTCCTTTTTGGGAATGGCTACGGAAAGAGAGGCTTTGAGATTGCGGAAGGCTTCGGTAATGGCGAAAGGCGTTTCCGTATCGAGAAGGTAAGCCTTGCGCAGCGCGTCCGAATGTTTTTGTTCGTAATATTTTTGTTGTTTGTTACGGCGATGCTCAGAAAAAAACTTTGTAAAAAAACTCATTTTATCGCCTCCGTACGTTTTTCCGTTTCCTTATCCTCCGCAAGAGCTTCGATGCGGGGAATAACTCCCAAAACGGGCAGTCCGAATTTACGGGGAATATCCTCGTAGTCGCGCAGACGGTTGTCGGTTCTGTCGATGACCACGACGACCACGCACGCCACGATCGCCGCTAAAATTCCCAGAATCGCCGCGAATTTGATCATTTCCTTGGTGGTCTGACCGCCGTTGAGAAGCGCCGCGCGGTTGTGAGTGAGCTGTTCGCAGCTGACCTTGCCCGGGGTGGTGGTACTCGAAGAAGAGTCTTTATCCACCAGACGGCTTTCGATAAATTCGGGAACGTTTTTTTCCACTTGTTTCAAAAGGCTCGCCGCAAAGCCCGCGTCGTTGAGCACCGAAACGGATACTTTGATCTGGCTGGCCTTATAATTATAGGTGTAAGAGAGGGAATTGTTCAGCAATTTGAGGTACTTATCGTATTTTTTGCCGTCCGCTTCGGTGAAATTTTCCGATTGGGGAAACACCACGTCGCTCGTTTCGGGAAGATCTTTCATGAGTTCCTGGCTGAACAGTTCGGACGAGAGCAGGGAGGTGACGGTGATGAACACCGTTTCGTTGTAATTGGACGGATTGATTTGTCCCGAAGAATCGTCCGTCTTATTGGAGGTGATAAAATAATCCACGCTCGCGCCGTAATAATGTACGTCGTGATTTTTGACGAAGCCAAGGGTTCCTCCCACTATCACGCCTACCAGCAAGGAAGCGAGGATAATCCAGATTTTTGCCCAAAGAGCGCGAAAGATGTCAGACAAGCTGATCTCGCCTTCGGACACAACTTCTTCTTGCATAAAATACTCCTTCATCTGAAAATATTTTTGACTTTTCCTAAGGTCCCTTAAAAAAGCTAAGATCAAGGAACGCGGAAAGGGAAACGAATTTAAAAGGCGGGGATCAGAAGGCGTCTTCTCTCGGGACGGCTTCGACACGTTCCCGCTTTTTTCGTCGTATATCCATAAGTAATTATACCATTTTCCCCTGTGCTTGTAAAGCGTTTTTCGGAAAATATTGCAAATATGCGTTTTTTATATTATTTTTAGCGAAAGGAACGAAAAGGCCGTTCGGACGAAAATTCAGAGGATTTGCAGAATAAAAAATTTCAAATACTGCGTTTCCTCCTCGTTTAAAAGAGCGGGATGATCGGGCGCCTGACTTCTCATTTCCACGCTTCTCACCCGCCGCCCGCTCTCTTTCGCCGCTTCGGAGAGCATCTTTTCGAAAAGCGGCAGAGTCATGTAGTGGGAGCAGGAACAAGTGGCCAAAAAGCCGCCGCTTTTCACTAATTTCATGCCGAGAAGATTGATGTCCTTATAGCCGCGGAAGGCGTCTTTCACCTCCGCGGCGCTCTTGCAAAAAGCGGGCGGATCGAGCACGACGAGAGAAAATTTTTCTCCGTTCGCCTTATATTCCCTGAGCACCTCGAACACGTCGCCGCATCTGGTTTGAATATTCGAAAGGCCGTTGAGCCGCGCGTTCCTTTCGACGTTTTCAAGCGCCGGCCGGGAAATGTCCACCGCCGTCACGGTTTCCGCCGTCAGAGCGGCGTTTAAAGAAAAGCCGCCGCTGTTGCAGAAACAGTCTAAAACGCTGCCGCCCGCGGCATAGCGGCGAAGGGCGAAGCGATTTTCCTTCTGATCGAGAAAATAGCCCGTCTTTTGTCCGTTTTTGACGTCTACGGACATTTTTAAGCCGTTTTCCTCGACGACGACCTCGTCGGGAACTTCTCCGTAAAGAGTGCCCTTTTCCGGGGGCAAGCCCTCTTTGGCGCGCACGGAAACGTCCGAACGCTCGTAAATGCCGCGGGGAGAAAAGATCTCCGCAAGCACTTTCACGATCATTTCCTTGCGTTGATGGATGCCGAGGGAAAGGCACTGCACCACGAGGACGTCCGCGTACTTGTCCACGATGAGCGCGGGGAGATTGTCCGCTTCTGCGAATACGACGCGGCAGCAGTTCTCATAGCCCAGCTTTTGCCGATATTCCCAGGCGGCGGAAATGCGCTCCTTATAGAGCGCTTCTCCGTCCTCTTCCTTGCCGCGGATAAAGAGCCTGACGAGGATCTTCGAGGCGTGGTTGAGATAGCCTTTGCCGAGAAAACGTCCGTCGTGGGCGCATACGCAGGCGAGCGCGCCGTTTTTGTCTTTGCCTTCGATGCGGGCGACTTCGTTGGCGTATACCCAGCTATGCCCCGCGAGCAATCGCTTTTCTTCGTTTTTTTTGAGATAAATCGTATAGGACATGGCTTAAAACCTCGCTTTGCCGCGTAAAATTAACAAGGGAATTATAGCATATATCGTTTGACAAGTAAAGTGGTTTATGCTAAAATAAAAAAATAAGGGAGTAGTCCGGCTTTCGAAAGGGAGCGGTCAAATCTACATAATGGAAATACATCCCGGCGCGGGTAAGGCAAAAGTTTTCCTTTCCCAAAGTCCTGGAAGGCAAAATGCGATTCGTTTGGGATAAATCCGAACGGGGTCGGCTTTAAAAGGGCAAGGAAAGAGGGCGCTTTTTTAAAGCGGACGGGCTTTTGAGCGGGAAAGACGGCGAAAAAACGTTTAGGCGGTCTTTATTCGGGAGCGTGTTTTTAGGGCGTGTTTTTAGGGTTGACAGGAAACGGCAAGACTTATGCGTAACGGAAGAGGAAAATTCTGTATTCTGCGCAAGGAGTCTTGCCTTTTTTCGTCGGAAAAATCAAGGCGCGCCGACCAAACGGAGATCGGGGAAATGGGAGATAAATATTCGTCGGACAAGGAGAAAGGCGGGCGAATATAGGGCTTGTTTTGCCGAAGGGCGAGGACGGATTGCCCGCACGTCTTTCCCTCGATGGAAAGAAGCCGCAAAAATCTGCCGCCCGCTTTTTCGCGGAGTCGGATAAGCGGGCTCTTCTTTGAAAACGCCGCGGATCCGCGTTCGAGAAATTCTTTAAATGCGGCGGGACTTTAAAAAACGGGACGGCGTGGAGAAAAACGACCGGGAAAAGGGAAGGGCGATTTCGTTTATCAGCGGGCGCGGCTTTTGAGTCCTGAGGCAATCGCGTTTGGCATTTGGCAGATCCGGGCGCAATCCCGAAAATGCGCGGGCGGATATAAAATAAAAGGCGGGCGTCGAAGCGACGGAAGAGCGATAGATAACGACGTAGAGTTTTTGGGCAAATCGATGCGGGAGCTTGATTTTTATGGATATTTTCGATATACTGTTTTTGGCGGTGGCGCTTGCGATGGACGCCGCCGCGGTGGGAATGACGGACGGCATGGCGGACGCGAAGATGCCTGTGAAGCGGGTGCTCACCATCGGCGCGTTTTTCGGGGTTTTTCAGGCGTTGATGCCGCTCGGCGGGTATTTCCTGACAAAGCTCTTTGCGGACGCCTTTCTCGACGAGTTCGAAACGGCGTCTTCCTGGGTGTCTTTTATCCTGCTCACCCTGCTCGGCGGCAAAATGATCTTCGATTGCGTGCGGGAGATACGGGCGAAAAACAGGGGCGAAATCGCGGCGGCGGAGAATCTTGCGGAATTGTCGATAGGAAAACTTACCTTACAGGCGATCGCCACGTCCATAGACGCTTTCGCCATCGGCGTGACTCTGCAAATGGCGCAGCTGTCCGCGGAGGGACTGTTTCCTCCCCTGGGCTGGTCGATTTTCATCATCGGCGTCATCACCTTCTCGCTGAGCGTTCTCGCCGTCTACATAGGCAAGCTGATCGGGGATAAGCTGGCGGATAAGGCGGAACTTGTCGGCGGCATCGTGCTGGTGGGAATCGGCATAAAACTTCTTATCGAAGGTTTGCTGTGACATTCTTCGCGGCGGACGACCGTCCTATCCGCCGTGATAGCCGTGAGAAAAAAACTCGGAGCGGCCGTCTTTTTTTGGCGCCGCAAGAGGAGGCTTATAAGTCTGCAACAGGGAGCGCTTTTTATCCGTATGCCCTTTACGCCGTGTTTTTAGGCAACAAGACTGAGGGAAATATTTGTATCCGTCCTTTCGCTTTTAAGCGTGAGAAGGGGGCAGGGCTGAGAACAAGGACGGATCAGAAGAGAATCGGACGAGATAGAAAGGTCCCAAAGGCGTCCCGTCGGGGTTTACGGCGGAAGTTCCGCCGAAGGAGTAGTGGAAAAGGGCTTTTCGTTCGGCGGAAAAAGGAGAAATATGTATTTATACGAAACGCATTGTCATACCGCGAAGGCGAGCGCGTGCAGCCGCCTTTCGCCCGAGGAAACGGTGGAACTGTACCTTTGCAACGGTTATTCGGGCATTTTCGTCACCGATCATTTTCTCAACGGGAACACCACGGTGGACAAAAGGCTGCCTTTCGCAAAAGCCGTGGAAAGATTCTGCGAGGGTTTTGAAGAAGTAAAGCGGGCGGCAGGGGAGAGATTACAGGTGTTTTTCGGCTTCGAGTATTCCTATCTCGGCACCGACGTGCTCTGTTACGGCTGGGACAAAAAAACGCTTTTAGGATTTCCGCAGATCCTTTCCATGAGTATGCGGGAATTCTGCGATTTCTGCCGCGAAAACGGCGCGCTCGCCGTGCAGGCGCACCCTTTCCGCGAGGATTTCTATATCGACCATATCCGCCTTTTCCCGAACGCCGAGGGCGTGGAAACGTTCAACGCGGGACGCACCGAGCGATGCAACAAGCTGGGGGAATTTTACGCGGACGCATACGGAAAAATACGGACGGGAGGCTCCGATCTGCATTCCGTGCGTCAAAAAGTGCTGGCGGGAATGGAATTTGAAGAAAAAATAACCTCCGAACGGGACTTTTTGAGGCTTTTGCGCGAAGGAAAGGGGCGGATTGTCGTCAAGGAAAACAAATTTGCACAGTCGGTTATAAAATAGACGAAAATCGCGGAAAATATTTTAAAAAGCTACTTGAAAGGGAACAAAAAATAGTGTATAATAGAATCGGAAGCGGGAGAACGCCGCGTAAAGATTAAAAAGGGAGAATCGGATGGATAGAAACAACAAAAAAGAGATCTGCCGCAAAAAGGACAAGATTTTTTATCGGGAGGGAAATACGCTCGTCAAGCTCTTCGACGAAAGCTATCCCAAGGAAAACGTTTTGAACGAAGCGCTCAATCAGGCGCGTGTGGAAAACACCCCTCTGCACGTTCCCCATATCCTCGGCGTTTCCACGCTGGAAGGCAAATGGGCGATTGTCATGGATTTCATCGAGGGGGAAACGCTCTCCTCGCTGATGGAGAAGCGCCCCGAAAGGCGGGAGGAATATATTTCCCTGCTCGTCAGGCTGCAAACGGACATCAGCGCCTGCCGCGTGCCCCTTCTGCCCCGGCTCAAAGATAAGATGGACGCCAAGATCGCCCGCAGCGAGTATCCCGAAACGGTGAAATACGATTTACAGACGCGTTTGCAGGGGCTGCCTAAGCATTACAAGCTCTGCCACGGCGATTTTTGTCCCGGCAACGTCATTGTGACCTCGGAGGGCGTTCCGTATATCATCGACTGGGCGCACGCCACGCAGGGCAACGCTTCCGCGGACGCGGCGCGCACCTATCTGACTTTCCGCCTGCGCGGAGAGGACGAGAACGCGGAGTCGTATATGAAGTTGTACTGCGAACGCACGGGCACCGCCCGCGGATATATCGAGGAGATCCTGCCCATCGTCGCCGCCACGCAGACGGAAAAGAGCACCGAAGAGGAAAAGAAAATGCTCCGCAGCTGGGTGAACGTGGTGGATTGGCAGTGATCGATTAGGCCGTTGATATTTTTATAACGTAAAAGACCTCTCTATATTTCACTTAGAGAGGTCTTTATTGTTCTATTTCCAAATCTGTCGAAAGAAAAACATCATCGTCCAGAAATTCCAGCAAAGATATTTGAAATCCTTTCGCTAACATCATGACAGTGGTTAAAGTTACCGTTTTATTTCGTCCGTTCATTATGCATTGCATAGTTCCGTGTTGTATTCCCGAATCCCTTTCCAAACGGTATAAAGATAAATTTTTCTTTTTTAGCAAAACGGAAATGCGTTTTGCAACGGCATCGTTTACAGTCAATCGGCTTACCTCCGTAGGCAGATATATCTCCCTATCTGTATTTTAACAAATTTTATAGAAAAATATAGGAAGGTATACCTTCCTAACGCTTGATTTTTTTGTAAATTTATGATATACTAAAATTAAATTTAACTATTTTCACTAATCAAGGAGGAAAAAAATGAAAATGCAAAAATTAGATAGACTCGGAAGAGTGGTAATTCCCGTAAGTTACAGAAAAGCTTTGGAATTTGATGAAAACGCTATGCTTTCGGTTTCTATGGAAAGCGGCGCCTTAATGATTAGACGGGTAAAATTGTTGTGTCGACTGTGTGGCTTGCCCATAAGCGATGATAAAGAAATACCACTGTGCGATAATTGTGTGGAAAAAGTAAAAAAACTTCCGCGATAGTTTGAAAATTCTATAAAAAACAAAAAGCGAACTTCTGCGGAAGTCCGCTTTTATAATGCATATAATCGGCGAAAATAACACTTCCCGGCTGCTTAGCATATAGATAATTGATACATTTTTGCAAGGAGAAACGACATGAATCCGTTTTTAGAGAAGCCTTTTCCCATCGACAAGGCGTTTCAGAACTGGCAGCAGCTCTATCCGAAGCCTTATGACAAGAGGACCGTGGATCCCTATACCAAGACGCGAATCATTCTCGCAAACGGCGCGGAGTTCGAAGCAAATTGGTTTTCTCATCAGTTTTCCCGCAACACCGACGACAACGATCTGAGGCGGGAGCTTGCTCTGACGAGGTTTATCGAGAAACAACAGCAGATCAAAATTTCTCTCTTAAAGCCGCAGAACGAGAGCATTCTCGAACATACCATCGGCTATGAGCAGCTCGCAGTCGATCTGACGGCGGAGCTTGCCAAACGGGAAAAGAACTGCTACGTCAAAAAGACGCTCGATTTCGCGCTTCTCGAAGACTTCGACCATCTCTATCGCTATGCCGATCTTTTGGAAATGGAACAGGGCGTTTACGCGGAAAAGCTGGTGGGACGGTATACGGAGATCATGCCCGGACGCCCGACGATCTCCCATCATCGTTATCCCAAGGACAACGTGCGCCGCAGGATCGATTCCAAAGAATCGGACGTGCAGACGGTGCTTTCCACGATGATCATCACCGCCGCGGAACAGCAAACCATGAATTACTATATGAACGTGACGAATTTCGCCTCTTCCGATTTGGGACGCCGCCTCTACGAAGAGATCGCCTTAGTGGAGGAGGAACACGTCACGCAGTACGAGGATCTGATGGATTCTTCCTCCACCTGGCTGGAAATGCTGCTTTGGCACGAGTATAACGAATGCTATCTCTATTGGTCGAATTACACGACGGAAACCGACCGCTATATCAAGCGGCTGTGGGAAGAAAACTTTGCCATGGAAGTTTCTCATCTGCACAAAGCGGCGGAACTTCTCAGAAAATACGAGGGGAAGGAATGGCAGGAAGTGATCAAAAACGGCGAATTTCCCGAACCGCTTTCCCTGCACGAAAATATCGCCTATGTGCGTTCCGTACTGGGCAATACCGTACAATTCACCTCCGTGGGAGAGGATTATCTCCGCGTGCGCGATTTGCCCGCCGACGCCGAGTTCTTCCGCTATCAGGGCGTCGTCAATCCCCTTCCCGATATCGTGCCTGCGCACCGCACCATCAAAGAATATATCCGCCGCCGCGGAAAAGATTATCGCTATCAGGTGGCGCCTAATCCCGTTCCCGAGCTTCGGGACAGACGGGAGGACAATACCTCCGTGGGGCGGATACCCGACGCGGCGGGCAGCAGCGATTTTACCTGCAACAAATAGCGGCAAAATCCGGGCTTGTCATTTTTAAAAAGCGTCGGGGGTCCTGTTCGGGGACCGAAAAGAAAAGGCGGCGCGGAGAAATTTTCGGCAAAAGGCGAAAGGGAAAGTAAATTTTTTGAAAAGAGGAAAACGGGAGCTGAAATATTCAGAGCCCGTTTTTTTGCGATTCTTTCTAAGCGCCCTTTAAATTTAAAGAGGGAATAAGGAGGCGTAAAAGAAAAAACGGAGTCTGAAAGAGGCGGAGATCTACTTTTAAAGCTCGTTTTGCACTCCCGTTTCATAGACGGAGAAGAACGAGGCAGTTCGCTTTCGGGCGGGCGCTAAACCGTCCGAACAATCGGGAAAAGTCTATCGGGAAAGGACGCGGCGAAAATTTTTCGGCAATTTTCCGCGATTGCCTTTTTCCGAAGGATATGATATAATGGAAAAAATCTTTATAAAAGGAGATCGTCACATGAAAATGGGGCTTGCGGTTTCCTCCTGAAATAAGTTTATTTGTTTTGGGAGGTAAAAATAGAAAATGAAATTTGAAAAAATAAAACTCGACGAATGGAAACGCGCAAAGCTTTTCCATACTTATATGAACGATTTGAAAATCGTGATGAGCATGACTGCCGAGATAGACGTGGCGCCCCTGCTTTCCTTTATTCGGGAAAACGGCTTGAAATTTTATCCCGCCATGATCTGGATCGTGAGTAAAATCGTCAATTCCCGCGAGGAATTTCGGCTGGGACAGCAAAACGGCGAGGTGGGGAGGTGGGATTACGTTTCTCCCTATTACGCGCATTTCCACGCGGAGGACGAAGCGTGCGCAAAACTCGTGACCGAGTACGGCGACGACCTCTTTGACTTCCACGCGCGTTTTCTCGCGGACAGAAAGCGCTTTGAGAGTTTGCGGGCGTTCGATTTGACGCAAATCCCGCCGAATACCTTTGACGTTTCCTGTCTGCCCTGGATCAAATATAAGAGCTTCGATATGCACGTTTTCGATTCGGGGACTTATCTCGCGCCCGTCGTCACCTGGGGAAAATGGGAACGGGAGGGCGAAAGGGCGATGATGCCGCTTTCCATGAATATCCATCATGCGGCGGCGGACGGCTTTCATCTGTCCCGATTTTTTGCCGAAGTACAGGCGTTGATCGATCATATTTCGCTGCAAAAGTTTTGACGGGCGTTTTGCGGCGAAAGGGCGGTTTTATGAAAAGGAAAGCTTTATTCAGGCGCGGCGGGAAGCCGCGCCTGAACTTTTTGCGGCGGAAACCTTTTGCGGGAGGCGAAAGGCGCCCGCGGCGGCAAAAGTATGAAAAAACGCTTACAGAGCGCAAAAAAAGCAAAAATAAAAAAAATTCCTAAAAAAGTTGAAAAACACGACTCAAAACAGCTTGACAGAATTTTCGATTAATAATACAATTAGAGAGCAAGTTAAAAGAAGGGAGCCTCTCCACCGCCTTAACCCCGTTATTTTTCAAGGTGCGAAGCGTTCCTCGGTTCTTTTAAAGCCGTTATCAAACAAAAAAGAAAATACACACGAATAAGGAGTAACAGGATATGAAAACCTATATGGCAAACGCCCAAACGGTTGAAAGAAAGTGGTATGTCGTAGACGCCGCGGGCGTGCCCCTCGGACGCCTTGCTTCCCGCGTCGCTTCCGTGCTTCGCGGCAAAAATAAGCCCACTTTTACCCCCAACGTCGATACGGGAGATTTCGTAATCGTCATCAATACCGATAAGGTGGTTTTGACAGGCAAAAAGATGGAGGATAAATTTTACAGATACCATACCGGTTATATCGGCGGGTTGAAGGAAATTTCTTATAAAAAGCTGCTTGCCGAAAAGAGCGACCTCGCCGTTTACGAAGCGGTGAAGGGAATGCTCCCCAAGAACAGCCTGGGCAGAACGATGCTCAAAAAACTCAGAGTTTACAAGGGTGCGGAACATAACCACGCCGCTCAGAAGCCCGAAGAACTCAAAGTAGACTAAGGAGAGGAAAAGAATTATGGCTAAAATCAATTTGAAAAAGAAGCTTCAATTCTGGGGAACGGGCAGAAGGAAAAAGGCGATCGCACGCGTTCGTTTGATTCCCGCAGGCAGCGGAACCATCGTTATCAACGACCGCACCTTTGAGGATTATTTCCCTCAGGGCACCCTTCAATACATCGTCAAACAGCCCCTCGTTCTTCTGGATGTGGAAAATAAATACGACGTGTTCGTAAACGTCATCGGCGGCGGCTATACCGGTCAGGCGGGCGCAATCCGTCTTGGTATCGCGCGCGCGCTTCTCGAAGCGGAACCCGATTCCCGTCCCGCCCTCAAAAAGGAAGGCTTCCTTACCCGCGATCCCCGCGCCAAGGAAAGAAAGAAGTACGGCCTCAAAAAGGCGCGCCGCGCTCCGCAGTTCTCCAAGAGATAATCTTCGGGAATTTTCAACCTTTCAACAAGACGACAAAGCCCCGACCGTACTCGTTACGGTCGGGGCTTTTGAAAGCAAATCCGTCCTTTTCGGAAATATTGGAAAGCGTTAACGGAAAAGAATTTTGTTTCTCAAAAGGACGCGGAACAAAAACTTTTTTGTAAAAAGAAGCTCTGCACGTCACGAAAAGCCGCTGTTTTAACGGAAAAACGACGAATAGCATACAAAGCGGACGAGATAGAAAACCTCAAAAAAAGAGGTAAAAAGAGGGGGAAGCGCGCTTAAAAAATCGATTTTTTAAGCGCGGAAAAGGAATGAAAACGGAAAAAACCCCGTTCTTCAAAATAAACGAGGCGGAAGGATAAGCCGCTGCGGATTTTTTAAAGAGCTATCTGCGGGGCGCTTTGCGGTCGATATTTTTCGCCAGCCGTTCGTGGCGTTCCATGAGCGCCAGAAAGGGATTGTTCTCGCTGTTCGCCTGAGGCGCGGAAAAAGCGGCGGACGCGGGAGCCGGCGTTTCCTTTGGGGGCGGCGCGACGCCGCTGTCGCGGGACGGCTCGCTTTTCTTTTCCGCTTGCGGGGAAGGAAAAATGTTTTTTAAAAAAGCGGCGGCGTCAAGGGGAGAAGTTCCCTCTCCGGACTCCGCGGAGGAAGAGGGAAAAAATGCTGATTTCAGAAAATTAAACAATCCGAAGCTTTCCATACTCAAAAAAATCCTTTATTTTCACAATTTTCACTTAAAATAGCGGAAAAAACGCGCCGTTTTTGTTTGCTTTAATTGACGAATTGATATATAATAGAATATGCGTTGATATTGTCGGGAAATGCAGATTATTTTTCTCGGCCGACATAATTTTTAAGGAGTCCTTATACAATGCGGGATAAATTTAAGAAATTGACATGTATCGTTGCGGCGGCGACCCTCGCCGTGACGGCAGCGTCGTTTGCGGGCTGCTCGGACAGCTATTCCAACAAAGTGCCCGGAAACGATATTTTCACGGACGAGGCGGCTGTTTCCAACGGCGGTTTCGCGGTGGAAAAGGGCAATTACGTGTACTTCATCAACGGAGCCGAGGAGTATACGGCTTCCAATAAATACGGCGACGTGGTCAAGGGCGCGCTCATGCGCATCTCCAAGACCGATCTTTTGAACAAAGACTACTCCAAGACCGTGACCGTCGTCCCCATGCTCTTCGTCGCTCAAAATTATAACGCGGGCATCTATATTTACGGCGACCGCGTCTATTACGCTTCCCCCACGACGGAAAAGGACCAGAGCGGCAATATTCAGAACGATTGGATAAGCTTTAAGAGCGCCAAGCTGGACGGCACCGAGGTGATGAAGGACTATTACTTCCGCTCGGACGACAACGCGACGAATTATCGCTATGTGGAAGTGGAGGACGTGGTGTACTGTCTGCACGTGGACGACAAAACTCTCTACTCCTATAATACGCAGACGGGCAAGGATACCGTGCTTGTTTCGGGCGCGGGTTCCGATTTCTATTTCGATACTTCCGATCCCGAAAGTCCCGAAGTCTATTATACGATGGCGGTGACGCAGGACGTCGATACGGCGAATCCCTCTTCCGTCAGCTATACGCAGGTGTATTCCGTGAGCGCGGACGCGACGGTGGAATCGGTCGGGATCAAGGATGCAAAAGCCTCCTATACGGTCAAGGGCGGCAAGACGTATTCTTTCGACGCTTCCTATCTTCAAGACAATCTCTCGGGCTTCAAGGCCGACGACTACACTACCTATCCGTACGTCAATCTCGGCGATCTCGTCCTCGACGGCAGAGGCTCCCGCAATGCGTTTACGGACACTAAATTTACGGACGACGATCCCGCGAAGGCGGAGTCTCCCGAAGGGTACACGTACACCATTCAGAGCTATCAGAACGGCGGCTTATATTACACCCGCGCGGGCGTGAACGACACTTCCTCCGACGGCGAAAGCAGCGCTTTGTACTATCTTCCCGACAGCGTCAAAAACGCGGAGGGCTGGAAGAGCATTCAGGGACAAGCCAAGGGAAATACCAATATCGACACGGTCGCTCTCAATACGACAAACGCCTCCGCTTCGGCGCTGTTCTCCGTGAAGGAAGAAAACGGAAAGAGAGTACATTCGTATATCTATACTTCCGATTCCAAGATTTACAGGAATAAGGCGAAGGCGGACGGCACCGTGGAGGAAAATCTTTTGATGGTTCCCTCTGCTTCGAGCGCGACGCTTTGGAAGACGGAAGGGGAATACCTCTACTATTATTCTTCGGGATCCAACGGCAATAATATCACCCGCGTCAATTATACGGGCACCAAGGACGACTATTCCCCCGTTTACGGGCTGATGGAAGAAGACAGCGAATATAAACCCGCCGTCATTCTCTCCGTCGACTGGAACTCTTCCTGGTATAAGCCCGAATTTATCGAAAACTTCGTCTTGTTCTCCAACGCGCAGTCGTTCGGCTCCACGGCGTATAATTATATTTACGCGGTGGATCTCAACGGCGCGGACGGCATGATGAACGCCAAGGAACTGAAAGCGTTTAACGATAGATACGAGGAAGTGACCGATTATATCGACGAAATTTCCGACGGAGATTTAAAAAAGGCGGTTCAGTATTATTTCCGCACGGGAGAATCCGTTTACTTCGAGGACATTTTAAAAGAAGCGAAGGAAAAGGGATATAAGGATCACTATCTTTACAGCGAGTACGCCATCAACGAATTCCGCGCGTTCAGTTCGAGGAAAAAGAGCGAGAACAAGGACGCCAACGATTACACGACAAAATTCAAGGACGAAGAAGGCAAGTATTACGACGTCGAAAGTTACTTCATGAATAGGATAGGCAAGCTGAAAGAGTCGGACGAAGACGCGATCGAAAAGGCTTGGAAGACGGAATATATTCTCACGTTGCCCGAGGAGAGTTCCACGGGCTGGAAGACATGGCAGAAGGTGCTGCTGGGAGTGGGTATCGGCGTAGGCGTGCTTCTCGTCGGCGGCGGCATTGCTATATTCTGCGTGGTGCGCGCCAGGAAGAAGGCAAAGGCGGCAGCCGAAGCGGAGATCGTGGAAGCGGGACGCAGAAAGCCCGTCATCGACACCACGGACGACAAATCCATCGACGTGTATGCGGACGAGGACGGAGGGAGTCAAGCTGACGAAACCGGGTCTACCGAGGCGGACGAGCAAACGGAAGCAGCGGACGGAGAGGCTTCTCAGGCGGAAGAAGCGGATAAAAAAGACGAATAATCGCAATAATAAAAGAGTCGTTTCTGTATGAAACGACTCTTTTTGCGTGGAAAAGAAAAAAATTTTCCGAAATATTTAAAAACGAGCGAAAAACAGTTTACAAACTCGTAAAATATTAATATAATATAGCAAAATCACGGCGTCATGCCGATAGAAAATAAACGGAATGAGGGAAAATTATATGGCAAGATACGTATTATGCCCGAGGTGCGAACTGAATTTCATCGACGCAGACGCGCAGGAATACTGCGACGTGTGTTTGAAGGAAATGCAGGGCGCAAAAACGTTTGCGGACGATTTGGAAGAAGTGGAAGAAACGGAAGAAATGGAACTCTGCCCTATCTGCGGGGAAAATTACATGAGAATCGGCGAAAAAATGTGCGACGAGTGCAAGAAAAAGACGGAATATGAGGAGGAAGAAATCGAGGATCCCGATAAAGACGACGCTTGGAGAACGTATCTCGACGACGATGCGGACGATCTCGGCATTCCTCTGCCCGAGGAAGAATTTGACGACGAGGACGAAGAGGACGATTTGGAGGAAGACGAGGAAGGAAAGAGCAAGGAAGAAGACGATTTCGAATACGTTTCTCCCGACGACTATTATCCCGACGACGAGGAGGAAGACGAGGACGACGAAGAGGACCCGTTTGACGACGACGAGGCTCCTTCTCCGAAGACGGGAAAAAAGAAACGTGTCCGCGACGATGATTTTTAAGGAATAACGGGGAACCCGGAATATGCGCGCTGTTTACGGCTTTCTCTTATTGGCGGATTGTATCGCAATGACGATATATTTGACGGTCGCTTTGAAGCGACTGCCCGAGAAAATCGGGAATATCGATCCCGAAAAAAACAGAAAGGGAAAGGATTGGGAAGTATTCAGAAGCAATGATTACTTTTTCCGATTGTTAAAAATCGCGGGAAGTATCCTTTTGTTTTACGCCCTTCCGCAAATCGTTTATATAATCGAAATTCCCGATACAATCGACGATTCCCGCGCGCTCATTCCTGTATTGATTATACTTTTGGGCACTCCCGCGGGCGCCGTCGCACTGAATTTATTTTTCAGCAAAATCGGTTGGGCAAACGGCATCATCGAGTATAAAAGCAGGCGAACCGGCCGTTTAATCTATCTGAGAAAATATTTTAACAGAAGTACGCTCGGCATAGGAATCGTGATAGCGATGTATTTTTCCGTCGCCTGGGGGCTGAGCGTCAGCGTTATAAAAACGATAATGCTGTTTTCATAGACGAAAAAACAGGGGAAACGGAATTTGCCGCTTCCTCTGTTTTTCTTTCCCCCTTTAAAGGGAAAAACTGAAAATAAGTTTTTTACAGGTCGTCCGCGTCCTGTACGGGAACTTCCCGCGGATTCTTGGGCGCGCCCGTATAACTTCCGTTTACGTCCGTATCCGACTGCATATCTGTCAGAGCTTTTGCTTTATCGGTAGGAGAAACGTTGGTTTTTTTCTTATTTGCAGTTTTCGGTTTCATTGTTGTTCTTATTGCTGCAATTTTTGTTGCCGCAATTTTTGTTCTGAGAGTTTTTCGTGTTGTTATTGGACTGGTTGTTAGTTTTGTTTTTCATAATTTTTTAATCTCCTTTTTTATTTTTGATTTTTTATCGAAAGCGATGCCGGATATTCCGCTGAGCGCGTCAGATCCTTACGCCTTCGAAGGGAAGATGCAAATCGACATACCCTTGTCCCGCTTTACACAAAGGACAAACCTTCCACGCCTCCGTAGCTACGTGCATATAACCGCATTCGCTGCATACCCATAAAATGGGCGAGTCGTTTTTGTAAAGCGTTCCGTTTTTCACTGCCTCGTAAAGGTAGTTGAAAATGATATTGTGCTGTTTTTCCACATCGGCCACCATTCGATAAATAGCGGCAATGTCCTTAAAGCCTTCTTTTTCCGCCGTTTCGGCAAATGTCGGATAGATCTCCGTGGATTCGCTGTTTTCGTCCATCGCCGCGAATTTAAGGCCATCTACCAAAGTGCCTGCGTGGAAAGGGTATCCGGCGTCGAGAACGATATTGTCATGGCTTCCCGCTTTCGCTTGAAGCGTATCGAAAAACGTTTTGGCATGATACGTTTCGTTTTTCGCAATCGTTCTGATAGCGTCGGAAAGAGTTTTTAAATTTTCTTTCATGGCAAGTTTTGCAGTCAATTGATACCGCATCCCCGCCTGACTTTCGCCTGCAAAACTGCGGGCTAAATTTTTAAAAGTTTCCGTTTGTTCAAATTGCATTTTGTTTCTCCTAAGGCTCCGCCTTCGTTATTCAGTATGAGTAGGATTTTTTCTTTCATGCTTTTTAATTCCTGCCAATGCTTGCCAAAGCATACAAAAAGGTGTAAAATAGAAAAGCGGAAAGCAATCATAGTTTGTCACCGCCGCAAAAATTTATTCGCGCACGCTGCTTTCCTTTCTTACTCCGAACGGCGCCGGAACGCGCGGACTTTGCGCCTTCCTTTAAAAAAAGGCAGGCGCTTTAAGTAAGATAAAGTAAAAAATATATATAGAGGTAGAAAAAATGTTCAATATCGTCTTGGTAGAGCCGGAGATTCCGCAAAATGCGGGCAATATCGCCCGCACCTGCGCCGCGACGGGAACGCGGCTGCACATGGTGCGTCCGCTCGGATTTGAGGTGACGGATAAATATTTAAAGCGAGCGGGGCTGGATTATTGGCATCTCGTCGATATTTCCTATTATGACAATTTTTCTCAATTGCAGGAAAAATTCCCCGCGGCGCGATTTTTCTATTTCACGACCAAGGGACGCCGCCGCCACAGCGACGTATCTTTTAAAGACGGGGATTTTCTCGTTTTCGGCAAGGAAACCAAGGGCTTGCCCGAAGAACTTTTGCTGAGGCACCCCGACGAATGTCTGCGCATTCCCATGTTCTTTGAGGCGCGTTCCCTCAATTTGAGCAACTCCGTCGCCGTCGCTCTATACGAGGCCCTGCGCCAGAACGATTACGAAGGGCTTTTAGAAACGGGGGAGCTTCACGAACATAAATGGTCGGAAACGGAAAAATAATAAATTTAAAACCTAAGAAATCGGAACGACTCGCAAGCAAAAAGAGTTTCGGCGGTTTCAAAAGACTGTGAGAAAACGACGACCTTATTGGGAAATCCCGTCAAAAGCGAAAGGCGGCAGGCCGCCTGAAAAAGAAAGAGGGCACCGTTTTTGCGAAAAAACGCAAACGCATAAAAATTCACTTGTTTCCCCCGTTTGAAAAGGCGGTCGCAAAAACGGGAAAACTTTGTGGAATCGTGGAAAAAGTTTTTAAAAAATGAAGGTATAAATTACTTCCCGACAGGCAATAACTTTCATGTCGGAGGAGAAAACGAAAGGGTTTTCTTTCTCCCGAAAACATGGAGGTTATTTTTTTATGAAAAAATTTTGCATAACTTTTTTATTGTCAGGCATAATAATTTTATCAGCGATAGGATTCGGAACGGGGATTCTCGGCTCGGGAAGCACCGCGAATACGAATACGGAGTATCTGAGAATCCATATCCGCGCCAATTCCAACGACGGAGAGGATCAAGCCGTCAAGTATATGGTGCGGGACGCCGTGGTGGACTATCTCACTCCCTTTGTCGCGGAAGCGGAAACGAAGGAAGAAGCCATGTCTTTGATGAACGGTCAATTATCCCGGATCGCACAGGTGGCGGACGGAGTGCTTCGGGCGCACGGCTTCACCTACGGAGCGCGCGCCGAACTGAAAGACGAGGAGTTTCCCACCCGCGTTTACGGAGAATATACGCTGGAAGCGGGCATCTATCAGGCGCTTATCGTCTACTTGGGGTCGGGTACGGGAGATAATTGGTGGTGCGTCGTCTATCCGCCCCTCTGCTTCGCGGGACAGCCCGGAGAGAATATCGTCTATAAGAGCAAGATCAAGGAAATCATCGACGGCTGGAAATCCCGACGTTGAACAAAGCTTTCCAAGCGAGCGGTTAGGACAAGCGGATAGTTCGCGGCTCTGCGTTAATAAAAGTTTTGCCCTTCTCGCGAGAAAGAAGAAGGGCGGAAAGGGAAAGCGCTGTTTTCGCCCCCCCCTTGGCGTTTACTCCCTGTGCCCTTATGAGATAAGGCTATGAGGAAAAAGAGAGAACTTTTCGCGGATAAAAAGGATAAAAAGTCGTCAAGGCTGTAATAAACGTATTTTTTCATTAAAACCGCGCACCCTACATAAACAGGAGGAAACATCATGAAAAAGTTTATTAAAACGGGTGCGCTTACGGCGGCTGTACTGCTGACGGGAGTGGTTTCCGCGGTATCCGCGGTCGCTTTTCCGGCTTTTTCCGGCGCCGACAAAACGGCCGCTTGGAAGGGAATGCCGGGGAATGCTGCATTCGTCGACATGACCGATAATAATGACGCCGCTGTGGATTTTTCCGCAGAAGCGGAAATGGCAGCCGTACTCAAACAAGGCTCCAAGGGGGGCGAAGTGAAAGAAGTGCAGCGCCGCCTCAAACAGTGGGGGTATTACAGCGGAGAGCCGGACGGCATCTTCGGCGCGGGTACCAAGGAAGCGGTGATCGCGTTCCAGAAAAAGAACGGTCTGACCGCGGACGGGATCGTGGGTGCGGGAACGTATCGCGCTCTGGGCATGAACAGCTCTTATAACGTGCTGATCAATCAGACGCAAAATTCTTCGCCCTCCGGCTATACGAGTTCCGATCTCTATCTTCTGGCTAAGACGATCTACGCGGAGAGCAGAGGGGAGCCGTACACGGGACAGGTGGCTGTCGGCGCGGTGATCCTGAATCGCGTGAAGAGCTCTCAGTTCCCCAATACCGTGGCGGGCGTCGTCTATCAGAAACACGCCTTTACGGCGGTTTCGGACGGTCAGATCAATCTCACTCCCGACAATAAGGCGATGCGCGCTGCGCAGGACGCCATGAACGGCTGGGACCCTACGGGCGGCGCGATTTATTACTATAACCCCGCCGTGGCGACGAGTTCCTGGATCTTCGGACGCAAGACGATTACCGTTATCGGTAAACACGTGTTCGCTATCTGAGTCGTACCATTAAAAAGGAGTTAAAAGCATGGAAAAGAAAGAAAACAACATTGCGAAAAACACCTCTTCGGGGGCGGAAAAAGTAGAAAATATCCAAGACCGCGCTCAGGCGAAAGCGGAAAGCGCAGGCGGCGCAAACGCGGCTTCGACTGCTAAAAAGAGCGCAGTCAAGAAGGAAGCGAAAAAAAACGACAAGCGCAGAAAAGTCGAAAAGACCATGGAACAAAAGGAAAAAGCAAACGCTAAGAAGCGCGTGGACGCCGCGCTCGCCAGGGAAGAACGCAAGGCGAAAAAGGCGGAAATGAAAGCCGCGCAAAAGGCGAAGAAAGAAGAGATGAAGGCTTTGAGAAAAGCCAAACAGCAGGAAAAGCGCCTTCAAATGAAGGAAAAGCATCAGGAACGCATCGCCCTGATGAAGGAAAAGCGCGCGGAGCGCAAGGCGGAACGTCTTGCCCGCAAGGAGCTCCTTCGCAGCGAAACCGCCGCGCAGCGCATCGAGAGAATCGAAAAAGAACACGCGGAAAAGCTTGCGCTTAAAAAACAGCAGCGGGAACAGGCTTACAATCTGAAACTGGAAAGACGCGACGCGCGGCTTAAAAAGCGCGAACAGCGCCTTAAAGACAGACAGCACCGCCGTGAAACCCGGCGTACGCCCGGCTTCGGTGGCTGGCTGGCGGCGGTCATCTCTCTCGGCGTAGTCACGCTGGCGCTGACGGCGGTCGTTACTTTGGGCGCCATCGACATTGCGGAAATGAACACCGCTATGACGACGACTTATCGCGGCACCCTCTATGAATTGGTGGGCATTATGGAAAACGTGGATACCGATCTCAACAAGGTCCGCGTTTCCGCGAGTTCCGCTCAGCAGAGCAGACTTCTCACCGATCTTCTTTTGCAGGCGAGATTGGCGGAAAGCAGTCTGGAACGCTTCCCCCTGAACGCGGAAGCGGACGCCAACGTAACGTCCTTTATCAATCGTACCGCCGACTATTCGCAGGCGATGCTGAATAAGATTCATTCGGGACAAAAACTGACCCAGGAAGACGTAGCTCGCATCGAAAAGCTGTATCAGACCAATCATAAGGTGCGCGAGGAACTCAATCGCCTTGCCACGACGATGTCCGACAAGGATATGGAAAGCTTTATAAAAGCCAAGAAGGGCAACCGCGTATTCGAAAGCTTCCAGACGCTGGAAAACGCTACCCTCGAAGAGAACAACGAAGAGCAGGGACCTTTCGCGGACGTCGCTCCTCAGAACAAGGAAGGCGGCGAACAGAACAAGAAGGAAGAGATCACTTCTTCCCGCGCGGAAGAGCTGTGCCTCGGCTATTTTAAGGACTATGCGATAGATCATGCCGATTACGCGGGCGAAACGACCGCGCAGGATATAGAGGCGTATAACTTCTTCCTGCACGACGAACGCGGCAGACAGCTGTTTGCGCAGATCTCCAAAAAAGGCGGCGAATTGGTAAGCTTCGATTTCTACGAAGATTGCTCCGCTAAGAATTTTGATCTGGAACGCTCCAAGATGATCGCGGAAGATTATCTGTCCGCGCTCGGCTATGAAAACATGACCGCCGTATGGGTGAACGAAAGCGGCACGCAGGCGACCTTCAATTTCGCTTACGAACAGAACGGCGCCGTGTATTATCCCGATATGGTAAAGGTCAAGGTCTGCGAAACGAAAGGGAAAGTAGTGGGCTTCGACGCGGTGGCGTTTTTGAAAAATCACCGCACCAGGGCTGAGCTGAACACGCAAGTTTCCATCGGCGAAGCGCAGGAAAAGCTGAATCCCAATCTTCGCGTAGACGCTTCCAGACTTACGGTGATCCCCGTGGACGGCAAGGAAACCGCCGCTTACGAATTTGTTTGCGACTATCAGGGCGACACTTATTTTATCTATGTCGACGCTATGACGGGGGAAGAAGTACGCATTCTCAACGTTCTCAATTCCAAACAGGGCAGAGTCTTGATGTAAGCCTCTCCTCATAACCACAGCCGATCCGTTCGCCTTATGGCGGCGGGTCGGTTAATTTTTATAATTTTTTGCCGAAATTCTTGACGAAACGGATTCTATGTGCTATAATGAATTACAATTAATATTAAATCTCAATAGGAGGTGCCCGATGCAGGAAAGACAGACGAAGCAAAAGCGCATCATTTACGACGCCTTAAAGACGTTGGATCATCCTACGGCGACGGAAGTTTACGGATATGTGCACGAACGGCACCCTTCGGTGAGCCGAGCCACGGTATTCCGTGTGCTGGGCGGCTTTGCGGAAAACGGCAGGGCGCTGGAATTGAGAATGGCAGGCACGGACGTCCGATACGATTATAACGTCACCCGTCATTATCATGTGCATTGTCGGCTGTGCGGCCGGGTGGCGGATGTCGCCATGCCCGCGGATTTTCCCGTCAAGGAATCGGTGACGGATACGTGCGGATTTCTTTTGGACGATTTTCAGATTGAGTTTTTCGGTACGTGCCCGGAATGTCAAAAGAGAACGGAAAAGGACAATCTACTCTCCTGAAAAATAAAAACCCCCTTTTTTCCCCGAAAAAAATATAAAAATTAAAAAAATGTCATGCTTTCGCGTTACAATTATTGACAAAGGCAGTTGTTTATGGTACAATAGGCACACAGAAAGCAGGGAGGGGGAAATCGGCAATGAAAAAAGCGCTGGCGATTGTATTGACCTTAATAGGATGTCTGGCGATCATTGCCCTCGGCGTAGCGGCTTTTTTGTTTTGAGAAAAAGCGGCTGAAAAGGAAAAACATAAACAGGGAAGACGGAAAAGGACCGCAACAGCGGTTTTTTCCGCCTTTTTATTATAAAAGAGTTGATTTTTAAGGAAAATTGTGGTATTATAAACCTAATTATCGTCAGAGAGGGAAAGAGAAAAGAAAAAAATTAGTTAAACGCCCCGCCGTTGTGCGCGCGGAAAAAGCTTGCCGTAAGAGGAGGTTTCCGATGAAAAACTATCAAAAGTATGCCAAGCAGTATTTTTTGCCCGAAGAGGTCTGTTTTGATTGGGTGAAAAAGGACGCTCTCGTCAGCGCGCCCGCTTGGTGCAGCGTAGATCTTCGGGACGGCAATCAGGCTTTGGCGGAGCCTATGGATCTGCACACGAAAGTCGAGTTTTTCCGTATGCTGACGGAAATCGGATTCAAGGAAATCGAAGTGGCTTTTCCCGCCGCTTCCGAAACGGAGTTTGCCTTTGTCAGGATGCTGATCGAGGAGGGGCTTATTCCCGACGACGTGACCATTCAAGTGTTGACGCAGGCGCGCGAGCATATCATCTGCCGCACGCTCGAATCGCTTTGCGGGGTGAAAAAAGCGATCGTACATCTCTATAATTCCGTATCTCCTGCCCAGCGGGAACAAGTGTTCAAGGGGGGCAGGGCTGAGGTGAAAAAGATCGCCGTGGAAGGGGCGAGGCTTTTGAGAGAGTATGCGGCGAAGGAAAAGGGCAATATCCGTTTCGAGTATTCCCCCGAGAGCTTTACGGCGACGGAGCCGGAATTTGCGGCGGAAGTTTGCAACGCCGTTTTAGACGAATGGCGCCCTACGCCGGAGAACAAGGCGATCATCAATCTGCCCGCGACGGTGGAAACGGCGATGCCGCACGTATTCGCGCAGCAGGCGGAATATATGAGGAAAAAACTCGCCTATTCGGACAGCGTCGTCTTGTCCCTGCATCCGCATAACGACCGCGGCTGCGGCGTTGCGGCAAGCGAGGCGGGGCTTTTGGCGGGGGCGGAGCGCGTCGAAGGAACGCTGTTCGGAAACGGCGAACGCACGGGCAACGTCGATCTCGTGACGCTGGCGCTCAATCTCTATACGCACGGGATCGATCCCAAACTCAACTTCGAGAATCTGCCTTATGTCGCCGGGATGTATACTTATTTAACGGGCATGAAGATTCCTGCCCGTCAGCCCTACGCGGGGGAGCTCGTCTTTGCCGCGTTTTCGGGGTCCCATCAGGACGCTATCGCCAAGGGAATGCGCTATCGTGAGGAGCATCGTCTGCCCGGGTGGAACGTTCCCTATCTTCCCCTGGATCCGAGGGATATCGGAAGGGAATACGAAAAAGACGTCATTCGCATCAACAGTCAATCCGGTAAGGGCGGCGTAGGGTATATTCTCGAAAGCGCGTACGCTCTTAATCTGCCCGCGCGCCTCAAAGAAGCGTTTGCGAAGGTGGTAAAGAGCGTTTCGGATGCGGGGCATAAGGAATTGAAGCCTTCGGAGATTTACGAGCTTTTTTTGGATACATATCTTCGGCGCGATTCCTATTTTACGCTGTCGGAAGTGGATTATCGGCTGAATGACGGTATCGACGCGGAAGTGCTGTTGACGGATAAAAAGGCGGGCAAGGTTTTAAAAATACAGGGACACGGGAACGGACGCCTCGACGCGGTGTCCAATATTCTCAAAAATTATATCGGGATTCCGTATACGATGAACGGATACGAGCAGCACGCTTTGTCCGAGGGAGCGGGCACGTCGTCCAAGGCTATTACGTATCTGAGCATAGAATCGGGCGGGAAATCCTATTGGGGAGCGGGCGTGCACGACGACAGCAACTCGGCTTCCGTCCGAGCGCTGTGCGCGGCGATAAATAATTTTTTATCCGCGCGAGAAAAAACGGGGAAATAGAGCGCTTTAAATGCGCTCGTCTTACCCCTGCCCCGTTCCTTTATCAAATAGAGAAACGGAAAGGGAGAAAGGATAGGGCGAGGATAAAGTTGCCTTTTTAGACAATAAAAAGCGACGGAAAAAATTTTTCGTTCTTTTGGAAAAAGTGTTGACATTTTTGGGAAAATAGAATATAATAGAAACACTTAAAATTGCAGGTGTCGCCTAGCGGTATGGCGTCAGCTTCCCAAGCTGATTCCGGCGAGTTCGACTCTCGTCACCTGCTCCAATAAGAAAAAAGTCGTATTTTGTCGAAAGACGAAATGTGACTTTTTATTTATAAAAATCGCTATGCGAGTAATTGTCAATCGTTACAGTAGTAGGTGTTACGGTAAATACTAAAATTTCCGTATAATAATTATTATGTGCGCCTTCAAAAGTATCGACTTTAACTTTTACGGTAAACACATTTCCTTTTCTATCTAAAATTTCAAGTTGCGAATCACCTATTTCATAACGTCTATAATAGCCGTAATAATCTTCTATCGCTTTTTCGATATAAGGATTAAGTAATGTTATGGAAAGCTCATTGTAGTTTGAAGAAGCTGCATTAGCAAAAACCGTTTTAGTTTGACTAAAAAGCAACACGCTTATAAAACTAAATATTAAAAACACTGATAAAAATGTAGTTTTGATATTTTTCATTCTAGGATTAATATGAATAAAAATATAAAAGATTATTTATATAGTAGGCGCAAACCTTGCGTACAAACGCTAAGCTGTTTGGTGTGGTATCCTTTTCGGGTATTAGACCCATCGGAAAATATTAAGGTGCAGAGGAAAGACGAAGAAAACGCTTCGTTTTCCGTCACCTGCTCCACGTAAAAAGCCCCTTTTGGGGCTTTTTTGCTTGAAAAATGGCGTTTTTGGCTCATTTTCATCACTGTATAGACAAAAAAATACACCCAAAATACGCCCGAAGAGAGATATATGCCCTAAGCCCCGCCGGAGTCGAAGGCTTAGGGCGGTTTAAGGAGCGGGAAAGGTTCGGTTTCGTCGCTATAAAAAGTTGTTTTCCGAAACGCACGGGAGTCGAATTCGACCGCGGCTGAATAACAGTAAAAACGCAGCGCATAGACAAAAAATCCATGCGCTTTTTGTCGCCTTCTTGTGTTAGGGATAAAATCCGACATTTTTATCGCTTTCTAAAAAATCCGTTCTGCCAAGGACGGATTTTTTCATGCCCTGCGCGGAAGAGAAAAATCAAAAATCTTAAAAGTTTACGCTTTCAGAGGACAAATCGGGGCAAAATGGAAAATATATCTTAGAAATTTTAAGGTAACTTAAAAATTTCATATTGACTATTGAGGGAATTAATGAAATAATAAATTTGTAAAAGATCCCTCGCAATTTAGGGCGCGGCGAGCGGAAAACTTTTACGATTTTTGATAGGAGGAGCGACATGAAAAATAAAAGATACTCGGCGGTGCTATTTTTGACCGCGGCGTTGACGGCGTTTTCCGCCTGCGGAGGCCCCACCCTTTCTTCGTCTTCGACGGAAGAAGAATCCTCGCAGGGGTACGTGATGGAAAGGGAAACGATGCCCGAATATCTGGAAGGGGAAGCTTCTGAGAAATTCATCGTGGGGATGTGGGTGGGGATTCCCGAATACAAATCCATTCTCGACGAATACGACCGAGTGACGGGGCAGACGGCGTGGACGGACGCCGAGTTGAAAGAGCAATACACCTGGATAAAGGAAGCGGGCTTCACGCTCGCCTCGACGCCGAACGGCTCCTTTTCGAAAGATCACGTGATAAGGCTTTTGGAATCGGCGGAAGAAGTCGGGATCGAGCAGCTGGTGTGGGACGCGGAACTCAACGGCGTGCTGCTGAATACCTCCCTTTCCGAGGACGAAGCCCTTTCGCGGGCGAGAAGGATTCTTCTCGAATATAAAGACTACCCTTCTTTTTACGGCAACATGATCACGGATGAACCGAATACCGGCGAATTTGCCGCGTTGAAGGTGGCGGCGGAGCGGTATAAAAAATTATTGCCCGATAAGATGTTTTATCTCAATCTGTTTCCCGTCGGCGCGACGACCGCGCAGCTGGGCTGCGGTACCTATAAAGAATACCTTTCCGAGTATGAAAAGCTGGGGCTCGACTATGTGTGTTACGACTATTATCCCCTGGTGCGGGGCACGGGAACTTCCACCAAACTCACGGACAGCTTTCTTTATAATATGCAGCTTTGCCGCGAAATGCCGAGCGCGCCCGAAGTCTGGACCTTTTTGCAGGCAATGGGGTTCGGAAACCGCAAGGAACCCGACTGCGTAGAGGATTGCCGTATACAGGTGAACTGCTCTCTCGCCTACGGCATGAAAGCGATTCAATGGTTCTGTTACTATTCTCCTTCCTACGGCGGCGCGGAAAATTTCATGCCCGCGATCATTGCGCTGGACGGTAAAAAGACGGAAAAATACGAATATGTGAAAACGGCGAACAACGATGCCCACGCTTTCGAACACGTGTATACAAATTTCGAGTGGCAGCGCGTCATGAGCTTTATCGGCTCCGAAAATACGAAAGGGGAAAATTCCGCTTTCAATTATTTGGATACGGACAATACGCATCTTCGCGTGGATAGCTTCGCTTCCACGGAGGATATGTTAGTGGGCGTATTTAAAGACGGACAGGGCAGGGACGGATTCATGCTCGCCAATTACGATCTCCCTTCCTCCAAGAAAACGAATAAAGTGGAGATTAAATTCAATCATTGTACGAAGATCGTCTATTTCGTCAACGGAGTCCGAAAAACGGCGGAAGCCGCGGACGGCAAGCTGACGTTGGAATTGAAAGCGGGGAACGGCGCGTTCGTACTGCCTCTCTATTTATAATTTTATAGTAAGGAGTGGATATCATGAAAAGAATACTGGCTTTGATCTGTTCTTTCACTTTGCTCTTCGCTTTTTCCGCCTGCGGAACCGGAACCCATACGGAAAAAGACGACGGCGTGATCGTCGAAAACAACGGGGACAAAATTTATGCGGAGAACGCGTATGCGGATGGTTCGGACAGTGCGAAAACTCCGCAGAGATTGAAAATTTCCTTTACGGAAGCGGGATTCGGTCGGAAATGGCTGATCGATATTTCCAAGGCGTTCGTCAGAAAAAATCCCGAATACATGATCGTGCTGGACGGCGATCCCGCTCTTACGAGTTCCATGGCGACAAAGCTGGAATCGGGCAAAAATCTCTCCGACATCTTTATGCCTTTAAATTCCGCATGGGAAAACTACGCCTATCAGGGCTGGCTGGAACCCTTGGACGACGTCTATGCCGAAAAGCCCGACGGGGAAACGGGCAAGACGAACGAGGAAAAAATGGACGACGTCTATCGGGAATATTCCAGCCTTTCCACGAAAGAGGGGACGCATTATTACATTATGCCCTGGAACGATACGGTGACGGGGATCGTCTATAACGTCAAAATGTTTGAAAAATACGGCTGGGAAATTCCCGAAACCACGGACGAACTCGAAACGCTTTGCAAAAAAATTCTCTCCGATACGGAGGGCGGCGTTAAACCCTTCGCCTATCCGGGCAAAATCGGCGGCTATTTCGATTATATCGGCTCCACCTGGTGGATGCAATCGAGCGGAACGGACGGCGTAAAAGAGTTTTTCGATTTTTCTTCGTCCGAGGTGTATAACGCGTCCTCTCAGCCCGCTTTGGGCAAGAAGCAGGCGCTGGAAGAATTTTTAAAATTCTTTTCCCTTGAAAAAGGATACAGCGTGACGGGCAGCATGAGCAAGGACCATATCACTTCTCAGATGGATTTTGTCAACGGCAAGGCTGCGATGATCATCAACGCCAATTGGCTGGAATGCGAAATGCAGACGAGTATGCCCGAGGGCTTTACGATGGGAATGATGAGCGTACCTTATCTTTCGACGGCGAAAAAAGACGGCGACGGCAACTATATCAAGGTGAATTACACCGCGCCGCCCGATTATATCGTCATTCCCAAAAAAGCGGACAACGTAGAGGGCGCAAAGGCATTTTTGACCTTCATGAACAGCGATGAGATGCTCAAACTTTACACGGCGGAAACGGGAAGCCCCAGACCTTTTTCCTACGATCTGGATTCTATGGAGAATCTGTCTAAATTCGTCAGGGATGTTCTGACGCTGCGGAAGGAATCGGACAGCTATTTCGATTTTTCGCGTTCCCCCGTTTACATGAACGGATACGCGCAGAAATACATCGGCGGTCAACCGTATGCCGCGCTGATACGCGGAGAAATGACGCCGCAGCGATTCTGCAACGTGGAATATGTGGAGGCGGATGAAAAATGGGATACCTGGCTCTCTTCGTCCGCCCAATAGGAGAAAAGCATGAATAACGATTTGCTTGCGGCAAAGAAAAAAAGAAACGTAAAGCGCGGACTGTTTATCGCCTCGTTCATTTCGATACCCATTCTGCATTTTCTCGTCTTTACGGTGTTCGTCAATCTCGATACGATAGCGCTTTCTTTTGAAACGTTCAGCAACCAGCAGGGAAAGTACGTCTTTGTGGGACTGAGAAACTATAAGGAATTTTTCGCTTCCTTTTCTTCTCCCGGCAGCGTAATGGGCAAGGCGATCAGAAATTCTCTTCTCTTTTTCGCGCTCAACGATTTCGTCATTTTGCCCCTCTCCTTTCTTTCGGCGTTTTTCATGTATAAGAAGATGCCCCTCTCCAATACCTTCCGCATCATCTTCTTTATGCCCTCGATCATTTCCACCGTGGTGCTGACCATGCTATATTCCTTTATGTTCGACAGCTCCATCGGCATCATCGACAGTTTTATGAAGCTGATCGGCAGGGGGGATTCGATCCCCGAACTCGGCTGGTTCGGAGATAAACATACGGCGATGCCCGTGCTGCTCTTTTACTGCGTATGGGTGGGCATCGGCTCCAACGTCGTCCTCATTTCGGGCGCGATGAGCCGTATTCCCACCGAGATGATAGAAGCGGGAAGGCTGGACGGCATGACGCTGACGAGGGAAATGGTGTCGGTGACTCTGCCGTTGACGGGCTCGCTTCTCGCCACGCTGATGATGCTGGGCGTACCCGTCATCTTTACGCTGTTTTTACAGCCCATGCTGATTACGGGCGGCGGACCGGACGGGGAAACGTACACCATCGCGCTGTATATCGTCACGGCGATCAGAAACGAAAACAACCTCACCATGGGGGCGGCGGTAGGCATTTTGTGCGCGCTGATCGGGACTCCCCTGGTCGTCATTTTAAGAAAAATCGTGGGAAAGACCTTCCCCGATTATGAATATTAAGGAGGAAAAAAATGAAAAAGACACTCTGTAAGCTCTTATGCGCAGCGGCGGCTCTGGCTCTGACTGCGGCGGCTGCCCTGCCGATCGGAAAAATCGGACGGGTGGAAGCGGCTACCAAACGCACCGCGGTAGTGACAAGCCTTCTGACGGCGAGGGGAAAAATCAACACGGCGGATTGGAACGCCCTGGGAGATACTTCCAAAATTCAGATCGCCAACAACGGAAAGGTGTTCAAGGTATCGGGCGCGCCCTGGCCCGGCTATCGGATCGCCGCCTATAATTCGGTGCCCGCAGGGGAAAGCTATCGGGTGGAATTCGACGTTTTAAGCGCCGATCCGCAAACGGCAAAGCTGAATTTGTCGGGTTTCGTGACGAGCATCAACAACGGCGCGGCCAGCAATATCTATCTTTCCTCCGTGGGGATAGATCCGGGCGCGGGTACGAATTATGGCACTAACGGGGACGGCGGCGCGGTGTGGAACAAGGTGAACAGTACGCTGGACGCGGGGTACAGGTATCGGTTCACGTTCCAAATCAACGAGGAAAATTCCGCTTACGGGGATTTCATCATCGCCCGAAAACCCTTGGGCGGAGAAACGGAGGAATATACAGAGGGCTGCGTTTTGACAAAGCTCTGTTCCCTCACCGAAGAGGCGCATTACGCGCACGTATATTTCGAAGGAGATATTTCCATCGACAATTTCAAGGTGGAAAAAGAGGACGGCACGCTGGTGCAAGAAACGGATTTCTCGGATGCGTCGGTGCTGGATACGACGGGCGTGGCGCAGGAAAATAAAATTTTCAAGAACGGCGGCGACATCGTAAACGATACGTATCTCCGACTCGCCGGCGTCAACGAGAGCGAAAAGCTCGTTTCCTATCTGAAAATAAAAGGGGACGAAACTCTGGAAAACGCTTTCGAACTCAACGCTTCCGTCAAGGTGGCAAGCACGGCGGGCAAAGCGGGCATCCTCTTCGGCATGGACGAAGAAACCGCGAAGATCGGCGACGACGGCGTTTCCTATCTCTATTTTGAAAACGGAACGGAAACGACGACGCTGAATATGCTCAAAGACGGCGAAGAGATGACCGCGGTCGATTTGGGAAAATCTCTTTCGGATAATTTCTACAATATAAAGGTGGTGGGCAAAAACGACGGCGATATGCTCGTTTACGTCGATGGCGAACTCAAAGCCGCTTACGAAGATCAGAATTTCGAAGGGTACGTCGGCGTCATGACGGACGGCGGCGCGGGGGCGGATATTTCCTTCCTTCCCGCTTTCACCGTGGATTCGTACGCTTACGAAGAAGGGACGGGTCCCGACCTCGAAAACAACTTCAATACGGGGTATCTCAACCCGACGAATTACGAGAACGACACGCACAACGCGGTATCTCTCGGCGGCAACGCCCGGGGAATCGTCGCGGAGGACGGCGTGCTTAAATTTGCGGGCACGAGCGACGGCACTCACTTCGCCATCAACGGCGTCTATGCGGACTTTATCCTGCAATTCGACTGGATCAATTACGCCTGGGACGACAGACCTACGAAAGAAGACGGGAAGGTCAACTTTGTAGACAAACCCGCGGACGGACTGGGAACGGAGCTGTATAGCCCCCTGGGGATCTCGTTTGGAAAATCGACGCCCACCGCGGGCTGGGCGGAAGCCAAACTTTTGAGATTTTTCGACACCTACAATCTCGTTCAATTTATCAACAACAATGAGGGCGCGGGCACTGTCAACGCTCCCATGGGGGCGGGATTTGCCACGCCGGAAGAATGCGAAGCGATCCAAAGCGGCAAGATCGCCTTCTACGAGAACACGGTAAATTTAAAGCTCGTGGCTTTGAACGGCTCGCTGAAAGTGTACGGCGTCGTGATGAAGGACGGCGCGCCCGTGGGCGAACATTCCCTGCTGGCGGAATTCGAGTACGAAAACTGCACGGGATATATTTCTCTCTCCACTTCGGAAGCGGGATATTTCGGAATCGATAACCTCCGCGTCACGAAGATAGACGGCTGGACGCAGGCGCAGATAGACGAATACGAAAATTTCAAAACGATTGCCGACGAAGCGGCGCCTACGGTTTTGAACGCGCCCGTGTTGACGGTGACGGACAAGAAGGTGACGTGGGAAGCGGTGGAAAACGCGAGCGGATATATCGTCACCGTGAACGGCGTCAGCGGAGAAGTCACGAAAGACACCTCCTACGATTTATCTGCCGCCGCCCAGGGCGATTACGAAGTCACTGTCAAAGCGGTAGGCGACGGCGCCCTGTATGTCGACAGCGCGGACAGCGCCCCCGTGAGCGTTCAGATAGGCGGCACGGGAAACAGCTCCTCTTCTTCCCATTCGGAAAGCTCGGGCGGCGGTGGCGGTACGCAGAGCACGGAAAACGGCTGTAAGGGCGGATGCGGCAGCATCGCGGGACTTTCGCTGTTGAGCTGTATGCTTCCCGCGGCGGCGCTTCTTCTGATCCATAAAAAGAAACAATCCAAATAAAAACTGTGTCGCAGCGGCAGGAGGGGAGCGAAGGGGAAGGGCGTGAGGTTTGGAAAGAAAGCCTCTCAAACGCCTTCGCTTGCAGAGTTTACGGTGCGCGTATCCGACTGCTGCTTACGGCATAGCCTAAAAATTAGAGAAACGGTCCGGGGCGGAAACCCGCCCCGGCAAAAGACGGCAATGAAAAAATTTAATGTATACGAAAAAACGCTTATCGGAATCATCTTCGTCATCTTTGCGATATACGCGGTGACTCTCATATTCCCGTTCGTTTGGTGTTTCTACAATTCGTTCAAGACGAACAACGAATTTTTCGGCGACGTTTGGGCGATGCCGAAAGTCTGGCTTTTCGGCAATTGGTCGGAAGCGCTCAGACTCTCCGTTAACGGCATCAACATCATCGGAATGTTCGGCAACAGTATCCTCATCGTCGTCGTCAATACGACGATCAGTATCCTCATGTCCTCGATGACCGCATACATCATCGCGAAATATCCCTTTAAGGGCAGCGGCGCCTTCTATTCCCTCGCGCTCGTGCTGATGATGATTCCCTCGGTCGGCTCCATGGCGGCGACGTATAAGCTGTATAACAACATCGGTCTGTACGACACGTATTTCGGCATTTTCATCGGCGCGTTCGGCGGCTTCGGATCCAGCTTCGTCCTGCTGTTCGGATTTTTCAAAAATCTCGATTGGAGCTATGCGGAAGCGGCGTTCATCGACGGGGCGAACGACTATTCCGTGTTTTTTAAGATCATGCTCCCGATGGCGATGCCCGGCCTGACGGCGGTGGGCATCCTCTCGGCGATCGGGGTGTGGAACGATTATTTCACCATCTATATGTTCGCGCCGTCGAAGGTCACCATCGCGGTAGGGCTTCAAGGGCTGGTGAACCGTATGCAGTATCAGGCGAATTATCCGCTGTTGTTTGCCGTCATGATCATGTCGATCATACCCGTGATAGCGGTATTCGCGACGTTTCAGAAAACCATTATGGAAAACACCACCATCGGAGGCGTAAAGGGCTGATGAACAATTTTAACGAGATAATCAAGGCAAAACTCGGCGCTTTTCCGATAGGCGCATGGCTCCCGTATTATAAAAAGGATCTCAACGCCGACTATTTGAAGGGCGTCAGGGAAAGCGGGATCAATTTTATACCGACGACCGACTGCGGCAAAGAGGAGCTCGATCTCGTGCTCTCCTCGGGACTGAAAGCGCTTGTCAACGACGACAGAGTCACGTATTCCAACATCACGGGAATCAACCGCGTCGGGGAGTGGACGGGGGAATATGCGGATAAAGAGGGAGTGATAGGCGTTTTCGTTTGGGATGAGCCTTCTCCCGCCATGATGGATATCTGCGGGGCGATCAACAAGCAGGTGCAGCTTTATCACGAAAATATCTTCGGGTATATCAACCTGCATCCCAATTATTCCGATCGGGTATCCCAGCGCGACGGACTGAGTTATGAGGACTACCTGCAATATTTTGTCGATCATTGTTCCCCCAAGCTGCTCTCTTTCGATCATTATCCCTTTTTTGAAGACGGATTCCACGCGCGGGAGTATCTCGACAATCTCGCCGCCGTGAGAAAGTGCTGCGATAAAAACAAATTGGAATTCTGGTCGTTCATCCAGAGCACCTCGTTCGGGAAAAATCCTCCGCCTACGGAGGGACAGATGAATTTTCAGGTGCACAGCAATATCGCTTACGGCGCGAAGGGGCTTTTGTACTTCACCTATTCTCAGGTCGTGCACGAGCAGGGCTTCGGCAGCGCGCTGCTGGATAAGGAGTTCCGCCGCACACAGCTTTACGAGTACGCGAAAAAAATTAACGCGGGAATAGAAAAAATCGGGACCAGACTTCTCGAACTTAAACCGCTCGGCGTAAAGTTTTTCGGGGAACGCTATCTCGACTATTCGACGGCGGAGGCGGACTTTTCTCTGTCGGACGGAAATTTTCTCGCGGGACTTTTCCTGGAAGCCGGCAAGCGGTGCGCCTATCTCGTCAATCTCGACCTCGAAAAGGGCGCGGCGGCCCGGCTTTCTTCAAAACGGGGGGAAAAAGAGATCCTTCTCTCTCCGGGCGGCGGTTGTCTGGTGGACACGGAATAGTGCGGGATGATGAAAAAAAATTATAAAATAAAGATTTTGTCGGCGGTGCCTCGGGAATACGAATACCAAATAAAAAACGGAAGCTTGTCGAGCGTTTCCCGCACCCCTCATTGCGAGGAAATTTTCGTCGAAGCCGAAGGCGGAACGGGTTGCCGCGAAACGCTTGTCAAGGCGGTTTGGAAAGAGGGCGGATTTACGTTTTGTCTCACCCAGGTAAGAGAAGAGTGCCCGATATTTTCCTCCCGCCTGCAAATCGCCGTCGTGCCGGCCTCGGATCGGCGCAACTATTTTGAGATCGCCGAACAGATAAAACGCAACAAAAAGCCGACGGACAGGGAACGGACGGAAGCGGAAACGCCGTTTACGTACGCGCGGGCGAAAAAGCTGGAATGGCACCGATGCCCCACCTTTCTCGCCGTATTCGGCAACGTCAATTTATGGGAAGCGGGATTTCGCGGCTTCCCGATTGAGGAAAAACAGCACGTCGATCTGTACGATTATTTTATCCCCCGAAAAAATTGGGACAGAGTGGATTTCGGCGCGGACGCGCAGCGCGTCGTCTATCGCTATCTTCTCGGCCGCGGCATGGGCTGCCGCTGCCGCCTCAAACGCAGAAATTTAAAAGGGTACCTCCCCGCTTTAACCGCGTCTTTGCGGGAAAACGACATCGAATACAGAGTCCTCGCCTTTTGCGACAGCAAAGAGGAACAAATCGAAAAGGACACAGGCACCTTTTATCTCGAAGCGGACTATCGTTCCGCGGGGCACGTGCTGACCGACGCCCAGGAAACGGCGAGGCGGGAATACGAGAAAAACGGCGGCGGCCGGGATACGCTTCTCAGGGTGAAGCTGTCCGCCGAAAACACCGCGGACACGCCCCGTTTCGCCTATTTTCGTCTGCCGCACATCAATACGCAGGTCATGGCGGAAAACGAGCAGGTAAATCAGCGCTTCGAAAACGGGACGGGCGTTTACGGCGATAAAATTTATATGCTTTCCTCTTTCAAAGACGAAAAGGGAACGCCGGAAGGATTGGAATGCGCCTTTTTTCTACCTCCCAAGAAAAAGACGGAAATTTTCCTGCTCCTGTTTCATTCTCCCGTTTCGAGGGAAGAAGCCGATCGTTATTCCCCTTCGGACTTTGAAATAAGACTGCGCGCGGCGTCGGCGTATTGGGAAAGCGCTCTCGGATCGCTTTCCCGGTGGCATCTGCCCGAAAAACTCATCGACGAAAGCGTCAAGACGGGATATCTGCACCTTTTGGAAAGCTGTTACGGACGGAAAGAGGACGGCGTGTTCGCGCCCGCCGCGGGCGTTTACAGTCCCATCGGTTCGGAAAGTTCTCCCATCGTTCAGTTTATGGACAGCGTGGGCAACCTCTCTTTTGCGGGGCGCAATCTCGACTATTTTTTCGCAAAACAGCACCCCGACGGCTTCATTCAGAACATGACGGGATATATGCTGGAAAACGGAATGGTTTTGTATACGGCGGGTCTGCATTACGCGTATTCCAAGGATAAGGAATGGCTTTTAAAAAATCAGACGGCAATCCTTTCCGCGGCGTCCTATCTCGAAAGATGGATAGAGCGCAACAAGTGTGAAAAATCGGGCGGTTACGGCATGATAGACGGTCAGGTGGCGGATCCCGCGGATACTTTCCGCTCCTATGCGCTTAATGCCTGCGCGTACGCGGGATTAAAAAATGCAGCGGCGCTTTTAAAAGAATGCGAAAACGTTTACGCGGAAAAGCTTGCGTTCCTTGCGGAGGAATTAAGGAAAAATATCCGCGCGGCATTTAAAGAATCGGAAGTGAACGCTCCCCTGGTGCCCTTAAAAAGCGGAGAATGGGTCCCCGCCGTCCCGCCTTGGGCGGAGGGACGCGGCGCGGTGTCCCTGCATTTCGACGGCGAGATCTGCGTGACGCACGCCTCGCACGTTTTGAAGGACAGCCTTTTGTCCCTGCCTTTTTTGGTGTATTACGGCGTTTATGATTTGAAATCCCGCGAAAGTAATGATATAATAGATTATATCACCGATTCCTACCTCGACTACAATACGGCTTATAGCCAGCCCTATTACAGCCTCGTGCCCCTGCTCAATCTTTTCCGCGGAGAAAGGAACTGCTTTTTAAAGGAATACTATACGGCGCTGTCCACGCTGGCGGATCGGGAAACGCATTCTTTCTGGGAACATTATTTTCTCGCCACGCCGCATAAGACGCACGAGCAGGCATGGTTTTTGATGCGCACCCGTTTCATGCTGTATTACGAAGAGGGGGACGCATTGAAGCTCCTTTACGGAATTCCCGACGAATGGAGAGTCCGCGGCAAGAGAATCGCCTTGAAAGACGCCCGCTGTTATTTCGGGAAATTTTCCCTCGACGTGTTTTTTGGGGAAAAGAGCACGGAAATCTCGTTCGAATGCGACTTTGAGGATCAAAGGACGTTCATACAGCTTTCGGAAGGCGAGCGGGAACTCGCCGTGAGGAAAGGAAAAAATCATTACAGCATCGGGAGATAAATTGAAATACGTCAATCTCATATTCGGCTCTTTGCCGAGAATCATGTACGCGCACGAATGTACGATAAAGGATCTGAACGGACAGCCGCGCAGCAACGGCTATTTTGAGTTGACCTTTGTCGAACAGGGAGAAATGAACGTAAAAAGCGCCCGTCTGGAAACGGATTGTAAAATAGGAGCGGGAGAGTTTTTTTTCGCGCCCGTGGGCGTGGAATACGAAGCGTCGACAAAGGGCGAATTGAAGCATAGCTGCGCCGCGTTTTTTCTCGAAGGCGGACACAAGCTCACGGACGAAAGAGAGATTGTTTTTGACAGGTCGGACAACACCGTTTTGGTGAAGCTGGAAAGTCTTTTCGTCCCCGTGCGGGGGAAGTTGGAGGACAGCCGCTCCCACGACGTCATGAAGCGCATTATCAAGGAATGTATGGATTTTTCGGGCGATTACTGCAATTTGAAGTGCGCGCAGCTGATCGTGGAGCTGCTTCTCTCCGTGGCGTATACCTCCCGTGAACGGCGGGATACGGAGGCGGGAAACCGATATTACTGCGAAAGGATCAAGCGGTATTTATCCGTCAATTATCCCAATCCTTCGCTCGACATGAACGCGGTGGCGGGATTCATGGGGCTGCACCCCAATTATATCAGCGGGATCTATAAAAAGATTACGGGCAAGACGATCATGGCGGAACTGAAAGAGATACGCCTTTCAGAAGCAAAGAGGCTGCTGGGACTGAATAAGTATCTCGTCAAAGACGTGGCGAAGATGGTGGGCTTTGAGGATTATAACTATTTTTCCGTGGTTTTCAGGCGGGAAGTCGGCGTTTCGCCGGGAGAATATTATTTGATTCCATGAAGAAAACAGTATATCTGAAAAAGGCGGGCGTTTACGCCGCCTTTCTTCTTCCCGTTTTCGTATGCGGCATCGCGGGCGGGGACACGTTTTTCAACATCGCCGTTTCGCTCGTCGCCGTGACGTATCTTTTGATGCTCAACGACGGAATGCGCGCGGCGTATCTGCTCTGCGCGGTCTACGCGGTCAGTTACGCCGCCGTCGGGTTTGCGTCCGCGCTTTACGCCACGGCGGTGTTTCACGCCTGCGTGTTGCTCCCCACGGCGGTCTTTCGCTTTGTCGTTTCAGGGAAAAAACAAATCGGCGCGGACATTCGCCGCTTGAAAATCAAAGGATGGACGGCGGCGCTCTCTTGTTGCGCCTTGCTTGCGTGCGCGCTGTATTTCCTGTTAAAACGAATCGGGGACGCGCAGCCCTTTTTGGACGGACTTATCTTAGCCGTCAGCGTCGTCACCAGCATTTTGATGCTGAAAAACCATCTCGAAATGTGGTGGTTTAATCTGTTCTCTTCTCTCTTGTACGTCGTCTTGTGGATTGTGCAGTTTATTTCCATCGGGGAAGGACTGGCGCTCGCGGGGATGCAGACGGTGGTTTCTCTCATCAATCTCCGCGGCGTCGTTAAATGGATTCAAGCGGATAGAAAAAATCATGCGCAGACAGCGCGTGGGGAGGCGGGCGTGGATTTATTGATATTCGGCGGACAGAGCAATATGCAGGGGCAGACGGAAGCGGAACTTGCGGAGCCGCCCGTGGAAGGCGCAAGGGAGTACAGAATATTGACGGACAGCCTGCGCCCTTTGCGCCATCCCGTGGGGGAGGACATCGGGGAACTGCTGCTCGGCGCGCATTTGGGGAGAGGCTCGCTTGTGCCCTATTTCGCGGCGGCGTATATCGCGGAAACGGGAAAAAACGTCGTGGCCGTCCACGCGGCAAAGGGCGCCACCCTTCTCTCTCAATGGGAAAAAGACAGCGAAACGGGAAAAGAAAGATACGCCAAAACGATCGAAAAAATTGGCGCCGCAAAGCGCAAGTGCAGCGGAATCGAAAAGGTTTATTATATATGGTTGCAGGGCGAAAGCGACGCCCTTGCGGCAACGGAGGAAAAATCCTATCGGGAATCGCTCGTGCGTTATAAAAATGATTTGAAAGCGGACGCAGGGATCGATTCTTTTATGATCATCGAAGTCGGATATTTCGCCTCTCATTTCGGCGGCAGGGAAAAAGACGAGAAAATTATGCGCGCGCAGGAAGAGGTATGCCGGGAAGAGGAGGATTTTGTTCTTCTCACCGACATAACCAAAAAATTGTCTTTGGACGAAAGATATACGAATCCCGAGGCGGTGGGGCATTACAACAACGCGGCGATGAAAATCATCGGCGAAACGGCGGGAAAAGCCGCCGCGCGTTACCGAAAGGGCGTCTTTTGACGGTCAAAGATCGTTTTTGAGTCGGTAAACGAAAAAGGAGAGGTTTTGACGCCGGCGAACGAAGTTAAGGGCGGAAGGAATTTTGCCGCGAAACGCGGACTGCTTTCGACTCAAAAAATAAGACGGATTTCTTTCCCCTGCGCGGCAACCGTTTTCCGCAATTTTTTCAGGATTTCGTTTGCGTATCCTTGCTTTGAAAAGTCGGCTTTTTGCCGACTTTTTTGATGCGGGAAATTCTTTCCGCGTCTTATAAAGGGGAAAAGACGGCGTAAGGTAAGCGGGCTTTTGAAAAGCCTGCGGGAAGCGGACAAAAAGACGTTTTGGAAACGAGGAGCCACTTTTTAGAGCGCCTTGTCTGCCGAAGCGTTTTTTTCCTAAAAAAGTCGAAAAAAATTTTTTCTTTCGTGCAAAAACCGCACGAAAAGAATGCGAAAATAGTCATCGACGAGGGGCGGGAAGCAAGAAAAGATAAAGGCATGACTCACTTTGCGCGAGAAAGTCCAAAAAACAGCAAAACCGAACTTGCCGTTAGCGCCGCGAAGCGGGGCGCATGAAAGCTTGCCGAAAATTCTCGCCGCTCATTTTCAAAGAGGTGAAAACGATGATGGATACGGAACATTTGAAAAACAACTTAGCCCTTACCCGTACGGAAAATTATTTTTTGGCATGGATGAAAAACTTTTACGACGTTTCTTCGTTATACGGCTATTCGTTTGTAGAATTAAAGCGCGTATTTGCGGATTTTTTGAGCGCCGCGAGATACGAAAAATATGGCGGCGTGCCGAGCCTTTTAAGCATTGCCGAAAAAAACGGCATCGTTTCGCATCGCCGTTTTCCCGCGCCCGTAGGTTCGCCCTGTTCGGCGGTTACGGCGTCGGAGTTTATTCGAGGGCAGAAAGAGAGCGCCTTGTGCTTGGTGCGCGTCAATGAAAAGTTTTTCGGCGAATCCCCGCGTCGGAAAAGCGCCCTCCTGCGGGTGGACAACGCGCTGCGCTGGGTAAACGGCGGTCCGATTTCGGCGGGGCAATTTACGGCGGAACGCTTTGAAGAAGTTTTCGGCGGCGGAGTGGACGTGTATGAAGCGGAAGATTTGAACGCGCGCGTTGGCGAGGATTGCGGAAATCGAATCCGCAGGCAGGACTTTTTCGAGATACACCCGACGATAGGGCTGGAAAAGTTTTCCCGGGCGATGAGGGTTTTGCTGACGACCCGAAGGCGCATGGCGGAATATTATAAAAATCAAACGCAAATGGCGGCGCTTTGGCGTCGGGATTGCAAAATTTTCGAGGATTTATATTTTCAATCGAAGCGTCAGCTCTATAAACGCACGAAAAACGAAAGCGAGCTGTATCGAACGATAAACGACGCGATACGTATCGAACGGCAGATCGCGGAGGCGATGGAATGAGAAACAGAAGACTGGAAGCAAAAATCGCAGAGCTGGCGCGCGAAAAAACGGGCAAAGAACTGACGGAAAATTTGAAGGAGAGCGGATGGGACGAGCGGGGACTCGTGGCGCTGATGGCGTGGATCGAGGAACGCTTCGGCTTTTTCTTCGACGCCGAGGATTTACAGGCGGACAAGCTGTTGACGCTCAGGGATTTATCAGAATTGACGGAGAAATACGTGATATGAAATTGTGGGAATATCTGAAAGAGAAAATGGCGCCCTATGCGGAGCGGATCGCGTTTGCCGGCTCGAGAACAACGTATGGAAAATTGCTCTCTTTTGAAAAGGGCAAAAAAGGAAAGGGGCGTCTGACGATGTGTGGGGGAAAGACGAAAGAAGAACGGGCGATGAGGATTTTAAAATGCCTCGCAAGGGGAGAAACCGCCGTTCTTTGGAAGAAAGAACAGGAGGATATGTTTTTTGAAAAAGTAAAAAGGGGAGGGCAGGTGTGCGGTGAAGCGGCTTTTTTGACGTTTGACGAGTCGGACTCTTTGAAAGAGAACGCGCTGACCGACGAGAAGATCCTTTGTCAGCTCGAAGGCATTTCTTCTTATTTCGACGTGAAGGGTTTAAAAAGCATAGCGATCGCGGGCGAGCCGACGGATCCCGCGGTATTGACGGGCGAATTCTTGTATGCGCTCCTCAACGGTCTGACGATATATTTTTACGAGGGACCCGTTCTCCCGCAGCGGCTGGCGCGGTTTTTGAAAGAAAACGGCATCGAAGTGTTCTGCGGGACGCCTACTTTGTATCTGGCTTTGAAACGCTGCGTATCGGAAAAATATTTTCCCGTAAAAGCGGCTGTAATCGGCGGCGAACGCCTGACGAAAAACGCCGCGCTGTCGATTGCGGAAAGCTTTTCGCGCACGGATTTTTACGGCGTATACGGTCCGACGGAACACGGATTTCAGGCGAGCGTTCTTTTGCCTGAGGATTTTGCCGAAAGAGCGGGCAGCATCGGAAAGCCCGTAGGGCGGACAAAAATGCGCATTCAGGAGGGGGAGATACAGATCAAATCTCCTGTTGCGGCGGGAGAAAGGGCGCGGGGGAAAGAAAAACTTTGTCGCGGCTGGCTGCATACGGGCATTGCGGGGCATACGGATGCGGAAGGGTATTATTATCCGGACGGGGAGTATCCCGACGGGCGGGAGGAGAAAATCGTCCGCGCGGGCTTCAATATCTTCCCCGCGGAGATAGAGCGCGTCCTGCGAACGTTTCCCGGAATAGAGGACTGCCGTGTGTTCGGAATAGACGACGAACTGTACGGACAGAGGATCTGCGTGCGGATCAAGGGGAGCGTGACGCTGCCCGAACTCAGACGATACGCGGCGGAAAAGCTCCCGCCCTATCTCGTGCCTCACGAATATCGATTAAACGGTCGTTTTGAGGACGATTTTGAAGAAAGGCCGAAGCGCGGCGGCCGGGAGTGATCAAAAATTATGGAAAAAGAGGAGGAAGGGAAGAAAATGTTGCGCAATAAAATCGAGGGCGTAAAACCCTTTAACGAATTTTGGTTCAAAAGCTGTTACTATCATCAGCTGGTGGCGGGATTATCCTGCTTCGGGATCACCCACGGCGATTTTTTGGTAAACAGCATGGTGTTTATAGAACGGGATTTCCTTTTGGACACGACGGGCATCCTTGGCGAAAAGGAATTTGAAAAATTTTTCGGATATACTTGCCGCCGCTGCAACATAACGGAGAAATCGTTGTTGAAAAGGATAGACAAAGGCTGTCCCGTCATCGTGGGCGTGGATTGTTTTTATCTCGAAAGCAGGTCGGACACCTATCGCATCACCCACGCGCCGCACTTTATTTTGGCCTATGGATACGACTTGGAAAAACGGGAAGTCAATGTCGTGGATCACATTTACAGGAACAGTTTTGAGTATTCAAAAAAGACGATCTCTTTGGATAATCTGTTATGGGCGAACGCGATGTACAAAAAGAAACCCTATCAAAAGAGGATTACCTGTCGGGTTCTTAGAAAGAGGGGAAAAGCGCAAGAAAAAAATATTTTGCTAAAACTGGACGGGAAACGTCTGGAAAAAAGCAGGAAAAATTCTTTGGAAAACCTCGGGGAAATGAAGAGAATGTTCGCGGAAGATCTGCCTTCCCTGGCGGAGAGCGCCGAGCGGATCATAAATTATTTGCAGAATATAAAAACTTCTTTATACTGCGTTTCGAAAATAGAGATCTTCGAACGGGACGCGGAAAAAAAGTTCGTTTTGTTTCAGCTGATCGGCGCGTATTCTAACATCCTATCTCTCTTCTGGAAAATGTTTCATCAGCAAAATTTTGAGTTTTGCAAAAAGCACTCGGACAGCATTTTAAGGAAGATCGAGGCGATAGAGGAAGCGGAAGAAAAGGTATATCATTTTTTAGAGGAGGCTTGCGGATGAAAGTGTTTAAGACGATAGACTTGTCGCCGTTTTGCAATCATAAGCTCGTCTATGAGCGGCTGCCGGACGAGGGCGGGGAGTACGGACTGGATAACATATGCGTTTTAAAAGAGGACTTCAAATTCAAAGAGCGGGAAACGATCGACGGGGCGGAGTTCGCGTTTTCTCTTTCTGATTTCGATAACGTCGTCTGCGACAGGCAGCGTATTCGGATCGGGGAGCGGGCGGAGAGGCTGCACGTGATAGGCTTCGGATATTGGGGGGATATTTTCGAGGACTTTCAACTCGTCTATGACGACGACAGCGCGGCGTATTTGAGAGTTGCGCTCCCCGATTGGTCGCACGCGGGAAAGGGGGACGCCGTATCCCAATTTTATTTGAGGGATGTCGACGTGCGCCCCGCGCGGGTCGTGCTTTCCTCGGGGAGTCAAAGGCATCTCATCTATTTTCATTACTGCACCTGCGAGGTAGACTCTCAAAAGCCCATTCGGGAAATCGTCCTGCCCGACAATATGTTTATGCACGTCTTCGCCATATCTTTGGAAAAGAACGCGTAAGGGAGGCGAAAGAGAGCGGCGCCTCTCTTTTACGGGACTTTTTAATGCGTCGGCAACGGGCATAAAACCCTTTCTTTTGCGGAAAATAATGGTAGCGGAAAACGCCGCGAGAGGGAGGAGTCTTATGAAAAAACAATCGTTTTTAAAGGGTGCGGCGATCATAGCCGCGGGAGGATTCCTCGCCAAACTCATAGGAGCGCTCTATCGGATTCCGCTGACCAATCTCATCGGCGGCTACGGCATGGGACTTTATCAGATGGTGTATCCTTTTTACTGTCTGCTGCTCACCGTTTCCGCGACGGGAATCCCGTCCTCGATCGCCAAAATGGTGGCGGAAAAACGGGCGCAGGGCGTGTCCGGCAAGCCCGTTTTAAAAAGCGCCTTTCTTCTCTTTCTCGCTATCGGCGCGCTCGGCACGCTGCTGATGATGGCGTTGTCCCCCCTGCTTTCCCGCGCGCAGGATTGCGCCGATCTGAAAAACGGCTACATCGCCCTTGCGCCTTCCGTGCTGCTCGTTTCCGCGATTTCCGTGTTCCGCGGCTGGTTTCAGGGGGAAAACAATATGCTCCCCACCGCGCTCTCCGAAGTGACGGAACAACTCGTAAAAGTGGGATTTGGACTGCTGTTCGCATACCTGTTCCGCTCCGACGTGAAAAAAGCCGTCACCTATATCCTGCTTTCCGTTTCCATTTCGGAAACGGCGGCGCTCATCCTCATGTTCGTGCTCTTCAAGCGCGTTCCCGCTCCCTTTGCGGGCTTAAAAGACGGGGGCAGGGTAGGGATGAAGGCGGTGCTTCGCCTGAGTATCCCCGTCACGCTCGCCGCGGCTTTACTGCCCCTCTCCGCGCTTTTGGACAGCGTGATTATCGTGCGTCTGTTAAAGAGGTACACGGAGGACGCGGTGACGCTGTACGGACTCTTTTCGGGCGGCGCCGTCACCATCATCAATCTGCCCGTTTCCGTCTGCTACGGCATTGCCGCAGCCAGCGTCCCCGCCGTTTCGGCGGCTTCCGCCCCTTCCGAGCCGAACGACGCCCCCGTGCCCGCGCCCCCCTTTTCGGCGGGCAAAAAGGAAAACCCGACGGAGGACGAAACGGCGAAAAAGTCGAGAAAACGGATGCTGTTCGCGCTTTTCGTGACTCTGGCGGTTTCCGTCCCCTGCGCGCTGGGATTGTTTTTTCTCGCGGGGCCTGCGGCGCGCATCATTTTTCGGGCGCTTTCGCCCGAGGAATCGGCTGTCCTCGTCAAGCTCGTCAAAATCCTTTCCGTGAGCGCCGTTTTCCTTTCCTGCACCCAAACCCTTTCCGCCTGCCTGACGGGGCTTGGAAAGCCCAAATACGCCGCGATTTCCATGGGTATCGCCGTAACTGTCAAGACCGTGCTCAATTTCGCGCTCGTCAGTCAGAGAAAAATCTCCGTATACGGGGCGGCGATTGCCGCAGACGTTTGCTATTTGGTTGCATTTGCCTTCGATTTGGTGTATAATCTGATTGTTACCAAGAGAAAAAAACTTAGAGGCAATACCGCACGATGACGGGGGAGGCGAGGGCGGAGAACGCTTGTTTGCGACGCTTCGGCGTCTGGCGCCGAGGGAAGTGGGACCCGCTTTCGGCTTTTCGATTTTCTGCGGCGTCGCCTTAAAACGGCGCGGTTATCAAGCGTTGACCTTTCGCGGCGCTTTTGTCCGAAAGGCTCGGGCTTTCCTTTTAAAAGGGGCTTCTTCGCCGTTTTTTTTAATCTGATATTTCAGCCGAAGGAGGCAAAAAAACAATATGATTACGGTAGTGGGATTGGGCGTGGAAACGGGCGATCTGACGGAAAAGGGCAGACAGGCGATTTTAAAAGCGGAGCGCGTCGTCGTGCGTACGGCGAAAGCGGCTTCTTACGGAAACGTAACGGCGCTCGGCGTGGAGCACGTCTGTCTGGACGGAATTTACGAAAAGAGCAGAAGTTATACGACGCTGTATAAAAATCTCGCCAAAGCGGTGGCGGAAATGGGGGACGGAACGGTGTACTGCGTGGACGGCGCGGCGAGCGAGGACAATTCCGTCAAGGCGCTGCGCCGCCGAATGCGCGGAAAAATCGTCGTCATCGACGGCGTTTCCAAGATAAGCGCGCTCGTCGAAAAAGCGGGCTTTTGCGGCTGTTCCTATCAGGCGGCGTCCGCCTACGAGCTTTCCGAAATCGAGCTTTCCGCTCCCCTCGTCGTCTACGATATGACGGACAGGCAGCTGGCGGGCGACGTCAAGCTCCTCCTTGCGGATAAATTCGGGGAAGAAACAAAGGTAAACTACATAAACGGCGATCTCGTGAAAAAGATCCCCTTGTTCGAGCTGGACAGGCAGGCGACTTACGGCGACGGCGCGGCGGTGAGCGTGGAAAAAGAGGAACTGCTCGATAAAAAACGCTTCGACCTCGAAGATTTAAAGGAGATCGTCGTGCGGCTGCGCCGTCCCGACGGATGTCCGTGGGATAAGGTGCAGACGCCCGACAGCATTAAGATGAACGTCATCGAAGAGGCGTACGAGCTGGTGGACGCCCTCGATTCGGGCGACGACGATAAGGTGTTGGAAGAAACGGGGGACATTTTATTGCAGACGGTCTTTCATGCGGTGATGAAAGAGGAGCGGGGCGCGTTCAATCTGACGGACGTGACGACGGCGATTTGCGAAAAGCTGATCACCCGACACACCCACATTTTCGGCAGGGACAAGGCGGCGGACGAAGAGAGCGCCTTATCCGTGTGGGAAAAGAACAAGATGAAGGAAAAGCATCAAACCTCCTACGCGGACGCGGTGAACGACGTGCCCAAGGGGTTCCCCGCGGCAATGCGCGCGCAGAAAGTGGGAAAACGGGCGGCGAAGAGCGGCTTCGACTTCGCCGGCGTCGAGGACGCGGCAAAAAAGGTGACGGAGGAGCTTTGCGAATTTCGCGCCGCCTATGCTTCGGGCGACGCCGCGGAAACGGAAAAAGAGCTGGGCGATCTGTTGTTTGCGGCGGTCAACGCGGGGCGGCTGGCGGGCTGCGACTGCGAAAAGGCGCTCAAAGAAAGCACAGACAAATTCGCAAAGCGCTTTACGCTGACGGAGAAATTCGCCTCGGCAGACGGAAAAGACGTGCGGACGTTGACCGCAGAGGACTGGGACAAATACTATCTCGCCGCGAAAAAGGCGCTTTCGGGAGGCGATAAAGCGGCTGTAAAGGGCGGGGACGAGGAAAGGGAATGAAGCTTCGGAAAATAAAGATCGGGCAGACGGAAACGGAAAACAACGTCTTTATGGCTCCGCTGGCGGGATATACCAATTATCCCTTCCGTATGCTCTGCGCCAAATACGGCGCGGGGCTTTGCTTCACGGAAATGGTGAGCGCCAAGGGTTTAAAATACGGCAGCGAAAACACTAAGGAATTGCTTTACACCACGCAGCGGGAGCATCCGCGCGCGGTGCAGCTGTTCGGCAGCGAACCGGAGGTGATGCGCGCGGCGTGCGAAAACGAAGCGTTGGCGCCTTTTCCCGTCGTGGATATCAATATGGGCTGCCCGGTGCCGAAAATTTATAAAAACGGAGAGGGGAGCGCGCTTCTCGAAAATCCCGCCTTAGCGGAAAAAATCGTTTCCGAATGCGTCAAAAGCGGCAAGGCGGTGACGGTGAAGATCCGAATCGGCGTCACGGAAAAAAAGTTGGTGACAGAGGAATTTGCCAAGCGTATGGAAGGGGCAGGGGCGAGTTTATTGACGGTCCACGGCAGAACGCGGGACAAGTTCTATTCGGGCGAAGTGAATTTTAAAGAGATAGAAAAGGCAAAAAAGGCGGTGAAGATTCCCGTCGTCGCTAACGGCGGCGTCTTTTCGCTTGCCGACGGGGAAAAATTGATGGCGGAAACGGGCGCGGACGGCGTTATGATCGCCCGCGCCGCCCTGTTCGATCCTCAGATCTTCTGCGCGTTTACGGGAAAACCGACGCAAAACAAGAAAGAAATGATAGAGGAACAGCTGAAAGAAACGAGGCAGGTATTCGACGAGCGCTTCACGACGGTGTTTATGCGAAAAATGGTTTCTTTCTATATCAAGGGAATGCGCGGCGCTGCCGCCTATAAGGAACGCCTGTTTTCCTGTCAGACGCCCGAGGAGATTCTGCGCATTCTCGATGAAATTTTCGCCGTTTCCTAAACAGGAGGAAATCATGGAAAAGAGCAACCGATTTTTTCGACTGCTCTTTATCGTAAAAGCCCGCTCCTTTTCTTTGCTAAGAAGGTCCGCGTTTTTGAGAACGCAAAGTCATTAAAAGCCGCGAAAAATTGAAAAAACAGTAAAAATTTCGAAAACTCCGCCTTTACGGCGGGCTTTTTCTTCCTTAGCCGGTTAAAAGATTTGCCTTTTTCCGAGCGTTTGAAAAGTTTTTTGGCGCTATAAACGGTGAAAAGGAAAAACGGAGATTCTCGTCACGAACAGTGTGCGGAAAAACAATTTTATCGAAAGAGGGACGTTTAGCCTTTCTTTGCGCGCGTTCCGTACTTTCCGTCGTTAGAGGAGGGAGGCGAACGAGCGGCGGCGCGCCATTCTGAGTATCCGCACGCGCTTTCTCGCGGGGAAAGGGTCTTCCGAAAGGCTCTTCCTTACGCCGGATTTTTGGGACGGACGCTTCCGTTGTGGCGCCGCGGGCGCCCGCCCCTATAAAGACGAACGCGGGGGCAATCGAAAAGATGCGGACGCCTTACGGGGCGGAAGGTACGCCGCCCGCAGGGGAACGAAATCCGTCAAACTTCAAAACAATTACACGCGGGGCGTGTAAAGGCGGGGCGGACGGGATTTGTCCTTTTCCGTCCGTCTGTCGTCAGGAACGCATCTCGTCCGCAAAGGCGCCGCTTTCCTGTTCTTCCGCCTCGGGCGGGACCTGTATGGAGGAGGAATCGTAACAATCATAATGATGATCGATGGTGTTTTTGAGAAAGGAGCGCTTATAGCCCGAAGGGGGAATCCCGACTACTTTTTTAAATTCGTAATTGAGTTGATTCTTGTTTTTAAAGCCCACTTGCAGGGCGATCTGCTGAACGGGCAGATTGGTGTTGCTCAATAGGTTGGTCGCTTTCTGTACCCGCAGGGTATTGATGCTCTCCAAAATGGTCTGCCCCGTATATTTTTTATACTGCCTCTGCAAGTAGGCCTTGTTGATGCCCACCCATTCCGCAATCTGATCGATGGTGATTTTGCGGCGGAAATTTTCCTGTATGTAAGTATTTGTCTTTCGAATGTAGGAAAGAGAACCGAAGTTTCCCGTTTCGAGGCATTTGGAAATTTCCGTGAAAAGGTTGAGTTCCGCAATCGTGACGGCGCAAGCCTGCTCCAAAGAGGTGACGCCGCCCGTCAGCATCAGCACGAGTTCCTTAAAAGTGCTGTCCACCTGGTGGGAATCGTTGACGACCGCGTAGCCCTCTTCTCCGAGCGCGATGCGCTTGAAATTGGTTTCCGTAAACATGGCGGCAAAATTCACTTTGAGCACGGAGTTGACGTTGAAGGGATTGTATTCGTCCTGTTCCTTGGGATCGAATTCGATATTGTAGATGACCGCGCAGGTATGCGGCTCGATGACGATGCGGTGAAAAGTGAATCCGTCCAGCACGATAAACTGACCGGGACGAATGGGGATCCTCTTTAACTGCGGAGATTCCTCTTCTTTGAATATTTCGAGGGTAAACCCTCCCGAATGAGCGTACATGATTTCAAAATACTGATGCTGGTGCATCCCCATCCCCTCAAAGCTGTCGTCAAAAGTCTTCATGTAATAGGAAACGGGCTCCAAAGCATAGTTTTGCAGATCCTTGAACTTTAAACTTTTTGTCTTTTCCATTGCGTTTCCCCCCCCCTTCCGAATTTTTGTGTAAAATAATTATTACACAGATTTTTATAAAAGTCAAGTGAAAAAATTGTACCCAAAAGATCGAAATAATGACTTTTTTTAAAAACAGCCTATTGACAGACGGGATAGATGGGCTTATAATGAAGTCACAAAAAAGAGCGGGCGGATAGAAAATTAAACGCAAAATTATGGTATTTTTTAACAAATGCGCTTAAAAATCTCAAAAAATAAACAGAGGCGCCTCTGTTTTACGTAATACGTACGTATTACGTAATTAAAAAATCTTGATAGAGGAAGACGAACGCGGAGCCACCGCTTCGCGGGAAGATAATTAAAGTTTTAAGGAGGAACATGATATGTTCACAAAGAAGTGGAAAGGAATGCTGATTGCGGTCTGCACCTTCGCGCTTTCCGCCAGCGCGACGGCGGGAGGGCTACTCGTCGGCGCGGACGCGGAGGGCGAGGGGACGGTGGTGGCGCCCATCGCCAAATACGAGTTTTTAGACGCTTCCGATCCCGGTAAAGACTCCATGGGCAACTATCACTTAACGCTCCGTGACGCGGACGGAAAATCCAACGGTACAGTAACGGCAGCGAACGGTGTGGCGACGTTTAACGGTACGGCGGGACTTAGACCGGAGAGTAACGCTTCCGATGTTTCTGAATCGCTCACTTCCTTTACATTGACCTATGAGGTGAAAACGGACAAAAAGAATTCCGGCTGGGCTTCCCCCGTCAGTTTCGGCTGGAACGACTGGACTGCCACCAAGTGGGCTACTTTCCAGTTTTCGGGCGCAAGCGATATGCTCCGTTATTCAGCCGCGGGGAAACTGATAGACGGCGGCGAGGTCGACAGCGGAGGCAAGCCGATCATGGTCAGCGATATCGACGGACATACCAGTGCCTTCTGGGGATATGAGATCGGCGCTGTTTCGGACGATTATCACAAAATAACGCTCACGGCGGAAGTCGGAGGAAAAATGACCGTCTATTATGACGCAACTGTCAAATATTCTTACGATTTGCCTGCGGATTTCGACCTGAAAGACGTCACGATGCGCTTTTCCTTGGGCGGCGAATGCGCTTGGGGAAATATCTATCAGGCGTTCAGCGGCAATCTTAAAAACGTCAGCATTTACGACTTTTCCATGACGGCGGCGGAAGTCGCGTCTTACTGGGCGGACGGTCAGTTGACGAGCACAGAGCTTACCAAAGCGACCGCCGCGGGCAAAGATCTTTCCTCCTCCGTCATCGTGGCGGAAGGCGCCTCTAACGACGAGATTTTAAAGACGGCTCCCGCCTATACGATAGTCCCTGCGACCATGAACGATGAAAGTTCCCGTTTCGCGTTCGCCTATTGGGACAACGTCGTTACGAAAGAGGACGGCATCTATCTGGAAGGCACCCTCAAAGGCATCTATAATCCCGATAACGTAAAGGCGTATGCGAAAATCGGCGTCACCGCGGCGACGGAGATCACCCCGCTCGCCAGGTACGAATTCAAGGACGCGGCGAATCCCGGAAAGGACTCCATGGGCAATTTTGACCTGGTCGTTCGCGACGCGGACGGGAAGAAAAACGGTACGGTGGCGGTGAATAACGGCGTCGCTACTTTCAACGGCACGGCGGGACTGATCCCGGAAAATAACGCTTCCGACATTTCCGAAAATCTCACCTCGTTCACTCTCTTCTTCGAAGTGCAGATGGAAAATAAGCCGTCGGACTGGGTATCTCCCATCAGTTTCGGCTGGAACGATTGGACCGCCACCAAGTGGGCTACCTTCCAATTTTCGGGCGGAAGCGACCTGTTGAGATTTTCCTCGGCGGGTTCGGTCGTGGATAAAGGCGCGGGACCCGTCAGCGATATCGACGGACACGACAACGCGTTCTGGGGCGTGGAGATCGGCAACGTCGGCACGGCTTATCATAAAGTGGCGCTCACGGTGCAGCAGGGCGGAAAAATGATCGTCTATCTGGACGGCGCGGCGAGCAAGTATTCTTACGACGTGCCCGAAACCTTCAATCTGAAAGACGGCAATATGCGCTTTTCCATCGGCGGCGAGTCCGTCTGGGGAAATCTTTATCAGGCGTTCACGGGAAATATAAAGAACGTTTCCTTCTACGATTTTTCGATGACGGCGGCGCAGGTGAAGACGCTGGGCGATACGCAGAAAATCAAGACGAACAGCCTTGTCAATCAGACCTGGCTGGAAAGCGTGGACGCTTCCACCATGGCGTTTACAGAGGATAAAGTTCTCACGGCTCCCCTTTACGATAAAATGACGCAGGCGCAGATGCTCGCCTGTATGGGCAGCGCGTCGGTAAAGGGCACGATGTCCGACGAATCGAAAACGGACGTTCCCGTCGTCTGGACAAAGATAGAAAAAGCGGCGGACGGCGATGTATGGACTGCCTACGGACACGTGCAGGATATAGGACTCGGCATTCCTTCCGTGCTTACGGATAGGACGAACGTGACGCAGACCGTGGAAATGCTCCCCGCCTTCTCGGTGACGGTGGCTTCGGGAATCGAAAACGGCAGAGTCAAAGTTTCTAAGGGATACGGCGTGACGGGCGACGTCATTGAAATTACGCTTACCCCTTCTTCCCATTTCGAAACGGACGCCGTCACGGTCAACGGTACGGCAATCTCCGCAGGCGCGGACGGTAAATATTCGGTGACGCTTGCGGACGGCGACGTGGAGATAAACGCGACGTTCAAAGCCGTGGAGTACACCGTGTCCGTCGGCGAAGGAGTGGAAAACGGCACGCTGACGTTCAGCGCGGGCAAGGGAACATACGACACCGTGATCGAGGTGACGGCGACTCCGAACGCTCATTACGTCCTTTCCAAAGTGTTCGTCAACGGGGAAGAAATTACCCGCAACGAGGGCAAATACACCTTTAAAATCACGGGAAATATGACGGTGACGGCGACGTTTACGGAAGCGGTGTATTCGGTGGACTGTTTCGTGACGGGTTCCCACGGTACGGCGAGCGCGGATAAGGCGTCCGCAAAGGCGGGCGAAACCGTCGTCGTGACGACGACTCCCGAGGAAGGATATAAAGCGGAGGTCAAAGTCAACGGCACGGCAATCGAGGCGAAAGACGGCGTTTACAGCTTCGTCGTGGACGGAGATGCGGAAATCGAGGTCAAATTTACGGAGATCACGCACGCGATCACCTGTTCGACGGAAGGCGGACACGGCTCCGTCAGCGCGGACAAAACAGCCGCGAAAGCGGGCGAAACGGTGACGCTCACCCTCTCTCCCGAGGACGGCTACGAAGTGGATACCGTCAAAGTCAACGGCACGGCGATCACTGCGAAAGACGGCGTTTACAGCTTCGTCGTCAGCGGGGACACGGAGGTGAAGGCGACCTTTAAAGCGGGCGCGGTGACCCCTCCCGAATCCTCCTCCTCTTCGTCCGAGAAAGATTCCTCCACGCAGGACGGCTCCTCGTCGGGAACAAGCGGCTCTTCCCAAGTAAGTTCGGGCTGCGGCAGCACGGTGGGAATTTCTGCGGGCTTGGCGCTTCTCGGCGCAGCGGCGGCGCTCCTTCTCAAAAAGAGAAAGAACGACTGATAAAGCGAAAAAACGGCGCGTGAAAGAGCGCGGCTTGCGGGCGGAAACGGTAAGGGCGGTCCGTGCGAGCGAGAAAAATACTTCCGTCTGCGTTCGCCTCCCGGGGACGTTTCCCGCGGCGCAGACGGATAAATTTGTAAAGAGGAGTTTGCCGCAGGAAAGGGCGGCGGCTTTGGAAATTGAAAACAACGGAGGTTATCATATGCAATTTTTGAAAAGAATGCTGGCTTTGGGGCTGTGCGGGGTAGCCGCGCTGACGGTCGCCGCGTGCGCTCCGCGCGATTCCGAAACGAGCTGGGGAAATAACAACTCGGATTCGGGCGGCGGCGCCTATTCGGAAATCGACGACGAGGAAGTCAAGTCCATCACCGTCTTTAAAAACGATTGGGCGGCCTTCAACAACGCACGCCAGGCGAATTCGCCCGTGTATCAAAAGCTGAAAGAACAGATCGGCTGCGACATCGAGGCGCTGAACAGTTCGGGCGCCAATTGGCAGAATCAGCTGGCGCTGCTGCAATCGGACAACGACTTGCCCGACATCTTCCTAACGGAAGGTCCCAATGCGCCCGAATTTTTCGACAAGCTCATCAAAAACGAGGATATCATCTCCATTTCCGATTGGGTTTCCGAGGAACACTATCCGAACATCTACAAACATATGCAGGAGTTCGATTATATGCGTTCCAATGTTTCCTATGCGCGGGGCAAGACGTGGTTTATCCCCTCTTCCTGGCACAATGAGAAATCCCTGTACGTGCGCCAGGATTGGATAGACAATCTCAACAATAAACTCGCGGACGTGCTCATCCTCGAAGGCGTGATCTCTTCCGAAGGGGAACTGACGGCGGAAAAGCGCGCGCAGTGGCAGTTCAAAACTCCCGAAACCCTGCTCGACTTTTATCGCCTCGCCCGCGCGTTCACTTTGTACGACCCCGATAACAACGGCGCGGACGATACGTTCGGCTATATGTCCGAATCCAATCAGGACATGGACGCGTGGATCTATATGGCGTTCGATACGGGTTGGAATCAGTTTGTCGAGGACAAAGCGACGGGAAAATACACGCACAGCGACATCACCGAAGGCTCCATGTACGCCACGGCGTTCATCACCCGCCTGATCGCGGACGGATATATGTCCCAGGACTCCCTGACGGCGGACAATGGCACCAAGCAGGACAGATTCGTGCAGGGCAAGGCAGGCATGATCTATGCGCACAATTGGCTGAATAATTTTGTTTCGGGGATCATGGCGGTGGACAAATGCTCTCTCGAAGACGCGACGGCAAAAGTCGCCATGTGCGATCCTCCCGCGGGCAAAAACGGCACCTGGAACGGCGCGGGGGAAGCGGGATATTGGCAGGGCTTCTGCATCAACGCCAACAACAGCAATTCCCGCATCCGCAAGTGCCTCGAACTCTATGATTATCTTTTGAGCGACGAGGGATACGAGCTGCTTCAATACGGCGTGGAAGGCGTACATTACGAAAAGGACGCGGCGGGGAAAAAGACCTCCCTTCTCGAAAAGGATAAGGACGGCTTCTATAAGACCATCGTCAGCGTGGATACCGCCACGATGCTCTATGCGCTCGTCGATTGGACGATGCATTATAAGGTGACTACCTGCACTAACGCGGAGATCATCTGCGCCCGTCAGGAGCGCTCCGAAGCGCATTCCTATTTCTCCGACTATCCCGATCTTCAAACGGAGGCGGGCATCGAGTATCTCACCGAGTGCCATAGCCTGTTCGAAGAAACCATCTCCGTTTTGGAAAGCAATCAGAAAAATATGTTCTGGAATCCCGCCGATTGGACGTACAACGCTTTGACGTTCGGCTGGGACGATCTCTATATCGTTTCCAAAGCCTTCCAGAGCAAATGGAATTCGTTTGTCAGGAATTATAAGGAATCGTACAGCGGCGACGAGATGATAGAGGAATACAACAGCTACATCGACGGCGGTCATGCCGTCAAAGCGGGTACGGGGAAAAACTGAATTTTTCCGCCGCTTTAAAAATCCAAATAGAAAGATAAGGAGAATGAAAGCATGAAGAAATTAATCGGTCTTGGGCTTACGCTCGCGCTCGCCGCGGGAAGTCTGGCGGTTGTTCCCGCCTCCTTTTCCGCTTCCGCGGAGGAAACGAAGATCATCAAACCCATGGCGCTTTACGAATTTGACGACGCCTCCCTTCCCGGAAAAGATACTTCGGGCAACGAGTTCCATTTAAAGACGCTCAACACTTCCGCAAACAAAGAGGAAGCGCTCAAAATCAAACAGGACACCGACGGGGAAAACTATCTTTCCCTCGTCAGCGACCGCGACGCGGAAGACAAGGGCGGCAAGCGCGGCGCCTGTCTGTACGCCCCGCAGCTGGGAAACTCGGGCAAGGATTTTTCCGACCTCATAGAGGACTCCTACACCGTTTCCATCACCTTCCGCCGCGACAACTCCAAGTGGCAGGGCGATCATTATATGCTTGCGGTCGGCAGATATAACGACGCTTTTCAGATTACGCCCTGGAAGGGCTGCATAGAGATTCAGGTCAACAATATAGATATGGCGCCGGGAAATTCGCTGGACGAAAAGCAGGCCTGGATGGAGGCAAATACCTTTGAATATACCTGCGACACCACGGATTGGACGACGGTGACGGTGAGCACCGATTCGGTCAAGAACGAAGCCATCGTATACGTCAACGGCGAAGCCGTGGCGGAGCCGATCAGGATGTCGGACACGTTTTTCTCCTGGCGTTCGGATCCGTACGCTTTCACGCTCGGCGCGCAGTGCCAGATCACGGGCATCGCGGCGACCTGTTACGCGACGGTGGACATCAAGGAATGCCGGGTGTATGACAGCGCCCTCTCCGCGGCTAACGTCGAGAAACTGTACGCGGGCGAAGAAGCGACCTCGGAGAGCGGGACTCGATATATCACCGCAGTCGAATCGGTGGATACCTCTCAGCTCGACCTCTTGGCGACGGACGTCAATACCGTGGACGTGATCATGAGCGAGGTCCTTCCTCAAAAGACGAAAATCACCCTCTCCACGGGCGCGGAACTTTCCACGAAGATCGCCTGGTACGTCGTGTCCGAAACCAAAATCAAGGGATATATTCAGTCCGCTTACGCCAATGTGGATCAGTTGATGCTGGAAGCGGATTACGGCTATACCATCCGCTTCGAATACGACGATAAGCTGGTGCGCGTTTCCCAGATCAAGCTGGACGGCAACGCCTATACGCCGGGCACTCCCATCGACGACGAATTGCACGCGCTCACTTTCAAAGTGGCGACGCTGGGGGAATACAGCGAGATAGACGGCGTTTCCAGCATGGACATGGAATGGGATCCCGAAGACGAAGACGGCAACTATTACGTTTCCGTTTCGGGCGGCGCGCAGGTGGTCATCGAGGCTTCCGCAAAGAAATTCACCGTCACCTATTACGACGGGACGGAGCAGCTCGGAACGAGCAAATACAGCTATCAGGGCAGCGAAAAACTGAAAAGCTTTGATAAGGAGGGGTATACGTTCGTGGGCTGGTATACGGACGCGGCTCTCACCAAGGCGTTTACCGCGCTCGATTACGAAAATCCCGCGGATCTTTCCCTCTATGCCAAATACGAAGCGGGCAATACGCCCGTAACTTCCGATTCTGACAGCGGAACGTCCGCAGGCGGGTCGGGCGGAAATTCGGAAAGAAGCGGATGTGGCAGCGTGGTGGGCATCTCCGCGGGCGTGGCGCTCTTCGGCGTCGCGGCGGCGATCGCTTTAAGAAAGAGAAAGTAACAAAGCGCACGATTTTTCTTCCGGCGAAAAACTTTCCGCCGGAAGAAAAAAGAAGTTGAGGGAGGGAAAAGGATGAAAAAGATACTGCGTCGGGCGGCATTGGGGATCGGTCTGTTTTTTATCTTTCTTTCGGCAGCCGCCTGCGGCGATACGCCCGGATCGGAAAATTCGGACGGCGTTTCGTTTTCTTCGGAAAGCGCGGCGAAGCCTCTTTCCGAGGTGGCTCCTATCTCTTACGAGGGCGTGGCCTCCCTTTCCGATATGGACGCCTACGCCGCGCAGGTGAGGAAAGACGGCGTCAACAACGACGATCCCGTGGAAAACGGCATCGTTTCCTCTCCCTGGTTTTCCCTGAAAGTCAACGAGATAGAAGTGCCCGTGTATGCGACCCGCTGCGGCTTAGGCGTTCATTCCTTTGCCTGGATAGACGCGGCAAAATCAGAAGAAACTCCTCTTCTCGAAGTTTCCCTGACCGTGCAAAGCGCATACAAGTCCGTCGTCGTTCTCCCCGAAAGCGCGGGCGTCGCGGCGGAGTTGTCGGAAAAGACCGTCCGCGCGACAATAGAGGCGTACGGCAGTTTTTCCTTCGTCTTCGACAGGAAACCCGAGGGCGCTCTCACGCTGTACGTCGCGCCCGAGGAAGAGCTGAATGTTCCCGAGGGCTGGAAAATCGAGCGCTTTTCCCCCGGGCGGTACACGCGGGAGGAAACCGCCTTTTCCGCTTCCCGAACGGCATACGTGTTCGAGGCGGGCAGGTATGAGATCACTTCGATTTCCGTGCCCTCGGACAGCGTCGTGTGGTTTGAGCGCGGCGCCTATATGGAAGTGTATGCGGACGGGGAAGGGGACTATTACGGGGCGTTGAGGAGCGCGGGCACGCAGAATATCAGGATCGCGGGACGGGGACTTTTCGACTTTTCCGCCGTTCAGGGGGGAGATTCCAAGGTGAAGGGAGTCTTTTCCTTTTCGCGGGTGACGAACGCGGAATTTTCAGGTGTCGTTTCCATCAATTCCAATAATTGGTCGCTCTGTTTTACGGACAGCGAAAACGTCGATATCTCCCGTTGTATGCTGCTCGGCTATCGCACTTTTTCGGACGGGATCATGCTCTCGGATTGCAGGAACAGCGGCGCGAAACACTGTTTCCTGCGCACGGGCGACGACGCGGTGGAAACCAAGTCGACGGGCGCTTTGGGTACGGATACGATCCTTTACGAAGACAACGCGGTGTGGACGGACAAAGCCAGCGCCTACGGCGCCATTTACGAATGCAGCAACGGCATGAAAAACGTGCGATTCAGGAACTGCTCGGTCGGTTTTGCGCAGCCTACCTGGTCGCCCATACTCGGCGTCTGCGTGGTGCAGATGGGCAACAACAAAAACGCGGTGTGGGAAAATATCTTTTTCGAAAATATCGAGGTGTATAAGAACGACTGCGCGCTCGTCAATATCACCCTGCGCGATCCGGAGGGCAACGGCATACAGGGCGGTCAGGCGAAGAATCTCTATTTTTCGAATATCGTTTCCAAGAGGTGTTACGGCTTCCCCGTGCGTATTTACGTGGGCTCGGGCTGTAAGCTGGGAACGGTGTATCTCGACGAGATTTTGTATAACGGCAGGCGCCTTGAAGAGGAAGATATCGACAATTCCGAGATAATCGCTGTGGAGAACGCCAATGCGTCCTGGTCGAAAAAGAGAAACGTAAAGATCAATACGCTGGCGGACGAATAGGAAAAAAGGCGGCAAAAGGAAAAAGGAGGAAGACATGGCAGAAAAAGAGAATGCGGGAAGCCTGACGCGTCGGGCTTCGACGAAGATTGCCTCCGCGCCGAATCGAACGGGCGGACGCGCTAAAAAAATATGGGGGCGCATGAAACGGGGCTGGCAGATTTATCTGATGCTTCTCCCCGTGATGGTCTTTTATATTTTGTTCAGTTACGTACCCATGAACGGCATCGTGCTCGCCTGGAAGGAATATCTCCCCAAACAGGGCATCTGGGGCAGTCCGGGCGTCGGCTGGAAATATTTTGAACAGTTTTTTACCCGACCGAGTATGTTCCGGGCGCTGAAAAACACGATCGTCATCAGTCTTTTGAAACTTGTGTTTTGTTTCCCCGCGCCTATTTTTCTGGCGATTCTTCTCAACGAAGTGCACAGTCAAAGATACCGCAAAACGCTGCAATGGATGGTGTATCTGCCTTATTTCATCTCCTGGGTGGTCATCGGCGGCATCGTCAAGCAGCTCCTTGCCGTGGACGACGGGCTTTTCAATAACATCCTTGCGGGCATGGGAAAAGACAGGGTGGCTTTCCTGCAAAATTCCTCTTATTTTTATCCGATCCTCATCCTCACCGAATTGTGGAAGGGCATGGGGTGGGGTACGGTCATCTACATAGCCGCCATTTCGGGGATTGATCCCTGCCTGTACGAGGCGGCGACGATAGACGGATGCAAGCGGTTCGGGCATATGCGCTACATCACTTTCCCCAGTCTTCTGCCCATCATCACCGTCATGTTCATCTTGCAGCTGGGCAATATCATGAACGCGGGATTCGACTCTGTGTATAACCTCTATAATAAGACGATTCTCGACGTTTCGGAGATCATCGACACGCTGGTGTATTCCAAGAGCCAAGGAAAAAATCCCTCTTACGAATTTGCCACGGCGGTGGGGCTTTTCAAAAACGTCATCAATTTCGTACTTCTGTTCGGCGGCAATTTGTTGACCAAGAAAATAAACGGATACAGTATGTATTCGCTGGATTAAAGGAGGAGCGCCATGAATACTATGGAAGAAAAAACTCGGATACCGTCGGACGCTCCCACGGAGCAGCATAAAGAAAAATTTAAATCGAAAGTCACGGTTTTCGACGTCATCAACTATTCGCTTTTGACGCTGTTCGGGCTGATCTGTATTTTTCCCGTGGCATACGTTCTGTTGTTATCCTTCGCATCCAAAGCGGATTACCTCAACGCCAATCTCATGGTGATCCCGCGGGATTTCAACTTTGAAGCGTATAAGTATATCTTCGGTCAGGGACGTGTTCCCCGTGCGTTCGGGATTTCCGCGATCATCACGGTGGGCGGCACCTTGTATTCCATGCTGCTCACTTCCCTCGGCGCCTATGCTTTTACGCGCAAGAACATCCCGGGACTGAAAATCTGCTTTACCGTCATTCTCATCACGATGTTCTTCTCGGGCGGCATCATTCCGTTCTATCTGGCGGTGAAGTCGATGATGGGGCTGAACAACCTCTGGTGTCTTGTCCTTCCCTTCGGCATCAACACGTTCAATATGATCATCCTGCGCAACTTCTTTTCGCAGGTGCCGGAAAGTCTTTTGGAGTCCTGCCGTATGGAAGGCGCCAGCGAGTTCAGAGTGCTCTTTCAGTTCGTGATTCCCCTTTCCAAGGCGGGGCTTGCGACGGTGGCGCTTTGGTATCTCGTCGGCAAATGGGACGATTGGTACTGGCCCTCCTTTTTCCTGCCCACCGCGGACAATTTATATCCGCTGGCGCTGGAACTGAGAAACGTCCTCAACAATATGGCGGGCGAAACGCCCGTGGACCCCAACATCGGGCTGGACGGCACCAAATTGTTTTCTCAGGGACAGAACGCGGCGATGATCGTCGTGTCCATCACCCCTATCCTTTTGATCTATCCCTTCTTACAAAAATATTTCGTCAAGGGCGTCATGATCGGCTCCGTCAAGGAGTGAAGCTTTAATTTCGAGGAGGAAAAACGCGAATGAACAGAATATTCAAAACCGCCTGCCTGACTCTTTGTTTCGCGCTCGCGTGCGCGGGCGCCGCTTGCGGCGGCAAAGAGGAGGATTCGTCCTATTCCCAAAGCGCTTTGCCCTCGTCCGAGGAACGCGTGGAACCCAACTGCCGCATTTATCCCACCGAATACGAGGGAATAGAGAGTCTTTCGGATATATCCGCCTACGCGGGGGAGGTGAGCACGAATCTCCCCACCCGCAACGGCGTCGTTTACAGTCCTTACTATACGATGACCATCAACGGCGAGGAGGTACCCGTGTATGCGGCGAGAAGCGCCAACGGCATTCATTCCTTCGCCTATATCGACGTGGAAGTGTCGGATAAGGCCAAGGATTTTGCGCTGAACGCGGAGGTGACGCTTCTCTCCGACAGCACCGTGCTCTCCGTCAAAAAACCGAGCGTCGTCGTGCTGCCCGAAAGCAGCGGCGTTTCCGCGCGATTGGAGGATAAAAAGGTCACGTCCGTCATCAAAGAGTTCGGCAGTTATTCCTTTGCCTTCAATAAAAAGCCCGAGGAAGCGCTGACTGTGTTCGTGACGGAAAAGGAGGATACGCAGGCGTTGTTCGGGGACTATGAGATCGAATATTTACAGCCCGGCGATTATTCATCCGCGGATACGAAATCCGCGACGGCGTTTACGCAGCGGGAAAAGGTCTATTATTTCAAGGCGGGGCGTTATAAGACGGACAAAATTTCCCTTCCCTCCGACTGCGTGCTCTATCTGGAACGCGGCGCGTATATCGAAGTGATGCCTCCCGAAGGCGGCGGCTCGTCGTCTGCGATGACGGCGGGCGCGGGCGAGAACGTCAAAGTGGCGGGCAGGGGGCTGCTCGATTTTTCCGCCTGCTGCGGCGGCGAGGTGCCCGAGGGATACTATAACAATAAGGGCGGACTGATCTTCAATCAGGTGGATAACGTTTCGTTCAGCGGAATCACGGTGATCAATTCCCAGACCTGGACGCTGTGTTTCAACGACTGCGAGGGCATCTCCGTCAAAAACTGCCTGTTTTTCGCGTACCGGGTATATGCGGACGGCATCATGCTTTCCGATTGCAAAAACGCCGTCGTCGAAGACAGCTTTATCCGCACGGGGGACGACGCGTTTGAAACGAAATCCACGACGGCGCAGGGGCTTACGGACAACGTGCTCTTCCGCAACAACGCGGCGTGGACGGATAAAGCGGTCGCTTACGGGTGCATTTACGAGTCCAATCACGACACCCGCAACGTGCGCTTTGAAAACTGTTCCGTCGGCTTTGCGCTGGGCACGTGGAGCAACCATCTGGGCTGCTGCGTCATTCAGATGGGGAATAGAAAGGGCGCCGTGATGGAGAATATCAGCTTCGAAAATATCGAGGTTTATATGTCGCACAACGACGGTCTGCTCAACGTCTACATCGGCGGCAGCGGCGGCAGGGGCGAGGGATACGGCATCGTTAAAAATATTTATTTCAAAAATATTACCGCCGCGCGGAACTATGGCGCTTTCCTCAACGTGCGCACGTACGACAGCGAAAATTGCTTTATTTACGATCTGTATCTCGACAATATCCTTTCCAACGGCGTGCTGCTCACAGAGGACAATTATCTCGAAAACGGCTACATCTCGGATAAGGTGACGGGCGGCTACAATATGGAAAAGTACCTTCATATCAACACGCGGACGGACGAGGAGTAAGGAGTGTATATGAAAAAGACGAAAATTTCCCTTTGCGCGGCGCTTTGCCTGCTGTTTGTGTTTTCTTCCGCCTGCGGCGGATCGCCTTCCGATACGTCGACGGACGCTTCCTCCAAGGAGCAAAGCTCCTCGGCTGACGGCTCCTCTTCCTCTTCCTCGTCGGACGGCGAAGCGAGCTACTGCAACGTTTATCCCTTGGAATATGCGGAAGTGAATAAACAGGCGGATATGGAGGCGTTTTACGCCGAAACCAGGCTCGGCAGCGGCGCCAGCAACGACGGCCCCCTCGCCTACGGCTTTGTGGACGGCGTGTGGCATTCTTTGCTCGTCGACGGAAAGGAAGTCCCCGTATATTCGGCGCGCTGCGGCTATAACGTTCACTCGTTTGCCTGGGTGGACGTGGAAACGGACGGGGCGTTCTCTCTCGACGTACAGCTCGAACTGCTCGCGGGAGAAAAGGAAAGCGTCGTCGTCCTGCCCGAAAAAGCCGAGGTGGAAGCCTCGCTCGCGGACGGCGTCGTCCGTGCTAAAATAGTGGATTACGGGAGCTATTCCTTCGCTTTCGACGAAGAAGCAGAACAGGCGCTCACTCTATATGTGGCACCCAAGGCAGAGATCGCCGCGCCGTCGGGATGGCAGACGAAAGTCTTTGAGCCTCGGAAATACGCGCGGGAGGAAACGACTTTTACGGAAGGAAACACCCTCTATTATTTTAAGGAAGGCGCGTACGACGTCACGAGCATTTCCCTGCCATCGGACAGCATCCTCTATTTTGAGAGGGGCACGTCGCTGCGCATTTACGAACAGGGCGCAAACGATTATTTTGCGGCGGTTTCCGCTTCGGGCGTGCAGAACGTGAAGATTCTGGGCAGGGCGCTGCTCGATTTTTCCGCCTGTATGGGCGGGGACAGTAAGACGAAGGGCGTATACAGCTTTTCCCAAGCGGACGGCTTGGAAATAGAGGGGCTTGTCAGCGTCAATTCCAATAATTGGACGATGTGCTTCCATAATTCGAAGAACGTGGAAGTTTCCCGCTGTATGTTCTTTTCGTACAGGACGTATTCGGACGGAGTGATGTTTTCCGACTGCAAGGACTCCCGCGCGCGGGATTGCTTTGTGCGCACGGGCGACGATGCGATGGAAGTAAAGGCGTTCACCGATTCCACCGACCCCGATTGCTACACGGACGGGGTGCTCTTTGAAAATAACTGCGTCTGGACGGATAAGGGCATCGGGTACGGCTGTATCTACGAATCCAAACACGACATAAAAAACGTGATTTTCCGCAATAATTCCATCGGCTTCGCACAGGCTTCTTGGAGCGAGCATCTCGGCTGCTGCACTGTGCAGATGGGATCGGTAAAGACTTCCACATGGGAGGATATCCACTTTGAGAATATGGAGGTATACAAGACCTCCTGCGCCCTTTTGAGCGTATTCAACCGCGCCAACAACGAAAGGGAGGGCGGCAAGATCAAGGATATTTATTTCGAGAATATTACGGCAAAATACGCGGTTCAGACCAATCTTCCCGTCTATTGCCTCAGCGTGGTGATCCGCCTGAAAGAGGGCGCCACTTGGCAAAACAGCACGATAGGGGCGCTCTATCTCGACAATATCCGCTATGCGGGCGCGGAGATCGCGGCGGACAATTACGAGGAGTACACGAATATCGCGCTCGACAACGGCGCGCGCTTCGCCCGTTCCAGCATCAAAGTGAACAAGTTGTCCGGGGAGGAGTAGTCGCTTTTTAAGATTTTCCGAAACGCTCCCCGCGCTTTTTCGGAAAAAAGAGTTTTTTATGAAGGGGCGGCTTTTGACGAGAGAAAAAGCATTCTCTTGCCAATCGGACAGTTCGGCGCTTTCTCCGACGGCGTTAAAATTTTCGGGAGGGGAGAAAAACGCTTTTTGGAAGCCCTCGTTTTTCGGGAATCCAAATCCGATCGCGCAGGGGAGAAAACGCGGGCGTTTTGAACTTTGTCCCCGCATCCATAAGGAGAGAAAAAATGAGAAATATAAAGATCTGCACCCTGCTTTTAGGCGGCTTTCTGCTTTGCGCCTCGGCTTGCGGCGGCGGAGGCGCTTCGCTTTCGCCGGACAGCTCTCCTTCGCCGGGCGGGCAAAAAGTCAACTGCGAGGTGGCGGGCGTGGAGTTTGGCGTTTCGGAAATTTCCGACGTCGACGCGTATGCGGCGGAAGTCACGGACGGCGCGGTCAGTCACGACGCTCCCTTGCAAAACGGAATGATCGTAAGCCCGTATTATACGCTGACGGTGGGCGGAAAAGAGGTACCCGTGTATGCGACGAGATGCGCCAAGAGCGTCCATTCCTTCGCTTATGCGGACATTTCCAAAACGGATAAAACCAAGGATTTCGAGGTGGAGGTCAGGCTGACGGCGCGGCTTTCCTGTACGGCGCTTTCCAAATCGAAGCCGTCCGTGGCGGTGCTGCCCCAAAAGAGGGGCGTGGAAGCGGAAATTTCGGGCGATACGGTGACGGCGCGCATTTCCGATTTCGGCAGCTTCACCTTTGCGTTCAATAAAAAAGGGGAGGAAGCGCTGACGCTGTATCTGGCGGAGGCGGAAGAATTTTCCGCGCCCGAGGGCTGGACGGTGGAGCGTCTGTCCGCAAAGAAGCATACCATGGCAGAAACGACGTTTAAAAACGCCGACACCGTATATTATTTCGAAAAGGGCAGGCATCTCGTCGACTCCGTTTCCATTCCTTCGGACGCCTGGGTGTATTTGGAAGCGGGCGCCTATCTCGAAGCGTACGCGGACGGAGAGGGGAAATATTCTCCCGTATTCCGCACAAACGGCACGCAAAACGTCAAATTGTACGGTCATGGAGCGGTCGATTTTTCCGCCTGTATGGGCGGCGATTCCATTCAAAAGGGCGCTTTCGATTTCCACGGCGCAAAAAATATCGCCGTGGACGGAATCTTGTCCGTCAATTCCAATACTTGGACTCTCTGTTTCACCGATTGCGAAAACGTCAACGTTTCCCGAAGCCTACTGTTCGGCTACCGCACCTATTCGGACGGGATCATGCTTTCCGACTGCCGCGACTCTTTGGTGACAAAGTGTTTCGTGCGCACGGGCGACGACGCGATGGAAACGAAGTCCACCTCTTCTCAGGGATACACGGACAACGTCACCTTCCGCGATAACGATTGCTGGACGGATAAGGGACTCGGCTACGGCGTGGTGTGGGAAACCAATCACGACGTCAAAAACGTCACGTTCATCGACTGCTCGGTGGGCTTCGCGCAATCGGATTGGGACGAGAGGCTCGGCGCACTGGCGGTGCAGCTGGGGGATCATTACAATACGGTGAAAAATATCCGTTTTGAAAATATAGAAATTTATCGTTGTTATTCTCCCGCCGTGATCAACTGTGAACTGAAACAGAGCGGCAAGCTCATCGACGAAATCTATATCAAGGACGTGCATTGTTCGTACGCGGTGGGGTACCTCTTGCGGCTTGCGGAAGTCAACCTGGAAAACGCGGCGGCGCGCTTCGGGACTTTTTATCTCGACAATCTCTCGAAAAACGGCGTTGCGCTGACGCAGGAAACGCGCGACGACGAGTATATGCTCAAATTCGTGGTCAGGGCGGACTGGAACGCGGAAAAATACGTCAAAATCAATACCCTCGGCGGAGAGGACTAAGAAAATTTCGGCGCAAAAAGGCTCGGGGACAGGGAGTTGTTTCCGAGAGCGGAGGGGAAATTTAAAAGGAAACTTTCTTTTTTCCGAATTTTTCAAAGCGCGGTGAAAGTGGTTTTCGCGGAGGGATACGGGAGTCCTTTTTTCCCGTTTCTCCCTTGCGGCGAAAGATAGGAAAAGTATTCTTCTCGGAGATTAAAGACGCTTTTCCGTTCCCCGCTTTCGCCTTTGTACAGGAAAAGTTTTCTTTTGGTATGTTTATCCGTTCGCAAAAACGGCGGTTCTCCCGCTTTTCAATAAAATCAGGCAGTAAAAGGCAGAATAGTTATGGATTTTTCAAAACAACAGATTATTTATCGTCCCTTAGAGGGAATGACGGCGATCTACACGGTAAAAGACGGGGTAATGTCCTTTACCTGCGTCCCCGAAGGCACTTCGGACAAAGTAAAGCCTTCCAAGCTTTATAAGGAATTCAATCCTTCCCATCCCTATCCCGAGATAGAGCCGATGGTGCAGATCGCCCGCACGGGCAACTCTCCCCGTCGGGATTTTTCGTCGGGCGCCACCATGTACGACAGCTCCACCTCCTTTTCTTTCCGGCCGTGCGATCAGGTGTGCTCCGAAACGGAGGAAACGCGCGAGATCGTCACCCTTCTCGAAAACGAGGACGGCTTGAAGGTCAGGCATATTCTCACCCAGAGAAAGGGCTATCGGGCGGCGGAGCTGAGAATGGAACTGGAAAATTGCGGCGCGGATACGACGATAGAACTCGCTTCTTCCTTCGCGATTTCTGCCCTCACTCCCTTCGAGGAGGAAAACGACCCCGACTCTTTGATTTTGCACCGTTTACAGAGCAATTGGTCGGGCGAGGGGCGAAAGGAGAGCACGCCCGTTTCCAAATTCAATTTCGAGGATTCGTGGTCGTCGCTCGGCGTGCGGGTGCAGCGGATCGGAGCGGTGGGGTCCATGCCCGCGCGGGGCTATATGCCCTTTACGGCGATAGAGGATCAAAAGAACGGCGTCACGTGGGCGGCGTGGATAGAGGCGCCCGATTCCTGGCAGATGGAGGCGGTGCATCGTTACGGCGGCATCACGCTGTTCGGCGGCCATGCGGACTACCTCTTCGGCCACTGGCGCAAAACGCTGAAAACGGGGGAAAAGTTTAAGACCCGTTCGGCTTTTTTCACGGCGGTGGAGGGAGGACTGACCGAGGCGTGCGCGGCGCTCACCAAGTATCAGGAAACCCGCTATCGCTTCCCGCCGTCGGAGGAAACTCTGCCCGTCGTCTATAACGAATACCTTTGCAGCTGGGGAAACCCTACCATCGACAATATCCGTCCGCAGCTTGCGCTCGCGCGGGAATTGGGCGCGGAGTATTTCGTCATCGACGCGGGCTGGTTCTGCGACTGCTGGGATTCTCAGCTGGGGGATTGGGAAGTATCTAAAAAAAGATTCCCGCGCGGGCTAAAAGAATTTTCCGACGCATTCCGGGAGGCGGGCTTTACGGCGGGCGGCGTCTGGTACGAATTCGAAGGCGTCACCGCCCTTTCCGAGGTATCTAAAAAAACCGATTGGCTCTTAAAGGAAGACGGAGTCGTCATCGACCACGGCGGGCGTATGTTTCTCGATTTCCGAAAAGCGGAAGTCACCGACTATCTCACGAAGCGGGTCATCGACACGCTCAACGAAAACTGTCTTAACTACATAAAGATCGATTACAACGAAAATATCGGCTTGGGCGCGGACGGCGCGGAAAGTCCCGGCGAAGGGCTGCGCCGGCAGATGGAGAAGGTGGTGGAGTTCTTTGAAAAACTCCGCGCGGGCGTCAAGGGACTCGTCATGGAAGTATGTTCCTCGGGCGGGATGCGGCACGAACCGCTGTTTATGACGCTCGGCAGCATGGTATCCTTTTCCGACGCGCACGAAAACGCGGACGGCGCGGTGGTGGCGGCGGACCTGCACCGCGTCATGCAGCCGCGCACCATGCAGATCTGGGCGAGCGTCCTGCCGACGCATACTCTCGACGAGGTATATTTTACGATGGTCAAAGCCATGCTGGGCAGAATCTGTCTTTCGGGCAGGCTTTCGGACGTTTCCCCGGAGGTGTTTTCCGTCGTCAAGGCGGGCGTCGATTATTATCGGACGATCAAGGAGATCGTCAAAGACGGAGAAACGATCCTCATCGATACGGACGAGATACGTTCCTTGCGGCACCCGAAGGGGATCGTGCGGCTGGCGAGAAGGAGCGGGGACGGCAACAGGCTCCTCTGCTATGGATTCGCCTACGGCGAAACGGAACGGGAAGCCGTATTCCCCGCAAAGGGGTATCGCCTGGTATCCGTTTACGGCAACGGCCGCGCCGCTTGCGAAAAGGGCGAAGCGAAAATTTTTATCGGCGGCAAACCTCTCGCGGCGGCGGTCGCTTTGCTGGAAAAAATTAAAAGGGGAAAAGCATGAAGGGAAAAGAAGGGCGCGTTTTACGAAAAATAATCGCCGCAGTATGTACGGCGGCGTTCGTCTTCGCTTCGTCCCTCTCCTGTCTGAACGGGTCTTTCATAGGATTTCGGGGCGGCAGGGCAGCGGCGAACGCGGAAACTTACGAGTTTGCGAAGACGGTGGACTATTCCTCTTCCCGCCTTCTCGCCGCGCCGACGGTGACGGCGGAACTGACGAGCGCGCGAAGCTTGTATTACGTGTCCGCGGACAACGACGCGCGCGCGGCGGTAAACGCGTGGTATTATCTGGACGGAGAGGGCAACGCGACGGGAAAGGACGGCAAGGTGATAGAGCCGCTGGAAACGGCGCTGGACGAATTGGACGGCGGGGCGATTCCCAATTTTTACGTGTCCTCGGAAGAGCAGCTCGCCGCGCTTTCCGCCTATGCCGCGTCGCATCAAAAGCTCACGGACGCGGCGGTGATCTCTCCCGACGCGGAGCTTATCAAAGCGGCGAAAACGGCGATGCCCTATTTCCGCGCGGCGCTCGATTTTTCTTCCGCGGATCCCTTCCGCCCCGCCGAGGCGGCGCGGGCTGCGAACGAAGCGGGCGCGATGCTGCTCGTGTTGTCGCAAAGGCAGGCGGATAAGGAAACGGTGAACTTTTTGCAGTCGCGCATGAAAACGGTCTGGGTAAAGCTCGAATCGGCGGAGGAATTCGACGTCAAGGCGGGGATAGCGAGCGGCGCTTTCGGCTTGGTGACGGACGGAGATCCGAAGAATATCGCGCAGGCGTATGCGGAGCTGGACGGACTCAAAGGGGGAACGCTGTCCCGCTCTCCCCTCAACGTCGCGCACCGCGGCGATCCGTTCAAGTATAACGAAAATTCGATGGAGGGCTTTCGGGCGGCGTGCGAAGCGGGCGCCACCCACCTCGAAGTGGACGCGCATTTGACCAAGGACGATCAGATCGTCATCATGCACGACGCAGACCTTTCCCGCACCACAAACGGCAGGGGGAACATTCGTTCGATGACGCTCGAAGAGATCCGGCAGTATAAAATCATCCGCAATCTCGGCAACATGACGACGGGCAGCGAATCGGACATTCCGACGATAGACGAACTGTTCTCCTATTGCAGGGATAAGGAAATCCTGATTTTCTTCGAGATCAAGAGTTCCGCTTCCGATTTTGTTTCCGTTTTCAAACGCAAGATAGAGGAATACGGTATGGAGGACAATATCGTCGTCATCTCCTTTGACAGAACGCAGCTTTCGGCGGTCCGAGAGCATATTCCCTATCTTTGGGCGCTCGATCTCAATTATACCAAGGAGAATATCGGCAAGACGATCACCGACCTTTGCACGCGCGGAGTGGGAATCGATATGTCCTACGGCAACGTGCTGCCCCAGCTCACGCGCTCTATGCTGGACAGGGGATTCCCGCCCGCCTATTGGACGTATTCCACAAAGACGGACGTGGAAACGGCGATACGGGACGGCGTCTACGGCATCACGAATAACGACGCCGTGGCGGCGGGCGCGCTTCCCGAAAAATTGACTTTCGGGGAACTTGCCCCTGTGAAAAAATCCGAGTTTTTGTCCGAAGAGTTTACGCTGCCCGTATTCGTGGAAAGTTACGACGGAACGCGGACAGAAACGCGGGGCGCCCTCTACGCTTATCGGGACGCGGGAGAATACGCGGAGGTGATCTTGCGCGCCGAAACGGGCAAGTGGTCGCTTTTGAGCGACGTCGTGCAGGTGGAATACGCGTCGGAAGAAAATTCCGCCTCCTCGTCGGAGGACGGCGGCTGCGGCAGTTTCGTAGGACTTCCCTTCGCCTGCGCCGCCGCGGCGGGATTGGTGCTTGTCCTAAAAAGACGGCGCGGATAATTCCCATCCGAAAGGGCATAAAAGGGCGGCTTGAAAAATCGAGGCGGCGAAAGCGTCGGCGATGACGGCGCAGAAGAACGGTTTGGAAAAAGCGGGAAAACAAAAATCCCGACGGCGGGGCGCCTGCCTTTTTAAAAGCTCTTTTGTAAGAAGGAATAGGAAATAAAAATACGGCTATTTTCCCATATCGAAATGACATAGGAAAAAACGGGAGGAAAATTGTGAAAACTGAAAAGAAAAAAGGAATGAAAACAATGGCGGCTTTTATTTTGGCAATGACGATGCTCGCGCCGCTCGCGGCGTGCGGCTCGCCCGCGTCTTCCGATTTGTCGGACGGAAAGGGAAGTTCGCAGGAGAGCGCCTCCTCGTCCGTTTCTTCGGATTCCTCTGCCGAGGATCTGACGGCTTACGATTTATCGGCGTTCGATCTGCAAAAGTACGTTTCTCCCGTTTGGAAGGGGCGGGTTTCGTATGCGGAAGCGGCGTTCGTGATGGAGAATCCGAAAGGGGAAACGGAGCCGATAAAGCTTCTCTATCCGATAGAAAAAATCGTATCGGTGCGCAGCGCCGACCTTGCGACGAAGTACGAGGAGGGAAGGGATTACGAGGTGACGGCGGAAGGGGAACTGAAAATTTTAAAGGAAGGAAACATCCCCGTACTCGCTTACGACAAGTATTATTTCGAAACGTACACGGACGACGGATTGAAGACGCAGATTCCCTCCTCGCAGGCTTCGGGCGCTTACATGGTCGCGGAAACGACGAAAGAGAGCGCGGGAATGTCGGCTTGGTGTCTGGCCGTCACGTACACCCATTCGGGCAAAAGCCCCCTGTCCGTGCCCGAGGACAAAAGCGAGCGCTTTTCCCTTCTCCGCGAAAAGCTTTCCAAAGGCGATCCCGTCAAAGCCGTATATTACGGCGACAGCATCACTTACGGCTGGGGATCCACCGCTCTCGCGGAAGTGGACAGAGCGCCCCGCTGTCCCGGCTATTGCGATCTCGCCATGGACTATCTCGAAAGCAAATACGGCTCGGAAATTTCCCGCGTCAACCTTTCCAAGAGCGGAGAAACGAGCGCCTGGGCAAAGGAATACGCCAATTATAAAAAGGTCTGCGACGAAAATCCCGACCTCGTGATTTTGGCGTTCGGAATGAACGACGGGGTGGTGACGGAGGGAAGCGCTTTTGTCGCTAATATTAAAAATATCGTCAAAAATATCCGCGCCCGCTGCCCCGACGCGGAGATCGCGGTGGTGACGAGTATGCTGCCCAACGAGAAAGTGGGGTATCAGCAGGGGACTTGTTTGAGAAATTATCACGCCGTTTATCCCGGGCTTCTTGCCGAGGCGGAAGAAAAGTGGGAAGGCGTGGGCGTCGCGGACGTCACGGCGGCGCATACGGAAATTCTCGCGCGAAAAAAATTCCAGGATACCACTTCTTCCAATACGAATCATCCCAACGATTTCATGCACAGAATTTACGCGCAGGTGCTCCTTCGCACCTTGCTCGGAGAAGAGTTTTAATGCCTTTTTGAAAGGCGCTCGAACTCGCGGCGCGATTGACTCCAAAAAGAGCGTTGAAGCGCTCTTTTAAAGACGCGCGAGTTTAAGATATGGCGTATGAAAAAAACGTTCCCGATTGCGGTATGCCTGATAGAGCGGTCGGAGGCGACGGCTTTGCTAATTCCTTTTTGCGATTCTTTCCGCGCGCAAAAACAAGATCGGACGAATTGAAAAAAACAGGTCGGGGAAGAGGACCCGGGAGAATCAACTGAATCTTTCCAGCGGCGAAAAACAGCGGCGACAGACGCCGTTGTTTTTCTTTGCGCAGTCCGCGCAAATACAGTCCCCGCAGGTGGGGCAGAAATAAGCGCTTTTCGCGTCGACGGATTTTTTGCAGCCGCGACAGGCGGCGGCAGGGGAATAATCGATAGACATTTTTTCCCTCCTTATTCACAAGTATGCCCGAAATTCTCCTAAAAAATTCTTCTTCCCTTTCGAGCCTTGGGAAGGAACGATAGCGACGTTTTTTCTGCCGCGCTTTCGAAGACAAATTCAAGACAAGGGGAACTTTTCTAAGCAACGGGCGGGGCGACTGAAAGACGAACGGAATCAGAGCGCGCAGGCACAAATACAGATCGGAAAAAACGGAGATGAATGTTCGTCAGACAGGGAGGAGAGAGTATGGGGACCTGTTTCACCGACGCGCGGGGGATGGATTGCAAAAAATTTCCCAAAAGGCGCTGTGATCGTATGGGAGCTATACCCGCCGAATTTCAAGAATAACAAACAGGAAAACGGAACAAAATTTCCCGAATTTTATAGGGCGAAAATAAAGGCGGAAGAAAATTTCCCCGGTTTCAGGAATAGTAAACAGGGCGGCAAAAGAAAATGTTTCGGGTTTTAGGCATAACAAACATAAAAAACGAAAGAAAATCTCTGATTCTCGGGCAAGGCAAAAGGAGAACGGAACAAAAATGGGATTTACAGGCAGACTTTTAAAAAAACGCGTTTTTAAAGTATTACTCTTCGCTTTTGCCGTCTTTTGCCCTCTGTTTCCCGCGGCCATAAAAGCAAATAAACAGGGAGGGATTCTTCTTTGAACGGCTCAGAAAAAAGTGCGTTTATTTTAATTTAACCCGCGTTTTTCGGCTTTCGTTAAAATGGGAAGCGTTTAAAAATATCCTCCCTAAGCCCTTTATTTTTTATTGGATCGATTTCAAAATCCTTCGACTTTTTTACGGGGCGTCGGGGCGAAAAAATCCCGTTTCGCGCTTTCGGGGAAAAATGCGACGAAACGTTTAAAAGCCCCAGAATCAATTTTGCCTCGGGGGGTGATAAACTTATCGCGGACGCATACAAAATGCGCCTGCGGGCAAAAAAACGCCCAAAAACGCGATTGGTAAAATAAAGATTGAAAAAATTACGGCAAAATGCTGTACTTTTTTCTTCCAATATGGTATAATAAGTAGGTAAAAAATAACGTGCGCGGTTCCGACTTTCGGAGAGGCGCGCGAACAGGAGTTTAAAAGAATGACGGAAAAAGTTGAGGGCGAATACGGCGCCGAGCAAATCCAGGTTTTGGACGGCTTGGAGCACATCAGAAAACGTCCCGGTATGTATATCTCGTCAACGGACGCGAAGGGGCTTCACCATCTCGTGCACGAAGTGGTGGACAATTCCATCGACGAGGCGCTGGCGGGATATTGTACGCATATCGAGGTGTGGCTGAACGCGGACGGAAGCTGCACCGTGCAGGACAACGGCAGAGGCATCCCCACGGACATCCATCCCAAAGAAGGCATTTCCACGCTGGAAGTCGTGTTCACGAAGGTCAACGCGGGCGGCAAGTTCGGCGGCGACTCGGGCTATAAGGTTTCGAGCGGTCTGCACGGCGTCGGCGTCAAGGCGGTCAACGCGCTCTCCGAATGGCTGGAAGCGGAGGTCTATCAGAACGGCCGCGTCTATAAACAGGTGTATAACCGCGGCGTGCCCCAGCGCTCCGTGTCGGTCGTCGGCGACACCGACATCACGGGCACCAAGGTCACTTTTATGCCCGACGACGAGATTTTTGAAACCACCACGTTCAGTTTCGATTCCCTGAAAGGGCGTTTGAGAGAGCTCGCCTATCTCAATAAGGGGCTTCGCATCACGCTTGAAGACAAGCGTCCCGGCGAGGAAAAGAAGGATTCCTTCTGTTACGAGGGCGGCATCCGCTCCTTCGTCGAGGAACTGAATAAAAACCGCGACGAGGTCCTTTTCCCCGAGCCCGTATATTTCGAGGAAGCGGACGGCGACACCGTCTGCGAAGTAGCGATTCAGTACAACGAGAGTTATAACGAGGTCATTTACAGCTATGCGAACAACGTCAACACGATAGACGGCGGCACGCACGTCGAGGGACTGAAAATGGCTCTCACCAAAGTCATTAACGACGCGGGCAGAAAGCTGAACGTCTTGAAGGAGAGCGATAAACTCACGGGCGAGGACGTCCGCGAGGGCATCACGGCGGTCGTGTCCGTCAAGCTCGTCAACGCGCAGTTCGAATCGCAGACGAAAGATAAACTAAACAACAGCTCTATCCGCGCGTTCGTCAATAAATGCGTCACCGAGCACATGAGCACTTTCCTCGAAGAAAATCCCGCGGTCGCCAGGGAACTGGTGCTGCGCTGTATCACGGCGCAGAAAGCACGCGACGCGGCGAGAAACGCGCGCGAGTTGACCAGAAGAAAGGGGATTCTCGAAAGCACGACGCTTCCCGGCAAGCTTGCCGACTGTTCGGACAGGCGTCCCGAACTTTGCGAAATTTATATCGTCGAGGGCGACTCGGCAGGCGGCACGGCAAAGCAGGGCAGAGATAGGCGCTTTCAGGCGATCCTGCCCCTGCGCGGCAAGATTCTGAACGTCGAAAAGGTGCGGCTCAACCGCGTCCTCGAAAACGAGGAGATCAAATCGATGATCACGGCGTTCGGCTGCGGCATCTTGGACGATTTCGACGAGAGCAAGCTTCGCTACGATCGGATCATTTCCATGACCGATGCCGACGTCGACGGCGCGCATATCCGCATCCTGCTGTATACCTTCCTCTTCCGTTTCATGCGCCCTCTCATCGAGCACGGGCACGTATACTCGGCTCTGCCGCCCCTGTATAAGGCGAGCAGCAAGGGCAAAGAGGACTATCTGTATTCCGAGGAGGAAAAAGTCGCTTACGACGCGCAGGCGACCTCCAAGATAGAATATCAGCGCTATAAGGGCCTCGGCGAAATGAGCAAGGAACAGCTTTGGGAAACCACGATGAATCCCTCCACCCGCACGCTGGTGCGCGTGACGATGGAGGATGCCGCGGAGGCGGATACCATGTTCACCATGCTGATGGGGGAAAATCCCGAGCTGAGAAGAAAGTTTATCGAGGAGAACGCTTCCCTCGTCACCGATCTGGATATTTAAGCTAAGGCGCCTTAATGACGCGCGTCGGCTCCGCCGCCTGTCGGCGTGCCCGCGCACAAAAGGGCGTTTTGAAAAACGCGTCGGCGCGGCTGTCCGCGCCCGCAGGGTTCCATGCAGAGAAAAGAAGCGGCGACCGTCTGCGAAAACAGGAGCGGACGGATCGGAAAAAGCGGCAGCGCGTCAAGCGTTTCCGACGTTTTATAGATATTTAAGGAGTAAAGAATGGCTAAAAAGGAAACAAGCCCCGAATTGACCGAGGAATTTAAAAAGACCCTCGCCATGACGAAGGTCTTGGATATGGAAGTAGACGAAGAATTGAAACGTTCGTTCATCGCCTATGCCATGGCAGTCAATAAATCGAGGGCGATCCCGGACGTTCGGGACGGACTCAAACCCGTGCACAGAAGAATTTTATTCTCCATGCACGAAATGGGCTTATACAACGACAAATCTTACCGCAAGTGCGCCCGTATCGTCGGCGACACGCTCGGTAAATACCATCCTCACGGCGACAGCTCGGTGTACGACGCGCTGGTGCGCCTTGCGCAGGACTTTACCATCAATTTCCCGCTGGTGGACGGTCACGGCAACTTCGGCAGCGTCGACGGCGACCCCGCCGCGGCGATGCGTTATACGGAGGCGAGGCTGACAAAGCTCGCCTCGGAAATGCTCAAAGACCTCGACAAGGAAACGGTGGATTTCATCCCGAACTTCGACGGCAACGAGTCGGAGCCTACCGTGCTCCCCGCCCGCTTCCCCAATCTTTTGGTGAACGGCTCGGACGGCATCGCGGTGGGCATGGCGACGAATATTCCCCCGCATAACCTCGCGGAAGTCATCGACGGCGCGGTGGCGATGATCGACAATCCCGAGATCACGGTGGACGAGCTGATGGAGTATATCCCCGCGCCCGATTTTCCCACGGGCGGCATCATCATGGGCAGGAGCGGAATCCGCAACGCCTACCGCACGGGACAGGGCAAGATCGTCATCCGTTCCAAGTGCGAGATAGAGGAATACGGCACGGGCGGCAATGTGCGTCAGCGCATCGTCGTCACCGAGATTCCCTATCAGGTGAATAAGGCGATGCTCATCAAGACCATCGCGGACATGGTCAAGGACAAACGACTCGAAGGCATTTCCGACATCCGCGAGGAATCCGACCGCGACGGTATGCGCATCGTCATCGAGTGCAAGAAGGACGCCAATGCGCAGGTGGTTTTGAATACTCTCTATAAGCGCACGAATTTACAGATTTCCGACGGCATCATCATGCTGGCGCTCGTGGAAAACGGCACGGAGCCGAGGACTCTGAATCTCAGGGAAATTTTCACTTACTACCTCGCGCATCAGAAGGAAGTCATTACGCGGCGTACCAGGTATGAGCTGAACAAGACGGAGGAGCGCGCGCATATCGTTTCGGGACTCGTTTTGGCGCTTGCGAATATCGACGAGGTGATTAAGATCATCAAGGAATCGTCGGATAAGTTCGCGGCGATCGCCAAATTGACGGAAGCTTTCGAGCTGGACGAAAAGCAGGCGAACGCAATTTTGGAAATGCGTCTGCAAAGGCTCACCTCTCTCGAAGTGGATAAACTCAAAGACGAATTGACAGCTCTCGAAGCGACGATCGCCGACCTCAAAGATATTCTCGCGCACGAGGAAAGGGTGATGGCGATTATCCGCGCCGACCTCATCGACATCAAAAACCGCTATCCTTCTCCCCGCCGCACGGAAATTTCCGTGGATTACGGCTCCATCGAGGACGCGGATCTCATCGACAAAGAGGACGTCGTCATCTCCCTGACGCATTCGGGATATATCAAGCGCCTGCCGGTGACGGAGTATAAGGCGCAAAACCGCGGCGGCATGGGTATTACGGCGCATAAGCCCAAGGACGAGGACTATGTGGAGAAAATGTTTATTTCCTCTACGCACGACGACATCCTGCTGTTCTCGTCGCTCGGCAAGGTGTACTCGGTCAAGGGCTATGAAATTCCCGAAGCCAACCGCACCTCGCGCGGAAGAGCGGTGGTGAACATCGTGCGTCTGGATCAGGGCGAAAAGATACAGTCGGTGCTGCCCGTGACGGAAGATACGGGCGGATATATCGTCATCGCCACGAAAAAGGGCGTCATCAAAAAGACCACCACGAAGGAATACGACCGCATCCCCAAAAACGGAAAAATCGCCATTCGTCTGCCCGAGGGCGACGAAGTCATCTCCGTCCAGTTCACGACGGGCGACAACGAGCTGATGGTCGCTTCGAGAGAGGGCAAGTGTATCCGATTCTCGGAAAACGACGTGCGTTCGATGGGCAGAACGGCGACGGGCGTGCGCGCGATGAAACTGAGCGCGGGCGACGAGCTAGTGGATATGCTGGTGGTCAATCCCGAATTCGACATTTTCACGCTGACCTCGAACGGCTACGGCAAGCGTTCGTCGGTAGAGGATTACAGGATCCAAAGCCGCGGCGGCAAGGGCATCAAGGCGGGCGTGTTCAACGAAAAGACGGGCTATCTCGTCAATATGAAGCTGGTGTCGGACGAAAACGACATCATGATCATCACGACGGGCGGAACGATCATTCGTATGCACGCGGATTCGATCAGTCAGATAGGGCGCGCGACGCGCGGCGTCCGCGTGATGAACGTCAAGGACAGCCTGGTTGCGACGGTGGACGTAGCGGAACGGGACGACGAAGCGGAAACGGCGGCGCCCGAAGAAACGGTAGAGGACGTGGATATCGCGGAGCTTACGGAAGGCGCGGAAGCGCTCGATGAAGACGAGGGGGACGATACCCCCGAAAACGACGAGGAAATCGTCGTCGAAGGAGAAGCCGAACCTACGGACGGCGAAGAATAAGAAAGCGCTACAAAGCGCCTGTTTCCTTTTTGGGAAAACGGGCGCTTTTTTATTTTTCGTCCGCAGTTTTTTCGGCGGAAGCCGACGGCGCCGAAACGTCGGTTTCCCGCCCTCCCTCCTCCGCCGCATCGGACGCAGAGGAGTCTTTGGAACGTTTAGAATTTTCGCGGCGCCGTTCCCTTGCGACTTTTTGGGCATTTCTTCTCAGTTCGTCCAAGGTTTCCGCAGGGGTGGGAATTGTCAGATAACAGGACTCTATTGCAAGCAACAAGCCGTAGCGAAAGCCTAATTTAAAGCGGTAATCTATTCTTTCTTCTTCTATGGCGAAACGAGCAAAATCATATCGTTCAAAAAGTTCGTTTTGCATTTTGGAAAATTGTTCTAATAATTTATCCTCTGCCTCCGCATATTCCTCGTGTGTGCTTTCGGAAACGGGGATAGGTTCGTCCAAATGATACTCAAAAGATTTGTGCAGCAGTTCGTCAAAAACAGATAATTTCATTTGTTTTTCTCCTTAAAACAATTGTTATATTTATTGTATCAAAAAATTTAGAAGAAGTCAACCATTTTTATATCAATTGTAATAAAACAATTGATTATACTTTCAAAATGGTATAATTAAAATATACGGTCAAAGGAGTATAAAATCATGAAAGAGAAAACGCGCTTTATAAAGAGATTAGAGGAAATTATGAGCGAAAAAGGATATACACAGCAAAAACTAGCAGAATTATTAAACATATCACAGACCGCAATCAGTAATTATTTAAGAGGGGATAGGAAACCGAATTACGAAATGATCTTATTGATAGGGGCATATCTAGACGAAACGCCTAATGAATTATTGGGATATGACGAAAAAGAGCTTCGCAAATATAGAAAAATATTGATTGAAGAACGGATAAAAAGTAGTAACGAATTTAAAACTTTATGTGAAGAAACTGTGGTAAGAATGTCGGAAGAGAAAAAAAATTCCCGAGAAATCGAAAGGGAAATAGAAAGACTTTTTCAGAAGAAATATAAAGAATTTCTCGAAACCTATGCGCTTCAAGAGTGAAAAATGGATTTATTAAAATTTCCTGAAAACTTAAAAAAGGTATTAATCGTTAATCACATCTCTCAACAAGCGCTTGCCGATAAATTGAAAACCACACAAGCGACAGTAAGCAGATGGTTAAATGGAATCAATGAACCCGATTTTCAAACGCTTTTGGAAATTTGCGTTTATCTGGACGAAACGCCGAACTCGTTATTGGGCTATGACGAAATCCCCGTTTCTATTTTTTCGGAATTGAAAAAAGAATAAAACAAAGCCGTTCGCTATTTTTGCGAACGGCTTTGTTTAAAAACTTTTTCGAAAACTCTATTCGTCGGCGGGATTGAACATATCGAAGAACTTAATCAACATTGCGGATACGGGAATCGCCGCCTGAATGATGACGATGAGTACGAGGATTTGCGTCAGATTAAAACGGACGTCCGCCCACCCGTCGTAAACGATATTGCCGAGCACGGGCACGGCGAGCACCGTCACGCATAGCGCCGCCATAGAAACCCAAAGCACCGTTCTCAAAATATTCAGCGGCTGGCAGATTCTAAGCAGCATGACAAGTCCCGTAAAGGTCAGGGCGATCATCAGCATGGCGTTGTAGACGTTTCCTATCGTTTCTCCCGCTTCGTTTTTGATTTCGAAGATATAGGCGAGGGAAGTCTGATTGATGATATACAGAGCGAGAATGCCGCACGCCATGGTCAGCGCGCCGGGCAGCGCCCTGCTGACGACGAAGGGAATAAATTTCCCCTTGACGCGGTTTGTATTCGGCTGTAAGGACAGACAGAAGGAGGGGATGGCGCTGATGAGTATTTCAAACATCAGCATATTGTTGGTGGTGAAGAAGTACACGCTTCCCGTCAGGATACACACGAGCGCCAGGATCATCGTCAGCAGCGTTTTCATGATATAGAGAGAAGCGGAATCCTTGATGTTATTGATGACCCGCCTGCCCTCGTTGACGATTTTCGGCATGGAGCCGAAATTGTTGTCCTGCAAGACGAGGTTGGAAACGTCCCTCGCCGCGTCGCTGCCCGACGCCACGGAAACGGCGCAGTCGGATTCCTTCATTGCCAGAATGTCGTTGACGCCGTCGCCCGTCATCGCCACGGTGTTGCCCGCTTTCTTGATGGAACGGATCAGAATCGCCTTCTGCTCGGGCGTCACCCGCCCGAAAACGGTGTACTGATTGGCGGCGTTTTCCACTTCGAGGTCGGATAACCCTTCGAGGGAAATGAACTGCGCGGCGTTTTTGATTCCCGCGCGGCGCGCCACTTCGGATACGGTGACGGGGTTATCCCCCGAAATCACCTTGACGGCGACATCGTTTTCGCGGAACCATTTGATCGTTTCCACCGCGTCGGGACGGATATTGTCCGAGAGCGTAAGAATGGCGATGGGGCGGAAGGCGGTCGGCAGCTTATCCCCCTGAATCTGCGCGGTGGAATGTGCCAGCACCAGCACCCGCAATCCCATCTGCGCATATTGTTTGACGATTTTTTCCACGCGGATGGGCAGCGGCTTCAACACGAATTCGGGCGCGCCCATCGCGAATGTGCCCGCTTCCCCGAAGGTGACGGCGGACAGCTTTCTCGCGGACGAAAAGGGCATGACGGCGGTCGCCTGTAAGGCGGAGGAATGTCCGAAACGCTCGTAAAGAGCGATAGAGGTCTGGTTGTTGTCGCTTAAAGCCGCCAGCATGGAGCCTAAAATATCGTCCACCGAGTATTCCGTGGGATTATTCAGCAGCATACAGTCGCTCACTTTCATGCGCCCGTCGGTGATGGTGCCCGTCTTGTCGAGGCACAGCACGTTGACGCGGGCGAGCATTTCCAGCGAATACATATCCTGTACGAGCGTGTTGTATTTTGCCAGTCGCAGCATTCCCACGGAGAGCGCGACGGTGGTCAGGAGCAGCAGTCCCGCGGGGATCATGCCGATGATGACCGAACAGGTCTTCTGCACCGTTTCGTTCATGATTTCGTTATTGGAAAAGAGCAGAGCGAAGAAACCGCCGTTTTCCTTAACGTCCGCCCAGCTGCCGCCGAGATTTTTAAAGTTGTTCGGGAACATGAGCACGGCGATGATGACGATGACGACGCCGATCGCCTTGATGAAGAGATTGATGGAGTTCATGATCTCCGAATTCGGGCGCTTGTATTTTTTGGCGCGTGCGGTCAGCTTGCTGATATACGTGTCCTCGCCGATTTTGTCCACCCGCACCGCGCAGTGTCCGCTCGCCACGAAGGATCCCGCGTAAAGCGTGTCCCCGTTTTCCTTTTTCATCGGCACCGATTCGCCCGTCAAAAGGGATTCGTTCAGCTCCGCCGTCCCGTCCAGCATAATGCAGTCGGCGGGTACCTGCTGCCCCGCTCCGAGCAATAAAATGTCGTCGAGGACGAGTTCGGTCACGGCGATTTCCCGCTTTTTGCAATCCCGCACCACTTTTGCGGTGGGGGAGGAGAGAATGGAGAGTTTGTCTATTTTTCTCTTGGCGCGGATTTCCTGAAAAATGCCCATGCCGATATTGCAGAGGAAGATGAGCACAAAGGTAAACTGCGAGATCGGGGCGTGCGCGGAAAGGAGCAGCAGCGCCGCCAGAAAACAGAGCAGGTTGAAAAAAGTGCAGATATTGCCGACGAAAATACTCTTGTACGTCTTGGAATATTTTTTGCCCGTCTTGTTGACGAGTCCCTGTTCCTGCCGCTGTTCCACCTGTATTTTGGAAAGCCCTTCGTCGAGATCGGCGTTGAACCGCGCGACTTCCGCCGCGTCGACTCTGGCGGTCTTTTTGCGCTTTTTCTTTTCCTTTTCTTTGGGGAAAAGGGATTGGAAATGCTTTTCGCGCTTTTCCTCTTCGGACGTATATTCGATTTTTTCCTGTTTTTTCTTTTTCATGATTCGTCCCTGAAACGAGAATTGATTTCTATTCGAACAATCGCGGGCGGCGTTCCAATAGAGCCGAAAATACAAAGGAGTGCTTCGCGTCCTCCGCCTTTTTGCTCCGTTTTCTGCGTTGCGCTTAAATAGGAGCGGAAAAATACGGGGGAATGTTCCGCATTCCCGCCTTTACTTTTCTATTATACCATAGCCTTCCGCAAAATACAAGTTTTTTGAGGAATTTGCGGGACGTTCATTTCATTTAATTGCTTTTACGGGGGGAAAGTAGTATAATATGGAAAGAAACGCAACTACAAGGCAGAGGTAACGCTATGATCGACATCAATCTTATCAGGACAAACCCCGATTTGGTCAAGGAGAACATCAAAAAGAAATTTCAGGACAGGAAACTGCCCTTAGTGGACGAAGTTTTGGAGCTGGACGCGAAGCGCCGCGCGCTGATCTCCGAAGGCGACTCTTTGCGCGCCGCCAGAAATACCCTTTCCAAACAGGTGGGGGCGCTGATGAAGCAGGGCGAAAAAGCGGAGGCGGAAAAGGTCAAGGCGCAGGTCGTCGCGGACGCGGAGCGCCTTGCCGCCATCGAAAAGGAATCCGAAGAAATAGAAGAAAAGCTCAAAAAAGCGATGATGGCGATCCCGAATATCATCGCGCCCGACGTGCCCGTCGGCAAAGACGACTCGGAAAACGTCGAATTACAGCGCTTCGGCGAAGCGAAGGTCCCCGACTTTGAAATTCCCTATCATCTCGATATTTTGGAAAAGCTGGACGGCATCGACGTCGATTCCGCGCGCAGAACGTCCGGGCAGGGCTTTTACTATCTGACGGGCGACATTGCGCGTCTGCATTCCGCCGTCCTTACGTACGCGCGCGATTTCATGATAGACAAGGGCTTCACATACGTCATCCCTCCCTACATGATTCACGGCGACGTGGTGTCGGGCGTCATGAGTTTCGACGAAATGGAAAACATGATGTATAAGATCGAGGGAGAGGATTTGTATCTTATCGGCACGTCCGAACACTCGATGATCGGGCGCTTCATGGGACAGATTCTGGACGGGAGCAAGCTTCCCCTGACGCTCACCAGCTATTCTCCCTGCTTCCGCAAGGAAAAGGGCGCACACGGACTCGAAGAGCGGGGTATTTACAGAATTCATCAATTCGAAAAGCAGGAAATGATCGTCGTCTGCAAGCCCGACGAGAGCGACGCGTGGTACGAAAAACTCTGGAATTATACGGTGGAGCTTTTCCGCTCGATGGACATTCCCGTCCGTCAGCTCGGCTGCTGTTCGGGCGACCTCGCCGATCTCAAATACAAAAGCTGCGACGTCGAGGCGTGGAGTCCCCGTCAGAAAAAGTATTTCGAAGTGGGCTCCTGCTCCAATCTGACGGACGCGCAGGCGCGGCGGCTCGGGATCCGCTATAAGGATACGGACGGAAAAACCAAGCTTGCGCACACGCTCAACAATACCGTGGTGGCGCCTCCGCGTATGCTGATCGCGTTTGTGGAGAATCATTTGCAGGCGGACGGCAGCGTGACGATCCCCGAAGTGTTGCAGCCGTATATGGGCGGCAAAAAGGTGATTTCGCCCGCGAAATGAGAGAAAAGGAAAACCCTGTTCAAGGCGTGTCTGCGGCTCGCCTCTTTCGCCCGCGAAAGAGCGGGAAATAGGTCGCCTATGCCGCGACGGGATTCGAAAAAGGCGAGGCAATCTTTTGACGGGCGACGCGTCGCCCTCGTCCCTTATGTCGAATTTTTCGTCGGGAGCGCCGCTTTCCTCTCCTTTCAATTTAGAGCGTGTCGCCGCAAGGCAGCCGCGGCGTCTTCGGATAAGTTTTCCGCGAGCCGCGCGTCGCCCGTCCGGGAAATACATCCTTCTTATATTTGTTCGACGCTTTCCTGCTCTGACGAAAATCTCCGTTTTCCCTGATTTGTGTTTGTGTCGATACGCTGTATAAAAAGTCGCCCGAACAAACCGCGTTTTTTGGGCGCGGCATTATTAAAAATATTTTTTTCGCCGGGGATCCGTGTTTTTTGGAAGATTTCCATTGCCGAAAATCGCTGTTTTCCGAGATTGGATTTTAACTCTTATGAAATATTTGTTCTTCGATATCGAATGTGCGAGCGTGTTTAAAAATACCGCGAAAATCTGCGCGTTCGGGTATTGTCTTACCGACGAAAAATTCAATATTCTGGAAAAAGAAGACATCCTGATCAATCCGCAGGGCGGCTTTCATCTCACCGACCGCAAGGGCACGCAGGGGCTGGTTTTGCCGTACGAATATAAGGATTTCAAAAACTATCCCACCTTTCCGCAGCTCGCCCCCCGCATTTACGCGCTGTTAGAGGACGAAGAAACGCTGGTGGCGGGACACGCCACGATGAACGACGTCAAGTATCTCAACCTCGAAAGCAAGCGCTTCTCCCTGCGCTCTTTCCGCTTCCGTTTCGCGGACACTCAGTTCGTGTATATGAACCGCATCGGCGTGTTCAATCGGCAGTTCGGCTTAGGCTCCATCGCGGAAGACCTGGGCGTGGAATTTACGCCGCACCGGGCGGCGGACGACGCCTATGCCACCATGCGGGTCGCCGAGGCGATGTGCCGGGAAGAGGCGCTGTCCTTTTCCGCGCTTTTGGAAAAGTACGGGATCGAGCCGGGGCGTATCGAGAATTACGAGGTGACGCAGAATTCCTCGACGGCGCAGCGCGCCTATCTCAAAGCGGCGCAGGCCAAAAAAGAAGCGCGGGAAGCGGCGCGCATCGAGTTCCATAACTTTGCCGACAGGGAAAAACGCCGTCGCCAAAAAGAGGGGCGATTGAAAAATAAAACGGTGTGCTTTTCCCATCCTTTGGAGGAACGGACGGAACTTTCCAAGCCGCTTTTGTCGGCGCTGTTCGCGGAGGGCGGCTTTTACGGCTTCCGCGCGGAGGAGTGCGATCTTTACGTTCACTTCGAAGGGGAGGGCGGACCGAGAATAAAATCCGCTTCCGCGCGCGGCGCAAGGCTCGTCACCGCGGAGGAATTTTCTTCCTTTTTGAAAAAAGAATCCATCCGGGGTTGAAACGAAGTCTTATTTTTGCGGCAAAGTTTAAAGTGGAAGAAGCGGATTCTTGTGCGTAAAGGCGCGCGGACAAGCCGATTGCTTTTGCCCGAAGAGCCGTTTGGAAAATATCGTGTAACAGGAGTCGCGTATGACGGCTTTGCCCGAAAAGTTTATGCAAGCTATGAAAAAACAGCTTCCCCCGGACGAATGGGAGGCTTTTTTTGCCGTCTACGGGCATTCTCCGCAGAAGGGGCTTCGCGTCAACGCGCTGAAAATTTCCGCCGGGGAGTTCGCGAACATTTCTCCCTTTGCGCTTCGTCCCGTCCCGTGGGAAAAAAACGGGTATTATGCGGAGGAGGAGAAGATAGGCTCGCACCCGTATCACTTCGCGGGGCTGTATTATTCGCAGGAGCCTTCCGCCATGTGCGCCGCGCCCCTTTTAGACGCAAAAAGGGGGGAAAAGGTGCTCGACCTTTGTTCCGCCCCGGGCGGCAAGGGAACGCAGCTCGCCGCGGCGATGGCGGGAGAGGGAATCCTCGTTCTCAACGAGCCCGTCTTTTCGCGGGCGCAGATTTTATCGCAGAACGTCGAGCGGCTGGGCGTAAAAAACGCCGTGGTGCTTTCGGAAATGCCCGCAAAACTCGCAAAATTTTTCGGCGGGTATTTCGATAAGATCCTGGTGGACGCGCCTTGTTCGGGGGAGGGAATGTTCCGCAAAAACGCCAAGGAAGCATTGGGGGAATGGAGCGAGGAAAACGTTTCTATGTGCGCCGCGAGGCAAAAGGAAATTCTCGTCGAAGCGACGAAAATGCTCGCGCCGCGGGGCAAACTCGTCTATTCCACCTGCACCTTTTCCGAGGCCGAAGACGAGGGGCAGGTAAGCGACTATCTGCAAACTCATCCGGAAATGCGGCTCGTCGAAAGTCAAAAACTGTATCCGCATAAGGTCCTGGGCGAAGGGCATTTTGCGGCGCTTTTTGAAAAGGTCTGCGAGCCGTCGGAAGAGGTCTGCGAGCCGTCGGAAGAGGTCGCGCCCTCCCGATTTTTTCCGCCCCCGCTCTTGCGGCCCCGCGTTTTCCGGGAAAGCGAAAAAACGTATCGGGAATTTGAAAGACAGGCTCTGAAAACGCCCGTCGGCGGCGTGTTGCACGAAGCGGGGGGAATGTTGTACGCTCTGCCCGAAGGGGTGTTCGATTGGAAGGAGTTGCACGTTCTGCGCGCGGGAATACGGCTGGGAGAAGTCAAAAACGGCCGCTTCGAGCCTTCTCATTCCCTGGCGATGTGCCTGAAAAAGGATTCGTTTAAGAGCGCGTTAGACTTATCCCTTTCCGACGTAAGGACGGAAAAATTCCTGCGCGGGGAAACGGTGACGCTCGGCGCGGAAAAGCCGGAAAAGGGCTGGTGCGGCGTGTGCGTGGACGGCTTCCCTATCGGCTGGGGAAAAGTGGTGGGGGATACCGTAAAAAACCATATCCCCAAAGGTCTGCGCAAATTTTCTTGAATAGAGCCGCATACCCGATCTTGATCAGACAGGGAAGGAAACGGGAAATAGAAATAGGAGGGGAAACATAGAAGGAAACGGGAAAGGATCGACGCCCGTCTTAACGGAATGATATGTCTATAAAAAACCGTCCGGGAATACCTCGGGCGGTTTTTCTATACAAAAAGGGGTCGCCTGCAAAAATGCAGGCGACCGTCTTTATCGGACCGACCGAAAATTAATCGTCGTAGGGATCGTTATCGTCGGTATTTTTGGGCTCTTCCTTTTTAGCGGGTTCGGACTTCTTCTTGTCGTCCGCCGCTATCGCTTTCTTTGCGTAGCGCCGTCTTGCCGCGCCCGGAATGTTGCTTGCTGCCGCACGGGCTTTTTTGAGGTGCGCTTTCTTGACGATCTTTTGAATTGCCAAGCCGATCACCGCGATGATCAGGGCGATCGCGATCACCAAGGAGCTGATGAACAGCCACATATTGGTATCGGATTCGGTTTCGTCGTCCGTGTTGTCGTCCCCGCCGTCGTCCGTCGAATCCGCCGTCACGGTGACTTCGATATAGCTGTAATCGACAAACATCGTATAGAGAGGATTGTTGGGAGATTGTTTCGAATCCTCGTAATAGAGATAGGGGATTCCTTCCGAATAAGTGGAGGCCGCATAGCTTGTATAGGCGTTTCCGATTTCGTCCGCATCCAGCGTCGAATCGTATCTTAAAAAGGAGGGACTGTCGAAGAAGGAATAGGTCGAATAGATGACGTTTTCATACTCTTCTTTAAACTGCTTTTCCGTCCATCCGTTTTCCTTCTTGATGGTTTCCACGGCTTCCTTTTCCAAATCGGAGAAGGAGGAATCCACGGAATTGGGCTTCACCGTATCGAAGATCACGTAGCTGTCTTTGGCGCTTTGAGAAGACTCGCTGCCTTCGCGCGTTCCGCTCCACACTTCCAGACGATAGTTTTTCTCCGCGCTGCCCGTGTGAATGTAGAACGTGCAGGTCACCCATTCGCCTTCGGTGTCTTCCACCGTCATCAGGAGATTTTTCGCGTCGCCCTGCGTGCCGTCCGCTTTCACGTTGGTATAACGGGGCGTCAATCCCGCGACGTCTTTGAGATCGAGCACTTGGGCGGTATAGTTCCGATACGCGTAATATTTTTCGTCCTTGCAATAATACGCGATGCCGTCGTTGCCTTCCGTCTTGGGCTTGGAAGAATCGTAGTTATATTTATGATAGCCGTCCGCGAGGAGCAGGTTGCCGGTTTCCTCGTCCTTTTCGTAATTGGACAGATTGGCGTAGTATTTTCCGTCCATGTCGGAAACGTAGCCCGACCATTTCTTATTGACTTCGTACAGGCCGTCCTTTTCTCTCAAATAGAACGCGACGTCCGTCTTTTTATTGAAATCCTTGTCGGAGGGATCCTTCGCGCAGACGTTGCCCGAATCGTCGTACCAATAAGTATAGGCGACGGTATTGATAGAGAGCGTCTTGTCGTATTTCTTCTTGGAAGTATCCACGAGGTAGATATTCGCCTGAGTGCCCGCGCTCACTTTGACCTTGATGGAAACGGTGGCATAGGAGGAGGAAGAAACCGTCTGCGAAGAACCGATATAGCCGTAGGACTGTTGCTGATCGTTATAGATGAGAAGGGGCTGGGTGGAAGTGCCGAAAATCTTTTCCCACCACGCGTCCTCGTCGTCGATGACCACGCCCGCTTTCATGGAAAGCTTATACAGCCAGTGGTTTGTCTTGTCGGCGGATTCGTTCATCTCCTTGCGGTAGTTCGCCGCATACTTCTTGTTGACGAGTCCCGCGTATTCGTTGTCGTTGATGGCGTTGTTGGTGCCGCCCGCGACGACATAGCCGCTGCCGCCGTAAACGCCCGTATAGTTCTTGGGATCGGCGATGCCCGTTTCGATGGCGTTTTCGGGAATGGAAGCCGCCGAATCAAAGCCCGCGTCGGCGGAAGAAAGCTCTTCGCCCGTAAGGGAAACGGATTTCGCGTAAGTCCCCGTCGCCGCATAGGAGAACTGCTTTTCCGTCATTTCGTAGGTTTCGAAATTGGTGAAGGCCGCATATCCCGGATAGAAATCGGAGTTTTTCTTATCCACGATGGTGGTGGGACCGTAAGAGAACGTGAGATAGAAACTCTTGTCCGATTCCGTTTCGTTTTCGAGAAAGAAGAAGCACTGCTGCCAGCCGTCGTAAATATCCTCGATCGTTTCGCCGTCGTTTTCGAGATCGTCGATGTCCACCGTCGTGATGGAAGTGGTGTCGAGCGAGGAAAGGGAAGTTTCATTGGTGCCTTCCGTTTCGTGGACCGTGATGGAAGCGCCCGTGAAGCCGCTCATATCCGACGTTTTCAGCCAGAAGGAAACCATCAGGTAGGAATCGGGCGCGAGTGTGAACGCGTCGTCTTTCAGCGTGGAGGTGTAGGCCGCGCCGTCCGCGCTCAAAAGCATCAGGACTTTGGAGTTCGTATCCCCGAAAGGATACTCCTTAAAGTCGTTGCCCATGACTTTCTTCGCGTACTTATTGGTTGACGAGTTCAAATCGGCGATGGTATAAAGCCCCGTCACGTCGTCGACCGTGAGGCGGTTGATTTGACCGTAAAGCTCGGTCCCCGCGGGCAGACCGCCCTGAGGAACGCCCGAAACGTAAGTCGTGTTGCCCGACTTCTCCTCCGTAAGTCCCGTTTTCAGTTTGGAAGCCGCAAGGTCGTATGCGTCGAATTGCGCGTGCAGATCGAGAGCGTAATGGAAAGTTTCCTTATATTCTTTATCCGCGCGGAAGAGCCTGTCGTCCGTTTCGGTGTAGATGCCCACGACGTCATCGCGGCTGAGCTTGTTTTGGGAAACGAGCTCGGTCACGGTTTCGTCGTAAGTTTCGTTGGAAACGATGGAACATTCCACGTCGTCGAAGAAGGCGTAGCCGTCCACGTATTCGAGCTTATCCGTGCCGCCGCCCTGTCCGAGTCCGAGCACCATCGTGAAGGTGCTGGACGCATAGGAGCAGCCTTTGAGATAAAAATGGTACTGCACCCAGCCGTTGTCGTCGCCGTCGGGATTGACTGCCTGCGTATCGATGTTTTTGATCTGCACCTGATCGAGGGTGTTGCCGCCGACCGTGTGAGTGACGCCGATATAAGCGCCCCTAAGTCCGTTGACCTGAGAGCCCTTTTCATCCGACGTGCCGTTGAAAGTCATATCCATGGTCTTCACCCAGACGGAGAATTGCGCGGAAGTGCCCGGCTCCACGGTGATGGTGGTGGAAGCGGTGTACTTTTGCGCTGTGCCTTTGCCGTCCGAATAGGAGTTGTGCAGCATCAGGATGTGGGTGTCTTTATCCTTCTCCTCCGCGCCGTCCGCGTAATGGGTACCGGGATTCGCGAGGGGATTTCCCTCAGAATCGAGGGGAACGTCGTCGATGGTGATATTATAGTCGTGCTTGTCCTCGTCGTAGAAAGAGAGATCGGCGAGCTTATGGTCGTCGTCCTCGTCCAGCCAGGCGTCATAAAAAGCCAGTCTGTCCCTCGCGGTGAGGCTTTCCCAATTCGCCTTTGCCTCCGCTTCCGTAGCGTGCGCTTTGCCCGAGGAGGTGGTGAGGTCTTTCCATGCGTCGTCGGAGGTGTCGACGATTCCGCTCGCCGTCTTGGACGAGGAGGCGCTGCCCTGCGCGGAAGAACCGGTGGACTTGGACCAGCCCGTCGGCGACGTGATAATCAGATTTTTGCCGTTGTTATCGTCGAAAAACTCGAAACTGCCGTTTTTGATCCGCGCGGTGTCCGTTTCCGTCGTCGTGACTTCGGAATCGTCTACGCTGGAATCGTCGCCGCTGCCGCAGGCGGCAAACGACGTCGCGGCCGCCATCAACATAAACGACGATAAGCAGAGCGCAAGAATTTTCTTATTTCTGCGTTTTTTGTAACTTGTTGTCATGTAAACACCTTCGGTTTTGTTTTTTTGATGCTTTGCCAGCATTCGAAACGTATGCTCTACTATTTTAATATAAAATCGATTTAGAAGCAAGCGATTATGGTGACAATTAAAAGAAAAAGTTTTATAAAATAGAAAAAATTACGCAAAATACACTGTAAAGGGGTGAAGCGTAGGGAGGAACTCCCGACTTTCGCAAAGGCGTCGGCAGAGAAACGCCTCTCGTTTTTTTCGGACGGCGGAAGGAACTGTTTGACGCGTCCCTCCAAAACACGTCGTTTTTCCCGTTCCCGTCGGAACGGACGCCCTTTTGAATTTAGGGCGCGGGAAATTCCTTTTTGCCCGCCTCGTGTGCGGACGGCGTCGATTTCAGTCCGGGGAAGGCTTTTGCAAAGACGGCTTTACGGGAGGTAAGCTCCGCTCTGAAATTGCCGAAGTCCCCGCCAAGGTTTCCTTGCCTTTCTCTCCTCCCGCCGTCGGCGCAAGCGCTTTGGAGCGCGAAGGAGCAGAAAAGGGCGCTGCGGGGGCGTTTTTGCAAGGCCGTCTTTACATATGGACAAGAGTAAATCGAACATTCGAAAACTGATTATCTGCGGCTGCGCGGTAGGGACGGCGAACAGCGTGTTCGGCGGCGGGGGCGGAATGCTGGCCGTGCCCCTCCTCGAACAGACGGGCATTTCTTCCCAAAAAGCCCATGCCACCGCCATCCTCGTCATCCTTCCCGTTTCCATTCTGACTTTTATCTTATACGCGATACGCGGAATTTACGATTTTTCCGTACTCATTCCCACGGCGCTCGGCGTTACCGTGGGCGGCTTTTTGGGCGCGAAGCTTTTGGGAAAGCTCCCGCGAAAAACCGTGGCGATCGTCTTTGCCGTATTGCAGGCGCTCGCGGGCGCGTGGATGTTCGGCTTCGTATAACCCCGTTTTTCGTCGCCTTTTTGCGGACAAGTTTTTTCCGTTTTACAATTTGCGGAGTTTTTCCCCCATCCCCGCAAGGTAAAAGGAGGAACCGCGTCCCGAAAAAAGGGCGGCAGCGGCTCGCGTTCCCGCTTTTTCGTTCCGAAAGAGTGAAACGATATGGGAAACGGCGCTTGGAACAGAGAGCCGCCTCTTGCCCTTGCGGTTTGGAAAGATAAAGCAATCAAAAAAATAAAACGCCCCATGCGATTGTTCGGAGGGGATAGAGAGCGATAAAAAATCCTTTCCTTAAAGTTTTTTTCCATACGGAGTACTTGTAGATTTCTAAGAACTAAGGTTGAAAAAATTTTAAATTTTACATATGTCATTTTACATTTATTTATTACTCGGAATTTTAGGCGGGATTCCCGCGGGCATGGGGATGGGCGGCGGCACCGTGACCATCCCGCTGCTGATTTTGGTCGGCGGCGTGGAGCAGAAGATCGCCCAATCGGCGAATCTCTTTTCCTTTTTGCCCATGAGCGTCGGCGCCCTGCGCGTGCACGCGGACAATAAATTGCTGGCGACGGACGGCATCGGCTGGATGATCGTGCCCGCGCTGGCGTTTTCCGTGCTCGGTACGCTGCTTGCCTATCATCTGCCTTCTCAGGTGCTCCGCCGCGCTTTCGGCGTCTTTTTGATAATTTTGTCCGTTTTTCAGTTCCGCCGCGCTTTTTCGGACGAAAACGGTTGAAAAATTTTCCAAAGTGTGTTAAAATGAATAGAAAAGCTTTTCAGGACACGGGCGTGCGCGTTTCTTTTCCGCCTCGGGCTTAAAAATCGGGAAAACGAACTTTTCCCCGCAAAAGGCGGATAAAGAAAGAGAGGAGAGGGCGTCGACGCGGAAATTCTGACGTTCCATCCATTTTTCGCGATACTTTGTCGTTTGTCGAAAAAGTCTTTTTTCGCCTCGGCGGGGATAAAGAAATCCGTTGCGTTTTGTGTCGTTTTGCGACGGAGGTTTGCGCTTTCGCCGCCGCGTCGGGGGATAACGAAATTTCCCCCGGTATGTTTGTGAGCGGTGGAATTTGCTCTTCTTTTAGTCGGAAAGCGGTTGCGGCGAAAGGTATTCGGCTGTATGCCGCTTTTTGCAAAACGGCGTTTCTGCGAAAAGAAAGGGGCTTTGTCGCGCTCTTTTGCTTTCGTCGACGGAATTGCGTTTTCTCTCGGCGGCGCCCGGAAAACCCTGAAACGCTCTTTGCCGCTCTTTGGAACAAGCCGGGAACTTTCTCCGAAAAAGGAGCGGCGCGCCGCCATTGGTCGGATTTTTTTGCTTCCTGCGCGATTGCGGCGCGGTATTCTCTCTTCGCGCCCCATCCGACGAAAAATGTATCCTTCCGTTTCTTTGAAAAGGCGGCAGGGGAACAGCGGTTTCCGAAAAAATTTGTCTATGAAAAAATATCGCTATATATTATTCGATCTGGACGGGACTCTCACGTACTCCCATCCCGGCATCTATCGCTGTCTGCGCTATGCGCTCGAATCTCTCGGGAAACCCGCGCCGACGGACGCCCAGCTTCGCCCGTGCGTCGGGCCGCCGCTCGCCTATTCCTTTTCCGTCCTCTTCGGTCTGTCCGAATCGGAAACGGAACTTGCCGTCAAAAAATACCGCGAGCAGTATTCCCAAAAGGGTATGTTTGAAAACGAGCCGATTCCCGGCGCGAAAGAGATGCTCCGCGCGCTTTCCGAAGCGGGGTACGCCCTTGCCGTGGCGACTTCGAAGCCGAAGATCTTTGCGGAACGCATCGTCGAGAAATTCGGCTTTACGCCCTTTTTAAGCGCCGTAGCGGGCAGCGGCACGGACGGCAGCCTTCCTACCAAGGCGGACGTCATCCGCGAAGCCATGCGCCTTTTAAACGCTCCTGCCGGGCTTTGTCTGATGGTGGGCGATCAGACTTACGACGCCATAGGCGCGCGGGCGTGCGGCGTGGATTTTGCGGGGCTGGACATCGGCTACGCGGAAAAAGGGGAGTTGGAAAAACAAAATCCCGACTACTTATTTTCGAACTTTCGTCAGCTGACGGAGCTATTGACGAAATAAAGGGGTCGGTCACACCCTCCCATACAGTTTTGTTCCCGCGCGGGCAACGCAACGGGAAAGGCATCCTTTCAAACACCGCATTTTTTCGATTACGGATACCGTGTCGGAAGGTTTTTGAACGTTCGGGGAGCGTTTCACCCGAAAAGAGAGTAAGAAAAAGGCGCGAAAAGGGGAAAATAGGGGAGATTGTCCGAAGAAGAGCGGACAGTCTTCTTTCTTATACTTTTGTTTTTTACTTTTTTTGTGTCTTTTTAACAAAGTGTAAAACAAATAATTTGCAAAAAAGGTCGAAATGGGTCGATTTGGAAAAAAAATTTCGAAAATTACAAAAAATTTTTCAAAAGGGTATGGACAAATACGTTTTTATGTGATAAACTATGGGAAAACTTATTATAAGGAAGAATCGGTCGGACGGATGAAAGCGTCCCCGAAAGGCGGAGCGCGGGAAATTTTCCGCTCTCGTTTCATGAAACGGAGAAAAATCCGCCCTTGGTTTTTTGTTAAAATCGACAAATATTATACGCGAACGGCAGGCGTCGGCGCTTGCCGCGAAAGGTGAGGTAAAAAGACAGTGGAAAAAATAGGCATTATCGATTTAGGCTCGAATTCGGCGAGGCTCGTCATCGTCAGCTTGTTCACGGAGGGACATTTCATGGTCGTGGACGAGCTGAAAGAAAGCGTGCGCCTCGGTCAGGATATGGACAGGGACGGTTTTTTAAAGCCCCAGAGAGTGGCGGAAACCATCAAGACCTTAAAGATGTTTAAGCGGCTTTGCGATTCGTCCGGCGTGGACAGGATCATCGCGGTGGCGACGGCGGCGGTGCGCCGCGCGAAGAACCAGCGTTCCTTTCTCGACGAAATTCAGGCTACCTGCAATATAAAGATACGGGTGCTTTCCGAGGAGGAAGAAGCCACCCTCGTTTATCGCGGCGTCATCAACACGATGGATATTCCCAAGGGACTCATTCTCGAAATCGGCGGCGGCAGCACGAAGATCGTCTACTATAACAGGCGCAATATGCTCGGCTATGCGACGTTGCCCTTCGGCGCCGTCACGCTGACAGACCTTTTCGCGGGCGACTGCACGCCCGAAGAGGCGGCGGAAAAGATAGAGGAATTTTTCACGGAGCAGCTGAAAAAGCAGCCCTGGCTGAAAGACGTGGATCCCGAAACGCAGATGATCGGCGTGGGCGGTTCTTTCCGCAACCTGTTCAAGATCAGCAAGCTCGTCAAAAAATATCCGCTCGACACGGTGCATAACTACAACCTCGCCGTGGAGGATTTTACGAACATTTACGATATGATCAAGGTGCTGGACATCGACAAGCGCAAGAAGATCAAGGGGCTTTCCCCCGCGCGCGCCGACATCATGCCCGCCGCGATGGCGATCGTCAAATCTTTCGTGACGTATATGAATATCGACAAGTTCACCATCGGCGGCTCGGGACTTCGCGAGGGCATCATGTTCAATCAGGCTCTGCCCATGACGCTCGAAAAGCCTGTTTCCGACGTTCTCAGTTACAGCCTCGAAACGCTGGTGAGATATTACGACTGCGACCCCAAACACGTCGAGCACGTCGTGCATCTTTCCATTCAGCTGTTCAAACAGCTTCGGGTGCTCCATAAATTTTCGCGGCAGTATCTGAAAGTACTTAAAATCGCCGCTAGTTTGCACGACTGCGGGATGCGCATCAAATATTACAACCATCAGAAACACAGCTGGTACATGATTCTCAATTCTTCCATCTACGGGGCTACGCACCGCGAGATCGTGCTGGCGGCGTTCGTGGCGTGCTGCCATAAGAAAGAGGACATTTCCCTCGCGGAATGGCAGAAATATAAGGACATCGTCCTCGAAGAAGACCTCGACGCGGTGAAAAAGCTCGGCGTACTGCTGAGAATCGCGGAGAGCCTCGACAGGAGTATGTCGGGCATGGTGACGGGAGTCAACTGCGACGTGCTGGGCGATTCGGTCATCATGAAGACGGAGGTCGCGGGCGACGCGTCCTTGGAGATCCGCGACGCTTCCGCGGCGAACGGCGAATTCAAAAAGGCGTTCCGAAAGAATCTGGAAATTCTCTAATCAATCGAAAGGCGCCGCTTCCCGCAGGGAAAGCGGCGTTTGCTTTTGTAAGCCCGAAAGGGAAAAAAACGCGCAGGACGCGGAAAGGAAGGAGAAGATGAAATTGATCTTGGCGAGCCGTTCCCCTAGGCGAAAGGAACTGCTGAAAGAACTCTGCCCCGCCTTCGAGGTATGCCCCGCGCTCGGCGAGGAAAAAACGGATTTTTCCCTTCCCGCCTGTGAAGTGGTGAAGTCCTTGGCGTTTCATAAGGCGAAGGAAGTGGCGGCGCTGCCTTCTTCTCTCGGCGCGGCGGTGCTCGGCGCGGATACGGTGGTGGCGCTGGACGGAAGGATTCTCGGCAAACCCAAAGACGAGGAGGACGCTTTTGAAATGCTGTCGGCTCTTTCGGGGCGGGTACACGAAGTGTTTACGGGCGTCTGCCTCCTTTGTCCCGCAGGGGACGCGAAGGAAAAAACGGCGCTTCGCTGCGCGCGCACGCTCGTGGAATTCGAAACGCTTTCCGAGGCGTTTATCCGCGCTTACATAGCCTCCGGATCGCCCATGGACAAAGCGGGCGCCTACGGTATTCAGGACGGCGGGCTGGTCAGGCGCATCGAAGGAAGTTACTCCAACGTGGTGGGGCTGCCCCTGGAACTCTTGGGCGAAATGCTCAAAGACCTGCCCCTCTCTTGAAAAAAATTTTTCGGCGGCGGAAAAAAGGGAAAAGAGGCGGCAAAAACGGAGGAACGCATGGAATTTTTAAGCGACGAAAAGGTGATACTGCGCGATTTTATCGAATCGGACATCCAAACGCGCGTCCGTTGGGAAACGGAGGAAACGGAATGGCAGGCGTGGGATGCGCCGTGGGAGTTCGCTGCTCTTTCCGGGAAGGAAAGGGAAGCCGCGCTCGCGGAATATATCGAAAAAATGCGCGGCTGGGCGGAAAAATTTTCAAAGATGCCCGAAGAAGAAAAGCGGACGGGTTTTCAGATCGTCGAAAAGATTTCGGGGGAATATATCGGCTGGTGCAATTCCTATCGCATCGATGAGGACTGCAATATCTCCAAAGAGGGCGGAAGGTGCGCGGTGGGAATCGATCTGCCCTCGATGCGGGCGCGGGGAAAGGGATACGCCTTTTCCGCTCTGCGCCTGTTTATCCGCTATTTGCTCGGCTGCGGAGAAACGGAAATCTATACGCAGACGTGGTCGGGGAACGTCCGCATGATCGGGCTTGCGGAGAAGCTCGGTTTCGAAGAATACAGACGAAAAAGGGATTATCGCACCGTGTCGGGAAAAAAGTACGACGGACTCACGTTCCGTCTTAACTTGGAAAAGTTCCGCGCGCTCGGCTGAAACGTCCGCTTTTGCGCCGTAAAACGGAGAGAATAAGGAGTTCGTATGATAAAACTTGCGATTGATTTAGGTACGTCCGTAACAAAAATATACCGCGCGGACGCGAGCAACGGCATCGTTCTCGCGGAGCCTTCCTGCGTCGCCGTCAGCGGCGTACAGCGGGAAATCAAGGCGATCGGCAAAGAGGCGAAAAAGCTGGTGGGCAAGACCGCCGAATTTACGGAGATCGTATTTCCCGTATACGAGGGCGAAATCGTAGACGGGCGCCTCGCCGCCGTCATGCTGAAAGAGTTTCTTTCCCGCATCGGCATCAAATCCTCCCGCTTAAAACGTTCCGAAACCGTCTTCTCCGTGCCCTGCGGCGCTTCCGCGCGGCTGAAAGCGGACTATGCGGCGCTCGCGGAGGAGTGCGGTCTGAAAAAAGTGCGCTTTGTGGAAGTGCCCTTTCTCGCGGCGCTCGGCGCGGACGCGGTCCTCAGCGAGTCGAATCCCGTATTCTGTCTGGACATCGGCGGCGGCGTCACCAATGTGGCGGTGCTCTCTTTGGACGGCATCATCGCGGGGCTGTCGATGAACATCGGCGGCAATAATATGGACGCCAACGTCATCGCCCGCATCGAGGAATGCAAGGGCTTGCGCATCGGCGCTCTGTCTGCGGAACGGGTGAAAAACGAAATAGGGTCGCTGGCGGTGGGCGCGCGCGGCACGACGGTGGTGGAGGGCAGTCTTTCCGCCACCCTGCGTCCCGGTTCTGCGGCGGTTCAGGCGTCCGAAATCGAGCCGTGCATCCGCGTCTATATCGACAAGATTCTGGAATACGTTTCCCTGGTGCTCGAAAAATTGCCCGCGGAGGTGGCTGCCGCCGTCAATCAGAACGGAGTGTATCTGTCGGGCGGGGTGGCGAAGATCTCTTTCGTCCCCGAATATATCGCCAAAAATCTCGATATGCGCACCCATGTCTGCGACGAGCCGCAGTTTGCCGTCGTGACGGGCGCGGGCGCCGCGGCGCGCGACGAACGGCTTTTGAACCTCATTTCCGAAGAAGCCGCGCTTTGAGAAACGCCCGCGAAGCTCTTTAAGGAAGCCTGTTTTGCTTCGCAAAAAACCTCGCAAGGATAAACTTTTGCAATACGGACAATTTTTGCGCGATGAGCTTTTTTCATCCACAGAAAAATTGCGCTGACCGAAATCGTTTCGTGCGGAAAGATAAAGCGGCAAAACAAACGATTGCCCCTTAAAAAGTAAAGGCAATAGAGCGGGATTTGTCGGGCGGGAATCGAAAGAAATTTTGGGGGTGTAAAGGAGGATTTTTGAGGCAGTCGTCGTTGCTGCGGCAAGAAATCCCACGCCTTCGGCGTGAAATTTATCAGGGATCGCAACATAGGGTAGTTGCATGGTGTTGCTTTAAGCAAGATGCAGAGCAACGAAGCGTATCACAAAAAATCAAGAGGAAACAAATGAGATAAAGGGGATAGGAAATATTGCTCTCCGATAAGGCAAATGAAATAGCTCTCGTCAAAAAGGCAAAATCCGATCCTAAAAATACTTCCGAATCAAAAAACGAGAGTATAAAAAATACCCCCGCAAGGAAACTTGCGGGGGAACGTTTTGTATTGGAGATATTTAACGTTTTTTTATTATTGAGTTGTACGGAGTCCGTTTTTCGTTAATCCCGTACACTTTTGCGGATATCGAATCCGCGCTGCGGTGTCCTGTGTTTTCCGCGCTGTTTACCGTTGCCCAAGGGATTAACTTTTTTTCGACTCCTCGATTTCACTGTACATTGGAGTAGCACCTCGCTTTGATTTCTGCATAAAGGACCTGGAATCTTCTGAACAATTTCATGTTTTTACGGATACCTCCTTTATTCACGTAACCTTTCGGTTCGGTTTTTGTTGTGCCGCGTCCCCGCGGCGCCCCGCCAATCGACTCTTGGCTTAGAGAGTTACTTGTTCATCGGTCTTTCTCCTAAATTACTGAAAGATATAAACAACTTTTGGTCGTTCTTATCTTTTGTACCTATATTATAGCACATAATTTTTATTTGTCAAGGGGGTTTTGAAAAATTCTTTTGGAAAATTGTGTGATTTTTCTGTGAATTGTAAATTCCGGAAAAATCTGCTTATTTTTCTTTTTCTCTGAAAACGCCGCGGGAAACTTCCCTGAAAAGTGCGGACGGGAAATTTCCTGCGGCATTTAATTTTTTCTTTATCCAAAATTTTCCGACGTTGTCCGAAATATAGGACGTCGGCCCGGCGAAAAACGGGACCCAATTCTCTTTACGGGAGCTGTCTGTCCCCGCTCTCTTCCCGCGCCCTGTTAAAGCGGCTCTGTATTTTTGGAAAAATCCTTCTTTAAAAGGGACTCCGTTTTACGGCATTTCTTCCGATACGCGAAAAAAGCGCTATCTCAGGCTCTCGAATTCCACCTCCACGTGGAGAATGAGTCTGTCGAGAATATCCTCGCGGAAGGCGGGGAAGTAGTTGTTCTCGAATTTTTGCAGCCGTTCGAGAATATTGAAAGCGTCGCAGCGGCTCTTTCGGCTTTTGTCAAAGACGGTAGTGATTTGCTTTTTCAGATCCTTTTCCGCCGCCTCGAATACTTTTTCCGGTACCGCGCCCGCGTTAGACAGTTCCGTCACCGTCTGAGAGAAGGAGGTGTCCTGTACGCCCGCCGTGGCTTTGATGTGAATTTTCAGCTTCGCCATCGAATTGTCGTCCACGGAAAATTTAATCGAGGGCTTGTTGCTTTTGATGTTCAGCGTATACGGACTCCCTTCGCTCTCCACGGCGTAAGAAGCCAGCCTGAGTTTGTTCTTCACCATGCAGAAAGCGAACGTTTCCTCGGGATTGAGCTTTTCCACGGCGACGCCGTCGTAAAAGAGCGCGGTTTCGCTGGCGCTGAACACCTTTTCGGGCTGCTGCCCGCCCGGAGCGCTCTTGCTGCCGCTCTCCTCGCCGCCCGCCGCCGCGGGAACCGCCGCTTGGCCGCCGTTCTTTTCCGGCGTTCCGCCGTAAGCGCCTTGCTCCTCCCCGTTCTTTTTTTCTTCCTGGCCGCCTTCGCTGTTTTCGCCGCTTTTTTCGCCCGAAGATTCCTGTTGTTTTTCGGGCTTTAAAATGGGCATATAGCTGCTCTTGCTGTTGCTGAAATATCCCATCGAAAATTCGCGTAAGGTATTGGGTGCCGCCGTTCCCACTTGTTTGGCGTGCAGGGAAAGGACCTTTTGCGCCGCCACGGACGACATGGGATCGATGGGGGTCTTGGTGTTGAGGATCTCCTTCGCCGTGCCTTCGCAGGTGGCGACGAGGCATCCGTCGGACATATACTCGTCGCGCAGAAAGAAGTCCAGCGCGTCGAATACGTTGCGCTTTGCCGCCTCTTGTCCGATGATGATGAGGTTGCAGAAAACCAGCTTGGGATACCAGCCCGTTTTGACGTTGATCTGACTGAGCGCGTCGGCTACCGTATCCCCGCGGCTCTCTATCTGCACCGCCTGTGCCTGTTCCCCCTGAGAAGACGCTTCGGGCACGGCGATCTGGGTGGTGACGATGAAGGTATTGTCCTCGCGGTCGATACCCACCGCCATGATGAGGGCGGTCTTTTGAATATCGATGAGTCCGAAGTCGTTGGAAAAGAAAAAGAAGATGAGCAGTGCGGCGATAGCCAGATAATACCGCACGGTGTTTCTGCTATGCATGAGTCGCCTCCTTTGCGCCTCTTTTTTTAGGTGCTGCGCTGACTTTGGACGCGGTCGCGGCATTCTCTTCCCCGCCCGTTTCCGCGTCCGATTCCTTTTTTGCGCGCGCTTTTCCCTGCTTTTTTTCCTTTTTGCTCTCTCTGTTTCGGCGCTTTAAAAACAGGCACAGGAGAGGAACGACGTCCGCGAAAAGAACGAAGATCCAAAATAGCCTCACCGTGATGAGATAATAGATCTTATTGTAATATTTGTTGAAGAAAAGCGCGAAGAGGAAAAGGAGTACGTTGAGGATCGCGGAAATCCATACCTTTTTTTCCGTATTGATCGCTTTTGCAAAGCAAAGTACGGACGCTTGCAGGACGAAGCAGTAATAAAAGAGCAGGACGATGGTCATGAGATAGATGAGCAGAAGGTCGAATCTGCCCACGACGGTGAGCGCCTGAAAATACTGCGCAGTCTTGGAAAACGCGAATTCCTGCTTGGGCGCGACGGCGCCGAAGACGCCGTAAAATACGGCGAGAAAAAAGAGCACGAACAGCGCTCCCAGCCCATAGGAGAACATCACCTTTTTGCCGTCCCCCTTTTTGTAGCGGTAAGAGCCGAGCAGCGGCAAAAAGAGAGCGGTGTCGGAAAAATGCCCGATCGTGCGCAGAAAACCGATCGCCGACGACTTGACCGGCGTACCGAAAATGGGCAGGATATTAGAAAAATCCGCCTGTCCCACCGACATGATCATCAGCCCGATGAAGGAAACGAGGAAGAAGGGCATGGCGATGTCCGCGCTCCGTCCGAACGCTTTGATATTTTTGGTGCAGATGAAAGCGCTGAGGATAAAGAAGGGCGCGAAGGCGGACAGGGAGGGCGCGGCGTCGAAGAAAGCCGTATAGACGTAGCGTTCGAGGTCGAGGATGGGCAGCAGGGCAGAGAATACGAAATATAAGGCATAGAGAATATAGACGATCTTTGCGGTCACAGCGCCCAGGGTATCGGCGATCAGATCGTAAAAACTCTTGTCCGTGCGGGAGGCGATAAAGAGGATGACGGCGAGGACGGCTCCTTGCAGGAGATACTGCGCCAGAGCGGGAAGAAGGAGGTCGCCCTTGGCATAATAGGCGAGCAGGGCGGGCACGGCGAGAAGCTTGGCGACGGGGATGAGAAACGCCGCGAAGAAGCAAAGCTGCCGCCCGTTGATGACGGGTTTGTCCTGTTGAATGGGATGAGTACCGAGCATATCAGTTTTCTCCTTTTTCGTCGTCGGCGTTTTTCGCCCGCGAGGTTGTCTTTAAGCGGGTTTTATTGGGCGAGCGAAAGAGATTCGGACGCTCTTTCAGGCTCTGCATATTGTATTTGACCAGGGAATCTTTGAGATCGTGCGGCACCAGCGGCGAGAAAGGCGCCAAAAGCGGCATTCCGAACGCGTCCGCGCTGATCAGATAATAGATGAGGAAAGCGACGAGCAAGACGATCCCGAACGGTCCGATGCTGCCGCCCACGATGAGGAAGAGCCACCTTAACACGCTGCCCGTTTCGACGAAATTCGGCACCGTATAGAGGCAGATGCCCGAAAAAGCGACGATGATGATGGCGGGCGTGGAAACGAAGCCCGCGGACACCGCCGCCTCGCCCAAAACGAGCGCGCCGACGATAGAGAGCGCCATGCCCACGTATTTGGGCATTCGTACGCTGGCTTCTTTTAAAACTTCCAAAACGAGGAGCACCAAAAACATTTCCAGACTCGGCGATAACGGAAGTCCCTGGATGCTGCTGGCGATGGTGAGCGTCAGTCCCAAAGGAATGAGCTGCATCTTAAAAAGCTGGGACGTGACGTAAAAGGCGGGCAGCAGGAGTGCGATGAGGACAGCCGCAAAGCGTATCGCGCGGAATATCGTCGCCATGAAAGGGGAAACGAAATAATCCTCGCTGCTTTGAAAATCCTCGGCGAGGATAAAGGGCGCGGTGAGCGCGATGGGGGAGCCGTCCACGAGGATTCCCACTCTGCCCTCGGCGAGTTTCGCCGCGAAGATATCGGGCTTTTCGGTGGTGCCTATCTGTCGAAACAGCGAGTGCTTTCTCGGCGCGATAAAATCGGCGATATAGGAGGAATCGGGAATACAGTCGATGTCGATTTCCTCGATGCGCCTGACGATTTCTTTTTTGACCTTTTCATCCGAGATGCCGTCGAGATAACAGACGGCGATATTCGTCGCCGACCGTTTCCCCACTTTCGTCAGCTCGAATTTAAGCCCGGGAGTTTTCAGCCGCTTTCTTAAAAGCGCCATATTCGTTTTGATGTCTTCGATAAAGCCTTCGCGGGGACCTTTGACGGCGATATCCGTAGGCGGCTCCATCACCGCGCGCGCAGGCAGCATTTTCGCGCCCACGATCAGTCCCGTTTCCAGTCCGTCCACGATCAAAAGGCTGTTTCCGTCGAGAACTTCCTGAAAGACGTTGGCAAGCTCCGTTTCCTCTTTCAGTTCCGGAAAGAGAATCGCCTGTTTGACTTCTTCCAGCGTAAGCCTGGCCTTTTTTTCTCCGTTTTGCGCGTTTTTGGAAGGCCCTCCCGCGGGAGCGCTTTCTTGATCGGACGTTTTTCCTTTCGCGGCGTTTGCCTCTTCTCGGTTTCCGTTTTTCGGCTCCTTCGTCTGCGCCGTCGGGCTTTCGCTCTGCTGAGATTGCGCGTCGGACTCGCCGCCTGAGGCTTGCCCTGCGGCGCGGTTGCCTTGCGTTTGCGCGTCGGAGGACTTTTGGGAAGTTTGCTTTGCGGCGTTTTCCTCCTGCGGAGGCTCTTTGCCGCCCTCTTCGTCCTGTTCCTGCTTGGCCGCTTCGACTCCTTCTTCCGCGCAGGCGGAAACGGGGGTGTCGGACGCTTTCAGTTTGGAAAGGGGGCGGGCGGCAAGGTCGCCCAAGATCGCCTTGTCCACCATGCCGTCGGTATAGACGATGGCGCATTCCGTTCCGTCGCCCGTGTGAAAGGCATAGACGAGGATATCTTCGGCGGCAAGCACCGACTTGATCGCCCGTATGTTTTCTTTGAGATTTGCAGTCAATTTTTCCACATACGGAGTATGTTTCTTTTTTAAAAATATATGTGTTTTTCGTCGTCCCGAACGGAATTTTTCGAGGCGCGTGTTTACTTTTGAAAATGCGCAAAGAAAAGAACGGAATTTATAAAAATATTTGTAATCCTTGACATTACAACGAAAAAACGGTATAATGAAAAAGCGGAAAGCGGGAAAAAGGAGAAGAATATGAAAATCACCTCTCGATTCACGGTGGCGGTGCATACGCTGCTTGTCATCTACAAATTCGCAAAGGAACACAAAACGACTTCGGAGTTCATCGCTTCCAGCGTCAACGTCCACCCCGTCGTCATCCGCCGCACGCTCGGCAGCCTCAAAGAGGCGGGACTGGTGGAGGTGAGAGCGGGATTCGGCGGCGCGAGCCTTGCAAAGCCCTTGGACAAGATCACTCTTCTCGACGTATATAAAGCGGTGGACTGCGTGGAGGACGGTCTTTTTCATTTCCACGAAAGTCCCAATCCCGCCTGCCCCGTGGGAAAAAATATCCACGGCGTATTGGACGGTCATCTCGCCCGCGCGCAGGCGGCGATGGAGGAACAGCTCCGAGCGGTCACGCTCGCTTCCCTGGCGGAAAGTTTAAACTCGCTTACCGATTGCCAAAAGACCGTTCGCGCTCCGACGGATGTGTGAAGACTGCTCAACTCCCCGCGAAAAAAGGGGCAGAGCCTTTCTTCGCTGTCCTCAAAAATAATTTTTGCGCTTTTTTAAGAAGGCGTCCTCCTCCCGCGTCTTAGTGAAAATTTCGGAAACTTTGGCAAAAATCCGCGGTCGTATGCTCTTTAAAAGCTTCCCTAAAAACCTGCCGGAAAATTTTTTCGAAAAATTAAAAAAATATAGTTGTAACAATTGACATTACAACAAAGACGTGTTATACTATTATTGTAATCAAAAAGATTACAACTATTTTTCGGAGGTAAAGAGAATGAAGAACGTAGCGATTGTATGTGCGGCGGGCAGAGAGGGCAAATTATTGGTAGACGAGGCGATCTCCCGCGGGCATTGTGTGACGGGATTCGTGCGCGGAGCGGGAGAAGCCGTCAATCCGAAGGCGAAAACGGTGATAAAGGATCTGTTCGATCTGACGAAGGAAGATTTGCTGGGTTTTGACGCGGTCATCGACGCATTCGGCGCCTGGACGGCGGAAACGCTGCCGTATCTTCCTAAGGCGGCGGAGCATTTGTGCGACTGTCTTAGCGGCTCTTCGGCAAGACTGCTTGTCGTCGGCGGGGCGGGAAGCCTTTATACGAATCAAGAACATACCGCCTGTGTGGCGGACGCGCCCGATTTTCCCGAAATCTATAAGCCCGTGGCGGCCGCTCACGACGCCGCCCTGAAACTTTTGAGGACGAGAAAGGACGTAAAGTGGACGTATCTTTCGCCCGCGGGCAATTTTGTGGCGGACGGCACGCGCACGGGAAAGTATCTTTTGGGCGGCGAGGAATATTTCGTCAACGAAAAGGGCGTAAGCGAAATCAGCTATGCGGATTATGCGATTGCCATGATAGACGAATTGGAAAAGGCGGTGCATATCGGGCAGCGCTTCTCCGTCATAGGCGCGTGACGGCGGGAAGCGGCGAGGCGGGCGTTCGGGCGGAAAAAACGCTCGACGCAGCCCTGCCCCTGCCGAATAAGAAAAATATGCAAAGAGTATTCGATTTTTTAAGGGAGAACTCTCTGCAATACTGCGCTACGGTGGGGCTGGACAAAAAGCCGAAAGTGCGCCCCTTTCAAATGATGTACCATAGGGGCGGGAAGCTCGTCTATTGCACGGGCGCGCACAAGGACGTCTACGCCGAACTGCTCGCCTTTCCCTATCTGGAAATAAGCGTTTCCACGGCGGAACGCTGGCTTCGTATCCGCGGCAAAGCCGTGTGGATAGAGTCGCGGCGGGCGCGGCAAAGAGTGATAGAAGAAAGCCCTTTGGTAAAATCCATTTATAAGGATGGGGACAATTCTTTGCTGAAAGTATTTTATATCGGAGAGGCGGAGGCTGTCCTCGCGGATTTTTCGGGACTGCCTCCGCAAAAAATAAAATTATCGTAAACGAACGCAGCCGCCGGAAGAAAGGTGCGGCGCCGCAGGGCGCGGAAGGCGGCGGGAGGAATCGGATGAAAAAGAAGAATGAAAACGGCACGCCCAAGGTACTCGACAGACTGATTGAGATTCTTTACGAAGAAAACGGCGAAACGCCGCCCGCGGTCGCGGCGGCGCGCAAGCCCGACCTTTTTCGCGCTCTGTGCAACTTGCGTGCCCCGAAGCCCGTTTCGGAAGAATTTTTGCGCCTGCAAGACGAATACCTCTCCTTGCGGACGAAAGAGCGGGGCGTCGTCAGCGCCGAAGAAATCCTCGGCGACGAAGAAACGGCGCTCTGGCAGGGAGATATTACGCGGCTGGACGCGGACGGGATCGTCAACGCCTGCAATCAGGCTCTTCTGGGCTGTTTTCAACCCCTTCACAATTGCATAGACAACGTCATCCATTCGGCGGCGGGCGTGCAGGTACGATTGGATTGCTATGCTCTTTTGAAGGGCAGGGTAGAGCCGAGGGGCACGGTGCGCGTAACGAAAGCCTATAATCTGCCGAGTAAATACATTTTTCACACCGTCGGTCCCGTGATTTTCAAAGAGGCGACAAAACAGGACGAAAAGGACCTTGAAAACTGCTATTTGTCCTGTCTTGAAAAAGCGCGGGAAATGGGGCTTCACACCCTCGCTTTCTGCTGCCTTTCCACGGGCGTCTACGCCTTTCCCAAAAAGGAAGCGTGTCGGATTGCCGTGCGGACGGTCAGGACGTGGAAAAAAGAGGACGAGAGCGGACTCAAAGTGATCTTTGACGTCTTTGAAGAGGAGGACAGGCAGCTCTATGAAAGAGAACTCGCAGGAGCGGACGATTGAAGAAGCCTGCGAAACGCTGAAAAGGCGGCTGGAAGAAGCGGAGGCGATCGTCGTCGGCGCGGGCGCGGGACTTTCCTCCGCCGCGGGCATGAGCTATTCGGGAGAGCGATTTCGCCGTCATTTTTCCGATTTCGAGAGGAAGTACGGCTTTCACGATATGTATACGGGCGGTTTTTATCCGTTCAAAACGTCGGAGGAATTTTGGGCGTATTGGAGCCGATTTATCTATCTCAACCGCTATTCCCCTTTTGACGAGTCGGTGTATAAAAATCTATTTTCGCTCCTTAGGGACAAGGAGTATTTCGTTTTGACAACGAATGTGGATCATTGTTTTCAGAGGACGGGATTCGGGAAAGAGCGGCTCTTTTATACGCAGGGGGACTACGGTCTGTTTCAGTGCCGCGTGCCCTGCCACGACAAAACGTACGATAACGAAGCCGTCGTTTTAAAAATGCGGAAGGAAGAGAAAAATATGACGATTCCCTCCGCGCTGGTTCCGCGCTGTCCCGTCTGCGGCGAGCCGATGACGATGAATTTGCGCTGCGACGCGACGTTTGTCGAGGACGCGGGCTGGCACGCCGCCTGCCGCCGATATGAAAAATTTATCGAAAAATATCGGGAAAAGAAAATATTGTTTCTCGAACTCGGCGTCGGCAGCAACACGCCCGGCATCATTAAATATCCTTTTTGGCGGCTCACCGCCGAAAACAAACGGGCGTTTTACGCCTGCGTCAATCTGGAAAACGCCTATGCGCCCGCGGAGATCGCGGGGCGCTCTCTCTGCTTACGCGCCGGCATCGGAGAGGTGATCTCCTCTATTCAAAGGGGCAGGGTTGAGAATACTTGAATTTTACGAAACTCAAAAAAGAGAAAGAAAGGCCGAAAGACGCCCAAAGAAAGACAAGTTCTATAAAAGATCTTAAAAACAGAGGAAACTGCCGCGAAGCGTTGCGGCAGTTTCTTTTTTGCGTTATCGCTTTTTTAAAAGCGGCGCGGCGGCATTCCCTTCGGCGGAGAACGCCGCAAATCCATTTTTCGGGAACGGAAGTTTCTTCGTCGGAAGACTCGGAAAGAAAGCGCGTCAAAGTTTTTTCGTTTTCTTCGCTTTCCTGTTTTCTTGTTTTTCCGTTTATTTCCGCGGGCGTGAAAAGAATTTCGTTCGCTCTTCCCGACTGCGGCTCGCCGAAAAGAGCCGTTTAGAAGCCGTCGGAGGAGTTACCTCCCGCCCTTTGCCGCGCATCCGTTTCCCGCAAAATCGGAAGTTCGCCGCCCTCCCGCGTTCGTCCCTCTTCGCTCTCTCGGAAAGAAACCGCGGGAGAACTTTCCGAAAAGCGTCGCGGCGACGCCTACAAAAAAGCCGCGCTGCGCGATGAGCGCCGCGTTTTCCGAAAAGAGGGCGGACGCGGGGAAGGCGATGAGAAACCAGAGGGCAAACAAGAGCGTTCCCAGCAGAAAAGACACGGCCGTCAGATACGTCTTCGGCGCGTTCCGTTTAAGTTTTTGGGAAAGTTTCTTGACGAGGGAAGCGAGCAGGCTGTCTAAAAGCCCGAGGGCAAGCACGTCCAGTCCGCAGCCGTGCAAGAAGTTGATAAATTGCACAATCGTCATGTGTTTTTTCTCCTTTCACGAATTTTTCGTTCGGAAAGGGTACAAAACCCGTCGCTTTTTTGTGCCCGTTTTGGGTAGTGCGGAAATTCGGAGGCTTTCCGCTTTCTTGCCCGTCGCAGGACTATTATAACACGGAATTTTCCGATGTCAAGCGCTGACTGCCATCTTTTTTTAAGATTTGAAAAAATTTTTTCAGAGTCAAAAAACGGCGCGTTTTTCTCCGCGCCTTGTCGGTATGGTCCCCGCGTTTAACGCGGGATAAAAAAGGCAAAGAAAAAAGTCGCTCGAAAGCGGACGGAAAAGAAAAATAGAACGGTCCGCAGTGAACGGAATACGGAGAGAATGGGGGAAAGAGGCGTAAGGAAGAAAGCTGCGGGGACCCGTTCAAAGAGGATAACGCAAACGGCAGACCATAATTTTTTGCGGCGGGGAATTTTGGCGCAAGATTTTGTCCGCCTATGAATTACCCCGCGTTTTGACGCGGGGATCGCTATTTCCTGTCTTTCGACGGCTTCTCGTAAATCGTGAATTTGTCCTCGTTTTGCCTCTTTCCTGACCATCCCGTTCCTTAAAAATCGTTGCCGTACCTTTTTTGATTCCTTCCGGATAATGGTTTCTCTTAAAAGTCGCCGCCGTTCCCTTATTATTTATCGCCTTTCCAATAAAAGTTTTTCATAAAAAACGCGGGCGTGACGTACTTGACTTTCTTCGCGCGGAGCGACAATTTTTATGAAAATTGCGCGTTCGCCGCGCCCTTGTTTTTTATATCGCGTTTATTTCGCGTCTGCCGACGCTCTTTTGCGGTACGCGTTTTGCCGCGCCGTACATTCTCCCGTGAAGCTTTTAAAGCCCTTATTTAGGCTCGTTTGTTTCTTCCGTTTCGCTTTCAGGGTCGCCGCAGACCGTCCTTCGGGCAAAAAATTCGGCGGCGTCCGCATACGTGGAAAAGGAAATTTTTTTTGAAAAGAGATACTCCGCTATTTCGCAGAGCGCACACAGAGGATATTTCGTCAAATCGAGATGTGCCAAAAGTCTTTCGGCTTCTTTCCGATAGGGATGAAATCTCAAATCGGAAAGATAATCGAGGGCTAACAGATGCTGCAAGTCTTCGAATATATCGTGCTGATCGTTTTTCATTTTCTCATTTTCTCCTTTCGTATCGGCGCTTCGGACGTTTTCGGAATCTGTGAAAGGGATCGAAAATCGGGCGATTTTCGGGAAAAACTCTCTTTTTTCCGAAAGCGACAGGAAGAAAAACGTCCCGAAAACCTATACGTTTTTAGGACATAAAAAAAGCCCTGCGAAACGCTTTCGCAAGGCCGAAAAAAATCGAAAAATATTAAAAAATGTCGTTTATGTTCCTGTTAGGAAAATTATAAATTAATAGACAAGGGGATATAATGTTGTCGAATTATCAATGATTTCTTATATTATATCACGAACGGCACCGCCTTGTCAATAAATTTTTATAATCTTACGAAGAGGAGATAATAGGATGACGATTTATGCTTATGCGCGCGTATCCACTACGGATCAGAACCTGGAAAGACAGCTGCACGCTTTTTTCACCTTCGGAATAGAGGAAAAAAATATTTATTCCGATAAAAAGAGCGGCAAGGATTTCGACCGCACCGAATACAAACGCCTGACGAAAAAATTAAAGACGGGAGATCTGCTCGTCATTAAATCCATCGACCGCCTGGGACGCAACTATCAGATGATCATAGAGGAATGGAGTTTTCTCACCAACAAGCTCGGCGCCGATATTCTCGTTTTGGATATGCCCCTTCTCGATACCCGCACCAAAGCGGACACGCTGGTGGGAAAATTTATTTCCGACATCGTGCTTCAAGTGCTCTCCTTCGTCGCCGAAAACGAAAGGGCGAACATCCGCGCGCGGCAGGCGGAGGGAATCGCCGCGGCGAAGCGGCAGGGGGTACGCTTCGGTCGTCCCCGAAAAGAACACACGCCGCAGTTTTTAAGCGCCGCGCAGGCTTTTAAAGAAAAAAAGATCACGTTGAAGGAAGCTTTGGCGCACTGTGATATGTCCCGCTCTAACTTTTACTATCATTTGAAACAATCGGGTATTTGATTCCCCGTCTTTTCTCCCTTTTCGTCCGTTTTCGGACGCTTTTTACATCAAAAAAACGAGCCGCCGAAAAAAGGCGGCCCGAATGTAAAATTTTTGCGAAATAGGAAATAATTTTAAACGGCCAAAAACTGTTTCAGGCGTTTTTTGATGCTGCGGATTCCCGCGCGCGCCGCGGCGACGCTGCTGCCGCCCACGCTGTTTCTGCCGTCCGCCGAGGAATGCGCCTTCACCGTTTCGAGAATGTCCGCCTCGAAAACGTCGCTGTGCCGCCTATATTCGTCCAAAGTCAGCATTTCCAATGTCTTGTCGTTTTGGAGGCAATAGCGGACGATCCTGCCGACGACGCCGTGCGCGGTGCGGAAGGGGACTCCCCTTTTCGCCAGATAGTCCGCGACGTCCGTCGCGCAGGTGAAATCTTCCGCCGCGGCTTCTTCCATGCGCTTTACGTTCGGAGCGATCTCTTTCAGCATCTCCGTATAGATCGCAAGGCAGTCTTTGACCGTCTTTTCCGCGTCGAAAAAGCCTTCCTTATCCTCCTGCAAGTCCTTGTTGTAGGCGAGGGGGATGCCCTTGATCGTCGTCAGAAGCGCCGTGAGATGCCCGTAGACTCTGCCCGTTTTGCCGCGTACCAGCTCGCAGATGTCGGGGTTTTTCTTTTGGGGCATGATGGAGGATCCCGTCGAGTAGGCGTCCGGCATTTCCCAAAATCCGAATTCCGTGGACGTATACAGGATGGTGTCCTCGCACAGCCGCGATAAGTGCGCCATCACGAGCGAACAATCGAAGAGATATTCCGCCGCAAAGTCGCGGTCGGATACCGCGTCGAGCGAGTTTTGGGAAATTTCTTTAAAGCCTAAGAGTTCCCGCGTAATCTCGCGGTCGATGGGATAGCTCGTCCCCGCGAGCGCTCCGCTGCCCAGCGGCATCACGTCGATTCTTCCAAGCGTATCCGAAAAACGCGCCGCGTCCCGAAGAAACATCTCCGCGTAGGCGTTGAAATACTGCGCGCAGTTGATGGGCTGCGCCTTTCTCAAATGGGTATAGCCGGGCATGATATGTCGCACGTTTTTTTCGGCAAGCCCTACCAGGGCAGAGATGAGCTCCGCTAAGAGGCGCACGACCTCCTCCGCGGACGAGCGCGCGTAAAGCCGAAAATCCGTAGCTACCTGATCGTTGCGGCTCCTGGCGGTGTGCAGGCGCTTGCCCGCGTCCCCGATCCTTTTCACCAGTTCGTTTTCCACGAAGGAGTGAATGTCCTCCTGTCCTTCCATGGGCAGCGTTCCCGCTTCGATGTCGGAGAGAATGGCTTTGAGTCCCTTGTGGATTTGGGCTTTATCTTCTTGGGAAATGATCCCGCATCTGCCCAGCATCTCCGAATGCGCGAGCGAGGCCGTAATGTCCGCTTTATAGAGTTTTTTGTCGAACGAAAGCGACTCGTTGAACGCATCCGCGTCCGCCGCCGTAGGCGCGGCGAATCTTCCTTCCCATAATTTCATGATTCCCTTCTCCGTCCTTTTGTTTGCTTGACTTTTTTACCGCATTGGTTTAAAATAGAATACAAGAATGGGGTTATCCTCAATTCTTACTTTTATTTTACTATGTTTCGATGAAATTATCAAGTCTTTTCGGGGCGTAAAGCGAGGAAATATGATTATATTGGGTATCGATCCCGGGATCGCCACAATGGGATACGGGGTAGTGGACAAGGACGGAAACGGCAACTGCCGCGCCGTCGATTACGGCGTTGTGCAAACGCCCAAAGAGGAAACGCTGCCCGTCCGCCTCGCCATTCTCGAAGAGGGCGTGAATAAGATCATCGACCGTTTTTCTCCCGAAGAAGTCGCTTTGGAGGAATTGTTTTTCACGAAAAATATCACGACGGGCATCGCGGTCGCCCATGCGCGCGGCGTGACCCTTTTGGCTTGCGTCAAAAAGTGCGGCAGACTGTACGAATACACGCCCATGCAGATCAAGCAGGCGCTGACGGGATACGGCCGCGCCGATAAAAAACAGATTCAGCAGGTGGTGGCTTCCCTTTTGAAACTGAAAAACATTCCCCGTCCCGACGACGCCGCGGACGCGCTGGCAATCGCTTTGTGCCATGCGTTTACCAGCCGGTTCGGCACTTTATTCTCGGTGGAAAACAATACGCGCACGAAGGGTAAAAACGCGGTGACGGGCAGCTATTTCAAATCCGCTCTGGATTTGGAAAAGGCGAGAAAACGAAACGAAAAGTAACGAGGAGGCGCGGTTTTGATAGCATATTTGAGGGGCAGGGTTTTGACTACGACTGCCGAAACGATGATCCTGGACGTAAACGGCGTGGGCTACGAGGTATATTGTTCGGGCGGCGCCTTCGCAAAGGTGGGCAACGGCGACATTGCCGAACTGTATACCTATTTGCAGGCGAAAGAGGACGGCATGACGCTGTTCGGCTTCGCTTCCCCCAAAGAAAAGGAACTGTTTTTGAAACTGATTTCCGTATCGGGCGTGGGGCCGAAAATGGGCATTGCGGTGCTGTCCGCGCTCAGCGGGGACGATTTTGCCGCCGCCGTCGCCACCGCGGACGTCAAACGCCTTTCCGCCGTCAAGGGACTCGGAAAGAAGACCGCGGAAAAAATTATTTTGGAGCTTCACGGCAAGATTTCCGCGGCGGAGGTCATCAGCGCGGGCGGTGGCGGTCTGAACGCGGGCGCGGCTGCGGAAGGAGGCGAAAACGGCAGGCTGTCGGCGGCGGACGAAGACGCGGTGGCGGCTTTGATGGGACTCGGATTTACCCGCGCCGAGAGTGTGCGGGCCGTAAAGCGGGCGCACGAAACGGGGGCGAACACCACCGAGGACGTGATCATGAAAGCCTTGCAATCGGGCGTATAGGCGCGGAAGGACGGGAAAGGGAAAAACGCAGGGAGCCTTTTCCATAGAAGAACAGCGGGAAAATGCCGGGCTTTTTATCGGGCGGGGAAATGCGTTTTGACGTTCACGGGATTTTAAAATGACGGCTTTTATGCGTGCGCGCCGCCGTCTTTGACGGCATGGATAGGGAACCGATAAAGAAAAGGGACGGGCAGGGCTGAGGCGAATGTCCGAAAAGGCAAAAAATACAAAAACACGGAGTTTACTATGTTCGAAAACGAGGACTACGAGGGCGATAATCTGATCGTCAGCACCAAAACCGAATACGACGCGGAGGAAAACGCGCTTCGCCCCAAAACGATGGCGGATTACGTCGGGCAGGAGAAAGTCAAGGAAAATCTCAACGTCTATATCGCGGCGGCAAAGCAGCGGGGAGAAGCGCTCGATCACGTTTTGTTATACGGCCCTCCCGGACTCGGCAAGACCACCTTGGCACATATCATCGCCAACGAAATGGGCGTGCAGATCAAGCTGACGAGCGGCCCCGCCATCGAGCGTTCGGGCGATCTCGCCGCCATTCTCACGAATCTCAACGAGGGGGACGTGTTGTTTATCGACGAGATACACCGACTCAATCATTCCGTAGAGGAAATTCTCTATTCCGCCATGGAGGACTATGCGCTCGATATCATTGTCGGCAAGGGACCTTCCGCGCGCAACATTCGTTTTTCCCTGAAAAAGTTTACCCTCATCGGCGCCACGACGCGGGCGGGAATGCTGGCTTCTCCCTTGCGGGACCGATTCGGCATCATCAACCGTTTGGAAATGTATACGCCCAAAGAGCTCGAAAAAATTATTTCCCATTCGGCAGGGGCGCTCGATATTGCCATCGACGCGGACGCGGCGGCGGAGATAGCCCGACGCAGCCGCGGCACCCCCCGTATCGCCAATCGACTTTTAAAACGGGTGCGGGATTTCGCCGCCGTCAAGGGCAACGGCGAAGTGACTCTTTCCGACGCGCGCTTCGCTCTCGAAAGATTGGAAATAGACAAGCTGGGACTGGATCAGACGGACAGGAGTCTGCTTCGCGCGCTCATCGAGAAATTCGGCGGCGGCCCCGCGGGATTGGAAACGCTGGCGGCGACGATCAACGAAGACGTCAACACCATCGAGGACGTCTACGAACCCTATCTTTTGCAGCTCGGATTTATCGCCCGCACGCCGCGGGGACGAATCTGCCTCAAAGACGGGTACGAGCATATGGGCGTAAAATTTAGCAAAAAGGCGGAAAAGCAGTTTTCCCTCTTCGATCCGGACGAATAAAATCGCGGAGAAACAACAAAAGGAGAACTCTTCGGGGCGAATCGTATCGAAAAACGGCGGGGAAAGATGACGGAATACCAAAGGGAAGGCTTTTATGGTTATGGAAGAAAAGACACAATATAGAAAGAGCGATTTTTATTACGAACTGCCCGACGAACTGATCGCCCAGACGCCCGCGGAGCCGAGGGATTCCTCCCGCCTGTTGATTTACGACAGGAACACGAAGAAAATAGAGGACAGGATTTTCCGCGATATCAAAGAATATGTAAAGGCGGGGGACGTCCTCGTCGTCAACAATACCAAAGTCATTCCCGCGCGTATGTACGCGCTGACCGAACACGGCGGTCTGGTGGAAGTGCTGCTTTTGAAGCGGTACGATATGACTACCTGGGAAGTGCTGATGAAGCCGGGCAAAAAGGGGAGAATCGGCGTTTCGATGAAGATAAACGACAAGCTTTCTCTGACGGTGAAAGGGATTACGGAAAGCGGGGAGCGCATCGTCGAATTTCATTTTGACGGCGTTTTCGAGGATATTCTCTCGGAAGCGGGCACCATGCCTCTGCCGCCGTACATCAAGGAAAAACTGGCGGATCAGAGCCGCTACAACACCGTTTACAGCAAAATAGACGGTTCGGCGGCGGCGCCGACGGCGGGGCTGCATTTCACCGAGGCGCTTTTAAAGGAGCTTTTGGCGCGGGGCGTGGAAATCGCGGAGGTATTGCTGCACGTCGGACTGGGCACCTTCCGTCCCGTAGGCGAGGAGATCATCACCGAGCACAAGATGCATTCGGAATTTTACCGCGTGGAGGAAAAGGCGGCGGACACTATCAACCGCGCGAAACGGGAGGGGCGGCGGATCATCGCCGTCGGCACCACGTCCGTGCGCACGCTGGAAAGCGTGGCGGATGAAAGGGGATTCGTGCATCCTTGCAGCGGCAATACGGAAATTTTCCTTTACCCGCCCTATAAAATGAAGTGCGTAGACGCCTTGATCACCAATTTTCATCTGCCCGAAAGCACTTTGATCATGCTGGTCGCCTGTATGACGGGAAGGCAGGAAATTTTAAACGTCTATCGGTACGCGGTGGAACATCGATACAGATTTTTCAGTTTCGGCGACGCGATGTTTATTACAGGGAACGCGGAGGAGGACAAAAGCGCCGTGGAAACGGCAACTGTGGAAAGAGGGCTTTGAGCGGCAAACCTTGCAAAATTGCAGGAGAATACTTTTTCGCGGCCGCGGCAGAGAGCCGATTGCAGGCAATGTTTCGGACGAGAAAAACGGCTTTTGCGTAAACGCCGTTCCCGATATGCAAAACGGCCGATTTTGGCGGCATTTTTAAAAGCGGGGCGAAACTGCGGATTTTTATGCCATATGACTTTGCGGCGATCAATGTGCCGCTTATCAGGACAAAGGAGAAGCGTTTATTTGACGCGGGGAGGGGAAATTTATGAACGGCGAATTTAAAAAAAGCAATCAATCGGAAGAGGACTATCTCGAAAGCATCCTCCTGCTGAGCGGGCAGCTGCCCTTCGTGCACCGCATCGAAGTGGCGAAAAAACTCGGGGTTTCCCAGGCCGCGGTGAATAAAGCCGTGAAATTGCTTTGCGAAAAAAATTACGTTTATGAAGACGGCAAGCATCTCTATCTGACCGAAGAGGGCAAAGTTTACGCTTCCGCCGTCTATGAAAAACACTGCATCATCCGCGATTTTCTCATCCGATACGGCGTTTCCCCCGCGGCGGCGGAAACGGACGCCTGCAAAATGGAACATCTCGTCGGCGACGAAACTTTCGAGATGATGAAAAAATGCGTGGAAAAAAAATAATCGCTTTCTGTCGTCGGCTTCTTGCCGACTTACAAACGCGCGAAAAAAGGGACGGAGTTTTCTCCGTCCCTCTTGTTTATTCTTGGATATTTCCGCCGTCGGAAGCCGTTGAGAGAAATTTTGACGCCCACGGAAGCGGCGGGGAAAACGGATCCGACGTCGACTTCTTCTTTAAGCGGGTCTTTAAAGTAAAAAAGGAAATGGCAGAGTTTTTTAACACTGCAAATTGCAATCGCTCCTTTAAACATACTTTTTAAATCAAAAGGGGAAGATGCGGTCTTTTTAATCATGAAAAGCGACGAACTCTCCTCTGTGTTGCGATTTGACGTCAAGAGGAAAGGACAGGGATTTTATAACGCTGCAAACGGAAAGATCGTGCTTTATCCGACTTTTAACTATAAAAGAAAGCATACGTACAACTTTTTAAGATGAGCTCTTCTCCCCAAAGGAAACTTTGCGGGGACTTTTTACATTTAATCGATCACGTGCTCTTCTTTGACAAAAACTTTTTAAGCGCCCCGCACGAGGGGAAAGAAAAATTAAATCCGCAACGTAAAAAAATTCAAAAAAATTATTAACCATGGTTAAAAAATTCTTGACATCGGCATAAAATGATGATATAATACAATAAAACTTAACTGAGGTTTAAAAATAATTTTGCCTTTGCGAAAGAGAAGGTTGTCGAAAAGAGAAGGGACTTTACAGAACGGGCAAAAAACTTATAAAAGAGGGAATGCGGCAAATTGCCGTTTTCTTTTCCGAAATAAAATTAACCTTGGTTAAAATAAATTGGGCGGAGGACAGAAAAGATATGCCTTTAAAAATGGCGCCTTTGGGCGAAGAAGTGGAAATCAAGAGGCTTGCGGCGGACGATAAGGTAAAAAGGCATCTGGAAAATCTGGGACTTGCCGTAGGACAGAAGATCACCGTTTTGAGCGCGGAAGGGGGCGCCGTCATCCTCAAAGTCAAGGACGGGCGTATGGCTCTCGACAGACAGATGTCCGCGGGGATCTTTGTGGCTTGACTCTTACATAGCTCCGTTGCTTTCGGCATTTTTTTCGGATTGCCGTTTGAAACCGTTGGAAAAAGACGGAAACCGCGGCTTGGCGTATCGTCGGTATGAAAAAAGGAAAAAGGGGGCTTACGGGAAGGGGCGGAGCCGATATCGATAAAGCAATCGTATTTTAAAACGATGATGCGCGGTCTTGCGTAAAACGCGCGGACAGGATATAGAAAACGCGGATTCGAGAAAAGAGAGCCGAAAGGGGGAAAATTTGCGATTTTTGTCGCCAAAGAGATTTCGGCGAAACGGTCTTTGAGAAAAGACACGGGGCAGGTATGCGGCGACGGCGCCTTTTACTTCGTTAAAAAGACAGGACCGATTTTTGCTTTAAAGAAAAAGTCGCGTCCCGTCAAAATCTGTATAAGGAGATTGAAAATAATGGCTAAATTTTTATCGGACTTTGCCGTCGGAGAGAGCGGAAAAATCCTTTCCGTTTCGGGCGGCGGCGCGATTCGCAGGCGCCTTTTCGATATGGGCGTGACGCCCGGAGCGGACGTCGTGCTCCGCAAAAAAGCGCCGCTCGGGGATCCTCTGGAAATCACGATCCGCGGCTATGAACTTACTCTGCGCAAGGCGGAAGCCGCTTGTGTGGAAATGGAGTCGATGCGGAAGGAGGCGGCAAACGGAATATGTTGAAATTTGCTTTGGCGGGAAATCCTAACTCGGGAAAGACTACTTTGTTCAACGCCCTGACGGGAAGCACGGCGCACGTCGGCAACTGGCCGGGCGTCACCGTGGATAAGCGGGAGGGCACCTATAAAAAGGGAAGCGAACCGGTAGACATCGTCGACTTGCCCGGCATTTATTCCCTCTCTCCCTATACGCCCGAAGAGGTCATCGCGCGTAATTTCATCCTCGACGAGCGTCCCGACTGCATCATCAATATCGTCGACGCGACCAATCTCGAACGCAATCTCTATCTCACGACTCAGCTGATGGAAGTGGATATTCCGATGATCGTCGCGCTCAATATGGCGGACGTGCTCATCAAAAACGGGGATAAGCTGGACGTCGACGTTTTGGAACAACGAATCGGTTTGCCCGTAGTGGCAATTTCGGCGCTCAAAGACAAAAACACCGATCTTCTGATGAAGCGCGCCGTCGAAACGGCAAAGAAACCGAGGTCGGCGACGAGCGTCCTCACCCGTTCGAAACTGGGCGAAGCGATCGCTTATGCGGAGGGAATGCTGAAAGAAAAGAAGAGCGCGCCTTTGTTCCATGCGGTGAAACTGCTGGAAAAGGACGAACTCGAAATCGCGGAAAGTCCCGCGGAATCGGACAAATTGCAAAGATATCTTAAAGAAAGCGGCGGTCAAAAAGGGGGACTTAGCGGCGATACGGAAGCGGAGATCGCGGATGCGCGCTATCAATACATATCCGAAAACTTTTCGCCCGTACTGAAAAAATCGTCGAAGTCGTCGAAGGGCAAGATCACGAAATCGGATAAGGCGGACAGAGTGCTCACCCATAAATGGGCGGGGATTCCTCTCTTTCTTCTCATCCTGTTTGCAATCTTCCATTTTACTTTTTCCGAGGACCTTTTCTATCTCGGCGCCATCGTCAGACCTTTCGGCGAATGGGCGGGCGGGATTAAAGAAACTGCCGCGGGCGGCATCTTCTTTTCGGACGGATTGAATTCTCCCGGCGTCATTCTCGCCAATGCTCTGGGGCTTTTGACGGATACGCTCACGGGGCTGGCGGGGCAGGGTATGGAAGCGGCGAACGCCGGCGCCTGGGCGGTCAGCTTTGTCTGCGACGGCGTGTTGGGCGGTTTGTTCTCGGTGCTTTCCTTCCTGCCGCAGATCCTCGTTCTTTTCCTCTTCTTCTCCGTTTTGGAGGACAGCGGATATATGGCGCGCGTGGCGTTCATTCTCGACAGAATTTTCCGTCGCTTCGGCGTTTCGGGAAGAGCGTTTATGCCCATGATCATGGGCTTCGGATGCAGCGTGCCCGCGATGATCAATACCCGTACCCTGTCCGACGAGAAAGAACGGACTGCCACCATCCGCGTCATTCCCTTCTTCTCCTGCGGCGCGAAGCTGCCCATTTTGACGGCTATCGCGGGCGGTATCGTCACGAAATTCGGCGTCGGCAACGCGGACGCCATCACCTATTCCATGTACGTCTTGGGCATGGCGGCGGCTGTCGTTTGTCTTTTAGTGATGCGCAGCACGACGATGAAAGGAGAAACGCCTCCCTTTATCATGGAGCTTCCCGCCTATCACGCGCCGAGATTGCGCAATCTGATGCTGCACTTGTGGGATAAAGTAAAACATTTCGTCAAGAAGGCGTTTACGATTATTCTCGCTTCTACTATCGTCATCTGGTTCCTATCCAAATTCGGCTGGGATTGGCATTATATCGGCGACGATATGGACAGTTCCATTCTCGCCTCTTTGGGCAAACTCATTCAACCCATTTTCACGCCGCTCGGCTTCGGTTCGCAATTGTCTGCGTTCGGCTGGGTGTTCGCGGTGGCGGCGGTGACGGGGCTCATCGCCAAGGAAAACGTCATCGCCACCTTCTTCACGCTCGCCTGCTGTATCGTGGCGGCTGCCGGAAACGGCGCGCTCGCGGGACTTCCCGAAGAAACTTTACAGGAAATCCTTGCGCTGATAGAGGGCGGGGAAGCCAGCGAAGACGGCGTCCTCGAAGCGGTGGCGATGATTCAGGCTACGGGTATCACCGTTCCCGCGCTGCTTTCCTTCATCGCGTTCAATATGACGACGATTCCCTGCTTCGCGGCGGTGGCGACGGCAAAAGCCGAACTGCCCGCAGGCAAATTGAAGTGGACGATCCTCTTCTGGATGGTTTCTTCCTACGCCATCTCGGCGGCGGTATACACCATCGGCAGCTGGTGGTGGACGGCGTTCCTCTGGCTGGCGGCTGCCGCGATCGTCACGGCGATCATCGTGCTCAAAAATAAATCCGACAAAAAGATGACTTTGAAAGCCGATTCGGACGCAAAGGCGCAGGCGGCTTGATAAAGCTTTCCCCTTCCTCTCAAAACTCTTCCTTTCGGCTTTCCTGAAAGGGACTGAAACTTTCAAAAATTCGGCTCCGGACGTCCGCGCTTGTCGGATGCCCGGAACTGAAAGGAAAGCGCGGGCGCCTTTGGCGCATAAAAAATGCAGCCGAAAGACGAAGGGAAAAAGCTTTGGAATATTTTGTCGGATTCGCTTGACAAATTGTTTTTGAAAGAATCGGAAAGTAAGCGGAACGCCTGTTTTCGGGGCGCTTGTCCCGTAAACTTTTTGAAAACGCAAAAGTGCGGCCCAGATTCTTTCGTCGCTTTAAACGTTCAGTTTTTAAAAAGCGTTTCCTATCGATTTTTGTCCGCCGCATTGGTTTTTGCGGGGCAAACGGCGGCGGAAAGATAAAACGCGCTTCAAATTCTTCATCGCCCGTGTAAAGACAGCATTTCCCCGCCGCGGCGGAAAAAACGTTAAAGTTGTTTCGCGGCTTATTCGGTCGGAAAAAATTTTTCTTGCACTCGGCATTCTTCTATCGGGAGGAGATCATGAAACCCATCGAAATCATCATCGTAATTGCGGCGGTCGCCATCGTGGCGGCGGTGATCGTATGCGCGATTATCCGTAAAAAACAAGGCAAATCGTCGGGCTGTGACTGCGGCTGTTCTTCCTGTCCGCATTCCGGCGCGTGCGCTTCCCGTAAGGCAAAAAAGCCTTCTAAGCCGAATAAATAAACCGACCGTTTCCGTTCCTTCCCGAAAAGAAATTTCACGGGCGGGAGGAAGGGCGAAAACCCTCCCGTTTCGTTTCTTTGTAAGCGGCGCCGCTTTTTAAGCTTGCGCGGGCGGAAACGGCGGAAACCCTGATTCTTATGTTCATACGTTACCGATTTATATAACTCTATTTCATTGACGAAAAAGCGGGCGTTTTCTCCTTGTGCTCATAGGGGATACGGTTCGCTTTTTTGTCGCGCTTTCCCGTCGTTTTGGTTGCGTTTTATGCGTATTTATGATAGAATATAGGGGAAAATTCAATATTATAAATCGAAAGACCCGAATCGGGAAAGGGAGGCGTTCTTTGAAAACGGCTTCCTCTTTAAAGAATTGCGGCGGTTTGCGGGAGCGGAAGACGAAAGAATGAAAAAGAGCTTTCTTTCAGGCGGGAACGCCGCAAAGAGCGTCCGTTTGGCGGACGAAAGATAGGCATAAAACGCGGCCGATCAATCCTTTTTCGCGCGAAAAGTCGTCGGCAATCGCGGAGAAAAGGGCGTTTTTTCGGATAGGCGCATAGCGTTTGCCCTTTTTACGGGCGCGGCTCTTCTTTTTTTGGAGGACAAGCGGCGGATACGCGCGTTAAAGATGTTTCGCCCAAGAGTTCCCCTTAAAAACGCGGCGCGTCTTGAAGGGAGAACGTCGGGACGCCGCGCCGTTTGGGTCGGAGTTTTTATAGAGTAGGAGGCATAGCTGATTATGAAGCTGATCAGGAGATTCTTTTCCTATTATCGGCCGCATCGGCGGCTGTTTATCGTAGATTTGATCTGTTCGTTTACGATTTCCGTCTGCAATCTGTTTTATCCCATGATCGCGCGGAATATCATGAACGATTACGTCCCCAATCAGAATCTGCGGCTGCTGATCGTCTGGGCGATCGTTTTGGCGGCTATTTACGCGGTGAAGAGCGTGCTTACTTTCATCGTCGGATATTGGGGGCACGTTTTAGGCGTTCGCATTCAAGGGGATATGCGGCGGGATTTGTTCCGACATATCGAAACGCAGCCCTTTTCCTTTTTTGACGAGAACAAGACGGGCGGCATCATGTCCCGCATCATCAACGACCTTTTCGAGGTTTCCGAGCTGGCGCATCACGGACCCGAGGACGTTTTCAATTCCTTTATTTCCATCGTCGGCGCGCTGATCATGCTCTGCACCATCAACGGCTGGCTGGCGCTCATCGTGCTCTGTTACATTCCCTTTATGCTGTTTTTTGCGATCAAGGCGCGCGGGCGCATGAACAAAGCGTTCGAGGAATCGAGAAAGAAGGTGGCGGAAATCAACGCCGAAATCGAGTCTTCTGTTTCGGGCGTGCGCATCACGAAGGCTTACAACGCCGAAAACACGGAAGAGAAAAAGTTTGACGTCGTCAACGGCAGATTTAAAAAGGCGCGCGCGGAATCCTATCGCGCGATGGGAATGTTTCAGGGGGGTATGTCTGCGTTCAACGACTTTTTGTATCTGCTGGCTCTCGTTTCGGGCGGATTGCTGTTCTATTTCGACGTCGTCACGGGCGCGGACTTTACGGCGTATATTCTCTATATCACCATGCTTTTGAACCCCTTGCGCACTTTGGTGACGCTGTTTGAACAGATCCAGGACGGCATGACGGGCTTCAAGCGCTTCTGCGAGTTGATGGATATGCCCTCCGAGTATCAGCCCGAACGTCCCGTCGAAACCGATCTCGACGGCGATATTGTGTTCGACGACGTGACGTTCGGCTATAAAAATCGACAGGGGGAGGACACGGCGGTGCTGAAAGGCATTTCCTTCACCGTCAAAAAGGGGGAAACCGTGGCGCTCGTCGGCTCCTCGGGCGGCGGAAAGACGACCATTTGCCATCTCCTGCCCCGTTTCTATCTCAGGGACGGAGGCGTCATTTCCATCGGCGGAACGGATATCAACGACGTTTCCAGCGAAACGCTGCGGGACAAGATAGCCGTCGTCGCCCAGGACGTCTTTCTCTTCGCGGGGAGCATCCGCGACAATATCATGTACGGCTCCCCCGACAAATCGGAAGCGGAAATGATCCTTGCCGCCAAGCGCGCCAATATCCACGATTACGTCATGGGGCTTCCCGGCGGTTACGAAACGGAAGTGGGGGAACGGGGCGTCAAGCTTTCGGGCGGTCAGAAACAACGCATTTCCATCGCCCGCGCCTTTTTGAAGAATCCGCCCGTGCTGATTTTGGACGAGGCGACTTCCGCGCTCGACAACATGACGGAAATGCAGATCCAAAGTTCGCTTGCCGAGCTTTCCAAGGGCAGGACGACGCTAGTAGTGGCGCACAGGCTTTCCACCGTCAAAAACGCCGACGAGATACTTGTGGTGACGGACGGCGTGATTGCGGAAAGAGGCACTCACGAGGAATTGGTGGAGAAAGGCGGTTTGTATGCCGAACTTTACCGCTATCAGTTTCGCGAATGAGCGTTTTTCAAAGGCAGAAGCGACGCGCGAAAAGCCGTTTGAAAGAGATAAATCAGGACATCGGAGATACCCATGTATAGGATTATGTTCGTCTGTCACGGCAATATCTGCCGTTCGCCGATGGCGGAATTCGTCTTTAAAGATATGCTTGGTAAGGCGGGAAGGGAGAAAGAATTTTTCGTGGCCTCGTCCGCGGTTTCCTCGGAGGAAATTTGGAATGGCGTCGGCAATCCCGTCTACCCGCCCGTAAAGGCGTTGTTAAACGCGCGCGGCATCTCGTGCGAGGGGAAGCGCGCGGTGCAGCTCAAAGCGTCCGACGCGGAAAAGTACGATTTGTTTCTCTGTATGGACGATAGCAACCTGCGGGGCGCCGGGCGCATTCTCGGCGCCGGCGGCGCACAGAAGTGCAGAAAATTGCTCTCTTTTGCGGGAAGCGACGCGGACGTGTCCGATCCGTGGTATACGCGGGATTTCGAGGCCGCCTATCGGGACATTTGCCGCGGATGCAAAGGACTCTTGGAAAAATTCTGAACACGAAAAACGTTGGAAAGGGGAAAGAAAAATTGGAAATGGATCTCGCGGAAAAGTACGAGAAAAAATATTTCGAAAAAAGATGCAGGTACGAAATTCGTCAGGAATTGAAATGCGACGAGTATTTTTATCAAAAGACGGACGGCGCGTCTTTATATGAAGAATACTGTCTGCGCTGTAAAAGCTGCGAGAATTTTTATCAAAATTGCGGGTTGTATTTTTCCTCGGGCGAATATACCGACGATTTTGAAAAGCAGGTCGCCGCTGCGGCGGTCCATTTGAAAAATCAGAAAGAGCTGGAAGAATTTGTCGGGCGTTGCAGTCCGCGCTTAAAAGCCGTATATTTGGGCGGCCGCTTCGAGGATTTGACTTGTCTGGAAAAATTTTACGATTTGGAGATGGCCTATCTCTATCCCCCGCGGGTCAAAAAACTGTGGAATATGAAAAAAACGCCCTCTTTTCAATGCTTAGAGATCGAGGGCGGAAAAAATATTACCGATTTAAGCGGACTTTCCGAGGCGCGTGCTTTGCGGTATTTCCAGATAAGTCCGATTACTTCGCAGATAAATCCGAATCGGGTGGAAAGTTTTGCGCCGCTCGCTTGTCTGCCCGAGCTGGAAGAGGTGGTTCTCAGCGGTACGATTCCGCTCGACGGGGAGATAAGTCCTTTTATCTCCCTGCCCAAATTGAAAAGAATGTGGGTTTCTCCCAATCTTTTTTCCGTGCAGGAATACGCCCGCTTCGAGGCGTTAAAGTTCCTGTTCGACGAGGACGAGGAATATGGGATTTTCAAAAACGGAGATGTCGAATGGCCGTACGGGATCGGACAGCGTCGATTTCTCACGGATAAACGCAAACGGGAATTTTTGGAAAACTATCGCCTCCTTATGAGTCGGGCTTTGGAAAATCGGCAAAAATAAAAAACGCGGCTTATCTCCTTACGCATTGGTTTTTGAAAAATGCGGAAAGGAAAAAGGCGGGAAATCCTCCGCGCGAAAATCGCAGGGAGATTCTATCAAAAACGGGAAGGACGCATTCGCGCCTTCCCGTCCGTTTTTATTTTTAGCGTCAGCTTCCCTTTTTGCGCCGCCAGGGAAAGAGCGTTCGCTTGCTCTTTTTTTCGGGAAGCGCCGCCTGCCGCTTGGCGTCCTCTTCGCTTTGGGGAAAGGCGGATCCGTTTTCTTCCTCCGGGTCCTCGCCGTCCTCCTCGTCGCCTTCGCCGTCTGCCAAAAGAAAGGGGATCTGTTCCTCGTCGAAAAAGTCCGCGCTTTCCTCCTCGCCCAGCTCGTAAAAATTCGTATTTTCAAAGTCGGCGTTCTCGTTTTCTTCCTCTTCGAACACCTCTTTGTCGGGGGACAGGGCGCCGTTTTCCTCTCCGCCCGTAAGCTTCGCTTTGAGCCGTCGAAAGAGGGAAGGCTTCTTGCGCGCGTCCGTTTCGGGCGCGTCGGAGAGGGCGAGGGCTGTTTCCGCATTCGCCCCGGCATCGGCGGAAGGAAGATACTTTGCGTCTTCTTCCGCGGCGTTTTTCCCCGCGAGCCGCGCGGCTTTTTCTTCCGCCTTTTTCTGCTTGTCCGCATCCCTTAACAATTTGGTTTCGATGCGCACGGAATTTTTCTGCTCCCGCTTTTGTTCTTTCGCCGTCTGCTTCGCCGCCGTGCGTTCCACTTCGCGTCGGATTTTTTCCTCCGCCTTTTTCCGTTTTTGTTCGGCGCGGTACGCCTCGACTTTCTCTTTGAGTTTGAGCTGATTTTTCGTCAGTTCTTTCTGAGGCGTCACTTCCTTGCCCGTCACCTTTTTAAAGAAATTTCCCACCGAACGCACGGGCTTCAACATATTGTCGAGGTCCGCTTCCAATCCTTCCAAAATAAAATTGACGCGATTGGTTAAAATCTTGATGAGTACCTCGAAAATGATCTGCAAACACCATCCGACAATCATCAGCGCCGCCAAAATGACGGAGAGGGCGGAAACGTGTTCCACGGCGGTACAGATGCCGTAAACGGTCAGTCCCAGCGTAAACAGCTTGATGAGCCGCTTGCACCAGACGTACACCGCCGTGCCCGTCTTTTTGACGGTTTTGCCTTCGGGAGTCTTCCCGAGCGAGGTCATGGTGAGGAAGAACACGAAATACGAGGTGGAGATTACCAGGAGCACGATATTCAGGGCGAGGTAGCCCGTCCCGACGATCAAGGTATAGATAAGATAAATTATGTAAATGATTTGTGTGGCGACGTTGCGGATATAATCCGTTTTTTTCAGGTCGGATATCGTCTGCTTGATCGCCATTTTCGTATAATCGAGCATAGAAACGGCTTCTCCCGAAAGACGGCGAATTTTAAAAAATGCCGCCTTTTCTGCGGTGTGCCGACGCAAAACAGGACATGGGCAAAGAGAAACTTTTACTGAGCGCGGAAGGGAAAAAGAGAGAAAGTATACTTTTCCCGCCGAGCGGCAGACGTTTCCAAAAAGGAGGCTGATATCGCCTCTGCGTCGATACGACCTGATTTCATTATACACCAAACGAGCGAAAATTCAAACCGAATTACAGAGGAAAATTCTTCTTTTTTGTCGAGCGGGTTTGGATTTTTTCTCAAAACTTCGGCGGCGCTTGCTTTTTGCGCGGCGCTGTGGTACAATGGTAGCACTCGATACGCCGGCGGGGACAAGCGCGTCGGACGGGATAAGGAAACAAACCTATGAGAAAGAAAAAGAAAAAAAACGGGGAGGAAAACGTTTCTCTCACGGTGACGACGCCCAAGGCAAAGCAATACGCGGCGCGGGCGCAGGAGGATTCCACGGGCTTCGCGGATTCCATGTCCGACGCCTTCAAACAGAAAAACGAAAAAAATTTCTTCGCCGCTATTTTGGCGGCGGTGGCGATCATCGTCATTCTGATCATCGGCGCTTTGGCAAACGTTCTCTCCCTCTGTTTTGAGGTAAACCGCGTTTTCGGATACCTGATGGTCGCTTTGACGGCGCTCCTCATCCTTCTTTTCGTGGTGCGCCCGATCGCGAAAGTGCTTGGCGCGCGGTTTTTCATCACCGATATCACGTCGGACAAATGCGATATGGCGCGCCGCAGAAACTACCGCGCCCTGAAAGATACGGCGCGCGCGCTCGTGGAATATCATGCCAATCCGAGAAATTATAAATTCAGATACCTTTCTTCGGAAAACGCCGAAAAAATTGACGCCGCGCTCGACGAAGGGGACAAGGACGAGCTGAAAAAGACGATGCGGCAGGTGTATGCCACGGACGTGGCTTCCTGCGCAAACGCTCTGATTTGGAAGAGCGCGGGCAAGGTGTTTTTGACCACTTCCATTTCTCAAAGCGACAAGATCGACGCCCTCTCCGTGCTGCTCGTCAACCTCTCTTTGGTCAAGCAGATCGTGGGCGTTTACGGCTATCGCCCCTCTTACGCCAAACTCTTCCGCGTCTACACCGCGGTCCTGCGCAATTCGCTGATCGCCTACGGGATGCAGAACGTCAATTGGTTCAACGTGTTCGGAAAATTTTTTACGGGGCTGGCGCGCAAGATTCCCTTCCTCGACACCCTCGTGGACAGCGCCGTACAGGGAACGGTGAGCGCTTTCATGACCGTGCTGGTCGGCTACAAAACCAAGAAATATCTCTGCTCCGACTATAAGAAGCAGGAAAAGCTGGATATGGACATACAGGACGCGGTGGACGTCGGGGACGACGAGGTGAAGATCGCTTCCGCGTGGGCGAAAAAGATTCAGCGGGAAAACGAACGGGGCAGGGAAGAAACGAACGCATGAAAGAAAAGAACTTGCAGCTTTTGATACCCGTCGCGGCGGGATTGGAACAAATCGTCAAGCGCCAGCTTTTTTCGCTCGGCTTCGAGCGTGCGCCCGCTTTCAACGGCAGGATAGAAACGGAAGGGGATTGGCAGGACGTCGCCCGCCTCAACGTGTTTCTGCGCAGCGGCGAAAGGGTACTTATCAAATTGCGCGAATTTCCCGCCCGCACGTTCGACGAATTATACGACAATTTTTACGCCATCCCTTGGGAGGATTGGCTGAGCGTCGATTCCAAAATCCTCATGGACGGCAAAAGCGTCCAAAGCGCGCTGGCGGCGGTGAAAGCGGCGGGCGGCGTGGCGAAAAAGGCGATCATCCGCCGTCTGATGGATAAAAAGAAAACGGGCCGCCGCACGGCGAGCGAGAGCGGCGCCAGATCCGTGGTCGGCTTTTCCCTGTATCGGGACAGGGCGACGGTGACATTGGATACTTCGGGGGAGGGACTGCATAAGCGCGGGTATCGTTCTCTCGCCTACACGGCGCCTCTCAAAGAAACGCTGGCGGCGGCGCTCGTCGATCTGTCCTTTTATAATCCCGATGCCGATCCCGAAAAGCCCTTCGCGGACGTCTTTTGCGGCAGCGGCACGCTGCCCGTCGAGGCGGCGATGAAGGCGCTTCACATTGCCCCCGGCGTCAATCGCAGCTTCGATTTCTGCTTTTGGGAATGCGCTCCGAAAGGAATTTTGGAACGGGCGCGGGAAGAGGCGCGCGACGGAGAAAAACGGGGCAGGCAGGTATGCGTTTACGGCTCGGATATTTCCGCGGAAGCGATCTCTGTCGCCCGCTATCACGCGAAGCGGGCGGGCGTCGAAAAAAATATCGTATTTTCCGTGGCGGATATGCGCGCTTTTAAAAGCACTGTTCCTTACGGCGTGATGATCTGCAATCCTCCTTACGGCGAACGCCTTTTAGGCGAGGAGGAGGTAAAGAGTCTTTACCGCGATTTCGGCAGGACTTTCCGCGCCCTTCCCGATTGGAGCGCCTACGTGCTCACTTCGTTTTCGGAATTCGAACGCTTTTTCGGCAAGAGCGCGGACAGAAAGAAAAAACTCTGTAACGCCAATCTCGAATGCGGGCTATACGCCTATTTCGGTAAGAAACCCGAGCGGGCAGAGCGGTAAACGAAGGCGGGCGCGCGCCCCGAACGCAACGAACGGGGAAAAGGGGCAGGTCATTCCTTCCGTTCGGAAGTTTTCGAAGGGAAGGAATGGCGGACGGAAAAAGGCAGGGGGTAGAAAGGGACGGAGGGAAAAGAGAGGAAAAGAGAGGAAAAGAGAGGAGGTTTCATCGTTCGCTTTCGTCCTCCTATATGCAAAGGGGAGCAGGGCAACGCAAAACGGGGCCTTTTTTCAAGAGCGTTTTTTCTCGCGGCCGGCGGGAGAAAATCTGTCTTCCGAGGTGACCCGAAGAGGGAAAAAACTGTTTCGTGCGAATTTTTTAAACTTTGTTTTTTCAAGTAACGGCGCTCGTTTCTTGTTAAATACAGGTAATAAACCGCCGATAAGCATATATTACGGCTACATAGGTTTGTTTTTTAAAGTGAAAGCCGAAAAAAACGATAGTTTATAAAGTAATTGTCCGCGGAAACAATTTTAAACTGTTTTCGGTGAAAAACGGGGAGAATTTATTTGACTTTCTCGGCTTCTTTTCATATAATTTTTGTAATCGATCGAAACGGGTAAGCGTCGGATTTCCCAAACGCGTCGTCCCGTCCCTACGTTCTTTTGCAATAAACCCTTTTAAGGAGTCAAACATATGAACATTCCCGAGATTTTTGGCGAAAACGTCTTTAACGACATCGTGATGCGGAGTTCACTTCCCAAGGAAGTTTACAAATCCCTGCGCAAGACCATCGACGCGGGCGAACCCATCGATATGTCCATAGCCGACACGGTGGCAAACGCCATGAAAGACTGGGCGCTTTCCAAAGGCGCCACCCATTACACCCATTGGTTTCAGCCGCTCACCAATCTGACGGCGGAGAAGCACGACAGCTTTATCGAGCCTTGCGGCGGCGACGGCGTCATCATGCAGCTGACGGGAAAATCGCTGATCGTCGGGGAGCCCGACGCGTCGTCCTTTCCTTCGGGCGGCTCCCGCGCCACCTGCGCGGCGCGCGGCTATACGGCTTGGGATCCCACCTCTCCCGCCTTCGTCAAAGAGGGAACGCTCTACATTCCCACCGTTTTCGTTTCCTATACGGGCGAAACGCTGGATAAAAAAGCGCCGCTTTTGAAATCGATGACCGCGATAGGCCGCGCCACCAAACGTATTCTCAAACTGTTTGGCATCGACTGCCAAAAGGTGTCGACGACGGTCGGACCCGAACAGGAATATTTCCTCGTGGACAGGGCGGTGTTCGAACAACGGGAAGATTTGATTCTGACGGGCAGAACGCTGTTCGGCGCTCCCGCGCCCAGAGGACAGGAGCTTGAAGATCATTATTTCGGCGTTTTGAAGCCCCGCATTTCCGAATATATGCACGATTTGGACAAAACGCTCTGGTCTTACGGCATCCTCGCCAAGACCAAGCACAACGAGGTGGCTCCCGCCCAGCACGAGCTTGCGCCCGTTTTCAACACCACCAATATCGCCGTGGACAATAACCAGCTGACGATGGAGATCATGAAAAAAGTAGCGCAGCGCCACGGTCTTGTCTGCCTTCTGCACGAAAAGCCCTTCGAGGGGATCAACGGCTCGGGTAAACACAACAACTGGTCGCTTTCCACGCAGTCGGGACTCAATCTTTTGGAGCCGGGCGATCATCCCGAAAGCAACGCCCGCTTTATGCTCGTCCTCGCCTGCGTCATCGCCGCGGTGGATAAATATCAGGGCGTGCTGCGCGCCTGCGTCGCTTCCGCGGGGAACGATCACCGCCTCGGCGCGGACGAAGCGCCGCCCGCCATCATCTCCGTCTATCTCGGAGATCAGCTGGGCGCTTTGGTGGACAGTATCGTCAACGGCAAGGATTACGTGCCTTCCGCCGCCGTGAAAGGCTCCATCGGCGTTCCCGAATCGCCTATTTTCCCCATCGATTCGACGGACAGAAACCGCACGTCGCCCTTTGCTTTCACGGGCAATAAATTCGAGTTCCGTATGCTCGGTTCCTCCGCTTCCGTGGCGGATCCCAACATCGTTTTGAATACGATTGTCGCGGAGGAATTTTCCGAAGCCGCGGAAAAATTGGAGAAATCCAAAAATTTCGAAAAGGACTGCAAGGCGTATACGGAAAAGCTGTTAAAAGCTCATTACCGAGTCATTTTCAACTACAACGGCTACGGACCCGAATGGGAGCCGGAGGCGGAACGCAGGGGGCTTCTCAACAATAAAAACACGGCGGACGCGGTACCCGAACTTTTCAAAAAAGAAAACATCGACGTCTTCGTCAATCAGGGCGTCTATACGAAGTCGGAGGCGATCGCCCGCGCCAGGATCCAGCTGGAAAATTATATCAAGACCATCCGCATCGAAGCGCTGACCATGCTAGACATGGCAAAGAAGCAGATCTATCCCGCCGTGTCCGCCTATGTGGGCGAATTGTGCGCCAATCTCGGCGCGAAAAGGGCGGTCTGCGATTGCATTCCCTGCGCGTCCGAAGAAGCGCTCATCAAAACCCTGGCTACGGCAAACGACAACATGATGGCGGCGGTGCAGAAGCTGGAAAGCGACCTTGCGGATATGCCCGAAGGGGAAACGGAAGCCTCGCAGAGAATGGCGCACGTCGTCGTTCCCGACATGGAACGGATCCGCGGCTATGCCGACGAAATGGAAAAACTCTGCGCGAGGGACTATTGGCCTTTCCCCACCTATGCCGATCTTTGGTTCAGCGTCAATTGAAAGTAAGTCCTGAGCGGAACGCGCGGCGCTTTCGTTAAAACTATTGCGCAGGCGCTTGCCGTAAAGCGGATGTTGAAATCGTGCCCGCTGCCTTTAAACAAAAATGTCTGAGAAAGAGGGCGGAGATGAGCGAGGGAAAAATAGTTTTTCGCTGTAAAGTGCGGGAAGAGGAATTTGCCGCCGGAATTGTTTTACTCGTTATCGCGGGCGTTGTTCTGTCGGCAATGGGAATCTATACGGGGACGAGATTTGCTCTGGCTCCTAAAAAGGAAGTGGTTGTTTTCTTTTGCGCAACGGCTTTTTCGACGGCGGCAACATTGAGCGCGGGAATTTTATTCCTCTGGCGGAACGCCCGCTATTACCTCGTCGTCACAGACGCGGAAATCGCTGTGTATAAAAAGGGAAGAAAATTCCGCTCCATGAAAAGGGAAAAGCTTTGCCGTATCGTCCGCATCCATAACGACTGCGTTTTTCAATGGCATAGTTTTACGGAATGTCATAGAAAAGGCGTACTGCTCTTTGACGACGGCAGATTTGTCGAAGGGACAGAGGCTTTTCGGGGCAGGGCGGATTTTGAAACGAAGTACTTGTTCGTCGATGATACGCCGAGTATGGAAACGCGCCTGAAATATTTTTTTCCCGAGGTGAGATTTGAAAACATAGAAAACTGAAAGGCTCGCCGAAAAAGGGCGCTTGGTGCGCCCGCCGAAGACCGATTCGTTGAAAAAAAGCAGGGAAACGCGTTTCCCTGCTTTTTTTATTCGATAGATCAGTCATTTTTTGCGCTTGCTTAGAATCCCTGATTTTCGATCGGCACGGGCGCCGGGTCGGGCGTTTTCTTGTTCGAGAGCGACTTGCAGACGATTCTCTGCACCAAGTCGATGACGGAAATGACGACGGCGGCGATAAGAAGCCCCGAAACGCTGACGGTGTATTCGATGTTTTCGAATACTTCCATCGTCTTGTTGACGAGCACTACATAAACGATCGTAAGCGCCAGCAGAACCACCGCAAAACAGACGTTGAGGATTCCGTAGACGAGCTTGGCACTCCGTTCTTTTCCGATCGCCTGAATATGGTCGACGAAAGAGAGGGCAAGCGTAACGACGAACGCTGCGGAGATCAGGTTGATGAGGATGCCGAGAACGGTGAGGACGACTTCGATCTGCATATCCCCCAAAATGCCCATCATGGAGGGGGACAGCGCAATCCTTAGAAGTTCTCCGTTATAGCTCATGAACGCTTGGGGAATGTATTTCGCCGCGGAGCCGAGAATCGTGGGATCGTCGGCGGAGATTTTCAAGGCGTCCCAGGCGCCTGCCAAATCGAAAGCGCCGTATCCGCCGCGAAAGCTTTTCGACATCGATCCGGAGGTGTATTCGCAAAACAGCCTCATGACGGAAGAGCCTGCAAAGAACAGCATCAGGAGCGAGAAAACGGCGCCCACGCCCGTGGAGATATAAAGGGGAAGCTTTGCCTTTTCAAAGTGAATATCGCCCGCAAAAATGCGATAGCCGATATTCAAAAGCATGGAGAGGAGGGCAAAGACAAGCACGCTTGTCAATCCGAAACCCATGCTTCCTTCAAAAAGCATTTTCAACAAAAACGCATAGCCGAGCGCAGCGGCTGCGCCCAGCGCGTTCAGCGTCATCAGCGGTTTGAAGCGGTTTTCCTTCTTTCGCAGCGTGTTGATAAAATCGAGGATGGCGAGAACGAGGAAGGCGGCGGCGACGCCTATGTAAAGAAGGGCGTATGCGGAACTGAGCCACAGATTGAACGTCGTAGACGGCGTAAATTCCGTCACTTCCTCGACGGCAGCGAATTTCAGTACGTTGTAACTTTCCAGCTTGCTTTTGATGAGGTCGAGCGCCTCCATATAGTTTGCGGAAGAAGAGCCGTTAATGACGCCGTTGATGATTTTCTTTTCCCTGTCGGAAAGGTCGTTGAGCAGGTATTTCATGAAATCTTTTGCGACTTCGGTTTGCGTTTTCGGATCCAGACGGGCAAAACTGCCTTCGATAATGTCGATCGGCGTCACGTTGACCTCGACGATCTCGGTGATGCCGCCGAGGTTGAGATCGTCGCCCAGATCGGGCGCCTCTATCTTCTGCACGCTGAAAAAGGACATGATGAACATCAGGAGCGCAAAAGCGAGAACGGCGCTGGCGCGGACGATATTGAGGATCCGAAGCGCCGCCTGTTTTGCATATCCTTTTTCCTTCGGCGCAGCCATGGGTACGCCGTTTTGCATGGCGGCGACGGGTGGAGGCGGAACGTGCGCCGCTTTGGTCGCTGCTTTGTTCGCGGGCGGCTGTATGCGGACGAGGGGCGTACCGCAGGTGGAGCAGAAAACGCTCTGCGGCTTATTGAGGGCGCGGCAGGAAGGACAGACCCGTTTCCCGTCCGTTCTCGCGCCGCAAACGGGACAATAGACTTCGTCTTCGTCGAGGATATTGCCGCATCCCGAACAGCGCTTGTCGAGGGCGGCGCCGCATTTCACGCAAAAACGCGCGTCGTCCTTATTTTCAAATTCACAGCTCTTACATTTTTTCATAAAACTTCTCCCTATTTTTTATATGCGTTCTGTGACTGCCGTATGCCGCTATCATGGAAGCGAAAATGCGCAAACACAAAATAAAAGTGCCTGTCGGCATTTTCGCGCCCTATTATATAGCTTTGCTATGCTATTATATAACCGAATCGGGGAATTGTCAATACTTTTATAAAAACTTATCGGGAGAAAAACGGAAAAGAGGGAAATATAGAAAAGCGATCTTTGCAACAGGCGGTTTTTTTATAGAGTCCAAAACAAAAGCGCCGATTAAAAATCAGCGCTTTGTTTTAGGGATTGTCAAAGATAAAATTTCATAAGTTTCCGAATTGACGGAGATCGTTGCCGTATCGGAAAAACAGAACAAATAATGCCCGCCTTTCGTGCAGGACGTAATCGCGCCTTCGTCGGCAATTTTATTCGCGGTCTGAATAATCTCGACAAAATACCCGAAAAAATCGCCGTCTTCCGATAGCCTGATTTTTTTTCGGGCTTTCTTTTCAAATTTTTGCGAGGCGTGAAGATTGCCTGCGTTTCGCAGCAAACACTCTCTCCATGCTTCCGTTTCCGCGTTCTCCGTTTTCCTCAGGAAAGCTTTTGCTTTTTCGAGGGAATGAAACGGCACATAGAGTCTGTTATTTTCGGGCGGCAGGGCAAAATACGTTTCTATGCCGCGCGTATGGGACAAGGCGGAACACGGTATATCGTTTTCGCGGAAAATTTCCGTCAGTGCTGCGGAGTAAGCGGCGCTCTTTTCCGTTAAAAAACAAAAGTCGTCGTCCTGAACCGGACGGCTTTTTTTGCTGTCGCATATCGGGCAGCGATTCCCTTCGAAAACAAAACGGCAATTCTCGCAAAACTGCATGGTATTCTCTCCCCTGCCTCAAAGGAACGGAATTTTGTTCCGTCCTGCCGTCCGCGGCGAAAGCGTCCGCCTTCGGCGCGCGGCGATTGAAAAAGCGTTGTTTAGTCCCGTCGCCTGTTGCGGGAAAAATTCATTTTTTCCCGTATGGGAGAAAAGACGCCCTGTTCTTTGCGAACGACGAAGCGGCGGCGCCTTGAAATCTCCTGCAAAATTTCGCAAAAGAAAACGTCTGCCGCAACGGACGCCTTTTTAAAGACGGGAAAGGGACGCTTTTGAAGGCGAAGCCTTATTCTGCCTCGAACATATCCTTGCCGACGCCGCAAAGAGGGCATTCAAAGTCTTCGGGTACATTTTCCCAGGGAGTCCCGGGAGCGATTCCCTTTTCGGGAACGCCTTGTTCCTCGTCGTATTCCCATCCGCAGACTGTGCAAACGTATTTCATGTCGATACCTCCGAAAATTTCTTCCGATTGGAGTTTGTGCCGCTTTCGCGCGTTTCATTCGACGGCGGACAAAATCCATCATCTATATTATATGCGATTCGCGCGTTTTGTCAATGGTTTTGGAAAAATTTTCCCAAAAGAATTTTTCGGCTTTCCGCCGATTGACAACTCCCGAGCGGAAGGGTATAATAAGGGCATAAAAAAAAGAGGTACGGGAATAGGTCGATGAAAGAAAATTACGACAAGAAAATGACGGAGCTTTTCAAAGTTCTGCCCAAAGGCACGCCGCTTTTGCTGCATAGCTGCTGCGCGCCCTGTTCGTCGGCGTGCCTCGAAGCGTTGAAGGACGTTTTTAAAGTGACCGTCTTTTATTATAATCCCAATATCGACGCAGAAGAGGAATATAAAAAGCGCAAATCGGAACAGATACGCCTCTTGAAGGAAACGGGCTGGGCGGACTTTCTCGACTGCGATCACGACGCAAAGGCGTTTGAGGAGATTGCCGAGGGCTTAGAACAGGAGCCGGAACGGGGCGCGCGCTGCTATCTTTGCTATCGTCTGCGTCTTGAAAAGACGGCGAAGGCGGCGAAGGAACGCGGCTTTAAGTGGTTTTGTTCGACGCTGTCTTTGAGTCCCTATAAAAACGCGGAATGGGTGAACGAAGCGGGGGCGGCGGCGGGGGAAAAATACGGCGTCCGCTTTTTGCCCTCCGACTTCAAAAAGCGCGGCGGGTATTATCGCTCTTTGGAATTGTCGGCGGCATACGGATTGTATCGTCAGGATTTTTGCGGCTGTAAATACTCGAAAGCGGAAACGGAAAGAAAGCGGCAGGCAAAGGATTCGAAGACGGATTCTTTAAATACTCCGTAACGGTGTCCCTCACTCGTTTTTAGCGATAATCCTCTGTGATTCCCAAAAAGTAATCGGCGGAAATGTCGTATGCAAGGCAAATATTCTTTAAGGTGAAATAATTGGGACAATTTTTTCCTATCAACCATTCCGCTACCTGCGATTGTTTGACTCCCGTTGCTTTTGCAAAAGCCGTTTGCGATATACCGTTATCTTTTAAAAATTCTGCTAAAACGTTTCGAAATTCGCGTTCCATTCTTTTTTCTCCTTTCTCTTTAAAAATAATCGTAGAATAGTTTAAAGGAAAAAAGAGAGAATTTCAATAGCCTCCGTCCGTAGTTTACGGCGGGGGCTTAAATTTTCAAAAAAATTTTCGGAAAAGCGTCAAAAATTTGCTTTGACAATATGCCCCGCGGTGCATCTGACAAAATTCGGGCGTCGAAATTCGTCGTATGCGCGGCGGGGCATATCAAAAGCGACAAAATCTCCCATTCCCCGACGAAAAAGCGCGTTCTGAAAATAACAAAGGGGGCAGGGCAGCGACGAACGCAAAAAATCCCCCGACCGTACAAAGGCGGTCGGGGAGTGTCTTGAACATCGAATATTTTTCTCGATTCAAACGCAGAACGGTATACGATTACAGTTTGAGGCGGTCGAAAACTTTACATTCGTCGCCGAGGTCTTTCCAAAGGAGTTCGTTGTTCTCCAAAAGGAGGTAGGAATGGGGCGTATCGTTTTTAGGGAGCGCGACGGAGCCGCAATTCGCATACAGAACGCCGCCTTTGATCTCTTTATGGCAGGGGACGTGAAAATGCCCGTTTAAGAGGATTTCGCCCGCGGAGAGGGGCGGGGGATTGTCCGCGTCGAAGAGGTGCCCGTGCGTGGCGTACAGCACTTTTCCCGCGGCGAACAACAGCGCGTAATCCGCCATGACGGGAAATTCCAGCATCATCTGATCCACTTCCGCGTCGCAGTTTCCGCGCACGCAGAGGATTTTTTCTTTAAGCGGATTGAGGAGTTCCGCCACCTTTTTGGGCGCGTACCCGTCGGGCAGTTCGTTTCTCGGTCCGTGATAGAGGAGATCTCCGAGCAGCAGAAGCTTCTCGGACTTTTCCCGCTCGCAGGCGGCGACGAGTTTTTCGCACCAATGCGCCGAACCGTGTATATCCGACGCGATCATTATTTTTTCATCGATTTTCGACATTGGATTCTCCTTTTTATGCGTTTTGAAAATTTTTCAAGAGATTTCCGATCGTGAGCAACACGCCCTTGTCCGCATTGCGGGGCACGATCTCTTCCGCGATTTTCTTGATGGCGGGAACGGCGTTTTCCACCGCGCGGGAATGGGTGCAGGCGCGCAGCATCCCCTCGTCGTTCATGTGGTCCCCGAACGCCATGCATTCCCCGGGCGAAAACCCGAGCATTCGCTGTATTTCCTTCACCGCCTCGCCCTTGTCCGCGGTCGCGGCGGAAACGTCGCACCAATAGGCGCCCGACAGAGTGAGTTTCACTCCGTTCAGGAGGGCGGGAAGCACCCGCATGGCGTGGTTTTCGGCGCCGCTCTCGTCGAATACGGAAATTTTGCAGACGGGCTCTGTGCGGATGCATTCATCGAGATTGTCCACCTTCACGCAGCGGGTATACGCGGCTCGGGCGCGGGAAAAGAACGGCTCCTCCGCGTTTTCGACGTAAGCGTTTTCCGCTCCGCAGAGAATGGGAAAAAGACCTCCCGCGCCGCGCACAGCGTCGAGCGCGTCCTTGACGAGAGAAACGGGAATGGGATTTAAATAGACGATCTCGCCGCCCCGCTTGACGAGCGCGCCGTTTTCGCAGATGAAGAGCAGTTTTTCCCACACGGGAAAAAATAATTTTTTTAAGTTCGCGTATTGTCTGCCGCTTGCGGGCGCGAATAGAATCCCGCGTTCAAAAAGGCGTCGGGCTAAGGGAAAGATCTCCTCGGACAGAGCGCCGTGTTCGTCGAGCAAGGTCCCGTCGAGGTCGGTGGCGATAAATTTGATCATAAAAAGTCCTTGACTGCCGCGGTGCGGCCGATTGCCGAAAAAAGGGGAAGAGAGGGGAAAGAGGCGCGCTTGCGGCGCGCCGCATATGCGGACGCCCGCACCCGACCTTTTTTCGCCCCGCATAGGCAGCGAGAAAGAGAAATTTCGATTTTTTAAAAGCGCGCGGCGATAAGCCGACGGTCTTGATTTCGGGAAGCTCTCAGGCAGAAGCTTTGGAAGGGGTTACGTCCGACGGCAAATTTCGCTCCGTAAGAAGGGGAGTTTTATATCCGATTCACGGCGGACGCATAGCAGGCATGGAGGAAAGATACGTTTTACTCTGTAAAAAGGACCTCTTTGCCGTCAATTCGCGGCGGGCGCGCAACAAGCGTCGCGGAAAATTCGTCCTGCTTCTAAGAGGGAACGTTTTATGCCTGACTTGGAATGGACGACAAGACCGCAAAAAAAGCTTCTCTTTGCGCCGTTCGATGACGTTTTGTACCCGCTTTCCTTGGGCGCCGTAACCCGTTGTGAAAAGGATTTTCCCTTCGCGCTTTTATACCGTTTTTCACGTTTGGCGCCTGACTTTCCTCCTGCGGCTCCGACATTTTCAAACGGCGCCCCTTTGCGGTGGCGCCGTCCTTTCTGCAATCAGAAAATAAATTTGAAAATATCTATCTCTTCGGGCAGGTTTCCGCCCTCCGCCACGAGCGCCGCGTACTTTTTGAGCGTTTCGGGCAGCTGTTCTTCGGGGAAGCTCCGATAGGGGAACTCCGAGAAATTCACCGCCTTATTGGCGAGGATATTGATCGCCGTGGAAACGAATTCCCTGCTCTCCGTAATGCCCTTGATGGAGAGATTGTTTTTGAGCGCGTTTTCGAGATTGATGGCGAGATTTTTTCCCACGGGCGCGCAATAGGCGACGTATGCCCCGCGCGCGACGAGCGAAAAGAGCGTGGAAGGCTCGCTCTTGTTTGCGAAGGCGAGATACACCGCCGCGTCCGCGAGCTTTCCGCCCGTCACTTGCAGGATATGCTCCTTCAACGTTTCGTCATTGGGATAAGTATAATAAATCCCGCTCTTTTTCGCTCTGCTGAGCCGTTCCGCGTTGTTGTCCGCGAGAATGGGCACGGCGCGGTGGTAGATGAGGATCTGACAGAGCACGTTGCCGTAAAGCCCGCCCCCCATGACGAGGACGTGCTGACCGATGGAGATATGCAGCTCGTCGACGACGTGTTCCGCCATGGCGACGGCGTCGATGAGGAAAGCGGCCTCGTCGGAAACGGAAACGGGGAGCGCATAGGCGTCCTCGGTCCCCGCGAGAGCGAAATCGCGGTAAAAGCCGCAGGCGGTTTCGCCCGCGATGCGGATGCCGTCGGGCGCGCACTCGTCCTCGGTGACGGACGCGAGGTAGACCCTGTCCCCTTTTTGGAGATAGGAATCCTTTTCCGCTTCCGTGACCTGACCGATGGCGAATCTTCCGGGGACGACGGGGTATTTCACTCTCGTTGCGCCCGAAAAGACGGCGACGTCCGCTTCGGAAAGGAGCGCCTTGGTCACTTTGACTTTTACGTCGTCTTTTCCGCGCACCAGATCGGGCGCTTCCTCGCGCTGTAAATTATGGGGGGAATTTAATTGCCAAACTTTCATGAACCGTTCCGTCCTTGTTTTTTGCCGCAAAAAAAACTTCGGCAAAAACGTTGCTTGAAATCAGTATAGCGCATTTGCATGAATTTTGCAACTATTTTTTGCAAATTCCCGCAAAAACAGTTGACGGAGGGTAAAAAAAGCGTTATAATGGGAAAGCATCTGAATGGAAAGCACACGAAACAGCGAGGTGATAAGAATGAAAGCTGATATACATCCCAAATATCACGAAGTAACAGTAGTCTGTGCTTGCGGAGCCACGTTCAAGACGGGAACGACGAAAGACGGGGACGTTCTGAAAGTGGATATTTGCAGCAATTGCCATCCTTTCTTCACGGGCAAACAGAAGCTGGTGGATACCGGTGGACGTATCGATAAGTTCAAGAAAAGATACGGTATGTAAAGGAAGAAACGAAACGGGCTTTAAGGTGTCTTTTCATCTTAAAGCTTTTTTTTGTATGTGGAGAGCGCCGTTTCTTTTTAAGTCTGCCGCCGGGAAAAAGCTCTGTCCGGCGGTTGAGGAAAGCGAAAGAGAGGGGCTTTCAGTCAAAGCGCCGCGCGGGATCGCCGCGCCGCGTTAGAAAAAATAAAAATAGCCGGCTTTGCGGCGGCATATAATATATCCCTATGAAAAATACAGAGAAACGAAAAAAGACAAAATCGGAACCGGGAAAAGCCTGCACGTATATCGGCGGTCAGGCGGTGATGGAGGGCGTCATGATGCGGGGCAAGTGCGCGATGGCGACGGCGGTGCGCGACGGCGAAGGCAACGTTCAGGTGGAGTCGGAACGCCTGACGCCCCCCGAAAAGCGCAGCCGTTTTTCCCGCCTGCCCTTTGTGCGCGGCGTGGTGAATTTCGTCAATTCCCTCGTCGTGGGCAACCGCGTTTTGATGCGCAGCGCCGAAGTGGCGGAAGGGGACGACGAACAGCCCTCCAAAGCGGAAAAATGGCTCGCGGAAAAGCATAAAATCAACCTCAACGCCCTCCTGAACGGAGTGGCGACAATCCTCGGCATCGTTCTCGCCGTTCTCATCTTCGTGCTGGTGCCGCAGGCGCTCACGCAGCTGACGGGCTTTCGGACGACGGGGCTTCAAGGGCTTTGGTTCAACCTCATCGAGGGCGGCATCCGCATCGCCATTTTCATCCTGTATATTCTCGGCATCTCCCTGATCAAAACGCTGCGCAGAGTGTATATGTATCACGGCGCCGAACATAAGACGATCACCTGTTTCGAGCGCGGTCTTCCCCTGACGGTGGAGAACGTCCGCGAATGTTCCCGCGTGCACGACAGGTGCGGCACCACTTTTCTCTTTTTAGTCATGGTGGTGAGCATTCTCGTGTTTTCGCTCGCCAACGCGCTGGTGGGGACGTACATTTACACGGGGCATAAGACGCTCGATTTCTTTATCCGCCTTTGCTTCAAGCTCCTGATGCTGCCCGTGGTGGCGGGCGTTTCCTACGAGGTGCTGCGGGCGCTCGCGAAAACGCGGAATAAATTTTTCCTCATTTTCAAAGCGCCCGGACTTTTGTTGCAGCGCATTACCACCAAAGAACCCGACGACGGCATGATCGAGTGCGCGATCGCGGCGTTCCAAAGGGTGTACGATATGGACGCGGATCCGACCATTCCCGAAACGGTCTTTGCCACGGCGTGCAAGATGACCGAACTTTTGACGAATACCAAAAAGCGCTTTAAGGACAACGGGATCGACGAAGAGGAAGCGGAGTGGATTTTCTCCATTCTGTTGAATATTCCCAAGAGCGCCGTCAATACGGAGGAGCATATCCTCAAAGTGGCGCAGGTGAAAGAGATTTTAAAAGTGGCGGACGAACGGCTGACGGGCAGACCTCTTTGGTACGTCATGGGCGACGCGGACTTTTACGGCTATAAAATCAAGGTGGACGAACGGGTGCTGATTCCCCGTCCCGAAACGGAGGAGCTTGCCCAGCAGGTGATCGCTTCCGCGGAGGAGGGGGACAATATCCTCGACTTGTGCACGGGCAGCGGCGCGGTCGCCATCGCCGTGTATAAGGAGCTTGAAAAGAGCAGGCGCAAGGCGAACGTGACGGCGGCGGACGTAAGCGGGGACGCGCTGGCGCTCGCCCGAGAAAACGCGGAAACGAACGGCGCGGACGTCACCTTTGTGCAGTCCGACCTCTTTTCCCGCATTCGCGGCAGATATAACATCATCGTCAGCAATCCCCCCTATATCCCGACGAAGGACATCGAGGGGCTGCAAAGGGAAGTAAGGGAATTCGAACCCCGTTTGGCGCTCGACGGGGGCGAGGACGGTTTAGACTTTTACAGGCGCATCGCGCAGGAGGCGGGAAAATACCTCGTCCGCGGCGGAATGCTGATCATGGAAGTGGGCATGGGCGAAGCGGAAGACGTGGTAAAGCTGTTCAAGTACTGCGATTACGCGATGATCGTCAAGGATATGCAGGGCGTGGACCGCTTTGTCAAAATCGTGGTGTGACGTGCGGAGTAAAGTATGCTGAAAAGACTCGACGACATTTTAAAACGCTATGAATTTTTGTCCGCGCAGCTTGCCGATCCCGCGGTGATCTCGGACATGGGCACGTGGCAGAAGTATTCCAAGGAACACTCGGAGATAGGGGAAACGGCGGAAAAGTATCTTCAATATCTCGCTTGCGAGAAGGAGATGAAAGAAGCCTTCGCGCAGGCGGAAACGGAGGGCGACAAGGAGATGCGGCAGCTGTTTTCCGACGAAGGCTATGCCTGTAAGGAAAAGCTTTCCGCGCTGAAAGAGGAACTCAAAATATTGCTGCTGCCCAAGGACAAGAACGACGAAAGGAGCTGTATTTTGGAGATCCGCGCGGGCGCGGGCGGGGAGGAAGCGGCGCTGTTTGCGGCGGAGCTTTGCCGTATGTATCAGAGCTACTGCGCGAATCACCGCTTGAAAATGGAGATCGCGGACAGTAACGAAACGGAGCTTGGCGGCGTCAAGGAAGCGGTGTATAACGTTTCGGGAAAGGGCGCGTATAAGCTTTTGAAGTACGAGAGCGGCGTGCACCGCGTGCAGCGGGTGCCCGAAACGGAAACGCAGGGACGGATCCATACGTCCACGGCGACGGTGGCGGTGCTGCCCGAGGCGGAGGACGTGGAGGTGGAGATAAACGATAAGGACATCCGCATCGACATCTTCCATTCGGGGGGCGCGGGCGGGCAGAACGTCAATAAAGTGGCTTCGGCGGTGCGCATCACCCATTTCCCGACGGGGATCGTCGTCACTTGTCAGGACGAGCGCTCGCAGCTGAAAAATAAGGAACGGGCGTTCAAGGTCCTGCGTTCGCGGCTGTACGATTTTTATAACGGCCGCAGCGAAAAGGAGCGGACGGAAAACAGGCGCAGCCTCGTGGGGACGGGGGACAGGAGCGAGCGGATACGCACGTACAATTTCCCGCAGAGCCGCGTGACGGATCATCGGATCGGCGTAAGTCAATACAATTTGGACGCCTTTATCATGGGGGACATAGATTCCATGGTGGAAGCCCTTGCGCTTGCGGACAGAGAAGCGCAGCTCGCGGGGGAAACGGAGGAAGAATAAGAAAGGGCTTGCCTGTCGTCAGGCAAACCCTTTTTTCGTTGACAAAGAAGAGATCGTTTGATATAATAAACATAAGCAATAAGGGGATTCCTCGAAGGCGGTTAGCAATCCTCCCGTAAAAAGGAGGTGGTTTTATGAGAAAAGAACTTATCGAACTTCTTTCGCTTTTGGTGAAAGAAGGTTACATAATTTCTTTCCGTGTGACAAAGAGTAAAATCTATGTGACAATAAAGCAATAACCGCCCGAGCGCTGGTCACGTCGGCGGTTATTACTTTGTGTTTTAACTACTTACGGGGCTAACCGTTTAGAGGTTTGCCCTTATTGTGATTTTATTATAGCACGAAAATTTTTCTTTGTCAACAAAAACGGAAATTTTGTTTTGGTTTTTTGTTTTGCCGTATTTAAAATAAATGAAAAGGCATTGACAAACGCTCCGATTTATATTATAATATCGCCAAGCAATAAGGGGATTCCTCGAAGGCGGTTAGCAATCCTCCCGTAAAAAGGAGGTGAGGCGTATGAGAAAAGACTTTCTTTTGTTCCTGTCGTTCCTCGTGGACGCGGGGTACATAGTGTCTTTTCGCGTAACAAAGGATAAAATCTTTATTACAGTACGAAAATAACCGCCCTTGCGTTGACCTCGCGGGCGGTTATTGCAAAATAACTGTTACGGGGCTAACCGTTTAGAGGTTTGCCCTTATTGTGATTTTATTATAGCACGGCGATGGCGGAAAGTCAAGGTTTTTCATAAAAATTTTCAAGCTTCCTTTGGGAAGCTTTTTTGTTTAAAAAATGCCCGTAAGACTTTTGCCAATGTGAGAAATTATCATAAAAATTTTTTTACAGTTATTAACTGTAAGTGAAGACAAAGGAAAATAAAAATTATATAATCGATTTAGAATCCGTATAAATCGTTAGGCGTTATCTCGAACAAATTGCACAAAAAGACTAACTTTTCATAATCCAATTCGGTTTTTCCGCTTTCATATCGGGCATAAGCGGGTTGCAGCATACCGAGTTTTTCCGCAACTTCTTTTTGCGTCATATGTTTATCTGTTCTCGCCTGTTTTAATCTTGCGCCTAATGATTGCTTTAATGACATTTCCTTTTTTCCTAAGAATTGTAATTTTTTTAATTATAGCAAAAAATGATATAAAATGCTCAACTTATAACAAAAAAAGATATAAATGTTGTCTATAAAACTAATTTTTAGGATTCGTTTTCGCGGATAGCGTCAGACAGATATAAATAATACTAAATACTAATATTTAGTACTTTACATATTTTTCGTTCAAAAAGTTATATAATACAACTATAAAAATAATTTTTAAGGAGAAGTATCATGAAGCAACAGAAGAAAAAGGAAGAAGGATTGGAGTTTGATTTGGTGGATATGGAAACGGTGGCGTTTTTAATGCGGAAAAGTCACATGGACGTCGCCGCTTTGGCAAAAAAAGTGGGAATCGGCGCGGATTCGATGAAAAAATGGTTGAACGGAGCGGATCAGACGTATTTTAAAACCGAACTCGCCTACAAAATCGCGCAGGCGCTGCATACGACGGTAGACACCATTTTGACGTACGAGTGTCAGGTTTATACGGGAGTATGGAGAGAAGAGAAAGAAAAAAATTTATGACAATTTCCTTTTGCGGAGTTGCTTTTTTCATAAAAAGGGAGTACAATGGAAAAAAGGAATCTTTCTCCTTGTTAAAATCGAAAAAATAACTTACGGAGCATCTACATATGAACAGAAGAATCGCATCGAGAATGTCCGCCATTTCTCCTTCTTTGACGCTCGCCATCACGGCGAAGGCGAAAGCCATGAAAGCGGCGGGGGAGCCGGTCGTTTCCTTCGGCGTGGGCGAACCGGATTTCAACACCCCGAAAAATATCATCGACGCGGCGAAGGCCGCTCTCGACAAGGGCTATACGAAATACACCCCCTCCTCGGGGCTTCTGCCTTTGAGGAAGGCGATCTGCGAAAAATTTAAGAAGGATAACGGTCTTGATTACGATCCGTCGCAAATCATCGTTTCCGACGGCGCCAAACACTCCATTTTCAACGCCTGTTTCGCGCTCATCGAAGAGGGGGACGAGGTGATTATCCCCGCTCCCTATTGGCTCACCTATCCGGAGGTCGTCAAGGTCTGCGGCGGCGTACCCGTGTATCTCGAATGCAGGAAAGAGGACAAATTCAAGTTTACGCCCGCCCGGCTTGCCGCGGCGATCACGCCTAAGACGAAAATGCTGATCTTCAATTCCCCTTCCAATCCCACGGGCGCGGTATATACGGAAGAAGAAGTGCGCGCCATCGCCAAAGTCTGCGAGGAAAAAGAGATCTTCGTGCTTTCCGATGAAATTTACGAAAAGCTCTGTTATGACGGCGTAAAGCCTTTCTCCGTCGCGGCTTGCTCGGAGAAAATGAAGGAACTCACCGTCACCGTCAACGGCGTTTCCAAGACGTACGCCATGACGGGCTGGCGGGTGGGCTATCTCGCCGCGCCGAAGGACGTCGCCAAGGCGATAGACTCCTTTCAGAGCCACGCCACGTCCAACGCCTGCTCTATTTCCCAATACGCCGCGATAGAGGCGCTCGCTTCCCCCGCGGAAGAAGTGCAGAAGATGGTGGACGTGTTTGCCGAGAGGCGGGAGAAAATGCTCGCCCGCATCGAAAAGATCGACGGCGTTTCGGCGGTGGAGCCTTACGGCGCCTTTTACGTCATGCTGGTGATCGGCGATCTCTACGGAAAATCGTACAAGGGCAAAAAAATCGACGGCTCCATCGCCTTTTCGGACGCGCTTTTGGAGGCGGAAAAGGTGGCGACGGTGCCGGGGATCTCCTTCGGCGCGGACGACTGCCTGCGGCTTTCCTATTCCCTTTCCTCAGAGGACATCGAGGAGGGCTTGAACCGCATCGAGCGTTTCGTTTCGCAGTTGAAGTAAAAAGTTTCCGGGCTTTGTAACGGCGTTTGTATCCGGGAAGCGCAAAGACGGCGACAAACGTTCGAAAAAACGTGAACGGGTTTAAAAAGCGAAAAGCCGTTGTCGACTTTAAGGCGCAAGCGAAAAATCGGGGCGCGAAAGAGGAATAGAACGCGAAAGAGGAATAGAAAAGGGCGATCGAGTCAATAATGGAGAGGAAAAATCCGCGTCGGCAGGGAAAAACGGCTTATGAAAAAAATTTTTACGAAAAAACACAAAAATTTTCGTAAAAGGTCTTGAAATTAACTCGAAAACTTGGTAGAATATAATAAACCGAAAAATATTTCGGAACAACACAAAAACTCCAAAAAAATTCGGGAGGAATTTTATATGATCAAAGTAATTTACGGCTCCAAAGGCACCGGCAAGACCAAGCAGATGATCGACGCCGCAAACGCGGCGGTAGCCACGGCGAAAGGGCATCTCATCTTCATCACGGACACCAAGCGCGGGATGTACGATTTGGAACGCGAAGTGAGATTTATCGACGTGAGCGATTTCGACGTCGCGGGGGAGGCGGCGCTTTGCGGCTTCATCAAGGGCGTTATCGCGGGCAACCATGACAACGAGTACGTATACATCGACGGCGTGATGCGCATTGCGGGCAAGAACGTCAACGATCTGGCGGGTTTCTTCTATATGCTGGATAAAGTTGCCGAGGAGAACGGACTCACCGTTACGGTGTCCGTATCCGCCGCAAAAGAGGAACTTCCGGATTTCGTAAAGAAATATCTTTGAACGTCTTGTTCCTGTCGTGACGGCAGGCGCTGGAAAAGACGAATGCCGGGCGGACGTTTCCGTCCGGTTTTTCGTATGGAATGCGCGTGAGCCGCTCCCGCGCCCCGTTTGCGCGAGAACTTCGGACACGGGTGGAGCGAGCATCGGCTTCCGCTCTACAAGGCGGGAGGGCTAGCGCTTCGCTTTTTCGCCCGGGCGGAAAGGCAAAGGACTCTCAAAGCGCCGTTTCGGTTTGCTTGGAAAGAAGGGGACCGCTCCTTTAAAGCGGAATAGGATAAAGAGGGAAAAGTAAAGCTTTTAGGCAAGGAAATATAAGGCGGCGTATAAGTTGTGCGGGCGAAAACCGGCGGATTGCCGCATCGCGGGACGATTGCGCGGCGCCTTTACGCAAAGAGGAAAAAATAGAAGAGGTAATATATGTATTTCATCAGCACAAGAGGAAACGAAAGAGTGACGGGCGCAGAGGCGATCGTGCAGGGGCTGGCGAAAGACGGCGGCTTGTTCGTTCCCGAAACTTTCCCCGCCGTCACGCAGGAGGAATTCCGGGCGATGGCGGAGATGAACTATCCCGACCGCGCCGCGTTCATCATCGGCAAATATCTGGACGAATTGGGCGGGGATTTTCTCAAAGAGGCCTGCGCCGCGGCGTATTCTTCTTTCGAGGGCGCCGATCCCGCCCCGCTCGTGAGAATCGACGAGGGGCTTTATATCCTCGAACTTTTCCACGGCCCCACCTGCGCGTTCAAGGATATGGCGCTCACGCTGCTTCCCCATCTGCTCAAAAAGAGCTGTTCTTTGACGGGCGTCAAAGAGGACGTACTTATTCTCACCGCGACGAGCGGCGATACGGGCAAGGCGGCGCTGGAAGGCTTTAAGGACGTCGCGGGGACAAAGGTGGCGGTGTTCTATCCCGACGAGGGCGTTTCGAAAATGCAGCGGTTGCAGATGTGCACGCAGGACGGCGACAACGTGTTTGTGGCGGGCGTCCGGGGCAATTTCGACGATTGTCAGCGCGCCGTGAAAAAGATGTTCGCTTCCGAATCCTTCAACGCCGAACTCAAAGAAAAGGGGGTGCGGCTTTCCAGCGCAAACTCCATCAATTTCGGGCGCCTGGTGCCGCAGATCGCCTATTATTTTTCCGCGTATCTCGACCTCGTATCCTCCGATCAGATCGAGGCGGGCGCGGCGGTGGATTTTGCCGTTCCGACGGGCAATTTCGGGGACATTCTGGCGGGCTGGTACGCCAAAAAAATGGGTCTGCCCGTGCGAAAGCTGGTCTGTGCGTCCAATCGCAACCGCGTCCTCGCGGAATTTTTCGCCAAGGGTGTCTACGACGCGAAACGACCGTTTTACCGCACCATGTCGCCGTCTATGGACATTCTCGTGTCCTCCAATCTCGAACGGCTCCTCTTTGAAGTCAGCGGGAGAAACGCCGCTCTGACGGCGGAGCGCATGAAGGAGCTTGCCGAAAAAGGTTGCTACGAAGTGACGGCGGCGGAGCACAGGGCGCTGGAAGAGGACTTTTTCGCGGCGTTTGCCAGCGAGGACGATACGGTGGAAGCGATGTACGAGATATTCGAGGAATACGGTTATCCGATGGACACGCATACGGGCGTGGCGATGCACGCGGCAAATTTCTTCCGCGAAAAACGGGACGAAAAGGACGGGACGCCCGTCGTGGTGCTGTCTACGGCAAACCCCTACAAATTCCCGCAGGACGTTTTGTACGCGCTGTCGGGCAACGACGTCAAAGACAGCTTTAAAGGAGTGAAGCGGCTGAACCTTTTAACGGCGATGAAGCCGCCCAAATGCCTTTTGGAGTTGAGATATAAGCCCGTTCGCTTCAAACAGACGCTGCCTGCGGACGAAAAGAAAATGTGCGCGGAGATCGTCCGCTTTGCGGGCGGAGAGATCGCTCCCGTGCCCCCCGAGTCGAAAAAATAACCCCCCGTTTTCGGAAAACGGCAGGGGAACGGATTGCTTTCGTTTCCCGTGAAACGTATCCTTTCTTTTCGACGATTGGAAAATTCGTTCGCCGCATTATACATTTCCCGAGAAACTTTATATTTTTTGTGCGTTCGCCGTCCATTTTTCCCGAAGCGCTGTGTTTTCTCGCCGCTCGAAAGGAAAAAGCCGCGGGAGGACGCGCGCTTTTCGGAAGGCGTTTTTTCCCGGAGCTTTGAAAGCGGAGTTCCGCGATAGAGGTTCGTTTTCGCGGAAAAAGCCGGGAAAGGGTCTTTCTTTTGTTCGTCTTGTGATAAATTCCGTTATTTATTGTGAAGTAGGTATTTTCGGTTTGCATTTTATGAAAAGTCATGTTATAATGGTATAAAAGCGCCGCAAAATGTGTAAAAAAGCGCTGCGGGGAGTCTATGTTCGGTTATATTCGTACGGATACGCCATATTTATATATAAAGGATCAAACGTTGTATCGGGCTATGTACTGCGGCGTATGCAAGGGGATCGCGCAATCGTGCGGTCAGGGCGCGAGGATGGGGCTTACTTACGACGTTACTTTTCTGTCCGTAATCCTTCACAACATCGCGGGCATAGACGTGAAGATAGAGAAACAGCACTGCCTTACGCACTGTATCCGCTCGAAAATGATGGCGAACGTGGACGACATGACGAAAAAGCTCGGCGCCCTCAACACCGCCTTGGTGTACTATAAGTACACCGACGACATCCTGGACGGCGACAAGGGGCGGGGCAAGCGGCTTTGGTTCGTTTCGGGACACAAAAAAACGGTAAGGAATTATCCCGAAATCGAGCGCATCGTCAGGGAGAATCTCGCGGCGCAGCAGGAAACGGAAAAATCGAAGACGGACAGTCTGGACAGGGCGGCGGACGCGTCGGCGAACATGATGGCGGAGCTGAGCGATTACTTATTGGAGGACAAAAAGACTCCGTACACGCACGATCTTTTTTACGCCGTCGGAAAATGGATCTATCTCATCGACGCGTTAGACGATTACGATAAGGATAAGAAGAAAGGCGCGTACAATCCGTTCGTCCTTTCGTATTCCTGCGAGGATAAAGCCGATTTGATGAAAAGGCGTCAAAAGGACGTGGAATTCGTCTTTCATTCCCTCTTTTTCGATATACGGGAAAATTTGTCAAAAATAAAATTTCATTTTAATCGGGATTTGTCGGATAATATATTACTGAGGGGACTGCCTTCGGAAACGAAGCGGGTGATGTGTTCGGCGGCGTGCAAACGCTGCAAGGACGCTCCGCCGAAAGAAACGAAGGGTGCCGATTGACAACGTTTTCCGCGCGCAAGGGCGGGAAGGAACAAGGAGAAAAATTTTTAAAACATGAACAGGGAATATTATGACCTTCTCGGCTTGAACGAGGATGCGACGGACGAAGAGATCAAAAACCGTTACGGCGAACTCAAAAAGAAATACAACGAGGACAGATGGCTGGACGGAGAGGCGGGGAACGAAGCGGCGCGGATGCTGAACAAGCTGGACGCCGCGTATGCGGAAATTATGTCCGCCCGCCGCGAACAGTCGAAAAATACGGACGGAAAAAGCGCCTACGAGGAGATTGCGGAGCTTTTAAAGAGCGACAAGCTTTCCGAAGCGCAGACTCGCCTCGACGAGTTCAACGAGCGCGGCGCGGAATGGCACTATCTGCAAGCCGTGGTGTTTTATAAGAAAAATTGGTCGAATGAAAGCAAGAAACAGCTGGAAATCGCCATGCAGATGGATCCCGGCAATAAAAAATATCAGGAAGCTTACGGAAAGCTGAACGCGAAAAACGATTACTCGCGGCAATCGGCGCAGGCGCAGCAGGATCCGTACGCCCCGAACAACGGCGCGCCCGTGGACGTCGACAACGAACAAATGGGGGGCAACGCCTGCACGCAATGTATTTCCTGCTGCTATACGTATCTTTGCGTGAATTGTCTGTTCAACCTCTGCTGCGGTTGCAGGTAAGGCGGTTTTCCGTCTTTCACCGATGAAGAAAATTTCCGCATACGAGATTGCGCTTTCCGCCGTTTCCTGCGCTTTGGCCGCGATAGCGCTGACGGTGGGGACTCTTTCTCACGCTTTGCTCTTTACGGGGTATCTTTTGGCGTGCTTTGCGCTGATGATACCGCTTTCCAAAAATTGCTGGTGGGGCAACGTGCTCGCCTATATCGGCTCTTCCCTGCTCGCCTTGCTCTTTACGGGGTTCGACATTTGGGATATGCTGCCGTTCATCGTGTTTTTCGGGCTTCATCCCCTCCTCAACGCGCTGCAACTCAAATTCAAGGTCAACCGCTGGCTGGCGACGGGCATCAAGGCGATCTGGTTTGACGGCGCCATGTATCTCGTCTGGCGCTTCGTTTTCGAGATGAACGCCTCGTTCGATTTCGTGAACAGATTTATCATTCCCGTGATCCTCATCGGCGGGACGCTCTTTTTCTTCGTCTACGACATTATGTTTTCCAAGTGTCAGATCGCCGTCAACAGCTTGGTGCAAAGGATTATAAAAAAGTGATTTTTTATCCCCTGCAAAGCGGCAAAAGAGCTTTAAAAGAGCGCCTGTCGCAAACGTCGAAAAGGGCAGTAAATTTTCGCGCAGGGAGCGGAGTTTGGGAAAATGCCCGCGTCGTTCGGTAAGGCGGAAAGCACTAAAAATTTCCGTAAAAAGGCGTCGGCTTTCAAAAAAGCATTCTTTCTCGGCGTTCAAAGGCGGGGGAGAGAAAAGCGCCGATATATAAAAGGGGAAAGTCCGCGGCAGAAGGGAGAAAATCGTTTCGGGGAGAGCGCCGCGGACGCAAGCAAAATAATGAGGAGGTCGGAAAAGAGGATTTATGCCGGAAAAAAATCAAATGATTTGTGCCGTAACGGACGCATTGGGCAGTAACGGCGAAGGGATTGTCAGGCACGAAGGAGTCACTTTTTTCGTGCCTTATTGTTTGCCAGGCGAAAAAATCAGATTTCGCGTGCTCAAAGTCAAGGACAAAATCGGGTACGGAAAAATCGAGGAAGTGCTCACGCCCGCGGAGGAACGGGTGCGCGAAAAGTGCCCCGTCTTCACCCGCTGCGGGGGATGTCAGCTGCAACATCTCGCCTATCGTTCCCAGCTGCGCTTTAAAGGGAACGTCGTCAAGGACGCCCTGCGCAAGATCGCGGGGATTCGCCTTTGCGTCCCTGCCGCAATCAAGAGCGATCTGCCCTACGGCTATCGCAACAAATTGCAAATGCCCGTCGGAGTGGATCGGGAGGGCAATAACGTCATCGGATTTTACGCGGAACGAAGCCATAGGATCATTCCCGTTTCCACCTGCGTCATTCATCCCGAATGGGCGGAAAAGCTCATCGCCGTGCTCCATCGCTATATGAAGGAATGCGCGGTGAAGGGATACGACGAGGAAGCGGGCACGGGAAGTTTAAGGCATATCGTCGTGCGGGAGATCGGCGGAAAATTCATCGTCACGCTCGTGTCCGTCACCGAAAATCTGCCGAACCTTCAATATCTCATCGAACTTTTGTATACCGTTTTCAGGACGTTCACCTTTTATCTGAATATCAACGCGAAGGATACGAACGTCGTATTCGGGGAACAGTTCATTCTCGAACACGGCCCGGGATATTTCGAGGCGGAAGAGCAGGGAATCCGTTACGAGGCGGGACCCGTCACCTTTTTACAGGTGAACGAGAACGTGCGGGCGAAACTGTACGAAGCGGCGCTGAAAGCCGTCGTTTCCACGGGGGACGAAGTGGTTGTGGACGCCTACTCGGGCGGCGGGCTTCTGACGGCGATGCTGGCGAAATCCTGCAAGCGCGTCTATGGCATCGAATTAGAGGCGGAGGCGGTGAAATGCGCCGACGCCCTCAAAGAAAAAAACGGACTTTCCAATATGACGAATATCTGCGGATACGTGGAGGAAAAGTTGCAGGGCGTTTTGGAAAAAGAGCAGGGGGAGGAGATTCGTTTGATTCTCGATCCGCCGCGGGCGGGAATCGCGCGCAGCGTCGTCAGGGCGATTTTAGAATCGGGAATTTCCAAAATTGCGATCATCAGCTGCAACCCCGCTACTTTGGCGCGTGATCTCGGCCTTTTGACGGGCAGCCTCGTCGAAAAGGACGGCGAGCTGATCAAGAATTCCGAGTACGCGGCTTTAAACGCGTCTAAAACAAACGAATGTTCGTCTCTCGATGCCTTATCCGAGAAAGAAGAAAAAACGCCGCAGATCGAAAATGAAGCGGGTTTAAACGGATTTTACACGATAGAGTGGATTCAGCCTTTCGATATGTTCCCTCAGACCAAGCACGTCGAGACATTAGTCGTGCTTTCCAAAAAAATTCCCGACAGTCATATCAACATTGACGTAGAATTCGGAGAGGGCGAAGGGCAATTTTCGTTGAAGAAAATCAAAGAACGTGCCGATGAACGAAAACCGAAAGAAAAAGTAACCTACAAGATGATACAAGAATATATAGAACAAACTTACGGCTTCAAAGTCCACACGGCTTACATCGCCGAAGTTAAACGTGATGTGGGCTTGCCTATGTACGACGCCCCCAACGCCGTCGAAGAACTCAAACGCCCCCGCGCGCATCCCACACCGCGAATGGTGGAAGCAATTAAAGAAACATTAAAACATTTTGAAATAATATAGGTCTACATTTGAGGAATAAAAAATGAAATGTCCTATAACATATAAGCAAATTATACAATACATCAAAGATCATTATGGTTATACAGTACAACCCTGCGTTATAGCCAGAGTTTTAAGGGAACTTGGCTATGAAGTTAGAGATTCTTGGCGTTCTGGAACGGCAAAAAATCCTAAATTGCCTACAGATAAAGACCGTAAGTCAATAAAAGAAGCAATAAACGAGTTGAGAAATTAAAGAGGTTTACAATGGCATATAGATTTGCTAATCAAAGCGAAGTAAAAGAACTTACAGCGTGGTGTATGGAGATTCTCCACGCCGTGCAAGACGAAGTGAGTGATTATTTTACTTTTGATATAAGACTTATCGGTAGCGGAGACAAAAGACTTGTTACGCAAAACAGCGATGAGTCATTTGATTTGGATTATAATATTATTTTACAAAAAGATAAGAAAGGTTTATTAGATAACCCTAAGCAGATTAAAGATATTTTTGTCGCAAGGTTTAACAAAGTATTAAAGCAATATGTTTCGGGATATACACACGTTAGTGATTCTACATCTGTTGTTACCGTGAAGATAATTAGAAATAACCGATTGGAATTTTCTTTTGATGTGGCTATAATTGTTGAGGGCGATGACGGATATTTTTATAGATTAACACACGACAAGAGAACGGATAGGTATATATGGAATCAAGTTAAGCAGTCTGCTAACTATTTTGAACGATTCAAAGCTGTAAAAGAAAATGGCGATTGGATGGAGTTCAAGCGGCGTTACCTTGAATTGAAAAATATGCATTTGAGAAGACAAGACGGCATTAAGTCTTTTTCGATCTTTCTTGAAACATTAAATGAGTTTTACAGATGACTATGACAAAGCGAGATGAAGTATTTTATAAAAATCTCATTATCAGTGATGAAGATAAAATCAGAGCTGAAAAGTCTTTGAAATCAAAAGGCGTTGAAAAACACATTATGATTAAAGAGCGATTGCTCAATTGGAGCGATTCTGATAGTATAGAATACGAGAAAGTTGCTTCTACATATCGATATGATAAGCGTATTCGGTACACACTGTTCAAATATATTTCTTATTTGGAAGAATTTTATCGAGCAGTAATTCTTGATAGCTTCATATTAAATGTTAGGCATAGGTTTTGGATTAAAGATTTACGTGAACAGTTAAAAGTATATAGTAACAATTTGAATGATGCGTTAGAACATATTGATTTTTCTGCTTTGCTTGTTCAATGCCAAAGGCTCCCTAAAGAAATAAAATCTTTATGTGATTTTCCAAACGGTAAGCATTTGAAAGATAATTCTTTTGCTCTAAAAGAATTGAGAAATGCGGTCATGCACAATAAATTTTTGCTTTTGTATCGTGGATATGAGGAGTGTTATGTTAGTGGTGTAGATGCTGGAAAGAGCGCAAACTTAAAAGCGAACATATTAAATCTTGTTCAATTTCTGCCCAAGGAAGTAGGCGAACAGTGCACGATAGATATAAATGCTTGCAAAGAGGATAGAAATAAAGAAGATGAAACGAAGTGGGACTTACCTTCACAAATAATAATTACAATAGATGTCTAATTTCTATAAAGGCGGCTTTACGAAAAAGTAGAGCCGTTTTTATTAAAAATGTTTCTCTAAATTTTGGAGAAAATCTTGTGTTTTTTCTTTAAGTATGTTATAATAGTGACATCTAATAAAGAGTAGGAGATTTTGATATGGCGGCGAGCTATAAAAAGTTGTGGAAGCTACTAATTGATAAAGATATGAAGAAAGAAGATTTGCGCAAGGCGGCAGGGCTTACAACTACTGCTATGGCGAAGCTTGGCAGAAACGAGGATGTGAAAACGTCTGTATTGCTTAAAATTTGTAATGTGCTACATTGTGACATATCCGATATAATGGAAATTATAAATATTGCGGATGAGGAGAACTAATATGACTTTTCTTGATAAAGCAATAAAAGACGGTTTTGCATACATAACAGGTGAAGATACCAAAAGAAAGATCACGTATGTAATTTCGGATAACCATACCGAATATTACAATGACCCCGAAGAACAGGTGCGCGCCGAGTTTTGGGCAGAGCTTATTTATAAGTACGAGTACCCCGCAAACCGTATCAAGATAGAAGTCGTTATACCCGACAGACTTCCTACCGACCGTGCGGATATAGTCATATTCTCCGATGATGAGTGTAAACGCCCGTATGCAGTCGTAGAGTGTAAGAAAGACGGCGTAACTGACGCCGAATTTAATCAAGCGATAGAGCAAGGCGTAGGAAACGCAACGTGGATAAAGCTACGCGCCGAATATGTGGTTATCGTTGCGGGCGGCACGCGCCGCGTCTTGGACGTATCGGATAAATATGGCGCGTTCGAGCGCGAACAAAATATTCTCGCGGATTTGCCGAAAGCCTACGGAAAACCGCAAGAATACAGATTTTATAAAGGCACCGAAAGCGACATTAAACCCGTTGCAAGGCAAGACCTTATCACGGCTATTAAAAAATGCCATCAAACGCTTTGGGGCGGCGGCAGACTTTCTCCGCCTACGGCGTTCGGTGAGCTGTGCAAAATAATTTTTGTAAAGATAAGCGACGAGCAAAAACCGCGCAAAAACGGAGAGCCGTATCAATTTCAAATCAAAACGCACGAGCCGTCGAGCAAACTTGCCGAACGTATCAACGAACTTTACGACGAACAAAAAGTAAAAGACCCCGAAGTGTTTACCGAATCAATTAAGGTTGACGACAGAGTTTTGCGTACCGTAGTGTCGCACTTAGAGGCAATCAACTTAAACAAAACCGACCTTGACGTAAAAGGCGTTGCGTTTGAGCAGTTTATGGACGGGTTCTTTAAGGGGGACTTCGGGCAATATTTTACGCCGCGCGAAATTATAGATTTTTGCGTTAAAATGATGAAACCGCAAAACTATTGGGACGTGCTCGACCCGTCTTGCGGAAGCGGCGGATTCTTGTTACACGCGCTCGATTATATGCGGACGCAGGCAAACGACTATTACGAGAAGGGCACGGTAGAACATTTTAACTATTGGCACGAATTTGCGGCGAAACACCTTTACGGAATTGAGATAAACGACGAAATAGCGCGCGTTGCAAAAATGAATATGATTGTCCACGACGACGGACATACCAACGTGATAAGCCACGACGCATTGGAAAGCATAGACAAAATGTACGCGCATAATCGCGGCTTCGCAAAAGATAAATTCGATTTAATTCTCACTAATCCGCCGTTTGGGTCTACGATAAACAAAACTCAAAAACCGTATTTGGAAAGTTTTGAACTCGGTAACGTAACGGATAAAAAAGGCAAGAAAACGCCGCGCAAAAATCAAAGCTCAGAAGTGCTGTTTATAGAAAGAATATGGCAGTTCTTAAAACCCAAAATAGGCAGGGCAGCAATCATTTTACCCGACGGAATACTTACTAACAGTTCGATGCAATATGTGCGCGATTTTATATTGGAAAAATTCCAACTGCTTGCGGTAGTCAGTTTGCCGCAATGCGCTTTTGCTCACTTCGGCGCGGGCGTAAAAGCGTCGATCATATTCGTACGCAAGCGCGGAAAAGACGAAGCGCCCGACGATAATGAGCCTATCTTTATGGCTTCGCCCGAGTTTATCGGGTACGACGCGACGGGACGAAAAATAAAAGAAAATCAGTTTGACGAAATAGTAGTAAAGTACGAAGAATTTTGCAAGGACGCAACGCCTTTTTTCGCATAACCCCCGATGAGGCGAATGTGCTTTGTGTATTTGCCGTTAATCGGGGGCAGATAAATAATAGATTAGATCCGTATGCTAACAATCCGAAATTTCATGTTGCGTTTAATAAAATCAAAAAATTGCCGTTGGTTCCGTTACGCGATTGCGCCGAAGTTATATTTTCGGGGATTACGCCGAAATCGGGCGGCGATGCTTATACGGATGGCGACGGTGTTTTATTTATAAAAAGCGGTTGTTTGTCGATTGACGGAACTGTAACGGTAGATGAAACTTCAAAAATAAAACACGAAATACATAACGGCTTGATGAAATCGTCCAAATTAAAAAGTAAAGATGTTTTAATTGCAATAGTTGGTGCGACAATAGGAAAAGTTGGACTATATAATTACGATAGAGAAGCGAATATCAATCAAGCGATTGCGGCGGTAAGATTAAAAAAAGATGTATTGCCCGAGTTTTTAGTTGCATATATGCTTTCCCCAATGGGACAAACATATTTGGAATTTTTGAAACGTCCCGTAGCAAGAGCAAACATAAATTTGCAAGAAATTGGCGAAATAGGCGTGCCGATATTGACGATTGAACAGCAACAACAATTCATAGAAAGTTACAACAACGCAAAAGAAAACCGTCGAAACAAATTAAAACAAGCCGACATTTCAAGAAAAAATATTTCAACCGAATTAACAACATCTCTTGATATAAATATATCGAAAGGCAAATCCGATTTAATTACGGTATTAGAATTATCGCAAATAATGGGAAACGCCACACACAGATTGGATCCGAAATGTTATGATAAAAAATTTCAAGTAATGCGTAATGAATTAAATCGCACACACTATCCTACTTACAAGTTAAAAGATTTGATAATCGATATAATCGGTGGTGATTGGGGAATTGCACCCGAAGAAACAAGCGAAACATATACGAAGTGCTTGGTTTTGCGCGCAACGGAAATCGACAACAAAGACAACGTTGATATATGCGAAGATAAAGCGCAATACCGTCAAATAGAAAAAAAGAAATTGGCGGCAATGAATGTGGAGCTCGGGGATATAATAATAGAAAAATCTGGCGGAAGTCCCGACCAACCCGTCGGCAGAGTAATATATGTCGACAGAATATCTTATAATGGTTGCCCGATTGCATATAGCAATTTTATGACGAAAATAAAAGTCAATAAAACGTTAATCGACCCATATTATCTATTTGAATATTTGCGTTTCGTTTACGGGATAGGGCTTACGGAAGTTATGCAAAATCAAACAAATGGTATTCGCAATCTCATATTAGAAGAATTTTTAGAGCAAACCATTATCGTCCCCGAAAACAATTACGAAATAGGACAAAATATAAAACAACAGCGTATAAGCATAAAAGGCATAGAACTTTCTGCCGAAAAAGAGTGGCAGGAAGCGAAAGCGCAATTTGAAAAAGAACTATTAGGAGTTTAGTTTGTATTATGGCAAAAGAAAAAATTTACGGCAATTTGGAATACTGCTATAATGGGTTACCTATAATTCGCGGATATTGTTCTTATAAAAAATTGTTGCAATACTCTATTCCGCACCCATCCTATCAGCGAGTCGCAGAAGAACAACACGTAAACGAAATACGCGAGTATTTGGAAAGTCCGCAAATCAAATTTATGCCGGAAGTTGTACTGTCTTTTGATTGTACTACTGTTGATTTTAACGATCAATATTTATCACTTGACGATGCAATATTGAAAAACGTCGGGACCAAATTTTACAGTTCAAACAAAGATCTGAGTATTACCCATATAGGAAAGGCGACAATTAATAAAATCGTACGTTTTGAGTTTAATGAAGGTCAACCGGCATTTTTACAACGCATTGACGGAAATCATCGACTGGAAGCGTTAAAAGATTATCGCGGCGATGATTTTCAAATTCCTTTTTGTATCATTTTATTAAGTAGTAGCGGAAATCCCGAACTTCGTGATCGTGAAAAGACGGAAATGGAAATATTTCATAACATAAACGCAAAAGTAAAGCCACTTACTTCGATAGAACAGATTAATGGTTTATTTAATCTCTTTTCGGTCGATGAATTGTTACAATTTGGGAAAGAATTTAGTATTACGCAGGAATATTTAAAGACTTATTCCAAAACGCCGCTATTTCATTTGTCCGAATTATTTAGCACATTATCCGATGCCGTATTACGTTGCGTTAAATTTTTAATAATAAATTCGATTGAAACTTCCGCGAAAGAGCTTGCCGATATTTTTTGCGAATTGGATCATACATATTTTACGGATTATGAGCAAATACAGCATTGTAAAGATGTCAATGCTCTTGTGCCGTATGTTTATTATTGCAAAACCGGCGGCGGACATAAAAACGCGAAGCTATCGGCTTTTAACGATTGGTTTATAAATAATAAACTATACAATATAGAGCAATTTGACCCTACAAGCATTATTAAAGTGTTCGACAGTATTTACGAAATTCGTCAAAAGCAGATTTTTGTTGTTATGCCGTTTAAGCCCGAGCTCGATTTTGTTTATCAAGCTATTGTAAGCACCGTAGAAAAATTGAACAATAATTACGACATAGAACTCCTGCCGCCTATTCGTATAGATAAGCAGATCACGGGTTTTTCATATGATATTGTAGATGAAATATTAGATCAGATTCAAAATGCGGGATTGCTTATAGCCGACCTTACAGATCAAAATGCTAACGTGTATTATGAAGTGGGTTATGCACAGGGGCTATTGCGTTCAAAAGCGGGAGAAGGAGTTAAAGTGCTGTATCTTATCAGCAATCCAAGTAATCCCACCGAGCCATTTACACCTGCAAAATTTGATGTGCAGCACTATAAAATGTTGCCTTACAAAAATGAAGGCAACGGTGTTCAGGAATTAAAAAATGCGCTCGAAAGCGAATTGAAAGCCTTTTATGGTATTAAGTGAAGATAGGCTTAAAGCAAAGGAGTAGTAATCATATATGGCAAGTATTAAGTTAACATCATATTCAGAAGGATTTGGAATATTTAATAAAGTTTCTGAAGAAGAATTTGATGTGGTAAACAAGAATTATCTTCGGATGTTTATGTTGAATACAGAAAACAAGGTGTTTAATTATGACGAGCTGTATGATTATATATTGCCTAATATTGCTCAGTATGTATTTTCTCGCAAAAGACTTGCCGAAATCGAAAATAACCCGTCAAAGCAAAGAGTGATTACATTAGAAGCATTAAATCATTTGAGACCGATTGATAATGAAGCAGATAAAGGCGCGGGCGGGGAACTTGGAGAGATATTGTTATACTTGTTTTTGGAACAAGATTTGCATGCGCCTAAATTATTCAGCAAAGTTGAATTAAAAACAAGTGCCAAAGATTATGTTAAAGGAAGCGATGGCATTCATTTTAAATTTCGCACCAATAGTGAAGGTACAAAAATCTTGCAACTCGTTATTGGTGAAGCAAAAATTAAGAATGATTTGAAAGATGGCATAGATGAAGCATTCAAGTCTATTACGAAGTATTTATCGGAGAATACACAGGATAGAAATCTTTTGGATACTCATTTAATGGAGCAACTTGTTGATAAGGACGAGGCTAAATTAATAAAAGAATATATTATGGCTATTCCGAGAAAAAAGAAAGAAACAGTTTTTGGAATATTTATAGGGTACAACATCGATTATAAAGGCGTTTCAGATACAAACGATGAATTTGATCGAAAGGTAATAGAAGAAAACATAAAGCAGGTTTTAAGTTTTAAAAATCACATTATAAATACAATAAATAGTCATCATGTTAGCAACTATGAGTTTAATTTTTATTTCTTACCATTTCATAATGCGGCACGAGATCGTAAAGTGATTATGGATTCGCTAACGAGCGGAAATGCGAAACTTGAATGGGGAGAAATAAAAAATGGATAAACATGCTTTATCGTATTACTTGCTTGATAATATAGAAAACGATGAGTTTTTGCAACGGAAATACAAAGAACTCTTAATCGCATATTCGAAGTCGCTTTTTTCTGAATATAGCGAAAAATATACTGATGAGTATAGAAAGTTGCTTCGCTATGCGGATATGCTATCGTTATCCGAAAAAGAGAAACACCAAAACATTGCCCAGCAAATAGTTATATTGCTTGGCAGTTTATTTCCGAATGAAGAAGAGATTGGTTTTTTTAAGCAAAACATATATACAAATGTTTCTAACTTTGCTTCTGCAAATATGTTGTGTAATCAAGAGGAACAATTTGATGGTTCAGATATATTAAGAGATGTTGAAGTCGAAGCCCATAAGATAGTCAATAGTATTCCGGATACGGACAAGCAATATTTTGATACACAGCTTAAGGCATTAAATGGTATTGAAAGCAATCAATTTTATAGTTTTTCGGCACCCACGTCAATGGGGAAAACATTTGTCATTACCAATTTTATTCGCAATCAAATAAAAAATGGCAGTAAGGAAAATTTTGTTATTATAGTGCCTACGAGAGCCTTGCTTTCAGAGATTGCAAATAAAATGATAAATGAATTTTCGGATATTTTGGGCGTTGGCAAGCATAAGGTTATAACCGCGATTGCATCGCTACAAAATGACGAAAATTTTATTGCTGTTTTAACACCGGAAAGATTATATTATGCTCTTTTGAAACAGCCGACGGTAAAATATAAATATATATTTATTGATGAAGCACATAAAATATCCGATAAGGATAAGAGGAGTATAATATATTATAAGCTATTAGATATGTTAAAAGCTCATGAAGATGTTAACATCTATTTTTCTTCACCTGTAATTCCTAATCCTGACATTTATCTTGAACTTACTAATTATTATTCTCTTTCAGATAATCAGGCGAATGGACAATCTTTTGAGTTCTCGCCGGTTGTTCAAAATAAAATTTATATTGATATTGAGAATAGAAGAGTTAGTATTATCAATAATCTTTCCAAAGAAAATGTTGATTGCGGTAGTTTGCCGGTTGATATTATAGATAAAATGTCAGCTTTGATTTCTATTGGTAGAAATAAACGTAATCTTATATATGTTTCTTCAGCAAATAAAGCGATAAATTTTGCAATGCAATTAAGTAAAATATATACTTGTGAAAGCAATGAGGGGCAAGATGAGCTTGAAAGAGTTGCAAAACTTATTGAGCAAAAAATACATAAAGAATATTATTTAGCGAATCTAATCAGGAAGCGTGTCGCGTATCATATTGGGGCATTGCCGGCAGAAGTGCGATCTAATATTGAATATTTAATAAGAAAGAAAATAATCAGATATTGTTTTTGCACAAGTACACTGTTGGAAGGCGTAAATGTTCCGGTTGACAATTTGTTTATTTTTGATAATAAAAAGGCAAATACAAAGATGTCAGAAGTGGATGCATTTAATCTTATTGGACGCGCCGGACGCGTCACGCTCAATGAGTACGGAAATGTATTCTTATTTGTAGGTGATAGAGGCGCAAAGAATTACTACAACGACGTTTTATTAAAACCATTACCTAATCAAACACTGTTGCCTACAAAGGCGTTAAAATCAAGTAGTAAAAGATACATAGTGGAGACTCTTCTTAAAGGAAGAACAAATTTATTGGAACTCGGCGAAAAATATGCGGATCGTGGGTTTACTGAAACAACATACGAGTATGCCACTAAATGCTTGAACATGTTGTTGCATGATATTTGTAATCAAAATGATAGCTATATTGTAAGAGATTTCCGTAAAGATAAAGTTTTATCACCGCAGAACATAATAGATATTAGGAATAAATTCGGTGCTATTGTTAGTAAGGATGATGACATCAATCTTTCAGCGAGACAAAAAGAATCATTGTACCAAGCAGTGAGAGAAAAGAATCTTAATTATCCCAAAACATTTGATTATAGTACTTGCTTAAATTTTTTAATGCAATTAGCATCAATTCTTCGATGGGATATTTATGAAAAGGAAACATTGGGCAAGGGAAATAGTATTCGATATTATACTGTTATCTTGACTCAATGGATGCAGAGTCGCGGTTTGCATGAAATAATTCGAGGAGCAATTGAATATTACCAACAAAATGGTGGCAATTTAGTTTCCTTTGAGCCTGAATATCATTTAGAGCCGTATAACAATTCTGTCAAGCATAAAAATCAAGTAATCAATGAGGTGATGAAAGATTTGGAACATGTTATAAATTATAAACTTTCCATGTATTTTTTACGCTTATCGGAAGCAATAGTTAGGATTCACGGAAAAACTGCTTTGGTAAATGATTGGTATGAATACGTCGAATATGGTACTTGTAATAACGCTATTATACTTTTGCAAAAGTATGGTTTTTTACGCGAAGAAGCGCTTTTATTATTGAAACCGAATTGTGCTAATTATATAAATATAGAAAATCAATCAATTCAAATAAGCAAAGGGATATTACGTATAGTGCCAAATGATTTGTATGAGAGTTTGAAAACAGTTATGATAAATTATCCCGAAATATTCGTTGATTAAGTGAGGAATATTATGCCCGAAACACGCGCGTACAAATTGAATGAATTGAAACAGCCTGCGGCGACCGAAGGTGTGTTTTTGTATTACTTCTATGATAGAGGCAAACTTTCATCGTGCGAAGTTACTGAGTATCAGTTTGACCGTCTTGTTGAATTGGATACAGAGATGTATAATTCAGACCGTGTCGAGAAAGCGCATAAGGCTACATGCGTTAAGGCGGACGGGAAGTCTTACTACAAAAAGATAGACATGGAGAACGACGACGGTACGTTGCTTGACGAGAAACAGCGTGGGATGCTTGAAGATATTACCGAGCAAGCGACAGCGGATAAAAGATTGTCGGTACTATCGAAAGAAGATAGAGAGATTTACGAATTATATTATTTGGAAGAATATACGCAAGTCGAAATAGCGGAAGAAATCGGAAAGACGCAGAGCTATGTAGCAAAGCATCTTGCGAAAATTGAAGATGCGTTGAGCGGCTCATCCGAGAGTGATGAGGCGAAAGCCAATGCACAGTGGGAAAAGTTTTTGGATAAGTTCCGCACGGATGATGACGAAGATATTCTTTGGGATATGTTCCGTGTAATCATGCCCGTGGATGACCAAGCGGAAATGGTAAGTTGGTTTTATAGTTATCGCGAGTATTACAAATTCGGCTTGTCGTACTTGGTTATACGTCCGTTCTCGAAATACAGAGACGATACGATTGCGGAATTGGAATTCGGCAATAGGCTGAACGAGTTACCGCACCGTAGCCGAGAGGTTTATTACGACATATTCGATGGGCAAATAGATGAATTGCGTTGGCTGTATCTTGCGTTGTGTGAGGAAGTGGAATACCGCAAAAAGACATTGAAAGAAAAGCCAAAGCAGACAAATTTTGAAAAGATATTCGAAGAAGCGGAAAAGGCTTGCAGTCGGTTGGATATGACGGCAGAAGAATTTATACATAAGAGATTCTTACCGCAACAATACGCACGGTTGGAAAAGAGATATGCTGACTTCCGCAGGAAATATAAGAATGTAGTCGTAATAGAAGAAGACGATCCACGACCTATAAGAGAGCAGATAATAGATATATTCGGTGAAGGTCCTGTGCCGCATTTTAGTAATCCCGAATTCAGAAAGAAAAAATAATTTCAAAAATTTTTTGAAAAACGGAATATTTCAGGCGTTTTATTCGCTTGATATATGGAGCTCAAAATAAACCACAAAGGAGACAATATGGCAAATACAGAATTTAGCGTAAACGGAATAGATGTTCGCTACAAAATAATTAACAAGGATGACTATATATCATTAACCGATTTGGCAAGATATGTAAATCCTGACGAGCCGAAAATCCCCATACAGACTTGGATGAGAAATAAAGACGTCGTATCCTATCTTGGGTTGTGGGAACAGCTAAACAATCCGCATTTCAAAGGTCACGAATTTACGACCTTTGAAAATAAATCCGGCGCGAATAGTTTTTATTTGTCTCCCGAGAAATGGGTAAAAGAAACAAATGCGATAGGCATTATAGTAAAGCGCGGTAACGGCGGCGGCACGTATGCACACAGAGATATTGCGTTCGAGTTTGCGAGTTGGCTCAGTCCCGAATTCAAACTGTATTTGGTGACGGAGTTTCAACGGCTTAAATCGCAAGAGCAAAAAGCATTGGAATGGTCGGCGAAGCGTGAGCTTGCAAAGGTTAATTACCGCATACATACCGATGCTATAAAGGAAAACATTGTTCCTACGCTTACAGAAGAACAGTTGAAGTATGTATATGCCGACGAAGCGGACTTATTGAATGTTGCGTTGTTCGGCAAAACTGCGGCGCAGTGGCGTAGAGAAAATCCCACGCTTAAAGGAAATATTCGTGATTACGCGACGATAGAACAACTACTTGTGATTGCTAATATGGAAAGCTATAACGCAATTCTTATAGAGCAAAACGTATCGCAAAGCGATAGGTTGAAACAACTTAATGCTATGGCTATTTCTCAACTGCGCGTGTTGCAGCAAAGCAATTCGAGATTGCTTTCGGAAGGAAGAAAAGACTAAAATTAAATTCTAATATAATGAGGGAGTAATTTAATGGATACTACAGACAAATGCCCGATATGTGGTAAATCTCATAAGATTATTCAAAGTGATGGATACTATACAATTTTTTGTTGTTCAGAAAACAGATGTTATTGTTTATATGATTGGTTATTTGATGGTATTGACGACTTAACTACGGAGCGTTGGAAAAATGCGATATACAATTATGTAGAAAGATATCCTTTTAATAATAAGGCAGGCAGGAATTTCTACTGGAAATTTTTTTATGAAGAAACTGACGAAACGCCGCCAGATGATTGCTTTGTGAACTTATATCATTTAATGCGGCAATATCCCTATCAAGTTATCGATAGAATTGATAACATTATGTTAAATTTGGCGCGTAAATATCCTTTATTATCCGATATGTTTAACATTGTGGAGCTGGCTGATAAGGATTATAGATTGTTATATTGCGAAAGCAAAAATAAATTACTCGAAGTGGCGAGTATTTTTTCCGCTTTGGGTAACAGTCATTATATTGAAATTGCTAAAACAGATAAATCTAATGTTAATAACAATCGATATAGAATTTCAGTAAATGGATGGAAACATATTGCAGAACTTACTCGGAGCCAAGAAGGGGTAAAGCAAGGCTTTATTGCTATGTCTTTTGATGATAATGTAAAATATATAGGAGATATTTTTCAGCAAGCTATTAGACAAGCAGGGTTTGAACCGAGAATCATAAAAGATAAAGAACATAATAATTACATAATGCCAGAAATTTTTCATGAGATTAAGGCTAGTAAGTTTGTAGTGGTAGATATAACTAAGCCCAACTATGGAGCATATTATGAAGCCGGATATGCTCAAGCACTAAATAAAGAGGTTATAGTTTGTTGCAAAAAGGAAGTATTTGATAATGCACAGACAAAGCCGCATTTTGATATAGCACAAAAATCAATGATTATATGGGAAGATGAAAAGGATTTACTATTTAGATTGGAAAGACGAATTAGAGCTACAGTTAAATGATTTAACTAAAGTAGTAAAAAATTTTTGCAAAAATGGAATAATTGGGGCGTTCTATTCGCTTGATATATAGAGATGGATAATTCCGTGTATTTGCGCGGAATTAGACTTCTTAAGCATGGCGAATCTGCCATAATTAAAATTCAATAACATCGACAGGCTCACGGTCATAACGCCGTGAGTTTTTCGTTGCAATAAAATGAGGTTTTATAGCATTGGATACAAGTTAATAACGAGAAAATGTAAGACGAATATTTTGGGGAAACGTACCAAAGTGGTGGTAGTTTTGTAGCAGGATAAGAAAAATGCAAATTTTGTGGCTATTTGCATTTTGCGTTCCGAAGCGGGAAACCCGCCTTCGAACATTCGTTCACAAGAGAAAGAACAAAGTAGGAGGAAACAAAAATAAGCAATCAACCTATAATTTTCAATATTACATACACGCCGTGGAAAGTTAAGAGTAACGCAACGGCGGAAGAGAGAGCAAAGTTTGAGCGTGAACGTCCGTATTACGAGATGTCAGATAGCGGAAACAATATCTACAAGTATATGACTTCGGACAGAAAGTTGAATGGCGAAAATTCTAAAACCGAAACGCGTTCGCTCATTAACTATTTCGAGAAGTCCACAGGAGTGTTTAACGGCGACGGAGTTATAACGCAAGAGCAGTTAGCAGACATAAAGAAACGCGCTCATGCACTCAAGAATATTTGGCACGGCTTTATATCTTTGAATAAGGAAATGTCGTACAAGATAGATTCTCCCGAAAAGTGTATGCGGCTAATTAAGCGCACGTTCGGAGAATTCTTTAAGGATATGGGATTAGATCCGAACAATGTAGACCTAATATGTGCTTTGCACAAGGACAAGCCGCACCATCTACATATACACTTTTGGTTTGCCGAGAGAGAGCCAAAGTGTAAGTACAGAAAGAGGCAAACGGAGTATAGGCATAAAGGCAAGATAGAAAAGTCCGTATTGGACAGAATGCACGTTCGGCTCAATATGGATATTTCGGAATCGCATCCGAGACTGTATATTTCAAGAGACGAAGCATTGAGAGAGCTGAAAAAGATTTCCGCACTAAAAGACATTATAACCAAAGACGATGTAAAGGAAGCGGTACTCGAATTGGCAAAGATAATTCCGAAAGGTTGCAGTTTTCATTACGGGAGCAAAGATATGATACTGTATCGAGAGCAAATAGATAGGGTTGTCAACAAACTATTGATGTACGATAAAACCGCGCGTAAAGCCGATCTCCGTTTTTACATTGAGCTTCAAACACTACGTTACAAAGTAAACGGTATTATTAACGGCAACAGCGAGGATACGAATCACTATAAAATTGATACGAAGAACATAACGCTTATAGACGAAATAGAAAACGATTATAGGCGCAGACAGGGCAATATCCTATTGGGGACGGTAAAGTACATAAAGTCCGAAACATTCGAAACCAAAATAAGACACAAGGTAAACGACAAAGGACTTAAACGCAGGCTTGCAATCTCGCACAGAAAAGTAAGCAAATTGTTTGACGGTTTACTTGCGTCGCTTGGCGGGGAAAGTGAACTGTTAGAGCGCGACTTTACTAACCGTTTGCAAGAGATAGAAAAGGAAATAGAACAAGAAAGGGAGGCGCAAGGAAATGTAGAGGAACATCCGAAAGTCAATTCTAAGTGGACTTGGGGTAAATAAAAGGTAGAAAACGAGCTAAAGTCGTATTAACATTTGCAAAACGCTTGACTCACGACTGGTGGTTTGCTATAATGACTATGCGGCGTATAAATACGACGCATATATTTACGGAGGTTATTATGGAAAAGAAAGACAGAGCGATTAAAGACAAGCGTTATGAAGAACGTCATAAGGAAGAACGAAAAGCCAAATGTATGGTTTGGGGAACGAGCATACCGAGAGAGAAAGCCGAGAAAATAAATGAATTTTTGAAAAGATACGGCTATACAAAGGTAGAGCTTATACAGGCAGGCTATGAAGAATTATTAGCCCGACACGACACCGACTTTGCAAAGCTCAAGGACGGGTATGACGATTTTTTCGGTTTTGAGGAAATCGATAAAAAGAAAACCGAATAACTATTAAATCTATTCGCATAAGGAGGAAAACGCGATGGAAAGAGAACATAGTATTCAAAGCTATAAGGACGCGGAGTAATTCCGAGTTATCGTCCGAATAAGGATACTTGAATAAAAAGCTAACTATTGATTGTCAGAATAAAGAAAAAGCTAACTTTAATGCGTTCATTGATACGATGGCGCAACTTATAAAAAAATACGGCGACAAAGTATTAAGTGCCGCTTCAACCGATACGGAGAAGAAAAATGAATCGAGAAGGTAAAAAGTGCATTTTATATCCGCGAGTAAGTACCGAAATGCAAGTAGAGGGGTATAGTCTTGACGGACAAAAGAACAGTTTGAAAAGATTTGCCGAACGTGAAGAAATGCAAATAGTCGGAATCTACGAGGATGCGGGTAAGTCGGGGAAATCGATAGAAGGGCGTCCGGCGTTTAAGCGGATGCTCTCCGATATTCAAGAAGGGCTTGACGTAGATTACGTTTTGGTGTATAAACTTTCACGTTTTGGCAGAAATGCCGCCGATATTCTCAATTCATTGGAATTCATTCAATCCTATGGTGTGAATCTGCTTTGCATTGAAGAAGGGATTGATTCTTCGCAGACAAGCGGAAAGCTTTTAATTTCCGTTTTGTCTGCGGTTGCCGAGATAGAGCGCGAGAACATTCTCGAACAGACTATGAATGGACGCAGAGAAAAAGCTCGGCAAGGCAAATGGAACGGCGGCCCCGCGCCGTATGGGTACAGCTTGAAAGACGACACTTTGGTCATAGAGGAAGATGAAGCGGAGATCGTGCGGACAATTTTCGATAAATTCGTCCATACGAATATGGGCTATACGGGAATAGCAAAATATCTTAACTTACAGGGTATTAAAAAGATGCCGCGCAAGAAAACCGATATAGAGGAGTTCAGTGCACATTTCATTAAGATACTTTTGGATAATCCCGTTTACTGCGGTAAGATTGCTTACGGCAGAAGAACGAGGGAAAAAGTGAAAGGCACAAAAGCCGATTGCAAAGTTGTGAACAAGCAAGATTTTTGTCTGGTGGACGGCTTGCATGAGGGGATTGTTGATGAAGAGCTTTGGGCAAAAGCGCACGATAAACGAGAGACAACGGGAGTGAAATCCGTATCCAAATATGGGAAGGATCGCGCTCATTTGCTTACGGGAATTATAAAATGTCCGAAGTGCGGTAGCGGAATGTACGCCAACAGAGTTTGCTGGACAAAGAAAGACGGTACGTATAAAGAAGTTATGTATTATGCTTGCAGTCGCAACAAACAAGAGCGCGGGCATTACTGCGATTATAGCGCAAACCTTAAAAAGACGGATATCGAGCCGCTCGTTATAGAGTTTATCAAGGATTTGGTGCAGGACGAACACTTTGCCATCGAGATAAAAAAGAAGATAGGTTTGCAAGTCGATACTACGAAAATCGATACGGAAATAAGCAACTACGAAAGTAAGTTAAAGGAGGTGGAATTAAACAAAGCGAGATTGGAGCGTGAAATCGACTCGTTGCCGATAGATACTACGCACCGTGAAAGAAAATTGCACGATATGACTTTAAGACTTGACGCTTTATACGATACGATTGCGGAAATCGAAGAAAAAGTCGAAGATGCGAAACTTAGAAGAAAGTCGGTGGAAGCGGAATTCATCACGATGGAAAATATTTATAAAATTTTGCAACACTTCGGGGAATTATATGATATAATCAGTAATGAGGAAAAGAAAGAGTTGATTGCGACTTTGGTTAAAGAAATTCAGATTTATCCCGAAGGGGAAAGCGATACGCCCTTAAAATCGATGAAATTCAACTTTCCCGTGTATAAAGACGGGCAAGAAGTGAACGAAATCTTTTTGGATAAACAGACCATCGACGAAACGCTGGTATGCCTTAAAAAACAGGGATAACTTTAAAAAGGCGCTTGCGATTTCAAATCGCAAGCGCCTTTTTCCAAGCGGAGAAAATCCAAGCGGACGGAGAAAGCGTAAAACGGTCGGGGAAGGGTCAGGGAGAGAGGGAAGAATCAAAAGGAATGAAGAGGAAGTAAGGGGATGAAAAATCGGGGAGTCAAAGGCTCTTTTCTTGCGCCGCGGCTTTTCTGTTTTTTCCTAAAAATATTCGGACGCCGCGATTTCGTTTGCCGGATCGCTCCGCCGCACGGAAAAAATATCCGCGAAAGACGGAAAAAGCAGGTCGTTTTTAATCCGCGCGAGGAAAGAAGAGCCGTTTCCGAACGGGGAAACGGCTCTTTGCGTTCAGACGGCGGCGACGTCCAGACGCTTGACGGAAAGCGTGGTGTTGGCGTTGCCGTTCACTACGGCGTTCAGACCTGCGGGCAGGGTGTTGAGCACCGTCAGCGCCAGATCGAGCACGCTGCCCGCGGCGAGGTGGACAATGGTGGAGCAATTGAGGCGACCGTCATAGGTGAGGGCGGTCGTATTGTCGATTGCCAGAGTCTGCGCCGCGCGGGTCTGCGTGATCGGCGTGCCGTTGTTTCTCACCACCGCCAGGATGTCCACCGCGCGGTTGGTGTTGATTAACAGATTGTAATTGATTTCGTAATCTCCTTCATTTTGAACGGTGAGTTGATTGGCGGAGGCGGTTACGTTCTTTAAAGGCATCGGGGTGTTCAGTTGCAGCTGCACATATGCGTTTACCGCCGTGAAAGCGGGGAGCTGAGTGGAGCTGTTGTAGAGTCCGCCGTATGCGGCAAGGCCCGCATTGGAGGTCCCGGCAGGACCCGGTTGTCCCTGGGGACCCTGGGGGCCTGTGAATCCGCGCGGTCCTCTCGGACCGGGGATACATACGCAGCAGGGCTGCGGGCAGCAACATTGGTTCCAACAAGGAATACCGAATGATTCGTACATGGTGTTTTCTCCTTTGTATGGTATAAGCGAGAGTCGCTCATTTCAGTATACGAAATCGTGCGAAAAGTGGTGAGAGGCTTCCGTTTTCGCCGCTTTCCCCCGCGTTTTTTCGCATACGTTTCTCCCCGCGTTCTTTTACGGGTTTTCCGCGTTTTTGTGAAAAGTTAAGATGTTTTTTTGTCGTAAGCAGGGCGTTTCTTAGTTGAAATAGAAGATAAAAAGTGATATAATGAGGACAAGGCAACGTTTTCGAAACGCGCTTTTATAAAAGTAGAAGGGAAAGCGGGAGGAGAAACGGAGCCGACGGAGAAAAGCTCAAAGGGAAAGGATTTTCTATTTTAAGGACCGTTGCATCGGGAGATTTCAATTCTTTGCCGCGGCGAAACGCCGAATTGCCGGAGATATGTACGGGATTTTTGCAGCTGTCCGCCGCAGTCGGAAAAGCAAAAACGGGGAAAAGGAAGATTCCCCGCCAAACGGGAAAAGAAGGAACTCGTAAAATAGAGATGAAACGAAAAAGCAAAATTGAAAAATGGATTCTCGATCCTTCGTTCGATTACGCCGAACCTTGGTTTTATTCCCATACGTATTCCCTCCGCTGCGAACTCGGCATAGGGGAAAGCCGGCGGGAATATATGCGGAATGCGCGTAAACGAGCGGGAAAAATTTTCGACGTTCTGTTTCGCCGCGGAGTGGACGCCCTGTTTTTGGAGTACGCCGTGGAGGACCCCACGCTGGCAGAAGGAACGCCGAAACAAATCCATCTTGACCTGATGACGCGCGTGGAAAAAAAGAGTCTGAAATGGTTTTACGGCTGGAAAAAATATCCCCATCGGCTCGTTTTAAACGTACCCAAAAGCGACGACGAGGACGTTCTTCGCGTCAATCGTCTGGTCTGCTATTTCGACAAGGCGGAGCGGATCGATTTTAAAAAACTGGTCGTAAAAAATATCGATAAAAATATTTTTCATTTGGTATCTTTTGAAAACGAGTGCATCTTTTCCGTTTATGACGACAGGGGCTGCGACATCGTTTTCGCGGACAAGGAAAAATATGCGGAATATTTTGAAAAACTCAACGAATACCTGTTGCCTTACGACTTAAAGCGCATGACGCGGATGCGGGAGGAAAAAATGTTTATCGACGACGTCCGGCGAAAAAAACTAGGGGGAACGGCATATTTTGAATTTCAGTTCTGCAAAAAGACGGGGAGCGTGAGAGAACTGGCGAAAGGAAAACCGTATCGTCCGTGGCTGGAAGACTCCCTCTATTTTTATGTGGATTACGACGAGATCTTTTTCAGAGAATACGGGGAATATTTTTCCTCGCCGACGACTCCGAACGGAGAGCATCGATTCGACTATTACGGAATCAATTATTATACAAAGGAACAGGCGGAAGATATTTTAAAACGCATCAAAGCGGACGCGCCGCCCGAAAGTCCGGCCTTGATTTCCTGGCTGGAAAACGCGGCGCAAGAATATAACGGATTCTTTCTTTTGGGAATCTGACGAAGCGGCGGCTTCGCTTTAAAGACGGAGGGAAACGATGAAAAGGGATCTGAAAATTTTTACGGACAATATAGACCCCGAAGCGACGAATCAGATATATACGCTGATGAATCAGGCGCCTTTTACGGGGGAAAAGGTGCGCGTCATGCCCGACGCGCATTACGGGGCTAACTGCGTCGTCGGCTTTACGAGCACGCTGGGCGATAAAATTATCCCTAACGTTCTGGGCGTGGACCTCGGCTGCGGGATGTTTACGGCGGAATTGGGCAAAGCGGAGATTTCCTTTTTTGAACTCGATAACTTTATCAAGTCGAAAATTCCCTACGGCAGCGGTTACAGAAAAGAAGTTCATGCGGAAGAACTGATCGGCAAACTGCATTGTTTAAACAAACTTCGGGATATGGATCGGCTTTACGGCTCCCTGGGAACGCTGGGAGGCGGAAATCACTTTATCGAAATCGACGAGGACGAAGAGAAAAATAAATATCTCGTCGTGCACAGCGGCTCCCGCAATCTGGGGCTGCAAGTGGCGAAGATATATCAGCGGCTCGCCGTGGATATCTGCAAATTCAGCGCGCAGAAAGAGCGCGAAAAAGTGGTGGGGGAATGGAACGCAAAGGGCAGACCCGCCGAAATCCCCGACGCAATCGCCGCGGTGACGGCAAAGTACGCCTATAAGACCAAGATTCCCGCCGATTTTTGTTATCTGGACGGCAGGAAAATGCAGGAATATCTCGACGACCTCAGGATATGTCAGCGCTTTGCATCCCTCAACCGCAGGAAAATCGCGGAAGAGATCATTAAATTTCTCAAAATTCATAAATATACCTCCTTCGAAACGGTGCACAATTTTATCGACGAGGACAACATCATCCGCAAGGGCGCCATTCCCGCGCACACGGGACAGCGGGTGCTGATCCCGATGAATATGCGCGACGGATGCTTAATCGCCGTCGGAAAGGGCAACGAGGACTGGAACTGTTCCGCGCCCCACGGCGCGGGCAGGCTGTGCAGGCGCAGCGAGGCGAAACGCCTCTTTACCGTGGAGGAATTTGAAGAAACGATGCGGGGCGTGTATACGACGACGGCAAACGAATCCACTTTGGACGAATCTCCTATGGCCTATAAACCCATGCGGGAGATCGTGGAACTCATCTCGCCCACCGTAGAGATCGAACGGATCATCAAGCCCGTCTACAACTTCAAGGCGGCGGAATGATTTTTTTCAAGATTGAAAAGGAGAGCGGGCGGCCGACCGAGCGCGGGAAAATTAAAACGGCGTCGAGCCGTTTCGCGAAAGAATAAAATAAATTGAAAAGAGAGAAAAATAAAAGACAACTTTGCGGTTTTTTTTCCGCCGTCTGCCTTTTTGAAATTTGTGCGGCGGGGGGCTGTACGGCTGCGACGATAGGAGGCGGAAAACCGACTGCGACGATACGAAACGGGAAATAGGAGAGAAGCGGCCGTTTGCGGCACATAATTATTCTTCGGAAAGCGGATACTGTTTTGTATGGAAAATGTAATTAGAGTTTTGGTATTTTCGCTGTCCTCCTTCGCGTTTCTTTTCATCGTCACCAAAGTGCTCGGCAAAAAACAGCTGGCGGAACTCAGCTTCATCGATTACGTCGTCGGAATTTCCATCGGCTCGATTGCCGCCGATTGGAGTACGGAAACGGAGCAGCCTTTTTATCATTTTCTCATCGCCATTTCTGTCTACTGCCTTTTCAGTCTTCTTCTCGATTGGCTGGAACGCAAGCAGCCCTTCCGCAAATTCCTCAAAGGGGAGGTGCTGACGATCATCGAGGAGGGCGAATTCAATTACGAGAACCTCAAAAAATCCAAGCTGGACGTGGAGGACGTGCTGGGAATGGCGCGGGAAAAGGACATCTTCGACGTGGAGGATATCGCCTACGCCCTTTTCGAAACGACGGGGAAGCTGAGCATCCTGCCCAAAAGCCCCAAGCGTCCCACCGTCATAGAGGATTTCGATATTCAGGAGGAGCCGGCTTCTTTGACCGATTACGTCATCGTGAACGGAAAATTGCAGTATGAAGTGGTACGGGAACTGGGCATGAATGTGGAAACCCTGTTCGATAGACTGAAAATTCGTTCTAAAAAGGATCTGGAAAACTTTTTGGTGGTTTCCTACGACAAGGAGAAAAAAGATTTTCTCGTCCATCGCAGATGAGCCTTTGAATCACAGGCGGATAGAGGAGAAAAGGCGCGGCTTCTTTTTCAAGAGCGCGCCTTTAAAAAGCCGTAACGGCGAAAAGGAGCCTGACTTGGAAAGTCCGGCTCTTTTATTTTTTCGAGGCGCTTGACAAAAGGGATTTTTTATAGTAAACTTAAAGCGCGTCCCGCAAAAAAGCGGGCAAGGAAGCGAGGCTGCGTTGCGGCGCGAACGGATTGCGCCTCTGCCGCGGCCCCGCGCTTTGGGCCCCGGGGGAGAAAGATGCGAAAAAGAGCGCGCTTACGGCGCGGCTTTAAAAACGGCAGATACGAGAGAAGTTTTGTTCGATTGCGCGCTTTCTCCTTTGCCGGAAACAGACGGGAGGAGTGAAAATGCCGTTGAACGGGAAAGATTCGGAAAGACGTTCGGGAGAGAAAAAGGGCAGCGGGGCAAATCGCCGCGAAAGGCCGCCGCGGGAGGCGGACGAGGGCGAAAAAAACGGGAAGGGACGCGGAAGGAAAAAAGCGAACGCGGGCGCCGTCGGAAGCTTTAACGGCAGAGCCGATAAAGGGGGGAGTGCGCGAAGGAGCTATACGGCGGAATACAAGGTGAACCGCAGCGGCGAACTGCTGGATTTCCTGCTGGCGAAATGCGATACTTCCCGCAACAACGTAAAAACGCTCTTATCCGGACATTTCGTCCTCATCAACGGCAGCGTCGTCACAAGGCACAATTTGATGCTGGCAAAGGACGACGAGGTGAAAATTTCCAAATATCCGATACGGGAAGGGGAAAAGGGGGACAGGGAGAAGCCGAAACGGCGGTTTTTACTGAAAATTCTGTACGAGGACGACGATTTTGTGGCGGTGGACAAACCCGCGGGCTTGTTGTCCGTGGAGAGCGACAAAGAATCGCAGTGCGCGTTCGCCTACGTATTGGAATATCTCGCGGCAAAGGGCGCAAGACCGTTTATTCTCCACAGGATAGACAAGGAAACGTCGGGAGTGCTGATATTTGCCAAGAACGTAAAAATACATTCCATGCTGAAAATGAAATGGAACGAGTACGTAAAAACGCGGGAGTATTACGCCGTGATAGAAGGGAAAATGGCGCAGAAAGAGGGCACGATCGTTTCTTTTTTAAAGGAGAACAAGAACAACCTCGTGTATTCGACGCACGACCCGTCTGGGCAAAAAGCGGTCACTCATTACGTTTCGGTGAGGGAAAACGCGCAGTATTCCCTGCTGCGCGTGACGATAGACACGGGCAGAAAGAATCAGATCCGAGTACAGCTCAAAGAAGCGGGACATCCCGTGGTAGGAGATGAAAAGTACGAGGCGTCGAAAAATCCCCTGGGCAGGCTGGGACTGCACGCGTCGAAATTGGAGTTTTCGCATCCCCTGACGGGAGAGGAAATTTCCGTCGGCTCTTCCCTGCCCCCCTCGTTTAAAGGGTTGTTTTAAAATTTAAAAAAGCGGAAATAAACCATCGACCGCCAAAGAAACGGCAAGTCGAGATTTTGGAAAGTTTCGCGCTTTGACGGCGCGGCGCTGCCGTGCGGCAAAAAGCAGGAAAAATGTAAGAGAAAGCGCCCAAAGGAAAAAAAGGCTTCTGTCCGCGGGAATATTCTTCCGAAAAAGGACGACGGAATAAACGACGGTATCCGATTTTATACCGCCAAAAAGTCCCGGGCCGTAAAATCCCTTATAAACATCGATTTTCAGCGGATTGTGCCATCCAAAACAATAAGGATTTTGGACGTTTTGGCGCTAAACAAGGTGCGCGGCTGTGCAAACCCGATTTGCGCGGGCATAGGGGAAGAGCCGAGCAAGGGCGGGAAATTCCTTAAATACAGGCTTTTTTGCGCTTCTATAAACACCTGCAAGAAGTTATAACGATTTTCGTCGATAGAATCTATAAAAACTCAGGAACGATTCTTTTTAAAGCGAATCTATGATACAAGGAGTAAAACTATGCCGTTTATCGATTGTAAACTCACGCTCAAACTTTCCGAAGAGAAAAGAGAAGCCGTAAAAGCCGAGCTCGGGCGCGCCGTTTCCCTTCTCCATAAGAGCGAACGATATCTGATGGTCGGTTTCGCAGAGGGGTACGAGCTCTATATGGCGGGCAAAAAGCTGGAAAAAGGAGCGTATGTTTCCGTCAGCCTTTTCGGAAACGCGTCCTCTTCCGATTACGAAAAAATGACGGGGGTGATCTGCGAGGTTTTCAAAGAACTCCTCGACATTCCTCCCTCCGCGGTCTATGTCACGTATCACGAAGTGAACGACTGGGGCTGGAACGGGGCGAATTTCTAAATTCCGTTTTCGTTTTCAACCGCCGTTTTGGCGGCGCGGTAAATTGTTTGAAAAAAGCGGGAAAAAGCGTCGGCGCCTTTCAAAAAAGAGGCGCGGGGCTGCGCGCAACTTATATTTTCGAAGGTGTATTAAAGATTGTGCCTGGCGCGCGTGAGCCGTCCGCCGCGCAAATGGCGTTCCTCTAATCAAATTCAATAGGGAAAAAGGAAAAGAACTATGACCATTCATCACGACAAACTTGCCTACGGCAAACTCGCGTCGCAAAGAGAGGATCTGTCGGAAGAAAAGCTGCTCGAAATGGCGCGCCTTTTAGCGGAGTCCGCGCAGTACGAAGAAAACGGGGAACAGGCGGAAGGAGCTTGGAAAGACGCTTCTCGTCCGACGGAAAATTGTCCGGACGGAAAGAAACGGGAACTTTGAAAAGAGGACGCGTTTCCCCGTCGGACACATCGGAAAAGACATTTTAACAGGGAGGAAAGATAATGATGTTTATGGAGGAAAGGGGACGCATTTACGCCGCGGACGAAACGGGCGCCGTGACTGCGGAAATCCTCTTTAACGACGAGGGCGAGGACGCCGTTTGCGTCGTGCGCACCTATGTTGCCGAAAGCCTGCGCGGACAGGGAATTGCCGGAAAGCTTATGGAAGCGGCGTCGGAAGCTGCGAAAAAGCGGGGGAAAAAGGTCGTCGCGGCGTGCTCCTATGCCGAAGCCTGGCTGCAAAAGCATCCCGAATATAAAAAATAGGCGAAGCGAATTTTCGCAAATACAACCGGACCCCCTGAAAAAGGCGGACGCGACGGCGCTCGGCGAATTGCCGAAGCGAAACGGAAACAAATAAAAAGACGGAGCTTGGGCAGGCTCCGTCTTTTTGCGCAAAAGGACTCTCTTTTTTCGCGGGCGGAAGGGAAAAGCCCGCCGCAATCCGCGAAAACGTTTCCCGGCAATTTTTTAAGCGGGGGCATGGAGAGCATATAGGGGAGAAAAGCAAAAGGAATCTTGGGAGAGGCGCCTCGGGAAAAGAAAAAACGAGGAAAAAAGAGGCTTTCGGGAGGAGGCTCTCGGAGAAACAAGGCAAAGGAAAAAATCTTTCAAGAGAACCCGAATGGAAAGAAAAATAAGGGGCAAAGGAGTTTTTTTAAGAGTCGTTTGGAAAAAGCGGAAGGCAAGGGCAGGGAACGCTTCCCCAAGGGACATAGGAAAGACAAGGACAGGTGTTTGACGTAAGGGAAGCGTTGCGAAGGCTTATAAAAAAGGATATACGAAAAAAAGGGGAACCTCGCAGGAAGGGCGTCGGGAAAGAACAAACAAAGACGGTGGGCAAGGGTTTATCAAGGGAAGGCAAGGACTTCAAAAAAGAAAACGTTTGAAAAATCAGAAATCGCGAAAAAAGCCTTACGGTCTGCGGACGCCGAGAATATGCAGACAGCGTATGCGTTGATAGGAATAGGAGGAGAGCGACTTATTGAAGGCGTCGTAACTGTGCGCCGCTACGAGCGGTTCGCCGCGCGAAAAGCCGCACACCACGGGCGTGTGATAAAAATCCCCCGTCGCTCTCCCGAATTGCACCAAATCCCCGATTTCGAGCTCTCCCAAAGGCACTTCTTTCGCAAACGGACCCGCGCCTTTGTTGTCCGCGAGAAAGCGATAGAGATATTCGACGCCCGTCCACGACGCCGTTCTGTTGTCGGCGCCGATATAATACCACCCCACGACGGGGGTATAGTTCATGACGTCGCTGCCCGCGTACACGCACTGCGAGGCAAAATTGGTGCAATCGCCGCCGAGGCGGCTGAAATCATAATAAGCGGGGTTGCGTCCGTACGCCCATTTGCGGGCGTACTCCACCGCCGCTTTGCGGTCATAGGCGACCCTTTTCAAACCGTTGATCACTTCTTCCATACCGTATTTTTATGCTCAGGGGGCGAAAAAAGGTGCCGAAGGACAGACTTTCGGGGAAAGAATGCGCGATTCGGAGCGTTTTTTCCGAGAAAAACAATATTTTAAAATTGGACCTTGACAAACGCTCCAAGATGCGGTACAATAAACCCGAAAGACGAAAAAGCGTTGTCGGGGAGAGAGCATGGCTGCATACGAAGAGGAAGAGAGGGCGTACGTCGCGGGCAAAGATCCCGTTATGAAAGAGCTGGTGGAGCGTTTCGGACGCTTGGAGATCCGTGTGTCGGGGGATATTTTTGCCGACCTCGTTTCCGATATCGTCGGACAAATGCTTTCGAATAGAGTCGCGGAGGTGATCGTAGGCAGACTGCGGGCGCTGGCGGGTGGACTGACGCCCGAAAAATTGCTCGCAAAGACCTTGGAGGAAATAAAAAACTGCGGTATGTCCGCAAGGAAGGCGGAATATATTTTAGCGCTTTCCCGGGACGTGAAAGAGGGAAAATACGACTTTTCCCGTTTGGACTCGATGACGGACGGAGAGGCGATCGCCTATCTCATGAAGATCAAGGGCGTGGGGCGCTGGACGGCGGAGATGATCGCGGAATTCTCCCTGGGCAGAAAGGATATTTTCAGTTACGACGATATGGCTTTGCGCAACGGCATCGTCAAGGCGCACGGCTTTAAGACGCTGAGTAAAAAACGCTTTGAAAGACTGCGCAAAAAGTATTCTCCCTATGCCTCCGTCGCTTCCCTCTATTACTATCGGCTGAACGACGAAAAATAGGGGCGTGACGCGAGAGAAGAAAAGGCAATAAAAAGGCGCCGCTTAGAACAGGAAACGGATGGAAATAAGGCTTTTAAGAGCCGAACGTCCGTGCCTTTTGGATAGGAAAGTCCGCTTTTGCGAGGGGGAATCTGCGCTCGTTCGTTACGTCGAAAGCGGGCGGTTGGGCCTTTTCGGGCGACGGCGGGAAACGCTTTTTGCGGGATAAAAATGGTTTTTAAGGCGGTCTTGAAGAGCGGCGACAAGCGGCAAATTGCCGCAGAGGGGAGCGGAAAGCGCAAAGGAGTATAAAATTGAAAAGGCAGGAGATCTCGCCGGGAAGCTGGGTGACGGAAATGAACGCGGGGTGGTATTACGTCGAAAAAATCGTCGATTATTACGTCGTGGAAAATTTAAATGCGGTGCAATTTCAAGGCGAAGCGCCCCGATTTGTATTGAGGCGCACGGCGCTGATGAAGCAGGGATTTACGGGAAGCGGAAAACCGAAAAAGACAATCGTCTGTTCCGCCTGTCCGACGGCCTTGTGCCGACCGCTCGACGAGGAAAAACGCAGGGCGGCGGAAGATTTTTTTCGGCAAAATCCGTCCGCATGGGAAAAATTGAAAGAAGCGCCCCTCGACTGCCTCTCTCTATACAATCTTTCCCTTCGCCTGAAAGAGGAGGAGTTTCCCCTCCTGGAACGAGTCCTTGCAGAACTCAAATTCCCCGTGACCGCGGGAAGCAAAAGAATATCTTAAAAAGAAGGGTTTTTCATCCGTTCTGCCGACGAATGGCACCGTACAGCTGATCAACCATAACTGTCTGCAAAACGCGGGGCGGGAAGATATTTATACGGAATATGAGATTTTAAAATTTTAATTTTGAAAAAACGTCTTATCAAAAGAGCGTTTTAAAAGGCAAAAAAGCGGGCAAAGAGCGGGATATGCGTTCGCCCGCATATGCGCGCGGGGGAAAATCCGAAAGGGCGCGCGAAGGAGAAAAAAATGAATAGTTTTAAATGGGACTTCAAGCCGAAAAAAATCGTCGGGGAGCTGAACGCGGAAAAATTGGAAGAGCTCCTTTTCGATTATCTTGCCTCGCTCTATCAGAACGGGCAGATCTGCCGCGATTTCGAGCTGATAAAAAAGGACGGCTCGGGCGGGTACGCCGCCTACGCCATTTTGCCCGAGGACGACGCCCTCGACGAAAAATACGCGGACGAAGCCGTGCGGAAGTTCTCGAAAAAAATCAACGCGTGTTTCGACGTTTCCGTTTCTTGTTTGGGAGAAAATATGGATTACGACGACGTTTGCCGCTGCGAAAAACCCTCCGCCTACGTACTGTATACGATGGGGCGGCGGGAAAGCCCCGTGATGTGTCTGCGCTGCGGGGATTCCGTGCCGCTTTACAAAATTCCGATTTCGAACGACTCCGACCGGGCGGAGGATTGTAAGCGCTATCGGGTCTTATGGTGGCAGGAAACGCACCGCGCGACGGACACCTTATGGCTCAACAGCCTTTCCGACCGTTTTACTTCGCGGCAGCTTTCCGATCCCGCTTCTCAGCTTTCCCGATTAGGGCTCGAAATTTGCGAAGGAATAGAGAAAAAGACAGGCATACAGACTTTTTACTATTTGCATTACGACGGTATTTTTGGAAAAAAATTCTCCAAAGTTTGTCCGAAATGCGGCGGGGCTTGGAAAAAGATCGAAAGCGAAAGATTCGATTATGTCTGCGAAAACTGTCGCTTGGCGGCGAACGATCCCGATAACACGGTTTGGAGCAAAGAAAAGGGGGAAAAAGATTTCCACGAGCGCAAGCGCAACGAGGAACTCATCGCCTGCGCGCTCGAAAACGCGGAAAGGGAACAAAAAGCGCGGGAGGAATGAAACTCTAAGCCGCAAACGCCGCCGATTCGGGGAGCGCGAATGGAAAAATATCGTTTGGCGCGTATCGGGTTTTTCGGCGGGGGAAGCGCGAAAATCAGCAACAACGGCGCGGGAAAAAGAGCATTTGGGAGATAAAAAATCGGATAAGACGTCCGTCTTATCGAAAAATTTGCAGGAGGAAAAAAATGAAAAGATTTTTATGCGGGGCGACGGCGTGCATTCTTTTGGCCGGGTTATGTTCCTGTTCCTGGGAGTCTAAACTCAAAAATATATCGAACGACGTGAACAATTACGCGATGTATCCGTTTTCCCTTAAAACGGGAGAAAAGCGAACGTTCGACGTGAGGGACATATTTAAGGACAGCGGTATCCGCTTCGAGAGCTATAAAATCGTGACGAAAGAAGGCGGAAACTATAAGGTGAAGGGGGACACGATCACCGCCGTGGGGACGGGCGCTTGTTCCGTCGGGGTGTATCTCTATTCCAAAGAGGACGACACTTGCTATGCCGCGTCCCTGGGCACTTTGTATTCCTATGACGAAAAAGATTTTACAGAGGTGAAATCGGCTGCGGATTTGCAGGCGATGGAGCTGGACAAAGCGGGAAAATATATCCTGAAATCGGACATCGACTTATCGGGCGTGGAGTGGCAGCCCGTCGGCAATCTGCCCTCCCCGGAAAAGCCTTACGATCCCTTTATGGGTATGCTAATCAATCCGGACGGCTATCGGATAAAGAATCTGACGATTTCTTCCGCGGAGAATATCCATCAGGGGGTTTACGGCGGTTGCGAGGGAGGACTGTTCGGCTCCATAGAAGACTCCTTTATCAGCGGCGTTAAACTTACGGGAGTCGAGATCGACATACGCGATTTTTTGGGGGAAGGGCTTTCGGGATCGGGCTCGTACGCGGGCGGCATAGCGGGCGGCGCGTTGAATTGTTTTATAGAAAACTGCGAGGTGGAAGGGAATATCGCCGCCACGGGATTTTTGGGCGGCATGGTCGGATCTGTGTCCTGGGGCAGCATCGAAAACTGCTCTTTTTCGGGAACGGTGACGCTCGACGGGGACAAAGCGCAGGATGAGGAGCGCTGGTATGCAACGGGTGCAGGCGGGATTTTCGGCTATTGCGGAATGCCTCCTTTCTTCGGTAACATTCGTTTGGGGAGAATTTGGCAATGCAAGGCAAGCGGGAAAATTTCCGGTTTCAGCAACGTCGGCGGGATTTGCGGCTATCTTTGGGGGAAGGACAAAATAGAAAAGTGCACCTTTTTGGGCGAGCTGTCCCCGGCTCAGCGTTCGGGGCAGATGTACGGAGTCGCTCAGGAGGACGGACGGTAAGCGCCCCGCAAAGAGGAATCCCGATAGGGAAAACGGATTCCGAAAACGGCGGCAACGCCTTTCGCCGCGCGTTCGCCGTTTCTCTCCAAGAGCAAACGCGGCTATTTCCTGTCCGCAGTTTTTTAAAGGGCGCCCGCTTGCCGTAAAAGCGGAGGAAAAGAGGAATTTTTTGCGTCGAATTAGAAAAAATAATCGAGGGGGAGGCAAAGACAGGCGGTTTCCGCTATTTGACAAGAGGGGCGAAAAGTGTTATAATATAGGGAAGAAAGCGCAAACAAGGAGCGAATAGTATGGAAAATAAAATCGTATGCAATTGCAAGCAGGTATCCGTTGCCGACATCGAAAAAGCCTTACATACCCACGACTCGTTCGGCGACGTCGACAGGGAATTCGAGGAAGTGCAGAAGCTGACGCATTGTTCCACGGGCTGCGGAGGCTGTCACGATAAAATACTCGACGTCATTTCCGAACTGATGAACGGCTGAGCGCTCGGGAGAAAGGGCGGCGACGCTTTCAGGGCGGGGCAGGGGCTTCCGTCGGAAAAGTCGGAAAAAAACCGACCGGAAAGAAAACGCTTTCGGTCGGTTTTTTATATGGCGCGGACAAATCCGCCGCGCCGAAAGACAGAAAAAATTAAAGGACGAGGGAGGGCGCGGCATAGACGCGCGCTTTCAGCTCGTTATCCAGCATATACAATCCCTTTGCGTCGGAGCCGAACAACTGATATTTGGTGATGAGATCGGAAGCGTTCTTTTCCTCTTCGCCCTGCTCCTTGACGAACCAATCGAGGAACTGCATGGTGCGGAAATCCTTGACGGAATAGGCGGCGGCGTAAATATCGTTGATCAGCGCCGTGACGTATTTTTCGTGCTTCAAGCCTTCCGCCAAAATGCCCGAGTCCCCCTCGGCGTCCGTCTTGGGCGCCTCCACCGCTTCCAGCGTCACTTTCTCCTCGTTGTTGAGCAGAAAACGGTAAAAGAGCATCGCGTGATCGCGCTCTTCCTGCGCCTGGACTTCATACCAATGCGCAAAGCCCGCAAGTCCTTTGCGCTCGAAATAATTGGCGAATTCGAGATACAGATAGGCGGAATAAAATTCCTTGTTGATTTGTGAATTGAGTAAGGTTGCTACTTTTTTATCCATGATGTTATCTCCTTTCTCTCTATATATACCCCTTTTGACAGGTAAATTAACCGAAGTGAAGAAAAAAGTTCGAAAAATCTGCGTTCGGTTTTAAAAAAATGTAAAAGTATCTTGAAAATAAAAGCGCTACGTGATATAATAGTAAAAAAGGCTTCCAAAGAGAGAGCCGCCTATCGCTGCTGCGTGTCGCCTACGATCTTGGGGGGCGATAGGAAGGGAAAAGCGCCGAAACGAGTGCGGCTATGAATTGTTGTAGAAGTGCTTTTTGAAAGCGTGGAAAAAACGTTGAAACGAGTGCGTTTTTGGGGCGTCGGAGGAGTATTTTTTTAGAAGCGCGGAAAAAGCGTTGAAACGAGTGCGTTTGTGAATTGTCGGAAAAGTACTTTTTTAAAAGCGTGGAAAAGACGCCGAAACGAGTGCGGTTGTGAATTGTTGTAGAAGTGCTTTTTGAAAGCGCGGAAAAGCGAAGCGGAACGTCCCGCGGGCTGCGCGTTCCTCCTGCGCGTACCGTTTGGCAAACACTTTCAGAAAACGGGCGCGGGAAAACAGACGGGCGGGACTCGATGGCGATGGGGGATACGGCGATCGCATCTTTGCGCGGCGTTCCCGCCGAAAGATCGGATAAGAAGTGCGCGCTCCGCGGGCAGAGGCGCCGTCAGCTCTATCTCTCTCGCCGTGAAATATCGCCCCCGAGCCGGCTAAGAGCAAATGGCGGCGTCGGAAGGACAAGCGGTAGTCTTTTTTCGGTTATAAAAAGAAGCCAAAAACCGCAAGGCGGGAAAAGGGGAGAAAGACGAAAAGTTTTTCGCGGGGCGGTAAGCCGTCGAACGATTCGCTCGGATAAGCCTTTCAGGGCGGATACTTTCGGGCAAAAAAATTCGTTTTTTTGAGCCGGGAGCTTTACGGGAATAGCCGCCCGACAAACGCCGAATAAGCATTAAATTGCGACGAGGCGGGAGGTTGTCCGAATGCCGACCCTTCCCTGGAAGAATGCGCGTAAGAACTATAAAATCAATTCATGGATGGAGGAAAAAAGAATGTTGGAACTGCCTGAAACGCTGACCGTGGCGCTTCTGCTTCGGGCAAGCGTCTGGAAAGCGTTGGTGGCGGAGGTGAGAACGCCGACGAAACCGCATAAGTTTTGCTGGTTTTCGGAGGCGCCCGAGGCTTTTGAAGAAAAATTGAAGGGAAGCAGGGTCGTGACCGCGGAGGGATTCGGCATTTTTGCGGAAATACTGTTCGAGAACGGATACAGGCTTTGCTTTAACGACGGCGTGAACGTGCGCCTGCTGCATTTGGAGGAACTGCCGAAGGATTATCAGCTGGCGATCGTCTTTGCGGACGGGCGGGCGCTGGTCTTTAACGTCGCCATGTACGGGGGAATTTACCTCCATCAGGGGGATTTCGACAATCCGTATTATTTGAAGAGCCGCGCGGCGATCTCTCCTTTCGACAGGGAATTCGCGGGATATTATCGCCTGATGTTGAAGGCGAGCAAGCCCTCCCTTTCCCTCAAAGCGTTTCTCGCCGCCGAACAGCGTTTTCCCGGCATCGGCAACGGCGTCTTACAGGATATTCTCTTATCGGCGCGGTTGAATCCGAGGAGAAAGATAGGCGGTTTGACGGAAGAGGAGGGAGAGAGATTGCTGACGTCCCTCGTCGCGGTCCTCAAAGAAATGACCGAAAAGAGGGGACGGGATACGGAGAGGACGCTGTTCGGGGATTGGGGAAGATACGAAACCAAGCTTTCGAAAAAGACCTTCCTCTCGGGCTGCCCCGTCTGCGGGGGGCAAATCGTCAAGGAAACGTATCTCGGCGGCGTGGTGTATTATTGCCCGCACTGTCAGCCCCTCGGAAAGTAGAGAACGCCTTTCCGCAGGCGCGGACGGCAAAAAAAGATAAAAATAAACGGAGGCAGTTTATGAATAATTTTGTATACGATATTCCCACCAAGGTGTATTTCGGAGAAAATCAGCTTTGCCATTTGGGCGACGAGCTGAAAGCGTTTGGCAAAAAGGTGCTGCTCGTCTACGGCGGCGGGTCCGTCAAAAAGACGGGGCTTTACGATCGGGTGATCGCCGAACTTTGCAAGGCGGGCTTGGAGAGTTTCGAACTCGGCGGCATCGAGCCCAATCCCCGCATAGACTCGGTGAGAAAGGGCGCAACGCTTTGCAAACAGGAGAAGATAGACGCGATCCTCGCCGTGGGCGGCGGGTCCGTCATCGACGCGGCGAAATTTATCGGCGCGGGCGCCTTTTACGACGGCGATCCGTGGGATCTGTCCACGGGCAAGGGAAAAATCACCGCGTGTCTTCCTATCGTGACGGTGCTCACCCTTTCCGCAACGGGCAGCGAAATGGATGCGGCGGGGGTCATCTCCAATCTTGAAACCAAGGATAAGATAGGGCGGATAGACGCGCATTTGCAGCCCAAAGTATCCTTCCTCGACCCTACGAACACCTATACGGTGAGCGCCTATCAGACGGCCTGCGGGTCCGCGGATATTCTCTCCCATCTCTTCGAAGTCTATTTCAATATGGAACCCGACCTCTATATGCTGGACTGCGTCATGGAAGGGCTGATCAAGACGGTCGTCAAATACGCGCCCGTCGCCATGCGGGAGCCGACGAATTACGAGGCGCGCGCCAATTTGATGTGGGCGTCCTCCTGGGCGATCAACGGCTTCATCAACGGCGGCAAGGATTTGGAATGGACCTGTCACCCCATCGAACACGAGGTGTCCGCCATTTACGACATTACGCACGGCCTGGGACTTGCCATTCTGACGCCGCGCTGGATGGAATATTGCCTCGACGAAACCACCGTTTCGAGATACCGCCAATTTGCGGTGAACGTGTTTGGCGTCGACGAGAATGAGCCGCCTATGGCGGCGGCAAAGCTCGCCATCGGCAAACTCTCTCACTTTCTGTTCGATACGCTGGGACTGAAAAGCAGCTTTAAAGAGCTGGGGATCGACGATTCCAATTTCAAGCTCATGGCGGAGAAGGCGTGCGGAGGGGAAGCCATCCACGGCTTTAAAACCCTGACCCCCGAGGACGTGGAAGCCATTTTAAAAATGTGCCTTTGAACCTTGGGTCTAACTTTGTAAAAACGAAAGAAAAGACCGTCGCGGTGAGTGCCGCGGCGGTCTTTTTTTGTGTTTCGATATTCGGGAAAAAGGGGGAAAAATCAGACATTTTTTCCGATATGGATATAAAACGCCTCTCCCGAGGGAAATTTCATTTCCAAATGATTGGAACTCACGGAACGGATCTCCGCGATGAAGAAATCGGACAGGGCGATTCGGATCTGCTCGCTGAGGTCTTTGACGGTGATGGGGGATGCTTCGGCGTTTTTTTCTTTTGCGTTGTTTTGTGCCTGGGCGGAAAACTGAGGGGCGATAGGGGACATTTTTACCTCCGAAGATGATGGAATAATTTTTATGGAATTTCTATATACTTTAATTATATGGTTTCCTTACGTCTTTTTCAAGCATATTTCGACAGAAAAAAATGTCGTATTCCCACTTCTTTTGCCGAAATTTGTCGAATGCAAATTCAATGCATTGAATTTTTGATTCAACGGGGTGAAATTATCGAAAAGAGAAATGGGAAGGATGGTTGATTCGCATCATTTTTTGATTTGGGAAAGGAAAAGTATTTCATAATAGGCATAAAAAAGAGGAGGGGCGGATGGAAACCATAGAGATATTTCAAGAAAATCTGAAAGAACTCATGCAGGATAAAAATCTCGATATTATCGGTTTATCCAAAGCTGTCGGCTGCGACAAAACGGCGATTCGCCGTTGGTTTTACGGGAGATATTTTCCTCAGCCGCAGACGCTTATCAAACTTGCGGACTATTTCGAATGTTCGGCGGACTACCTCTTCGGGCTGACGGATTCTCCGGAATTTGTGCCTCAGGAGAGCGGGAACAGTTTTCAAGAGAGATTTACGGAGATGAAAAAGGCGCTCGGCGTCACCGATTACCGTATCGCCAAAGCGTGCCACGTGAGAAAGAGCACCGTCTGCAAATGGAAGCGCGTGGAAACTCCCGGCACGATCAGTTTGTTCAATCTGGCAAAATATTTCAATTGCTCGATGGAATTTCTCCTCGGCAGAAGCAAGGAATAGAGCGCAAAAGGTTTCCTTTGGGAAAAACCGCGAAAACATGCTCGGGCGTTTTATGTCTTTGCAAAGAGGACGGAAAACGGAGAAGCAAATCGTTTTATAATTCTATGCGCTTCGCGGATACGAAAAGGACAAGGGATACGTAAAATACGCGCCGATGGATCGGCGCGTATTTCGTTTTCTATCTCGCAGTTTGTCTGCTTATGAGGATAAAGGCAGGTTTGAATAGGTTGTTCTGCTTTTTATGCGTCGCAGTTTGTCTGCTCATCAGAATAAAAGCGGGATTGAATACTTGGTTCTGTTTTTTATACACTTAAAATCGTCCGTCCCCTAAGGGGATTTCGGAATTTAAAAGTCGATTTACTTTTTATGAAGCACAGTTCTGTGTCCGCAGGGCTAAATCGCCGCGGGTTTCAAAATTTTGTTCGCTTTTGAAGCGAAGGCGCGTTCCGCTTTCCCGCCTGCACGGCGTCATTTTATACGGGCGATGTCAAATTCCGTTTCACTGAGGCCTTTTTTCTTCGCATTCCACAGTTCCTCGGCGGCTTGCCTGTCCTGCGGCTCCCGAATTTCGCCGATAAAGTCCTCTATCCAATTCACGACGGTGCGATAATCGTTCTTCACCGAAGCCAGACAGCGCATGACTTCGTCGTCTTTGCTCTCGTATTCCGCTTCTCCTAACAGGTAAACGACGACGCCTCTCCGCCCCAATGCCGTCGCGATGAGCGTGAGTCGGACGTACTCCTCCGCCTCTCTGCCTTTACAGGAAGGGTCGAAAAACTTTTTGTCCGCCTCGCCACATAGGGGAAGAAAGGAAGCGAGATCGCGTTCCGCCATTTGGCTTAAAATGTCGTTTTTTCTTTTGTTCCGCATAATTTTATTTCTCCTCGGTAAGATTTCAATCTATTGAAATTTTCAACTATACGATATTGTACACCATTTTCAAAAAAAATGTTGCATAATTGAGAAGTTTTATAAAAATTTTTTCAATTTTTTTGAAAGGGGAAGGAGAAAGAGGGAATTCATGCTTTTTTTCGCGGGTAGGAAGCAAAATTTTTCGCTTTTTCGAATAAACGGAAAAGGCTTCGCGGAGGAGAATGCGCTTCCCTCCGTTTCTCTATACCGTAGTAAAAGGATCCGCCTTTGTGTGGATCGCGCGGCTGTCCTCTGCTTTGTGACCGGGATCGGCGGGCGCTTTATTCCCTGCTCCTCTTTTCTTCGGGGCTTTCGGGCGGCGGGAGTTCTATTTTCCGTTTAAAACCTTGTCGGCGGGTTTCTCATTCCGACGACAGGTGCGGACGGTTTGGAAAAAGAGAACATACACCGTATTGCATAAATGTATGTCAATAGTAAAAAGAGTTATTAAAATATTCTTTATTTAAAAGAGATATATAAATTTATATTTGTTTAATTGTTTAGAATAATTGATATATAAAAAGAATATTCTTTCAAAAAATATAGTCGGAAAGGTTGACAAGAGGGGAAAAAAGTGATATAATAAACAGGCAACGGAGCGCTGTGCCCGCGAAGATACGGCACATAAAAATAATTTTTTCAAGAGGCGGTAAAGGTTAACAAGACGGAGGGAGATCCCTGGCGCCCTCTCCATCTTGCGAAAAAGGCGGAAAACGGGATTGTCCCGTTTTTCGGACCGCACACTCAGATTTTAAAGAAACTGCGCCGCGGGAGGCGGAAAGGAGGAAAAACCATGAAGACGAAAGCTTTAAAAAACACGGGAAAGGGCATGAAAATGCTGTGCCTTGCGCTGCTTTTGTCGGTGACGTTCATCTGGGGATACGGCATTATCGTAACGGACGACGCCCTGACGGGCAGCATGGGCGTTTTCACCATGCTGGCGGGCAGATTCCTTTTGGCCGCGTTCCTTCTCTTCGTCCTCCGCGCCTGCCTTTTCAAAACCAAACAATACGCGCGCTTTACGAAAAAGGAAATCGCCGCGGGCGCGCTGGTGGGCACGCTGAATTTTCTTGGATTTTTCTTTCAGTCGGTGGGATTGCTCTATACGGATACGGCGAAGAGCGGGATGCTGACGGGCGGTTACGTCATCGTCGTTCCCGTCGTCTATTGCATACTCCGCAAAAAATTTCAGTGGAGGCCTCTTCTCAACGCCGTCGTCTTTCTCGTGGGAATGTTTTTCCTGTTCGACCTCAAAGGCGCGGGCGGAAATTTCAACCGCGGCGACGCTTTCACTATGCTGTGCGCGGGATTCTTTGCCGTACAGATCATTTTGGTGGATAAATTCGCGGACGGAATAAACGTGTTCAACTTCAACGCCGTGCAGATGCTGACGATGGGGCTTTTGGGGCTTTGCGGGGCGCTCGCTTTCGAACGGCAGTCGTTTGCCTCCGTCGAGTGGAGCGTCTGCCTGCCCGCCGTGCTCTATCTCGGCGCGCTGAGTTCGGCGTATGCCTACCTCGTGCAGACATTTGCGCAGAGCCGCATCTCTCCCTCTCTGACGGCGATCCTGCTGAGTCTGGAATCGTTGGCGGGCGTGTTGTTCAGTCTGATGCTGGGCAAAGTGGGGTGGACGATTCCCCTCGCGGCGGGGTGCGCGATCATGATCGCGGCGTCCGTTTCCGCGGCGCTTGCGGACGGGCAGAGGCCCGCGCGGGAGCTGTTGAAGGGCAGGAAAACGGATGCCCCGAAAAAGGAAGACGAGGAGGGCGGCGCCTTCGGTACGGCGTGCGTCATGCGGGTAAAAAAATAGAGAAAAAGGAACGGGTAAAGACCGTTCTTTTTTATTGTATCGCAAAACGCCCCGCAAGGGGCAGTATCCGGGAAGCGCGGCGTTGCCGATAAAATAGAATGCGGGAGCAATAAGCGATTTCCGTCCTATAAAAAATTAATCGTCGCTCTCCGAAATTATCGTGTAAAAGGAACGAAAATAGGCGAATTTTCAGCTTCGGCGCGGCCATGCGGCGGATAGAGAAAGCGCGCGCACGGCGCCGTTTATTCTCCTGTCCCGACAAGATTTTAAAAATTACGGGTTTAACGCATCGTTAAGAATACGCGAATGAGAATTTATGTGAAAAGCCGTAAAAAACGGGAACGGAGAGAAAGACGGAAGGGGCGGGAATAGGAAAGGAAGGGAGAAAAGAAGAGAAAAAGGCGGGAACGGAGAAACAGCGAAGTTTGGCTTCTTTTTTTGCGGACGGACACCTCCCGACTCCGTCGTTTCTTTCCCTTCCGAACGTAAAAGTATTTGTATAAAACGGCTTCCTTTGCTGCTGCGCGCAAGTATAAAACTTTAAGAAGGCGGGAAAAAAGAGGCGGTCGGGCGTTGACAATTGCGGTGAATTGTGGTAAGATGAAGTTTGAAAAAATATCGGAAAGAAGGACTTGAAATGATGCGGACGGGCGTATCCACGGCGTCGCTGTTTATGAGAGAGAATAACGAAGAGGCGCTGCCGCTGCTGGACGCCTTGGGCGTGAGGACCGCGGAGGTGTTTCTCACTTCCTTTTCCGAGTACGATCGGAAATTCGGCGAACTTTTGGCTGAGAAAAAGGGGCGGGTGCGCGTCCATTCCGTGCACGTACTCAATACGCAGTTCGAGCCTCAGCTATTCAGCGGCAATCCGCGCGTGAAAAAGGATGCGTTTTTCTGGCTGGAAAGAGCTATGCGGGCGGGGCAGGCGCTCGGCGCAAAGTATTATACCTTCCACGGAATCGCGCGCATCAAGCGGGCTTCCCGCTCGGGCGAAAAGGACAATTTCGCCGCATGGGGCGGAGGACTCAGAGAAATTTCCGAGTTCTGCGCTTCTTTCGGCATCGGGTTATGCCTCGAAAACGTGGAATGGGCAATGTATAATCGTCCCGGTTTTTTGCGCGCGGCTCGGGAATTTTGTCCCGCTCTTTCCTGCGTTTTGGATATCAAGCAGGCGAGGATCTCCTCTTATCCGTATACGATGTATCTCCAAGAAATGGAAGGGCGCCTTGCGCACGTGCACGTTTCGGACGTCGGCGAGGACGGAAAAATCCGCCTGCCCGGCAAGGGGATTTTCGATTTTCCCGAATTTTTAAAACGGCTCGACGGCGCGGGATTCGACGGCCCCCTCATCATCGAGGTGTACAAGGACGATTTTTTAAGAGCGGAGGAGCTCAAAGAATCCTGCGATTATCTCGACGAACTCTTATATAAATACGGCTTCGGGGATTGAAGGAAAAAACCGACGACCACCGCGTCGGGAAAAGGGCGAAAAAGATAAAAAAGGCGCTTGGATGCGCTTGCCCGCATTTGTCTGACGGCGGCAGGACTCCTTATTGGGCGCCGGAAACGTCGTCGAAGCGGGCGTTTAACGCGGAGAGAAACGCTTTTTAAAAAGCCGCGGCGGAATACAGAAAAAATAAATTTTTTGGAAATTTTTACATATACTATTGACAAATCCTTTTTTTTGCGTTATAATAAAATAGGATTTAATCTTAATAAATCAATGAAATAAGGAGATATAAAAGATGGAACTTAAATTTTATCAATGCGAGAAATGCAGGAAAGTACTGATTACGACGGACGAGCTTGCTTTGGACGGCTGGAAGGAACTGATTGCGGGGACGACGGAAGGGGCGAAGGAAAAGCACATTCCCGTCGTCGCGGCTTCGGGGAATACGGTGGTGGTCAACGTGGGAAGCGTCACTCATCCCATGAGCGCGGAACACCTGATCGAATGGGTCGCGGTGGAAACGGAGAAGGGATATGCGGTGCAGTATTTTTGTTCGACGGATAAGCCCGAGGCGACGTTTGTCCTCGCGGAGGGGGATACGCTGAAAGCCGTGTACGCGTACTGCAATCTGCACGGGCTTTGGAAAGCGTAACGGCGGCGAACGCGCCGCATCGGGAGGACGAGATGGAAAATAAGATTGAAAACAACGCGATGTTCAAACTCACTTACGGTCTGTTCGTGCTGAGCGTAAACGACGGCGTCAAGGACAACGGCTGTATCGTCAACACGGTATCCATGCTTACCGAAAATCCCAAGCGTATCACCGTCTATGTCAATAAACTCAATTATACCGAGCAGATGATCAGAAAATCGGGCGTGTTCAACGTATCGGTGCTGACGGAGAGCGCGCCGTTCGACATCTTCAAGCAGTTCGGTTTTTCGAGCGGACGCGACGTATATAAATTTGCGGGAAAGACGTATCCGCGCACGTCCAACGGGCTTTACTATCTCCCCGAGCACACGAACGCGGTGATTTCCGCGAAGGTGACGGATATTCTCGACTACGATACGCATACGCTCTTTGTGGCGGAAGTGACGGAGGCGAAAGTGCTTTCAGCGGAGCCTTCCGTGACGTACGAATATTATTTCGCCCATATCAAACCCAAGCCCGGAGAAGCGCCCAAGGCTGCGGAAACGGGAGATAAAAAGACAAAGCGCTGGGTGTGCAAGATCTGCGGCTTTGTCTACGAAGGGGAGTTCCTTCCCGACGACTATATCTGTCCTTTGTGCAAGCACGGCGCAGAGGATTTTGAGCTTCTCGATTAAACGAATTACGAACATTCAGACGCCCGCCCGGGAAATTTGGGGCGGGCGTTTTGACGTATAGAAAAAACATATATAAAAATTTGAGCAAGATATAAAATAAAGCTATGGTTTTATGGGAAGAAGTATGCTATATTTAGAACGAATAAAGGAGGGAATGAAAAAGGAATTTAAATTTGAAACAGTCAGCTGCAAAATTTTATCACAGGAATTAAAGAGGGGAAGAGATGAGAAGAGATGAGAAGATTTAAACGTATCGGCTATCTTTTAGCCGTGAACTTGCTGCTTATTCTATTTTGTAGTATTCAGGCGCTTGTGGTAAGCGCGCAGAATAAACCCATGGACGTAAAGGAAAACATATCGGAAAATAAAATGGAGGAAGTGGATCCGGAAATTTATGAGAAAAATTTTCGTGCGATGACCGCCGCAGAATTGACTTCGGGAAAACATCGATACGATAACGGGATATACGACGGTGCCGTATATTATCTCAAAAATTTTAAACAGGGAACATATCTCGATTTAAAAGGCGGAAGCAATGCAAACGGTACCTCTGTCGTAACGAGTGCCTATCAATCGAGTTCCACTCAAAAATTTAAATTACAGTATCTGGGAATGAGTTTGTATGAATTGATCCCGTACGGCAGCTCGCAGATTATCGTCAATGTAGCGGCAAATACGGAAGAAGGAAATGTTAACATTTCAACGAGAGCGCCTTATACGACCAATCAGAAATTCAAACTCAAAATGTTAGACTCGAATAAGGCAATTATTTATACACAGGTGAGCGACTATACGAAAGCGCTCTGCTTTGATAATACGACTTCCGACAATGTCGTTCAAAAAAGTTACGCGGGTTTGTCTGCTGTAAATCGAGGATATGCCGAATGGATTTTGCAAAATACAGACAGTTCCGTTTATGATTCCTATACAAAATATTATTTGAAAAATTTAAAAACGGGTTTGTATTTGGACGTTCCCGATTATTCGACTTCCAATATGACAATGATACAGTTGAGGCGTTTTACCGGCGGAGAAAATCAGCAATGGAAAACGCAGTACAACACGGCGACCAATACCTATACTTTTGCCCCCGCGCATCGTGCGGATATGGCTTTGGAAGCGTTTCAGACGGCTTTTATACAGGCCATTCAAACTTCTTCGGATACTCAAAAATTTCACCTGGAATCCGCATCGTCGGAGAGCGCTGCGGGAACAGTCTATAAAATTTCAGTTGCCCTTCCCAATTATACTCTATATCTCAATGCGGGGAACGAATTGAAAGAGGAAAGATATTCCACTGTGATAGGTACCAGTATGGGAGATTTGTGGGCGCTGGAAGAAGTGGAATTCGATTATGCGGGAATGGATTCGCTTGCAATGAATACTGCTTGTTCCAAGTCGATTTCGTCCTACGGAGAACTGCAATATTTTACCTTTCGCACCGATTTCGACGCGCGCTTTAAGGTGGAATTGACGAGAATAACGGGGAACGCCATTATGGGCGTCTATTTGAACGCCGATGCGGACAGACCTGCCTTTACGCATATATATAATACTTCCGCGGGACAAATTTACAACGTTTTTTTAAAGGCGGATACGACTTATTATATCTCCGTTTTTGATTCTCAAAATACGATAGATGCCGCGTATACGCTCCGCGTCAGACAGTTTGTAGCCTATCTGCACGGCATGAATACAAGTCTGACAGATACCGATATATACGGACATAGTCCGGACCCTGACGGAAACAGGAGAATACAAGCGGAACAAAACGCGGCGAAAATGAATGCGCACGGCTTTTGGGCACATACGAATACCGAAGCGGATATGACGCCCGATTTTGTCTTAAACACGATCGACCCCGTAACGGGGCTGCCTATTTTAGACAGCGATATTTATATTTTTGACGGACACGCTTCCTATCAGAGTGCAGAATATAATACAGGAACATCTTCGCAAGTGGGAAACGACGGACATTTATCTATATCTATGCTGCCTTCTTTGAATAATTGCGAACTTATTGTATGGGCGGGATGCAACTCGGCTTGGGGATACACTAATATAACGAGTAAAAGCGTTGAAAAAGGCGCGAAAACAGCTTTAGGATTTGAACAATCCACTACGCGGCCATACTCCAATCGTTGGATTTTAGCTTTTGTAGATGAATTGCTGTTGGGAAAGACTGTGCAAGAAGCGGCGGATTTAGCAGTCGCGGCTATACAAGTAAATCTTGACAATTTTGGATTGGGTACGTTTATCATTTACGGGGATGAGGACAATATTATTTTCCCCGCAAACGAAAACAGTTATATCGTTGAGCCGAGAAACATTGTTTCCCCTCCCGACGGCTATACGTTGGTGAACAGTACGAATCCGCGTATAAAAAGATATGAAAGACAAATAAACGGCGTTTTGACCAATGACGCCTATACTTACGTATATAATAAACGGGGAGAAACGATCGGCGTTTTTGAATCCAGATATCACATTACGGAAAACGAATTTATCGATATGGATCATCCCGTTGTCCGTCAAACTCTGGAAAGAAAAATGGAAGAGGGATTATTTAAAGAAGCGGGTATTTTAAATGTCAGCGATTATTATTTGGTCTTGGAAGGACGTCCTATTCCGTCTAAGATTATCGAAAAAGAAATAACGGACGCGCAGGGAAACTGCTCGCTCGATGTGAAAATACTCAATCTTTTAACGGGGGAATTATTTTATCCGGAAAAATTAGGGCTTTAAAGGGGAGAAAACGTTATGAATAGGAGTAAGATTTTTGGAGTATTGTTAGCGACTGTTTTTTTGTTTGCAGGGTGCGGTGGGAATCAAAACGAATACGCGCTGCCTTCCGTTCCGCAAGAGGAAACCGTGATAACTAAGTCTTTTGAAAAGCCCGATAGAATTAAATTGTATGAGAAAGGAAAAATTTTGAGTTTATCCGAAGAACAAGCCGATGAAATATGGAGTACGTTGGATATTATTTTCAATTCGGCTTATGAAACGCTCGGTACTAACGATAGTTTAGAGGAAAAAGATTTGGAAGAATGGAAGAAAACGGAGATTTCATTGGAATTGCTCTATGATAGCAATCAAATTAAGGAAACCTCCTTTGGTGTATCTACCTATTATGGAGTTTTGATGATATTGGAGGAAGACGGAATCCGATACGTAAGGTATAGAGAAGGAGATTCTGAGGGTCGTCTTCATTTAAGCTCTCGCGTATTTAATATCTTTTACAGCGGAAAAGAGTTTACTATCCAATATACAAAATTATTAAGGAAAGTTATAGAGCTAATATAGAGGCAAAGAAGAAAAATAAAAAGGCGGTGATTCCGTTAACGGGAGAATTATCTTTTCCGGAGGAATGGGGGGTTTAAAAGGAGGAAACGATATGACAAGGGTTAAGATTTTTGGAGTATTGTTAGCGACCGTTATTTTGTTCGCAGGGTGCGGTGGGAATCAAAACGAATACGCGCTGCCTTCCGTTCCGCAGGAAGAAGTCCTTATTGAGAACGGTTCGATTTTAAAGCCGGAAAGGATAAAATTCTATCATAAGGGAAGAGTGAGAACGCTGTCGCAGGAACAAACGAACGATTTATGGGATACGTTAAACGATATTCTCGATTCCGATTATAAAAGATGGGGACGCAATGATGTTTTGGATGAAGAAAGTTTGGCGCAGCTAAAAGAAGAGGATTGTTGCTTGGAACTTCTTTACGATAAGAAACAGGTTTGGGAATGGTTTTATGAAGAGAACAAATATTATACCGAATATTACGGAATACTGTTTACGTTGTATGAAGACATTCTTCAATATGTAATGTATCGTGAAAATTATGCCTATTGGGGCGATGAAAAAAGACTTTCGTTAAGTTCCCATGCATTCCATACGCGTTCCAGCGGAGAAGGATTCGCAGTAAATTATGCGATTCTGCTAAGAAATGTCATGGAGTTATTATAAAGAAAAAAATCCGCGAAAAAGGTTGGAAAAAATCGGGTAAAAGACTTGACAGAAAAGTTTTGGACTGATATAATATCAAGGTAACAAAAAGTGCCTGAGGCGAAGGAGGGTTGAGAGGAATGTCTACGGTTAAAGTAGGAGAAAACGAGAACGTGGAAAGCGCGTTACGCCGTTTCAAAAGAAAGTGCTCCCGCGACGGCATCATCGGTGATTTAAGAAAGAAGGAATTTTATGAAAAGCCTTCCGTAAGAAAAAAGAAGAAGTCCGAGGCTGCCAGAAAGAGAAACAAAAACTAACGAAAGAGGAAAGCTCACGCATATGCGGTGGGCTTTTTTATTTGCAAAAATTGTAGATATATGTCGAAACGGAGCGAAAAAAGTCGGGATTTCGCGAAAAATATTCGCTTGCCGGGAAAAGAGTCAAATGTGTTTTCGTTGGCAAATTTTCCTTTTGCCTGCAAGTTCCTTTGGATTCGCAAGAATTCCTTTTCGCCCGCGCTATCTCCGACAAAAAATCGCCCGATTTCCTTTTAAGGGGCGTGGGAGGCAAAAACACGGGGGGCGCTGTGCCGCCTGCAAGGCGTCGAAACCGAAAAACAAGGCGTCCGAAAATAGTTCAAGGCGAACATATTTCGGAAAAAGAAAAAGGGCGGCTGAAAGAGCGCGGACGGAGTTTGTCCGTATCAAAAGACGGCGCCCCGACGAACGGAAAAGACCCGGGAGATTCTCTTTTGAAAGGGGAATCGCGGTTGGTCGGAATAAATACAAAAACACAAAAAAGAGAGGTGAAGTACAAAGTGACACAGCAGCGCACTTTAAGAGGGCTTGCGCGTCAGGCGAAACTCCGCATGAAAAACGGATTCTGGAACGAGTGCAAGGACGAACTGAACGCACAAATGGAAAAAGCGAAAGAGCAGGGATTAAACGAAAGCAAAGCGGGACGGTATTTCAAGAGCAAGGTATCCGCAACGCTCGTGGGAGAAAAGGAGGATGCGTTTTACTTAAAGGTGAAGGAACTGCTGGTCAACGAGGGCGAAGTGAGCGACGCCATCGGCAGACTCACCGACAGAGAATATTACGACACCCTCTCTTACGAAGAAAAACAGCGCTACACGCTCTCTTTGAGCGAAAGATACCTCCGCGCGCTCGAACGCTTCCGTCGCGAATGCGAATTCGATTCCATTTCCAAAAAGGCGTAAGCGAAAAAATATCCCCGTTTCGCGCGGGGGCGCGAAAAAGGACGGCCATAAACCTTTCCGAGGCGTTCCCGCGCGAGTTTGAAAGCGCCGCCCATAAAAACGCAAAGAAAGCCGCGACTGCCGGTTTTTTCCAAAGAGTCGTTTTTTTCGGAAAGGAACGCGAAACTTCAAAAGCGTTCAGGCGCGTTCGGCGGGAAAAAAGCTTCTTTAAAAGGGCAAAAAACGACCCGGCGACGAAAATTGCCACCTCAAATCCATTCCCGAAAAGCTTGCAAAACGCGGGGCGGTATGTTATAATATTTTTATGAATCAAACGACTGAAATACTCGATAAACTCAACGACGAACAAATCGAACCCGTTTTGACGACGGAGGGCGCGGTGCTGGTGCTGGCGGGGGCGGGCAGCGGCAAGACGCGGGTTTTAACCTCCCGCATCGCCCATCTGATCGGGGATATGAACGTGCCCGCCGAGGCGATTCTCGCCATCACCTTCACCAATAAGGCGGCGAACGAGATGAAAGAGCGCATCGGAAAAATCGTGGACGCGCGGGGAATGTGGGTGTGTACCATTCACAGTATGTGCGTGCGGATTTTGAGAATGTACGCCTCCGAGGCGGGACTGAATCAGAATTTTTCCATTTACAGCGAAACGGAGCGCTCCAATATCGTCAAAAAATCCTTTCAGGAATGCGAATACGAAGACGAAAAACTGTTGAAGAACGTCAAATGGCATATCGGCAACGCCAAAATGCTGGGGCTTACGCCCGCCGAGTACGCCGCCGAATACGCGGCGGAACGGGATATCGACGAGGTCGTGAAAGTATACACCCGCTATCAGAAGCACCTTCGGGAAAACAACTCCCTCGACTTCGACGATCTTTTGAACGAAACCCGTCTGCTCCTCAAAAACAACGCGGACGCGCGGGAGTACCTCGGCGGCAGGTTCCGCTATATCCTCGTGGACGAGTTTCAGGACACCAATTCCGTGCAGTTCGAGATCGTCCGTCTGCTCGCTTCCGTACACGGCAATCTGTTCGCCGTGGGGGACGACGATCAGTCCATCTACGGCTGGCGGGGGGCGAAAATCGAAAATATCCTTCACTTCGAAAAATCTTTTCCCGGCGCGAAAACGTTTAAGCTGGAACGCAACTACCGTTCCACCAAGAACATTTTAAAGCTCGCCAATACGGTCATTCACAATAACGGGCACCGCAAGGACAAGACGCTCTGGACGAAGAACGACGAGGGGGAAAAGGCGCAGGTTTTCGAGGCGGAGGAGGAGAGCGGCGAGGCGAGGTACATAGCGCATACGATAGCGGGGCTGATGAACAGGGGATATAAATATTCCGACTTTGCCATTTTGATGCGCCTGAACGCTTTGACGCGGTCTTTCGAGCAGGAGTTTACCTCGGACGGCATTTCCTATAAGGTGTTCGGCGGCTTCAAGTTCTTCGAGCGCAAGGAGATCAAGGATCTGCTCGCGTATTTGCGGCTCGTCAACAATCCCTTCGACAGCGAGGCGGCGGTGCGCATCATCAACTTCCCCAAGCGCGGGATCGGCGCGCGCACGGTGGAGGCGCTGGAAAATTACGCTTACGAAACGGAGCTTTCCGTTTACGACGCCCTTTGGGATTTGGAACTGATGAGCTTCAACGCGGGCACCCGGCAGAAATTGCAGGCGTTTGCCGATCAGGTGAAGGGCTGGATCGTGGACAGTCAGGATTTGCCCGTCAACGAACTCGTGCGCAAGATCGTCGCGGACACGAAGATGCGGGAGGCGTACGCCGACGAAAGCGACGAAAGCATCAACAAGCGCGCCAATATCGACGAATTTATCAACTCCGTGGACGAATACTGCCGCTTGAATCCCGGCTCCTCGCTCACCGATTATCTCAATCAGGTGACGCTGAGTTCGGATACGGACGATATGGACGAAAGCAACTACGTCACTCTCGCCACGGTGCATTCGGTGAAAGGTCTGGAATTTCGCTGCGTGTTCATCGTCGGGCTGGAAGAAAATATCCTGCCCGTTTCCCGCGCGACGGAAAACGAGGAGGATATGGAGGAGGAACGGCGGCTGATGTACGTCGCCATCACCCGCGCCCGCGAAAGGCTGTATCTCACCCGCTCCAAAAGCCGGTATCTCTACGGCAAGCGGGAGCCGACCGCGCGTTCCCGTTTCCTCAAAGAACTTTCCTCGGAACTCGAACTTCCCAAAGAGCCGAAGCTCGGCTATCGGGGATACGCGGAGGACGACGGGTATTTTTCCGACGACGATCCCGATTCGTACGGCAACGCCGCATACGGCGGCGGCAGATACGGTTCCTCGTATGGAAATTCTTACGGCGGGTACGGGGACAGGCAGAATTCCGCGCCGCAAAGAAGCGCCTGGAACGGCGGAAATTACGGCGGAGGCTATGGCGGGGCGGCGCAAAGGAGCGGCTCTTACGGCGCTTCCCGTTCTACGTCTTCCAAGTCTTCGGGCGCCTTCACCTACGGGGGCGTGGGCAGCGGGACGAGCAAGCCGAAATCAAGCGGCGGCAAGGATCTGTCCGCCTTCAAGACGGGCGTGCAGGTGGAGCATCCCAAATTCGGATTGGGCACGATCGTAAACGTCCGCGGCGCGGGCGCGAATATGATTTTGGACATCGCCTTCGCGGGGCTTGGGATCAAACAGCTTTCCGCCTCCCTGGCGCCGCTGACGATCAAAAAATGACGGGACGTTCGGGCGCGCCGCGGCGTTTCGTCCTGTTTGGCGGGCTTTCGACGGACGGCGCGGAACTATATTTTGAGAAATTGAGAGTATTATGAAAACGCAGAGAGAACTTACCGACATTTTGAATCGCTGGGCGCACGAATATTACGTCCTGGATAATCCGTCCGTTTCGGATAAGGAATACGACGCCCTGTACGACGAACTCAAACGCATGGAAGCGGAGAGCGGAGAGGTGTATCCCGACAGCCCGACGAGAAGAGTGGGAGGCGACCCCATCGAGGCGTTCGTGCGCCACAACCATATCGCGAGGCTGTATAGCCTGGATAAATCGGTCACGGACGAGGAAATGCGGGCGTTTTTGACGCGCGTTTCCAAGGCGGCGGGCGGGGACGCGGCGTATACCGTCGAATACAAGTTCGACGGTCTGACCGTCTGCCTCACCTACGAAAACGGCGAATTCGTCCGCGCGACGACGCGGGGCAACGGCGTGGTGGGCGAGGATGTGACGGCGCAGGTATTGACGATCAAATCCTATCCCTTGCGCATTTCCTATCCCGGCGTTTTGGAAGTGCGGGGAGAAGCGGTCATCCGCCTTTCCGTGCTCGACAAATACAATCAAACCGCCGCGGAGCCCTTGAAGAACGCGCGCAACGCCGCCGCGGGCGCCATTCGCAATCTCGATCCGAAAATCACCGCGGAAAGAAAGCCGGATATTTATTTTTACGACATCAATTATATGTCGGGCGGCGAGTCCCTCTCGCAGGAGGAAGCGCACGATTTTCTCGTCCGCGAGGGGTTTAAGGTGTTCCCGTATTTTAAAATCTGCAAGTCCGAGGACGAGGTGCTTGCCGCCATCGACGAGATAGAGGTGGACCGCAAAAACATAGACGTTCTGACGGACGGCGCGGTGATCAAGGTCAACGACGCCGCCGTGCGCGAAGCGATGGGGTATACGGATAAATTCCCCCGCTGGGCGATGGCGTTCAAGTTCGAAGCGGAAGAGGTGACGACGAAAGTCTTGGACGTCGTCTGGCAGGTGGGCAGGACGGGCAAACTGACCCCGCTCGCCCTCTTGGAGCCCGTAGAACTCGCGGGCGCCACCGTCCGCAAGGCGACTCTCAACAATTACGGGGACATTTTGAGAAAGGACGTAAAGATAGGCTCGCGCGTGCTGATACGCCGTTCCAACGAGGTGATTCCCGAAATTTTAGGCGCCACCGAGCACACGGAGGACAGCAGGGAAATAGAAAAGCCCGCCTTTTGTCCCGCCTGCGGGTCGCCCTTAAACGAAGTGGGCGCCCATCTTTTCTGCCCCAATCGGGAATGCCGTCCCCGCATCGCCGCGAAATTGGATCATTACGCCGGCAAGAACGCGATGGACATCGACGGATTTTCGGAGAGCACCGCTTACCTTTTGATGGACAAAAAGGGCGTGAAAAGCTTTTCCGATCTGTATCGTCTGACCGCGGAGGACCTGTCCGATCTCGAAGGCTTCAAGACGAAGAAGATAAACAATCTTTTGTCCGCCGTGGAAAAGAGCAAACGGGTGTCCCTCGACGCCTTCATCTATGCCGTGGGAATCGACGGGATAGGCAGAGTCGCGGCAAAAGATCTCGCCAAGCGTTTCAAGAGCATAGAGGAACTGAAAGCGGCTACCTACGAGGAACTCGTCGCCTTGGAGAATATCGGCGGCATTACGGCAAACAACGTCATCGCCTATTTTCAGGACGAAGAAAATTTGAAAGAGCTTTCCGCGCTCTTTGCCGCGGGCGTAACGCCGAAAGCGGAAACGGAGAGCGTCAGGGACGGCGTTTTTGCGGGAGAATCGGTGGTGCTGACGGGCAGTTTGTCCAAATACAAGAGAAGCGACGCGCAGAAGCTGATCGAGTCCTCAGGCGGCGTCTGCCAAAGCGCCGTGACGGCAAAGACCACTTTGGTCCTCGCGGGCGAGGACGCGGGCAGCAAGCTGGAAAAAGCGCTTAAACTCGGCATAAAAATTATCGACGAGGCGGAGTTTGAAAGGCTTTTGAAAGAGGACGAAACAGAGTCGGAAGGATAAAAAAGGCGGAGCGAAACTCCGCTTTTTCGGATATTTACGGGAGAAAAAAGAATGGAGATCAGGAATTTTTCGGATTTTTACGAGGCGCTTCAAACGTGCGGCTTTTCGATGGGCGGCGGCAGCGATAAGGGGATTTTCGCGCTGATTGATTTCGACTGGCGGCAGGAGATTCCGGGTTCCCCCGTCAAATGGCATACGGGGGACAGGGAAACGGATCCCTGGGAATGGCGGATGCGCGTTTTGGAGGAAAAATCGGACGTCGCCTACGCCAAGGTATTTTTCCGCGCCAGCGGCTATATCACGAAAGAGTGGTATCCGTATTTTCTCGCCGTGCGGCGCAAGGGAAAGGACTTTTCTAAACTGTATCGGGACGGGGAACTCAGTCGCCCCGCCGTGCGCATTTACGAAGCGATTTTAGAGCGCGGCGCCTTGTCCGTGCCCGAGCTAAAAGCGGAGGGCGGATTTTCAAAGGGGGAAAATGCCGCGTTTGAAAAGGCGCTCGTCGATTTGCAGATGAAACTGTTGATCACTATGTGCGGCCGCACGCGGAAGGTAAACAAGCGCGGGGAGGAATACGGCTGGAACAGTACGGCTTTCACGACGGCGGGAGATTTCTGGGGCGGGGAATTAGAGAAAAACGCGCTCGAAATTTCCCCCGCGCAGGCGGAGGAAAAAATAGCGGAACAAGTTTATCTGCTCAATCCCGCAGCCGAAGAAAAGACGGTGAAAAAATTTATCCGCGGCTGACGGCGGCTACTCTTTTTTCGCGCCGTGCGCGGGCGGAACGCCGTTTTTGACGAGAGCGAAAAGAGAATTTTTGCCGCGGCGAACAAAGACGTAAGAAAAAAGCGGGAGGAGAGAAGGAAAGACAAGAAAATTCCCCTGTCGGTTTCTCAAAAAAATCGGGAAAAAATCGCAATACCGCTTGAATTTTTCCCGAAAGTCTGCTATAATAGTAGGAACTTAAAGACGGGGATGAAAAAAACGCCGAAAAAAGGACGGGGAAGATTCGTATGTTGAGCATGACGGGGTACGGAAAAGGGGAATGCAAGGAGGGAGGCATCGAGCTGACCTGCGAGATTAAGACTGTGAACAACCGCTATTTAGACGTATCCGTCAAGGCGCCCAAAATTTTTATGGCGTACGAGGACGTCATCCGCGGCGCGATACGCGACAAGATGACGCGCGGCCACGTCGACGTGTTCGTTTCGTTCAAGGACAAACGCGAAAAGCCCGCCGCTCTCTCGGTGGACGTCCCGCTCGCCCTGTCCTACGCCGCGGCGGCGCAGGCGCTCAAAGAGGCTCTTCCGTCCCTCCAAGACGATTTGACGCTGACTTCCGTTTTGCGCTATCCCGACGTTTTGAAGCAGGACGACGCGGCAGCGGCGGACGAGGCGCTCCTTTCGGCTCTTAAAACGGCGCTTTCCGACGCGCTCTTCCATCTCAATAAAATGCGGGAAATCGAGGGCGAAAAGCTTAAAGCGGATATGCTTTTTCGCATGGAAACCATCGAAAACCTGGTGCGGGACATCGCCGCGCTCGCTCCCAAAGTTTCGCAAGCCTACCGCGAAAAATTGGAGGCGAGGGTGCGGGAATATCTCGAAGGCGCGAATATAGACGAGGGCAGACTGCTCACCGAAGTGGCGGCGTTTGCCGATCGCAGCAATATCGACGAGGAACTTACGAGGCTCTTTTCCCATATCGCGCAGTTCCGCAGCATTTCTCAGGAGGGGATCGTGGGCAGAAAACTCGATTTCCTCGTTCAGGAATTCAACCGCGAAGCCAATACCACCTGTTCCAAGAGCAACGACATCGAGATCACCCGTCTGGGACTTGCGCTTAAAAACGAAATAGAAAAGATCCGGGAACAAGTGCAGAATCTCGAATGAGCAAAGCCGCGGGAACGGGAAAACGGCAAGCGCTTTGAAGGACCGCGCGAAAGGCGAAGGCGGCGGAACTGCGGAATTTTACCAAAGTCGGGCGTCGGAAAGGGCGCGGAGGGTTTTTACCGAAAGCTTATGAAAAACATTTTGATGGCGATATCGGGACCTTCGGGGGTCGGAAAGGGAACTCTCGTGAAGGAACTTTTAAAAAAGCGGCGGGACGTCGCGGCGTCCGTTTCCTGCACCACCCGCGCGCCGCGCGAGGGGGAACGGGACGGAAGGGAATATTTCTTTTTGACGAGGGAAGAATTTTTGCGCCGCGCCGATCGGGGCGAGTTCCTCGAATACGACGAGCATTTCGGCAACTTCTACGGCACGCCCAAATCCTTTGTCCGCGAAGCGCTCAAAGAAAAATCCGTCATTCTCGAAATCGACGTGGTCGGCGCGCTCAACGCAAAGAAATTTTTTCCCGAGTGCCTCCTCATTATGATCGTCCCCCCTTCGGAAGAGGAACTGAAAAAACGGCTCAAAGGACGGCGGTCGGAAACGGAAGAACAGATTAGAAACCGTCTTGCCCGCATCGAGTACGAACTTTCCAAAAAGGAACTTTACGATTACGTAGTGGTGAACGATACGCTGGAAAACGCCCTTTCCCGACTCGAAGAGATCATCGACGACGAAAAGAACAAGTAGACGACGCGCGGGCTTTTTAAAACGCTTCGAAAAACAAGGCGTTTTGCGGACGGGAGAAGGCGTTTATCAATGAGGAAAAACGCAGCCCTGACGCGGGGAGTCGGGGCGTTCGGGAAGCGAAGCGCGGGCTTGGAAAGATCCCGCAACGGGAAAAGAGGGGAGAAATGCCGCGATACGGCGATGGGAACGGCGCGCGTTTTTCCGCGGCGCTTTATAGAAATTTGCATGAAACATCCGCCCGGAATATTTTGAAAAAAGAACTTTGGCGATTGGGCGGAATCAAATAACAGTTAAGGAGTGTGACAAGTATGATAAACGAACCGGCAGTGGACGTATTGATCCGAAAATTGGGCGCGGAGGAAAACCCCGTCAGCCGTTATGCGCTTTGCGTCGTGGCGTCCAAGCGCGCCCGCCAGATCATCGAGGCGGAAAGAAACCGCGGCATTCACGATTTTACGGGCAGGGACAAGGAGATCCTGACGGCTTGCAGGGACATCGCGGACGGTCAGGTCATCATCGCCAAGGACTGAATTTTTCATTCCCTTGCGTTTTTTGTGCGTTGCCTCGAATTTTTCGGGGCAATCGTTTTTTAAGCGGCGGAGGAACACGGAGAAACTTCTTCGGTGTTCGCGGCGAATTCTTCGGGAAACGTTCTCTGCGGCGGCCGAAAATTTCCCCTGCGTATTCCTTTTTGGGGAAGCCCCTTACGGGATTGGAAAGAAACCGCCGCAAAGATGCGGGAAAATTTCGTGTGCGGAAAGGAATGCGGGCGGAAGATTTCCGGCGGACAAAGACAGGTGTCGAGGATTTATGATAGCGGAAGTAATAGTGGACATCGCCTCCGGCGAAACGGACAGAATATACGATTATCTCTGCGACGAGGGCACGAAGGCGGGCAGCCGCGTCCGCGCGCCCTTTGGAGGCAAGGTGGTCGCCGGCTTCGTCATGCGCCTCAAAGACGCTTCCGACTGTCCGCCCGAAAGATTGAAGCGCGTTTTTCCCTGCCCCGACGAGCTTCCCGCTTTAAACGGCGAGTGCCTCGCTCTCGCGGAAAAGCTCACCGCCCGCTACCGCGTGCCCAAAGCCCTCGCTTTGCGGCTCTTTCTGCCCTCGGAAATGCGTACGGGAAAGGTGCGGGAACTTAGGCGCAACTACGCGGCTTTGAAGGCGCCTTTTTCCGAAATCAAGCTTTCCAAGACGGCGAAAAATCAGCTCGGCGCCGCGGAATATCTCGCGGAACACGGCAAGACGGACTGCGGATTTTTGAACGGTCTTTTTCCGGGCGGCGTCGCCGCGCTCGAAAAGAAAGGCTACGTCGAAGTGACGAAGGAACAGCTCCTGCGCGATCCGTACAAGGGACTCGAAGAGGAACACCCCGACCGCGTTCTGACAAACGAACAGCGCTCGGCGGTGGAGCGGATAGAAAGGGACGGGAGGACGGTGCAGCTCCTGCACGGCGTGACGGGCAGCGGCAAGACGGAAATCTATCTGACGCTGATCGCCAAATGCCTCAAAGAGGGAAAAAGCTCTATCTTTTTAGTGCCCGAAATTTCCCTCACGCCGCAGATGCTTTCTCAGCTCCGTTCCCGTTTCGGGCGCAATGCGGCGATCATGCACAGCGGGCTATCCGCGGGGGAGAAATTCGACGAATGGTGGCGGCTGAGATCGGGCGAGGCGAAAATCGCTATCGGCGCGCGCAGCGCGGTGTTCGCGCCGCTTGAAAATCTCGGCGTCATCATTCTCGACGAGGAACACGATTCGAGCTATTCGAGCGAAACCGCCCCCCGCTACAACACTTTCGACGTGGCGTATCTGCGCGCGAAGCACAACGGCTGCAAGCTGGTCCTGGGCAGCGCCACGCCCGCCGTGGACACCTATAAACGGGCGATAGACGGGGAGTTTGGCTTAATACGGCTGAAAAACCGCATCAATCAAAAGCCGCTGCCCGAAATCGTCATTGCGGATATGCGGCGGGAGGTGCGGCGCGGAAACAACTCCGCGTTTTCCGCGGCGCTCAAAGAGGAACTGGAAAAATGCCTTGCGGGCGGCAATCAGGCGATCTTGTTTTTAAACCGCCGCGGCTATTCTCAGACGGTCATCTGTAAGGAATGCGGCTATGTCGCCAAATGCGAAGCCTGCGACGTGGCGCTCACCTATCACAGGGACGAGGACTGTTTAAAATGCCATTACTGCGGCGCCAAATACCGCGTGCCCGCGGTTTGTCCCGACTGCGGGGGGCATAAGCTCTCGTATGCGGGCACGGGCACGCAGCGGATCGTGGCGGAGCTTGAAAAACTCTATCCCTCGGCGCGCATTCTGCGCATGGACAACGACACGACGAGCGGCAAGGAGGGGCACTACAAAATTTTAAAGGCGTTCGGGGAAAAGAAAGCGGATATTCTCGTGGGTACGCAGATGATCGCCAAGGGGCATGACTTTCCCTCGGTGACGCTGGTGGGGATTCTCGACGCGGACATGAGTCTGCATTTCGCCGATTACAGGAGCGGCGAGCGCACCTTTCAGCTCATCACGCAGGTGGCGGGGCGAAGCGGCAGGGCGGAGGAAAAAGGCAGGGTGGTTTTGCAGACGTTCAGCCCCGAAAACGACGTTCTGCGCTACGCCGTGGCGTACGATTACGAGGGGTTTTATCAAAACGAGATCTCCCTGCGCGCGGCGACGGCGTTTCCGCCGTTTTCCAAGATCGTGCGCGTTCTGGTGACGGGCGAGGACGACAAAAAGACGATAGAGGCTCTGCGCGGCGTGTATTTCTCGCTGGAAAGACTGTATACGGAGAACGCGGATAAATTCCTGTTCTTCCATAAAATGCACGCGCCCATCAAGCGCATCCAGAATAAATTTCGCTATCAGGTGCTGATGCGGCTGTCGGACACGTCGATTTTGCCGAAGATCTACGACGCGTGCGTGGAAGCGCGGACGCGGGACGTATTGGTGTCCGTGGAGGAAAACCCGACCAATTTGAGCTGACGCCCGCCTTTTAAGCCGGGGGAGTTGCGCGGACGCGCGGCAAAGCGAAAAGAGGGCGGGAAGACAGAGTTAAAAAAATTTCGAAGGACGGATCGGGCGATCGCGGGAAAAAAACCGCCTGTCGCCGAAACGAAAAGGAGTTTATATGGCAATCAGAAACGTAGTGCAGATAGGGGACGAAACGCTCCGCAAAAAGAGCTTTCCCGTCGAGAATTTCGACGAAAGCCTTTGGACGCTTTTGGACGATATGAAGGAAACCCTCCGAAAGGAGGAGGGCGCGGGACTCGCGGCGCCGCAGGTGGGCGTTTTGCGGCGCGCCGTCGTCGTGGACGTCGAGGAAGGATTCTTCGAATTCGTCAACCCGAAAATCATCTCCGAAAAGGGAGAACAGTGCGGCTGGGAGGGATGTCTTTCCGTGCGCGGCAAGCGCGGCGTCGTTTCCAGACCCATGAAGGTGAAACTCTCCTATCAGGATCGGCACGGCGAACACAGGATTTTGCAGGCAAAGGGCTTTTTCGCGCGCGCCGTCTGCCACGAGCTGGACCATCTGGACGGAGTGCTGTATATCGACCGCGCGCAGCACGTCGAAGCGGAATAGAAAATCCCGTTTCGGGCGATAGAGAAAGGGCGTGAAAGGGAACGTTTCCACCGTTTCCGCCGCGCGTTTTTTCCGGCCGCGGACCGCGGGCGAAAGGAGAGGATATTTATGAAAATCGTCTATGCCGGCACGCCGAGGTTTGCGGTGGCGCCTTTGAAAAAAATAATCGGGGAGGGATACGGCGTCGCGGGCGTCGTCGTTCAGCCGGACAAGCCGCAGGGACGGAAGGGAATCCTCGCGCCCCCGCCCGTCAAAGCGTTCGCGCTCGAAAGGGGCTTGACGGTCTTTCAGCCTCAAAAAATACGCGCGGAAACGGACGCTTTGAAGGCGCTCGGCGGGGATATCCTGATCACTTGCGCCTACGGGCAGATTCTCACGCAGGAAGTACTCGATCTCTTTCCTTTGGGGGTATGGAATATCCACGCCAGCCTGCTTCCCAAATACCGCGGCGCATCTCCCATTCAGTCCGCCGTGCTGAACGGCGAAAGGGAAACGGGCGTCACCGTCATGAAGACGGCGCTCGGACTCGACACGGGGGATATACTCCTTTCCTTAAAGACCGAAATCGGAGAAAAGGAAACGTTCGGAGAACTTTCCGACCGCCTCTCCCTTCTCGGCGCGGAAGCCCTTTTAAAGGCCCTCCAATCGATCGAAAAAGGGAATTTCGCGCTCGTTAAACAGAGGGACGAGGACGCCGTTCTGACGCGGAAAATCGCAAAAGAAAGCGCGAAAATAGATTTTTCTCTGCCCGCCGAAAAAATCGTGAATTTGGTGCGGGGCATGAATCCCGAGCCGACGGCGTTCGCGGAGATAGAAGGGGCGCGGCTGAACGTATTTTGCGCCGAAAGGGCGGTCTGTCCCGAAGGAAGCGAAGGCGCGGCGGCGGGGGAGATTCTTTCCGATACCCCTAAACAGGGCTTTTTGGTCAAATGCGGGGACGGCGCGGTGAAGCTTGCCGAGGTGCAGGCGGCGGGAGGCAAGCGCATGAAAGGAAGCGATTTCCTCAACGGGCGCAAGGTGAGAAAGGGACAGGTATTTTCATGCTGAGCAATCCCGTGTACGATCCCTTTCAAATTCTGACGAAAATTTATTCGGACGGCGCGCACGTGAAACAGGCGATCGCCGATACCTGTATCGAGGAGCTTTCCCGCGCGCGGACGGTGAAAATCGTATACGGAGTCCTCGAAAACGACGGGTATCTGAGCTTTTGTATCCGTCGTTTTGCGCCCAAGGCGCCCAAGCTTGCCGTGCGGACGATTTTGAAAATTTCTCTTTATATGCTCCTTTATATGGATAAAAATCGTTACATGGTGACGGATTGCGCGGTGGAGCTTTGCAAAAAGCTCGGCAAGCAGGGGGTGGCGGGCTTCGTCAACGCCTTTTTGCGGCGATTCGACCGCGCGGCGGCAGACGAGGCGATCCCTTCCGGCGACGAGGGCGTCTGTATTCGGCTTTCGTATCCGTTATATGCCTATCGGAAGCTGAAAGAGGAATACGGGGAACGCGCGGCGGCGATTGCGGCGGCAAAAAGCGCGGGCGTGTGCGTGCGGTTCGAGCGCGGCGAGGAAAAATATCTGTCCAAAAAGCACGTCGCAACGCCCTTCCCTCAACTGTTCGTCTTTGAAAATTTCGTTCGGGACGAGGGCTTCGAGAAAGGCGATTACACCTTTCAGTCGGTGGGCAGCGCGGCGATCTGCGGCGTAGTAGAGCCGTGCGGCGAATTTTTGGACGCCTGCGCCGCTCCGGGCGGAAAATCCGTGCTGCTCTCTAAGAAATGCGACCGCGTGACGGCTTTCGAGCTGCATCTCCACCGAGTGGAGCTGATACGGCAGTACAAGGCGCGTATGGGCGCGGAAAACGTCTTCGAGTTTCAAAAGGACAGCTCCGTTTTCGATCCCGCTTATGAGGAAAAATTCGACGGCGTTTTATGCGACGTACCCTGTTCGGGCTTCGGTACGGTCAGCGAAAATCCCGACATCAAGCTTTTCAGAAAGGAAGAGGATTTCGCTTCCCTGAAAAAGGCGCAGGAAAGCATTCTTTCCGTCTGTTCCCGATACGTGAAGAAAGGCGGCGCGTTGTATTATTCCACCTGTTCGGTGTTCCGGGAGGAAAACGACGGAATCGTGGACGCCTTTTTGAAAGCCTTTCCCGATTTTGAAATCGAGGAGCTCTCAAGCCCGCTCGTGCACGAAAGAAAAAGGTACGGACTGCAATTTTTGCCCGATGCGGCGTTCGGCGCGGGCTTTTACGTGGCGAAAATGAAGAAGAAATAAAAAAAGTAAGACAATGCAAGGATTGTAGTTCTATCCGAGCCGCGCAGAGAACGGGAAAGTGCGCGAAGCCGCATTTGCGGGAAAGCGCATACGGGAGAAAGGAGGGCGCGTTGAAAAAAGTTTTGCAGGATCTGAATTTTTCGGAGGTCGAGGCGCTCGTTCTCGGAATGGGGGAAAAGAAATTCCGCGCGAAGCAACTTTTCGAGGGCTTGACGCAGGGCAAAAAAATCTCCGACGTCACCTCCCTTTCCAAAGGCTTTAAGGAACGGCTTTTAAGCGTATACGAAAACGAGCCTGTCGGAATCAAGGAAATCTTTTATTCCTCGGACGGCACGGAAAAATATCTCTTTTCCCTCGCGGACGGAAATCTGATCGAGGGCGTTTTGATGAAGTACAAGTACGGGTATACCCAATGCGTGTCCACGCAGGTTGGGTGCCGTATGGGTTGCAAATTCTGCGCGTCCACCTTGAACGGACTCGTCCGCAATCTCTCTGCGGGCGAGATTTTGTCGCAGATCCTCGTCGTCAACGCTCTGCACGGAGAGGATTTTGAAGCCAAAGGACGGGGCAAAGAGGCGCGCGCCGTCACGAATGTCGTTTTGATGGGCAGCGGAGAGCCTTTGGACAACTACGACGAAACGGTTAAATTTTTGAGAAATGCGACTGCCGCGGAGGGGCTGAATATCAGCGCCCGCAATATTTCTCTCTCCACCTGCGGACTCGTGCCGAAAATGTACGCGCTGGCAAACGAGGGGATTCCCTTGAACCTCACCGTTTCTCTGCACGCCACCTCGGACGAGGACAGGGCGAGGGTGATGCCCGTCGCAAAGGCTTATAAAATAGAGGAAATCCTGAAAGCCTGCGCTTATTATTTTGAAAAAACGGGCAGACGGTATTATTTCGAGTATACGCTGATAGAGGGCGAGAACTGCGACGAGGAACACGCCCGCGCGCTGCTTTCCCTGTTAAAGGGAAAGCCTTGTCACGTCAATCTCATTCGGCTCAACGAGGTTAAGGAGAGGAACTTGAAATCCACGGGCGAAAAGGACGCTTACCGCTTTTTGGGAATCCTCGAAAAGGGAGGCCTGAGCGCGACGCTTCGGCGGCAGATAGGCTCGGACATAGGAGGCGCCTGCGGTCAGCTTCGGGCGAGTTATCTGGAAGATAAAAAGAACGGATAGACTCGGAAAAGGCGTTTGTCCCGTTCCTCTTTTATGCGGAAAAACAAAAGAAAATCAGGAGAATACAGCATGCGAAGAATCAAAATCGCGCCGTCCATTCTGTCGGCGGACTTTTCAAAAATGGGCGAGGAAGTAAAGGACCTCGAAGCAAACGGCGCGGACGTCGTGCACTGCGACGTCATGGACGGTGTTTTCGTCAACAATATCACCTTCGGTATCAAAATGGTGGAGGACCTCCGGAAGCGTACCTCTTTGCCGCTCGATTGTCATCTGATGATCGTACACCCCGAGAAATACGTCGAACGATTCGTAAAGGCGGGCGCGGACATCGTCACCGTACACGCCGAAACGTGCAGAGAAACTTTAAAAGACACGCTTGCCCTGATAAGAGCCGCGGGCGCGAAATGCGGCGCCGTCATCAATCCCGATACGCCCGTTTCCGCAATCGAGGGAGTCCTTCCTTTTTGCGATATGGTTTTGGTAATGAGCGTATTTCCCGGCTTCGGCGGGCAGAAGTTCATGCCCGAAGTACTCGAAAAAATCAAAGCGATCCGCGCCCTTGCGGATCTTAATAAATGGGATTTGGAGATAGAGATAGACGGCGGCGTGACGAGCGAAAACGTCGGTGAAATCAAACGCGCGGGCGCGAACGTCATCGTGGCGGGCAGTTCGGTGTTCAAAGCCGCGGACAGGCGCGCCGCCATACGGGCGCTCAGAAACAATTGACGGGTTCAGACCCCCTTCAAGAGGGACCCGAGGGCGCGGCTTACATAGGGAAGACGGCGAAGCGCTTTTGCCTGCGCGGATTGTTTGATTGTTCGGAGTTTGAAAAAGCGAAAGCGCCGCGAGGGAAAGGACGAAAATCATTTATCGGAAACGGAATTTATGAAGGGCATCATTCTCTTAAACGGGGAACCGTACAAAAAGAAAATAGACGATTCGTTGGCGTTCGTCATCTGCGCGGACGGGGCGTATAATTGGGCGAAGGGGAAAGTGCGGATCGATGAAAATCTCGGCGATTTCGATTCCGCGGCAGAGATTCCCGCGCCTTATCCTGCAAAAGTTTTCCCCGCCGAGAAAAATTTTACGGACGGGGAGATCGCTTTGGAAAAAATGCTTTCGTTTGCCGCGGAAGGGAAGATCGACGGGATCGAGATCTACGGCGGGGGCGGAGGCAGAGAGGACCATTTTATCGGCAATCTGCATCTTCTCTACCGCGCTTGTCTTGCGGGCGTCGGGTGCGTCATGGCGACGAACCACGCCCTTCTTTCCATGCACAGGGGGAAATTTATCTTAAAAAATGTGCAGGGAAAGACCGTTTCCCTGTTGCCTTTCGGCGGCGACGCGCATATACTGACTAATAGAGGGCTGTTCTATCCCACCGAGGATCTGACGCTTGTTTACGGCAGCTGCCGCGGCATTTCCAATGTGGGCGTGAGCGAAAACGCCGAAATCGACTGCGACGGCGGGGTGCTGCTCGCCGCGGTCAACGAGGAGAGAGATGTCAAAAATCATTTGTTTGAAGCCGCCGAAGGTGATTCGGATGATTCTGCGCCTGTTTAAGGGCAAAGCCAAATCGTGACAAAGGAGCGTTTTCTTCTGCGTTACGGCGATTTACATTGCGATACGCTCACGCGGGAAGCGGAGGGCGGCACGACGTTTCTACATAGGACAACTTCGCAGATCTCCCTCGAAAAATTGCTCGGGGGAGGTTGTTTTTTGCAGTGTTTCGCGCTGTTTACGCCCTCGGATTGTCCCGAGCCGTGGCGCCGTGCGGAAAAATATTTTTCCGATTTCGCGGCGGCAAAAGAAGAACTGACGGCGGCGGGTGTCCGACCCGTTCTGACGATCGAAAACGGCGGGATTTTAGAGGGGGATCTTTCGCGGCTGGACGAGGCGGAAAGGGCGGGCGTAAAAATATTCGGATTCACCTGGAACGACGAAAATTGTCTGGGATTCCCCTGCGGGGAAAAGGGCGGCTTAAAGCCTTTCGGAAAACGGACGGCAGAGGAGCTTTTTTCGCGCGGCATTTACGCGGACGTTTCTCATTTGGGGGACGACGGTTTCGAGGACTTGCGAAGAATCGCCGAAGGCTATCGGATACCGCTGATCGCCAGTCATTCCCTTTCCCGCGCGGTCTGCGCTCACAAGCGCAATTTAACGGACGGGCAAATCAGGGCGATTGCCGACTCGGGCGGGCTCGTCGGAGTCAATTTCGTGCGGGAATTTATCGGGAAAAAGGGGATTTTTGCGCATATACGGCATATTGCAAGAATAGGCGGGGAAGACGTTTTGGCGATAGGAACGGACTTTGACGGTACGGAAAATCCTTTGTACGCCGGCGCGGACGAGATGCCGGGATTTTTCGAAGATATGAAAAAAGCGGGCTTTTGTTTCCGCGTCACGGAAAAGCTCGCCTATAAAAACGTGAAAAGGATATTGACAAATTGAAATAAATAGGATATAGTTTATCCGCAAAGGAGGAAAGGTGAATGAAATGTCCGTTTTACGGAAAAGAAATGCGGTTTGGATATCTCCAAGGATATAAAAGTGGGATTCAGCGAGAAAATACACGGTTCGCCGTCGCTTTGGATGTTTAAAGGAGAGTTCGGAAAAAAGACAAAGGACTCTGACTCCGTGTACTCCGCGCGGTTTCAATTATGCTCCCGCTTATTACTGTGAAAGTTGCGAATGCGTCGTTTCAAAAAAACATAGAACGAAAAGGGACCGCTTTTTAACGGTCCCTTTTAGAAAACAATTTTGAAAATATGCGCGCGCCCGCATATGCGCGGCGAGAGATAAAAAAGATCGTTTGATTGCAGGGATCAGTCTTGCTCTTTGAAGAGGGGAGGCAAGATTTCGAAGTCCAGATAAGTTTTGTTTTCGCGAGAAAGAAAAGCAAGGGAATATTCTTCTTTGCGGGCATCGTCCTCCTTGCAAACAAACAGTAAAAATTCTTCTTTTGTGCAATCGTTTGCGGGAGGGAAATAAATATATTTTTTACCCTCTATTTCGGCGAGCGCGTAGCGGTGTTTGTCGTCTACCAATCGATTGAGAACGCCGTATTTACCGAGTTGTTTTTGCTTGACGCAAGTGAGATATTCGCCCGACTGTTCGCGGAAATATTGATCTTGCCAATAGCCGTCCTGGTCGTATTCGCGCACGTTTGAAACGGGGGAAAGAACTCCGTTTTCCAGTTTGCAGGGCTGACGGATGAAACAGGCAACCTGTTTGTCTGTTTCCTCGCCGGCGGTACAATCGTAAAGATAGAAGTACGTTTTTTCCGCCATCACCAAATCCAGCTTATATTCGACGCCTTCCAATGTGCAGGTTTCAAAAACCTGTTCCAAACTTTGGATTTTAAACCACTTCACCGTATCCGCAACGTTTACGGAATCGCTTTGATAATAACCGATGTGTTTGCCGTCTACGTAATCGTTCCCGTTTTGATAATAAAATCGGGTCGTATCCTTTGCCGCTTCGGAAACATCGACGCCGTCATAGTCTTCGGATTTCATATAGGCGCAGTAAACCCAATCTTTGACTCCGTTTTCCGCCCTGTAACGATAGACAAAGGAAGAATCGATAAAATCATTAAGCATATTGGGATAATAAAAACGGCTGCCGAACGAACCCGCTTCAAAAGAATTGAGTGCGGCAAGCAGTTCTCTGTCGGTGACAGGCTCGCCTGTATAGCGGGCGGAGGACGTTTTATCGCATCCCGCAAGGGCAGAGCCGCAAAGTGCGGACGCCAAAAAGACGCAAAGAATTTTTTTCATGTTTTTACCTCTTGTCAAGGAAATAACGTTTCATAATTATAGACGAAAAAAAATTTAAAAAGTTGCCTTAATTGTCAAAATTTTTGGTTTTCGGCATATTCGGCGAGTTCTTCTGCTGCCGCGGGAATTCGAGTGATAATCCCTGGGATATAGGTATCGTCTATACAAATAGTAGCTCGGCATTCAGAGCAGGTTGCATAGATATGTCCTTTAATAGTTACAACATTTTCCGATTTATAAAGATGCGGCTGAAGTTCGCTTGCACCGCAGTAGCAAGTTGCTTTATGGTGTTGAGAAGTGCTTTTTTTATAATTGTAAGTATAGTCGTGCTGATGAGTGCTTAATTTACATGAGCAGGTAGGAGTACCATTTAAATCGTAATTATTGGAATGAATATAACCTGTTTTCAACGCAATAACATAGGCATCGCTGAATTGAGTATAAGCTTTGTGATTATCGATTTCGCCATATCCCCAATAACCGTATACCGTATCCGAAGGTTCGTAGTAATCGTAGGCGACGGTGACGTGTTCGGGAATTCCTACGATAACGGGATATCCTTGTTTAAGATAGTTAATTGTAAATTCTTTTACCCCATTTCCGAGAGAGTCGGAATCCGACTTTTCAATTGTAATTAATTCGCATTCGTCGGTAGTAAAATTTAAATATTCATATAAATAGGTGTTTATAATAGTCACCATTTTAGAAAAATTGACGCCGCAAGCAAGTTGTTTTTCTCCCTTATTATCAGTATTCAGCGAAATATAAGAATTATTTTTTTGTTTTGCTAAACTAAATAATAGAAATTGGAAGTAATTATTTACGTAAACATTGTTGTAGTTATTAGAAATGATAGCATTATAATATTCCTCGGCAGTCAAGGCGTTTAACGTCGATTTGTTTTTAACTCCGGGAGAAATATTAATATTCGCGGAATTTTGGTCGTATTGTTCGGGAATAATATTATCATTCCAATAGGTATCGTAAAAGGACAACAGGCAGGAAAGTGCGACATACCCGCAAGAGCCGAATCGGTTATAAGGCGTGTTAGTTCCTAAATGAAAAAAATATTGAAAGGCAAAACTATCGGAAAGCCCGGAAGATGTGGGAGCGGCGACCGCGGAAAAAGATTGAGTGATTTTCGATTTACGCTGTTCGTCTTTTATGAGAGTCGGAGAGCCTGCTTTATTATTTATATCAAGATCGGTTAAAGCGGCAAGCGTAGGAGCATTAAAAACCGTTATCGTGCAAAAAACGATAAATAAACTTATAAGCGAGTTGTTTTTTAATTTTTTCATAACTATTTTCCTATAACCCTTTACATTAATTAAATATATTATATCATATATTTAAAAAAGTCAATAGGATATTAAAAAATATCGTTTATAATAAACAATACGAAAAAAGACTGTTCCGCGAAAAGGAGGGAACAGTCTTTATTTCCGTTGTCGAAGGCACGGAAAATACCGCGCCGAAAGAGGACTCTTTAAGCGCGTTCCGCTTTTTTCAGGCATCTTGCGCATACGTAGCCTTTCTGCTCTTTACCGTCCTGCACAAAGGCAACCTTCTGCACGTTTACCTTGAAGGTCCTTCTCGTTCTGCGCTTGGAGTGGCTGACATTGTTGCCGCTCAGCTGCCCCTTACCGCAAATACTGCATACTCTTGACATATTGACACCTCCGATCGGGATAAATTACCGTATAAATTTGCCCGCCTTCGTTTACACCGGGAAAGCAAGCATTAATAATATAGCATTATTCGCGCGAAAAAGCAATTAAAAACGCGCCTCAAAAAACAAAAAATTAAAAAATATTTGCAAAAGGAAAAATTTTGCTTGCCAAACGCGCGGAAATGGTGTACAATAGGAAAGAACTTGGAGAATAACTATGTCTGTCAACACGAGTAACGCTTACGGCAAAATCTCAATATCGGACCTCGCCATCGCAAAGGTGGCTTCCCATACCGCAATGGAAGGTTACGGCATTGTGGAAATGGTTTCGCGCCGTTTTACCGACAGCCTTGCCGAACTCCTTAAAAAGGACGTCGGCGGGAGGGGTATCAAAGTGACGACCTCCGGGAACAGAATTTATATCGACGTATACGTAGTCATCAAATACGGCGTTTCCATAAACGCCGTCGCCGAATCCCTCAAAGAATCCATCAAATATAAAGTGGAAAAATTCACGGGGATGATCGTGGATACAGTCAACGTAAACGTCATCGGGGTAAAACTGTAAAAGCGATGCGCGCCGTGTTTTCGGCTCGCATTTTTTCCCATGTGTTTTTACTTAAAATTTATTTAGACCGATTGCTTTATCGGTCGATTCTCCGTTTTTTCTATACGCTTATCCGCACGCGGCGGCAGAATACCCCCTTTATTTTTTTAGATCAAAGGAGCATGGATAATGCAAAAAACGATAAATAGCACCGAATTCAGAAAGATGATTACGTTCGGTGCGCGGCTTCTCGAAAATAACAGAGCGAAGGTGGACGCGCTGAACGTCTTTCCCGTTCCCGACGGGGATACGGGCACGAATATGTCCCTCACGATGCAGTCGGCGGTGAAAGAGCTTTCCGCCTGTCCTTCCAATTCCTTTATGGAGATCTGCGACAGCGTTTCGAAGGGCGCTTTAAAGGGCGCGAGGGGAAATTCCGGCGTTATCCTCTCGCAGATTTTAAGGGGGATCTGTTCGGTGGTCCGCGAATGCGGAAAAGAATTCGACACGAAGATTTTTGCAAAGGCGATGGAAGCGGGCACCAAGGTCGCCTACGGCGCCGTATCCGTTCCCAAGGAAGGCACCATTCTCACCGTCGTCCGCATGATGAGCGAACACGCGGGCAAAGCCGCGTCGAGAAAGAAAAATTTTGAGGAGTTTTTCGCGGACGTCATCGCGGAGGGCGACAAGGCGCTCGCCATGACTCCCGAACTTCTCCCCGTCCTCAAAAAAGCGGGCGTCGTAGACAGCGGCGGCGTGGGACTGATGACCATTTTTCGAGGCTTCCTGGCGGCGCTTACGGGCGAGGATATCGGCGTGGATATCCAAACGCAGGCGGAAGATAAACCGCAGGCGGACTTCGGGGACAATTCGGAAATCGTCAATCTCGATCTCGGGGAAATCCAATTCGCTTACTGTACGGAATTTTTCATCATCAATTTAAAAAAGAGCACGACGCTCGCGGATATAGACCGACTGCGCGAGAGGCTGATGAATCTCGGCGACAGCGTCATTTGTATCGGCGATTTGGAAATGGTCAAAGTGCACGTGCATACGAATACGCCGGGCGTGGCGCTCACCTACGCTTTGGAACTCGGCGAGCTGGACAGACCGAAGATAGAGAATATGCTGGAACAGAACCGTCAGCTGCGCGCGAAGCGGGAAGCGGAAAAGAAAGAGATGGGAATGCTTGCCATCTGCGCGGGGCAGGGGCTTGCGGATATTTTCAAGGATCTGTTCGTGGACCGCGTCATCGAGGGCGGACAAACCATGAATCCCTCGGCGAGCGATATCGCCACCGCGGCGCAGAAGATCAATGCGGAAAATATTTTCGTCTTTCCGAACAATAAGAATATCATCCTGGCGGCGGAACAGGCGAAGGCGCTGGTGGAAAACAGAACGATTCACGTCATTCCCACCAAAAACGTGCCGCAGGGCTTCTCGGCGGCGCTCGAATTCAATCCCGAAGCGAGCGTGGAAGAGAACAAGACGAATATGATCCATGCCATGGACAACGTGAAGGCGGGGCAGGTCACCTATGCGGTGCGCAACACCGCGATGAACGGATTTTCCATCAAACAGGGAGATATTATCGGCCTCGACGACAAGAAGATTCTGGCAAAGTCCGCTTCGACGGAAGAAACGGTGTTGAAGCTTCTGGCGCATATGAAAGAGGAATTCCATCAGGTCATCACCTTATACTACGGCGAAGACGTGAAAGAGGACGAGGCGGCGGCGCTTTGCGAAACGATTGCGGAAAAATATCCCGACTGCGACGTGGATTATCACAGCGGCGGTCAGCCGGTTTACTATTATATAATTTCTCTGGAATAAACGTATAAATATCGGGTTTATTCGCAGAATAATAAATGAGAGAATGAGGAGGAAACTCCTTAATCGGGGACGGAAGTCCCCTGTATATAGATAGCCGTTCCGAAGCTTAAAGAATCGGAGCGCACGAAAAAAGTAACGAAAGCGGGAGGAGCGGCGGAGCTGTTTCTTCCGCTTTATCTTTCCGAAGAATCTGCAAGCGGCGTTTGCAAAGAGAAAATGCGGGGCGGGAACGTCTTTGTCTGAGAATCGCGAAAATTCTCTGGCGGCGCTCCTCGGGCGAAGGCGAAGTTTATCGGTTTTTTATCTTATCTTTCCGAATGATTTTATAGCGCTCTTGCTAAGGAAACAGCAAAGAGCCCCTGTATTTTTTCCGCTTTATATTCTAAAAAGATTTGGCAGACGTCAGTTTGGAAAAAATACGGCGCGCCGATAGTTCTATGTTATATTTCAAAAGAGCTTCAACGCGCGTTTATAAAGCGACGGCGCAGAGGGCAAATGTTTTTTCTTATGGCGCCCGAGGATTGTAGCGCGCGTTTTCAAAACGAAAATGCAGAGCATATTTTTCTCTCTGTCATTTTGACGATGGCAGGACGGCGTTTCTCGGAAAAAAGCGCAGACCGGCAACGCTTTTTCTGTTTTAGGTTTTCGAATAATTTTATAACGGCGAGGGGAAAAATCATCGATTTCTTTGCCGTCGTCATGCGTCCGAGCGATTTTGTATGAAAAAAATTTTTTTTGAATGAAAGTGGGCGTTCGGACGCGGAGAAAAACGGCTTGGCCGAAATTTTTTAAGACAAAAGGGCGTTCCTTTCGCCCGTCCCGTTTCAAATTCAGAAGAAAGAGAGGGACGGCGCGGCGGGCGCGTAAAAAAACGCGCGGAAGAAGTATACTGAATATGCGGGGAGGGCGTAGATGAAACTGACGTCGATTCGTTTGATCAGCGAAAAACGGGAAAAGGATTTCAATAAACTGGGCATTTTTGAGGCGGAGGATCTCGTCCGCTTTTATCCTCGCGCCTATCTGGATCTCACCGCGCGTTCGTCGCTTCGCACCGCCTATCATAACGACATGGCGCTCGTCGCCTGTGAGATCGTGCAGGTGGCGCCCGTCAATTACATGAGCCGTTTAAAGACCGTCAAGGCGTACTGCAATCAGGACGGGCTGCCTTTCACCGTCGTCTGGTTCAATCAGCCGTATGTGCGGGACAAACTCAAACCGGGCGAATATCTTTTCTACGGGCGGGTGCAGAATAAATACGGACAGATCTCCCTCGTCAATCCCACTTTCGAACAGCTGGATAAAAACTATCGGCTGAAAGGCATCGTGCCCGTCTATTCCCTGAAAGGCTCCCTCTCCCAAAAAATCGTCCGCGACGCCGTCAGGGAGGCCTTGAAACGGACGAACGTAGACAGCGTCATTCCGAAACAGATCGTGGAAAAGTACGGCCTGCCGCCGCTCGCCAAAAGCTTTTTCGAGATTCATAACCCGCCCGATATGGAGTCGAAAGACGCGGCGGCGGAACGGATCGCCTTGGAGGAATATTTCGTGCTCATTTCCGCCTTTAAACTCATCAAGGGGGACAAGGAGGACGTTCGGATTCACAGATATGCGGCGAGCGCGCTCGACGTAAAGGAGTTCGCGGAGCGGTTCGGCTTCGAGTTCACGGACGGACAGAAGCGCGCCGTCAACGAGATCTTCGAAAATCTACATTCGCCGTCGCGCATGAATCGGCTGTTGCAGGGGGACGTGGGCAGCGGAAAGACTGCCGTGGCGCTCTGCGGCATCTACATGGCCTTGAAGAGCGGATTCAAAGCGGCGTATCTGTCCCCGACGGAAGTGCTCGCCGCGCAGAATTACGCCATTTTGCAGCGATATTTTCCCGAGTATGCCGTCGGCTATCTCGCGGGCGGAATGACCGCGAAGGAAAAGCGGGAAATGAAGTCGAAGCTGAAAAGCGGGGAGATAGACGTCGTCTGCGGCACGCACGCCATGCTGCAAGGGGACGTGGAGATCCCCGATCTCGCTTTTATCGTCTGCGACGAACAGCATCGTTTCGGCGTGGCGCAGAGGAACGCTCTCGCGGAAAAGGGGGAGGGCGCGGATATGCTGGTCATGAGCGCGACGCCTATCCCGAGGACCCTTTCTCTGATCTTTTACGGCGACCTGGACATCACGACGATTACGGACAAACCGAAAGCGCGGCAGGAGGTGGCGACGAGCATCATTTCCGAAGGGCGTTACGACGATATGCTGGACTATATCGGCAGGGAAGTGCGCGCGGGAAAGCAAGCCTATTTCGTCTGCTCCAAAATAGACGAGGACGACGAGGAGGGAACGCTGATCAGCGTCAAGGAATTGTACGAGGAGCTGAAAGCGCGACTTCCCTTCGTCCGCTTCGCGTTGCTGCACGGCAAAATGAAGGACAAGGAAAAAGCGGAAATCATGCGGGCGTTCAAAGAAAAACAGTACGACTGCCTCGTTTCCACGACGGTTATCGAAGTGGGCGTGGACGTGCCTAACGCCACCATCATGGTGATCTACAACGCCGAACGTTTCGGGCTTTCGCAGCTTCATCAATTGCGCGGACGGGTGGGCAGAGGGCGCGAAAAGAGCTACTGTTTCCTGTTGATGGGCGCGGAGAGCGAAACGGCGAAAGAGAGGCTCTTGACTTTAAAGAACAATACGGACGGATTCAAGATCGCGGAAAAGGATTTGGAAATGCGCGGCAGCGGCGACTTTTTCGGTACGCGGCAGTCGGGAAAAATGCTCAACGAGATCCGCAATCTGCAATATCCCACGAACGTCATTTTCGCGGCGAAAAAGATGTCGGACGAGGCATTCGAGGGGCATTTCGACACGGAAGCGCTGCGGGAAGCCGCGCTTAAAAAATACAACAGCTTAAAGGACGTCGTTTTGAATTAAAAAGAGCGCGTCGTCCGAAAAATAAAATAAAAGCGCCGCGTTTATAATAGAGGGGCATTAGGGATTTTACAAACAAAAATGCGTGTTATTAAGAAAAGCGCAATCAAAAAGGTCGAATTTGATTTTTCAAATTCGACCTTTGTTTTTTGAACGACGAGTAAGCGATACGAAAAAAGCTATTTCGTCCTTTTTATATCTTCAAGAATACTCTTTGCCTTTTGATAGCCTAATATTTCAGCGGGATCGACGTCAAGACAGAAACAAATTTTCAGTAGAGTATCAAAATCAGGCTCTCTTTTTCCCTTGATCCATTGATTTAAGGTATTGGCTTTCACTCCTATTTTTTCGGCTGTTTCCGCTTGTGTCAGTCCCTTAACCCTTAACAAATCCATAAAATTTTCTGCAAAATAATTCAACTTCCCCATTTTTTACCTCTATAAAAATATATCACGCTTCGTGAATAAAATCAATAAATCTTTCCCTAAATGATTGACATTCACAAAACGTGATTATATAATAAAATCACATAATGTGAATTTTAGGAGGCGTAAAATAATGGGACGGGAATTTAAAGAAATTTTAGCGGACTTTTTAAAGGACCGAAAGCTGTCGCCGCAAGCTTTTGCGGCTACCGTAGGGGTCGGAAAAAGCAGCGTCCATGTATGGCTGAAAGGGAACGCGAAACCGAGTTTTCTATCTCTGAAAAAAATTTGCCTCGTATTTCGGATTTCTTCCGCTTACTTTTTGGGGATTACCGACGAGAAAAAGAAAATACAGAGATAAAACTGCGGAAAAAGGGCGCTTTGAGGGCGGGCGGAAAGAGAATATTTCCTTTTCCTCCTTTTTTTCGTTTATAAATATTGACGAAAGGCGGGATTTGTAGTATAATAAAAAAGGAGTTTAGCAAATTATGAATCACTATAAATTACCTGCGGGCGTTCAGGATCTGCTGCCCGAAGAATATTACAACCTTTCCCTGCTTTCGGAAAAGCTGAAAAAGAAATTCCGTTTAGCGGGCTGCCGTTTCGTGCAGAGTTCCGCGCTCGAATATTACGATACGTTCGCGGAAATTCGCAACCGTATCCCGCAGAATAAAATGTTCAAAATGACGGACGGCGACGGCAGCATTTTGGTGCTTCGTCCCGATATGACGCTGGCGGTGTCCCGCATCGCCGCCACAAAGCTGAAAACGCCCTGCGTAAAGCTTGCTTATGTGGACGAGGTGTGGAATAATTTTGAAACGTCGGGGAATATTTCCCAGCGCGGATTTTTGCAGGCGGGCGTGGAATTTCTCGGCGTAGAGGGCGCGTTCTCCGACGCGCAGACGCTGGCGTTTGCCGTCGAATGTTTAAAGGAAGCGGGACTTACGGATTTTACGCTCGACGTGGGACACGTCGGATTTTTTAAAGGTCTGTTGTCGGGCGCGGGACTCGGAGAAACGGATACCGAGCGCATCCGCGCTTCCATAAACGCCAAGGATTCCGTTTCCACGATGATGATTTTAAAGGAAACGGGCGTGGCGGGGCGCGCGGCGGAGGCGATTCAGGCGCTTCCCTCCCTGTTCGGCGGGGAGGAGGTCTTTGCGCGGGCGGAAAAACTGACGGAAAATCTCGTCGCGCTCGCCGCCATCTCCCACCTCAAAAAGGTGAACGCCCTTTTAAAGGAATTCGGCTGCGAAAAATACGTTTCGTTCGACCTCGGCTCCGTCAAGAGCCTGTCCTATTATTCGGGCGTCGTCTTCACGGGGCTGACGGGGGCGCTGGGCGCGCCGATTTTAAGCGGCGGCCGATACGATTATCTCGCGGACGATTTCGGAAAGCACATTCCCGCCGTCGGCTTTGCCATGGGCTTAAAACGCATTCTGATGGCTCTCGAACGGCACGGAAAGGTGGAAAAACTGCCCGCGCCGTATGCGGTGATTCTCGCCAAAGAGGGCTTCGAGGCGGAGGCGTACAAGGAATATCTGCGCCTCACCGCCGCGGGCAAGACCGTCGATTTATACGCGGGAGGCTATGGGGAAGGGGTGGAATACGCGAGAGAAAAAGGGGCGGCGAAAATTCTCGCCGCGGATCAAGAGGGGGTGAAAGAAGTATGATCACCGTGGCTTTGGCAAAGGGGCGGCTCGCGCAGGAGAGCGCGGAACTTTTGGAAAAGTGCGGCGTGGACGCTTCCGTCGTCTTTTCGGATACGAGAAAGCTCGTATTGGAGAGCGCGGACGGCCGTTTTTCCTTCTTTTTGGTCAAGCCCTCCGACGTGCCTACCTACGTCGAGTACGGCATCGCGGATTTCGGCATCGTCGGCAAGGACACCCTCCTCGAACACGAAAAGGATCTGTACGAGATGCTCGATTTGAAATTCGAGCCCTGCAAGCTGTGCGTGGCGGGCTATCCCGAAAAAAAAGAGCTTCTGACCAATCCCCACCTTCGGGTGGCGACGAAATACGTGCACACGGCGCGCAAGCTGTACGCGGAACGGGGGGAGGAAGCGGAGATCATTCCCTTGAACGGCTCCATCGAACTCGCGCCCGTCACGGGGCTTTCCGACGTCATTTTCGACGTGGTGCAGACGGGGGCGACGCTGCGCGCCAACGGCTTGGCGGTGCTCGAAGAGGTGTTCGACGTTTCCGCGCGGCTGGTCGTCAACAAAGTCAGCTTAAAGACAAAGGCGGACGTGCTTCTGCCCTTGATCGAAAAGATGCGGGCGGCAGTGGAATAGAGCCGCATATGCGGGGACACGCATTTTTCCCGCGCGGCGCCGAAAAGGAGAGAAAGAGGAATCCTATGAAAATATATACGAGCGAAAATTGCGGCGAACTGATAAAGCGCAGCGGTTTCGAGGACGAGAGGATCGCGTCGGCGGTACATACCATCGTCGAGGACGTGAAAAAAAACGGCGACAGGGCGTTGTTTGCCTGCGAGGAAAAGTTCGATAAGACGATTCTGACCGCGGAAACCGTCCGCGTCGGCGAAAAAGAATTCGAAGAGGCGTACAGGGCGATAGACCCCGCGCTTTTGGAATCCATCCGCCGCGCCAAAGAGCGCATTTTGAACTATCATATGCGGGGAGCGACGGAAGGGGACGTCCGCACCGACGAAAAGGGCAGGACGACGGGGTATCTACTCCGTCCCGTGGAACGCGCGGGCATTTACGTGCCCGGCGGTACGGCGCCTCTGTTTTCCTCCGTCTGCATGGGGATTCTTCCCGCCAAGGCGGCGGGGGTGGAGCATATCTATATGGCGACGCCCGCGAAGGAAGGAAAGATCCATCCCGCGACGCTCGTGGCGGCAAAGGAGTGCGGCGCGGAAGCGGTGTTTAAAATGGGCGGCGCGCAGGCGATCGCGGCGTTCGCCTACGGGACGGAAAGCGTGCCGAAAACGGACGTCATCGCGGGACCGGGCAACATTTACGTGACGCTTGCCAAAAAGGAAGTGTACGGGGCGGTGGGCATCGATATGCTGGCGGGTCCGAGCGAAATTCTCATCATCGCGGACGATTCCGCGGACGTGGAATACGTGGCGGCGGATATGCTGTCGCAGGCGGAACACGACGAGAGGGCGCGCGCTATCGTTCTGACGGACGACAGCGTTTTTGCGGGGATCCTCGCCGCGGAAGTCGCCAAACAATGCGCTTTGCTGCCGAGAAAAAAGACGGCGCAGACCTCTCTCGATACGAACGGCGGCATCGTTTTGGTCAAGGACATGAAGGAGGCGGCGGCGATCGCGGACAAGATCGCGCCCGAACACCTCGAAATTTACACGCAGGATCCCGACTCCCTTCTGCCCCTCATTCACAACGCGGGCGCGGTGTTTCTGGGCGGCTGTACGCCCGAACCCGTCGGGGACTACTTCGCGGGTCCCGACCACATTCTCCCCACGGGCGGTACGGCGCGCTTTTTCCAAGTGCTCAATCGGGATATTTTCCTGCGCAAAATGAGCGTTATCCGCTATTCCCCGGAAGCCTTGAAAGAGGACGGGGCGGACATCGTGCGGCTTGCGGAGAGCGAGGGACTGCACGCGCACGCGAACGCTGTCAGAGTGCGTCTGAAATAGGCCCTCTCGCGGCCGAAAGGCGGACTTTGGAAGGCGGGGGAGCTTCGTTTGGCGAAAAGGACAGCGGGGACGGATTTAAAAATTACGGAAATTTAAGGAGGACGGGAGTATGTCGCAGCGAAAAGCGGAAACGCGCAGGAAGACGGCGGAAACGGAGATTTTTCTCTCGCTCGATCTGGACGGAACGGGCACGGGCGCCGTGGACAGCGGCGTGGGCTTCCTCAATCATATGCTGGAACTTCTGACGGTGCACTCGGGCGTCAATTTGTCCGTGGTCTGCCACGGCGATACGGAAGTGGACGACCATCACTCCGTCGAGGACGTCGCCATCGCGCTGGGCGAAACGTTTAAAAAGGCGCTCGGGGACAGAAAGGGCATCGAGCGCTTTGCCGACTGCGTGGTGCCGATGGACGAAACGGCGGCGCAGGTCGCCGTGGATCTGAGCGGGAGAGGGTATCTCGTCTTCGACTGCCCCGACCTTTCCGACGGCAAATGCGGCGCGTTCGATTTGGAACTGGTGGAGGAATTTCTCCGCGCTTTTTGTTATCGCGGCGGCGTCAACGCCTACGTGAAAATACTCAAAGGCGGCAATCGCCACCACGAGGCGGAAGCGGTGTTCAAAGCGCTGGCGCGGTGCCTCAAAAAAGCCGTCGCCGTCACCTCCGCCCGCATCCCTTCCTCCAAGGGAGTGCTGGAATGACGGGGATTCTCGATTACGGCGCGGGGAATCTGCGTTCGGTGCAAAAGGCGTGCGAATATCTCGGCGAAAACGCCGTCGTCACGTCCGACGAAAAGAGATTGGACGGGTGCGACAGGCTGATTTTGCCCGGCGTCGGCTCCTTCGGGCAGGGCATGGAGGCTTTGGAACGGAGCGGGCTTGCCGCTTGCGTAAAGCGCCGCGCCGCAGATACGCCCGTCCTCGGCATCTGCCTCGGAATGCAGTTTCTGATGAGCCGTTCCTTCGAGGACGGAGAGCATAAAGGACTCGGCTTCTGCGCGGGCGACGTGGTTAAATTTACCGCGGGCAAAGTGCCGCAAATCGGCTGGAACGGCGTTTATTCCCTGCGCTCCCCGCTTTTTGAGGGAATCGGGGAAAACAGCGAGTTCTATTTTGTGCACAGCTACTACGCGCCCGTCGGAGAGAATACCGCGGCGGCGTGCGATTACGGCGTTCCCTTTTCCGCGGCGGTGTGGAACGGAAAAAACGTGTACGGCGTACAGTTCCATCCCGAAAAGAGCGGCGAGGCGGGACTGAAACTTTTAAGAAATTTCCTGAAAATCAAAGGAGTAAAGGCATGAAGCTGTTTCCCGCCATCGACATTTTAAACGGCCGCGCGGTGCGGCTCTTGTACGGAAAAAAAGAACTCGTCACCGATTACGGTCTTCCGCTCGATCGCGCGAAACTCTGGCGGGACGCGGGCGCGGACTTTTTGCACGTCGTGGATCTTTGCGGCGCGTTCGAGGGCGAAAGCCGCATCGACGGGGAAATAGAAAAGATCGCCGCCTTGGGCGTAAAGGTGCAGAGCGGCGGGGGACTGAGGACGATGGAGGAGATCGAGCGGCGCCTGAACGCGGGCGCGAGCCGCGTGGTCTTGGGCACCGTGTGCCACACGAATCCCGCTCTTTTTCGGGAAGCCGTGGAAAAATACGGGGATAAAATCGTGGCGGGGATCGACTGCAAGGACGGCTTTCTCTCCGTCAAAGGCTGGACGGAAACGAGCGGGGAAACGGGCGTTTCCTTCGGAAAACGCGCCAAAGCGCTGGGCGTTTGTTACTGCGTCTTTACGGACGTGTCGCGGGACGGCGCGCTGTCCGGCGTCGCCGTCGAAGAAACGGCGAAACTCGGCTTGGAAACGGGCTTAAACGTCGTCGCGTCGGGGGGCGTATCTTCTGTCGACGACCTCGAAAAACTCGCGCAGAAGGGCGTTTACGGGGCTATTTTGGGGCGTTCCCTATACGAGGGCAAGATAGACTTGAAAGAGGCGCTCGAACGATTCCAAAACGATTGAAAAAGCGGCGCTGTCGGGGATTTTTCAGGCACGCACCCCGACTTTTTGGAAAAATGCGCGGCTTCCCCTTGGGATAGACGCAAATTGACGGCTCGGGGACGGATACGCGACAAACTCTCGGGACAGAGATACAACGGAAACATAAAATATGCTTTGTAAAAGAATTATTCCCTGTCTGGATTTAAAGGACGGCAGGGTGGTGAAAGGGGTCAATTTCGTTTCGCTGCGGGACGCGGGCGACCCCGTGGAGGCGGCGAAAACGTATAACGCCGCGGGCGCGGACGAGATCGTTTTTCTCGACATCACGGCGAGCGCGGACGGCAGAAAGACCAAACTGGACGTGATTTCCCGCGCGAGCGAGCAGGTGTTCATTCCGCTGACGGTGGGCGGGGGGATCTCTTCGGTGGAGGATTTTTCCGTGCTCTTAAAATGCGGCGCGGATAAGATCGCCGTCAACTCGGCGGCGATAGACAATCCCGGATTGATCCTGAACGCGGCTTTAAAATTCGGCAGTCAGTGCGTGGTGCTGGCGGTGGACGCGAAAAGGAACGAAAAGGGCGGCTGGAACGTCTATAAACACGGCGGGCGGATAGATACGGGACTGGACGCGCTGGAATGGATTGCGCGGGCGGAGAAACTTGGCGCGGGAGAGATTCTCCTCACAAGCATGGACAGGGACGGTACGAAAGCGGGCTACGACATACCTCTTACGAAAGCGGTTTCCAAGCTCGTCAATATCCCCGTCATCGCGTCGGGCGGCGCGGGGACAAAAGAGCACTTTTCCGAGGTCTTGACGGAGGGAGGGGCGGACGCGGCGTTGGCGGCTTCCCTTTTCCACTTCGGAGAGCTTCGTATAAAGGATTTGAAAATATATTTATCAAAGCGGGACATTCCCGTCAGAGGAGGCAAGCATGGTTGAGATGAAGGCGAAAAAAGTGAATATCGATGAATTGAAGTTCGACGAAAAAGGACTGATTGCCGCGATTGCGCAGGATTATGAGAGCGGCGAGGTGCTGATGCAGGCGTTCATGAACCGCGAAGCGGTGGAAAAGACGTTTGAAACGGGGTACGCGCACTATTACAGCCGTTCGCGGGCGTCGCTTTGGAAAAAGGGCGAAACGAGCGGCAACACCCAAAAGGTGCTCACGGCGTATCTCGATTGCGATAAGGACTGCATTCTTTTGAAAGTGCGCCAAAAGGGCGTCGCCTGCCACACGGGTACGTACAGCTGTTTTTCGCAGCAGGTGAAAGGGGACGAAAACGAGATCGGCGCCGAAATGTTCGGAAAATTGCAGCGCATCGTCGAGGACAGGAAAAAGAATCCCGAAGAAGGCTCGTATACGAGTTTCCTGTTCGCGCGCGGCATCGACAAAATCGCCAAAAAAGCGGGCGAGGAAGCCGTGGAACTCGTCATCGCCTCCAAGAACGACGACAAGGGCGAAGTCATCGGGGAAGCCGCGGACTTCCTCTATCACATGATGGTGCTGCTTGCGGAAAAGGGCGTCAAGCTTTCGGAGGTCTGTTCGGAATTGTATAAGCGAAATAAATAGCGGTCTTTACGAAAAGCCGCCCCCCTTCAAATTCTTTCGCCGCATTTTTTAGGGAAACGAAAGCGCATCGCCGTATGTTCGGCGGGCGTTTCGGAGGATCGTTTTCCGTCCTTCCGAGGATGGAAAACGGGGCGCGTTCCGCCGTATAGCCGTATATTGATTGGCAAAGAGAAAAGCCCTGCCCGACCGCAAATGCGGTCGGGCAGGGCTTTGATTTGAAAAAAGTTGATTCAACGCACACTAAGGAAGCGTCGTCAGTTTTGTGCTATGTTCCGCCTGTCTTTTCGAAGGTCGGAAACGGGGCGCGCGCAGGTGTGTTTCCAATATGTAAAGAGAAAAACCCTGCCCGACCGCAAACGCGGTCGGGCAGGGCTTTAATTTGAGAAAAAATGGATTCAAGGAAAGCCGAACAAATCGTTCGGCGTAATTTCCAAGCGTTTACACAGGTAAATGATTTTTTCATAGTCGAGTTGAACTTTTCCCGTTTCGTAATTGCTGTAATCGGATTGAAATTTATTTAATTCTTTGGCTAACTCTTCTTGTTTAAGCCCCTTTGCTTTTCGGGCAATTTTCAGATTTTCTCCTACGAGTTGAGCAATCTTTACATTTTTCATTTCTTTATTCTTCTGTAATTCCCTTTATAGCGAATAGTGCATTTGCGTCAATATCAAAAACCCACAATAAACTGAAAATATCATAAATTCCTGGACGAGTTCTTCCTTGTTCCCAATTTGCATAAGTACTTATCGCGATATTCAACTTTTTCGCAACTTCCTTTTGCGTAAAGTTCTTATCTCTGCGCAATTCCTTTAATCTTTTGCTGAAAAGTTCCTCACATAATGCGATACGATTTTCTTTTTTATTTTCTTCCATTAAATTTTTTAATAAGACTTTATTCATAAAAACCACCTTTTTCATAATAATTTTATCACAAATTAGCTGAAATAGCTTGACAATAGCTAAAATAGCTATTATAATAAGGTAGCTGTTTTAGCTATAAGATAAAATCACAAAACCAAAAAGTTCTGTGCGGTTTCATAAAAAACGCATGGCGCTTAAAAAAACGGAGGATCATTATGAAGCACAAAGGAAAGAAGAAAGAAGCTCAATACTCGGAATTTTATAAGGAAACGACGTACTTTTTACTCCTATGCAGTAAGGAGGACGCCGATTTTTTCGCTGTTCCCGATAAAGAAAGAAAAACGGACGATTACGTTCGTTTGATGGTGATAGCGATGGCTCTCGATTTCAAGGGACCGATGATGAGAGTCCTCAGCGAAGCCGAGGACAGAAAACGGGACAAAGAAGTGCTGGACCGTTTAGAACAATTGAAGGGCGACACTGCCACCATAGCCGCCTGGATAGACGATTTTATCGACAAAATAAGAAACGACGACCTCAAAGAAATTGTTTTACAGCATTGGAATGAAAGAAGGGAAGATTTTGAAAAGAACGGAAATTTGCCCTTATAAACAGCTTGGGGCGAAAGAGCTTTTCCGATTGCTTTTTAAAGACGGCAAAAGGCTGTAAAAAGGCGGAGGGAAAATAAAATCCATGCGGGGCGCCGCATACGACAAAATTCCCCTTAAAACGCGAAAATCTTATAAAAAAATCGCCCCGCCGTATGGTATGATTTTCCTTGCAGAAAAAATAAATCGGGAAAAAACGGCAGGGAGAGAAATACATATGGCAAGGAAAATCGTCGTAACGTCGGGAAAAGGGGGCGTGGGGAAAACCACCGTTGCCGCCAATCTCGGCGCGCAGCTTTCAAGGCGCGGGGAGAGGGTGATCCTCTGCGACACCGATTTCGGACTCAACAACATGGACGTGGTGACGGGGGTGGAAAACCTCGTCGTCTACGACATCGTGGACGTCATCGAGGGCAGATGCCGCGCGAAACAGGCGCTGATCCGCCATCCCGATTTCGGCAATCTCTATATCCTCGCCAGCAATCATTCGGCGCCCGAACGCTATATCTCGCCGCAGGCGGTGAAGCTGGTTCTGGACACGCTCTCTCCGCAGTTCGATTTTATCCTCATAGACTGCCCGGCGGGGATAGACGAGGGATTTCATCGCGCCGTCGCCACGGCGGACGAGGCGATCGTCGTCACCACGCCGCACATTTCCGCCCTGCGCGACGCGGACAAAGTCATCACCGTCTTAAAAAGCTATGAGCCGAAAGCCGTTTCCGTCGTCGTCAACATGGTGCGCGGGGATATGCTCATTTCGGGCGAGATCCTTTCCCCGCAGGAAATAGAGGAAATACTGAAAACGCCTATCCTTGGCATTCTGCCTGAGGAAGACGACGTTTTTCTGCATAATCTCTCCGATAAAACGCGGGCGTTTCGCCTTCTGGCGAACAACCTGCTCGCCGATAAAAAACGTCTTTTCGACGTCACCAGAAAATACTCGGGCGTATTTGGCAATTTAAGACGAATTTTAAGGAAAGGATTATAAAAAACGGTCATGAAAAAAATCAGAGATAATTTCGTGCGCACGAACAGCGTGATACAGTCGGACAAGTCGGTGATGAGCGACGGGTGCAAAGCCCTCGTTTTACAGGACTTCGCGGGGATTTTCGAGGAATATTTCGAGCTTAACGGTCTGCCCGAAATGAATATCGTCTGCGAAAAGGGCGTCTATAAAGTGAGCGTCACTTTCGAGGCGGACAGAGTAAAAAAATTCAACGTGCTCAAATAAGCGCCGCCCGCCGCGAGAATCGTTGCGCGATTCCGCAAATCCGTCCGCTCCGTCCTTCTTTCAGAAAAACGGAACGCCGCTTTAAACGTCCGTCCGAGTCTTTGTCTTAATTGGCTAAGGCTCGGATTTTTTTGTACGGAAAATCAAAGGGAGAAAGGGCAGGGAACGGGAACGAACGCCTTTGATAAAAATAAAACTTGCCAAAAGCGCTGTTTATATAAATATCTGTAAAAAATAAAGATTTCGGCAGGAATAAGAGAGGGCATTCAGGCGACGAGCGCAAATTTCGGGAAAAAGAAGAGGATAGCGGAAAAAGACCGCCTCGTTCGGACTTTATGAAAATGGAAAGCAGAGAGAGGCGTGTCGCCCGTTCTTCAACGGAATTTCTTAAAAAATGTTAAAAAATCTTTTACAAAAGAGTTGACTTGTGATATAATGGAATAAAAAGATATAAAAAGATATAAAAAGATATAAAAAGTCCTACCCGTAAAGCAGCGTCGCTTATGTTTCTCGTCCGACATCGGTAAGTCGCAGAAAAAAGGGAGATGAAAGGGCATGAAAAACGAAAACAAAAACAAAGATAAAACGCTCGGGAAAAAAATAAGAACGGCGTTTTTTTGTTGGGCGCTGTTGCCCGTATGCGCCCTGACGCTGATCGCTTCCTCAGTGGCTTGGTTTTCAAAGCCCAAAGTGGAAACAAAATTCAACGCTTCTATCGTAAAATCCTATTTTGACGCGGATTCCGTCATCAAGTCTAATTCGGACGGCACTCCCAATCTGAAAGATAGCATTTTCATCATCACCAAACCCGTCCATTTCTATAATTTGGCGTATTTGATAGATAACGGGATTTTTACCGAAAAAACCACCTTTCAATTGGGAAAACCGTGGACTCGGGAAAGAGCGCTTACCTCTTCTTCCGATTCGATCGGCGTATCTTCCGATTCCTCCGATCCGACGACCGCTGCGTATTACGTCTATCAAAACAACACTGACAACGAAGAACTCGACACCAATCTGACGAAAAAGCAGATCGACATGAGTTTATATACGTCTTACGGCGGCATTCCTCCGATCGGCGTAAGCACCGCAGATCCGAGTACGGAATTTTCTCATGCTTTTATGGGAAACGGAATCACCATTGCCAATTGTTCGGTGACGGATCACGCCGTTTTGAACGGTGAAACGACGTATTTTCCCCACGTCGGATTGTTCGGAACGATAGCGGACGGCACCGACGTATCGAGTTTTAACGTACTCAATCTCACTGTAAACGTGTCCGCGCAAAATCCCGGCGCGGCGTCTTCCGATTCGTCCGCCGATTCTGCCTCCGATTCTTCCCAAACTTCGGTGGATATGGGACTGATGGTGGGCTATATCAATCAAAGCGCCGCAAAAACGGTCACTTTTGAGAAGTTAGGCGTGGCGAACGGCGTTCTTTCCGCGGAAACGACGGCGTATTCGGCGTATTCGCTTGTAGGAAACGGTACGCCGGAAGGATTGAACACCGCGGCGGGATATTTCGACGTGGAGATTGCCAGCGGAAATACGGGTGTCGTGAACTTTACGGAAATGATTAACACGATGCGTAATCCGGATATAGAGGATACTGCCGCGAGTATAACTATCAACAATACTACAACTTCGTATCAATTGCTCGATAAAAGTTACAAGGAAAATGTGTTTGATCCCTATGTTTTGAAAGACTCTAACGGAACGCCTGTTATAGCGAAGGTGGGTGCGGGCGGCGACAGAGGCGTATGTTTTAAAGGACAGCAAGTGATCAAGGGAACCAAACAGAATGGTTTAGGGGTATTTACGTTAGTAACGAAAAATGTAGCAAACGAAGGAGATAATTGGGTAAATCAGCTCGAGGACTTTCGTGTGCGAGGTTTTAACGGTACAGCCGCTCCCACTTATAATACCTTTTATTATTTAACGGGAGAATATCAGGATCCCGAGGGGGATGATTATATAAGCGGTAAAATACAAGAAAAATGGAAGCCGACATGGGACGCTATCCCCGGTGGGTACTCCTCAACCACAGAAGTCGCGGGAAAAAATAATTTACAAACAAATTGTTATTTATATAAAGCTACTTTTGACACCTCTACGGGACAATATTTTACCTCTGAGTATTTCAATGCGCAAAATAAAGCGGAAGGAACCGAGAATTATGCGGCTTACAAATATTTTCAGGATTCTCTTGTCGATACGCTGATCTATTCGGGCGGACTTCCGATTGATAAGACGAGCAAGGATTTTGGGATCACGGCGAAATATGAGGCTTTATCGGGAGATAATAAGGGAACAATAGAAAATGTGGAGAAAATACGATTTTTTTTCCAAATAGGCAATTATAATATTAACGCTAGCAAGGCGACTTTTAAAAATAATAGAATTGAAGATCCAGACGGAAATAAATATGCAGACAACAGTATTCATTTTACGTTATATGAAGCTGCTAACGTTACGCTTTATCTTACTTCCATAAGTACAGGTACAACAAGTCATGCCTATCTGGGGATATATGACGCCGATCAGGTGAATGAGCATTTAGATGATCAGACTTACAATGTAAATCCCCTTAGATGTCCTAATTACGCCATTTGCTTGCCTGGAAGCGGTCAAACGCCTAATTGCTATAATGAGGACGGAAGTAAGGGGACGATGGCAAGCGGAGGAATCGTAGCGCATACTTTTAAAATGGAAGCGGGAAACTATTTTATTGCTTCAGCCGATAGATCTCTTGCCGTCTGTGCGATAGAGGTGCAGGGACAGCAGGACGGGAACGCGGGGAATATCGGCTCCAAGGGCTTCTCGATCGACTTTATCGGCAATGATGAAACGGGCACTTTGGTGGGAAGCGAGGGGTACGTCTGGTCGCAGACGGCATTTGTGATTCAACAGAGCACGGAAGCGTGGATCGTTTTGACTGTGCGTTTTGAACGCATAAAGAGCACCTCGGCGGACGGAATCGCCACAGATACCGTATACGCGCGTGTCGCTGCGGGCGGAGATAAGACGTACATAAAGCCCGTAGGCGCTTACGGCTCCGTCGAAGAATTGCCTTAAAGCGACGGGCGCGCCTTTCACCGGTTTTTAATAGGAAAAGCCGGAAAGAGCTTTCTTCCAAGCGATCCGTCCCGATAAGAAATAAGAAAAAAGAGAGAAAAGCATATGGCAAAAAAAGAGATAAAAAAAATTCTGCCGAGGGTCATCGTTTCGGGCGCTCTTTTCTTGCTTAGCATCGTTTTGCTGATCGGGCAGGGGCTGGCCTGGTTTTCTACTCCCCGCGCGAGCGCGACGATGGGCAATATCGACGTGGCGGGATTCGGAATCAAGGATATTGCCTGCTCTTTTTACCGCTACGACGGCTTGCGCTACGATTTGGGCGACGGCGTTTACGACGACACGGACAAGGAATTGTCCGAAGCCTTTGAAATGCCCGAATATGATACCATTATCACGGAAAAGAACGCCTACAACAACGTCATCATGAAAGTGAGCCTTTCCCTCGATACGGCGGGAGAAAAACTTTTTACCGTGGACGCGCAGGCTCTTTCGGGAGATACTTTCGGCAAGACCGTTCAAACGGGAAACACGACGAGCGGATACCTGTCAGACGTGGCCAAAATCAGCTTGCTGAAAAGCTTTGAGCCCGCCGCCTCCGTCACGACAAACGAGGAAATGTATCGGGCGGCGACTGCCGCGTTCTCCGCCGCGGGTGCCGACGTGGCCGAAAAGAAATTCGTTGTTTTGGGACCCGGGGGGGGGTGACATTTTTGGATAAAACGGCCTCGGTTTCGTTCGGCGAATCGGCTACGACCGTTTCGGAAACGGAAATCGTGCTTTGGTTCAACATCGAATACGAGGAAAGCCTCGTAAAGGAGCTTTGCGCGAAAATCGGCGTGAATTACGGCGACGTGACGACCGTAACGGAAGGCTCGACGATCCCCCTGTTTGCAGATCTCAAATTTTCCTTTTCCGTCAGGGAAGCGGGCGCGCAATCGACGGAGAGCGTTTCTGCGGCGTGACGACCGCCGTTTTCAAAGAGGGGAAACGCCGATGATTTTCCGTTTTGGAAAAAGGGGCAGGAAAACAAAAACGGAAGGGGCGCTTTTTGGCGCTTTCAGGAGAAACGGGTGACAGAAAGGGGATTTTTGTACGGGAGCGGGGAAGAATACTTGACAAAAAAGAAAAAAATATTGTATAATAAATCATTGTAAAGCGGGATTAAGAGCTTATAAAAATGCGGATAAACAAGGATACCTTGGCAAAGAGAAGTTGAAAGTTATAAAAATACAGATAAAAAATTACACTTTTGGGAAAGGAGAGAAATAGATAGTATGAATAAAAGGCTTTTTGAGATCGTCACAGATTCTTCCACCGACCTGCCCGAGTCGTATTTTCTCGAACATAACGTGGAATGCGTGCATCTCGGCTTCCTGATGGAAAACGTCAATTACGAGGGCGAAGACGGCAAAAAAATCACTGAAAAAGAATTTTACGCGAAGCTGCGTTCCGGTTCTATGCCCACCACTTATCAGGTGACCGCGGAAGCCGCAAAGCCGCACTTTGAAAAATTCCTCAAAGAGGGAAAAGACGTGCTCGTCATCGCGTTTTCTTCCGGACTTTCGGGTACGGAAGGGAGCTATCGCATTGCCGCAAAAGAGCTCAAAGAAATCTATCCCGACAGAAAAGTGGTCGTGGTTGATTCCCTCTGCGCCTCTATGGGCGAAGGTCTGTTTGTCGATTACGTCGTCAGAAAAGCGGATTCGGGGGCTTCTTTGGAAGAAACTGCCGAATACGCCGAAAAGCTCAAACTGCATATGTGCCACTATTTCACGGTGGATAATCTTTTCCATTTGAAGCGCGGCGGCCGCGTATCCACGGCGACGGCGGTGGTCGGCTCGGTGCTGAATATCAAACCCATTCTTCATGTGGACGACGCGGGACATTTAGTTCCCGTTTCCAAATCCATGGGCAGGAAAAAATCGGTGCAGGCGCTCGTCAAATATATGGAACAGTTGCAGACGCTGGAAGAGGGGGATCCTATTTTCATCAGTCACGGGGATTGCCTCCAAGACGTCGAATACCTTATCCGACTGATCCATGAGAAATTCCCCGGACACGAGATCACCGTAAATTATATCGGCCCCGTCATCGGCGCTCACTCGGGCGCAGGGACGCTGGCGCTCTTTTTCAAAGGAAAACACAGATAAAAAAAGCCCGCCGCAAATCTCGCGGCGGGTAAAATTTTTAAAGGGAAAAAGGAGGAGAAAATACCTTCTAAAAGTTATTTTCTCTTTTTATTGGTGAAGGCGAGGATTTTTTCGGTGTTTCCGAAAATCACCATATGATCGCCGTCGTCGAAGACATACTCCGCGTCGGGGGAAGTGACGATCTTCCTTCCCTTTTTGATGGTGAGGATATTGATGCCGTACTTTCTGCGCGGGTTGACGTCTACAATTTTCTTTCTGTACCATTCCGTGGGCACTGCGATTTCGAAGATCGAATATTCCGCGTCCAGCTCGATATAGTCGAATACTTTTGCGGAATTGAGCTTCACCGCCAATTTTTCCGCGATATCGTGGTCGGGATACACCACTTCGTCCGCGCCGTTGCGGAGAAGGAATTTGCGCTGGATTTCCGTGGTCGCTTTGGATACTACGTATCTGGCGCCGAGGTCTTTGAGAATGGAGGTGATTTCGAGAGAGGACTGAAAATCATCTCCGATCGCCACCACGCAGACGTCGAAAGAGGGAATATCCATCGTGCGCAAATTGTTTTCGTTCATGCAATTGGCGATCAGCGCATTCGTATATTTGGGCGCGAGCGTATTGACGATGTCCTCGTTTTTGTCCACGATCATCACTTCGTCGCCCATATTGAGCAATCTTTCTCCGAGCGTCTGCCCGAATTTTCCCATACCGATGAGTAAAACGGATTTCATAATATCTCCTTGACGACCCGTTTTTGAAAGGGTCAAAAATATTCAAAGTCAACGCAAGGGCTTAACTTGCCCTCGATTCGTTTCTCTTGGACGGAAACGTTGCGCGGAACGGACGAATGCGTTTTTTGTGTCCCTTTCCGCCCTTTCCTAATCCGCGCATCGTTTTTGCCGCAGAATATAGAATAAAAAATGTTTGGCGATCAGCCGATCAGCAGAGTATCGAGCGGCTTTTTCACTTCCGAAGAGGTGCGGCTTTCTCCAAGCGCCAGCGCCAGAGTCAGGATTCCCACTCTGCCTGCGTACATTAGCAGCATGATGATCAATTTTGACGCCGTGGAGAGCACGGGGGTCAGGGACAGACTCAGGCCCACCGTCCCCAGCGCCGATACCGTTTCGAAAAGCACTTGTCGGAAAGAGGCGATGGGGTCTGGCTCGATGGCGCAGATAAGGAGGGTCGCGGTCATGACGAGGATCAGACAGGACACGAAGATGGCGAGCGCCTGATTGACGAGGGAATATTCCACGCGCTTTTTGCCGATGGTGATGTCTTTGCGGCCGCGGAATACCGCGATCATCCCCATCAAGATCACCGCCATGGTGCTGATCTTGATGCCGCCCGCCGTCGAGCCGGAGCTGCCGCCTATGAACATGAGCATAATCGTCAAAAGATAGCCGCTGTCCGAGAGGGAATTTAGGTCGATGGTATTAAATCCCGCTGTGCGGGGAGTAGTAGCGTTAAAGAAAGACACCAGCCATTTTTCTCCCATAGAGAAATCCGCATAAGTGGGATTGTTCCTTTCAAAGAAGAAAAAGAGCAGCGTGGAAAAGACCAGCATCAACGTATTTATCAGTACGATAATCTTTGTGTAAAGGCTGAACTTTTTTACGTTCCCCTTGCTGTCCACGATATCCCCCCAGACGCAGAAACCGAGTCCGCCGATGATGATAAGACCGCAAAGGGTAAGAGATACGACGGGATCGGCGGCATAGCGGGTAAAGGAAACGAATGTATCGCCGCCGAAGGTCCCGCCCATCAGATCGAATCCCGCGTTGCAAAAAGCGGAAACCGAATGCCACACGGCATAATAAATGCCCTTTGCCGCGCCGAAGTCGGGAATAAAGCGAATGGAAAGCAATATGGCTCCGCAGCCCTCGAAAATGCCCGTGCCGATAAAGATACGGCGGATAAGACGGCGTATGCCGCTGAGTTTCCATTCTCCCGCCGACTGCATGAAAGCCTTGCGTTCGTAAAGACCCATATTGCGTTTCAGCATTCCGAAAAGCACGGAAACGAAGGTCATAAAGCCGAGCCCGCCCGTCTGAATCAGGAGAATGATGACGACCTGCCCGAACAAACTCCAATGCGTATTGGTGTCGTAGGGGACGAGTCCCGTCACGCAGGTCGCCGAAGTAGACGTGAATAGGGCGTTTACGTAAGAAGTGGATTGGCCGTCCTTCGTCGCAAAGGGCAGCGTCAGCAAAAGGCTGCCCAAAAAGATGACGGCAAGATATCCCAGCGATAGGAACTGCCAGACGGTCATTTTTGTTTTTGATTTCAATTTCATATAGATATCTCGAAAAGAGGGCGCTTGGGGCTTGAACGCCGGGAAGGGGAAGCGGACTCGGAAAATGTTAGGGGTATTGTAGCACATTCCTTCGGCTTTGTCAAACGCGTTTAAGCGACCTAAAAAAATAAAGAAGAAAAGCTTTGGGGAGGAACGAAAAAATTATTGACAATCGGGATAAAAGGCGATATAATGAAAAAGGTTTCTTAAAGAAAAGATCGTGCGTCGGAAATTTTAGAGAAGCTTCAAATCGCTGCCGATATTTTTTAGAACGGAATTCTATAAAAATTAAAGTTTTTATAGAAGTGCGGCAAAGCGATCATAACGAGGCGGGCTTGAAAAGTAGGCGGCTTTGTCTTTGTTTTGTCTTTGTCGGAAAAGCCTTGATTTTGGCGAGGTTGACGGGGGGATGCAGGGCGAGGGAAGGATAGTTCGCAGTTTTTCCGCGATTGTATTTTAACGTAATAATTTTATGCAGAGATGGTAGAGAGGTCGATTACGGCAGTCTTGAAAACTGTTGATGGCAACATCCGGGGGTTCGAATCCCTCTCTCTGCGCCAAAACCCCGATTTTCGGGGCTTTTTTTGCGCCGTTTTTCAATCGTCGAACGCAAGCGCCGCTTCCATGGCTTCCGCGCTCGCAAGCTTGCTTGTATTGTCGATGTGGCTGTAAATGTCCGCCGTCGTGCTCATATCGGAATGCCCCAGCCAATCCTGAATCGTCTTCATCGGCACGTTGTGGGCGAGCAGAATGGACGCGCAGGAATGCCGCAGATCGTGAAAACGGATATTTTTCAAACCGTTGTGTCTAAGAATAAACTTGAAGTGCCGCGTGACGTACTGCGGCGTCAGGATCTCGCCCAAGGCATCCACGCAGACATAGTCGAGATACTTTTTGCTGTACGCTTTCCTCATCGTCCGCCGCATCTTTTCCTGCTGTGATTTCTCGGCGAGCAGGACTTCCTGAATGTAGGGGATCAGGGGCATGGTGCGGTAGGACGATTTCGTTTTCATCACGTCGTAACCCTGACGTGAGTGCCGCCCGCTTTATTTTCGATGATCTTATGACGGATATAAATTTTCTTCTCCTCCCAATCGATCGCCGACCATTTTAAGCCGAGAAACCTGATAGTCCGTCGCCCGTGATCTCCCTTAAAGACAAGCCGAGGTCTTTGAAATAGGGGGCGATTCTCGATTCGAACATTAAGAAAATAGTATCATAAAGCCCCTCACTTTTCATGCCGAAAAAATGATATACTGACTACCCTAAAAATGAAAATTCCACCCAATAAGATAAAAATATAACAAGCCTCTCACTTTTACAGCAAAAAGCGAGAGGCTTGTGCATTTTAATTTATTTTTTACGATGGCGTTTTCAGAAAAACAAAAGATCACTTATTAGAGATTATTTTTCATTCTCGGACAAGAGCGAAAGGTATTCCTGCCAACGGTACTCGCGGATAGGCATGGGTTTTTCATTATCGAAAAAGAGCACCAGCGCGGGACGAATTTTTCCCCAGGAGTCCATAAACGCATAGCGGATCAAATGACCTTCCGCAATCAGTCGTTTGGCTTTGGCGTGATAGTTGAAGTACATAAATTCAGTATGCGTCAAAGCGGGCATTTATAATCTGAGTTTCTTGACGCTGCTGTTTTCAATTAGGCGTTTGGAGATAAGTTCATGGCTTTCTCTCATGGATTCTTTTCTTTGTAACTTTCTCTATTCGTCCGTGCAAGCAAATAATCAAGGGAAACCGTTAATCAATTCTGCCGAGAAGGTAATCCAAAGAAACATTAAAGTGATCGGTAAGTATTTCTAAAATATATAAAGAAGGGATAGATTTTTTTCTAATCCAGCGTGAAGTATAACTTTTACCAAAGTGACATTGATTGTCTAATTGGTGATAAGAAATATTATTCTTTTTACATAAAAAAGCTAAACGGGAAGAAAAATCGCTCGGAGTAGAAGATTTTTTGAATTCCTCATCCGATTTTCCAAGTAAGTTATTCATAGACACATCAAAATAGTCAGCCATTCTAATTAAAATCTTGGAAGTGGGAATGATTCCATAATTTAATGCGTTAGAAAGCGAACGTTCATCAACTTGCATTTTTGCCAATAAATCTTTACGCTTTAAATCCGCGCTATTTACTAAAAAATTGATTTGATTTTGAAATTCGACAGAAATAGTCATAAGTATTTTATTAAACAATCTGGGATTGCACCATGCGACGATTTTAAATTGGGTGATAATGAAACGGAAAATTAAAACTATATAAAATTTGTTCTGCCTATTAAATAATCTACCGAACAGTTAAAGTAATTGGCTAAAGAGCAGGCAACGTCGGGTTTAGGAAGTTGTCCGCGAAGAATCCATTTGGAAACAGTGCTTGAAGTCACATTGCAAATAGCGGATAACTTATTTTTGCTGATTTTCGTTTGCTGAATAAGTTGTTCCAGCCTTACAGAAAAAGAAGAAGGCGGCACTGCCAAAATAATTGCAGGGGTTTCAATAAAACCAAAAAGATAGTGGATAGAACAATTCATATAATTAGCCACCATAATTATATATTCTAAAGACGGAGTGTTTGTCCTGTTTAACCATCTCGCTACACAACGTTCCAAACATCCCAGCTCACGTGCAAAAGAGGTGGGAGTCATATTGTGGCGAATTATATAGTCGTTTAAATTATCAATAAAATGCGCGATAGGAGATTCCATAGATATGTTTTTATGATGAGGTGAAAACTTAAAGAGCTGGTTTATTAATTTCTGTCGTCCGTTCTGCCTAAAAGATAATCCATAGTAACCCCAAAATAATCTGCTATGGCTTTCAAATATTCGCGAGAAGGTAAATGATTCCTTCTTTTCCATTCATAAAAAAAGTTCTCTGCAAACGGCATTTTACATGCTATTTGAGAATACTTAACTCCTTTTTCGTCTTTCAACTCTTCTAAGCGTTCATAAAAAGTTTTAGGAAATTCGGATTTATAGAAGTGAGAATCATTACTTTCAGCCAATAAATAAGATAAGGAAACATTGAGTGCGTTTGCCATTTTTATTAAAGGCTGTAAACTGGGGATAATTCCAAACATTAGTGCATGGTTAACAATATCCTTGCTGACTTTTGCTTCTTTAACAAGTGTGGATTTATTATAATCTGGAAAATCAATCTTTTTTTCGTCGATAAGTTCTGCCAATCGGTTGCTAAATTCCATAGAAACTCTGTTTTCAGCATCTGCGGGGATTCTTGACATATTTATACCTCTTTAATTATGTTTATCGTCAGTACGACCAAGTAGATAGTCAATGGATACATCAAAATATTGGGCGATTGCGATCAAATTTTCTAATGACGGAATAGTGCCTCGACGTTTCCACTCGTAGAAGAAATTTTCGGGGAAGGGCATCTTATACGCAATTTGATGGTCGTTTAAAATATCAATAAAATGTGAGATAGAAGAGTCCATAAATATGTTTTCAAAGATGAGGAGCGGGTGTATTAATTTCTATCGTCTGTTCTGCCAAGCAAGTAATCGGGGGAAACTTTAAAATATTCTGCTAATTCTTTTAAGTAGTAAAGAGAGGGTAATTCTCCCGTTCTATTCCACTCGTAAATAGAGTTGTTAGCAAACTGCATAATATTTGAAAGTTTAGCGGGAGTAGTTCCTTTTTCTTCTATTAGCTCTTTAAGCCGTATATGAAAAGTTGTAAGATTATTTGATTTATAAAAATCCTTGTTATCAGATTCTCCCAGTATATATGTTAGGGGCTTTTCTAAATAATCGGCTAATTTAATAAGAGAGCGCAGGCTGGGAATAATTCCATAAGTAGTGCCTCTTGAAATAATTTCTTTGTTAATATTAGCTTCTTTTGCAAAGTCTTTTTTTGTAAGACCGCTCTCGTCTACAATCAAAATGAGTCTTTGCTGATATTGAACAGAAGTTCTATTTTTATTTTCTTGTGGGGTTCTTGCCATAAGAAACTCCTTTAATATAAATTTAATTATTTCTGTAATCTGTTCTTCCTAATAAATAGTCAAGAGAAACATTAAAGTATTCGGCGATTGCTTCTAAATATTCCAGTGTAGGTAAAGAGCCTGTTCGTAACCATTCATAAAAAGAATTTTTTTGAAAAGGCATTGAACGACAAATAGCGGAATATTTCTCATTTTTTTCCTTTCGCAGTTGCTCAATACGATAATGGAAAGTAGTTGGGGACTCGGATTTATAAAATACATTCTTATCGGTTTTTGCTAATAAATATTCCAGGGAGATATTTAAAGAATCTGCAATTTTGATTAAGGATTTTACGCTCGGTACGATTGAATAGACAGTCGCTCTTGTTATTACTTCTTTATTTACTCCGACTAATTGAGCAAACTCAGCTTTGGTACACTCTTGATCGAAAATTAAATCAAGTAACCTTTTACGGAAATCAGGGGAAATCCGTTTTTCACAGTCATCAGGAGTTCTCGACATATTTCGACTAAACCTCTCAATTTTTTTATAAAAAAGACGGTCAAAAAACTATCCTTTTGATATTATTAATGCTATAATAAATCTAAGCTTTAATGAGTCAAAATTCTGGGTAGTTGATATATATTTGAGAAAATTGTTAGTCCAAGATATAAAGAGCTTTTATGCTCGGTCAAAATTCTGTCTTTCTGATTAAATTATGAAGTATTCTTGAACCTAAAAATATCAAAATTTTATGCTCTTGACTCATATTTTTTGTGAAAGATTGAATGATATTCTATGTTTAGAAGCTTTTTTACAGGAAAACTGTAAATATAAATAAAAACAGGAGCATAAAAATCATGACATTTGAAGTAAACGAACAAGAAGCAAAGAAACTTATCCACCTGATCGGCTTGGGAAACGACGTGATTAATGAATATCGTGACAGCAAAGATCAAAAACCCGAATATGCCGAGCTTACCCATCGTCTAATGGAACAATATCTTCAACAAAAAACGCCCAACTTTACTATGTGCCATTACATAGGATTTAAAGAAGATATAGAGTCGGTGGAAGACAGCGTTCGGACGGGTTGCAGCGAGTATATCAAGGCGTATGAAAAAAGCGTTCTGCCGTATGCGGCGGCGCAACTGTTTGCGGACAGAGTATGCCCTGCGGAGGCTGAAAAGGGAGAGGAACTCAACGATTTGGCATACGAAGTATTTTTGGATAAGATTTTGGAATCAGGAACGTCGATTATTCATATCCCCTATCCCGATTTTAAGGCGGAAATGGAAAAGCGATATAAAGAGGGCGCAGAGATCGAAAAGCAAGCAGGAATAAACTTTTAAATTTCAGTAAATAACAGAAAAAAGCCCCTGAAAAGTTGGGCTTTCAGGGGCATGGCACAGAGGAAACGTTATGAAATACTATTTGACGAAGGAATGGTTTTATGACATTCTTTATCCGTTAACCCTCGGACGCGGGATAAAGGTGTGCGAGGAGGCAGGGAGAGCCGAAGAAGAACTTTACCGCCGATTTTATCAAAAAGAGTTGGAGAGCTTTATGATAAAGGAAAAAGCGCGTTTGTCGCCGCTCGATGCGAACGACCTTCCGTGGCTGGATAGAACGTTGACCCGTTCTGGATTGGCAAAAGAAAGTCGGCAAGCCTTGAAAAGTTTGCTTTGGAAAGAGATCGAGGCGAGGAACAAAGGAGGATTTGAGATAGACGAGGAGGCGATCAGGCGGAAATTTGACAATTATTTGGACAATAAGCTGAAAATCTGCGAGCAGCTGCCGCAAGAAATTTTGAAGGAAATCGCGGATATTCGGGTGTTCTGTCTAGGGTACATGACGCAAAAAGTCAAAAATATGCTGTCCGCGTATTTAGAGGAAAAGGACAAAGAAAACTTGCGTTTGGTGGAATTGTCCTATCGGGAAGTGGAAAAAGCGGAGGCGGCTTTGAAAAAAGGAATCCGCTTTATCAACTATGTCGGGCAACCGTTGTCGGGGATCGTGAAAGCGGGGAACCGTGTGGAAATAAAGTTTATAGGTCTGCCGACGTTGGTCGTGAGGAGCGCGAGCGTCATCGAATGGGAGGGGATTGTGCATAAGCCGAAAAATTATTTGGAGCTTCCCGCCAAAAGAAAGCCGCCCGCCGTGACAAAAGCGGAAGGTGTGGAGGTGGCGAAAAACGGCGTTCTATATGAGTTGCATATTCTGATGTGCAACGAAAGCCGCGAGGGGAAGCGGCTGGCATGGAATTTTACGGTTTCAGGGACGGATATTGACAGCGAGGGCGAATATTTGATTCCGCCCAAATTTTGAGAAAAGGTGCCGCCGAACAGGTAAAGTTCGGCGGTGTTTGGTTTAAGAAGGCGAGGGGATGGGCGTGCTTTATAGAGTGAATACTCTCTTTTTGAAGGAGCTTAAAAGAATTGGGGAGATTAATTGTTATCCTTGGAAAAATTCCACAGAAGAAGTTGGCGAAAAAATAGTTCTGCTGTCGAAATCGAGCAGATCTAAACTAAAAATTTATAAAATTTTGTGAATATTTTTCTTGAAAAATGTTTGAAAATTGAATAATTTTGCAGTTTTATTCAATATATGCACACTTGACCTATCCGAGTGAATTAATTGACAAGGTGAAAGTCTTGTGATATAATATCTATCGGTAAGTTTTATAAGTTTATTCTGCCATTTTATAAATAATAACTATATAATTCAACATAACATGAGGAGAATTATGTATAAGCATTTTTTTAAAGACTGATAGACTTGATTTAATCGTGAATAGGAATTATTATTCTTATGTCGATATAGATTATTTTAATTATTGCTATAAAAATAGATTCGAGAGGCTCGATTTTTTTAAACAAAAGCGAGTCGGAATTAGTAAGATTTATTTTTATATCTTAAAATTTCGAACCATGCGAGTAGATACGCCGTACGATATGCCTACTCATATACTTGAAAATCCTGAACAATAAATTACTCGTATTGGAAAATTACTTCGGAAAACTTCATTAAACGAACTTCCATAGAGGTTTAGTATTTTTTAGGTAAAATGTCTATTATTGGGGAAAGAGGTATAATAGAGACAAACAAGAAAAACATAGATTTTTCAGGGGGTATCACGGTTAATTCAATTTTGCTATGAGGTTTTGTGCGAGGGTGGAAAAGGCGGTAAACAGCCTTTGAAAAGTCAAAATGGCTTCTTGATTGCTTATTTTGACCCAAGCTGATAAGCGTACAAAATTCGATAAGGAGGTTGAATTAGCCGAGGATGGAAAACATCACTCGGCTATCCGTTGTACTGTAAAGGAAAAAGGTAAATGGAATGACCACATAACCAAGGAGATTGGATAAGAAAAATCAATATGGTGTTGTAGTCTGAACTGTGTGAACATTCAGACTATTTATATATTCTTCAAAATATGAATTGGAAAGGTGGACTTTTATATGAACAAAAATTTATTGATTGTCGGTGCAGGTACTTATGGTGTATTGACATCTGAAAAGGCAAAAGAATGAAATGTTATGAGAAAATAGATTTTGTTGATGATGAAAGAAAAACGACTCCGAACGGAATTGAGGTTGTTGGGGCAACGCATGATATTGACGAATTAGCAGTTGAGTATAGCAATATCATCTTGGCGATTGGAAATCCCGATGTAAGACTGCCTATGCTAAAAAGGATTAAAGAAGAAACACCGTATCTCATTGTTTCTCTTATCTCTCCTAAAATCCTATGTCTCACCATCCGCGCAGACCATGAATGGCTATATCATTGAATCGAGGGCAGTTGTAAATGCAGGGTGTGTTATTGCTGTGGGCTGTTTTATTTCTGTTGGAGCGATTGTTAATTATGCCAGTATGTGTTATGATGACGTTCATATTGATTGTAATGCAACAGTTGCTAAAACAACTCTTGTTCCAGCTGAAACAAAGGTGAAGTGTGGAGAAGTTTACGATAGAAAATCAATGGATGTAAATGATTTATTTTTCAACCCGGATGAGTGAACTAAAAAACTTAACGATATGATTATACCGCACACTCCTAATCCGATTGTTGGGAAAACTTATAGTTTTGATAACGTAATGTAATTAAATTATAGAATGGAGGAAACGATGTCACTCAACTTGATGTATATTACTAATATTCCATCGGTTGCATTGATTGCCGAAAAATATGGTGTTGATCGTATCATGGTCGATCTTGAAACGCTTGGCAAGGAAGAGCGTCAAAAGAACATGAACACGGTAAAGTCTCATCATACTGTAGAGGATGTGCGAATTATTTCCAATATGCTGACAAATTCAGAAATGCTTGTTAGAGTAAATCCTTGGAATTCAGCCTCTGTTAATGAGATTGAGGCTGTTATTTCTGCAGGTGCAGACAGAATTATGTTGCCAATGTGGAAAACAGCCGATGAAGTAAATGTATTTTTGAACACCGTAAACAGTAGAGTTCATACAACATTACTTCTTGAAACCAAAGAAGCTGTAGAGATTATTGATGAGATTCTTGACGCCCCATTGCTCGACGAAATATATATTGGATTAAACGATCTGCACCTCAGCTACGGATTATCTTTTATGTTCGAGCTTCTTGCTAACGAAATGGTGGAAAATTTATGCCAAAAATTTAAAGTAAAAGGTATTCCATATGGGTTTGGAGGTATCGCCCGAATCGGGGAAGGTACACTCCCGGCAGAGTGGATAGTCATGGAGCATTATAGAATTGGGTCAACAATTGCTATTTTATCAAGGAGTTTTTGCAATGCAGATGAGATTAAGGATATCAGAAAAATCGATATGATATTTGCGAAAAACATGAAATCTTTACGTGATTTTGAACAGACTCTTGTAGAAAAAAGTGATGAAGAATATTTGATAAACAAAAAACAAGTCGCCCGAAAGGTTAAAGAAATTGTACGCTTGATAAAGGAGAAATAAAAAGTATGTATTTTGTGATTCGCAGAATAATTGATTCTATTGTATCTATGATTGCGCTTATTGTGCTCTCACCTGTTCTTTTGATCATTTCAATTACCATAATGCTTGACTCAAAAGGTGGTGTAATCTTTAAACAATTGAGAGTTGGAAAGAACGGGAAACCGTATTTTATGTATAAATTTAGAACTATGATCCCAAATGCTCAAAACATGGGTACGGGCGTGTATAGCTTTAAAGATGATCCTAGAATAACTAAAGTGGGACGCTTTCTGAGAAAAACAAGCCTTGATGAGCTTTTACAACTATGCAATGTTATTAAAGGGGATATGGCTCTTGTAGGACCGCGTTCACCGGTTGTTGGGCATTTTCCCGCGTATGATACACTAAGTCCGGAATATAAAAAAAGATTTAGTGTTCTGCCCGGAATTACAGGGCTCGCACAAGTTACGGGCAGAAATGAATTGACGTGGGATGAAAAAGTAAAATATGATAATATTTACGTAGACAAAGTGAAAAAATACGGTCCTTTATATGATATGAAAATATTATTGTTGACTGTAAAACGAGTATTCTCCATGAAGGATGTTTCTGAAACTATAGAAAACATGGAAGAGAATGAGAGAACGAAGAAACAACAAGGAACCGATCGAGAAAGCATAACAAAAGGGACAGTGGAGGAAAAATAATTATGAAGACGGATGTGGAAAATAGATATATATGGTACAAAGGGAATATCGTGAATGTTAATGATGCCCAAATTAATATCCTTGCTCCAACTGCACAATTTGGCTTGAATGTATTTGAAGGTATTCCTTGTTATTGGAATAGTGAAAAAAATCAACTTTATGCCTTTAGACTTGATGATCACTATAATAGATTGCTTCGTTCAGCAAGATTGATAGAGATAAATTGTCCATACACAAAAGATGATTTAAAAAGAGCTCTGATAGATGTTATCAAAGCAAACGAATACGATGAAAATCTTTCGGTCAGGCAGACTCTGTTTGTTGATGGCTTTGGTTCGTGGGGCTCTGCTGATCCTGTTGAAATGTTTGTGGCACCTATTCCTAAGGGAAGAACGAACTCTGAGTATAACAAAAAAGGGTTGCACTGCTGCGTTACTTCTTGGAGAAGAATTTCTGATACAACCTTATCTCCGAGAATTAAATGCGGCGCAAACTATATAAATAGCCGTGTTGGTCAGCGAGAAGCACTTCGTAATGGATATGATACTTGTATTTTTTTGAACGAAGCGGGAAAAGTTGCTGAAGGACCTGGCTCCTGTCTGTTTATTGTTGTCAATAATGTGTTGATAACGCCAAAGCTTACGGATAGTGTACTTGAAAGTATTACAAGAGATACAATCATTCGGATCGCAAAGGCATTGAATATTTCAGTGAGTGAAAGAACAATCGATAGAACAGAGCTTTATACATGTGATGAAGCTTTTCTTTGTGGTTCAGCAATGGAGATAACTCCCATTCTATCAATTGACAAATACACAATCGGTAAAGGGGTGCAAGGGAATATCATACATTTGTTGCGCAGCAAATATCTAGAGATTGCTACTGGAAAGAATAAGGATTTTTCTCGATGGGTGACATCTGTTTATGGAGATGAATTATGAGAATTACATTTATTACGGGACATTTGTGCAAAGAGAGACATGCTCTATTGAATGAATTGGCATTGGATTTGGGAGAATGCGGGGCAGAAGTTACAGTGCTTACCGGTTATCCCTCCCGTCGAATTTCTGATGAAGTTAGACAATATTACCTGGGGCACCCGACTGAACAGATATCGGACAATGTAATTGTACGTCGCATTGGTTCGAAAAAAGGCGAAGGAAACAGCTTGCTTGAAAGAATGATAAAATATTGTTTGCTGACAAGAGAATTATATAAAGAAGCGAAAAAAGTCCCCACAGATGTTTACTATATTTACAGTTCTCCTCCGTTTCTTGGATATATAGGTTGCAAACTCGCGCGTATTGCGCCCACGGTGTACAACGCACAGGACCTTTTTCCTGATACTCTTATGCACATGAAGAAAATCAGAGAAAGTAATCCGCTTATTTCTTGGTTTAAACATAAAGAAAAAAAGGTATATGTCAAAAATACAAGAATTGTTACAATTTCAAACGACATGAAAAAAACGATTGCAGAAACAGGATGCGAGCCAGAAAAAATAGACGTTGTTTACAATTGGGCAGATACACTGAATTTGCATCATGTTGATAAATCCAAAAATCTTCTTATGGATGAACTGGGCATAGACAAAAAAAAATTCATCGTATCTTATGCCGGTGATATTGGGTTGTTCCAAGGATGGGATATAATTACTGAAGCTGCAAAGATACTTCAGGAAAAAACTGATGAAATTTGCTTTGCTCTTATAGGTAGTGGTTCCTACAAGTCACAGTTGCTTGAAAAGATCAAACGCGAGAATATCAATAATGTTCAAGTATTTCCGTTGCAACCGGCAAGCAGATTGTCTGAAATATACAGCGTAGGAGATATGGAATTGGTTCCCATCGAGCGAGGGATCACAAAAATGGCGCTGCCCTCAAAGACGGGGGTTATCATGTCTTGTGGAAGCCCGCTTCTTGCTCTTGTTGATGAAAAAAGTGAGATTTCAAATATCATCCGTGAACGCAACATTGGCGTTGCTTTAGAACATGGATCGGCGGAAAAACTTGCTGAAGCAGTTATATATTGCTACAAAAATAGAGATAAGTTAGATGCTTGGGGGAATAACGCAAGAAAGTTTGCTGTGGAAAACTATTCAAGAAAGACTCAAACCCAAAAATACTATGATATTATACAAAAGCTGAGCAAGTGAAAAAATGAAATTAAGATTAGAATCCGCGTCATGGAATAAGTTGCAGACTACAATTGAAGAGTTATATGAAAACAATATATACTTAACTCCATACTCCGAATATAAATTTTTAGACAAAATTAGAAAAACTGCCAATATTCGCAGACTTTTCGAATCGAAAAAATTTAGATTAGAAAGTTATGCTGTTTATGATAACGATAATGCTGTTCTAGTCGCTCCGTTGCTTGTAAGCAAAGCAATGAAACGAATTTATTTGCTGGGCGAATTTTCTTCTGTCGGACATTTGGATTTTATTTATAGTGCTTCGGCTACGGTACAAGAAATAGAAAGCGCTATTGATTTGGTGTTAAGTAATTACCCTAGATATACATTTTGCGCTAACAGAATCAGTCAATTTTCTATACTAAAAGAAGTATTTAACGCAAAAAATATTTTTCCGACATCTCAAGATATATGTGTAAAAATTGACCTTTCGAGTTATGATGAGTGGTACAAAAGTTTAAAGAAGTCCTGCAGGCAAAATTTGAGAACGAGTTACAATAGATTGAATAGTGATAACGTTGAACTTTCGTTTAAGTTGTTTGTAAATGAAACACCGCCCAAAAAACTGTGGAAAGATAATATTTCATTGTTTTCAAAACGGATACTTGAGCATACAAAGTTACCAAAGTATTTACTTTGCCCCATGGTGCTCTTTAAGCGTAACGAAGTGTTCGGAAAAACTTTGTATAAGGCAAAGAATAATATTTTTGCCAGCGTAATATTAAATGGTGCTTTAGCGGCTACTTTAAATGGAGTAATTGCTAATGACGGAAGAGCTATTATTACTAGATTATCAATAGAGACAAGCTTTGGACGATACAGTCCTGGAGGTTTGCTTTTGAACGAAACGATCAAGGAAGTGTCCTCGAAATATCCTTTCATAAAATCCATAGATCTTTCAAGAGGTGATGAGCCTTATAAATATACATATGGAGGAGAAAATCACTATAATTATTCATATCAGTTTGAAATTAGTGATTAAGTTTGATTATGAAGATTGCAATCATCGCAGCGAATAATATTCGAGTATCTCCGTATGTATTATTTTACTTAAACATTTGCGCAGAGAATCAATGGGAAACCCATGTGTTCGTCCCAGATAGATTAGAAATACAAGAAACGATATCATATGGTGAGTTGCATACTTTTAAGAGCTGGGATGAAAGCAAGAAATTTTCAAGTTATAGAAAGTATGCAAAATGGGTAAAAGCGCAGGTTAGGGATCGCAAGATTGATTTCATTATAACATTGACTGCGCTCTCCAGCGTATTTTGTTCGCCATTGCTACTCTCAAAGCACTTTAAAGGAAAATATATTATAGATATTAGAGACTATTCCTATGAACATATTTCTTTGTTTAAGTTAATAGAAAAACGGCTTGTGAGGAATGCAGCGCTTAGAGTAATCTCTTCAAGAAAATATGAATGCTTTTTGCCTAAAAACGAGAATTATTTGGTATGCCATAACATCAGTTTTGATGTCACCAGTCAAGCTGTTACTGAGTTTAAAACAGAAACGAATCTACCAATAAGAATTGGGTATATAGGTGCTGTTTCATACGAAGATCAGTGTTATAAGCTTATTGATCTGGTTAAAAACGATTCGCGTTTTGCTTTTGAGATATATGGAAAAGGAGTATCTAGTGAACTCGTTGAAGATTATGTCGAAAAGATACACTGTTCTCGTATACAGTGTCACGGTGCATATCAGCCGAATGAGAAAGCTAGCATTATAAAAGGCGTAGATATTCTGTTTAATGCATATGGGAATGATTCTATGAAGTTGACGTGTGCTTTGTCAAATAAATTATATGACGCGTTCTTCTATGGGAAGCCTTTACTTAATAGCCCGAATACCTATATGGATGAGATGGGAAGTATTATTTCTTTTCCAATTTATTTAGATAAAGAAAAAAATCTGGAAAGCTTGTTTGAATGGTATATCCATATCGATAATGCAGCGGCAACGCAGTATGCAAAAGAAATGATGTTTCAGTTTGTACAAGAAAACGCTGACACAATAAATATGATAGAATGTACGATTAACAAAGATAATGTGCAGAGGAAGTTGTGTTTATGAAAATTTTATTAGCCTTATATCATGACTGCAATAAAGAAGAACGCAGCATGGAATTGATCAATTGTTGTAAGAGATTAGGACATCTTCATTTAGTTTCTTATGTGGCACCAACTGATTGTGACAACGAGAAAATTACATGTCATTTGGTTGATAAGTCTTCACCTATAGCTCTTTTGCATTTTATTAATCTAATTAAAAAAATAGCCAAAGCCGAAAAACCAGATATTATTTTTCTTCATGATAGCGATTGCTCTGTAGTTATTCCATATATCAAAAAAATTCTACCGCAGTCAAAGCTTGTATATGATTCAAGTGAATTTGACAAGCCTATGAAAAATCGTAAAAAGAAGAAAAGGAACAACGGTTTTTGGATTGCGCTGAAAGGAGTTCTTACACAGTTCCGAGTGAGAAGCGAAAGAGTATATGTAAAGTATTCAGATTTGGTTTTTGCGGCAAACGAAGAACGTGCTTCCATGATGGTGGAATATATGGATTTGAAATCAAAGCCTTTGGTGTTTGACAACATGCACAAAATAAAGGATGATTATGATAAAGAATCGTGTAATGAGAAATATGGGAACTATTTAAAGCCAAACAAGTTTAAGGTGTTGTTCGCGGGCGGAATTGATGAGGAAAGACTCACGTTTGACTATGTAAAATCATTTGTGACTTTGCCAAACAAGTATGAATTAATCATAGTTGGAAGTGCATCTCCTGCAGCCTTAATGAAATTCAAAGAGATGATAGTAAATAATGGTGTTGAAAATAGAATTCATTATCTAGGGTTTGTTACTCGTCAAGAACTGAAATATTTAATTGATAATACAGACGCTTCTGTAGTAGTTTTTGATAAAGACAGTTATAACACCTTATATTGTGCATCTGGGAAATTCTACGAAAGCCTATTCCAAGGGAAACCGATTTTAGCTTCAGAAAATCCCCCATTAAAGCGTCTATGCGAAATGTACGGAATAGGTGTTTCTAACGATGATTATGCACAGGGCGTTATAGAATTGTATAACAATTATGAATATTATAAAAGCAATGTTTGTGAATATGTTGAAAAATTAGATTACGACAATCGAATTGAGAATTTGGCTAATCAAGTTATGGAGCACTTATATGTTGAAAAAAGTATATGAAGTGTTTGGATTTGTTGTACTGATCAAACAGATATTTACATTCCAAATTCCGTTTTTTAGTATTCCCTTGTTAGGGCGTGATATAAATATATATCTTCTATATATATTGGTTTTGTCATCTTTGGCATTGTGGACAACAAAAACAATATTGAACAACAAAGTTTCCGTTCGTGATTTGTGTCTACTCATTTATATAGCTATTTCCATTATAGTTACATTGATTTTTTCATGGACAATGAATGACGTTTTATCTGATGCTATTATGTTCATGATGCCGGTCGTTGTTTATGCATGGTATAACATATGTAAACCTAACTTAAATACATATCTCAATGTAATACTTATAGTGAGTATATTAAGCGGTGTGCTTTCTGTCCTGATATCGTTGGGGATTATCAATGTAAATATATGGGCGGCAGAGGGTGATTTAGTTAGGGCTGCTGGAGCTATTAGTAGTACATTTGGTGTGGGAGCATTCATTATTACTATGTGTCTGTTGTTTTTAACAGATAATTCATGGTCAATAAAAAAGCGTTATTTATTGTATGCATCGCTCATCGGAAGCATTGTTACGGTGCTATTATCTTTTTCGAGAACTAGGTGGGTTATTTGTGCTTTCGTAGCCTTATTAATATGTTTATTGTCATTAAAAAATGCCAATAAAACACGATTTGGATTTATCAGAATCTCATTATTCATTTCGATTCTTGTTATAATAACAATTATTTATCAACCAGACATCATTGACAAAGCTTTTGATCAAATGATGATTAGATTTGATAATGTCCAAGCGAATGACCATTCAATCACTTATCGTTTTGAAGAAAGTAATGCTCAGTTTGCGATATTTAAATCAAATTTTATACTGGGAGCTGGGTGGGGTGTATTGTCATACAATGATATGTACATACATAATTTATATGCGTCGCTTCCAGCTCAATCTGGCGTTTTTTCACTATGCTATTTCGTGTGGATGTTTTCTTTCTTAACTAATATTATATCGAGAAAATACAAGTTTAATGCATACATAGCAATATCCTTGATAATTCAAATCGTATTGATTGTTTTAAATGTAACTAATGGTGGGATTGTTGTTAGTGGTGGATACTTTTTGTTGATATATGTATTTATACTAGACGACACTATTAGAGAAAAGCACCTTAAAAAGAAAGGGGATATTTTGCAAAATGAAAATAGGCATATTAACTTATCATAGAGCAATAAACTATGGCGCAGTTTTACAATCGTTTTCTCTTGTCGAGCGATTAAAAAAAGATTTTCCCAATGAATCTATAGAGATTATTGATTACAATAGTTTTTCTCGTGAGTTTTTTAAGATTAAATGTCCGTTAGTATTCGTATATAAACATGGTATAAGACAAGCCATAATGAAAATTATTCAAACGCGCATGTTTAATAAATTCGTCAAGTGTCTTCCTTTAGGTAAATCTTTAGTTGGAAAAGCTTATAAAACAGCAATAAAAAAAATATCTTCCATGTATGATATTGTGATAGTTGGTAGCGATGCTGTTTTTAATTGGAATGATATTGGACTGCCTAATGTTTACTTTTTATCCGGAGTGGATGTTATAGCAAAGTTTGCATATGCAGCTAGTGCCCATATGCAAAGGTATGAGGAGGTTGATAATCATACTAAAAACTACTTGAATAAAGCATTTTCGGATTTTTGCTATTTAGGAGTTCGTGACGAAAATACATATCGCTTTGTTGAAAAATATGTATCGAATGAAATACCAATTCAACACAATTGTGACCCCACAATTTTTTTAGATATGAGCTTTCCTGAAATGGATTTGATAAAAAAAATGAAAAAAAACAAGTTTGATTTTAGCAAAAAAACTGTATTTGTAATGCTTATGCACCCTAAATATGCGAAGTATGTAAGAGAATATTGGGGCGCTAATGTTCAAATAGTTGCTTTAATGGATGGAAACCCTGATGCCGACGTTTATCTGTATGATCTTAATCCATTCGAATGGGGACACGTTTTTAAGTATGGTGCGTTTTTAGTAACAGATTATTTTCATGGTACTATTTTAGGATTGAAAAATATGATTCCGGTTCTCTCTATAGATGCATCAAAATATTCGGGAGACAGTTATCAAAGCAAAGCATATGATCTTTTTTATAACAGATTGAATCTGCCTGATTTTTATGTGGATTCTGTTGAGTTAAAAGAAACCGACTGCTTTGATGTTTTTCAGAACAAGATATCAAAAATTGTGAAGAGCTATGATTCTGAACAAATCAAAAACGCCTTGAGGGGCGAAGCTGACAATTATGACCTATTTAGAGCTAAACTGGAAGAGGTGATAAATGGATACGAAGCCTGAAACAAAGGAAAATCATCTTGAGGTAGGATCGACAACACGCAAGACTCAAAAGTTATTTAAAGATACAAGTTTGTTTGCTATAAGTAACTTTGCCTCAAAAATATTGATTTTCTTCTTCACTCCGCTGTATACAAGGGTTCTATCTACAGAAGAGTATGGAATAGCGGATCTTATCGTTAGCTCTGTAAACTTTATCTATCCTTTGCTCACCCTGTCGATTGCCGAAGGCACTTTAAGATTTGCGATGGACAAAAGCAAGGCGCACAAGCAAGTGTTATCTACTTCCTTGTCTTTTATAAATGTTTCTGTTTTGTTACTTATGTTGGGTTGCCTTGTGGTCTTTTTGGCGGTTAACGAAATTTTTGAGTGGTTTTCGATTTTTGTTGTTTTATATACCTTGTATAACTATCATAATTGTTTATCCAATTATGTAAAAGCTATAGGCAAAACAAAATTGTTTGCTGTTCAAGGGATCATAATGACGATAATGATAATTATATGCAACGTTGTTTTTTTGCTTGTTTGGAAAATCGGTATATATGGATATCTGTTTAGCATGATTGCAGGTTACATAATTCCGATAATTATTATGTTCGTAGGGAGCAGACTCAGGATTTGTGAGCTTTTCCGAATCGACTCTACATTGCTTAAAGAGATGCTTAAATACAGTATCCCGATGATACCTACACTTTTGGCATGGGCAATCAATTCATATATTGATCGATATATAATAATTGGATTTCTTGGAATAGCTGCGAGCGGTCTATATAGTGTTGCTCACAAAATACCATCGTTGCTCACAACGGTTCTTGCTATATTTACACAAGCATGGCAATTATCCGCTATAGAAAATCATGGAGATGATGAGGAGGAGAAATTCCATTCCAACGTATATCATTATTATGATTATGTGTGTGTTATGGGATGTGTTTTGGTTATTATTTTAGCTAAACCAATGGCTTCGTTTTTGTATTCAAATGATTTCTTTATCGCATGGCAATATGTTCCGTTATTAACTGTTTCAGCACTTTTTTCATCACATGCGGGTTTTTTGGCGGCAGCCTTTCGTGCATCAAAAAAGACAAGCGGCTTGTTTTGGTCAGTAATAATAGGTTCTTCTTGCAATTTGATTGCAAATTTAATTCTTGTTCCTATATATGGGATTATGGGGGCAGCAATAGCAACTGTATTAAGTTTTGTCATAATGTGGGCTATAAGACTGTACTTAATAAAAAAAATCATCAATATAAAAGTTCGGTGGGGAGTTACTATTCCGTCATATCTAATATTAGTTCTGTTGCTTATTCTAGTAACGGCTGATATTCCGATGGCGATAATATATGGCGTCGCTTGTATGATAGTTATTATGGTTATTCATTGGAAAGATAATATAGCTATTATGAGTTTGGTTAAATCTTTGTTTGTGAAATACAAAACCAAAAGAAAGGATTATAAAGTCCGAAAATGAAATACAAGTAAAAGCTCAAAAAAGAATAACAAAAAATAAGCCCTCTGAGGATAGCGCGAAAAAAATATAAGTGAGTACGACAGACAGGGACTGCGCGATAACATTTGCTAACGAGTAATGTCGTTACAAAGATAAGTCCACGGGCTCGATGTCCCACTTGTTTGTGCTTGAATACGTCGCGCGACACACATAAAAATACAGTCAGCAAGAAACGCTGCGCCTACTCACCTCCACGTGTTCTGTAGTGTGTCTGCCGTCTCACAAAAACATTATACAATAAAATACTGCAAAAGGTAAGAGCTATTTCCATTCCGCTTTGTGCCTTTTGCAGAAAGGAATGGTCATAAAAATGAAAACTATAATGCTTGTCTTCGGCACAAGGCCAGAAGCAATAAAAATGTGTCCACTTGTGAACGAATTGAAAACGAGAAAAGAAATAAAAACAATAGTTTGCGTTACTGGCCAGCATCGTCAAATGCTCGATCAAGTATTAGAAACGTTTAAAGTTGTGCCTGACTACGATTTATCTATTATGAAAGACAAGCAGACACTTTTCGATATTACTACGAGTATTTTGAATTGTATTAAAGAAGTAATGGAAAAGGAAAAACCAAATGTGGTTTTAGTGCACGGCGATACTTCGACTACTTTTGTTACAGCGCTTGCTTGTTTCTATTTGCAAATTCCAATTGGTCATGTTGAAGCTGGACTTCGGACTTATAATGTTTTTTCACCTTATCCGGAAGAATTTAATCGACAAGCGGTTTCTATCATTTCTCAATATAATTTTGCTCCGACGGAAAAAGCCAAAAATAATCTAATTAAAGAAGGCAAAGATGAAAAGAATATTTGGGTAACAGGGAATACTGCGATCGACGCGTTGAAAACAACAGTCCGAGATGATTATACGCATCCAGAATTGAAATGGGCTGAAGGTTCAAAGTTGATTTTTATCACTGCTCATAGACGTGAAAATCTTGGAAAACCAATGCATCAAATGTTTCGCGCTATTCGTCGGGTAATGGATGAGCACCCTGAAGTAAAGGCATTGTATCCTATCCATATGAATCCGGTTGTCCGTCAAGCAGCCGATGAAGAATTAGGGAGCTGTGACAGAATTCATATTATAGAACCGGTGGAAGTCCTCGATTGTCATAATATTATGGCAAGATCCTATATGATATTAACAGATTCTGGAGGAATTCAAGAAGAGGCTCCTTCGCTGGGAAAGCCCGTTTTGGTTATGCGTGACACCACTGAACGACCAGAGGGGATTGCGGCTGGTACGCTAAAACTAGTTGGAACAGACGAAGAGGTAATATATAGAAATTTCAAGGAATTACTTGAAAATAGAGAAATATATAATTCTATGGCTCATGCGGCAAATCCTTATGGAGACGGCTTTGCGTGTAAAAGAATTGCTGATATTTTGGAGGTGGGACATGTCACTTTTTAAAGGTAAAACCTTAATGATAACTGGTGGAACAGGAAGTTTCGGTAACGCGGTACTTAACCGATTCCTCCATACTGACATCAGCGAGATCCGTATTTTTTCCCGCGATGAGAAGAAGCAGGACGATATGCGTCATGAGTTCCAGGCAAAAATGCCGGAAGTAGCCGAGAAAATAAAATTTTATATCGGAGATGTGCGGGATATACAGTCGGTCAAAAACGCAATGTATGGAGTGGATTATATCTTCCATGCGGCAGCGCTCAAACAGGTACCGAGTTGCGAATTTTTTCCTATTGAAGCGGTCAAAACGAACGTCCTCGGAACGGAAAACGTTCTCACTGCGGCCATTGAAGAAGGGGTAAAGACGGTGATATGTCTTTCCACGGATAAAGCCGCTTACCCCGTCAATGCGATGGGCACCTCAAAAGCGATGATGGAGAAGGTCATAGTAGCGAAAGCTCGCACGACTACGACGACGAAAATTTGCTGCACCCGTTACGGAAATGTCATGTGTTCGCGCGGCAGCGTAATTCCTCTTTGGATTGAACAGATAAAGTCGGGCAATCCCATCACGATTACCGACGGTAATATGACCCGTTTTATCATGTCGCTGGACGAAGCGGTCGATCTTGTATTATTTGCCTTTGAGCATGGGACAAGCGGCGATATTCTCGTCCAAAAAGCACCGGCATGTACGATTCAAACGCAGGCGGAAGCTGTTTGCGAATTATTCGGCGGAAATAAAAAGGATATCAAAGTCATCGGCATTCGTCACGGCGAAAAGATGTACGAAACCCTGCTTACGAATGAGGAATGCGCTCATGCGATCGATATGGGCAACTTCTATCGAGTTCCTTGCGACAAACGCGGTTTGAATTACGATAAATATTTTAAACAGGGGGATACGGAGAGAAATCTGCTTACCGAATTTAACTCCAATAATACTAAATTATTAAATGTAGAAGAAACGAAAGAAAAGATCGCTTCTTTGCAATACATCAAAGATGAGCTTGACAGTTTCAAGAAAAATAAGTAAAATAAAATCATGAATATTTTAATCACGGGATCAGCGGGATTTGTCGGAAAAAATCTCTGTTACGCTTTAAAAAATATAAAGGAAGGGAAAGACAAAACCCGTCCCAATCTCCGCATAGACGAAATTTATGAATACGATGTAAATACCGAGCCTGAACTTTTAGACGAGTATTGCGCCAAAACGGATTTTGTCTTTAATCTCGCAGGCGTAAATCGTCCCCAAGATCAAACGGAATTTATGAAAGGGAATTTCGGATTTGCGAGTACTCTGCTGGATACTCTCAAAAAGCATAAAAATATCTGTCCCGTGATGCTGTCCAGCTCCATTCAGGCGACGCTCATCGGCAGATATGGACAGAGCGATTACGGGAAATCAAAGTTGGCAGGCGAGGAATTATTTTTCGATTATGCTCAACAAACAGGTGCCCAGGTACTTATCTATCGCTTCCCTAATTTATTTGGAAAATGGTGTCGTCCCAATTACAACAGCGCTGTGGCTACGTTTTGTTACAATATTGCCAACGATCTTTCCATTACCGTCAATGACCGTGCGACGGAGCTGGAACTTCTCTATATCGATGATTTGGTACAGGAAATGCTGGATGCGCTGGAAGGCAGGGCGCACCGCTGCGAGTTTGACAGCGTGAAGACAATATTAAAAGAGAAAGGAAGATATTGTGCGGTTCCCACCACCTATTATGTAACATTAGGGGAGATTGCAGATCTGCTGGAAAGTTTCAAAAAACAGCCGCAAACACTTTTGATGCCTGAAATTCCCGACAACAGTTTTGCGAAAAAGTTGTATTCTACCTATCTTTCTTATTTGCCGAAAGAGAAAGTGTCGTTTCCCTTAAAGATGAACGAGGATACAAGAGGGAGTTTTACAGAACTGTTAAAGACGCAAAATTGCGGACAATTCAGCATAAACGTCAGTAAACCCGGCGTCACCAAAGGGCAGCATTGGCACAACAGTAAGTGGGAATTTTTTATCGTCGTCAGCGGCCGCGGTCTTATTCAGGAACGGAAGATCGGTACGGACGAAGTATTGAATTTCGAGGTGAGCGGCGATAAAATTGAGGCGGTGCATATGTTGCCGGGCTATACGCATAACATTATCAATTTAAGCGATACGGAAAACTTGGTAACGGTGATGTGGGCGAACGAACTGTTTGATCCTGCGCGTCCGGATACTTTTTACGAAGAAGTGGAGAAAAAATAATGCAACTCAAACTTGATTATTCGGATATCCAATTTACGGACAACGGAAAACTCAAACTTCTCATCATTGTCGGAACTCGTCCTGAAATTATCCGTTTGGCAGCGGTCATAAATAAATGCCGCATATATTTTGATTGTATTCTTGCTCATACGGGACAAAACTATGATTATAATCTCAACGGCGTATTTTTCCATGATTTGAAGCTGAAAACGCCCGAGGTTTATATGGATGCGGTCGGCGACGATCTCGGTGCAACGGTGGGGAATATCATTAACTGTTCCTATAAATTGATGGCGCATGTACAGCCCGATGCGCTTTTGATATTGGGTGATACCAACTCTTGCCTTTCGGGGATCGCGGCCAAAAGGCTGCATATTCCTATTTTTCATATGGAGGCGGGGAATCGCTGCAAGGATGAATGTTTGCCTGAGGAAACCAATCGTCGGATTGTAGATATCATTTCCGACGTCAATATGGCGTATTCGGAGCACGCGAGAAGGTATCTTGCCGAATGCGGACTGCCGAAAGAAAGAACGTATGTCACGGGTTCGCCTATGGCCGAGGTTTTGCATAACAATTTGAAAGAAATAGAAGCGAGCGACATTCTTAAAAAGCTCCACTTACAACCGAAAAGATATATATTGCTTTCGGCGCATCGGGAAGAAAACATCGACACGGAGAAGAATTTCCTGTCGTTGTTCAACGCAATCAATAAATTGGCGGAGAAATACGATATGCCGATATTATATTCCTGCCATCCGAGAAGTAAAAAACGTCTGGAGCAAAGCGGATTTAAGCTTGATAGAAGAGTGATCCAGCACGAGCCTTTGGGGTTCCACGATTATAATCATTTGCAGATGAACGCATATGCGGTGGTGTCGGACAGCGGTACGTTACCCGAAGAGAGCAGTTATTTCACGAGTATCGGGAAACCTTTTCCCGCGGTGTGCATCCGCACCAGTACGGAGCGTCCCGAAGCGTTGGATAAGGGGTGCTTTATTCTTGCGGGGATCGATGAGCAATCGCTTTTGCAGGCAGTGGATACGGCGGTAGAGATGAACGACAGCGGGGACTATGGAATTCCCGTGCCCGATTATACGGACGAAAATGTTTCGACAAAGGTAGTAAAAATTATCCAATCATACACGGGCGTCGTCAACAAAATGGTTTGGAGAAAGTTTTGAACAGTTGCTAAAAATAAATAAGAAAATTAATCAGATAAATATTTTGAAAAAACGACGTAAATAATATAAAAAATATTGACAATAAAATACATTAGTGCTAAAATTTAAACATAGAGATTAACACAAGCCCATGGGCTTGTGTGTTTCCTCAAAGGAAACACACAAAAATATTTAATTAGCCAAAGAAAAAATAGCGTAGGAGCTAAAAAGTACTAATGGATGAAGGACGAATGAAAGAAAAAGAAACGTTGAGTTACATAAAAAATATGCTGGTCGACCGCTTGAAAGAATTACAAGAGATAAAATCGGATGATGAAAATCAATTTGCATACGGGGAGAAAACAGCGTATGCGGAATGTTTGGAATGGTTACAGACGGTATGGGAGGATGCGAAGAAAAACGGATTGGATTTCGATATAGAAAAAGTATATTCGTTGTAAAAATATACGCGGCAATCTCTGGATAGTACAAAGACATCGGCAGAGAAATAAAAGAACAGCTTAATAGCTTTCGAGTACTTTTAATATGTTGGCAACGGAATAAATTTCCAAAGGGAACTACGGTAAACATACCGACGCTATAAAAGAAAATATCGTTTCGGCACTTATCGACGAATGGACAAATTTAAGTTGTTGCATGGTTCAATAGAAAGGAAAGATATTACGAAGGGCAGTTCATGCAGTCGTTGTCAACAAAACGGTTTAGAAAAAATTTTAATGCCAAGCAGAAAAATAAAACATAGATCGGGCAATTCTTTTCTTCGACTGCGATCCCTTAACAAACGCAAAAGAAACCTTGCGCGCGTGTGTCACGCGTAGTTAAATATATCTTTCTTTTCTGTTGTAGTTACTTTTCTATTGGTTAATTCACATTGACCTGTCACCGTGACAGGTGCCACCTATCACCTCTGAAAAACGTCCCTTCCTGGTGATAGGGCTTTTTTATTTTTCCTCTGACGCGTCTTTTATTTTTTGCGTAACGCCTGTGACAACCCACGCTTTTGCCCGTAAACAGGGCGTTTTTTCTTTTTTCGACCCGCAGGGCGCCGTCATAGCTGCAAAACCGACGCCTAAATCGAGCGATAGAGGGAATGTCCTCAATCCCGCGTACGGTCGGCATTGCAGTCCGCTGTGAGCCGCGTTCGGGGCAGTTTATAACCCCGACGCTTTCTCCTGCTTTTTTTCGACCCTACCGATAACCCGACTGAACCGACTTTTGCTCTTTCGCAAATTCTATTCGGAAATGCCGAATTTTGACCCTTTGGGCTTATCAGTAAGCTTTTCCGTCCATCCTCTGTTCCTTCGCATTTTAAGGTCGAAAATCATGAAGGTCCCTCAGGGTTTTATGGCGGCTTTTTCCTCGGCAGAGGGATTCCCTGTCCGCGCCGCTTTCGCGCTCCTGCGTTGAATTTTCGCGGCGAAACAGTCCTTTGTTTCTTAAATGGCAGAAACGGACTGCCAAAAAATGAAGAATTCCCGCCGAAAATGATTCGTTAGGAAACAAAGGGGAAGCTATGGAAAAGAACAATTGTGATTTTTAGGCTAAAATCATTCGACGGAAAAGGAATCGGGAGTTTTTGCCGAAAAGCGCCTGACAAAAAAACGGAAATTTCTCCATGCAAACCCTTCGCCTTAAATCGAGCTTATCCGTTTGGCTTAGGATCTTCGCGTCAATGCTCTTTCAATAAAATATCCTTTCCCGACTATTAAAACCTCTTTTCCGAATGCTTGTCGAGGGGGGAAAAGGTGGAAATAGGAAAAACGCATCAGAATGGCAGGCGCCGCGCGCTTTTCTTTGCGTTCGGCAATTGCGGCTTGACAATCTTTTGGGAATATGGTACTATAATAAAAAATCGCGCGGACATTCATAAGGAGCGAAAATGACTGAAAAATTAGACATCCCGTTAAATTGCCTTTTTAAGGCGTGTTATGTGCCTGAAATAGAAGCGGAAATCGAGAAATGTATGCAAAAATGCCATCGATACAATCAATTATGTCCGTCCGAACACGACGCGCGGCAAAAGCTTCTGAAAGAAATTCTCGGCAAAACGGGGGAGAACGTCGTCGTCACGGCGCCTTTTTGGTGCGATTACGGGTATAACATTTCCGTAGGCGATTATTTTTATTCCAATCACAATCTCGTCATAACGGACGGAGCGGAGGTGACTTTCGGCGACAACGTATTCATCGCCCCCAATTGCTGCTTCACCACCGCCGAACACGCCATCGACCCCGAGCAGCGCAAGGCGGGCTTTGAAATCGCAAAACCGATCAAAGTAGGCAACAACGTGTGGATTGGTGCAGGCTCCACCGTGCTTGCGGGCGTCACGATCGGGGACAATACCGTAATCGGCGCGGGCAGCGTCGTGACAAAATCCATTCCCGACAATGTGGTCGCCGTGGGTGTGCCCTGCCGCGTCTTGCGGAAAATAACCGCCGAGGACAAAAACAGATACCCCTTGTATAAGGGAGAAAAACCTTTTTCGCAGACCGAAAGATAAAGGGAGCGCTGCTTGCCGAAAAAAGGACAAAAAGCTATTTTTTCTGCCTTATCCGGCTTGGAACGAATGTGGTTTTTTCCCCGAGGGGCGTAGAAGCAAAAAAGGGGAAAATACCTTTTATAAAGGAGCAGGGAACAGAGCAAAGGACTTGATAAAAAGAGAATACGAAGATAAAACAAAGCCGTCGGGCAAACTTATATAAGTTTGCCCGACGGCTTTTATCGAACAAAAGCACAAAAAGCGAAGCGAAACCGCAAACGGATAGGGGGATTTTAAAGGTGCAGTTCGGTGGGGATGCGGATGATGGTCTGGCTGATGGCGGGCTCGGGATTGTTGAATTGATTAATCAAAATTTCCGCCGCCGTATACCCTATCCGATAGGCATCCTGTCGGATGAATTTCGGCTGAAACTTCAATAGATCGGTCAAACGGTCAAATTCGTCGTCGAAAATAATGAGATTGTCCAAAAGTTCCGTAAGCCCCATATTCAGCATTTCCCGCGCGGCGATGATCCCCAAGCCGCAGATGGAGGTGAGCACCCCGTCTATCTCTTTTCCGTTTTTCAAAAATTCTCGGATCTTGTTATCCACCATGACCTGCGTGTGGGAATAGGAATTGAAAATCAACTCTTTGCGCACGGGGAGGCCGTTGTCTTTGAGCGCCGCTTCGTATCCGAGGTATCTCTCTTCGAGGCTCAAATCGTTCTTTTCGGGAAAAGTGATGTAGGCGATATTCCGTTTCCCTTTGCCTATCAGATATTGCGTCGCCTTATAGAGCGCGTCGAAGTTGTCGCTGACGATGCAGGGAATGTTCGTATTGTAAAGATAATTATCTATAAAGACGAAGGGATAGTTTTTAAAGGACAGGCGGATGACCTCCTTGGCGTAAGTGTTGTAATTAACGGGGAAAATAATCATGCCGTTGCTGTAAAAACGCATATTTTTGATAAATTCTATTTCTTTTTCCTGGCTGACGTTCGTATTCGCTATCTGGACGAGCCAATTATTCTGCTCGGTATAATGCAATATGCCGTTGAGGATATTGATATAGTATCGGCTGGTGATGTCGGGAACGATGACGGACAGTGTGTTGCTGTTCGTGGAATAGATTTTCGGCGGCTGCGATTTTCCTAAAAGAGATTCCGCCCTTTCCCTCGTCACGTCGGGGGAGATATAGGTGCCTTTTCCCTTCTTGCGGACGACGAGCCCCGCCTCTTCCAAATCGTTTAAAGTGCGTTTCGCGGTGATGCGGCTGACGCTGAACGTCTGCGAAAGCGAAGCTTCGCTGGGCAGCAGAAAATCTTTTTTTCCCGCGTTGTCGGCAATCAGCTGCCGTACGTACAATTTGAGCTGTTCGTAAAGGGGCGCTCGTTTCATCTCTTGTTTTCCTCCTTTTCGTTCAAAACAAGTATGCCATAAAAAAGAAATTTTGTCAAGTATCCCACTCGTTAAAATGATATATTTATATCATGTTTATGAGGGGAATTTTCGGAAAACATATTGATTTTTTCATAGTTGTGGGCTAAAATAGAGTCACTTTCGCGAGGAAAAGGAAAAATTCGCAGGGTCTTGCGGAAGGAAGGGAGGACGAAATATGAACAAAAAATTCAACACGATCACGGCGCTCGCTCTGAGCGCGATGATGTGCGGTGCGTTCGCCGCGTGCGGAGAGAAGGAACCTCTGCCGGGGCAGACGGTGCAGATCTATGTGGACGGCGGGGGAGCCAACGCGCATTTTAATTCGACGCCGTCCATGGAGTATGACAAGTACGCCAATCCCTATCCCTACAATACGCTGGAAAAACTGGCGAAGGAATGGAACGAGCAGAATACGGGCTATGAGATCGTCATTGCGCGCTCCTCGCTGAATAACGACCGCGAAACGATGGTGCCCGCGCTCAATCAGGGCACCGCGCCCGAGATTCTCTTCTACCTCGGCACGACCATCGCGGAGGACATGAGCAAAGGCTGGTTTGTGGAGCTGAACGACTATATGGAAAAGCCCAATAAATACAGCAAGGAAGGGGAAAAAGGGAGCGTCAAATGGAAGGACGTTTACGGCAGCGAGGAATACGCCACGACGCTGGCTCCCAACGGCAAAAAGTATACCGCGGAAGTGGAAATCAACCCCATCGGCATCGTCTATAATAAGACGCTGTTCGCACAGGCGGGAATTACGGAAACGCCCGAAACGTTCTACGACTTCATGACGGCGCAGGATAAAGTAAACGCCTATGCGCAGTCGGTGAATCGCGCCGACAATGTGGCGGGGGACTATATCTGTCCTTATTTTCCCTATTATCCCTGGTATGACGGAAGCGTACTCGAATCCTCGCTGTACGGGGAATATCTCCAATATTACGACGTTTTGAACGTGGACGGCGTCATCGACGCGCAGGAAACGGCGCGCGCCTATATGACGAAGGATTCCAAGGGTACCCGCCTCTATGCGCCCAACGACGCGAGGGCAAAGGAAAAAGCCAGACTCGTAAAAGTGATGACGAAATATTATCCCGCCAATTTCGAAGGGTATTATGCGGAACAGCAGTTTACGGCGGGAAACCTTGCCATGATGGAGGCGTCCGGCGGCACGATCCGCAAAATCGTGGACGCCGTAGACGATGAATTCGAAGTGGGGGTGTTCTCCTATCCGATACTGACGCAACAGCCGGAAAACGAGGCGGAGAGCGAATATTACACCAAATACAACGTGGACAGACACGTGAGGCGCGGGCTTTCGGGCTATTCCAGCGGCTGGGCGGTGACGAATTCCGCAATCGCCAAAGGCGAAGCCGTCGTGGAAAAGTGCGTGGACTTCCTGCAATTCGTCACTTGCTATACGAATAACGACAGGATGATCAACGACAAAGGCTTTTCCATTCCTCTTTCCGGCAATTCCGATTACAGCTATTTCGCCTCTCTTTCGGCGGACTATCAAAAGGATATTCAGGATCCCGCCGCGATGGCGTGGGGCGCCGTTTCCCCGGGAAGCGCCATGAATAAGACGTATTACGACGCCGCCTACCTCACCCGCATCGAGATCATCAAGGCGACCGATCAAGCGACGATCGATCTGAAACTGAGCGGGCTTTCGCAGTCGCTCGCCACGGCGATCAATAACGTCTATCAACAGAATAATTGGGATAGAAACACTTGGCCCGCTTATAACGGTCCGGACATTACCTGATCGCCTTTAAGAGAAGGAAATTTGTTATGGACGAATTGCAACAAAACGCGGCGGAGTTCGCCGCTGCCCAAGACAAGGGATTGAAAAAAGGGAAAAAGGGCGGAAAAAAGTCCTTTCGAAGAAGCGGTTTCGAAGGACTGATCTGGATAGCCCCCGCGTTTGTGCTGATGCTGATTTTCAGTTACTATCCGCCCGTGGACGCCTTTTATCATTCGCTGACGAATTGGAACGGCACGACGGCTTCGTGGATAGGACTCAAAAATTTTACAAGGCTCTTTCAGGACACCCTTTTTTGGCGTTCCTGCTGGACGATGGTGGTCCTGACGCTTTCATGTATGCTCATAGGCAACATATGCACCATCGTTCTCGCGGAACTCATCTATAATTGCTCTAATAAGCGCATGAGCTCTTTTTATCGCTTCATGTTCGTCATTCCCGCCATTATTCCGGGAATTGTCACCATCATGCTCTGGGGCAAAATTATATTGAGCGGGCAGTCAAACGGCGTCCTCAACACCATTTTAGGCGCCTTCGGCATCAAACCGCTCGGCTGGTTTTACAGCGAAGACACCGTGCTTTGGTCGATTATCCTCTACGGATTTCCGTGGATGGGCGGCACTAGTTTCCTCATCTATCTGGCGGGGCTGAACAATATTCCCGAATCGGTGGTGGAGGCTTCCAAGCTGGACGGCATCGGCACCTTCAAGCGGGTCTTGTTTATCGATCTGCCCATGCTGAAAGGACAGATAAAATATTTCCTCATCATGGGACTGATCGGGGGCATACAGGGCTATACGCTGCAATATGCCATCACCAACGGCGGACCCGGGGACAGCTATGCGTCCATGGTGCCCGGATACTATATGTATAAGGCCGCCATCAACGATTCGGAGTACGGCTATTCCTGCGCGATGGGCGTGGTGCTGTTCCTCATGATTCTCATCATCACCATCATCAATAATAAATTTATTAAAACGGAGGAGGACTGATATGGAAAAAACGACATCCGTAACTTCTCCTCAGAACGCGAAGGAAATGCCCGAAAAGAAACGCAGGAGAAAGATCCGCCCCGCGCAGGCGGCGCTGCACATCGTTCTCTTTCTCCTTCTCCTTCTGACGCTGTTTCCCTTCTATGTGATGATCGTCAACAGCTTCAAAACGCCTACCCGTTTTCTGACGGCGCCCTTAGCGCTCCCCGACGAATGGGTGTTCTCTTACTATCGTTTCGCCTGGGCAAAGGTGAGCGGATATTTCTTCAACACCATCGTCGTGGCGGCGGCGGAAGTAGTATTGGCGACGCTCATCAATTCGATGGCGGCTTACGGCTTCACGCGTTTCCGCTTCAAGGGTCGGGAAGCGCTGTTCATGGCGATCCTCGCCATCATGATGATCCCGGGCGTGCTGACGCTGATCCCCCAATACGTGCTGGTGCACAATATGGGGCTGACGGGCTCGCTTTGGGGAATCATCCTGCCGCAGCTGGCGTCGCCCTTCAATATTTTCCTCCTGAAAAACTTTTTTGCGGCGCTGCCGCAGGAGGTGTTCGAATCGGCGGAAATGGACGGAGCCTCGGGAATAAGAAAGTATTTCACGTTCGCCATCCCTCTTTCCAAGCCCATCCTTTTCACCGTGGCGCTGACGACGCTGATGGGCTGCTGGAACGACCTCATCTGGCCCCGCCTGATTCTGCTCAAACACGAGGAACTCTATACGATCAGCGTGGGGATCATGGAACTTACCAACAGCTACGGCAACGAATCTTTCGGCATGGGCGTGCCTCTGGCGGCGTACGGGATCGCCTCTCTGCCCCTCCTTATCGCCTTCTTCTTCACTTCCAAACAGTTTATCAGCGGCCTGACGAGCGGCGCGCTGAAAATGTAAAATCATCCCAAAAGAAGGCTCAAAATTCAAAAACCGCGGGTTTTGTCGTTTACGGAAATAAGCGACAAACAAACGCTTGCTCGGTCAAATGATTTTATCACGAAAAAGGGGATATTTATGAATTTGGTATTAAAAAAAATGCGCGGCTTTGCCGTCGGACTTCTAAGCGCGGTCTTTCTCCTGCCCGTCGCCGCCTGCGGCGGTCCCGATTCTTCCGCCGTCGATTCGGGGACGGAGGGGAAAATCGAAAAGCTTTCCGATACGGATTTTGCGCAGGGACTCAGCGTATCGGGACTCCAATCGGGCAATGTCAGCCGCACCTGGTGGAAATATCAGGGCAAGGCGGACGCAAGCGTGCAGCCCTACTGGGAACTCGGTCAATACTGCGATCTTTCCGCCACGCGTTTCCGCAAGAACGCGGACGGCACGGACGCCTGGCGTTATGATTCGTCCCGCAACGACCTCACCTTGGGGACCCTGTTCGACGAGGGATACGGCATAGAGGGGACGGAGGGAAATTACGAAACGCTCACCAATCAATCGGGCAGCAAGAAGGTGAAAGTGGACCGTTCGTCGGGAGAAATACAGCTCGACGTGGACACGAGCAAGGAATACCTGAACGAAGCGGGACAGATCTCTCCCCGCGTCAACGGCGAGGATTGGGTGCATCTCATCTTAGGCCAAAGCGCGGGCGGCTTGCGGGTGACGGAATGGTCGGAAATCTGGGTAGAACTCGATTTTACGCTGACGAAGACGAATATCCTTTCCGAAGAGGGCGGCGCTTCGCAATTTCAATGGATCTTTTCCGTCAAGGATAAGGAGAGCGTCATCGGGGACTATTTCTGGTTCAACCTCACGCTTTACGACAACCGCTATCCCGTCTTTGAGGGGACGCAGATGTACGACGGCGGGAAGGCGGATTCCACGGGAAAATTCATCTATGCGCCGCCCAGCAGTAAGCTGTACGAAGGGAGCATCGAAACGGGCAAGGCATATAAGATACGCCTGAATATTCGTCCTCTCTTGCAGGAAGCGTTCGATATCGCCAAGGAAAAAGGCGCTTTGGAAGAGTCGAAATTCGAAAGTATGGCGCTCAATTCCCTGAATATCGGCTGGGAAGTCACCAATGTGGCGGAGGTGGGCGTGAAGATCTCCCATCTTTCGCTGAACGTGAAAAAGTAAAGGACGGATAACAAAGACATAATGAAGGAACTTATTTGCGACAAATTTTACCGCAACGGCTTCGAATTGCATCACGTGGACAAATTGGTAACCAACCGTCCCATTGCCGTGTTCGATTTAAAGAATACCGCCAAGGCGTATCCCTCCTGGCAGCTGGCGCAGTGGTGCTGCAAAAATAATCTCGCAAACGGCAAAGAGCGGGTGAAGCAGGACGGCACCTATGAAATTTCAGATCCCAGCAAAAAGGTGACGGTGGACGTGGAAAAGGGGATTATTTCTCTCGAACTTTGCACTTCCGACGAATACACGGTGGCGAGGAGAGAGGGAGAGGGCTGGCCTCATATCCTTCTCGAACAGGACTTTCCCTGCAAGCCGAAAGTGACGGGCGCGAAACGCATTCTTTTGAAGATCGATATGAGCGTCGACAAGGCGGAATGCTGCCAGCGAGAGGAATGTAAGGATTTTCATACGGCGCAGTTCTCGTGGATTTTCGCGCTCGCGGATAAGTCGGAGGGAGAGGGACGGGAAGATTTTATCTGGTTCGGCTGTCCGATCTACGATTTCCGTTTTCCCTTCCCGGGCGAATTTCGCGCCAAAGACGGCGGCAAGCCGGAAAATACGGGGAAGTATATCTACTTCATCGATTCTAAAAAGTATCTGAAAGAACCCGTCGCGGTCGGCAGGCGCTTTTCCCTCGAAATAGACGTGACGAAGGAAATGAAAGACGCGATCGAGGACGCAAAATCCAAAGGGTTTCTCCCGTTCAGCCGCCCTGAGGATATCGCGATAAACAACACAAATCTCGGATGGGAGGTGACGGGGACGTTCGACGCGGCGCTGACCTTTTACGGCCTGTCCGTCCAAGTAGAGGAGGATGATGAAAAATAAAAAGTATAAAACGCTGATTGCCGCAACGGTGATCACAGGTGTTTTGGGGAGTTGTATGGGTTGCAATACGAATACGGGCGAGTACTCTTCGTCCGGCAGGGATTCCGTGGAAAGCAGCGTCTTTTCCAGCTTCGAAGAGGAAAAAAAGTGGAACACGATCGGAGAGGGCGATCAGCTGATCGAACGCCCGCTGATCGACGACGAGGAACGCGAGGAATTTTTGAGGGATCTCAACTTTTCGAGAGGATTCGGCGTTTCCGCCTTTCATGCCAATACGTCGGGCGGCATTCCCGTAGGCTATCTCGATTACGACGGACTCAAAGCAGACGGCGAGGACGTGTGGAGCGTGGGGCAGTGGGGCTGCACGAAATCGCTGATGGACGCGGAGTTTGAAAGAAACGGCTCGGTGATCGGCTATTTCGACGGAAGCAAGACCCTTAGATTCGACGCCGCGAAAACGGGCAGCATTGCGCTCGGCATCAAGGGCAGCGTCGAGTACGGAAAGGACGAGGAAGGCAATTATCGGGATCGGCTGGAAGTGACGGAAAACTGGCCTCACAATATCATCGGACAGGGGCTTTCGGGCGAGGTGAAAGGCTCGGAGCGCATCATGTGGGAGGTTTCCTACACCGTCACAGAATGCGCAAGGCTCACCGAGTATCCCGTGAACGCGGAAATGCACGCCGCGCAGTTCCAATGGTTCGTATCCATGTATAACAAAAATCCCGATACGGAGAGTTACGGTCAGTCGGTGTGGTTCGGGTTCAGTATGTTCGATACGCGGTCGATGAACTCCTGCCCCGCGGGCATGGCGGCGTACGACGGCGGCAAGGAAGACAACACGGGAATGTTCATCTATATGTTTTCCCTGTCCCAGGTGGACGATTCGCTCGATTATAACGTCGTCGATAAGCCCTCTTCCGTGGTGGGACAGAGGCGGAACGTGGCCGTAGACGTGCTGCCGTTTATCAAAGCGGGCATTATTTCCGCCCAGAAAAAGGGCGCTTTGAAAGGCGCTTCGTGGGAGGATATGGTGTTCAACTCCACCAATATCGGCTGGGAAATTCCCGGCAGTTACGACGTATCCGTGGATATCCATTCCATGAATATGTATAAGGTCAAAAAATAAAAATCAAAAAATTTACCGAATGAAAAATTCGGAAAAAATGTCAAGGAGAAAATGACGAAATGAAAAAACAAATTTTTGCGGCTTTTCTGGCTTCTGCTCTCACCGTCGGCATCGGCGGCTCTCTGGTAAAGGCAAACGCGGACGTCGTAGGACAGACGGATACGGGGTATCAGGTTTCGACAAATAAAGTCACCGTCACATACGCCGAAAACGGCTATTCCACCGTTTCGGGACTGGGAAGCTGGGGCTACTGCGCGTACCTGAGCGAACCTGTAAAATTCGACGGGCTTACGGTCAGTTTCGATTCCGCCATACTTCCCAACGGGAGTTCGAGCGACTGCGTAGGATTCTTTTTCGGCACCGAGTTTCTGGGCGGCAGCGTATTTCCCGGCGGACTTGCGGTGACGAATTGGAAGCTGTACAGCAATCAGAGCCGTCTGGTTTTCGGCGCTAACCACGATTATAACGGAGCCGCCCTGGTCTATACGACGCCCGAATGCACGACGGCGGGCTTCGGCGTAGCGGGCTCCCACGTTTCCACCGCCGTGGAAAGAATGGGATATTCCATAACGTTTGAAGAGTATAACGAAACGCTCTATTCGGTCACGGTGGCGATGACGCATGGCGAAATGTGGACGAACAACGCGAATTACGACGCGGAAACGAAGACGAGCACCGTGTATCTCAAAAAGGAAACGATGGCGCCTCTGCTCGACGCCAACGGCTATACGCATATAACGTTTGCGGGTTTCCCCAGCGAGGATGATCCCGCCGTCAGCGTCAACGTAAAGGTCGAGGACGATTTGAGCCGGGAATATCAGACGACTTCCGTCGCCCCCGTCAAGGAAAAAGTCGCGGCGTACAAGACTGCCGCGGAAGCCATCGCGACGACGGACGATTACGACGCGGCGATGGCGCTTAGAGAAGAAGCGCTGACCGCGGCAAATGCGCTTCGCGCGAGAGAAAAAGCGGAACAGACGGAAGCGATCACGGCTGTCGACGAGGCTCTGGCCGCCGATCCCGAGATCGTCGCCGTCGTGAAAAAGGCGGTGCAGGATAAAATCGACGCGGCGACGGCGGCTTTCGACGCGTTCAAGACGGAAAGCAATTTGACGAACGAAGCGTATCAGGCGGCTGTGACTTTGATCCAAACGGCAAAGACGGAGTACGAGGACAGAAAATCCATGCTGGACGAGGCAGCGCAGACGGAACTCGACGAAGCGTTTGCCGAACTCGACTACACCAAAAATTATTATAAGGCGCTTCAATGGGTGGTAGGCTACGAAAAAGCGGTGGCCGCAATCGACCCCGAAGCGGCGACGGTCGGCGACGACATCGCGGCGGTGAAGGCGATGAAGAACGCCCTGGCGGGAAGTTCCACCGAAACGCTGATCAACGGTATGAACGAAACGGATAAGGCGGCGATAAGCGCCCGCATCGCGGCGGCGGACACGGCTCTTGCGGCGGCGGAAGAAGCCGCTTCCTCGGCGGTGAAAGAGTCTTACCTTACGGCTCTCGAAACGGCTCTCGAAAAGGATTTGGTCACTTCGTATGCCAATATTCAATCGGCGTTCGCCGTTTTGGATAACCTCAAAGAAAACGTCGCCATCGTAGAGGCGGACGGGGCGCTCTATACGCGCTACACGACGGCGGTGGAAACGCTGTATAAGGCTTTGGAAGATTTTGTTTCGGGGGCGATCACCGATCTTTCCCAAAGTTTGGACGGAGAATTTCCTACGCTCGATTCCTTCCTGCAAGTGAGATCGGCGTATAACCAAATCGTGCTCGACTTATTGGACGAGGAGCGGGAAGATTATACGAAGATCGTGGAGGCGCACGAAGCGCTCACCGAGAAATTACAGGCAAACTTGTGGTATAACTTCTCGCAGACGGGGCTTTCCACCGTGGAGCAGAACGACACGGGCGTATATTTCGAGATGACCGCGAAATTCCCCGCGCGCATCAATTATAACGAAAAACTCAACATGGCGACGGGGATCACCGCGGAAATAGAGTTTACGAATATCGCGTACTACAACGGCGATAAGACGGAGTCGGGCGCGTCCAAGGGCGCAAACAACATTTCCATCAACTTCCTTTCCGCTCCCGATTCGTATAAATCCATGGCTTCGGGACTGAACATCATCATTTGGCTGTTCGAACAGGAATCCTCCGTGGATATCGTCAACGCGCGGGATCAGAGCGTGGCGCACGGCGTCCTTTCCACCCCCATCAACGGCGGCAAACTCACCATTTCGGTGGTTCACGGAATGTACGAGGACTTTGCGGCGGGAGAAAGCTATAAGGCGTATATCATCACTATCAACGGTCAGGAGATCGTCCTTGCCGACGCGCTCGCGGAGTCGAACGGCATGGAGATTTCCGACGAATGCTATTTCTCCTTCGGTTCGTTCGCGGACTATACGGCGGATCCCAACTGCTTCACGCTCCTGAGCGTCAACGATACGAAATTTGCCAAACAACCGCCCGCGCCCGGTCCGGATTCTTCCACTTCTTCCTCTTCTTCCTCCGGCGAAGAAACGTCTTCTTCGGAAAACAGCAGTCAGGGCGGCTCTTCGGCTCCGCGCGGCGGCTGCAACGGCTGCGGCAGCATCATGACGGGCGGCATCGCGGGTATCGCGGCTGTCGGCGCGGCGGTTTCCATGATCCTGACGGGCAAAAAGAGAAAGAAGGACTAACCGGGTCCTTTGCTTGCTCGGGACAATAAAGGAGGAAAAACGGGCGCGACGCGTTTTTGTTGCTCCTCACTGTAAAATCGGGAAACAACGGATATGGGAAACGAAATCTGTTTTCCGTATCCTGCTTCCTGGAAAGGAATCAAAGATATGTTCGGATTGGATAAAGACAAAAATTTCTGCGAATGGGAGTACGACGTGGATAAAGAGCCGTTGCTGGCGGCTCTGTTCACGACGGGAAACGGGTATATGGGCGTGCGCGGCAGCTTCGAGGAGTTCGGTTCCCTGCGCGTGCAGGGCGCTTTTGTCCGCGGCTATATCGACGAGATCATAGAGGTCTGCGAGCCGTTTGCCAATAACGAGTACATGAAGAAATACTATCTCGACGAAGAAGCGCTGAAAAGCTTTGAAAAACAGGATTCCTGCGTGAATATGCACGACTTTCTCACGGTGAAAATCGTTGTGGGCGGCTGCATCTTCTATCCGTGGGAAGGGAAACTTCTTTCCTGGACGCGTTTTCTCGATCCCTCGCGCGGCGTCTATACCCGCCGCGCGGTCTGGGAAGACGAAAGGGGAAGAAAGACGCGGCTCGAATTCGTCAGATTCGCCTCCTTCGAAACTCAGCATCTCTATTGTCAGCGCGTGACGGCGACTCCCTTGAATCATTCCGAGCCGGTGGAACTGATCTCCGCGGTGGATACTCTCCGCAAGACGGGCGGGCAGATCGTCACCGCGTCGGACGAAACGAAAATCGAGGGAGATAGCATAATTCATCGCTTCCATGCCCTCAACAAATACAAATTTGCGGCGGAATATTTCGTCAAAAACAACTTCCCCGACGGAGAACTTTTCCCCTATGAGGAAAACGGCGTCGTCGGAATCCGCTGCGCCGCGAAACAAGCGGAAAGCTACACTTTGGAAAAATTCACTTTCGTGGCGACGCAGCGGGATTGCGAAGAGCCTTTGCATTCGTTCGTTTCAAAAAGCTGCGCTTCTCTCGATTTTTCCTTTGCCGAACGCTTGTCGGCGCACGAAAGGGCGTATCGGGCGTATTTCGAACCGATGGATATCCGCATCGAAGGGGACGACGAGGCGGACGGATATCTGCGTTTTGCTTCCTATCATACGGCGATTTCCGCGCCTATGCACGACAGCGTGCACGGCATTTCCGCCAAGGGGCTTACGGGGGAGAGGTATAATCAGTTCGTCTGGTGGGATTCGGAGATCCACCAGCTTCCCTTTTTCCTCGCCGCGGCGCCCGCAACGGCAAAAAATCTGTTGATGTATCGCTATCGGATGCTTCCGAAGTCCCGGGAAAACGCCGCCGCCGCGGGAATGAAGGGGGCAAAATACGCGTTCTGTTCCTCCGTCGAGGGCGACGAACGGGTGTGGAAATACGTGCGCCATCCCTTTATGCAGGTACATATCAATTCCGATGTGCCGATGGGCGTTCTGCATTACTATTTCGCTACGGGCGACGAGCGTTTTTTAAGGGACTGCGGAATGGAAATGATGCTCGAATGCCTGCGCTTTTGGACGAGTCGTGTGACGAAGAAAAACGACCGTTATGAAATTTTGCGGGTGACGGGCACGGACGAACATCACCCTTACGTGGACAACGACGCCTACACCAATTACTGCGTGCAGTATCTCTTCAAGGAATTTCTCTTTCTCGCAGAGGAGCTTTCGTACCCTTTGGAAAAGGAAGAAAAGAGCCTCTTTTGCGAGATCGCGGAAAAACTGTATCTGCCTCAATCGAGGTGCGGCCTGATTCCTCAGTTCGACGGTTACTTTTCCCTTTCGCGGACGCTGGAAGAGGCGGGCGGCGGCTCCTTAAAACAGTTTCAGATGAAAAAGAGCGGACTGTATCACAAGAGTCAGGTCATCAAACAGCCGGACGTCATGCTGCTCTATACGCTGGCGGACGTGGGACTGGAAGAGAACGGCTACGCCGTCAATTGGGACTATTATGAACGAATGTGCGAAACCAGCTCTTCTCTGACCTTTCCCGTCCACGCCATCGCGGCGGCGGATAACGGCAGAATGCTATCCTTTTACGAGTATTTCATGAAGACCTTAAAGATCGACGTGGACGACATTCACGGCGTAGGGTGGCAGGGCGTGCACAGCGGCTGCCTTGCGGGGGGCTATCTCTCCGTGCTTCGCGGGATATTCGGCGTCCGCGCGCGGAAAGAGTGTCTGGAACTTCGTCCCAATCCCATGCCTTTTTGGAAAAAGATAGAGATGCGGACTTTTTATCGGGGGCGGCTCGTCGGCTTGACTGCGGAAGGGGAAAAGTTTTCCCTGGCGCTTTTGAAAGGCTCGCCTTTCCCCGTCCGCTTCGACGGCGAAGAGTTTTTGCTGAAAGGGAAAAAAGAAAAAATATGCGGCTTCGGTCGGGGAGGAAAATCATGAAACTTTTTCAAAGAAGCGCGGTGTGCGTTGCCGCCGCGTTCGTCCTGGCGGCGCTCGGCGCCTGCGGCGGAGAAAATACGGACGGGAAGGAAAGCGGAGGCGTTCCGTCCTCGTCGGAAGAAACGACCGAAAAGGCGGATACTCTGGTGAAAAATTTTTGGGATTCGGACGTCATGTACGACGAAACGGTGATCTTGGTGGCGGAAACGGACGAAGGCGGGGAGATCGTTTCCCTTCCCGCGGGCAACCTGCTCTTTAAAGCGGACGAAATACTCGAAGTCAAGCAATATTTCCATGCCGACAACGCGGGCGTCGTTTCCTTTAAACAGGGCGTGGATTACGAGTACGCCGACGGTACGATCACCGCCAAGGGGACGTTGAAAGAGGACATCGAGGGCAAAAAGACCTCGGTGGAAACCTCTATGCCGTATATCACCGACCGTCAATGGAAAGGTCTGGACGTCTTTCCCGGCTGCGGGACGACGAATACGGGGATTCCCTCGTCCGAAGGGGATTGGCAGATTCCCTATACGGAAAGCTATCAAATCGTGCAGATGCAGATTTCCGTCACCTACCGCCATACGGAGAAGTGGACGAAATCCGTTCCCGCCTATCAGGGCGAAACGCTTTCCCGCGTCGTTTCGAAATTGAAACGGAAGGAAAAAACGGAAATTCTCGTCTTCGGGGACAGCATTTCCACAGGCTCCAATTCCAGCAGTATTCTCGGCATCGCGCCGAATCTGCAACCCTGGTATGAACTGATGAGCAAAAATCTCGCCCGACGTTACGGCGCCGAGGTATTTCTCACCAATAAATCGATGGGCGGATGGACGAGCGCGCAGGGAGTCAGCGACGCGGAAAACGAGGGCTGGGTCAAAGGGCAGCTCGTCAAACAGACGGGGCTTCCCAAGCTTCTCGCCACGGAGCTTTCGGACTATTCCCCCGATCTGGCGATCATCGGCTTCGGCATGAACGACGCCACTTTAAATATCGGACTCAACGCTTACGCCAATAATATCAAAAAAATGATCGACTGTATCCGCGCGCGCAACGCCGACTGCGATATCATTCTCCTCGGCACCATGCTCGCCAATCCTCAGGCAAAGGATCAGAGCAAGAATCAGAAGGAGTATTCCGCGCTGAACGTCAAAATCGCGCAGCTTTACGAGCACGTCGCCTGCGTGGACGTCGGCGCCATGCATCAGGACATTTTGGACAGCGGCAAGAAATATATGGACATCACGGGCAATAACGTCAATCATCCCAACGACTTTATGGCGCGCGTCTACGCGATGAATCTCCTTTCCGCTTTGGTGGAGTCATGAGCGCGCGGATAAAAAAGGCTTCGCTGCTGTTGTCCGCGGCTTTGGCGGCGGTTTTGCTCTGCGGCTGTTTCGCGGGCGGCTCGGACGATTCGGGCGCCGCAAACGCCTCTTCTTCGGAAAGCGTCGCTTCGGGGTCTTCCGCCGGAGAAGCCGAACTTCCCGAAGAAAACAACTATTTGAAAGACACTTCTTTTGAAAAAGGCTTTCGCGTCTATAAGACGACGGAAGGCGTGGGGGACTTTCACGCCCTTCCCCTCGAAACTTCTCTTTCGAACGTGCAGCCCGATTGGACCTTGGCGCAGTGGGCGAGCAAATACGACATTATCGGCGCGCAGCGCACGGCGGCGTTCGGAGAAGTGAGTTTTGTATGCGGCGAAACCTCTCCTCCCGCCAAGCGGGTGGACGTCAACACCCGCACGGGAAACATCTCGCTGGAACTCAATGCGGAAACGGAATACGAAAGGGACCGTTTGAATGGCGAACAGTGGCCGCATCTGCTCATCGGGCAGGATTGGGCGGGAGAGGAACTCTTGCGTATTGCGGATATGCAGTCGCTCGTTTTGCGCATGGATTACGAAGTGACGAAGATAGAGGACAAATCCTACTCCGCGCCCAACCCCGCCCTGCACTGCGCCCAGTTCGTCTGGTACGTCACCTTGCAGAACAGGAACGCGGACAGCGCGGATTTCGGCAAATACGTGTGGTTTGGCTTGAACTTGTTTGACAACCGCATGGCGGGCAGCGTCAGCGACGGCTTCGCGGCGCAGGACGGCGGCAAGGAGCAGAACACGGGCGCGTTTATTTATCAGCCCTCCTCGGCCGTTTGGGCAGATGACGGCCGCGTGCCGTCGGCGGGAGAGGAAAAAGAGGTCCGTTTTGATATCGTGGAAGAGGCGCGGTCGGCGTATGAACTCGCCGTGGAGAGAAACTTTCTCGGCTCCACCCGCTTTGAGGATCTCTATATCGGCTCCACAAACCTCGGCTTCGAAGTGACGGGGACATACAATATTGCCGCGAAAATCGGCAATCTCGGGATCGTGTGGCGGGAAAAGGCGCAAACGCTGCCCCCGCAGAACAAACAATAAAGATAGGTCGAAGGAGGAACTATTCATGAGGGGAAAAAGACTAAGGACTCTCGTCGGCTGCCTTTCCGCCGCGGCTCTGCTTGCGGCGGGGCTTCAACTCGGGAATACGGAAATAAAAGGGCAGACCGCAGTGACTTTTGCGGAAGAAAGCACGGGGCAGGTATTCGATGAGAAACATATTGCCCTCACCCTAGCCGCGATTACCGACCCGCATATCGGGTATGGAAGGAATGAGGAAATTTTCGACAATACGCTCGAAGTACTGAGCGAGTTTGCGCCCCAGGGCATCGACGTATTTCTCTCCGCGGGCGACAACACGCAAGACGGGAAAAAAGCGCAGGTAGATACGTTCATGGGCGTGTTGCGCAAACATTACGATTTGACGCAGGTTCCCGCCGTCGTCGCGCACGGCAATCACGATACGTATTGGTCGGGCTGCATGACAACGGAGGAATTTTACGACGCTTTCGGGGAGGATATGTATACTTTCGATGTGGATAAAGAGAGCGCCAAAAAGGGAAACCGTCACATCGTCTTTAACGGCTATCATTTCCTGACGGTGCAGATTCAGACGTTTATGCCCAATTATAACAATCTTTCGTCGGAAACGAGCGCCTGGCTGAGGACGACTCTCGCCAAAATCGACAAAGAAGCGCCGGAAAAGCCCATTTTCATCTCCTGCCATTCCCCGCAGATGAATACGATATACGGCAGCTATGAAAGCGACGAAACGGGTATCTGGGGCGCGTCCAAGGATTTCGACGCCATTCTCAACAACTATCCGCAGGCGTTTTTAATCAGCGGCCACACCCATTACGCCAATAACAACGAATTGTCGATCATGCAGACGGGCTATACGAGCTTTACGCCCGGCGGCTCGTCCGACGTTGCGGCGAATAAAGATACGGTGGAAACGGCGAGCGGCAATATGCCCGACGCCCGCTCGCGTTCCCAGGGCACAATCGTCGAAGTGGACGAAAACGACAACGTGCGCATCACCCGCATCGATTTCGTCAAGAGAAAACAGATAAAGGACGTGTGGATAGTCCCCGCTCCCAAAGCGGATAAATCCCACCTCGCTTATTATACGGCGGCGCGCGCGGATAAAAACCACGCCCCTTTCTTCGGCTCTGCCGCCTCCATGGAACTTGTCCCCTCGGGCACGGATAAGGCGAGGATAGACTATTCCAAAGCGTTCGACGACGACATGGTATACAGCTATACGATCACGCTGAAAAATGCGGGCGGCACCGCTTTAAGCTCTGTATCCACCCTTTCGCCCTGGATAGACTATCCCGATCTTCGTGAGATTCCCGACACTCTTTCCTATACCTTCACGGGTCTTACGCTTACGTATCCGTGCACGGTGGAAATCGTCGCCAAAGATTGCTGGGGCGCGGAGAGCCCCGCGTTTTCCAAAACTTTCGAGGATCCTACGGAAAAGGACATCGCCGCGGCGGCGGAGTTCGATGAGAAGCTGGAAGCGCTGGGCGAGGTCACGCAGGATTCGTACGAGCAGATTTTCGCGCTGAGAAAGGAATACAACGCGATGAGCTATTCCCGCAGGGCGCGCGTTTCCAAATATTCCGTCCTGCAAGCGGCGGAGAACAAATATTATCGGACTTGGTGCGTTTCGGACGAGATCAAAAACAACGCCTTGAAAAAGGATTCGTATTATACTCTCATCCCTTCTTCGACGAGGGGAAAGCTCGAAGATTCCGACTTTTGCGGCGTGCGGGTGAGCTGGACGGGCGCCACGATGAATAACGCGGTCGGCGTCGACCGCACTTTCGATATGGACGGACTCACGCTCTGTTTCGGCGGACTGGAATTCGAAGGGGATTCCAAGATACTCGGCTTTATGTTCTCTTCCGCTCCCAAAGATAAATACACGGAAAACGAGAATCTGCTCGTATATATCGATTTCGAGGAAGGCAAGCTCTATTTGGCGAACGGAAAGCAAAGCTCTCTCTTAGGCTCTGCAAACTGCTTGAAATACGACAACGCGGTGAGGCGTCCCTTCCAATTGAAGACGGTGAAGAAAGGGGAGGAATTCGAATTGCGGATTGCCGTTTACGGCTTTGAAGAAGCAGCGTTCTCTATTCCTTCCTCCGCCGTTTACGGAAGCGAGCACCTCACCGATACTTCCGCCGTGTACTTTTCCGTCACGCCCTGGGCAAAATCCGTTTCGGGGGAAATGGAGATCTATGCGGCATATCAGGCGCAGGCGGAGCCGCTTCCTCCCGACGATTCCTCCGGCGGGAATTCCTCGTCCGAAACGCAGACTTCGGAAAATTCCCAAGGCGGAAACGCGGGCTGTTCGGGCTGCGGTTCGGTGGCGGGCGCGGCGATTCTTCCCGCGGCGGCGCTCGCGTTCTTTGTATTGAAAAAGAAAAAATAAAGGGGCAGGGAAGCGGTAAATTAAAAATCTGCGGATCAAGTCATCATGTTTGAAAAAGCCAAATGGACGGCGTATCCCTTTTTCGAAGCGCCGCTGATTATCAAAAAATTTACGGGAAAAGCGGGAAGCGCGACTCTTGCCGTCTGCGGTCTGGGCTGGTACGAGGTCTATCTCAACGGCGTCCGCGTCAACGAAGGGGAGTTTTTTCAACCCGCGCAGTCCGACTATCACGAACGGAATTTAAAGACTCTCCTCTATCCCGTGACGGGCACTTTTTCGCATCGCATCTACTACAACGTTTTCGAAGTGGGAGAATACGTCCGCGACGGCGAAAATGAACTGAAAATCCTTCTCGGCAACGGGTGGTATCGCCAGCGCGTCCGCCGCTGCGAGGGGGATACCTCCTATTCCGATTCTTTGAAGCTCCTTTTCGAATTGACGCTTTCGAATGGCGAAAAAGTGTTTTCCGACGGCACGCTCGTCTATCGGGACAGTTTTATCAGGGAAAACAATCTCTATGCGGGCGAAATCCGGGATATGCGCTTTCGGACGGAGAAAGAGGAACGGGCGGAGGAGATTCCCGCGCCCTCCGCACGCCTGCTGTTGCAGACGTGTCCGCCCGATGAAATTTACGATACGCGCCCGTGTAAGCCGATGGGGAACGGGATTTACGACGCGGGTCTAAACGGCGCAGGACGCTTGCAATTCGTTGCCGACCGCGACTGTGAAAGGGTCTTCGTCCGCTACGCCGAGGAGTTGTATCCCGACGGAACTTTGGATTTTTCGACGGCGGCTTTGGGCACTTCCCTGATCCAAAAGGACGAATTTTTAAACGTGGCGAGGGGACAGACTCTCACCACCTCCTTCACCTGGCACGGCTTCCGCTACGCGCAGATAGAAGGCGGGGCGCAGGCGAAGGACGTCAGAGCGGAATATATCGCCACGAGGCTCCCGTTGATCGGGCGTTTCGAGAGCAGCGAGCCCATGCTGAACTGGCTGTACGAAACGGCGTCGCGTACCATTCGTTCGAACGTTCACGGGGGTGTCCCGTCCGATTGTCCTCACCGCGAAAGATTGGGCTATACGGCGGACGGTCAGCTCGCCGCGGAAACGGCGCTCTGGCTCTTCGACGCCGAAAAAGTATACTTAAAATGGCTCGGGGATATTCTCGACGGTCAGGAAGCGGACGGACATATTCAGCATACCGCCCCTTTCGAGGGCGGGGGCGGCGGACCTGCGGGCTGGGGCGGAGCGGTCGTGCTGTTGCCCTATAAGCTCTATTTGATGACGGGGAATCTTTCCGCGGCGCAGGAGGCTTTTTCCGCGATGGAAAGCTGGTGCCGCTTCACCCTCTCCGCACTCGAAAACGGGTTGATTTGCAGCGAACGAGAGGGAGGTTGGTGCCTGGGAGAATGGTGCGCGCCCGCGAAGCTCTGCTTGGAGGAACCCTTTGTCAACACCTGCCTTTTCGTGCGCATACTCGATTTTTTCGAGGTGCTCTGTATGCTTTTAAAACGCGAATTTCTCTTTTCCGACGCCCGCCGCGCTTGTCGGGAGGGAATCCTGACCCGCTATTACGACGCGGCTAAGGACTGCTTCGGCGGCGGAAAACAGGGCGCGGATTTGTTTGCGTTCGCCGCGGGGCTGGGCAGCGAGAAGGCAAAGCGCCGCGCCGAGAGATACTATCGGACGCATCCCGTCGATACGGGCATTTTCGGCACAGAGCTCTTATTCGATTTTTTGGCGGAAAGGAAGCGGGAAGACGTTATTTTCAAGCTGTTTACGGATAGGGAGTACCCTTCTTATGGCTATATGCGCGAACGGGGCGCCACGACGTTTTGGGAAACTTGGCGGGGAGATGACGCGGTTTCTCACAATCATCCGATGTTTTCCGCTCCTGTCAAGCACCTCTTTGTTTCCTTTTTGGGAATCCATCCGATTCCCGCGGAAAAGCGGGTGTTGATCTGCCCCCGTTATGCGGGCGTTCAAAGCTGCCGCGGAAAGGTGCGCCTTTTCGGACAGGAAATAGAAGTGGAAGAGGAATTTGCCGACGGCGCGCTCTCCCGCGTTTGCGTCCTTTTGCCCGCCCGCGCGGAAGGCGTAAGCGTGGAGTTAAAAATCGGGCGCAAAAAATATTCGGTGCGGGACGGCTGCTTTATTTTACGGAAAAACAGAAAAAATCAGATGACTTCCGTTTAAATAAATTCCATATCGCAACGGAAAATCGAACGGAAGAAAACTTGCCGGAATTTCTTTCGGCAAGCCTTTTTTATTTAAAAATTTCTTGGGAAAAGTGGACTCGACCGCCGACAATACATGGTCATAAGAGTTATATAAAAAGGGTTTACTCGATTCCTTGCAAAATAAGAGCTTTTATTAAGAGGAGAAAAAGATATGAAATTGATCACGACTTCCCGAGAGGGCGGAAAATGGCAGGAAAGGGAGTTTGTCTTTGCGGGAGGCATAAAGAGCGGCATTCCGCTGGTCATAGTGGACGAAACGAAGACCTATCAGACGCACATGGGATTCGGCGCGGCGTTTACGGAAGCGGCGGCGCTGACGCTTCGGGAGGCGGGCGCAAAGCGGGAGGAGGTGATCCGCGCCTGTTTCGGAAAAGAGGGACTGCGCTATCGCCTCGGGCGCGTGCCTATTCATAGCTGCGATTTCAGCACGGGACTTTGGACGTATGCGCGGGAAAACGACAGGGAACTTGCGTCTTTCGATCTCTCGCACGACGACGCGCTCCTCGTTCCGCTCATAAAGGATTGCAAGAAAGAATGCGGGGAGTTATTTTTGATGGCGTCCCCGTGGAGTCCGCCCGCCTGGATGAAGGAAAACGGCAGTATGCTGCACGGCGGAAAATTGAAGAGGGATTGTTATTCCATTTGGGCGGACTACTTCGTAAAATATATTTTGGAAATGAAAAAGCGCGGCCTGAAAATAGACGTCGTGAGCGTACAGAACGAAACGGAAGCCGTACAGGTATGGGAATCGTGCGTGTATACGGCGGAGGAAGAGGCGGCGTTCGTCAAAGTGCTCCATAAAGCGTTCGAAAGAGCGGGAATAGCCGCGAAAATCGCGGTGGTGGACCATAACCGCGACATCGTGGTAAACAGGTGCCTGAAAGAATTTGCCGACGAAGAGGTGCGGTCCGCGGTTTGGGGGATCGCCTATCATTGGTATTGTTCGGAGCGCAGCGAAAATCTTTCCCTCCTGCACGCCTTGTATCCCGAAAAGCATATTTTTCTCAGCGAGTGCTCGGTGGAGCTGGGCGGGGAAGAGATCGGCGACTGGACCCACGCGGAGAGATACGGGCGCCAGATCATACGCGATTTCAATCACGGCAGCGAAGGCTGGATCGATTGGAATCTTGCTCTCGACGAGCAGGGCGGGCCGAATCATGTGGGCAACTACTGCGAAGCCCCCGTGATGTATCATCGGAAAAAGGGCGAAGTTCTCTATCAACCGAGCTATTACTATATCGGTCACTTTTCGAGATTTATAGAAAAGGGCGCGAAGCGGATTTTCTGTGAAACGGATACGGACAAGAAACTGTACGCCGTCGCCTATAAAAATCCGAACGGGACTCTCGTCTGCGCAATTCAAAACGAGGAGGGTGAGCAGGAGATCAACCTCGTCGTAAACGGAAATCCCGCGCGGCTTACGCTTCCCGCGCATTCCATTCAGACGCTTTTGACCGAAAGTTCCAAAGAGCGCAAGGAAAGATAGAAAAGTCTTTTGCGCGGTTTAAAAAGCGCCGTTTTATCGGAAAAATACAACGTGGTTTTCGCGGGCTTGAATTTTCGCGGAAAGATGACAGGCGCCGCGGGCAGGAAATTTCCGACAACTCCCGAAAATTTAACATAACGAAAAACGGGCGGTCTTTTGCGGCTGTCCGTTTTTGCTGTTTGCGGCTATAAACCGAAAGAGAGCGAAATGAAGACTCTCGCGGTAAGAAAAGGCAAAAAATCTCTCGCGCCGCTCGGGGCATAACGTTCGGCTGCTTTTTATCCGTCCGCGCGCCGCCTTTTTCTGTTTAAGAGCCGCTTGGCGAAATCTTTAAACGGATAGGAATTTTTTACTTGCTTTTAGAGCGCGGGATATGGTAAAATACTCCTAAGGTACAAAACTTTGAGCGGAAGAAAAGAAAGGAATTTTGGGGAAAAACGAATATGTATAATTATGACCACGAAATAGAGATGCCTAAGGACAAAGCGATGCGTAAGTTTTTATGGGACGACTATTTTCATGACAGCGCTGTCCGATCGATCGCTTTTCAGGAAAAAGGCGTGTTGCGCATTACTTTGGTTTCGTGTCTGGATCAAGAGGAGGCTTATGCAAGGATAAAGGGCACAGAGGCGGAAAAGAGAGAATATTTAATAAAGAATGAAGATAAATTCGTCTATTATTTATATTTCGAAAACGTTTTTCATTTTTCTCTGCAAAGCGCGGTGGATTGGACGGAATATATCAACGGGCGTTTTAAAGACAGCGCGTGCCTTAGAATTATGCAGACCTGGACGTCCGCGCCCCTGTATCATCTGCGTATGCAGTTTGCGGACGGATTTTGCGACGTCGTATTTAAAAGCTTTAAGATCAGAAAGAAAATCGGCAGGATCAATTATCGCCGCCGCGAAGAAATCGGCACAACCGCCTCTATTCCCATGGACAGCCATTATTTTTCCTCAAAAGAGTCCAAAATACGCATAGGGGAGGGCGAGGAAAATTATTTTCACAGGACGGCAAACTTTGAAAAATACCTTGCGCAAGCCGAAAGCGGAGAAGATTTTGATCGTTTTATCGCCATGACGGTACTCTACGAAAAGAAATACGAAAATTTATTGGCAATTGCGCGCAAAAATCTGATTTTGGATCCCGCATGGATGGATTCGGGCGTATATGCCGCCTATCTTTTAGGGAAACTCGGAACGAAAGAGGATATTCGTAAGTTATACGAATATCATGCCTTTTTAAACAAAACGACTGCGGGCGAAAAAAATTATCCCTATAACACTTTTTCGGAAAGGACGGTGCTGGATTCCATCGAGATGTTATCTCTGAAATCGGAAGAGAACGAAAAATAAAGAGGGTCGGAAAAATTTTTAGCGGTCTTAAAAAGTCTGAAACGGAAAGGAATCCGAATGAGAGTATTAACGGAAAAAGAGAAGAAACTCAACGTCATACGGCTGATCCTCTGCGCGGTATGCCTGTCCGCCATGGGGATACTCGGCGTTTACAATCTGACGCGGCTGCGCTTTCCTGCGGCGAAAACTTCGGACGCGGCAAGCGCGGCGTTTATCTATATTGCCACGGCGCTTCCGTTTCTGTTGTTTTCCGTGTTAGCGGCGAAAAAATCTCTGCGAAAAGCCGCGCCCGTCTTGCTCATGTTCGCCTTGTCTTACGTCGTCAGGATCGGTTTTGCCGATTTTAAGAGCATAGACTATACGGAATTTCTCTCGAAATGGGTGGAAGAGTACCGCCAAATGCCGCTGGGGGAATGTTTTACAAAGCAGGTGGGCAATTATCCGCCCCTTTATAATTATTTTCTCATTCTCTTTTCCCGCCTGCCCGTCAGCGATCTCTATCTCATCAAGACGCTGTCTTTCTACGGGGAAGTCGTCACCGCGGTGTTTGCCGTAAAGATCGTCGCCGCCGTGAAAAGGGAGCCCTTCCATTGGCTGTGGCTGGGAATCCTCTTGCTGCTGCCCGTGTATATGACCAATTCCAGCCAATGGGGGCAGTGCGACACGCTGTACGTCATGTGCGCAGTCGCGGGAATTTATTTTGCGCTTTGCCGCAAGTCCCTTTTGTGCTGCGCCCTCATGGGGCTGGGGCTTGCGTTTAAGATGCAGGTGATCCTCCTCTATCCCGTCTGTCTGATCCTGCTTCTCGTGAAAGACGAAGACGGGGGAAAATATCTGCGCTGGCGGGACATTTGGATCGCCCCGCTCGTCTTTTTTGTCGTCAGCGGCATCCCCGTATTCTTCGGCGGAAGCTTTTTTAAGAGCATCGAGGTCTTTTTCACTCAGATGACGGCGGGAAACGGCGCGAAGGACCTCAACGGACATTGTCCGAATCTTTTGCTCCCGTTCATCGGCGTTCCCAAAGACTGGGCGGTGTACTACGTCATTCTGGCGTTTTTTCTCCTCGTCACCGCAGCCGTGGATACCTTTGTCGTCGTGCACGCGCTGAAATCTTCCCGTTTTGTTCTTTCCCGGGAAAAAATAGTGTTTCTCTGCGTGTTTTTGCCGCTCGTTTCCGTATTTTTCATGCCGAAAATGCTGGATAGATTTTTCTATCTCGCGGAAATTTTTTCGTTTGTCTATTTTGCAATCAGGGAAGACAAAAATTCCCTTACGGCTTACATCGCTTTGGAAACGGGCGTCTGGATGATGTATGTGCGTTTTCTTTTAAGGACGCATCCCGTCGCGTGGTGCCTTTCCCCGCTGTTTACGTTCGCCGCGGTCATCTGGCAGACGATGCGCTTTTTCGAATATTTCCCTCCGCCCGAAAAATGGAAACGGAAAAAGAAAATCGCGCCTACTCTTCCTCAATGAAAATCGTTTTCCGAAAGCCCCGCATTCTCGGGGCTTTTTATATACAACCACGGCGGTATTCTTTTTCTCTGAAAACATATTTTTTAAGCGCGCCGCCTTCCTACCCGGCGAAAAAACGTAAAAGTTTCCGCGCCTACGAAACGCCGCAAGGCAAGGACAAGGTTCGCTTTTTGCCTGTGCGCGCAAAACGAAAAAAATTTCGAAAATCTCTTGACAAACGCATATTGTTGTGCTATATTTAATACAGATAATACAGATTGTGACGGTATTATTAAAAAACGAAGAAAGGAAAAGGCTATGGAAACGCGCTCGAAGGGGAAATTGAACGTATATCAAAGCATCGTTGCCGAGTATAAAAAGCTGATGGAACTCGGCGCGATCGTATACGGAGAAAAACTGCCTTCCTGCCGGGCGCTCGCTTTGGAGCGTGGGATCAATCCCAACACGGTGGAAAAAGCGTATTCGGCGCTGGAAAAAGAGGGGTATATCCGTATCCTGCCCAAAAAGGGCGCCTATGCCGATTACGCGGATGCCGACGAGAAAAAGCGACTGGAAGAGGTAAAAAAACAGCTTATTCTTTTCAAGACTTCGGGCGTGACGCGCGCGGAAATAGAGAGGGCGGCGGACGAGGTGTATGCCGAATCGTCGTCAGAATTTTAAAACTTTCAAGGATAGCGGCAAAAAACGCGGCGCCGCAAGAGGGGAGGATAGAAAATCGCAATGATAGAAATTAAGAATCTCAGCAAAAGTTACGGGAAAACGTCGGTGTTGGAAAAAGTGAATCTGACCGTATCCGAAGGCTCTGTATTCGGATTGGTAGGCATCAACGGCGCGGGAAAATCGACGCTGTTAAGACTGATCTCGGGCGTATTGAAGCCGAACGAAGGGGAAATTTTCGTAGACGGAGAACTTGTATACGAAAACGAGAAAGCGAAAGGCAAGATGTTCTTTTTGCCCGACGATCCCTATTATACGCCCAATATCAACAGCAAGGGCCTGGCGGAACTCTATAAGACCTTTTACGATTTTAACGAGGAAACATACGCGCAGTATCTCGACAAATTTAAACTCAGCGAAAAAGCGCCCATCCGCAATTTTTCAAAGGGCATGAAGCGTCAGGTATTCGTGTCTTTGGCTCTGGCGGTCAGACCCAAATATCTGCTTTTGGACGAAGCGTTCGACGGGCTTGACCCGCTCGCCCGCATGGTGTTCAAGCGCGGACTTATCGAGCTGGTGGAGGAGAAGAAGAGCGCCGTCATCATTTCCAGCCATTCTCTGCGGGAATTGGAGGACATCTCTGACAGCTACGGACTTTTGGATCATAAGACGATCACCTGTTCGGGCGATCTCGAAAGCGACCTCGAAAAAGTCCATAAATTCCAGGCTGCGTTCGAGGGTGAGATCGACGAAAGTATGCTGGGCTTCAAGCCCATGTCGTTCAGCAAAACGGGTCGGGTTGTCAAGATCGTGGCGAAGGGGGACGCCGGGGAGATTCTCCGCTGTCTGAACGCTCTCCGACCGTTGTTCGTCGAAGAGATCCCCGTCGACTTCGAGGAATTGTTTGCGTGTGAAGTGGAAAGCAGGGGGTACCTTAAATGATTCGCTATCTGAAATATGAACTGAAAAAAAATTTCTGGACGCTCGTCGTCCTGACGGCGATCGCCGTGATTGTTTATGTCGTGACCGTTTCCACCTCGAAACTGTTTTCTACGGGAACATACGGGATTTTCAATCAAGATCCTCAGATCAGTCTTATCTATACGATTCTCGGAATTTTCTGCGCGGTTGTTCCCGTGCTCATGTACTCCTTTAAGATGAATAAGCGCAGCGTAGACGCTTTCTATTCCCTGCCGATAAAAAAGGAAAAGATGTATCTCGTCAAAACCCTGATGGGGCTGCTTCTCGTTCTGATACCCTATACGATCGCCTATTGGCTGGGCTTTTTGACGATCGCTTTGCGGGAAAATTATTTTCATTTGATATATTATATCCCCGGATACTTCGGCGGACTTCTCTTCGGCGTGTGCCTGTACGGACTTTATGCGTTTGCGTTCACCCGTGCCAATCGCGTCGTAGACGGCGTCGTGTTCATGCTGGCGTACACCTTCATCGGATTCCTTATTGTGGCGGGAGGAGGGGAAATATACTATTCTCTCAGCGGTCACAGGAGCGATCTTGCCCTCTCTCACTTCTTCTCGTTCGGCGGATTGATGGCGTTCGAAACGAATATAGCGACTCTGATACAGGAAGGGACAATCAAAACGAACGTCGGGGCCCCGAGTGCCAGCTGGATGCCGACTTCCGATGTCATCTGGGAGCCGACTATATTTCTCTATCCGATTTTGCTCGCTGCGGCGAGTTATGCGCTCATGTTCCTATTATTGAGGCGGGAAAAGGCGGAGAATGCGGAGCAAAATTCCGATTCCTGGTTCGGTTATCGCGTAATGATTCCCTTATACATCGTTGCGTTTTTTACCTGTATTTCCTATTCTTTGGATATGCTGCCACTTTATATCTGCGTTATCGCCATAGGCGCCGTTATTATGACGATCGTCTACACCCGTAAAATTCTCTTCAATTGGCGCTATTGGGTGATGATCGCCGCTTCCGTCGCCGTCGGACTCGTCCTGCATATAACCTTTCTTTGAATTGCCGTTCCCTTACACGTGTTCAATAAGGTGCGAGTATAAAAAGAAGTCTTGCAATCTCTTTAAAGCGGCGCGGACTTAAAAAAGGGTAAAGAACTCCCGCGGGGAATAAGCCCGCGGGAGTCTTTTGGTTCAGATTAAGGTTTCGTATTCGGAATATAGTTCGTCCAAGGCGTTTTTTACCTCTTCCAGCCTCTTGCATTTCTCGCTCAAAAGGGTGTAATTCCCCGTGACTTCGGGAGAGGTCAACTGCTCGTTGATATCGTTTTCCTCGGATTCCAGAGCGGAAATCGTTTCTTCGATCTCTTTGATCCGCAGCCGTTTTTTTGTTTCGGCGGCGCGTTCCTCCTTGGTGCGGTAACCCGCTTCCTTCTGCTTGGCGGGGGCAGGGGAGCGGCTTGCGCTTTCCGCCTTTTCCGCGGCTTCTTTCAAGGCGGTTTTATAGGCATTATATTCCTCATAGCCGCCTTTGAATTCGGTGACGGATCCGTTAGAAAGCTCCACGATTTTTCCGGCCAGCGCCTGAATGAAATATCGGTCGTGCGATACGAACAAAACGCTGCCGTCGAACTGTTTTAAGGCTTCTTCCAGACTTTCTCTCGCGGGCAGGTCGAGATGGTTGGTCGGCTCATCGAGAATGAGAAAATTTCCGTTTTCGCACTCGAAAACGGCGAGGGCAAGCTTTGCCCTCTCTCCGCCCGACAGCATCCGTACTTTTTTGTCCATGTCCTCCGCATCGAGCTTTGCCTGCGCCAGAATATTTCTCACCCGAGTCTGATCCCATAACACGTGCCGCTCCCAAAGTTCGCTGAGAACGGTGTTTTCGGGATTCAGATTGGCGTTTTCCTGATCGTAACAGGCGACTTTTACGAATCTGCCCAGTTTTACGGCGGGATTTTTTCCGCGGACGATCTCTTTGACGAGGGTGGATTTGCCCGTGCCGTTGTCGCCGACGACGGCGCATTTTTCTCCCCGCATCACGGTGAAGGAAGCGCCTTTTAAAAGCTGTTTTTCACCTGCGAAAAGGTCGAGCGCGGCGACGTCCAGCACTTTTTCATAAGGTTTTTCGGCATAGGAAAAGAAAAAACGAGGCGGCGAAGGCGGCAGTTTCGGCTTTTCGATGAGTTCCATCTTTTCCAGCTTTTTCACGCGGCTCAGAGCGGATTTCGCGGTGGTGGCGCGCACGAGGTTTTTGTCCACGTAGTCCTGTAAGTGCGCGATTTCTTCCTGCTGCTTTTCGTATTCCTTTAAAATCCGTGCGTTCTTTTCGGCTTTTAAAAGCTTGTATTTCGTATAATTTCCCTTGAAGGCGCAAAGCCGTTTGTTTTCCAGCTCGTATATCTCGCGAACGATTTTGTCGAGAAAATACCTGTCGTGGGAAACGGTCAGAATGGCGCCCTTGTACGCGGTGAGATAGTCTTCCAGCCAGAACAGCGTTTTGATGTCGAGATGGTTGGTCGGTTCGTCGAGAATGAGCAGTTCGGGCTCTTCGAGAAGCAGCCGACAGAGTTTCAGGCGCGTCTTTTCTCCGCCGGACATGGTGGAAATGCGCTGTCCGTAAAATTCCCCGAATCCCATGCCGTTCAAAACGGTGCGGATGCGAATTTCGTAATGATAGCTGTCGCGCGCGGCGATTTGCCTGTTTAAAGTTTCGTATTTTCCCGCCAGGGCGCGGTATTCCTGTGAGCCTTCCTTGACGAGCGAAATGCTTTTTTCCACCTCCCGAAGCGCCTCGATGGCGCGTATGTCCGCGGCGAAAATGTCTTTCATCTCCTCGAAAACGGTATTGTCCGAATCGTAACCGCCGTTTTGTGCGAGGTATCCGATCCGAATGCCGTTCTTTTTGAAAATATAGCCGCTTTCAGGCTCCAATTCGGACAATATCAGGCGGATGAGGGTGGTTTTTCCCTCGCCATTCGCGCCAATAAGTCCTACCCTGTCCCCCTCGGACAGTGTGAACGAAATATTTTCGAGAAGGGACGCCCCCGCAAAGCCGAAGGATAGATTTTCGGCAGAAACTAACATGATTTTATCCTCCCGTCAGGTAAAAAAGCGCGCTTTTTTGCGCAAAATAGAAATATGAAATATAATCCTCAATTGGAAAAAATCCGCCTTTTGGAAATGGAGCTTGCCGCCGCCGATCCCGACCGCGCCGCAAAACTCACCCGCGAGATCGTCCGTCTAAAAGCCGCGGCGTTTCACCGCGACGACGATGCGTGACGCTTCGCATTTTCTCGGCGGACAAGGCGTATCTTCCGTTCTTTCTCCCCGCCGCGCCGTAGGTTTCCCGTAAGGGCGCGTTTTGTTCCCTTTGAAACAGGCTCGAATGAAACCGTTTCAAAGGAGAAAACTTAAAAATCCCATTTCGGGATATATTTTTCTCCCGACGAGGAACGCTTTTGGAGAAACAGGTTTTCTATGCCCAGCGCAAACGCCTCATTCAAAACGCTCTCGTATTCCCGCGCGGTCACGGGGCGGCGGAGTTCGGAAAATTTCTCCGTTTCCCCGAAGGGGGTGTATTGGCTCATTAAGCTCAAATACGCCGTAGCGGGCATTTCCCGTTTAAACCATTTCAAAACTTCGAAAGAATCGGCAACGCCCAGCGGCATAAGGAGATGCCGCACGATGATCCCCGACAGCATTTTTCCCTCTCCGTCCATGCGGAGAGGCTTTTTCGCCATAAAAGAGATCGCTTCGCTTGCCCGCTCGAAATAATCTTCCCGCCCCGTATATCGTTTGGACAAAACAGGGGATACGAATTTCATATCGGGCAGATAAATATCCACAAAATCGTCGATAAGCTTTAAAGTATCGATTTTTTCGTAGCCGCTCGAATTGTAAACGACGGGGATTTTCGGCTTATAAAGTTCAAAGGCAGGCAGCAGGTAAGGGACGACGTGAGAGGGCGTCACGAGGGAAATATTCTCCGCGCCGCTGTCTTCCAATTCTTTGAAAATGTCCGCGAGCCGCGCGGGAGTGACGGTTTGTCCGCGCCGGGCGCGGGAAACTTCGTAGTTTTGGCAAAAGACGCAGCGGAGATTGCAGCCGCAGAAAAAAATCGTTCCGCTTCCTTTGCGAAAGGAAATACAAGGTTCCTCGAAAGGGTGCAGGTAATATTTGGCGATCTTTAACGCGGAAACGCCGCAGGCGCCCGCTTTGCCCGACAGCCTATCCGCGCCGCATTCCACGGGGCATAAACGACAGCTTTTCAATAAATTTTCTCTTTCGGCAATCCGTTTGTCCATATCATTCATTATAACACGGGCGCCGAAAATTTGCAAGCGCAATGCGGCATAAAGCGCAAAGCCGCATACGAATAAGTTGACAAAAGAGCGGGAAGAGAGTATAATATATAAAATCTCCGAAGGGACAAGTTCGTTTCCGCGGAGAAAATTTGCGGGCAAATCCCAGCCGCCCGCAAACTAACTATGTTAAAAAGAGGATTTTTTACATGAAAAAGTTTTTTACCAGCGAAAGCGTCACGGAGGGGCATCCCGATAAGGTCTGCGATCAGATTTCGGACGGGATTCTCGACGCGATTTTGGCGGAGGACCCGATGGCGCGTACGGCGATAGAATGCTGCGCGGCGTACGATCAGCTCCTCATCATGGGCGAAGTGACCACGACGGCGAAAGTGGATTACGAAGAAACGGCAAGGGCAATCATCAAGCGCATCGGCTATGATTTCGGCTCTTTTGCGTACGACAGATGCAAGATCGTCGTAGCGATCCACGAGCAGTCGCCCGATATTGCGATGGGCGTCAACGCCTCTATCGAAAAGAAGACAAAGGGAGCGGGCAGCGAAGAGGACGCGCTGGGCGCGGGAGATCAGGGAATGATGTTCGGGTATGCCTGCCGCGAAACGGAGGAATTGATGCCTCTGCCCATTTTGCTCTCTCATAAACTCGCGATGCGCCTCACGCGGGTGAGAAAGAGCGGTCTTTTGCCCTATCTGCGGCCGGACGGAAAGACACAGGTGACGGTGGAATACGACGATAAGCGCGCGGTGCGCGTGGACGCGGTGGTGGTTTCTTCCCAGCACGATAAAATGATCTCGCAGGAGCAGCTTCGTGCGGACGTCAAGAAATATGTGATAGACGAGGTGATTCCCGCGGAATTTCTGGACGAAAATACGAAATTTTACATCAATCCGACGGGCAGATTCGAAATCGGCGGACCGCAGGGCGATTCGGGCTTGACGGGACGCAAGATCATCGTCGATACTTACGGCGGCAGATGCGCGCACGGCGGCGGCGCATTCTCGGGCAAGGACTGCACCAAAGTGGACAGAAGCGCGGCTTATTTTATCCGTTATATTGCCAAGAATATGGTGGCGGCCGGACTTGCGGACGAAATCGAGATACAGGTCGCCTACGCGATCGGCGTGGCGAATCCCGTTTCCGTGTTCGTGGACAGTTTCGGCACGGGCAGGCTCGCGGACGATCAACTCGCAGACATCGTCAAAAAGGAATTCGACCTGCGCCCTTACGCCATTATCCGCTCGCTGGGATTGAGAAATCCCATTTACTCGAAGACCTCCTCTTACGGTCATTTCGGACGGGACGGCTTTCCTTGGGAGCGCACCGATCGCGCGGAGGATTTGAAAAAATATCTCGCGTGATTGCGACGGAAACGGCGCCCTTCTTGTATGGAGCTTCTCTAAGCGGCAAGGGACGGACGCGAAAAGTTCGGGATAATCGGAAATTTTTATGCAAAAAAGGCGTGCCAAACGGCGCGCCTTTTCCGATTGCGCGCGTTTCAAGGACAAAAACGCGCTTTTCTGCATAGTTTCGAGCATCGCTGCCGCGAAAAAATCCTCGCATCCTGCGGGATTTTTTGATTCTCCGCCCCGTTTCGCTTGACAAATGTAAACCATTGATATAAAATTAGGTTTACATTAATTAAGGGAAAAAGAAAAAATGGAAGAAAAAGAGCAGGCGAAGGAAAAGGCAGCCCGCGGGAAGAGAATGGCGAAAAGCGCCGCAAGGGAAATCTGTTATACGGCGATGTTCGTAGCGATTATAACGGTATGCGCGTGGATATCGATACCGATCGGAGAAATTCCGATCACGCTGCAAACGATGGGCGTATGCCTGGCGGCGGCTCTTTTGGGTTGGAAGCGGGGCGCGATCGCGACTGTGGTCTACATATTGCTGGGGCTTTGCGGCGTTCCCGTATTTACGGGATTTACGGGCGGGGTCGCCAAGCTCGTTTTGCCGACGGGCGGCTATATCGTGGGCTTTTTGTTCACGGCGCTGATCGTAGGCGCCGCCTCTGATTCTATAAAGATTAAGAACGTTTTGGCGCGCATGGCGTTGCTGGCGGCGGCGATGGCGGTGGGGATAGCGGTGTGTTACGCGTTCGGGACGGCGTGGTTTATGGCCCTGTACGCGCGGGCGGAAAAAAGCATCACCTTGGCGGGAGCGCTTTCCCTCTGCGTGGTGCCGTATCTCCTGCCCGATCTCGTGAAAGTTATTTTTGCGGCGGCGCTCGTGGCGAAATTGAAAAAATACATGAAAATATAGAACGGAGAAAAGCGAACGATTTTTGTTCGTTTTTTTATTAAAGCCCTGCATTAGACGCGGGCAATTGTTCAGCACTCCTCTTCTATGTCGTTTTCCAATAATTCCAGGGCGAAAAATAATCCGAATCTCGCGCCCAAAGCGAAGGATTTTTTATTTTCCGTGGAGGAAACACCCCAGACGGCGGAGGTATATTCATTCAGAAGTCCTTTTTGTTCTTCATTTAAAGTGTGGGACAATTTTTCCGAAACGACGCTCAATTCGCCGTAAATTTCATGGCTTTCGGGAAATTTTGCGCGTTCTTCCCATTGGGAGTGTATTTTGCCGTAGAGCATTTCTTCGATCACCGAGATTTTCATAAATTTTTCTCCTTTGTTTTTAATTTTTAAAGTGTTTTTAATAGTACAGTAAAAAATATTAAAAAAGTTGTAAAGTAGCAGAATACTACCAACCCAATTAATATATGAAAAATTTTTACATATTTAGATAATTTGAAAATTAAAATATTAAAAGATTTTTCCTTAATAACGAAAAGTAAATGGGGAGAAAAAGCGCGTTTCTGTTAGTCAATTTGACTATTTTAAACTTCTTATATTTCTATTATACATAAAATTTCGAGCGCTGTCACGACATATAGGCAACGCCTATTATAAAAAATTTCCCTCTCCGAAAATGCTCGGGGAGGGGTGCTTGTAAGCGCGGTTTTATCACTCGATGTTCAAGTCGGGCGTGGCGTCTATTTCGTCGGAAACGTATTTTCCGTTCTTTTTCCGTTGGCGCACACATTCGGACAAAAGGTATTCTATCTGCCCGTTGACGGAGCGGAAATCGTCCTCCGCCCAAGCGGCGATGGCGTCGTACAGCCTGGGGGAGAGGCGAAGGGGAACCTGCTTTTTTTGATTTTCGGTCATCTCAATATAAGCTTCCGGAATTGACGATCGGCTGCGCGTCGTGATTGCCGCACAGGACCACCAGAAGATTGGATACCATCGCCGCTTTCCGTTCCTCGTCCAGAGTCACCACGTTGTTTTCATTCAGTCTTTCGAGTGCCATTTCCACCATTCCCACGGCGCCGTCCACGATCATCTTTCGCGCGTCGATGATAGCGGAAGCCTGCTGGCGCTGTAACATAACGGCGGCAATTTCGGGCGCGTAAGCGAGATAGGTGATGCGCGCCTCGATAATTTCGATGCCCGCCTCGTTGACTCTTTGCTGTATCTCGTCGCGGATCCTTCCCGCCACCACCTCGCTGGAACCGCGCAGACTGCCTTCGTCCGCCACGCCGTCGCCCGTCGTATCCACGCCCGGCGCAATATCGTAAGGATAAATGCGCACGATATTTCTCAGCGCGCTGTCGCATTGCAGGGACAGGTACTCCTTGTAATTGTCCACGTTGAAAACCGCTTTCGCCGTATCCACGACCTTCCACATCACCGCAATGCCGATCTCTACGGGATTGCCGAGGCAATCGTTGATTTTCTGACGATTGTTGTTCAAAGTCATGATTTTGAGCGAAATTTTCTTGTTCGCCAATTCCGCGGCTTCCGCGCTGTTCGCTTTGGCAGCGGGCAGTAAGGCGCGGGTGTTCACGTCCCCGCTCTGATTGAGTTTCGTTTTCGAGGCGGGGTTGACGGCGGTACAGAAGGGGTTTACAAAATAAAATCCTTCTCCTTTCAGCGTCCCCACGTATTTCCCGAACAGCGTCAACACGAGCGCCTCCTGCGGTTTGAGGACTTTAAGTCCGGGAATGAGGATCATGGGCACGAACATAAGTATGACGCCCACGAGCACAAGGGGCGAGTCGCTTATCGCGCCGCCGATGATCAGTGCAAACGCCGCGACGAACAGAGCGATGATGACGACCAGCGCAAACATACCCCGCTTTTTGTTCTTCAATACAATTTCCTGCATTTTCAATTCTCCTTATATGTTTTTGATATTAAAATCATATCATAATAATTGCGGATTGTCAACAAAAAAAGACAAAAAATAAAAAAATTTTTGTCTTTGCCTTCAAGGTGTGAAAAAAGAGGAGTTTCTGTCGTTTGTTCAGGGGCGCCCGCGAAGATGCCGAAGGGGGAAGTTTCCGAATCCTTGCCTGCACGCCTCTTGACGGAGAAGGCGGCAAAGAGAATCCATAAAGAAAACAGGCGCTTTGCCGACCAATATAAAGGGGAATTTTACAAATTTATCCCAGTGCCTCTTTGACAGTTTCAAAAACGGCTTGCGCAATCGCCGCGCAGAGCTCGTTTCTCGTCGGATATTTGGTCTTTACGTCGTCGGAGAGCAATTGGACGTATACGCCGATTCCCGCAAGGCAGCTTTTTACGCGGTCGGGATCGGTGACGAACTGAGTGAGAATGCCGCACAGCTTTTTTTCGCCTCTGAAAATTTCGTTCTCCCGCCTTTCGCCGCACAGTACGGCGTTGACGCCCTCATAGACCGCGAGGGCGAGTTTTGCCGACGTTTCGGGAAGAGCGTCGGGGAAAAACAGCAGGGACATATAAAGTCCGCCGCGCTTAGAGGAAAAATTGCCGCCCCGCCGCGCTCTGCCTTCCGTCTGTTCGTCCGCGGCGACGACGGCGGGGGAGGAAAGACCCTCTCCCAAAAGCCTTTCCGCATATCCGTTTGTCGAGGGCAGGGTTGAGAATACGTAAATTTTTACGTCCGAAAACCCCGCGTCCATAAGCGCGGCTTTTATTTCGTCGGCGCTCAAAACGTCGGAGGGGAGAAGGCGATATCCCGCTTTCGGGGCGCCCTCGATGGCATACCCCTCTCTTTTGAGCGCGCTCACCGCCTTCCATACGGCGGCGCGGCTGACGGAGAAACGTGCGGCGAGAATCTGACCTGAAACCCGCTCTCCTTCGCGTTCCTTCAATTGTCTTAAAATATCCGTTTTTAAACTCATGATGATGGATGACGGCATAGCCGCGCTATGGCGGAATACGGCGCGAAAATACAGACGATTGTTTCTCCCTTACGTATTTTCCTATCTCTTAAATTTTATCCGACGCTATGTGGAAACAGCGCACGAAAATATTGGCGCGGACGCGTTTTCGCTGCCGTCCCTAAAAGCGAAACGGCGGAGCCGCAAAGCACTGCCCGGCATTTTTGGCGCACGACGCGGCGAGAACTTTGCCCTGTCATTATAAAACAAAAAAGGGAAAATGTCAAGAAAGGAATTAAAAAGACAGAAATTTTCCGAAAAACGCCCCGAAAACGCTTTGAATTTCCGAGGAAATATTGTAAAATAGGAAGTGAGTAAAAATGGGTCGAAGTCGGACGGACGCTTCCGCGCTTTTTTGGCGGAGAAAACGCCCGTGCGAAGTCGGCGGACAAAAGAACAAAAATAACGTAATCGGAGTTTATAATGGGATTAATCAGTTTTTTGATGGGCAGCGACAGCAGAAAGAGCCTGAAAAAGTTGAACAAGATCGCCGATAAGGTGGAAGTGCTCGAAAGTAAGTACGCGGCTATGGACGACGACGCGCTCAAAGGGCAGACGGCGATTTTGAAAGACAGACTGACGGCGGGCGAAACGCTGGACGACATTCTCCCCGACGCGTTTGCGGCGCTCAGGGAAGCGGCGTGGCGCGTTTTGGGCATGAAGCACTTTCACGTGCAGGTCATCGGCGGCATCTGTCTGCATCAGGGCAGAATCGCGGAGATGCGCACGGGCGAAGGCAAGACGCTCGTCGCCACTCTTCCCGCTTACCTCAACGCGCTTTCGGGAAAGAGCGTGCATATCGTCACCGTCAACGACTATCTCGCCAAGCGCGACGCGGAATGGATGGGCAAAGTGCATAAGTTCATGGGGCTTACCGTGGGCGTCATCGCGCCGGGCATGGACGACGACGAGAAGCGCGAAGCGTACAAATGCGATATCGTCTACGGCACGAATAATGAATTCGGCTTCGATTATCTGAGAGATAACTTAAAGACCGACCTCAAAAAGATGGTGCAGAGAGATCTGACCTATGCCATCGTCGACGAAGTGGACTCCATCTTGATCGACGAAGCGAGAACGCCGCTGATTATTTCGGGCAAGGGCGAAAAATCCTCCGATCTTTACGTGCAGGTGGACAGGTTCGTGCGCACGCTTTCGGGCGGCTTCGACGACGAGCTGAAAGAGGAAGAGGACGCGGAGTTCCAGCGCAAGCGCGAAGAGAGAAAGAATAAAAAGAAGAAGATCGATCTGAAAGCCGAGGAAGAAGAGGACGAGGAAGAAACAATAGACGTCACGAAAATGTCCCTTGCCGAGCAGGCGAATTACGAGGCGGAGCAGGAGGAAAAGCGCGCTGCCGCAGCGGCTTCCGCGCCTCCCGAAGGCAAGAAAGCGCTCGCCGCGTCCAAGGATTGGGATTATATCATCAACCGCAAGGACAAGACGGTGGAACTCACCGACTCGGGCGCGCAGAAGGCGGAAAAATTCTTCCGCATCGACAATATCGCGGAAATCGCGCACGCCGATTTGAACCACCACATTCAGCAGGCGCTCAAAGCGCATAAGCTCTTCAAACTCGACGAGGATTATATCGTCAACGACGGCGAAGTCATCATCGTCGACGAATTTACGGGTCGTCTTATGATCGGGCGCCGCTATTCGGACGGTCTGCACCAGGCGATCGAAGCGAAAGAAGGAGTGGAGGTCAGGAGCGAAAACAAGACGTACGCCACCATCACTTTCCAAAATTATTTCAGGCTTTACACCAAGCTTTCGGGCATGACGGGCACGGCGAAGACGGAAGAAGCGGAGTTCCGCACCATCTATTCGCTCGACGTCATCGAGATTCCCACCAATAAGCCCATCAAGCGCGTGGATTTGCCCGATATGGTCTATTCCACCATCGACGGCAAGAAGCGCGCCATTGTCAACGAGATCGTGGAGCGCCACGAAAGCGGACAGCCCATGCTGGTCGGTACGGCGTCCGTCGATAAGTCGGAGGAAATTTCCCGTCTGTTGAAGAAAAACGGCATCAAGCACAATATTCTGAACGCGAAGAACCACGAACGCGAGGCGGAGATCGTGGCGCAGGCGGGCAGATTCGGCGCCGTCACCATCGCCACCAATATGGCGGGGCGCGGCACGGACATTTTGCTCGGCGGCAACCCCGAGTACCTCGCCAAAAAGCGTCTGCGCGAAGAGGGAATCGAGCACGCCGTCATCGAGCTCGCGACGAGTATGTATATCCAGGACGTGGACGACAAGACGAAAGAGATCCGCGAGAGATATAAGAAATTGTACGAGCATTATAAGGCGGAAACGGATAAGGAAAAGGAGCAGGTCATCGCGGCGGGCGGCCTTTGCATCGTCGGCACGGAGCGCCACGAATCGCGGCGTATCGACAACCAGCTGCGCGGCCGTGCGGGACGTCAGGGCGATATCGGTATGTCGGTGTTCTTCCTCTCTTTGGAGGACGATCTCGTCAAGCGTTTCGGCGGCGAGAGAATGAAGTCGCTCTATAATATGTTCAAGATCGACGAAGACACCTGCCTGCAATCGAGAATGCTCTCTCACGGCATCGAAAACGCGCAGAAGAACATCGAAGGCAGAAACTTCGGCATTCGTAAAAACGTCCTTCAATACGACGACGTCATGAACAAGCAGCGCGAGGTCATGTATGCGGAGCGCCTCAAAGTGTTAAAGGGCGAAAACGTACACGAGCAGGTGCTCAAATATATCCCCGATTACGTGGAGGAAACGGTGCGTGCGGCGGTCAACGTCGACGATATGCCCGAACTTTGGAACGAAACGGAACTCAACGCCGCGCTCGAAACCAAACTCCTGCCCGAGGGCACGAATTACGTCACCCGCGAAAAGCTGACCAAGTGGGATTACGAACTGGCGATCAAAAAGATCACGAATAAGACGATCAAGGAATACGAAAAGAAGATCGAGGACATCAAGGCGGCGGGCATCGACTTTTACGACGTGGAGCGCCGCGTGCTCCTCATGAACGTGGACAGGAACTGGATCGATCATATCGACGCGATGGATCAGCTCAGAAAGGGCATCGGGCTTCGGGCCTACGGACAGGTGGATCCCGTCATTTCCTATAAAAAGGAAGGCTACGAGATGTTCGACGAGATGGTGGAGCGCATTCAGCGCACGACGATCGCGGTGCTCTTGAAGGTGAAGGTGGAATTCCGTCAGGCGCCTCCCCAGCCGCTGCGCCGTCAGATGCCGGATCAGAGCGCGGCGTCCGCGCCCGCGCCGAGAAAGCCGTTCAAGCGCCAGATGCCCGAGCCTTTGACGAATATGAGTTCGTTCAAAGAGGCGGCGTCCAAGCAGGCGGAGCTTTTGAAGGCCGCAAACGCAGCGGAGCCTGTAAAGCCTCAGGAAGCGGCAGCGGAAAACGACGGCGGAAAGAACGCCTGATCGGGAATATCTTTGCGGCGGTCGGCGAAAAGTCTTTCGGGACTTTTCGCCTCTTGCAAAACACCCGTTTTTTTCTGCGGCAGCAAGGCGGCATCTTTTTCAAAGAAGCACGCAAAGAACCTCTTTCGTCCGAAAGAAGAAAAGCGGGTTCGGGACAGAAAGAGTCGGGCATTTAAGGAAATTTATGTTTAAAGCAGACGATTACAGATTAAAAATTCAAGGGATGCGTTCCATTTTAAAGGAAGCGGGCTATGCGCTGGACCTCGAAAATCAGCGCGCGCGCCTTAGCGAACTCAAAAGGGAACAGGAACAGCCGGACGTATGGCAGGATCTCGAAAAGTCCACCAAAATCGGCAGGGAAATCTCGCACATCGAAAATAAGATCGGCGCCTATGCGAAGAGCGAAACGGCGCTCTCCGACGCGGAGGAGATCATCGACCTCATCGAGGAAACGGGCGACGAAAGCCTGATCGGGGAGCTTGACGGAATGTTGCAGACGGCGGATAAAGATATCGAGGATATGCGTATCCGCGCCATTTTGAAGGGACCGTACGATACGCACAACGCGCTTCTTGCCCTGCACGCGGGCGCGGGCGGCACAGAGGCCTGCGACTGGTGCTCCATGCTGTATAGGATGTATTCGAGATACTGCGAAAAAATGGGATTCAAGGTCTTTGAACTCGATCGGGAAGCGGGCGACGAAGCGGGCATCAAGAGCGTCGATTTCCGCATCGAGGGCGAAAACGCCTACGGCTATCTGAAAGCGGAGATGGGGGTGCACCGTTTGGTTCGCATCTCCCCGTTCGACGCCAATAAGCGCCGCCACACCTCCTTTTGTTCGCTCGAAGTCATGCCCGAGGTCGAGGACGACAACGAGATAGAGATCAAGGACGACGATATCCGCATCGATATTTATCATTCGGGGGGCGCGGGCGGTCAGAACGTCAACAAAGTGGCTTCTGCGGTGCGCATCACCCATTTCCCGACGGGGATCGTGGTGCAGTGCCAGAACGAGCGTTCCCAGCTCCAAAACAAGGAAATGTGCTTTAAAATGCTCCGTTCCAAACTCCTCGAAAAGAAGATAGAGGAACGTCAGGCCGAGGCGGACGCCATGAAGGGCGACGTGAAGAAAATAGAATGGGGATCGCAGATCCGCTCCTATGTGTTCTGTCCGTACACGATGGCAAAAGACCATCGGACGGGTTACGAAAAAGGGGACATTCAGGCGGTCATGGACGGCGATATTCAAGGCTTCATCATCGACTATCTGAAAAAGACCTGAGAACAAGCGTTTATCGGCGGCGTCAGCTGCCGATAATTTCTTCCTCAGTTCCATGGAATACAAAGAGCGACAGGACGGATAGAGCGTTCAAAAGAGGGATAGCGTATGATCGATTACAGAACTCTTACGGCCGAGGAGATCAGCCTTGCTCTGTTCGAACATTTCCGCCGTCGGCAAACGGTGACGAAGTGTTGGAGAAAATCGGCGGGGGAATGGCGCGTCGAAGACGTTTCGTTCATCGACGATTGGACGGAGGAAGAGTACGAACTGCTCGTTTCCTGCTTACAAAATACCCTTCGGACGGGCGGCATGGTCACGGGCGCGTTTTCAAACGGGCGGCTCAAAGGCTTTGTTTCCGTCGAGGGGGAACGATTCGGCAGCGGCGGGGAATACCTCGATTTATCCGCTCTCCACGTATCGGAAGAGCTGCGGGGCAAAGGGATCGGCAAAGCCCTTTTCGGGCGGGCTAAAATGTGGGCGAAAGAACGCGGCGGGAAGAAATTATACATTTCGGCGCATTCGGCGGTGGAAAGTCAGGCGTTCTACCGCGCGATGGGCTGCGCGGAAGCCAAAGAGTATTGCGCGGCGCACGTGGAAAAAGAGCCGTGCGACTGTCAGCTGGAATGCGTTTTGTAAAGAAAAACTTTTTATCTCGGATATTTGCCCGAAAGACAGGCGAGAGTTTTTTTTGCCGCGTTTTACGGGGGCAGGTATGCGATGACGGCTTATAATAAGGTGAATTGATATGTATCGTCCTTGTAGTTTCACTTCGGATATCGATAAGCGGGAGCCGCTTATTTTGGGCATCGAATCGTCGTGCGACGAAACGGCGGCTGCGGTGATCCGCGGGCGGAAAATTCTGTCGGACGAAATCGCGTCGTCGGCTTCCGTGCAGTCCCTGTACGGCGGCGTCGTGCCCGAGATCGCCTCGCGCGCGCATACGGACGCGGTCGCGGAAGTGGTGGAAAACGCGGTGAAAAACGCGGGCGTGTCGTATGAGGAACTCGACGCGGTGGCGGTGACGTACGGGGCGGGACTTTTGGGCGCCCTGCTCGTGGGCGTTTCCTTCGCCAAGTCCTTCGCGTACGCTCTGAATAAACCGCTGATTGCGGTCAACCACATCCGCGGGCACCTCGCGGCGGCGTATCTGGACGCGCCCGATTTGAAGCCGCCTTTCGTGACGCTGCTCGCCAGCGGCGGGCACACGGCGATTCTTTATGCCGGGTCGGAGGAAAAATTCGACATTCTCGGCGCGACGCTGGACGACGCGGCGGGGGAGGCGTTCGATAAAGTGGCGCGGGTGTTAGGTCTTAAATATCCCGGCGGCCCGAACATCGAAAAATGTATCCTCGAAGGAAAGGGAAACCCCGTCGTACCCATGCCGAAAATGCTCAAAGGCGAGGGCGGCTACAATTTTTCGTACAGCGGACTCAAAACGGCGGTCATCAACTACTGCCACACGATGGAACAGCGCGGCGAAGCGTATTCGAAAGCGGACGTCGCGGCGTCTTTTCAATGCGCGGCGATCGACGTGCTCGTGGACAAGACCCTGCGCGCGGCTAAGGAAAAGCGCGTGAGCGCGGTGACGGCGGGCGGCGGGGTCGCGGCAAACTCCTATTTGCGGGAAAGTCTGAAAGAGGCTTGCGAAAAAGCGGGCTTGCGTTTGGTCCTGCCCGAAAAGCGGTACTGCACGGACAACGCGGCGATGATCGCCTCGGAAGGCGCCCTTCAATACCGCCTCGGAAACTTTGCGCCCCTCACTCTCAACGCCAAGGCGTCCATTCCCCTCTCTGCGACGCTGATTAAGTGACATGGAAACAAAAAGCGCAAACGGGCGCATAGTTCTTTCGCCCCTATTCGGCGGTATTTCCGTCCGGCGGCCGGCGTTTGGGGGTGCCCGCGGGAATCTTCCGAAAAAGATTCCCATCCCCGTATTCCTTTAAGGCGGACTCTCGTTTTTCCGCGGGACGCAAAAGGGGAACTTTCCACGCTTTTATCGGTGCCCGCGCTAAAAAGTTCCGACGTTTCGATTATGGATTCATTGAAAAAGGCGTTGCGGCGATGCCGCGCCTTAAAGGAAACTTGACATTACAGGAGGCAAATGTAGAATGGCAGACGTGTTGCTCGATGCCCTTTTGGACACCTTAAAGCTCTTTCCGTGGCTGCTTCTCATCTATATCGTCATCGAGCTGATCGAGCACAAAACCAAGCTGACGGGACCGCGCAACCGCTTAAACGGCAAATTCGGACCTCTCATCGGCTCCGCGACGGGACTCATTCCCCAATGCGGTTTTTCGGTGATGGCGGCAAAGCTTTTCGAACAAAAATATATCACGGTGGGAACGCTCTTGGCGATTTTCGTATCCACCAGCGACGAAGCCTTTATCATTCTCCTTTCCTCGGGACAGGGCGCGGTGTATCTGCTGCCGCTGATCGTGCTGAAAATTTTTGTCGGCATTGTGGTGGGCTACGCCGCGGACGGCGTTTTGAAGCTTGTCGGGCGAAAGGGGACGCTTGAATCCTCGCGCGGCGAGGCTTACGACAACGCGCTCGAACGGAAGCATCACGGCGTTTTTTGTAAGGCGGGCGACGCATCCCCTTCCTCCGAAATTTGCATGGAAGAAAATTGCACGCACAAAGAAGAGGAGTGCGAAAAAGCTTTGAAAAGCGACGACGCGGCCCGCGAACTATTCCTGAAAAAAACGGAAGAAAAGGAGTTCGAATGCACCTCGTGCGGCAGACCTCACGACGAAAGCAAGCCCTGGATGGTGTATTTCGTTTCTCCCCTTTTCCACGCACTGAAAGTCGCGGCTTTCATCCTCGCGGTCAACGTGGCGCTCGGTCTGATCATCTATGCGGTGACGGAGGAGCGTTTCATGGAATTCATGGACAGAAACATTTTCGTGCAGCCGCTGATCACCTCGCTGATCGGATTGATCCCCAACTGCGCTTCCAGCGTGGTAATCACCGAATGCTTCCTCCAAAACGGCATTTCCTTCGGCTCTTGCGCGGCGGGACTTTGCGCCAATGCGGGACTCGGCTTCGTCGTGCTCTTGAAAAACACCAGGGAATGGAAGCGCAACCTCGCGCTCATCGTCGTCTGCTACGCCGTGGCGGTTTTGGTCGGTTTTTCCGTCAACGCCGTCGCATTGGCGATAAGATAGAAATTCTTTTGACAAAATCGGGTCCGTACTTTTATAAATACGCCCCGCGTATCGGGCGCGGAGAAAAGGATATTTAAAAGATTCGGTTTTTTCCGTCATCCTGAGCCACCCCGAGAAGTTTAGGAGATATTTCGGCTTCATCCGACAGGACGAAATACTCTTTTGTTCACGCTCCGCAAATCCCGCTAAGGGAGCGACAGCGGTCGTGCGGCGTTTCCGCTTCAAAAAAGTGCCGCTACCCTCATGGAAAATTTTTTAAGTAAATTCATCTCCTCTCTTAAACCGTATACGGCGGGAGAGCAGCCGCAGGATAAGGCGTACATAAAGCTCAACACCAACGAAAATCCCTATCCGCCCTCCCCGAAGGCAGCCGAAGCGCTGCGCTCTTTCGATATAAGGAAACTGCCGCTGTATCCCTCCCCGAACGCCGACGTCTTGCGCGAAGCGATCGCAAAAGCGGAAGGGGTGGAAAAAAACAACGTCTTTTGCGGCAACGGCAGCGACGAAGTGCTCGCGCTCTGTATGCCCGCCTTTTTCGATAAGGAAGGGAAAGGCGCGGCATTTGCCGATCTCACCTATTCCTTCTATCCCGTGTTCTGCGATTTCTTCTCCGTGCCCTATCGGGTAGTGCCTTTAAAGAACGATTATACGATGGATTTAGAAGCCCTCACGGCAACGCAGTGTCAGGGCGTACTCATTGCCAACCCCAACGCTCCGACGGGCGTAGGGGTCGAAAGAACGCGTATGGAGGCGTTTGTGCGGGACAATCCCCGCAAACTCATCATCGCGGACGAGGCGTATATGGGTTTTTACGGGGAAAGCCTCGCTCCCCTCGTGAAAAAATACGAAAACCTGCTCGTGGTCAAGACGTTTTCCAAATACTACGCTTTGGCGGGAATCCGCTGCGGGTACGCGATAGGCGGCGAAAGACTGATCGGGGGGCTGTTTGCCGCCAAGGACTGTTTCAATTCCTATCCGGTGGACGCGCTCTGTCAGGCGGTGTGCGCCGCGGCGATCTCGGACGGGGAATATTATCGGCAAACGGCGAAAAAGGTGATAGAGGAGCGTGCCCGCGTGCGGGAAGAGCTTATAAAACTCGGCTTTTTCGTACCCGAGAGCGCGTCCAATTTCCTTTTCGCGGGCAGAAAAGACATCGGCGGCGAAGCCGTCTATAAGGGCTTGAAGGAACGCGGCGTTCTGGTGCGCTTTTGGAATACCGAAAAGCTTAAAGATTTCTGCCGCATCACGGTAGGCACGAGGGAAGAAAACGACAGATTGCTCTCCGCTTTAAAAGAACTGCTTTCCGCTTTCTGCGCCGTTTGACTTTTTCGCTTTCGGAAAAACGGTTTTAAAGGACTTTGCAGCCGCGGCGCCGAAGGGAAGCGCGCACGATACGGGATCGTAGACGGGGGGAATCGTATGCGAGTATGGAAACTTTATGATTTGAATATTGCAAAAAAATGCAATTTCAGCTCTTCCTTGAAAGAGATGAACGCGTTTTTTTCCGCCCATAAAATGACTTATCGCCTTCCCGCTTTTCATATGAAAATGTACGGGCTGATACTCAATCGGCTCGAAAGGGAGCCCGAAAAATCGTCGGTGGATAACGTGGCGGCGTCGCTTGCGTCGAGAGATGACAAGACCCGGGAAAAACTCTGCGCCCGCTACCCGCATTTTTCCGCCTATTACGAGGAGGGAGAGGGCGAGTGGAAGAATTATACGGGCGAACTTTCCGAGGGCGTAGAGCCCGTTTGGAAAGAAGAGAGGGATAACCGCCGCGAGATAGAAGAGATCCTTTTGAAATATCCGCGCACTTTTCATTTTTCACTGTTCGACTATTCCCTGCACGGCGTTCGCTTTTCGGACGAAGCGGAGGGGAGCTGTTATTTTCTGCGCGGCTGGGATGACGGAAACAAATACACCAATCTCACGCTGGCGTTAAAGGCGGAGCCTTCCGACGCCTGGCGGGAGGAGGAAAATCGAATTCTCGGATTATTCGAGGAATACTTTTTCTGTAAAGTGGTGCAGCGGGGCGTGAAGATCGCCCTCGACGAAGAAGAGCGGCTCCAAAGGGAAAGCGTGCGGAGAAAAGCGAAAATAATCGCGCACGAGATCGACAGGCAGACGAAGAAGGGGCTGTGTCTGAAAAAATATCGGGAAACGTACGTATCGGATCCGACGTATACCATCGGCAAAAGCCTCAAAGCGCATTTCAAAGGCTTTCCCAAGCCTGAATACAAAAACGGTCACTATACATTTGAAAAACGGGATAGGTGGAACAATATTTTTCGATTGGAGATAGATAATCCGCCGCTCTATCGCACCGTATACTCCGAATGGAGTTACGAGGGCGTAGGATTCTTGTTCCGGTTTTCCCTGCCCTCCTATGCGCCGAAAACGCAGGAAGAGCTGGACGCCTATCTTTCCGACGTCGCGACGTGCCTCGGACGGGCGGAGAATCTCGTCCCTCAACTCGGCGCACTGTACCCGCCCTATCCGGAATGGATACCGTAGAACAAAGCTTTTCCCCCTTAAAAGCGGGACAAAGATAGGGCGGCGCGGCCATTTTGAATTTTAAGCGAGGGACCGCCGCTCTGCGGATAAACGGGGCGCGGGAAGCCCTGAAAGGAGTTGAAAGAAATGGAATGTTCCCTCCGACAATGGAGAATCGAAGACGCCGCCGATCTTGCCGCGGCGATCGACAATCAAAACGTACAGGACAATTTGCGCGACGGTCTGCCTTATCCGTATACGGAAAGCGACGCAGTCGATTTCATCCGTTCGATGCTTGCGGCGGAGAAAGACTCCGTGTTTTCGTTTGCCATCGTCGTGAAAGATAAAGTCGTCGGCAGTATCGGCGCTTTCCGTAAAGAGAATATCCACTCCAAAACGGCGGAAATAGGATATTATATCGCCGAGCCGTATTGGGGGCGGGGAATCGGAACAAGCGCCGTAAAGCAGATTTGCGAATACGTGTTTGAGCACACGGACATTATTCGGCTCTTTGCGGAGCCGTTTGCCCGAAACGCCGCTTCCTGCCGAATCCTGGAAAAGAGCGGATTCACGTGCGAGGGCACGCTGAGGAGCAACGCCTTTAAAAACGGAAGGGTGCTGGATATGAAGATGTACGCTCTCCTGAAAGCGTAAGCCCGTAACAGAACGCGCAAGGGCGCTTGGGGACGCGTTCCGACTGCTTCGGCAGACGGAAAATACCCGTTGCCTTCTCTTTTTTAAAAACAGATAAAAAATAGGCGAATGATGATATCTAACAGCGAATCGTGAAATGGCGCAAATCTGCATAAATTCTATGTTTCAGCCACTTTCACATTCTGATGGTGGTGGCTATAAAAATGCCATTTGATACTTTTTTGACGCCCAAGCTTACAAAGGAAAGATATAAAGAGATATAATTAGATTTATAGTGATACACGAAAAATTTTGTATTTAAGCCACTTTGCGGCAATATTTATGAACACTTATAAGAAGATAAAAAGCTAAAAACAACGATTCAACCAATAAAAAACTACGTAAAAAAAACCTATGAGTATAAGCGACATTCTTTTCGGCTGCGAGGTGCGGGAGGGGAGCCTCACTACCTTGCCCGCGCTGTTGAAAGCCCGTTTCCCTTACGGAAACTATCTCGTACTCACCGACGAAGAAAGCGCCCTGGCGCTCGGAAAGGTCTTAAAGAAGATTTTAAAAAAACTCGTGCTCGTGATAGGAGAAGGCGAGGACGTTCTGCCTCTGTTTGCCTCGCCCGACGCCGTCACGTGCGTGCTCGGCGCGGGAAAAGCCGTAAGCGCGGCGAGATATTTTGCCTGCGCGAGGTCGCTGCCTTTTGTCGCGGTTTCGCTTTCCTGCAAACCCGAGGGACTTCTTCGCGGCACGGTCACGGTGACGGCGGGAGGAAAGCGAGCGGAATATCCCGTTCCGCCTCCCCATCTCGTTTTTGCCGATTCGGAAAAAATGTGCGAAAACAGGGAGGGAATACGGCTTGCGCAAACCTTTCTGCTCGCCTCAAAGCTTTCGCTCTTTTCCTTTGAAGCGGGGCGCCTTCTTAAACTGCAAAGCGCGCAAGACAAAAACGAAAACTGCCGGGAAAATTCTCCGATCGCGGAAGGCGCGGGAAATCCGCGTCGCGCTTCGGAAAACAGAGGGCGGGCGCTTTCCGACGCAAACGGGGATGGGCTTTTTTCGCTCCTCTCCGCCGCCTGCGCGTTTTTCGGCGAATCGGTAAGGGAGGAAAAAGAAAAGAGCGGGGAAGCGGCTTGTTCAGAGGAGCGAAAAGAGGAAAGCGTGTTTTCCCCGCAGGCTGCGGAGGCGCTTTTTCGGGCGGTACTGACGGCGGAATACTGTTTCCGCTCGGGGTTTCCGGAAGGGGAAATCTTTTGTTTTGCCTCTCTCGCTTCGCGGTTTTTTAAACGGCCTTTCGAAAAAGTACTGTTTCCGTGCGCGTGCGCGCTGGCGGAGCTGTACGCGCTCTTTTTTGACGGCGGATTTTATCGGGGCGGCAAAGTAGATTATAACGCGAGGTTAAAGGAAGCGGAAACGCTCGCCGAAAAAACGGGTTTTTTTGCGGATTCCGCCTATATTCCCACGGCGGAAGAGCTGAAAGGGTATGCGGAAAATTTCGACGAATGCAAAAAAATTCTCTCGGAAAAAATCGCTGGTATCGAAGAAAAAATAGAGAAGCATAAAAAACGAGCGGAGGATATCTTTTCGAAAACGGAGAAAAACGCGCTCGGAAAAATTTTGCGGCTGTTGCCGGAGCTTTCCCTTTCGACATACGGGATTGCGGCGCTTATGCGGGATTTTTCCCTGCTATGAAATTTTTATTGAATTTCACGTTTTCCCGCTTTTAGGAAAAATCGGGCGCAAAGCCTTATCGCAGAAAGGAAAGAGAACTATGACGACAATAGGCGAACTTTTGAAAAAAACGAAAATTTTTCTCCTCGATATGGACGGCACCGTCTATTTCGACGACACACCGATAGGAGAGATGCAGACGACTCTCCGACTGCTTCGCCGCGCGGGGAAAAAGCTGGTGTACTGCACGAACAATTCCTCAAAAACGTCCGGGGAGTACAGGGAAAAGCTGAAACGAATCGGGCTTTGGGAAAACGGCGACATGGTGTATACCTCCGCGATGGCGACGATAGAGTATCTCAAACGCCAACACGCGGGAAAATCCGCATACGTATTGGCGCGGGAGGAAGTGAAGTCGGAGTTTGAGGCGGCGGGAATCCCTCTGACAGAAGAAAAACCCGACGTCTGCGTGCTCGCATACGATACGGCGCTCACGTTCGAAAAATTAAAAAAGTTCAACGAATTTTTAGTGCGGGGCAGTTTTTACGCGGCGACTCATCCCGATACCGTCTGTCCCGCGCTCCCCGTTTCCGCGCCCGACGTAGGCTCGTTTATCGAGCTGTTGAAATGTTCTTCCGGACGGACTCCCGACGTCGTCTGCGGAAAACCTTACGAAGTGATGGGGGATGCTTTGAGCGGCGTCCTGCACGCCGAAAAAAGCGAAATTGCCATGGTGGGCGACAGATTGCACACGGATATCCGCTTTGCAAACAATAACGGCTTTACCGCCGTTTTGGTGCTTTCGGGCGAAACGGACGCGGACATGGTGCCCGCTTCTTCCGATACGCCCGACCTGATTTTGAACTCTTTAAACGATCTGACAGACTATCTGTGATTCTTCCCAAAAGTATATTTTTATGGGGACAGGTCTGCGGCGGAGGGTAAACTGTGTTTCGCGTAAAAAAGGATAGACGCTGTGTTTCGGATGGATATAAAAATGCTTAGAATATTACTTATAGAAAAAACAGAGTTGCGGATAAGAAAGTCAAAAATCGTGACGGGACGCAAGGATAGGAAAACGATGAAAGGAGAGCGCGCGCGATAGAAAGAGGGTAGAAAACAGGGACGGAAGGATAGAAACAGAGAGGAAAAGAAAAAATGGCGGAGAATAGGAATCGCGGAGAATGGGAAAAGAAGAAACGGGGCGTCCGGGAGGGGCGGAAAAAGAAATTTCCGACATATAGCGGGTAAGAGAGAAGAAAAACGCGAAAAAGTGTTTGAAAGTCGGTTTTTTTGCGGTACATATATAGTATAGGATGTAAAAGGGAGGTTTTACAATGAAAGAGCTTCAAGTGAAGGGCGCGGCGGACGGCAAACTGAGCATCGCGTTGAACGGGGATATCGACTCGGGCAACGCGGACGAATTTTATGCCGAAACCATGGCCGCCTATAAGGAAAATCCCGCGGACATCGTCTTTGAATGCGGGGAACTGAATTTTATCGACAGCACTACCCTGGGTACCTTCGTCAAAATTTTGAAGACCGCAAAAACGGACGGACACAGCCTGGCGCTCAGAAATTTGCAGCCGAAAATCAAGAAATTATTTTTGATTTGTTCCCTCAACACGATTATGGAGATTGAATAAGCATGGAAAAATTTTCTCTTTCTCTGCCTTTGTCAAACGAATATCTCACGACGGTGCGGCTTGCGACGGGCGGACTTTGCTCGTTGGCGGGCTTTGACGTGGACTGCGCGGAGGATTTCAAGGTGTGCGTCACCGAAAGCCTCCTGATCCTCAAACGCAACGGATTTCGCGCCGCTTTTATCGAATTCGAAGTGGGGGAAACGCTCTCCTGCTCGGTCGCGGGCAGCGAAGCGGGGAATCCCGAGGAAAAGAGCGCGGACGACGAAATTTCTTACGCGCTTTTGAACGCTTTGCTGGGCAATGCGGAGTTTGTAAAAAACGAAGCGGGGCTGGTGCAGAAAATTTCTTTTCAGGCGTAAAAACGCTCCAAAAAAAGCAGAGGATGACGGGATTTCCATTATGGCAGAAGAAAACGTAAACGAGCTGTTTCAGCAATACAAGGAAACGGGCGACAAATCCGTCCGCAATAAAATCGCCGAGAAGTATCTCTACATAGCCGAAATTCTCGCCAAAAAGTTCGTGGGACGGGGGGTGGAATACGACGATTTGAAGCAGGTGGCGTCGATGGCTCTCCTTCGCGGCATCGACCGTTTCGATCCGTCGATGGGAATGCAGTTCACCACCTTCATCACCCCCACCATCACGGGAGAAATCAAAAATTATTTCCGGGATAAATCGCGTATCGTCAAGCTGCCGCGCCGTTTGAGCGAAATCAGCGCCGCCGTGCGCACCTTTACCTCGGAATACGAGAATACTCACGGCGTCAAGCCGAGCATACGCGAGATAGCAAAAAAGCTCTCCCTTTCCGAGGAAGAAGTGGTGCGCGCGCTGGAAGTGGGGGGCACCGTTTCCCTCGACGGCGTGGCGAGTTCGGGAGAAGACGACAGCGAACATTCGCTGTACGCGCTCATCCCCGACAACGACGACAGATACGAGCGGCTGGAAATAAAAGACGCCTTGCGTTCGGCTATGAAGGATTTATCGGAAACGGAGCGGGCGCTGATCAAGTATCGCTATGTGGACGAATTATCCCAGAGCGAAACGGCGCGGCGACTGGGCGTGTCGCAGATGTTCGTTTCGAGAATGGAAAGAAAACTTCTCTTAAAGCTTCGGGAAAATTTACAGGATTCCGTATAAGAGCGGCGGCGAAAATCTTTTCGGCGGTTTTTTGAGATTTGCGGAAGAGATAAAACCTTTTTCCGCCATATACGCGGACGAAGCGGCGTTGCTGCATCAAGGGAAACTCCGCGAAAAGGCGAATTAAAAGCTTCTTTCGCCGTTCGCAGCGGAAAAAACAAAAAAGCGGCGGAAAAGCGCCTTTCTTTCGGCTCTTTTCCGTTGAGAGCCGCGAATGTTTTGCGGCATAGCCGCAAGCGTTTCCAAAGGGGCGGCGCGGCTTTTCGGGAGGAAACAGAACGCAAAGAGGACTTTCAAAAGGACAGGGGGAAGAGAAGGATGAAAACTTCGGAAATAACGGCAATTTTTGACGCGGACCTTGCGCGGGTATGGGAGGCTGTGACGAACAACGCCGATTGCGGATGGCGTTCCGATCTGTCTGGCATAGAGATCACGGGGGAAAATACGTTCACCGAGTTTGCGAACAACGGTTTCCCCACGTATTTCACGATCACCGAGAAGCGGGAACACGAGCTCTACGAACTCGATATAGACAATAAAAATTTTTTCGGGCATTGGACGGGCAAATTCCGCGCGTTGGAAGGCGGCGGGACGGAAGTGACGTTTACGGAGTCGCTGCGCGTCAAAAATCCGCTGATGAGGGCGCTTGCCGCTCTGTTTATGAACGTAAGAAAATTTCAGCTGCGCTACGCCGAGGATTTAAGCGCAAAGCTGAAAGAGGATAAGAACTGACGCTTTTCGGATCTTTCCCGAAAGGAAAAGCGAAAAAAGCCGCTTTTCCATTTTCGGGCGGCGAAAAGACGGGGCTTTTGCAAGGAGGCGGAAGCGTGTTTATCGAAGTGAAAAATTACGAGGCGCTGAAAGAAGCGATGAAACAGCTTTGTGATTTTCTCGCGGAAAGCGACGTGCCCGAGGACAGCGTGTTCGACAGCAAGCTGGTCGTCAGCGAGCTGGTGAGCAACGTTTTACAGCATTCCGACGGCGTGGCGTCGCTCGAAAGCGAAATTCACGGAGAGTTTATCGAACTCAAAGTCCATTCTTCCGTGCGCTTCTGCCCGCCCGAGGACAGCTTCTGCTCGGACGTGTTGGCAGAGAGCGGCCGCGGACTGTTTATCGTGGACAGCGTCTGTACGGAACGTTCCTTTACCGAGGACGGAAGCATTAAGGTGCTCATCAAAATCACAGGCAGAGCCTCCCTGCCCGACGACGAGGACGAGTAAAGCGCTTTGTTGGAAGAAGGGGAAAGAAGCTCTTTGGATGAACGGTCGAAAAGGCAAAAGGAGGCAGCGTTATCGGAACGCTATCGGAACCATAGTCCCGTTTCTTGGCGGGAAGGAGATCCCTGCCGGCGGCGGAGCACCGAAAGAGGCGGGCGCGGGGGATAAAATTTTTTAAAAAATGTGGAGAAGGGGCGGTTACTTTCGGAACGCATAGGCGCGCAGGAGAGGCGGGCGCTTTGCGGAATATAGAAAAGGCGCGGAGAATCTTCCGCAAAGGATAAAAAAATGGATATTTGGGAAGCGATGGAACAAAGGCATTCGGTGCGGAGCTATTCGGAAAAAGAGATCTCCTTTGAACTCACGGAGGCTCTGCAAGCGGAAATTGATGCCTGCAATCGGGAAAGCGGATTGGATATTCGTCTGATACGGGACGAAGAAAGGGCGTTCGGCAGTTTCCTGGCGCGCTGCGGAAAATTTCGCGGCGTGAAAAATTATCTTGTCCTGATGGGAAAAGACGAGGCCGATACGGCAGAAAAGGTGGGATATTTCGGGGAGCGGCTCGTGCTTAAAATGCAGATTTTAGGACTCAACAGCTGTTGGGTCGCCGCGACGTACGGCAAAGGAACGGTGAAAAAGCTGTGTCCGGCGGGCGGCGGCGAAAAGTTGTTCTGCGTGATCGCTTTCGGATACGGCGCGACGCAGGGGCGTCCGCACGCGAGCAAAGCTCCGGAAACCGTATGTCCGATGTCCGCCGAGGCGCCCGAATGGTTCAAGCGGGGCGCGCAAGCAGCGCTGCTTGCGCCCACGGCCTTAAATCGGCAGGATTTCAAAATAGAACTAAGAGGCGGCAAGATTTCGATTGAACGGGAATCGGGAAAATCTGCCGACGTCAGTTTGGGCATCGTCAAATACCATTTCGAGCTGGGCGCAGGAAAAGAAAATTTCGAGTGGGAATAATCGACGGCAAAAAGAAAACGGCGGGCGGAAAAGTGTTCCGCCGTTTTTAAAAGGAAAAAAATCGCATAGAAAACGAGCCGCGAAAAAACGGGCGCGCAGATACTTTGGCGGAAAAAAACGCGCGCCAAAAGAAAATTTTTTTCGGCGCAGGGCATAAGCCGCCGCAAGGGGAAAACAATGGAATTTAGATTTGAAACGAGAAAGGACTTGCCTTCGGGACAGCTGATGAAATTATTTTCCGCCGTGGGCTGGACGGACGATAGGAAAACCACAGCGGCGATGGCGGAAAATTTCAATGCGCCTTTTCTGCGTTCGACGCTCGTCGTTTCGGCGTGGGAAGGGGCAACTTTGATCGGCTGCGTCAGGGCGCTGAGCGACGGGATAATCAGGTCTGTGATTTTCGATCTGGCGGTCCTTCCCGAATTTCAATGCCGGGGGATCGGGAAGGAACTGATAAAAAGATGCAGGGAGGCGTTCCCCGATTCGCAGTGGCTGGTGGAAACGACGGCGGAAAGGGCGGGCTATTATGAAAAGCTCGGCTTCAAAAGAGAGGAAGGCGTCTTTTTGAGCCTTCCGTCGAAATGGTTTTAGATTCGGGCGCGCGAAAAACGGGGGAAGACAGAGATGAAAGAAAAATTAGAAGAGAAGGCGGAACAAGGCGAAACGGAAAATAGAAAAAGCGTTTGGAAGAAACTTCTCATCGGCTTTTTTATAACGCTGTGCGTATTAATCGTATTGCCGTTCGTGGCGTTCATTGGACCCATCTACGCCGTCGCATATGCCGTATGCACGCCGTTCGAAAAGAAAAAGTACCGAAAATCGTTCTATTGGCGGGAGTTAAAAGTCAAATATTATTGGGGAATTACGTCGGGTTTCGACTATTTGTTTTATAACGCGGCGCGGGAAGAAAATCTGCCTTTAAAAAGGGAAACGTTTTCGAGCGGCTTTTCGTATTATTTATGGACGCGGGAAACCGAAATCGTCGCCTTGGTACTCGGACCCTTGGATACGCTGTATCAGGACGCTGCCGGAGCTTGGCTGGCGAGCGAAGACGGCGCTCACGAGAACGCTCTGCCGCTGCGAGAGGCCTTGGAGTCGTGCGAGGAGGATGTGAAATCGCTGCCGTATCCTTTGAAAATCGTCCTGGAAAAGGAGATTTTAAAAAAGAAGGATCTGGAAGCGGCGCTCCAAGAGCCTGCTTTTCTCGTAATCGAAAAGAAAGTTCCTTTAAAACAAATTTTAGACAATGCCTGGGCGGGCGGTCTGGAAATCGGATGCGAAGACGGAAGGGAAACGGGAGAATCGGCGGAAGAGGAGGGAATGTGAGCAGGTTAGATTTGCGTTCAAAAGAGCGTTAAAACTGTTTTTATCGCATAGGGGGGCGGTCGGAGCAAGGGAAAGGAAAAACAAAAGACAGGCTTTTTGGAAATGCAGCCGTCCCTGACGCCGAGGAGGTCTTTATCTATCGCCCGTCCGCGTGACGGGCAATATTTTTTTTTCGGACGGGCAGAAAAAAGGGGAATAAAAAGTTTGCATTTATGCAATAAAAAAGAGCCGACCTTTCAAAAGGCCGGCTCCCGTCATTCAGGAGATTATTTTCTGATAGCGAACTGATACATCTTGCCGAGCAGGGAATCGGGAATTCTATCTCTGTACTGTCCGAGATAGATGAATACCTTGCGGAAGAATTCCGTATTGTCGCCGCCCACCTGATAATCGGGCAGATTTTTGGTTTCGCCCTTATATTTCAGGATGAAGAGTTCGGTGAACTGCTCTCTTTCGGCGCTGTTCAGGGAAGCGATAAACGGATCGAAGCTCCTGCTGTTGTAGAAATCGTAATCCGCCGTGGCGCCTGCGCCCGCCGCGGGCTGAGGCTCTGCGGGAGCGGAGAAGTTATAGTTGTAGACGGGCGACTGCTGAACGGCGGGCTCCTGAGCGGGCTGTTCCGTTTCGGCTGCGGGCTCTGCGAGTTCTTCCGCTTCGCGCACCGTTTCCTGCGTCGTCGGATAGCCTTCGAAACGGACGGCCTCCGCATACACGCCCGCTTCTTCGGGCTGTTCGGGCTCTTCTTCCGTGACCGCGGCCGTTTCCTGCGTCGTTTCTTCTTCGGGCTGCGCTTCTTCCGCTACGGGCGCAACGGCGACGGTTTCTTCCGCAGCCGTTTCCTGCGTTTCTTCCTCGGTTACCTGCGCCTTTTCAGGCTCTTCTTCCACGGCTGCCGCCTTCTTCGCCGCCTTCTTTTTCTTCGAAAGGACGCCGAGAGCAATGATCACGAGAACGATCTGAACGAGAGCGATTCCCGCCGCGATTCCCGCGTACAGCTGCAAGGATTTGAGTTCGTCCAAGGTGAACGCCGCGTAAATTACAGCGCCCGCCACGAGAAGATTGAAGATGTAGCGGATGAGATCGAACGTATATCCCTTTCTGGTGGCAAGACGGATGGACGAAACTGCCGCGGCGAGCAGGGCAATACCGAGCACTCCGACGGTCGCATACTTATAAAATTCGCCCTTCGTGAGGCTGTTGATGAATGAGGTGTCGGAGGAAGCAAAGAGAGTCTTCAAGCCGTCCGCGCACTTGGAAATACCGTACACGTAAGCGCCGGCAAACGCCGCCGTCAAAAGGAAGAGAAGCAGCGTCATCCACGTGCGCTTGCCCGCTTTGAGGAAAGACAGGATGAGATAGAGGAGGAAAAACGCTCCCGCAATCGCAAGTACGACGACGTCAAACGTCTTTTCGATATTCGCATAATACAGGGAAACCGCCAGCACGCAGAGCGCATAGCCGCCGTATACCCAGAAATTGATGAAAGCGATCGCTCTCGTCATCGCGGGCGCCGCTTTGCCCGAGCAAAGGGCAATGATCATCAAAACGACCGTCACGACCATCGCCGCGGGCATCGCGTAGAGGACGAGTCCCATCAGCTTGCCGATCGTACCCGTTCCCGAAAGCACGGGAAGACCCATAAATTTATACGAGTCGAAGCCGGAGGTCGCAGCACCTGTGACGACCTCTGCCGCCTTCTTATAGAACTCGCTCAGTCCGTCCTTTTTGAAAAGGGACATCAAGGCGTTGAGCAGGGTGGACTTGTCGTATACGGCATACCCTGACGTCGTCGAAATGATCAACGTGATGTTGATCAGGCAAAGACAGACGATAGGCGCGATTGTCAAAATCAATGCGAGAATACGGTAGCCGACGTTCTTTTTCTTTACGGGAGCGGTTTTTTGTTCCGCTACGGGCTGAAACGTACCTTCGGCGAGCATTTCTTTCATGTCGTCGTTGGTGACATTGAGCTCGGCATAGTTGGTGCTTGTGTTGCTCATAAAATATCTCCTGAAAGTTTATTTTTTGTTTTCGTCGCACGATTTCCCTGCGCTTTTTGTAAAACAGGAAACTACAACCTTTCAATTTACTTTATTATATCACTTTCTCTCACGTATGTCAATACTAAAAAAATAATTTTTTGTAATTTTTTCCGCATATTGTTGTAATAAATCGCAAAAAAAAGAAACACGTTTCTTCCCGCGGAAAAACCCTTGAATTTTTCGTCCGTTTAGGCTATAATAGGAGCAAGACGATTTGGCGGAGGAAAAAGGAATGACGGAGCTGGATAGAATCGCGGAGGAAATCACGGCGCTCCTCAAAGAGGAATTCGGCTGTTACAGGGAGAACTCCCGTTCGGGCGTTTTGCCTTCTTGCGACAGGCAGTTCGAGGGCGTGACCGACGACGGGAACAATACGTTTTTCCGTTTTTTATATAAAAATATCGGATACATCGGAGTCCTCAAAGGCACGGGAGCCGTACAGCGCAATTATGCGGCGCTTCTGCCCGCGTATATCGAGAGCTTTGCGGAAAAGGAAGCGGATCTTTCCAAAACGGAATATTTGAAGCGCATCCTTTTGGGCGAATGTTCCTCCGCGGGCATATACAAATATATGACTAAGTTTTCCGTGGGAAAAGCCTCCTGTTTCGCGCTCGCTCTGTACGTCCCGAGGTTGATGGAAGAGGTCATTTCCCTCGTCGCGCAGTACGGCGGCAACAGTCTTGACACCGTCGTCACCGTCGACGAGCGCAACTGCGTGCTGGTAAAATTCGCGGGCGAAGAAGAGAGCGAGTATCAGTCCCCGACCGATTACGCGGAATTTCTCGCGCAGTCGCTCAAAGAGGAACTGGGTCTGGACGTGAAAGTGGGCGTCGGCTCGACGGTGAAGGGGCTGAAAGACATCGCGCTTTCCTATTCGCAGGCGGCGGGAGCTCTTCGATACGCGGGCGTTTTCGCGAGCAAGGGAAACGTGCATTCCTACAAGGAATATATGCTGGTGAAGATGCTGGAAGACGTGCCCGAGAGCAAGCTCGCCGAATACCTGGGGGAACTTACGGACGAAAACGCGAAAGAAATTTTCGAAGACGAGGAGATGGTGAATACCGCGGAAGAGTTTTTGCAGAGCAGCCTCAACGTCAGCGAAACCTCGCGCAATCTCTATATGCACCGCAACACCCTGTTGTATCGGTTGGACAAAATAGAAAAAGCCACGGGACTGAACATACGGCAGTTTCCCGACGCCGTTTCCTTCCGCGTCCTCACCGTTTTGTATAAACTTTTGGAAAAATAGCGCGGGTCGGCAAGTTTTTAAAAGTCCTCCCAATTATGTTTAGGACGGCTTAAAAAATCCGGACGCCGAAAGAGTAACGAAAGATTCACAAAAGTAAAAAGACGTATCCACGGAATACGAAAGAGGGTTTGCGGGCAGGAAGCCCGAAAAAAGAGGGAGCTTGTTTTTCCCGTTTACTTTATAGTATGTAAGTAACCGTCGGAATTATCCGTTTTACGGCTGCGATAAATGGAAAAAAGGACGGATTGCGGACGCGGCAAAATGCCGATCGAGCGCCGAAAGGGCGAAAGGAGAGTCATTATGAGTTTGGATTTGAACGGACAGGACGGAGCGGGAAAAGAGAACCTTCCCGCCGGGGAGATTTCCGAAAAAAACGAGAATCGGGGGAATGCCGCCGAAAAGTTTTCTTCCTCTGAAAAGCCGAAGGAAACCGAAGAGGGAACGGCCGACGAGGCGAAAGGCTACGTATTCGATTTCGGGGATAGCGCGAACGGCACCCCTCCCGTTGCGGCGGGGCCGGGATACGGCGCGCAAAACGGGGGCTACGCCTGGGGAAACGGATACGGAAACCGCGCGGCGGGCGGGGACTCATTTCGGCGTGAAAACGCCGCGCAAAGCGGCGGAAAAGACAAAGGCGTTTCGCCCAATCTCTATGAGAAGAGAAGGGGAATGTTCGCCTCGGAAGAACGGCCACCCAAAAAGAAAAAGAGCGTCGGAAAAATAGTGGCCTGTTGCGCGGGCGCGCTCGCGATCGCCGCGGCGGGATTTTTCGGCGGATTTTTCGCCTATCAGGGGATGCTCGATCCCGAAATGCGATCTCTCATCTGGGCGAAAGATCAGGTGCAAAGCAACTACTACGAAGAGATCGACGATCAGACGATCTATGACGCGCTTTTCGGCGCGCTGAACGGGCTTTTAGACCCCTATTCGGGGTATTTGACAGCCGACGAATATGCCGACATGATAGAGGACGCGACGGGAAAATGGAGCGGACTCGGCGTTACTTTCTCGACGAAGGACGCCGAAGAGAACAAACGCCTGCTCATCACGCGCGTTTCGGGAAATTCGCCCGCGGAAGAAGCGGGCATCCTGCCGGGAATGTGCATCGTCGGATTCGGCATGAACGAACAGGAACTCACCGAGAGCGAATCTTACGACGAATTATCCGTCTTTTTAAACGAGCGCGCCGCGGGGGAGAATTTCGTCCTCAAACTTAGGCAGGGAGAGGACGGCGAGCCTTTCTTCAAGACGGTTTCCAAGCAGTCGTTCGTGGAGAATTACGTCTTTTACCGTTCCAATGATTCCGCGTATATTTTTACGGGCGAGCAGGCGACCGATTTGACGAAAAGCGACAATTATCTCGCTTCTTTGGACGAGGAAACCGCCTATATACGTTTGACGCAGTTCAACGGGAAGGCGGCGGAGGAGTTCGCTGCCGCGATGGATATTTTCAGGTCGGAAAAAAAGAAAAATCTCGTGCTGGACCTCCGGGCGAACGGCGGCGGATATTTGAATATTCTCAATGAAATCGCCGGTTATTTCTGCAAGAGTTCGAATCTCAGTGCGCCCGTGGTGGCTGTCGCAAATTATCGGAGCGGCAAAACGGAGGAATTTAAGGCGACGGGCAATCGTTATTTTGAGTATTTTGCCGAAGACAGCGAGATCACCGTGATGGCGGACAACGGCACCGCGTCCGCATCCGAATGCCTCATCGGCGCGATGGTGGATTACGGCGCCGTTTCCTACGAAAATATTTATCTATCGACGCGGAGCGGAGAAACGAAAACGTACGGAAAAGGGATCATGCAGTCGACGCTGCCCCGAACCTTTTTGGGAAAATCCGACGCCATCAAGCTGACGACGGCGCGTATCCTGTGGCCGCTGACGAAAAACTGCATTCACGGCATCGGCATTCGTCCCGAGGACGGCGCGCACACCGTCGCGGAAAATTATCAGACGGACGCCGAGATTTTGGAAGTGGTGAAAGCCGTTTGCGGGCAATAAAAAGGGGGAGAAACGGGGTGCCGTCGGCGAGCAAGATTAGAATTTGAGGGCGCCGAAAATTCGGAATGCGGGATTTAGGAGCGTAACTGTCAAGATAGACATACAATGAAAAACCGTGGGATTCGCACAGCGGCTTGGCGACGAAATCGATGAAAATTTATCGGGAGCGAAGGAGTATTCTTTTTTGAGTATAGTAATAGGATCGGAAAGCAGAACGTAGGCGGTGTAAAAAATGGATTATGAAGCGGAAAAAAAGTTTATAAAAAAATTCGTCCATAAAAATTTTCAGGAAAGAGTATCGGCGGAGTGGAACGATCCGAAAAAGAGAGAAAAAGGACTTTATAAAATCGCAAGTATTCCCGAGGGATATTTGAAGCGGGAGAAAATAGCCTTGACGGCGAAGACCAAACGGGAAGAATGCGCGTTGTTGAGCGAAGTTCGGGCGTTTCCCGACAAAAAAGCGTATATGATCGTCGATTTTCCGGAATGGGACGGAAGGTATTTGGAGAAGGAAACGGCTGTTAAAAACGCTTTGGATTGGGACGGTCCCTCCATTCTCGTCTTTGAATCGGGCGCGTTGTTAACTTTGGAAACCGGGTTTGGAACCGCGGATAAATATCTTTTGAAAGAGTAATTTTAAAAAATCGTAAAAAAACCCGAAGGGTCTGCCGTAAGGACAGACCCTTTGGGTTATGTAGAGGTTAATGCGTCGAAAAATCGACGGGATAGACAAATTTTAAGGCAAAACAAAACCGCCGTTTTTTTGGGAAACGGATGATTCTTAAAGAGATGAAAATAAAACTTTTTTCAAATTAGGAGATGCGTCAGTCGCAGAAAGTGAGAAAATCCTCGACGGAGTTTCTCGTTTTGGCGCGCGTTTCATAGCCTTTTGCCGCGTAGCCTAACGCGACGACATAGGGAACGGACTGATTTTCGGGCAGAGAGAGCAGCTCTTTAAGTCCTGATTCGTCGTGCCAGCCGAGGATACAGGTGCTCAGTCCCGCCGTTTCCGCCGCCAGCACGAGATGAGCGGTAAATTCGCCCACGTCGTAAGGGGCGAAATAGGGAAGCGCGGGATTGAATGCCTTTGCGGCGCTCGTATCTTCCGCGATCACGAGAATCGCGGGGACGCCGTCCACAAAGGGGGCTTTGCCGCGATTTTTCAGCAGCGTCTTCACCGCGGCGAGCTTTTCGCCCGTTACGGCGTAAATTTTCCACGGCTGCAAATTGCACGCCGACGGCGCGAGTCCCGCGAGAGCGCAGATTTCTTCGATCTGTTTTTTCGAGATGGGCTTATCGCAAAAGCTTCGACAGCTTTGGCGGGTGAGATATAATTCTTTTAACTGCGAGGCGTCTGTCATAAAAATCCTCCCCTTTCAAAAATTTAAAGAGAACGGAATCTTTTTTGAAAAGAGCATTCCGAGGCTCTTAATTTTATACTATAAATTATATACCCCGATTGAGAAAGAAAAATTTAAATAAAGTGAAGATTTGTTGAAAAATTTTTCTTTCGCTCGAAGAAAAACGGGGCGCCATTCTCGCTTCGCCGTCGTAAAGAAACAGGAGAGAGTGCGGGAAATGGGGAAAAGTTTTCCCCGAAAGAATTTGAGGAGCCGTTCGGCGCAATAAAGGCGAAGAATGAAGAAACGGGGGATGGATAGGGAGAATGCGACATACAAAATCAAAGTTCGATCTATTCCGCTCGGCGTTAAAAAGAGCAAGTAAAAATCGGAAGAAAAGCCTTTCGAAAAAAACAAGTTTCGATTTTGCCTTACATAAAAATCGGCGAGCGCAAACGAAAAAAGCGGAAACTTTTTTGAAAAACGCAAGTTTCGATTTTGCCTCTTCCTACACATTCATAAGATAAATCTGAAAAGAGCGGAAGAAAACGTCTTTAAAATTCCTTTTCCTCAATCGGAATACAGGCAAAAGTCGGAACGGGAACAAAGGACGGTTTGTTGAAAAATACGAGGCGTTTCCTTTAAAAACGGGCGTTTCGCGAGGAGAATCAGACAAAAAGACAGGGAAAAACGAGCGGAACACAGAAAAAGAGGGCGGGAAAAACGATTGCAGGTCATAAAAATCAAAGGCGGAACTTCGTAAAGTCCCGCCTTTTTTCCGCCGTCGAAATTCAGTTGCAATCGCTCTATGGATTATTTGATTTTCGCAAGAGAAGCCTTCGCCTTTTCGACGACGTTCGCCGCCGTGAAGCCGAACTTCTCAAAGAGCTGGGGCGCGGGTGCGGAGGCGCCGAACGTGCTCATGCCGACGATTTCGCCCTTTTCGCCCGCGTACTTATACCAACTGTACGGGGAGCCCGCTTCCACGCAGACTCTCGCCTTGACGGCGGCAGGAAGCACGCTTTCCTTATATTCGCCCGTCTGTTTTTCAAATTCCTCGATACAGGGCATGGAAACGACCCGCGCCTTGACGCCGCTTTCCGCAAGTTTGGCTTTCGCCTCGACGCAAAGTTCTACTTCCGAACCCGTGCCGATGAGCAGCACGTCGGGCGTCCCTTCGCAGTCTTCGAGGACATAGCCGCCTTTCAGCGCCTGCAAGCCGCTGTTTTCGTACTGGGGCAGCGCCTGTCTTGTGAGCACGAGCACGGTGGGCGCCGTCCCCGTCAGGGCGGAAATCCACGCCGCCGCCGTTTCCTTGCCGTCCGCGGGGCGATAGACCTTCATATTGGGAATAGAGCGAAGCGCGATCAGCTGTTCTACGGGCTGATGGGTGGGACCGTCCTCGCCGACGCCGATGGAATCGTGCGTCATGATATACGTTACGGGAATGTTCATCAGCGCGGAGAGGCGCATCGCGGGTTTGCAGTAATCGGTGAATACGAAGAAAGTCGCGCAGTACGCCTGAACGCCGCCGTGCAGCTGCATCCCGTTTGCGATCGCCGCCATGGCGTGTTCGCGGATACCGAAGTGGATGTTTCTGCCCGCATAATTGTCGGGGGCGAACGTTCCGTACACGTTCTCCTCCGTATCTTTCATATCGGAAAGATTGGAGGGCGCGAGATCGGCGCTGCCGCCTATCAGCTGGGGCAGCTTCGCCGCGAGCTTATTGAGCACCGCCGCGGACGTCTGGCGTGTCGCCATGGGCTTGTCGAAGTCGAACAATTCCTCCATCTGCGCGAAATCGGGCTTTGCATTCTCCATCGCCGCCTTGTATTCTTCCGCGAGATCGGGATAGGCGTACTCGTATTCCGCAAACATCTTCTTCCACTGCATTTCCTTTTCGGCGCCCGCATTGGAGGCGACGCGGCAGTGTTCGAAGACTTCTTCGGGACAGTCGAACGCTTCCGCGCACGGCCAGCCGAGTTTTTCCTTGGTCTTTTTGAGATTTTCTTCGCCGAGAGGGGAGCCGTGGCACTTTTCGCTGCCTTCGAGGGGAGATCCGTACCCGATGCGGGTGTGGCAGATGATCACGGACGGTTTATCCGTGCGCGCCTTCGCTTTTTCTATCGCCTCGGAAAGCGCCTCCACGTCGTCGGGCCGGGTGATGAGATCCACGTGCAGCACCTGCCAGTTCTGCGCCGCAAAACGCGCGCCGATATTCTCTTTGAAGGTGACGTCCGTGTCGCCCTCGATGGTGATGTCGTTGTCGTCGTAGAAGAGAATGAGTTTGCCCAGCGCGTGCGTGCCCGCAAAGGAACACGCCTCGTAAGAAATGCCCTCTTCAAGGCACCCGTCGCCGCAGAGCGCGTAGGTATAGTGGTCTACCACGGGGAAACCGGGCTTATTGAACTTCGCCGCGAGATGCGCTTCCGCGGCCGCCATGCCCACCGCGTTCGCGATGCCCTGACCCAAAGGCCCCGTCGTCGTTTCGATTCCCGCCGTGTGACCGTATTCGGGATGACCGGGCGTTTTGCTGCCCAGCTGGCGGAAGTTCTTTAAATCTTCCTTAGTCACGTCGTAGCCGTAAAGATACAGAAGGGAATAATCGAGCATGGAGCCGTGTCCCGCGGACAGCACGAATCTGTCGCGGTCGTTCCATTTTGCATCTCTCGGATTGAATTTCAAGAAATTCTGAAAGAGCGTATAAGCGATGGGGGCGCTGCCCATGGGAAGCCCCGGATGACCGGATTTTGCCTTCTGGATAGCTTCCGCGGACAAGATCCTCACCGCGTTGATGGTGGTTTGTTGTACGTCCATTATAATATCTCCTGATTGATTATTTTCTTTTTCACGGTCTGCTGCCGCGGCCTGCGGTTCGGCTTTTTCCGCCTCCTTCGCATCGCAGACGGCTTCTGTCGTTTCTTTTTCCTCGGCCGTTTCCTCCGCCTTCTCTGCGGATTCCCCGGCGGGGGCTTCTATGCAGACGCGCGCCGATTTGGGCGGTTCCTCTTCGGTCTGTTCCTCGCAGGGAGCGTCGTCTTCCGCCGCGGTTTCTTCAGGCGCGGGGGCCTTTTCGGGAGCAGGCTCTTGCGTTTCGCAAGGCGGAGCGGTTTCGCAAAGCGAGGCTTCCTCGTTCGCGGCGGCTTCTTTCGGCTTTTTTTCTTCGGCCGGGTTTTCCGCGAAAAACTCCGTTTTAGAGGACTCTTCGGCGGGCGTTTGCGAAAGGGCGGCGTCGGCGTTATTCTCCGCGGCGGGCTCCGTTTCGGGCGTGACGGCGAGTTCTTTGGCTTCTTCGGTGTGCTCTGTCATGACTGGTTCCTCCGTTTTATTCTTATCGTTATCCTCGTCGCTCGCGGCGTCTGCCGCGTCCGCTCCGAGAAGCTTTTTTAAAGATGAAAGGTCGAGAAACGGGTAAGTCTTTAAAAATTCGTACAGTTCCCGGACGATGAGCCTGACGCCGCCCTCCGAATCGCTCTCGGCGTTGATCGGCAGGATCGGCTCGTGCAGGCTCATGCGGACGAGCAGCCAGCCGTCGCCGTGCGCTTTGTCGAAATTCAGGCGGATGCCCTCGTAATTATCGGGCGCGGGGGTAACGAACGGAAGGGTTTTCGCATAAGCGGCGAGGTCGTCGAGGAGTCCTGCGCCGAGCGCTTTGAAATCCATGCCTTTTTCAAAGGCGGGGCGAAGCTCCGCGGCTTCTTTCGGCTCGGGCAGATCCCCGATGATGTCGGTGATCTCCCTTCCCTCGGCGGATTCCCTGGCGAGCGCGATCAAAAGCCGCGTGACGAGATAGGCGCCGTCGTCGAGAAAATAGTTTTCTTTCAGCGCCGCGTGCCCGCTGGTTTCGATGGCGAGAGGGGTATATTCCCCTTCGGCATTGAGGCGTATCGCCTCGTTGATGACGTTTTTATAGCCGCGCTTAAAGCGGTGGTGTCTTCCGCCGTGCGCCGCAATAAACCGCGCAAGTCCGTCGGAAGTCACCGAGTCGGTGACGACGGTGCCCGGCTTTTCTTTTAAGAGGATCGCGGAAATGAGCGCGATGAGCCGATTGCGGTTGATTTCCTCGCCGTTTTTGTCGACGGCGCCCGCCCTGTCCACGTCGGTGTCGAAGATGATGCCGAAGTCGGCGCCGCTCTTTTTCACCGCTTCGCAGACGGAACGCATCGCCGTTTCGTTTTCGGGATTCGGAATATGATTGGGAAAACGCCCGTCGGGGTCCAGGAACTGCGAGCCTTCCGTGTCCGCCCCCAGCGGCTTCAATACTTTGTCGACGTAGAATCCGCCCGCGCCGTTGCCCGCGTCCACGAGGATGCGCTTGCCGCGCAAAGGGGTTTCCGCCCCCGTCGCCGCGCGCACTTTTTTTACGAGATCGGCGGCGTATTCGTCGAGATAGGGCTTTGTTTCCCGACTGCCGAAAGTGTCGCCGCAAGATACGCCCGCCGCGGCCAGCGTCAGAATTTCCCGAATGTCCTCGGATTCGAGCCCCCCGCTTTGGGTAAAAAATTTAAGTCCGTTGCGGTTAAAGGGAAGATGGCTCGCCGTGATCATCACCGACCCGTCGCACGCCCAGCGTTCGTCCTTCAACAACATGAACATGGAGGGCGTGGAGGAAAGAGCGGTGAAGACGGCGTCGGCGCCCGTTTTGACGATCCCCCGCACGACGCTTTCGGAAAGGTCTGCCGCGGAGAGGCGGGAGTCGTGTCCCACGGCCACGCGGATCTTTTCCTTGCCCGTGCGCTTTTTTATAAACGTGCAAAAAGCCGCGGCGAGGTTTTCCGCCGCTTCCGCGGTCAGATTGACTTCCTCGCCCGGTACGCCTTCCGTGGCGACCCCTCTCACGTCCGTCCCGTTTTTCAGTTGCAGATACTCCTGTAAAGTCATCATAAACAAGTAAACTCCCGAACAAAACCGAGTCATATAATCGTGGCGGAAAGAACCCCGAAAGGAAGGAATGAAAATTCGTCGAAAGTAATTTCGGGAAGCCTCTCTTGTCCATTATTACATAATCTGTTTCTATTATAACGTTTTTTATCGTATTTTTCAAGCCTTTTGGGAAAAATTATTGTAAAAATTTTCACTTTCCTGTATGAATCGCGATATTTTCTTTTTTGCGGGCGTTTCGGTCCCTTTCCGCCCAAGAAAAAAGCATAAAAACAGGGAAAGTGCAGAAAACGGTATTTTTTGGAATTTTCTAATTTGCCGGATCGGGCTGCTTTCGGGAAGAATTAGGAAGGGTCGGCAAAATTTTATAAGGGGGACCTCTCGCCGCTGAATAAAGGGAGAAACTAAAATGAAAAAGGGGATTGACAAACGATAAAAAAAGGATTATAATGACGAAAGAAAACGTGCGAAGAACGCCGAAAAGGCGGGCGCATAAAAGAAGGGACGAGATGATAGCGAAAGAAAAGATTTTCGAGTTTATCGGCAAGCGCGGCGTGGCGTTTATCGCGTCGGTGGACGAGGCGGGCTTCCCGAACATGAAAGCCATGCTGCCGCCGAGAAAGATAGAGGAAAATTGCTTGTATTTTACCACCAATACCTCTTCCCTGCGGGTGAGTCAATATCGGGAAAATCCCAAAGCGAGCGTCTACTTTTTCGAAAAGGGACGATTCCGCTACGAGGGCGTCATGCTGATAGGGACAATGGAGGTCCTCGAAGACGCGGAAACCAAAGAGGAAATTTGGCGGACAGGGGATACCATGTATTATAAAAAAGGCGTTGACGATCCCGATTACTGCGTGCTTAAATTTACCGCCCTGCGCGGCAGGCGGTATTGCGCGTTCAAGTCCGAAAGTTTCGAACTTTAAGGCGAGCCTTGGGAAAACCGCGGGCGTTTCGGCGGCGGAAGAGGAAAAAATTTTCTGTTTTTTCCGAGCGAACGGGGGCGGTTATGTCGGAAGCCCCTGTCGGCAGGCGGGACGGCGTTATCAGGTAAAGAAGCGGGAAAGCCGTTCGATCACGGAGGGGAAAGGGATGAAAATAGAAGAAGTGAAAGAAAAACTCAGGGCGCAGGGATATCTGGACGAACGGGAAATTTGCGGCTACGCGCAATTTCCGTCGATAATCGGCGGTGCGATCGGCGCGGCGGCGAATCTGATCCTGCTCTCCCTGCACGGAGAAATGCTGACGGCGTTCCGCGGTAAAATGAATAACGATTACAAAGAGATCGTCTTTTCCGTTCCCGTTGCCGAAATAACGGACGTCGTCGTGAAAAACGGTCTGTTCGGATTACAGAAAAAAGTTAAATTCAAGGCGGCGGGCGTGGGACAAAAGATTCTGATGGCTTACAATGAAAAGAAAATGATCGAATTCTTCAAGGAGCTTGCCGCCGCGCATTGAGAAACGCCCGCATAGGGGGAAAAAATGGGGGAAGAGGAGCCAAAGTTTCGGCTCCTCTTTACGCTTTACAAAAATTTTTTGTTTGCCGATTCCCTTTACGCCCTGTTTTTCGCCTCCCGTCCTTTGGAGGGAGCGGCAGGGCGGAGGGGCGCCCGAACCTCCCTTCTCCGCGGGAAAGTTTTTAAATGGAGCCGTTTTGAGATGGGATTTTTTTGGGGAGCTTACAAAACCGTAAGAAAGAAAAGGAATGCCGTTAGAAAAACGGAGAGGGGTATGTGTTATCCTAGAAGAGAATAAGAGCGGGAACGCTTCGCCCTCCCGCGTTTTTTCGCCTTTGCGATACATTTAAAAAAGCGGACGAACGCGTGTGGAAAATTTTTATTAATTTATCTTTAATATATTTTCACGCATATCGTTGACAGAAAGGCTTTTCTGTGTTATAATGACATTGTCATAGTTTTCTATGATAAAATTGAATATTTTGGGAGAGATTATATGATACAGTTTGACGTATCTTCCGATTCCACGTGCGATTTATATAAGGAGTACAGAGAGGAACGCAGGATTTGGTTCGCGCCTCTGACTTTTACGCTGGACAAAAACGGGAAACAGGAAGAGGGTCTGGACGAATTTTCCTGCTATCAGGATTATATCGATTTTTATAAAAAAGTGGAGGACGGCGCCTTTCCGCGCACTTCCATGCTCAATTATGAGGCTCATCTCGAACATTTTCGTAAAATGGCTGCCGCGGGCGTCAAAGACGTGCTGCATTTTTCCATCTCCTCGGGTCTGGCGCGCACCGTCACCGTCGCAAAACAGGCGGCGGAGGAGATCAAAAAGGAATATCCCGAGTTCAACTTATATTCCGTCGATCCTTTGACCGCCACCATAGGACAGGGAATGTTAGTGTCCCTCGCCTGCGATTGCAGGGATAAGGGCATGAGCGCGCAGGAAACGTACGATTATCTGATGGACGTTCGGCTGCGGATCCAGCACTGCATCATTCCCAACGACTTGTTTTATCTCAAAAAGGGCGGCCGTGTGTCCGCCGTTTCCGCCGTTTTCGGAACGGCGCTGAATATCAAGCCCATGATCGTCTTCGACACCGAGGGAAAGCTCAAAGTCATCGACAAATGCCGGGGCATGAAAAAGGCGTTCAATTACGTGCTGGAATCCCAGGAGAAGGCGCCCATGGACGAGAAGAAGTTTGCCGTCATCGTCCACACCGACAACGAAACGGGCGCAAACGAGCTGGCGGACATGGTAGAGGCGAGATGGGGCGTAAGGCCGCAGGTCGTCATCATGGGACCGGTCATCGGCGCGCACGTGGGACCGGGTTCGGTTTCCTGCGGCTGGCTGAGCACCAAGACGAGAAAGGAGCTGACGGGCTGCTGAGTTTGGATTGCAAAGTTACGTTTGCAAGGTGGGCAGAAACTTCGCCTTGATTTTTCGTGCGCGGAAAAAATCAAGCCGCGGCGTTTAGGGACGTTCCCCTCCCGCGAGGATAGGGGAAAGAAAACGCGGGAGAAAAAGCTTGTCTGCGGACGGGAAAATCTGTCGAATAGAACGGCTCGGAACTCTCCGAGCCGCTTTTGTTTTTTCAAAGACGCGCAACAAGTTGAGAAAAGCGAAAAAACGCGCCTGAAATCGATTGAAAATTGCGCGCGTTTGCTGTATAATTAAGAAAAGAAAAAGCTGCGGGCGGCGCGAAAGAATTTGCAATTTTTCCCCCGTACATAGAAGAGGTAACGTTTATGGCAAAAGAAACTCAATTTGTCGAACAGATAGCGGATATCGAAGAGGATTTTCCGCAGTGGTACACCGACGTCGTTTTGAAAACCAAGCTCGTCGATTACGGTCCCGTCAAGGGCACGATGGTCATTCGTCCTTACGGGTACGCGATCTGGGAGAATATTCAGAGGGAAATGGATAAGCGCTTCAAGCGCGAGGGCGTGGAAAACGCCTATTTTCCCCTGCTCATCCCCATGAGCTTCTTTACCAAAGAAGCCGAGCACGTGGAGGGCTTTGCGCCCGAGATCGCCGTCGTCACCGTCGCGGGCGGGGAGAAGCTGGCGGAGCCGCTCGCTATCCGTCCCACCTCGGAAACCATCTTCGGAACGATGTATTCCAAGTGGATACAGTCTTACCGCGACCTGCCTATGAAAATCAATCAATGGTGCAACGTCATGCGCTGGGAAAAGACCACGCGTCCTTTTTTGAGGACGAGCGAATTTCTCTGGCAGGAGGGGCACACCGTGCACACTTCCGCGGAGGAGGCGGAAGAGGAAACGCAGCGTATGCTGGGCGTCTACAAGGAATTTGCGGAAAATTGCCTTGCCATTCCCGTCATCACGGGCAAAAAGACGGAAAAAGAGAAATTCGCGGGCGCCGTGGCTACTTACGGCATGGAAGCGATGATGCACGACGGCAAGAGTTTACAGGCGGGCACCTCCCACTATCTCGGACAGAATTTCGCCTCCGCGTTCGATATTCAGTATCTCGATAAGGACGGAACGCACAAGACGGCGTACACGACTTCCTGGGGCGTGTCCACCCGTCTGATCGGCGCCATCATCATGACGCACGGCGACAGGCGCGGACTCGTATTCCCGCCCGTCGTAGCGCCCGTGCAATGCGTCATCGTTCCCATAGCGGCGCGCAAGGGCGGCGTCGTGGAAGCGTGCGAAAAATTGAAGGCTCAGCTCGAAGAGGCGGATATCCGCGTCGCGTTCGACAACACGGACAACAGCCCGGGCTGGAAGTTCAACGAATGGGAAATGAAAGGGGTGCCTGTGCGCATCGAGCTGGGACCGCGCGACATCGAGGCGGGAAAAATGCTCTGCGCCCGCCGCGATACTCTGGAAAAGACGGAACTGCCGCTCGAAAACGCCGCGGAAGGGATCAAAGCGCTTTTGAAGAATATTCAGAAAGAGATGCTGGAAGCGGCGCGGGCGCGTCGGGACGAGAGAATCGTCTATGCGGACGATATAGACGGGATCCTCGCGGGCGTCGAAGGCGGAAATTTCGTCAAGGCGGGCTGGTGCGGCTGCCGCGGGTGCGAGGATAAGATCAAGGAACAGACCGCCGCGAGCGCGCGCGTCTATGCCGAAGGCGAAAGGGCGGAAACCTGCGCCGTCTGCGGCAAAAAGGCAGAACATATGATCATTTACGCGAGGGCGTATTGAGAAAACGGAAAAAGGCAACGTCCCCGCAGGAAGCCGCCTTTTTTGTTCGGGCGGTTTGGGACGCGGGTAAAGGAAATTGGAGGGGAATATGAAGAATACGGGAACAAAGTATTATAAATTCTGGATGATATATTGTCTTGCCGGCATGGGAGTCCTATTGGCACTCGGCATAATTATAAGCGCTTTTATCGCGCAGGGAGTCGCGTCTTCTTCGCATGGCGCTCGGGATTTCCCTTATATATTCCTGCCTCTCGCCATCATGGGAGGAATTGGAATCGTCGTGATTATGCCGATCGGGATTTATTATCTGATTAGGTATCGCTATTTTTCAAAGACGGAATGGACGGATATTCAGGAAGTCAAACTGGAAAGGATATACACGCCCTGGCCGAGAATCCTCGGCTTTGAGGTGCCGATGAATTTCGGCGGACAGAGCAGAATCGTGAGGACGTTCGCCCTCTTCACCGCGGAATGGATCGGACCGAATAAAGTGAAGAACTATTCGGGACAGACCGTCCGAGTCGGCTACGACGCGGCAAAAGACAAAGCCGTCGTCCTCGATACTTTTTCATAGAAAGAAAACTCTCTTTGACGGCGGCTATGGGAAAACAAAACGCAGAAAAACGAGAAAAGAAAAGCCGGGGAGATGCCTCCCCGGCTTTTCTTTTATTAGGATTATGGTGAAGTATAAGCACAGTAATCGCGCCCCTGTCTGCTCTGTAAGAGGGACGGGAAGCATTGAATTTTTGTAAGGCAGGGACCAACGGCGAAATCTGTAAAACTTCCCTTGGAAAAAGCTCTGCAATGCCGGGGCATCAGAAATTCGCCTTTCTTAACATTTTTTGTCCATGCTTTGAAATACGGAAACGCTTTTTCCGCCGAAAACGGCGTTTTCAAATGGCACAACGCGCCTTTGCAAGCCCTTCCGCGTAAACGTACGTGGAGAGAATATCCGCGCCCGAATCCGCCTTTTTGCAGACTTGTTCCCAAATGGACGCCGAGGCGGGGCTGGTGACGAAAATCTTTCTCTTGGGGTACTTTTTCATCAGTCCGATGGCGTTTTGTCCCGCGCCGCTCTCGAAATATTCGGAAGGAGAACTCACCAAAACGAGATCGTTTCCGTTTTTGAGAGCCGCCTCTAATTCACAGGCTGCCGTTTTGTCGTTGAATACTTTAAACTTGTTTTTGCTCATGATGATCTCCTTGAATATTTTATTTTTTCGATTTTTTCTTTGGGACTTTCAAAAGAGAAAGAACGGGGGCAGGTATGCGATGAATTACGCCCGAACGATCCCTTTGAAGAAAATCGCCAAAATGCCGGGACCGCCGTGCGCGCCCATCACGGGATCCATGTAATTGATGAGGATGCGCCTTTTTTCACCGAAGCGCTGTCTGAGGATGTCCGCCATTTTAAGCGCGTCCTCCTCGCAATTCCCGTGAGCGATAAAAATGGGATCGTCCTCTGCAAGATCGGCGCGCTTCTGCGCTTCGTCGGCGATAGCCTCCAAAGAGCGCTTTCTGCCGATCACTTTGCCGATGGGGCCGAGAGTGCCCTTGGAAGTCGCGTGAAGGAGAGGCTTGATTTTTAAAAGTTTGCCTACCACGGCGACGGCGGAAGAAATCCTGCCGCCCTTTCTCAAAAATTCAAGACTGTCCACCGTAAAGAGATGCTGGATGCGGTGTTTGAGCTTTTCTCCGTAAGCGTACACTTCGTCGAGGGATTTGCCTTCGTCCGCCTTTTTGACGAGATATTCGAGAAGCATTCCCTGCCCCAGGGAACCGCTTAACGAATCGAGCACCAAGGCCCTGCGCCCGGGATAGCTTTCGACGAGTTCGGTCGCCGCAACGGTGAAAGAGGAAGCGGTGCCGGACAAAGCGGAAGAAAACGCCAGGATGAGTACGTCTTTGCCCGCCCGAAAGGATTTTTCTATCTGCGGCTTCGCCTGTTCCGCGGTCACCTGAAAAGTGTGGCAGACGTTTCCTTCGCGGAGCAGCTTGTAGAATTCTTCGATGGGCAGATCTTTCCCGTCGATGCCGCCGTAAGTGTCGGCGCCGATGGTGTAGCCCAAAGGAAGAACGGCGACGTCGTTTTCCTTATAAAAATCCCGCGGCATCCCGCTGCAAGTGTCCGTAATGATGTCGAAACTTCTTTCCATAATACCTAAAAACTCCTTAATTTTACGAACGAGCGGAGCCTTTTTCGCCGCCCTTCGTTTTCCATAATTTATTTTATACTTGTTATAGCCAAAACTCAACCGATTTATAGCACAAACCTCTCTACTCGCTTTCTCTTTTTTCTCTATTCGTAAAAACGGTTAAGTCTACTAAAAAAACGGACGTTTTCTATCGGGGGGAAAAACGTTCTATTTCCCCGCTTTGACGGGTAGAGAGGAAAAATAATATTCTACCCGGGGTAGAATCGAATAAAAAAGGCGGGTTTTCCTTAAAAAAAGGGCATACTCGCTTGACGAAACGAAAAAAAAATGTTATCATAGCTGTATGGAAAACTTGGACACGACAAATCAGAGGATCGCCAAAAATTTAATACGTTACAGAAAGGCGGCGAATCTGACTCAGGCGGAGCTTGCACAGAAGATAAATTATTCGGATAAGTCCGTTTCTAAGTGGGAATCCGGCAACGGCGTCCCCGATATTTATATTCTTTTGAAACTTGCGGAGCTTTACGGCGTCAGCGTTAACGATCTCGTCTACGAGAGCGCGTCTGCGCCCGCGCCCAAAAAGATGTCCAAGTGGCATAATCTTTTGATTATGCTCTTGTCCAGCGGCATCGTCTGGTTGGTCGCTACGGTGGTTTTCGTGGTGCTCAATCTGTTTGTTCCGAAACAGCCGTGGTGGCTGGCGTTTGTGTACGCCGTTCCTATCAACGCCATCGTCGTCACCGTTCTCGCGGCGGTGTGGAAATATAAGCTCACCAATTTCGGAGCCGTGACGGTACTTATCTGGGCGGTGCTTTGCTGCGTCTATGTCACCTCGCGCGTCGTCATGTTAAAACTGGGGCATACGGATTACAGCAGGCTTTGGCTCTTATTCCTCCTGGGGGTGCCCTTGCAGGCGCTGGAAGTGCTGTGGTGCTTTTTCCGCTGGACGCCCTTTAAGGGAAAAAACGCCAAAACGGATAAAAAAGCAGCCCCCGACGGGAAGGAGGATCCGAAAGCCTGAATACGTTTTCCCGCATGAGCAAGAGCACGATACGGAGTGATAAAAAGGGATAAAGGGATGCTTTGCTGTCATTGCAAAAAAAATCAGGCGACCAAAACTTACGACAGAATTACAGACGGGAAAAAGCAGACGGAGTATTATTGTCTGGACTGTTATCACCGTCTGTTTATTTCTATCGAGGCGGACGCCGCGGAAGGAAAGGGAGGGGACAGGCAGATCGCCATGTGCCCTTATTGCGGTACTTCCGAGGAGGATTTTCGCGCCTGCGGACTGGTCGGCTGCGCGCAATGCTATCAATCGCTGTCCAAGGCGGTCATCCCCGTCGTCATTCGGTTGCAGGGCACCGAAACGCACTGCGGAAAAAAACCGAGAAACTCCGGCGAGCGGGAGGAGATGGTGCGCCGGCGCAACCTTTTAAAGACCCGCGTGGAAGAGCTGATAAAAAACAGGAGCTACGAGGCGGCGAAAATGTGCTCGGACGAACTCAAACGCCTGAATAAGATCCTGTATAAGGAGGGACCCGATGATTGAGATGGATTCTTCCGATTTAATCGAAAGCACGGTGACTTCGACGCGCGTGCGGCTTGCGAGAAATCTTTTTTCCTATCCTTTCCCGGACAAGCTGGACGAGAAGCGGGCGCGGGAGATCATCCGCGTCGTCGGCTATGAGCTCAACCGCCTCGACACCTTCACCGAATACGACATCGGCAAAATAGAGCCCGACGAGGCGACCTTTCTTCTCGAAAAGCACCTCATCAGTCCCGACCTCATTCGCCGCAAGAGCATTTCCGCCGCGTTCATTACTTCCGACGAGGAGATCTCGGTGATGATAAACGAGGAGGATCATTTGCGCGAACAATATATCCTCCGCGGCTGCAATCTCTATAAGGCGTACGAGCGCATCAGCGGCATCGACGACGGCATCGGCCGCTCCGTCAGCTTCGCTTACGACGAAAAACTGGGCTATCTCACGGCGTGTCCGAGCAATCTCGGCACGGGGATGCGCGCTTCGGTGATGATGTTTTTGCCCGGGCTGGCCAAATATAAGAGATTGGAAGAGCTGATGCCCTCTTTAAAGGCGAACGGCTTGACGGTGAGAGGGGTGTTCGGGGAAGGCACCGCCGCCGAGGGGTATTCCTATCAGATCAGCAACGAGCGGACGCTGGGCGTTTCCGAAACGGATATCCTTTCCCTGATGAACGAAGTGACGCTCAATCTCGCGGAACTGGAAGCCCGCGCGCGGGAGCGGATGCTGGAAGCGGACGCTCTCGGCTATCGGGATATGTGCCTGCGCGCTTACGGGACGTTGACCAATTGCGCCCTGCTTTCCGTCAAGGAACTGACGGCGGGCATGGTCAAAGTGAAGCTGGGCGCGGCGCTGGGATTTTTCGAGGCGGAGGATATGGACGCCCTCAACGATTTTATCGAGCATATGCGCCCCGTTTCCTTCAAGCGCGGCAATTGTCCCGAAGCGAAGGACGAGCGGGAATGCGACATCCTGCGCGCGAAGATCGTCCATAAGATCCTGCCGCAGCTGGTGCATCGTCCGGGCGAAAAGTCCGCGGAAAACCGGCTCGGTCCGTCCAAGGGCTGAACGGCGGGCGGCGCGGCGGCATATACTATATAATGTATCTTTGCTGCGCCCCGCGGCAGACGGCGGGAAAAAGCGGGCAAATCGGGGAGTAGACGATGGATTATTTATCGAAGTTCTCGGACAATTTAAAGGCGGCGCTGAAAATCGCCAACGACGTGACGGTGGAACACGGCGCCGTATACGTGGGCAGCGAACACGTCATCTACGGCTTTCTCTGCCTGCCGAGGTGTTCCGCATACGGGATTCTGGCGGGGGAGGGCATTTCGAAAAACGAATATGCGGAGGTGTTTTTCCGCTGCATCGATACGAAGATCACGACGCCCGGCTTCACCGTCCGAACGACGCAGATGTTCGACCGCGCCATTAAATTCGCCGTACAGACGGGAACGCTGGCGGGCACGGCGCACCTTCTGTTGTCCGTCCTCGAAAGCGACACCTGCTACGCCGTCAAAATTTTGAAGCGTCTGGGCGCGGACGTCGAATCGATGAAGGAAAAGACGGAACAGGTCCTGCGCGCCCAAAAGCACCGCAAGGAGCTCGGCTACGACGATTTTGACGACGAAGGGGGCGCGGATAGCGAAACGCGGGAAGATGCGGAGTTCGGCTCCGATTATTCCGAGAGCGCGGGCACGCCGTCCGTTCCTCCGAAATCGGGAAGCGAGAACCCCGTGAAAAAGGAAAGGACGCAGATGAAGGATTACGGCTTTTCCGAAAAGAAAAAGCCCGCCCCGAAAAAGAACGAGGGCGCCAAGGAAAAGCTCCTTCAATACGGCATCGACATGACCGACCGCGCCCGCAAGGGAAAAATCGATCCCGTAATCGGCAGGAAAAAAGAAATAGAAAAGGTGATTCAGGTGCTTTCCCGCCGCACCAAGAACAATCCCGTGCTGATCGGCGAGCCGGGCGTCGGAAAGAGCGCCATCGCGGAAGGGCTTTCGCAGTTGATCGTGAACGGCGAGGTGCCCGAACAGCTCTTCAACAAAACGGTGTTTTCGGTGGATATTCCCGGGATGCTTGCGGGCGCGAGGTATCGCGGCGATTTCGAGGAACGGCTCAAAGACCTCACCGAAGCGGTGATGAAGGACGGGGACATCATTCTCTTCATCGACGAGATACACACCATCGTCGGCGCGGGAAGCTCGGCGGACAATACTATGGACGCGGCGAATATTTTAAAACCCATGCTGGCGCGCGGGGATCTGCAAGTCATCGGCGCGACCACGATTGAGGAATACCGCAAATATATCGAAAAGGACAGCGCTCTCGAAAGGCGTTTTACCCCCGTTTACGTGGAGGAGCCTTCGGAATCGGACACCGTTTCCATTTTGAAGGGACTTCGCCCCAAATACGAGGAGCATCACGGCATAGAGATCACGGACGCGGCGATAGAGGCGGCGGTAAAACTTTCCTCCCGCTATATCACGGACCGTTTTCTGCCCGACAAGGCGATAGACCTCATCGACGAGGCGGCGGCGCGCGCGCGGATCATCGCGGAGGACGGCGGCGACGAGATCAAGGAGCTATTGACGGAGGCGGAATCGCTCGCGGAGGAGGAGCAGCTGTATCGCGCCCGCGGGCAGTATACGGAGGCGATAGAGGCGCTCAACGAAAAAAAGAAGCTGGAAGCGAAGATTGAAACGATCCGCCGCGCGCAGTGTATGGAGCGGAAAGCGGACGGCAGATTCGCCCTCGGCAAGGAGCAGGTGGCCGCCATCGTCAGCGCCCGCATGAAAATCCCCCTTTTGAAGATCACGCAGGAGGAAGGCGAAAAGCTGATGCATCTCGAAGAGGAGCTGCATAGGCGCATCGTGGGACAAAACGAGGCGGTAAGCGCCGTCGCAAAAGCCATCCGCCGCGCCCGCGCGGGGCTTAAAGACCCCTCGCGCCCGATCGGCAGCTTTATTTTCGTAGGTCCCACGGGCGTGGGAAAAACGGATCTTTGCAAAGCGCTCGCGGAGGCGATGTTCGGCTCCGAAGATCAGATGATACGCCTCGACATGAGCGAATATATGGAGAAGCAGTCGGTGTCCAAACTCATCGGCGCGCCTCCCGGGTACGTCGGCTACGACGATATGCAGACGGGGCAACTCACCGATAAGGTGCGCACGAAGCCCTATTGCGTCATTCTCTTCGACGAAATCGAAAAGGCGCACTCCGACGTGTTCAACCTCCTCCTGCAAATTCTGGACGACGGCAGGTTAACGGACAGCAAGGGCAGGACGGTCAGTTTCAAAAACGCCATCATCATTCTCACCTCCAACGTCGGCGCGGCGGAAGCGGAACGCACGGTTTCCTACGGCTTCGGCGGCGAGCTGGCGGCGGAAAAGCCGACGGAAGCGAGCGAAAAACAGTATGAGGAGATGAAGGAAAACATCACCAAAGCCCTGAAAGAGCGTTTCCGTCCCGAGTTTTTAAATCGTATGGACGACATCATCGTCTTTCACCGCCTTTCGCAGGCGGACGCGGCGAAAATCGGCGGAAAGATCGTCGATTCTTTGGGTAAGCGGCTTTTAGAACAGCGGGGCATCGTGCTTTGCGTGACGAAATCCGCGCTCGAACAGCTGGTGAAGGAAGGATACGACAGCCAATACGGCGCCCGTCCCTTAAAACGCACCGTGCAAAAGCGGATCGAGGATAGATTGTCCGAGGAAATACTGCTCGGCAATGTGGGCAACGGTCAGCGGGTGACGGTGGACTATCTCGGCGGCGCGTTTACGTTTACGGCGCAGTGAATGAAAAAAGCGTTTCGGTCAATACCGAAACGCTTTTTTAACGCTTTGATAAAAAGTTCGCAAAATAGTCCGTAAAAGGCTTTGCGGCATATCTCGACGGAAAGGGAAGGTCTGTGTGCGCTGTCATTTTCCGACGGAAAAGGAGAGCTTTGCGTTTCAAACGATTTTCCATATCCCACGGGGCTTTTGAATCCAACAATAGGTTTTAACAAAATTCAAATCTATAAACCGATTCGGGGTTTTTTAGACAAAAAATAGGTTATCGCTCGGCTTCCGCTTTTTGCTTGATCTCTTCCAGTCGTCCCTCGGGATAAGTGATAGTCACGTTTTTGACGGACATCTCGAAAGCGCCTTCCCCCTTGATGCGGGAGCCTTGATAGGTCACGTCGAAAACGACGGAAATCGACGTGATTGTGCTCTCCTTGATTTTAACGGTCAGCGAGGTGTCGCCGCCGACGGTAATGTCTTTTGCTATTTCGCTTGCCTGCTCTTTCACCTGCTCCTCGGTAGCGGGAGTATTCTCGGAATTTACCCAAAGATACGCCTCGATATACTGATTCAGATTGTCGTTGTTCACGTTCCAGACAAGTTTGTATTCGCCGTCTTCGAGGGTTGCCTTCGCTTCGGGTACTACTTCCAACACCTTGTCGACGGATGCCGAAAAATCCTCGATGCCGATGTCCGACGGATCGAAGGTGTCGGGGGCTTGGTCCGCGGCGTAACTGTATGATTCTTGGATAAAATTGCTGTACGAATAGGCGTTTTTGTCCTTATAGTAGGATTCGAGAATCAAGCCGCTCCCGTCGTTCTCGTCGAGAAGCTTGATCCAGGCACTTTGAGCGGTGATTTTACGTTCTTCGTCCGTCTTCATCTGCAAAGAAATATCGATGGTCCCTTTGTTTTCTTCCGAACTAAGGGAAGCTGCGGAGCCGTCGCTTTCGTCGGAAACGGGCGTTCGGGACGTAAAATTTCCGCGGACGGAAACGGACAGTTCGTTCGTTTCCACAGTCGTCGTCAGCGCGCTTTTCAACTGTGCATAGGCGTCCTCTTTCGAAACATCCGCCGCCTTTCCCTGACACGCACCCAACGTAAACAGCGCCGCCGCGGCGCTCAGCGTTATCCCTTTTTTAAACAATTGCTTGGTATTCATTTTAATCCTCCATTTTTCTGGTTGCCGAAAGAGAGTGCCGTTTTTCGGGACGCTTTTTAAAAAGAACGCGAAAAATCCTCTTTTTCGGGGCTTTTTATTTGCTTATTATAACATAAACAAAAGTTTTTTGTCAAGTCCGAGAAATAATTTTTCGATATTTTTAGCCAAATTACAGGAAAACAAGAAAAAAGATTTTACTTTCTCGACGTTTTGCTGTAAAATAGATATTATGAAAGAGTATACGCACAAGAAGGAAGAATATGCGGATTCCGTTCCCGTTCCTCTGAGGGAAATTTTTATAAAGAGGGAAGAAAAACGGAGAAAAGCGAGCTCGCTTTCCGTGTGCGGGTCGTTGCGCTGCACCTGCGGAAGCGAAAGTTTCCGTTTGTATGTCTGTGCGGAAAAGACGAAGAAATACATCTTAGCAGCCGAGCGTTCGGGCGGATTCAGTCTTGCCGTTTTCGGGAGATGCGTTCGGTGTAATCGGGAGCGGGAACTTTTCGATGCCGCAAAGCACGGGTGGGACGGATTTGTATGCAAAGAAAATCTCCCCGCGAAAAAGGACGAGCTCGATTTGTGGACCTGCGGCAAATGCGGCGGCGAAACGTTTGAGGCGGAAATGAAGATAGAGCCGTGCACCACCTTTCAAGAGGATCTCAAAGAGGAGATAGAACGAGGGGAATTTTCCCCGTCCGATTGGGCAAACGCGTTCTTGTGTCTGAGCATGAGTCTGCGCTGTACGAAATGCGGACGTAAATTCAAAAAATGGCTGGATTACGAAGCCGCTTAAAGGAGGATTTTCCATGAAACTGACAACGGCGGGAGAATCGCACGGAAAAGCCCTGATCGCCGTCATCGAGGGACTGCCTGCGCATCTTGAAATCGATACGGAAAAAATAAACGCGGAACTTGCGCTTCGCCAAAGCGGTTTCGGCCGCGGCGGAAGACAAAAGATCGAAACCGACCGCGTCGAGATCCTCACCGGGGTGCGCAATCGGGAAACGCTCGGCAGTCCTCTCACCCTTTGCATTTACAATCGCGATTATGAAAATTGGCGCGCGTATATGTCGGACGGCGCGTGCGACGTTTCCGCGCGCACCGTCACCAAGGTCCGTCCCGGTCACGCGGACCTCGCGGGCGTGATAAAATTCGCCCAAAACGACGCGCGCAATATTTTAGAGCGCGCTTCTGCGCGCGAAACCGCCATTCGCGTGGCGGCGGGCAGTGTGTTCAAACAATATCTTTCGGCGCTCGGCGTGGAGATCGGCGGCTACGTAAAAGAGGTTTGCGGAGTAAAGGACGAGGGCAGGTATGCGTTCTCCGAGCTGTCCCGCGCCAAGGAGAGCGGTTTGGGGATGCTCGACGCGGCGGCGGAGAAAGAAGCGGAGGAAAAGGTGGCGTCCTTGAAAACAGCGGGCGATACGGCGGGCGGCGTCGCGGAAATCCGCGTGAAGGGACTCAAAAGCGGCTTCGGCAGCTGTATGACGTATGCGGAGAAGCTGGACGCGCGCCTTGCGGCGGGATTGATGAGCATACAGGCGGTAAAGGGCGTCGAGGTGGGCGCAGGCTTTGCCTCGGGCGGTTTGAGCGGGCGGGAAGTCCACGACGAAATCTTTTATGAAAACGGCTTCCGCAGGGCTACCAATCGCGCGGGCGGCATCGAGGGCGGAATGTCGAACGGCGAGGAGATCGTCCTGCGCGCCGCGATGAAGCCGATTCCCACGCTGATGCGGGGACTTGGCACCGCCGACTATCTCACGCACGAAAGGGCGACGGCGGCTTCCGAACGCAGCGACGTGTGCGCCGTTTTCGCCCTCGAAGTCATCGCCGAGGCGGTCGTCGCGGAAATCCTCGCAAAGACGATCGCCGAACGCTTGGGCGGGGATACCGTGTACGAGGTCGTCGAAAGATACCGGGCTTTGCCGTAACCACGGAAGGGAGGAGAGGGAATATGCGGACGGACGGCGAAGAAAAAGAGATGCGTCTTATGGGAACGGGAGCGCGCTCAAAGGTATACTCGGACGGGCGATTCGCTTGGAAAGTATACGGGAAGGGCGTGGAAAAGAGCGCCGTTTTTTACGAAGCTCTCGTCCATTCTCTGGCGGAAAAGGCGGGGGTTCCGACGGCAAAGATATACGGCGTGTACGAAACGAAGGGCGTTTTGTCCGTAAAAATGGACTGTCTTGGCGGAAAGCCTTTAAACGACTTGATCGTCGCGTCGCCTTCCGAAACGGAATTTTATCTCGGCAAAATGCTCTCTCTGCAAGCGGAGATTCAAGCGAAAAAGATATGGCTTCCTTTGAATTTGAAGAGCAGACTGCGCGAAAAAATAGAAAACGGTTCGCTGTTGCCGAAAGCGGAAATGCGCGGCGTACTTAAACTGTTGGAGAAAATGCCCTGCGGCGATTCTCTCTGTCACGGAGATTTTCACGGCTATAATATCCTCGTCGAAGACGGGCGGTATACGGTCGTCGATTGGGCGGATGCCGCGACGGGATTCGGAGAGGCGGACATATGTAGGACGTATATGCTCTATTTTTTCCGCGCCCCTAAGATAGCGGACAAGTATCTGGACTTGTATTGCGGGCGGGAAAACAAATCCCGATCGGAGATTCTCCGATGGCTGCCCGTCGTCGGCGCGGCGCGCCTCGGCGAAGGACAGGCGGGCGAAAGGCGGTTTATCGAAGAATGGATAGGATCTTTCCTGTCGTGCGGAAAAGTTTTTTAAACGGCGCTCGGCGGGATTGAAAAATCCATAAAGCGGTGCGCGGAAAAGCGCAAAAAAGGAAATTTGTCGCGGCGAAAGGCGCGCCGCACGGGAGGTCTTCATGGAAAAAATCGTCTTGAAAACTCCTTCCGCGGAAGGAGAAATATACGTCGGGGAAGGCGCGTGCGAGTCCCGCCTGCCCCTTCTCGTCGCGGGACAGAAAAATTTTGTCGTCGCGGATTCCAACGTATACGCGCTGTACGGCGGATTTTTCGCCCGATATTTTGCGGACTCGGAAATCTATGTCCTTCCCGCGGGCGAAGAGAGCAAGAATTTCTCTCGGCTGGGGGATATTTTAAAGAGCATGACGAAGGCGGGGCTGCACCGCTCCTCGCGGCTGTTCGCGGTAGGCGGCGGCGTCGTCGGGGACATCGGCGGTTTGGCGGCGTCCCTTTATATGCGCGGCATTTCCTGCGTGCAGGTGCCCACGACGCTTCTGGCGCAGGTGGACAGCGGAGTGGGCGGCAAGACGGCGGTGGATCTTTGCGGCGTCAAGAACGTCGTCGGCGCCTTTTATCAGCCCTTTGAGGTCGTGGCGGACCCGCAATTTTTAAAGACGCTGCCCGCGCGGGAGATCAAGTGCGGCTTGGGCGAGATCGTCAAATACGCCGCGCTCAACGCGGGGATTTTTGACGCGCTGAAAGAAAACGGGGAGCGTTTGACAAAGTTGCGCTTTCTCTCTTCCCTGATTCCGGTATGCGTCCGGCATAAGGCGAAAGTCGTGACGGAGGACGAACGGGAAACGGGGGAGCGCAAATCCCTCAACGTCGGGCACACGACGGGGCACGCCGTGGAACTTTCCTCCTCTCTTTCCCACGGGGAAAGTGTGCTTTGGGGAATGTTGTTCGAAACGAAGCTGGCGCAAAAATACGGCGTCTGCGAAGCCGAATACGGGAGGGAACTCGTCGGATTGGTGACAAGGGCGCTGAACGCCGCCCCCCGTTCCGCCGCGGATTTTTCCCGTATCGGCAAAGACGCGGAAAAGGCGCGTTCGGACAAAAAGAATCTGGACGACGGAAAAATCTGTATATCCGCGGCGAAGAGCAGGGGAAAATGGACGCTGCTTTCTTTGCCGTTCGAAGAATATAAACAGGGATTGGAAGAGATAGCGAGAAATGTGGAAAATACCAAATACGAGGACGAATATGAAGGAAATTAAGCCCATAGGCGCATTCGAAGGCGAATTTGAACTTCCCGGCGACAAATCCATCACCCACCGCGCCGTCATGCTCAACGCGGGCGCGGAGGGAGAAGCGGTCGTCACGCACGCTTTGATGGGCGGGGACTGCCTCTCCACCTGCCAGTGTATGCGCGCGCTCGGGGCCCGGATCGACATCGACGGAACGACGCTCTGCGTGCACGGCACGCCCCGGTTTCGGACGGGGGTAAGGCTCAATTGCGGCAATTCGGGTACGACGATGCGGCTTTTGACGGGCTTTGCCGCGGGAAAAAATATCGAGGCGGTTCTCTTCGGCGACGAATCCCTTTCCGGGAGGCCGATGGCGCGCGTGGCTTCCCCGCTTTCTCTTTTGGGCGCGGACGTCCGCACGACGGAAGGACACGCGCCCGTGTGCGTTTTCCCCGCGCCTTTGCGGGGCGCGGAGATCGAAATGAGCATCGCTTCCGCACAGGTAAAGAGCGCGCTGCTTCTCGCGGGGTTGTCCGCGGAGGGCGTCACCGCCGTCGTCGAACCGCAGAAAACGCGCGATCATACCGAACGCCTGCTCGCCGCCATGGGCGCGGACATCCGCTGCAAAGACGGGCGCATCGAATTGAAACGCAGTCTTTTGAAAGCGGTGGACGTTTGCGTGCCCTCGGACATTTCCTCCGCGGCGTATTTTATGGCGCTGGGCGCGCTGAAAGGCAGGACGCTGTGCAAAAACGTAGGCATCAATCCCACCCGCATGGGGATCCTGACGGCGTTCGATCGGCTGGGCGTCCGATATTCCATTCTCAACCGCAGGGTGTCGGGCGGCGAGGAAACGGCGGACATTCTCGTCGAAAAATCGCCGATGCGGGGAATTTCGCTGACCAAAGAGGACATTCCCTCCATGATAGACGAATTGCCCCTGGTGGCGCTTCTCTGCGCGTTCGCGGACGGCGAAAGCCGCATTTCGGGCGCGAAGGAACTTCGCGTCAAGGAGAGCGACCGCATCCGCACCACCTCGGAAATGATCGCGGCGCTGGGCGGGATCTGCATCGAAACGGAGGACGGATTCGTCATCCGCGGCAAAGACAAGCTCGCGGGCGGAAACGTGGACAGCTACCTCGATCACCGCATCGCCATGACGGCGGCGGTGGGGCTTCTCGCGTCGGAAAAGGGCGGCGGCATCGCCCGCCCCGAATGCTGCGCCATTTCTTTCCCCGGCTTCTTTCAGCTTCTCGGCGCAGGTTCCGTATGACGGAAAAAATCGCAAACGCGAAGCCCCGGGAAATCGAAAAACGCGCAATTCGCAATAGGAAAGGGCGAGCCGCGGGAGGAACATCGGCATGAAAAAATTGAAATTGGCGCTCATCGGAAAAGACGTTTCCCGATCGGAGAGCGAAAGGATGCACCGCTTTATTCTCCAAGGCAAGGGCGCGGCGTGCGATTACGAAAACGTTTCCGTCGGCGCGGAATCTTTCGGAAAAGAAGCCGGGCGGCTCTTAAAGGAAACGGACGGCTTCAACGTCACGATTCCCTATAAAAAGTCAATCATCGCTCTTTTGAACGAAACGAAAGGGGACGCGGCGGCGTTCGATTCGGTGAATACGGTACTCTCCGCGCAAAAGACGGGCTACAACACGGACGGCGTGGGCTTTCTCCTGATGCTTCGCCGCGCGGGCGTACGGACGCAGGATCGGCGGGCGCTGGTGCTGGGCGCGGGCGGGGCGGGGCGAAGCACGGCGGCGTCCCTCAAAAAAGCGGGCGCCGAGGTGTTTCTCTATCAGCGCCGGCAGGAGCTTTTAAAGGACGTCTGCTTTTCGCTCGGCGTGCGCGCGGCGGCGGACCCCGCAAGCGTCCCTTGCGACGTCCTGATCAATTGCACGGGCGTGGGAATGCACGAGAGCGTGGGCGTATCGCCCGTAGGCGAAGAAACGATCAAAAATTGCGTGGCGGCGGTGGACCTCATTTACCGCCCCGCGCAGTCGGAATTTCTGCGGCTCGCGCAAAAGCTCGGCAAAAAAACGCTCAACGGGCACGCGATGCTGTTTTATCAGGCGTACCTTTCGGATTGTCTGTATCTCGCCCTTCCCGCCGACGAGGAGGAAGCGGAGGGACTTTATAGGAACTATCTCGAAGGTTGAAAAGGGGTCCCGCTTTCGTTCAAAGCCATTCGCCGTCTTTTAAAGGCGCGGCTTTTCCGTCGTTCCCATGAAAAGGGGAGAAAACGGGCACCGCAGGTTTTTTTGGAGGAAAAAGTCATCATGAAATTTTTGATCATCAACGGAGTCAATCTCAATTTGACGGGGGTGCGTGAAAAGAGCGTCTACGGCGCCCGTTCCCTCGCGGAGATCAACGAAAAAATCGCCGCCTATTGCGCGAGTCGGGGCGACGAAACGGAGTTTTTTCAAAGCAACGCGGAAGGAGAGATTTGCGATAAGCTGCACGAGGCTTATTTAAAGCGCGCCTTCGACGGAATCGTGCTCAACGCGGGCGCGTTTTCTCATTACAGCTACGCTATCCGCGACGCCGTCGCCGCCATCGACGTCCCCGTGGCAGAAGTGCATATGTCGAATATCGCCGCGCGCGAGGAATTCAGAAAAAAGAGCGTCCTGTCCGAGGTCTGCCGCGGCGTGGTGTTCGGTTTCGGCGCGGCGAGTTATCTCGCCGCCTTAGAGGGCTTAAAGGAATCCCTGACGGAGGAAAAGAAATGAACATCGTATTGTGCGGCATGATGGGGGCGGGCAAGACGAGCGTGGGGGTCAAGATCGCGGAAACGACGGGGCGGCGCTGGTACGACACCGATCAGATGATCATAGACCGTTACGGGAACATCTCGGACATCTTCGAATATTACGGCGAGGAGTATTTCCGAAAATTGGAATCGGGGATCGTCAAAGAGCTTTCGAAGGAGGAACACCTGATCATCTCGACGGGCGGAGGTCTGGTCTTGAAGCGCGAAAACAACGAACTATTGCAGCAAAACGGCAAGATCGTATTTCTGCGCGCGTCGCTGGATACGCTGGTAAAGCGCCTCAAAGTATACGACAACCGCCCGCTCTTGCAGGCGGATTCGGGCGTCATCGCGGACAAGCTCGCGGAACTTCTCAGAGTGCGGATGCCCGTGTACGAACACGTGGCGGACTTTATCGTGGACGTGGACGGAAAGAGCGTGGAGGAATCGGCCGCCGCCGTCATTCAAACCGTGGAGAACGCAGCGCTTAAAAAGGCGTCGGAAAAAGAAAGAACGGAAGGGACAGGGATTTGATGAACGCAAAAAAAACGGTTCTGGTGACGGGCGGCGTGCGCGGGATAGGGAAGGCTGTGGCGCTCGCGTTTTTGAAAAAGGGCTATCGCGTATGCGCGGCATATTCCTCGGACGAGGACAGCGCCAGAGAAACGGCGGAAGCGGGCGTGGAGATCTATCGCGCGGACGTGACGGAAGAGGCGGAGATCAAAACGCTCTTTCAAACGATCGGCGGCGTGGACATCCTCGTCAACAACGCGGGCATTTCCCTCGTCAAACAGATACAGGACGTGACGATAGAGGAATGGAACCGCCTTTTCGCCGTCAACGTGACGGGCGCGTTTCTCTGCACGAGGGAAGCGCTGAAAGGAATGATAAGCAAAAAGAGCGGGCTCGTCGTCAATATTTCTTCCGTGTGGGGAGAAGTCGGCGGCAGCTGCGAAAGCGCGTATTCCGCTTCCAAAGCCGCGCTCCTCGGCTTCACGAAAGCGCTTTCCAAGGAGCTGGGCTGGTCGGGAATCCGCGTCAACTGCGTGTCCCCCGGGGTCATAGACACCCGTATGAACGCGCATTTTTCCAAAGAGGATATGGCGGCTTTGAAAGAGGAAATTCCCGCGGGCAGGCTCGGCACGGGCGAAGACGTCGCCAAAACGGTGCTGTTTTTGGAAGAAAACGACTATGTCACGGGCGCGGACATTCCCGTCAACGGCGGCTTTTCCGTGGTATAAAAAACGCCGCCTCCCGGTGAGTTCTTTCGGGCGGCGGCAATCTGCAACTTTGCGAGGAAAAAAAGCGCCGCCGCGCTCCTTTTGGGAAGGAGGCTTACGGAAAATTTACGGCTATCTCTTTTTAAAATATCGGTCAAGGCATTCCTCGATGAATTTATCCGCTATCCCGTTCGTAGGGGAGGGCGGTTTTTCTTTTTCGTCCTTAGGGGGCGGCGGATCCTCCTTTTTTTGTTCTTTGCCGCACGGTTCCTCCTTGGGTTTAGGGGGCGGCGGACCTTTGGGCGGCGGAGGGGGATTGCCCGCTTCGGGCTTTTGTTTTTGAAACAGCGCGAACATTTCCGAAAAACGGGACAAGTCGTTCAAAAATTTCAACATCTCCTCGGAATTTTTGAGTTTTCCCATCAAGGGCTTGACGCTTTCGGGAAAATCCGGGTTCTGCGAGAGATAGTATAATAAAATCAGCATCATGATTTCCATACTTTCAATATATGAAAACGCTAACGAAAAATTGCTTCTCCGCATAGGATAGTATTAAATATTCCGAAAAAATCCCATGAAAAAGGAGAAGTCCATGAGAAGTTTCAAAGATTATACCCCGCAGTCTTCGCCGCAGGACGAAAGCGAAATTTTAAAAGAGGCGGCTACGGCGCCCGATCCCGCCATGGAAAGTTCCGCGGCGGAGCTTACAAAAAAAATAGCCGCCGCGTTCAACGGCAAAAGCAATTCCGATATGCTGAGAAGCATTTTGGGCGAAGCGGAAAAAAGCAAGCGCGCGGGCACGCTCTCCAATGCGGAGATAGACACTTTTTACGAACAGTTTTCGCCGCTGTTGAACAACGTGCAGCGCCGCCAGCTCAAATCCGTGGTGGAAAGACTCAAAAGGATTTGACGCCGCGCGGGAAAAAACAGAGAAAGGGCATGAAAAAACGCTGCCCTTTCTTTCTCGTCCGCCGCCTTTTTCCCTCGTCGAAGCTCGCCCTTTTCTTGTTCGTCAACAACAGGCGGCCGGGCTTTTATTTCTTTCTCCTCCCTCGCAAAAGCAAACCCGTAAAAAGCGCCGGGGCGCCGAATATGAAGTGAGGGCCTTCTTTTTAAAAGGCGCGGGGAACGTCCCGTAAAGAAAAATCGTCTTGTTTTCGGCGCGCAATATCAACGGACGGGACGGGAAACGGATTGATCGGTAAGAGGCGGAAAATACTCCTTTAAAAAGAGCTCGCCCGATTGCCAATGCGGAATAATACCGCAAGGGGAATTTTATTCGCCTGCAAAGGTTTTAAAAGGGCAAGCAGAGAAAAAATTTCCCCCTCGGAGTCCATAAAAATTTGCGGGATAAGAGTTGCTTTCCCCGCGCGGGAAAGTGCGGAAAAACCGGCTACCGATTTGAAAAGACCGTAAAAATCAGGAGCCGCCTTCGGGAAAATAGGAAAGGGATGGCGGAAGCGTATTCGTTATCCCATGCGCTTTAAGGCGTCGAGCAGGACCGCGATTTCCTCCTTTCGATTGAAGAGGGAGAAACTCGCCCGCACCAGCCCGTTTTCCTGCGTCCCCAGCGCTTCGTGCATGAGGGGCGCGCAATGCAGTCCGCCTCGCACGGCTACGGAATATTTTTCCGAAAGTTCCCCGGACAGGAATTCCGATTGGATTTCCCGGTGCGAAAAGGCGACGATACCGCAGGGGTTGGGAATGGAATAGACGCGGTAAGCGGGCAGCTTTTTAAGTCCGTCTAAAAAATATCCCGTGAGAGCGACGAGATGCCTGCCGATTTCCCCTTCCTTCTGCGTCAAATATCTCGTCCCTTCCAAAAGGGAGGAAACGGCGGGAAAAGCGAGGGTGCCCGCTTCCAAGGCGTCGGGATAAAAGTCGGGCATATCGAGGGAAAAGCTTTCGCTGCCCGTCCCGCCGAACATGACGGGGCGGGGATTGAAGCGCTCGGAAAACAGGAGCGCGCCGCTGCCCTGAATGCCCATCATGCCTTTGTGTCCCGCCAGCGCTAAGGCGTCGATTCCCGTTTCTCTCATATCGAGGGGCAGATGCCCCCCGCCCTGCGCGCCGTCCACGACGAACAAGATCCGTTTGGGGAGGGCGTCCTTGATTTTTTGCAAAGGGGGGATCGCTCCCGTGACATTGGAGGCGGAGGTGACGATCGCCATTTTCGTATTCGGCTTGACGAGGGAAAGGAAGGTTTCGGGGGAGATATTCCCGTCCGTCAACGGGCAGACGTCGTAGGTGACGATTCCCCGCTTGCTCAAAAATTCGAGGGGACGAAGCACGGAATTGTGTTCCATACAGGTTGTGACGACGTGATCGCCCGCGGAGAGCGTTCCCAGGATGGCGATATGTAAAGCCTCGGTGCAATTTTTTGTAAAAATCACCCGCTCGAAGCCGTACCCGTCGAAATAATCGGAGAGGGAGCTCCGGCAGTCGAGGACGACGGAGGCGCAGGCAAGGGAGAGTTTATGTCCGCTTCTTCCCGGATTGGCGCACAGTCTGACCGCGGAGGAAACGGCGGAGATAACGGCGTCGGGTTTGCGCCCTCCCGTTGCCGCGTTGTCGAAATAGATCATGAAAAGTCACCTCTTTTTTTATAGAGTCATAAAATATACTATTCCGCCGAGGAGGTCGGTATGACATTATGACGATACTTGCAGTGTTCCGTTCCCGCGCGCAGTCTTTGGATTATGCGGGACGTTTATATAAATACGGCGTGGCGGCGCAGACCGCTTCCGCACCGAAGGAGGCGAACATCGGCTGCGGCTTGTGCGTCAAATTCGATTCGTCCGCGTTTATCCGCGCGCAGGCGGTTTTGAAATTGGGGAAATATTCCGCTTTTAAAGGATTTTATAAAATGGATTACAAAAACGGCAGGGCAGTGGTGACGCCCTATTATCCCGCGCCGCGCTGACCGCTGTTTTCGTCTTTGCAGAGCGTGCCCGCGCGCTTTAAAGCGCGGGTATGGGACAAACGGCATGGGGGAATTTATAAGTTCGGAAAAGGGATCGCTTATAAGGCGTTCGGGTCCTTTTTGCCGAAAAAACGCCTTCCCGCGCGGCAAAAACAGCGCCGCGAAGGGGAAATTTACATTTTTCGCGGTTTAAAATATTTTTTTTGAAGGCGGAAAAACGCAATCTTTAAACCTGCGTCAGGCGGAAGGGGGAGAGGAAAAAACGAAGAAAGAGGAAGGAAATTTTTTTAAGCGGGGAAAATTTTTCCGACTGTGGAAAATATAGCTTGCGGAAGCGCTTTTTTTGTGTTATAATAGAAACGAAATGCGAAAGCACGAAGTATTTATGGGCATTTCCGCGCCCGATTCAAACATTGCGTAAGCGATGTTATAATAGAAGCAAAAATGCGGAAGCACGAAGTATTTATCAGCATTTTTGCGCCCGATTCCACATATAACGTCGATTAGATTATAAGGGAAGCGCTATGAAACCTCATGATAAAAAAGCGGCTCTTGCCGAACTCAGTCGTTTATATCCCGACGCCCGTCCCGCCCTTCACTACAAAAGCGCCTACGAGCTTTTGGTGGCGGTCATTCTCTCCGCGCAGTGCACGGACGAGAGAGTAAACAAAGTGACGGAAAAATTGTTCGAGGAACATTCCACGCCCGAAACCATGTGCGCGCTGACGCAGGAGCAATTGGAAAAGTATATCTTTTCCTGCGGGCTTTACAAGACGAAAGCGGAGCACATTCTCTCGGCGAGCAGGGATATTTCAGAGCATTTCGGGGGCAAGGTGCCCGATAATATCAAGGATCTGATGAGTCTTGCGGGCGTGGGCAAAAAGACTGCCAACGTGGTATACTCCGTGGCGTTCGGCGGCGACGCCATCGCCGTGGATACGCACGTGTTCCGCGTCAGCAACCGTCTGGGGCTGGCAAAAGGCAGGACTCCCGCGGAAGTGGAGGAGGGGCTTCATCGTTCGATTCCCAAATCCGACTGGTCGAAGGCGCATCATTGGCTGATCTTTCACGGTCGGCGGGTCTGTCATTCCCGGCGTCCCGACTGCGGCGGCTGTACGCTCGCCCCGTATTGCGATTTTTTCAGGGAAAAATCGAAAACGGCGGAAACGAAGGAAAAAAGCTCCGATTGAGCGCTTTCTTTTAGGCGCAGGGAACTGAAAAGACGTCGTCGGCGCCCGGCTTCTGAAAAGGAGCGAAAAATTGCTCTCCTCAGAGATTGATCGGTATAAAACCTCCCCGATTTCCGCATACTTGCAAGTATCAAGGAAAATAAAGGGAGGTTTATTTTATGGAAGAATACGAAAGCGGCTTCGAATGCGAATTTCAGCTTTTGACCATGCTTGCGGAAGCGGAGGATCTCTCCGTGAAGAAAGCGAGGATCTATTCAAGACTGCTCACCGACGCGGCGCTCGCGGAGGATATGGAGGCGCTTGCCGTCCGTCACGAACAGCGCAAAAGCGCGCTTAAAAAGCTCGCGGGAGGCGGTAAGGAATGAAAAACAGCAAACGCGAGATCACGCTCAACGAATACGATAGTTTAGAGGATATGCTGTTTATGGAAAAATCTCTGCTGCGGGAATACTGTACGGCAATTTTTTCGGCGCAGCGCAAGGAAACGAGGTCGTATCTGCTCCAAGCGTTCTCTTCGGTGGCGGAGGATATCTTTTTCATCGAAGATCTGCTCGCCGCCCGCCAAGGCGAGAAAGGAAAAAACTGAAAAAAGAGTCGTGAAGGGGTTGAAAATTCTCTTAAAACGCGGAAAAATCGTTGCGCTTTTCCCGTTTGCCGTGTTATAATAAACCTCGACGCGGCTCTTTTCGCGGCGTATGCGGCGCTTCCCCAACCGTCCGCTCGCTTTCCCGCAAATGGGACGATTGCTCCGACGTAAAGCGGGAAAAAAGATTTTTCGCGCCGCGAGGACGGCTTTTTTCGAAAAAGCCGCGTACGGCGTTAGGCAATCGTTATAAAGAAATCGTCGTTCACGGGAAAAAGTCGTCGGCAAAGCCCCGGCTCTTCCCCGCTCCTTACAAGAGAAGCAGCCGTTCCTCCGCGTCGGAGCCTTTGACGGACGCCTATGTTTTAAAGGGCTTGCAAAGGAGGCGCGTCTTTCCTCCGAAAAACCCGGAGCGAGATAGAACGCTCTATCCGGAAAGAAGACGCGCTTTGCGGAAAATAGGAAAAACAAAAGAGAAGGCGGCACTATGATAAAAAGAAAAGGAAACGTGTATAAACTCGATACTCCCGCGACGACGCTTCTGATCCGCGCCGAGAGGTGCGCGGAGTATCTCTATTACGGGCGGCGGCTTTCCGTGCCCGGCTCCGATTACGATTTTCTTTCCTGCGCCGGCGAGGGAAACGAGCCGGCGTTGAGCCTCGCGTCTTCGTTCGGGGGAGGGGACGCCCGCCGCTTTTCCGTATCCTGCGCGTTTGCGGACGGGTCCTTTTCTCCGCGCTTTTCTTTTCTCAGGGCGAAACTGACGGACAAACCCTCCCTGGCGCCCTTGCCCTCCTCCTATTCCGACTCGATGGAGAAAAACGCCTGCCAGACGCTCTCTCTCGAATTTTCGGACGAGCCTTCCAGGCTTCGTCTTTTTCTCTATTACACGGTATTCGACGATTCGGACGTCATCGCCGTGTCCGCGCGGCTCTTCAACGGCGGAAAAAAAGAGGTGCGCGTGAAGAATCTCGCTTCTTTGCAGCTCGACGTATACGGCGGCGGCTACTCTTTCGTCGCCTTCCGCGAGGGGCGGGAGGGAGAATACGAAAAAGTCTATACGCCCGTAAAGGACGGAGTCGTCGTCCGCGAATCGCGCCTCGGCGCCTCCTCCCTCTTCGCAAATCCTTTTGTAATGCTGGAAAAGGAGGGGAGCGTGTACGCGTTTAACCTCGTCTATTCGGGCGGCCATAAAGAAACGGCGGAAACGGACGGGTATCCCCGTACCCGCGTCTTGGTCGGCGTAAACGATTTTATGCTGGACAAGGCGCTTTTGCCCGGCGAAAGCTTTTCCTCTCCCGAGGCGGCGATGACGTTCGCCGGGGACGAAGAGGGCGTTTCGCTCGCCATGCACGATTTCGTCGCGAAACACATCGTCCGCGGCAGATGGAAGGGAAGAGAACGCCCCGTCGTTTTCGCAGCCGGAGAGAACCCCTCGGACTTTACGGAGCCGCAGGCGCTTGCCGAGGCGAAAAAGGCGGCGGAGCTGGGCGCGGAGGTGTTCGTTCTCGGCGGGGAAGCTTCTTTTCCCGCGGAGCACTTTGAAGGCGGGGAAAAAAGGACGGAGGCGGGCGTTTTTGCCGCCGCGGCGCGCGAAGCGGGCATAAAATTCGGGATCCGCGTGAATCTCGAAAGCATTTCCGAAAACGGGGAACTTTACGAAAAACACCCCGAATACGCCATGAAGATCCCGGGCAGGGAACCCCTGCGCGTCAAGGGACGGCTTCTTCTCAACTTTGCGGATCCCCGCGTGCAGAAATATGCGGTCCGCGCGCTGTCCTCCCTTCTTTCCGAAACGAAGGCGAGCTATGTATACTGGGAAACGGGCGGGCGCATGGCGGACTGCTTTTGCCGCGACGTGCCCGCGGGGGAGTATTTTCTCCGCTATACGGAAGGTTTGTATGCGGTGCTGGGGCGCATCGCGGAAAAATTCCCGGGCGTTCTCTTCGAGGGCGGCGCGGGCGGCGGGAGATTCGATCTCGGACTGCTCTGCTATTTTCCGCAGATAGCGGCCGAAGGCGGGGACGCGCCGCGCGATCTTTTTCTCCGCAGCGGCGTTTCCTGCGGCTATCCTCCAAGCGTCCTCTCCTCTCGCGTCCGCTTCGATTGCGCGTCTTTGAGCCTTCCGACGGATTTTTATGCGGCGTTCGGCTCGCCGACCGTGGAAGCGGATTTTTCCGCGCTTTCGCAGTCGCAGGAAGAAGGAATAAGAAAGCGGATCGCCTTCTTTAAAAAATACCGCCGTTTGCTGCAATGCGGAAAGACCTACCGCTTGGGAAACGCGTTTTCCAAAGAACGCTTTGAGGCTTACGGTCTCCTCGCCGTTTCGGAAAACAAGGCGTCCGCTCTGGCTTTGGTTGCGGCGGAGAAAGGAAGGGGAAACGGGACGCCATGCGTTTGTCTGAAAGGACTCGAAGAGGGAGCGGCGTATACGGTGAGCGCGTTTGAACGGGACGGCGGGAAAAGGGAAATCTTGACGGCGAGCGGAGAATTTTTGACGTCGGGAAGAATCCCTTTACAGATTTTTTGCGACGGCTCTCTTTCCGGCGGCGCTCTGTTTGCGTGGCTGATTGTCGAAAAAGTGAAAAAAAACAAGGGCGCCTGATTTTTTCGGCGTCCCTTTTTTTTAAAGGCGCCGAAAAGGAAGGGCTTTTTTCCCGCGAAGGAGAAAAAAGAGGGAAAAAAATCCTTTTATTCTAAGAAAAATCAGGGTGAAAGAAAAATGTCGAATAAAAAACAAAAATATTTGCTTTCCCTATTGACAATCTTACCTCAAATGTAGTAGAATGATACAGAACAAATTTCGTTGTTCAAGTATTTTAAGGAAAAGGTGAGAAAATTATGTTTTGCAAAAATTGCGGCTCCCCTGTCGAAGAGAACGACATGGTGTGCAAAAATTGCGGCTCTTTGACCGAGTACGGTGAAAAAGTGTCCCGCCATGAAGCGATGCCTCCCACGGACGCTAACCCCGCCGTCAATCCCGACGGCACTTTGAAAGAGAACGCTTCTGCGTCTCAGCCCGCCCAGGGTATCAACCTCAACGATCAATTCGGCGCGGGCGGTTATCAACCGCCGGAGTCTGCGCAGACTCCGAATAATACTTATCAGCAGAGCGGCTATCAACCGGGTATGCAGAACGGCGGCTATCAGCCGGGACAAAATCCTTCTCCGCAGGGCGGCTACTATTACTCGCCGCAAAACGGCGGCTATCAGCCCCCGCAGGAAGCCTCCGGCTCCAACGGCATGGCGATCGCGGGCTTCGTCTGCTCCTTCTTCATTCCGCTTTTAGGGCTTATTTTCAGTATCATCGGTTTGAATCGCTCCAAGAATATATACGGCAAAGGAAGGGGACTTGCCATTGCGGGCATCGTCATTTCCGTCGTCATGTGGGTCCTCAATTTTATATTTATGGACTCCCTTTTGGATCAGCTTAATTCCTACGCGATGATTTTTGAAACGCTCCGAATGTTTACGGGAGCCTGATCTGCGACAAATAACAAATAATTTTACAAGAGGCATATCTTTATGGAGAAGAAACACGGCGGCTTAAAAAAGTTTTTCGGTGAATTTAAAAAATTTATCACGCGCGGCAACGTGCTCGATATGGCGGTCGGCGTCATCGTCGGCGGCGCGTTCACGGCGATCGTCACGGCGCTGAGCGACAACATTTTAAAGCCCCTCATCAATTGGGTCCTCGCTTTGATTTTGGGCAAGGACGCGCTGAGCGAAGTATTTACCTTTTTAAAACGCGGCTATGACGCGAACGGCGTACTTTCGCTCGAAAATTCCATTTACATCGATTGGGGCGCTTTTATCAACGCCATCATCAATTTCCTGCTCATCGCTTTCGTGCTCTTTTGCATCGTCAAAGCGATCAACAGCTTTGCAGAAGCGAGCGATAAGATGAAGAGCGGACTGGAAATAGAGAAAAAAGCCGTTGCGAAATACCGTAAAGAGGGTTTGACGCGCGAAGAAGCCAGAAAGAAGTACGCGGAGGATATCGCCAAAGCGGAAACGGCAAAAGCCGAGGAGGCTCGCCTCGCAGAGGAGAAAGCGGCTGCCGAAAAAGCGGCGCTGGAAGCTAAGGAAACGGCGAACACGAGGCTTTTGGAAGAGATCCGCGATCTGCTGAAACAACAAAAGCAATAGTTGAAAAACGTGTGAAACCGAGAAAATTAACGGCAGAAAAGAGCGTGACGCTTGCTTTTTTGCCGTTTTTTCGTTATAATAAAGACGACGCCATGTGTCTGCATCCTTCTTTTGCGGACTATGCAAACATACGGCCGGCGCTGTTGCAATAAGAACGAAATTACGGGTTTGCGAAGCGTTTTCGTGCCCGCTTCCGCCGGGACGCAGTCCGCAAGCTCGGCGGAAGCGCCCGCTTGCGGGAATTTGGAACGCCCTGTAACCTCGCCCACCGCGCTGTCGCAGCGGCGGCAAAGGGGCGTGGCGGGCGTTTTCGCACGGTATTCAAACATGAGTTGACGTCTGCTGTAACGAAGGATAAAAGAAGTCGGCTGCCGCTTTTTGCGGCGTGGAGGAGCGTATGACGGAAAGCGAAAAACAAGAATTGATCGATTACAGAACGGAAAAGCTTTTGAAACAGCACAAAGCCAATCGGGTATTGTACTGGATTGTGCTGATCATGACTCTGTTGACGGGGGGATCAGCGATCTATTCGCTCGTCAAGTGCATTTTAGGGTCGGGGGAAATGCTGGAAACGTACCTCAATCAGATACAGATGTGCGTGCTTGCCATCGTCTGCTTAAACATTCCCGTGTTTTTTCAAAGAAAACTCAAAGTGCGCATTCCCGATTTCATCGCCGTCATCGTCTATCTCTTTATCTTTATCCATTTTATCCTCGGGGAGATCTATCGCTTTTACGATCATTACATTCTCTTCGACAAAATTTTGCATACTACGGGCGGCGCAATCATCGCGTTCATCGGATTTTCCGTCGTTCTGTCGTTCACCAATCTCGAAAGCAAAAAAGTCAAGTTGTCGCCCTTCTTTATCGTCGTGTTCAGTTTTTGTTTCGCCCTGTCCATCGAATATATCTGGGAACTCGTCGAATACGCGGTGGACAGCGTCAGTTACGAGATAGCGGGCTTTGCCGGCGCGTCCAATATGCAGCGCTGGAAGGACGGCATCGTTTCCATGAATCCCGACGGAACGTATGTTACGGACGCGGTGCGGGGCAGCGGACTGAAAGACAGCATGATGGATATGCTGGTGAACATCATCGGAGCGGCGGTGGTCTGCGGCATCGCGCTCGTCGGGCTGAAACTGCGTCCCGATTGGTTTGAGGGAAAGCGGCTGATGTCGTACAAAAAAATCCCCGAATACGTCCGCGAAAACGTGGAGGAAATGACGGAGGAGGAATTTTCCGCCGCCTATGCCAGGATGTTCTGCGAGAAGAAAAAAAGACCGATTGTATCTTTGGAGAAATTTGAAAAGAAAAAAAGAAAATAATAAAAAAATATTTTTTTAATCTCTTGACAGCATAAAAAGAAGTGATATAATGTAAATCGGAAAGTGTTTCAAAGTTCCAAAATTTTGAGAAAGGGGGAGAGGGAATTTTGAATGATTCATTAAATACGGAAATCAGTGATTTCTATTTGGTAATGGATGGGCAGCCGATTCCGACAAAGGTCATAAAGACCATACAAACCGATGAAAATGGGATGAGTGAGTTGAAAATTTCTTATCTCAATTTGGTGACGGGGGAGTTGATTCCTTCCGAAAACTTGTGCGTTTAAAGGAGCTTATATGAGAAAGTGTTTTTTTAACTTTTTGATTTTCATCGTTACGGGCAGTATTTTTTTTGTGAGCTGTGTGTCCAAGGATGTTTACGCGCTTCCGCCGATTCCCGAAGGGGAATTACAGGTGACCGACAAAAATATGGCGAAGCCCGACGAAATAAAATTATATTCCGATAAAAAAGTGCTGAATTTGTCCGAAGCGGCGGTGGAGAAACTTTGGGCGGCGCTGGATTCTATTTTTAACGCGGGCTATGGCGGGGACGGATACTACGATATCGTGGGGGAAGAAGGGATTAAAAAACTCAAAAAGACGGAAACGTGTCTGGAATTGCTGTACGGGCAAATGCAGACCTCAAAGCAGTCGTGGGAAGCCGAAGGGGAAAACTGCCGCAAGTATTTCGGGGCGCTGACGATTCTGACGCCGCTCGAACTGCGCTATATCCGTTATTTTGAATCTTACGACGAAGAGGGCAATTTATGCTTTCACACAAACTTTTTCGCGCGATCCGTCAGCGGGGAGGAGTTCGCCGCGCGTTACGCGGAGTTGCTGTCGCGGGTCGAAGAATTGAGTTAAAGCGGAAAAGTCTTGAAAGGTGTGGAGGGATAAAGAATCTTTCGGCATATTGAACGAGTCCGAAACTTTTTATGTGCCTTTTCGACAAGATCGGGACGACGGAAAAATCGCAATTTTAGAAATATCCTGTTCCTTCGCTTTTAGGCTTGAAAAAACGGTTGACTTTTGCAGAAAGAACGGCTATAATGTTCTCAAATAAAAAAGAAAAGCGATGAAAAAGCGGGCGCCGAAGCCCCCGTTTCAAAGAAACCCCGTTCGCAGGCTGAAAGGCGGGGAAACGGAAATCGGACCGCCCTTTCACTTTGGAGCTTTGCCGGGGAACAAACGCGCACCTGTTTTGTGCGCACCGTTTTTTCGAACGTTTCGGAAAAGAGCGGAAGTAGTCGGCGACGCGATCCGCGCGTTACAGCGGAAAATAAGGTGTTTTTCAAAATCGGCCGCCCGGTTTATAAAGCCTGCCGCGGCGAAGAGCTTTGAAACAATACGAAAGCAGGTGGTACCGCGAAATCTTTTCGCCCTGCGCGTCTTAATCGGCGCGCAGGGCGTCTTTTTATCCTTTCCCGCCCCCTTGTCGGGAGGAGGGCGGATCGCGCGCCTGAGCCGTTTTAAATCGCTTAAAACGGCATTGTAAAAACAAACATTTGCTTTTTGGAAAAGGCAGGGAAAATTTAACGCCGCCGCGGAGAGCGAAAACGGAAAAAGCGAAAAAAGCGAAAAATAAGAAGGGACGGGCGCTTCGGCGCGCGGGGTCGGGACTTGCCCCTTCGGGACGCAAATTTTTCGATTGACCTTCGGGGCGCAGCGTTTTGCGGAAAAGTTTTAAAATATTATCACGGAGGAACGAGGTTATGCAGGAAAAAATCCAGTCGCTGAAAGCGAAAATCGAAGACGCGATGCAAAGGACGGAAACGGGCAGGGCGCTGTACGAACTGAAAATGAAATTTCAGGCGGAACTCAAAGGCATCATGAGCGGCATGAAAGATTTGCCCAAGGAGGACCGCCCCGCTTTCGGAAAAATCGTCAACGAGTTCAAACAGGGCATGGAAGAAAAATTCGAGGCGCACGCGGCGCTCGTCCGTCAGAAGGAAATGGAGGCGAAGTACGCCTCGGAGCGCGTCGACATCACAATGCCGGGCAGAAAATACGAGGCGGGCGCCCTGCACCCCGTCACGCTCGTGAAAAATCAGCTCATCGACATTTTCGCGGGCATGGGGTTCAAGGTATACGAGGGGCCCGAAATCGAAACGGATTACTATAACTTCACCGCCCTCAACACCCCCAAGGATCACCCCGCGCGGGATATGCAGGACACCTTCTATCTCGCGGACAACCTGCTCCTTCGCACGCAGACCTCGGCGGGACAGATCCGCGTGATGGAAACGGAAAAGCCGCCGATTAAAATCCTTTCCCCGGGCAGAGTCTTCCGTTCGGACGACGACGCCACCCATTCGCCCATGTTCCACCAAATGGAGGGACTGGTGGTGGATAAGGGCGTCACCCTCTGCGATTTGCAGGGAATGCTCGGGGAATTTGCGAAGAGGATGTTTACAAGCTCCACGAAAGTGCGGCTTCGTCCCTCTTATTTCCCGTTCACCGAACCGAGCGTCGAAGTGGATTTGAGCTGTTCGGAGTGCGGCGGCAAGGGCTGCCGCCTCTGCAAGGGCACGGGCTGGATAGAAGTGCTCGGCGCGGGCATGGTCAATCGGCGCGTACTCGAAAATTGCGGCGTCGATCCCGACGAATACACGGGTTTTGCGTTCGGCATGGGAATCGAGCGCATCGCCATGCTGAAATACGGCATCAACAACATCAAAGCGCTGTTTGAAAACGATACGCGGTTTTTGTCGCAGTTCGGAGAATAAGGGAAACGAAACACGGGAACGCATCGGCGTTGCGTTTCCGCGAGTAAAAAAGAAAGGAGTATACGATGAAAGCACCTTTGAGCTGGCTGAAAGATTATGTGGAGATAGACGTGTCCGCGGAAGAACTTGCCGAAAAGCTGTTCTCGTGCGGATTTGAGGTGGAGGAACTTCTCTACCTGGGAAATAAGATAGACCGCGTGGTGGTGGGGCAGGTGAAATCCCTCGCTCCCCACCCCGACAGCGACCATATGCGCGTCTGCGTCGTGGACTGCGGCGAAAAATACGGGAGGGACATTCAGATCGTAACGGGCGCGCCGAATGTGTACGAAGGTATGAAGACGCCCTGCGCGCTGGACAATTCCACCGTCTGCGAAACCAATCCCGCCGCCCTTGAAAAAAATCCCGACGGAATAAAAAAGATCAAAAAAGGAAAGCTCCGCGGCGTGGAGTCTTTGGGAATGCTCTGTTCGGGCGAGGAACTCGGCATCAACGACGATTTCTATCCCGGCGCGGAAACGGACGGGCTTTTGGATCTCGGCAAAGACGCGCCCGTGGGCGAGGATATTAAAAAAGTCGTCGGGCTGGACGATTGGATTTTCGATATTTCCGTCACCGCCAACCGTCCCGACTGTCAGTGCATTTTAGGGATCGCGCGCGAAGTGGCTGCGGTGCTTCAAAAGCCCCTCAAAGAGCCGGACGATTCCTACACCCCGCATAAGACTTCGAAAAATCCCGTGAAGGTGCGGGTGGACGCGCCCGATCTCTGTCCCCGCTATATCGGGCATTATGTGGAAGACGTCAGGGGCGGCAAGTCCCCCGCGTGGATGAGAAAGCGGCTGGCGCTTTCGGGCATCCGTTCCATTTCTCCCGTCGTGGACGTCACGAATTTCGTGCTGCTCGAAATGGGGCAGCCCATGCACGCCTTCGACGCGGACGATATCAAGGACGGGCAGATCGTCGTTCGCCGCGCCCGCGAAGGGGAGAAGATCGTCACCCTCGACAAAAAGGAATTTGCGCTGACGAACGAAAACCTCGTCATCTGCGACGGAGAGAAGCCCGTGGCCCTCGCGGGGATCATGGGCGGCTTGAACAGCGAAATCAAGGAGGGAACGAAAAACGTCTTTTTCGAAGCCGCCAAATTCGCGCGCGACAACGTGAGAAAGACCTCGCGGGCGCTGGGACAAAGCTCCGATTCCTCCTTCCGCTTCGAAAAGGGCGTGGACGCCTACACGACGGGACGGGGCATGGCGCGCGCGCTGCACCTCATCGAAGAGATCTGCTGCGGCGTCGTGACCGATCTTTGCGAAGACGTGTGCGCCGCCGATTTGACGCCGCGTAAGATGACGGCGAGCGTCGCCAAAATAAACGCGCTCCTCGGCATCGACGTTCCGAAACAAGAAATCCTTTCCGTTTTGACGAGGCTCTTCTTCAAACCCGAAATTTCGGGGGACGTCCTGAGCGTGGAAGTCCCCGGCTGGCGGGACGACGTGGACGGGTATGCCGATTTGGCGGAAGAGATCATCCGTATGTACGGCTACGCGCACCTGACGCCCACCTTCCTCGAAAGGGCGAGCGTGACGGGCGGCGGGCTTTCGGCGGAACAGAAACAGGAACTGCGCGTAAAGGACGTCCTGCGCACGCAGGGCTTTTTGGAGGCGTGCAATTATTCCTTCTATTCGCCCAAGGAGTTCGATCTTTTCCGCCTTCCCGAAGACGCGGAGGAGCGAAACGCGGTGCGCGTGCTCAATCCCATCAGCGAGGAGCTGTCGGCAATGCGCACTTTCCTCGCGCCCTCCATGCTGCAAAACGCGGTGCGCAATATCCGCCGCGGCAACGACGAGGGCAGGGAATTCGAACTCGCAAACGTGTATTTGTCCGAAACCCTCCCCCCCGAGCGGCAGCCCGAGGAGAGAAAAACCCTCGCGCTGGGGCTCTGGGGCGGCAAATACGACTTCTTCGATCTGAAAGGCGCCGTGGAATCCCTCGCCGGGGCGTTTCATTTCAAGCTCGGCTACGAGCGCGCGGAAAAGCCCTATCTGCATCCCGGCGTGTCCGCGAAACTCCTGCTCGGCAAGAAAGAGGTGGGGTATATCGGGGAACTCGACCCCGCGATCGCCCTTTCCCTCGGACTCGATAAAAAAGTATATCTCGGAGAGCTGGATTGGGAGGCCCTCAAAGGGGCCGCGGAAGACGGCGTCACATTCGTCAATCTTCCCAAATTCCCCGCCGTCAAGCGCGATCTCGCCCTCATCGCCGATGAAAAACTGACCTGCGCGGAGGTGGAGGAGGTGCTCCTGCACTCCTGCAAATACGTGACGGAAGCCAGGCTTTTCGACGTATACAGGGGCGGGCAGGTGCCCGAAGGCAAGAAGAGCATGGCGTTCACTTTGACTTTTACGCCGGGCGCGGACGCGGAAAAGGCGTTTACGCCCGAGGCATTGGACGGGTTCGTCAAAAAGATCCTCGGCAACCTCGGATTCAAACTGGGGATAGAGCTTCGATAAAAATCGCGCGCCTTTTTTGCAAGAGCGTCTGAAAAAGAGCGGGAGTCCGTTTTGTTCCTTTCCTTTTCGGACGCCTTGCAAAGTGGCGGAAAAAGAAGCGTTTTTGGCAACGCTTACGCCGCGCGGCCGCAGCGGATGCGACTAAGAAAAAGGAGCAGCGTGAAGACGGAAAGAAAAGTGGAAACATTGGGATTTATCAATGTCGATAAGCCGTCGGGAGTCACCTCCTCGGCAATCGTCAACAAAATCAAACGGCTCACGGGCCTGCCGTGCGGGCACATGGGCACGCTGGATCCCCTGGCAAGCGGCGTTCTGCCCGTGGGAATCGGCAACGCCGCGCGTCTGTTCGATTATTTCCTCGCAAAAGAGAAGGAATACATCGCGGAATTTACGTTCGGCGTCACGTCGGATACGCTCGATTCGACGGGGGAACTTTTCGAGTGCGGGCGCGTTCCCGAAGCGGAGGAGATCCGCGCCGTTCTGCCCGATTTCTGCGGGGACGTTTTGCAGGTGCCGCCCAAGTACAGCGCCAAAAACGTCAACGGGCGCCGGGGGTACGAGCTTGCCCGCGCGGGCGTGGAATTCGAGCTTGCGCCCAAGCGGGTGCGGATAGACGAAGTGACGCTTTTGGGCGCGGCGGAGGGCAGGGAAGGCGCGTTTTGCTTCAAAATTCGCTGCGGCGGGGGCACGTATATCCGTTCCCTCGCGCGCGACGTCGCTGAAAAGATAGGCACCGCTGCCGTCATGAGCGGTTTGAAACGCACGCAAAGCGGGTATTTTAAAATAGAGGACGCCGTGCCGCCCGACCGTTTGACGGAAGAAAACGCGGAAAGCTTCATCATTCCCACGGAAAGGGTGCTGCCCTTTGAAAAGATCGTATTACACGGGGCGGGACGGGAAAAAATATTCAACGGCGTCCCCGCCGCGACGGACTATCCCGAAGGACAGTATAAAATATATCGGGAGGGCGTTTTTTACGGGATCGCCGAGGTGAAAAATGGATTGGCAAGGGTCAGGACCAAGCTCTGCTGACGCACGCGGCGGGAAACGAGGAAAACGAACGGTTTGGAATCGGATTCGCCTCTGGGACGGCGGCGAGGAAAGGGAAAAGGCGCCCAAAGAAGAAAACGGACAAGTAAAGACGAAAAATTTTTTGCGCCTTCCTTCACAGCGCGTTCACACAAAATAAAAACGGCGGTTTACGGCAGATTTTCCGTAATACTTTGCGGTTTCCGCTTACCGTATGTCTTTGTACGTCTGTGCGAAAGCGCCGTGTCTTGCGAAAAATCATCTCCTAACTATGCCTGTTCCCGTTTGTGCGAACACACTTCGGCGCGGGACAGAAAGGAAAAACGGACGAAAATGTTGAAAACGGCGGACCTGACGGGGAAATTTGATAAAAAAGCGCCCTGCGCGTTGCTTCTGGGCGGCTTTGACGGCGTGCATATCGGCCATCGCGTTCTCGTCGAAAGAGCCAAACGCACGCTCCTTCCCGTCGGGATCATGACGATCGGCGGCGGCAAAGGGAGCCGCGATTTGTTCACCTTTTCCGAACGGGAGGAGATCTTTTCCTCGCTCGGCATCGATTTCGCGTTCGAGCTTCCCTTTGCGGAGATCAAAGATATGCCGCCCGCGCGCTTCGCGGAGCTGTTGACGACGGAATTTTCCCCCGAGTTTTTTTTCTGCGGCAGCGATTTTCGCTTCGGTCAAGGCGCCGCGGGAACCCCCGCTTTCTTAAAGGAGCGCACGGGCGTCCGCGTGGACGTGTCCGGGCTGCTGCGCCTGAACGGGGAAAAGGTGAGCGCTACCGCCGTCAAAAGATTGCTGGAAGAAGGAGATGCGGCGGGGGCGGCGCGATTTTTGGGCGAGCCGTTTTTCCTGCGCGGAGAGGTCGTCGAGGACAGGCACGTGGGCAGGACGATGGGCTTTCCCACGGCGAATATCCTCTATCCCGAGGGAAAATTCCCCTTAAAGCGGGCGGTGTACGAAACGCGCGTTTGCGTGGACGGAAAGGAATATAAATGTATTTCCAATTTCGGCGCCCGCCCTACCTTTGACAACGACAGAGTGTTGACGGAAACCTATCTCGACGGCTTCGAGGGCGATCTCTACGGCAAGGAACTGACCGTGCGCTTCGTCCGTTTTTTGAGGGACATCGAGAAGTTCGACGGCGCCGCGGCGCTGAAAAGACAGCTGGAAACGGACATAGAGAGGGTGCGGCGGGGCACGTGAATCGCGTCAAGCGCTTTTGAAAGGCGCGATTCGGTCTGCCGATTTTTTTGTAAACCGCCGCAGGAACAATGCGGCGGCAGATTTCGGAGGAGATTTTATTCATGATTAAATTCGGACCGAGCGGAAACTCGGACTGCTTTTATGCGGCGGGTTTCTCGCATACCGAGGAAGCGGCGCCTTTCGTCAGGGAACGGGGACTCGACTGTTTCGAGTATTCCTTCGGGCGGGGCGTGCGCATGAGCGAAACAAAGGCGATCGCCATACAGGAGGCGTTTGCGGCGGAGGGCGTGGAGATTTCCGTGCACGCCCCCTATTTTATCAATTTCGCCAATCCCGACGACGAAATGGCTGCTAAGTCCTACGGCTATGTGCTCGACAGCGGCAAAATGGTGAAACTGATGGGGGGAGAGCGCGTCGTGTTCCATCCCGCCGCGCAGGGGAAAGTTTGCCGCGAAGAAGCGGTGGCAAAGACGGAGGAAAGATTGAAAGTGCTCCGCGATTATATCTATCTCAACGGGTTGCAGGATCTCAAATTCTGTCCCGAAACGATGGGCAAGCTCGCGCAGATCGGCACGATCGAAGAGATCGTGCGCTTTTGCAAGATCGACCCCGTCTATACGCCCTGCGTCGATTTCGGGCATATCAACGCGCGGGAACAAGGCTCTTTAAAAACGGCGGACGACTATCTCTCCCGCCTTTCCTACATGATCGACGAACTCGGCTTCGAACGCATGAAACATTTTCACGCGCATTTTTCCAAGATCATGTATTCCGCAAAGGGCGAGGTGAAGCACCTCACTTTCGAGGACACCGTTTACGGCCCCGAATTTTATCCGCTCGCCATAGCGCTGAAACAGCTGAAATTGCAGCCGTATATCGTCAGCGAATCGGCGGGTACGCAGATCGAGGACGCGGGGGAGATGAAGCGGATCTACGAGAGCCTTTAAGTTTTTTACACCGCGGGGCAGCGCAGGCGAGAGAAAAAAGAGCGGGCAGGTGTTTTTAAACCGTTTGTATTTCAACGGGAGAGGCAAGGGCATAAGAGAAGGCGCCTCCGGGAAAAGTACTCCCTTATTTCACGGACTTGCGGGAGAGAATCGGGCGGGGCGTTTATCCGTTCGAAAAGGGCGCGGAATACCAAAGGGGAAAGAAGGCTGCCTTCGCAGGAAGTCGATAAGGAGAAAACATGGAAGAGAAAAGCGAAAAGAGGAGCGCCCGTCGTTTTTTTTGCGCGGCGGAACGCACCGTCCTGTCTTTGCTGTCGTTCGGAGCGCTGCTTTTCCTGCTTTTCTTCGTCATAGGTTCGGCCGCGAATATGTGGTATGAAGAAGAACAACTGCCGGGGCGAAAGGATTTATGCGGCTTACTGCTCCTATACGGCGTCACGGATATGATTTCCGCCGTTGCAGTGTGCCTCCTGTCCCCTGCGAACAGGAAAAAACGCGGGAAAGGCGTTCGTCCTGTCAGCGGCGGGCAGCCCGTCGTCAGACTGTTCGTTTTGGGCGCGCTGCTTCGGATAGGCGAGATTTTTTCGCTATACGCATACGTATTTGTTTTCCGTTTTGAAACGGTTAATTTTTTCGTCGTTTTTCATTCCCTCCTTCTTTTTGTCGCCGCCGTTCTATTTTTCGCCGAGGGAGGCGCGTATCTCTTTCGACAAGGCGGAAAAAGAAAAAAGACGATAAAAAATTTACAATAATTTTCAATCGGTTTTTGCTTATAGTTGACGAAACGGGATTTTTTTGCTACAATATAGAAAAAGAGGCGTTTAAATGATTCAGACAAACGGAAAAAAGATCTTCGAAGCGGTCGGCGCGGACGCCGTATTCACCACCTGCGACTATTTGAGAAGATACGTCACCAGTTTTTTCACGGAGGGCGGCTTCGTCCTCACCGACAAAGACGGCACCACCATGTACACGGACGCCCGTTATACCGAGGCGGCGGAAAAGGCCTTGCGGGGCACGGAAGTGCGCGTGGCGGAAATGGACAGGTTTGCAAATACTCCCACCGAACTTTTGAAAAAGTATAAGACGGTGGGAATCCCCTTCGAACTCACTTTCTATCCCGAATACAAGAAGCTTTCGGAATTGGGAATTTCCCTCGTGGACAGTATGCCCGCCTTTCGGAAATGCATGGCGGTGAAGAACGAATCGGAACTCGCCGCCATCGCGAAGGCCTGCGATATTGCGGAAGAAGGCTTTTTAAAGCTCCTGCCCGAAATCAGAGAGGGCATGACGGAGTCCGAAGTCGCGGCGCTTCTCGAATACAATATGCGTAAGTTAGGCGCTTACAGCGTTTCCTTCGACACGATCGTGGCGTTCGGACCGCACGCGGCGGTGCCCCATCACGAAACGGGAAGCACGAAGCTTAAATTCGGCGACGAGATACTCGTCGACTTCGGCTGCAAGGTGGACGGATACTGTTCCGACATCACCCGCACCTTCCTTTTCGGGGACGACAAAGAACACGAGGAATTCAAAAAGGCTTACAGGGCCGTTCTCACCGCGCACGAATTGGTAAAGGAAAAGCTCGTTTCGGGCATGACGGGCGGCGAAGCGGACGCGATCGCGAGAAATTATCTCGAAGAAAAGGGATACGGAAAGTATTTCACGCATTCTCTGGGACACGGCATCGGCTTAAACATTCACGAGTTCCCTTCCGTGAGAAAGGGCGGGACGGACGTCCTCGTGGACGGCATGGTGTTTTCGGACGAGCCGGGCGTCTATCTTGCGGGCGAATACGGCGTGCGCATCGAGGATACCATCGCGTTAAAAGACGGAAAAGCAGAGAGCTTTATGCACAAAACGGACAGAAATCTTGTGATTTTGTAAGCGTTCCTAAAACCGCGGACGCTTGCGGCGCAAGAGGAAAGATAAAACAAGAAAAAATCATCAGTTGAAACAAGGAGAAAAATTGTATGGCACAGATGTTAGCAGGCGATATCAGAAAGGGCGTTACGTTTGAATTCAAGAGCGGCGTTTACACCGTCACCGATTTTCAGCACGTGAAGCCCGGCAAAGGCGCGGCGTTCGTCAGAACGACCCTTAAAAACGTCGTGACGGGACAAGTCCTTTCCGACCAGACCTTTAACCCTACCGCCAAGCTCGAAACCGTGCAGGTGGAAACCAAAAAGATGACGTATTCCTATTTCGACGGCGAATTCTACGTCTTTATGGACGAGGAATACAATCAGACCATGCTCACTCACGATCAGGTGGAGGACGCGCTCAAATATATCAAGGAAAACGACGTCGTCACCGTGAAATTCCTCTACGGCACCGCGTTCTCCGTGGAGCCGGAAAATTTCGTGGAACTCAAAGTCATCGAAGCGGAGCCGGGCGTCAAGGGCAACACCGCCACCAATGTCATGAAAAACGCCAAAGTCGAAACGGGCGCGATTATTCAGGTGCCCATGTTCGTCAACGAAGGCGAAACGATCCGCATCGATACGAGAACGGGCGAATATATGAGCAGGGTGTAAGCCATAGCCCCCGCGTCTATTTCCTGTTTGCGCCCTGCGCGAAAAACTGAAAATCGTTCAAAATGCAGGATTCGGAATTCCCCATCCTGCGTTTTGCTGTATACTTTTTAAAAATCGCAAAATCGGCGGCGGAGGAAAGCGCCGCGAGGAGAATCGTGATGAGAGCGGTGGTACAGAGGGTAAAGGAAGCCTCCCTGCGCGTGGAGGGAAAACTCGTTTCGAAAATCCCGTTCGGATTGGCGGTGTTTTTCGGCGTCAAGGCGGGCGACACGCAGGCGAACGCGGACTACATCGCCAAAAAGGTGGCGGGTCTGCGCATTTTCGAGGACGAAAACGGAAAGATGAATTTGTCCGTGCGCGACGTGGGCGGAGAAGTGCTGCTTATTTCGCAGTTTACGCTGTACGGCGACGCTTCGCACGGCAACCGACCAAGCTTTACGCTCGCGGAGCGTCCCGAGCGCGCCGAGCCGCTTTACGAATACGCGGCCGAAAAGATACGGGAATACGGCGTTCCCGTCAAGACGGGCGTATTCGGCGCGGATATGAAAATAGAACAGCTCAACGACGGTCCCGTCACCATCCTTCTGGAATCGGAGTAAAGTCCGGGCGAGATGGCCCCCGCGTCCGCAAAAAGCGGGGAAAAGGAAGAGAAAGAGCAAAGAAAAAAGAGAGGTGCTTTATGGAAGGGTTGTCGAAGGAAGATTTTGAAAAGGCGATGGCGCGGCTCAAAGAATTTAAGGAGATACTTTCTCAGTTCGAAAACAGGGAATCGTGTGTGGAATGTCTGGCGGCGGCGACGGGGCTCTCCCAAGACGAATGCGCGCAGGCGTACGATTTTTGTATGCGGACGGACCTTTCCGCCCTTCCGCCCGAAATCAGGTGAGGGCGGAAAAAAGATGAAGATCGCGGTCATCGGATACAGCGGCGCGGGAAAGTCTACGTTGGCGAAGGCTCTGGGGGAAAGGTACGGCGCGGAAGTATTGTATCTGGATCAGGTTCATTGGCTGCCCGGCTGGCGGGAGCGTCCCGCAGACGAGGAAGAGAAACTCGCGAAGGCGTTTATGGACAGTCGTAGCGGATGGGTCATCGACGGCAACTATTTTCGGCTCGAAGGGGAGCGGCGATTCGAAGAGGCGGATAAAATCGTTTTTATGAATTTCCACCGCCTTTCCTGCCTGCTCCGCGCCCGAAGGCGATATCTCGCCTGTCGCGGAAAAACGAGGGAGTCGATGACGGACGGATGCGCGGAAAAAATAGACGCCGAGTTCGTCAGATGGATTCTTTGGGACAGCCGCAAAAGGGCGCGGCGAAAGAAGTTCAAAGATCTCCTTTTTCGCTATCCCGAAAAGACGGCGGTGATAAAAAATCAGCGGCAATTGGAAAAATTGATAAAAAACGGTTTTTAAGAGGCTCGGCGCCTTAGGGCGCGGAGCGTGGGGAAACATAAAAAACAGAGAAGGGAGGAAGGAATGGAACGGGAAAAGGGAATAGCGAGGTGCGGTCTTGCCTGCTGTCTTTGCGCGCGGGAGTGCCCGGGATGTCAGGCGGACGGCTGCGCGGGCGCGGCATGGTGCGAAAACAGGCGTTGCAGCATGGAAAAAGGCCTGGAAGGCTGTTATGGATGCGAGGAGAACTGCGGCAAGGGACTGCTGCAAAAAATAAAGTCGCGCGCGTTTCGGCTTTTTGTGCAAAGATACGGCATCGGGGAACTTATGGATTGTCTGGAACGCAATGAAAAAAACGGCGTCGTCTATCACCGCGAAGGCATCACGGGCGATTACGACGATTTCGAGGACGAGGAACAGCTCATTCGCTTTCTTCGGGAAGGAAAAAAGGAAAGGCAGAGCGCTTTTTAAAAAGAGTTTTTCAAGGGAACAGGGCCTTCTTTGCGTTTGCGCGTCGGGAGTCGCGCGGCGTTTTTGGGGCGGCTCCCCTGAAAAGGACGCGCTGCGGAAAGGATGGAAACGCTGTCGCGGGAGCGACGGGCGCTTTGTCCGCGGGCGAAGTGCCCGAGAGAAAATTTTGATCGGTCAAAAGGAAATAGTATGAAATTTCAGTATTTGGGAACGGGCGCGGCAGAAGGCGTCCCCGCGGTGTTTTGTCATTGTCCCGCCTGCCGCGAGATACGCCGCCGCGGAGAAAGCGAGTTTCACAGTCGTTCGCAGCTTTTGATAGACGGCGAAGTGTGCGTGGATTTTCCGCCCGACGCCTATTATCACTCGCTGAGATTCGGCGCGGATCTCGCCGCCGTCCGCTATTTATTGGTGACGCATAGCCATATGGATCATTTCTACGCGCACGATTTTATTTTGCGCGGTTATAAATACGCGGCAGGGATTTCTTCGAAACTGCAAATTTTCGGCAACGAGGAAGTAAAAAAAGTCTTTGACGAATGCACGCGGCGGGAAATGCGTCCCGATGTGCGCTCGACGACAGAAATGACGACGGTCAGACCTTTCGAGCCGTTCGTCTTCGGTCAAAGCGGTGAATATACCGCCGTCGCGCTCAAAGCAAATCACAGCAAAACGGAATGCGCTTACGTATATTATTTCGAAAAGGCGGGGAAAGTCTATCTGCACCTGACGGATACGGGCAGACTGCCCGAGGAAACGCTGGATTTTTTAGAAGAATACGCGCGGGCGCGGGGAAAGACGGCCGCTCTCGTCACTTTCGATTCCACGTTCCTCTTTTACGAGGCGGGCGCAAACGCAAGGCATATGGGACTGCCCGACAATGCGGCGATGAAAGGGGAATTTCTGCGGCGAAAGATAGCCGACGTACATACCGCGTATGTGATGACGCACTATTCTCACAACAATTTTCCCTTTCGGGAAACTTTGGAACGCGCGGAGCGGGAATACGGCTTTCGGGCGGCTTACGACGGCATGACTTTGGAAATATAGGAAAAAACGGCTTTTAATCGAACTCTCAGAACCTCCCCCGAAGGCGTTGACTTTCGGGGGAGGTTTTTTGAAAAAACGGTTTCTTCGCCCGCGCGTCGGGAGGCGCATAACAGGAGAGAAGGCGAGGACTGCCGTTTTATAAAGTTTTCCATTTTGTTCGGGGGAGAAGGACGCGCATCCCTTCGGCATATTTTCCGTCGGCAAAACACGTCGGTTTTTCTCGGTGCGGAGAAGAGGACGCCCGCGACGCCGTTATATTTTCCGCAGACGAAGAATACCGGTTTTACCGACGCGTGCAAAAGGATGCCTGCCTTGACTTTTTGTTTTCCGCCAATAAAAACACTCATTTTCTCGGCGCGGGGAGAAATGACGTCCCTTCTTCTGCGTTTCCTCGCGGATAAAAATTACAGACTCCGTCTGCGGGAGGAAACTGTCGGTCTATCTCTCCTCCGCGCTCTCCTCCGCGTACAAAAATCGCGGATTCCCGTGTGCGGGGAAACGTCCGAAACTTTGAAAAGTTTTCTGTAAATACAAAGAGTCCGATTCTCCGGGAAAGAAAAACGCCCGTATTTTCGGCAAGTTTTCCGTAGGCGGCGGAAAAAAGGGGCCGCGTGTCTTCGAGCGCTTTGGAAATAGAAATTCCTCTTTAAGCTCCCGATAAAAAATAAAGCGGCCGCTTTTCGAAACGATTTCGAAGCGCCGCGCGGAAACAGACAGACAAAAAACGAAAGGGGAAACTCATGGAAAAATGCGCAGGTGCGCATATGCGGTCATGGAAAGTTGCGCACTCGTCAGTCTTCCCGTTCGGAATAGAGCGCCGCGAAGGCGGCGTTCGCTTTTTTCAGGCGAATGCGCACCTGCTTGACGGTGAGATTGTATTTTTTGGCGAGGGAAAAGAGCGTTTCTCCGTTCAAGACGCGATCCACCAAAAGCTGCCTTTGCAAAGGCTCCATTTTTTTGAGCACGTCTACGATTTGCAGCTTTTCCGCCAGTTTGTCCTCGGTGATCGCGGCGGGAATGGCGGAGAGAAAATCGTCGCCGGGAAGAAACTCGTTTTTCCTTTTGCGAAGGCAGTCGATGGATTTATTGATGGTGACGGCATTCAACCAGCCGTTCATGTTTTTATCCGATTTGAAAGAATGAATGTTCTGCACCAGAGCGATGAGCACTTCGTCGACGACGTCTTCGGCGAGCTGCGGGTCCTTTAAAATTGCGCAGGCGATTTTTGCGATTTTAGGCGTGATCGCCTCCATCAGTTCCCCCAGCGCGAATAGGTCGTTCTTTCGGATGCTTTCGAGCAGGCTATTTATTTTTTCGTTGTCAACTTTCAATATCGTTTCCCTTATGCCGAAAAATGATCCTCGCGCGGACGAAGCCGCCGACCCCGACCGCGCAGTAAAACGCCCAATATAAAATATTCCGTTTACTATTTTACCATACTTCTTGTCGTGTGGCAAATGAAATTCGACGTAATTCCCGAAAAAACGGCAAATAAAATTTGGAAGAGAAGGGCAAAAAGGGATGGCTTGTCCGTTGTATTATAATGGAGGGTGGAAAAATGAAAAAAATACTTGCCGCTTTGGCGGCGTTTTGCTGCCTCGTATCCTGTGCGGTCCCCGCCGTCGCCGCCGCAGCGGAAGAAACGGAGGCGAAGATCTCCCCCGACGCCGTCGTGCGGGACGCCATCGAGGAATTGGAAGAAACGGACGAATTCCGCTTTGAAAAACGGGCGTTATACGATCTGTCGCTCGAAGAAACGGGTTTTTTGTACGACATAGAGATCGGGGACAGGCGGGGATTTTTAGTCCTTTTGGAAACGGAGAGCGGGTACGAAGTGGCGGAATATTACGCAGATGCGGAAAATCCGTACAAGGACGCGCGCCGTCCTGTGTACGGCGGCTTTTTGAACTATCTCGAAATCATCGGCAATTTCTTTTACGACGCAGTGACGGGGAAACCCGTGGCGAGGCTGTACGGCGACTTCAACGTTTCCGCGGGCAGTCGGACGCAAAAAATAGAATATTCGAAAAAGTCGGAAGCTTCCTATAAGATCTCCCGCGGTCTGCCCTCCTATATGCAGACCTCTTACGAAAATTCCTGCGCGAACATCGCGGGCGGGATCGTCGTCGGCTATTACGACTCCTTTTACGACGACTTACTCCCTGCCTACACCGCTTACTCGGGCGGCAGGTGGACGGCGGAGAGCAGCGCTACGCGCAACCTCATCGATACGCTCTACTACGATATGAAAACGAACGTCTACGGCGGGACCACGTACGAGAATTTCAAAACGGGGCTTTCCGCCTATGTGACGAGGCGGGGACGGAACGTGTCGTACAGCAGCCTCGCGTCGGGAAACACCCTCAATTTCTCCGCTTTCGAATCCACCGTGAAAAACGGCAAGCCCGTGGTGCTCTTCGTGGACAGATATAACGCCATCAGTTCGATCGCACAGGCGAACGGCTATGATATGATGGTCACCAATTATTACAGCGGCAATCATACCATGGTCGCCTACGGATACCGCAACGTGGAGTATTACAGAACGGAAACGAAATCCGTGTGGTCGCCCGTTTGGTATAACCCCTTCCGCTTCGTCAAGGAAACGGAGGAGGTCAAGTATCGCACCGACCGCTACATCAATGTCCGCACGGTCATCTCTTCCCTGCCCGACGGCTATATTCGCCTGTACGATTCCTGTACGCTCGATTACGCTTTGGCAGTGAACATTTGGTAAAACGGAGAGGTCAAAAGGGGAAACCATGAAAAATGCGCTGAAAGAAGAATGGAAGGACTTGGAAAATATCGGCGTCGGGGAAGATCTTTCCGTCCCCGACCGTTCCGACCGCAACCGGCAGATCATCGCGGCGTATTACCGCCCTAAGAAGAGGGAATTTCCCGCGGGGAAATTCGCCTGCGCCTTATGCTCTGTGGCGCTCGTCGCCGTGGTCGCCGCGGCCGTACTGCCGCAAATGCTGAAAGAGGAAAACGACGGCATCTATATGGATCAAAGCTGCGTGAGGACGGATCTGTCCATGCCGCGGCTCAGCGAGGAAGCGGGCGTCTTTTTCCCCGACGCCGTGGAGGGCTATGCGGTGTCTTCCACCGCTCTTTATTACGACAGGGAAACGGACGCGACGCTGTCCGTAGCCGTCGAGTATCAGGCGGAGGACGGGACGAAGTTTCTCGTCAGCATCGCCGTGGATAAGCGTTGCGCGGAATACATCACCGATTACAGCTGGTTCAACGAGGCGACGGAGCCGACGCGGCTGGGGGATAAAACCGTGATGGTATCCGTTTTCGGCTCGGTGGTGGCGATGAGGTACGAAACGGACGAGAGGTATGTGGGATTTCGTTTCGACGCGACGGAGAAGGAGGTCGCTCTGCGCATTGCGGATGAAATTATCAACGGATGATCGGCGCCCCGCTTTGGCCGAAGCTCTAAAAAAGGGGAAAATAAAGCTCGCCTTTCAACCCATCTACGAAAGCGGGGGCGAGAGGTTCAATAAAGCGGAGGTGCTCTGCCGTCTGGAATACGGCGGGAAAATCGTCATGCCCGGGGACTTTATTCCCTATGCGGAACAGAACGGGTACATAGACGCCGTGACGATAGGCGTTTTGAAGGAATTGGGCGAATGCCGGGCGCGGTCGGCGCTTGAAAATATCGTCTTTTCCGTCAATATTTCCCCCGTACAGCTGAAAAAAAAGGGGTTTGGCAAATGCTTTTCGGCTTGGGTCGAGGAGAGCGGCTTAGAGCCGAAAAGCATCATCGCCGAGATAACGGAAACGGAGGAATACGAGGTCGGGGGAACGGTGGCGGAGAACCTCGCCGCGCTGGAACAAAGCGGGTTTTTCCTCGCGGTGGACGATTTCGGCAAAGGCTCTTCCGACATCGAAAAAGTTGCGCTCCTTCCCGTCCGCTATATCAAGATAGACAAAATGTACATCGACCGCATAGAGGAAAGCGGGGTGGAGAGGATGCTCCGCACCGTCATAGGCTATGCGGGGAGGACAGGGAAAAAGTGCGTCGCGGAGGGCGTGGAAACGCTGCGACAAAAGCAGATTCTCGAACGCCTTTGCTGCCACTATTTTCAAGGCTACCTCTTTTCCCGTCCGCTGTACGAGGAAGAATTCCTGCTCGCCGTCGAGGAAAGGGGATCCGTCCCCGCCCGCGGGCAAATTTCAACGATCGCTTACCCCGCTTCGGACGCTTCGGCGGACGGAGCGCGCATATACCGATGAATCTTTGTGAAGAAAGCGCGAGGGATCGCTCCCCTCGCGTTTTCTCTTTTCGCCGCCTATCAAAAACGCAACGATCCGATAAAGATCTCGTGCGCCGCGGGGACGCCGCGCATACAGCTTTTTAACGGGAGGTCCGGGCAGCCCCGATTGGAAACGCATGAAAAATTTTCGACAAAGGGAGTGAACCGACGGCCTTTTGGCCGATTGCCCCTCGACGGAGAAAAAATCGCTCCCATAATAGGGGCGGAACGAAGGGCGGGCGGGAAAGCGCCGCGGCTCGTTTCTTCCGATTTCTCGGCCCTACGTTTGGCAAGGGCGCGCGCGGGAGAAGGGCGGAGCGAGGGAAAAATTCGCCGGGAGGAGCGGGGCGGCTCCCCCTTCTCTTTCGGGAAGGGCGCGGCTTTCGGCGACGGGACGGACGCTCGCCTTCGAGCGCTTGAAAAAACGGATGCGCCGCCGCGCTTAAACGAAAGGCGGGCGGGGCGAAAGAGTTGCCCTTTTCCGATTTGTTTTTTTCTTTGAGGAATTTTTCAAAAACTATTGACAAACGTAAATGCATATGCTATTATTGTATTAGACGAATAATACAAGGGCTTCGGGCGGCTAACGCTCTTTTTTAAAAACCTACTTGTACTATTTTAATAATACAAAAAATGGGGGGCGGGCAATTGGAATTCAAGAGCAATCAGACGATCGCGTCGCAGATCGCGGCGTACGTCAAAAAAGAAATATTCAGCGGCCGTTACGCCCCGGGACAGAAGATACTGCCCATACGAGAGTTCGCCGCCTTTTGCTGCGTCAATCCCAACACGGTGGTGAAGGTGTACGCGGAGCTGGAAGCGGAGGGGCTGATCTATACGGACAGCACGCTGGGCAAGTTCGTCAACGCGGACGAGAGCGGGATCGCAAAGAAGCGGAAGGAGTACCTGCGCGCCCGCATGGGCGAATTCCGCACGGAGCTAAAAGGCTGCGGGGTGGACGAAGAGGAGTTTATGAAGCTTGCGAAGGAGGTTTCAAAGTGAGAGAACAGGCGTTCGGAGGAGAGAATATTTCGAGGAAATTCGGCAAAAAGGTCGTGCTGAACGGGGCGTCGTTCTCGCTGCCGTTAAGCGGCGTAGCGGGGATATTCGGGCTGAACGGCTCGGGAAAAACCACGCTGTTGAGGATCCTCGCGGGATTGGACGGGGATTTTTCGGGCGAGTTATACAAGACGGATTTCGAGGACGTGGCGTACATGACGACGGAGGGCTCTTTTCCCTTCGGCATGAACGTAAAGGGCGCGGTGGAATTTTACGACACCTTTACGCGGGGGCTTCAAAGGGACAAAATTTTCGAGGCGGCGCAAGAGGCCGGGATCTCCTTGAAGAGTCCGATCTTTTCCCTTTCGTCGGGCATGAAACAGTATTTCAAATTTTTGCTGACGGCGTACAGCGGGGCGAGCGTCTGCCTGTTCGACGAGCCGCTCTCCAATCTCGACGTCAATATGCGCGAGCGCATCGCGCGCACGATGATCATGGAGTGCGGCGAGGGGCGGCTGTTTATCGTCACCACGCACGAGATCAAGGAAATAGAGGCGCTCATCGACGGATTTCTCATCTTAAAGGACGGGAAATTGTCGGGATATTATGCGAGCGAGGATGTGCGCGAGAGCACGGGCAAGAGCGTTGCGGAATTCTATAAGGAGAAGGTCAATGGATAAAAAATTGTTTTTATACGAATTGAAAGCGCTCGGCAAAGTGCCCCTCATCGCCCTGTGCGGCTACGGGGCGGCGTGGCTCGTCTGCGGGGTGCTGTGGTGGTGGTCGCGCTGGTCGATGGAGGGAATAGACGCGGTTTCCCGCGTGGCGCTTTACATCCTCTTCGCCTATCTCGTCGCGACGACCGTTTACCGCACCGCGGCTTACGACAGGCTGTATGCCAAGGTGAACAAGACTCCGCTCTCCCTGTTGACGACGCGGATGCTCTGTCTCGCCATCTGCTGCGCCGCGACGGTGACGGTGCTGCTTCTGGGCGGAACGCTGATGGACTTCATCGCCCGAAAGACCGATCCCCAGGACTTTTCTCCCCTTCGGGTGTCCTATTTGATGTTTACGCTCTGTCATCGCAGTCCGTATTACATTTTTTTCATACTCTCGGTGACGATTAACGCTTTGGTGCTGTATTCCCTCTGTTCCGTCGTCATAAACGCCGTGAGGGCCGTGCGCTCCCCCTTCGCCAAAGTTTTGACGGGAGTCGTGTCCGCGGCGGCGATGGCGATCTTTTGGCTCGCATCCGCGAATCTCGTGCAGGTGATCCCGCAGGCGCCCGCCTGGGGAATGAATGAACTTTATACGTATCCCATGCCGTTTGACCCCTTTTCTTATACGGAATACACCCACGCATACCTAACCTACGCAGACGTAACGGAAAGGGCGCCGATCTTCCTGTGCTACGCGTGCTGGAACATCTGCAACATAGCGACGCTTACAGCGGGACTCCTTCTGATCTTTCTCGCCTTTTCCGCAAACGCCTTTTTCAGGGGCGGCTTTGGAAGACTGTGGAAAAAAAGCGGAGCCGCGGGGGATACGCTGGACTCTTTTTTCGCGCGCGGCTCCAATGGAGTCCCGCGGAATAAAAACGAAAAAATCGACGTTGCCGACGACCTTTCAGAGAGCGGAACGGGGAGGTGGAAAAAGTGAAAAAAAATACGAAACTCATCGGCAGAAAAATTCTCCTGATTCTATTTCCCGTATTGTTTCTCGGATTTTGCGCTCTGGCCGTTTTCAGTTTGAACGGTCCGAGAGTGTTTAATAACACGTATCCGAAAGACTTTGCGCCCAAGGAAATGACGGAGATGAAAAAAGGGGAATCGCTGAAACTCAGCGACGTGAATCCCGAGTACGCGGAATTCGAAAAGTCCCAAGACGGACATAAGTTTCCCGTCCGCAAACAGAGCGTCTGTAAGCTGATCGGCAGCGAAAAAGTGGACGGCGACGGCATCTTTCTCGACGAACGCGGGGAAGTCCACGCTTTGGGAACGGGCATTTGGGAGCTTACCTTCACCGTGAGCGAGAGCCGCTTTGACGGCACAGGGAATAAAAGGTTGTCTTATAGCTTCGTCAATCATTTTGTCGTATACGAAGCGAACGAGGAAGACTATACCCCCTGGAAAAACGAGTACATGAGATGGGAGCCGACGGAAAGCTATATTCTGACGGAGGACATAGAACTCGACGCGTGGGAAAGTTACGAGATCTATCGGGATAAATTTACGGGGATTATCGTCAATCCTTACGGCTATACGATCACCTGCAACACTTCCCCCGCCCTTTTTAAAAACAACGCGGGGATTCTCAACGGCTTAAAGATCAAGACGACCGCCGTTTTGCCCGTCGGCTATGACGCGTTTGCAAGTAATAACCGAGGCGTCGTAAAAAATTGCAGCCTCGAAGGAAAAATCGTGATAGATCCCGACTTTAAAGACGACACCCTCTACGAACCGTATAGCTACGATTATTATTATAGAGAGGAGGAACATAGAATCGGCTTGCTGACGGGGGACGGCTTCTTTTCCGACAATACGGTGCGCGTCGAACTCTATACGGACGGGGCGATCTCTCCGTTTTCGTTCGATTCGGGGTATACCTCTGAATATCTGTCGTTCGGGGGAGTCGAAAATAACGCGCTCTACATCGACGCTTATTATCTCCGCGACAACATAAAGAGCCGTCGCCGCAACGTGCTTTTGGAAAAATTCTCGGCGGACAGCGAGCTGATCAGGGCGGGCAATACGATAAAATATCTCGACGGCACGAAGCTCGACTATACTCGTAAACACAATGTGCAGGTCGTGATGCCGGGGGAGTACGGTTCGTTTGATTATACGCTCCCCGAGCGGGCGGCGGTGGATATCGACGAGTCGTTCGGAAATTGGGTTTTATGCAACAACTCCAATACCGAGGTGAAGTATTGGCTCGTCAACGGCGAGCGTTACGATACTTTGAACGAGTTGCGCGTGACGGAAGATCTGACTTTGAAGCCTTACGTCAAATACAGCCAGACAATTTGGTCTTCTTACAAAATAAGCAACGCGGACGAAACGTTAACTTTTGTCGGCGGAAAATATTTCGCCCAGGAAATTTTTAACGGTTTCCTTTTCGATCCCCTCAACGTATATCCGAAAAAAATCGTCATTCCCAAGGACTGCCCGGCGTCTTTATGGGGCGATTCGCAAAGGGTGTTCAGCGACGACAGCGCGGAATTTTTAAGGGAGTTTGTCCGCGGCGGCGGGGAATTCGTCGTAGGCGACGGGCATCCCGATATGGTGATGCTGGACGACAAAAGCCTGTGTACGGCGAACGGCAGGACGCTGCTTGATTATTTCGACGAAGAAGGACAGACGGATTTTACGCCCCATCCTTTGATCCGCGGCATAGAGCACTTTGCATTCCTGAAAGGCAACTCGCTGAAAAATTTTGACGTTTCGGGCATTGAAAGTTTCAGACGCAACGCGTTCGCCTATTGCGCGGAAGCGGAAAGCATAAACTTCGGAAAAACGGTGAGCGTTTCTTTGAGCGAGAACGAGATTGCCGCCGACCTGTATTCGCTCGTATGCAATCTGCCGAAATTAAAACAGGTGAATATTTCTGAGGAAAATCCCGATTACTTTATGGCAAACGGAGCCGTCGTCAATAAGGCGGAAACGGCGAGCGGCGGGGCGGGTACCCTCGTCTATTATCCCGCGGGGCTTACGGGAACGCTGCGCGTACCCGACTGCGTAACGGCGCTGAGAGTGGGGAACGGTTTAGAAAACAGCATAGGCGCGGATTGCATAGAGGAACTCGTCCTGCCCGATTCTATCTCCGTATTCCATCAACAATCTGTCGGAAAGTGTAAAAATTTGCAAAAAATCGTGTTCGGAAGTCCCGAATCGCTGAAATTGATAGGTCCGTATTCTTCCGAAAACGAAGAGAAATTTTCTCGGCTGACGCAGCTGAGCTTCGGCGATATAAAGGTTTTAAATTACGACGGATATGTTTTTCGCAAATCCGATGTCGGGGTCGTCACTCTTCCCGAAAACCTGACGGAGGAAAGTCATGTGCCCTATTACTGCGCGGGGTATGAGATTTCTGAAAATAACGCCGCTTTTAAAACGGCGGACGGCGTTTTATACAATAAGGCAGGAAATATGCTGATGGTCTATCCCGCCTTTAAAGAAACGAAGGAATTTATCGTTCCCGACGGCGTTGTCTGCAATATGCCGTATGCGTGGATGGAATCCCGGGCGGAAAAAGTCGTTTTCCCCGACAGCTTTTACACTTTGTCGGCAAAAGCCTTTTCCGAAAATAAAAATATCCGTCAGATCGCATTCGCGGAAAGCGCGGAAGGTTTGATTTTGGATCTCTATTCGTTTGAGAACTGCAAAAATCTGGAAAGCGTCACGATCGGCAATCGAAAAGGGGGCGTGGAGATAGGCGATTATGCGTTCTACGGCTGCGAGAGCTTGACGAAGTTCACCGACACCGATGTCGACAGTCTTGGCAAGTACGCCTTTCGGGCGGCGGGGATCACCGACTTTACCTTTTTTATGAAAGAAAACGATTCCCTCGGGATAGGGTGCTTTATGGACAGCAAGCTTACCCGAGTAGAATTCGCTAAGAATTGCGCCGTTACGCGCATTCCCTCCAATTGTTTTTCCAATACGCCTTTGGAACGCGTCGAATTAGGCAATATTAAGGAAATTTACGGCGAGGCGTTCTACAATTGCAAATCTTTGAAAAAAATAGATCTTTCGTATGTGGAATCGGTAGGCGAAAGCGCCTTTAAAAGTACGGGGCTTCAAGCTGTCCGAAGCGGAAGGCTTGCGTCCGTTTCGAATTCCGCGTTCAAGGACTGCGGGGATTTGACGGTCGTGGAACTGCTCAATGTGCAGAGCGTGGGGGAAGCTGCGTTTGCGAATACGCCCGTTTGTGTCGTCGTGATGAACGAAGCGCTGCAAATCGGCGCGTCCGCGTTCGAAAACTGCACGAATTTGGAGAGCGCAAGCTTCAAAAGGTGCGTCGAGGTAGGGGAAAAGGCGTTTGCGAACTGCGGAAATCTGACGACTTTCGAAGGCTCGCCCGCCCGCGTAAGGGAGAAGGCCTTTTTCGACTGTGCGGCGCTTAAAAGCATGGCCTTTGCGGATACCGAGGATGTCTTCGTGGGAATAAGCGCGTTTGTCAATTGCAGAACGCTCGACCGTATTGAGATAGCCGTGCCGTCGGAGAACTCGATTCGAATAGGCGCGGAAGCTTTCCTGAATTGCTCCGGAATAGAAATTTTGAAATTGTCCGGCGGCAATGTCGCGGTGGGGCAATCGGCGTTTCGCGAAAGCAATTTGAAAGGCGTAGAGATTGCGGCAACGAGCGATTCGGCGTATGTCACTATTGAGAACTCGGCTTTTTCGGACTCTTCTTTGCTGGCGTATGCCGCGATCTCGGCAACGAGCGATTTTGCTGGCATCGCGGTCGAAGACGCGGCGTTCGAAGGCTGCGCCGCCTTGGTCAAAGTCGATCTTTCCGCTTCGGGAGCAGGCTCGTTCGTCAGGCTTGAAAATAAGGCGTTCAATTACTGTACCTCTTTGACGGAGATGCATATTCGCGCCCAAAGTGGTCACATTCTTCCCACCTCCCTTTCCACGGGAACGTCTGTCGAGGTATATCTCGACGTCGAAGCGGCTTTCCAATGGGAGGGCAAGGTGCCCGCGGACGTCCTCTTATACGTTCCCGAGGCGCTCGTGAAAACCATTCTCGACACTTGGAACGTGTATGAAAAACAGGTGATTCCCTATGATTTTTCCAAAGGAGAAGAGGTCGCGTGAGGGCGTGTCCCGCGTATAAAAAAGTTTATCCGAGAGAGTATGATTTATAGATAGATTTCCGAAAGAAGCGAAAGCTTTTTTCAAATCGAAAAACGGCGGTCGGGTTTTTCCCGGCCGCCGTTTTTTTCCGCGCGGCGGGCATAGTTTTTGCCTAAATGAACCATGCTGTTTTTAAGGCGTTTTTTGAGCGTCCGGACTTTCTGCCCCTCTTTATACATAATACATATGGAAAAGAAATTCAGACTTTTAAAAGCGGAAGAAATCGAAGTGAAAATCAAGCAGGCGACGGAGAAGGGGGCGGTGGCGCTCATCTACAAGACGTCGCGCGTGGACATGGATATTCTCGACGAAACGGTGGGCGCCGAAAATTGGGCGGACGACTATCGGGAAATTCACGGCAATCTCTATTGCGGCATCGGCATTCGTCCCGCGCCCGACGCGCCTTTCGTGTGGAAATGGGACTGCGGCATCGAAAGCCGCGAGGACGCGGGCAACGAGAAAAAGGGCGAAGCCTCCGACGCCTTCAAACGCGCGGGCGTCAAATGGGGGATCGGACGGGAACTCTACACCGCTCCGTTTATCTTTTTGAACGTTCCCACGCAGAAGGACGGCGGCAGGTATAAGCTGACGAATCCTTTTGCGCGCTATGACGTCATGGAGATAGAGTACGATAAGGTACGGCGCATCCGCCGTCTTGTCGTCGTGGACGAACGGGGAAAAACCGTTTTCGAATACCCGCGGGAGAGGTCGTTGACGGCGCAGTCCGCGAAAAAGGCGAAGGGGTGCGCCGCTAAGGAAAACGCCTGTTCCCTCAGTCCCGAGGATTGGGAAAAAATCGGCTATACGGAAGAGCAGCTCCAAGAAGTCGTGTTGAAACGCACGGGCAAACAGATAGGAGATCTCGACGAAAAGGAATGCAGCCGTCTGCGCGAGTGGATAGACAAAGTCTATGAAAAGCGCCTTCAATCTCCGTTTCCCGAAAACGAATGAAAGAATAGGGACGCACGCGGCACCGATTTCCGAAAACGACCGAAAAAGGGTAAAAGCCCTATAAAAGGGGATAAGGAGAGCTGTATTTTCTTGACAGGAGCAAAAGGATCTGCTATAATAACAAAGAACAAATCGCTTGAAAAAAGCGTCTACGGCGGAAAAGTCGCCGTCGGGGAAACGGCTATAAAGAAGACGGCAGTTTGAAACGGAGCCGCGTTCCGGCTTTTAAAAAAGTATAGGGGAAACCGTAAGAGGGTTTCAGTTTTTGTCGATAAAAATAATACGGAGGCATAAGGAGTGTATATAGTTTCTTGCTGAAAAAAATAACGGGAAAAGACGGAAATCGGGGGACGCGGCGGCGTTCCTTATGTTCGTTTTGCCCGCAGGCAAGAAAGTAAACTCTTTATCTCTAATTCTCTTTGCAGAAGGATGGCGCGTGCCGCAAGAAGGTGTTTTGCTTTCTTGCGGCTTTTTTGTATTCTTTGCTCCATGTTTTCGGGCGCCGATGGGCGATGCGGCCGTCCTTTCCGCCTTTTGCGTTCTCGCTCCTTTAATGAACGGCGGGACGGGAAGGCGAAGCGCGGCCGATTAGGGGAAGAAGTGCTTTCCGCTTTTGAGGAGAACTTAGGAACATTATTCCCCTTTTTGTCCGCAGGACGGACGGAGCAAACGGAAGCGGAAAATTTCGCGCTTTCGCTTCCCAATGATATGGCGAATATCGAGGAGAATATTCTTTATGACGATACAAATTACAAATTTGACTTTTTCCTATCCGGGAAGCGGGGAAAATGTATTCGAGGACGTTTCCTTTCAAATCGACACGACGTGGAAAACGGGACTGATCGGCAGGAACGGCAGGGGCAAAACGACTTTGCTGCGGCTTTTGAAAGGGGATTTCGAAGGAGAGTACGGGGGACGCATTTCACGCGTTTCGCAAATCGACTATTTTCCCTGCGAAGTAAGGGACACCCGGCTTACTTTGGCGGAGGTACTATTAGAATTGAGCGGCGCGGAAGAGTGGCGGATTTTCAAGGAACTTTCGCTCCTGAAAGTAGCGGACGAAGCCCTGTGCCGTCCTTTTTTCAGTCTTTCGGGCGGCGAGCAGACCAAAGCGCTGCTGGCGGCAATGTTTTTGAGAGAAGGACACTTTTTGCTTCTCGACGAGCCGACCAATCATCTCGATGAGGAATCCAAAAAAGCGATCGGGGAATATCTGAGGCGAAAAGAGGGATTTTTGCTCGTTTCTCACGACCGCGAATTGTTGGATCTCTGTACGGATCACATTCTATCCCTCCATCGCGGCGGCATCGAGATTCAAAGCGGCAATTTTTCTTCCTGGAAAGAGAACGCCGAGCGCCGCGAAGCGTTCGAAAGAGAAAAAAACGACAGGCTTCGCTCGGAGATCAAGCGATTGAAAGAATCAGCGAGAAGGACGGCGGATTGGTCGGAAAAGACGGAAGCGGGCAAATACGGCGCGCGCAATTCGGGACTGCGGGTGGATAGGGGATACGTAGGCCACAAAGCGGCAAAGATGATGAAGGCTTCCAAGGTGATCGAGTCCCGCCAAAACAAAGCGCTGGAAGAAAAATCGACGCTTCTGAAAAACATCGAAGAAAAAGAAATCTTGAAAATTCGTCCGTTAGAGTTTTATACGGACAGACTTTTGGAAGTCAAGGCTTTGCAGGCGTATTACGGGGAAAAACCCGCTTGTCCGGAAGTTACTTTTTCCCTCTTCCGCGGGGACAGGGCTGCGTTGAACGGAAAAAACGGCTGCGGAAAGTCCTCCCTGCTCAAAGCGATTCTCGGAGAGAGTGCCTATCGGGGAGAACTGAGAAAGCCTCCGCAGCTGAAAATTTCTTATGTGGCGCAGGACAGCGGGAGTTTGGCGGGAAGTTTCGGGGAATATGCCCGCGCTTACGGTATCGACGAAAGTCTTTTCAAAGCGGTGCTCCATAAATTCGGCTTTGAAAAAAAGGACTTCTCTACCGATCTTTCCTCTTTGAGCGCGGGACAAAAGAAAAAGACGGCGCTCGCCCGCAGCCTTTGCGAGAGCGCGCATCTCTATATCTGGGACGAACCCTTAAACTTTATCGACGTCCTTTCCCGCATACAGATAGAGGAACTTATCCTCGATTTTCGCCCGACGCTGCTCTTTGTCGAACACGACGGCGCTTTTCGCCGCCGCGTCGCCAACCGCGTCATCGAGCTTTGACAGATCTCAAACGTTCGCGCGGCTGTCCCTCCGTTTTTTCCCTTCCCCGGATGCCTTTTCGGGGAGAGGAATATCCAAATCGGAAGCTGAAAGTGCATGACTGTCGCGCCCAGATCGCTTGCGTAGCCTATGCTTTTACAGAGGATATATAAATCTATAAATGTAACGTTCCGTGGCGAGTGCCGTGGGAAAGCGCGCTTGGTTTTTTATAGGGGACTGAGCGCATGACGCCTTCCATGGGCAGTCGGGATGAATTATGAGAAAAACGGCCTTTATGTTTTGCGCAAATCGGGTTGCCGAGCGGCTCGTTTTTTTCTGTCCTTTTGACTGCGCGTGCGCCTATCAGGAGGGCTTTCTTTACTTACTTACTTACTTACTTACTTACTTACTTACTTACTTACTTACTTACTTA
>CAJLRM010000003.1 GCA_905209085.1 uncultured Eubacteriales bacterium
AAATATAGAATATCTGAAAAAGAACATCGTTTGCGCCCAATGCGGAAAGTTGATGACGAGGCGAACGAAATGGCGGTCGAGAGAAAAGTGGATATGCGGAAACGGCTGTAAAAATGACGTCTATGTAGATGATGCATTGATTTTTGCCGAGTTTGGAAAAATATTTATAGCAATAAAAGACGATTTGTCACTTTTGGATAATCTAAATTCAGGGAAAAGCAGTTCATATAGTTTTGAGGAAATACAATGCAGAAACGAACTCCGTAAGATTATGGATGCGCCCGAACCGGATTTCAATAAAGGAAAAAATCTTATTTTTAAGTTAGCAAAGTTAAAATACAGTCATTGCAAAGAACAGGTAGACGATACAAGTAAGGAACAAATACTGGACGCAATAAAAGAAGAAACAGAGAACGTCCCCGGTCTTGTAAGCGAACATTTTTTGAACGAGTATGTTTCAAAATTACAAATAGAGCAAAACGGAAGTATAACCGTTACATTTATGAACGGAAGCGTTGTTTCAAGCGATATGGGAGGTGAAAAGTTCAGTGAATGCGGCAAAAAAGATCATAACGCGAATAGAAGCGGATCCGAAAAAGAAAGCGGCGAACGTAGAACTTTCGATACTCCGTACAGCGGCGTATTGTCGTGTGTCAACGGATAGTTCCGACCAGCTTGAAAGTTATAAAGCACAGGTCGCCTATTATACGGACGCTATCGCAAAAAATCCCAAATGGCGGTTTGCAGGGATTTACGCCGATGAAGGGCTGAGCGGCACCCAAGCGGCGAAAAGAGACGATTTTCTTCGCATGATCAAAGATTGTGAAAAAGGTAAAATCGACTATATCATAACGAAATCAGTTGCTCGTTTCGCAAGAAATACGGTAGACGCGCTCAAGTATGTTCGTAAACTGAAAGCACTTGGAATCGGTGTGTATTTTGAAGAGCAATGTCTTGATTCCTTAAAATCCGAAAGCGAGTTGGCATTAGGGATTTATAGCGTTTTAGCTCAAGCAGAAAGTGAAAATATCAGTGCAAACGTTCGTTGGGGAATACAGCGGAGAATGCAATCCGGAACGTTTAAGTTCAGATATAATCTTATAGGCTATAGAAAAGGCGAAGACGGTCAGCCGGAAATAGTCCCGGAGGAAGCTAAGTATGTAAAAGACGTCTTCGATATGTATTTAGACGGGAACAGCGTGGATCAAATCAAGGAATATCTCGATTCCGCGCCGATAAAAACAGCGACAGGCAATGATATTTGGAGTCGAAATGCTATTCGTAATATTTTAACGAACGAAAGATACGTCGGCGATATGTTATTGCAAAAAACGTATATAGAGAATTGTATTACAAAAAGGGCAAGAAAAAATCGTGGGGAGATGCCGAAATACCTTGTTTCAAACAATCACCCGGCGATAATAGATCGGGATACGTTCAAGCAAGTTCAGTCGGAAATGGCAAAGCGCCGTAGCAGACCGCGTGTGTCGGATAAAACGATTACGGCAAAGGGTAAGTTTAGCGGGAAATATCCCTTTTCGGATTTACTTGTATGTGATTCGTGTGGAAATCGTTACAGACGTTGTATGTGGATTTCCGGCGGTAAGAAAAAAATCGTGTGGCGTTGTATTACGCGAATCGAGCATGGAGGGAAAGCGTGCGAGTCTATATCTGTTGGTGATGAATTGATACATAAAGCGGTCTATAGGTCGATAAACGGGTATATTCAGAATAACAGCGGAGCGCTTGACATTGTTCTGTCTGAGTTATCAAAGCAATTCGGTGGCAATGATTATACGGATGATTTATGCAATATCGAAAGAAGCATAAACGAGCTGAATAAGCAAATGGAAGACGCCGCAATGATTGAAGTTACGACGCAAGGGAATAAGGTACGGATAAGGGAAGAAATAATCGAACTATCTCAAAGAATTGTGGCTTTGCGAAACGAAAAATCAATTATAGAAGAGAAAATGGCTACTGCTAAGACGAGGAATGAAGAGCTGAGTATGTTTAGCAAGGAACTATCTCTTTATAATGCCGATTGTTCCGAAATAACGGATAACAAATTAAGACGAATAATTCAGGAAGTGCGGATAAAAAAAGACCATACAATCATTATAGAATTAAAGAACGGTATGTTGCTTGAAGAGGCTTTGTAACCGTATCGAAATCGAAACGGTTAAACTGGTCGAATTCGACCGGGTTAGAATAAATATAGCATATTTTTAGAAAAAAGCGCGTTATGGCGGCATAAAACCATTGACATAATATATTTTATCGGATATAATAATACGATTTAGCGGAATAACCGCTATTTGGCAGGTATGGGATAAGAGGAGATGTTTTATGTATCAATATGTTGAAAGTAATGAGGTAAAGAGATACCGTTCCTATTGTTCTAAAGTTTTAGAAGATGTAAGGGATGATTTGTATGATTCGTTTGGGATAAATACTAATTTTTCTCTTGTGGGGAGTGGCGGAGATGCTCGAAATATGGTTACAAGGAATGGAAATGCGCCGTTTGACTTGGACTACAATTTATATATTATATCGATGCCAGACGAATTTTGGGATGATTTACGAAAATTAAAGGAGACTGTTCGTTGTTCTTTGAATAAGGCGGTTGGTAATTCATTCTTTTCGGACGGGAAAGATTCAACGTCGGTAATCACATCTATATTGCACTTTAACGATTCTCCGAAAGTGGAATTCTCGTTTGACGTGGCAATACTTGCAAAAAATTCGGACGGTGATTATTGCCGACTCATTCATAATAAGAATTACGGAATATATGATCAGTGGACTTGGTGTCAGGTTCCTTCATCCAAAGATGTGAGAGATAAAGCTATTGCTATAAAAGAGAATAGTTTTTGGGGTGAGGTAAGAGCTAAATATTTGGATAAGAAAAACATGTATTTGTTACGCGGAGATACAAGTCATCCCTCATTTGTCGTATACGTTGAAAGTGTAAACGAAACATATAATAAGTATTTTAATTGAAGGAGAAGAGCAATGGAAGTTGAAAACAAGAAGGACAGCTTATCTAAACCAATAGACTTTGAGTCATATATAAGGAAAAATGAAAAAATATCCAACAAACAGATTATTGGCATTTCTCGAAATCACTTTTGGATATATTTAGTTTTCTTAATAATATCGCTTGTATTGATTGTGCCATATTTCATTGATTCTCAATTGATTATATCTTCGGTGTTGATGTCTATTGGTGCTGGTGGAGTGAGTGCTGTTTTATTAGGCTACTTTATAGAGTTGGGATCAAATTTAGAGAATCTACTTAATATGAAAAGGTCATGGAATTGTGCTATATATGATATATACGTTTCGCTTTGGATGATTATTGGCTGTCATCCATTTCAATACATGAAATCAATTGTAAATGGCAAGGGAGTGTTTGCTGTTGAACTCGCAAAAAAGTGCATTATTCAACTAAACATTGCATTGACAAAAATCGATAATTTGATATTTTTCGATTGTGTATCTGTTGAGGCTGCCCAATTTCTGGGTGACTTAAAAAATCAGATTGTTTCTTTTATTGCACGATTGGATAACCCTGTAGATGATGACAATTTAATTGATTCGTTAGAAGGATGTAGGGGGTGGTTGGAAAAACATTGTAGTGAGGAAAATATAAAAAAATTATTTGTATTCTAAATTGAATTTTTTATGTAAAGAGAAAAGAGGTTTGCCCAATAATTTAGGGCAAGCCTCTTTCTACTCAACGACAGGGTATTCGGACTCGGATTCATCTTGTAAAGAATCGTCTTCGTCATCTTCTTCGCCGATGTCGCCCGAGTATCCTTTAGAATAAAGTCTGCCCATAGACAGACGGTTTGCACGAGACTTTTTCTTGCCGTTGTATTCTATAATCATGGTTTCGGCAAACCCCATGCAGCCGGATTTTCGTTCTTTAGCGACACGAGTGAGTTGTTTTACTGAAACGGCTCCGAGTTTTTCTTTAAAAATATCATCGTTCAGACCGTCTCCGAAGACGGAAATAAGTTTTGCGACGGCGTTAAGAATATTTGCAGAAAAAGAATGAAGATCGCCTTCCCATGCGCCTATAATCAAGCGTAAGGTTCGATTTAATGTTTGCATTCCATAATTCGTATAGATATTTTCTAAAGTCGATACGGCGCAAATAATCCCCGGACCTTTCTTGTTTCCTATTGTTAAGCCATATGATTCTACTAAACTTTTAATGATAAGTTGGGTGTCGTTTCCGGCTTCGACGTTGGCATTAAATACTTCATACGGTTGGAGCGGTTTTACAAATTTTTGCTGGTTTGCAAAGATATTTGCTTCAGCGGTATAGGATAAGTCGTCGTAAATCATGCACCAGACGGGAGTTTCACGCGAACCGGATACCAAGGCTACGATTTCTATAGTGTGCTGACCATTAAAAACGTAATTTACGCCGTCGCGACGGCTGACTTTTACGGGATTGATTTGATATAAGTCAAAATTTTCTGCGGCACGGTTTATATGCCCGAGGGATAAATTTCTTTGATAGTCTTGATTTGATACAAGGTCTTTAATAGGAATTTGTTCAAAGTGAACGTTCGGGACGAATTCACTGTAATCGGGCATGTTTAATCCTCCTTAATAAGATCGGTAACGGTATCAATAGCCGCTTTCAGCTTGTCTAAAATTTCGAATAGTTGCTGCTTCGCTTTGTCTGATGCGTTTGCGATGGTTGCGGGCTCAGTAGCTTTTTGTACGGAAGTAATCCATGACGGAACGGTAAGACAAAGTTGAATTATAGGGGCGTCCGGATTATGTTCGGGCATATCTTTTACAGACGGTTGATGCGGTTTGGCTTCTTCTTTAGGCTCGTTTTCGATGATCGAGCGGGTGGTGCAATATTGCACGAACGGATGATTTCCGCGGTCTAATCTCACATTGAGTTGTGTTAGCTCTTTAGGACTTAATTGTTCGAGCGCAAGAACGTTTTTATGTGAGATTTTATATCTACCGGATAAAATTTTTGTTTTTAGCTCCGGGCATTGTTCCGCAATATGGTCAAGAGCGCGAGAAAAATAAGCGTATTTTTGGACGGTTGCATGGGTGATATTATTTTCGGCGCCTATAATATGCGCGGTTTTGTTTTTCGATCGTTGTATTGACTGTTCTGGTTCGGAATCAATAATATAATCCTCGTCATTTTCGTCTTGTTTAGATTGTAACGAGTGTTGATTTTTACCGTGTATGTTCTTTTTGCTGTCGATGATTTTTTCGGATTCGTATTGCCGACCGATTAGATATTTTCGCGTTTCTTCCGTAATGTTTCGTCTTCCGAGCTGATTTTTACATATCCAAACGATAACTTCTTCTCGCGAGTCAAAATTTTTGGAGAGAATCTTAAAAGGAATGGAGTATTTAGTGCATATTGAGTAGCGGTTATGCCCGTCGATTATATAGTCATTCCAGATAATTATTGGATCTCGGCAGCCTTCGTCAAGGATATTTTCTTCTAATTGCAAGTATTCTTTACGCCTTAAAGGTCGTATCAGGTCTTTAAATTCAGGATCTATTTTAAGTATAGGGAGCTTATCCATTGCAATCTTCTTTCAAGTCTATTTTTCTTAAGGACGAAAACGAGAATAGAGCCATGTTTTGTTCAGGAATAACGCATCCCGAAAGCCTGTAGGAACTTTTTATATCGGCTATGCCTAAAACGTCGCATAATTTATTGACAAGCATTGCTGAAAAAACTTCGTATGAATCGTCGGGTGAGAGATTTTTTATATTTACCTTGAGCGGCTGCGCTTCGATAAATTCTTTATCTACGGCGCGTATCGCGAAATTTCGCTGTTTTTGACTTATAAGGAATTGGATAAATTTAGGATCACCGAGAGCGTGAAGGGTAGTTTTGTGTAAACGTATTCTGCTTTTTCTCGGATCGATTGTAAGGAGTACATTATTCTGTTGTTCGGTTGTCATTTGATACCTCTGAGTGGTTATCTTGTCCGGTTTCTTTTATAGAATAAATCGCATAACCGTCGAAAATATTGATTTGTAAGGATTGTTTATGTTCGTTAAACGGTAAACCGAATTGGTTTTGCCAATCGGACGGGTAAACCGGTGTTCGGGAAACCTTCATTTTATCTTCGCCGACTTTTGCTTTTCGATAAATTCCGGTTGAGGTTAAATCAAACGCGATGAGGTATTCGCCGTTCGCGTGAATAAGTTTACCCAACAGTTTATATCTGTAATTCGGATTCCAATCCATAAGCGACACAAGTTTTGCAAAGAACAGTTTGCATGTGATAGACTTTGCCTTCCTTTTACTGTTAGAAGAATTGCACCACATAAAAGAATCTCTTGCGCCTTCTTCGCAAGGGCGCAGAGCAAGAATTTTCTTTTTTTGGTTTATCAGAACCTGAGCGTAAGACGCATTCGGAAATTTAGAGAGACATGCGGCGTTGACGTATAATTTGCACTCGTTGAAAGTTACGGACGGTTCTTTTATATGTGCGAAAAATTCTCGTCTGACGACCTGATAGTCGTCAAAATCGAAGCCGCCTGTCATATCTAATATTTCATCGTCTTTAGCAAGGGACGGTTGTTGAGTGTTTGGTAGTTCTTCTTGATTTAATGAGTCGGGCAATAAATCGTTCAATGTATTCGTATCGCTCATTTGTTACTCCTGTGTGGTGATGCTGCTTATTTCTTGATTGATATAAGTCCGTAATTCGTCGAAGCCTGTTACGTTCAGGTTGTTACCGGTATCGCAAAGCTGACCGTCTATGCGTAATTTCCAGTCTTTTTCGCTTTGTTCGGCTAACGCGGCAATCGTTTGTTCGTGAATATAGTATTGTTTGCCGAAACTGTTTGTCCATTCTTGCGGAATTGCGCGTATACGTTTCCCCGAAGGGGTGAGATGTTGGATTTTTGTGTTTTCGTCTTGTTCTTTCGGCAAAATATACGGTTTGAAAAAGGCTTCGGAGTTATCTATGTTGAAAATATAGGCAATTTCATTATCTTTTTCAAGCAAAGAACCGATAATGCGGTATTTATAATCAGTATTCCACCCGAACAGATCGTATAGCGTGCTGAAAAAAGCGGAAGCCGGGATTTCTCGAGGAAGATGTTGACCTATGGATAATTTTGAACAGCACACGCTTTGCCGATTTGTTTTATCCGTTTGGCGTATGGCGAATTTTCTTTCTTTTGGATTTACAAGTAATTCTATGTAATTTTTATCCGCGAACTTCTTTGTAATCGTAGCGCCAAATTTAATCTTTTTATTTGCAAAAATGACATAAGGCTGTTTTACGGAATCGAAAAATTCTGAACGGGTAATTTCAAAATCCCGTAGGTCGAAATCCCCGGCGGCGACTTCTATCTGAACTTCTTTCGGATTATCGTCAACAAGAGTCAGTTGTTCGGTATCAGCTTCTGCAAGTTGTTCGTAAATGCTTTGAGCGGCTTGGAGATAGTCTATTTCTTTGAATGCCGCCCAGCGCGGATTTATTATTACAAAACCTTTTAGTATGCCAGATGAGATGACTTTCAGTTCGGGTAGAAAAGATTTATTGCCGTATTTTGCATTGTCAAGCATATGCTGAACGGCAATAAAATCATCGCGGGAGACGATTGCTTCGTGATGATTTTTATATAAACTTTGCGGTTTTTTGCCATAGTTTTTCTTTGCTTTATGGGTATGAAAGTCGGGCGTATAGGTTTTTCTTGTGAGAACGTCGCCGCAATGCCTTTCGTTTCGTAAGATTTGAACGATAGAGTTTGCCGTCCAGCAGATATTCCCGAGGTAAGATTTACGACCGAGAGAGATAAGAGTATCGGCGATTTGTTGAGTCGAATAGCCGTAGAGATACATATAAAAGCATAATTTAACCGTTGGCGCTTCGGTAGGGTTGATAACGAGTTGCCCGTCTTCGTCATGAGAGTAACCCAATATGGGATGCAACAACACGTGCTGGAGAATACTTTCGTATTGAAGCAAAAAGCATGAATGTCGGCGCAGATGAGTCTAAAGCACATTTTGCAGCACTAGATAGTGAAATTGAGGCAAATGATGCACTATTAATTTTGGTTTGGGAATGGAGAAAAATTGATGATTTTCACTTTTCCCCTATAGTTATTGATAGTTTTTTTGACAGGGCAAAAGGTATTGCGATGTTGAGAGATGCTCTTCATATTGCTCGGGGCGGATCTTTTGTTGGTTCTGAATACTGTCCCGATGGATGTCAATCAGATTACTGTGTCCATATAGGTGAGCCGTTAAACGCAGAAGGGAAAAGAGAACGCTTAAGTGGACCGGAAACAACTCGCCCTTCACTTAAAGTTTCATATGCTGCAAACTTTGGCGGTTTGGTAAGAATGCTTAAAACTGATAACGAAAACGCTCGAAACGTTTTAAGGAACAACCGTAGGCAAAATCCAATAGCCGATCATTATATTTCTTTTATTCACAAAAACTTTCCAAACGAAGAGAAAAACCAATATACCATTGATGAGTTGAGAAAAGTGGCTATAATATTAGGAATAAATAGTATCGGAATGAGCAAAGAGACCTTATATAATGCAATTCGTTCTATCGAAAATTATCAATCTGCTTTAAAAAACATATAACAAAGTATAGCCAGCACCTAATGTTTTTAGTTGCCGGCCATACTTCATTTATGAGCTTATTTATAGGCTTTGGTAATATATTTATCTATTTCTATTGGAATCTCTTGTGCAAGTCTGATATGTTCCTCTAATTCCTTTCGTTTCTTTAATATTTCTTCAGCTATCTCATTCTGTCTTTTTAGCGAAGGAATAGGTAATACTACTTGTTTAAGATCAGCCATAGCAATCCGTGGCAATGCGGCGCCTTTAATTAATCCAACAATATGACGATTAATTATCTCGGTTCTTAGAAGCTCTGCGAGATAGACAGGATTAACTTTATCTAATATAGGAGATAAAACAATAATCTCTGTTGTACATACACCTTCTTTAAAATAGTCGTTGTAATATACTTTGTTTAGCGTTGGACGCAATCTGCCATAAAGAATATCTCCTTTGTAAAATCTTTTACATGTGGATTTGATTTCTTCGCCTTGCTTCGGTGAAAATAAGGAAATTCGCCCTGTTTTTGCTTCAATGTTTTCCAAACCGATGTAATTTACATTTTGATCTGAACTGCTTAAAGTAATGTTCTCTCGACGTTCGTAGACTAACTTTTCAAGTTTTGTAAGTTTGAATTCGTCATTTGTTTGTAATTCTTCTTTTGGAAGAAAAAGCTGTACGCTCCAAACATTTTTCAAAAATAAATCATTGCTAGAAATAGTGTTTGTAATCATCACCATCCCTCCTTATCAATAAAAGATTTAAATGCGTTTGCTACATCACACCAATCAGGAGTTTTTGTATCATTTCCTTTGCTATCAAATCCAATATCTTCAATAACTGCAGTAAAGACATCATAATTATCAGAAATTTTTGTTTTTGTGGCTATCAATATACTTGTCTTAATGTTTGCGCCGAAGGGCGTAAATGTTGACAGAGGTAGACTTATGATTCCACGTATTTTAACGTTGTTTTGCAACCAAGTCCGAACATATGCATAAGATTTATTAACAAACACACTTTCAGGCAAAACAATAGCTATTCTCCCGCCATCTCTCAACAATTGAATAGAACGCTCCAAACCCAATATTTCAAGTGGTGCTTTGGTTTTTTCTTTAAGCAATTCAAAATCGCCCAAATATGAATATGATTCCTTTTGTAAAACAGATCCAAACGGGGGATTAGTCATTACTATATCGAACGAATTACTAGCTAAATCTGTATACGAATCAAAAGGGAGCAAAGCATCTGTACAACGAATATTAGAATGACCATCTCCATGAAGCCTCATATCCGTCATCGCAATACGAACCATTCTTTCGCTTTTTTCAATCCCGTGTAATTTGTAAAATATAAACTCATTTTTTGATTTTTCATTTTCAGCGGAAGGAAGAACATACGTTAAAGATTCTGTTAAAAAGTGGGCAGATCCGGCAAATGGATCGATAATCAAATCAGATAGACTTGGGGATATACAAGAAACGATAAAACGTATTACTTGGATAGGGGTAAAGTATTGTCCCATGCCTGAGCGAGTAGCTGGATTATAAACATTTTGAAACGCTCTAGCTTTAAAATCAATGTCTACATTCGAAAAATTATATTTAGCAAACAATCGACCTGCTTTCACAATTGCATTTGAGGAAATGAAAAGAGCTTCTTCAAAGACACCACGTGATCGCTTATATCCTGGTATTTTTAAAGAGTACACCCGCATATCGTATTTGTTAGCTTTGTTATACAAAAATCTAATATTCGCTGCATATTCCTCGCCATTGCCAGTATTTGAAGAAAAAATGTTGTCTCCCGTTTCTTCATCATACATTTTAGCATAAATTAATTTGCAAAGTTCATCTAAGGCTTCATCGGGATGCAACCCATCTAAATCACGCAAAAAAGAATGTGCTTCAAAAAACACATTTTCAAAACGATTGCTTTCCATTTTTGAAATAGTTGATGTTATTGGGATAGCTGTGTTAGAATAAGCAATCATATCTTTGAGAAGTACGTATTGCTTGTTTTTTAGGTTTTTAGAATAGCATTTGAAATTGTTTTTATTCCAAACCAAAAATAAGGAACAAAAATCGTCTCCTTCCTGCTTTGCTTTTTCATATATTGATGAGATATTGTTAACATCTTCGTTATCAATTTCATATGCCAAGAGAAAAATTGCTCCATTCGTAGAATAGAGTCTGATTTTTCTAATGTCCTCCAAGCATAAAGTGTCATGTTTTATCATTTTAAGCGAATACCCATATTCAAGCAAAAAATTTTCCATAATACTCTCCCGTAAAACAAAAAATGACTATCTGTCATTCATTATACGACAATACGTCTTTATTGTCAAGAGTTTTGAGATAAATTTTTGATTTTTATTCAAAATATTGATAATTAATAAAATTAAAAGTCACACACGGGTTCAACTCCAAATGAAAAATCGCAAAAATATCTTTTTTGTCCGCCTTTCACAAACCGTTTGAAAGTAACATTTCGAACGGTTTTTATTTATAAAGTTTATTTTTTTGGCTTTAAAATTTCGAGGGGATACACGACTTAAAATTAAACGCTAAAAAATACAGTTTCTCTTTTTAGAAATAGGAGGAGAGATTTATACTCTCCCGAGATATAAAAGAATAGCGTTTGTTTCAAAAACGTGTTTTGGGGTAATTTTTTTAAAGAAGAATAGAATGGAGAAGCCGTTTTAACCCTTTTATCAAACATTCAAAAGAGATTGAGTATTTGGTTTTGTAAAGGAAGCTATCTGAAAAGTCGCTTAAATTTTTTATCTGTAATTTACGAAAATAATTTGACATATCATAAAAAAGATGATATAATTAGCCTGTATAAAAAGTAAATAGTTTTTGAGATACTATAAGCAAAGTTACAGCGATGTAACGACGCAAAGCTATAGGGACTTATCAAGTCAGCCAGTTGCCGTGTTCCCGTCGAACGGGAATATGTCAGCGGGCTTATTTTTTTGAGATAAAAGGAGGTGCCAGGCGGTGAAAAAGTGCGGGAAAGACGAAAAGAACACAAATACCGACAAAGATGAAAAAAAGAAATCTGCTTATTCCGTTCGCTTTTTCAGCGTAATCGCCGCTTTGTTTTTCCTTTTATCGGCAACGACGCTCAGCTATGCGTGGTTTCGCTTCGGTTTTACTTCGGGAACTATGGATATGAAAACGGACGGCGACGCTTCCGTGAAATTATTTACGGCGAATTGGGCCGCCGCCACCGTCCCCGCCTCCTATCAATGGGATAAGGGAGTCCTTTTAAAAGCCTCCTCTTCAAGCGCTTCCGTTTCGAGCGAAGAATTTTTTGGAAAAGAATTTTCGCAGAAGACTGACCCGCTGCATTTCGGTACTATCGATAATTTATCCGAAAGGGATGAAGAAAATATCGTTTGGTTCTGTTTGGAAGTAAAGACAGCCGAAGGGAGAAATTTTGAGGGATTAAAGCTCATTTTTCAAAGTGATCCTTTTAGTTTGTATGAACATATAGAAGCTAATGATTCTTCCGCAATGTCCGAAGTAGCATCGCAAGAATTGAAAGACGCGATCGATAATACCGTCGAGAGTGGAAACAGAAATCGCCTGGAAAGTCTGCTTTGTTTCGACAACGTAATAATATCCGGAACCGCACCCGACAAGCTCGGCAATGAGTTTTTTACTCAAATCGACGTAAATACGACTCAAAGCGATGCGGAATTTGTGAGGAAACAGGAGAACGGCGGAGCTATCCATGGATATAAGGGGCGGGCGGCGGAAAGTGAAATTTCAGGCGAGCGCTATTATATTTATTTCCGTGCCTATCCCAATCTCGACGCATACGCGGAAATAGCGGAATATATCAGCGAATATATGCCCTGCGTGTTGCAGTTCAATTTGCAGGTGGAAATTTCGGTCAATAATGCGGCCGCGGATTCTGGAACAAGCGTAAGCTCTGCGGCGTGAAGGGAAAAACTTTTTAATTAAAAATAAACAGGGACGTCCCTGTTTCCGTAATACATGGGTATTACGGAAACCATCAAGTATTTGTAAGGAGTAAAAAGCGTTATGAAAAAATTAAAATCCGCACAACGAATTTTATTGATCGGTCTGTGCTTTTTACTTTTTGTCGTATCGATTGCAGTGGGGAGTTACGCGTATTTTAAGACGGATTTAAGGGTAAACGGCTATGCCAATGTAAAAATCGAATTGTTATTCGATATGCTTGACGAAACGGCGCGGACGGAGTATCAGGAAGGCGTAGAGAGCGAAGAGAAGATAACATTGACGGAAAGCGATAAAATTTGGGGGCATAAGGGTAATCCTTATGTAATTTCGGCGCCCAGGCACTTACAGAATTTATCCACGCTGCAAAATATCGGGTATTTTAAGGCGAAATTTTTAAATTCAAACTATTCCGCGGACGGCACGCTGACGGGAGATTCGAATTATTCCGACGGATATAATATTCCGTATTTTCTTGTCAGCGACGTTAAAGGAAAGCCCGTGGTGATAGACGCCTCAACGGAAACGATAAAACCGGTCGGGGACGACAAATATCCGTTTGTAGGAAGCGTCAAAGGCGTATCGGGCGTACAGACGGACGGTACCACTATATATGCGGAAATGTCGATAAAGGAAAAAAAGACAAGTACCTCCGCTATTCATGGCGTTAAAGTGGAGGACAATTCGGGAAAACTCGATTTTGGATTTTTCGGAACGATAGGCTATTTGGGGGTGGAGCCGGAGGTTACAGAAGACGACGGAACAGAGAAAACTTTTGAAGGACAAATTTCTACCGTTTCGGATTTGCTCTTTTCGGACGTTCAGATCGTTGTAAAAGATTCGATATGGGAAAAAATAGTAGATTTATTGACAAATCATAGATTTTATTCCGATTTGATCGCTTCTAATCCGGAGAAAGATCCTCATGAAAATCACCATATCGGCATTGTGGCGGGACACGTAGAGTATGCGCAATTCAAAAATATCAGCGTATATTACAGCAGTGACGACATTGTGGCGATCGATTTACTCGATTTAGCCAAAGACACCGACGGAAACGCTATGAACTATTCCTCCGCAACGGGAATTTTCGGCTTTTTATATAATTTGAATCCAAAGTTTGAAGGAGGCTCCATAACGGTCGGCTCCGGACTTACCAATACCGATATTTCTTACGGTTTTGAAGGTGGGGGCGGTCAGGAATCCGGCTCTATGCCCGGCTATATTCGCGCCGATGAAATGTATAACTCCTATTGCTATTATTTGAGTGCAGACGGAACGACGATTGAACAGCAGAGCGGAAAAGTCGAAATCATAAAAGCGACGAGCGCAGACGGAAAACAACAATTGGCTACCGCCGTGACGAACAGCGCAAATCAGACGATGTATTATTATACGGACGGAGTCTTTACGTTTGCTTTATCGGACGGGCAGGATTCTTCCAAGGTGGATTACGACAAAAACGATACGTTAGAAGATATATGGGAAACGGATAAGGTTTCCGATTTTACGTTGAGCGATAATTGGACGATTGGAAAAGCCGATATGGAACTGAGGTATTATAAAAATTTGACCTTAGTGACCGAGTTGAATCAAATTTCCGATGATAAAACGTACTATATCGGACGAATCGAAAATAACGTATTTTATTATATGGATTTGACTTCTGTCGGAACTACTGTCCCCGGAACCCGGGCGCAAGGAGATATCACGACGGCTGTCGATAATCCCAATCAGTTTGTTTTGTCTTACACCGATACGCAAAAGAGAGCGACCGATACGGGGTACGCAGTCAAAATTGACAAAAATGAGAATGCAGAAACATATCAAATTTATTTGGCGAATGATGCTACTCATAAATTGGGCGTAGGAGAAAGTCCCCTTTTGAATTTGCATACAATTTATTGCGGTAATAAAAGTACCTCTGGAGGTTTTCCGAATTATAATATAGATTATACGTTATCATTATCTATTGAAAATAACACTTGGACATTTTATAGTCCGAGCATTGAACAACATATCGGATATAGCAGTAGCGATAAGAATTTTAGTGTTTCCGTATGGGGAACTACCCAAGCTGTTCCTATTTATATCTATCAAATAGACGACGATAGGGACGACGTCAACACGAATCCGTATTCCTATGTTCCTACGAATCAGGAAAGCGCGCATCATCTCCCTGCCGATCAATATGTGTTATATCCGCAAGGTGAATCTTCGGCTTCGGCGACAAAAAGCGCTACGCCGACTTATACGTTGACCTCTTTGTCGGATCTCAATTGGAAAAATCAGAACGGGCAAGCCATTTGGACGGGAGAATCCAAACTTACCAAAATGTTTAACATGAAAAAAGCGGTGGATTGGTCGATAACGGCAAATATTTTCGGATTCGGAGCTTCGATCGGTTCGCAAGGGGGGATTATGCTGGCTCCGGTGGGAACGGGAGCCTATCGAAAATCGGTCTATATTCCTACGGGAAGTTTGGCTTTTTATATCAATAAAGTTCCGACGAACGGCGCAAAGATCCGCGTAATTGTCAAAATTCCGCAAAGCGATCAATTTGGGACGCTCGGTTTTGATTCCAATACCAGCGGCGAGGATTACTACTTGGGAATATGGAAAGGAACGGTGAGAAACAACAGTTGGATTCAGCTTGCTTCCTTTGATAAGAGCAGGGCTTATAAAAAAGTGGAAATGCCCCGTTCGCAGCCTAAGTTATATAACAATACGATACCGGAGCACGATACGACAAACGGATCGGACAGCGATAATGAATATATCAATGTGACTTATGGAAATACGACCTATAAAACTTATTTGCAAGGCGGACATTATATGCTTGCCTACGAATTTGTCGTCGAAGAAACGGGTGTTTATATTCTCGCCGCGTCTAATTCCAATATGCAGCTTGCCTATTGTTCGGTAGACGGTATCGCTTCCGCGGGGCGCGACGGCACCGGCGGTTCTCCATGGGGCAGCGTCGATTTCGTATACGATAACAATGTCGATAAAATTTTACTCGTAACCGATACAGACCAGAGAGGCGAAGGAGTCGAAGAGGATTGTTCGAATTATTATTACGGCTCTAACTGCTTGTTGTATTTTGACAACATCACCGATTCTAAGACTACGGCCTATATAAACGATGAAAGGATAACGATTCGACGATGGACGAAAACGAATTCCGCAGGAGGAACGGATGCCGCGGGAAACGTGGACTCCTATTTGAGTATTCGTGTGGAATCAAACGCAGACGATCAGAATCATGAGTATGTCAAATGCGCGGGATATGGTACTCCGCACGATAATATAGTGGGGATAACCTCAAAGGATGTCGAGGGAATCGAATATACCAATCGCTGATTCAGAAAGATATTTTGGAAGCTATCAAGAGGATAACGCTTTTTTAAATATCCGTTGAAAAAATGAAAAAGGAGGTACCCATGTCTGAGATAAACAAAAAAGACAAACGTTCATTGACGCGGGCGGTATGTTTGTTTGCCCTTTCCTTCGTTATGCTGATGGCTTCCGTGTTCACGTACATGGGTACTGCCTTCGGATGGTTTTCTTCCAATAAAAGCGTAGGAGCCAACGGCGCCAATATCGACGTATCTCTGCTCGACGTTAAAGCGGAAATAAAAATAGCCGACCGCGACAGTCAGAAAGGACAGGTGGACGAAAACGGAAATATCTCCTTTATAAATCTTCGCCCGGGCGATACCGTCTGCGTAGAATTGACGCTTACGAACAATTCAGATAAAAAATTGCAGGCGGACTTTTCTCTTTTGGCGCCTGCCGGCTGCGAAATACCCGTGATTTCAGAGGGGAAATATTATTATCTGGGTTCCCAATTGAGGATAAAGGAAGTTTCTTTTTCCGGCGAAATAGTTTCTCAGACGAGCGAAATGTATTTACTTTCGGCAGCATGGGGAGAAACAACGGAGGCAAAGGCTCCCGTCGGCCTTTCCTTGCATACGGGAGCGACGCTGCCTGCAAAGACGGCGGCAGGAAGCGAGGCGAGAACCTTTGCGGTAACTTTCGAATTCGTCAACGCCGATTTCGATCAAAGCATTCTGCAAAATTTTGGTGAAGCGGAAGGTCAAACGTGTTATCGCCGTCTGGACGCAGCGTATAGCATAGCGCCATAAATTATTTTCTTTTAAAAATTCCGCTTTGAGATTCCTTTTCACAAAATCGATAGAGCGCCGGGAAAAGCGGACAATTTTTAAGCGGATGATTCTCATTGTAGAAACAAAATCATTTAAACGGCGCAGGGGTTCAGGATTCTAAAAAGTGAAGCGGTTTCCCTCATAAGAGTTGTTTTTGGTCATTAAAAAAACGCATTTCAATTGAGATGCGTTTTTTCGAGCTTTTAGGAAAGAAAAAGACATATTTTAGGAAGAAAGCGACATTTGACCTATTGACTATTTCATAAAAATGATTTAATATATAAGAGTCGGAAAATCCGACGGGAAACGCTTTACTGCAAGAGCCCCTCATCGCAAAAAAAGACAAAATTAAACGAGAGAAACAATGAAATGAAAGAAGAAATCGTCACAGAAAGAAACGCCGTGGAAAAAGCCCGGCAGGGGATTCGGATAAAGCATGAAACGAAAAGGCGCTTAGAGCGTTCAGATATAAATACAATATAGAAAAGGAGAACTGTATCATGAAAAGAATTTTGCCTGCGTACCCCCTTTTTGTTAAAGACCCGAATTTTTCCCTTTGGGCAAAAACGGAAAACTTTAACGAGGAAAATACGGAGAGTTGGTGGGGCGCCGAAAAAAAGCTGTACGGCTTTTTGAAAACGGGCGGAAAGACGTACTGCTTTTTGGGGAAGGCGGCGGATTTTGCGTCCTGCGGCGTGGAAAAGGCGCGACAGACTTCGCTTTCGGTGACGGCTTTTTCTACCGACTGCGAATTCGAGGCGGGGGACGTAAAACTGAAAATCCGTTTCATCTCTCCCCTGCCCCCTCAAAACTTCGAACTTCTCTCCCTCCCCGTCTGTTACATGGAATACGAAACGGAGGGCGCGGAAGAATCGGAACTGTCTTTTTTCATCAATCGCCGCATTGCCTACAACGACATTGGCGAACCCTGCGACCGCAGTGTGCGCGGAGGCGTTTTGGAATTAAACGGGTTTGAAAGCGCCTTTTTGGGGCTGAAACGGCAGCTTCCGCTCTCCAATAACGACGACGCGGTCGGCGCGGATTGGGGATATTTTTATCTTTCGGGCGAAAGCGCTTATTTACTCGACGAAACCGACCTCGCGGGCTATCTTGCGGGCGGATTTAAAGAATTCGCCTCTGCCGGCGAGGAACGCTATCTCGGCTCTATCAACCGCGCTCCTTCGGGCGTCGTCATGGTGGCTTACGACGACGTCGTTTCCATCGATTACTTCGGGGAATTTTTGAAAGGATACTACCTTCGCCGGCACACCGTCATCGAGGCTCTCGAATACGTCTATGAGCACCGCGAAGCCGTCGACGGGGAACTGGCTGCCTTTGACGGCACGCTTCGCGCGCGGGCGGAGAAATACGGCGGGGAGTATTTGGATATCCTCTATGCGTCGCTGCGGCAGAGCATCGCGGCGCATAAGCTGGTCGAGGACGGAGAGGGAAATCTTCTCTTTCTGTCTAAGGAATGCTGTTCGAACGGCTGCATTGCGACGGTGGACGTCAGCTATCCCTCCATGCCGCTGTATCTGCTGTATAACACCGAATTGATCAAGGGCATGATGCGTCCCGTTTTGAAATTCGCAAAACTACCCGTCTGGAAATATGATTTTGCTCCGCACGACGCGGGCGCCTATCCCGCTTGCTGCGGTCAGGTGTACGGCCTGAAAAAAGAGCGTACCCGTTCTCGTGTGGATTTGGACAAAGACGGGCGTATGCAGACGCATTTCCCGCTCTACCTTCTCCCTGCGTCTTTCGACGCCTATGACGTGGATTTACAGATGCCCGTGGAGGAATGCGCCAATTTATTAGTGATGTTTCTCGCTTGCTATCGTTTCGACGGGGACATAAACTTTTTCAAAAAAGAGTACGCCTTGGCGGAAAATTGGGTGGAATATCTCGTCAAATACGGTTTGAACCCCGAAAATCAATTATGTACGGACGATTTTGCGGGGCATCTTAAAAACAATATCAATCTGGCGATCAAGGCCACCGTGGGAATCGCCGCCTATGCGGAGCTCGCCGCCGCGGCGGGAAAAATTGAAACGGGAGGAAAATATCGCAAAATCGCGGAAGAATTCGCCGCGGAAATTCTTTCTTTCGGCAAAAAGTACGATCATTTCCCGATCACGTGGGATACGGACGACGACACTTTTTCCCTCAAATACAATTTCGCCTTCGACAAGCTTTTGAAACTGGGACTTTTCCCGCAGGAAGTTTTCGAGCGCGAAACGGACCTTTACATAGGCAAATGCGCAAAGTACGGGACGCCGCTGGATAGCCGCAAGAGCTACACGAAGAGCGACTGGCTGATGTGGGCGGCGAGCCTTACCGACCGGGATGCAAAAAAGAAAAAACTGATCTCGGCGCTGGACGGATTTTTAAAGGAATCTCCCGACCGAGTGCCTTTCGGGGATTGGTATGAAACCGAGAGCGGGAAACATCTGAATTTCCGCGCCCGTTCGGTGCAGGGAGGCTGCTTTATCCTGTTGCTCGGCGAGTGAAGGCGGAAGTCTTTTGCGCGGGAAGCGTTGGAAATCCATCTTTTACGCACCCTCACCATAGGGGCGCGTAAAGGATAGGGAAAGAAAAAGCGCAAAGAAAATTGAGAAAAAGCGCGTCTTCGGCGCAGGAGGGGAGCCAACGTATCGGAGGCGGAGCGCGCAACGGGAGAGATAAGCCGCCGTAAAGGAAGAGGAGTCGCACAAAATTTTGTGCGGCTCCTCTTTATGAGAGAACAAGGGGAGTACAGACAGCTGTTTCTCTTTTTGTAAAATTCATCGGCGATGCGGTCTGATTTTTTAGCTTTCGGACTCAGTGAGGTCGTATTTTTCGGTTACTTGCCGCCCGCGTATACATACGCTCAACAAGTGAGCTGGGGAATGACCACCGCGAGAATAACGACGGCGCCGAGGGCAATGCGATACCATCCGAAGGGCTTAAAGTCGTGCTTTTTGACGAAATTCATCAGGAATTTAATAGCGATGAGGGAAACGACGAACGCCACGACGGACCCCAGCAGCAAAGCGAAAATTTCCGATCCCGCGAATCCGCCGTTCTCCAATACGAACTTGACGATTTTTATAAAACTCGCGCCGAACATGACGGGAATGGAGAGAAAAAAGGTAAATTCCGCGGCGGCGGGGCGGGCGACGCCCACGAGCAGCGCGCCGAGGATGGTTACGCCCGAACGCGAGGTGCCGGGAATCAGGGACAGCACCTGAAACGCGCCGATGATCAGCGCCGTCTTCCAATCGATTTCGTCCGTCGTATTGATTTTGAAGACGCGGTCTTTATACTTGTTTTCCACGACGATAAAAGCGATGCCGTAGAGGATGAGCATGGCGGCGATGACCAAAGGGGTGCTTATTTTCTGATCGATTTCGTATTTGTCGAAAATAATGCCGACGACTCCCGCGGGGATACAGGCGATGATCACTTTTCCCCAAAGCTTAAAGATATCCTTTTGGACGACGGGTTTTTCCTTGTCCTTCCACTGAAAGGGAAACAGCTTTTTCCAAAACAGAACGACGACGGCGAGAATGGCGCCCAGTTGAATGACGACGTTGAACATATTTTTGAAAGCGTCGCTCTGTCGAAGGGGAATAAAGGTGTCCACGAGAACGATATGCCCTGTGCTGGAAATGGGAAGCCACTCCGTGATACCTTCGACGATGCCCAGCAGAATGACTTTGAGTATTTCTGTAAATTCCATAAAGATCCTCCCACGCCGCCGATTTTCCGACAAAAAAGGTGACGGCAGCCGACCGCCGCCGTCTATACCATATTCGGCAATAACAAAATTATAACACGAAATCCTCCTGATGTCCACAAAATTCACGAGAATTTCTAAAAAATGCCTTAAAAACCACTCTTAAATCATTGCAATCTTTAAAAAGATGTGCTATAATTAGGATGTATTCAAAATAGAAACTGTGAACGGCTACGGTTTTGATTTGCTCTGCAATAACGAGATCGACGTGTCTTATGTTCTTATTCGGGGTACAAAAAAAATTTTATTTAACGGAGGTACCCAGAATGAGTCAAGGTACGGTAAAATGGTTCAACTCGGAAAAAGGCTATGGCTTTATCGCTAATGATGAGGGCGGCGAGGATGTATTCGTACATTATTCCGCTATTCAGTCGGACGGCTACAAGAGCTTGAAAGAAGGCCAGAAAGTTTCTTTCGAAACCGAAGCCGATCCCAAAAATCCCAACAAGCTTCGCGCGGTTAATGTTTCCGCTCTGTAAGCTCTCGGAAAACAGAAGTGCTTTTGTGTAAGACATTTTTCTTGTCTGAAACGGAAAACACTTGCGACATCGAAAAGTAATTTTTCAACCGCACTTGTCTTTATTTCGGACGGGTGCGGTCTTTTATTTGCTTTTTTTGTCCATAAAAGGAGTAGTACGTCCCTCAAAGCCGAAAAACTTACCAAATCGTAAGGCAACCCATAGACTCCGTTAGACAAAAAAGCGGCTGTCTATGCCATAATAGAAGCGAAAATGTGCAGGCACGGAATATTTGCTGACATTTTCGCGAACCATTCAAACGTAGCGCAGCTATGCTATAATAGAAGCGAAAATACGTACTTGCACGGATATTTTCGCGCCCCATTCAAAGAGAATGTCGGTATACGAGAAAAGCGTAAACGTGCAAATGCAAAGAACTGAAAGACGTCTTCACGCCTTCTGCAAATAGATTCTTGCAGTGCAGGGTGATGACAGCAGTCATAAAACGGGAAACAAAGCGTATGCGGAAGGAAAAAACTAAAAACAATCCGTCCACCGAAGAAGAAAAGGAGGTCCTCTCCCTGTCCTCCGAGCCGTCGGCAAAAGAGCCGACAGCCGCGGCAGAGCTGTCCAAAGAGAAAACTTCCGAAAAAGAAGCCGTCGGCGGCAACGAAATGCCGCTTGAAAACGAAGGGAGGGACGAACAGGTATCCTCGCTGCGGAAAGAGAAGGAACACGAAGCCGTTTTGTCCTCTCCTGAGAAAAAAGACAGCTCTTTGAAAAAGGAAACGGCCTTCGACGCCGAAAAGCAAAACGAAGAATCGGAAAAGAGCGAAAAAGACGCGGACGCTCATTCCGCGAAAAAGAGTGCGGATACGCCGGCGGAATTGGAAACAGACGAAGGGAAGAAGACCGCGCCTGCCGAAAAAGAATCGTCCGCGTGCGAAACGGAAAAGAAATTTCGCGCGGAAAAAACGTCGGCGGAAGGCGAAGAGCGCCCCGAAGGGGAAAGCGCCGCCCCGGAAACGGCTCCGCGCAAAAAATCGATTTTTGTAAAGATTAAAGAGCGGGCGCTCGTGTGGAAAAAAGTTCTTTTCGACGAAGTTAACCAGCGTTCGACAGAGATAAAGCACGCCAAGACCAAGCGGATTTTGGTTACGGTGGGAATAGGAATTTTTATATTGTGTTTCGCCGCGTTCTATTTTACGGTCGGCAAGCAAATTGCTTTTTTTGTGAAGAAACCCGAAGAATTCCGCGATTGGCTGGAAGGCTTCGGAAAGAGCGCCATTTTTATCTTCCTCTTTTTAAGGGTAGTGCAGACGGTCCTCAAACTCATTCCCGGCGAAGCCCTGGAAATCGCCGCGGGGTGTATATTCGGCACTTGGGAAGGGCTTTTGTGGTGTCTGGTGGGAAGCATCATCGGCTCTTTGATCATCATTTTTCTCGGCAAGAAATACGGCATGAAAATCGTCGGATTGTTCGTTTCTCCCGAAAGAATGCAGTCCCTTTCCTTTTTAAAAAACAAAAAGCGGCTGAATTTTACTTTTTTCCTGCTCTATTTTATTCCCGGAACGCCCAAGGATATGTTCACCTGGCTGGTCTGCCTCACCGACGAAAATCCTTTTTTGTTCATCCTGATCACTTCCATCGCGAGAATCCCCTCCATTGTTACTTCCACATGGTGCGGTCACGCATTGATTAAGGGAAATTATTGGCTCTCGGCGGGAATCCTCGTCGGCACGATTTTACTGGCTGTGATCGGCGGTGTCATCTATAAATTGACGATAAACAAGAAAAAGCCGCAGGCGGCAGCCGCGGGAGAAGGAGAGGGAGAAAACGAGCGGGACAGCGAAAAATAAAGGGGAATGTCGGATTGGGTCGAGAAAAGCATTATTGTAAATATCCTTAAAAAACGACAGGAAAAGTAAAAAATAAAAAAATATTTCTTCAAATTTTACTTTATTCCCCAGATTGTTACATTTTTCGACAAACATAGACATTTTTCGCTGTTGAAATTTTGAATATATCATGTTATAATAGAATCACAAATTTATTTGGGAGGATAGTAACATGTTATTGAATTATTGCAGCAAGAAGGAAGAAAAAGTTTCATTGGAAGAGATGCGCGACGAAGTGCTGGCTATGCTCCACGTCTGCTTTGAGGGCGAGGTGGAAAGAACCGGAGATCAGCTTCGTGTCATCCTGCCCGACGGCTCGGCGTTTGCGGTCTATGTCTGTGAAGACTGATTCTTTTTTCCGAAAACAAAACTTCATTTTGTTCAAGATAGTGCGGCGCGAAAGCGTCGCATTATTTTATAAGCAAAGAATAACGATGGCTGAATAAGCAGGCGCCTGAAAAAAGCGGAGGGATTACAGGCAAAGTACAACGCGATAGCACATAGGCGATTCAACCGATATAAAAATCAATGGCCGGTATCCGCTAAGCGGTTTTGTCATCCTCGGGTAGAGCGCGCGCACAAGCGAATTTTCGATTGCGATGCCGGAACTGCGGGCGATAGATTCCTTCCCGCTTAAATAGCGCTTTTCCCTTATACGTTTTTCGTGCGGTTGCGATGACCGCTCCAATGGCGTTGATCGCTTAGGGGGATGATGCAAAGTCTGATTTTAATTCGCAAATACTCCATTAAGATTTCCGCGCGTTTTCATGCGGCGATTTTTTTGAACATAGAAGATTTACGACAGAGAATTTTCTCATTATCGCGTGGGCTTTTGATCCTCAAAAAGATATATGGAAAAAATATGAAAAATTTTTTCATACCTTTTCACGATTTTAGCAAGGAGAAATACGGGGCGCGGAGAAAAGGGGGCGGCAAAATATACGGGAAAGGAACGGCATAAAATCGAAAGTACGTTTTTGGGCAACGGTGCTTGTATCGTAAGTGGAAAATACCGACAGACGGGGCAGGGGTGCGATGAACGGTGAAAAGTGGGAAATGCGCTCGATCGGACGCTGAAAGGAAAACAGAGCCTCCTCAAAGCAAAATTTAAGGGAAAGGAAGGGCTTTTCGTAAAGGAAAGGATATTTTTTGGAAAAAATAAAATGCCGTACAGAGAGTATTTTTTCTGATCTTAAAAATGGGGAAAAATAGAAAATGAGCGTTCTTATTCTTTCGATAAAGCAGAAATAGATTTTCCTGATTTGCGGAAAGGGGGATAGCTGCAAAGCCGCTTACGGCTCGATTCAAAAGAAAAAATGCGAAAAAGACAGAACGCTCTTTTCCTTCGTAAGGTTTATAACTTTTACTTTTTTCAACTTATCCCCATAAAACCTCCGCGCGCTATTGACAAACCGCGCGGTTTGTTGTATAATACCTGAAACCGGCGTTTTTGAAAAACGCGGGGTATTTCACCTAAGGAGGAAAATACGCGATGTATCCCCAAGCGGTATTGACGCTTTACGATATATTTATTTTGATCGGCGTTGTCGCGGCTTTTTTGCTGGCGGACAGAATGACTCAAAAGAGAGGCTTTTCCGTCGAGTTGCAGCGGATCGTCATCATTTGTTCCTTGTCCGCCGTCGTCATCGGTTACGGCTCGGCGGTGCTTTTTCAGGCCTTCTATAACTTTATGGAAACGGGCAAGTTCGAGATAGCCAACGACACGGGCGCCACTTTCTACGGCGGGTTAATCGGCGGCGTGCTCGCTTTTTTACTGATCTATTTCGTCATGGGCAAATATCGCTGTAAGGAGAAAGAGGCGGTCAAAAGGTTCCCCGATATGCTGGATATAGGCGCCTGCTGTGTGCCTTTGGCGCACGCTTTCGGGCGTATCGGCTGTTTTACGGCAGGCTGTTGCCACGGCAAGGAAACGACCGCCTGGTACGGCGTCAAAATGTGGGTGGAAGTCGCAAACGGAAAATACGACTGGCGCACCGTCGTTCCCATTCAGCTTTTTGAAAGTATCTTTCTATTTATCCTCGCGGCGGCGCTCATTGTCCTGTTTTATAAAAACAACGGCAAACACAAATTCCCCCTGATGCCCGTCTATTGCGTGGGGTACGGAATTTGGCGCTTCCTCATCGAGTTTGCGCGCGCGGATGACCGCGGCGCCACCGTCGTGTCCTTCCTTTCTCCCTCTCAGCTGATCGCGCTTCTTCTCATCGTCGTCGGCGTCGTATACTTTGCTCTTTGGTATTTCAAATGGAGAAAGAAAACTCCGATTGCCGAAGAGTCCGGGAAGGCGGCGACGAACGATACAGAAAGCGAACGCCCCGATAATTCGCAGGAAACTCATAAGGACGAAATTCAAAAATAAGAAAACGCAACTTCCGAAACCCCGAAAAACAGGTAAACGGGCGCGTACACTGTTTGGAAAATGTTTTTTGGAAGGCGGCGGGGCACGACTTGTCCCTACGACGCAACGATAAGAGGATTTTTTAACGGACTAAGTTTTTTGGGAACGTACCGGAGCAGAAAAAAAGAAATGGCAAGCGCTTTGGAAACGTACCGGAGCGAAGAGCACAACGGACCGATTTTTTTGGAAACTAACAAGACGAAGCCCCAAGCGGTTTGACTCTTTGAAAAACGCGACAACGCGGAGAATAAAGTGGCACTCTTTAAAAACGCGATAAAGCGGGGAAAGGAGCCGTTAGTCTTTTTTAAATGCAACAAGGCGCGGAAGGAAAAGACCTCAAAAACCCGTCGCCCATAAAATCCTTTCTAAGAGGAGAAAAAATGTTTTATACTACTTTACAATCTCCCGTCGGGGAATTATATATTGCCGAAGAGAGCGGGAAAATCGTCTTTATTTCCTTTGAAAAAGCAAACGTGGAGAAGGGGCGTGAGAAACAGACTCCGTTGCTGTCGCTTGCAGAGCGGCAATTGACAGAGTATTTCGACGGCGCCCGCAAGACTTTCGATCTGCCCTTAAACCCCTCGGGAACGGAGTTTTATAAGCGGGTATGGAAGGCGCTGGAAGAAATCCCTTACGGAGAAACGCGCTCTTATAAACAGATCGCCGAGGCGGTGGGCGCGCCCAAGGCGTGTCGGGCGGTGGGCGGCGCCAATCACAACAACCCCATCGTCATCGTTCTTCCCTGTCACCGCGTCATCGGAGCGCAGGGAAAGCTGACGGGATACGGCGGGGGACTTGATAAAAAGGAATACCTCCTCTCGCTGGAAAGACGATACGGAAAATGAGCTTGTAAAAAACACACGAAAAAGACGAGAAAAAAAGAGTCAATATTACCATTGACTTTTTTTTTTGCACATGCTATAATCATATCGGAAAAAAGGCGAACGGGAAACTACACCTTGATACTTTAACGTTCAAGTAACCCTTCGCAAAGAGAATAAAAAATCGAAGGAGTATCAGGCAAATGGAGAAGAAGGAAGCGGAGGCTTTATTCACACAGCTGTTCGGGGGGCAGGCGGAAGACCTGTTCACGGCGGCGGGGCGCATCAACGTTATCGGCGAGCACGTGGACTACTGCGGCGGAAAGGTATTTCCCGCGGCGCTCAATCTCAACTGCGGCGTATACGGCAGGAAGAACGGGGAAAACGTCATTCGCGTCGCCGCCAGCGATTTTAAGGAAGTCATTACTCTGGACATCGACAAACTGGATTCTTATAAAGGGTTAAAATGGGGCAATTATCAGGCGGGCGTCGCCTATTATCTGCAAGAGAGCGGCACGCCCATCGTAGGCTGCGATTTGCTCTATGACTGCACGGTGCCCTTCGGCAGCGGCTTGTCCTCTTCCGCGGCGATGGAAGTTTCCACCGCGGTGGCGCTTTCCGAATACGCGGGCGTGAAATATAACAAAGTCGACCTCGCCCTGATCTCGCAAAAGGCGGAAAACAAATACGCGGGCGTCAACTGCGGCATCATGGATCAGTTCGCTTCCGCAATGGGCAAAAAGGACCATGCCATTCTGCTCGATTGCAGCACCCTCGAATACGAGTACGTACCCTTGCTGCTGGGCGATTACTGCCTTGTCGTCGCCAACTGCAATAAGCCGCACAATCTTGTGGAGAGCAAATACAACGTTCGCCGCCACGAGGTGGAAACGGCGCTGAAAGCCATTCAGAAAGTCAAGCCCGAAGTCGCGTGTCTTGCGGAGCTGACGCCGAAGGAATTTAACGAGGTGAAATACGTTCTTTCGGGCGTCGTGTCCAAGCGCGCGGAGCACGTCGTCATGGAATGCAAGAGAGTTCAGGACGCGGTGGAGGCCTTAAAGGCGGGCGATCTGGTGGAATTGGGACGGCTTCTCAACGAGAGCCATTACAGCCTCAGAGATTTATACGAAGTGACGGGCAGGGAGCTCGACACCCTCAGCGCGCTGGCGCGCAAAGAAACGGGCTGTCTGGGTTCGAGAATGATCGGCGCAGGATTCGGCGGCTGCACCATTTCCATCGTCAAAAAGAGCGCCGTGGAGGGCTTTATCCGCCGCGTGGGAAAGGCGTACTTCGACGCGATAGGCTATCGCGCGAGCTTTTATGAAACTTCTATCGAGGACGGCATCACCGTACAGAAATTATGATGAATCAAGCGATTTCCGATTTATTGGCATACGCGAAGATACACCTTGGCTTGAAAGAAACGGACGAAGTGTATCTTTCCAATCGTATCATAGAAAAGTTGCGGCTCGACTCCTTCGAGCCCTGTCCCGTCGACGAAAAGGCGATCGCCGCTCTTCGCTGTCCCGACAGCGTGACGGCGCCCCTTGTCGCCTATGCGAAAGAAAACGGCGTTTTGGAAGAGGGAGAGGAAGAGTTTTTCACGTCCGACCTTTTGGATATGCTCTCTCCCCGTCCGTCGGAAGTTTTGGAAACGTTTGAAAGGGAATACGTCAAAGATCCCGAAAAAGCGTTCGACGGGCTGTATGAACTCGGCGTCAAAAACGATTACGTCAAATTGTCCGCCATTTCCAAAAATAAATTCTGGGTGGCGGAAACGACGAAGAACAAGATAGAAATCACCATCAATCTGAGCAAGCCCGAAAAGAACAACAAGCTGACGGCGAAATTGAGAAACGTATCCGCAGGCTATCCCAAATGTATGCTTTGTAGGGAAAACGTCGGCTATGTAGGACAGGGCAGAACCCGCCGCAATATGCGCACGGTGCCCTTGAAACTCGCGGGCGAAGATTGGTTTTGGCAGTATTCTCCGTACGCGTATTTCTATCAGCACGGCATCGCCATCAATTCCGCGCACACTCCGATGGTGTTAAACGGCAGGACGTTTGAAAAACTGCTCGATTTCGTGGATTATGCGCCGCAGTATTTTATCGGCTCCAACGCTCCGCTGCCCATCGTCGGCGGCAGCATCCTCGCGCACGAGCATTTTCAGGGCGGCAAGCACGTATTTCCCATGTTCAAGGCGCCCACGGCGCTGGCGCTTGCGTGCCCCGTCGAGGGCGTGGACGCCTCTCTGCCCGATTGGTACAACAGCGTGGTGCTTTTCAGGGGCGGAGATAAAAAGACTCTGAAAAAGGCGGCGGAAATCATCCTTGAAAAATGGCTTACGTATTCTGACGAAAGCGCGGGAATCATCGCGGAAACGGATGCGCCGCACAATACACTGGCGCCCATCGCGAGAAAGACGGAAAAAGGGTACGAACTGTATCTGCTGCTTCGCAACAATCGCTGCGACGAAGCCAATCCCGACGGCATTTTCCACGCGCATAAGGAGTATCATAACATCAAGAGCGAATCGATAGGGCTGATCGAAGCGATGGGTATGTTCATCCTGCCGGGACGCCTCGAATATCAATTGAAAGAAGTGGAAAAATTCCTCACGGGCGAGAATGCGGAAATTGCGGAAAATATGTCGATACACAAAGACATGGTGGCATCTCTGCTCGAAGAATACGGGAACAATTTGACGGCGGATGCCGCGCATGAAGCCGTCGTCAAGCGTGTGGAAAGCGTGTGCGAGCATATTCTCGACAATACCGCCGTGTTTAAACGCGACCAAAACGGCAGGGCGGCGTTTCTCAAATTTTTAAGCGTCTGCGGATTTTCCGTCCGCTGAGCGCTCAGAATCCGCCGCGTATCACAGCGGCTTGCGCAGCCGCTTTTCGGGAAAAATTATCTACACGTGTGTGAAAAACGCGAAGTTTGGCACACATTTCTTCATTACCTCCTTAAAGCGGCTTCTTTCCTGTGCGGAACGGAGCCGCTTTCGTCCGTTTTTTGTCCTTTCGGACAAAACGGTTCGGGAATCGTTTTCTGCCTGCCGATAAAGAGAGATACGAATAAAAATACAGAGGCAACAAGTATGTCGAAGCGCGTGACAATCAAGGATATAGCGTTTGCCGCGGGGATAACCCCGCAGGCGGTTTCCCGCGCCCTGCGCGGCGAAAACGACATTTCCGACGCGACCAAACGAAAAGTCAGGGAAATCGCGGAAAAACTCAATTACATAAAAAATGCGGCGGCAAGCTCGCTGCGTTCGGGCGGAACGAAGATGGTGGCGGTGGTGTACGACAACCCGATCAATCTCTATTTTTCATTTATGACGGCGTATCTGCACCAAAGCTTAAAGGCGCGCGGATATTCCATGCTGATGATGGTGGAGCCTGTCCGCCGTTTTTCCGCAGAACTGTATCTGTCCGTTTTATCTCGCAACGTCGACGGGATTTTGAGCTTTTTAGAACCCGACGAAGAGGTGGGGCGGCTGATAGAAAATTACGGAGTGCCCGTCGTTTTGGTGGGTCGGCGTTCGGATGTGAAAAACGTGGACTGCATTTACACGGACGACGAGAAAGGGGGCAGGGAAGCGGCGAGATACCTGGCGGAAGGCGGCGCGAAAAAAATCGTCTGTTTTTCGGAAGATCTGGACCTCACTTGCGCGCGCGACAGATTCGAGGGCTTTAAGAAAGAACTCTCCCGCCGCGGGCTGTTCGACGAAAAGAGGTGCTTCTTTTTGTCGGGAGGTACGACGCCTCTAAGCTGGGAAAAGTTTTTAAAGACGGGCAGAGAATTTGACGGCGTGTTCTGTTTCAGCGATCTGCTCGCCTACGAAACGGTCTGTTTTCTCTCCCGTCGCAAAATCGACGTGCCCGTGGTCGGATACGACGACGTCAGGGAAAAGCTCCCCATTCCTTTCCCGCTGCCCTCCGTCGGCTCGGATAAAAAGAGCATGGCGGAAACTTCCGTGGAGTTTCTTCTCGACAGGCTTCCCTCGAATCGGGAAAACGGCGCGGACAGGGCTGAGATGAACGCAAAATTGCCGCGCAGGGAAAAAATGTTCGACGTCCGCCTGGTCTGTCGTAAAGAATAGCCGATCTAACGCAAGGATTAAAGAATCACCGGTCTGTCGCAAAGATTAAAGTAGGAACGCGCGTAGCGGATTTTTTCGGCCTTTCGTTTTTTCATCGTCAGCCAAAGACGGCAAAAAGCGCGCTTCAAACGGTTTTTGTTTCTCAAACGGGAGCGGGCGCAGCTTTTTAGGCGCAGGCGAATTTCGGGCGTCTTTTCGTTTTTTTGGAAACGGGAGTTTCGCTTGACTTTTGCCGAAAGGAGTGCTATGATAAACTATCGTGGCGCGACTTATTTATGCGCGGACTTTCATATAGCGTTCCATGAAAAAGGAGTTTATCGTATCGTTTATGCAGACGGAAGCAGCCAAACAGGCACTTACGGAGGGACCCATCCGACGAAGCCTTATCCTTTTCGCATTGCCCATTTTTTTGAGCAATCTCTTTCAGCAGCTTTATAATTCGGCCGATTCCATCATTGTCGGCGGATTTTTGGGAAAACAGGCGCTCGCGGCTGTTTCCTCGTCGGGCAACCTCATCTTTATGCTGGTCGGATTTTTCAACGGCACGGCGGTGGGCGCGGGCGTCGTCATCGCCCGCTATTTCGGGGCGAAAAAATACGAGGAGATGCGGCGCGCCATTCATACCGATCTCGCTTTCGCGCTCGCGGCGGGCGCGGTTCTCACCGCGGCGGGCGTTCTGATGACGCCGACGCTTTTGAGATGGATGAATACGCCCGACAACGTTTTTGCGCAGTCGGTCAGCTATTTCCGCGTATATTTTTACGGCGCCATGGCGGTGGTGTTATACAATATTTCCGTGGGGATCTTGCAGGCGGTGGGCGACAGCCGCCATCCCTTATACTATCTGATTTTTTCCGCCTGCCTCAACGTCGTTTTGGACCTGCTCTTTATCGGCGTTTTCAAGTGGGGCGTGGGATCCGCCGCGGCGGCGACGGGAATTTCGCAGGGCGTCAGCGCGCTGCTCTGCATCATCCAATTGCTGCGCACGAAGGAAGTGTACAGAGTTTCCGTCAAAAAAATACGTTTCCATAAGGATATGTTGGGGCAGATCCTGCGTTACGGGCTGCCTTCGGGCGTTCAGAATTCCGTCATCGCCATCGCAAACGTGGTGGTGCAGTCGAATATCAATACCTTCGGCGACGACGCGATGGCGGGCTGCGGCAGCTATTCCCGAGTCGAGGGCTTCGCGTTTTTGCCCATCACCTGCTTTTCTCTTTCCCTCACTACCTTTATCGGTCAGAATCTCGGCGCAAAAAAATTCGACCGCGCCAAAGCGGGCGCGAAATTCGGGATTCTCTGTTCGGTAATCATGGCGGAAGTCATCGGCGGACTCATCTGGATTCTGGCGCCCTATTGCATCGATCTTTTCACCGACTCGCCCGAGGTGATCGCATTGGGCACGCGGCAGGCGCGCACGGAATCGCTGTTTTATTTCCTATTGGCGTTTTCCCATTGTATCGCGGGCATCTGTCGCGGCGCGGGGAAAGCGAGCGTTCCCATGTTTATCATGCTCGCCTGCTGGTGCCTGATCCGTATTCTCTATATCACCGTCGCCATGCATTTCATTCACAGTATCGGCGTCGTTTTTTGGGCGTATCCGCTCACCTGGGGGCTGAGTTCTATCGCCTTTCTCTTCTATTACCTCTATTCCGACTGGATACACGCATTCGAACGCCGTGAGCAAAGAGGCGGAGAACGCTGCGAATCGTCCGAAACCGCTTCCAAATAAAAGGAGCTTGTTTTTTGAATGGGGAACCCGAAGGTAGACCGTATTTTCTCCACGGCGCGGAAAAGAGCATTTTTTGGGCAAAATGGGAGGGAGGTTTACGGGATAGGTTGCGCGTTTTTTGTCTTATTTTGTAAGAAAACATATGCCCGACGGCGCATGGGAGCCTGTTTTGAGGACATATGCGAAAAGGGGCAACTGTTGCCGCGGAAAAAATTGTCGAAACGCGTCGAAAATATTTTTTTACAAAATCCGACAAAAAAGCCAAAACAGGCGTTTTCCGTCAAATTCCGACAACTTTGAAACACAAACGCGGGAAGGAAAGGGAGGACGGCTTCTTTCGTTTTTTATCCTTTTAGGCGCGGAAAGAGAATACGGCTGAAAAGAACGGAGAAAAACGGTTTTTAAATATAGCAAACGTTTGGGAAAGGGAGGACGTTTCAAAAACGAGCCTGTCCTATACAGAACAATGATTTTGAAAAGGGAGGAAAGGATAAAATGAGATACGTTTTGGCGCTCGATCAGGGCACCACCTCTTCGCGTGCGGCGCTGGTGGACGAAAAGCAAAACGTCGTGGCGATTTTGAGCCGGGAATTTCCGCAGATCTATCCCGAGGAGGGGTGGGTAGAGCACGACCCGATGGATATTTGGTCGAGCCAATACGGCGTGATGATGGAAGTCGTGGCAAAGAGCGGCGTCGCGCCCGAGGATATCGCGGCGATAGGCATCACCAATCAGAGGGAAACCGCCGTCGTCTGGGATAAGGCTACGGGAAAGCCTATTTATAACGCCATCGTGTGGCAATGCCGCCGCACTGCGCCCATTATCGCGCAGCTGAAAGAAAGGGGATACGAAAAGAAAATCTTGCAAAAGACGGGACTCATTCCCGACGCTTATTTTTCGGGCAGCAAGATAAAATGGATTCTCGATAAGGTGGACGGCGCTCGGGAGCGCGCCAAAAAGGGAGAGCTTCTTTTCGGGACGGTGGATACGTGGCTGGTGTGGAAGCTGACGGGCGGCAGAATGCACGTCACCGACCGCACGAATGCGTCGCGCACCATGCTCTTCAATATCGACACGCTGGAATGGGACGAAGAACTTTTGAGGATGCTGGACATTCCCCGCGCCATGCTGCCCGAGGTGAGAAGCTCGGGAGAGATCTACGGAACGGCGAACGTAGGGGGCATGGCTGTGCCTATCGCGGGAATCGCCGGGGATCAGCAGGCCGCTTTGTTCGGGCAGTGCTGCTGGGAAAAGGGAGAGGCGAAGAACACTTACGGCACGGGGTGTTTCCTGTTGATGAACGCGGGATACGCCCGTCCCGTGAGCAAAAACGGACTTTTGACGACCGTAGCTGCCACCGTAAAGGGCGAAAAGCCGCAGTATGCACTGGAAGGAAGCGTGTTTATCGGCGGCGCGGTGATTCAGTGGCTGCGGGACGAACTGCGTTTTTTCACGGAGAGCAGGGACGCGGAATATTATGCGCGGAAGGTGGAAGATACGGGCGGCGTATACATAGTGCCCGCGTTTACGGGAATCGGGGCGCCCTATTGGGATATGTACGCGCGCGGCAGTATTTTCGGCATTACCCGCGGCACGAAGCGGGAACATCTCATACGCGCGGCGCAGGAATCGATCGCCTATCAGTCCGCCGATCTCGTGGCGGCGATGGAGAAGGACACGGGGACCCCGTTAAAGGCGTTGAAGGCAGACGGCGGGGCGTCGAGGGACGGCTTTTTGATGCAGTTTCAGGCGGATATTCTCGGCAAAGAGGTGCTCCGCCCCTCCGTACACGAAACGACGGCTCTGGGCGCCGCGTCGCTGGCGGGACTGGCGGTAGGGGTGTGGAAGGACTTGGAGCAGATCCGCGCGCTTCGGCGCACCGAAGCTTCTTATCTGCCCGTTATGGAGGAATCTCAGCGGCGGGAAAAACTCAAAAAGTGGCACCGCGCCGTCGAGCGCACGCTCGGCTGGGATCTGCCTTGAAGAGATAGTTGCGCCCTCGGGCTATTTTCATTTTAGAAACTCTTGACAGAAGGCGTCGATTGTAGTATAATTTATAAAGTAAGCAGGGGATTATTGCGGAGGTGCAAGGCTTTGGACTGTATGTATTGTAAAGGAAAATTAGAGCGCGGAATGACGACGTGCCCGCATTGCGGGGCACCCGTGTCCTCGCAGAACGACCCGGAGCCCGCTTCTATCTCCGATTTTCTCCGAAAAGCGGTGAATACGGTGGTGGGCGACGAAGAAGCCCGTAAAAGCGGCAAAAAGAATCGGTATCTCGCGGCGCTGTTCGGAATATTTCTCGGCGCGTTCGGCGTACATAATTTTTATTTGGGCAGAACGGGCCGCGGCGTCGTGCAGATACTCCTCTTTTGGACGGGAATCAGCGCGGTCTGGGGCTTCATCGAGGGATTGCTTTGTCTGTTCGGACAGTACAAAGACGGAGAAGGTCGGCCGCTCCTTTAAAAATAGTTGAAAAATCAAGCCCGACGGCATAAACGCCGTCGGGCTTGATTTCTAAAAAGAAATGGAAAAAAGTTATAACTTCTTCGTTTTGCTCCACGGAAAAGAAAGGACTTTTCGGAAGGATAAAACGAATCCGCTTTTGACGTTTGGCGGAGAATTGCTCTTCAAAAGCGAGAAGAAGGACGTTTTCCGATATAAGGACTTGAAGAAGAAAGTCCTTAAAAAGTTCGGATCGGAAATGCCTGCAAAGGACGGGAAGAGTTTTATTTAAAGGGAACGAAAATAAAATCCCTTTAAAAAGAGCGGATGAGAGAATAAGGCCCGCTTCCAATCAGGACGGTTTTATAGAGTACTTCAATAAGCCTCGGCAAACCCGTCCAAAGTTTTTATGGAAACTCTATCCCCCCGGCGATTTGAAGAAATCGCCGGGGGGATAGAGTTGAAATAGAAATCGGAATTTATCTTGTCGTTTTATGATCGCATCCAACGCGCCATTCGTTCCCAATATCTTTTATATGCCGATTCGTATTCTTCCTTGGAAAAATAGAAATTTGTTTCTTTGCCATCGTCAAAAGTATAATGACAAATTCTTTCCCGCACGGCCGTTTGCCATTCTGCGGTGGACATTCTCCAACTGCCCTTTACTATGGATTTTGCCGTAGGAGAGGGAATAAATTTATTCTTTTTTTGTGTGATCAACTCTCCTTTCAATAAATTATTGACAGACTGTAAAATGTCTTCGTAATTCAATACAGAGTGGTCCCACATATCAATAGCCCCAATCCACTTTTCGATATCGATTATTCCTCCGATTGCGCATAAAACCAATCCGTCTTTGCCGTCATAGTTTTTTATCATAAAATACACCGCCCTTCGAATCACTGTTTATTCTTTTTGACTCTCTGTAAGGCGCCTTCCCGCTTACATCGTTATAAACGCGCTTTCGCCTTCCTATAAAGATAGAAAAGGGCACCATTTAAAGTGTGCCTTATCCAATGCCTGCGGAAATTGCGGCACTTTGGCTTATTTTTTATCGGACGGAGAGCATGAGGACGGCGTCCTTCCCGCAAAAGGCATTTTGCCTTCTGTTAGAAGAAATTTAAGGAAACGGAGCTTTATTCGAAGACGGGAATGGTATTGAGATAGACGACGTCGGGGCGATTCGCCGCGCCGCCCTCGGCAAGCACGAACGCCTTTTTGCAGAGGATGCCGCCCGCCTTTTCGACGAGCGCTTCCAGCCCCGAAAGCGACGCGCCCGTGGAAACGACGTCGTCCACGATGCCCACTTTCTTGCCCTTGATAAGGTCCACGTCGTGACGGGAAAGATACAGCTTTTGTTCTCTGCCCGTGGTGATGGAGGATTCGATGGTCACGTCGATGCCGTCCTGCATATACAGTTTTTTGCTCTTTCTCGCAACGGCGTAAAACCTCTGTCCGAGATTGCGCGCGATACAATGCGTCAGTTGCAGCCCTTTGGACTCCGCCGTGATGAGCACTTCGCAGTCTTTTACTTTTTCCGTCAGAAGCTTAGCGCAGTGCTCGGTCAATTCGCTGTCCCCGTGCAGATTGAAAAAAGCGATCTTTACGCCGCTCGGCAGAGGAAGGATGGGCAGTTGTGCCCGGAAGCCCTGAAAGTCCACGGTATAGAATTCCTGATTCATAAGTAAATACGCTCCTTGAAAACTTCTTTCACGAACCTCGTATATTGTATCACATCTTTTTTAAAAAGTAAACGGATTTTTGTTTTTCGCTTGGCTTTTTCCGCCCCTTTTATTCGATTTCGAAAATCCAGCCCTTCGGCGCCTCGATTTCTCCCGCCTGAATGCCCGTCAGGGTTTCCCGAAGCTTCATCAGCGTGGCGCCCGGCTGCTCCATACCCGACGGGAAAAGGATCTCCCTGCCGTGATCGACGATTTTCCCGACGGGAGAAATGACGGCTGCCGTGCCGCAAAGACCGCATTCCGCAAAAGTCGGTACTTCCGAAAAGGGGACGGGGCGTTCCTCCACGGGCATGGAGAGATAGTGCTGTGCCACATACTCCAAGGATCTTCTCGTGATCGAGGGTAAAATGGTGGGGGATTTGGGAGTGACGAATGTTTTATCTTTCGTGATGAAGATGAAATTCGCTCCGCCCGTTTCTTCCACATAGGTGCGGGTGGCGGCGTCGAGATACATATTTTCGTCGAATCCCTCGGCGTGGGCGATCGCGCCCGCGTGCATACTCATGGCGTAGTTGAGTCCCGCCTTGACGTGTCCCGTACCGTGCGGCGCCGCGCGGTCAAAATCCGAAACGCGGAGCGCAAGGGGCTTGATCCCGCCTTTGAAATAGGGACCGACGGGCGTCGCAAAGATGCGGAATTCGTATTCCGCCGCGGGCTTGACGCCGAGCACCGCGCCCGTGGCGAACATAAAAGGGCGCAGATACAACGAAGCGCCGCTGCCGTAGGGCGGCACGAACTGCTTGTTTGCGGCGACCGCTTTTTTTACGGCTTCGAGAAATTTATCCTCGGGATACACGGGCATTTCCAGCCGCGCCGCGGATTCCGCCATGCGCTGCGCGTTGAGGTCGGGGCGAAAACAGACGATTTTTCCGCTCTTGGAGGTGTAGGCCTTTAATCCTTCGAAACAGGACTGCGCGTATTGCAAAACGCCCGCGCTTTCATGGAGCACGACGGTCCCGTCCTCCGTCAGTTCGCCCTCGTCCCAGCTTCCCTCCCGGAAGCGGGAAACGAAACGCAGGGGCGTTTTCGTGTAAGAAAAGGAAAGACTGTTCCAGTCGAGATCAACTTTTTTCATGAAGGATCAAACTCCTCTTGTCAGATTTTTACCCACCTATTATAGACGCAATTTTTAGGAAAGTCAACAAGCCGGAATGTGTTTTTTTGTATTTAAGTTTGACTTTTACTTATAATAATGATACAATATTTTTATAGCAGAGCCTCCGCGCACATTCCCTGTCGGGACGAACGGCAAAGATCGGCGCTGTGAAACGCCGAACGCGGCGCGGACCGAACGAAGGAACGCGCGCTAGGGGCGTCGGAGGAAAAGAGGTGTGCTGTGGGTGAAATAACGGCGATAACGCCGCAGGTCAAGGATAAGAAGAGGTGCAATATTTTCGTGGACGGCAGGTTTTACTGCGGCCTTACATTGGAAGCGGCGATGAAAAACCGCCTGAAAGCGGGACAGACCATCGATTCCGCGACGTTGTCGAAAATTCAGCTGGAAAGCGAAAAGTCCACGGCTTTCGATAAGGCGCTCAACTTCATCTCCGCCGCGCAAAAGACGGAAAAGCAAGTGCGGGAGTATCTCGCGGGCAAAGGATATCTTCCCGCCGTCGCCGATTACGTCATGGAAAAGATGCGGGAATACGGCTTTCTCGACGACGGGGGCTACGCCCAAAGCTACGCTTCTTCCGCGGTCAGGCGGAAAGGGGTACGGCTGATCAAAATGGAGTTGAAAGCGAAGGGCGTCGCCGAGGAACACATCGAGGCGGCGGTGGAAAACCTCGACGGAGAAGAGGAAACGGCGAAGCGGCTGCTCGAAAAATATATGCGCGGTAAGCCGCGCGACAAAGCGACGCTGTATAAGGCGTTCCGCTATCTTTTGGGCAAAGGATTCGAATACGAAACGGCGCGCGCGGCGCTTGCCGCCTTCGGGGATACGGAAGAGGAATAGTCGGGGACAGAGTATGAAGATTTTACGTTACGAAGAAACGGATTCCACCGTCCTGCGCGCCAAGGCGCTGATCGGCGGCGGGGAGGACCTCGTCGTTACGGCCGTGCGGCAGACGGGGGGCATGGGGACCAAAGGAAGGAGCTTTGCTTCGGAGGAAGGGGGCGTGTATTTGACGAGATTGACTTTTTACGAGAATTTTCCCGCTTCGGACGCCTTTAAAATTATGGCGGGCGCCTCCGTCGCGGTGTGCAGAACGGTGGAAAAATTCGGACTCGTTCCGTGCATCAAGTGGCCGAACGACGTATATGTGGCGGATAAAAAGATCTGCGGAATCCTCATCGAAAATACTTTTTCGGGCAATCGGATTTCCTCTTCCGTCGTCGGCATCGGCGTCAACGTCAATAATTCCCTGCCCGAAGAACTCGCAAATATCGCCGTTTCCATGCGGGAAGCGGCGGGACATCCCTTCGACAGGGAAGAAGTGGAAAAAACGTTGATCGAGGAAACGGGAAAAAGTTTTCCGATGGACGAATATCGTCGCCGCATCGGGTATCTCGGGCGGCGCATCGTGCTGATCTCGGGCGGCGAACGCGTTTCCGCCTACGCCCTTTCCGTGGACGAGGGCGGCGGGTTGCTGGTGGAGATGGACGGTCGGCAACAGCGGGTGACTTCCGCGGAAGTGTCGCTGCGTCTGGAATAGCCCGCGCATTCGGCGGCGGACGGGAAGATGGGAACTTTAAGAATCGGATTCCGCGCGAAAAATGGCCGAGGGCAAACGCGGCGGAAAGGAAAAAGGAGGAAAATTATGAATTATGTACTCACGAACGCGCAGATGCGCGAGGCGGACAGGTTTACGATAGACGCGCTCAAAATCCCTTCGCTCTTGTTGATGGAACGCGCGGGCGCGGCTCTTGCGGAGGAGGCGGAGAGGCTGTGTCCCGAAGACGGGGATTTAGTGGTGGTCTGCGGGGGCGGAAACAACGGCGGCGACGGCTTCGTGTGCGCGCGCATCCTCCTGCAAAAGGGACGGGATGTGGCGGTTGTCTGCGTCGCGGAAAAATTCACCGAGGAATGCAAAAAGAATAAAGAAGAGTTTGAAAAGCTGGGCGGAGAAGTGTTCTCGGTATTTCCGAGAAAGCGTTTTTCGCTGGCGGTGGATTGTCTTTTCGGAACGGGGTTTCAGGGAGAGCTGGACGGGAAAAACGGCGCGGCGGCGGATTTTATCAACGCGGCGGGGAGGAAGGTGCTTTCGGCGGACATTCCCTCGGGCGTTTCGGGAAACAGCGGCGTCGCGGCAAAGCGCGCGGTAAAGGCGGATGAAACGCTCTGCATCGGGGAATATAAAGCGGGCGTGTTTTTGGGGGACGGCATGGACCTCGCGGGAGAAACCAAGCGCGCGGACATCGGCATTTCCCTGCCCGGACTTTCGCAGGAGCAACCGCCTTACGCCTTTTTGATCGGCAAAGACGAAGTCGCCGCGCTGCTGCCGAAAAGGAAACGCAATACGCATAAGGGAACTTACGGCAGGACCGCGATCGTGGCGGGCAGCAAAAAATACACGGGCGCGGCGTATCTCGCCGCGGCTGCCGCACTTAGAAGCGGAGCGGGATACACCTCTCTGTTCGTACCGGAAAATATTTTGCAAAGCTATCTCCTCAAACTCCCCGAGGTGCTTCTCTCTCCGATCAGCGAGGGGGACAGGGTTGCGTTCAACGAGAAAAATTTTGAAAAGCTGCTCTCTTTCGACTCCGTCGCTTTCGGCATGGGAACGGAGGCGAGCGAAGATGTTTTCGAGGGCGTAAAATATTTGCTCAAAACCTATTCGGGAAAGCTTATCTTAGACGCGGATGCGCTCAACAGCCTTGCGAAGTACGGCAGGGGTCATTTGGAAGAGCTTTTTGCCGAAAAGAAATGCGACGTTTTGTTGACGCCGCATTATAAGGAACTGTCCCGTCTGACGGGGGACTGCGTGGGGACGGTCGCCGAAAAGGGACTGGACGCGCCCGGGGCGTTCGCCAAAGCGCTCAAAGCGACGGTGCTGTTGAAGGGCGCCTCGACGATCGTGACGGACGGCGCAAGGACCGCCGTGAATATCGCGGGGACGCCGGGACAGGCGAAGGGCGGCAGCGGTGACGTGCTTTCGGGCTTGATCGCGGGGCTTTGCGCGGGCGGTCTGTCCACTTTCGACGGCGGCTGCGCGGGCGCGTATCTCGCGGGAAAAGCCGCGGAATTTGCCGCGGAGGAAACGGGGGAATATTCCCTCACCGCGTCGGACGAAATTTTGTATATAAGCGACGCCTTTTTATCTCTCCGGGAGTCGTGACGATTCGCAAAAGAGCGACTTGCGGAAAAAAAGAGTGTGCCGAAGGAAAGAGTTTTCTCTTACTCCGAAAAATTGCGGGAAAGGGAGATTCCCCTGCGGAAGTGCCTGAATAAGGCGGCTCCCTGCGCGAAAGACGCGGAAAAATGCGAAAAAAAAGCGGGGGGAAATCCTCCGCGAGAAGGGCGCTCCGTACGCCTGTCCTTTTTCGGCGGACGCCGTATTCACCTGTACCCGAAAATACGCACGAACACGGCGGACAGGACGAGAGCGCTGCCGAGAATGATGTAATAGAGGGGAAAGGGCGTGATGAGCGAGGTCAAAAGAATAAGCGTTCCGCCCAGCAGAAAGCGTCGGCTGTTGCTCTTGGCAAACCAAGCGCGCAGCCGCTTTTTCTTTTTCGGCGCGGACGTGTCCTCTCCCAAATAATGCTCGGGGAGCGCCTCGCCCTTTTTGAGAATGCAATACACCTCGTTTCCGGTGATTGCCCGAATGTCGAAGCGCGCGCAGAGTTTTTCCGCTTCCGGCGCAAGCTCGCCGCACAAAAGGTATTTGCGCTTTTCGCTTTTGACGCGCAAAACGGCGGCGACGGCATCGCCGTCGACGGGGCGGACGCTGAAAAGGGGAAAAAAGAGTATGTCTTCCGTTTCCAGACGGGAAACTTCCTTTCTGCCGTTCGTCTTTACGTCCACGGGCGCCTCCGTTTTCCCGCCTTCCGCGTCGTGCGCGGAAAAAAAGTCGGCAAAGTATTTCACATTGTCCTCTTTCCCTTGCAGGGCAAGGTGCAGAAGCAGTTTATCCCTCGTTTCCTCGTCCTGTTTTTTTAGACAGAGTTTTTCCCGCTTCCGACGGAGAAAAAAGTAAGTCAGAAGCGAAGCGAACGCGCCCGTGAGCGCCGCCAGAGCCGCTGCCGCCGCGAGGGGAAAGCGCCAATACCGAAACAGGCACACGGCGGGCAGGAATATCACCAGAAAGGCAAAAACAATATCGGAGATAAAAGCGGATTTTTTCATACCTATATTTTTGACGGAAATTTCCCCGTTTAAACTTGAAAAATCCTTAAATATGTAGTATAATGAGAATATGAAAATCGCAATTTTCGGAGGCTCGTTCGATCCGCCTCATATAGAACACGTGCGGCTGGCGCAAAGCGCCGTGAAAAGTCTGAAACTCGATACGCTTTTCATCATGCCCGCGCACACCCCGCCGCACAAAAAAGGCAAAGCGCTTTCTTCCGAAGAAGACCGCCTCGCGATGTGCCGCCTCGCTTTCAAAAAATGTCCGAAAGCGGAGGTAAGCGATTACGAAATTTCCCGCGGCGGAACAAGCTACACTTATCTCACCTGCCGTTATTTCAAAGAAGCCTATCCCGACGCGGAGCTTTTCTTTTTGGTCGGCACGGATATGCTGAGGGATTTTCCCTCTTGGCGAAAGCCCGGGGAAATCCTCCAAACGGCTACTCTCGCGGTGTGCGCGAGGAGCGAGCAAACGGGCTGGGCGGAGCGGGAGGAAGCGTCCTTTTACGCCCGCTTCCAAAAAAAATTCGCCCTCGTCGATTATAACGGCAGGGATATTTCTTCCACCCGCGTCCGCGTCCTGGCGGCGGCGGGAGAAGATACGGCGCCGTTGACGGGGACGGACGTGGCGGCGTATATCGCGGAAAGGCGTTTATACGAAATTCCCTTTGCTCGGGAAGCGCTGGCGCTTGAAAAGCCGTCCAGGCGCGCGCACAGCGTTCGCGTGGCGCTGCTGGCCGCGGAGCGCGCCGCGGGGCTGCATATCGAGGAGAAGAGGGCGGCGACGGCGGCGCTCTTTCACGACTGCGCGAAGAATCTTCCGCCCGATTCCCCTTATTTAAAAGGGTTTGTGCCCCCGAGGGAAGTGCCTCCGCCCGTTCTGCATCAATACGCGGGCGCCTACGTTGCGCAGTACGCTTTCGGCGTTTCGGACGCGGAAGTGCTGGACGCCGTGCGCTATCACACCAGCGGCCGAAAAAATATGTCCGCGCTGGAAAAACTGATTTTTCTTTCGGATCTGCTGGAAAGCGGACGGGATTTCGAGGACGCGGACGCGCTGCGGCAATTGTTTTGGAAGGACAAAGACGACGTCGACGAGTGCCTGGAACAAGCGTTAAAATCGACCATAGAATTTTTAGAAAAGAGCGGGAAGGAAATATATCCTCTGACTTTGGAGGCATATGAGTTCATAAAAAACAGTAAAGACGAATAGGACCCGGGCGAGATAAAAAATTCCTGCGATGATCCTTTTGCGATTTCGGACTGCGCGGGGACAGGCGGTGATATGCCCGAACACCATTGAAAAGGGAAATCCAATCGCGTATGCGGAAAAACGTCCGCCGCAGGACGTCGAAACGGGAGAAAAGCCCCGTAAAAGCGGCGAGGATTCGGAGAAAACGTGCGCGAGGCGAAAACGTTATCGATTACGCATATGTCGGAAACGACGCGTTTCTGTGCGCGCGTCCGCAAGCGGCAGACGAAGCCGGGAAAGACGGAAACGACGCGGGATTGATAGGCTAGTCGGAAAGCGTCGCAAAGAAATGCGGAAAATCAGGCGGGACAAGAGCGGGACGGCTTCCATCGGGCGGTCCGGTCGATAGAGAAGGATCGGGACAATCGGCATAAGTTCGCAAAAAATAAATCAAGGAGAAGAATTATGGCGGAAATTACGAGTAAAGAATTGGCAAAGGCGGCTTGCAAGGCGCTCAGCGACAGGCGAGGCAGGGATATCGTCACCATTTACGTGCGCGACAAAACGGTGCTTTGCGACTATTTCGTTTTGGCGAGCGGCAGCAGCTCCACGCAGATCCGCGCGCTGGGAGAACACGTGGAGGAAAAAATCGCGGAGGAATACAACGTCGAGCCGACCCGCACGGAAGGCGTACACGACGGCAGGTGGGCGGTCATCGATTACGGCGACGTCATCGTGCATATCTTCAACGACGAAACGAGGCTGTTTTATCATCTCGAAAGGCTCTGGGAAGACGGCGGAAATCTCGAAAAATACGTGGAAGAGGAGCCGGAAAACAAGTAAGGGGACAAGAGCCGCTTTTTAAAGAGCTTTCTTAGATGACAAAAGGAGAACGCCGGGAAAGCGCCTTTTAAACGCGCTTAAAAATCGGACAAAAGGAGCGGAAGATGGGCAAAGAGGCGGCGGAAGCGCTGTTACGGAAGATCGCCGTTCGCTACACGGACATTTTAAAGGGGAATCTCGCGGGGATCTATGTCCACGGTTCTTTGGCGTTCGGGTGCTTTTGCTTTGAGCGGAGCGATATCGATTTTATCGTGGTGACAAAGAGAAAAATCCCCCTTCCGCTCAAATGCCGCCTCGTTCAGACCTTGCTGGATCTGACTCGGGAAGCGCCTGCGAAGGGCTTTGAAATGAGCGCGGTCTTATCCTCCTTCTGCAATCCTTTCGTCTATCCCACTCCCTTTGAAATTCATTATTCCGATGCCTATCGGGATGCCGCGAGGGAAAATTTACAGGCATATTGCCGCAAAATGCACGGGACGGACAAAGATCTCGCCGCCCATTTTACGGTCATCCATAAAACGGGATACGCGTTGACGGGCGCGCCGATAGAGGAAGTTTTCCGGGAGGTGCCTAGGCGGGCGTATCTCGACAGTATCCTGCGGGACATAGACGGGGCGGAAAGGGAGATTTTAAAGGACCCCGTCTATTTTCTTTTGAATATGTGCAGGGTAGCCGCATATGTGGAGGAAGGACTCGTTTTGTCCAAGAAGCGAGGCGGGGAATGGGGGACGGAAAAGTTCCCCGCCTGCGCGTCGCTTTTTCGTATGGCTTTGAAGTCCTATCGCGGGGAAGAATGCGCGCCTTTCGACGAGCGGGAATTAAAGGCGTGCGCGTCGTTTCTGCTGGGACGGATAGGGGAGGGAAAGAAAAATTTGCGATCGCTTGGATCGTATAAAAATACGAAAAGATAAATTTTTGTCGAAACGCGGCGGGAAAGATTCATAAAGGGCAAGGAAACGACAAAATTCTTAAAAAACTACTTTATTTTTCCGGAATAGGCTTGCTTTATTTTTGCAAAAGGTGTAATATATAAGACATCATAGAAGGACGGCAGCGAAAACGGAAGGAGGGAAATATGAAACCCAAGGTTTTTCGACGCATGGATTCGCAGGTGGCCGTTCTGTTGATTGCCATGCTATTCCTTTCCAATTTCTGCATATTTTTCGTGTGCTATCATATGTCCTATCAAAGTATGGTGCAGAGCCTTTCCGAACGCGTGAATAATATCTGGGAATATTTGGACAGCGTCATTTCGCCCCTCGATTTCGATGAGATCAACGGCAGGGAGGATATGACGAATCCCGTCTACGTCGAAACGAAAGAGGCCCTGGAATCGGTGCGGCGCATTTCCAATCTCCGCTACGTTTACACCGCGAAACGCGGCGACGACGGCGTCCTCGTCTACGTGGTGGACGGTCTGCCCGAGTCTGCGGGCGACGATTTCCGCTATCCCGGCGACCCCATCGAGGAGGAGATCTGCGGAGAACTCGAAAAGGCGCTGGACGATAAGGTAGTCATGCCCTCCAAGATCCTGAAAACGGATTGGGGGAAAATATTTATCGCCTATTGCCCCGTTCACGACTCGAACGGACAGGTGATGGGCGCGCTGGGGATCGAAATTTCCGCCGAAACGGAATATGACGCCTTTTTTCATATGCGGATTTTCGCCCTCATTTTCTGCGCTTTGCTCTGCGTCGTATCTGCGGGAGTGTCGCTGCTCGTATTCAGGCGCATTTCCAATCCCCATTTTCACGATCTGGCGAATACGGACATTCTCACGGGACTGAAAAACCGCAACGCCTACCTCACGGATATACATAATCTCGAAGCGCGGAAACTTTGCGAAAATTACGCCGTCATCGTCGTGGACCTGAATAATTTAAAGGGAGTGAACGACGGCTTCGGGCACGACGCGGGCGACATCTATCTCACGAAGGCGACGCGGGCGATCTGCGGCATAGAAAACGAAAGGATAGTGGCGTACCGCTACGGCGGGGACGAATTCGTCATTCTTCTGCGGGAGGCGGAGGAGTCGCTGGAAGCATACGAAGAAAAAATTACTCAAAATTTCCTCGTCTATCAGAAAGATTTTTCCGTACCCGTTTCTTTGGCGCTCGGCTCCGCAAAATTCGACGCCGCGCAGGATATGAGCCTTGCGGATACGCAGCGCCGTGCCGACCGTAAAATGTACGAGAACAAGCGAAAGCAGAAAAGCGTTTCCGAATCCTGAAAAAAGCCCTGTCCCCTTCACATAGAGGGGGACAGGGCTTTGGCCATTGGGGAAAGAACTCGTCAAACGCCGCGGGGAACGAAACGCCACGAAACGCGAAAAGGAAGGACAGCGCCGCTCTTTACAAGACGAAAAAGCAACGACGCGCTTTTGGAAAACGCAAAAACGGACAGGCAAACTGTCGGAAAAGATAAAAAGGCGGAATCCCTTGTTTTTGCGCGGCGCAAAGTGGAGAAAACAGCCGACTCCCCGAAAAACGCCGGAATATATCGCCCGTTCGCCGTACAGGCGCCGTCGTTCTCACGAGAGAAAACGCGTTTGCGCCCGACGAGTCACTTGAATTTAATCTCCTTGGGAGGGGAATAGCTGTCGCGACTGCGTCGGCGTTTGCGCTCTACGATATAGTAGACGGGTTCGGGCGCGCTTCCGCTTCTCGGCGGAGCGCTCTCCTGTTTTTCCAAAGGAGGCTCCGCAGGCGCCTGCGGGCGCGGAGAAGATTCCCGTTCCCGAGAAGGGGAAAGGGATTTTTTATCCTCCGCGCTCTCGCCCTTGCGGTACTTCCAGCCGATTTTTGCGAGGCGAACGGTGTGCACTCCCAAAAAGCACGCGACGAATAAAAATATTAACCAAAAAGCGCCGCTTGCGGACGCGCTCAACAAACAATTTCTCATGCTTTCATTATACTTTCCGCGTACTGTCACAAATTGGCTGATTTTGGAATAAATTTGATTTTTCTGCCGCATACTTGAAGCATGGAAAACACTGTGAACAGGTCGGGAAGCATCCCCAGTAAAAATTCGGGCATCGTCCTCTCTCCGTCGGAAGCGGAAGAGTATTGCGAATTCAAACGCCAAAAGCGTATCGCGGAAGTGGTGACGGCTTTGACGAAATCGGAGCTTTACGCGGCGGGAAGGGATATTTTTCCCGCTGAAATAAAAAAGATCGCGGACAGCGCGAAGCGAGTGGGTTCGGCCGCCGTCCGCGTCAGTCCGATGTACGTCCCTTTCCTGCGCGGAGCGCTGCAAGGAAGCCCCTGCGCGGTCGATTGCGTCGTCGGCGGCACGGGGGAAACGACCGTCAAAGTCAAAGGCTACGAAGCCAAGCTGGCGATGCGCGGCGGGGCAAAGGAGATCACGCTCGTGCTGAGCTATTCCGCTCTGAAAAGCGGCAGAACGGGGGACACGAAACGGGAGATCAAGAAAGTGTGCCGTTCGGCGCGTCGGGCGCTCGTCAAGGTAGAGGCGGAAAAGACGCTCACCTATGCCGAAATCCTGCGCGTGGGAAGGTTTGCCGCCGATTGCGGGGCAAAGTATCTGACGGTGGAATTTTTCCCCGACTGCGGCCGTTTAAAGCGCGATCTGCACGATAGCTGTATGCTGGAAGTCACGGGCGTGGAAACGGCTGCGGATTATAAGGCGCTCGTCGCCGCCGGCGTCGAACGCATTGGCACCTCGCACGCCGAGGAAATCTATGCGGAACTGATGAAGGAAGCGGAGAACTGTTCCTTCGCGGTGCCCTTTGCAGAGCCGGTCACTGTTCTTCCCCAAAGCGGCGCGACGCCCCCGTCCGCGCCCGTCGCGCCCGTCGTTCCCGCGGCGAAAGAGGAAACGGCGGAAAAAACGGAGAGCGCCGCCCAAGAAGCGGAAAGAGAGAACGCGCAGACCTCAGCCGAAACGAAGGCGCCTCGGGAGGGCAAAGCGCACAAAGAGGAAAAGACAAAAGCGGAGCAGATGTCCGTGCTGAGCGATAAAAAAATGCTCGGCGGCACGCTGCTGAAATGAGAAAGGGAGTTTCCCTTTCTTTTTTATTGCCTTGCGAAACAAAGGCGGAAAGCGCGGTGAAAAGTTTTTCCACGGCAAAGCCGGCTGCATTTCAAGGGAAAGAGTTGTAAAGAGAGCCGAAGGGGAAAGGCGGGAAGAAGAATCGCCTTCCGCGGAAGGCGATCCGAGAATAACGCGCAGGGTAAAAGGCGGAAATTCTTTAAAACGGAAAATAACGCGAAAAAAGGAAGAGAAATTCATAGAAGGAATAAAAAATTCATATACTATACCGTATGGAAAACAATCGATATGAGAGGAAAAACGATCCTATGAAAAAGGTGGGATTGATTTTATTCACCGTTGTAGCGTGCGCGTTTATAGCGGCGTTCGGAATGTGCATAAACGCCCTTTCCGTGCCCGTATTTGCCGTTACAAGGCCGATGTGCGTCGTCCTTGACGCAGGACACGGGGGAATAGACGGCGGCGTTGTGGGGCGCGAAACGGGCGTCAAGGAGAGCGACGTCAATCTCGCCGTCACGATGAAACTGAAAACCGTTCTCGAAAGGGCGGGATTCGACGTCGTACTCACCCGCAAGACGGAGGCGGGATTGTACGGCGCGGCGACAAAGGGATTTAAGCGGCGGGATATGTCCAAGCGCAAGGAAATCATCGAAGAGGCGAAGCCCATCGTCATGATCTCCGTCCATCAGAACTTTTATCCCACGCGCACTTCGCGCGGCGGGCAGGTGTTTTATCGTTCGGGCAACGAAAGCGGGCAAAAGCTCGCCGAGGGAATCCAAAAACAATTCAACGATCTGTACGGCGAACAGGGCGTCAGACAGCGCACCGCCGCGACGGGCGACTATTATATGCTCAAATGCACCGACTACACTTCCGTGATTGCGGAATGCGGATTTTTATCCAATTCCAAGGACGAGGCGCTGCTGGTGACGGAGGCGTTTCAAGAGAGCATCGCACAGGCGATCTACGCGGGACTTGCCGACTATCTGGCGGCGGTATCGGGCGCCTGAAATTTCACAAAAAAAGGCGCGGGGAATCCGATTTTTCGGAAACGCCGCGCCTCCTTTTTTATCGGGCGGGAAAAAAGGGGGACGGGTATCCGCGGAAAAAACATTTACTTTTGGAGGGCTTTGGGGCACAACAAAGCAAAAACCTCCGCCCGCGCCGATTATACAATAAAACAGTAAACTCTCCGTGTCGTCAAACGCCTGCAATCGCTTGTATTTTTCGATCGGATATGCTATAATAAAGGGGATAATACGGGGTACGAAGCATTTATCGATGTTTTCCCCTATATCAGACAGGGCTTGTCCCGAAGCGCGCGGAAGAGAAAATACGGGAAAGAGGGGCGTTCCCCGGCATTTTCGCATTGGATTCCCTCGTCGCCTGCTTAGGGGAGGTTCGGGGCGAAGCGGCGGAAAAGTGAATCGGTCGTCCGCGTTTTCGCGTTCTGTTCAGGGATAACGGCTATGTCGTGAGAAAAGACCCATGGGAAGGCGCTCAGGCATTCGTCCGTGTTTTTCCGCCCCCCCTTCAACCCCATAGCGTCAGTTATGGCATCCTATGTAAAAAACGGAGGAAAAGCGTGTTCGGATTAAACAGCGTCTTGTCCAAAGAGGAAGCAAAGCAGCTGAACCCCGTCGTTCTCGCGTTCGTGGGCGACGCCGTCTATTCCCTGTACGTGCGGGAAAAGCTCGTCTTTTCGAGCGGCGGCAAGGCGGCGGATTTTCAGCGCACCGCTTCCAAGGTCGTTTCCGCGCACGGGCAAAGCGAACTTTTGGAAAAGCTGCTTCCCCTTTTTACGGAAGAGGAAGCCGAGGTGTTCCGCCGCGGCCGCAACGCCAAAAAAGCGACGAAGAGCAAAAGCGCCTCCGTCGCGGAATACAACCGTTCCACGGGTTTCGAGGCGGTTCTCGGGTTTTTGTACGTCGCGGGAGAGCGCGGGCGCATCGACGAACTGCTGGGAACGGATACGGAGGACTCTTATAAAATCAACGCCGTGAGCGAAGGATATAAGCCGGGTAAATAAATGAAAACAGAGGGAAGAAACGCCGTCGCGGAGCTTTTGAAGACGGACAAAAACATAGACAAAATCCTGATGGAAAAGGGCGCGCAGGGCTCTCTTTCCGTCATTTTCGCGGAAGCGCGGAAAAAGAACGTCCGCGTTCAGTTCGCGGAACGCGCGGTGCTCGACAAGGAGAGCGAAACGCGCCGCCATCAGGGCGTCATCGCCTTTACCACCGATTACGAATATTTCGACCTCGACGAGCTGATCGGGAGCAAAAAGAGCGCGAAGGGCGGATTTATCGTACTTTGCGACGGTATCGAGGACGTGCATAATCTCGGCAGCATTCTGCGCGTAGCGGAGTGCGCGGGCGCCGACGGCGTAGTTATCCCCAAGGCGGGGAGCGCGGCGGTGACGGAAAGCGTAGTGCGCATTTCCGCGGGCGCGGCGGAACATATCAAAGTAGCGAAAGTACCCAACCTCAACGCCGCCGTCGAAACGCTGAAAAAGAACAATTATTGGGTGTACGCTTTGGAAGCGGGCGGCGAAGATATTTACGCCGAGGATTTTTCGGGAAACGTCGCCCTCGTCGTAGGCGGCGAAGACTCAGGCGTCAAACGGCTGACAAAAGAGAAATGCGACAAGGTGATTTCCATTCCCCTGCAAGGAAAAGTCAACTCCCTGAACGCTTCCGTTGCGCTCGGAATCGCGGCGTACGAAGTCGTCAGAAAAAGGCTTGGAAAATAAATGGAAGACGCAAGATCGGACAAGACGAAAAAACGGGAAAGCGAAGAGAAGGGCGACGACGCGCTGGTTTCGCTCGCCCAAAGCGGGGACAAGCAGGCGACGGAAGAATTGCTTTTGAAGTACGCGGGACTTGTCCGCGGCCGGGCGCGGGGCTTTTTCCTCATCGGCGGGGAAACGGAGGATCTCATTCAAGAGGGCATGGTCGGTTTATACCACGCCGTCGGAGAATACCGTCCCGACCGGGAAGACGGCATGAGTTTTAAAAATTTTGCCTACCTTTGCGTTTCGCGGCGGATCATCGACGCCGTGAAAGCGTCCGCGAGAAAAAAGAACGTACCCCTCAACAATTACGTTTCCCTCTTTCAGTCGGAATGGGCGATGCCCATTTCCAGTCCCGAGGACGAGGTGATCCGCAGCGAGGACAGGCGGGAATTTTTGCAGAAGATGAGCAAAGAACTTTCCGATTTCGAATTTCGCGTCACCGTGATGTATATGGACGGGCTGAGTTGCGCGGAGATCTGCGAAGCGACGGGCAAGGACGGAAAGAGCGTAGACAACGCCATCCAGCGCAGCAAAAAAAAATTGCAAAACGTCCTCAAATGCCGTTGAGGAAGGAATACTCTCCGAGAAAAACGGGAATGATACGGAAAAATCCGGGGAGAAGGATAGGCGCGGCGTACGCCTCCCCAAATTGCCGCCAAGAGGAGAAAGTTCGCCTCCCTCGTTTTATTCGGTCGTTTACGTATAGGGGCGTCGGATCTCTCGCCGTGAACGGCGGATAGGCGTCTGTTCCCCTCCCGCTTTGGGCGGGGAAAAAGGGGGCAGGGCGGCGCGAAGGACGGAGGCAAAGAGCGGAAGCGGGCAATGAAAGGGGGCGACGTTTCCCGCGCTCCCGCCTTGGAAATCGGGAAATTGTCCGAAGCGGGAAAATGATTTTACGAAAATGAAGTTCGATAGCGAAAAAAGATAAAACGGGCGCCCGGGAAGGCGCGAACACGGGAGAGAATTATGGCATATCTGGCGTTATACAGAAGATTCCGCCCCTCCACGCTGGACGAGGTGGTGCGGCAGGAGCACATCGTAACCGTTCTGAAAAATCAGATAGAAACGGGCAGGATCGGGCACGCCTATCTTTTTTGCGGTCCGCGCGGCACGGGCAAGACGAGTATCGCCAAAATTTTCGCCGCCGCCATCAACTGCGAGCATCCCGTAAACGGTTCTCCCTGCGGAAAGTGCGCGGCTTGCCGCGCCCTTGCGGAGCCTTCCAATCTCGATATTTCCGAGATCGACGCGGCTTCCAATAACGGCGTGGACGAGATGCGGGATCTGCGCGAAAAAGTGCAGTATCCCCCCGTGGCGGGCAAGTATAAGGTGTATATCGTGGACGAGGTGCATATGCTGTCTACGGGCGCTTTTAACGCTCTTTTGAAGACCTTGGAGGAACCGCCCGCGCACGCCGTATTCATTCTCGCCACCACGGAGGCGCAGAAGATTCCCGCCACCATCCTTTCCCGCTGTATGCGTTTCGATTTCAAACTCATTCCGCAGGCGGACCTCGAACGGCGTTTAAAAGCCGTGTTAAACGAGATCGGGAAGCCCTACGAGGAGGAAGCCGTCGCCGCCGTCGCCCGCGCGGGCGCGGGAAGCGTCAGAGATATGCTCTCTCTCGCGGACACCTGCGTTTCCTATTCTTCGGGCAAACTGACTTACGACGACGTCACCGCCGTTTTGGGCAGCGCGGATTTTGCCGCCATGGGCGCCCTTTGCGCCGCCATTCTTTCGGGAAAGGGGGGCGAGGCTTTCGAAAAGACGGAGGAGATTCTTGCCGAGGGCAAAAGCGTCGGGATGCTCTTAAAGGACGTGATGAACTTTCTCAACGCGTGCGCCGTGGCGAAAATGTGTCGGGACGCGGATAAAATTCTCGCTTTGCCCAAAGATATGTTTGCGCTCGTTGCGGATACGGCGAAGGGGACGGACGGGCATATGCTGCTGCGCGCCACCGAAATTTTTGCAAGGACGGAAAATGATCTTCGCTATTCCGTGTCGCCGCGCATCGTATTCGAAACTGCCGTTTTAAAGGCGAGTATGCCGCAGAGCGATTACGATACGGAGTCTTTGCTCTCGCGGATCGCGGCGCTTGAAAAACGCCTGGAAGAAGGGAGCTTCTCCGCGCGGTCGGTCGGGGATCCGGCCGCCGAAAACGCGAACGGGGCGGAAGGCGGGGGAGAATCTTTCGGCGCGCCCGCGCCCTCCCGAAACTCCGCGTCGGAGTTGCCCGCCTCTGCCGTCGGCGAAAGCGCGAATGCCCGCGGCACGAAAAAAGACGCTCCCGCGTATGATGAATACGAACTTCCCGCCTTCGACGAAGCGCCCCCTCCCGACGAGGAGGCGACGGGCGGAAACGTGTACTTCGATCCCGGCTTTCTTCCCGAAAAGCCTAAGGCGGCAAGGGAGGACCAAGCATCCCGACCGCGTTTGTCCAAAGAAGCGGCGCCCTCGGCGCCCGCCCCCGCGCCCCGGGAGGAACGCTCTCCCGAAAGGGCGGCTTCTTCGCAAGGCCCCGTCCGTCCCGTCGTGCGCGCGAGCGCCGTTTTTGGGGACGCGAAGGCGACGTTCGGGAGTTTTTTGAGGGCGCTGAGAAAAACGGCGAGAAACGGCGTTTTGTTCACCCTGTGTATGGATCTCGACAGCGTTTACGAAAACGACAAATTCGTGCTCTATACCGAGAGCGAAACCATCTATTCCTCCCTGACGAAGGAGGATCACCGCGCCTTGGTGGAGCAGGCGTTCGCGGCGATCGGACTGACCGATTTCGAGATCCGCCTGCGCGGGAAAAAAGGCGACGACTTCAACAGGAGTCTGAGCGAACTCAAAGAAAAATTTTCCGATGTAAAAATCGATATCAAATAGCGGAATGACCGAACGGGCATTCTCTTTGGTATATAAATCAATTACAAAGAAACGGAGGACGATAAGATATGGCAGGATTCAAAGGCGGCAACGGGAATATGCAGAATCTCGTCAAGCAGGCGCAGAAGATGCAGGAGGAGATGGAGCGGACCGCTGCCCTTCTCGACGATTGGGAAATCGTCGGCACGGCGGGAAACGAGGCCGTCGTGGTGTATATGAACGCGAAAAAGATCATCAACGGCATCGAGCTGAACGAGGAGATCGTCGATCCCACGGACGTGGAAATGCTGGAAGATCTCATCATGGCGGCCATCAACGACGGATACGCGAAAGCGGATAAGGTATACGAGGAAAAAATGGGAAAGTACGGCGAGATGGGTTCGCTGGGAGGCATGATTTAACGGATGGATATTTTTATAGAACCCATCGGGCGGCTGATCAATGAATTTTCAAAGCTCCCGGGCGTGGGAAAAAAGACGGCGCAGCGATACGCCTACCGCATTATCAACATGAGCGATTCGGACGCGCGCGCTTTTTCCGACGCGATTTTAAACGTCAAGAGAAAGGTGAAATACTGCAAGGTCTGCGGCAATTTTACGGAAAACGACGTGTGCGAGATCTGCCGCGTGCGCGACAGCGGCACCATCTGCGTCGTCAAAGAGCCAAAAGACGTGGCGGCGATTGAAAAACTGCACGAATTTAAGGGCGTCTATCACGTCCTGCACGGCGTCATCGATCCCATGGAGGGCGTGGGTCCAAACGACATCCGCATCAAGGAACTGCTGGCGCGGATTCAGGAAGGCGGCGTCAGGGAAGTCATCGTCGCCACCAATCCCGACGTTTCGGGGGACGCCACCGCGATGTATCTGGCGCGGCTCATCAAGCCGCTCGGCGTCACCGTCACGAGGCTCGCGCATGGGATTCCTGTCGGCTCCGAGATCGAGTATACCGACGACATCACGCTGACGAGAGCGTTTGTGGAGAGGAATCAAATTTGAAACGGCGCTGAAAAACATCGGGGACAAAGCTCGCGGCATGGCGGAACTTTCCGTTTTGGAAAAGAAAGCCGGAGCGTCGGAGTTTGCCCGTCCGTTCCTTTTTCGGCGCGTTTGCGGCGAAAGCTTCGCTTTCGAAAGCAAAGAGAGGAACGTATCGGGGACGAGAGTTGTCAAAAAACAGAAAATATAAGGCGGATAGATTATGAAAATTTCAGTGTTGGGCTGCGGAAGATGGGGATCTTTTATCGCGTGGTATCTGTGCAACAAGGGATACGACGTATGTTCCTGGGGGCCGGAAGGGGATTATTCTTACGAGGTGCTGAAAAGCACGGGCAAAAACGAGTATGTCACTTTGGACAAGCGGATTCTTTTGACCTGCGATTTGAAAGAAGCGGTGACGCGTGCGGAAATCATCATCATTTCCATCTCCTCACAGGGCTTACGCGGGTTTGTCAGCCGCATTCTCGAATACGACGTTGCGGACAAGGACTTCGTGCTCTGCATGAAGGGGATCGAGGTGGCGACGGGCGCGCGGCTTTCCGAGGTGTTGACGCAGAGCGGCATCTCTCCCGAGCACGTCGCCGTCTGGGTAGGTCCCGGGCATATTCAGGCGTTTACGCAGGGCATCCCTAACTGCATGGTCATCGATTCCGCTTCGGAAGAACTGAAAAAGCGGCTTGCCGACAGCTTTAAGAGCGATCTCATTCGCTTTTATTACGGCACCGACCTCATCGGCACGGAAATCGGCGCGGCGGCGAAAAACGTGATCGGTATCGTCGCGGGCGTGCTCGACGGCTGCGGCTACGTATCGTTGAAGGGGGCGCTGATGTCGCGCGGGGCGCGGGAAGTGGCGCGACTCATCAAGGCGATGGGCGGCAACGAGCTTTCCGCTTACGGATTGGCGCACCTCGGGGATTACGAGGCGACGCTGTTCAGCGAATATTCCCACAACCGTATGTACGGCGAGATGCTGGTGAAGGACAAAAAATTCGAAAAACTGGCGGAAGGGGTACCCACGGCTGCGGCGATGAAAAAATTGGGCGAAAAATACGGCGTCGACCTGCCCATCACCTGCGCGGTGTTCGACCTCTGCTACGGCGAGGGCGAAGAGGGGGAGGATTATAAAGCTCGCTGTATGAAACTGCTCGCAAACCTCTTCGCGCGCGATACGAAGTCCGAATTTTATTCTTAAAGCTCGCCCTGAGAACGGACGGGCGATTCGCGGGATTCTCCGAAGCCGAAAAAATTAAGCTTTGGGGAATCCCGTCTTTTTTAACGGACGTCACGCGCCTGTGGCGTTTGTTATAAGTGCGTAATTGAGCACAGAACAACGGATTTTGCCCTATTGCCTGTTTCCCGATAACGGGGGAGATAAGTCGAATAGAAATCATTACAAAGTGTTAAAAAAGCTTTTTGAAAACGAAAACCAATAAATATAAAATTAAGGTGATTCCGATTTATTAAATAATCGGAAATCTCCGCGTTTCTAAATTGCTTAGGGAATTCCCTTTGCGGCGGCTTTTTGAAAAAAGATTTAGAAAGTAAATCCCGCCCGATGGGTACGGAAAAGCGATAGCCGGAATTTGTCGGGCGCAGGGGAAGCTACGGATTTAGTGAAAAAGAGGACGTTTGCCGAAAAAATCATTTTGTATAGCAAAAGCCGTGACTGCCAAATCGCAGTCGCGGCTTCGATTTATTGCGCCATAGGAAAACGCTTTGAAAAGATAAAGGACGCATTTTTTTGAAGCGAACGCGCCTTTCCTTTTTACAGAAACTTTGGAAGAGAATAAAGAGCTTGTTCCGCTTTTCTCCCCGTGATTTTATAAAACTCCAAAGAGGACCGGGAGCGTATTTTTCCTTTGGATTTTATGAAAACATTTCGAAAAGGCAGAGGACTTATCGCGTTTGAGATTCTTTGATTTTATGGAAAACCTGAAACGGGAGAATGCGCTTACGGGGAGGACAAAAACTCAGTCGTCGTCCCGATCTCTCGCGCTTCGCTTCAACCTCCTGCGTAAAATCCCGTAGGGAATGGAGAGGACGATCAGCACGATCGCCGCCGCAAAGGAAACCCAGCCCGAAGAGCCGAAGGAAAGGGAGAGCGCGGAGAGCGTTTCGGTGATTTTCGCCATCGTTTCCGCCGTCATCAGATTGACTAAAAACGCGGGCGACGCTTTAAAGAGCGCAATGGCGCCCATGGGCAGCAGCACCAGCAAAAGGAAGGGCAGCCAACCCAGCCAAATGGGGAGCTTTAATTTTATCGCGGGATTTTTCGCAAACAGTTTCACGAGGATTTTAAGGACGAGGTATGCCCACGTAAACATTACGAAACACAGCACGCCGCAGATTATCCGCAGAGCCAGCACCACGTTGTCCGCCGTACCCTCGGGCAGATGGTCCATGAGATACTGTTTTAGCTCGTTTTTCAGCTCTTGCTGCACGTCCTCCTCGTCCGTGACCGAGGCGCCGCCCGAATCTTCGCCCGTCGAATCCGCGTTCAGCAGGGCGAAAGCGGCGCTTTCCCCGTCCGTTCCCTCTTCGTTTTTGGAGGAACGGAGAAATTCGAGCAGGAGAGAGGAAACGAAATCGTCGACATTGAGGTTGCCGTCTTCGTCCGCGATCATAGAGAGCGCTTCGGAAATGTTGTTTTCGATTTCCGCTTTGTCCGCGTCCGTCAAAGCGGCGCCCTCGAAGGCTTCCTCGCCGCTGTCCGCGAGTTTTGTAAATACCTCTTCCACGGTGGAAACGGCTTTTTCGCTGACGTTTTGGACGGTGGCGTTTTCGGCGTACACCGCATCGATGAGTTCGTCCGTCTTTTCCGCTATGTATTCGTCCGTAAAGCCCGCTTTGTCGAGAAGCTCCTGCACCCTTTCCTCCGTGACGGAAGGATCGTTTCCGCTCAAAAGGTTTTTCACCTGTTCCCTGACGATGTCCCGAACGCTGTTTTTCGCGGTCGCCCGCACGATTTTCTCGGCGATCTCGTTTAGCGTCGGCACCAGCTGATCGACGATAATATCGACGTTGTTTTCGATGGTCCGTTCGACGGCTTTTTTCGGCTCCGCGTCGGTGAAGGAGGAAAACACGTCCGCGGTTTGGATCTCCAAAGAGAAACGCAGGGGAATGCCGTCCCCGACGATTTCGCCCAAATCGATGTCCTCCGTCTGCCCTTCCAAGCTGCCTTCCAGCATCTTTTCCAGAGTTTCTTCTTGAAGGTTGTACTCGATTTTCACTTTCCACAGCGGGGAAAGAAAATAGGACAAGACCGCCGCTGCCGAAAGCAGGACGACGGCGATGTTAAATAAAAATACGGTAAAACGACTGCCCGATTTTCCCATAAGAACCTCCGTTCTATAAAAATATTTTTTGTCGGAAACACTTTTTTCTTCCCGCGTCCGACCCGCCGTTTTTTTTCGATAAAACACGCGGATGCCGGGGAAAAGTCTGCCGTTTTCGACAAAACCGCCATCTCCCGACTGCCAAAATTAAGAAAAAAAGCGTGTTTTTTGGATGGCCGGGAGCGAATCTTTATGATAAGATACAATCAGTTTAACCGATTTAAACGAAAAAGTCAATAGCTTTTTTTGTTTTTGATTTTGAGCGGTATAAATTTTTTGCTTTTTCCCCAAATTATAGATATGAAACGAGTGAAAATTTTTGACGGATTTAAAACGCGCGACGAGCGCGAAAGCTGTTTCCCTTCCGCAGCGGGAGGGGAAGGCAGGAATGTCCTTTCGTCCGGGGATCGCGGTACGGACGACGGCGGAGGCGCGCGATGACGGGAAAGAACAGGGAAAACTACAATAAAAATTATATCGCTTACGTCAACTCTTTCGACCCCGCCACCCATCATTTCAAAAATTGTCTGCGCGCGTTCGGCGTCGGCGGGCTTATCTGCTGTATCGGACAGTTTTTCCGCTATATGCTGGAATTTTTGTTCGGAATGACGGGGGACGAACTTGCGGGCACGGTCAGCGTCCTGCTCATTTTTCTCGGCACGCTGCTGACGGGACTGGGCGTTTACGACAGGATAGGCAGAAACGCGGGCGCGGGGTCTATCGTGCCCATTACGGGGTTTGCAAACAGCGTCTGTTCTCCCGCCATCGAGTTTAAGACGGAGGGCTGGATTTACGGGCTTGCGGCAAAAATGTTCATCGTGGCGGGACCCATTATCGTCTACGGCGTACTTTCGGGAACGCTGGTGGGGATCATCTATTGGCTGCTCCGCTGACGGGAATAAAAATTTGCGAAAGGGACGGGGCTTGCCCTCGTCTTTTTTTGCGGTAGGGAAATAAAAAAGCGCTTTCAAACTTGCGGGCTTTGAAAACGCTTTTTTCGATTCGTTGTCCTGAAAAGCCGTTAAATTCCGAGTGTCGCCGCGGCAAAGTCCACGACGTCCTCCAAAGCCGACATCTTCTCTTCCGACGTGCTCCCGGGAATCAGATCTGTGTTCAAGCAGTCAAATACCGCCTGCGCCGTAGCGGGCATCGCGGGTCTTTCCCCGTACAGGGACATATACATCAAAACGCCGCCCGCGAAACCCGCCATCTCATTGGAATGGGCGATATCGTCGGGATAATTGAGATGATAGGAGGTAAAGGAAGACTCGGTTTTCAGGGTATGGATAAGACCTTTCCAATTGACGAGATCGACGCCGTAAAGCCGCGCGGCTTGCCTGCCGTCCTCCGTTTCGTTTTCCGCGGGATAGATCTTCACTTCCGTCCTGTGCCCCGTTTCTTCAGAAAAACCGTTCAGCGCGTTAAAGAACAGCGCGAGATTGGTCACGTCCTCGTATCCGTAAAAATCCTGAATGAAAATGACGTCGGGAAAGTCGATGGGCATATATCCTTGACTGCCGTCATATCCGAAAGCGGCGACGATTTGATCGGAAATGCGCCCGTAGCCGATGGATATGGGCATGGCGTAGGCGGACGCGTCGTTGATTGCGCAAATCACATTCAGCCAATAATCGGACCACGAAGTGTTGATAAAACTGTTTCCCGCCACTATGATTTTCAGAGATTCGTTTTTAGAATAGTAGCTCTCGGGATTGTATACTTTGACGTTCGCCGTCGGATCGGGAAAATCGGCGGCGTCTTGGAACGTTACGTTGTCCAGATAAAATACGCTGTCGCTGTCATAATAACAGTCCACGTTGCTGAACATGATCAAAATAGAACTGACGTCCCTTACGGCGGCAGAGCCGTAAAGCTCTTTCAAATTGAGGGTGATCCTTCTCCATTCTCCCGTCAAAATTTCGCCGTAGACCGAGAATGTGTGCGGGGGGCGAACGTTGCTGAAAGCCATTTCCTGCGAGCGCCTGCCTTCGGAATCGACGAGGATGACGGAGGAGGCGACGCCGCAGTTTTGGGTATAGACGTCCATCTGAAAAGTCTTTTCCCGAAGGTCTGCCGGCGAGCGGAAATATCCTTCCAAATTAAATTCCGCCCACGTCCAAATCTGCGCGCCTTCGTACACGGGCGCGCCGATATTGTTAAAGGTGGCTTTCAGCGCCCGCGTGCTGTTTTCGGATACCCTTTCCGACTGCACTTCAAATGCCGCTAACGTGCCGTAATTTTCCGGCGCGCGCGGGGATACGCAGCCGTTCGTCGCGAGGTCGTCTTTTTCGGTGACGGGCAAAGTCGACGAGGACTCCTTAGAACTTTCCTTCCCGCCCGACGAATGGGAGGACGAAGAGGACGAAGAGGAGAAAGAACTCTTATCGGAAGCGGAAGAATCCCCGACGTTCCTCCTTTCAAACCGGCAGCCCGAAAACAGGGAAAGCGCGAGCGCGGCGGTCAAAACCAGCGAGAGTATTTTTTTCATTTTTTCTCCTTGTGCAGACGAACGGAAATTATACTTCCAGTATATCATATTCGGAGGCTGCGGTCAATATGTTTTTCGCTTTTTGTGCGCACGGAAAGGAAAGAAAGGGTATAAATTGCGCTCGGTTTCTCCATACTACTTTTGAAAATTATGGCTAAGCATACGATTTATTTTGAAAAACAACCAAGAATTATTGCCACGGGGACGATCGCGGGTCCCAAGGAATGCGCAGGCGTAGTGGGAAAGTACGTGGACAGGGCGCTGGCGGACGATATGTTCGGAGAAAGCACCTATGAAAAGGCGGAGTGCAAGATGCTCACTTACGCCATCCAAACGGCTATCCAAAACGCCAATCTCGACGAAGAGGGCATCGATCTGATGATTTCAGGCGACCTTCTCAATCAGATCATTTCCGCTTCTTTTGCCGCGCGCGATTTCGATTTTCCCTTCCTCGGGGTCTATGGAGCGTGTTCCACGATGGCGGAGAGCTTTGCGCTCGCCGCGGCGCTTATCAACGCGGGCTATTTCAAAAAGATAGCGGCGGCGACGGGCAGCCACTTTTCCTCTGCGGAGCGACAGTACCGCTATCCCTTGGAACTTGGCACCACCCGTCCGCCGCAGTCGCAGTGGACGGTGACGGGCGCGGGCGGGGCGGTCGTGGCGGATAAAGGCAGCCATATCGCCATCACGGGGGCGACGATCGGGAAAGTGGTGGATTTCGGAATCACCGACGTCAATAACATGGGCGCGGCGATGGCGCCCGCGGCGTGCGACACCATTTTGACGCACCTGAAAGACACGGGGCGGGAGCCGGGCTATTACGATCTCATCGTGACGGGGGATTTAGGCGCGTTGGGCAGCCGTATCGTCAAGGATCTGACGTGGGAAAAGGGCGTGGATATTCAGCCCAATCACGTGGACTGCGGCGAGATCATCTATAAGGTGATCGAAGACGAATTTCAGGGCGGAAGCGGCGCGGGATGCAGCGCGGTGGTGTTTAATTCCTATCTCTACGACAAATTGAAAAAGCGGGAAATCAACCGCGTTCTGTTTGCCGCCACGGGCGCGCTTTTGTCTACGGTTTCCTCGGGACAGGGGGAGAGCATCCCCTGCATCTGTCACGCCGTAAGTATTGAAAACGTATAAAAAAACAAAGAGGCATACCGAGTCAGCGGCGAGCGCGCAGATATGCCGAAAGGGAGGATAAGATGTTTGCGGGATATTTGGAAATACTGTATATGTTTGCCAAAGCATTTGTGGTAGGAGGGCTTATCTGTACGATTGCGCAGATAATCATTAATTTCACCGATTGGACGGCGGGGAAGATCCTTGTCTATTTCATGCTTGCGGGCGTGGTGCTGCAAGGCTTGGGGCTGTATCAGTATCTCGTGGATTTTGCGGGCGCGGGCGCTACGGTGCCCATTTCGGGATTCGGATACCTTTTGGCAAACGGCGCCATCCGCGGCGCGGAAAGGGGGCTGTTCGGAGCGTTTACCGGCGCTTTGGCGGCGGCGAGCGCGGGCGTGAGCGCGGCGGTGATATTCTCGTTTATCATGGCGCTGATTTTCAAATCGAGAAGCAAGAAAAACTGACCGACGTTTTCCGCAAAATAAAAATCGGGCATCGAAAGCCCGATTTTTTGATAAACGAAGGGGACGACGGAGCGAAAGAAAGCGTCGCGGAATAAGAAAAAGGATAAAATTCGTGCGAAAAGAGAGATTAAGAGGCGGCGGAGGTCGTTTCCTCTTTCGGCGTTTCCTCCTTGCGGGAGCCGCACAGCTTTGTAAGCGTATCAGAGAGGGAGCGATACTCCAATAACAGCAAATCGAGTTTATAAGCGCGAAACATTTTCGAGCGCAGATAGTATCTTATGGAAAAGAGTACGATGAGAGCGGGCGGCACGCCTATCGCAAGCCATATGAGGGCGAGCAATCCGCCGCCGACCAGCATTTCGCATATTCCGACCCAAAGAAATATCGACCAGCAGATAAACGCGGCTATCAAAGAGAACCACCGATATTCAAAGCTGCCTTTCAGACAGGCGGACAATAAGCGGTGGAGTCCTTGGGCGGCGCCTTTTTTGAAGTTGGGTTCCTCGTCTTTCTTTGCAGTGCATTCGTTTTCATTGTTTGACTTTTTCATTTGATTGTTTCCACGGAATCGTTTTAATAATGATAGCATAAGGAGAATGATTTTCTTTGATTTATAGAAAATTCTAAGTTTACTTTTCTTGGAAAATTTATAAAAATAGAATATTCTAACCTTTTCAAACGGAAAACAGAGTCGGGTTTTTTAAACCCGACTCCGTTTATATTAATGGAGAGTATGAACTTTTTAAGCGACGCTTTCACTTTTTTGGAAACGTCGGAAGGATAACTTACTTTATACAAGTATTATAACAGCATTATTTTCTCTTGTCAACGCATAACGAGGGCGTTTTCAAAATAAAATGGAAAATTTTGGTATTTTTTACTGCGGGACGAGGTTCATTCCCTTGCCGAAAATGTCCGTTTGCAGATAGGCGTCGGGGATAGCGCCGACGATGACGCATTCGCAGACGAGAATGTCCGTCGTCACGGCGAAATTTTCCGTCTTGGAGGGCATGACGATGCTGATGTCCGCGATGACGTTGAGATACACCGAATGTTTCGTCTGATTGATGCCCACGCTCTCGAACTCCGAAGAGAACGCGCAGGTGACGCTGCTGACGGGAATGATGCGGATATGTATTTTCGGCCCGAAACCCGCGAGCGCCTCTATCCCCGTGAGCGCGCCTAAGGGAACGGGAACGCCGTTAAGACTGAGATTTTTTAAATTCGACTGCGAAATGGAAGCCGCGTCGCGGGCGATCTTGTTTATTTTAAGCGCATTGGCGGAAACGGAAGTCACCGCTCCCTCCGCGTCCCGCGATACCGTGACGAGATCCTCGTAGCGTACCCCGTCGCTGAGCGTATAATAGACGGCGTCGTTGATGGCGACGGTGGTGTGGGCGCGCATCGTCGCCTCACTGATGGAAATGAGCACCCGCGTCACGTTGTGCTGAAAGTAGAGCGCCGCTCCTATCACGAACAGGCAGCCGCAAAGGACGATTGCCGCGATCGTCCTGCGCCTGTGTTTTTTGCGATAGAATTTGGTCTTGGGCGGGCAGGGGCGGTATATTTCGCCTTCCGCCGTATAGGAAACGTATTTTTTCACGGGACACGCCTACACCAGAAAACGGCGTATTTCGTGCAGGATATTGCCGTTCCCGCCCGAAAATTCGGACACGGAAAGGGCGGAAAAGAGTTCCTCGTCCTTCAACGCGTCCTCGATGGCTTCGGGCAAAAAATCGATTTCCGATTGCCGAAGCACGCGGCAGAGGTGCCTTTTTTGAAAATACGCGGCGTTTTCCGCCTGATCGCCCCGCGTCTGTCCTTCCAGCGGAATGAGAACGGAGGGCTTTTTTAAGGCGAGGATCTCGAACACCGTATTGCTTCCCGAACGGGAGATGACGAGGTCCGCCGCGGCGTAAGCGCTCGCCATGTCCGATTCAAATTCCTTCTGTACGTAGCCGGGAATGTTGCTTTCGACGGCGTTGCCCTTGCCGCAAAGATGCAGGATATAATATTTTTTCGCGAGCTGCGCGACGCATTTTCTCAGCCCTTCGTTGATGGCGCGGCTGCCGCTGCCCCCGCCGAAGACGAGCAGCACCTTTTTACTCCCCGAAAATCCGTATTTTTTCTTCGCCGCAGCCCTGTCCCCCTCGAAAAGTTCCTTTCGCAAGGGCGAGCCGCAGTATTTTCCGTTCCTGATCCGTTCCGCCGTTTCGGGAAAGGAGGTGAGGACGTAGCGGCATTTTCCCGCCATCAGTCGGTTTGCAAGTCCGGGGGAGAGGTCGCTCTCGTGCGTAAGGCAGGGGATCTTCATCTTTTTTGCCGCAAAGACGACGGGCAGAGCGACGTAGCCGCCTTTGGAAAACACCACGTCCGGGCAAAACGTTTTTAAGCCCTCCGCCGCCTTTTTTTCCGCGCGCAGAAATTCGGCGGGGATCTTCAAATTTCTGAAAGAAAAACTCCGTATCAGTTTGGGACAGGCAATTTCGAAATAGGGGATTTTCAGAGCCGAGATCAGGTCTTTTTCGAGTCCGTCCGTGCCCATATAGCACACGTCCGCTTCCCCCTTCAAAATGTCGATAAGCGCGATATTCGGCACGACGTGTCCCGCGCTGCCGCCGCCCGTAAAGAGAATTTTTTTCATGTAAAGCCTCCGCCCTCCGATTAGAACGCTTTTTTGCGCGCAAAAAGCGCGGAAAAAACGTTACATATTATTATAGGCGGGGAAATGCGCGGTTATTCGTAAAGATTTTTTGTTTTTCCGTATTTTCCGATAAACGGGGAAGGGGAGTTTTGCGGACGTGGCGCGCCGTTGTGCGGGACAAAAGAGGACCGTCCGCCGCGCGGGCGAACGGAAAAGAGGAAAGGGCGGCGTGCAAAAGGGAGGAGCGCGCCGCTTTCGCGCGGGTTTTTGAAAAGCGGGCGGAAGCGCTTTGGGTAAGGGAATGCGAAAAATTCGCGTGCCGACCGCCACGTCCCTATAAAAGGTAAGAGTTTTGCGCGCGGCGCGGGTTTCCGTTATCACGCCGCGCGATGATGGCACAGCGGGAGAAGGGCGGACTCTCCCGCTAGGATAATGAGGGGATAGCCGCGTGGGGGAGAGGTGTAGGAAAGGAAAAAAAGTCCGCTTTCGTATTTTTTCGTTTTTACACGGAAAATGATTCGTAAAGCTTCGCTATTTTTTGCGCGGTTTCCTTCACGCGCCGCGCCACGTCGTCGGGCGCGATCACTTTCACGGCTCCGCCGAAGCCGACGATTTTGCGTATGAGCACGCTGTCGTCGGGCAGGCGCACGTCCGCATACCATTTTCCGTCCTTTTCCCGGAGGCTTTCGACGCCCAGCCAGTCCTGCGCGTCGGCAAACGCTTCTCTCTCGATTTCCAGGGTCACGTCCGCGCACGCCGCTTCGCCCGTCCAAAAATTCAGGGGGATCTCCTCGCGGCGGAAGGGGCGGCGGATAAATTTCTCCCCCGATAAGAGGGCGCTTTTGATCCGCCCCAGTCGAAAGAGTCTGAACGCCCGCTGCTTGCGGCAGAACGCGTATACATACCAAACGCCCTGTTTGAATACGAGCACGTGCGGCTCTATCTTGCGGCGGGACTCTTCTCCCGTGCGGGACGTGTACTCTATTTCGAGCACCGCGCAGTCGCGGATACACCCCTCGACGAGTCGGATTTTTTCGGAAAAATTCCGCGTGTCGCCCCAAGTGCCGCTGTCGACGAGAATGGTGCCCACGGTGCCCGAAAGGGTGAGATCGCGTATTTCCGACTTTGCCTGCGCGGACAATTTCCGCTTGGCGGCGAGGAATCTTGGTTCGGGCAATTGGGAATACATGGCGGACAGCGCCTCTATCGCCGCCTCGTACTCGGCTTTCGTCATGAAGTTGACGGGCAGCTTATAGGCGTCGGAAATGAAGATTCCGCCGTTCCTGCCCGCCTGTACCTGTACGGGCACCGCGAGGGAAAGGATCTCTATGTACCGATACACCGTCCGCGGGGAAATGCCGTGCTTCTCCGCAAGGTAATTCGCCGTCAGCCTGCGCTTTGATAAAAGCTCGAAAAGGATGTCGAGAAGAATCTTATATTTCATCCGTTTCCTCCTTTGGAAAAAATTTCTTCGGATTTTCACAAACTATTTTACAATAGTTGACAGGCGTCTGTCAAGTTATATATGCTATACTATCGTCATAAAATAAAGCGAACGGGAATGCGGAAGGAAAAACGGCTTCGAACGCGGGAGCGAAAAGCCCGGGAGGAAGAACAAAAATGACGATATTCGATAAATGCGCGGCGAGTTTGGAAAAGGCGCATCAGGAGAGATTGAATCGGGCGATGAACGCGGAGATTTCGCGGCGGCTGAACGCGCGCACGGAAGAGGAGGCGCTCGCCGCGCTCTTGTCCCTGTCCCTCTTCGCGCTTTCGCCGAAAAGGGAAACGGTTTTGCAGGCGTCGGCGCTTCCCGTCTGAAAAGTCGGGAGGGCGGGGAGCGCATCGAAAGATACTCCCGACGGACGTTTTCGACTTTCGTTTTTTACGGAAGAAAGAGATAAATCGGATTTGCCCGTATCTAACGCCTGAAAAAAGAGCCGGGAAAGGTCGGAAAGGGCATTGTCTGAACTTTTTTGCGGAAAAACCCGCCTCGCAGGGGGATGGAATCCGCGTTTTCTCGCGTCCGTTTCATTTTTTGCGGAAAAACGCTTGACAAACGCGGCGAAAGGGAGTAAACTGAACATATTATGAAACACTTTTTATGCGAAAACGAACGCTATTACATCTATGCGTACGCCTACCGTGGCTGTGCGTATATTTGCCGTACGTAAAATCGCAGAAAGGTCTTTTTTATCGAAGAGGGACGAATCGACGGTTTGCGTGCGCGCAAGCCGTTTTTTGTCGCTTGCGGCGCGCTTTGCGATCCTTCCCTAAGTCCCTTTTGGGCTTGAAAAAAGCGTTACAAGGAATCGGAAAAAACAAACGGATAAAGGAGTGACTTTTTATGGCTACAAACGTTATGGATACTCTCCGCGCGAGAGGTTTCATCAAACAGACGGTATTCGAGGACGAACTTTACGAGAAACTCGGCAGGGAAAGCGTGCCTTTCTACATCGGCTTCGATCCCACGGCGGATTCCCTGCACGTAGGGCATTTCATGCAGCTCGTCGCCATGCACCATATGCAGCAGGCGGGGCATAAGCCCATCGTTCTCGTGGGCGGCGGCACGGGCATGGTGGGCGATCCTTCGGGCAGGACGGATATGCGCAGCATGATGACGAGGGAAACGGTGAAGCACAACGTCGAGTGTTTTAAAAAGCAGATGGCGCGCTTTATCGATTTCGAAGGCGAAAACGCCGCCGTCATCGTCGATAACGCCGATTGGCTTTTAAATCTCAATTACATCGAATTTCTGCGCGACGTAGGCGCCCATTTTTCCGTCAACAAAATGCTGACGGCGGAGTGCTTCAAGCAGCGCCTGGAACGCGGTCTGTCCTTTTTGGAATTTAACTATATGCTGATGCAGGCGTATGACTTTTTGGTGCTTCATCAAAAATACAACTGCTCGCTGGAACTCGGCGGGGACGATCAATGGAGCAACATCCTCGCGGGCGCGAATCTGATCCGCGTCAAGGAGCAAAAGCCCGCTTACGCGATGACGTTCACGCTGTTGACGACCTCGGACGGCAAGAAGATGGGCAAGACGGCGAAGGGCGCGGTGTGGCTGGACGAAACCAAGACGACGCCGTATGAATTTTATCAGTATTGGCGCAACACGGCGGACGAGGACGTGGAAAAGTGCATGAAGCTGCTGACGTTCCTTCCCCTCGAAGAGATCTCGGAGCTTTGCCGTCATAAGGACGAGCGCATCAACCGCGCCAAGGAAGTGCTCGCCTACGAGCTTACGAAGGAAGTGCACGGCGCGGAAAAGGCGGACACGGCGCAAAAGCAGGCGCAGGCGGCGTTCGGCGGCGCGGAAGCGGAGCTTTTGACGAAAGAGGTGACGAACGTTGCGACGGTCGTCGACGCGATGGTGGCGGCGGGAATCGCCAAATCCAAAGGCGAAGCGAGGCGGCTTATAGAACAGGGCGGCGTAGCCGTGGACGATACGAAGGTGACGGACGCGAATATGCCCGTGCCCGCGAGCGAATTCGTGCTCCATAAGGGCAAGAAGGTGCACTTGAAGATCGTGATTCGCTGAAAGGGAAAATTTATAGGCGGGGAATTGTCGGCGGGAACGTTTAAACGAACCCGTCCGCTATTTCCGCGCGCCGAGGCGCTTCGACGACGAATTGCGGCGGCGATTTCGACAAAGGAATCGATTGCGCGAAACTCAACGAGCGCGGACTTTTTTCCGAGGATGCAAAAGCCGTCCGCGCGCGGGAAACTCTTTTAAGGAGTTTCCCCAAGAGCTTCGCGCCGATTGCGTTATGATAGAACTTGGGAGGAAATTATGAGCATCAGCGAGAAACTGACGGGAAAAATTTTATCGGAGATTCCGTCGCAATCCCTCCGCGACGAGATCGCGCAGAGAGATTGGAAATTTACGGACGAGGAGCTGTTTTTGATCGCGGCGAAATTCTGCGCGCTCTATAAACGCCGACAAAAGCTTTTAAAAGAAATCGTGAAGGAGGCGGACGAAAGAACGGCGACGTGGGCGGAGCGATATGCGGCTTACGAGAACAAAAAGCTCGCTCAATTCACGGCGCCTTCAAAAGACGCGGTTTATCTTGCCCGCATAAAAGAAAAAGCTTGCTGGGGCACTGCGGATTATGTATTTAAAAGCTTTATAAAGTTCCGGGATTTTTGTAAGATTTACGACGGAAAAATTCTTAAAGTGAAAGTAGAAAAAATTTTGTACGGCGATACGCTCGACGCCAAAAACGATTATGGGTATTTGGGTAGCTGCGAATTGGACGGAAGCGGCAGGGTCCTGGAAGTAAGTATAGACGGACGCCATTGCGAATGGGGGAAATGCAAAGGGACCTCCTGCGAGGACTGCAAAAATCTCCCGGAGCCGGATTCTTGCCACACGGACAATAAGGACGTCGTCTTTCCCGCGTTTTTCCGCGACTACGACATTGTGAAATTTTCCGATTATAACGGCGACGCCGTTTACGGCTTTGCCCTGAACGATGACGCGGACCGCCTTGAATGCGCCTATATTATCGATTTGAACGAAACGGCGGAGCGTTACGCTTTGGGGCTTCCGCTCGGCTTCAAACGGGATAAAAAATATTTTTCCACCGACTTGGAGGCGGTGATGTTTCAGGCGCATGATCACGTCTATCCGCCCCTGTTGGAAAAGATAGAGTATAAACGGTTGCCCGCCCGTTTGAAAAGGGTATACGACAAACTCACCGCCGATTATAAGCAACGGCTTGCCGAGGGCGGACCGAAAAAATAAAAAAACGCTCGGTTTGTGCGTTGCGGCAGAGGATACATAGGAGAAGGTCAAAATGGAAAAGCCGCTCTTCACCGTTTTCGGACGCCACGAAAGCGAAAAGACAATCGAAAAATCCCGATTTTTCACCTATTCCGCACACGTGGAAAGCGAAGAGGAGGCGAAGGCGTTTTTGTTGGAGATTCGCCGCGCGCATTCTCTCGCCACCCATTGTTGTTATGGCTTCATCGCGGATAAGACGGGGAATTTACAGCGTTTTTCCGACGACGGCGAGCCGCAGGGAACGGCGGGACTTCCCATTCTCGAAGTCATCAAAAACAAAAAGCTGTTTGAAACGGCTGTCGCGGTGGTGCGCTATTTCGGCGGCGTGAAACTTGGGGCGGGCGGACTCGTGCGCGCCTATTCCTCCTCGGCTTCGGAAAACCTCGCGGGCGCGGAGATTCGGACTCTCGAACTTTGCGTCGAGTACGAGATCGCCGTGGAGTATGCGGGGATAGACGGACTGCAAAAATATCTCTCGTCTTATCCCTGCACCCTTCTTTCGAGCGAATACGGCGAAAAAGTCCTGTTTCGCGTCGCCGTCAGAAAAAGGCTTGCGGACGCTTTCGTTTCAGGGGTAAAGGACTTCATGCAGGGGCGGGCGGAAGCGGCGCCGAAGGGCGAATATTTCGGCGCGTTCAAGGAATAAGGAAAATGAAATATTGGAATTTGATGACCGCGCCGTATACGCCGCATCCCGAAACGGACGAATGCGGAAGACTCATCATAAATGATACGAAACTGGATAAGCTCTTGAAAAAAAGAGAAAAACGGTATAGGAAGAATTATCGTCGCATCCGTTTGACGTTAGAGGCGGAACATCTTGCGAAAGATTGTATCAGGCTTCTTCCGGGACTAATAATATGCGCTTTTCTTTTTATCGTATGGATTATGGCTGTTATCGCGGAAAAAGGCATAGCGATCTATGTCCTTTTTATTCTTATAGGAATCACTGCGGTCATAATTAGCAAAAAGCGCCGCTGCGCCTCCTTATTCGAAATTCTGTCCGCCCTATACTCGGAAAAAAATCGGTATGTTCTCATTTCCCTTTCTGAATTGGCAGTCGAGCCGTTCCGCGATTATTACGGCTATACGGAGCCGAACGTCGTGACGAAATGCTTTGTTTCCTCGGATAAAAAATTTTCAAAAAAGGACGTGTGCCTGTTTTGGGGCAAAGACGGCACGCTGCGGCTCGCGGCGGATCTTCGGAACGGCTTTTTGCGCGCAAGTTTCGATGTGGGGTGTTATGTCTTTGAAAAAGACGAATACGAATGTATTTCCGCCGTCAAATCGGAATATAATATCGAAGAAACAGGCAGGGAAAATCGCTGTCTGCTGCTGAAAGCGGAAAACGTCTGTTTTATTCTCGGCAAGCGCGCCTTCTCTTTTTTGCAAAAGGGCGCGGGCGGTAGGGTGCCGAACGCGTAAAAACCGGTCGCCTTTTGCGGGCGGAGGAAAGGGGAAATACGAAAATTTTTCCAAAGCTATTGACAAAAGAAAAAATCCGTGATACTATAAAGATACGGAAGGATTCCCTGGGAAACGACGTTTCGACGGGAACGGAGGAGACTTCATTTATGAAGTCTCCGTTTTTTGAAAGAACGGGAGCCGAACGCCGAAGAGCGCGGGGAAGAATATGGGCGATAAAGTTTATCTCACTTATAAGCAGCAGATAGAAAAACTCAAAAAAGACGGGCTGATCGTGTCGGACGAACAGGACGCGCTTTCGCGTCTGAAATGGGAGGGCTATTATAATTTTGCCGTCGGCTACAACCGTCTTTTCAAGGACGAAAAAAAGCGCTATTTCCGCGGCACGAAATTCGAGCACATCGAAGCGCTCTACGATTTCGACAAACATCTGCGCGGCATCGTCTACGAATATACGCAGGGCTTGGAATGCAACGTCAAAGCTCTCGTCGCGGATACGTTCAGCAGGCGCTACGGCGTCAACGAACGCTCCTATCTCGCGGAGGGAAATTTTACCGCCGAGGAGTCGGAAAAGGGAAACGTGCACTGGCTGATTTCCACCTGTAAAGAGGTCATTTCCGACAGTCTGAAAGAGGATTCGAAAAGCTATCGGGACTATATCGCCCACAACGCGAAGACTTACGGCCACGTGCCCTTATGGGCGCTGATACGGGCGCTGAGCTTCGGCAACGCTTCAAAATTTCTCAAATTGATGAAGAGCGCTGATCGCGCGCAAATCGCGGAAGAATACGGCGTGAGCGGGAGCGTCCTTTGCAATATGACGGAAATGGCGGTGGGATTCCGCAATATCGCGGCGCACGGAGAACGGGTATTCTGCGCGCACCTTCCCGCCGTGCGGCTGACGGACAGCTTGCCCGTTTTCCGCAAAATACAGGTGCCTCGCCTGTCCGACGGGCGGTATAAATACGGTCGGTGCGACTTTTTCGCGCTGGTGCTGATCTTTAAATATATGCTCCCGAAAAGGGAGTTTTCGGCGTTTCTTTCCCGCGTGATCGGGGAGGTGGACGCGCTGCAAAAGGTCCTCCCGCCGTTTGCCATGCGCCGCGTTTTTGAACAGACGGGACTTTCGGGCGCGTGGCGGAAGCTCGCTTCCGTATCCCGATAAAAGCAGTCGGACGGAGAAAAAAGCAGTTTTTTGACGTTTTTTAGGATTGACGTAGTAAGTATTCATATGATATAATAAAAAGGCGGAAGGTCTGTCGAGCCGATTCGGACGGGACAATTCCGCGCCGATAAATTATAAAAGAGAGGCTTTTTTCAGAGAGAAATTTGCCGAAGCCATCGCCAAACCGCCACGCTTTATAAAATTTCAAAGCGTCGGGGGCGTCGGAATGCTCGGAAAAGATCAAGGATCGGAAGGAGCCTGAAAAATTTAATGCCGCCTGCGGACAGAGCGGCATTCGGGAGGTATCGAAATGAAATTCAAAGGTGTGATATTCGATTTGGACGGGGTGATTTGTTTTACGGACGAGCTGCATTACCGCGCGTGGAAAGCGCTTGCGGACAGACTGAACATTCCGTTCGACAAGGAAATCAACAACCGTCTGCGCGGCGTTTCCCGCATGGAGAGTCTGGAAATCATTTTAGAGCGCGCGGCTAAGGAGTATACGGACGTGGAAAAGGACGCTTTCGCGGCGGAAAAGAACGCGCTGTACGCCGATTCCTTACGCACGATGAGCGAAAAGGACGTCAGCGAGGACGTGCGCCTCACGTTAAAGACCTTGAAGGAAAAGGGCGTTAGGATCGCGGTGGGGTCGTCAAGCAAAAACGCGCCCACCATTTTGGAACGCATCGGATTATACGACGAATTCGACGCGATCTCCGACGGCAACAATATCACGAAATCCAAGCCCGATCCCGAAGTGTTCTTAAAAGCGGCGGAATTTTTGGGACTGACGCCAAAGGACTGCCTCGTGGTGGAGGACGCGAAGGCGGGCATCGACGCGGGAAAAGCGGGCGGTTTCGCCACGGCGGGGATTGGAGAAGCCGCGGCTTACGAGAAATCCGATTATCGGCTGACGAAGCTCAGCGATTTGCTCTCTGTCCTTGATTAAAAGGAGAAAAGTTATGAAATATCTCGAACTCGGCGAAAGCAACTTAGGCGCTTCCCGCATCGTCCTCGGCTGTATGCGGATTGCGGACAAGTCCCTCAAAAATACCGAGGCTTTGCTTGGCGCGGCGCTGGAAAGCGGCGTGAATATGTTTGACCACGCGGATATTTACGGCGGCGGCGAAAGCGAAAAGCGCTTCGGGGAAGCGATGAAAAATCTGCGCATCGATCGGGACGAAATCATTATTCAGTCCAAATGCGGCATCCACAAGAGCCCCGCGGGAATCGCGCAATTCGATTTTTCCCGCGCGCATATCCTCTCTTCCGTAGAGGGCAGCTTGAAGCGCTTGGGGACCGATCACCTCGACGTTCTTCTCCTGCACCGTCCCGACGCGCTGATGGATCCCGAAGAGGTGTTTTCCGCGTTCGAGGAACTGAGCAGGTCGGGAAAAGTTCTCCACTTCGGCGTCAGCAATTTTTCCGTCTATCAGATGAAGCTTTTAGAAAAGGGCAGGTATCCGCTCATCGTCAATCAGCTGCAATTTTCGCTCCTGCATTCGGGCATGATAGACGAGGGTTTCAACGTCAATATGGACAAGGACGAGTCTGTGCAGCGCGGCGGCGACGTCTTGAACTACTGCCGACTCAAAGACGTCACCGTACAGGCATGGTCGCCGCTGAATTACGGGTTTTTCGAGGGGATTTTTGTCGGGAACGAGAAATTCCCCGCTTTGAACAGGGAACTCGAACGCCTTGGAGAAAAATACGACTGTTCCCCTTCGGCGATCGCGTTCGCGTGGATCCTCCGCTTACCGATGGACATTCAGGCGGTGTCGGGCACTACGGACGCGGGGCGGCTGAAAGAGCTTTGCAAGGGCGCGGACATTCGCCTCACGAGAGAGGAATGGTACGCCTTGTATCTCGCCGCGGGCAAGACGCTGCCCTGACTTTCGGGCGAGAAAGGGGAAAACGAGAATGAGCAAATATCGGCCTTTGTGGGAATACTTAAAGGGCTGCGGGGAGGAAACGCCGACGCTTTCGTTTGAACGGATCGCGGAAATCCTCGGCTTTCCGATCGACCATTCCTTTTTGAATTATAAAAAGGAGTCCGCGGAGTACGGCTATGCCGTCGGGAAGATCTCTTTGAAAAACAAAACGGTCGCCTTTTTCCGCCTTTGAGCGGGAGGAGTGCGGCGGAGCGCCTTTCAAGAGAGGCGGCACGCAATCGGATAAAAATGTACCCCGCGCGGAAATTTTCCGCGCGGGGTTTATGCTGCCGCGAAGTTCAAAACGAATTTTTCACTCAATTGCCGCCGTAGAGTTTGATGAGATTGACGATCGCCCGCACGGCTTTTTCCATGGAGGGAACGGGGATAAATTCGAGGACGGAATGGGCGTTCAAGCCGCCCGTAAAGAGATTGGGACAGGGCAGCCCCATAAAGGAGAGCGTGCAGCCGTCCGTGCCTCCGCGCACGGGCGCTTCGACGGGCGTCACGCCCGCTTCGGCAAACGCCTTTCTCGCGTTTTCGACGAGGTGAAAATGCTCCCGGATCTTTTCCAGGCAGTTGCGGTATTGATCGCGTATTTTCACCTCTGCCGCGGATTCCCCGTATTTTTCTTTCAGCTGCGCGCACACCCCTTCGACAAAGCGTTTCCGCGCCTCGAATTTTTCCGCGTCGTGATCGCGGATGATCAGCTTGATCTCCCCCGATTCCACTTCCGCGCGCACGCTTTCGATATGATAAAATCCCTCGCGTCCCTCGGTCGCCGCAGGCGTTTCGCTTTCGGGAAACGCGGCTAAAAATTCGCCTGCCATCAGTGCGCAATTGAGCATTTTTCCTTTGGCGCTGCCCGGATGGATGTTCTTCCCCGCCAGGGTGAGCACCGCTTCCGCGGCGTTGAAGGTTTCATAGCCGAGCTCGCCGAGTTCCTCTCCGTCCACGGTGTAGGCGAAGTCGCAGGCGAACCCCTTGACGTCGAAAAGGGAAGCGCCTTCCCCGATTTCCTCGTCGGGCGTAAAGGCGATGCCGATTTTGCCGTGGCGGATCTCGGAATGCGCCAGCAGGTATTCGGCGGCGGTCATAATTTCCGCCACGCCCGCCTTGTCGTCCGCGCCCAGCAAAGTGTCGCCGCCCGTGACGACGAGTTCCTGACCGATGTAGTCGTTGAGGACGGGAAACTCCGCCGGGGAGATGACCTTGCCGTTTTTCAGGAGAATCTCCCCGCCCCGATACGCCACGCATTCGGGCTTTACGTCTTTGCCCGAACAGACGGGTTCCGTGTCCATGTGAGAAATGAATCCGAGGGAGGGAAATCCCTCCGCGTTAGCGGGAATCTGCGCGTAAACGTAACAGTGTTCGTCCGCATAGGCGTTGTCTATGCCTAGGGCGCGAAGCTCCTCCACGAGGAGATTGGCGAGGTCGAACTGTTTTTCGGTGCTGGGATGGGAGCCCGTTTCGGGATCGGATTGCGTGTCGATTTTTACGTATTTCAAAAATCTTTCTTTTACGGACATAAGAAGTCCTCCTTTTTTATCGTCGTGATTCTTTATAGCCGCGCGGAAAAACAGGACGGAAGAAGATTAAAAATTTTTCCTCTTGCCTTTCGAAACAGCTTTGAAAAGGTCATCAATACAAAAAACGCGAAGGGAAAAGCCAGAAAACTCCGCGCGACGTCTTCCCGACGTCTTCCCGACGTCTTCTCCGTATTCAGTATAGCGCTTTTTTGCCGATTTTGCAAGTTATTCGCAGCGTTTTAGGAGAGGTTTCCCGCCTCCGTGTCCTATGGAAACGGGAAAAAACGCTCTTTTTGGGAAAAAGCGCCGCCTATTTACGCGGATTAACCGCGGAAAAGTTATTTTTGACTTTATCCTAATTTTTGGAAATGGCGCGAATAAATTTCCGCGGGTAGAGCAAAATAGGAGTATAACAAGGAGGCGACAATGATAAAAGCATTTCATTCTGTTATGACGAAAATTCTTGCGGCGGCGCTGTCACTGACTGCGATTTGCTGCGTGGCTGCTTGCGCGGGGGAAAAGCCCGCGGAAGAAAACGTGGAGATTTCCCTCAATAAGACGGAAATAGAAATTTATGAGGGCGAAACCTTCCGCCTGACCGTGACCGTCACCCCCGCGGACGCTCAGGACAAGCGGGTGGAATGGAGAACTTCCGACGCGGCGATCGCCACGGTGGAAGAAGGGCTCGTCACAGGCAAGAAAGCGGGCGAAACGACCGTCACCGCGCGCACCAATGAAAAGACGGTGGAATGTAAAGTGACCGTCAAGGCGAAGGAAGGCTCTTCCGATTCTTCTTCGGACTCTTCCTCCTCTGAATCCGCGTCCGATTCTTCCTCTTCGGAATCGACGGAAAGCAGCGGGGAAAATCCCGACGGCGGAGAAAACAGCACGGAAAACGGCGGGCAGGAATAAAAAACCAAACGGACGTTTTTTTAATCTTTCTGCCGCGGCGGGAAGGACGGGAACAAGGTCTTGCAAAAGGACCTTGTTTTTTTACAAATTTGATTTAAATATCGTAAGCTGAGCAGGAAGAAGATCTTGCAAAAGGACCTTGTTTTTTTACCTCAAAAGGCGCGCGGCGCGAAAAGTTTTTTCGAAGACGCTCTAATCGAACGAAAAGCCGTAAGACCGCTTTTTCCGCATATCCGCCGTATTGGGCATACCCGCCGTCATTGCGCGTACCGCCGTTATCCGGCGGCGTATCGCGCGGACCTGAAAAACGCGGCGGACGGCCGTTCGCCGCGTAGCGCGTTTTAAAAGGGGAACTTTTTTGAAACAAGCGCCGCGGGCGGCGGAAGAGAAAGGGGGAAAAAGGAAAACGGGGGGATTCTTGTGCAAAATATACAATCAGGCCGTCGAAGTTTGTGAATTTTGTCTATTGTAATTTTCGGGGAAATATAGTAAAATAAGACTATAAAAATCATTATCCTTAATGGAGGAAAAAAGTAAATGTCAGGACTTTTGCTGAAAGGCATCAACAAGGTATACCCCTCGGGCGTACAAGCCGTGTTCAATTTCTGCCTCGATATTCGGGACAAGGAATTCATCGTTCTCGTCGGCCCTTCCGGTTGCGGTAAATCCACGACCCTTCGTATGATCGCGGGACTTGAAGAGATCTCTTCGGGCGAACTCTATATCGACGGCAAGCTCGTCAACGACGTCGTTCCCAAGGACAGAGATATCGCCATGGTTTTCCAGAACTACGCGCTGTATCCCCATATGTCCGTGTACGACAATATGGCGTTCGGCTTAAAGCTCAGAAAGGTACCCAAGGAAATTATCGATCAGAAGGTGAAGGCTGCGGCCGAGATCCTCGGCATCACCGATTACCTTTCCAGAAAGCCCAAGGCATTGTCCGGCGGTCAGCGCCAGCGTGTCGCTTTGGGACGTACCATCGTCCGCGAACCCAAAGTGTTCCTTCTCGACGAGCCTCTGTCCAATTTGGACGCAAAGCTCCGCGCTTCGATGAGAACGGAAATTTCCAAGCTTCACGTCCGTCTTGCCACCACCTTCATTTACGTCACGCACGATCAGATCGAGGCGATGACGATGGGTACGCGTATCGTCGTCATGAAGGACGGCTTCGTACAGCAGGTGGATACCCCGCAGAACCTTTATGATTATCCCGTCAACCTGTTCGTCGCGGGCTTTATCGGCACCCCTCAGATGAACTTCTTTAAAGGCTCCCGCCTGATTTCCGAGGGCGATAAAGTATACGTGAGCTTCGTCGGCAACAATAAGATCCTCCTTCCCAAGTCGGTCGTTGCCAGAATCAAGAATCTCAACGAGTACCTCAACACGGATAAAGACGTGACGCTCGGCGTTCGTCCCGAGGACATTCATCAGGATCAGATGTTCCTCTCCAATTCTCCCGACACCCTTGTGAAGGCGAGAATCGAAGTTATCGAAAAACTCGGCGCCGAAACGCAGATCTACTGCGAACTCGATCACGAAGCGAAGGAAGGCTCGATCATCGACAACTCCACGCAGATGATCGCCAAGATTTCCAGCCGTGCCATCGTTTCCCTGAAAGACGTTATCGACCTTGCTTTCGACGCGCACCATATTCATCTTTTCGACGGATACACGGAAGCCACGATGCTCGAAAGAGATGAGGGTTACGAGGTCATTCCCGAAAACGCGGAAGGCTCGGCGTTCGTGCCTCCCACGCCTCAGGAAATGCGCGCTCAGATCGACGCTGCCCGTATCGTCACGAAAGAGATGAAGGTGCAGATGAGAAAAGACGCGAAAATGGCGAAGCGGGAAGAAAAGAAGAAAGCCGAAGGCGAAAACAACGAAGAGAAGTAAGTAAATTTCCTCCTCCTTAAATTATAGTGAAAAACGCTTTCCGCGGCTGCGGGGAGCGTTTTTCGCAGTTGGAGTATTTTCCCTTTTACCGAGCGAACGCAAAAGAATTTATTTCTCTAATTTCCCTAATATTAAAACGCCGGTCAATACATATTTTACAAAATGGATTGACAAAGAAAAAAAGTATGCTATAATAACCTTGTAGGCAATGTTTGAATAGGGCGCGAAAATATGTGTGCAAGCATATATTTTCGCTTCTATTATAGAATCATAGCCGGACGTACGCGTCGCAAGAAATTTGAAGAGTTTTTGACGGAAAAAGAAATAGCCGTCTTTTCATTCCAAAGATCGTCCGCGACTGATTTTCTTTTAAAGGGAGTAAAAAATATGAAAAAAAGTAAAATTTTCGCGCTTTTTTTATCGGCGGTTTTATGCTGCGGCGTTTTGGGATTTTGGTCGGGCTGTTCCAAAGATTACGAAACGGAAGCGTTTGAAGACGGCGTAAAAATCGTAAAAGCGAGCGATTCGATCAAAAATCAAGAATCGCTTACTTTGCCCGATAAAATAAAAGGAAAAAAGGTCTTGGCAATAGGCGACAACGTATTTTGGCAGGCAAAAGTAGAAAAAGTAACCCTTCCGGAGCATCTTTTGGAAATCGGCAAAAATGCGTTTTCTTACAATCTGAATTTAGCTGAAATTACGTTTAACGAAAATTTAAAGAACATCGGAGCTTCCGCTTTTGAAAATTGCTACTCTTTAAAAACCTTAACTTTCCCCGATTCATTGGAAAGAATAGGAATGTCAGCCTTTTACGATTGCATTAAGTTGGACGTTCAATTCGACGGTAGAATAAAATCTATCGAAAGTTACGCTTTTACCCATTGCAAGATAAGCTATTGTCATCTTTCCGTCGAAGAACTCGGCGATTCGGTATTCGCCGGTTCCGGTTTAAGGCGTATTGATTTATATAAGGTGAAAAAAATGGGAGATGCGATTTTTGCCGATTGCAGCGTTTTGCAGGTGGTAGAGTTCCCTCAGCTGGAAGCTCCGCTCGGCGATTTGCTTTTTTATAATTGTTATCAATTAACGCCAAGCGGTATCGTTGCGCCCGAGGAAGCTCTTTATCGTTTGGGGGTGCTTTCCGGGTATCCCCGTATGATCGAAACGCATATTCCCGAAGGGACGGAAACGATTCCCGAAAGCGCGTTTGCCGGTTGTCTTTTACTGAGCGAGGTTGATATTCCGTCTTCCGTCAAATCCATCGGAAAATCCGCGTTTTTCAATTGTTTTGCCTTAAAAGAAATCGTTATTCCCGCAACGGTGGAAACGATCGGTTCAAGCGCCCTCGCAAACTGCGAAAATTTGCAGACGGTACGCGTCGAGGGCAATCCCCGTTTGGAGGGAACTTTATTCAATCACGATTCTCATTTCACCTTAAAAGCGACGGTGGAATGCAGAAAAGACACCTTCGTCGAAGCCTATTGCAAAGAGTATTCCGTTCCTTATCAACTTATTCCCTAAAATAAGATTAAATCTCAATTGATAATATTTATACTTTAATTGATAAAAATTTAACGATTCGGTTGACTTATAAAAGATTTTTCGATATAATAGGGAACGGTCCGAGGGACAAGGTCCTCGCGGCGAAACAGGAAGAATAAAATCAGGAGGCAGTATATTTATGGCAAGATTCACTTTACCCAGAGATTTGTATCACGGAAAAGGCTCACTCGAAGCGTTGAAGACGTTTAGAGGCAAGAAGGCGATGGTCTGCGTGGGCGGCGGTTCGATGAAGAAATTTGGCTTTTTGGACAAAGCGGTTTCCTATTTGAAAGAAGCCGGCATGGAAGTGCAGCTGTTTGAAGGGATCGAGCCCGATCCTTCCGTCGAAACGGTCATGAAAGGCGCGCAGGCGATGCTGAAATTTGAACCCGATTGGATCGTGGCGATGGGCGGCGGCTCGCCGATCGACGCCGCGAAAGCGATGTGGATCAAGTACGAATATCCCGAAATTACTTTTGAAGAAATGTGCAAAGTGTTCGGGATTCCCGCTCTGAGAAAGAAGGCGCATTTCTGTGCGATCTCTTCCACGTCCGGCACGGCCACCGAAGTCACCGCGTTCTCGATCATCACCGATTACGCGAAAGGCATCAAATATCCCATCGCGGATTTTGAAATCACGCCCGACGTCGCCATCGTCGATCCCGACCTTGCCGAAACGATGCCCAAAAAGCTCGTCGCGCATACGGGTATGGACGCCATGACGCACGCCATCGAAGCGTACGTTTCCACGGCCAACAGCGATTACAGCGATCCTTTGGCGATCTTTGCCATCAAGATGATTCAGAAAGATCTCGTCGATTCCTACAACGGGGATATGGCGAAGAGGGACAGTATGCACAACGCGCAGTGCCTTGCGGGGATGGCTTTCTCCAACGCTCTGCTCGGTATCGTGCACTCCATGGCGCATAAGACGGGCGCGGCGTTTGCCGATTACGGCGCGCATATCATCCACGGCGCGGCGAACGCTATGTACCTTCCCAAAGTCATCGCTTTCAACGCGAAGGATCCCACGGCGAAGAAACGCTACGGCGTCATCGCGGACTATATGAATCTCGGCGGCAAAAACGACGACGAAAAAGTAGCTCTTCTCATCGCGTATTTGAGAAAGATGAACGATCAGCTGAACATTCCTCACGGCATCAAAAATTACGGCGCGGACAGCTATCCCTGTGAGCAGGGCTTTGTTCCCGAAAACGTATTCCTGGAAAGACTCCCCGAAATCGCAAAGAACGCGATTGCCGACGCCTGCACGGGTTCCAATCCCCGTCAGCCTTCTCAGGAGGAAATGGAAAAGCTGCTTAAATGCTGCTACTACGATACCGACGTGGATTTCTAAAAAACGATTTGACCGAACGGGAATTTTCCTTTCGGCGGCTTAAAAGCGAAAAGGGAGCGAAATTTTTTCGTTCCCTTTTTGTCTGTATAAACAGAATGTTCGCGATAAAAATTTAATCCAAAGCCTTGCCTTTTGTTATGTGTTACAATACACATAACAAAAGGCGGAGATTCCGTCAAAAAGAAAACTGTAAATAGAAGTCAAGGAAAAAGAAGAAATATGAAAATTTTTTCCGAGAATATTTATAAAAGTACTTGATAAAACTTGCGAGGGGGGGACAATATTATGTACGCAATTGGATATCCGTTAGGATAGCCCAAAGCCCAAAAATTACAAAAATTTTAAGGAGAGTATTGTAATGAAAAAGAGAATAACGGTAGTTCTGTTTGCACTTTTGCTTGTTTGCACAGTATGTTTTTCGTTCGCCGCCTGCGGTGACAAAAGCGATACGGATTGCAAGCACACATACGGCAAATGGGTAACCGTAAAAGAACCTACCTGCACCGAGCAGGGAAGCAGGGAAAGAACCTGTACCAAATGCGAAAATAAAGAAACCGAGTCTATACAGGCGACAGGCGTTCACACATACGGCAAATGGGTAACCGTAAAAGAACCTACCTGCACCGAGCAGGGAAGCAGGGAAAGAACCTGTACCAAATGCGAAAATAAAGAAACCGAGTCTATACAGGCGACAGGCGTTCACACATACGGCAAATGGGTAACCGTAAAAGAGCCTGCCTGCACCGAGCAGGGAAGCAGGGAAAGAACCTGCTCCGTTTGCAAAGATAAACAAACGGAAGTCATTTCGGCAAGGCATAAGTACGGTGACGACGGAATTTGTACCGTGTGCGGTCGCAAGGTAACCTTAGGGCTTAAATATTCCGAAATAAAAGAAAACGATACCGTTATCGGATATGCGGTAACCGGAATAGGTTCCGCAACGGATACCGATATAGTAATTCCCGAAATATATAACGATTTGCCTGTTATTTATATCGGGGAAAAAGCATTCAGCTCTTGCAGGAGTCTTACAAGCGTAATAATTCCCGATAGCGTTACTTATATCGGAAGTGATGCATTCTACTATTGCGGCAGTCTTGAATGTAACGAAAAAGACGGAATTAAATATTTAGGCAATGAAACAAATCCTTATGTTGTTGCAGTGGGCGTAACCTCTTATGACATTACTACCGCCAATATTGAAAACGGTTGTAAGGTAATATATGGAGCATTCGATACTTGCAGGAGTCTTACAAGCGTAACAATTCCCGATAGCGTTACTTCTATCGGAGAAAATGCATTCGACGGTTGCTCCGGTCTTACAAGCGCAACAATAGGCAACGGCGTTATTTCTATCGAAAAAGATGCATTCTACGGTTGCTCCGATCTTACAAGCATAACAATAGGCAACAGCGTTACTTCTATCGGATACGAGGCATTCCGCGATTGCACAAGCCTTAAAAACATAACAATTCCCGATAGTGTTACTTCTATCGGAAGCTGGACATTCCGCGATTGTACAAGCCTTAAAAGCATAACAATTCCCGATAATGTTACTTCTATCGGAGAAGAAGCATTCTACGGTTGCTCCGGTCTTATAAGCGCAACAATAGGCAACGGCGTTACTTCTATCGAAAACGGAGTATTCCGCGATTGCACAAGCCTTACAAGCATAACAATAGGCAACGGCGTTACTTCTATCGAAGAAGGAGTATTCCGCTATTGTACAAGTCTTACAAGCGTCATAATTCCCGATAGCGTTACTTCTATCGGAAGTCATGCATTCTACTATTGCGACAATCTTAAATATAACGAAAAAGACGGAATTAAATATTTAGGCAATAAAACAAATCCTTATGTTATTGTAATGGACGCAATCTCTAACATTACTACCGCCAATATTGAAAACGGTTGTAAGGTAATAGATTATGATGCATTCAGCTATTGCTGGAGTCTTACAAGCGTAATAATTCCCGATAGCGTTATTTATATCGGAATTCAGGCATTCGAAGCTTGCGACAGTCTTGAATATAACGAAAAAGACGGAATCAAATATTTAGGCAATGAAACAAATCTCTATGTTATTGTAATGGAAGTAACCTCTGATGACATTACTGCCGTCAATATTGAAAACGGTTGTAAGGTAATAGGTCGTGATGCATTTTACGGTTGCTCTGGTCTTACAAGCATAACAATTCCCGATAGCGTTACTTCTATCGGAGAATATGCATTCCGCGGTTGCACAAGCCTTACAAGCATAACAATTCCCCATAGCGTCACTTCTATCGGAGAATATGCATTCTACGGTTGCTCCGGTCTTACAAGCATAACAATAGGCAACGGCGTTACTTCTATCGGAGACTGGGTATTCAGCGATTGTACAAGCCTTAAAAGCATAACAATTCCCGATAACGTTATTTCTATCGGAAGCTTTGCATTCTACGGTTGCTCCGATCTTACAAGCATAACAATAGGCAACGGCGTTACTTCTATCGGAGACCGGGCATTCGGCGATTGTACAAGCCTTACAAGCATAACAATTCCCGATAACGTTATTTCTATCGGAAAAAATGTATTCTTTCGCTCCGGTCTTACAAACATAACAATAGGCAACGGCGTTACTTCTATCGGAAAACAAGCATTCTACGATTGTACAAGTCTTAGCGACATATACTGCAAGGCGACAAGTGAGCCAATCGGATGGGACGGTCGTTGGAAAGACCGCTGTTCCGCAACGGTGCATTGGGGCAACGAGTGGGAATATGTTGACGGAGTGCCCACGGTAAAGCAAAACTGATTTTATAAAAAAGCGCTAAAACAAAAAGCGACTGTCGCTATGCTTAATCGCATTGCAACAGCCGTTTTTTGTATACGTCATTTGCTTTCGGTTATGTTTTCGCCGTCGGCTTTTCAAATAATGGATGTTTGGTAGTTTACGCGTTAAAGGTATCTTTGAATGCTTTGCCGAATTTGAGAACGGGCTTTTTGCACGCAGCGATTTCAACCTTTTCTTTGGTCTGAGGGTTGATACCGGTTTTAGCGGGCACGTCTTTGACCTCGAAAGAGCCGAAGCCTACAAGCTGGATTTTATCTCCCGCTTTTAAAGCTTCCGTCACCGTCGCTACAAACGCATCGTAGGCAGTGGCCGCGTCCTTGTTGGTGAAGCCGGCTTTTTCTGCCATAGCCTTAATAAATTCGCCTTTGTTCATAAGAGTTATCCCCTTTGGTTAGATTCTTAAATTTTCATTTAAGTATTTTTATTATAGCGTATCTATACGCAAAAGTCAAGCCCTGGAAGCAAAAAGAAGCGCCTTAAACCCTTGAAAATAAAAGAAATTTCTTAAATTCGGGGGTATAAAATACCAAAAAATGGAAAAAGAAGGTTTTTCAGCTCTTTTCGGGCAAAAAAGTCGGGGGACAAAGCCCCCCGAAAAAACGTTTACCGTGTCAGAAAATCAATTGTCGCCCGAGAAAAAGCCTAAGCCCAGCACCTGCGAAACGTTGGACATGACCGCAAACGAATCGGGATCCACGTCTTTCAAAATCTTTCGGAACGTGGCGATTTGGCGGCGGTTGATGACGCAGACCAGCATGGAGTGCGTTTCGTGCGTATACATCCCCGTCGCGGGGATGGAAGTGACGCCCCTGCCTAACTTGGAAATGATGGTGAGCGCCATTTCGTCGGGTTTGTCGGTGATGACTCTGAATTCGATCGCGGAATGGAAGCCGTTGGTGATGGAATCGTTTACCTTGCTTTCGACGTATTGTTCGCAGGCGGCCATGATGAGGGGCAGAACGCTCTGCATCGCGTCCCCGGGCACGCGATAGACGAAAAAGGAGGAGGCGATGATGACGCAGTTGACCATGAAGATCATCCAGGCGATGGAGGGCGCGGGAAATTTTTTCTGCACCACCACGGCGATGACGTCCGCTCCGCCCGTGCTCCCGCCCGCTTTGAAGCCGAGCGCGATCGAGATGCCGATTCCGATGCCGCCGGCAAGCGCCGCGAAGATTTTTTCCGGAAACACCAGCGTGGGAACGTGCAGCCGCTCCAAAAGCATAAAGAAAACGGACTGCAAAATTACGTGGGCGAAAGTGAGGAGCGCGAATTTCTTTTTCACCACGAAAAAGGCAAGCACGAGAAGGGGAAGGTTGATGAAGAATACCGAAATACTCTGCGGAATCCTGCCGCTCGTGGCTTTTTCCAGGATGATAGCGATACCCGTGACTCCGCCGATGGCAAAGTCGTTGGGGGCGATCAGACAATAGGACGAGAACGCCAATAAAAAAGCGGAAACGGCGATCAGGATCGCGGTTTTCACTATATAGAAAAATTTTTCTTTCGCGCTGCCCTCCGGCAAAAAGCTTTCCTTTGTCTTTTTGGGCGGAAGCTGAGGCGTTTCGGGCACGTTTTCCCCGGAAACCTGCTCCGTTTCTTTTTTTTCGTTCATATGTCCTCCGGCTGAATCCTGCGGCTGAATTTTTTTTCGGGTCCCTTTCAGCGAGCTCTATTTTAGCACATTTTCCGCCTATGCGCAAGCGCTTCTCATGCGGTGTGACAAAATATTTTTTGCGCCGCTCCCGCGCGCCATAAATTCGGAAATCTCCAAGAGAAAAGGGGAGTCAAGGGCAAAGAATCGTTTATCTTTATATAGGGTAAGACAAGATAGGAGAAGATAGGATAGGAGAAGATAGGATAGGAGAAGATAGGATAGGAGAAGATAGGATAGGAGAGGAGAGGATAGGACAGGATAGGATAGGACAGGACAGGTCCTTTTATGCGGCGCGCTTTTCGCCGCTTATGGCGGCGGAATGATCCGCCGCGCTAAGAAAAGGGCGATGAAAAGACTTACAGGCTGCGGAGTGCGTCACATCAATCGAAAGGGAGCGGAAAAATTCCCCGCCGTTTCTGCGGCGGGGAGAACGATTTAAAACAGAAAAGATGGAAAAATTACAGAGCCACGACGTTCACTTTGATCTTTGCGGAGATGTTCTCCATCAGGCGGATCTCCGCCTCGAAGGTACCCAGGGCTTTGACTGCCGTCATCTGGATCTTCTTTTTGTCGATGTCAAAGCCTTTCTTTTCCAAAGCCGCCGCCACCAGCGCGGAAGTGACGCTTCCGAAAACCTTTCCGTTTTCGCCTACTTTGATGCCTACCTCGACGCTCTGTCCCTTTAAGGACTCCGCGAGTTCTTTGATCGCCTTGATCTCTTCCGCCTTATGGAATTGTTCCGCCGCTTTCTTTTGAGATATTTCGTTGATGCCGCTCGCGGTCGCCGTTTCCGCAAGACCTTTTTTGAAAAGGAAGTTTTTGGCAAAGCCGTCGGAAACCTCTACGATGTCTCCTTTTTTGCCGGTGCCCTTGACGTCCGCTTTGAGAATTACTTTCATATTTCTGCCCTCCTTGAATTTGGGAATTCTTTTAGAATCTGTCTTTTTATATATTTTACAGGAAATTTCCGAAAATGTCAATAGTCTTTGAGGAATTTGTACATACTGATGATACGTAAGTTATGCGTAAGGAGGTTTTTTAAACTATGATGAACGAAAAAGAAATCAATACCTGCATCGGCTGCGGCGTCACCGAATGTAAGTATAACTGTTCGGGCGACTACTGCACGCTTTCGAAGATCCATGTGGGCAACACCTGTTCCTGCGAAGAGGAAAAGTGCACCTGCTGCGATAGTTTCGAACGCAAGTAATTTTCCCGGCGGTCTTAGAGAAACGCGGAATCGTCCCCTTCGGACGCTTCCGCGTTTTTTCGTCGTTTAAAAAAGCTTTGACGAACAAACGAGGCGTCCGCGTTTTTCGGACGAGAAAGCGTTTAAAAATAGGCGGAACCCCGTTGCCTCCTCGCCGCGCTCCGCACAAGGCGCCGGTGCGCGGAAATAGACAGTCGGGAAAGTCCGCCGCTTACCGACAGATTATCCGCTTTTATTTTATCTCTATTACTAAAACAAGTAAGAGAGGAGAAAACGGAAAATGAAAGCGCTTAGAACAGAGCCGCGGAAAAGATAATTTTGAAAATGGGAGCAAAAAATAATCGGGGGCGGGATAGAACTCCTCCCTCAGGCACTTTTTTCCTTTTCGCAAAAGGGCGAGGGGATTTTCGCGGTCTTTGTCGAAAAGTGACAATTGTGAAAAAAATAAATTTTTTGAAAAAATTTTCTAAAAACCCCTTGACATTTGAAAATTAGGTGCTATAATAAAATTACGTTAACGTTAACGGGAATGTATACGAAAAACGTTAAAGCGTTGACAAACGGCGCGCGGCAAGAGAGTAGAAGCGTTTGCGTCGGGACGAAACGGAAAGGAGAACTGAGGAAAATGATACGCACGGAGATTACGGGAATAGGGGATCCGTTCATCTTGAAAGACGGGGACACTTACTATATGTACGCGACGTCCGCGCCCGACGGATTCAAGTATTTCACGTCGAAGAATCTGACGGATTGGACGAAGGGCGGATATTGCTACAAGGACAGTCCGTGGGGAGAAAACAATTTCTGGGCGCCCGAGGTATATGCGCGCAACGGAAAATATTACATGATTTTCACGGCGCGCTGGAAGGAAAAGCACAGCCTGCGCATCGGCGTGGCCGTTGCCGACAGTCCCGAGGGGGAGTTTAAGGATCTTTTGGGCGCTCCGCTGTTCGATTTCGGATACGCGGTGATCGACGCCACCTTGTTTCAGGACGACGACGGCAAAGAGTATCTCTACTATGTGCGCGATTGCAGCGAAAACATTATCGACGGGGTACATACCAGCGAGATATACTGTTCGGAGATTTCGCCCGATTATCGTTCTCTTGTCGGGGAACCCAAAAAAATCACTTCTCCCGACGTTCCCTGGGAAACTTCTTTGAGCAAAGAATGGCACTGGAACGAGGGACCCGCCCTCTGGAAGAGAAACGGGAGATATTATCTCAACTATTCCGTCAACTGTTTCGATTCCCGGGAATATTCGGTGGGGTGCGCGGAGAGTACGTCGCCCTGGGGAAAGTTTGAAAAGTACGAGGATAATCCCATCTTGAAGTACGAGAAAGGAGAGTTTTCGGGACCCGGGCACAACTGCTTTTTCGAGGGAAAGGACGGAAAACTGTATACGGCGTTCCATATTCACACCGATTACGACAAACCGAGCGGCGATCGCCGCGCCTGCATCGCGGAAGTATATTTCGACGAGGCGGGAAAAATGAGATTCCGGCTTTAAGCGGAATAGACAAAGAATTTCGAAGCTTGAAAAGTAAAAGATTCGGAAAGCGTTTTTCCGAAAGAAAGCAAAAGGCGGGAAAGCCGCAAAGCGCAAATTTATTTTGGACGAAGAGAAGCTCCCGAGCAAAGGGAGAAAACCGAATCCCCGCGGGTGCGGAGAGGGCGTAACGGGCGAAAAAGGTCGGAGAGAAAAATGGAAAGAAAAGCAAGGGTGACAATCAAAGACGTGGCAAGGATCGCGATGGTGACGCCGCAGACGGTGTCGAGGGCTTTGAGGGACGCCCCCGATATTGCGCAGTCCACCAAGACGCGCGTGCTGGAAATAGCCTCCAATCTCAACTATGTGAAAAATTCCACAGCCAGCGCCCTCAGAAGAGGCTCGACAAGACTGATCGGGGTCATTTACGACAATCTCATCAATCTGTATTTCTCCGTCATGACCGATTTTATTCAATTTTGCCTGAAAGAACGCGGCTACTCCATGCTGACTATCTCCGTCCGCAGCTTTCACCTCAATGAAGAGGCATACATGGCAGCCGTTTCCCATAACGTGGACGGCATCATCAGCTTCCTCGAACCTGACGAAGAACTGACCGAACTGATCAAGAGCTATAACGTTCCCGTGCTGTTGTTCGGACGGCGCACGAACGTAAAGAGGATAGACTGTATCCATACGGATGACGAGGCGGGCGGGCGTCTGGCGGCGGCGAGGCTGGCGGACGACGGCTGCAAGAATGCGGTGTGCATCACGGAAGCGCTCGAACTCACCTGCGCTTACGATCGCTATCACGGATTCGAAGAGGAACTTAAAAGGCGCGGCATCTCCAAGCCCCGCATCGTCAATCCCAATGTTCCGGGACTCGAACAGCAATTGCTTTCGCTGATGAAGTCCCCCGAAGGATTCCCCGACGGCATCTTCTGCTTCAACGATATGCTGGCGTTCGAAACGCTGTATTTCATCGAAAAAAACAATCTGCCTTCCGTCAAGGTGATCGGCTACGACAACGTACAGCAGGAAATCCACATTCCCCGCCGCCTGACCACCGTCGGCACGGATAAACTCGCACTCGCCAAGCGCGCCACCGAGATGATTATTTCCAAAGTGGAAACGGGCGACACGAACCGAGCCATCGAAAAGAAAGGCGTATTTTTAGTGGAAGGCACGACGGCCTGAGTCTTTTAAAAAAATATTTTTTTAAAAATGGGGGCTTATGCCCGTCCGAGCGACGGGAAAAGCGCTTATTACACACAACGTTAACGTTAACGTTGCGAAAAGTTCAGATAAATTCATAAAAATTTTTCACCCCCCGGGGGGTGTGCATTTAGAACTAAATGCACACCCTATAAAAAACATTGATAGAAATTAAAAAATTCTGTCGGGCGGGCGAGAACACAGGGAACAATTAAAAATTATTCGGCTTTGCCGTTTTGGAAAGCCGCGTAAAATACATTTCAATGAAGACATAAGGAGGTCTTTGTATGAGAAAGGGAAAGAAGATCACGATGGCGCTCATGGCTCTTTTGAGCACGGGGATGCTGTTTTCCGCCGTCGCGTGCGGCGGGAACGGAGATTCGGCTTCTTCGAGCTCGGGCGGTACGAATTCTTCGACGGACAGTTCGTCGGGAAATTCGCAAAGCTCCTCTTCTATCGACGCGGAACGGTTGGATAAAATTCCCGATTCCGAGTTGAAGACGCAGTCGACTGCCGGCGGCACCACCGCCACAGCGAGCTGGTTTGCCGTTTACGGCGAGAACGCGATGGAGTTCACCGTGTACGTGGAGGACGCGACGATCTATACGCAGGGCGGACTCTACAACAACGACGGGGTGGAACTCCTGCTCACAAAAGTGCAGCGGGTGAAGGGATATTCCGAGCATACGATCTCGGTGGTCGTGGACGCTACGGGCGACTTCCAGGTGAAAAACCTTTCTACCAATGCGCAGGTGACCGATTCCGGCGTTACGGCGAAAGCGACGGCGTTTACCCTGACGGGTACCGCCGTGGACGGATATTATCTGAACATTTCCGTGCCCTACACCGCGATCGAAGCGACGAAGGAGAAGAAGGACGCGGCGGTCTGTTTCGGCATCACGAACGCGAAGAACGCCGTGGATTTGAAGACCGTCTACGATACCACCTATGACACGGACTATAAGAATATTCATACCTTTATGGCGATCACGGCGGACAATACCTATGCGGCGAATCCCTACGTTCAGTACGGCGTGGTATGGGGCGACGGCGGCAGTCTGAAAGCCTCCTCCGTATGGAATATCGAAAACGACGACGGCACGGAAAACGCGCATATCTCCATGACGGGCGTGGACAATTTGGACAACTATATCTATATGCACGGCTCCAATAAGACTACGTTCTACGGGGAAGCGAAGATCAACGTCAAAGAACTTCTCAACAACGAAAAGTGGGGTAAGTTCGGTCTTATCATGACGGCGGCGGACGGTCAGGACGGATTCTTCTTCTACGTGGACGCGGCGAGCGCGGACGGAAAGGCGTTCAATGAAAATTCCGTTTCTCTCGGCTTCAATACCCGCACGGAAGGAAAGTGGGACGGCAACTGGTCTAACATCGGCACCCTCGGCGGCACTTCGGCGCAGTATACGGGCAGCGGCTATATCACGCTCGGCATCTATCGTCAGGGCGGCGTCTACAAACTGTATGCGAACGATCAGCTCGTCAAGATGGTGTCCTGCGGCATCGGAACGGACGAAGAAGCGTATCTCGGACTCGCTTCCTTCAACATCACGATGAACGTGAAGGAGTACTCGCTGGAAACGGATCCCTCTAAACTCGACGAGTATAAGATCGTCACCGAAGCGAAAGATTATCTGTTCCTCGGCGACAGCTATATCGACACGGCGTTCTGGTATACCTACGACAACGTGTTCGGCACCCTTTCGGCTGCGAACGAGGGCGTCGGCGGCACCAAGACCTCCTATTGGATGAGCATGGTGGAAACCATAAAGCAGATGTACGATCCCAAGAACATCGTCATCCACATCGGCGTCAACGACATCGACGACGGCAATACGACGGGCGAAACGACCATCGGGAGATTGGATGCGCTGATCGACGCCTATCAGACGGCTTTCCCCGAAACGAATATCTACTATGTCGGACTCGTGCACAACATGATGTTCCAGAACAAGTGGGCGGAATACGACAAGGTTAACGCGCACATGAAAGCGCTTGCCCAGGACGATCCCAAACTCAACTTTATCGACATGGCGCAGTATATCACCGCGAACGAAAAAGGCTCCACGATGAGCTGGTTCAATGCGGACGGACTGCATTACGGCGTGGACGGCTATGCGGTGCTCAACCGCGAGATCTATAAGGCGCTCGGCATTCAGCGCACGGCGAAGAAGAACGGACTCGGCGACGTGACGGCGGAGGGCGCTCCCGCGTTCTCGTACAGCGGCGGCTGGACGTTTGACGCGGAAGGCACGGCGCATAATACGGGCAAAGCGGAATCTCAGATCTTCCTCAGCGACCTTTACGCCGCGGACTTCTATGCGGAAGTGAAAATTTCCGTGGCGGGATTGACTGCCCCCGACGATTTTGCCAAAGCGGGATTGGCAGTGCGCACGACGGAAGGAACTTGGTTCTGGGCGCTCGACGCGAATAAGAACGACAATAAAGAAAAGTATATCAACGGCTGGTCGCAGGTCTATAATCGTATGGACACAATCAAAAGAGATTGGGACTGGGGCGGTTGTTTCGGCGCTTTCCAATGGACCTATAACAATCAGTTTCCCGTCGAATATCCGAACGGCGTCAGTTACGATTATAAGACGGACGGCAGCTTTAAAACCATGGCGATAGCCAAAGTAGGGGCAGATCTTTGGTTTATTGCGGACGGGAAGGTGGTCAATGGTCTTATAGGCGTTATGGGAGCCGATACGAAAGCCTCCGTATCCGTATTTAACTTTAATATGGAAATGTATGCAAAAGACGGGCTCGTCATTACGGATGCCGCCGCTTTAAAAACCAAGCTCGATTCCATGAAGATTTACGAAACGACCAAGACTGTGGACGGCGATATAAGCGATTGGACGGACGCGCAGAAAACGAATCCTTACGTGATTCCCGCAACCGACGGCAGAAGCGTCACCATTTACGCGACGATGGAGTCCGACGGCATCTATGTTTTCTACGACGTAATTCATAACAGCTATGTTATCGATAAGCCCGAATGGTACAACAACACCAATCTCGAACTTAAATTCAAGGACAATTTGCAGCGTTTCGCGGACGCGGCGGGGCTTAATTCCCGTTGGGAATTTTCTGCCCGACAGATCAATGCTTCTAAATTTATTTCTACAACGGAAAACGGTAAGCACCATACCAAGGCGGAACTCTTTATCTCTTATTCCTGTATTGACGGTTTAGATAAGAGCGACCTTCAAACGTTTATGGGCTTTGCCTGGAAGACGGGCGGTGAAACCGGCTTCGCTTGGGGCGGCGGCGACTTCTGGTACGGCGCGGAAGCGGATCCCGGTATGCCTAACATTATCGTGACGAAGAACGGCATCAGGACGGGCAGCATCAAGACGATCGACGGCGATATTTCCGACTGGAAAGACGAAACCTTTACGGCGGCAAACGTTAAAGCAGGTGTTACGGCGACTTATTCGGCGTTCCTCGGCAACGACGGTCTGTATTTTGCCATGGAAGTCAAAGAAGCTTCCATCGATGTAACAGGAACAAATACGGCAGGCGATTGGTGGAAGAATACCAATTTGGAATTCTTTGCAAATGAGAACAGCAATACGCGCGCGGCGAGAGTCATGACGTTCGGCGGCAACCTGTATCATACCGGTTATATCACCGACGCGGCGATGAACTATGCGGACGGCGAAACGGAAGACACCTGGACGATAGAAGTATTTATCGCCAACGAACACCTTATAAATGTGACCTCCGAAACTGCCTCTATGAAGCTCGATATGGGCGGACAGCTGTACGGCGCGGTGACGGATACGTGGCAGGATTATGTCCGCAACACCGTCATCAACAGAAAGGCGTAAAGAATTTACGATCGGCTAAAAAATAAGAGTTTGTTTTCTCCCGCCCTTGCCGAAAGGGCGAGAGCGGGAGAAAAATTCAAAACCAGTATAAAAGGAGTTAGATTATGAGGAAATCAGCTAAACTTACGGCTCTGTTGCTCTCCGCGCTTCTCGTATCGACGGGGCTTACCGCCTGCGGCGGCGACGGCGGCAGAGGCGACATCGAATTGGATTCGTCCGGCAATATTCGTCCCGGCCCCGGAGGAGAAACGACGATTACTTTCTGGGGGTACGGCGACGACAACGAAATTTCCGTGTTCCGCAAATTGGTGGAAGAATTCAACGCTAAGAATGCGGGCGTCATCAAAGTAAACTACGAAACGAAATCCAACGACAATTACAGCGAAAGCGCGCGTTTGGCTCTCCGTCAGAGCAAGGCGAAAGTAGATATTCTGTACGTAGGTGATGCCGACTTTAAAGCTTATGCGAAGCTCGGCTATCTCGAACCCCTCGACAACTATCTTGCGACGAGTCAGGAAGTAGTCATCGAGGATATGTGGGAAACTTCCGTCAACCGTTTCAAATACGACGTCAACACTACGACGCAGGAGGGACCTGACTCTCATTATTGGGGAATCCCCAAGGATATCGGTCCCACCGTCATCTATTACAACGAAACGTATTTTAACGAGGCGGGTGTGACTGTCATCAGCGTTGCTGCGGACGATCTCGAAGACTTTAATAACGGCGGAAAAGATTCTCGAGGAAAGACCAAAGCGGATTACGGAATTACGGGAACGGTCAAGGAAAAGGGCTATTTCGAACTGGGCGGCAAGAAATGGTTTAACAACCAAGTCCCCATGAGCTGGGACGAGTGCGTTACTCTTTCCACGCTGGTGCAGACCGAGGCGCGCACGAAGCATAAGAACGACAACATTTACGGCTACTTTACGGAATGGTGGTTCAATTACGGCTGGTCGGTGGGCGGCGACTGTATCGAATACGTCGAAACGGACGACACGGCGTACAACGGCGGCTATTGGGATTTCACCCTGATGGACAACACCAAAAACTACATCGTCGCCGACGACAATACGGCCGGCTACGACGTAAACGGCAATCATTACGACGCGGGTGAGATCATTGACTGGGCGGATAAGCTGGTGGATACCAAAGCCTCCAAAAAGACTGTACGTCCGGAAGTCAAGGCCGCGGCGGAAAGCGGAAAGCTCAACGAGCTTCCTTCTCAGAGAGAAGCGTTCGTGGAATTCGTCCGTATCGGTCAGAAATCCACCGTGGAAGTGGAATCCGGTCTTAAAGGTTACGGCATCTGCCCGTCGCCTACCTCTTTGGGCGGCGACTCGGGCAAGACGGCTGCTTTCGCAAAGGGAAACCTCGGTATGCTGGTGGACGGCAGATGGAACGTCGTCAATTTCAGAAAGCAGATGGACGGCAAATACCTTTGGGACGTGGCTCCCCTTCCTCAGTATAAAGAGTACGACGAAAACGGAGATATTATCGTTCACGGCATCGAAGCGGGACATTCGGGCAGCGTAGCGCTTTGCATCAACGCGAAATCGACGAAGAAGAACGCGGCATGGAAATTCGCGGAATTCATCGGCGGCAAGACGGGACAGACCGCGCAGGCGGAATCGGGCTTTGCGATCCCTTCCCAGAAAGAGCTCGCAAACAGCGAAGTATTCTTGCAGAGCAATCAAAATCCCAAAAACTCCATCGTCTTCGTCCGCGCGGCGGAATACGAAACTCCCGGCGACTGGTGGTATCTCGAAGATAAGAAGTGGATCGACGACTGGGCGGGCGTTTTGAACGGCGACGTCAGAAACGGCAATAAGACGCTTTCCGACTTTGAAAAAGATTCGAAGTATTTGAAGACCTGGGAACTTCTTAAAAATTATACAAAGAAATAATTTTCGCGGCTTTTTAAAGAAAGGAGGATGATGGAATGGATTCGGAACGCATTGCGTCCGCGGCTGAAAATCAGGGAGGAGAGGCGAGAGTCGCTCTTCCCGTAAGACAGCCTCCGAAAAGGCGCACTAATAAAGAAGAGATAGCGGGCACCGCTCTCGCTTCCATACCCCTGATAGGATTTTTGATTTTCGGTCTTGTGCCCCTCGTGCTGGCGATGGCGATGGCATTCATGAAAATGCAGGACTTCGGCTTCGAAGGAGCGGAGTGGGCAGGATTGGAAAACTTTAAAACCGTGCTTACCGATCCCATGTTTTGGGACTCGGTGGTGAACACCCTGTGGATGGGCACGAGTACGCTCATCAGTCAGGTGCTTGCCTTGATTATCGCTTATTTCCTCAGCAAGCCGATCCGCGCCAAAAAAGCGTTCAGAATGATCTATTTCGTTCCCTACGTCTGCTCGGTGGTCGCGGTGACGTTGATGTGGAAATATATGTTTAACACAAACTACGGCATCATCAATCAGATGCTCGGAAAAACGGGCGACAACGCCATCGATTGGCTGGGAGATTCCGACTTTTTCACCTGGGCAGTCATCATTATGAGCGTATGGTCGGGCATGGGCTTCGGCATCATCCTCTATACGGCGGCGCTTACGGGCGTCAATCAATCGATGGTGGAAGCGGCGAAGATAGACGGCGCCGGCGCGTTCCGCACCTTCTGGAACGTGGTGCTTCCCTCTATTTCTCCCACGAGCTTCTATTTGCTGGTGATGGGGGTTATCGGAGCCTTGCAGTCGTTTGCTGTCACGAACGTCCTCGCCACCGAGGGCGGACCTAACGGGGACGGCATCACCATCGTGTTCTATCTCTACCGCCGCGTGTTCAGCTATGTGGGAACGATGGGCGAAGCCAGCGCCAGCGCTTGGATTTTGGCGCTCATGATTATGCTCGTGACGGCGTTCCAGTTCTGGGGATCTAAAAAGTGGGTGAATTATGACTGAGAAAATCATGAATAATCAGCCTGATACCATGGCTGCGAATATTAAAAAATCCAAGGCAAAACGCATCGGGGGAAGAGTGTGCGTCTATGCGGTGCTCATACTGTATGCGATCGTCATTATCTTTCCCTTCTCCATCATTATTTTAACGTCTTTCAAGACGTGGCAGGACGCCTCGTCGCTCACCTTCGAGTGGATCCCGGAAGGGGGATTCGTCTTGGACGGATACAGACAGGTATTCACGTATCGGGGAAATATGGACAATGCGCTCCCTACTTTGATACAGAGTTTTTTGAATACCCTGATGTATATCCTTCCTCCGACGCTGATAGGGCTTTTTGCCTCTTCGATTTCGGCTTACGCCTTTTCGAAGCTCCGCTTCCGCGCAAAGGGCATTATGTATAGCCTGCTGCTTGCCACGATGATGATTCCCGGCACCATCACGATTGCGCCTCAGTTCTCTATCTACGACGCCATCGGCTGGGTGGATACTCCGCTTCCGTTGATGATCCCGGGTATGTTCGGCGCGGCGGCGTGCGTGTTCTTCATGCGGCAGTTTTTCTCGGGAATCCCCGACAGCATCATCGAAGCCGCCAAACTGGACGGCGTCGGCTTTATCGGCATTTTCTTCAAAATCATGGTGCCGCTTTCCGTACCCGCGTTGCTCGCGCAGGGACTTTTGGGATTTATCGGCGGCTATAACGACTATTTCGGACCGTTGATTTATCTGCAATCCTCCGATTTATACAACTTGCAGGTGGCGCTGAAAGTGTTTGCCAGCACTTATGCGGATGAACCCAACGTCGTCATGGCGGGAACGGTCGCCGCGCTGGTGCCTACCCTCATCATCTATTTCGTCGCGCAGGATTACTTCATCGAAGGGATTGCTGCCAGCGGAATCAAACAATAATCATTCAGTCAATTAAGGAGGACTTTATGAGAAAACAATTCAGAGTGCTTTCCCTTCTCCTCGCTCTCAGCTTTACGGGCAGTATCCTTTCCTCTTGCGGCAGCCGCGACAAAAAGCCGAAAACGGTGACGCTCAAAGAAGATACCTACAATTCCGAAATGCTGAGCAAAGAGGAAAACGTAAGCGCGGGCTATAACAGCAATCTCTTTTACGTCAATACGCTTGAATTCCAGATTGCCGACCCTTCCGTCATCTATGTTTCGGAGGGCAAAGACGAAGGATATTTCTATGCCTACGGGACGAGCGACGAGATCGGCTGTCACGGCATTCAGTCCTGGCGTTCCAAGGATCTTTCCCATTGGGAATGCACGGGGATCGCCTTCCAGCCCGATTACGAAGTGGCGTGGGCCGTCAATAACTATTGGGCGCCCGAAGTCATTTACGATGCCGAGGCGAAGCTGTATTATATGTTCTATAACGCCTATAATCAGTATGCGAACAACAGGCTCTGCCTGTCGGTGGCTTACTCTTCGACGCCCGACGGTCCCTTCGTGTCCCCCGACGGAAGAAAGGACGCCGACGGCAACCTGCTCTCCGCGGGAAAACCCGTATTCGACGTGACGACGAACAATCCCGTCATCGCGGAAATGGAGAAAAAGAATCCCGGCTTTGCGCGCACGCACGCTCTCGACGCGAGCCCGTTCCTCGATCCCGTATCGGGAGATAAGTATCTGTATTTTAGCTATTACAACGATTACGGCGAAGGCTCTTTCGTTTACGGCATGAAGATGAAAGACTGGTTTACGCCCGATTATACGACGATGGTGGAGCTTACCTACCCCGGCTATAACACCGTAAAAGCGGGTATGGATGGCGAGAACAGCCAAAAGGTCAACGAGGGCGGCGTCAACGAAGGTCCTTTCATGATCTATCATGAAGGCAAATATTATATGACCATCAGCGTCTACGGCTATACGGACCCTAACTATCAGGTGAAGCAGGCCATCGCGGACAGCCCCTTGGGAGAGTTCACGAAAGTATCTCCCGACGACGGCGGCAAGGTCATTTCCACGGATACGGGCAACTGGAACCATATCGTCAGCGCGGGACACCACAGCTTCATTCAGTGCGGCGACGAGCTGTTCATCGCTTATCATACCTTTAAGGACCGCAACAGCATCAACGGCGGCAGAGCGCTGGCCGTGGACAGAGTGGTGTGGACGAAAAACGCTCAGGGCGAGAACGTCATGCACACGAACGGCCCTACGTGGTCGGTGCAGCCCCTTCCCGAATTCCTTTCGGGATATAAGAATATCGCGCCCGACGCGACGGTGACGGCGGACAATACCGACGCGGACAGCGACGTCAAACTGCTCACCGACGAAATGATCAAATATCAGGAGTTCGACCTCGCGGAAGAGTATACCGCCAAGGGCGGCACTTCTACGATCAAGCTCGAATGGGACGATTTCAAGACGGTCCGCGGGCTGATGATCTATAACTCTTACGATTATGCGGAAACGTTTGTGGACGTTTCCAAAGTGGAATTCGAATACAAGAGAGCGGACGGCTCGACCGCGACCGCCGTCATCGAGAACCTTCCCTTCGACTGGGATTGGAACGCCGAACTCGATTTCGAGTTCATGCGTCCGGGCGGAGCCGCCATCGCGGAATTCAACGAAATGCCCGTGAAGTCGATCACCATCACCGTCAGTTCGGCGACCGACGCGGAGCATCTGGCGCTCGGAGAGATCATCGTGCTCGGCAAGGACGCGCCCTGCGACGGAGTGGACGAATTTAAGGCGTATTCCTATACGAACGCCGAATACGGCCCTTCCCACATCGTCGTGGACAGCCAGAACTTCGGAACGGTGCCCGGCACCGAGCTCTCCACTAATTACGGCTATGACGTATTGCACGACGACGGAACGGACGACGCCTATATTTTACAGAAAGGCGTAGCCGATCAGTTCGCTTATTTCAAGGACGTATATTCCACTTCTTTCTATGCGGAGGCGGAGATCACCGTCACTTCCGGTCAGCCCTTCTCGGGGGATAAATATCCTAAGTTCGGGATTGCGATGAGCTGCGACGACGATTACACCAATACCATTTTCTACTATGTAGACGCCGTGAACTACACCAATACGGTGGTGGGATGCGCGCAGAGAACGCTGGATAATACCAATTGGGACTGGAACGCTTCGGAACAGCTCGTCACCGTGGACGGGATTAAGTACACGAACGACAATTACGTGAAAATGGGCGTTTTGAGAAAGGGCAACGAGTTCTATCTCATCTGCAACGATAAAGTGGCGATCTATTACGACAGTTTCAATATTTTCGATAAAGATCAAAAAGCGGCGGTCGGATTCCTTTCCTTCAATACGCCGATGAAGATCAAGAATTATTCCGCGACGGCGGACGAAGCGGTCATCGAAGAGATGAGCCGTAAATATGCGGACAGCATTTCGGGCGAAACGTTCGGCAAAGCGGGCAACTTTACTTCCACCAGCGGCTGGGACATCACGAACGACCGCGGCGAAAACCCGATTGCCGTACAGACGTCTACGGGCGATCAGTACGCGTATTTCAAGAACATCAACAGCACCTCTTTCTACACCGAAACGGAGATCACCGTTACGAAAGATCTCGGCGACGCGTATCCTAAGTTCGGACTTGCGGCGAGAGTGGGCGGCAACACCTTCTTCTTCTATATCGACGGTTCGGGCAATTACACCGCGCAGCGGGTCGGCTATGTTTCCCGCAACAACAACGGCGATTGGGGATGGGGCACTTCGTTAAATGCGGAAAAGGCCGTCAACCTCGGCAGCTATAAGGACGGGAAATACGTTAAACTCGGTATGTTGAGGGACGGCAAAACTTTCAAACTGTACGTCAACGACGAGCTTGTCTTTACGGTGACGGATGTCCGCGGTTTCGGCGAATCGGATTCTTCCGTAGCCGCAGTGCTCACCTTCACGACGGGCGTCACCGTGCAGAACTATTCCGCAACGACGGATATTTCTTCCTTCAAGCAATAAAAGATTGGAATTTTTACCCTTTTAGGTAAAAGAAATGACCGAAAATAACAGTTGAGAAAGCGTATGCACCTTAAAAAGATAGACATTTTTTATCGAAAATGTTAAAATTTTTAAGGTGCATATCCACTGTATGCGCGGCTTGTCGAAGGATAAGGCGGCGCGAACCTTATGGTGTGTTCCCATAACGCGAAAGGGGAGTCTTTTGACAAATTTTCCGTACTGCTTCGCTGCCCGTCGGCGCTTTGTGAATTTGACGGCGCGCGCCTTGTCTTACGAAAAATCGTCCTCGACATTCCTGCCTGCCGCGGATGCGGACGCGCTTAAAAAAACATATAAAAAGAGAGAAAAAAGGAGTTATCATGGACTATCAGAGAACGGAATATCCCCGTCCCCAATTCCGTCGGGACGATTGGCTTCCCTTAAACGGCGAATGGGAGTTCGCCTTCGACGACGAAAACGCGGGCATTAAAAAAGGATATCCGACGGGCAGACAGGCGTTCGATAAACGCATCAACGTGCCTTTTTCCTATCAATACGAAGCGAGCGGAATTGCGGACGAAAGCGCGCACGGCGTCGTTTGGTACCGCCGCAAATTTACCGTGGAAAATTTTAAGGGCAGGCGTGCGCTGCTGTGTTTTAACGGCTGCGATTACGTGACGGACGTTTGGGTGAACGGCATTCACGCCGCCTCGCATACGGGCGCGTTTGCTCCTTTTTCCGCCGACGTCACGGATTGTTTGACCCGTCGCGGCGAAAACGTCGTGGTGGTGCGCTGTTTCGATCCGCTCGATCCGACAATCCCCCGAGGCAAGCAAAGCTGGACGGGATCGCCCTTCGCCTGCTGGTATCTTCCCAACACGGGTATCTGGCAGAGCGTCTGGCTGGAATTTTTCGGCGCGGACTGTATCGAGAGCTATTCGCTGATCCCCGACGTGGACACCTGTTCCTTCTCGGGCGAGATCAAGACGCTGTACGGCGAGGCGGATGAGGCGGAAATTATCGTGTATTATCGCAGCAACCCCGTCAAAAAACAGCGTTTTTCTTTGGACGGACTGCATACCCGCTACACCGTCCGTCTGATGGAACTGGATTTTGTCGACGAATCCTTTTATTGGACGCCCGACCACCCCAATCTTTTCTATGTCGATTTCAGACTGTATAAGGGCGGAAAACGCGTGGACGAAGCGCATACCCGTTTCGGAATGCGGAAAATTTCCGTGGATGCGGACGGACAGATCTGCCTCAACAACGTGCGCCTCTATCAGCGGCTGATCCTCGATCAGGGGTATTGGAAGGAGAGCGGGATCACGCCCCCTTCCGCGGAGGCGCTCAAAAAGGACATCGAGCTTTCCAAGGCGATGGGCTATAACGGCGCGAGAAAACATCAGAAATTCGAAGATCCGTACTTCTATTATTACGCGGAAGAGCTGGGCTTTTTGACCTGGTGCGAAATGCCGTCCGCTTACAATTTCAACGCGGACGAAGTGGCGGCGATCACGAAGGAGTGGCAGGAGATCCTTGCCGTGGCGCGCAATTTCACCTCCACTATCTGCTATGTGCCCTTGAACGAGAGCTGGGGGGTCAGAAAGATACTCGTGGACGACGCGCAGCAGAACTTTGCGCGCACGCTGTACTATCTTACCAAGACGGTGGATCCAAGCCGCCTGGTGAGCGGCAACGACGGCTGGGAAAATCCCGACGCCACCGATATTTTAGCCATTCACGACTATGCCTACGACAGCTCGCGTTTCGAGGAAAAATATCAGCCTGAAAACTACGACGCCCTGTATCCGCAGGGACGCAAACTCATGGCGTACGGCTGCGCGTATGCGGGGCAGCCCGTGCTGTTGACGGAATTCGGCGGCATCGCCATGCGCGGCGAAGCGACGGACGGCAACTGGGGCTACAACACGGGCGCGGGCACGCAGGAGGAGTTTCTCTCCCGCTATCGCAATCTCATGGACGGCATCTATGCTTCTAAGGAGTTCCAGGGATTTTGCTATACCCAGCTCACCGACGTACAGCAGGAAGTGAACGGCCTGCTCTATCCCGACCGTACGCCTAAATTCGATACGGAAAAATTGAAAAAGATCACCGAGCACAAGGAATAAGCGGAAAAGAGCTTACAGAAAGCCCGGCGCGGCTTTTATCGAACGCTCCGATGAAAGCGGGCAAACAGGTATGCGTTGTCGTTCCGCGGAGAAGGATTTTTCCGCGGAACGATTGCTTTTGTATGCCGATGAAAACTTACGAAAGGGGAAAAAGATGAAAGAGAGGACAAAGGAGATCGTCAATACCGCGGACGTGGAATTTACGTGCCAGATCGGAAACGCGGAATTTTTTGTGCTCTATGTTTCTTACCCTCTGCCCGAAAAAAATATCGAGGAAGAGAGCAAGCCCCGCCATAGACACAACTATTACGAAGTCGTCTATATCGAGGACGGAGAAGCGATTTTCGAAACGGAGGGCTTTGAGAGGGCGATAAAAAGCGGCGGATTTATCATCGAAACGCCCGCGTGCGAACATAAGGTACGCGGCATAGAGAACTGCCGCGCCTTTAAATTCGGCTTTACCTTCATCAAAAAACGCGGCGAGTCGGATAATGTGTACGATACGTTTTTTCAGGCTCTGGGCAAGCTGGACTACGAGATCCGGGAAGGCGCTTCGCCTTTGGGCGCTTACTGCCGTCAGTTCGCTTCCTCGATCGGACGCTTCGGAAGCGTGTATCGTCAGCGCGCGGCTTTTACGAATATCGTCTTTTACCTTTTCGAAAGGCTTGCGGATGGGCTTTCCCTATCTCTCGCCAAAGAACAGGGGTCCGTCGAAAATAAAAACGTCAAAGACGTCATCGGCAACGCTCTCCTCTATCATTACACCACGGATATTTCCGCGAAGGAACTTTCGGAAAAGGTCTTCCTCTGTCCCAGGCAGATCAACCGTATCTGCCAAAAGCTTTACGGCAGAACGTTTAACGGTCAGAAACTTCTTTTTCGGGTGGAAAACGCCAAAGAGCTTCTCGAAAAGACGGATAAGAGCATTCTCGACATCTGCCTCGAATCGGGCTTCAATTCCACGGGCAGTTTTTACGCCGCCTTTTCCCATGAGGTGGGAATGTCGCCGAAAAATTACAGAAAAGCGAGCCGGGAAAGAGGCAAATAAACGGATGAGCGCCCCGCGGATTCGCGAAGCGGCTCTTTAATGGGGACTTTCCTTTCGGAAGGTCTTTTTTTCTTGGCCGCCGTGCCCGCGTGATCCGCCGCGGACAGGAGAGCCGCGTATGCGCCTTTAAAAGATCGGAATAAAAAGAGTTCCTTTTCAAAAACCCTTTCCTGTCCCTTTTCTTAAAGACCGAAAAACAGAAGATTTCCTTTTTTCGGCAGTTTTTACATTTTATATTTTGCGGGAAATTTTAAAAATGGACATTTTGAGAAAAAGTTAGCTAAAAGCCGATAGAAAAAAATCCGAAAGGGATGTATACTTATCTCAGGAGGATAAAGATGAAACCAAAAAAAATTTTACAAGGGCTGATTTCTTTTCTGACCGCGGCTCTGATGTTTTTTGCGTTCGGCTGTGCGGCGGGAAAAGAGAGCGGAGGGGAGAACCTTTCGGGGAGCGATTCCCTGCGGGAATCTCAATCTTCCGAGGTCGACAAAGACGCGCCGCTCGCCTATTTTTCTTTCGACGGCTTGGACGCAAACGGCAACTTTTACGATCTGGTGAGCGGGAAAGCGGCGTATGCTTACGGGGAACCGCAGCGGACGGCGGGCAAAAACGACAGCGCGCTGGCGCTTTCGGACGGTGCCTCCTTCCTCTCCTTTGCTCCCGCTAAGCTGCCGACAGGAAACGCCGCGCACAGCATCTGCGCCTGGATAAAGCTGGATTACGGCGGCATCACGCCGCAGAGCGAACACGTGGCGGCGGGCTGGGGCAGTTACGAAAACATCAGCGATACGCGGCTGATGATCTATCATAATCAACTCTGCGTCACGTCTTTTAACGTCTGTACTTTTTATCCGATTCCCAAAGGCGCGGATAAGGATTGGTATCATTTGGCGCTCACCTACGACGGGGAAACGTATGCCATGTATCTCAACGCCGTCCTCGTCGCCGAGGTTTCCTGCGAGGGGATAGACATTCAAAATTCCCCCTTGTATATCGGCGGATTCGGGGACGGGATTCTTTGCTTTTCGGGCGGGATCGACGATCTTTACATATTCGACCGCGCCTTAACGAGAAAGGAAATCGTGACCTATAAAAACAATGAAGGAGAATTTGCCATGAAAGATCCCGATAATCTGCCTCCCCCGGGCGGGCAAGCGGAAGTGTTTTCCGCGGAGGAATCCGTCTTGGAAGGCGGATGGAACGAGTTTAGATATCTGGACGGCAAGACTTCTCTGCCCTTTCAGATTTTTATTCCCGACGATTACGACGCGGCGAAAAAATATCCGCTGATGATGTTCCTGCACGGGGACGGCTCTAACGGACAGAGCGTGGAGAAGATCCTGCTCGGCGAAGAAGCGGTGACGGTGCGCCGCGCTTTGGTGGAGAAAGGCGAATGTATCGTCATCGTTCCCGCCGCGCCCTCGCCCTGGCTGATCGTTCCCAACGACGCGAACGTCGTCTATCCCTATCGGAGTTATTCCATGGACGACGCGGCGCCGAGCGCGCATCTCCTCGCCGCGGAAAAGCTGCTGGACGAATGTATCGCGCATTTAAGGGTGGACGAATCCAAAGTCTATCTGACGGGATATTCGAGGGGGACGATGGCGTCGTGGTATCTGCTCTCCCAAACGCCTGAAAAATTCGCGGCGGCAATCGTATGCAGCGGGGCGGGAGATCCCGATTCGGCGTACAAATTCAAGGAGGTGCCCGTCTGGCTGTTCATGGGCGACGCCGATCCGTTGGTGTCGTATGACGATATCTGTAAGATCGTTTCCGCGTACGGGGACGCGGGCGGGGCGGATATGAAATTCACCGTCTGCCGCGGCGCGGGGCACGGCGTGGGAAATTGGATGTATGCGGAAGAAGAACTGATCGACTGGCTTTTTTCAAAGAGTAAAAAGGTTTCGGAGTAAAAAGGAGGGGAAAAGACGATGAGGAGAATCTTAAAAATATTCGCGTTGGCGGCGGCGGTCTTTATGTGCTGTACGGCTTATTCCTGCGGGAACGGTCAAGTCGCGTCGGGCGGGGAGGGAAGCTTTGCGTCAAGCCCAAACGTTTCGTCCGCAAGCGGCGGACAGGCGAGCGGCTCGCAAAATTCGGACAGCGAAGCGGATTCTGCGTCAAGCCCGGTATCTTCCGCCGCGCATACCCATGCGTACGGAGCCTGGTACGTATACAGGGAAGCGGCGTGTACGGAAGCGGGGGAGGAACGGCGGGACTGCGCCTGCGGAGAGTACGATACGAGGGTGATCCCCGCGCTCGGACACAACTACGGGGAGTGGAGGGCGACGAAAGAGGCTTCGTGTACGGAAGACGGAGAACGGGAACGGGAATGTTCGCGCTGCCGCGAAACGGAAACGGAAAAAATAGAAAAGCTGGGACACGATTATGTGGACGGGATCTGTACCCGCTGTCAGGAGGTGAATCCCGACAAGATTTACACCGAAGGGTCCGTAAAGGCGGACGCCGTGTACGGGATCGGGGGCGAAGACGGGTGGACGCTCGACAAGGCGGCGGGAGTCTATACTTCCCGGACGGAAGAAGCGGCGATTCTCATGTTCAAAAATTGGGAATTCGAAGGCGGCGTTATCGAATGGGACATGAACGTGCCGACGGATACCTATAAACATAATACAACCTGCGGCCTCCTGTTCGCCTCGCCCAATCAACGAGTGATAAGCTCGGAGGAAACGGACAGCTATTACGTCTTCGGCAGAGCGTTCACCGGCGAATTCGTCGGCTACTGCAAGCGAAACGGAGAATTCTTCTGGGAGGACGGCGCCAAGTTGTCGCCGCCGCTCATCACCTGCACCGCGGGCGTCACTTATCGGTTCCGCCTGGAATGGGATAACGTCAACCGTATTCTCTCCCTCACCTTTGACGGCAATACGGTGTCTTTTCAGCCGCAGAGGGAGAGCTCGGGAAAATATATAGGACTTTACAGCGAAGTGAAGGGCACGGCGTTTTCCAATATTACGGTGACGCCTAAAACGTACGTATACGCGGGCGTGACCGTCTGCAACGGCACGCAGTGGGAATTTTCCAAAACGGGAGAAAACGTGTCCTATAAAGCGCTTTCCGACTGCGCCGTTCTCACGTTTAAAGACCTTTCGTTCACGACGGGAACGCTGGAATGGGACATGATGGTGCCGTCCGACGACAATTACGCCTTCGGGACGCTGTGCGGGGTAATATGGGGCGCTTCGACCGAAAAAGTAGACATCCACAGCTCGTTATACTATGTATCGGGAAGATACGCGGGTGGCATCTTCGTCACGTTCGCCAAATTCTTGAACGGCGACGGAAGCGTGGGATTCGATTGGGAAAACGCTCAACAGATCCAAAACGGAGAAACCATGGCAAAGGGCTTGACCGTGCATTACACCCTCGCCTACGACGGCACGGAGTTCACTTTGAGGGTCGGAACGGAGGAAGCCAAAGTCGTTCCCGTCCATCAGCTTGCGGGCGGCGTTCTGGGACTGTATTCGGAGGTCGCGGGGACGGTGTTCTCCAATATCAGGCTGACGGCGTCCGACTAAGCGTGCAGGGACAGAAAGGGCGACGAAAAAAACGACGGAAGACGAAACGGGAGGGATAATAATTCCTCCCGTCTATTATGGGAAGAACGTATTTATACGGCGTGTGAATCTCCGCGCGAAAAAACAAAGCGCAGGATAGGGAAAAGGCTCCTGAATAAAATATAAGAAAAAAGCGGTACGGGCGCATTGCCGTACCGCTTTAAAAGATACCGTTTATTTCGATTTTTGAAGGAGCTTATTATTGATCAGCCAAAATACTCCGAAGCAAATACAGCCGATTCCGAACGCCCGCGGCGTTCCGTTCGCGTATTTTGCGTCTTCGATTTTTGCGGCGACGACCGTCGCGTCATAGTTTACATATTTTTGGTTGACTCTGTTCGCGGCGACTACCGCCGAAAAAACTTCGCCGGTTGAAAACTCCACGGTCACTTTACCCTCTATAAATCTATAAAGACTTTTTGAATCGTCGATATACAAACGAACTGTTTTCTCGTGATTGCCCCGCGGTTCCTCCGCCGTTTCCACGGTTGCCGAACATCCGAAGAAAGAGAGGAGAAGAAGCGCTAAACCGATTGTCATCAGAATAAAGGGCAAAAATCGGGCGATTTTTCTATTTTTATCCATAAAGATCTCCGCGATACGATAGAAAGCCGATAGGGAAAAAGAGAACGTAAGGGAAGCGTTTACGAAAAGACAGACAGGGCGCTTTTAAATTTTTCTCTTCAATTCCTTGACGGCGTTGATGAGGAAAAATTCGGCGGTGGTGCCTTTTCTGATCAGTTTTAAAGCCTCGTCGGGCGTGCACCATCTCGCTTCCGAAATCTCGTCCTCTTTGAGTTTGATGGGGGTGTCTTCGACGACGACGATGAAATTGAGCATGAGAACGTCCCTCTGCGCATGATAGCGCGAGGACATATACTTCGCCTTCACGACGTTTAAGCCGAGTTCTTCCTTGATTTCCCGGGGCACGGTTTTTTCCGCGTTTTCGCCCTTTTTGATATATCCCGCAAAGAGTATGAAATCTTCGTCTTCAACGTGTTTTGCAAGCAAAATTTTATCCTGAGCGCGGTTGGTGACAACCATCGACACGGCAACATTGAATTGAGGAAATATATACGCTTCGCATTTGTCGCAATAGGGCACCAATCCCTCGTTTTCGCAAAATCTGAGGGTGAGTTTTTCTCCGCATTGTCTACAATACATAGGTATTCCTCCTTTACGGCGTTTTACAGACCGCCGTTATTTTCCTATTATCATACCGCATTTTTCACGATTTGTCAAGGGGGTAGACGAAAATAATCGGTGGGACAGGTGAAAAACAGGCGAAAGACTTGCTTTTTGAGGGGGTGCATGATAAAATAAAGAGGACAAATGTCGAAAAGCTGAATTTTGTTTTTTGTCTGTTTTTCGACTTCTGTCGTGAAAATATCCATAAAAAACGTGGATCGGAAAGGGCGCGCGGCTAAGTCTTGTCAATAAAACCTGCCGTCCTTAAATCGCTGTCGCGGAAAGTGCGTTTAAAAATCGGGAGAGGTGAAAAATGTTTCGGGGAATTTTGGGACTTATCGTATCCGTCGTCATAATTTTTCTTTCCGCAGGAGCGCTCGCCGCCGCCCGCATAAGTCTTTGCAAAACCAAAGAGGAAAAAGCAGTGTTTTGCCGCGGCGGAAAGTTCTTTTTCCTGATAGGCGGCGCCTGGCTTCTTCTCGCGGCGCTGCTGTCCGTTTTCGGAGTAATCGGTTTCTTTATCGGCACGAAAGGCGCGGAAATGATTTATCTTATTTCTCTGCCGTTGTTCGCATGGGGGGGATTTGAGATTTATCCCGTGTTCAACCGCGCTTTTTTCAGGGATAAGGCGGAAATACGCTCGGTATTTTGCAAAAAAACATACCGCTATGAAGAACTTTCCGCCCTGAAAATATGGCGCGGAGTTACGAGAGCGTCGCTTAGCGTTCGCTATGCGTCTAATTTGGAAAAAATAAAAATATACGACAAGGGCGGAAAGGTCGTTTTCAAGGCGAACGAAGATTATTTCGGCTATGAAGAAATGAAAGCGTTTTTGCGGAAAAAGGGGATCGCAATAGACGACAAGGAACAAAAAAAGACCGAGAAAAGGAACAAAAAGAAGAAGAAAAAGCGCTTGGAAAACGCGAGAGCGGAATGGCTGGAAAAGCACCCCGCGGGAAACGGCACAGAATGGAGTGACAAAAACAGGAAAAAATAATTTTTGGCGGAAAGGTTTTTCCGTATGCCCGCAGGCTTGACATAATAAAAAAAATGAAGTATAATAAGGCGTATGGTTAATAAGGGAAAAGGCGGGCATTGAGCCGTGAAAATCGGAAATGCTCTGTTTTTCGTGTTTTCCATGCGCTGTGAAGAGTAATGCAAAAGGAGAAAGAAAATGCTTACATCTATTTGCGGTATCAATTGGGGCGACGAAGGCAAGGGAAGAATGGTCGATTTGCTCTGCGAAAAATTCGACGTCGTCTGCCGCTATCAGGGCGGAAACAACGCCGGGCACACGGTGATAAACGAACGGGGCAAATTTGTCCTCAATCTCCTGCCCTCCGGGATTTTGCGCGAAAAAGTAGTCAACGTCATGGGCAACGGCATGGTCATCGACATAAAGCATCTGTGCGGAGAAATGGAAAAGCTCCGCGCCGCGGGCATCGAGATCACTCCCGAAAATTTGAAAATCAGCGACCGCGCCGTCATCACCATGCCCTATAACGTCATGCAGGACTGCCTCGAAGAAGACCGTCTTGCGGGCAAAAAATTCGGCTCCACCCGCCGAGGCATCGCGCCTATCTACGCGGACAAATTTTTGAAAAAGGCGTTCCGCATGGGCGAACTTTTAAATAAGGAGCTTCTTTACAAGCGCGTCAAAGACATCGTGGAATGGAAAAATCTGACCATCGTCGGCGGTTACGGCGCGGAGCCCGTCAAAGCGGAGGATATGATCGCTTATTTCGAGGAGTACGGCAGACAGCTCGTTCCCTATATCTGCGATGTGGGCGTATATCTCGACAAAGCGCATAAAGAGGGCAAGAACATCATGTTCGAGGCGCAGCTCGGCGCGCTCCGCGACATCGATTTCGGCATCTATCCCTATACCTCCTCGTCCTCGACGATCGCGGCGTACGCGCCCATCGGCGCGGGCGTGCCCAACTTACAGCTCGACAATTCCATCGGCATCATGAAGGCGTATTCCACCTGCGTGGGCGAAGGACCCTTTACCGCCGAGTATTTCGGCGAGAAAGCGGAAACGCTGAGAAAACTCGGCGGCGAGTACGGCGCGGCGACGGGCAGACCGAGAAGAGTCGGACCCTTCGACGTCGTGGCTTCCCGCTACGGTATCCGCTGTCAGGGCGCCAAAGAGATCGCGCTCACCAAACTCGACGTATTGTCGGAGTATGAAGAAATAGAGGTATGCACCGATTATGAGCTGAATGGCAAGCTCGTGGAGGATTTTCCGTTTACCGACGTCCTCGACGAATGCAAACCCGTCTTTAAGACGGTGAAGGGCTGGAATACCGATATTTCGCAGTGCCGCAAAAAGGAAGATCTGCCCAAAGCGGCGCTCGACTATATCGCGTTCATCGAAAAGGCGTGCGATTGTCGCATCAAGTACGTGTCGGTCGGCGCGGAACGCGAAGCCTACGTGGAAATGTATTGAAAACAAACCTAAAACGATCTCGGGAACGGCGTTCTTGTCTGCGGCTTGCGCCGTCGGAACGCTTTTTCCGCGAACGTTCGGAAAGAAGGATTTTAATCCGATTCCCGGAAAGGACAGAGGATTGCGGGCGAAGGGCGTTGCGCTTTCCGCAGCCTATCGGGGCGCGGAGTTAAGGAATTATAAAAATGCTTCGCAAATTTTATAAGATGCACGGCATCGGCAACGATTATATCTATTTCGACTGTCTGGATACGCCCCTGGAAAATCCCGAAGCGGCGGCGTTGAAGCTGTCCGATCGCCATTTCGGAATCGGCGGGGACGGCATTGTACTGATCTGCCCGAGCGCTCTTGCAGACGCGAAAATGCGTATGTTCAACGCGGACGGCAGCGAGGGGAAAATGTGCGGCAACGCTATCCGCTGCCTCGGCAAGTACCTGTACGATTTTCAAAAGACGAATAAGACGACGCTGAAAATAGAAACTTTGAGCGGCGTCAAGACTCTCTTTTTAAACGTCGAAAACGGCAAAACGCAAAGCGTGAAAGTGGACATGGGCGCGCCTTCGCTTTCGCCCGAACAAATCCCCGTCCGGCTGGGCGGCAAGGCGGTCGTCGGTCGGGAAACGGAGATTGCAGGGGGCAGGTATGCGATCACCTGCGTTTCCATGGGCAATCCGCACTGCGTGGTGTTCGGCGGCGACCCCGCGGAGATCGAGATTGAAAAAGTCGGCCCGAAATTTGAAACCGCCGCGCTTTTCCCCGACAGGACGAATACGGAATTCGTGCAGGTCCTGGGCGGCAACGAGATCAAAATGCGGGTCTGGGAACGGGGCAGCGGCGAAACGTGGGCGTGCGGCACGGGCGCGTGCTCGGCTGCCGTCGCGGCCGTGCTCAACGGGTACGCCGCAAGGGACGAGGATATCGTCGTGCACCTTCGCGGCGGAGATCTAATCGTCCGCTGGACGAAAGACACGGTGTATATGACGGGGACGGCGACGCTCGTATTTACGGGCGAGGTCGATTTATGAAAATTTATAAACCAAGGTATAAAAACACATACGGGAGCATAAAAGAATCATGACAAAGTACATTTTTGTGACGGGCGGCGTAGTTTCGGGCTTGGGCAAAGGCATTACGGCGGCCTCGCTCGGCAGACTTTTGAAAATGCGCGGCTATAAGGTTGCGTCGCAGAAACTCGACCCCTATATCAATATCGACCCCGGCACGATGAGCCCCTTTCAGCACGGCGAGGTGTTCGTCACGGAAGACGGGGCGGAAACCGACCTCGACCTCGGACATTACGAAAGGTTCATCGACGAAAATCTCAATAAATATTCCAACCTTACGACGGGTAAGGTGTATTGGAACGTCCTCAACAAGGAAAGGAGCGGGGAATATCTCGGCAAGACGGTGCAGGTGATTCCGCACGTCACCAACGAGATAAAGACCTTTATCTATAACGTAGGCAAGACGTCCAACGCGGACGTCGTCATCACGGAGATCGGCGGCACGACGGGCGATATAGAGAGTCAGCCCTTCATCGAGGCGATCCGTCAGGTGGCGCGGGAGGTCGGCAGAGAGAATTGCTGCTTTATCCACGTCACTTTGGTGCCGTACATTTCCGGCTCGGACGAATTTAAATCCAAGCCCACGCAGCATTCCGTCAAAGAGCTCCAAGGCATGGGCATCACGCCCGACATCATCATGGCGCGCGTCGATCAGCCGATGCCCCAATATGTCAAGGACAAGATCGCCATGTTCTGCAACGTGGAGCCTGAATGTTGTATCGAGAACCTCACCGTGCCCGTGCTGTACGAAGCGCCGCTGATGCTGGAAAAGAGCAACTTCTCCACGGTGGTGTGCAAGATCCTGCATCTCGATCCGAAGAAGATAGATATGACGGAGTGGGTGGAGATGCTCTCCCGCGTTCACGCGCGCAGCAAGACGGTGAAGATAGCGCTCTGCGGCAAATACGTGCAGCTGCACGACGCGTATCTCTCGGTGGCGGAAGCGCTCGCCCACGGCGGCTACGAAAACGAAGCGAAAGTGGAGATCGAATGGGTGGACACGGAGTTCCTCACCAAGGAGAACGTCGAGGAAAAACTCGGCGTCGCAGACGGCATCATCGTTCCCGGGGGCTTCGGCAACCGCGGCATCGAAGGCATGATTCTGGCGGCGCAGTACGCCCGCGAAAAGAACGTCCCTTATTTCGGGATTTGTCTGGGTATGCAGATTGCGGCGATCGAATTCGCCCGCAACGTTCTGGGGTACCGCGACGCCAATTCTTCCGAATTCGATCCCGAAAGCGTCCATCGCGTCATCGATTTGATGCCGGATCAGTACGGCGTGAAAATGGGCGGCACCATGCGGCTGGGCGCTTATCCCTGCAAGGTGATCGGACCCATTATGAAGCGCGCCTATTCGGGCAGAGAAGAGGTCGCGGAGCGCCATCGCCATCGTTTTGAGTTCAACAACGATTACCGAAAGCAATTCGAGGAGAACGGGATGATGATCGCGGGCACTTCCCCCGACGGGCATTTGTGCGAAGCCATCGAATATCCTGCGGACGACTTCTACATCGGCGTGCAGTTCCATCCCGAATTCAAATCCCGTCCTAACGGCGCGCAGCCTATTTTCCGCGAATTTATCAAGAGCGCGGTCAAGTATATGGAAAAGAGAAGCGAAAGATAAACTTCCGCCTGCGGGAAAAGAGAACGGGTCTTTCTTTTCAGGCGGGGAGCGCGCAAACGGCGGCCGCCTTTTCGGACGCCCCGTATGGAGAAAGGCGCCTTTTGCGAAGGCGAAAGAGAAAGGAGAGCGAGGTTTTTATGAAACTCAACGAAAATTATTTCAATTTGCAGGAGAGTTACTTGTTTGCGACGGTGGCGCAGAAGTCGGCGGAGTACGTCGCCGCGCATCCCGAAAAAAAGGTGATCAAACTGAGCATCGGGGACGTGACGCTTCCGCTTGCGCCCGCGGTGGTCGCGGCGATGCACGAAGCCGCGGCGGAAATGGGCGTCAAGGACACCTTTAAGGGGTACGGCCCCTATGAGGGCTACGATTTTTTGCGCGAGAATATTCGGGCGTATTATGCCCGCCACGGCGTCAAAGTGGCGGCGGAAGACATTTTCGTTTCCGACGGCGCCAAGTCCGATTGCGGCAATCTTTTGGAAATTTTCGATCGGGACAATACCGTGCTGGTGCCCGACCCCGTGTATCCCGTGTACGTAGACAGCAATATCATGGCGGGCAGGAAAATCGTTTACGCCTCCGCGACGGAGGAGAACGGTTTTTTGCCCATGCCCGACGACAGCGTGGACGCGGATATCGTCTATCTTTGTTCCCCTAATAATCCCACGGGCGCGGCTTACACGAAAAAACAGCTGGAAAAATGGGTGGAGTACGCGAGGAAGAAAGACGCCGTCATCCTCTATGACGCCGCATACGAATGTTTTGCGCAGGGCGACGCCGCGCGCAGCATTTACGAGGCGGAAGGCGCGGAAAACTGCGCCATAGAGCTTTGCTCGTTCTCCAAGACGGCGGGCTTTACGGGGACGAGATGCGGCTACACCGTGGTTCCCGCCGCTTTGAAAAGAAACGGGGTATCCTTAAAGGAAATGTGGTTTCGCAGACAGTCCACCAAGACGAACGGCGTTTCTTATCTCGTTCAGAAAGGCGCGGCGGCGGTATTCACTCCGGCGGGCGAAAAACAGATACTCGCCAATCTCGAATATTACCGCGAAAACGCGCGATTGATCGTCGAATGTATGGAAAAATGCGGGCTTTTCTATACGGGCGGGAAAAATTCCCCCTATGTCTGGCTGAAATGTCCGGACGGGATGAAGAGCTGGGAATTTTTCGATTATCTCTTGGAAAACGCGCAGGTCGTGGGCACTCCGGGCAGCGGCTTCGGCGCCAACGGCGAAGGGTATTTCCGTTTGACGGCGTTCGGCAGCAGGGAAGCGACGAAAGAAGCCTGCGACAGGATTTATAAGCTTCTCAAAAAATAATGAAGGCGTCTTTTACGGCGCGTTTCGCTTCGGATTTTCGCTCGGCAGGAATGTATGTTCCTGCCGAATATAAATTTTTCGCCATCTTAGCAAAAGAGAAGATTCCCTATGAAAAACATTTTATATTACTTAAAAAAATTCGGACACTGTACTTTTGAAGAAAGACCCTTTTCCGATGTGGACAGTTTGATTTTGTCCGCGATGTCGTATATGATGTTCGACGGGATCGTTCCCGCATTGGGCGAAGAAAAAGACGCGGTGGGAATCGGACGCCTGCAATCGGAATTTGTGCTCAATCGACTCGTCGTCAATACGATGGATCCCAAGCTCAATCGGAAATTGTGGCGCTTGCTTGCCGCCTGCCCGCGCTTTAAAGAGATGCGGCTGCATTATCTGCGCGACGTCACGGACGACGGGATTATCGAACAGTTCGCCGCCGTCACCTGTCTTTTGCCCGGCGAGGGGCTGCACATTTGCTTCCGCGGCACCGATCTGACCCTTCTCGGCTGGAAAGAGGATTTCAATATGTCTTATCTCGACGAAGTGCCCGCACAGGCGGAAGCGGTGAGATACGTCAACGAAGTGACGGCGCTGACGGAGGGAAAGATCTATATCGGCGGACACTCTAAGGGCGGGAATCTCGCCATGTACGCCGCTATGAATTGTCAGGACAGCGCGCGGGAACGGATTGCGGGAGTATTCAATCACGACGGTCCCGGCTTCCGTACCGATGTTTTCAATACGGAGAGTTACGCAAAACTCAGAGAACGCGTGCATAAGATCATTCCAAGCGACGATATGGTGGGAATGCTGTTGATTCACGCCGAGGAAGTAAAGGTGGTAAAGTGCCGCGGTCTGGTTATTTTGCAGCACGATCCTTATAATTGGGCGATCGGGAAAGACGGCGCTTTCAAAAGCGTTTCCTCCAAGTCCGCACAGTCGGAATTTCTCGGCGTTACGTTGAGCACTTGGATAGAGTCCATGCAGGAAAATCGTCCGCGTTTTGTCGATCTGCTCTTTTATATTCTGGGGGCGGACGACGGCGTCACCGTCGTAGATTATCGGGCGAAACCCATGCACAACGTGCGCGAAGCAAAGAAGCGTTTTCGCGCTTTGGACGAAGACTCTCAGGCATTTTTTAAAGATTGTTTCAAACAATTGATCAAATACGGAAAGCAGAATCTGCGCCGCTTGAAAAAAGAACGAAAAAAAGAGCGGGGAAAAGAAGCGGAGGAAAGCGAAAACTGACTATCTTAAAGCCCGACGCTTGTAAGGCGTCGGGCTTGTTTTTATGCGCGTATTCTTTTTATTATGCCAAACCGCTGAGAAGGCACTGCTTTTCGGGGGAACTTTAACCGGGCAAACATGGACAATCGGCGGAAAATAAATTGCGCTTTTATGCCGCAGAAAGTTTTTTGACGTTGATTTTTCGCTCCCTTACGGCGTTGATGGCTGCTATGGCGCAAGGAATCGCGTTTTTGTACTCGTCTTGCAGAGAAAGATTTTTTACGGCATCAAGGGATCGTATTTCGTTTTTAAAAGAGGGATAAGAGCCGCGAATGCTTTTGCGGAAAAATTGCCCGCCGTCATAGAGCGCCGCTTGAAAGAGGTCAAGCCTGCGGATTGAAAGGGGCGCGCAGATTCAGCGCCTTCACCATCTGATTGACGTAATTGACGGGCACGAGCTGTATCCTGTCTTTGAATTTTTCGCAGGTCTTCATATTTTTCGCGGGAAGAACCACCGTTTTGAACCCCGTCTTGACGCATTCGTTGACGCGCCTTTCCGCATACGTCACCGAGCGTACTTCCCCCGTCAAACCCACCTCTCCGAATACGGCGGTGTATTTGTCTATGGGAATATCGCTCGCCGCGCTTGCCAGCGCCGCGCATACCGCGAGATCGACCGACGGCTCGTTGAGCTTGATGCCGCCCATCGCGTTGATATACACGTCGGACGTGTAAAAGGGAATCCCGCAGCGCTTTTCGAGGACGGCGATCAGCACCACCAGCTTATTATAATCGATTCCCAATGTCATTCTGCGGGGCAGTCCGTACGCCGTTTTAGAGATTAAGGTCTGTATTTCCACGTTCATGCAGCGGTTGCCGCTTTCGGAGGGCGTCACCGCCGAGCCTGCCGCGACGCCGCGGCTTTCGGACAAAAACAGATCGGAATAGTCGGACACGCTCCTGATTCCCGTTTCGGTCATCTCGAATACGCCCACTTCCTGCACGGAGCCGAAGCGATTTTTGACGGCGCGCAGAAGTTTGAAATTTTCCTCCTGCTGTCCCTCGAAGTAGAGTACGGTGTCCATGATGTGCTCCAAAACCTTCGGCCCCGCCAAAGCGCCTTCCTTGGTGACGTGCCCGATGAGGAAAAAGGTGATTCCCCGGGATTTTGCGATCCGCATCAGCCGCGCGGCGCATTCGCGCACCTGTCCCACGCTCCCCGAAGCGGAGGAAAGGGCTTCGGTGTATACTGCCTGAATGGAGTCGATGACGACGAATTCCGCGTCCGCAAGGCTTGCCTCCACGTCTTCGAGGCAGGTTTCGTTGAGCAAAAGCAGGTTGTCCGAATCGATGCCGAGCCGTTCGCAGCGCATTTTCACCTGCGAACAACTCTCTTCCGCGGAAACGTAGAGGACTTTGTGCCCGCCCGCAAGGTGTGCCGAAACCTGCGTCAACAGGGTGCTTTTGCCGATGCCCGGATCGCCGCCGAGCAGAACGAGGGAGCCTCGCACGATGCCTCCGCCGAGAACGGTGTCGAATTCCCCGATGCCCGAAGAAACGCGTTTGAATTTTTCATAGCCCACTTTGGAAAGGGGGAGCGCTTTGGAAAAGCCGCCCATATCCGAAAGCGCGGGACGGGCGGCTTTTTTGCCCGCGTCCGCGGTCTTGACGAGTTCTTCCTGCAAGGTGTTGAAATTCCCGCAGCCCGGACATTTGCCCAGCCATTTGGGAGTGGTGTAGCCGCATTCCGCGCAGACGAACTGCGAGGCGGGCGCTTTGATTGCCATATCGATAAACTCCTTTGAGGTATGTAAAAAAGGACGGGGCAGGGCAGCGGCGAGTAAAAATCGCGCGGATTTGTCCTACGCTTTCGCCTATGGAAAAAACATTCGGTTCGCCGGACGGGAAAAATTGCAACGCGCTTTCTTCTCGTATAACACCGTTAAAAGACAATCGCGTTCGGTCGGCAAAGCAATACTTCGGCGGTTACGGTGATGCCCCTGCCTTCGCCTATGTAGCCGAGCCCTTCGTTGGTGCCCGCGGAAATGCCGACGGCGGAAGGATCGAGCCGGAGAGCCGTTGCCAAAGAATTTCTGATGCCGTCTATATAGGCGGCGAGGCGAGGTCTTTCCGCCTGTATCGCCGCGGAAAGATTCTTGACGGCGAAGCCTTCGTCTGCGACGAGCCTTTTGACTTCTTCCAGCATTTTCATCGAGTCCGCATTCCGCCATTTCTCGTCGCTGTCGGGAAAATAATGCCCGATGTCTTTGAGTCCCGCGGCGGAGAGCATGGCGTCCATGACGGCGTGCGCGAGCACGTCCCCGTCGCTGTGCGCTTTTAAACCGCTCCCGGAAGGAATTTTCACGCCCGCGAGCAAAATATAGTCCTGTTCTCTGCCGAACGCGTGCGTATCCACGCCGAAACCGACTCTTGCGAAAGAGTCTTCGAAATCCTCCCGGAAAGTCAATTTCTTATTGCCGCGCGCGCCCGCGCAGATACGAGGGGGCGCGATGAACGCGGCGTATACGGAGGAATCGTCCGTATACGTTCGTTTTTTATCCTTCGCCGCCTTTTCGTAAGCGGAGAGCAGGTCTTTCGTATAAAAGCCCTGCGGGGTCTGTACGGAGAAGGCGCGCTCGCGCGGGGGGACCTCGACGATGCGTCCCGTTTCGTCCACGAGGGCGACGGTGTCCACGCAAGGCACGGCGCAGACGCCGCTGCCGTATTCGAGCACGCTTGCAATACACCCTAAAATATCTTGGAGCACGACGAAGGGGCGGGCGCCGTCGTGAACCAGCACCACCTCGTTTTTCGCTTCCCGCAGGGCGTTGTAGACGGAGTCGAAACGCGCGACGCCGCCCGAAACCGCGCGCGCGCGGGGAAAGCGGGCGCAGAGAGCCGCTATTTCCGCAAAATCCTCCTCGGACGCCGTCACGAGAATCTCTTTCACCGCGGGAAAATCGAAAGCGGAGAGCGTGCGTTCCAGCACGGTCTTTCCGCCGATTTTTTGCAGAAGCTTGTTTTCGGAAAATCCCGCGCGTTCGCCTTTTCCCGCCGCGCAGACGATCGCGGTGACGCGGACACTGCCCGCCGAGTTCAAGAGATCACCTCGTACAGGGACGCCGCCTCGTCCTTTTTCACCGTTTCTTTCACGTTCAGAACCCGGAATTTAAGGCTTCCCGACGCGTACAGAACTTCCACGACGTCGCCGATTTTGACGGGAGCGGAGGGCTTTGCCGTTTTGCCGTTGATCAGCACTTTGTCCTCGCCGCAGGCTTCCTGCGCGACGGTGCGGCGTTTGAGTATTCTGGAAACTTTTAAAAATTTGTCGATTCTCATGAGATATTGTCCTGTTTTGTCGTTTTTGAAAAATAAAAAAAATTAGTTGCCGAAGGAAAGCAAAAATCGCTTGACATCTTTTATTTTCACCGTTATAATTAAATAATGTATCATTATGCTTACTATGGAATATTGTCCCCTCGGCCTTCGCGCGGCGTGGGAACGAAAAACCTGTTTCGGGGGCGCTTCACGTCATTATTATAGCGTAAGAAAGCGGAAAAGTAAAGCGAACGATGCCAAAAGAAGTAAAAATTCGATTTTTATCGATGAAAAGATATACTCGGTAAATCGCCTTTAAAATAATGTAAGGAGCTACAAATTAACCGATGGATTTACCTATCTATAAGTATGGCAAAAATGAAAGAAGAAAATTCGGTTCCATCAACGAAGTCATCGACATTCCCGACCTCGTGGAAATCCAGAAGGACAGTTACAATTCTTTCATTCAGGAAGGCATCAGCGAGGTGTTCGAGGACTTCTCCCCGATCACCGACTACTCCGACCACTTCGAGCTCTACTTTTTGGAGCACAGATTCGGCGATAAACCCAAGTATGACGAAAAAGAATGCCGCAACCGCGACGCCACCTACGCGCTTCCTTTGAGAGTGAAGGTCCGCCTTGTCAACAAGGTGAAAAACGAAGTGCTCGACCAGGAAGTTTTCATGGGGGATCTGCCCCTGATGACGGAAAACGGCTCCTTCATCATCAACGGCGCGGAGCGCGTCATCGTTTCTCAGCTCGTCCGTTCCCCGGGCGTGTATAACGCTTCTTCGAAGGACAAGACGGGCAAGGAGATGTTCGCCACCACCGTCATGCCCAACCGCGGCGCGTGGCTGGAACTCGAACAGGACGCGCAGGACGCTCTCTACGTCCGCGTGGACAGAAAAAAGAAGCTCTGCATCACCGTGCTTCTGCGCGCTTTGGGCTTCGGCTCCAACCGCGCGATAGAGGATTTGTTCCCCGGCGACAAGATCATCTCCGAAACGCTGAAAAAGGATACGACGCGCTCGGAAGTGGACGGCCTTATCGAACTTTACAGGCGTCTTCGTCCCGGCGAAGTCCCCACGGAGGACTCCGTCCGTCAGCACCTTTATAACCTGTTCTTCGATCCCCGCCGCTACGACATCGCCAAAGTGGGCAGATACAAGTACAATAAAAAGCTCAACCTCGCCTATCGCCTTCCCGGCTGCAAGGCGTCCGAGCCTATCGTCAATCCCGAAACGGGGGAGATCATCGTACAGGCGGGCGAAAAGATTTCCGAGGCGCAGGCTAAGGAAATTCAGAATGCGGGCGTAAACGAAGTGTTCGTGCTCGTGGACGACGCGGAAGAGGGAGAGATCAAGCACAAGATCATCGCCAATAACACGGTGGATTTCTCGGCGGTTTCCGACATTCCCTTACAGGCGCGCGCCAAGGATTTCGGGCTTTTGCCCACCATTTATTATCCGAATTACAGATTTTCCAAAGTGATCGCCGCGGACTGCGCGGAGATGACCGTGGAAGAAGTGGCGGAAAAATACGTCGACGAGCTCGACGCGCTTTACTATACGCAGGAGAAGCCCGAAGAGGCGGACGAGAAGCAGGAAGAGAAGAAAAACCGCGAAAAGCGCCGCGACAACCGCCGCAAATTCGTGCAGGCGTGCAAGACCTTCCACGCCGTCCTCTCGCGCGAAAACCCCGTTCCCACCAAAGAGGAAAAGAAGGAGATCCGCCCGCTCGCGGATAAGCTGTGCCACAAGCACATCACCGTGGACGACATCGTGGCTTCCATCTCCACCAATCTCGATCTGAAATACGGCATCGGCACGATAGACAATATCGACCATTTGGGCAACCGCCGCGTTCGTTCGGTGGGAGAGCTCCTGCAAAATCAGCTGCGCGTGGGCATCGCCCGCTTGGAGCGACTCATCAAGGAGAGAATGGCGACGCAGGATCCCATGGAGATCACGCCGTCGGGACTCATCAACATCCGCCCCGTGTCCGCGGTCATCAGGGAATTTTTCGGTTCCTCGCAGCTTTCGCAGTTCATGGATCAGACCAATCCCATCGCGGAACTCACGCATAAGAGAAAGCTCTCCGCGCTCGGCCCCGGGGGCTTGAACCGCGACCGCGCCACGTTCGAAGTTCGCGACATTCATCATACCCATTACGGCAGAATGTGTCCCATAGAAACGCCCGAAGGACAGAACATCGGGCTTATCTCCTCGCTGGCGACGTTTGCGAAAGTGAACGAATACGGCTTCATCATGAGTCCGTACCGCCGCGTGGATAAGGATACGGGCATCGTCACCGACCACGTGGACTATCTCACGGCGGACGAAGAGGACAGATATATCGTCGCGCAGGCGAACGAGCCTCTGGACGCGGAGGGACGCTTCATCAACGAGCGCGTCGGCTGCCGCCATCAGGATCTCATCACCGAACTTCCGAGAGAAAAAATGGACTACATGGACGTTTCGCCCAAACAGCTCGTTTCCGTGGCGACCGCGCTCATTCCCTTCCTCGAAAACGACGATACCAACCGCGCGCTCATGGGGTCCAATATGCAGCGGCAGGCCGTGCCCCTTCTGAAAACGGAGTCGTCCATCGTCGCGACGGGCATCGAAGCCTCCATAGCCAAAGATTCGGGCGTCATCGTCATGGCCAAGGAAGCGGGCGTCGTGACGAACTGTTCCTCGAATATGATCAAGATCCGCGAGGACGACGGCAAAGTCAGGGAATATCCCTTAAAGAAATTCGAGCGTTCCAATCAAGGCACCTGCCTCAATCAGCGCCCCATCGTTTCGACGGGAGATCGCGTGGCGAAGGGCGAGATCATCGCCGACGGCCCCTCCACCAATAACGGCGAGCTCGCGCTCGGCAAAAATATCCTCATCGGCTATATGGAGTGGGAGGGCTACAACTACGAGGACGCCATCCTGCTTTCCGAAAAGCTCGTCCAGGACGACGTGTTCACCTCCATTCACATCGAGGAACACGAAACGGAGGCAAGGGATACCAAACTCGGGCAGGAAGAGATCACGCGCGATATTCCCAACGTGGGCGACGACGCGCTGAAAGATCTCGACGAGGAAGGCATCGTGCGCATCGGCGCGGAAGTGCAGAGCGGCGATATTCTCGTCGGCAAAGTTTCCCCCAAGGGCGAAACGGAGCTTACGCCCGAAGAAAGACTGCTGCGCGCCATTTTCGGCGAAAAGTCGAGAGAGGTCAGAGATACCTCCCTCCGCGTTCCGCACGGCGAAGGCGGCGTCGTCGTGGACGTCAAAGTGTTCACGAGAGAGAATAAAGACGAACTCGAACCGGGCGTAAACAAACTCGTCCGCGTCTATATCGCGCAGAAGCGCAAAATTCAGGTGGGCGACAAGATGGCGGGTCGTCACGGCAATAAGGGCGTCATTTCCCGCGTGCTGTCGCAGGCGGATATGCCCTTCCTCGCGGACGGCACTCCCTTGCAGATCTTGCTCAACCCCCTGGGCGTTCCTTCGCGTATGAATATCGGTCAGGTGCTCGAAGTGCACCTCGGCTACGTGTGCAAACAGCTCGGATGGAAGATCGCCACGCCCGTTTTCGACGGCGCGACGGAAAAAGACATCGAGCAGATGTTCCGCGAAAACAACCTTCTGAATCCCGACGGAAAAGTGGACGGCAAATTCCAGGTATTCGACGGGCGCACCGGCGAAGCCTTTGAAAACCGCGTCACCATCGGCGTTCAGTATATGATCAAACTCATCCACCTCGTGGACGATAAGATCCACGCGCGTTCGATCGGCCCTTACAGCCTCGTGACGCAGCAGCCTCTCGGCGGCAAGGCGCAGTTCGGCGGCCAGCGCTTCGGCGAAATGGAAGTGTGGGCGCTGGAAGCTTACGGCGCGGCGCATATTTTGCAGGAAATTCTGACGGTCAAATCGGACGACGTAGTCGGCAGAGTCAAAACTTACGAATCCATCGTCAAGGGCGAAAACATCTCCGAGCCGGGGATTCCCGAAGCCTTTAAAGTGCTCTTGAAAGAGCTGCAATCGCTGGCGCTCGACGTCAAAGTGCTGACGGAAAGCGGCGACGAGCTGATCATCCGCGAATTCGAGGACGAGGAAGAAGCCTCCGACAACGAAGCGAGGAGAAGAGAGAGCCTCAAAGACGAAGAGCTGGAAGACATCGACTTCAACGCCGACGACGAAGACGACGAGGACGATCTGGACGGCGAAGTGTCCCTCTTCGAAGAGGAAGGGGACGACGGCGACGATTTCTCTGCCGACGGCGACGGAGAGGACGACGACTTTGCCGATATCAGCGACGATTTCAACTTCGGTTCTCTGTTCGACGACGAGGACGAAGACGGCGAGGACGGCGACAAGGATTAATCCGAGGAGAGAAAAAATAATATGTACGAATTAAACGATTTCAATTCCATTCAGATCAGCATAGCATCTCCCGAAAAAATCAGAGAATGGTCGTACGGCGAAGTTACCAAACCCGAAACGATAAACTACCGCACTCAAAAGCCCGAGAGGGACGGCCTTTTCTGCGAAAAGATCTTCGGGCCGATGAAGGACTGGGAATGCCACTGCGGAAAATATAAAAGAGTAAAATACAAGGGACATATCTGCGAAAAGTGCGGCGTGGAAATCACCCGCTCCAAAGTCCGCCGCGAAAGGATGGGACATATCGAACTGGCGGCTCCCGTTTCCCATATCTGGTACTTTAAAGGCGTGCCCTCCAAAATCGGCCTCCTTCTCGACATGGGACCCAAACAGCTCGAACAGGTCATCTATTTCGCTTCCTACGTCGTGCTCGATCCCGGCAAAGTCACCGAGCTCGTCTACAAGCAGGTGATCAACGACAAGCAGCTTCGGGAACTCGAAGAGCGCTACGGCGACAGCGCCGCAACGGGACTCAAAGTGGGCATGGGCGCGGAGTCCGTGCGCGAGCTTTTGATGGCGGTAGATCTCGAAAAAGAGAGCGACGCCTGCAAGAAAGTCATCGCCGACAACCCTACGGGACAAAAGGCGATCAAGGCGATCAAACGCCTCGAAGTGGTGGAATCTTTCCGAAAGAGCGGCAATCGTCCCGAATGGATGATTCTCACCGTTCTGCCCGTCATTCCCCCCGACATTCGTCCCATGGTGCAGCTGGACGGCGGCAGATTCGCCTCCTCCGATTTGAACGACCTCTATCGCCGCGTCATCAACCGCAACAACCGTCTGAAAAAGATGATGGAGATCGGCGCGCCCGACATGATCATCAAGAACGAGAAGCGTATGTTGCAGGAAGCCGTGGACGCGCTCATCGACAACGGCAGGAGAGGAAAGCCCCTGAGCGGACCTTCCAATCGCGAACTCAAATCCCTTTCGGGAATGCTTCGCGGCAAGCAGGGGCGTTTCCGTCAGAACCTGCTCGGCAAGCGAGTGGACTATTCGGGACGTTCGGTTATCGTCGTCGGTCCCGAACTGAAAATTTATCAATGCGGTCTGCCCAAGGAAATGGCTATCGAACTGTTCAAGCCGTTCATCATGAAACGGCTGGTGGAGAGCGGGCAGTGCCATAACATCAAGACGGCGAAGCGCGCCGTGGAAAAGGCGAAGGATATGGTCTGGAACGTCCTCGAAGACGTCATCAAGGATCATCCCGTACTTTTAAACCGCGCTCCCACGCTGCACAGGCTTTCCATTCAGGCGTTCGAGCCCGTTCTGATCGAAGGCAGAGCCATTAAGATCTCCCCGCTCGTCTGCGGACCTTTCAACGCGGACTTCGACGGCGACCAAATGGCCGTGCACCTTCCTTTGAGCATCGAAGCGCAGGCGGAAGCGAGATTTTTGATGCTTTCCGCCAATAATATTTTGAAACTTGCCGACGGCAAATCGGTCATGTCCCCGACGCAGGATATGATTATCGGCGCGTACTGTCTTACCATCAAGCGCTGTGAAGAGGGTAGAAGATATGACGATCAGGGTCGTCCCGACGACGACGGGGAGGTCTATATCCCGCCCGTGTACTCGTCCGAAAACGAGGCGATTTTGGCGTATCAGACCAAAGCCGCGCACGAGCAGGACGAAATGTATTTAAAGCGCGTCGTGGAACTTCCCGAGGGCAAGTTCGACGATCTGCCTTTGCCGTATACCTGCCCGATCGACAACACTGATTTCGACGAAAAGAAAGCGGTGCTGATCAAGGAAGCGACGGTGCGCCTCAATCCCAAAACGGGCAGGCGCGAGGTGAGCGGCATCATCAAGACGACCATCGGCCGTCTGATCTACAACGACGGTCTGCCGCAGGATCTCGGCTTCGTCAAGAGAGATACGCCCGAATCCTATCTCAGACTCGAACTCGACACCGAGTTTATCGGCAGCGCGCGCGCGATCGGAAAGAAACATCTCTCCCGTATCGTCGAAGCCTGCTTCAAGACGGGCGCGGCGCCCAAGGCCTCCTATGTCCTCGACGCCATCAAGGAGAGAGGGTATAAGTATTCCACTTTGGCGGCGCTTACCACCTCCGTTTTCGATATGAAGATTCCTCCTGAAAAGGAAGACATCGTCAACAACGCGGAAGCGGAAGTTTCCAAGATCTCCAAGAAATACGCCAGAGGTCTTTTGAACGAAGAGGAGAGATACCTCGCCGTTATCTCGCAGTGGGATACCGCGACGGATAAAGTGGCGGGACTCCTCAAAAAGCAGGGCGAAGAAGATAAGTTCAACCCCATCTGGATGATGGCGGATTCCGGCGCCCGCGGCTCTATCGACCAGATCAAACAGCTTTCCGGTATGCGCGGACTCATGGTCAACCCTCAGGGTAAAAAGATCGAGGTCCCCGTGAAATCGTGTTTCAGAAACGGCCTTTCCGTTCTCGAATACTTCATTTCCTCGCACGGCGGCCGTAAAGGTTTGACGGATACCGCTTTGAAAACAGCCGACTCGGGATATCTCACCCGCCGTCTTGTCGACGTTTCGCACGAGATCATCGTCCGCGAGGACGACTGCTATGCGGGCAGAAAACCGCAGGGCATGAAGGTGCGGGCGATTTTCGGCAGCGACGGCAGAGAGATTGAAGGTCTGAAAGACAGACTGACGGGGCGTTTCGCGGCGGAAAACGTCGTCAATCCCGCGACGGGCGAGATCATGGTGGGACAGAACGAGTTTATCACCGAGGAGCTCGCCAAAGAGATTTGCGACGCGGGCATTTCGGAAGTTTCCATCCGCAGTATCTTCACCTGTAACTCCCGTTTCGGCGTCTGCGCGAAATGTTATGGCAAAAATATGGCTACCACGCTTCCCGTGCAGGTGGGCGAAGCGGTCGGCACGATCGCCGCGCAGTCCATCGGCGAACCGGGCACCCAGCTCACCATGCGTACCTTCCATACGGGCGGTATCGCGGCGACGGGGGACATTACGCAAGGTCTGCCCCGCGTCGAGGAGTTGTTCGAAGTCAGAAAACCCAAGGGCTGCGCGACGATCTGCGAAGTCGAGGGCATCATTGATCTCGACGACAGCGACGGCTCCAAGCATATCAAGATCCTCGACGAGGCGACGAAGGAAGTCAAGAAGGAATACTCGCTTCCCTTCAATGCCGAAATCAAGGTCAAGAAAGGGGATAAAGTGGTCCCCGGGGTACTTCTCAACACGGGCAGCGTCTATCCTCAGGATATTCTGCGCGTGCAGGGCGTCAAGGGCGTACAGGATTACCTCCTCGAACAGGTTCAGTCCGTCTATCGTTCCCAGGGCGTGGATATCAACGATAAGCATATCGAAATTATCGTGCGCCAGATGCTCAAAAAAGTCAGGGTGGAGAGTTCGGGCGATACCGATCTGCTTCCCGGCGAACTCGTGGATATGGTCACTTTCCAGGACGAGTGCGCCAAAGCGATGCAAAAGGGCGGCGCTCCCGCGCTTGCCAAGAGGGTGCTCCTCGGCATCACGAAGGCGTCCCTCGCCACGGACAGCTTCCTTTCGGCGGCGTCCTTCCAGGAAACGTCGAGAGTGCTTACGGAAGCCGCGATCCGCACCAAGAGAGATTACCTCGTAGGCCTTAAAGAGAACGTCATCATCGGTAAGCTGATCCCCGCAGGGACGGGCATGAAGGAATACAAAGGACTTTCTCCCCAATTTGTCGGCAATTATAAAGACGCGGAGGCAAGCGTATCCGAAGAAATTTCCGCTTCCGTGCCCTATGAAAAACCGACCGCTTCTTTGACCGAGGAAACGGCTCCCATTTCCGCCGAATCTTCCGTAGAAGATATGCTCATTTAAAACAGCAAGCTGCCCCGCCGTTTATTTACGGCGGGGCGTTTTTCATTCGCGTCGCGCGATGAATTTTGCGGCGAAACGACGTCTTTTGTGTTGCCGAACGCTTGAAAACTTTTTTCGGCGGGAATAATGGAAAGGGAAAACATCAGTGCGTCGACGCGGGCGCGATTTTAAGGCTTTGAAGGATAGGCGATGAAAGGCGGAATCAGACGTCGGCAAGAGAGGCGGCGGACAAAGGGCGGAATGGAGAGAAGAATTTTGCAGCCAAAAAATTTGTTGTGAAGGAAAGGTATTTTTATTGCAAATCGTCCAAAAAAGCGTGCTCTATCCTTTTCCTTTACTTATTTTAGTCCTTTGTCGGCGATATCAGCCGCCGTTTACGGCTTGATTGGAAAGGAAGAAAAAATAGGGAAAAAGACCGAAATTTCCGTTTTCATTAAATCTTACAACTTTCAAGAAAAGCGCAGGGAAAACGCAGGCAAATAAAAGAGAGGGATTTCCTTGACTTTTTCCTGTCGCCGTGTTATAATTTTTTTATAAAAATTTTTATTAAGTATGCAACGGAACAGGCGCTTTTCTCTACTTAATAAGCGTAAATATAAAAGCTGAACGGGGGATCTATGCAAAAAAAGACTGTACTGATTATCGGCGCGGGACCGGCGGGGCTTACGGCCGCCTACGAGCTTTTGACGAAATCTTCGGATATTCATCCCGTCATTTTGGAAACGGAGGATTTCGTCGGCGGTATTTCCCGCACGGCGACGTATAAGGGCAATCGCATGGACATCGGGGGACATCGCTTTTTTTCCAAGGACGAAAGAGTGACGCAGTTATGGACGCAGCTCTTGCCCGTACAGGGACACCCCGCGAAAGACGATTTGATTTTAGGGCGGGAAAAGCCTCTTAGAGAGGGCGGCCCCGATCCCGAAACGACGGATCGGACGATGCTCGTGCGCGACCGCGTTTCGCGCATCGTATATCTCCGTAAGTTTTTCGATTATCCCATTTCCCTCAAAGCCCAAACTTTTTTTAATATGGGCTTTTTGCGCACGATGAAAGCGGGCTTCGGCTATCTCGGCAGCTGTCTGCACAAGCGCGAGGAAAACAGCCTCGAAAACTTCTATATCAATCGATTCGGAAAGCCCTTGTATTCGATGTTTTTCGAGGATTATACGGAAAAGCTCTGGGGCGTTCATCCCAGCAATATCGCCGCGGATTGGGGGGCGCAGAGGGTCAAGGGACTGTCCGTTTCCAAAGCGATCAAAAACGCTTTGTCGAAACCCTTTAAAAAGAAGAATAAAGAAGTCGAAACCAGCCTCATCGAACAGTTTTTATATCCCAAAAAGGGACCCGGGCAACTGTACGAAACGATGGCGGAAAAAATAGAGGAAATGGGCGGGGAGATCGTACTGAATACGACCGTGAAAGAACTCGTCGTCGAGGAAAATCGGGTCGTAGCCGCCGTTGCCGAAGACAAGGACGGGAACGAGATCCGATACGACGCGGACTTCTTCATCTCTTCCATGCCCATCAAGGATCTCGCGGAAGCGATCGGTCCGAAACATATTCCGAGCGAGGCGTACCGCGTCGCCCGGGAACTTCCCTATCGCGACTTCATCACCGTGGGCTTGCTTCTCGACGGCTTAAAGGTAAAGAATAAGACGAAGATGAAGACGCTGAACGGCATCGTTCCCGACTGCTGGATCTATGTGCAGGAGCGGGACGTGCGCCTCGGCAGAATTCAGATTTTCAACAATTGGTCGCCGTATATGGTGGAGGATCCCGAACATAAGGTGTGGATAGGTCTGGAATACTTCTGTACGGAAGGGGACGATATGTGGACGAGCCCGGACGACGAATTTATCCGGAAAGCGATCGGCGAGCTGGTGAAAATCGGTATCATCGAATCGGAGAACAACGTTCTCGATTCCACGATGATCCGCGTCAAAAAAGCGTACCCCGCCTATTTCGGCTCTTATAAGGAGTTCGATAAAGTACGGGAATATCTCGACACCCTTTCCAATCTGTACTGCGTGGGGCGCAACGGTCAGCATCGCTATAACAATATGGATCACTCGATGGTCACTGCCATGGTAGCCTGCGAAGACATCCTGAACGGCAATACGGACAAGACTTCCCTCTGGAACGTCAACACCGAGAAATCTTATCACGAGGTCAAAGATGAATCTGCAAAATCCTGACGCTTCCGAAGAAGACGGCGGAGAGGTCGAAGTTTTGCGGACCCTGCCGCTGAAATCCCAAGCGCCTTTCTCCTTTATGGGCGCGCTCAAAGAAATCGCTCTGTATGCGGGGATATTTTTGTCGGCGCTGGTGCTTTTTCTGACGATAAAGCCGCTGTACGGCTTTGAACGGAACGGCGTGGTGGCACAGGCGATTGAGGCGGCGGCGATCGGCGCGTGCCTTTTCGTCGGCGGCTTTCTGGCATTCAATAAGAAATTGACGGCGCAGAGATTGGTGTTGCTGCTATTTATCATGGGAGTCGCTCTTCGCATGGGGTATATGCTCTATACGCCCGCCAATACCCGTCAGTACGATACCTTTACCAAGAATTTCGACGGGCACGAAGCGTATGCGTGGACGCTCTTTTCGACGGGAAAACTTCCGGCAAAGAATATCTATCAATTTTATCATCCTCCTCTCAACGCTTTGTTGCAGGCGGGATTCATGCACTTTATGTCCGGGTTGACGGACGCGTTGACCTCCGTCTTTTCCCTCGGCAGCTATTTTCCCGACAAATTTTTGGCGGCAAAGCCCGAATATCTCGAGGCGGAACGCTATTTTCTCTTTCAGTCCTGCCAAATTCTGAGCCTGATGTATTCCGTCGCCGTCTGCCGTATCTCTTTAAAAATTCTCAAACGCCTGAATATCGGCGGCAACGCGTATGTGGGACTCGCGGCGTTTCTCATCTTTTTTCCGAGAAACATTCAATTTGCAGGCGCGCTCAATAACGACGCCGTTTCCTATTTATGCGGCATCGCCGCGCTCTATTTCGCGTTGAGCTGGTGGAAAGGCGCAAAGGACTTTTTAAACATCCTTTTTTGTTCCCTGTTCGTGGGGCTGGGAATGATGGCAAAGCTGTCTTCCGCGACGATTTGCCTGCCCATCGCGGGGATCTTTATCTGGGAATTCGTGCGAACGCTGATAAAAAAGGACGGCTCCCTTTCATTGCAAAAAATGATAGGGGAATACGGAGCGTTTTTGCTCCTTTGTATCCCCTTGGGACTTTGGTTTCAGGTATATGCGAAAATTCGTTTCGATCAGCCGTTCGGATTTGTTTTTTCTAATCTAAACCAAAAATTGTATACGGGGAACCATTCCTTCTTCGGACGGTTTTTTATCGCCTTCGACGCGAACGAATATTTCGGCTCCCTTTATTGCCGTCCTTTCTCCTTCCACTATAACTTGTTCAATTACGCGCTGCGCTCGGCTATTTTCGGTGAATTTTCCTATTGGCAGGGCGAGGGGCTGGCGGTTTCGGCGGTCGTTTTGGCGTATATTGCCTGCCTCGTTTTGTTTGTAGCTTTGATTCGGGCGGTCTATCTCTTTTTCAGATACGACAGAAAAAAGAGCGGCGAAGGCGCGATGGAGGAAAGGCGCAACGTCTTTTTCGTCTTTTTGCTCGTGCAGTCCCAGGCCCTTTCGGAAATCTATTTCTATATCAAGATGCCCTATGGCTGTACGATGGATTTTCGTTATATCATGCCCATGATTTTAGGCATTGCGCTCACCGTCTGGTTGGTCAACGGAAGACTGGTGAAGGAGGGCGGGAAGCTTTCTCTGGCGCTCAGTCGCCTGACTGTCGTTTCCTTCGGATTGGCAATGCTCTTTTCCTCACTATTTTATATGGTTTGTATCTAAGGAGAGATATGGAAGAAATTACTTCAGATAAAATCCCTGTACAAATTCCCGAGCCGGATCAACAAGCACCCGCGCGGGAATCGGCGCGGGAACCGCGGCAAAACCTCGCGGAGAGTGAACAGCCGCTCGCGCGGGAACCGCGGCAGGATTTTAGGGAGAGCGAGCAAACGCCCTCGCCGGAATGCGAACGGGAAACCGAGCCGAAACAGGAATCCGCGGGAGAAGGCGTACAAAAAATGGGACAAGACCTTGCGGAGGATTCTCCCGCGCAGGAGGCTCCTAAGCAGACGAAAAAGCAGCTGATTCTCGAAATCCTGCGTTTTTTGATCGTCGGCGGAACAGCGACGGTGTTCGATTATGCGGTGGCGTATCTGTTTTATCAATGGCTGCTGCCGCCCCGGGTCGTCGGCGGTACGCTTTCGCTCGTCATTTCCACGGCGCTCGGCTTTTGCGTGGGATTGATCGTCAATTGGATTCTGTCTGTGAAATTCGTCTTTAAGGATGTAAAAAACAAAAAGGAATCCCGCTCCAAAAAATCTTTCGTCATTTTTACAATCATCGGCGTCATCGGACTCGGGATCACCGAGCTCGGAATGCATCTCGGCGTTTCCTTCCTCCCCGACGTCACGCTCTTTTCCTCGCAGACTTTTTTAGGCACGGAATGGAAATGGTGGATCATGAAGGTGATCATGACCTGTATCGTCCTCGTGTGGAATTACGTAGGCAGAAAACTGCTCATTTTCAAATAAATCCCCGGGCGTTCGTGCGGAAAAAACGTCGTGCAAAAGCAGTTTGTAAAGAAAGCGGACTGCTTTTTCTTTTTCAAAGGACTTCGCGGCGACAGAAGAAGCCTTTAAACGGGTAAGATCTTCGTTTGGGGGGAAGCGATCGGCAATAAATATGCTTTTTTTATAAATTCGGCTAAAATATTTTGTAAATTCTTAAAAAATTTTGCCGAAAGGTATTGAAATTTTGTAAAATGTGTTGTATAATATAATCACCTAACAAAAGAAGCGAAAACGGCGTTTGCATTGTACGAAAACGGATATATGGGAAACGAGAGTTGGGTGCAACCCGCGGGCGGCGTTTTTGCGATTGAATTAACTACAAGAGATGTGTTAAACTCCTTTTTTGATGTCGGAAAGAGCCGCAATGCAAATTGCGGCTCTTTCCTTTTGTCGGGGAGATGGCGTTTATTCGGGAGTGCGTTTCAACGATGGACGAAACATCGCCGCCGCCCGTTTTCGGGCGGCGGCGATAGAAATCATTGCTGTTTTACGTGCGTATATATTTTCCCCGCGAAGAAGGGGCAGTCGAGCGCCTTGGACAATTGAGAAACGTTCACCACCTGATACCCGTCCTTTTTGAGAGCCGGCAGCAGCAATTTCACCGCCTCGACGGTATGTTTGTACCCGTCGTGCATCAGTACGATGGCGCCGGGGCACCTGTCTTTGTAGACCGCGGTAAAGATTTTGTCCGCGGAGATACCTTTCCAGTCCTCCGTATCGATCTGCCAATCGATGAGGGGCGCGTCCGCCTGTTTCAGCACTCTGTCGTTGAAGCACCCGTAGGGAACGCGGACGAGATGCTTTTCCTTTCCGTCGATCTTTTGCAGAATCTTATCCACGGCCTCGATTTCCTTTTTGATGCTCTCGGAGGGGAGCTTGGTGAGATTCTTGTGGGAATCGGTGTGATTCCCAAGCTCGAATCCCGCCCCGTAAGCGGCTTCCAGCATGGAAAAGTTCGACGAATCGATGTAGATGCCGTTGCAGAAAAAAGTGGCGGAAGCGGGGCAGTCGGGATTGTCCTTGTTGAAGGATGCGAAAGCTTGAAGCAGACTTTTGATCGTGCTGTCGGGCGCGTCGTCAAAAGTGAAGGCGATGAGTTTGCGGTGGATGTCCACGTGCGATACGTCGGTGTCCGAAGTGTTCCATACGGGGGCGCTTTTGTCATCGGCGGAACTTTTCGAGTCTTTTTGTATTGGCGCGTCCTTTTTTTCTTCGGACGTCTTTATCGGCGTTTCCTGTCGTATGATTTCGCTTGTTTCTTTGCCCGACGGAAGTGCGGAGGGCGCCGCAGCGGCGCCCCGGGAATGACATGAAACGAGCGAAAAAACGAGCGCGGAAAGCACTAAGTAAGCAATTTTTTTCAAATCCGATCTCCTCCTGACTTTAAAACAATGTTTTGAAGACAGTATCTGCGCTTCCCCTGAAATTATACCCTTTTTCCCCCGCGCTTTCCCGCGTTTTTCTCTCTTTTAAAACCGGGACGCACCGCTTTTCTTCAAAAAAGGAAAGCCCTTTCCCCGTTTATCGCCGGAGGAAGCGACTCGCGCGTTTGTCGGATTCGATCAATATACGAATCTGATCTTTCCATCCAAAAGCCGTTCGGGCGGCGGAGCGTCGGTCGCTACGAGGTCGAACGCGGACAGCGGCGTCAGACGATAGGTGCCGTGCGAAGAAAACTTGCTGTGGTCGACGACGAGCAGGCGTTTGGAACTCCTCACGAACGCGGCGCGTTTTAGCTCCTTCTGATCCAAGGAACTTTCAAAAACGTCCGCGCCGATGACGGCTGCGCAGGAGGAGAGCATCAGATCGAACGTAAAATCGTTCAATTGGCGCGCCGTCCAGCTGCCCGTCGCGGAATTGGTGTTGAACTGCACGTTGCCCCCGAGGAGAATGAGCGTGATATTCGGCTTTTTGGAAAGCTGCATCGCCGTTTGCAGGTTGTTCGTCACCACCGTCTTGTAGCTTAAATCCATGCGCTCGGCAAGCGCCAGCGCGGTGGAGGAGCTGTCTACAAAGACGCTCTTGAAAGTGAACTCGGGCAGGATTTTCAGCGCGTTGGTGGCGGCGCGCTCTTTTTCTTTGGCGTTTTTGCCGATGCGCACGAAAATGGAAACTTCCTCCGCGTTTTCGGGTAGCACCGCGCCCCCGTGACTGCGCTCGATGAGTCCCATCGCCTGCATCTCTTTAAGGTCCCGCCGAATGGTCGCCTCGCTCACGTAAAAGCTCGCCGCGAGATTCTTCACCACCGCGGTCTTGTTCCGTCTGAGAAATTCCAAAATTTTGTTCTGCCGTTCGCTCGTCAGCATCGCTTTTCCTCTCGTTTGCACGTTTTTGTTCGTTTGCGTTTATATCATATCACAAAAATGCTTTTCTGTCAATATTTCAAACATATATAGACAAACGAAAAAAAGAGTGATATAATATACTCGGATTTGTAAAAGGAAGCGAAAACCGCCCGCGCGAAGCGGGAAGGGCGGCGGGAGCGCTTCGACAGAACAATCGATGATCGGGAGATCATGACAAGGAGAAACAGGATGAACTACTATCTTGCCATAGACATCGGCGCGTCGTCGGGACGCCATATCTTGGCGCACCTGCAAGACGGAAAAATGGTTACGGAAGAGATCTACCGTTTTTCAAACGGTCCGCAAATCTTGCCCGGTACGCCGGGTGCCTTGGGCAGTCAGGGCAATAAGCGTTTGATGTGGGATACCGAGCGCCTGTTCAAAGAGATTTTGAACGGGCTCAAAAGGGCGAAGGAACTGAATAAGATTCCCGTTTCCGTGGGCGTAGACACCTGGGGGGTGGACTATGTGCTCCTGGACGAGTCGGACGCTCCTTTGGAGGGCGTGTATTGCTACCGCGACGGAAGGACAAAGAGCGCCGTTCCCTCCGCGCACCGCCGGATCCCGTTCGCGGAACTATACGCAAAGACGGGCATTCAATATCAGTCTTTCAACACCGTCTATCAGCTGTACGACGATAAGCGGGACGGCAGACTGCAAAAGGCGAAGACTTTTTTAATGCTCCCCGACTACTTTCACTATCTTTTGACGGGTATAAAGAGGCAGGAATACACCAATGCCACGACGACGGGCATGGTCAACGCCCTCACGCACGCGTGGGACGAAGAAATCCTCGACGCGCTCGGCTATGATAAAAAGCTGTTCGGCGCGCTTTCCCAGCCGGGTACGGCGGTGGGCGAATTCACCGACGAAGTGGCGGCGTTCGTAGGATATCGGGCAAAAGTGGTCCTGCCCGCGACGCACGACACGGCGAGCGCGGTGCTGGCGGCGCCCCTCGAAGGGCAGACGCCGTATATTTCCAGCGGCACCTGGTCCCTTCTCGGCGTGGAGCAGACCGACGCGCACACTTCGGAGAAGGCGCGCGAGCTGAATTATTCCAATGAAGGCAGCGTAAACAACACCTTCCGCCTGCAAAAGAATATCATGGGGCTTTGGATGATTCAACAGGTCCGCCACGAGCTGGACGACAAATACGATTTTTCCATGCTGGCGTCCTTGGCGCGTCTGAACAGAGTGAGCGACGTCGTGGACGTCAACGACGAAAAATTCCTCGCCCCGTCCAGCATGATAGAGGCGATCAACGCGTCGGTGGGCAAACAGCTCTCGGTGGGCGGACTCGCGTACTGTATTTTCAACAGCCTCGCCAAGAGCTATGCGGAGAGCTTGTCCGCGCTGGAAGAGCTGACGAACGAGCGCTATGACACGTTGAACATCATCGGCGGCGGCAGCAAAAACGAGCTTTTAAACGAGCTGACGGCGGAATATACGGGCAGGAAGATCGTCACGGGACCCACGGAGGGTACGGCGATCGGCAATTTTATGATGCAGATGGTGGGTATGGGGGAGCTTTCGTCCGTCGCGGAAGGGAGACGGATCATCAAAACCTCCTTCGACATCCGCGAGGTCTGACGGGATATGCCCGAAAGAGAAACGCCCGGCGTTTTCGCAACGGGCGCGAAAGGACAGGATAGAGATAAAGAAATTAAGAATAAGGAGATCAACTTATGTCAAGATACGAGGAAGCGAAAAAAATGTACGCCGCTTACGGCGTGGATGCGGAAGCGGCGATAGAGCGCCTCAAAGAGATCCCTCTCAGCGTACATTGCTGGCAGGGGGACGACGTTTTGGGCTTCGACGGGAGCGATTCTCTCGACGGAGGCATTCAGACGACGGGTAACTATCCCGGCAAAGCGACGGGGTTTGAACAGCTGAAAGAGGACATCGTAAAGGCGTTTTCTTTAATGCCCGGCAAAAAACGGCTCAACCTGCACGCGAGCTATGCCGTTCTCGGCGCGGACAAAGGCAAAGTGGACAGAGATGCGTATACGTATCAATATTTCGAGCCGTGGTTGAAATTCGCCAAGGAAAACGGCATCGCGGGCATCGACTTTAACCCGACGTTTTTTGCGCATCCCAAGATGAAAGACGGTCTTTCCCTCTCGTCGCCGGACGAACCCACCCGCAAATTCTGGGTGAACCACGGCAAGGCTTGTTTGAAAATCGCGGCGGAGCTGGGCAAGGCGATGGGAAGTCCCTGTTTCGTCAATATCTGGATTCCCGACGGCTATAAGGACATTCCCGCGGATCGGCTGGGACCCCGTCTGCGCCTGAAAAAATCCCTCGACGAAATTTTGGCGGATTACGATAAAAAGTGGGTGATCCCCGCGGTGGAGAGCAAGGTGTTCGGCATCGGCGTGGAAAGCTACACGGTCGGCAGCAACGAATTTTATCAGAATTACGCGGCGAAGGCGGGCATCTGCTGCCTTTTGGATACGGGGCATTATCATCCCACGGAGGTCGTTTCGGACAAGATTCCCGCGCTGCTCGCGTTTTACGACAAAGTGGCGCTCCACGTTTCCCGTCCCGTCAGATGGGACAGCGACCACGTGGTGCTTCTCGAAGACGAATTAAAAGAGATCGCCAAGGAGATCGTGAGAAACGACGCGACGGAGAAAGTAATCATCGGATTGGACTATTTCGACGCTTCCATCAATCGTATCGGCGCCTGGGTGACGGGCGTGAGGGCGATGCAGAAAGCGCTGTTGTACGCGTTGCTGTTGCCCAACGCCGAGTTGAAATCGTTGCAGGACGAAGCCAATTTCGGCAAGCTCATGTATCTCAACGAGGAGTTTAAGACGCTGCCCCTCGGCGATATCTGGAACGAATATCTCGCTCGGCAGGGCATGAATAACGATTGGTACGCGGAAGTGGAAAAATACGAAAGGGACGTCCTTATAAAGCGCGCCTGAAAAAACGTTAGAAACTTTTAAACGGAAAAAAAGCTCCCTGATTATCGTCCGGGAAAATTCGGCGAATAAACTTGGAAGGGAGCGGGTGTGCCCATATGCGCATATCGGAGCGGAAACTCAAAATTTGCGCGAAATTAAAAACGGGCATACCGGATATGCGATAAAGAAAATTAGAATTTATAAAAATCCGAGGAGTATTAAAAACATCATGGGATTCATGGACGATTTGAAAAAGAGCGCGAGCAAACTCACGAGAAAGAACATTCTCGAAGCGCCCTTTGTGAAGGAAATGTGCAAGACCACCGCCAATATGTACCGTCTTGGCTGGGACGAAAGGAACGGCGGCAATATCAGCTATCTGCTCGACGAAAAGGAAGTGGCGGAATATCTCGACCTCGCGGAAGTTCTCCGCACCATTCCGACGGGCTTCGACGCCACGGCGCTCATCGGTAAGATTTTCATCGTCACGGGCACTGGCAAATATTTCAAAAACGTGGAGGGCGATCCCGAAACCAATCTCGGCATCATCCGTATCGCTCAGGACGGCACCACGGCGGAACTCCTTTGGGGCTATAAGGACGGCGGCAAATTCACTTCCGAGCTGCCCGCGCACCTCATGAGCCACATTTCCCGCTTAGGCGTCGACCCCGAAAACAGGATCGTCATGCACTCTCATCCCACGTATACGATCGCGATGAACGCGGTGTGCCCCATCGACGAAAAGGACTTTACGCATCGGCTTTGGCAGTCGAACACGGAATCCATCGTCGTCTTTCCCGACGGCGTGGGAATCCTGCCCTGCATGGTCTGCGGCACCAATGAGATCGGGGCGGCTACGGCGGAAAAGATGAAAAAGTACCGCCTCGTGGTGTGGACGAATCACGGCATTTACGGCTGCGGCAAGGACATCGACGAAGCGTTCGGGCTGATCGAAACGGTGGAGAAGACGGCGCAGATTTATATGCTCGCATTGGGGCGCGCCGTCAACGTCATTCCCGACGAAACGCTCAAAGGCCTGGCGGAACGTTTCAGCGTAACGCCGCTGGAAGGCGTTTTGAAATAAGGCGGGCTGCGGAGGATGCGGGAAATGGAGCGCTATGCGTGGAGAGCGTCTGTCAAGCCCGGCAAACAGGCGGAATATATCGAACGTCACAATCAAATCTGGCCTCAGATGAAAGCCGTCTTGAAGGAGGCGGGCATCGTCAATTATTCCATTTGGCTGGCGGACGGCGAGGTGTTCGGCTACTACGAATGTGAAAAGGGCGCCGCATACGCCGCGAAAGTGCAGTCGGAAAGCCCCGTGGTGGACAGATGGAACGAGTATATGAAGGACGTCATGGAGATGGAGAAGGACGAAAAGACGGGCGCGCAGCCTCTCCTGCAAGAGGTTTTCTATCTCCCGTAAAGCCCTTTAAAGACGGGAATGTTTCCCTGCGGCGCTCCCGCGTTTGAAGAAAGAGAAACCGTTTATATTAGGGGCGAAAGGTCGGCTTTCGCAAGGGAGTCACAACGACCTCGGACAGATAAAATTTTTCGTTTTTCTAAACGATAGATCAAAAACAAAAATAAATAAAACAAGGAGATATCAACAATGGCAAGAATCGTTTTAAACGAAACAAGTTACCACGGCGCGGGCTGTATCAAGGAAATCCCGGGAGAAGTCGCCCGGAGAGGTCTGAACAAGGCGTTCGTCTGTTCGGATCCCGACCTTGTCAAATTCGGAGTCACGAAGAAGGTGCTCGACGTGCTGGACGAGGCGAAGATCGCGTACACCCTGTACTCCAATATCAAACCCAATCCTACGATCGAAAACGTCCAGACGGGCGTGGCGGCGTTTAAGGAAAGCGGCGCGGACTTCCTCATCGCCATCGGCGGCGGTTCTTCGATGGATACGGCGAAAGCGGTCGGCATCATCATCGCCAATCCCGAATTCGAGGACGTGCGTTCTCTGGAAGGCGTAGCGCCGACGAAGAATCCTTCCGTTCCCATCATCGCGGTTCCCACGACGGCGGGCACGGCGGCCGAGGTCACGATTAATTATGTCATTACGGATGTCGAAAAGAAGCGCAAATTCGTCTGCGTGGACGTACACGACATTCCCGTCGTTGCTGTGGTCGATCCCGAAATGATGGCTTCGATGCCCAAGGGCTTGACGGCTTCCACGGGTATGGACGCGCTGACGCACGCGATTGAAGGCTATATCACCAAAGGCGCCTGGGAGATGACGGATATGTTCCATCTGGAAGCGATTCGCCTGATTGCCGAATCCCTCCGCGGCGCGGTCGCCAACACCAAAGAGGGCAGAGAGGGGATGGCGCTCGGTCAGTATATCGCGGGCATGGGTTTCTCTAACGTAGGGCTTGGCATCGTGCACTCCATGGCGCACTCTTTGGGCGCCGTCTACGATACCCCGCACGGCGTGGCCAACGCAATCCTCCTTCCCACCGTCATGGAATATAACGCTCCCGCGACGGGCGAAAAATACCGTTATATCGCCAAGGCAATGGGCGTGGAAGGCACTGAAAAAATGACCCAGGCGGAATACAGAAAGGCGGCGGTGGAAGCGGTCAGACAGCTTTCCAAGGACGTCGGCATTCCTCAGGATTTAAAAGCCATCGTCAAAGACGAGGACGTGGATTTCCTCGCGCAGTCCGCGATGGACGACGCTTGCCGTCCCGGCAATCCCAAGGATCCCACATTGGAAGATATCAAAGCCCTGTATCGCTCTTTGATGTAATTCCATCTCCCGTATGGCTTTTTGAAATACGCCCGCTACTCGGGAAGGCAAAGTTTTTTCGAAAAACTCTTTTTCCAAAGATGGCAAAGCGTTTTTTAGCGGAATAAAGTAAAAAGACACCCCGTTTCCGATTTGTCGGAAGCGGGGTGTTATCGTCTGATTTTTTCGACGGCGCGATAAATCGGCTTTTTCGCGCGCAGACAACGATTATTTGGAGTTCTTTTCCAAATTGATAAACGTCTTTGCCATTTCGATCTTGTTGATGCGATATTCGAGGAAGCTTTGCTTTCTCCGCTCCTTCTCCTGCGCCATCGCCGTTTCCCGGCGCTTAATCGCTTCGTCCAGCTTTTCTTCCCAGGCGAGAAAATCGCTTTGCAAAACGACTCTGTCGCCGTAAATTGCCACCATGCCCTCGCCTGTGGCGAAGGATCTGACGGCGCCGTCCGCTTCCGTCAGCTTCGCCATGTCCGTAGTGATATTGATGAACATAGGCATATGCCCGGGCAGAATGGAGATCCTGCCGCACGGCTCCACGACGGAAAGCTCGCTCACTTCGCCTTCGTAAAACTGTTTGTCGGGGCGAAGCATCAAAAGGGAAAAAGTCTTCTTCATGCCTTGTACCCCGCAATGTCGGTAAGACTGCCGATAAAGTAGAACTCGCTTTCGGGGATGTCGTCGCATTTGCCGTCGAGGATGGCGTTGCAGTCCTCGATGGTCTGCTCCAAAGGCACATACTTTCCTTCGATGCCCGTGTAGACCGCCGCGACGGAAAAGGGCTGTGAGAAAAATCTCTGCAATTTTCTCGCGCGGTAGACGAGCAGCTTATCTTCCCCGTTGAGTTCGTCCATACCCAAAATGGCGATGATGTCCTGTAACTCCTTATATCGCTGTAAAGTTTCGATCGCCCGCTTTGCCGTGGCATAGTGCTTTTCCCCGACGATGTCGGGTTCGAGAATGCGGCTGGTGGATTCCAGGGGATCGACGGCGGGGTAAATGCCTTCTTCCACCACCTTCCTCGAAAGCACGGTGGTCGCGTCGAGATGGCTGAAAATCGTGGCGGGGGCGGGGTCGGTCAAATCGTCCGCGGGCACGTAGATCGCCTGAATGGAAGTGATGGAGCCGTGTTTGGTAGAGGTGATCCGCTCTTCCAGCTGCCCCAATTCTCCCGCGAGGGTGGGTTGATAGCCCACCGCCGAAGGCATACGCCCGAGCAGGGCGGAAATTTCCGAGCCTGCCTGCACGTAGCGGAAAATGTTGTCGATAAAGAGGAGTACGTCCTGATTCTGCGCGTCGCGGAAATATTCCGCCATGGTCAGTCCCGTGAAGGCGGCGCGCATTCTCGCGCCGGGGGATTCGTTCATCTGCCCGAACACCAAGGCGGTGTTTTGAAGCACGCCCGACTCCGTCATTTCCTGCGCCATCTCAAACCCTTCGCGGCTGCGCTCTCCGACGCCGATGAACACCGAACGGCCGTTGTGGTGGGTGGCGATGCCTGAGATCAGCTCCTGAATCAGCACTGTCTTTCCCACGCCCGCGCCGCCGAAAAGTCCGATTTTTCCGCCTTTTGCGTAGGGGGTGAGCAGGTCTATGACTTTGATGCCCGTTTCGAAAACCTCCGTGACGGGGCTTTGCTCCGTCAAAGCGGGCGGGTGGCGGTAAATGGACATGGCGGGGCCGCCGAGTCCGCCCTTCCCGTCCACGGGCTTGCCGAGGGCGTTTAAGACTCTGCCCGCCACCTGATCCCCGACGGGAACGGAGATGCTCCCGCCCGTCGTTCTCACTTCAAGCCCGCGCGAGAGTCCGTCCGTCGCTTCGAGGGCGATACAGCGGCATACGCCGCCCGGAAGATGCGCCATCACTTCGAGATCCACCGTCCTGTCCGTATCGATGACGTATAAAAGCTCGTTTTGGTTAGGCAGGTGATTGTCGAATTTTACGTCTACCACCGAACCGATAATCTGTACGACTGTTCCCGTATGTTTTTTTATCATAACTTTAAAACCTTCTTATTCGCCGCGGAGGGCGGCGGCGCTCGCGTTGATCAGCTCGCCCGTAATGCTTTCCTGGCGCTGATGGTTGTATTTTGCCGTCAGTTCTCCCATCAGTTCCTCTCCGTTCTCCGTGGATTGACGCATAGAGGTCATGCGCTTGAAATGAATCGCCATAGCGCTGTCCGCAAGGGCGCTGTATATTTCCGCCATGACGTATTGCGACAAAAAATTATCCAGCGCTTCCCGCGTTCTCGGTTCGAATACCGCATCGCTCACCGCAGCCCTGCCCGTCCCGTTTTCCGCTTTTTCCGGCAGAAGGACGGGGAGAAGCTTCTTCGCCGTCGGTTCCTGCGCGGAGGGGGCGGGGGTGCGGGTATAGACGATATAAACCTCTTTGTACTCGCCGCTCGAAAACATTTCCAACATATCGTTGGCGACGGAAATCGCGTCGAAGGCGTGCGGCTCCTGCGCCATATGGATATAGAAATTGCTCAGGGGGATTCCTTTCTTTTCGTAGTGCTCCCTGGTTTCCTGTCCGAGCGCGAACACTTTGGATACGTCGTGTTCGGCGATAAACGCATCGGCGAAGTCGAGAATGCGATGATTGAAGTCCCCGCACAGCCCCTTGTCGCCCGCGACGACGAAAAGCGCCGTCTTGCCCTCTTTGCGGGGCCGAAGAAAGGGGTGCTCCCGCACGGCGTCCTCCGTTTCCACGGCGGCGAGAATATTTCTCAGCTCTTTGAGGTAGCGGTAGCTGTTTTCGCATTTCTCCTTGGCGCGATAGAGCTTGGAGGTGGCGATCATCTGCATGGCGCGCGTGATCTTCACCGTATCCTCTACGCCCGAGATATGGCGTTTCAGCTCGTGCGCGTTCATGAGGGACCTCCGCTCTGCAAGGCTTTGCGATCTTCGGCAATGCGCGTTACGTTCCCCTTGTAGACGGCGAGGTATTCTTTGATCAGCTGTTCGTCCTCGTCGGATAACTGCTGCGTTTCTTCTATTCTCGCGGCGAGTTCGGGATGATTGGCTTCGAGAAAATCGAAATAGCCCTGCATCGTCATATTGACGTCGCGCACGGCGATGTCGGCAAACAAATCGTTCATCATCACGGTAAGCGCGATGACGGTGTGGCTCATTTCGACGGGGGACGCCTGCGGCTGTTTGAGGATCTCCGTCAGCCTCGCGCCCTTGCCGAGAATGGATTTCGTCGAGTCGTCGAGTTCCGCGCCGAATTGACTGAACTGCGCCATTTCGCGGTAGTGAGCGAGGTCAAGGCGGACTTTGCCGCTGACCTTTTTCATCGCCTTGCACTGCGCGGCGCCTCCCACGCGCGACACGGACAGACCGACGTTGACCGCGGGGCGCACGCCCGAACGGAACAGTTCGCTTTCAAGATAGATTTGGCCGTCCGTAATGGAGATGACGTTCGTGGGAATATAGGCGGAAATGTCGCCCGCCAGCGTTTCGATGATGGGCAGGGCGGTGAGGGAGCCTCCGCCCAATTTATCCGAAAGTCTTGCGCTTCGTTCCAAAAGGCGGGAGTGGATATAGAAAATGTCGCCGGGATACGCCTCGCGCCCCGAGGGACGCTTTAAGAGCAGGGAGATGGCGCGATAAGCGACGGCGTGCTTGGAAAGATCGTCGTAGACGATGAGCACGTCCCTGCCCGAATACATAAATTCTTCCGCGATCGCCGTGCCCGTGTAGGGGGCGATGTATTGAAGGGGCGCGGATTCGCTCGCCGTCGAGCAGACGACGACGGTGTAATCGAGCGCACCGTGCTTTTTCAGCGTCTGTACGACGGAATTGACGGCGGCTATCTTTTGTCCGATCGCCACGTATACGCAGACGACGTCCTTGCCCTTTTGGTTGATGATGGTGTCCACCGCGATGGCGGTCTTGCCCGTCTGCCTGTCGCCGATGATGAGTTCCCGCTGTCCTTTGCCGATGGGGATCATGCTGTCGATCGCCTTGATGCCCGTCAAGAGGGGACTGTTGACGTTGGCGCGGTCGAAAATGGCGGGCGCGGGGGCTTCGACGGGGCGGTATTTTTTGCTCGTAATGGGTTTGCCGCCGTCGAGCGGAGTACCCAGGGGATTGACGACGCGCCCCAAGAGCATATCGCCGACGGGCACGCCGATGATTTTGCCCGTCGAGTAGGCGATGTCGCCTTCGCCGAGCGCATAGGAGTCGGTGAGGAGGATCGCCCCCACCTTATTTTCTTCGAGGTTCATCACCAGCGCGTATTTGTCGCCGCCGACGTAGAGGAGTTCCCCGTTCTTGACGTTCGGCAGTCCCTCTATCGTGAGTACGCCGTCCCCGCAGGCGACGATTCTGCCCGCGTCGGAGAGGCGGTTTTCGAATTGGAAGCCGCGGACCTCGGATTTGAGTTCTTCGGCAATCGAGCCGTAAACGCTAATCGTTTCCATGGGTAAGCCTTTCCTTGATAGTTTCCAGCTTGGTCTTCACCGATCCGTCGTACACCGTCCTGCCGTCGAATACGACGAGCCCGCCGATGAGCGAATCGTCCACGAGATATTCCGCCAAAATGCCGCCCTTGTATTTTTTACGGAAGGTGTCTTCCACCTTCTGTTTCTGCGCGGGCGTCAGTTCGAGCGCGGAGATCACCGTCAGCTTGGTGAAGGAGGATTCGTCTTTGCCGTCAAAGACGATGAGATTATCCGTCAAAGAGGAATCCGTCCGATATTCGACGGCAACCTTTTCCTTATATTGCGCGTTGAAGGACGCCGCCAGTTTTTGCTGTTCCTCTTCGGAGAGGGGCGCGGGCGTCGTTACGGTAAGCTTAATCATTGCCTTCGTCCCATTCCTTTAAGCAGTCGTCGATAATCTTGGCGTTTTCTTCGGGGGTAATCTCTTTGTCGAGGATTCCCGACGCGATGAGGACGGCCACCTCCGCCACTTCGCCCTTCATGGCGGTGACGGCTTTCACCTTTTCCCGCTTGGCTTCCTCCTCGGCGTCCGACAATATCTTTTCGGCTCGCCGCTTTGCCTCTTCCAGCGTTGCTTCCGCCTTCTTGGCCGCGTCGGCGTCCGCCTCTTTTTTCTTGGCGGCGATATCCTGTTCCGCGGAGCCGATCAGCGCCGCATACTCGGTCTTTTTTTCCTCCGCCTCTTTCATCTTTTCGTTGTGTTCTTTTTCCTGATTTTCTATCTCTTCGCGGCGGGCGTGTACGAAACGAATGACGGGCTTATAGATAAGACCTCCCGCGATAGCGACGAGAATGGCGAAATTGAGGAGATGGAGGAGAATATCCTTCCAATCCAGTCCCAAAATCCCCGCAAGTAAGCTGTTTGACATATTTCACCTCGCTGATTAAAGGACAAAAATGACGAAAATTACCACCAGCAGCGCGTATATGATACAGGTTTCGAGGAAGACAAGACCGATCATGAGCGTCTTAAAGAGCTTTTTTTCCGATTCGGGCTGACGGGCGATGCCTTCGAGCGCTTTGGAAACGGCGATGCCCATGCCGATGGCGGCCGCGCCTGCGACGAGGATGGCGATCGCCGCTGCGATGGCCTTTGCTCCTATGTCTGTCATTGCGAGTAATGCTAACGTATTCATAAGTATTTTCTCCTTAAATAATATTTGATATTGCGTATCGGCGGAAGTTTCCGCCCCGATAGTTGCCCCGGCAAACTGTTTTGCGGGAATTTTTGTCCCGCATTGGTCCGTCTGAAAACCTGTCCCGCCGAAACATCTCGACGGTCGCAAGTCTTAAACGTGTTTGATTTCCGCGTTTAAAGTTCCCCGTTTCCCGCGCCGCTTGTTTTTCTTTTCGAGATCGGCGCCCGTCAGCACCCGATCCTCGCTCGCCTCCCCGTAAAATATCGCCGTAAGCAGGGTATAGACGTAGGATTGAATGACGGCGTGGAAGAGGGTGAAGATGACGCCCACGATTACGGGAATGCCGATGGAGAGCGCGATGTAATGATACACCAGCGCGGTCATCAGGAGTCCGCCGATCATGCTCCCGAACAGACGGAAACTGATGGAAAGCAGCAGAGAGAAGTCTTTGAGGACGCTGCCGGCGCCGCGCAGCTTGTTAAAGCGGATGCCGCCGAACAGCATGATGCCGTAAGCGGTGACGGCGAGGGCGATACAGGCGTTCAGATCCACCAAAATAGCGCGGATGCCGAGGATCTCGCACAGCGTTCCCAGCCCGATATACACCCAGCTGGCGAAGGAAAACGCCCCCAAAAAGAGCTGGCTTTTCGAGCTGTTGTCCTTGACCAAGCCCTCGACCATTTCGCACGCCTTTTCCAGAACGGCCTGAAACCCGCCGGGGACTTTTTTAAATCTCGGGAAAATAAGGAAGCGAAACGCGAGCGCGAAGACGAGGACGAGGAGAGTCAAGTAAAACGCGGTTTTAAAACTCGGATTGACCATCAGCACATTTCCGAACAGGCTCCCGAAAAGGGGCACAGGCTCGGGCAGGAATTCTTCCCGCATCACGTCGCTTACGCTGCCCGCAAGCAGCAAAGATAAGTTCATAATACCTCCTTTTCCGTTTCTTCCGCGTTTTTGTCGTTTAAAGCGGAACGCGCTTCCTTTCGGCGTATAGCGAGCACCCACAGCAGGAGCGCTGCGAAGAGAGCGGAAATAAATAAAATCGCATATTGCATCGCCCAATCGGTGAGGAAATATCCCGCCGCGACGCCGCAGAGAAAACAGGCGATCAGGAGCAGATATTTTCCCGCTTTTTTAAGCGAAACTTTGTCCTTGTCCGCGGCGGCGGAAAAGAGATGTCCGCTCAAAAGCCGCAGGTTGTTCGTGCAGAATACCGTGGAGAGGGGAACGCCGTTCATGTCCCGAAACGCATGATATTGCAGCGCCGCCACCGACGAGATCAGCGCGTTCGGCAGTACGGTGGGGAAAGAAACGGGGATACCTCCCACGACGGTCAACAGTAGGATTTCCGCCGCCAGGATGCCGCAGTGGTAGAGAAAACGCTCGGTGTCGTCGGGCATACCTTTGCGCCGGGCCTTTCTTTTCGCCAGGCGGTAAACGGCTTCTCCGACGAAATTGGCGAGGATAAAAAAGGCGACGGGCACGAGATATCGCAAAGCGTTTAAGCCTTCCCCGCCCGCAAGCCCTATCGTCATTAAAATCAGATTTCCCGTCTGCGCGTTGCAAAAGACTTTACCCCGCGCCACATAGGTGTAGGCGTCGAAAAATCCGCCCGCAAACCCCAGAATCAGCACGGCGAACGGACGGGTGAAAATGTCGGGTTTTTTGAAGATTGCCTTTTCTTCCATATTCTTATATATGACTCCGCAAAAAATTTTGCCCTGAAAAAGACGGCGCCCCTCATTTCCCTCGCGGGTATTATACCCCTTTTTTCTCGTTTTGTAAAATGGATTAAAGGGTGATATAATATATCAAAAAATTATATCTGTCATATCATAAACGTATCGTAAAGACTTGACAGAAAACTCGCCGCGGCGGTATACTGGTATGGGACGAAAAGAAGGGAGGGACGAGGGCTTTATGCTAACAAGTTTGGACTATTATAGGATTTTTTATTATGTGGCGAAATATCGGAATTTCACGCGCGCGGCGGACGTGCTGCTGACTAGCCAGCCGACGGTGACGAGGACGGTGAAGAATCTCGAAAACGATCTCGGCTGCCGCCTGTTCGTGCGCAATAAACGCGGGGTGACGCTGACGTCGGAGGGCGAACTTCTGTATTCTTATATCGCGCCCGCGTACGAGCGGATTTTAAAGGGAGAGGAAAAGCTGGGCGGCAAAATCTCTCTGAGCGGCGGCTGCGTGTACGTCAGCGCCACGGAAACCTCGCTGCACTGCTTTCTCTTGGAGAAGTTAGGGCTTTTTCACGACTATCACCCGCAGGTGCGTTTGCGCGTCACGAACGTTTCCACCTCGCAGGCGATCGAAAACGTGGTCAGCGGCAGATCGGATCTTGCCTTTGTCGCTTCTCCCTTCGAAATTCCCTCCCCGTTAAAACAGATGCCGCTCAAACCCTTTCAGGATATATTGGTGGGCAACGCCAGTTATCACGAACTGTCGCGCGGCGCTTACGAACTCAAAGACCTCGGCAAATACCCGCTCATTTCCAGCAGCCGCAACGCGTCTACGACGTATATGTTCTATCAGGGCGTCTACGCGGACGCAGGATTGGAATTTCATCCCGAGATCGAACTGAATACCGCAGATCTCATCATCCCTTTTATCCGCCGCAACCTCGGCGTGGGGTTTGTGCCCGAGGAATTGGCGCTGCCCGCGCTGAAAGCGGGAGAAATCGTAAAAATTAAACTGAAAACGGTCATTCCCGCCCGCTGGATCTCCGTCGTCTATAATCCGCATTATCCTCTCTCCGTCGCCGCGAAAGAACTTCTCGGCGTGGTGAAGACGGGCAAGTGAAATTTTCGGAAGAAACGCTTTGAAAAGGAAGTACAAAATGCACTATATATATGGAAGGAAAAAACGATATAAAGAAATCTCGATACCTTCGGGGCGGACTGTCCAATCGTAAGGATATCCGAGCCTCTATGGAAAGAACGAAAGGGAGCCGAGAAAAATCGGCTCCCTTCTTTTTTGGAAAGAGCATCCTTTTTATAGCCGAAAACGCTTAAAGCCGAGTTGTCCCGCCTCTGTACGTTTTCCCGCGCCTTTATATTTTTTCCCGCAATTCCCTTTTTCGGTAGGTTTCTATTTTTTCTCTCCCAATTCTTTTTGCCTCTTGTACTCTGTTCGTCAAACCGTTTTATTTCAATAATTATTTGCCGTTGCGCCGGCAGCGATCGCAGACTAAAATCGTATTTCCTCGTTATCTTCCGCCTGCCCGCTTTCTTTCGCTCAATATACGCAGATTCTTCGCAATCACCGACCTCGCTCCTTATACCTTTTAGCTTTCTCCTTTCCCGTACCGCGTCGGCACTTCTAATTTTTTCATCCTTTTTAACGCGCGCCGTCACTTTTTTCTCTATTCTCGCAGTGGCGAAGAAAGATGGGAAAAACGCAACTATAAAAAGGCGGAACGAAAAGGAAAAAATCGTTCGCGAAACTTTTTTACAAATATACTAAATTATTTTTCGGTAAATTTCCATATTTTGGTATTATATTACCTAATTTATATTCGGTTATACTTAAATCATAATATTAAAATCAGGGGTAAAAGAAATGGACGACGTATTAAAAAAGATCGATAAGCTGAGAAGAGAGAAAAATCTGTCTGTTTTTAAGTTGACCGCCTTATCAGACCTTTCGGAAAACACGATTTACAATTGGTATCGAAAGGGAAGCTCGCCGACGCTGTATGCGTTGAGGTCGGTTTGTAACGTATTAAACGTGAGTATGTCGGGAGTTTTTGCGGAAAATACGCAGGAGCATCTTTCTGCGCAGGAAGAAACTTTGTTGCTCTCTTTTGAGGAGTTAGACGACTATCAGAAGGAACTTTGTCTGAATTTGGTAAAAGAATTGGCAAAAAAAGTAAAAATATCCTGATTTTAGGGGAAATATGAATTGATTTTATATTTTATTTTTGCTATAATGTAATCAAAGAGGGTTCTCCAATGTCAATTTTACGAAATGAAGTCAATAAAATATTGAAAGGGATAAAAGAGGGAGATGTTTCCAAGCAACAGGAACTGATCGAGTCTACTTGCAACTTCCTGAAAGTTATCTCCTACAAATATTTGTATAACAAGGATGACGTTGAGGATGTTGTCATGGAAGCCTACATGAAAGTATACCGAAGCATAGACTCCTGTGATTTAAGTTTAGACGGTTACAATTGGATTTGTAAGATCGTCGAAAACACCGCTTACGATTTTAACGCGGAGTATGCGAAAAATCATAAAGTGGAGAAAGTTTTGGTTGTCACGGAAGACTTCACCGATATTGAAGGCGCGATTGCGGATAAAGACGAAGTGCTCAGAATCATGAAGGTCCTGCCGCTGATGGATCAGCGTTTGCTGTATCTGAAATTTTGGAAAAATATGTCGTATGCGGAAATTGCGGAACATTTGTCTATGAAGAAATCGAACGTACATAAACGGATTCAAAAAATTCTTAAAGAAATTTATAAAAAGTTTGGAAAACCGGTGGACGATATCGAATAAAAGGGAGTATATATAATAGAAAATATATCCCGGGAGTAAAGATATAACAAAGGAGAATTTTTCATGAAATTGGATAGGAAGAAATGCGCCTGCTTGGTTGCTTCCGTATTGGCTCTTTCCTGTACGTTTATCGTGCCCAAGATGTCCGCAAAAGCGGACGAGCCTCTGCCCGCGGAGGGCGTTGCGGCGGTTTCGGAAACCGAAATTCGCTATACAGGTCCCAGTGCAACGAATCGTTACGACGATAACGCGGCGACTTTTGCCAGCGATGTAGATGGTGAAAAAATTTATTATACGAATAGAGAGTACACTTACTACACGACTACCAACGGTGTGCCTTTGTATACGCCTAACGGAGCTTTAACTAATTCTTGCGGGGCAACAGGCGGAGCGATCATAGTGGGTTTTTATGATAAATATTATGAAAATCTGATTCCTGATTATACGGCATACTATCCTGCCACCGGAAAATATAAAAACATAAATACCACGCCCGTAGATAATTTAATGGTTAACTTGTATACCTTAATGAGGACAAACGTCGACGATGTGGGCGTGAACGAATCGGATTGTTGCAGGGGGTTAAAAACGTACGTTACAAACAAAGGGTATTCTTTGAGTTATATTTCGATAAAGAACGGATCCGGTTTGAACATGACGGCTTGTCAGAATGCGTTTAACAACAATAAGCCTATTTTGCTTTTTTGCGATCAAGTTAGAGTAGCGCTTATTGGTGAAGCAACCGGATATGATAATGTAACTACGTTTGGAATTGCAAATCAACATATCATGGTAGCCTATGGATATTACCAAATTAGATATTATAATGGAAATACTAATTTCAGAACGGATACCTATTTTGATGTTGCTACTGGATTAGATGGAACTACTACGGGATGGGTAAATGTAGATTCTATCAATTGGTTAAACAACGGTTATATAGTCAGTATTTCTTAAAGAAAAGGACGGCAAACAATGTCAAGAGAACGCAAGTTCCACAATTTGATAAAAAATCAGAATCGGGAAGAGAAAGACAGGTTGTGGGAAAAAATCGAGAAGGAATTGGGCAATGAGAATATCACTGTCGTGGTGCCCAGAAAGAAAAAATTTCCTATGGGAAGATTTGTCGCAATCGCTTCTTCGTGTATTGTTGTGGTAACGGTTGCAGCCGTTACGATCTCTCATTTTTTGCCAAACGAAGAGGATGATACCCGTTATCGTACGCAAGCCGACTATGAAAAACTTTCAACAGATATTTCATTAAAGGAATATTCACAGGAGATTGGGAAAGAACTTTTATATTTTGATTGGTATAATTGTGTGGATTTATTAAAAGATACTATTTATCAATTAAACGATACAGGGGAAATTATTTGTTTTCAAGAAGATATGATTAATGGGGAAACGGGGCAATCCATTAGATTTTATGTTATAGATGACAAGACAAAGATTGACATACTTGAACCATATCATACTTTATGTTCTCAAAAAAGTCAAGTAAAGGATATACAAGTAAATTGGATTTCTAGTTTAAAAGAAGCTAACGCTTATTTTGAGTATAATAACTATAATTATTATCTCACGGTGGACGCTCCCGAAAGTTCGGAAACAATTTTGGAACTGATAGGTACATTGTTTTAAAATTTAACAATTAAAGAGCTGGTAAATAGCCCGTTTTGCGGCTAAAAGCAGTCAAGAAAAAAAGTTGAAAAAATTTTTTCAACTTTTTTTGTTTTTTAGTGGACGATTGGGCATTTTTAGCAGTATATATTTATGGTAAAATTAATACGGCTCTGTTTTGGGGGTGCTTATGAAATTATATCACAAAAGAAAAACGATGAAAGGAGAAATAAACAAAACGATTGCCCTCTGTATGGTGAAAGTTTTGTATAGGAGATAAAAACGATGACGAAGAAAAGTAATCAGAAAATCAAATTGCTATTGCTCTACGAACTGTTGTCCCGCTTGACGGACGAGGAACACGCGCTTTCGGCTCCCGAGATCATCCAACTGATGAAGGATGAGGACGTAACGGTCACTCGCAAAATTTTGATGAGCGATATCGAACTTTTAAATTTGTATGGTTACGAGATCTGCACCTACAAAAAGAAAAGCTGGTACTACTACGTTCGCAGCGCAAAACTTGAACTTGAACAGGTATGGAAGTTGATAGACCTCGTTTCCGTATCCAATTTGGAAAGACGGCAGAAGAGCCTGCTTTTTGAAAAACTGGTTTCGATGGTAAACTGCGGCAAAGCGGAATTGCTTGCGAAAAATATCGTCTATTCCAATACGAGTCCCATCGATAACTACATAATTTATAATATCGAAAAACTTGACGCGGCAATTTCCGCGCGCAAGAAAGTTTCTTTCACGTATTATACGCTCGACGAAAACAAGCGGAGAGTGTATCGCCGCGACGGAGAAAAGTTTGTCGTCAATCCTTTGTTGATTGTCTGCGACAAATGCGAGTTCCGTCTTGTTTGCTATGACGAGCATCATAAAGGTCTTGTCTATTATCGGGTAGATAAAATGGACTGTGTGCGGATGGAGGAAACGCCCGTCGCCGTAAGCGCGGAGTACGCTGACTTTTCCGCCGAAACGTATCGCAAGAAAGGAATCCATATCCTGGCGGAAAAATCGGAGAACGTCGAACTCAAATTTGACGCTAGTTTTTTGGAAGACGTGTTCGATAAATTCGGAGAGGAAATAGACATTTTGAAATCGGGCGAAAACGAGTATCGGACCACAGTCCGTATCAGAGCGGATTCCGCGTTTTTCGCTTGGGTGGTTTCTTCCCGCGGAAAAGTCACCGTGGAAGCACCGTCTGCCGTAAAAGAACGTTTTGACGAATTCGTGCAGGAAATTAAGAAACAATATTGATATAGTTTACAGAGCTGTCGAACGGAAGCGGGGGATTGACGCAAAATCGCGCCGCGTATTTTTGCGTACCCTTTCTTTCCGTCGCAGCGGATGCGGTTGCGCTCTACCCATAAGCGCCCGCCGTCAGATCTTCCGGGAAGGCGCTTTGTCATTTAGCCGGGCGGCATTTATGCGCTCTCCTTTTGTCTTTTGCGTTTAGGATTCGTCATGCTTTCAGGGAACGCTGCAATCGGCTCCCTTTATAGAACGTCGCGCTTTACTTCTTTGCGTATATACGCTTTTCGGCGGAAAAATTCAATACTTCCGCCTCGTTTCCTCTTTTAAGGCGTTTGTCTTTTTAAGAGCGGCGAATTTTTTATTTTGCTTATCCATTGGTATGTTTTTTTAAAGGTTCTCGGTATGGTATATGTCCCTCAAAGGCGCTGTCCCTTGGGGGGCATATACTTTTTAGCCGCCTGTTTAGACTCCGTTTTTGAAAGGGAAGAAGCCCTTTTTTGGCGGGAAAGAAAATCTCATTTTTTTCTTATGCTTTTATAAAGTATAAATGTATTATCGGTGAAACGAATTGACTTTATCAAAATAATAAATTGAAATAATAGCTGAATACAAGAAAAATAAGAAAAAGCGTTAAAATACCGACAATTATATAAAAACTTGCTTAAAAAATAGTTATACCTGTTTTAATATATAAGTTATTTTTATGGATTTAACAAAAAAATATACTTTCAAACACTTGTCTTTTGAAAAAGAGTATAGTATAATAATAAGAAATAATTTCCAAGGCGCTCACTTAAAAAAAGAGCCGGAAACGAGGAGGGTAAACAATGAAAGTCGTCGTAAAAGTAAATGTCGTATCGATTATGAATCCCGTCCTCGTTCTAGAGGCGGGTGCTGGCGGAAAAAATAAAGAACGGTTCTTCCGACTATAAATAAGTCGGCGGGGAGCCGATATTTTCGGAATTTCAAATCGGAATTTCCGGAGTTATTCTATTATATTTTTTCCGACAGTAAAGGGATTGTTGCAGTTAAAAGACACAACAATCTCTTTTCTTATACTCAAATAAAAATTTTTTAAGGAGATATAAAATAATGAAAAAGACATTCGCTAAATTTTTCTGCGCGGCATTGGCCGCGGTGGTGGGCACAGCGGGATTCGCCTCTTGCGGCGGCAGAAAAAACGATTCCTTCTATATCGGCGCTTCGGGACCTTTGACGGGCGACGCGGCGGCATACGGCATCGCCGTTAAAAACGGCGCGGAAATGGCGGTGAGGGAAATTAACGCCGCGGGCGGACTCAACGGAAAGAAATTCAAATTCGAGATGAAGGACGACGCGCACAACGCTACGAAGGTTTCGGGAAACTATACGGCGCTGTACGAATCCGGAATGCAGGTGAGCCTTGCCTGCGTCACGAGTACCCCCTGCATCGAATTTAAAAATTACGCCAAAGAAGACAATCTTTTCTTCCTCACCCCTTCTGCGACCAACGACGACGTCACCAAGGACAGCGATAATGCCTATCAGATGTGCTTCACCGATTCCAAACAGGGCGAGCTTGCGGCGGAATATATTGCCGCCAACGTTTCCAAAGATACGAAGATCGGGATTTTTTACAAATCCGACGACACGTATTCCAAGGGCATTTATGACAACTTTATCGCCGCGCTGGGCACGAATCACGGCTATACGATTGCCACGGCGAGCTTTACGGACAACGATCAAAGCTATACGACGCAGATAGACAACACGCTCAAAGACAGTACGTTCATCTTTATGCCGATTTACTATGCGGAAGCATCGAAATTTATGACGCAGGCAAAGGGGAAACTCGCCAACGACGCCGTCTATTTCGGCTGCGACGGATTCGACGGCATAGACGCTATCTCGGGATTCGATATTTCGACGATCCCGCAGGAAATTTCCTATCTTTCCCACTTCAACGCCACTTCCGAAAACGAGAAGGTGCAGCATTTCGTCACCGAATACGCCAAACAGTATGAAAAGAGATACCTGACGCAATTCGCCGCTGCCGCATACGACTGCGTGTATGCAATCTATGACGCGATGAAGTCTTACGAAGCGGGCGGCACGGAAATCGCTCTCGACATCTCTCCTTCTGCGCTCTGCGATATCCTCAAAGGAGTGTTTCAGTCGGACAGCTTTAAGTTCAGCGGCGTGACGGGTACGGAAATCACCTGGCACGAAGACGGCACGGTCAATAAAGCTCCCGATAAATACATCGTCAAAGAGGCTGACTCGGCGGCTTAAAAACGCCGCAGCGACGAACGGATGGAAAAATCGCGGGGGACCCGCGCATAGAGCGGCCCCCGCAAAAAATCGATGAGGCGGGGAAAGGGAAGAGAAACGAGAAAGAGCGGAGGTTATAAAATGATCGACATAATACGTGTTTTTATCAACGGACTCAGCCTTGGCGGAGTGTACGCGCTCATAGCGCTCGGCTATACGATGGTCTATGGCATCGCAAAAATGCTGAACTTCGCCCACGGCGATATCATTATGGTGGGCGGATACACGATCGTCGTATGCCTCAACACCTTGGGATTTCATCCTTTGCTCTGCGTGCTGGGCGCTGTGGTCGTATGTGTCGCGGTGGGCGTCGTCATGGAAAAACTCGCCTATAAGCCCCTGCGCGGTTCTTCTCCGCTCTTTGTCCTCATCACCGCCATCGGCGTCAGCTATCTGCTGCAAAGTCTGGCGCAGATCATTTTCGGCTCGGGCGGCAGCATGGTAGTGCTGGCGGATTGGGGCACCGTTTCTTTGGGCGGTTTGGTCATCAACGTTTATACGCTCGTCACTCTCGTCGTAGCCATCGTCATTATGGTCGCGCTGACGCTGTTCATCAATAAGACGAGAACGGGAAAGGCGATGCTCGCGGTGTCCGAGGACAGGGACGCGGCGCTCCTGATGGGAATCGACGTCAATAAAATCATCTCCGTTACGTTCGCCGTAGGAGCGGCGCTCGCGGCGATTGCGGGCGCGTTCTATATCCTCGAAACGCGCAGCGTATCTCCCACGCTCGGTTCTCTGCCCGGCATCAAGGCGTTCACCGCCGCCGTCATCGGCGGCATAGGCTCCGTTTCGGGCGCGATGTTCGGCGGCTTGCTGCTCGGCGTCATCGAGTGCGCGTGCAACGCGGTCCCCGGGCTTTCCAATTATACCGTGGCAATAGAATTCGGCTTGCTGATCGTGATTCTGCTCGTGAAACCCACGGGATTGCTCGGCAAGAAAAAGAGCGAGAAGGTGTGATGATGACGGAAGCGATCAAAGAAAAAAAGAACGGCTTAACCGCTTATTTGAAAAATATAAAATCCACTTTCCGCGTAAAGAGCTGCATCAATTACATGGTGGTGGCGGGGGCGGGAATTCTCTTTGCCGTCCTGTCCCTCACCGATCAGTTGCAGCGCTCGGATCAGCTCCTTTTGGAAAAGATAACGTACAGCGTCATCCTCGCGCTTTCTCTCAATCTCGTAGTCGGTTTCCTCGGCGAGCTTTCCTTGGGACACGCGGCGTTTATGGGGCTGGGCGCCTATATCGGCTGCTATATGCAGCACTATGTCTATACGGGACTGACCTCCGCCTCCCCCTTCGTATCCCTTCTCTTGACGATGCTGATCGGCGGCTTGGTGGCGGCGGTGTTCGGATTTATCGTCGGTCTGCCCGCGCTCCGATTGAAAGGGGACTATCTCGCCATCGTCACCCTCGCGTTCGGAGAGATCGTCAAGACGATCTTCCAAAACTCCGAAACGTTCGGCGGCGCGATCGGTCTTCAAGTAAAGCGCTATCCCTTGGATTATTTGTTCATGGTCGGCTTTGCGATGGTGCTGGTGACGATGTTCGTGGTGCAGAATCTCGTGAGAAGCAAGCAGGGCAGGGCGATCACCGCCATCCGCGACGACGAAATCGCCGCCCGCGCCATGGGCGTCAACGTCACCTATTATAAACTGAGCGTATTCGTTATCGCCGCGTTTTTCGCCGGCGTGGCGGGCGTCCTGTTCGGCAACTCCCAAAACGTTTTCAAGAGCAATACTTTCGATTATAATTATTCCATCAATATCCTCGTGATGGTCGTGCTCGGCGGAATGGGAAGCATCAACGGCTCCATCATTGCCGCGGTGCTCGTTTCGTGGATAAACACCGAGCTTTCCAAATATCTCTCGGGCGACCTCGCCGCCCTGCAAAACGTCATCTATGCGTTCGTCCTCATCGGCATCGTCATCTTTAAAAACAGCCCTAAACTCAAAAAGTTCAGAGATAAATACAATTTCGCCGCGTTCGGAAAATGGATTGCCGGGAAAATGGCGGCGCGAAAAGCCAAGCGCGGCGGCGGGAAAGAGGCGGCGGAAAACTCTCTGCCGCAGGAAGACGGCTTCGACGACGCCGCGGACGAATCGGGAGAAACGCCCGCGCTTTTCGCGGCAAAGGAGTCCGTCTGCGCGTGCGAAGAACGGGCGGAAAATACGGAGGACTGCGCGGACGGAAAATATATGCTCGAAACGAAATCGCTGAGCATCTCTTTCGGCGGACTGAGCGCCGTCAAGGATTTTAGTCTGCAAATCAAAAAACACGAGCTTTACGGCCTGATCGGACCAAACGGAGCGGGAAAAACGACGGTGTTCAACCTGCTCACGGGCGTGTATAAACCCACTTCGGGGGAATTTTTCCTGAACGGAAAATCCCTTCTCGGCAAGGGGCAGGCGGCAATCAATCGCGCGGGGATCGCCAGAACGTTCCAGAATATCCGTATTTTCAACGATATGACGGTGATCCGCAACGTCATGGTGGGATTGGAAAATAATCCGCTCTATAAATGTTCGCTCTTTTCCAGCGTTTTTCGCACGCCGAGATATTATGAAACGGTGATTGCGATGAGGAAAAAGGCAAAGGAGCTTCTGCGGGTGTTCTCTCTCGAAGAGGAACGCAATCAGATGGCGCGCAATCTCCCCTACGGAAAACAACGCAAATTGGAAATCGCGCGGGCGCTCGCCACCAATCCCAAACTCCTGCTCCTCGACGAGCCCGCCGCAGGCATGAATCCTTACGAAACGCGGGAACTGATGGAAACAATCAGGCTGGTGCGGGATAAATTCGGCGTCACCATACTCCTCATCGAACACGACATGAAACTGGTTTCGGGCATCTGCGATCGCGTGACGGTGCTGAATTTCGGCGTCACGCTGGCGCAGGGAGAAACGAAAGAGGTGCTCAAAGCGCCCGAGGTCGTCGCGGCTTATTTGGGAGGTGAATAAAATGTCTTTATTAAACGTCGAAAATCTCGAAGTTTCCTATGGCCTGATCAAGGCGATAAAGGGCATCTCCTTTCACGTGGAGGAGGGGGAAATCGTCGCTCTCATCGGCTCCAACGGCGCGGGCAAGACGACTACCATGCACGCCGTGTCCAAACTTATGGAGCCGGATACGGGAAAAATCGAATTTGCGGGAAAAGACGTCACCAGGTATCCCGCGCATAAGATCGTCGCACTGGGAATGAGTCAGGTGCCCGAGGGCAGACGGATCTTTCAGCAATTAAAAGTCAGGGACAATTTGACGATGGGGGCGTTCACCCGCAGGAACAAATCGGAATTTGCGCGCACGCTCGAAGAGATGTACGCGCTGTTCCCCATTCTCAAAGAGCGGGAACATCAGATAGCGGGGACTCTATCGGGCGGTGAACAGCAGATGCTCGCGGTTGCCCGCGCGATGATGGCGCATCCCAAGCTGCTCCTTTTGGACGAACCGAGCATGGGGCTTTCCCCGCTCTATGTCAGTCAAATTTTTTCGATGGTCGGAAAGATCAACGAAAGCGGCGTCACTGTCCTGCTCGTCGAACAGAACGCGAAACAGGCTCTTTCCATCGCCCATCGCGCTTATGTCCTGGAAACGGGAAATATCAGTTTGGAAGGGACAGGTAAGGAACTACTGAATAACGAGCGCGTGAAAAGGGCGTATCTGGGCGAAGAAAACTGAAAAGACGCGGTTTAAAGGTCCCGCTTTTAAACCGCGCGTCTTTGCGAAAAACGGCAGAGAGGATATTTCTTCGCAGTTTGGTTTTTCCGTAAAGCGCATAGGGCAAGGCGTGTATCTTTTTCGCGTCGATTAAAGCTTTCAGCGCTTTGAAGAAAAACAACAAAGCGGACTTTTCCCTCGTTTTATATCCAAAAAATTTTCGGGATCGTATAAAATTTTTAACACATCTCAGGCAGCGCCGCCTCCTTGCAGGGGCGGTATTGCCTTCATCGAAAACATACGGGAGGCACGGCTATGTTGGAAAGATCGAAAAAAACAAACCTTCTCGAACAGAGATCGTATAAATATGACCTGCACGACGTGGAAACGCCGAATCTTTACACGGAGATATACGATTACGCGGAGATTCCCAAAGTTCCCTTCAATCACAGACGAGTTCCGCTCGGTATGGCGGACGAAATCTTCATCACGGATACGTCGTTCCGCGACGGACAGCAATCGCGGACGCCCTATTCGGTGGACGAAATTGCGGACCTTTTTAAACTGCTCTCCCGACTCGGCGGGGAAAACGGCATCATACGCCAGACGGAATTTTTCGCGTACAGCAAACGGGATCGGGAGGCGATCGAAAAATGTCAGTCCCTCGGACTCGACTATCCCGAGATCACCACGTGGATTCGGGCGAAAAAAGAGGACTTTTCCCTCGTCAAAAGCCTCGGCATCAAGGAAACGGGTATCCTCGTCAGCTGTTCGGATTATCACATTTTCAATAAGCTTGGACTGACGAGAAAACAGGCGCTCGACAAATACCTGGGTGTGGTGAAAGATGCTTTTGAGGCGGGACTTGTGCCGCGCTGTCATTTAGAGGACATCACGCGCGCAGATTTTTACGGCTTCGTCGTTCCCTTTGTCAACGAATTGCAGCGGGCTTCGGAGGAAGCGGGAATTCCCGTCAAAATCCGCGCCTGCGATACGATGGGGTACGGCGTGCCGTTTGCCGAGGTCGCGCTGCCGAGGAGCGTCGCGGGTATCGTGTACGGACTTCAACATTATTCGGGGATCTCTTCCGACCGACTCGAATGGCACGGGCATAACGATTTCCACAAAGCGGTGGCGAACGCCACGACGGCATGGCTTTACGGGGCGGGCGCGGTCAATTGCTCTATGCTCGGCATCGGCGAGCGGACGGGGAATATTCCTCTCGAAGCGATGGTTTTGGAATACGCTTCCCTCCGCGGCTCGCTGGACGGTATGGACACCCGCGTAATTACGGAGATCGCCGATTATTACAGGGACGCGATCGGCTTCGATATTCCGCCCATGACTCCGTACGTCGGCAGTCAGTTCAACATGACGCGCGCGGGCATCCACGCGGACGGGCTGATGAAGGACGAACGCATCTATAATATTTTCGATACAAAGAAAATTCTCGGCAAAAGCGCGGGCGTCATGCTGGGGCAGAACTGCGGTCTGGCGGGCATTGCATATTGGATCAATCATCATTACGGCTTTAAGGGCGACGCTCTCGTCATGAAAGGCGAGGATGCGGTCATCGAGCTTAAAAAGGAAATCGACAAGATTTACGAAGGGGGCAGGGCTTCGATCATCGCGGAAAGCGAACTGGAAGAAATGCTTTCCAAAATCGACCCCGAAAAATTTAAGAGATAAAAACGGGCAAAGCCTTTGCCGCGGAGTTGCGGTACGAGCGGATTTGTGCTATAATAGAAACGATACTATGCGTTTGCACCAATAGTTCCCGCTGTTTTATATTCGGAAAAACGGATGCGGGAGTCGGAAACATTCGACGTTTGCGGACTTCTCTCCGAGAGGATAGCACAAGGGGAAAAGTAAGTGCGGTACAGGTATTTTCGCGCCCTGTTCAAACATCGTTTTCGTGGTTGCAACATAAATATAGCAGAGAACGCCTCTTGCGTAAAAGAGTGGCTCCCCGTTTCTACAAAATCCGAAAAGCTGCCTTTTTTTCGCTTCCGCCCGTTTCGCGGCTTTGAAAGAGTTGAAAGTTTACCGCTCATCGCGGGAGGCGTTCTGCGGCTTTGAAAAGGGCAAACCCCGCCGCTCTTTCACGGAACGCAGATTTTGTCTTGCGGCCTGAAAAGACTTGACGCGCTGCCGTTTGCAGACGGAACGGATTTTTCGCTATCGCGGTTTAAAAAAATTCAAACCGTTTGGGACTTGTCGACGAAGCAGACTTTTCCATTTTGCTCGCCTCCTTAAAAAATCCACTCGTTTTTTAAGGAGAGAAATTGGAATAGATGCTCGAAAATAAAAGAAGTAAAAGGAAAGATATGGGACAGACAATCGCACAAAAAATCATAGCCAAACATCTCCTTTCGGGGGAGATGAAAGCGGGCGCGGAAATCGCGCTCAAAATCGATCAGACTCTGACGCAGGACGCCACGGGCACCATGGCCTATCTCGAATTCGAGAGCATGGGCATCCCGCGTGTGAGAACGGAAAAATCCGTGGCGTATATCGACCACAACACCTTGCAGACGGGGTTCGAGAATCCGGACGATCATCTGTTTATCCAGACGATCGCCAAAAAGTACGGCGTGTATTTTTCGCGGCCGGGCAACGGCATCTGCCATCAGGTGCACCTTGAACGCTTCGGGATTCCCGGCAAGACGCTGATCGGCTCGGACAGTCACACGCCCACGGGCGGGGGACTGGGAATGTTGGCGTTCGGCGCGGGCGGCATGGACGTCGCGGTGGCGATGGGGGGCGGCGCGTACTATATCACGATGCCCAAAATGCTGAAAGTCAATCTGACGGGCAAACTCCGTCCTTACGTGACGGCGAAGGACGTCAGTTTGGAAATTTTGCGCCTCTTGTCCGTCAAGGGCGGCGTGGGGTATATCGTCGAATGGGGAGGGGAGGGAGTAAAGACTCTGACGGTCCCCGAACGCGCCACCATCGCCAATATGGGCGCGGAGCTGGGCGCGACCACCTCCGTTTTCCCTTCCGACGAGGAAACGGAGAAATTCCTGACGGCGCAGGGGCGGGCGCAGGATTACGTGCCTTTGGCGAGCGACGCGGACGCCGAATACGATAAGATTGTGGAGATCGATTTGAGCGCGTTAGAGCCTTTGATCGCCCTGCCGCACAGTCCCGATAACGTGGTAAAGGCGAGTTCTTTGGAGGGGAAAAAGGTGGATCAGGTGTGCATAGGCTCCTGCACCAATTCCTCGCTGTACGATATGCTGAAAGTGGCGGCGATCCTGCGCGGAAAAAGAATCGTGGAAAGCGTCAGCGCGTCCGTTTCTCCCGGTTCCAAACAGGTGCTCGCGCAGCTGGCGGAATCGGGCGCGTTGAACGACATCCTCTCGTCCGGCGCGCGGGTTCTCGAATGCGCGTGCGGTCCCTGTATCGGCATGGGCTTCGCCCCCAATTCGGGCGGCGTTTCCCTGCGTACCTTCAATCGGAATTTCGAGGGCAGGAGCGGCACCAAGGACGCGAATATCTGCCTCTGTTCCCCCGAAACGGCGGCTGCTTCCGCCCTCAGCGGCTATATTACCGACCCGCGGACTTTGAAAGGCGAACTTGCCGTAACGCTTCCCGCTTCCTTTAAGATCGACGACAGCGCGGTGATTCCGCCCGCCCCGGAAAAGGAGGCTGCGGCTTTGGAAATAAAGCGCGGACCGAATATCAAGCCTTTCCCCGTCAACGTGCCCCTCGGCGACGAAATGGCGGTCAGGGTGTCCTTAAAGACGGGCGACAATATCACCACCGACCACATCATGCCCGCGGGCGCCAAGATCCTTCCCTTCCGTTCGAATATCCCGTATATGTCAAACTTCTGTTTTTCCGCGGTGGATAAGGACTTCCCCGCGCGGGCGCGCGAGTATGGAAACAGCGTCATCGTGGGCGGAATCAATTACGGGCAGGGCTCCTCGCGGGAACACGCGGCGCTCGTACCCATGTATTTGGGCGTCAAAGCGGTGGTCGCCAAAAGCTTTGCCCGCATTCACGCCGCCAATCTCGTAAACGCGGGCATCCTGCCCCTCGAATTCGAGAACGCGGCGGATTACGACGCCGTTTCCCTTTCGGACGAAATTGAGTTCGACGACCTTTTCGCTTCTTTAAAGGCGGGGCGCGTCAAGGCTGTCGATCTGACGACGGGCAAAACTTTCTACCTTAAATGCGCTCTCACCGAAAGGTCTTACGGCATTCTCCGCGCGGGCGGACTTCTCAATTACACGAGGGAGGTGAAATGACGATGGACCGGATAGAAGCGGCGGTGGAGAAATTCAGGGAATTGCTCGCGGGCCAGTGCGAACGCGCGGAAAAAATGAAAAACGTCCCTTCGAAAAAGACGAACGGGGAAAGGGTGAAGATCGGACTGATCGACGGCGACGGGATTGGTCCCATCCTCATGAACGAGGCGAAACGAGTTCTCTCCGCGCTCCTTAAAAATGAATTGGAGGGGGGCAGGGTAGAGTTGAAAGAGATTGAGGGGCTGACGATCGAAAACCGCCTCCGTCTCGGCGTTTCCATTCCCCCCGATACGCTCGAAGCAATCAGGGAATGCGACGTACTTTTGAAAGGGCCCACGGAAACCCCCAAGGGCGGCACGATGGAGAGCGCGAACGTCGCGCTCCGAAGAGAGCTGGATCTTTTCTCCAACGTCCGTCCCGTGAAACTGGAAAGCGAGGGGATCGACTGGACGTTTTTCAGGGAAAACACGGAAGGGGAATACGTGCTCGGCAGTTCGGGCGTGGAGATTCCCGGCGTTCTCGCTTTCGATTTCAAAGTGACCACGGACGAGGGAACGCGCCGTATCGCGCGGGCGGCGTTCGATTTCGCGGTCAAAAACAAAAAGACGCATATCGCCGTCGTCACCAAGGCGAATATAATGAAAAAGACGGACGGCAAATTTTCGGAACTTTGCCACGAAGTGGCGAAGGAATACCCCGGAATTGCCATCGAGGATTATTATATCGACATCATGTGCGCCAATCTTCTCAATAGAGAGATACGCCGAAAATTTCAGGTGTTCGTGCTCCCCAATCTGTACGGCGACATCATTACGGACGAAGCGGCGCAGATTCAGGGAGGCGTGGGCACGGCGGGCAGCGCCAACGTCGGCGCCCGGTACGCCATGTTCGAGGCGGTCCACGGCAGCGCGCCCCGCCTGATCGCGGAAGGGCTGGGCGAATACGCCTCTCCCGAGAGCATCCTCCGCGCGGCGGCGATGCTGCTCGCGCACGTGGGAAAGAAGGCGCAGAGCGAATCCCTCTCCCGCGCGATAGACAAAGCGGCTTCCGTCCTCACCTGCGACGGCACGGCTTCGGGCGCGAAAGCAAGGGATTTCGCGGACGCCGTGATCGCGGCGCTCTGAAAATTTTTCGTTTCCTGTCCGCTTCCCGTTTCCGCCGACTCCGTTTTATTTTTCTTTTCCTCTCTCTTTGACGCTGCAATACTTCTTTCAGTCCGCATCCTTTTGCGGCGGTCCTGCGAAGCGCTTTCTTCACGGCGGGAAAAAAGCGAAAAAAGCGCCTGTTCCGCTGCGCAAAAGCTGTACTTATCGCGGAAATTGTGATAAAATAAATACCATTATGAGAATCGTGATAAAAATAGGAACATCGACGCTCGCCTATTCCACGGGGCGGCTGAACATTCGCCGCGTGGAACAGCTTTGCCGTACGATGAGCGACTTAAAAAACGCGGGCAACGAGATCATTCTCATCTCTTCGGGCGCCATCGGCATGGGCGTGGGAAAACTGGGACTGAAATCCCGTCCCACGGACATTCCCACCAAACAGGCGGCGGCAGCGGTGGGACAGTGCGAGCTGATGTATACCTACGATAAGCTGTTCGAGGAATATAACCATACGGTGGCGCAGATTCTGTTGACGGGCGAAGACATCGAAAATGAAAAGCGTCGGGAAAATTTCCGCAACACGGTGTTCCGGCTGCTGTCGCTAGGAGTTCTTCCTATCGTCAACGAAAACGATACGGTGGCGACGGACGAGATCGTGATCGGCGACAACGACACGCTCGCGGCGGTGGTGGCGGTGAACGTGGAGGCGGACCTTCTCGTTCTGCTCTCGGACATCGACGGACTCTATACGCAAGATCCGCATAAATTTCCTTCCGCCCGTCTGCTTTCGCAAGTCGAGGAACTGACGCCCGAAATCTTTGCGCTTGCGGGGGAGAAAGGCTCGCCGTTGGGGACGGGCGGGATGCGCACCAAGCTTTGCGCCGCGGAAATATCGACAAACGCGGGAATCGACATGATCATCGCCAACGGCGCGGATCCCCTGGCGCTGTATAATATTGCCGACGGCAAAGCCTTCGGAACAAAATTCGTCGGCAAACGGAGGAGATAGGATGAAGAAAACGGAAGACATTTTGCTCGCCGCACGGGGGACGAAAGGGCGGGCGGCGGGACTGGATACGCCGACGAAAGACGTTGCCCTTTACGCCGTCGCGCACGCTCTCTTGTATAATGCGGAGAAAATTCTCGCGGCAAACCGCGCGGATATGGAACGGGCAAAAGGAAAGCTCTCCGAGGCGATGCTCGACAGACTGCTGTTGACAAAGGAGCGGCTGATCGCCATGTCGAACGGCGTGCGCGCCGTAGCCGCCTTGGAGGATCCCGTGGGTCGGGTGCTGGAAAGTACCGTCCGTCCCAACGGCTTGAAGATTGAAAAGGTTTCCGTTCCCTTCGGCGTCGTGGCGGTCATTTATGAGAGCCGTCCCAATGTCGCCGCGGACGCGGCGGCGCTGTGCATCAAGAGCGGCAATGTCTGCGTGCTCCGCGGTGGCGGCGACGCGTACGAGTCCTCCCACGCCGTCGTGGAGGTCATGCGGGAGGCTCTGGAAGGGGTGGGGCTTCCGCGCGAACTTATCAATATCGTGGACGACGCTTCCCAAGAGGGTGCGCGTGCGCTGATGTGCGCCCGCGGGTGGGTAGATCTGCTCATTCCCCGAGGCGGGGCGGAACTGATCCGCGCGTGCGTCGAAAACGCCACGGTGCCCTGCATCGAAACGGGTACGGGCGTCTGCCATATTTACGTGGATAAAAGCGCCAATATGGAAAAGGCGCTGGACATCGTCGAAAACGCCAAGGCGAGCCGCCCTTCCGTGTGCAACGCCGCCGAGGTCTGCCTCGTCCATCGGGAGATCGCCCCGAAATTCCTCCCCCTGCTCGAAGCGCGGCTGACCAAGGAGCGCGTGGCGCGCGGAGAAACTCCCGTAGAGCTCAGACTCGACGCCCGCGCGGCGGAAATTATCGACGGCACGCCCGCGGCAGACGGGGATTTCGATCGCGAATTTCTCGATTACGTCTTGGCGGTCGCCGTGGTGGAGGACGTGTATGCGGCGGCGGACCACATTGCCCGTCACTCCACGGGACACAGCGAGGCCATCGTCGCCCGGGACGAAGGAGCGCAGAAGGCGTTTCTATCCCTCGTGGACAGCGCGGCGGTGTATGTCAACGCGTCCACCCGTTTTACCGACGGCGGCGAATTCGGGCTCGGCTGCGAGATGGGCATTTCCACGCAGAAGCTGCACGCGCGCGGCCCCATGGGGCTTCGAGAACTCAATTCCTATCAATACAGAATCAGGGGCGACGGTCAGATCAGGCGTTGAGAACGCGATACGCGCGGCGTTGTCGGACGGCTGCGCCGCCGTAAATTCCGGAAGATACTTTGTCCCTCGCGAGCGGAACGGGCTGCCGCATTCGCCCTTTCGGGGCTTTTTTGCAAAAAATTTATTTTAAAATCCATACGATTGCGTTTTTCAAACGCTCTGAAAAAGGAGCAGGTCATGTATACGTTCGGATTCATAGGCGTAGGAAATATGGGCGGCGCCCTGGCGCGCGCGGTGTGCTGCAAATGTCCGCCTGAAAGGGTACTTCTCTCCAACCGCACGGCGGCAAAGGCGGAGGCGCTCGCGCGGGAACTCGGCTGCGCGGCGGCGGATAACGAAGCGGTAGCTCGTTCGTGTAAATATATTTTTCTCGGCGTGAAGCCGCAGATGCTGGGAGAGCTGTTGCCCCGCTTTGCTCCGATCTGGAAGGAACGCCTGTCGCGCGGAGAGCGCTTTGCTCTCGTTTCGATGGCGGCGGGCACCTCTATGCGGACGCTGGCCTCCCTGTGCGGCGTTTCTCTGCCCGTCATCCGCATCATGCCCAATACGCCCGTTTCCGTGGGGGCGGGGATGGTCCTGTATACGGCCAACTCGCTGACGACGAAAAGCGAACTTGCGGAGTTTACGTCCGCGCTCGAACTCGCGGGGGAAACGGACGAGATTTCAGAAGAGGAAATGGACGCGGCAAGCGTAATTTCGGGCTGTGCGCCCGCCTTCGTGTTCATGTTCATGAAGGCGCTGGCGGACGCGGGCGTCCGCATCGGTCTGGACGAAAAAAAGTCGCTGTTTTATGCGGGGCAGACGCTGCTCGGCGCGGCGAAGCTGGCGATAGAAACGGGAAAAGCCCCCGATCAGCTGAAAACGGAGGTTTGCAGTCCCGGCGGCACCACCATAGAAGGAGTAAAGAGCCTGGCGGCGGACGGGCTTGAAAAAGTCGTTTCCCGCGCGGTTTCCGCTTCCTATCAAAGGACGCTGGAACTGGCGGGAAAGAAGTCCTGACAGAAAAAAGGCGATTTGCGAGGTGTTATGAAAAGTCTGATTATCCCCGAAAATTATGCTTCCGTACTCGATTTGAGGGAAACGGAGAGGGCGATCAAAGCCGTCAAGGACGGCTTCGAGCGTTCGCTGGCGGAAAGGCTCAACTTGGAACGGATCACCGCGCCGCTCTTTCTGGAAAAGGACAGCGGGCTTAACGACGATTTGAACGGGGTCGAGCGCAAGGTGGAATTCGAACTGAAAGAAACGAAAACGAGCTGCGAGGTGGTGCAGTCGCTCGCCAAGTGGAAGCGCATGGCGCTCTATCGTTACGGATTTAAGGCGGACGAGGGACTGTATACGGACATGAACGCCATCCGCCGCGACGACGATATGGACAATATCCATTCCGTGTTCGTCGATCAGTGGGATTGGGAAAGGGTGATCACGAAAGAAGAACGCAATCTCGGCTTTTTGAAAATGATCGTGCAGCGGATCGTGGACGCGGTCATCGACACGCACAATCAGATCAAGCGCGCGTTTCCCGCGCTGACGCGGACGCTCGACAGGGAGATTTTTTATATCACCGCGCAGGAGCTGGAAGACAAGTATCCCCGCTTGTCCCCGAAGGAAAGGGAATACGCCGTGTCGCGGGAACATCACACGGTGTTTTTGATGCAGATAGGCGGCGCTTTAAAGAGCGGCATACGGCATGACGGGAGGGCGCCCGACTACGACGACTGGACGCTGAACGGGGATTTGCTCTTTTGGAACGATCTCTTGAACGCCCCTTTGGAACTTTCTTCGATGGGGATCCGCGTGGATGCGGAGTCGTTGAAGCGTCAGCTGGAACTTTCTTCCGCGCAGGAGCGGATGAAATACGAGTATCATCGTTTGGTATCGGAAGGGGTGCTGCCTTTGACGATCGGCGGCGGCATCGGACAGTCGCGCATCTGTATGCTGCTCCTCGAAAAACTCCACATCGGCGAAGTGCAGGCTTCCTATTGGGGCAAAGACGTCCTCGCGGCGTGCAAAGCCGGGGGCGTCGATATTTTGTAACGCGAAAATTCTGCCCTTCGGCGGGGTTCGTATGGCGTTTACGACGGTTTTCATAAGTTTCATGGACATAAGGCGGCGAGAGCCGCTTGTTTTTTGCCTTGCCGTCAGTCGGCTGCGCTCTTTTCTAACGCCTTTGGCATCGCATTTTTTATGCGCCTGATGGCATAATCGCGATACTTTGCTTTTTCCGTCCTACTCTCGTTCAGATCTGATTTTCGCATTTTTTATACCCGCGGAGGCTTTTTTGTTTTTTAGGGCAACGCAATCCTCCCGCTCGTTTTGCCCGTCGTACTTTCTGTTTTTCGTTTGTCCGCATAAAGGTCCTGAAAAGAATTTTGCGGCAAATTGAAAACTTTTACGGCGACGTTTGGAAAAAAATTCTCTTTTGTCCGAAATTTTTTTCGAAATATAAAGCGCGCAAAAAAGGAGGGAGGAATGCCTCCTTTCCCTTCCCGCAAAAGGCGGAGAGCCGATTCGTTTTTTTAACGCGCGCTTTGAAAAATCCTGGCTGTCAATGCGTTCTTTCCCTTTTAACGTAAGGGAAAGAACGCAATTTTTTGCGGCGGTGTTCTAAAACGCCCTTTTTCCGCGTTAAATAAAAGAGGGAAAAAACAAGCCTTTTTCCCTTTATAGGAAAGGAAAAGAGGACGGTTCGCAAAAAGGGCGGAAAATTCGTTTTTTCGCCGATTTTGCTTTTGCGTGGAAAAGGAGGCTGAACATGAGGAAACCAAAGGGATTGAGGGCACTGTTCACGATGGTCGGGACGGTGGTGGGCGCGGGCTTCGTTTCGGGACGGGAACTGCTGCAATTTTTCGCCTGTTTCAGGATCTCCACCATTTACTGCGCGGGGCTTTTGTTCTTTTTGAGTTTTTTGCTGTTCGTGCGGCTGGGCAGGATTTTCGGCGGCTTTGAGGGCGTTCTCAAAGGCGTGTTCGGCAAATTTTCCGGCGCGGTCAAAGCCGCGATTTTATTCGGCTCTTTCGTTTCCTGCTCGGGAATGCTCTCCGCCTCGAACGCTCTCGTGCCCGCCGCCAAGCCTTTTCTTTCCCTCGCTTTTCTCGCCGTCGCCTGCTTCGTTGCCGAACGCGGCGTCAAAGGGATCGGAACGGTCAATCTCGTCGTTATGCCGCTGCTCCTGATTTCCGTCACGGCGCTCGTTTTCTCAAAGGGCGCGCTCTCTTCCTCCGAACCTCCCCAAGCGGGCTTCCCCGCTATTTTCTCTGTATTTTTATACGTATGCATGAATAATTTTTTATCGATGCCCATTCTCTGCGATTTGGGCGCCGAGCTGAAAGGAAACGCGTCAGTCCTTTGCGCCGCGTCGGGATTTCTCATTTCCGCCGCGGTGGGACTGATTCTCTCCGCCGTGTGTTCGGATAAAAATTCCTACGTGTACGATCTGCCTTTGTCTTACATTCTCGGCGGCGTAAAAATTTTTACCGTCCTCGCCTGCGGGGGAATGCTCACCACTTTGCTCTCCTCCTTTTATCCGCTGTATTCTCTCGCGGGAAAAAAGTGGGGAATCGCGGGCAAGATCGCGCTGTTTGCCGTAACGGAAGGCTGTTCTTTCATAGGCTTTAAGAGCATCGTGGCAAACGTCTATCCCGCTCTGGGAATTTTCGGAATCGCAATCACTATTTTCGCGGCGGGGGTATACCTGAAAAGAACGGGTTTTAAAAAACGGGTCGGGGAGCTTCTGCCGCATGGCAAAGAGCAAGGAAACAAAACTCGACGCGGCGGCCTCGGCGGGAAAACGGCGGGGGCGAAAATAGGGGAACGCGGGAAAACGGGCGGCATATAGGGAACCTTGAACGGGCGGCATATAAAAAATTGGAAATAAGAAGGATAAAGAAAAAAGAAAGCGGGAATGCGGGAGAAATATAGAGGGCTGAGGAAAAAGAAAACGGAGAGAGAAGAAGAGCAAAAAAGTTTGAAACGGAGAGGCGGAAGGTAACCGGAAAAGGAGAACTCAGAAGGCGCATAGAGAAGGCGGTTTGATAGAGAAAAGAGAAGAGGGGGAAAGAGGAGGAAAACAGCGGCGATAGGGAACGTATGAGAGGGGGACGGGAAAAAAGCGTAAAGAGGCGGACGGCGCATAAGAAAGGCGCCGCACGGGGAAAAAGGTAAAAGACGAATCCGAAAAAAGAATTTTAAAAATTCAGGAGAGAAAAGAGAATTTTTTTGTAAAAGAAAAGAAAGATTTTTATTGATTCGCCGCGGAAAATGTGATATTATGATCATAGATAAATCTACCTTCAAGGGGAATTTTATGAAAAACTACAAACACTTCGGAGTGATGCTGGACTGTTCGAGAAACGCGGTGATGAAGCCTTCCGCCGTCAAGCGTTTTATCGATTGCCTTGAAAAAATGGGCTATAACACCTTGGAATTATACGCCGAGGACACCTATCGGGTGGAGGGCGAGCCCTATTTCGGATACCTTCGCGGCGGGTATATGGCGGCGGAGATCAAGGACATCGACGCCTACGCTTTACAACACGGCGTAGAGCTGATCCCCTGCATTCAGACCCTGGCGCATTTCAACAACACCGTCAAACTACCCGTTTACCGCGACATTGTGGACACGGCGGACATCCTTTTGATCGACGAAGAAAAGACCTATGAATTTCTCGATAAAATTTTCGCTTCCGCCGCCGCTAATTTCACCTCCCGCCGTATCCATATCGGCATGGACGAGGCGCACATGGTGGGGCTGGGCGCCTATCTCGACAAACACGGCTTTACCGACCGCGCTCAGCTTCTCGTCAGGCACCTGAACAGAGTGGCGAAGATCGCCGAGAAATACGGCTTTCAACCGCATATGTGGAGCGATATGTTCTTCCGCCTCGCCAATCACGGCGAATATTATGCGCGCGGTCTGCATATCCCCGAAAGCGTCATCGAGCGCGTTCCCGACAACGTCGAACTGACCTATTGGGACTACTATCATTCGGACGTTGCGGACTATGACGCCATGATGGAATCGCACAAGGAATTCGGCAAAGAGATCTGGTTTGCGGGCGGCGCGTGGAGCTGGAACGGCTTTGCGCCCTTCCATACTTATTCCCTCAAAACGATGCGCCCCGCCATGGAAAGCGTCCGCAAAAACGGCGTGGAAAACGTCCTGTTGACCATGTGGGGGGACAACGGAAAAGAGTGTTCTTTCTTCGCGCTTTTGCCGACTCTCTACGCCATTCGCCAATATGCCGACGGCAATTTCGACGAGGCGAAAATTTCCCGGGGCTTTAAAGAAACTTTCGGCATTTCTTACGAGGATTTTACCCTCCTCGAACTGCCTAACGCCACCAAGGGAACCAAGGCGGGCACCATTGCGGAAAATCCCTGCAAGAGCCTTTTATACAGCGATTGCTTTTTGGGAATCCTCGACAAAGCCGTGGAAGCGGAAGGAAAAATTCCGTTTGCCGAGTACGCGGAGAAACTGTCGGACGCCGCCTTCCGCGCGGGGGAGTTCAAGTACATTTTCGACGCCCTTTCCGCCCTCTGCGAAGTCATGGAGATAAAGGCGGAGCTGGGCGTCCGCACCCGAAAGGCTTACCGCGCCGACAACAAGGCGGAGCTTACGGGACTCCTCAATAAATACACCGTTCTTTCCGAGCGTCTGAAAGCCTTTTATAAGCTGTTTAAAGAGCTGTGGATGCGCGAAAACAAGTCCTTCGGGTGGGAGATACAGGACGCGCGTTTGGGCGGCGTGATGCTGCGTATACGCTCCTGTAAAGAGAGGCTCGAAGAGTATATCTCGGGCAAAATCCCCGCCGTCGAGGAGCTTGACGAGGACATTCTTCCCTATGTCAACGGGCTGGAATTGAACAATTATTGGCTTCTCGTCAGTCCCAGCGATATATAAAGGGCGAAAGAAAAAGGACTTTGAAAGAAGCGGTCGGCTACCTTTCCGAGAGGAAGGAGGGGAAAACGATCGCTTTTTCCGCGTTTAATTCCGCCGCATGGTAAGAAGAAAAATTTTTCGCAAAAGCCTTGCAAACCGTTGACTTTCCCTCTGTTTTCTGTTAAAATATCCGATACTGAGGTCATCGGAGGGTGCCATAAACACGATTTATGCACCGGATAAGATGGTCGGGTTGAAACCGACTGCTTGTCCGGTGTTTTTTTGAGGAAATTTATGTCTTTACAACAAAGGAGTCTGAGAAAAACTTATTTCCATTATCTCTTCGCGGGGCTGGGCAGCGCCGTCGTCGTTTCCATCTATTCTTTGGTGGACGCCATCATGATAGGGCAGTACGAAGGCTCGGACGGCAGCGCCGCGCTGTCCGTCGTCATGCCCATTTGGACGATTATTTTAAGCCTCGGGCTGTTATTCGGCGTGGGCGGCGGCGTGTTGATGTCCAAGGCTCGCGGCGAAGGGGATAGACAGCGGGGCGACGTTTTGTTTACGCGCGCCTTTTTCTGCGTCGCCGTCGTCACCGTCACGGTGTGGGCGCTGCTTGTCTTTTTTGAAACGCCTCTTTTAAGGCTGTTCGGTGCGAACGACACGCTTCTGCCGCTCGCCAAAGGGTATCTCAAATGGCTGAAATTCGCCGTCCCGCTGTTTACGCTGGGACAGTTTTTCGTGTGCTTTATCCGCAACGACAACGCGCCCGCGAAGGCGATGGCGGCGGTGATTGCGGGCGGTATATTCAATATCGGCGGGGATTACTTTTTCGTGTTCGTGCGGGATATGGGCATAGAGGGCGCGGGACTCGCCACGGCTCTCGGAGAGGTCTTGTGCGTCGCCATTCTCGCCACCCATTTTTTCTCTAAAAAGAACGGGCTGCGCCTGACAAAATCGAACGGGAATTTTCCCTTCTTCAAGGACGCGGGAAATATTCTCTGGGCGGGCTTCTCCGTCTTTGTCGTCGATTTGGCGATGGGGATTTTGACGATGCTTTTCAACAATCAGATTATGAAATATCTCGGCAGTTCCGCCCTCGCCGTATATGGCGTTCTCGCCAATATCTTTATGCTGGCGCAGAGCATTTCCTACGGCGTGGGGCAGGCGGCGCAACCTATCATTTCCGTCTGTTATGGAGCGGGAAAGGCGAACGACATTCGCCGCGTTCACAAATACGGCGTCTTTTCCGCTTTTGCCGTCGCGCTGGTCGTCTTTGCCGCGGTGGAGCTCTTCCCGCTTCCCATCGTGCGCACCTTCATGCGCACGACCCCCGAAATAGAAAAAATCGCACCGCATATTCTGAGAGTTTACGCGCTGTCTTTCCTCCTCATGCCCCGCAACGTCTTTTTCACCTATTATTTTCAATCGGTGATGCGCCCGATGGCGTCGCTCGCCGTGTCCCTCGTGCGCGGTGTTTTCGTCAGCAGTATTCTCATCTTTGCGCTTCCCGCGCTGTTCGGCGGCGATCTGCTTTGGTGGGTGATGCCCGTCACCGAAACCGTCACTTACGCCGTCGGGCTGCTTCTGAGCAGAAATACCCGCCTGCCCGAGAGCGCAAAAGGCGCGGAAAGCTGCGGCGGAGAATTGTCCTGCGCCGAAGCGGGCGCGACTTCCGCAAAGTCGATCCGTGCCGCAAAAAAGTGAGAAAATGCTCCCCGTGATTTATAAACGACGGGGGCAGGGATTTAACGAATAAGAAAAAAACAGACCCGATACAAACGTGTATCGGGTCTGTTTTTTAGGAACGATATTGCGTTTCGCAGTATAAGCAAAATTTATTTTTTGTGCGGGTCGTCGTCAAGCATTTCCAATGCAAAACGAAATCCGAACTGAGCGCCGAGTCGGTAAGTCCGCTTTTCAATAACGCTTATCACGCCGCAGGAGGCAATCCAATAGGCGTCGAAAAGTTTTTGCTGTTCGGGGGTCAAAGAATCCCAAAGCTGCATTTGAGCGGCTTTTCTTTCCGCATACAGTTCCGCCGCTTCGGGCGACCATTTTTCATTTTCGAAATCCAAGGGGAGATTGGAATCCAATAAATCATTTATTATAGAAACGTCTTTCATAGGATATTCCTTATCAATTTTTTATGCAGATAGAGAAACGGACATTTTTTTATCGATAGGGGGCAAAATAGTCATTAGATAAAATGTATGAATGAAAATAGAACAACGTTGACTCATGAAAATATATAGATTGTTTATATTATATCTCACGTATCTGGGAAAGTCAAGCGTTTTTCACGTATTCGTGGTAAATTTTAGAAAATGAGTATGAGCAAAGATAATTTGACAAAAGTAACGCTGACGGAAGAGGAAAGAGCAGAGTTTGCTATAAGTATGAGATCCCTAAGAAAAATGTACCATGCTTCTTTGGACGATATAGCAAAGTTGACCGATATTCCTGGTCAATCTCTTTCCCGTTATGAATTGGGAGAAAATGCGCCCTCCGTTTTTCAAGCGTATAAAATAGCACAATGTTTTGGCGTTACCATTGAAGAGATGATTCGGGGAGAATTGACGCTGCCGTTTCCCGAACATAAAAATAAAACGAAAGACGACGAGAAAAAATAAGAGCCTTTTAACAGAAGTTAAAAGGCTCTTTCTATTGGACTTTAAGCCGAAAGGCTCATGAAGGGCAAAGACAAGTAGGGTATTCATTTCTCCGCGCGAAAGCGCGGAGATGCCGCCTGCGGCATAAAACGCGGGCGTGGCGCGCCGTAGCTCTGCGCCTAAGCGCAGAGCTACCCTTTTGCGATTTATCCTGCGCAAAGCGAGCGTTTTGACGGCAGAAAAAATTTTTGTCCTGCGCGCAGAGCTTTTTTCGGCGGACGCGCTTTAATCGGTGTTTTTAATCACCGCTTTTTCTATCAGCGCCACGATCGCGTACATACCCGCCGCCAAAATGCACAGGATGACGACTGCCGTCATTACGAGATCGAGTTTGAACACCTGACCGCCGTATACGATCAGATACCCGATCCCTGCCTTGGAAACCATGTATTCGCCCATCACCGAGCCTATCCATGCCATTCCTACGTTTATTTTCAGCATGGAAATGAACGCGGGCAGCGACGAGGGCACTACGAGTTTCCTCAAAATCTGCCACTTACTCGCGCCCATCGACTTTAAAAGCAGCATCTTGTTTTCATCCGTCGCCATAAAGCCGTTCAGCATATTCAAAATCGCCACGATCAGTCCGATCAGGATCGTCATGAATACGATGGGTTTGCTTCCCGTTCCGCACCAAATGATGATCAAGGGACCGAGCGCTATTTTCGGCAGCGCGTTCAAGACGACGAGATATGGCTCCGAGATCTTACGGAAAACCTCGCTCCACCAAAGCAGCAGCGCGATCAGATACCCCGCCACCACCGCGATGAAAAAGCCTAAGAGCGTTTCCCAAAGCGTCGTGCCTACGTGATAAAAAAGCGTCCCGTTTTGATAGAGCGACACCACCGTTTTCCAAACCCGCGAGGGCGAACTGGTGATAAACGGGTTTATCCATTCGAATCGGGCGCAAAGCTCCCAAATTCCGAGAAAAAGAAACAGCACCGCCAGTCGCACGACGTGCACCGTGACGCTCTTCCTTCTGATATTTCTTAAATAGAGAATATGCTCTCTCGAATATTCCGTATTTTTCTTCATGCGTTTAATTCCCTCCATAAAAGCTCGAACCAGGTCGAAAATTCTTTGTTCTCCCGACGCTTTAACGGCTCGTTTTCGGGAAAACTCAGCGTGTGGATCGCCGTCACCTTAGCGGGGCGTTTGGACAGCACCACGATCTTATCCGCCACCGACACCGCTTCGCTGATGTCGTGCGTGATCAAAACCGCCGTCTTATGCTCGCTTCGGATGATCTTATACACGTCGTCGCATACGCTCAGTCGGGTCTGATAGTCGAGCGCGGAAAAAGGCTCGTCGAGAAGGAGTACGTCGGGATCGACCGCGAGCGTCCGAATCAGCGCGGCGCGCTGGCGCATACCGCCCGAAAGCTGGGAGGGATAGCTTTTCAAAAAGTCTTTAAGCCCGTATTTTTCAGCGAGCGCAAGGGCGCGGGCGCGGTGCTGCGCCGTATCCGTCTTCTGGATCTCCAAAGGGAGAAATATATTCTTTTCAATCGTGCGCCACGGGAAAAGTTCGTCCTTTTGCAGCATATAGCCGAACGAAACGCCCGAGTTTTTTACCTCGCCCTTGGTGGGCTTTAAAAGCCCCGCCGCCAAGGACAAAAGCGTCGTTTTTCCGCAGCCCGAGGGACCGATGACCGCCGCGAATTCGCCTTCCGTAACCGAAAAGTTCAGTTCCTCCACCGCCACCGTTTCCCCCTGTTTTGTGTGATAGTGCATCGATACGTTATCAAATTGTAAAACTTCTTTCATGGGTTGACCTTCGTTTCTTTATCCTGCCTTTCTTCCCCGCTACGTAAGTATCTTAGAGCCGTGCGAGTCCGCTGTACTCGTTCCGCCGCTTTCGGGGAGGAAAAATCGGGACGCCGGACACCCTCGAAAGGAGTCCGGTGGTCCCTATGGTATCAGTTGTAAACGTCTTTGTACGCCTTATCCGCGTAAGCGGTGTTGATGAGTTCGTCGAAGGCGACGCGGCGGGAAAGCTCGCCCGCGTTATCGATGATGTCTTGAAGGCGCGTAAAGCTGTCCTCCGTCATCGCCAAATTCGTCACCCACGCGTCGATGTCCTTATAGCTTTGCAGGGACGTCGTGATCGAGGACACGGAGGTGGATTCAAAGTACGCCGTGAGATAGGGCGCCGCGGTCGCGGCGGGCGTTTCCATGACGTATTTCACCGCCTTCGTCACCGCGCGCAAGAATCCGTCCACTTCCGTTTCGTGTTTCTTGATCCACGAATTTTTCGCCATGAAGCAGGTGTAGGGGACTTCGCCCGACGCTTCGCCTACCGACGCCACCACGTAGCCCTTGCCTGCCGCTTCGTATTCGGACGCGACCGGCTCGAACATCGTGCAGTAGTCCCCCGTTCCGCCCTCGAAGGCGCTCGTCATCAGGTTGAACTGAATGTCGAAATTGAGCGTGAGATCGGTGCCGTCATAAAGTCCGTTCTGATTCAATACGTATTCGAAAGTCATCGCGGGGACGCCGCCGGGTCTGCCCGCAAGAATTTCCTTGCCCTTTAAATCCGTCCATTTGAAGTCCGGTTCGTCCTTCCTCGAAACGAGGAAAGAACCGTCGCGTTTCGTGAGCTGGCCGAACACGGAAGGGACGTCGGTGGAGCCGCCGATAAGTACGTAAAGCGCCGCTTCGGGGCCGCAGAAACCGATGTCCGAATCCCCCGAAAGCACGGCGGACATGACGTTGTCGGCGCCGCCGCCGTTGGTGAGTTCGATCTTTAAGTTTTCGTCTTTAAAATACCCGAGCGCATCCGCCAAATACAGCGGCGCATAGAAAATCGAGTGAGTGACCTCATTGATTTTGAGTGTGGTGAGTCCGTCGCTGTTGCCGCCGCAGGCTGAAAGAGGCGCAAGCGCGAAGAGTGCCGAAAGTGCGATTACCGAAATTTTTTTCATAGGGTTGACTCCGTTAAAAAAATAGAATAATATATCATATGAGTCGGCGTTAATAATTGACAATCGGGGCAAAAAGGAATATAATGAGGGAGAACCGCTTTTTGAGAAAATAAGCGGACGGAAAGGATTGACAGATTATGGAAATGCAAAAGACATACAACCCGAAGGACTTTGAGGACAGGATCTATGCCGATTGGGAAAAATCGGGCTATTTCCGCGCGGAAATAGATCACGACAAGGTGCCGTTTACCATCATGATGCCGCCTCCTAACATCACGGGGCAGCTGCATATGGGACACGCGATGGACGCCGCCATGCAGGATACGCTCATTCGTTTCAAGCGGATGCAGGGCTACGCCGCCCTTTGGCTGCCCGGTTACGACCACGCCTCCATCGCCACCGAAGTGAAGATCGTCGGGAAAATGAAAGAGGAAGGGCTGACCAAACAGGACGTGGGGCGCGACGGATTTTTAAAGCGCGCCTGGGAATGGACGGCGCAGTACGGAGGCCGCATCACTTTACAGCAGAGAAAACTGGGCGCTTCGTGCGATTGGTCCCGCCAGGCCTTCACGATGGACGAAAAATGTTCCCGCGCCGTTCGGGAAGTGTTTGTCAATCTTTACAACAAAGGACTCATCTATCAGGGGGACCGCATCATCAACTGGTGCCCCTGCTGCAAGACCGCGCTCTCCGACGCGGAAGTGGAATACGCCGAAGAAGCGGGGTCCTTCTGGCACCTTCGCTATCCCTCCGCGGACGGCAAGGGGGATGTGGTGGTGGCCACCACCCGACCTGAAACGATGCTCGGGGATACCGCCGTGGCGGTACACCCCGACGACAAAAGGTATGCCCGTCTTGTCGGCAAGACGCTGAAACTCCCCCTGACGGACAGGGAAATACCCGTCGTCGCGGACGAGTATGTGGACATGGAATTCGGTACGGGCTGCGTGAAAATCACGCCCGCGCACGACCCTAACGACTTCGAAGTGGGCAAAAGACATTCCCTCGAAGTCATCCGCGTGATGAACGACGACGGCACCATGAACGAGAGGGCGGGTGCCTATGCGGGGCTGGACAGGTACGAGGCGAGAAAGAAAATCGTCGCGGATCTTCAAGAACAGGGCTTCTTGGTGAAAATAGAGCCGCACACCCACAACGTGGGGCATTGCTACCGCTGCCATTCGACCGTGGAACCCATCGTTTCCAAACAGTGGTTTGTGAAAATGGAGCCGCTCGCAAAGCCCGCCATCAACGCGGTGATGAAAAACAAGGTCAAATTCGTTCCCGAACGCTTCTCGAAGATCTATTACAACTGGATGGAGAACATCAAGGACTGGTGCATTTCCCGACAGCTGTGGTGGGGGCACCGCATTCCCGTCTGGTATTGTCAGGACTGCGGAAAGGTCGTCTGTTCGAAAGAGGATCCCGCCGCCTGCCCCGCCTGCGGAAGCGATAATCTGAAACAGGACGAGGACGTTCTGGACACCTGGTTTTCCTCGGCGCTCTGGCCCTTTTCGACGCTCGGATTCCCCGACGAAACGGAGGATTATAAATATTTCTATCCCACCGACGTTTTGGTGACGGGATACGACATCATCTTTTTCTGGGTGGCGAGAATGATTTTCTCGGGCATAGAACATACGGGGAAGGTGCCTTTCCACGACGTTCTGATCCACGGCATCATCCGCGACGAACAGGGCAGAAAGATGAGCAAGTCTTTGGGCAACGGCATCGATCCCTTGGAGATCGTCGAAAAGTACGGCGCCGATTCCCTGCGCCTCTCCCTCCTGACGGGCGTCGCGCCCGGCAACGACACCAGGTATTCGGATACGAAGGTGGAGTCCTGCCGCAACTTCATCAACAAGCTGTGGAACGCCTCTCGTTTCGTATTCATGAACGCGGAGGGAAAAGAGATCCCCGCCGTCGAGAGCGTGCGCTTCTCGCCTGCGGATAAGTGGATCATTTCCCGCCTGCAAAACTGTATCCGCGAGGTGACGACAAACCTCAACAAATACGAGCTGGGCGTCGCCAGCGATCTCGCCACCGACTTCGTTTGGGGGGATTTCTGCGATTGGTATATCGAGCTTTCCAAACCCGCTCTCTACGGCGAAGACGAGGAGAAAAAACTCGGAACGCTGTCCGTGCTCTGCTTTGTGCTGAAAAACGCTCTGAAACTGTTGCACCCGTTTATTCCGTTCGTCACCGAGGAAATTTATCGCAATCTTCCCGGCGAAGAGGGAAAAGAGAGCATTATGGTGTCCGCGTTCCCCCGCTATAATTCCCGTATGGCGTACAAAAAGGAAGCGAAGGCGTTTGAGGGAGTCATGGAGATCATCAAAGCCGTGCGCGCGATGAAAAAGGCGGCGGACTGCCCGCCCTCCAAAAAGGTGGATCTCTATCTCGTCACCGAAAGCAAGCGTCTGGTGCAGCAGAACAGGGACAGCATTATGAAGCTGTCGGGCGCGGCGGCGGTGAAATTCGTGGACAGCGGCGCGGCGGTGGACGGAAAGACCGTTTCGCAGGTGACGGAGATCGCCGAGATCTATGTGCCGCTCGGGGAGCTTGTGGACATCGAAAAGGAAAAAGTGCGGCTCGCCGCGGAAATCGAGCGGATCGGAGGAGAGATCGAGCGCGCGAAAGGAAAGCTCGCCAATCAGAATTTCGTCAGCAAGGCGCCAAAAAAACTGGTGGACGAAGAAAAGGAAAAGCTTGAAAAATATCTCGGCATGAAAGAGAAATTCGAAGCGCAGCTGGCGGAACTTTAAAGGGATTTTATAAAAAGGCGTTTTTCTTCGGAGAAACGCCTTTTCGCGCGTCTATCGGGACGTTGTGTGACGGAAATTTAAAAAGACGAAAGATCGCAGGACGAGGAAGAAAGATTTTTATAAAAGAGAAATCGGGCAAAGCGCGGGAAAGATAGGTTGACGGATATTTGTAGAGAAAAATATATTTTTTCCTATCGAGCGGCGCGCGGAATGTATCGGACTCATTTTCAGTCTTAAAAGGATACGTTTCGGCAGGGAAAATGTCCTTTTAATGCGCGGAGGCAAGCGGGGCAAGGATTTTCGTTTCGGCGGAATATTACGAAAGCGCCGAGATTAAAAAATTTCTTGTGAAAGAGGAATAAAAAATGTTTCCTCTTTTCAAAATGGAAATATTCGGAAAAAAGGCGGCTGTCCGCTTGACAGGCATCCGCCTTTTTTGATATACTAATATCGATAAAAAAATATCAATAAATCGGGAGCGAATGAAATGAACGCACAGGAGATGTCTAAGGCGACGATAGCGAGGATGCCTTTATATTTGAGATTTTTGCAGGAAGAGAATCAGAAGGGAGAAAAATACATTTCTTCCGCAGTAATTGCACAAAATATTCCCGTATCGGCGGTGCTGGTGAGAAAGGATCTCGCCATGGTGTCTTCTTTGCCGGGCAAGCCGAGGCTTGGCTTCGAAGTGGTGCGTCTGATTTCGGACATCGAGAAGTTTTTGGGATACGACAACCTTTCCGACGCGGTGATCGTCGGCGCGGGCGGACTGGGAAAGGCGTTTTTAGGCTACGAAGGATTCAAGAACAACGGATTGAATATCGTCGCGGCTTTCGACGTGGAGCCTTCCGTCGTCGGGGAAAAAATTGCGGGAAAGACGGTGTATCCGCTGGAAAATTTCGAGAGATTCGTGCGGGAAAAAAAAGTCAACATCGGCATTATCACCGTTCCCAAAGTCGCCGCGCAGGAAACTTTGGATTTAATGGCGCGCGCGGGCATCAAGGCGGTGTGGAATTTTGCGCCCGCTCCTTTGCATATTCCCAAGGGCGTCATATTAAAAAACGAGGATTTATCCGCTTCCCTCGCGCTTTTGGCGGGAGAGCTGTCCAAGGGAACTCTATGATTCCGCGCTTTGCGGCAAGTTGAGAAAAGACGAAAGAGATCGGAAAGCGTTAAAAGACAGAGGATAGGAATAAAGCGTCAGAGGCATTAAGAGGCGAGAGGACAGGAAAAAATTGAAAAAGGATAAAGGATAGGGGCAGGGGTGAAACGAATTAAAAAAGTAAAAAATTTTTATCGACATAATGGAGGTGTTTTATGAAAGATTTTATCGTGAACGACGAACAATCGCTGGGCAAAATGCTGGAAAAAGTACGTTCGGCGCAGGAAAAATTCGCCGCCTATACGCAGGAACAGGTGGACAAAATCTTTTTCGCCGCGGCGGTTGCCGCGAACAAGGCGCGCATTACTCTGGCGAAGCTCGCCGTCGAGGAAACGGGTATGGGCATCGCGGAGGATAAGGTGATCAAGAATCATTACGCCGCGGAATATATCTACAACAAATATAAGGATGAAAAAACGTGCGGAGTCATCGAACGCGACGAAGCGTTCGGCTACACCCGCATCGCCGAGCCGATCGGCGTGCTGGCGGCGGTCATTCCCACCACAAACCCTACCTCCACGGCGATTTTTAAGGCATTGATTTGTCTGAAAACGCGGAACGGGCTGATCATTTCCCCGCATCCGCGCGCGAAGAAATGCACGATCGCCGCCGCCAAGGTCGTTCTCGAAGCCGCCGTGCGTGCGGGCGCCCCGGAGGATATCATCGGCTGGATAGACGAGCCGAGCGTTCCGCTCTCCGCGATGATCATGAAAGAATCGGATACCATTCTGGCGACGGGAGGGCCCGGCATGGTCAAGGCGGCGTATTCTTCGGGAAAACCCGCGATCGGCGTGGGCGCCGGCAATACGCCCGCCGTCGTAGACGCGTCCGCCGATATTCCGCTCGCCGTTTCCTCCATCCTTCATTCCAAAACTTTCGACAACGGCATGATCTGCGCGTCCGAACAGTCGGTGATCGTCGACAAAGCCGTATATAAGGAATTTAAAAGAGAAATGACGCTGCGCGGAGCGTACTTCCTTTCGCCCGCCGAAACGGACAAGGTGAGAAAGACCATCATTGTCAACGGCGCTCTGAACGCGAAAATCGTCGGACAGACCGCGCATACCATCGCCGCTTTGTCCGGATTCGAAGTCCCCGAAAACGCCAAAGTCCTGATAGGCGAAGTGACGTCTACCGACCTCGGCGAAGAATTTGCGCACGAGAAGCTGTCCCCCGTGCTCGCCATGTATAAAGCGGAGGACTTCGACGACGCCGTGGCAAAAGCGGATAAACTCGTCCGCGACGGCGGCATAGGGCATACCGCTTCCGTCTATCTCGACGAAAAAACGCAGGGCGAGAAGCTGCGCGCTTTTTACGAGAAGATGAAAGCCTGCCGCATCCTCGTCAATACTCCCGCCGCGCAAGGCGGAATCGGAGATCTCTATAACTTCCGGCTCACCCCTTCCCTGACGCTCGGCTGCGGTTCCTGGGGCGGCAACAGCGTTTCGGAAAACGTCGGCGTCAGACAGCTCCTGAATATCAAAACGGTGGCTCAAAGGAGGGAAAATATGCTTTGGTTCCAAGCGCCCGAAAAGATCTATTTCAAACGCGGCTGTCTGAAACTCGCTCTGGAAGAGTTAGGCGGAAAGGTGTACAACAGGCAGAGAGCGTTCGTCGTTACCGATAAGTTTCTCTATTCGAGCGGTATGGCCAAGGAAGTGACGAGAGTGCTGGACGAGATGGGCATGACGCACACCGAGTTCTTCGACGTCACGCCCGATCCTACCCTTGCCTGCGCCCGCGCGGGGGCGAAGATGATGGCCGATTTCAAGCCCGACGTCGTCATCGCGCTCGGCGGCGGCTCGCCGATTGACGCCGCGAAGATCATGTGGGTGCTTTACGAACACCCCGAAGTGGACTTCGAAGACCTCGCCATGCGCTTTATGGACATCCGCAAGCGCGTGTATACTTTCCCGCATATGGGCGAAAAGGCGATGTTTGTCGCGGTGCCTACCACGGCGGGAACGGGCAGCGAGGTGACGCCCTTCGCCGTCATTACGGACGAACAGACGGGCGGAAAATATCCGCTTGCCGATTATGAACTGATGCCCGATATGGCGATCATCGACGCCGAACTGATGATGAACATTCCCAAGGGGCTCACCTCCTGTTCGGGAATCGATGCGCTGTCCCATTCGCTCGAAGCGGTGGCGTCCGTGATGGCGTCCGACTTTACGAACGGCATAGCCAAGGAAGCGATCAAGCTGATTTTTGAATATTTGCCCGACGCTTACTCTCTCGGCAGCGCGGCGCCTCAGGCTCGCGAAAAGATGGCGAATGCGGCTTCTATGGCGGGCATGGCGTTTGCCAATGCGTTCCTCGGCGTCTGCCATTCTATGGCTCATAAACTCGGCGCTTACTGGCACCTGCCGCACGGCATGGCAAATTCTCTGCTTTTGGAACAGGTCATCCGCTTCAACAGCGCCGAAGCGCCCGCGAAAATGGGAACCTTTCCCCAATACGCCTATCCCGACTGCAAGCGGCGCTATGCCGAGGTGGCGAGATATGTGGGCTGCAAGGGCAAAACGGACGACGAACTCGTGGAATCGTTCATTGTCAAGATGAAGGAACTGCAAAAAACGGTCGGACAGCCCGAAACGATCAGGGAAGCCATCGGGGACAAGGGCACCGAGGAAGAATTTTTGGCGACGCTCGAAAAGATGAGCGAGGATGCCTTCGACGACCAATGCACGGGCGCAAACCCGCGTTATCCGCTCGTCGAGGAAATCAAAAAAATGTATCTCAACGCCTATTACGGAAAGCACGAATCCGTATAAAGGGTGAAATGCAATAGGCAGGGCTGCGATGAATGCAGCCTTGCTTTTTTTGAGCGGGGAGGCGTGTACGAAGGGAATAAACGATCAAAAAGGAGTCGCGCGAAGGGAAAAATATAAATAAAAGAAGAGAGAAGGGGAAAGCGTCGCTTTGAATCGAAACGAAAAGAAGGGCGTATGCAAAGAGAGAGGAGGAGAAGGAAAGTGCGTTCAAAGGGGAAAATTAGCGAAGGGCTACGAAGGAAAAAGGAGAAAGAAGGGAACGGAAAAGGGGAAAGCGGAAATATTTTTTAAGCGTAAGATAGGATAAAAAGGGAAAAAACGCAACGCCCTGCGGAAAGAAAGAAGGCGAAAAGGAGAGAGGAAGGAAAATACGGGGATAGCCGATTTGCAAAATATCAAAAAATACTTGAAAAACAAAACGGCATATGATATAATGAATCATAAGAAAACGATATCGGGAGGAAATATGAAAAGAGCAAAGAGAACCATGGCATTGTCGGCAGGAATTATCCTGGGACTGATGTTGACGGGCGGCGCGTGTTCGGACGGAAATAAGAATACGGTGCAGGAGTACGAGGAAAAATCGGGATATACCTTCTGCGGATATTTTAAGGACGAAAATTACACGCAACGAGTGACGGGAGGCGTTTCGAAAGCGCAGGCGCATAAATATTACGCAAAATATCAGCCCGACAAGGTACAGATGCTGGCGTGTGCACCGATGGAGGTGGAAGAAACCGTTTATGCGGTCAGTTTCCAAGACGCTTTAATAAAATATCGGAGGCGCACATACGATTACAATTACCTTTACGAGCCGATGACGGCAGATAATTATCAACAATACGCCACTCCCGCGCGGAGCAAAGAGGAATTTTTCGATACGAATCAGGGACTCAACAAAAGATTTGAAATGAAAGACGAAAGTTTAACGCCGAAACTGACTTTTGAGGATACACTACTGGTTTCGGGGGGAAAGATTGAAAAAATCAAGAAGGACAATCGTTATTCGGCATATGTCGGCGATTTGAAAAAGACGGACGACGGATTTACTTATTATATAGTAGACAATGCCTTTGCCGTAATTTTGGGAATAGACGGCAAAGAAAAAATCGAACGCCTGGACTTTCCCTCCGAAATCGAGGGAATTCGGGTAAAATATATCAGTATAGCAACCCGTGAAGAGGATTGCTTTCCTGAAATAGGCACGTTAACGGTGCCTTCCTGTGTCGAAGACGTATATATCGTCCCTGAAAAAAATCACGAGATTCCTGTGAAAAAGCTGATTGTAGAGGAGGGCGTGCGGCAGATTCGATTAGACGCAACTTTGGCGCGGACCTTTGTTTTGCCTGCCAGCGCGTATTATATAGATTTTAATCCGCTGCACAGTTTTAATCCTCTTTTTAATCAGGAACAGGCGATCGAAATAGAAGGGAGCGAACATTATTTCACAGACGGCGGGTGCCTGTATTCAGCCGAGGGCGATTTATGTTATCAGTTTGCAAACCGAGGCAAAATCAATTTTTTCGTCGATTCCCGCGTAAAACGCGTCTTACCTTTCAGCATCAACGGAGCAAATAAAAATATTCATATTCCCGCGTCCGTGGAATATTTTGATTTTTTATACGGGATGATGGGAACGCGTTTTCAGTCGGCAGTAGACGAAGCTATTTTTAAACATAAGCCCCTTTTGTTTATCGAGGGGGAAAAAACGACGACCGTAGCGTTAAAGTACTGTCTTTTGGCGGAAACGAAAATGGAGCGTTATTGCACTCCGTTATTCAAGGACGGCTTATTGGAAAAAGCCCTTCAAAACGAAGGCGCGGAGATATACAAAACGGAAAGCGAAAAAATACGCGGCAGCGGCATCGCGGGATATTCGATGTTCACCTCCGACGAAAACGCACCGTTAAAAGTAAAAGGCTCCGCCGTTTATAGTTTGGAGTGGTCGCCAAGATCAGGCTATCATGGAGAAGAAATCCTTTATACCTATCTGACGGAGGATTTTTCCAAAGATGATTTGGACTTTGATTATGTACTCATGCGGTATTATATGGCGCAGGAAAAATAAAACCGAAACGAAGAGCCGCCCGGATGCGGCTCTTTTTCAATAAGAGAACATTTCGGAAGGATTTTCTTGCGGAAAATAAAGTCATGGACAAGAAAGTGGCATTCGCTTGCAGAATCCGTAATGCTATGCGAAAGAGTAAGCGAACGTTACAATGACGGCAAAAAAGAGAGGGGCGGATGTCCAAAATAAAAACGAGGGAAAAACATAAAAATTGAGTAAAAAGCAGGTCGGGACGAGCGTATCCGATTGACAATTTTGCGCTTTTGCGGTATGATAATAAGCGAAATTAAAATCGTTTTAAATTTACCGCTCATCAGCGTTTTTAAAGGAGAGATACAAAAAATGAGAGGACTTGAAACCTCGGTCGTCAAGCTTAGACATGAAGTATTCAAAGAAATTGCAAAAGTGGCTTACAACTCGGAGCCGGAGAATATCAACAGCGATATAGAGGCAATCCCCTATGCGATCACGCCCACCGAAGTGCCGCAATACCGCGAGAGCATTTACAGAGAACGCGCCATTGCCTCCGAACGGGTACGGCTGGCCATGGGGATGTCCCTTCGTCCCGCCGACAAGCCCGTGCATATCACGAGCGGGCTGGATCAGAGCAACATATCCGATAAGTATTACGAGCCGCCTCTGATGCAGGTGATCCCGTCGGCGTGCGATAAATGCGAGGACAACGTATACGAAGTGACGAATCAGTGCCGCGGGTGCGTGGCGAAGGCGTGCGTAGCGGCGTGCCCTAAGGGCGCCGTTTCCGTGAAGGACGGAAAATCGGTGATAGACAGGGAAAAGTGCGTGCGCTGCGGCAAATGCAAGGCCGCGTGTCCCTACGACGCCATCGCGCACAAAGTGCGTCCCTGCGCACAGGCGTGCGGCGTCAAAGCGATCTCTTCCGACGAATTGGGCAGAGCGAAAATCGATAACAATACCTGCGTGGGCTGCGGTCAGTGCATGGTGAGTTGTCCCTTCGGCGCCATTGCGGATAAATCGCAGATCTTTCAGCTGATCAGGGCAATCAAAAAGGGGGACTACGTGGTGGCGGAAGTCGCTCCCGCGATTATCGGTCAATTCGGCAGCGGCGTTTCGCTGGCTCAGATAGAGGGCGCTTTAAAGGAGATAGGGTTTCGGGAAGTCCACGAGGTGGCGAGCGGCGCGGACGTCGGCGCGGCGACCGAAGCGCATCATTACGTGGAGGAAGTAGTGCCCGGAAAGCTGCCTTTTCTGCTTACGTCCTGCTGTCCTTCCTGGGCGATGCTGGCGAAAAAACAGTTCCCGCAGCTGATCGGGGAAGTGTCGCAGGCGCTGACGCCTATGGTGGCGACGGCGCGCCGCATCAAGCAGAAATCCCCGCAGGCGCGCGTGGTGTTTATCGGTCCCTGCGCGGCGAAAAAGCTGGAAGCTTCGCGCGAGTCGGTGCGCAGCGACGTCGACTTCGTCATCACCTTCGAGGAACTGGCGGGTATGTTCGACGCCAAGAATATCGATTTTTCCAAATACGAAAAGGGCGTCGGGATTCACGAAGCGACGGGCGCGGGCAGAGGATACGCCTGCGCGGGCGGCGTGGCGGCCGCTATCAAACAGTGCGTGGATGCTTATTATTCCGGCGTGGAAGTGAAAATAGAACACGCGGAAGGACTGGATTCCTGCAAGAAAATGCTCATCCTTGCCAAACTCGGCAAGAAAAACGGCTGCCTCATCGAGGGGATGGCGTGTCCCGGCGGCTGCGTCGCGGGTGCGGGGACGAATCTTTCCGTGGACAAGGCGACTTCGGAAGTGAAAAAATTTGTCGAAGATTCCACAAAAAAGATCCCGCCCAAAGACCTCTACGAAATTGAGCTCCCGTGAGATTATGTCTTGGGAACAAAGAAGTCGATTGTTTTTGAAATTGCTTTTAAGGGATAAAAAGAGAATTTCCGGACTGCTTCTTGAAAACAGAGAGAGAAGCGCCCAAAGTGTCCTTTAAAAATAAAGGGAAGCTGCCGGCAGGGAATTTTGGAGAATATAAAAAGCGCTGGCAGGCGCCTTTTAGAATAGGGAGCGTTTTTAAGAATAAAAAAACGGAGATTGCCGGGACAGTGCTTGGAAATGAGAACTGTTAAAAATTAAGAGAAGAATTACGGAAAAACGGCTTTCAAGGAGAATAGAGAGGACGCATAAAAGGAAAGGAGAGCCTTTTTTATGCGTAAAAAGGACGCCTTTTAAGACCGTTTCTCTGCAAAACTTAAAATACTGTTGCCTTCAAAATTCCTTATAAGGAAGTAAAGGTTTTAACGCGCCTTTTTTTGAGCGAGCCTTTCTCCCTCTTTAAAGGGCGCGTGCAAAAAGAGAAAATCGGCTTCTTTTCCTGCGTTTTCGGCGCGGCAGAGATTTTTTATCGAAAGGAATACAATAAAAAGGGCGTTTCATAGAGCGGGAAGAAAAGGAAAGAGGTATGTCTGAGCAGAAAAAAGATACGGAAAAGAATTGGGAAAACGAGCGGGAAGAAGCGGAACTTTCCGCCGAAATCGCGCAAAAGAACGCCCGGGCGGGCGAGGGCCGCGCTACGAGGCTGGGAACGGAGTCGATCGGAAAATTGCTCTTTCGACTCTCCGTGCCCACGATTGCCGCACAGATCGTAAATGCGCTTTATAATATTGTCGACAGAATGTATATCGGGCATATGCGGGACATAGGAAACGACGCCCTGACCGCCATGGGCGTGTGTTTGTCCATCATTATGATCATTTCCGCCTTTGCCGCTCTGACGGCGATGGGCGGCGCCGCCCGCGCGTCGATCATGCTGGGGCGGGGGCAGAAAGAAGAAGCGGAGCGCATCCTCGGCAATTGTACGATCGTCACCTGCGCGGTTGCAATCGTGCTGACGCTGATCTTTACGATCTTTGCGGAAAAATTTTTATGGTGGTTTGGGGCGACGGAGGAATCCATCGGCTACGCTGTGGATTATATGCGCATCTACGCGCTCGGAACTATTTTCGTCGAACTCGCTTTGGGGCTTAACGCCTTTATTACGGCGCAGGGTTTCTCCCTGATCGGAATGTTATCCGTCGTCATCGGCGCCGTCATCAATATCGCGCTGGATCCCATTCTCATTTACGCCTGCTCGCTCGGCGTCAAGGGCGCCGCCATCGCTACCGTCGTATCGCAGGCGGCGAGCGCCGTTTGGGTGGTGTCTTTCCTGCTCGGAAAAAAGACGGTTTTGAAAATCCGTCTAAAATACTTCAAAGTGTCGCTCGCCTCTTACCTGCCCTGCGTCGCTTTGGGATTATCCCCCTTTATCATGCAGTTTACGGAGAGCGTTATCTCCGTATGTTTCAACGTTTCTCTGCGCAGTTACGGGGGAACTCCCGCCGTGGGCGCGATGACGATCTTATACAGCGTCATGCAGTTTGCCATGCTCCCTTTACAGGGACTGACGCAGGGAGCGCAGCCTATCGTCAGCTACAATTACGGCGCGGGGGAGAAGGAGCGAGTCAAAAGGACCTTCTTTATCCTCTTGCGGGTGTGTCTGATTTACTCGACGGCGCTCTGGGCGCTGTGTATGGCATTCCCTCAGTTGTTCGTCAAAATGTTCACTTCGGACGCGATGCAGGTGCCTTATACCCTCACGCCCCTGCGCGTCTATATGGCGATGTCGCTGATCTTCGGCGCGCAAATCGCCTGTCAGCAGACGTTTATCGCTTTGGGAAACGCCAGAACTTCTTTCTTTCTCGCCGTGCTGAGAAAGGTCATCCTGCTCATTCCCCTGATCTTTATCTTGCCTCATATCTTTACGGCGGATAAGGTGATGGCGGTGTTCATAGCGGAGCCGATCGCGGATACGCTTGCCGTGGCGACCACGGCGACCATGTTCGGCATTTCCTTCTCCAAATATCTCAAACGCCCGAAGGAAGGGCGGCCGCTCGAAAAAGAGGCTTAGAGAAAACGGCGTCTGCAAGCCGTAAAGGGAAAGAAACGAAAAGAGAAAAAGCTGCGGCGTGGAAGCGGAAAAAGCGACGGGGCGGCGCGTGTGTCCCGAGCGCGCAAAAGGGCGAAAGGAAACGAGAAACGGGGCGAAAAGGCTCTGCGGAAAAATCCTTCGGATAGGAAAGGCAAGGCAAAGGCAAAAGGGTTTGGAAAAAGTCGGTCCGATCAAAAAGAGAGCGCCTTTTGCCGCAAAGCCGGAGTAATTTTCTTGCAAAATTTCCGAGCCTGTGCTATACTGAAATCATGATAAATTTAGGCGAATTTTCGGGAAAACGGATATGCGCGGCGGTATCGGGCGGAGCCGATTCCATGTCCCTTCTGCATATGCTCAAAGAAAAGAGCGGGGAATGCGGTTTTTCGCTCTGCGCGGTCAATTGCGAGCATGGGATCCGAGGCAAATCTAGCCTCGCCGATTCCCGTTTTGTAGAGGAAATCTGCCGCGACTGGAAAATCCCTCTCTATTCCTTCGCCGCCGATTGTCCCGCCGAAGCGGAAGAAAAAAAAATCAGTCTGGAAACCGCCGCGCGGGAGTTTCGTTATCGTTGTTTCGAACGTTTAATGAACGAGGGAAAAACGGATTTTGTCGCCACGGCGCATCACCTCGGCGACGAGGCGGAAACGGTGCTGTTCAGGCTTTGCCGCGGTGCGTCTTTGTCGGGCGCGGGCGGCATAGGGGAAAGGAGGGGGAGGTATCTGCGCCCCTTATTGGGTATGACCAAGGCGGAAATTCTCGAATACGCCGCGGCGAACTCGATTCCCTTTCGGGAGGACGAAAGCAATCTGGATACGCGCTTCACCCGCAACAGACTGCGGATCGGGATCCTTCCCGCCCTGGAAAAGGCCGTGCCCGGCGCGGCGCGGAATCTCGCGAGATTTGCGCGCATCGCCGCCGAAGACGACGAATTTTTGTACGGACTATCCGAGGCGCTTATCGAAAAGTCGGCGCCCGAAACAGAGGGGGATACGGGCTATCGGCTGCGGTTTTCCCCAAACCCTCCCCTCTTTCGGCGGGCGTGCCTTACGATATTGAAAGCCTTAGGCGTCGAAAAAGACTATACGTTTTTTCATTTGGAGCGCGTCTATGCCTTGCAGCGGGAACAGACGGGAAATCGGATAGACCTGCCGGGCGGCATAGAGGCGAAGCGGGTATATGAAAAAATCGTCTTTTATTACTCCGGGAAAGTTATTCCCCCTTTCGAAAACGGGGAAAGACAACTTGCGGCGGGTACCTGGGAGATGGGCAGGTACGAAATTACGGTGACGGAAGGCGCGGGGAATCCGAAGGTGGCTTCTTCGGAAATTTTCGGCAAAGTTCTGCTTCTCGACAAAGACAAGTTGCCTAAGGACGCGGCGTTTCGTTTTAAGAGAGCGGGCGACAGTTTCGAAAAGTTCGGGGGCGGCAGAAAGCCGCTCAAAAAATATCTGATCGATAAAAAAATCCCGCAGGCGGTGCGGGCGGAATTGCCCGTTCTCGCGGCAAAATCCGAAATTTATGCCGTGTGCGGCGTAGAGATCGCGGACGGTGTAAAAATCACCGAAAGCACCCGCCGTGCGCTCTGTATTACGATAAGAAAAAAACAGGAGAAAGACCAATGAACGATATGCACGAGAACGTGGAAAGAATTATGCTCACCGCGGAGCAGATAGAAACGCGGGTCAAGGAAGTCGCCGCGCAGCTGGATAAGCTCTATGAGGGCAGGCGCCCCGTCGTCGTCTGTATTTTGAAGGGCAGCGTCATCTTTTTTGCCGACCTTATCCGCAGTATGAAGACGCCTTTGGAACTCGACTTTATGGCCGTTTCCTCTTACGGAACGGGGACCGCTTCTTCGGGCGCTTTGAAAGTGAGAAAGGACCTCACGACGGATATTGCCGGGCGGGACGTGCTGATCGTGGAAGATATCATCGATTCGGGAAATACCCTTTACAACTTGAAAAAACTGCTCAATTCCCGCGCTCCCGCCAGCGTGAATATCGTCACCCTCCTCGACAAGCCCGAACGCCGCGAGGTGCCGATGGAGCCGGAATACACCTGCTTCGTCATCGAGGACGAATTCGTGGTGGGATACGGCATGGATTATTCCGAAGATTACCGAAATCTGCCTTACATAGGGGTATTGAAACACTCCGTTTACGAAAAATAGAAGTTTGTAAGCCTCATGGTGCCTCTGAAAAGGAAGGGGCAGGTATGCGGCGAACGAGGCTCTTAAAAGACGAAATACGCCGCTCTTCGCGGGGAATGCGGAAACGGCAGATAAGCACAGCGCGTGCCGCGAAGGGAGAAATTTATGGCAAGAAAAGAAAAATACTCCGCCGACGGCGGAGCGGAATTCGAAACATATATTGTGACGGGGCTGCTTCGATTGATGCGGAAGACCCCGTACGAGAGCATTAAAGTGACGGATATCGTGCGGGAGGCGGGCGTTTCGCGCATGACCTACTATCGGCATTTCAAATCGAAATCCGAGGTCCTCGCCAGCCTGATCGACTACATCATCCAAAGCGTCAATCCCATCTGCCACGAAAACAGGCGCAACGGGGATTGGTATCGTTTTTGGCTGGCGCTTTTTTCCTATGCCGACAATTACGCTTCTGCCTTAAAGACCATCATCGATTCGGGACAGCAGAATATCATCCTCGAATGTCTGAATCGTTCCGCGTTTCCCCATCTGCATCAGGAGGAGTCCGCCGAAACTTCCTATCGGCTGTTCTTTCTGTCGGGAGCGATGTATAATGTGTTTATCGAGTGGCTGCGGTCGCCAAAACGGGAAACGCCCGAAGATATGGCGAGGATTTGCTGTTCCTTCATGCGCGGGCTTGTGTCCGAGGACGCGGGCGCGGGAGAAAATCCCGGTGAAACCCGTTGAGAGTTTCCTTTTGAAAAACGGAAAAAAGATTGCGGAGCGAAAGGGCTTGGGGGACGGCTTCATAAAGAAGAAAAAATCGGGAGAGTACGGAAAGGAAACTCCGGATTTTATTTTTTATAAGAGCGGATAAAAGAATATAGGACGGGTGAGATCCGCGCGGAAATTAAAAATCCCCATCATTCCGTAAGTATCATAAAAGTATCGTGACAAAAGTATCCCTTTGAGCTATAATTTATTCGGAGGTGAAAATTATGTTGACGGATAAATTAAAAAAGTTTAGGAAAGAAAATCATTTGACGCAGGAAGAGCTTGCCGAAAAATTATATGTATCTAGGTCAACGGTTGCCAAATGGGAGCAAGGCAGAGGAATTCCCGACAGGGCGAATTTATCGGAACTTTCGAAGTTTATGGGAGTAGAAGAAGACGAACTTTTGGAAGAAGACGAGGCGATCAACGTTATCGAAAGCGTAGAAAAATTATCCCATAAAAAAACGAAACTGTTATTGGCTGTTTTTCTTCCGCTCATCCTTATTTTGATATTAAGTCTTTCGTTATCCGTATATTATAGGACGAAAGGCGGAAGTATCATCGCAAAATCGGTGTCGCCCGACGGAAATATAAAGCTGACCGTATATGACAACGCCGAAACGTTGGACGGCAAAACGGAAAAATACGGCTATAAAATAGAGGTCGGCGGTGCCTATAAAGGTACCTGGATCAAAAAGGACTGTGAATTCGTCGGTTTATACTGGTCTTATGACAGCAGATACGTCGTTGAAGCTTATTATAGCAGAACAAGTCGGCAAAATTGGCTTGAATATACCGATTTCAAGAATAATTCGGGGGTAAATTTGCAAGTGATATTATCAAACCAATTGGCCGAATATTATTCTATCTCCGAAGCGCATATGCAATGCAATTTCGACTTCGTTCAATGGAGCGATGAGGAAAATATCATGCTCATAAAATTTAACATGGTAAACGGCGAGGAAAACGTTTCGGGATATTTTTGGTCTTCGCCGCATTTGTTTGACGAACTTTCGGGCTTGACGGAAATATCGAGAACTCCTATTACGTAAACAAATGCCACCCGGCATTTTGAAGGTTAGAAAGAAGGATTGTCCCGCGTATTTTGCGCGGCGAAATTTTAGACTCTGCCGAATAGTTCGTTAAAGCCGGAAAATCGTGTGCGGCGCTACGTCGAAGCTGATTTTGGCAGCTGCCTATCCGTAATTTGTATAGGAAATTACGGATGGGGAACGCTTTTCTTGTCTTATAAGATTCCTGCGGATACGGGAAAGCGATTTTTAGACGCCGGAGTGAGAATAAAGAGAAGAAGAGAAGAAAGGATAGGACCGCGGGCGGGGAACGCAAGGGAGAAGGGCGGACTGCTCGAAAAAACGGGACAAAAATCGCAACGCGGGGGATATGCGTTTGATAAGACCATAAGCCGTCGTGATGAAAGCAATAGAAGGAAAACCAATCGGGCGTCCGTTTACCGCCCCCCATGCGCCGCAAATAAAAAGACCTGCCGTTCGCAAAAGCGAGCGGTAGGTCTTGCCATAAATCGGCGGTCGATTATACCGATGTGAAATCCGCGGTCTTTAATTCGTAAACCAACGTGCCGAGATTGTAGAAGATGGGCGTTTCTAACCTGAGAAGCACGTTGCGATAGGTGTTGGAGGAACTTTTATCGCTGGGCTTTGCGTACCAGGCGGTCTGCGTAGCGCCGGGATATTCGTCTACGATCGAGATGCTTACGGGATAGTATTCGATTGCCTTCTTGCCCTCTTTTCCGTTCATTACGAAATTGAATTCCTCCGTTTCGGAAGAAGAAGGGGAGAGCTTGACGGGCTGAACGGACTTCGTCGAAGCGTTGTATGTCTGCACCTGCTGCGCAGAGGCGAGCGACACGCCGCGGAAGGCAAACAGGAGTTCCTCGTTGTCGATATAGGTATATTTATCTCCGATGGAAAAATCCCTTTTCTTTTCGGCAGGCTCCTCTTTCGAGAGATCTGTAAAGGTAGTCTTTCCGGACGTGCAGTTGTTCTCGTAGTCGATGACGAAGCTATACTTATAGTACGTATAACAACCTAAAAGCGAAGAAGACGACTGCGTGGGAGAATGGCTTTCCACATTCTTTTCGGAGCGCAAAGGTTGAAGTCCCGATTTTGTGTTTTTGAAGAGAACTTTGGAAGTGACGACGTCCTTGAATTTCTCGGAAACTTCCGACTCATAGGTGTATTGCACGGAAATCGTCAGCTTCGTCTGATAGGAATAGACCAGTTCCCCGTCTTTTGTTTCCGCCGTGAGCGTAGTGGTATAGCTGCCGTCCGTATAGAATATGGAATAGGACGTATTGGAAGAAGATTCCTCCTTCATGCTGACGGAATAGGTAAGCGTTTCGTTGGTGCCTTCGACGACGGTATTCGTGGAGGTATTGGCATACCAATTGGCCGAAAATGTCGTGGACGAGCCGCCGCTGCAAGAAGCGAAAAGAACGGTGCAAAGCCCCGCGGAAACCAAAGTAAGCAGTTTTTTATTTTTCATGGAATCACTCCGAACGGAGGAGATTTCCGCTTCCAAAAGCGAAACTGTCCGTCCGTTTTTTATCTTTGACTTTTAATACCATATCATTATAGCATATATTTTTCGATTTGTAAAAACAAAATAGAGATTTGTGCAAATTTAATGTGAAAAAAAGCTGAAATTTTTTCGCGCAATATGCTATAATAGAAGCGGAAAGGCAGAAGCACGGAGTATTTATGGGCATTTCCGCGCCCGATTCAAACATCGCGTAAGCGATGTTATAATAGAAGCGGAAAGGCGGAAGCCCGAAGCGCTGATCGGCATTTTCGCGCCCTTGTCCCCGTCTGCGGGGATACCGTATGGAGCAAAGCGGTATCGGGGAAAGAAAGCGTGCGGGGGGCAGAATCTCCGAACTGTTTTTTGCCGCCGCGTCTTGCTTTCACGGCTTATATAAAAAGGCGGGAGCGGCTGTGCCGCGGATTTTACGAAAAAAAAGTTCGACGATTGCCGAACTGCGGGAGATACTATGACGGCGGTTTTAAATGCGTATACGCTTTCGGAATGTATGGAAATAATGGCGGAATACGCCGCGGCGTACGAAGCGACGGGCGGCAGAAACCTCATCTTCTGCGAGGACAGACTGACGCTGATTGCGGAGAGGGCTTTGACGAGGCGGATGGGGGGCACTTTCTTTTCCTCCGTCACCACGTTTGCGCGCTTTTTGAAGACGGACGAAAAGATCCTCACCAAACAAGGGTCCGTCATGGCAGTGGGCGGCATCATGGCGGAGTTGCAGCGAAAAAAGGTATTGAAATGCTTTACGTCGGCGGCGGGCATCAAAAACAACGCAAAGTGCATTTACGAAACGGTGGCGCAGCTCGCCGCTTCCGAGGTGACGGGCGAAACGCTCCAAGAGAGCCTCGCGCTTCTTCCCGACGACCTTCTCAAAGACAAACTTTCCGACCTTGCCCTCATTTACGACGGATACACCGCCTTTTTAAGGGAGAACGGCTATGTGGACGAGAGCCGCTATCTCGCGCTTCTGCCCGACTGCATCCGTCGCGATCCCTCGCTGCGGGGCGCGAACGTCTTTTTTCTCTGTTTCAATTCCTTCACCGCGCAGGCTGCTCAGGCCATCCGGGCGGCGGCGGAAACGGCGGGAAACGTCGTGGGCGTCTTCTGCTCGGGAAAAGAGGAGATCTACACGAACCGCGCCTTTACCGTCTTTTGCAAAAATCTGGAAGAGTACGGGAAAGTGCAGGTGCGGTCTTTGGGAACTCCTTTGGAGGGGGAAGCGGAGATCCTGCGTTCGGGACTCTTCGATCCCGAAAAATTGACGGGCGAAAGGACGAGGACGGAGAAAATACGCGTCTTCGAGGCGGAGGATAAGAGCGGGGAAGCGGAATATATCGCCGCCAATATCCGCAAGCTCCTCGAAGAGGAAAAGGAGATGCGCTATCGGGACATCGCCGTTCTAGTGTCCGATGCGGCGTCTTATTCGCTTCCTTTCAAAAAGGCGTTCGACGAATACGGCATCCCTTATTTCTTCGACGAAAAGAAGTCTTTGCGCAGGCACCCGCTGAGCAGGTTTCTTCTCGACTGCTTCGCCGCGGTGCGGGAGGGGTATTCGCCTGCGTCCGTGCAGGCCTTAGCGGCGAACATTTTTTTCGGGGAGAGCGACGCCTACCGCAATTATCTTTTGAAATTTGCCAATTACCGCGGCGGCGCGAAGAAGGAGATCAAGTCGGGGGAGCTCGTCGAAGCTTACGACCGCGAACAGCTGGAAGCGTGTCGGGAAAGACTGCTCAAAGCGACAAAGGGAATCTCCCGCAAAGGACGGGGGCGGGAGTACTGCCGTGCCGTCAGGAAGATTCTTTCCGATTTCGAGGCGGAAAAAAAGCTCAAAGAATTGGAGGAACGGGTGGGCGACGTGGCGTTTAAAAGCTACCTCTCCCAAATCTCGGGCGCTCTGGAAAAGGTGTTGCAGGAAGCGGAGCTTTTGACGGGCAATCGGGAAATGACGGCGGCGGAATTCGAGGCGGTGCTCGCGGACGGTCTGGACGCCACGGATATCTCTCTCATTCCCTTGAAAATGGACGCGGTATTCGTCGGGGACATCACGGACAGCCGCATCGAAAAGGTGCGGGTGCTCTTCGCCGCGGGCATGACGGACGAAGTGCCGAGAAACGCCGACGACACCGCGCTCGTTTCCGACAAGGAAATAGAGCGGTTGGCGGCAGTAAAGACCATGCTGGAACCTACCATCGCCGAGGTGAATCTGCGCAGCCGGGAGAGCGCCGCGCTCAATCTCTGCACCTTTACGGACAAGTTGTATCTCTCCTATCCCTTGGCGGCGGACGGCTCGGAACCTGCGCTGAGCGAGATCTTTCGCTATGTGGACGGGCTGTTTTCCGACGGGAAGGGACTGCGTTTACAGGCGGAAAAAAAGCTGCCCGACGCCGATTTCAAGTATAAGTGCTCCGCGCCTTCGCCCGCCATTCGGGAACTATTGATCAAAAAGAACGAATACGAGCGCTGCAAAGAGGACACGCGGCGGGAATACTCCTCTTTATACGCCGCTTTGGAAACGCTGAGCGTGCGGGAAAAGGACGACTATCTGGAAAAATGCGAGGGACAGGTACGCATTCACCGCGGAGAACAGCTGTTTTTTAAAGACGGACAGATTTCTCCCACTCTGCTCGAAAGCTATTTTTGCTGTCCCTTCTGCAATTTCAGCGCGCAGGGACTTAGGCTCAAAGAGCGGGAAGAAACGGTGGTGATGGCGACCGATTCGGGAAACTTCGTGCACGAGCTGTTAGAGAGGACGACGGAAAAGCTGGGGGAGCTCGCTTCGGAGGAGGACGCGCGCGCCTACGCGCTGGAAGTCGGCGGGGAGATTCTCAAAAAGCCGCTGTACGCGGCGCAGGCGGAAACGGCGGCGGGGAGCTATTCCTCGCGGAGTCTGCTTTCGGAGGGCGCGGAAGTGGCGGCGGCGGTATTCCGTCAGCTCAAAGGTTCTATGTACCGCGTCGAAGAAACGGAAAAGGCGGTGCGCACCCCCGCTTTCCGCGGCAAGATCGACCGCGTGGACAGCACGGACAAATACGTGCGCGTCATCGACTATAAGACGGGCAGCATCGACGATTCGCCCGTATCCTACTATACGGGCAGAAAATTGCAGTTACAGCTGTATATGTCGGCGGTAAAAGGGGATAGAACGCCCGCGGGCGTATTCTATTTCCCCGCGTCCGTGTCCTATTCCAAGACGGCGGAGGGAAAATTCCGCATGAAGGGATTTTTAAACGGGGAACAGGAAGCGCTGCTGGCGGGGGACAAAAACCTCGAAGCGGGCGGAAAGAGCGAATTTTTCGACGCGCAGCTCACGGAAAACTCGCGCCTCGAAAAGGTGATGGACGAAGAAACTTTCCGCGATTTTCTCGACTATGCGATCTACGAGGCGAGGCAGGGCGCACAGGAGCTGAAAAACGGATTTATCGCGCCTACTCCGTACAAGGGGCAGTGCACCTATTGCCGCTACGGCGGTATGTGCGGATTCAACTATGACTTATCGCCCGAACGGGTCGAGGACAGCATCAGACCCAAAACGATCGCGGAGATCGCGCGCAGGCATCGGGAAGGAAAAGAAGGCGGGGAGGACGCAGATGAGTAATTTCACCACGGAACAGCTGGATGCGATAAAAGCGGAAGGAAAGACCATCGTTTCCGCATCCGCGGGAAGCGGCAAGACGACCGTCATGATCGAAAAGATCGTGCGCCTGATTACGGCGGGCGCGGACGTTAAGGAGATACTCGCCGTCACCTTTACGAAAAAAGCCGCGGCGCAGATGAAGGAAAAGCTGAGAAAGGAGTTGATTAAGGCGATCAATGCCCCCGATACGGACGCAAAGCAGCGCGAAAAACTCAAAAAGCAGCTGGCGGAGGTCCCCGGCGCGGATATTTCCACCATACACTCCTTCTGTTCCAAGCTCATCCGTTCGCACTTTTTCGTCGCGGGCGTGGACAGCGACTTTTCCGTTATCTCCGAGGACGACGCGGACGGAACGCAGCTGAAAAACAAGGCGCTCGACGAAGTGTTTGAGGAAGCGTACGAAAAAGGGGAGGAAAAGTTCGCCCGCCTTCTGTCCGTATACTGGCGGAAAAAGAGCGACAACCGCCTGCGTTCCGTCGTCTTCGACACCTATTCCGCCCTGCGGATGCGCGCCGATTACAGAGAATTTTTAAAGACCTTCGTGCCCTTTACGGAAGAAAAGTTTTCTCGCATCTGCGAGAGCCTGTTCGTGCGCCTGAAAGAGAAATGCGTCTACTATTCCGCGCGCGCGGAGGCGGAACGGGCGTTTTTTGAAGCCGCGGGCAGGACGAGATCGCAGGCGAACGCCGAGGAGATTTTGACCGCTTTGTCGGCGCTCCTTTCGGCGCCTGACTATTTCGCCGCGTGCGCTCTTCCCTGTCCCTCGTTTTCGGCCAAAGAACGCTTGAAAAAGGACGACTCTGCAGAGATGGCGAGGCATATCGCGGCGCTTGCCGACGTCAAGGACAAAACAAAGGGAATTTTTGCCGAAAACGGGGACCTCCTTTCGCGGGAGGAGGAGTTTGCAAACTATCTCTCTTCGGGAGAAATCGCGGAATGTCTGGCGGAATATCTCCTCCGTTTCGACGAGAAACTGGACGGACTGAAACGGGAAAAGGCGCTCCTCGACTATAACGATCTGGAACATATCGCTCTGCGCCTTCTGGCGCTTCCCGCCGTTCAGGAGGAACTCAAAGAAAAGTACCGCTACGTATTCGTGGACGAATATCAGGACGTCAATCCCGTGCAGGAGAGTATCTTATCCGCAGTCGGCGGCGAGCGCGTGTTTCTCGTCGGGGATATCAAGCAGTCCATTTACGGTTTTCGGGGGAGCAAATCGGTATTTTTCGCGGAGAAGCAAAGGGCGTTCGAAGGGACGGCGGGAGCAAATTCCCTGGCTCTCACCCGAAATTTCAGAAGTTCCGACGCCGTCCTCGACGCTGTCAATTCGCAGTTTGTTCTGGCGATGACGAAGGAGAACTCCGACGTCGATTATGCGGGCGGCTCGTATATGGAAAGAGGGGGCAGGTATGCGGCGAACAGCGGCAGAGTGCAGATCCATATCGTGCCCAAAGACAAGGAAAAAAAGGGGGAGGACAGGCGGGGCGTCTATTCGGTGGAGAAGAGCTGGCTGAAAGAGCGGGCGGCGGCTTCCGCCTACGCGAAACAGATACGGCACATCATCGAGAGCGAGCGCAACTCCCGATATTACGACGCGGACGCGGGAATTTTTCGGAGGGTGGAGTATTCGGATATTGCCATCCTGTCCCGAAAAAAGAACGGTCGGATTACGGAAGTGGTTTCCGCGCTCTCGGAAGAGGGAATCCCCGTCACCGCCTCCGCCGCCGTCAACGTCTGCGATTATCCGGAAGTGAAAGCGCTGATCGATATTCTCAGTCTTATCGACAACGCGCAGCAGGATATTCCGCTCTGTTCCGCCCTGCTCTCTTCGATGGGGGAGCTGACCGCGGACGATCTCACGGACATCCGTCTGGCGTATCCCGAAGAACGATTTTTTCGGGATTGCTGCGGCAAGTACGCGTCGGAAAAGGCGGATGTGATCGCCCATAGACTCAATGAGTTTTACGGGTATCTCGGCGAATTGCGTTCCCTTGCCGCCGTCGCGGATGCGGGGGAACTGTTGATCAAGCTGCTTTCCGAAACGCATATGGAAGCGAGGCTTTTATCCCGCGACAACGGGATGGGCTGCCTGAAACGCATTCACCGCTTCATTGCGGAAACGCTCGATCCCGAGCCTATGTCCGTGCACGAGTTTCTCGACAGGCTCCGCGCGCTCGGGTATCGCATCGAATACAGCGAAAACGGCGGGGAAAACGCCGTGCGCGTGATGACTATGCACGCCTCCAAAGGGCTGGAATATCCAATCGTCATTCTCGACGATTTGAGCGTGCCCTTTCACGGCGCCGACCGCGACGAGGTTTTATTCGACGAGGAGTTCGGATTGGCGCCCCGTTGCTATCGCAGGGAATCCATGACGGTCAGCTCTACCCTGCTCCGTCGTCTTTGCGAGAAGAGGGGGCAGGAGGACAGCGTCAAGGACGAGTTGAATCTCTTTTACGTTGCGCTTACCCGCGCGAAATACGGACTGCATATGCTCTTTGCTTCGCGCCCGCCCGCTCCCGACGTGCGGTATGCTCGCTCGTTCGCGGATTTTGTGGATTTTTCCGTTTGGGAAAATTACGTGACGGACGAAACTCCTTTCGAACTGCCCTATCAGGAGCGCACCGCTCTCGTATCTTTGCCCGACGAGGAACTGACAAAGCGGATCGTCGAGGCGTTTTCCTGGCAATATGCGCACGCGGGCAGCGAAAATTTGTCCGTCAAGAGTTCCGCCACCAAGCTTCTTTCCGACGCGGCGGAGGAAAAGCCGCGGGAATACGCGCGGGAATATTTTTCCGTTCCCGTCCTGTTTGAAGAACCCGAGGAAACGGAGCCTTTTGTAAAAACGAGCGTGGAGGCGGGGCTCGCCTATCACGCCTTTTTGGAGCATTTTGATTTCGCCCTGCTGAATGCGGGTGAGGATTCCGCGGCGATCGCCGTTGCGGAAAAGAATAGAATGGAGAGAGAAAAACTGCTTTCCGCCGATCGCCTCGCGCTTCTGGATACAAAGCAATTGGTGCGTATTCTCGAAAATCCCGTGTTTTCAGAACTTTCCGGAATGCGGCTGTATAGGGAACAGCAATTTCTGGTTTCCCTCCCTTGGCGGGAAATCTCGACGGGAAAAGGGCGCGTCGGCGAAGGCGAGGAAGTGCTTTTTCAGGGCGCCGTCGATCTGCTCGCCGTCGGCGATGCGGGAGAAGTGCGAATCGTTGACTATAAATACTCTTTTCAAGGAGAAGAATATCTGCGCGGACATTATGCCCCTCAGCTGCTTCTCTACAAAAAGGCCGTCGCGCGAATCATGAATGTCGACGCCTCCGCCATTCGCTGCACGATCGTCAATATTGCCCGCGGATTCGAAGTGGAGATAGAATAAAGGCGATGCCATAGGCGAAAGGAAAGAAGCGGGTGAAAGAACGCGATGGCGCAAATTTTGCGGCGCGGTCGCCTCGTTTTAAAAGAAAGAACTTGAAGAAAGTCTTATTTAAAGGCGAATACGGAGAAAAAAGAGTTTTAATGCGCTCATTCCTTACCTGGATAGGTCATTTAATTAAAAGACGACAAAAAAAGACAAAAATTTACAAAAAACGCGGAAAAGCGCTGCTTCAATCGGGGTATAATTTCAAAAAGGAATCCAACGGGTAAGAGGTGTTTTTTATGCGGGTATTTTCATTTTTGGACGGGGCGTTTGACAGGATTCATCCCTGGATTATCGTGGGGGCGGGATTGGCGCTTCTATTGGCGGATTTTTTCATCGCCCTGCGTGCGAAAAAGGAAGGGGTATTCGTTGCGCTGGCGCTGCTCACAGGGAGCTTATGCTTTCTGCCCGTCTATTTATCCTTGCGGTTTACGTATAAAGATACCGCCGTTTTCGGCATATTGCTGATCGCCTTGGACGCGCTGTTTTATCTTTTTTTGCTTCTCATATTAAAAAGGAAGGAAAAGGATCGGCTGCGTCGGGAAAAGAAACTTCAAGAGAGCAGACAGGCGATGTTCACGCTTCCCGACCGGGAAAATACGTTTGTCAGAGATAGGCTGAACACCTCTTTGCAGGCTGCGGGCGAGGAAAAAAGCGAGGGGGAAGAATACGATCTCGAAGAAAGCAAACTGCGGCTCAATCACGTCCGCGAGATGCTGGCAAAGTTGAAATCCGCGCCGTTATCTCCCGGCGATCGCCTGGAAACGGAGGGAATTTCGAGATTGATTACCCTATACGCGACTAAAAACCTGCTTTCCGCAAAGGAAATACGCGATTTGAACGACTGCCTTTCCGCCGTTTTGAAAATGACGGCAAAATATGCCCTGTAAAAGAGTAAAAGCGCAAAAGCGCCGCTTAGGAAAATTCCGGCGGCGCTTGATTTTTTTAGATAGTTGTTTTTATAGGAAACGTACTTTTCCTGCCTGCGACGTGCGGACGCAAAAACAGCGGGGCGGGTGACATCCTTTTTTACAGAAATACGGCAATAGTCTTACTCCGACACAAGTCCTTATAGTTTTGCGTCGCTATATCGCTTTAACTTTTTTTCTCTCTTTGTATATAAAAGATTATAGATCGGCGCGGCGATAGGGAATAGGCAGGAGGTTGACTGTCAAGCGGATGAGTCGTCCCGAAGCGATTGCCGTGCGGAGGGTGCCGCGGTTGACTAAGGTGCCCTCGCGGATAGGTTCGGGCGAAGCGGGAATGTCGCTGTTTACGAGCATTCCGAGAGGAAAATAGGGCTCCTTTTTCAGGATGACTGCGTCGCCGAGGGCGGCGATGGCGGCCGCGGAGTAGACTTTTCCCGTGTCCGTAACGAGTTTCGTCGCGGTAAAATTTTCCATGACGAGATCGGAGGTGATTCCAAGATATTGTCCCTCTTCCGAATAAACGGGACGTCCCGTGAAGAATCGGACGCAGTTCTTGGGAATCGCGGTGCGCAGCCTCTTTAAAACGACCGTGTCCTCCACAGAACCGATACAGCCGATGCCGACGGAAAACTCGGTATAATCGTTTTGGGCGGGTTCGCTGCTGCAAAGGAGATATTTGACCGCGCGGGATTTGAGGGAAAGGCACACGCCGCGACAGACGCCGCGGAGGGCTTTGCCCGAATAGACGTTTTTGCCTACGATTTCGCTGAGTAGCATGAAGAAAACCTCCCGATGATAGGATTTACATATACTATCATACCATGAGGCAAAGAGGGAAAAAGAAAAAAAGAGAGGCTTTTTTGTCGAAAATTAAAAAAAGTCAAAAAAGGCATATAAAAACGCTTGCAAAAAACGGAAAAGTTTGATAAAATAACGCAGGTAAAACAAATTGAGATTCTTTCGTCTTAGGGAAAAGTTTATGCTTTTTATCGGCGATGGAAAACCGTGTTTGAAAGGATAATTTCATATTGGGGTGTCGCCAAGCGGTAAGGCAACGGACTCTGACTCCGTCATTCGTAGGTTCAAATCCTGCTACCCCAGCCAATTTTGACCGATTTTGAGGGTTTTTCCCTTGAAATCGGTCTTTTTTTATGTTTGTGGTTAAGTGCTTACTACCCAAAAACGGCTATTTTTTGTATTTTTGGGTAGTAAAATTGGGTAGTAAACCGCTCTCAATATCTTACTTTTCGGGCTTCTAAGAGCTGAGTTTCCTCGGAATAGTGGGAATATACCTGTACGGTAAGGGAAGAATCTATCCCCGAAATTTTATGTCCAGCCCAAAGGCTGACTATCGGAGTAGGCACTCCGCATTCTTGGCAGCGTGTAATAAACGTATGTCTTAAATCGTGGCAGTGGTGATTTGGCATAATCTTATTTACCCACTTTGTCAACATGGAGGGATTTACTGTTTTAACTTCGGAAAGATTTAGCGCGGGAAGGACTTTTTCAAGCATGGGTGTAATAGGAATAGAACGTTCTTTTATCAGTATCTACTTCGAAATTATCCTGGTTGGCAAACTGTAAAAATTGAGTATCTTGTTTTTCTGTAATGTTTTTACTATGATATACTTTACCGCTTTTAGTTATTAAAGATATACGACTGATTGTTTCGGTTGCAGGAGAAATATTATAAAATTCCACATAAACGTATGAATAATTTTTCTCCTGAGAAAAACAGCAATAAGAGCCTACTGTTATTTTTATTTTAGGTCTATTAGCTCTAAAAGCAAAATAAGCCGCAACGCAAGTTCCGATAGCAGATAAGATAGAAATAATTAAAGCTAAAATATCCATAACCCCACCTCAAATTTATCAGGAGTAAACAAATGAATAAGTTAAAAGCCCGCAGAGAGGCGTTAAACCTCACGCAGAAGCAAGTAGCCGAACGGATCGGAATTGCACAGCAAATTTATCAGCGATATGAAAGCGGTAAAGTGGTACCAACTGCTCCCAAAGCTATACAGGTAGCAAAAGCTCTTGAAACGACGGTAGAGGCTTTATATGAGGATTAATCTTTATCAGAAATAAAGAGATTTTCGACCGTTGTGTCTAATGCTTCCGCAAGTTTAATAGCGATGTCAACAATCGGAAGTACAGTTCCCTTTTCATATCGTTGCAATGATTGATAAGTAATACCTACTTTTTCGGCAAGTTGGCGTTGCGTTAAATTGAGTGCTTTTCTAAATTCAATAATTCTATTTTTCATAAAAAACCTCGTAAAAACACTTGACATCAAAGATGGTGTGTGATATTATATATACATCAAGTATGATGTGCGTGGTAAGAAACAATACTTGTAGTTATTTATTATACAACATCATTGGTGTGAAAGTCAAGCGGAGGGTAGAAACATGAGAAATCAAAAGCGTATCGACATTGAGAAATTCAGCAAGATGTGGTGGAGGCTGGTAGACGGGAAGTTGACGGCAGAGAAAGACATCAGCCGCGACCCGTTCGGAGATTTTGAAATCACGTTCAAAATGAGCGCACAGAACGGCGCGGTGGAAATGGAAATCAGAAACAGAGCGTATCCGATATTAAATCGGAGAGCAAAGAGCTATGAGAGCTTTGAAGGGGCTGTGAGCGGATTATCGGAGTACTTCGAGGAAATAGACGGGTACGCGAAGAAAGTCGCGCAGAGCGTAAAGGAGAGGGCGAAAAAGGCTTCTCAATACATTATCGGACAAGAGATAGAGAAAATCGCAAGGGAGGTAATCTGAAATGACGGAATTGGAATGTAAAGAAAACATAAAAAGAAGAATGCAAGACATTTGTCAACGTCACGAAGACCTGGAACCGTTAGATGAAGACGAACGCTACATATTTATGAGCATTGAGTATCTGAACGTACATGAATCCTTGGGCAGGAACATTCATGAATTTTTGGATTTAGCGGATAATGTCGGGTTGTTCAATCATAGCGAAGAGGAAAAAGAAATCGCGGAGTTGAAAGGGAGAATCAAAAATCTGGAAGCGCAGTTAAAAATTTATGAATCTGCGTTCAAGTGGGTGGAGGCATAACGATGAAGCTTCTGATAGAACAAGGAAACGTAGTCTGTACGTTGGAAAACAAAAACCATGACTTTCTCCATGACTGTCATCCGAGATTTAGCGGCTATCAAGGCGACAAATTAAAAATGTACGAAAGCGGAACGGAAAGCGATTATGCGCGATTAAAGACGATTGTAGGGTATGCGGAGCATTATGGAGTAGAAGTAATCGAGGAGGTGTATAAACGTCTTGCAGAGCTGAAAGAGGCGAGCGAAAAGATAGAGCAGGAACGCATAAGGACCGAGAAAGAAAAACGCAGAGAGAAATTCTGGGAAAGATTGAGTACAGAGGGTTGCGGAAATTGCCCTTACAAAAAAGCGATCGCATGGGAAGACGACGGCTAAAAAGCGCGGGGTGATGATGCAGCTTCACTTTTCCGTGACGCGCAACGTAAACGCGGAACTGTATAAGCGCTGCGGAAGGGACGCGGGTTTCGACGTGATCGGGGAGGCGCAGAGCGGGAGAGGATTGATTCAATATTTGAACGGAGTAAAGGAGAGCGAGCGTCCGGAAATCGTGCTGTATGCGCTGAACGCGGAGAATCTGTCGCAATTGGCGTCGATCGCGGGCGCGTTCGGCCGCGTGCGTTTGGGCGCGGCGTGGTGGTTCAACGATACGTCGGAGGGAATCAGGAAAAATTTGCAGACGATTGCGGAGTACGCCTGCTTAGGCACCCATTTGGGGATGCTGACGGACAGCAGATCGTTTTCCTCGTACGTGAGATTCGACTTTTTCCGCCGGATCCTGTCGGAGTATCTGGGAGAGCTTGCAGAGCGCGGGGAATACGACGTCGAGTCGGCAAAGGCGCTCGCCAAAGACGTGGCGTATTACAATATCAAGGGGGTATTGGGAGTATGAAACTGACGTTTCGCTGGTATGGGGAGGAGGACGGCGTTCCCCTGAAATATATCGCGCAGATTCCGAACGTAAGCGGGGTGGCGACGGCGGTGTACGGCGTCCCCGTGGGAGAGGTGTGGGACGAGCCGCGCATCGGACGTCTGAAAGTTCTGTGCGAAAACGCGGGACTGGAAATGGAAGTCATCGAAAGCGTACCTGTGCACGAGGATATCAAGCGGGGCAAGCCGACGCGGGACAAACTGATCGGGAACTACGCGCAGACGATCCGAAACTTAGGCAAATACGGGGTGAAATGTATCTGCTATAACTTCATGCCCGTATTCGATTGGCTGCGGACGGATCTGCGGCACAAAAATGCGGACGGGAGCACGAGCCTTTGCTATGAGCACGGGAAGTTGATGGGGTTAAATCCGAAGTCCCTGCATTTGCCCGGCTGGGACGAGAGCTACACCGCGGAAGAACTGAACGGACTTTTGGAGGAATATGCGGACATTTCTCACGAAACGCTGTTTGAAAATCTGCTCTACTTTTTGAAAGGGATTCTGCCGGCGTGCGAGGAGAGCGGGATCGATATGGCGATCCATCCGGACGATCCGCCTTGGGATATGTTCAAACTGCCGCGGATCATCACGGGCGAAGAGTCGTATGAAAAGCTTTTTTCAGCGCTGCCGAGCGCGCATAACGGCATGACGTTCTGTACGGGGAGCTTGGGCGCGGGGCGGGAGAACGACCTTATCCGGCTGGCGGGCAAGTATGCGCGGAGGATTCGTTTCGCGCATTTAAGACAGGTGAAATACGGGAGCGGCAGGGACTTTGTCGAGAACGGACATCAGACCGATGCGGGGGATCTCGATATGTACGGCATCGTGAAGGCGTTAGTAAAGAACGGGTTTGAAGGATATGTGCGGCCGGATCACGGACGGAATATCTGGGGCGAGGCCGGAAAGCCGGGCTACGGACTGTACGACAGGGCGCTGGGCGCCGCGTATCTGACGGGGCTGTTCGAAGGAATAGAAAAGTCGTAAAGAAGACAAAAAAAGAATCGGAGGAGAAGAGGTCATGAAAATACCGTTTAGAGTGGAGTTGAGTGGAAAGGTGGCGGCGGTCACGGGCGCGGGCGGAGTCATCTGCGGCGAGTTCGCGCGGGCGCTTGCCGAATGCGGAGCGAAAGTCGCGCTGCTCGATATCAATTACGCTGCGGCGGAAAGGATCGCGGGGGAAATCGGAGAAAACGCCTTTGCCGTTCCGTGCAACTGTCTGGATAAGGCGGAGATCGTCAAAGCGAAAGAACAAATCGACAAAAAATGGGGAAAGGTGAATCTTTTGATCAACGGAGCGGGGGGAAATAATCCGAAAGCGACGTGCGACAACGAATACATGACTTCGGATCTCGAAGGCGTAAAGGATTTTTTTGCTCTGGAAGAAAGCGGGCTTAAATTCGTATTCGATTTAAATATCACCTCCGCCTTTCTCGTGACGCAGGTATTTGCGGCGGATATGACAAAGACGGGAGGGAATATTATCAACATTTCTTCCATGAACGCATACCGTCCGCTGACGAAAATTCCCGCGTATAGCGCGGCGAAGGCGGGAATAAGCAATTTCACGCAGTGGCTTGCTGTGCACTTTGCGCCCTGCGGCATCCGCTGCAACGCGATCGCGCCGGGGTTTTTCGTGACAAATCAAAACAGGGAGATGCTTTACGGCAAAGACGGAACGCCCACGGCGCGGACAGGGAAAATTTTGTCGGCGACGCCGATGAGGAAGTTTGGGGAGATAAGCGACCTGATCGGTTGTCTTCTGTGGCTTTCGGACGAAAAGGCGAGCGGATTCGTGACGGGGACGGTGATCCCCGTGGACGGCGGGTTCTCCGCTTACAGCGGCGTGTAAAGGGGAATCGTAATGGATAAACGGATACCGGTAGTCGTTCCAAACGATTTGTCGGAAACGAGGAAAATCTTATCCGCGCTTCGAAATTACGGGATTTTCTGCGCGGAAATCACCTTTCGCACGCCGTGCGCGGAGGACTCCATAAAACTTGCTGTCGAGGAATTTCCGGATATGACGATCGGCGCGGGGACGGTGATCGACGGGGAACAATGCAAACGCGCTGTTTCCGCGGGCGCGAAATTCATCGTTTCCCCGGGACTTTCGGAAAAGGTCGCAAACGTTTGCAGAAAAAAGCATATTCCGTATTATCCCGGCTGCGTGACTCCTACGGAGATTATGAATGCGTTGGCGTTGGGAATCACGACGGTGAAATTTTTTCCTTCCGACGTTTACGGCGGGTTAAAGGCGATGAAGGCGCTCGCCGCGCCCTTCCCGCAGATTCGATTTATTCCGACGGGCGGCGTGGATAAAAACAATCTGCAAGAGTACCTTGCGTGGGACAGGATTTACGCGGTCGGCGGAAGTGCGTTTGTAAAAGAGGCGTTGGAAAATGATGAAAAATGAAAGAGCGGTAACGTTCGGGGAATTGTTGCTCAGGCTTTCGCCCGAAAAGTATCTTCGGCTCGTGCAGAGCGATCGATACGAGGCGACATTCGGCGGCGCGGAAGCGAATGTGGCGGTAAATCTCGCCCGATACGGATTCAAAGCGTCGTTCGTGACCAAACTGCCCGAACATGAGCTCGGGCAGGCGGCGCTCGATTGCGTGCGCAGATACGGCGTGGACACTTCGGCGGTAGTCCGCGGCGGCGAGCGGGTGGGGATTTACTATCTGGAAAAGGGAATCTCGGAGCGCGGGAGCAAGGTGATCTACGACAGGAAACATTCTTCGTTCGCGGAAGCCGAGCCGTCCGATTTCGACTGGGAAAAAATTTTCGAGGGCAGGGGGTGGTTTCATCTGACGGGGATCACGCCCGCGCTTTCGGAAAATACGGAAGCGATCTCGTCGGAGGCGGTAAAGAGGGCGAAAGCGCAAGGCTGGATCGTTTCCTTCGACCCCAATTACAGAAGCGGCTTATGGGAAAAGGAGCGCGCGGGAGAAACGCTGAGAAAAATGAGCGGGTACGCGGACGTACTGATCACGAATATGGGACAGGCGGAGGACGTCTACGGGATCGCGGACGAAACGGAAGAGGAAACCGCAAAACTTCTGGCGTGCGAGTACGGATGCCGATACGTAGCGCTGACGAGGCGAAAGACGCATACGGCCTTGAAGCAGGAATACGGCGGAATGTTGTGGACGAAAGGGCAGGGGTACCGTTCGAGGACGCACGAGATAGAGGTCGCGGACAGGGTAGGCGCGGGCGACGCGTTTGCCGCGGGACTGATCTATGCGCTTTCGAACGGATACGAGCCGCAGCGGGCGATAGAGTTCGCCGCCGCGGCGGGCAGTCTGAAACATACCGTGGAGGGGGACTTCAATTTGGTGAGCCTTCGGGAAACCGAAGCGCTCGCCTTAGGAAAGCCCGCGGGCGGATTGGATCGTTAATCCTCTTTCCGCCTCTCGAAGTATCGCTCGACGCAAAACGAAAATCGTTAGGAAAACGAAAGAACAGGTCGCAAAGGCAATAAAAATCCCACGGAAAAAACCGCGGGACTTTTTATCGTTAAAAGAAAACCGCCGCGGAAAGCGGGCGGGATAAAAGCGGCGTCAGCGTTTATCATGCGAGCGCGGCATAAGCGATGCAAACGATATAAAACTCAATAGCCGCACTCGCGGGGTACCAATAACGCGCGGGGAAACGCATACAATCAAAATTTCGGCTTCGGTGGGATAATGCGGGCGACAAATTCATAGCCGCGGCGAAAAGAGGGCTTTTCCAAACGTTGAAAAGACGGTTGCGATCACAGCGCTCTTCTTGTCTGCTTCCATTTAAGGCAGGCTTTTCGAAAAAACGAAAAAACGGCTTGGATAGAAAAAAGAAGAGGGAATCTTGCCTTCCTCTTCTAAAATTATGTTTTTTAAGAATCAGCTTTTCGCAACGAAATCAAGGGTGTTGTTTTCGTTGCGATACTGCGAGGGCGTCATTTTCAATCTTGTTTTGAACAGTTTGAAAAAGGCGTTAGGGGTCATGCCCACCGATTCCGCGACGGCCTGTACGGAGAGAGAAGTCTGTTTCAACAGCTTGCAGGCTTCGCTGCAACGAAGAGTAGAAAGATATTCTCCCGGCGAAACGTTCATATGTTTTTTAAAGAGCACGGAAAAGTAAGTCCTGTTGAGAAAGAGCCGCGCGCACACGTCGGTCACGGAAATGCCGTCCGGGTATTCGTTGTTCATAAAGTCCACGGCGCGGTTGATGAGATCGTTCGGGGAAATAGAGCGTTCGGCGCTCCTGTTTTCGAGCAGAACGCCGAAAATATCGTAGAATGCCGCGAGAATTTTCGGTTGCAGAGAACAATCCGTCCCGTCTTGTGTCTGCGACTGTTTGAGAAACTCGTAAATGCGCTTAAAGGAGCGCTTGACGACGGGCGAAGAAACGGTCTTTACGGGCGAATCGGGGGAAAAACCGCTCTGGGAGAGGAGAATATCGGCGTATACGCCCGAAAACGCCACCCAATAATAGCGGTAGGGATTGCCTTTTTGCGCGTAATATTTGACGTGTACGTCTTTGGGCAGCAAAAAGAGGGTATCTTTGGACAAGTGATAGGACTTTCCGCCGCATTCCAGCGTTCCCTCCCCGTCGGTGACGAATTGCAGAATGTTTCTCTTGTCCGTGCATTCGTAGCTATGGCGGGTCTTTGCCTGAATGCCCGCGTTGTAGATCCATACGTCCACCGTTTCGAAAAAATGATTGTAGAAAGTGATGCTGTTGAAACGGCCGCCCTTTTTGAGGGCGGCTCCGATTTCGACTGCATTTTTCGCGTTTTTCGCGCTTTTTGAAATTTTTTCTTTCATATCGCTCTTTCCCGTTTGCCGTAAGGCTTTCTCGTAATAAGAATAACACGGAAAAAGAAATTTGTCAAGAACATTTTTTGCACTCTGCGTTTTCAAGGGCGGGACACGTGCTCTCTTTTCCTTTGCGCAAACAGCATACAGCCCATTTCGCGGTACTCTTCGATTTTCTCTTTCAGTCGCTCCTTGGACACGCCGAATTCCCTTGCCAGACAAGCGATACAGAGAAATTTATCCGCATTTCTCGCAATCAGCTTTTTATTCAGTCCCATTTCGTCGTAGGAAACGTCTGCGTCGCACTTAAAACACTTCATTTTTTAAGGGAGTTCCGTGATTTTCAGGCGGTATACTTCGCAGGTGTGAGGCTCCAAAGAGGCGGACAGGGTAGCGTTGACGGCATTGATTCTCTTTCCCGTATATGCCTCCGTGCCTTCGAGCCGCTTGCCTTGCAGGAAGGGAACGCCCAGATCGTCGGACGGCACCCAAAGATTGGCGGGCGAATCGGACAAATTGAAAAATCCCAGCGCGACGTCGCCGTTTTCGAGATTCCGAACGATTATCGGATAGTCGTTGTTCCCGCCGAATTTGAGAATGTAAGGACGGTTGCAGCGGGCATCCTGATCGATGGAAAGAAGGGTGGGATTGGTGAGGATCGCCTTGGTTTCCTCTGTCATTTCGCGGATATCGCAGCCGATCATCAGCGGGGATTCGAGCAGGCACCACGCGGCAAAATGCAGCTTGTATTCCTCGTCCGTGCACCCCTTTAACCCGACGTGTCCGCGTCCTTTCATGCCCACGATCAGCATATCCATATCGTTGAAGCATCCCTGTCCGCCGAAGGGCAGAATGTCGTATTGCTGTACGATAAGTCCTTTTAAAGATTCCCAAGTGTCGAATATATCGCCCGTGGAACGCCACATATGAGCGCCTGTCGAGCCGATCCACTCGTGCGTCTGATCGATGCCCCAGCTGCATCCGCTCAGCAGGATATCCCGACCGCAGGACGCGAGGGCAAGCCCCATGCGGCGGTATAACAACTTTCCTTCCGAGGAAGAGGGCTTGAAGCAGTAATCGTATTTGAGAAAATCGACGCCCCACTGCGCAAAGGTCGCCGCGTCGATGAATTCCCGATTGTAGCTGGCGGGATAGCCCGCGCAGGTCATCGTGCCGCAGCAGGAATACATACCGAATTTAAGCCCCTTCGAATGTATGTAATCCGCGACGTACTTCATTCCGTGCGGAAATTTTTTCGGATCGGGAACGAGCCTTCCGTCTTTATCCCGCTCTTTGAGCGCCCAGCAGTCGTCGATGACGACGTATTCGTATCCCGCGTCTTTGAGTCCCGAAGAGATTAAGGTATCCGCGGAGGCGAGGATGAGTTCTTCGTTGATGTTTTCCGCAAAGGTGTTCCAGGTGTTCCAGCCCATAGGGGGCAGATGCTTGATCATGATTTATTCCCTCGTTTTAACTTTATTTCAATACCCGAAGTATAGCACAGGCGGGATGAAAAATCAATATTCTTTTGTCGCAAAAAAAGTGTAATTTTGTTCTATTCTGCGAAAGGGAGTCTTCGGCGTCGGACACATTGTTCTTTGAGAAAAAAGAGGATGCGGGAAGATAGTAGAAAAATTTTTTGAAAGAGAAAACGGAGCTTAAAAATTGTGAAAAAATATTTTTAAACGAAAAAGGAAGGGGGAAGATTTTTATAAACAACTTGAAAAGTCTGTGCCAATTTTTCGGAAAGGGGTTGACAACGGGGACAAAGAGTGCTATAATTATCTTTACTAAAACGTTTTAGTAAAGAGGACGGAAGGAAAGAGCGGCAAAAAACAGCCTGTTTTGAGGAACTGTTTGTCGGGAAAAAGGAATCTTGCTCTTAGGCAAAGGCGATCTCGATTTACCTATCCCGGCTCTTGCGGCGTTACGGCTTTAAAACAAGCGGACGGAGGCTTTTGTTTTCCTTTGTCTTAACGCATCGGTCTTTTGCGGACGGATACCGTTTGTCCGCGGGTGGCGAGTTCGTTTTTCCTTCGTTTTTACGGCGTACGCGCCGTAGCTTTTCTAAAACGCAAAGAAGAAAAGAGAGGTAAAAAAATCAATGAAAATTTACGTGGCGGGAAGTTTGAATATGGACCTCGTCATCAAGGCGCCTTTCATGCCGGAAAACGGCATGACGATCAGCGGAGAGGGCTTTATGACCAATCCCGGCGGCAAGGGCGCCAATCAGGCGGCGGCGATCGGAAAGCTGGGCGGCGAAGCGTACATGATGGGATGCGTGGGAAACGCTTTCGGGGACGAGCTTAAAGAAACGCTGAAAAAATACGGCGTACACACCGAATATATCGCCAAGATCGCGGACGTTTCCAGCGGCATTGCGGTGATCGTGGTGGTGGACGGGGACAATCGCATTATCCTCGACGCGGGAGCGAACGGAAAGGTGAGCGAGGCGTTGATCGAGGAGGCTCTGAGCGATGCCGAAAAGGGAGATTATCTCGTTTGTCAATTAGAAATTTCGCAAAAAATCGTCCGTTACGCCTTGCAAAGAGCGAAGGAAAAGGGCATGATCACCGTGCTTAATCCCGCGCCCGCGGCGGTGTTGGAAGAGGGGATTTTGGAATCTTGCGATTATTTTATCCCCAATCAATCGGAAGCGGAATTTTACACGGGCATTTACCCGAAAGAGGAGGCGTCCGCGAAACAATGCGCGGAAGCTTTGGCGGCGAAAGGCGTGAAAAACGTCGTCGTCACGATGGGAGCGGAAGGTTCGGCGTACGTGGGCGGCGGAAAATACGTCAGGGTGGACAGCTTTAAGGCGGAGGCCGTGGACACGACGGCGGCAGGGGACACCTACGTCGGCGCTTTGGTGACGCGCCTTTCCGAGGGCGCGGATATAGAGGAAGCGATGACGTTTGCCAGCAAAGCCTCGGCGATCACCGTCACGCGGCGGGGCGCGCAGCAGTCTATCCCGTTAAGAAGAGAGGTGGAACAAAATTGACGCCGCGCCTGAAACGCGTTACGATCAAGGACGTGGCGGCGCGTGCGGGCGTTTCTCCGTCCGCCGTTTCCATCGCGCTCAACGGCAAGGGAGAATCTCTCCCCGAAAAGACGCGGGAGCGCATCCGCGCCGCGGCAGACGAACTCGATTACCGTCCCGATTATTCTGCGCGGGCCATGGTGACGGGAAAGACGCATATCGTCGGGATCGTCCTTCCCGACATTTCCAATCCCTTTTTCGCGCAGCTGGTGGGACAGATACAGACGGCGCTTGCCGCCCGCGGCTACGACGTCATGCTCTGCAACAGCGGGGAAAAAGCGGAAAACGACTTGCATTCTATCCGTTTGCTCGCGGGGCGCGGCGTGGACGGTCTGATTCTGGCGCCCGCTTCCGAGTCTTTGACGGCGGACGGAGCGGCGAATTTACGAAAGGTCCTTGCCGGAGCGAGGCTTCCCGTTCTTTTTCTCGACCGATGCTATGAAGGGGGAATGCCGCGGGTGAGCGTAGATAACGAGGACAGCGGCTACCGCATGGCACAGTACCTTTTGAGAATGGGGCATACGAAAATCGGCGTCGTGACGGGACCTCTCGTTTTGAACAGCAGCCGCAACCGACTGCGGGGCGTTTTGAGAGCGCTGGAAGAGAAGAATTTGTCTTTGCCCGAGGCGTATATTTACGAGGGCAGATACGATGCGAAATCGGGTATTCTCGGCGCGGAAAAATTGTTAAAAACGGACGTTACGGCGATTTTTGCCTTTTCCGACGTGCAGGCGTGCGGCGTATATAAGCGGCTTTTTGAGTCCGGGAAACGTATTCCCGAAGATATTTCCGTGGCGGGCTTCGACGATACGTTTTATTCCGCCGTCTGCGTGCCGCCTCTGACGACGATGCGCCAGCCGCTGGGGGAGATCTCCGCCGCGGCGTGCCGCCTTTTGTCGAAGATGATGGAGGGCGGAGGAGCCGAAGAGGAAGTATGCGTGCCCGCGGATTTGGTCGTCCGAGGGAGCGTGAAACGACTGCACGATAATTTTGAAAAGCAATAGGAAATAGGGAAAGTATAAAGCGGTCTAAAAAGGTCGCTTTATTTTTTATCGGTTGTGCGGGATGTCATTTTTATCTTCTTTAAGAATCATGGCTATTTCGTTTATCTGTTCCGCCATATTTTTTAAAGTTCTTTTTATGGATTCTTCCCGCTCCGCTTTTCGGATATCGATACTTTCCCAAAGTTCGCACGCCGTATTGTTGGCGCGGCACTTCCTGAACGTGGTATTCGTATAATTTTTCAGACAATGCCCGCAAAATACAGAATTGTTAAAAGCATGGATTTTTGTGTAGTGTTGGCAAAAATATTTGCAATTTTCACATTTCTTCTTTTCTGATTCTTTTGAGTTCATTCTTTTTCTCCAAAAATTTATCTCGCAATACGCGATTCGCGTATCATAAACGCATTTCGCGTATTTTATGATAAAATTTTAACATGAGCAAATTTAATGAAAAAATAAGAGAATTGCGTCTGGAAAATGGTTTTACACAAAAGAAAGTCGCAGGTTTGTTAGAAGTTTCCGCTACTTGTTATGCGGGATATGAACAAGGATATAGAGAACCCGATTTTAAAACGCTGATAAAGATTTGCAAACTATTTGACGTAAGCTCCGATTATCTCCTTGGCTTAGAAGACGACACGGGAACGAAGCTTTATTGAAACATATTTACAGACTTAGACTATCTTTTCGGCTTAGAAGAAGATACGGGGCGAAAGTCCGCCGAAAGTGTTTCGGGGCGAACGTTCGACGTTTTTTGTCCGACTCTTTCCCGTTTGAAATCCTGATGAAAAAACATTTCAAGAGGGTCCCGCTGATTGACGCGCGGAAACAAACGTGTTACAATAAAGAGAACAAAAAAGGAGGAATCGAGCAATTATGGACAAAGTTTTAAGGATATGCGGTAAGGGCAAAATACGCCTGCGCCCCGATACCGTTTGCGCCGAACTGACGTTAGAGGGCGTGGGAAAGGAGTATGCCGAAGCTCTGCAAGCGGCGCAGGAAGCCTTGGAGAAGGTGACGGGCGCTCTGGAAAAATCGGGCTTCCGAAAGGAAGAGTTGAAAACCTCCGACTTCCGTGTGGAAACGAAGTACGAAGGATATCGTGACGAAAAAGGGGATTGGAAACAAAAATTTGTCGGTTATCAGTACACCCATGCGCTGAATCTGCGTTTCCCCGCCGACAATACGCTGCTGGGAGAATTTATTTCGGCTGTCGCAAACAGCGGCGCCGAACCTGTCTTTTCCTTTTCCTATACGGTGAAGAATATAGAAAACGCCAAGGACTGGCTGCTTCGGGAGGCCGTGAAAGACTGCGCGAAAAAGGCTCTGATTTTAGCGGATGCGGCGAAAGTGGAACTTGTGAGCATCGTCGAAATAGACTATTCGCCCGACGATAAGAATTTTTCCGCTCGTCCGATACAGCCTATGCGCCTGCGCGCGGCGGCGGATGCCGCTCCCGCGAATCTTTCTCTCGACGTGACGCCCGACGACATCGAAGTCGTCGATACCGTGACCGTCGTTTGGGAGATTGCCTAAAATATTTTCGGATGATTTTTCCCGACGGCTGAAATTTTTTCAGCCGTTCTTTTTATAAACAGATTTCTTTTCGGACGATGTCGATGGAAACGAACAAAGAGTGAACAATGTATACGGGAGTGAACAATATATACGGCAGGGAAGAAGGGAATCAAACGCAGTTGACAAGAGAGCACGCGCAAGAGCAGGAAGAAAGAAAATAGGAAAGGCAGCGTAATCGAAAGAAGGGAATAAGGGACGGAAGGAAGCGCGGCGGAAAAACTATCCTGCAAAATAGGAATGGCGCGACGAACGAAACGGCTAAAAAAATTGCCTTCCCAAAAAGTAAAATACGATTTTACCTCAGGCGATACGAAAATACGAAATTCTCCGCTTTACAAGGGCGAAAAAATGTGATAGAATAAAAAAGGTCTTCCGTCTGCATTCGTTGCAACCTTGACCTGGCGGAACGGCACTTTGAAATTTTCGGAGAAAACAGAGATGAAAGGAATCTGGGGCAAAAATTTATCGGAAGAAATGAATTTAACGCTTGCGTTCGTGCTCGATTTGGGCGAACAAAAGAAAGGCCGCATGAACGTCGCAGGCGCTTCCTGTTTTAGAGTGTATGCGGACGGGAAACTCATCGGTTTCGGTCCGCAGCGCGCCGCGCACGGCTATGCCCGCACGGCGGAATATCCGTTTTCCGCGCGGTTTATCGTCGTGGAGGCGGAGAGCTGCTATGTGCAGACCTTTTGTTGGGTAAAGCAGAAACCCTTTTTTGCCTGCGAACTCACCTGCGAGGACGGCGTCTGTTATGAGGCTTCCGATTTCGTCTGCTTTCGCCTTGACGACCGCGTACAGAAAGTCCAAAGATACAGTTTTCAGCGCGGATTTGCGGAGATTTATCATATGCGGGAGGACAGGACTTCCCTCTATCGCGGCGAATCGCGTTTTGAACGCGTTGAAACGGAGGAAACGGGAGTTCCCCCTCTCCTTGACTCTTGGGTGGGGAACGCAAAGCTCCTTCGTCACGCTCCCGTCCAGAGGGTGGAGGACGGCCGGGTGGAGATCGACGAAAACGCCCGAGTGTGGCGGGACCGCGCTCACATCACGGTCGGAGAACTTTTGGAAGGATATAGAATAGAAGAGTGGGAGGAATCGGCTACGGACGAGGCCTCGAAGTTCGTCTATGTTGCGGGCGAGCGCGAGGAAACGGGCGGGCTTGCCTATGCAACTTACGATTTCGGGCGCGCGATCACGGGGTTCACCGAATTGGAGATTCGGGCGAAGTCGGCGGGCGTCGTCTACGTCGTTTTCGACGAACTTCTTTGGGAAGAGGCGGGAAAAGGAAAAAATTACGTCGGCTTTGAAAGGAACACGTGTTCCAGTGTGCATAAGTGGACGATAGAAAAGGGCGGGATTTTCCGCCTTTCCGCGTTTGAGCCGTATACGGTGCGCTATGCCTGCGTCGTGTATACCGAGGGCATGGAGGTGAGAATCTTTCAAAGGGATTACGAGAATCCGAACGCGGGCAAATTCCGTTTCCGTTCTTCCGACGAGGAAATCAACTCTATCATGGAGGCGGCCCGCGCGACTTTGGCGCAGAACGCCGTCGATTTGCTGACGGACTGCCCTTCGAGAGAGCGGGCGGGCTGGCTTTCCGACAGTTGGTTTTCGTCTGTCGCGGAAGGACTGTTTACGGGGGACAACGCGGCGGAGAGGACGCTTCTCGAAAATTATATTCTCGCGGATAAGAGCGGGCTGCCCGAGGGCATGATTCCCATGTGTTATCCCGCGGACAATTACGACGGCTGTTATATTCCCAATTGGGCGATGTGGTATATTCTCGAAGTCGCCAAATACGCCGAAAAATACGGGACGGACGATTTGGTGATGCGTTCGAAGGAAAATATCCTCGGCATCTTCTCCTATTTTCAGAACAAGGAGAACGAGTGGGGGCTGCTGGAAAATCTCGAAAGCTGGGTATTCGTGGAATGGAGCGCGGCGAACGACGCTTCGCATATCGCGGGAATCAACATTCCGTCGAATATGTGTTACGCGGCGTGCCTCGAAAGAGCGGGAAAGCTTTACGGCGACGGGGAAATGGTGAAAAGGGCGGCGGATATTCGCTCGAAGATCAAAAAGCTCGCTTTCGATGGAAAATTTTTCGTCGATAATCTCGTGCGGGACGAAACGGGAACGCCCGTTCGCACGAACCATCTTACGGAAGTATGTCAGTATTACGCGTTCTGGTTTGACTGTGCGACAAAGGAAGAATATCCCGAATTATTTGAAGAATTGATGGAGCGGCTGGGAACCGAACGGGCGGAAGGATATATGCCCGAAATGGAAAAGCCGAACGTCATGTACGGCATCTATATGCGGCTGGATCTGCTGATGAGAATGGGAGAGCGGAAAAAGGTGCTCGGGGAATGTCGGCGCATTTTCGGAAAAATGGCGCGGCGCACGGGGACCTTATGGGAGCACAACGCCATTTATGCCAGCTGCGATCACGGCTTTGCTTCCTACGCGGCGCGCTGGCTGATTTGGGCTTTGACGGGATACGATTGCCTTTCGGCCGCTCCCGCGGCGAAGGAGGGCATCGGCATCGATTGCGATATGTCTGTTCCTTTGCGCAAAGGACGGCTGAAAATTAAGGTGGAGAATAACCGTGTACGAGTTTACCGCACTCTGGCGCGCGCCAGGACGGTGAAAAAAGACTAACGTCTTGATTGCGAAAAGACAGTTTTTCGGGCGTTTTCGGACGTTTTGCAAGGAAACGCTCTTCCCGTTTTGGACGAGTTTGACGATAGATCGCCGAAAAGAGAAGAACGGGAAGTATAGAAACTTTCACGCGGGGAAGGCGGAAAGTATCGCAATAGAGAAGTTTGACCCGACAAACGGGACGCATGACAGAGAGAACTTTGCCTGAAAAATCAGAAGCGCCGAACGAAAATCGTTTCGAAAAAATACTCGAAATCGTCGGGGAACGGGTAAAAGAGAAACGATTATGAAAAGGGATAAAAGAGCATGGGGCAGGGCGGAAAAACGGTGTGCGCCTCAGCGAAAAACGTTGAGAAATATTCCAAAGCAAGAACGGCTTTCCAAGAAACGCGAAAGCCGTTCTCGTTTGAAAGGATAAAAACTCTAAAAATTTCAACTGTTGAAAAAGGGAAGAGTTTGCAAAATGTCGCAGGAACGGAAAAAGAGCGGCGGGCGGGACGAAAAGAGGATAAAGCGAGGCGCCGTATCCATTTGAAAAGTATATAGAGGCATTATCGGGCGGGAAAAAGCGCCCGTTTATTTTTTTTGACAAATCGCTTGACGGAAGAATAGATATGTTGTATAATTTATTAAATCATAAAAAGAAGCGGGGTTTTTATACGGAACGAAAAGAAGGAGTTGAAGAATGACAAAAACGGCGGAAAGCATACTCGATTTCTTCGAGAAAACGGCGGAAACGTTCTTTGATAAGACGGCGTTCGGCGATACGAAGGGGGAGATTTCCTTTTCCGCATTGAAAGAAAGTGCGGAAAGGATCGCTTCTGCTCTTTTTTCTTTGGCAAATCTCCGCCGGCCCGTGGCTTTGTTTATGGACAGGAGCATCCGCATTCCCGCCGCGCTTCTCGGCGTTTTATACAGCGGAAATTTTTATGTTCCGCTCGACGTGGAAGCGCCCGAGGAACGCACGAAAAAGATCCTTTCTTCGCTCGAACCCGCCGCGATTCTTATCGACGCGGCTCTTGGCGAGAGGGCGGACGCGATCTGTAAGGATTATAAGGGGGCTAAGCGGATTATTTACGAGGATGCCGCAGACTCGCAAATAAATAAGGAAGCGCTTTTTTGCATGAGGGAAAAAATAGTTTCTTCCGACCCTGCCGTGGCGATATTTACGTCCGGCTCGACGGGGATGCCCAAGGGATGCCTTATCTCTCACGCCAATATCACCGCCTACATCGCTTGGTTTACGGGGCGCTTTGAAATCGACGAAAAGACGGTGTTCGGGGCGCAAACGCCTTTTTATTTCAGTATGTCGTTGTCCGATACCTTCTCGGTTCTCTATGCGGGCGCGTCCTATCATATCGTGCCTAAATTTTATTTTACCTTTCCCGGCGCTTTGGTGCCTTATCTCGACGAGAGAAAGATCAACGCGCTCTATTGGGTGCCTTCCGCTTACGGCATCCTCGCGAAACTCGATTTATTTTCCTACGGGAAACCGAAATATCTGAAAAAACTCCTCTTTGCGGGCGAAGTGATGCCCGTCAAAACTCTCCGCTATCTGCGTTCCTATCTTCCCGACGCCCTGTACGCTAATTTGTTCGGCCCCACCGAAACGACGGACATCTGCGGCTATTACGTGGTGGACAGGGAATTTGCGGAAGGAGAATCTCTGCCTTTGGGAAAAGCCTGCGAAAACTGTCGGCTCTTTCTCGTCGACGAAGCGGGCAGAGAGATCGTCGAGGCGGGAAAAGAGGGGGAATTGTATGCCGCGGGGCCGTTCGTTGCGCTCGGCTATTACCGCAACGCGGAAAAGACGAGGGAAGCGTTTGTGCAAAATCCTTTACAGGACGCTTATCCCGAAATCGTTTACAGAACGGGCGATCTCGCCAAATACGGGGATAGCGGTCTGCTCTTATACGTCGGGCGCAAGGATTTTCAGATAAAGCGCATGGGGTATCGGATAGAACTCGGCGAGATAGAAGCCGCGATGAGCGCCGCGGAGGGCGTCGGAGGCGCCGTATGCCTCTACGACGGGGAAAAAGACCGATTGATTCTATTTTGCGAAACGGACGCGGATAACGTTTCCCGCATTGCGAAAACGGCAAAAGCCCGTCTGCCCGCGTATATGCTGCCCGACAAGATCGTCGCTCTGCCCGCTTTTCCCCTCAATGCGAACGGCAAGACGGACAGACTGCGCCTGAAAAAAGAATGGATGGGCGGCGATTAAAATGAGAACGATAAGAAAACCTCCCGATTCCCGTTGAATCGCGGCGGAAAAAGTGCTCGGAAGCCGCGCTGAGCGGGCTGAAAAATTTTTCTTTAATGACTGCGCCGCTTCAAAAGGCCCTTGGCATAAAATCGCAGGATAAAATAGAAGAATCTTACGGCGCGTTTTCAAGGGCTTGGGAGAGAAAAGCGTGGCGGATCGCCCCCGAAAGAATTATAGGGAAGGAGAAGAAAAAAGTTATGAAAGAATTGTATGAGCTGATGAAAAAAGCGCTTCCCGGCGCGGCGTTTGATATGGAAACGGACTTGATTGCGGGCAGAATACTCGATTCTCTCGCTATGATTCGTCTGGTGGTGTCGATCGAAAAAGAATTCGACGTAAAAATTACGCCCAAGGACATGACGCCTGACAATTTCAAGTCCGTGGCTTCTATTTACGCCCTGATCGAAAAGCTGGACGAGGAATAAGCCCGCCATGCGGCTGCCGTTCTTGGCGTGGGCTGGCATCTTTGCGGGCGCGGGCGTCCTTTTCTACTCGATCGTGCCGCGGAAATTCCGCTACGTGGTGTTATTGGCGCTCAGTCTGGGCATCTATATCCTCTATAACCGTTTTATGGCGGCGTTTATCGTCGTTACCGCGGTAAGCGTATACGCCGCGGGAATCCTCGTCGATAAAATCAACCGCGGATATTCCCAAAGGGCAAAGGAACTTCCCAAGCCCGAGCGGAAACTACTGAGAAAAAAGGCGGAGCGAAAAAAGAGCGCCGTTCTGATCGCCGCGCTGTTTGTCAATCTCGCCGTCCTTTTCGCACTCAAATACTTCAACTTTTTTTCCGCGGCGCTCGAAGGCGTTTTGGGGTGGATCAAGGTGGACTGCCGTCTTCCCGCTCTGAAAGCGTTGATGCCGCTGGGTATTTCCTATTATACGTTGCAGGCGTTGAGCTACGTCATCGACGTGACGCAGGGCAAGATAGAGGCGGAGAAAAATTTTCTCAAAGTTTCCTTATTCGTCTGCTATTTTCCTCAGCTTTCCGAGGGACCGTTCGGGCGTTACGGGGAGCTTGCTTGCGAGATGACGAAGGGCGATCCTATCGACGGGGACAATTTCTATCGGGGGCTGCTGCTTGCGCTTTGGGGGCTTTTTAAGGTGTTCATCGTTTCCTATCGTCTGTCCGTCTACACGTCCGCGATATTCGGCAATTTTACGGCGTACGCGGGGTGGACGGTGGCGCTCGGCGTGGTGATTTTTACTTTACAGTTATATACGGATTTTTCGGGCAGTATCGACGTCGTGCGCGGTATCAGCTGCATTTTCGGCATTCGTCTGGCAAAAAATTTCGATCTGCCCTTTCTTTCCAAAGACGTGGGAGAGTTTTGGCGGCGCTGGCATATCTCCCTCGGCGCGTGGTTCCGCGATTACGTCTTTTATCCCGTTTCCATGAGTTCCCTGTCGGGAAAGCTCAGGGAAAAGCTGCCTCCGAAAGTGGCGGAGGGGTTGATCGTCAACTTCGCCTTTCTCTGCGTATGGCTGCTGACGGGGCTTTGGCACGGCGCGGCCGCCAAATACGTCGTCTACGGACTTTATTATTTCGCGCTGATCGTTCTGCATAACGCCCTGCGTCCGCTCGTTTCCAAACTGTACGCAAAGCTTAAAATACGCGAGGACGGAAAAGCGATCTCCGCGCTCCGCATCGCTAAGACGTTCGTTTTCGTCTGCGTGGGAATGCTGCTGTTCCGTGCGGATACCCTTCCCGTTTTCGGACAGATGTTCGCCTCCTTATTCAAAGGGACGGCAGGCGTTTCCCTGCTTAAAAGAGCCGCGGAGTGGCAGGATCTGCTCGTCATGTGTCTGGGAGTGGGAATCGTGGCCCTTTCCGGAGTCCTTTCGGCGTGTAAAGTCGATTTCTCGGGAATGCTTCTGCGGCGCCGGTCTGTCGCCGTGCGGTATCTCGTCTGTTTCGCGCTCGTGATGGTGATCGTAGTGTTCGGCGCGTACGGGAACGGTTACCTTCCGCCCGACCCCATTTACGGAGGTTTTTAATGGAAGCAAGGAGAAGAGTCAGACTGATAAAAATTATCAAAGCGGCGTTCGCCGTGCTTTTGAGCGGACTGATATATTGCTATGTCTGCTGTATACTTCTGCCCAAGGACAGCAAGGACGTGGGCGGCAAAAATTATTTTATGGGCAGGGGATTTCTGGGAGAGCCGAAAAAAAATTCTCTGGACGTGATCGTGTTCGGAAATTCCAACGTCTATTCGGGATTTTCGCCGGGTAAATTATTTGAGGAGTACGGGTATACATCCTACGCCTCGGGCGTCGCGCGGCAGACGGTGGGGCAGATCGACAACCTTTTGGATGCGGCTTTGAAGAGTCAGAAGCCGAAGATCGCCGTGCTCGACGTGGATTGCCTGTATACGCCCGAAAAGATGGCGATGGACAGCTCGAATTTTTTTCTCGCGCCCTTTACCTTCCATTATCGCTGGAAGCACCTGAAAGGATACGATTTTTACAAATTTCCGCAGCGGAACAAAACGTACGACATCAACAAGGGATATTTTTTTCACAACGAAAAGGAGTCGCTTTCTCCCGGGGATTATATGGGGGAACGGGGGCAGGCGCCCAAAAGAATCCCTAAGAAGACTCTGAAAAAAGTCAGGCGCTTTGTCCGCGTCTGCAAGGAAAACGGCGTGGTGCCTATCTTTATCGAGCTGCCTACGACGGTCGGCTGGACGTATGCGAGGCACAACTACGTCGAGGAATTTGCAGGGAGCGAGTCCGTGCCCTTTTACGATTTTAATATTCAAGAATCCGGGTATACGCCCGATTTCGAGAACGATTTTCGCGACGATATGCATATGAATGTATACGGCGCAGAGCGCGTCACACTCTTTCTCGGGGGGATTTTGGAAAAACACTGCGATTCGCTTTTTGATAAACGGGAGGACCCCGAATACGGGTATTGGCGCGAAGCCGTGGAATTTTACGAACGCAAAAAAACGGATTTTTAAAGAAAACTTTTCGCAAACGGAAAACGAAGGGAGTAGTTGAATACGATTAAAAAAGGCGGGGCGCGCGAGGGCGTGCGCCGCTTTTTTTCTTGGGAGAAGGAAAAGCGCGGAAATGGCGCCGCATAGCGCGCGTTTTTGACCGAAGAGAAAAAAGGGATTGATTTTTCGTCGCGGGAAGGATATAATAGACTCGTCGGAAGAGAAAGAAACAGGAGGAGAAAAGTGGAAACCCGGGTTTTTATAGACGAAAAATATCGGCAACCGCGAGCGGAGATATATGCCTCCGCGTATAGTTTAGAAGTGCGTCGGGCGGCGGCGATTCTCGAAGGCAGCAAAGAGCCTTTGATTTTGGAAAAGGACGGCTCCTTTCGGCTCTTTGAACAGGAAGAGGCGGAATGTTTTTATACGAACGGCGGGGGCAGGGTTGAGGCGAGAATGAAAAACGGGGAAGTCTTTTTCTGTCGGGAGCGCATTTTCGAGCTGGAAGAAAAACTCAAAGGAAACTTCGTAAAGATCAATCAGGGCGCTATCGCCAATCTCGATTGCGCAGAGCGGTTTTCCGTCTTATTCAACGGGACCATGGAGGTGCTCTTTTTCAGCGGAAACAAGGAATATGTCAGTCGGAGAACGGTGGGAAAGATCAAGGCGATATTGGGAATGCGAAACAAAAAGCGCGCGGCAAAAGACGAAAAAACAAAATCGGAGAATAATGGGAGGTATTAAATATGGAAAAAAAACAAAGACAGATTCGTTCCGTGTGGAAAAAGATGTTGCGGCGGGGCGCTATGGGCGTCGGCATCGGCAATCTCATCTCGATGACGATCGCGCTGATCATGGGCTCCGCAATGAAATCGCCGCAGATGACAATCTACGATTATGCGCGCTATACCTGCGCGTCCAGCGCGATAGGCTTTGCGTTCGCGGCGGCGAGTCTGTTGTTCGAATGTGAAAAAATTTCGCTTTTGAAGGCGACGGCGATTCATTTCGTCTGTCTAATCGCCGTCTTTTACCCCTGCGCCCTCCTCGCCGGCTGGTATTCCTTTCAATGGAAAGAATTGCTCGTTTCTGTGGCGATTTTTGCCGGCTGTTACGTTTGTATCTGGCTGGGACTGTATATCGGGATCAAAAGACAGGCGAAAAAGCTGAACGCGGATTTGGACGCGAATAGGAATGCCCGGAGCTGACGAAAGGTTTTACAAAAGGGCTATATAGATAAAAAATCGACGCGAGAGAAAAAGGAAAAAAGAATTTTTCGGGTGGGATGGGTTCGTTGAAAAAGACAAGAAGCGGGTATCGGCGGATATCCGCTTTTTCGTATGGAAAAATTGCGTGCTTTACGCATGGATATTTATAAAGCGGAACGATTGCAAACGACACCGTTCAAAAAATGCGCGATAGCCGCGCGGAGGAAAAAGGATGGATCGGGAAACGGAAATAAGAGGCCGATAGACGAATCGGCAAATAGAAAGAAAATAAAAAATCCGAAAAAAGATTATTACGTCCATAATAGTGGGGCAAAGAAGAAAACGAATGTTTGGCAGGGAAAACGGCGAGGAAAGTAGAAAGAAAAGGCGAGAAAGTGCGGGGGAGAACTATGGAGAGAAGGCAAGCAATCGGCGAAGAGGCGATCCCTTCACAATCGGTGCGCTGCGCCGATAGGAAAAAATCGTGCCCGAACATAAAGCCAAGTGTTTTAAGCGGGAATATTTAGGGGAAGGCAGGAGAGCGCGGAAAAGCGGTACGAGTGAAAAATTTTGCGATTTGCAGAATTATCTCCGAAAATTGCAGGATTCTGTGTCGAAATCCTGCCGATAACCTGCTATAATGAAACTCGGAAAGAGGAAATTTTGCGCCTGTAAAATTTATTGAGTTCCGACGCGTTTAAAAAGGAACGGAAATCGTCGGGATTGGGAAAACCTGCAAAAAGGCGTCAATAAAGGGCGAAGGAGCGAACGATTTAAAAAATCCTCAAAAAGAAATTTGCAGACAAAGAAAATACTCGGTAGGATACATAAAATGCCGCGTAAAATATAAAGCTGAACATATAGGGCTGAAAGAAACGGGAGTGGCGGAATGAAATTTGTTAAGAAAACGAAAAGAATTTGGACGGCTCTGATACTCGCCGCGGGATTTGTATTAACTGCCTGCGGGGGGACGGGAGGATCGGAAAGCGGGGAGTCGAATCCCTCCGATCCTTCCTCCGTTTCCTCCGAAACGGAAAACAGCGCCGTCAAATCATACGAAGTGCCCGACGGCGTGGAGAGATATTCGGGCGCGAAGCTGTATGTGGAGGGGGAGGAAATTCCCCTTTACGCCACGCGCTACAACGATTCTCAGGTGTGGAGCGCTGCCGCGGCGTCGCGCCGGGAAACGGGCTTTGCCTATTTCGATTTTCAAGGCTCGGTGCGCGCGAAGATCGTCTACGAGTCCGAAGTGGACAGCGCGTATCTCGTCCGGCCTTCCGCTTACGGGGTCCTCGCTTCCGTGACAAAAGAAAACCGCAGCGTCGAATTCGTGCTGGACGCGGCGGACAACTACACGGTGGAGCCTGTTTCTTCCCCCAAGCAGGCGATTTATCTTTTCTGCAATCCGATCGGGAAAGAGGAATTTACCGCTGAATCGGAAGAAGTCAAAAACGGAAACGTCCTCTATTTCGGCGCGGGGCTGCATACGGCGGCAAACGACAGTCGGATAGGCCCGGGCAACGTCGTGAGAGTGCGTTCGGGGCAGACGGTCTATCTCGCTTCGGGCGCCGTGCTGCGGGCCAAGATACAGGGCGATAATGTGTCGGGCGTGCGCGTGGCGGGGCGGGGAATCCTCGACGGCAGCGCTTTCGTGCGCGATCCGGGCGCAGGGCTGGCAACCGTGCCTATCGAATTCAACCGCTGTACGGACGTCGTCGTGGAGGATATCGTCCTCAACGATCCCGCGGGGTGGTGCGTGCAATATTATTTCGTCGAGGGAGGCAGAATCGACAACGTGCGGATGCTGTCGAGTCGTTCGAACGGCGACGGCGTGAGTCTGCAATCGTGTAAGAATATCACCGTTTCCCGCGTATTTGCGAGGACGTGGGACGATTGCCTCGTCGTCAAAAATTATCCCGAGTGGTCGGATCGTTCCAAACAGGGCGCAACGGAAAATATCCTCTTCGAATACTGCACTATCTGGGCGGATCTGGCTCAATGTATGGAAGTGGGATACGAAACGGTGGGGAAAACCATGCAGAATATTACCTTCCGCGACATTACCGTCCTGCACGCCTTTCATAAGCCCGTGATGAGTATTCACAACGGAAACAACGCGGATATAAAACGGGTCGTCTTTGAAAACATCACCGTGGAAGACGCTTCGATGGGACAGGGGGACTCCAATGGAAACAGACAGCTGGCGGAGTTCACGGCAGTGTACAGCGCTTCCTGGTCGGACGGGCACGGCGTGACGGAACTGGGAAGCATAGACGGGGTCACCGTTTCAAACGTCTGGGTATACAGTGCGAAAACGCCCATCGAATATCGCGTATACGGCAGCGAAGACACGCGTTCGGACTATGCGGGGAGCCTGCATTATGTCGATAACGTCACCTTCGACGGCATCAAAATCGGGACGAAGACGGAGAGCGAACAGACGGCAAAGCTGTATACGAACGAATACGCGCGCAACGTAAAATTTCTTTCGAGGGCAAGCTCCGAAATTTCGGGCGCCGCCGTTTACGGAAAAAAATAAAGAGCGTTGCTGCAAAAAATAGAAGAAGTCGCCGCGCAGGACAGAGAACGCCATAGTAAGATCGCGGATAGCAAGGTAAGAATTAGAGGATGCCGTGAGGCAAGACCGAGGATGACAAGAGGAACGAGGAAATGTTGTGATAGGGGGACACACGGGAAAAAATCTCTCTTTTTAACCGAAAGGGCAGGCGGCGCACAGCGGATTTTTAACGGCGCTTTGCGGCGCGGAGAAAAAGGACAAAAGGCATAGGCGCCGCGAAAAGACGGCGCGCGTCGGGCGGAAGAAATCGGGGAAAGTGACGGATTGCCCGCCTATTTTGCAGTTTTACCGCCTTGTTATGGAATAAAGAATCGTTTATAATAGTTGTGTAACAGATAGGACGGGGAAAGCCGTCGAAAAAATCGAAAAACGGAGGCAACAATGAAATTCGGAAAATCGTTTGGAACAATTTTCGTTTCGATGATATTGGGAATGACGACCGTATTGGGCGCCTGCGGCGGGGGAGGCAAAGACGATTCTTCCGTCGATTCCTCGTCGTCCGCGGAACAGCCGCTCGATAAAGTGACGGCGACGAAAGTGGTCACTTACGACGGTCCTTCCATTTTGGAATCGTCGGATAAAGTGGATATTTCCGTAGAGGGAAAAGACCTTTTCGTGTACGAATCGCGGGTCAACCATAAGCGCATGAACGACTGGGCGGTGCCCGCCACCACGGCGCCCGTCGCCGTTTTCGATTTCGAGGGAAAGGTAAAAGTGGAGGTGACGATAAAGGGCATCAGCAGCGTGTCTTCCGCCGTCGTCCGTCCTCTTTCCTACGGCGTGGAGCCGACGATAGACGGAAACAAAATCAGCTTTACGCTCACTCAGCCCGTTCCGTACGTCGTGGAGTACGACGGAAAGACGGAAGAGGCGATTCACATCTTCGCCAATACTCCCGAAACGGACGAGGAAAAGATTGACCCCGAAAACGTGCCCGAAAATACCGTCTATATCGGACCGGGCGTATATAAAGCGGACGCCATTCCCGTCACCAAGGACAACGTGACGGTGTATATCGCGGGGGGCGCCGTCGTGTACGGCAATATCCGCGCCGAACAGGTGAAGAATCTCACCATCCGCGGTCGCGGCATCATCGACGGCTTCATTTATCCGAGGACCAAGGATTCCGAATACACTCTGCCCATAGAACTGAAAAACTGCAAAGACGTCGAGATTTCCGATTTGACCTTTCTCGATCCCGCGGGCTGGGTAATGACTTTATATCATTGCGAAAACGTGAAGGTGAACGACGTCAAGATGATCACCGCCCGCTCTAACGGGGACGGCATCAGCGTGCAGTCGTGTAAGGACGTCGACGTGAAGGGCGGCTTTATCCGCGGCTGGGACGACGCGCTCGTCGTCAAAAACAAGGACCGCGGCGTGACCGAAAACGTTTCCTTCGACGGCGTCACGATTTGGACCGACCTCGCTCAAAGCATGGAGGTGGGCTACGAAACGGACGGGGAATATATCAGGGATATCACTTTCGAAAACATCACCGTCCTGCATAATTTCCACAAGCCCGTCATCAGCATCCACAACGCGGACGACGCCAAAATCAACGGCGTCACCTTCCGCAATATCACCGTGGAGGACGCACAGATGCAGGCGGATACCCCCGCCGACGTTTCGGACGATCTGCTCATCGATTTCTCTATCGCGTACAGTCCCGTATGGTCGGTGACGGACGCGCGCGGCACGATCGAAAACGTGACGGTGGATAACGTATTGGTGCTCAATCAGAAGCAGGGTATCTCTTCAAAAATGGCGGGATATTCCGAAAGCAATATGATCAAGAACGTCACGTTCAACAACATCAAGCTCGTTGACAAGGAAGTCCGTTCGGCGGAGGATCTGTTCATGAACAGCAATTCGAACGTCAACGGCGTCAAATATTCCTATTCCGGCGCGGGCGCGACGGGCGCAAAGCTGTACGAACGTTACGAACTGGCGCTCGCCGACGGAGATACCGCCGAGGTGTCCGCCGTGGAAGGAATAGAACAGGAAGGCGTCCTCGTGCCGTCGTTCAGCAAAATAGAACAGCAGGAAATCTTCAACGGCGTCAAGGCGACGGGCGATTTCACCGTTTCGGCGACGCACGGCAAGGGCACGAAGACCACCGCCTCTCCCGACGACGGCTCGGGCGATTGGTCGGCGGCGGGCGCGGGAGCCGAAAAACTGCTGGACGGCGACCTCGATTCCGCCTGGATCGGCAAATCGGGCATGAAGGAAGAAGACGAATTTATCGCGTTGACTATCAAATTCGACGAGCCTAAGACCATCGGCTCGGTGCGCATCCACACGGAAGGACAGTACGCGCAGAAATACCACATGGTGGCGTATAACGTAACGGAAAAAGCGGACGGCACCGACGCCTACCGGCTCATCGGCACCTACGACTTCGATCTGAGTCCTGCGACGGGCAACTATGCGGACATCAAGATCGCCAGCAAGGAATATACGGGACTGCAATTCCGGCTTTTCAATACGCAGGGGTTGTTATATCCCAAGACGATGAAGCTGACGGAGATAGAATTCTATCCCACCTCGCTCACCTTCCAAAAGGCCGTGTACGCCTCCGAGTACGAGGACGTATATGTGGCGGGCAATGCGGTGGACGGCAACGCTTCCTCCTACTTCGAAACGAAGAAGGGAATGTGGCCCGCCTATATCGCCGTGGACATGGGCGCCGTCTACGATATAAAATATATCAATATTCATCTGCCGCCGCTCATGACGTGGGAGCCGCGCACGCAGAACATTGAAATTCAGATCAGCACGGACGCTTGGTCGAGCGGAATGACCATCGATCAGATCCATTTCACGACGTTGATAGAGGGGAAAGGTTATACCTTTGACCCCGCTACGGGAAACGTCGTCGCCTTGGTGCTGGATACTCCCGTCCCCGCGAGATTCGTAAAGCTCGTATACAGGTCGAATTCCTCGCTCGGGGGCTACGGGGCACAAATCAGCGAACTGTCGGTATTCGGCGCTTAAAGCGCGGGGAACCGTTGGGTCACAATTAATATTCAGGAGGAAAAGAATGAAAAAGAGTGTAAAACAGGGCGTCAATTTCGCGTTCGCGATGACGCTGGTATGCTCGCTGGGCGCGGGGGTCGCAGTATGGGAAGCCGACGCCGCCACCGCGGACGTCACGGAAGACGGCGTGTACGTGGGGCGCGCATTCGATGCCGATTACGACAAGATGCTGGAAGATTTCGCCGCGGCTGCGCCCGCCAATACGTCCGCCGTTTACGCGGACGACGCGGTGCTCAGCGTCACCTACAACGGCGACGAAAATTCCAAGACCATGGACGACGCCATCTACAAGATTTCTTCGGGAACGGTGACTGCCACCACTCCTTGGCCGTATACCCATCTCGTCTTTGAGATGAGTTCGCCCGACGGCAGCGCAAAGCTCGGAGAGATGGGATTGTATCTGCGGGAGCTGGAAGACGCTTCCACGTACGGACCCGTAGACTTCGACGCGGATCTTTTGGATCCCGCCTCGGCGACGGAGATCGGCGCTTCCAAGACGAAAATCGCCGTCGATATGCAGACTTACGCCACGAATGCGGAGCTTACCTCGATGGTGAACAACGGGATTGCGGGATATCACCTCGTGGCGAAAGCGGGACAGACGGGCACCGTACTTCTCCACGACGTCTATCTCGCCAATGTGGACGGGGACGAAATTCCCGACTTCAAGGCGCAGGGAACCAAAGCGCTCGCCGATTTCGAAAACGGCACCAAGACGGATCAGAAAATAGATTCCTCTATTTATTGGTGCGGCAGTCAGGTGGGCGTCGTCATCCCCAAACACGTCGTGTTATCCGACAGTTCCTATACGTTTGCGGCGACGGAGTACGAGTATTCCAACCTCGCCGTGACCGTGCGGGGAAGCGGTGCGCTCTCCGTCAACAATAAGGCGTGGTCGGCGTTGAAAGGACCCGACGGGGAGGCGGTTCCCGCCATCTCCGCGGACAAATTCACCACTTACGTCATCGATCTTGCTTCTTCCGGGCTGGGAAGCTCCAAAGCGGCGTTTGCGCTCGCCGCGACGGGCGTCGTCGACGTTCAGAACGCTTTTCTCACCGATATGGAAGTAATGGACGCGGGCATCCAGCAAATTCCCTTCCTCGACACGAAGAGCGCGGCGAGGGTGGACGACTTCACCTACGCGAGTTCCGTTTACGACAATTACGACGACGCGGTCAAGGATACGGCGAACGCGGACGCGGGCGTACAGTATCGGCTCTCTTACAGCAACGCGGATAAAGTGGCCGTGGCGAACGGCGCGCTCGTATTCGACGCGACCAACCTCGGCGACGGCTATATCAACTTCAAAACGCAGTCCGTAAAAAATATTTCGGACTATCAATATTTCGTGCTCAAAGTCAAGGGCGAAGGAGCCGCCTCTCTTAACGGATTCCGTTTCGGACTCGGCGTAGACGGCACGGCTACGCCCATCGTCTGGGGCAACGGCGGACTTAAATCGGATACCAATCTCACGATCCCCGCGCTCGGCGGAGCCAATCCCTACACGACGGCGGACGGATGGCAGTATATCGTCGTGGACGTGGCGGCGAGCGGACTTACGGCCGGCAACACCGTGGATATGTATTACAGCGGAGAAGGCAAGCTGATGATAGACGAAATATTCTATTGCAACGGCTTGGCGCGCGGCGGCGAAATGCAGGCGCATCCCATCGTGACGGAGGAAACGGTCATTCCCGAAACGGGATATCAGTACGTTTGGGGCGGCGGCGACGCGACTGCTAAGATAGGGGGCAGGTATTTGACGTTCGAGGCAAAAGCCGAAAACGGCGGCACTTTGGACGGACTTCGTTTCGCCTTTGACGGCAGTACGGTTTCTCCCATTTGGCTGAGCAAAAACGCCGAGGGAACGGCGGTCGGCATGGACGGAAATCTCCTGCCCGCCGTCACGGGAGAATATCAGACCTTTATCATCGACCTCGAAAAGAGCGGCGTAAAAGACTGGTCCGCGATCACGAAAATTCACCTGCACGCGACTGTGGAGGCGGGCAAGGTGTCGGTGAAAAATATCGGCTTTGCGACGCACAAGATCGTAGAGAAAAACACGATCGATTTCATGACGACGGAGGGGAGTTATACCTCGGACGGCGGCGCCTATAAATACCTCGCGGGCTTCGACGTATCGGGCAACACGGCGTTCAACCGCTATCTCGCTATAAAGGCGAAGGGCACGGAAGGCATTATGGACGACGAACTGCGCCTCGAATTCGTGAGCGACAGCGGCAGCGTAACGGCGTATTGGAAGGACAACGAAACGCTCCTTCTCGATCCCGACGGAGCGGCTTTAAAGGCGATCTCTGCCGACTATCAGACCTTCTATATCGATCTCGACGCCATCGGCGTGCCGAGAGATTTCAAGAACCTGCACATTCATTCCACGGGCAACACCACGGCGACCTTGACCATCGCCAGCATCGGCTTTGCGACGACGGACGCGTACAAATATGCGGATATCGTCATGCCGACTTTCGATTCCGTCAAGCCTACGGTGAACATCACGACGCCGGCGACTGCGGTGGAAGGAGATAAGATTACCGTGACCTACACGGCGAGCGACAACGTGACGGCGACGGAAAAGCTGACGGTGAGCATAGACGTCACCTTGGCGGGAAAGCCCGTCGAACTCGATGCGGATAACGCTTTCGTGGCTTCGGAGGGCAGCTATATCGTCACCGTGACCGTCACGGACGAGGAGGGAAATACCGCTTCCGCGACGCAGACGATCACCGTTGCAAAAAATTCGGGCGGCGGATCCGATTCGGGTGACCCGAACAGTTCTTCCGGCGGCGGGGCCGAGCCCGCGGGCGGCTGCAACGGCTGCGGAAGTATCGTTTCCGCGGGAATCGTGGGCGGCTCCGTACTGATCGCGGGCGTCGCGGCGCTGCTCCTGCGCAAGAAGAAGGAAGATCGATAAAAGACTTTAAGGAAGGAAGACACGGCCTGTTTTTCCTTCGGACGGCTGAAAAAGCAGACGACGTTTTGTTGTCTGCTTTTTTGGGCGAATCTTTGAAATTTGTTTGACAAAAGAAATAAGCGGTTATAAAAAAGCGAGGTCTGCGCGGGAGGACAAACAATGTATAAATTGGCGATTGTCGACGACGAATATTGGGTGAGAAAGGGCCTGAGCGAAACGATTGAATGGGAAACGTTCGGCGTCGAGGTCGTAGGGACGGCTGCCGACGGCGAGGAGGCTCTGAAACTGATCGAGCGCGAGGCTCCCGACATTCTCATCACGGATATGCGGATGCCCGGCATGGACGGCATCGCGTTGATCGGCGCCATTTCCGAGCGGGGCTGCGACTGCGCCGTGATCGTATTGAGCGGCTATAAGGATTTCGAGTATGTCAAGGCGACGCTCGAAAACGGCGTTCACGCCTATCTTTTAAAGCCCGTGGACAACGAACAGCTGATAAAGACCGTCCTCGCGGAAATACGAAAATTGGAAACTTCGCGCGCAAACGCGCGTTATTACACACAGCTCGAAAAAGAGCTTCCCACCATACACAACAAATTGGTGTACGACGTGCTTTTGGGCAACTTTGACGACGAGGGAACGCTGGCGGAAAAATTCCGCATCTGCAAACTGTCGGTCCCGGTCTGCGGCGTTCTCGTTTACGCCACCGCAAACGGGGCGGAGGAAGGGGATGCGGAAGGGCTGGACGCCCTCTATAAGAGTCTTTCCGAAAAGGAATGGGGCGGCTTGAAGCCCGCCGTCGCGGAACGTTACGACAAGTTTGCCGTGGCGCTCGCAGAGGGCGGGAACGAGAAAGAAGCGGCGAAAAAATGCCGCGCGTTTCTCGACGAGTTCGAAAAGGAGTGCGGAGTAGTGGCGACGATCGCCGTGTGCGGCCCCTATGCGAGGCTGAGCGAAATACGCGGCTGTTATCACACGGCGAAGCGGATGGTGAAGAACAGGCTTCTGCGCGTGGTGAGCAGCGTTCTGACGCAGGGAGAAACTTTGGGGGACTTTCACCAGGTGGTGAAAGACGCGGTGGATTATATCTGCCGGCATTACGCGGAAAATATCACGATAAAATCCTGCGCGGGCGCGCTGTACGTCAGCGATTCTCATCTCATGCACCTGTTTAAGGAAGACCTCGGCAAGACCTTCAACGAGTATCTCACCGAATACCGCATCGCGCAGGCGAAAAAGATGCTCCGGGAGAGAAAACTGCGCGTTTACGAGGTGGCTTACGCCGTCGGATACAGCGACGTAAAATATTTCGGGCAGGTATTCAAAAAATACGTAGGGTGTATGCCCAGCGAATACGCGGGGGAGGATTTATGAGAACGGTGCGGCTGCAACGGCGGTTCATCGCGCTGTTTGCGGGAATTTTTATCGCCATTGCGCTGATCATGGTCTTTGCGATCTACTTTGTGGTGGACGCGCTGATCAAGAACACCGTGCACGAATCGGTGGATTCCCGTCAGACGGAAATGGACAACGGCGTGCATCTCATTTTCAACGAAATTAACATAGCGCACGCCCGCATCGTCTATCACGAAGATTTTTCCGAGTTCGTTTCCGAACGCACGAGCGAGTCTGAAAAGAGGAAATTATACGAAAAAATCGTTTCCGACGTGGGGCTGGCGGATATTTTCACCGACGCGGTCGTCGTGACGGACGGAAAAATTTATTCGCGCTACGACGGCGTTTCTTTTCCCGAGAGTTTTTTGAGGGAAATCGGCACGGCGGACAATCTCGTGACGCAGTCGGACGTGATGCACGTGGGCGGCGCCACTTGTCTGCCCGTGGGGAAGCGGCTGATCTTGTACCCGCTCTCCGAAACGGTGGGATACACCATTTTTCTCGTCGACTGCACGGCGCTGGGCGAAAGAGTCGCCTCCCTCAAAGATCTCGGCTATTCCATGATCGTCCGTTCCGACGGTTACGTCATCGCGGACGACCTCTCCCGTTTCGCGGGATCGAGAATATTGGAGGCGCAGGGCGTCAACCGTTTCGACGTTTCCGATTATCGCGTAGGTACGTACGGCGGGAAACGCTCGATCATGGTCGTCAACCCCATGCAGACGGTCAACGCCGATTATCGGTTGAAATGGAGCGTCGTGAGCGTACTCGATTACGACGTCTTGTTTGCCTCCGTCAAAAATCTCAACGTATATATTCTCCTCATCGGCGTCGCGGCGCTGGCCGGCGGCATCGTGTTCGCGTGGTTTTCCGCTCGGCGGCTCTCCCGCCCCATCAGCGAGTTTTCGGGGCGGATCCGAAGTCTTGACAAGGCGGCGGGAAGCAGCGGCATTGAGGAATTCGACCTTCTCTACGGGGCTTATCGGGAAATGCTGGACAGGATAGACGAACTTCTCCTGACGACCCGCCGCGACGACGAGGTGAAGAGAAAGCTGGAACTCGAAAGCTTGCAGATGCAGATCAACCCGCATTTCCTCTACAACACTCTGGACGCGATCTCCTGGATGGCGAAAATCAACAGGCAGCCCGAAATCGAGCATATGGTGCTGAGTCTTGCCGCCCTCTTCCGCGCAAGTCTGCACAACGGGGATAAATTCATCACCGTGCGCGAGGAAATGGAACTTGTGCAGAACTTCGTGCAGATACAAAAAGTGCGCTTCCCCGAACGGTTTGTTTTTGAAGAAGACTTCGACGGCGAAGTGGCGAATAAATACACTCTGAAACTCCTTTTGCAGCCCATCGTGGAAAATTGCGTCAAGCACGGTATCGTGGGCTTGAAGAGGGTGTGCCGCATCAAGGTGTCCGCGCGGCTGGACGGCGGGGACATCGTTTACGAAATCGAGGACGACGGGGTGGGATTCGATCCCGCCGCCGCGCGTGCGTCCGAGGGAGGCCGATCGGGCGGATACGGGCTTAAAAACGTGGACGAGCGGGTGCGGCTCGAATACGGGGAAGAATACGGTCTGCATACGGAAAGCGCGCCCGGAAAGGGGACGCGCGTCGTCATTCGCATCAAAGCTTCGGACAGTCCGGAACTTTGATTTCAGTCGTCGTGGCGGAAAACTCAAAAAAGCTTTTCGGCAGGGGCAGGGATGCGGCGAAGAAAATTTATAGAGGCGACGGACGGCAATTCCTTTCTTGCGGGAGTAAGGAAACGGGAAGGTTTTACGTCCTAAGGCGGAAAATTCAAAGGGATTTTTCCGCGTAAGGCACGCGGGAGAGGGAGCGCATCGGGGCCGAGGTTAGAAAAATATCTTTTGAGCGAATCAGGGGATTCAAAAAGTGCATGACGGGGAGAAGCCGAACGAATCTCTTTGCCGCGGGGAGGTAAAGAGATTCGTTTTACGATAAAAGAGAATAAAACGCTTTTGCGGAGAAATTTCTCGGAGAGTGGGCGGGAGGAACGACTCCCTTGCGGCATGGAAAGGGGACAGGGAAAAAGGAATATAACCGACTAAGAAGTTGTAAAAATCGACTTTGCGGGAAAAATGCGAAAAAGGAGATTTTTAGGGAACAGGACCGCCGAAGAATTTTCCGTAAGGGTAAAATTGTATAAAAAAGGACGGCAAGAAAGGTCTGCTGCCGCGGGAAAATAAGAGTTGATCAGAGCGTACTCCGTCCTGACTCGGTCTGAAAAAATAGAAACGCGAAATTAAAAGCGGAGCTTATTCAAACGCCCGTTCCTGCGCCCGAAAAATAGAATTTAATCGCCCGCTCCTTTCTCTTCGTGGCGGCAGGGTTTTTAATCCTGCCGATCGTCCTGCCTCTTGGTCTTTTCCAGTTCTTTCGTCAGCTGCGTGAGCGGTTTCAGCGTCTTTTTCATGGAAATGCGAATGACGAGATAAGCGCCCGCGACGCAGACGCAGAATCCTCCCGCGGCGGCGCCGATGATGATCGCGAGATTGGCGTAAAAGCGGTTCAAGGGCAATACGACGACGAGAGAGGCGCCCGCGGCGGACAGCTTTTCGAAAATATACAGTTTTCCGTTCTCCTTCCTGGGCGAACTTTCGCCCGAGGGCACGAAGGCGTGCGGATTTTCTTCCCCCGTGGAGGTCGCCGTCAGCGCGGCGCCGTCCAAAGTGAAGTAGGCGACGCTGTTTTCATAGCCGTTCAAAGCGCGGTAATCGAAAAAAAGGCCGAGCATACGATAGGGATTGAAATCCATCAGGAAATAGCCGACGGTGTCCGCGCCGTCGGTTACTTTCGTCACGAACGTATACATTCCCGCCGCGCGGTTATAGCGATTGTTATTATAGATCCCCGGCATTGCGGACGTGCGGAGCCAATAAATACCCGTCTGACTGCCGTCGGCAAAATCTTTGAAAATCTCGTTGTCCAAAAGCTCCGCGAGGGCGGGTACGTCCTCCGTCCCCGACGTCTTATAGCAATTGCCGTTGAGATCGTACAGCTGCGCGCTGTATACCGAGAGCGTGGTGAGCTGGAACTGCGTCATGATATTGTCCGTTTCCGTCTGCGATTGAGGATTTTGCAGCGCGGCGACGATGCTCTCGTTATCCGTGATGATGCGGGAAGCCGCGACCGCGGTGCGGATATATAAGTTCATGTCGGAAAGGGATTGCGCGGCGTTTTGCGAAGCGAAGGTGGAGATATTGCGGTAAAGCCCTACGCCCGACAGAGCGGCGGCGATTCCGCCCGTCAAGAGGCAGAAACACGCCGCCGCGGCGATCAAAATACGCATTATTTTTTTCGTAAATGTGACGGGACGGCTCATAATTATCCGATTGCCTCCTATAAAAGAATCGAAAAAAGCAAAGACTATCTTTAAGCGCAACGCCGCGCTTACAAAAAGGCGCCGGATTGCGGAAAACGACGGCGCAAACAGGGAAGCGAAAACTTAAAAAATGTCCTTCGAGGCGCTGAAAAGACTTTGAATCGGTCCGTTTGCAAAATTGCGGAGTATTCCTCTCTTCTGCGTCGATTGTTTTTCGTTTAGACAGCCCTTTTTCTAAAAAACTTTCGGCTATGGAATCTGTATGCGTTCGGAAGATTGCGGGTTGTTTGTCGGTAAAAAGGAGTCAAAGCCGCACTCTCGCAAGGCCGCGGGCGATTCCGCCGTCAAAAGGTTTTCAACCCGCGCCTTGGAAAGATTGCGGTTTGTCCGACTTTTTTCTGTTCCCGAGCGCTTATAGTATAGCACGAAAAGCCGTCCGTGTAAAGAATTTTCGCCGATTAACAGTTTCCTCCCCCGAATTTGCAGATGTCCCCCATTGTTATCGGGCGCGTTTGAGATTATAATAAGAATGTAAGATAAACCAAGAAAGGAGAAGCTTATGAAAAAGATCGTCAATACTGCCCTCGCCGCCGTCCTGTGCGCGGGCTGCTTCGCGGGCTTTGCCGCCTGCGGAAAGGATAACGGAAAAATCAAGGTGGAGCTTGGTATGTGGCCGGAAGCTAACCTCACGCAGGATATCGCCATGTACAGGCATTGGAAGGAAGAATTCGAAAAGGAAAATCCCGAATACGAGATAATTCCCTCCAATTATACCTATAATTTACAGTCGTTCATCTCCGACGCCGATTCGGGCGTATTGCCTACCGTGTTCCAGACCTGGATGACCGAACCGCCCTCCCTGATCGAGAGCGGCTATATCCGCGATATTACCGATCAGCTGGAAGAACTCGGCTGGATCGATAAGCTCGACGAGAATATGATTGCAAATTTAATCGTAGACAACCGCATTTACGGCGTGCCCAGGGACGGTTACGCGCTCGGTTTGATGATCAACAAGAAGCTGTTTGCGGACGTGGGAATTTTCTACGACTCGGACGGCGACGGCATCGTGGACATCGTGGACGAGGAGGGGAATCCGCTCTATCCCACGACTTTTGAAGAGATCTACGAAGCGTCCCGAATCATCTGCGAATCGACGGAGGCGAAGGGGCTTGCGGTGCTGTCTTCCAATCAGAACGGCGGCTGGCAGTTTTCCAATCTCGCCTGGAATTTCGGCGCTACGTTGCAGGAAAAGACGGCGGACGGAAAGTGGGTGTCCCACCTCGACAGCGACGAGTGCGTCGCCGCTTTGGAATGGATACAGACGATGAAACAGGAGGATCTTTTGGCTCCCGGCGTCACCCTGCCGTACAGCGATTGGTATAAGCTCATCGGCACCGGCTCGGTCGCCATGTGTTTCGCGGGCAGCGACGCCATCAGTATGCCCGTGACGAATTATAATTTTAACAAGGACGATCTGGTGCTGGTGCCCATGCCGAGCGACGGCGTGCACAAGGCGTATACCCTCTACGGCGGCACTCCCTTTGTGTTCTCCAAGGACGCGACGGACGAACAGGTGCTCGGCGCGCTGAAATTCCTCGAATATATGGGGCGTTCGCCCGAAGTGAGCGAGATTGCCAAAGAGGCGATAGAACTCGGTCATCAGACGGCGCAGAGCAAGGGGATGCCCATCACGCCTACCTTAAAGCCTTGGAAAAACCTCGACTATATCGCCATGGTGGAGGAAATAGAGCCGAAATATATCAACGTCAATATGAATTATTTTCAGGCGTTTTTCGACAGCATCGACGCCATGCAGCGGGTGGAGGAGCCAAACTACTGTCAGAAGATGTACGAAGAACTCGACCGCGCCATTCAATCCGTTTTGGAACATCCTTCGACGGCGAATCCCCGTGCGCTGCTTTCGACGGCGAACAGCAATTTCAGCGAAAGATATTTAAGCAAGCTCAACAAGTGAGGTGAACGATTATGAAACGTGCGATGCCTGCGATGCGCCGGGACGCGCTGAATTTCATAAAAAGGAATCTGGGCGGATGGCTGATCATTCTGCCCAGCCTTGCCCTGTTCGTGTTTTTCGTTTGGCTGCCTCTCTTTTCGAATATCTCGCTTTCCCTCTTCGAAACGAAAGGACTGAATAAAGAGCATTTCGTCTGGTTTGAAAATTATGCCGCCGTATTCAAGGACGCGCTGTTTTTAAAAGCGCTCTGGAATACCTGCAAGTATGCGTTCTGGTCGATCCTTATCGGTTTTCTGCTGCCGATCGTCATGGCCGTCATTCTCAACGAGGTGGTGCATTTGAAGGGCGTCTTCCGCGTGTTCGCCTATCTTCCCAATATGGTGCCCGGCGTGGCGGCGGCGATCCTTTGGACCTTTCTCTTCGATCCCAGCGCGGGATCGATGGTCAACAGCATCCTCGTTTCCCTCGGCGGCAAACCCTCCCTTCTCATCGACGATTCGAGATTGTCCATCATACTCATCGTGGTGGCAATGACGTGGAAGGGGGCGGGGGCGACTATGCTCATCTATCTCGCCGCGCTGCAAGGGGTGGATTCCACCTATTACGAGGCGGCGAGGCTGGACGGGGCGAACTTCGCGCAAAGGCTGCGCTACGTCACCCTTCCCTATCTTCTGCCCAATATCAGTGTGCTTTTCGTCTTACAGATCATTTCCGTGTTCCAGGTGTTTTACGAGCCGATGGTGATGCTGGACGGGGGGACGGACGCCAGCGTTTCGCTGATGCTTTTGAGCTACAATTATGCGTTCCGCGACCGCGAAGCGGGGCTTTCCGCCGCGACGGGCGTCATTCTCGCGGGCATCATCTTCGCCTTTACGGGCGTATACTTCGCCGTTCAAAGACGGATCGCCGACAAAAATTAAGGGGGAAGTATGAAAAAAAACAGACTTGCCTCCAAGACGGAGGGGCTTTACAATTTCATGGACTATCGGCGGGTATGGCCGAAAATCGTCTACGCGCTGTTTATCCTGTTCATGGTTTCCGTCGCCGTCGTCAGCGTCGTGCCGCCGCTCAGTCTTTTTTTCGCGGCGTTTAAGAACCCGCAGGATATTTATTCCGTGCCCTTTCGATTTTTCCCCGATTCCTTTGACCTTTCCAAGATGGGGAAGGTGTGGACGGAGATGAACTTCGGAAAATATTTTGTCAATTCTGTCGTCGTCATCGCGGGGGCGCTGGTGTGTTCCGTGATCTTTAACGGACTTTTGGCATACGCCATCGCCATCGTTAAGCCCGCGGGATATAAGGCGATCTACGCCTTGGTGCTCGGCTCCATGATGGTGCCCGCAGTGCTTAGCATCGTGCCTTTGTTCAAGCAGATCGTGGCGCTCAATCTCATCAACACGCCCGTGCCGCTTTGGCTGGCGGCGGGCGCAAACGCTTATTATTTCGTGCTGTTTCACACCTACTTCAAGTCGCTGCCCCCTTCGCTGATGGAAGCGGCGAGGTTGGACGGTTGCAACAAGCTGACGCTGTTTTTCAAGATCGTGGCGCCGCTCTCCAAGCCCATCATCGGCGTCGTGGCGATCTTTACGGTCAACGCTTCGTGGTCGGATTTTCTCATGCCCTTCCTCGTATTGAAACAGGACAGCGTGCGGACGGTGATGGTGAAGATATTTGACCTGCAATCGAACATGAGCACGTCGGCGCAGTTCGGCATGGATTATCTGCTGATGGTGCTCTCTCTCTCCATTCTGCCTCCCGTGGCGCTGTTTATCCTGTTCCAAAAGCAGATCACAGGCTCGGTGGCGACGGCGGGAATGAAGGATTAGAGAAAGCCTCCCCTTAGGGCTTTGGCCGCGGGAAAAATTCTCGCGGAAAGCCGCGGGAAAAGGGAAAACGACGGCGAAATCGGAACAGCCGAAAGCTTTAAAAGAAGGAAAAAGACGAAAAGCGCGTTTTTGGAAAAACGGGAAGGGAAAAAAATGCGGTTCCCGACTAAATTATGCTTTGGAAAAACAGAGGATTTAGGGGAAAGCGAGAAGGACCATCGGCAAAGCGCCGAAGAAAACAAAAGATTTAAGGAGAAAATTATGGCTAAAATCGCGGACAGATATTTTTGTACGGAGCCGTTTTCCGTGACGGAGAGGGGATTTGACCCCGCGCACAATCAGGTGGCGGAATCCATTTTTTCTCTCGGCAACGAGTATATGGGAGTGCGGGGATTCGCCGAGGAAGGCGTTTCCGCGCCCACCTTGAAAGGCTCCTATTTCAACGGGATTTACGAATACGCTTTGGAGGACACCCCCATTCATTACAAGGGGATCGTCCAGCGCACTCATTTCATGATCAATTCCGTGGATTGGCTGAAAACCGAGATAGAGGCGGACGGCGAAAAGCTGGACACCGCCGTATCGGATATTTCCGAGTACGTGCGGACGCTCGATTTCAAATCGGGCGTGCTGTCCCGCCGCTTTGTCTGGAAAACTAAGAGCGGGCATAAAATTCTCTGCGAGTTTGAACGTTTTTTGAGTATGGTGCATTGCCGCCGCGGCTATCAGCGCCTCCGTTTCACCTCCCTGGCGGGAAATGCGTGCGTGAAGGTGGTCTGCGCGCTCGACGGGAACGCGCTGCACTGGGGAAACCATTGTTATTGGGAGCACGAGGACAGCGGGACGGACGCGGAACAGGGCGTTTTGTATCTTTCTTCCGTCACGCCAACCACCGGTCAGCGAGTCGTCTGCGCACAGAAAATCGCCGCCGCGGGAAAGGGTGTTTTTTCCTCCGATAAAAGGAATGCGCAGGCTCTTTATACGCTTTTCCTGGAAGAAGGGAAGCGCGCCGAGATCGCGCGCTACACGGTCAATCGCGCGGAAAAGAAAATTTCCGTTCCCAAAGAAGAAGCGAAAAGGGACGCGGAAGAAGAACTTGCGGCGAGCGCGTCCGCGGGCTGGGACGAAGCGTTCAAGGAAGCGCGGGACTATTGGGAGCGATTTTGGGAGGCTTCGGACATTGAGATAGAGGGGGACGAGGAGAATCAGCAGGGAATACGATTCTGCCTCTTTCAATTGCAGCAGACCTATCACGGCTACGATCCGGCTAACAATATCGGCGCCAAGGGCTTAACGGGGGAGGCGTACAGCGGACACGCGTTCTGGGACACGGAAACGTATTGTCTGCCTTACTATCTCCTCAACAACCCCGCGGCGGCGAAAAATCTGCTCTTATATCGCTATTCCAAACTCCCCGAGGCGAAGGAGCGGGCAAAAATGCTCGATTGCGAAGGGGCGTGTTATCCCATCGCCACCCTGAACGGAACGGAAGGGTGCAACCTGTGGCAGCACGCGAGCCTGCAATTTCAGCCGAGCACGGGCATCGTTTATGGCGTCTGGCACTACGAACACGTGACGAAAGACGAGGCGTTCGTGCGCGATTACGGATTTGAAATGACGGCGGAGGTGACAAAATTCCTGCTTTCGCGCGGGCAGTGGAACGCGGCACATACAAAATTCGGCTTCTATGCCGTCATGGGACCGGACGAGTTTCAGATGATGGTCAATCACAATTGCTATACGAATTTCATGGCAAAAAAGTCATTCGAATATTTTTTGGAGCTCTGCCGCCGTTATCCCGAAAAAGGCGCGGAACTGGGGATCGACGCCGAGTTTTGCGCGCGCGTCGAAGAAGCCGCGGCAAAGACCTATCTGCCCTTCGACAAAAGTCGGGGGATCTTTGAACAGCACGAGGGCTTTTTCGATCTGCCGCACGTCGATATTCATTCCATTCCCGTCACCGATTTCCCGCTGTACGATCATTGGTCTTACGACAGAATCTATCGCAACGACATGATCAAGCAGCCCGACGTGCTGATGTTTTTGTTCCTCTATAATCAGTCCTTTTCGGCGGATTGCAAACGCGCGAATTACGAGTTTTACGAACCCAAGACGATACATGAATCCTCTCTGAGTCCGTCCGTCCATTCCATTTTGGCGGAAGAACTGGGCAAGGACAAAGAAGCGCTGGAATTTTTCGGATTCGCGACGCGCATGGATCTCGACGATTACAACCGCAACGCCTCGCAGGGACTGCATACGACGTCGATCGCCGCGGCGTGGATGAATATCGTATACGGATTCGGCGGCGTGCGCACGGACGGGGAAAAATTCCTCCTCGCGCCGAAAATCCCGAAAATATGGAACAAATATTCCTTCCGTTTGACTTTGGACGGCAGACCCGTCAAGGTGACGGTGACGCACAGGGAAACGATATTGGAATGTTCCGCCGCGGGAAAGACGCCTCTGCGCCTGTACGGAAAGGACGTCGTGCTGGAAAATAAGCTGACGGCGACGGTTTAAAAGGCGCGTTACCGCTCTTGAAAACGCGCGACAAATAACGCTTTGAACGCGAGCGGAAAGGGTTTCATAAACGAAGACCTTTGAGAAGACGCCGCCCGAAAGGAAGGATTCGCCGTAAGAGGGATTTGAAAAAGGCGGACTACGCCTTAAAAATCGGAAAAAAATATTTTAACAGAGCTTTATCGACGGAAACGGGAATTTACTGACACGTAAATTCCCGTTTTTGCTATGAGAGAACAAGGCGGGGCAGATTTATGCGCCCGCCTTGTAAAATCCGTCGGCCATACCGGTGGAGGACTTTATTTTCGAAGGAAAACGCCCCGCGAGGGGATACGGGATGCGGAAGCGTTATCCGTTAAAGTAGGCTGCGAGCGCGGCAGGGGCGATTCAAACTCCATACAAAACGGATAGCCCTCCGTTAGGCCGTTTCGTCGATACCGGGCGGGAAAAAGCGCGGAGGCAAATTTTTAGCTTGGGCGAGGCAATGCGGTGAGAGGGGGAGCGCCGTTGTTTATATTCACGCTCTTAAAGGGAGCTTGCAAAAAGTATGAGTCAGACCCGTCGTTAGGATTTTTGGGCAAAAAACGCGAAAACGCCGCCGCGTTATCCTGTTTGGAAATTTTTGTTCCGAACGAATTTTAGGGACGCGGATTAGGAACGGGACTGATTTTCGTATAGGGATTGTTCGGAGGAAAAGACGACGTTGGAGCGCAGCTGACGCCTGTACTGCGCAGGCGTCACGTCCATATTTTTCTTGAACTGTTTAATGAAGAGAGAGGTGCAGGCAAAGCCGCATTGATAGCCGATCTCCGTCACGGAGGCGTGGGAATTGGCGAGCAGCGTTTTGGCGTATTCGAGCCGCTTGATGATGACATACTGCTTGGGGGGAATCCCCATCGCGTTTTTAAAGATGTGTCGGAAGCGGTGGTAGGAATAATTGGTGATATTGGCGAGCTGTTCGGGCGTGATTTCGGTGAGGAAATATTCGTTGATGTAATTGATCGCCTGCTCCAAAACGTCCTGATGGGGGGACGCTTTATCCAGACAGGAAGAAGTGCGCTTGATTTCCACGATGACGTTGCCCAAAAGATTGGAAATGACGGAAACAAAATCCTCCCGCCTGTCCTTGAATTCCGCGGAAACGAATTTGAGGTAGTTCATCACGTTGCGGTTTTCGTCCGCATAGCTTCCCGCGGGGATTTCGCCCTCTTCTCTGTCCAGCGTGAAACCGATGCAGAGGATCTTGCAATTTTCTTCGTGCACGTCGTTGTGCTTGGTGTGCGGAGGAATGACGACGTAATGGTTCCGTTCGTAAGAGAATTCTTGTTCCCCGATGAGGCAATGTCCCTTTCCCGTATAATAATAAACCAATTCATAGCATTTGTGCGTGTGAAAGGGAATGTTATAATCGATCGGATCCGTTCGTTTGAAATAAAAATTTACGTTAATATTATTCATGTTTTCTCCCAAATCGCGCAAAAATCCTGCAAATCCTTCTGAAAAGAATGATAGCACGTTTTTCGGGGAAAGTAAAGGCGTTTTGTCAGATTAGCCAAAAATTTATATAATTTAGCCCCAACAATATATCATTGGCGGAAATGTAGTGATATGATAAAAATACGAAATCAAAAAGGAGGTGACGGGAATTGACCGATCAGAAAATGCAAAAAGCAAAGCGGGCGGGAATTATCGCCTTAGCCGCCGTCATCTGCGCTTTCAGCATCGTTCCCTTCATCGATGCAGGCTCCTCGTCGGGCAAAGTGCGCCTGGTGGTGGATCTGCACGGCTACACGCCTTCGACGAACCGCACGCCTACCGCCGATTCGCCCGACGTGTTCAACTCCACTTATTACATCGCGGAGGCGTTTATGGAGGAAAACCCGGACGTGGAGATCGTCTGGGCGCGCACGAAGCCCGTCGGCGGCATGGACGCCGAAGTGGCGCAGTGGTTTACCACGCAGATCGCGGGAGGCACCGTACCCGCCATAGCGTTCAGCTGGGGCACCCGCTATCAGGACCGGGACTGGTATCTCCCGCTCGACGAGTACCTCGATTCGCCGTGGGAATACGAGGGCGGATATGCGACGTGGAAGGACGTTTTCCGGGATTATCTTTGGGAATCCAACTCCGTTATCAACGCGCGCGGCGAAACGGTGGCGATCCCTCTGACCGTCTATCCCGGCGCCTCCACCGGGTACTTCTATAACAAGACGGCGTTTTCCGCAGCGGGCATTGAGGAAGTGCCCGTCACCTGGGGACAATTCGTGACCGCGACGGAAAAGTTAGAAGAAAAGGGCTATGTGGGCGTCGCGCCCTGGCTGTACTTCGACACCACCACCACTTTTGACGCCTGGGTGTTCATTTCCGTCATGTCGCCCGCCTATGCGGGCGCTTTGATGGACGTCATCGACTACGACGGCAACGGCATTATGAGTTCCGCGGAGCAGGCGCGGGCCTGCCTCGAAGGCGTGTTTTCCACGAGCCACGAGTATACGAAGGATATGTACCGCAACCTCAAATATTATTACACCCATATGCTGAAAACGGGTTGGGCGTCCATCGATTACAACGCGCAGTGGCTCAACGGTACGGTGGGGATCCGCGAGGAAGGGCTTTGGGCGATCCCGTCCGAGAACTCCAACGTGGTGAGAAATTTCGATTACGGCGTTTTCGTGGCGCCCCTGGTGTCCACGGATACCTCTCCCTACGTCAAGGACGTCGAGTTTTCCAACGGACCTTACAACCCCGCGCCCGATCTCGCCGTGAACATCATGAAAGCGGCGGTGGAGGGCAAGCCCGAGGTCCTGGATGCGGCGCTCAGGTTTTTGAAGTACCTGTCGAAACCGGAAAACGTTTCGCTCGTCTGCATCGAAAATTCGGGCGTTTTAGGAGCGGTCAAAGGAACGGCGCATTCCAATCTCATCGACGAATTTATCCGGCAGAAATTCCCCGTCAAACCGAATGCGGCATGGCCCGCGGGATTTACGGACGAATACACCGACAGGATGAACCGCCGTTTCGAGGAATGGGTGAACGGCAAGATTTCCGACGAGGCGTTCTGGACGGAAGCGGACGCCATTCAAGCCGCGGGAGCAAAAGCCTTCGCCGCCAATATGGGGCTGGACACCGCGGACTGGAATATCGTTTATTGAGGTGACGGCATGAAAAAATTATGGATCGCCGCGGCCTGCTGTCTTCTTCTGGGCACGGCGTACGCGGTGGATTACGGGATTTCCAAACGGTACGAATACGAGCTGATCGGGGCGTCCTCGGATACGTTTGTAGCGGATGGACAGTCCACCGTAAAGATCACCGTAAAACTGACGAAAGACGGCAGGCCCGTCGAGGGGCACACCATTTATCTGTACGTTTCCAACGGATTTTTGCCCTCGTCGCGGTGCGTGACGGACGCGGACGGACTGATCACCTTCCGCTATTATCCCTATTTATATTTGAACGATAAGCTGACTCCCCTGGAAGACGTCACCATCTATTTGCAGGACGAGTCGAATTCTTCGATCTTTATGGTGCCCGCAAAGGCGGAATATACGTTCGGCGTGACGAAGCCCGACGAGGACGCCGTGCACGACGATTGGCAGGACGTGCGGGGCGAGCCGAAGGAGGAAACGAATGGATAAGGCGAAAAAAAATACGCTGGGGCATAGGATCTGGAAGAATAAGAACGCCTATTTGTTCATCCTGCCCCTGATGATCGGCGCGGTGGGTTTCTGCTATTATCCCGCGATCAGCGGCATCGTCACTTCGCTCTTCAATTGGAACGGCACGGGCGAAAAGACGTTTATCGGCATCGACAATTATTCCGATCTCTTTAAAGACAGGATCTTTCTCGATTCCATCTCGACGATGATCGTCCTCTTAGTGCCGCGGCTCATCATCGGCGTCTGTATGCCCCTCCTGTTTGCGGAGCTGATTTTCAATACGCAGAGCAAGCGGATGCAGTCTTTTTATCGGATCGCCGTTCTTCTGCCCATGATCGCCCCCGGCGTCGTCGGGATGCTGATTTGGCAGAACATCTTTGAGCCGACGAGCGGGCTTTTTTCCAAACTGATGGAGAGCATCGGACTGATCGGCAAAGGGGAGGTGATCGATTTCCTCAACGATTCGAAATGGGTGATCCCTTCCGTCATCATCCTCGGCTTTCCTTGGGTGAACGGCACGAATATCCTCATTTATATTTCGGGCATGAACGCCGTTTCGGGGGAGGTGATCGAGGCGTCCGAACTGGACGGTTGCGGCACCTGGCGAAGGATTTTTTCCATCGATATTCCCCTGCTTGTGGGACAGATCCGATATTTCTTTATCTTCGGACTGATCGGACTTTTACAGGATTACAGCATTCAGATCGTACTGACGAACGGCGGTCCCGGCTACGACACCTACGTGCCCGGCTGGTATATGTATAAGCTGGCGTTCACCTCGGGAAGATACGGCTATGCCTGCGCGATAGGCACCGTGTTGTTCATTGCGATCCTTTCCATATCGCTGGTGGCGTTTAAACTCATGCATTACGGTCCGTTCGCCAAGGCGCAGGAAGAGTGAGGAGGACGGTATGAAAAAAATCAACGCGCTTTATTTTCAATCGAGATGGAAAAAACTCGTCGGGCAGACCCTTCTGCACCTGACCATGGCGATCCTTCTTTTCTGCATGATCTATCCGCTCGCCATGTCCGTGTGGTGCGCCTTCAAGACGACGGCGGAATACGATCTGAGCAAGTTTTATCCCACGCTGCCGATGAAAATTTCCAACCTCGCCACCGCGTTTTCCAAAGTGGGAGGGTATATGTATAACACCGTCGCGGTGGCGGTATTCGGGATTGCGGGTTCGCTGTTCATCGCCTCTTTGGCGTCTTACGCGTTCGCAAAGATGGATTTTCCCGGCAAGGCGCTCTTCTTTACGATGGTGCTCTGTCTGATGATGATTCCCGGCGTTCTGACCTTGGTGCCGCAATTTTTGATGTATAAAGGGCTGAATCTCAACGATTCCCTGTTTGCCATCCTGCTGCCGCAGTGGACGATGCAGCCCGTGGGCGCGGTCTTTCTCTTGTCCATGTTCTTTAAGGGATTGCCCGACGATCTCTTCAACGCGGCGAAAATAGACGGAGCGACCGATTTTCAGGCTTATCGGAAAATGGCGCTGCCCCTGTGTATCCCCATTTTGGTGACGCTCGCCATTCAGCAGATAAACGGGCTTTGGAACGATTATATCTGGCCCATGACGGTCATTTCTACGAATTACGGCAAGCTTACCATTTCGGCGGGGTTGATCGTGGAGTTCAGGAATCTTTATTCGCAGAATATGCCCGTTACCTATTCGGGATATCTCATCGCTTCCCTGCCCCTGTTGTTGGTGTTTTTGTTCGGCAATAAATTCTATATCCAGGGGCTGATGGCCTCTTCGATAAAAATGTAAGAGAGGAGAGATAATGAAAATTTGGTTGGATACCGATATCGGGGGCGACATCGACGACGCTCTGGCGCTGCTGCTCGCCATGGCGTCCAAGGAGGTGGAGCTGGTCGGCGTCAGTACCGTATTCGAAAATACCGAGGCGCGCGCGAAGATCGCCAAGACGCTTCTTAAAATGGGCGGATTCGGAAAGGTGCCCGTCTATGCGGGAAACGGGGCGCCCTATCTCGCAAAGTCCGTGCACGACATTCCCGTGGACGTAAAACGCCTGCCCAAGACCTATTCGGACGTATTGTTCGGAAAGGCGGAATACGACGGGACGGACGCCGTGGAGGAAATGGGGAAGCGCTTTTCTCAAAGCCGCGGGGAAATTTCCCTGGTGACTTTGGGCGCGCTGACGAACGCCGCGAGATTGATCGAGCGCTTCCCGCAGGCGGCGGAAAAAATACGGTGCATTTACATAATGGGAGGCGCGGCGAAGCTGAATCTGAACGAATTTAATTTGAGCTGCGACCCGGAAGCCGCGGACGTCGTCTTTTCTTCGAAGATTCCGAAAAAAGTCGTGACGCTGGACGTGACGTTCCGCTGCCGGCTTTCGAAAGCGCAGACGAAACGACTTTCGGCGTGCGGGAGCGACGCCGTCAGGACGGTGATGCGGATGAGCGCGCTGTGGGGGGACGGGATGATTTTACACGACCCGCTCACCTTGGGCGCGGCGATCTCCGACGAGTTCGTGAAATTCGAAAAAGGAAATTTAAAAGTGGAACTATCGGGCGGATATTCGCGCGGAAAATGCGTGAATCTTGCCGATTTCAATTGGAAAAGAGAGCCCCGAAGCGATATGGAGGTGTCCGCGGAAGTGGACGAGGAAAGATTTTCGTCCTTCTATATCGAACGGGTGTGCGCGATGGATCGTCTTTTGTGCGGGAATCCGTGCGAAATAAAAAAATAAATTTTTCAGGAGGAAGAAAATGAGGCGATTAAAGAACTGGATGAGCGCCGTCTTGGCGCTTACGATGACGGCTTTTGCGGCGGCGGCCGCGACGGCGACGGTGGCGGGCTGCGCGGAAGAGGCGCCCGCGATGTCTGCAAAGACCTATGTGCCCGAGAAGGTCGATCTGGTGGACTATTACGGCGGCGGGGGCGACGTGGATGGCGGCGGCTTCACGACGTTTGCGCACGCCGGACTGCTCGTGCCCTTCGAGGGAACGAAGGTGGAAATGGAAACGCAGTTCAAACTGCTTTCCAAAAAGACGGTGGAAGAAGGGGGCGACAATGTGGACGGCTGGGTGACATATTCCTTTTCCGCGTCGCCCGCACAGGCGGGGAACGATAAATCCTATCCCTATTTCGGGGGCGGCGGAAACGGCTATTTCCTGCATATCACGAACTATTCCGGGACGACCGCGCCGAATTGCGTGGAAGTGCAGGTGGTCAAGAGCGTGGAAGGGGCTACGGAAACGATACGCACCTTTTTCCTCGACAACGCGCTGAACGAAAAACTCGATTTTTCCCTCGCTAAGGGGACGGACGGCAAATATTCCCTCACGTTTGCAAAAGCCTCGGACGACAGCGTTTTAAAATCGGAAACGGGGCTGGAACTCGACGCCGCCCTCTTCATCAACGAAAGGGGGCAGACCTTCCTTTCCACCGCGATTTACGAAGGGGAAGGCTGCGACGGAAACCATTGGGAACACCGCGGCATGGCGGTATTCTCCATGCAGGCGTATACTTACGACGCGGCGAGCGCCGAAGTGACCCTCTCCGAGGACAAATACGAATTTGAGGAGGGGAAGACGTATAAGCCCGCCGTCACGGTGAAGGTGGGAACAAAGACGCTCGCCGCAGACGAGGATTATTACGTGGAATATGCGGACAATAAGGCTGTGGGAACGGGTAAGGCAATCGTATACTTCATCAACGAATACGCGGGCAACTCTTCGATTGAAAAGGCGTTCGTCATCGAAGAAAAGCAGGCGCCTGCCGATTCCTCGACTTCTTCGGGCGCTTCTTCGTCCGAGTCCGCGACGTCCGAAAAAGATTCTTCGGGCGGCGGCTGCGGGTCCTCCGTCGCGATTGGCTCGGTGCTTTTGGCGCTCGCCGCGGGCGGAGCCGGCGCGCTTTTGATCAGGAGAAAACGGAAATAATCCGTAACGGGCGCAGGAATCCCGAACGTCCGAAAGACGCGCGTTCGGGAAACTTCCCCGTCGGAGAAAGCCGTCGGTTCTCTTTTCGGCTTTTTGACGGGCTACGGTCCGTTTTCCGACGGAGAAAGAAAATAAAAAAAGATAAAGACGATTCTCGGCGCGTTTGTTCGAGAGAGATTCCGTTTCTTTAAGGCGGAACGGAGGAAAGGAGGTAAACATGAAAAAATGGATTCTCGGTGCATTGGCGTTCGCGGCGATTTCTTCCGCCGCGCTCACTCCCGTCGCCGCCGTTGCGGAAGCGGCGAAAAATACGGCGGAGGATTGGACTCTCACCCGCACCTCGATAGACTATACGAAGGAGGGGATCGAACTTAATCAGCTGGAAATGGGGATTCCCGACAATCAGGCGATCGCGATCCTCGAAGTGCCTTTCGACAACACCGAAAGTTTCGAAATAAAATTCCGCGTGACGATGGACGATTACGTGGCTTCGGGAAGAAACGCGAACGACGTGTGGACGGGCATCGGCATCATGGGCGTTCCAAAATTCATCAATTGGAGAAACAGCGAACAGTACGGCTGGGCAAAAGATACGCCGGGATTGTTTACGCGCTTTTTCAGCTATGACGGGGATCTTCGGCTGGAATCCAGCGTCTATCACGAAGGGTATAGAACGGCGGGGGACGATCCTTCCAGCCAAACGGTGGACACCTGGCAGCTGTTGAACGCTTCGGCGGGCGTTTCGCTTTCCAAAGACGTCACGTTGAAGCTCTCTTACGATACGACGGACGGGGAACGGTTTTATAATCTGTACGTGAACGGCACGAAACTCTCTTCTTCGGGACAGCTGGCGTTTATCGATCGCGACGTGATTTTTCCCGACGGAAAGATCTATCTCGTCGTCGCCATGAATACGCAGGAAAAAACGTCCAATACGTTGAGTAAAGTGGCGATCAGGAGCATCAACGGCGTGGATTACACCGATTCGGGCGCAGGGGGCGATTCCGCGTCGGAAAACAATTCCGCTTCTCACTCGGGCGGCAGGGAACCCGCGGGCTGCGGCTCCTCGATCGCCGCCGGGGGCTTGGCAATCTCCGCCGCCGTTCTTGTATTCTGCGGATTCGCATTCAAGCGCAGGCTCCGCTGAGGAGAGAAAACATGAAAAAGGCAATTTCTCTCATGAGCGGCATACTTTCTTTATTATTGACGTTTTCCGCATTGAGCGCCTGCGGCGGCGGAGGAGATTCTTCCCGGGAGTCCTCCTTTGAATCTTCCTCTTCGGCCGTCGAGCCGAACGACGACAAGAAACTCTCCGTTTCGCTCTTTGCCGATCCTTCTTTAAACGACCGTCCTATGGTGATGATGCACGGCGCGACGACCTCGCTCATCGACGACGTCTATGCCCGCGGTTACGGCGGCATCGTCACGAACGTCGCCTGGGGAACGGATTATTTGCAGAACGCGCGGGCGTTTTCCTCGCTGGCGAACTGCGTTTCTCACGCCGTAGACAAGGGGATGCACGTATGGCTTTACGACGAGTACGGCTATCCTTCGGGCGCCGCTTACGGACAGACGCTGAAAGGCAATCCCGAATACGAGGCGCAGGGATTGGTCCCGCAGTATAGGACGATAGAGGCGGGTGCGACGGGACGGATAGACCTCCTTTACGGACATACCCGCATCGTTTCCGCCTACGTGTACGAAGGCGGCTCGAAATCGGAAATGGACTTATCCTCGGCGGAGGACGTTTCCTCTTCGATTGCGGAGGACGGGACTTTCGTATCCTATACCAATCGCTCGAAAACGCCTCGCGTTTTAGCGGCTTATATGTCCAAGCCGTGGTACGAAAACACCCATTCGATGGAAAACTGGTACGCGCAGCAGCGCTATATCAATATGCTGGACGAGGCGCCCGCTAAAAAATTCATCGGCATTACGCACGAGAAGTATTACGACGCGTTGAGCGAATATTTCGGGAGCGGGATACAGGCGTTCTTTACGGACGAGCCGGCGCTGCAAGGCAGCTATTTCGAAATCAGCGACCGCCCCCGTCAGGTGCTCGACAAGCCGGATCCCAATCTCCCGATCGTGGAATGTCTGAACTATTCCGACGCGCTTTTCGAGAAATTTAAAGCCGCATACGGCTATGACCTCAAACCGCTTTTGGGATATCTTTACAACGACGACGGCAGCGTTAAGGCGAAGCAGGTGCGCATGGACTTTTACGCGCTGACGGGCGAGCTGTTCCGGGCCAATTATCTCGGACAGATCGAAAGCTGGTGTAAATCCAAGGGAGTAAAGAGCTCGGGGCATCTTCTTCTCGAAGAGGCGCTCTATCAGAATCCCTGGTTTGCGGGGGACATGATACAGCTTTTGGGCACGATGGGAATCCCCGGCTCCGACCTGCTCTATTCCGAGCCGCTGGCGGCAATCAACGCTTCCTGCGTCGTTTCCAAGATGGCGGCTTCCGCCGCCGAGTTTACGGGAAAATCGGATACGTTTGCGGAAATTTCCGGCGCGTTCGACAGTACGATAGGGGATATTTACGATCAGATCAACGCCGTGGGTGCGCAGGTGTGCATGGGTGTGAATTCCTTTGCTTCCTACTATTATCAGGGCAACGACCATACGGCGGAAGAGGATAAGATCTTCTCGACGGCGATAGGAAGAATGCGCTACATGACGACGGGCGTCACGCACAGCGCGAAAGTAGCCGTCTATTATCCGTACGAAGGCGCCTGTGCGGAAACCCTCCCTTCCCTCAATATGTGGCAGCCCACGGAAAGCGCCAAACGGATCAGCGACAGTTTCGGCGACCTTTGCAGGACCTTGGTGGGAAAGCAAGTGGATTACGATCTCGTGAACTATCTCAATCTCGCCGCCTGCAAGGTGGAGGACGGCGCGCTGGTCGCCCCTAACGGCGAACGCTATACGGCGGTGGCGATTCCCTATACCACGGCGATGCGGTCGGAGGCGGTGCTGAAACTGATAGAAGCCGCCGAAGCAGGCGTGCAGATCGTACTTTCCGACTTTGAAGAAGTGGTTTGCGAAACGGGAAAAAACGACGTCGCGGCGCGTTTTTCAAAGATCGCGGAAAAGGCTCATACGGCAACCTCTTCTAACGGCGTTGCAAATTATTTGAGGAAAAACGGGCATACGTATGCGCTGCTCGACGACGATTCCGCGTACAACGTATTCGTGACCAAACGGGAAAACCGCAATTACAGCGTGTTTACCGTGGTCAACGCCTACGAGAGCGACAAAGAATACGGCTTCGAGCTGGACGCTGCGGGCAAATCGGTGAAATTCTACGACGCGGTTTCGGGAGAAATAGAGGACGTAGACGCCGCCTTTGCGGACGGCAAGGTTTCTTTCCGTTATACGCTTCCCGCAAACAGAACGGGTTTCTTCGTCGTGGAGAAATAGGGGAAGGGGAGAGCCGGAAGATGAACTTTTTAAAAAATATAAAACGTGCGGCGTTTGTCCTGGTCGGCCTTTGTCTGTGTATCGGGAGCGTGAGGAGTTTTCCCGCCGCCGCGGAAGAAGAAGCCGAAGGATTGATTATGCCTCCCGCCGTCGTTCTGCGCGCGGATACGGCGGCGGATTGTTCGAAGGAAAAAATTTCCGCGGCCTCAAACCTCGTAATATCCGTGGACGAAAATTTAAACGTCACAGCCGCCGACGGCGGTTCTTTGGGAAAATTCGATTCTTTTTACGGGAATATTGCGGCATATCCCGTCGTTTCTCTCGCGGAAGGGAAAGAAGACGCGTTTGTCGATTACATAAAAGAAAAAGGAATTTGGGATATTTCCGTTCTGGGGACCTCCTCCGTGCTTAAAAAAGTTCGCGGGGAGCTTCCCGAAATTCGCGGCGTACTGGATATGCGCTTGGCGGAAAACGTCGACGACGCTTTCGAGGCGGTGAAGGAAACCAATTCTTCGCGGGCGCGCACCGTATTGCTGAACGCGGCTGCCGCCTCCCGTGAACTCGTCGATTACATACAGGCGCGGCTGCTTACCGTGTGGGTAAACGCGGAAAACGACGAGGAACTCTGTCGGGGCATTTTCAGCGGCGCATACGGAATCGTCACGCAGTCGCCGGAGAAGGCGCATTCGATTTACCAAGATATGGGCGCCGATTCGTTTGTTCGGACTTCCTATATGATCGGGCACAGGGGCGTTTCTTTCTCGGATCAGACGAAAATTTCGGAAAATTCTCTTGCCGCTTATCGGTATGCGATCGATTGCGGAGCCACGCATATCGAAACCGATTTAAAAGTGACTGCGGACAATCATATCGTTATCATGCATGACGATACGCTGAACACCTCGCCGACGGGGACGGGCGTGGGCGTCGAATCTTCCACGCTTGAAGAGATCAAAACGCATCGACTGAAAGACGGGCAGGAAATTCCCACGCTCGACGAGGCGTTAACTTTTCTAAAAGGGAAACCCGTCGTTTTGATTCTCGAAATAAAATCCGCAAAGGAGAACATCCTTCCCCTTCTCCGTGAACAGCTCCAAAAGCACGATATGTTCGATCAATGCGTCGTCGCCACTTTTTATACGGAACAGCTTTTGAGAGCCGCAGAGTTAATTCCCGAAGTTCCGACGGGACTTTTCGGCGGATTGACGACGGACAGGGGATTCGCGGCGAGCGTAAAACTCGTTTGTAGCCTGAATACGGCATGGTTTTGCACGCCGTCGGGCGCCGAGGCTTATTCTTATGCGGATGCGACAGAAAAACTGCGGGATCGCGGATTGACGGCATGGGGAAATCCCGATTCCAAAACCGCAACGGGCGCGTATGCTTCTTATAGCAGGGGAATCTGCGGATTGATGCTGGACGCTCCTCAGGATATTTCGGAGCTTCCGTATAATTTGAAAGCGGAAAAAGAATACGAAGTCGCGCTCGGTAAAACGGAGGAATTGATGGCCGTTTTACAGAAATATGCGGGAGAGGAGCGCGTGCAATGCGGATACAAGCTGCTTTCCGGAACGCTCGAAAAAGAAGGAGATACGGCTTTGGCGGTTTTGACCTGTACGACGGAAACTCCTGCGGGCGAATTTACTTATGTATCCGAAACAGTGACTTTACGCGCGGTAAGTTCGGGCGACAAAAGCGACAAAAACGGCTGCGGTTCCTCGACGGCGGGATACGCTGCGATGGCGGTGCCGCTTATATTTATGGCCGCAGCAAGATTGAGAAAAAAATAAAATAGTTTTCGGAATGTTTCGGGAAAAAAGACGCGGACAGGATTTGTCGCCGCGCCTTTTTTCTATTGTAAAAAGAAAACGCCTCCATTAAAAAATAAAACAAGGAAGCGTGGTAACTGAAAATATCATGCGGAGGCAATAGTCGGTTTCAACGATATCAACCAAAGTACTCGTCCTATTCTTTCGTGCTATCCCGCGAGAGGACTCTCCGCAGGGAAGCTGCGAGCGCAATGCGGGAAAGGGGTAAATCCTTTCCTTGCGCCGCCCGTTTATCTTCTGTCCTTATAGGAGTTTCTGTAAACCGTGCGTGTAACGCGTAGCGATAATCGCAACGCGAATAGAGCCGATTGGGAGCTATGCCCTTACGGGACTTATACAAAATGTGCGTTCGGCGTGTGATGGGGATTGTCGTTTTCTCCGTCGGGGAGGGGCAGGGTTGAGATGAGGCTGAAAAGACGAGAGGGAGAGCGTATGGCCTTGCGCTTCCCCTTTCGTGGGGATTGGATTTTTTATCTTGTGCCTTTGAGGTTTTTTCTCAACCCCTCGCGGAGTTTCGAGGGGCTTTCGCTTTCGTATCTCGAATAGACTTTCAACATATGCGACACGTCGAAAAATCCCGTTTCCTGCGCGATCTCGGTGATCGTTTTGTCCGTTTCGATGACCATGTTTTTTGCGATCAGCACCCGATAGCGATTGACGTAATTCATCGGGGTCTGTCCGAAATATTTTTTGAATTTTTCGCAGAGCAGGGTCTTGCTCATCATACTGACGCAGCACAGGTCGTCGAGCGTTATCTTTTGGGCGAAATTGCGATAGATATATTCCGAAACGGAAATGATGCCGATATCGTCCGTCTTTTCCGCGCTCTCGATAAACGGAGCGTACTGCCGCGCGTATTCCTTGCAGAGCGTGACGATGAGCGTAAAGGAAAGGGAATAAGTGAGAAGGTAGTCCGCGCGATCGGGAATCTTGTTCGTCTGCTGTTCCAATTCGTCCAGCTTTTGAAGGAGGAAGAGGATGTCTTCGTATATTTTCCCTTCGATGTGGAAAAGGGGAATGGTATACGAATCGCGCAGAGCGGGATCGACGTGAAACAAGAGATTGAACGCGGAAAGAACGCTTAAATCTCCCGAATACTTGTTGAAGTAGTTTCTATGCACCAGCACGTGGAACACGTTGAGCTTATCTCCGTTATGATAGCCGTGGTACATTTCCGGCGGGATGACCACCACGTCGCCTGTGCTTACTTTATAGCTTTTATGATTGGCGTAATGCATCCCTTCGCCGTTGACGGTGATGTTGATTTCGTAAAAGTCGTGGGAGTGCATATCGATATTATAATTTTTATGGCAGAAGGTGCTTGTGAGTTTTAAAGGGCGTTCGTCGGGAAAACAGTCCCGGTATGTCCATATCGGTTTGTCCGCGAGAGGCAGTCGGGCGGGATATTTTTTATCCATCAGCATTTTCCTTTTTTGGAAATTATTTTACAGCGACAGATGCGTTTTCGGATTTCCGATTTTTGCGCGTCCGATAAAAAAACGGGGGATTTTACCGAAAAAGTCACTGTTTCTCCCTGTATTATACCTAAAAATCGTATATTTTGCAACTTTTTTGAAGGGAAACTTGTGGGAATAAAGTGAAATATTTTACAGCGATAGCGGAATATGATACAATACAGACGGCCTTTTCGGTGTTATAATAGAAGCGAAAATGCGGAAGTACGAAGTATTTATCAGCATTTTTTCGCCCTATTCAAACATTGCGTAAGCAATGTTATATTAGAAGCGCAAATCGGCAATCCGAACGCATTGAAAAGAGGTGGGTTTATGAAAAAAATACGAGGCTTTTTGGCTGCTGCTTTTTTCTTATGCCTGACAATGGGGATATACAGCTGTGGGGGGAAGGATAAGACGCCTCCCGTTTTGACGTTGTACGAACATTCGACGGGATATACGGAAGAGGAGATTACGATACTCGTCGCCACGGCGGCAGACGACAAAGACGGAACGGTGCCCGTAAGCTACGTAGTTATTTCTCCGTCCGGCAAAGAGGTCGGCGTCAGCGGAGGAAAATTCGTGCCGCACGAGGCGGGCGTTTATCGAGTCGTCTTTACGGCGAAAGACAAGTCGGGCAACAGGGCGGAGGAAGAAACGGAGATCGTCGTGCGCGACAGAAATTCCGCGCCTGTGCTCACGATAGGAGAATACGAAACGGAAACTTCGGAGGGAAGCGTGTATACTCTTCCCGAATGCACCGCGTCCGACGCCGAGGGCGAGCTTTCCGTGACGGTAAAAATTACGGCCCCCGACGGCTCCGACGTTCAGGCGGGCGCGGGAAACGCGTTCTTCGTCGATTGGGCCGGCTTATATTCCGTTCGTTTCGGCGCGGCGCGCTCGGACGGCGTGGAGTCGCATAAATTGATCTATATCGCGTCGTCGGGCGCGGAAAAGGTCGTGGAGGGCGTGGACGGCGAGATTTCCGACGCGCTGTATGCGCAGGCAAGCGCTGCTTCCCTCGGCGGCTCGCGCGGCTTGGAAGGGATCGGGGTAAAGATCGCCCGCGGAAGCGACGGGATTTTTCTCGCCTTCGACGGCTCGGACGACAAACGCGTGAGCGGAGAAGAGCGCCTTGAAATCTATCTCGATACGAAGGGCACGGCGCGGTATCCAGACGAGAATACCACTGTCCGTTTCGACGCGTATCTGAGCGGGAAGCTCGTCCTGATGCGCGGTACGGGCGGGGAATCGCTGTGGAGGGAAGAGAAACTTTCCAAGCTCTCCTATTCCCGAAGACCCGCGTTTGCCGTAAGGCTGAAAGAGGGCAGTACGATAGAGAGCGGCAACGAGGACGATAAAGGGTATACCGCGGAGCTTTATATTCCCTATAAACTGTTGAAAATTTCCGCTGCGGATTCCTTCTATCTGACGATGGGGTGCGTGCGCGAGGGGGATAAGAGCGATTGGGACGGCTGGAACGAGTTTGCGCTTTTCCCCGAGCCTATCTATCCCTTCAAGTATATAGAAGTGAAGCCCGACGGCTATCTCTTCAACGACAATGGGCTCTATCACGACGCAAAAAGAGCGGACGGCGATATTTCCAAAGCCAAATATCATTCCGATTCCGCGGCGGTCACAGAAGTGGGGGGACTCCGCGGTCTGGAAGGGATGACGGTGCGCATTGCGCGGGACTCAGACGGGTTATACCTCGGCTTCGATGTTTCGGGCGATAAAAAAGTCAATGATTTCGACCGCGTCGAAGTGGCGTTCAACGTCGGGGAATTTCACGCCGTACTCAACGAAAACAACAACGTCGTCTTCTTTCTGCAATCGAACGGCGCTTTGCAGGTTCTGCACGGACATAACGGCGTTTACAGAGAATTTTTCCCTTACGACGCGCTTCCCGCCGCGGGATATTCCTACGGCAGGCACACCACGCCGAACGACAATACGGACGAGGACGACGGATATTTCCTCGAACTGTATATCCCGTACGCGCTGTTCAACAAATACACGGTGGGCGGCGTCGGAGAGGATACAAGACTCGGAATCACTTTCGGACTTTGGCGGGCGAGCGCGGAATATAATACCACTTCCGATTGGGGGACGGACCCCAACAAGGATTGGGACGGTTGGAGCTACGGGGAGTTCTGCGACCCGCTCTATCCCGAAACGTACGCGGTGCTGATGAGCGACGGACGGATCATGACGAGGGACGCGCTGGTGGACGAGATCGGAGAGCCTTCCGATCCTTCCGTGGACGGAAAACTTACCGAGGCGTATTGGAAAAAGGCCGCGGCGCTGAATATTCCCAAAACGGAGGACGCGGACGGCGTGAAAGGACTCGTCTACCGCGACGCGGAGGGGCTGCGCGTGGCGTTTTTGGGCGACGCCCGTAAACTGACCGCCAAAGACGTACTCGTCTTTTACGTCAGCACGAAGGATTCCGCCTATAAGATGGGCGGCAATCTCGGCGACGAATACGAAGTGCGCGGTCAATACGCGAATATTTACGACTACACCTTCCGCATTTGGCTGGATCGTTCGGTCGCCGTCTACCGCGGCTTATATAAGGACTGGGCGGATCCTGTGGAAGATCTGCGCGCCCTGTCTTTGGCGATAGATAAGGAATGCGAAGAATATTCCTATGTCGCGGAAATGTATATTCCTTATTCCTTCTTCACCGCCTCCGACGGATTTACGCCTTCGCGAGAGGACGTTTTGGGGCTTTCCCTTCGACTCGGCGGAGAAAACTCCCGCGGGAGCGTGGTGTGGAACAATTATCATTACGCGGGCATTTACTGCGACAGCGAAAGCCCCGCGAGCTATGTGCGCATCGACAAAGACAATAAATTGTTCGCGGCGCTCGAAAACGACGGGGGCTATCGCGTGGACGGCGCTTTCGACGAGGACGTGTATTCGGGTGCGAAAGCGGTCTTGTCCGTCGGCGGATCCGAGGCGGAAATTTATCGTTCCGCAAAAGGGTTGCACGTAAAATATGCCTTTGCGGAGGGCGTGGAGAGTTTCAGACTCGTTCTCAGCACCGTCGATCACGGACTCGGAAAACCGTACGTATACGACTATCAGGTCATTTTGAATCGCTCCGGAAAAGTGGAGTGCTCGTTCGGCAACTCTTACGCGTTTTACGAGACTTCTCTCTATGTGCCTTACTGCGCGCCGCGTGCGGTGTTCGCGGGAGATACGGCGGAGCTGTTTATTTCCTACGATTATTTGTCCCGTTACAATACGGGCTCGGCTTACGCGCCCAAGGGATATATGCAGATTACGAAGGAGAGCGAATTGCGCTTTGCCGCCGACTGCGTGAAAAACGGAACGCGGGACGGGGAGTGCGTTTACAGGGGCGAGAGCGTTTTCTTCGACGCGCTCGATCCCGCGTCGTACCGCAAATTGATTTTAAAGGAGGCGGAAAATGGTTAAGCGAAAGATATACATAGGCGTTCTGTCGTGCCTCGCATTCGTCTGCCTGGTCTGCTCGGCGATTTTCGGCGTTCTGCCTTCCCTCCGTGCTGCCGCGGAGGAGGAATTGCCCGTGCAGGTCACGTATCTGGGCGAAACGGAGTATACGGTGTCAGACGGGGGCGCATCTTCCCGCGGCGCCGTCGATTCGAACGCGCTCGACAAGGGAAAAATCGTTCTCGGACCCGCCGTGGCGCAGAGGCGATTCGATAGGGGCGTGTCTTTGCTGACGATTTCTAATGCGCAGGCGGCGACGCTGACGATTCCCGTTTCGGAAAATTCGGGCTTCGATCTTTTCACGACCGATTTCGGCGTGGACGCCGCAAACGGGGACGCGGCGGCTTCCGCACGCTTTCAGTTTTACGCGGACGGGACTCTGCTCGAAGAAAAAACGGTGAAGGGAAGCGATTTTCACGATAAATTCGAAATTTCGCTTGCGGACGTCGCGGAGATAAAAATTTCCGTGTTCGGCAAACAGGGGATGTGCGTTTCCTTCGGCGACGCCGCATTTTACAAAAGCTCTCCCAACGCGGTGTCCATGCGGGTGGAAAACGCCGTTTACGGCGCCTGGCCCGTGCCCGTCCAGCGCAACGCCAATCTGTACGGCGGCGGCTTGAAGATCGGGAATACGGAATATAAATACGGCTTCTGCGTCAACAGCGTTTCCTCGTTCGATCTCGTCGTCGACGGAAATTACGCTTGGTTTTCCGCATACGTCGGCATCGACGAGGCCGTGGCGGGCGGCAGCAGCGCGGGATCCGTGCGCATCGAGGCGCGCGCGGTCGATCGGGAGGGGAAAGTCCTCCGTTCCGTCCGCACGCCCGTATTGTACGGATATATGGGGCAGTATAAACTGCTCCTTAATACGTCGGGCGCGGCGCGTATCCGCTTCTTCATCGAGGACGGGGGCGACGGAATCGGGGACGACATGGCCGTCATCGGCGCGCCCGCGTTTTCGATGACGCTCGGAAAAGCCGCCGCTCATCTCGGAGATTTCTATCTTCTTTCCTCGTCGGTCGGGGAAGGAACTTTGGGAATCGACAAAACCGCTTCCGGCGGCGCGCTCGACTATACGCGGGGCAAGGAGTCCCTTTCCTTTGAAAAGGGCGTGGGCTTCTCGCTCAAAAACGCCTCTTACGAAAAATATCTCGCCAATCCCGATAACTCGGAAAATTACGCGTATGCCGATTTTGATATTTCTTCTTCGAACGCGCAGTTTTTTGAAGGGCTTTTTGTCATGCGTTCGGGCGCGGGCGCCTATGCGGAAGTGTATGCGGACGGCGAATTGGTTGCGAAAGCCGTGGAGATAGTTCCCCTCGACAAGGGCGGAGCGCCTTTGAGAGTTTCTTCTCTGCTCCCTGAAAACGCGGCGAATTTAGAGGTGCGGCTGATTGCGAAGGCTGAGAACGCGGGCGGGGAAGTGGAATTCGTAAACGCCAGGCTGTACGGCGACGGAGCGGCGTTCGGCGGCTTTGCGGTATCGGAAAGCCTTAACGAAAATTATCCCTATCCTTTCGGACGGGACGTAACGCCGCTCGGAAAAGAAGCGCGTATTCTTTCGAAAAACGGCGCCAAAGGGGTGGCTTCCTCTATCTCCCTCTTTGCCGGTTCTTCCGTCGCTTTCGGCGTTTTCGACAAGGAAGCGGATACCTTCTCCGCGGTGATCGGTTTGCAGGAAGGCTATCGGGGCGCGCTTACGTTCAAAGTCACTGCCGTGTTTGCGGACGGTTCCCGTTCGGTGTATACGTCGCCCGAAATCTCGGCGGAAAATTCCTATTTGGAGATCGCCTGGTACGCGGGCAAAAATATGGAAAAGATCATCCTCGAAGTCAAGGGCGACGAAGGATGCGTCGGCGTGTTCGGTGAAAATCTGCTGTTTAGAAGCGGTTACGGCGACAAGGAACGAATCAGCGAGCTCGAATGGAGCGGCGCGGAAAGCGGCTGGGGTACCGTCAATATCGATAAAGACGTCATGGGCTATCCCATCAACGTCAACGGCACGATATACGAAAAGGGCGTTTCCATGCACGCCTTCAACGAAGCGGACAAATACGCCTACGTACAGGTGAATATACCCGAAGGATTAGGGTACACCGTGTTCGCCGCCCGAATCGGCGTCAGCAAGGATACCTCCAACGGCGGCACGGCGGGCAGCGTGAAATTTTACGTGGAAGGGGACGGAAAAATTCTGTTCGCGTCCAACCTCGTCCGCGTCAGCGACGATGCGCAGTTTATCCTCGTCGATATTTCGGGCGTTTCGCGGCTCAAACTCATGGTCGACAACGGCGACGGGGGCTACGAGTGCGATTTTGCGGTCTGGATAGATCCCGTCATCGCCAAGACGACTTCCGTGCTCGACGACTATTTAAGGCTCGACAGTCCCATCGCCAATCAGTCGGTGGCGGCGACGGGAAATAACGTGTTCACCGTTTCGGGCACCCTTTTAGGCGCGGAAACGGAAGCGGAAATTTTCCTGAACGGCGTTTCGGCGGGCAAAGCCGCGGCGGGAAAATACGGGAAATTTTCCAGGGAAATCTCCGTGGCTTCGGCGGGCAGAAACGTTATCGAAGTGAAAGCGGGGAATCTTAGGGAGGAAATGAGCATTTTCGTCGCGGACAACGCCGTGTCCGAAAAGAGTTATACGCTCGCATCTTCTTCCACGTCCGTCACCGTGCGCCCCGCGTCCAACGGCGTAATTATCGAAAATATTTCCCGTGCAGACGGCTATCGATGGCTGAAAGATTCTTCCTTCGTGCGTTTCCCCGACGAAGTGCGCCTCGGCGGAAAAGGCGGAACGCCCTTCCCCCTCGTTTGGGATTTCGAGGGCGCTGAGTATGAAGAAGAGGATATCGTTTCCAAAAACATCGACGTCTTTAAACAAGACTATGTCGGCAAGACAAAATCGTACGCCTTTTCGTATGCGGACGAAAGCGGGAAATTTTCTTTGAAATCGGTATGGTCGACGCAGTCGGACTTTGCCGCGCCAGTGTCCCATCGGATAGATCTCGTCAATAGAAGCGGGGAGAAAATTTACGTTTCCACCGCGGACACCCTTACCATGTCTTTGACGAAGCCGCAGGGCAGCAACTTGACCGCCTCTTATTCCTATAAGGGCGCGGTGTATCAGACTTCCTACGGCTACCGCTGCGACAGAATATCGGACGGCTACGACATGGACGTGTTCAGTTCCACCGATTACAACAACGGCTATCAGGAGGACGCGGGCTTTATGCCCTGGGTATCCCTGAACGCGGACGGCGGGGAAGGATTGAATATCGGCGTCGTCTGGTCGGACTGCCGCGCGCACGTCTACGGCACGGGCAGCGACGGCGTGTATATCGAGGCGGGGCTTCGCCCGCGCTTCGAAACGGAAATCCCCGCGGGGGAAACTTTCTATATCCCCGAGTCCTTTGTGGACGCCTACGCGGGTGGCGTGGACGACGGCTCCAATCAGCTCAAAAGCTGGCTGTTCGCCTTCAATATGCCCGAGGTAAACCGCCTCGACGATTCCCTGCCCTCCTTCGAGTTCAATCTGTGGGAGCTTTTGGACGAGGAGCGCCGTTCCTGGCGCATGAGCGACAGCAAGTTCTATACGGGCGTGCATCAGCTTGCGGAAATGGGAATAGACGAAATCACCATCGACACCTATTGGTGGAAGGACATCGGGGATTGGCGGGGCGTGCATGAAAAATGGCAGAGTTCCATCACCTATTCCTCCGATTTCGTCAACGCGCTGGGCATGAATTTCAGCCTCTATATGCAGGCGGGCAACGGCAGCTCGCTGCATACGGACGCGATGACGGGGATCGGCATCAACGGCAATCCCAATTGGTTCGCCACGGGCGAAAATAAGATCTGGGACGAACTTTGTATCGCGGACAGCGACGCGCGGGCGTTCTTGTCCGAATATCTCAAAAGCTATTTCATGGAGCTTGGATTGGACGGAATCCGCACCGACTTCGGCTATATACTCGGCTACTGCGGCAAAGAGGGGCACGACCACATCGACAACCGCGCGGACGTGGGATATTGGACTTCCCTGTACGTCTATCAATTGTTCGAGGAAATGTATAAACTTTTCCCCGCGCCGTCCGACGTCAACGGGGACAGCGAAGCGCATTATTTCAAGTGGGAAAACTGCAACTGCGGCGGCACCTTGAAGGATTTTGCGAGCATGAAATACGCCACGCGCATTCAGACCACGGACGCTTACGATCCCATCAACGTCCGCAGAAGCTTCTACGACGCCAGCTACGCTCTGCCGTCCATGCAGCTGATGCTGTGGATGAACGACTATATGTATAACGGCGACGGACCTTATCCCAACGACAACTATCGTTTCTGGTCCATGCTGATGGGCGCGCCCTGTCCCATGATCAGTATGCCCTCGGACATGGCGCCCGAAACGTACGCTTCCCTCGTCAACACCGTTTCCATCTATCAGAACTGGATGCGGGAGCTTGTCAAGTACGGGGATCTCTATCACATTCTGCCCCGCGCGGACGGCGTTCATTGGGACGGCGTGCAGTATTTCAACCCCGATACGGGCAAGGGGGCGGCGCTCGCGTTCAAGCCGGATCCCGACGGAACGGTGGACGACACCGTAACTCTTAAATTCGACGGTATTTCCGACGCGGCGACTTATTACGTCTGGTCGGAGGAGGGGTATATTCCTTTCGCAACCTATACGGGCGCGCAGCTCAAAAAGGGAATCGATCTGACCATCGAGGAAAGTTACGGCGCGGAGATCGTGTATTTCATGGATACTACCGCCGCGGGCGCGGAAGAAACGGTGGCCCGTCCGAAGGCTTTTTCCGTTGAAACGCTTGCGGGAATCGGCAGATTGGAATTGACGCTCGGACTTTCCGAAAACGCCGACTATTACGTATTCGCTCTGGAAAAGGAGGGCGAAACGGTATACGCCTTTATCGCGGACGAATTCGGCGCGAAATCCAACCTTTTGGAAGGGCTTTTTGCAGGAAGCTACAAACTGACCGTGACGGCGTATAACCGCTTCGGTTCGACGACGCGGGAATACGAAGCGGAGGTCGAGGGCTCTTCTGAATTTGCGGACGCGGGATACGTCGTTTCGGGCGCGGACGGCGGGGAGATCGTCATCGACGGCGCCCGCTATATCGACGGCCATTCGCTCGACCTTTCGGATAAAGAATTCGGAGAAGCGGCGTTCCGCACGATCGACGTTACGAATCTGGGCGGGCGCACCGCGCTGAATATCCGCGCCGCGCTTGCGGTCGGGGACGAGGCCGAAAGAGCCGAGATCAGTATTTACGGCGTGAAGGGCGGCAAAAAAGAATTGTTAAAGAGCCTGACGGTTTCGGCGAAGGAAAAATTCTATGACGTTTCCGTGAATATCGAGGGGTATTCGGGTTTGAAGATCACCGCGGAAAATACGAGTCCCGACGTGTATACGCAGACGGCGGTCGGCTACGGGAGAACGGGGCTGTACGGCGGCGCGGCGTCTGAGAATTACGATTTTTCCTTCGACGTGCGGGTGCTGAGGAACGGACTCAACGAAACTTTCCCCCGTGCGGGCGGGTTTGCCGCCTACGTGGACGACGACAATTTCGCGGCGCTGTATCTGGACGCCTACTATTCGAATATCGTCATTTACGAGCGGGTCGGCGGTCAGCGCAATGATAAGACGTACAAGATAAAAATGGAGGAGGATTTCGACTATTCCGCGAAACATACCCTGCGGGCGGTGAGAAGCGGCGAAAACGTCTTCTATTTTGTGGACGGGGAGCTCGTCGCGGAGCATACGTTAAAGCTCGCTCCGTCCAAAGTGGCTTTGATTACGGAGGACGCGCAGGCGCGTTTCTCGGACGTGGTAAGGCGAATCGGCGGTCGGGTGGAGGAGATCTCCTGGCGCGCCTATAACGTCGGGGTGAATATTTACGGCAAAAACGTTTACAGCACGAAAGTGACGCAAGGCGTTTGGGCGCGCGTAAAGCCGCGGCTGCAACTGGTTTTGTACTGAAAACAATCCAAACAGAAAACAGGCGCGTTCCGTTTGCGCTTTGAAAAAACATGACAGCTTTTTTGTAAGGAGGAAGCTATGAGAAAACGTTTTTTATTGGCATCGTCCGCCGCCGTGATGGCGGTGTGCGTGGCTTTGGGCGCTCTGCCCTTCGTTTCGTCCGCGTCTGCCGCCGAGTCACCCGCCGAGTCACCCGCCGAGGAGATCGCGGTGGTGGAGGAACTGACGTGGGAAGGAACTCCCACCTGCGGTTGGGGAGAGGTGAGAAAAAATCTTCACTGCGCGGGGAAAGCCTTGTCGATAGGCGGCGTCGGGTATGATTACAACAGCATCGGCACGCATTTGCCCGGCTCGGACATTCCACAGGATATCGTATACGACATTTCGGACTATTCCGCGACGTATCCCTATTTGACGCTCGGCGTCGGTATGCCCGACGGGGCGAGCAACGCGGCGAAATTCAGCGTCCTCGTCGACGACGTCGTCGCGGATTCGGTCGTCTATACTTCCGGCGGCGGGGAATCGCCTTCGCCCATGACGATGAGGGCCTACGTCAAGGACGCGGAAAAGATTGCCCTGCGCCTCGAATGGGGCGGGGCGGGCTACGCCGACGGCGCCTGCGCGTTTACGGACGTCAGGCTGCAAAAAGAAACGGAGGGAAGGACTTTCGCAAACAGGACTCTCTCCCGCCTGAACACGAGCGCGACGGGGTACGGCTTTCCCGGTTACGGAGAGGTGGTGATGTACGACTCGCAGGCGGACAACAGCGCTTTCGATTACATGATTTACGACGAGCATCTTCAATTTACGGAAGGACTCGGTCTGCATCTTCTCAACGTGCCTTACGCGACGTATGAGGCGGATAAGGCGAACGCGGGAAATTATGTGTCGATGAAATGGAATATCGAAAACAAGGGCTATTCCTATTTCAATTCGCTCGTCTATATGCAGAACGGATACGGCTGTCACGTGGATCTGTGGGCGGACGGCGTCGAATTGTATACGTCGGGACTGATCAATTCCGTCGGCACGTACGCCGCGACGGGAAAGGATCCGAGGACGGCGCCCGCCGTCGTTCAGGCGGCGATTCCCGAAGGCGCGAAAGAGTTTGAGGTGCGCGTCGTCGCGGACACTCAATACGCCGAAGGACAGGTCAACCTCCTCAATCCCATGTTCTTTGAAAAAAGCGACAAACTGGTGTCTTACGCGGCGGAGCAGAAAGCCGCCGACATCTGGGCGTATCAGGCGCCCCGCACCTTTATGTGGGACGGTAAGCAAACGGAATTGTACGACGCGGCGGCGGATAAAAACGTAGTTTGCAGCGACGGAATCTTTTTTATCGCGGGCACATCCAAAGCGAACGCCGCTGCCTATACGTTCGATATTTCCTCCCTGCCTTACAATACGCTGAGCGGCGTTTTGGGGAGAGCGATCTACTATCCGAATCATGCCGAAGCCAAGCCCGTGAAACTGACCGCGGAAGTGGATTACGGCGAAGGCAAAACCGAAACGCTGGAATCGCAAGGGGTGGATTGGACGAACAGCGGACTGCCCGTTTCCTATCATTGGAAAGAGGGCGCAAAGACGTTGACTTTATATCTCGTTTCGGAAAATGCCGCTTTCAGTGAAACGGTGTTCGCTTCCGCGCGTTTCGAGAATAAATATTCCGTCACTTACGACGTGAATGGAGTCAAGGAATCCCGCTATTTCGACGCGGGGGAAGCTTTGACCTGCCCCGAAGTGGCGGAGAAAGAGGGCTATGAATTTTTGGGCTTCCGACTCGAAGGAGAAGAGGGAATCTACGATTTCACCGACAAAACGGCGTTGTCGGATATGGCGTTTACAGCCGTGTGGAAAGCAAACGTCTATCAGATCTCTTATGAGCGGAAACTGGGTGAGCGCGAGGCGGAAACGGTTTCTTACGAGCCGACGCAGTACGTCTACGATACCCGGCTTGCCCTTCCTGAGGCGGAAGCGGTAGAGGGATACGATTTCGTCGGCTGGTACGTCGGTGAGGAGAAGGTGGAGGCATTGGCGGCGGAAAAGTATACTTCCGACATTACGGTGACAGCCGTCTATTCCCTCAAACATTTCTCCGTGACGTTCAAGAACGGCGATGACGTAGTCGATTCTCAGGACGTCGCGTTCGGCGCGCTCGTTTCGGACGTACAGGCGCCCGCGAAAGTCGGCTACACTTTCGGCGGCTGGAAGACGGACGGCGGGGAAATCTTTGACGTTTCCACGCCCGTGAGTTCGGATCTGACGCTGTCCGCGGTATGGACGGCGAAGGAGTTTAATATCGCCTATAAGCAGTCTTTGGGCGGCTCCGAGAGCGCTGCGGACGGCTATTCGCCCGCGAAGCACGTCTACGGCGCGGACACCGCGCTGCCCGCAGGAAAACAGATCGAGGGATATACCTTCCTCGGCTGGTTTGTGGACGGCAAAGAGGTGACGGCGCTCGGCGGAACGGACTATCTGGAAGATATCGTCGCGGTGGCAAAATATCGGATCGTCACGCTGACGGTGACGTTCGTTTCGGACGGGGAGAATTTCGAGGTCGCGTACGATTACGGCAAAACGGTTTCCGCCAAACAGCTGGAAAAAGACGGATATACGCTGAAAGGCTGGTACACGGATGCCGAATGCAAGAACGCTTACGATTTTTCGGCGCCGCTTAAAGCGGATTTAAAACTGTACGCCGCTTGGGAGAAAAACACGGAGAGCGGCTGCGGATCCGTCATCGGCGCGGCGTGCGTTCTGCCCTGTCTGGCGGCAGCGTTGGCGGTCGTTTTCGGCAAAAGGAAAAAGAGATAAACGGTAACAAAGCGCGGGAAAGCCTGAAAAAAGACGCGGCGGCTCCGTAAAAGGGAAAACGCCGCGAAAAAGTCAAGGATGGCGCGCGGCGACGCCGTTGTCGAATGCGACGGTAAGCCGCGCGAAAAAAAAATCAAAAAAGGGACGGTTATGGAAACGGGCATCATCTTTCAAATACAGCGCTATTGTATTCACGACGGAAAAGGAGTGAGGACCTGCGTATTTTTCAAGGGATGTCCGTTGCGTTGTCCCTGGTGTCATAATCCCGAAGGGCTGCGCGCGGAAAGGGAATGGGATTCGGAGGGCAGGGCGTACGGGCTTGCCGTCACGGCGGAAGAGATCGTCGGGGAGATCAAAAAAGACGGACTCTATCACTCCCTTTCGGGCGGCGGGGTCACGTTTACGGGCGGCGAACCCTTTTTGCAGGCGGAGTTCTGCGCGGAATTGGCCGAGGCGTGCAAAAGGGAAAACATCGACGTGGCTGTGGAAACCTGCGGCAGCGTTGAGTCCGGGTGCGTCGAGAGGGCGCTGCCTTATCTCGATCGGGTGCTGTTTGACGTCAAATCTTTCGACGCGCGGGCGCTCAAAAAGGTGACGGGCGGAGATTGGAAAAAGATGGAGCGCAATCTTTCGCTTTTCGAGGCGGCGGGGGTGCCCGTCACGCTGCGCGCGCCGCTCATTGCAGGCTTCAATTTTTCGGAAGAATATTTAAAAAAATTGGGGCAGTTCGCCGCGTCCTTAAAAAACGCGGAAAAGGTGGAGCTTCTTCCCTATCATCGTCTGGGCGAGGAAAAACGGCGGCGTTTCGGACAGCCGGCGGGGAATTTTCGGGAATTGACGGCGGGGGAAAAGGCGTTTGCGCTCGAATGCGTGCGGGGCGCGTTTCCCCGGGTAGAGGTGTTGTAAATCATGGAAAATTGTTTTGAAAATCAAAGCTCTGAAAAAACGTTCCTCAAAGAAAGAATCGCCGCGAAACTGTCCGCCGCAGGCGACTTTTTTACGGCGGGATTTTTTCGCGGCGAGGACGCGCTTCTGGGCGCTTTGACGGAGTATCTTGAAAACGCGCCGCTCCCCGAATACGAAAATACCCTTCTCTATCCTTTGAAAAGCGTCTGGCATCGCCGCGGGATACTCAATTACGATTATTCCGCTTCCCTTTCTCTCGACTTAAAAAAGCTGGAACAAAGCGCGCTCACCGCCGACGAAAAGGCGTTTGTCGCCGCCGAGTATGGAAAATTATACGAGGTCGGCTCCTCCATAGAAGTGCGTTTTGCACTGGCGGGGAGGGGCTTCACCCATTATTGTCCCGAATGTAGGCAATTTTTGTGCCGTTCGTTGCCGGAGTATTGCGCTCTTTTCGACGGCGCGGGAGCGCTGCGATGCAAAATGGTCGGGTTCGGTAAAGCGCTCGTCGGCTATGTGCGCAGAATGATACAGTATCTGCGTTCGTTCGGGACGGAAAGAGCGGCGTCGTTAGCGCGGGCGTACGAGTCTTTTCTCGCTGCGAAGGCGGAGGATTTTTTCGGCGCGTTCGTCCGCATTGCGTTCGTGTTCGCGCTCGACGGCTTCGACAGTCTGGGGAATATCGATCTATGCCTTGCGCCTTTTGAAGCGTCCGCGGACGCAACGCTGCTGTTCGGGGAATTATACGACGCTTACGAAAAAAATAACGCCTGGAATTTCGTGATCGGGGGCGCTCCTCCTATGAGCGCTGTCGCGGTTTCCGCCTTCCGCGGCGCAAGTCGTCCGAACTTTTCCGTCAAAGTGGACGAGAATACGCCCGACGAGCTTTGGAATGCCTGTTTTTCCGCCATGGAAAGGGGAGCACGCCCCGCTTTTTATAACAAGCGGGGATATGAACAGGCATTGTTTGAACTGGGGGTTAAAGAAGCCGACTTGCCGATGCTTTCCTACGGCGGGTGTTCGGAAACGATGCTGGCGGGGCTTTCTAACGTAGGCTCCATCGACGCGGGGCTGAATATGGCGCAGACGCTGGCAGATACGCTGGCGGAAGGGGAATTTCAAACGTTCGAAATCTTTTTTGAATCGTATAAAAAACGCCTGAAAGACTACGTGCGTTCGATCGTGGAAGAAGTCAACGCGGAGATGCGCGCGATGCGAAGCCGGCCGCAGTATGTTCGCACTTTTCTTTGTCCGCCCTGCGCGGCGTCGGGCAGAGAGTATAACGACGGAGGCGCGGCTTACTATTTCAGCGTCATCAACGTCTGTGCCCTTGCCAACGCCGCCGACTCTTTATACGCGCTGAAAAAGCTTGTCTTTGAAAACAAACGCTTTTCCCTCTCCTATCTTCGGGAGATTCTCGCGGAGGATTTTCGCTCGGGAAGCGGGTATATGAAGGCGCTCGGCGAATTGGAACCGTTCGGCAACGACAACTTCGAAGCGGACGAATTGGCAAAGCGCGCGTTCGACGCGGTGTGCGACGAATTGGCGCTTTATCGGACCGCGATAGGCTCGGGGCGCTTTCTCCCCGCCTGCATCATGTTCAACACGGCTTTGTATATCGGAGAGATCACCGACGCGACGCCGGACGGGCGCAAAGCGCGCTCGCCCGTCGCCGACAGCGGCGGCGCTATGACGGGGCGGGACAGAGTTTCGCCTACGGCGCTTTTGAATTCCGTCGCCCGGATAAAGCCTGTGCGGGCGGCGGGGAGCTGGGTGGTGAACATGGCGCTGAACGAGGGGATTTTAAGGGGCGAAAACGCCCGCCTTGCTCTCAAATCGCTCGTTTTGGGGTTTTTCGAAAAGGGCGGCAATCAGCTGCAAATCAATCTTCTCGACAGGGAAAAATTGACCGCGGCAGTCGATGACGACGAACTCGCGAAAAGCATCATCGTGCGCGTGGGGGGATTTTCCGAACGTTTTTCCAATCTTTCCCGCGAATTCCGCAGGAATATCGCCGAACGCACGCAGTATTAAAAGGAATGGAAAATTTTATCTTATCGAAAAGGCGGCGAGGTAATCTACCCCGTCGCTTTTTGATATTCACAAATCAAAAGGAGTCTGTTCTTTTGAGAAAGAATAAAGGAGATAGGAGGAAGGAAAAAGTTGTTTTTTTTTGTTAAACGAATTAAAAACAGACGTAATAGAGCAAAAAACTCGGCGCTTTTCCCGAAAAAAATTAATGGGACGCGATCTTGCGATAAAAATGATATTGAAAATAATTAAAATAAAAATGCAGGAAAAACAAAACAAATCGTTGCCTTTGAGCGCCGATGTGATAGAATGAAAAGGGCGGGAAGCGCGATTAATGAAAATATGTGCCTTTCAAAAAAGGAACAAAGAGAGCGTATCTTATTAAAATAAGTACATTTCAATCTTTCTGTGATAACGACTTTTATAATCGGTATAATATAATAATATTATTGTGAGAATATAGGTTAAAAACAGAGGAGATGAAAGGATTTATGACGCTTGACCCCATGATAAAAGAACAAATATTGAAAAAAATTGACAAATTGTGTGAAGAGAAAAATTTGAGCCTGTGTGAATTGGGAAAGTGCTCGTGTTCTTCGACGGGAACGATCTATCAATGGTACAGTTCCTCCCGTTCGCCCACCCTGCCCCCGCTGGTGGGGATTTGCGAAAAATTCGGCGTGACGCTAAGCGAATTTTTTGCCTTCAACGAAAACGAGAAGAAATCTTCCCTGACAGATAAACTGACGGGAATCGCCAAGGATCTGGAAACGGAGGATTTGCAGGTACTCATCAAAGTCGCGGAAGCCTTCCGAAAGAAAAAATGAGAAAGGATACGAAATAAGGACGAATATTTATCTATGTATGAAAATGCAAACAAAGAGTTAGGCGAGTTGATTTTTCAATTGGCGCAGGGCAGTATGTCCGCCTTTGAACAGATTTATAAGCAGACGGGAAAAATTTTGTACAGGCTGGGAAATAGTTATTTTACCCAAAGGGCAGACGTCGAGGACGCCGTGCAGGATACTTATTTGGAGATCTATAAAAAGGCGGGCAAATTCCGGGATAATCAGAACGCCTGCGCATGGATAACGAAGATTTCTCAAAATCTGATAAAAAACAGGCTCAAACGCCGTAAGAGAATCGACTATCGGGAAACGGAGAAAATAAAAAATATCTTTTGGAAAAACGGCGAGGAGGAGCGAATTCTCGAAAGCAGGATTTTTCTTTCGGATCTCTTTAAAAATCTCGATTGCTACGAAAGGGCGCTGCTTACCTATCGTTATAAATGGGGATGCTCGCTTAGGGAAATGTCCGAAATCCTCTGCCGCCCCAAAAGCACGATCGCCGATCATCTCCATAAATTAACAGAAAAGATAAAATTTTTTATAAATTAAAAATAATTCCGTACAAAAATAGGCTTTCGATTGTTGTATATACAAAATACAAATCGGAGGTTGTTTTATGGAACAAAAAAACCGTAAGGTCCGTCCGACTTTAAGCGTCTTTCTCGAAAATCCGATTTTCCCCGACAGATATTTAAGAAGCGTTTATCGTCGTCCCAGGGGGCCTCCCGCCTAAGGAAACGGTAAATTAAATCGATTTTCTCGTTTTAGAAAACAACTGAATCGGGAAGAGGGAAGTTTTTTGCACACGAATACAGAGGAAATAAAAATAAAAAACAAATGAAGCGGGGAAACTTAAAAAATATAATCGATATGCTGAATTCATAGAAAATTTCATAGAGGCGGCGCGTTTTTTATCCGTGCCGTCTTTCTTTTGGGTTTCCCCGTGAAATACGGAGGAACAATGAAAGTTACACAAACAAGAACCATTGAGAAGAGAGTTGTGGATATCTATGAAAAGAGCATAGCCAAAGAATCGGATGCGGAAAAAGAAACTGCACAAAGATTGATTGACCAAATTCGGTATGCGTTTCGCCTGATAGATATTTTTGACGACAGCAACCATTTGCAGATAGTAGAAAAACTCTATTTTTGCAAAGAGAATATTTTAAAACTTAATTTACATAGAATGGCAGACAAGGTTTTCGTTCAGGAGAGAACCTTGTTTTTTTATCGCCAAAAATACTGTAAAGTATTCAAAGAAATTTTATCATAAGTAAGCGAGGGCCTATCGGCATTTTTTTTGCCGATAGGCTTTTGTTTTTTGTGGTATAGTATCCGTGATGAAAACAAGTACGGGGGCAATCAAAAAAATGAAAGAAAAAAAATTGTCGGTGGAATATCCCGCCTATGACGAGATAATCGAGAACAGGCATTTGTGTCTGGAATGTAATTTGTCGGCGCTGCTGGGATATTACGGAAAAAAGTTTGCGCTGCCGCTCTGCGAGTGCCTGGATTTCGAATATCGCGGCAAAAGGAACGCACGGGTGTCCGATTGTTTGCAGCCTGTGGGAGAAATTGCGAAGGCGTATAATCTTTACGGATTGAAACTGCACAAAAAAACGGTAAAAAGCTGGAAGGAGCATCGGGAATTTTTGAGGAACAGCGTCGATCGCGGGGTGCCCGTCATCGTCCATTTCGACTGCTATTATCTTGCCTGGGATCCTTTTTATCGAAAGGAACATAACAACCACACGCTTTTAATCGCGGGCTACGACGAAAAAGGATTCTTACTCGTCGATCCGTACTTCCGAAAGTCGGGCAGAGCGGACGACGTGATTCTGGAAGCCGCTTCGCAGTTTCGATACGAAGCGGACGGCATAGAAAACTTTGACTTTGCCGTCGGACATCGGGAAGCTCTTTTAAAAAAAGAGGCGGGGCTTCGTGAGAAAGATTATTTCCGAAACTTCGGTCTTTTGGCGAAAGGATTGGCGAAAATGTCGCCCGAAAAAGAATTTTTCGTGACGGACGAGATCAATATTTTTTATCATTCGCAGCTGATGACGAAGCTTTCGCGCATCCTTACGAATCGTTACCGTTTCTGCCTGTTTTTGAAAGAATGGGAGCAAACGGACGGCGGCGCGTACTGTCAGCGATTCAAAAACGTGCTCGCGGGATGGCAGGTATTCAAAGCGCTCCTGTTGAAGGCGTATCACGCGCGATTCTCGGCGGAGTCCTTGAAGCACGCCGCCGAATACTTATTAAAGATAGAATCTCTCGAAAGGGATTTTTTGCAAGAGATCCTGCAAAGCGGCGCAAAAGAAGCTCCCGTGAGGAAAAACGCCGGCGGGGAGAAGACCCGCCGCAGCCGACTGAACATTTTGCCCTATTGCAACAACAAGGGGCTTTCGGAGAAACCCGACGAGGGGATCGCGGACTGTACGGGGGCGGGAGAATACATCTGTACGGAGAATCACCAAGAAGCCGTGAAACGGCGGGGACATCGCCTGCTCGTCGGGGAGAAGACGGACAACATCGTTTGCCGGGGACAGGAAATAGAGCTCCCGAAAGATAAAAACATCGTGAAGATTCAATTGCTGTCCGCCGCGGAATGGGGGGATTTCGAAGTGAGTTTCCGCGTGGATTACGAGGACGGAGCCGCCGCTTATTTTCCGTTCACCATCGAGGATTGGGCGGTTAAAAAGACGGGACGGATCTCGCTGGGCGCGACGTATTGCATCCGCGAGGGCGACGACGAACGCTTCCGCGAAAATGCGTATGGGGAGGAACTGGTGCTTCCCGTGAACGGAAACGTAAGGAAACTAGTGCTTCCCGTCTGTCCGAACGTACACATTTTTTCCGTCCTGCTGTTTATTGGGGCGGAGTCGGGAGAAGAAAAACGCGAAAAAGCGGAGAAAAAGAAAAATGGATAAAGAATTGGAAAATAGGATCAACGATACGGCTTCCCCCCTGAAAATCGAGTTGAACGGGGAAATCAGGCTGACGCCGCAAAGGGACAATAGCTTTATCATCGGCAAAACGTACGTGAAAAGCCTGATCGAAATCACCCGTCCGGGCGTCACGATAGACGGAACGAACGCAAAAATAATCGTGGATATGGAAGACTGTTCGGATGGGGATCGGTGTGTGTTTTTTGTCAGAAGCTCGGCGGCGAACGTTTGTTTTCGGAATATGAATCTCGAAATACATATCCACGGCCCGAAGGAATGTACCCGCACCTTTTCCGCCGTATACAACACCGCTTTCGGCTTGCGCCTCGAAAATTGCAGGATAGAGGTCAGCTCTGACAAGCAGCTGAATGTCGTAGGCGTCTATAATAACGGAAACCTCGACACGCATATGGAAACGCGGGCAGACAATCTCGTCATCGATAACTGCACCATACGCGCCGCCTGCCTCGCGGAACATTTCCCGACGGAGTGCTGCGTGTACGGTCTTTATAACTATTATGCCAACAGTATTTCCGTTCAAAATACCTTCCTGTACGCGGTCAATCGGGGGGACGGGGAAAGGCAGCGCGCGGCGGGAGTCTATACGGACGGCAGATTCGGGCGCTTTGTCGGAAACAATATCAAGGCGAACTGCACGCACAATATCGGCAAGCATAAAGAAGAGGCGCACGCGTTCGGATTCATAAACGAAGGGCTGTATTCCATCCTCAGCGCGAACAACATCGTCGGAGAATGGGCGGGCATGAGCGTGGGATTGGAAAACAGGGGCGCGTTTGCCAAGGTGTCCTCGAATAAGATTCTCGCCACGCATACCATCTGCGGCAGGAGCGTGCGCAATTACGGCGACAAATGTATTTTCGACGGAAATATCCTGACGTCCACCAGCCGCAACGCGAGATTGTTTGAACAAAACGGCGCGGAGTGCATCGTGACGGGGAATCTGATGGAAATTCTCATGGACGCCGTGGAATGCCTCAGCGGGTGCGGGATTTACGCGATCGGGGAAAGGGTGACGAAAAATATCGTGGCCAATAATATTCTGAAAAACGTGATCGACTGCGGAATTTTTGCGAACAGAGAAGCGGGCAGAATCGAAAATAACTTTGTTCTGACCTGGGGCGTCGAGCATACCGTGGAGTATGCCGGCAGCGAAAACGCGCGTTTGGCGGAAAAGCTGAACGAAAAAAATATCCGCTCGATTTACGAATAAAAATAAACGGGAGAAAAGAGGAATGGAAGAAAAACTAATGGAACTGATAGGAAAATACGGATTGGAAGCGTTGATGATGGGACTGAGCATCAACGTGCTGACGGGGATTTTGAAACTGCCGCTCAAAGCGTGGGCAAAGAAGCTGACGGACGGAAGCAAGGCGACGAGATACATCGTCTTTTTGCCGATCGTCATCGGGTTTGCGCTGACGGCGGCGTACATAAAGCTGCGAACGGGGCATATGGCTCTGGACAAAGCTTTCACGACGCTGTGGCTGTCGTCGAGCAGTCTGAGCCTCACGCTCTACGCGATATATGAAAAAATGTTTCCCGGCAAGGAAAAGATACTCAAAGAATACGAGATCGAGGAAAACAAAAAGCTGATAGAAACGATTAAAAAATGGAGCGGAAACGGAGAGATAGAAACGCCGGAAGAGGCAGGCAGGGAAGAAACGAACGCGGAAAACGAAACAGATAAAGACGCGGAAACAACGGTCGCGGAAGAAAGCAACAAGGAAGAAAAGAAAAAAATTATATTGAGAGGAAAGCGTGAAGAGGAAGCTGAAACTGAGGAAAAATCCGTATAAGGGGAAACTGATCGTATTCGAGGGCACGGACGGAGCGGGAAAGACGACGCTGATCTCGCTGACCAAAAAATATCTCGAAGAGAAAAACGGCATCGGAAGCGTCCTGTGCGTAAAGCAGCCCACGGATATGTCGAGAAAGACAAAGCTGTTCCAAAAAATGATGTACTGTAAAAACCACGAGGATATAGACTATCGCGCCGTACAGCTTTTGACTATGTCCGACCGCATTCAGCACGGCTTCGAGGTGATAGAGCCCGCTTTGGCGACGGGCAAAACGGTGATCTGCGACAGATATGTGTATACGTCGCTGGCGAATATGCTGGCGAGGGGGTACAGAAAGGAAAAATGGTTTTTTGAGGCGGCAAAGCATCTTTTAGAGCCGGACGTCGCGTTTTTGGCTTATGTGGAAGCGGAAGAGGCGATCAGGCGGATCAAAAGCCGTCCCAGCGAGTGCGACAGGCATCTCAACGAAGCCCTGCTGCGGGGCGTGGCGGAAGAATTTTTGAAAATGGCGAAAACGGAAAATTTCGTCAAGATTTATACAAAGCGAGAGGCGGAAAGCGCGTTTTTGGAAGTCGAGGAGAGATTGGACGAGGAGAAAGGAAAATGACAGAGCAAAGTCTGAAATATCTGATAGACGTATTGAAGGGGGAAACGCCGGGGGAACACGCGGAATGGTACGAAACATTGGGGTTTTTGGAATGTCATAGGACGGCGGGGCTTTTCTACTGCCGCGCGAAGGAACTCGGATTGAAACTGCCGCCGAAAATAGAAAAGCTCCTCTCGGAAAGATACGAAGCGCAGGTGCGCCGCAATCGGTTTATGCGCAAATGGATAGAGGACATTTCCGAGGAATTGCAGGGAGAGGACGTGGAACACATTTTCTTAAAGGGAAGCGTGCTTTCAAACGCGATGGGGGGAGCGAAAAAATCTTTCTATCGGGAAGGGGAACGCGTTTCAAACGACATCGACGTGCTCGTCCGCACGGAGGACGTCGGAAAAGTGGGAAAGGTACTCAAAGAAATGGGGTTTGTGCAGGGAGAATACGACAGGGAAAAAAGGAAGATTCTTCCCTTTTCGAGATTGGAAATCGTCAATCGCCGCCTCAACCGCGGAGAAACCGCCCCGTTCCTGCGCGCGACGGAAAACGCGGAGCTCCCCTGTATCGAAGTGGACGTGAATTTTTCCTTGGGATATGCGCCGGGAGAAGGGCAGGCGCTTCAAGAGGAGATGCTCGAAAGCAGAAAAAAATACAAGGGATACATCTCTCTCTTTGCGCCCGACGAAGAATTGTTTTTTCTTCACCTTCTTCTCCACCAATATAAGGAGAGCGAATTGATGTTCATGGTGGAAAGGAGCAAAGAACTCGATCTTTATAAATTGGCGGACATCTATTACCTTTGGCGGGAAGGGAGTTTAGACGAAGCGCGAATCAAGAAGCTGGCGCGCGCATACGGCATAGAAAAAAAAGCGGGCGCGGTGCTGCGGCAGGCGGGGACGGTTTTCGACGACGAGGCATTGCTTTGCGCGGCGGAGGAATACGGCTTCGAAGAGCCTCGCGTCCTCGATTTTGCCGCGGGGAAAAAGTATCGCTGGACAACGGGAGAGAGAAAACGCATAGCCGTTTTCGACGCCGGAGAATATTTGAGGGAAACGGAAGATGATCGGTAAAAAGGAGTTGTCGGAGGCGCTTGCGCTCTCCTGCGTGGAAAAATATTTTCTTGCCTGGCTGAAAAGTGAGTATGACGTCAGTAGCTTATACGGGTATTCGTTTGTGGAGATCAAACGCGTATTGGAGGACTTTGCCAAAGGGGCGAGGTACGAGGACTATCGCAGCGTGCCGCGGGTGCAGGACACCGCGGAAGACTTCGGGATCACCGGGCACAGCTACTTCCCCGCGCCTCAGGGCGCCCCCTGTTCCCCGGAAACGGCGCTGCAATTTATCAGGCAGCAGGGCAGCGCCGACTTATGCCTGATACGGGTCAACGCGGCGTACTCCGCCCGCTTTAAGAGAAGCGCGTGGAGGTCGGATCACTATATCTGCGTGGACGCGCAGCTGAATTGGGCGAACGAATATCCGTTGAGCGAAGGAAGGTTTACGGAGGCGGAGTTCGCGCAGTCCTTCGGCGGGGCAATTTGTCTGTATAAATTAAAGGATACGCGGAAAAGAAGCGGAAGCGACTGCGAAAAGAGGATCAAAGAACAGGATTTTTTCGATATCCGTCCGGGCATCGGCATAAAAAAGTTTGAGGATGCGGTGGGTATCCTTCGGGTGACGCGCAGGCGCATGGCGGAATATTTCCGCACAGAAGGTAAGCTCTGCGAGCTTTGGCGGGAGGAATGCGGGCTTTTGGACAAGCTGTATTTCGACGTGCGGATGCAGGAACTCAGGCAGGGCGGCAACGAAAGCGAGTTGTATCGAAAGATAAACGAGGTCATTCTATCGGAACGGAAAATTGCGGAGGAGATGAAATGAAAAGAGAGGAAATCGCGAAAAAGATCTCGGAGATAGGGGAAAGCGCCTTGGGCGTGGACATAAGCGGGAAAGAGGACTTGAAGGAACAAGGCGTGGACAGCCTGGGATTGGTGGCGTTGATCGTGGCGATTGAGGACGCGTTTTCCATCGCGTTCGCGGACGAAGACTTGCAGCCGGATAATTTGGACACCTTGGAAGCGTTGACGGAATTGACGGGGAAATATATATGAAATTATGGGATTACGTAAAGGAAAAGATGAGCGCGTATAAGGGGCGCGTGGCGTTTGCGGATACGGGGATAACGTACGGGGACTTACTGTGTTTAGAGGAGAGAAGGGGAAAAAAGGGACGGCTTAAAATCTGCGCGGGCAGGACGAGGGAGGAACAGGCTCTGGAAATTCTGAGATGTATGGCAAAGGGAAACGTCGCCGTCCCCGTTTCCCTCGATTATGGAATCCGGCAATACAATTATATTTGTAAAGCGGTGAAAGAAGATAGACAGGGCTACGACGACCTGGCGTTTTTGATGTTTACGAGCGGCACCACGGGCACGCCCAAAGGGGTCATGCTCACCCATGAAAATATTATTGCCAATTTAGAATATATCTCCGCTTATTTCGACATGACGGGAGTGAAGAATATCTGTATCGCGCGCCCTTTGGTGCATATCGCGGTGCTGACGGGAGAGTTGTTATACGCGCTCTGTAAAGGACTGTGCATTCATTTTTATGAAGAACCTTTTTTGCCGAACAGATTAATGGCGTTTCTTGCGGAGCGGAAAATCGACGTGTTTTGCGCCACGCCGACTCTGTACGCTTCCCTGGCGCGCTGTCGGGGTAGGGCTATGCCGGAGATAAAGGTTTCCGCAATCAGCGGGGAACGGCTCACCGAAGCGGCCGCGCGGCTCCTTGCGCAAAAGTTTCCCGACACGAAATTTTATAACGTCTACGGTTTGACGGAGCACAGCCCGAGGGTGAGCGCTTTGCTTCCGCAGGATTTTATCAGAAAAGCGGGAAGCGTGGGCAAGCCCATAGGGAACGTGAAAATGAGGATCCGGGACGGGGAACTTTTGGTGAAATCGCCGTGCGTCATGAAGGGGTACTACCGGGGAGTAAAGGCGAGGATTCGTTACGGCTGGCTGTATACGGGCGACGCCGCGCACACGGACGAGGAAGGGTACTATTACGTGGACGGAAGAAAGGACGACATGATTATCCGCGCGGGCGTGAATATTTTTCCGCAGGAAATAGAATGCGTATTGAAGGAGTTTCCGGGCGTGGAAGAATGCCTTGTATACGGCAGGGAAGACGAGAGATACGGACAAAAGCTCTGCGCCAAAATCAAGGGCAGCGTGCCGCTCTCGGAACTTAGAAAATTCGCGGCGAAAAATCTGCCGCCGCATTTGATTCCAAACGAATATCAATTGAATGCACAATTGGAATATACTCCGAGCGGGAAATTAAAACGAGGTGGGCAGGTATGAGCTTACGAAAAGAAGCGCTCGAATTGATCGGGGAAGTGTGCGCCGGAGAAGAAGAGAATCTGAACGAGGAAAGCCTGTTTGCGCTGTTGAGCATAGATAGCTTGTCCTTTGTGGAATTGGTCGTAAAAGCGGAAGATAAATTCGGGATTCAATTTGAAGATGAGGAACTGACGGTCTATGCGTGGGAACGCGTGCGGGATTTTATCGACGCCGTGGAGAAAAAGAGCATTTCGGCGGGCGAAAATGTATAAAAAGAGAATGGAGGAGATAAAATGGATACCATCAAATTAAACAATCCGGCGGAAGGAGTCTTTTCCGAAACGACCTCGCAGGAGCGCGTTTACGCGGCGAAAGAAAATATAGGGGAAAATGGGGGAGCGGGGAGCAATCCCGCGATTTTGAAAGAGGAGGAAAAGGCTTGCTTTGCAAAAGTCAAGTCCGCGCGTATATATGAGTATTCCTACGACGAAATGGGGAACATTTCGAAAATATACGAGAACGGAAATCTGTCGGTAAGATATACATACGACAAACGGAATCGTCTGATGAGAGAGGATAATAAGGAACTTAATAAAACATATTTGCTTGGGTACGACAATAGCGGAAATATTCTCACGCGCCGAGAGATAGGCTTTACAGTAAAGAATAAGGAAGAAATAGAAGAGATAGAATCCGTATCGAAAGAATATGTGTATGAAGGGGACAGGTTGCTGTCGTACGGAAATGAGAAATGCGAGTATGACGCTCTTGGGAATCCTGCGAAATATCGGGATAAGGAATACGGATGGCAGAAAGGAAGGCAGTTGGTGTGGGCGAACGGGAACACGTTTGCCTACGACGGAGAAGGAAGACGAATCCGGAAGAATACGATCGTCTATACGTACGGAAGCGACGGGAAACTGTGGAAGCAAAGCAACGGACTGGAATTCCTCTATGACACAACGGGAGTGGCGGGCATAAAATACAATAACGAGGATTATCTGCTAAGGAAAGATATTTTGGGAAATATCACCGGAATCCTTGACAGGGAAGGAAAGAGTATTGTAAAATATAAATACGACGGATGGGGAAATCATGCAGTATTGGACGAGGACGGAAATCAGCTGACGCTGGACAAGTGTACTCAATTCAATAAGGTCGGGATTCTCAATCCGTTCCGTTATCGCGGATATTATTACGATACGGAAACGGGCTTATATTTCTTAAAAACGAGATACTATGACCCCGAAACAGGCAGATTTATCACAATAGCCGATGTTTCGTATCTTGCGCCCGATGCGATAAACGGCTTGAATTTGTACGCTTACTGCGGGAACAATCCCGTGAGGAATGTCGATCCGAACGGAACAAATCTTTTTGGCGGGTAAAAAGGCTTCGTGTCCTTGTCTTTTTCGGGGGGGGGTAACCCTTCAAAATACGCCTTAGGAGAAAACGAAACACGAACGGGGAAACAGCGTGTAACGGAAAATATTAGGACTGATTGGTTTTTTGAAGGGGATATTACGATAATGCCCCGGGGAAAATCTCTGCGGACAGATCGGAGAAGGGGAATGAAAAAGAAATATAAATATTTTTTAATCGGCGTACTGAGTACGATGTTTCTTTTTGTAGGGTGTAATCCGTTTGCGATAAAGCCGTGGGAACGGAAAAAATTGTATGAGTATTATAGCGATAATGCCAATTATATAAGGGTAAAGGGAAAAATTACTTATAATAACGCTGCCTATGAAAAGAGATATTTATCTATTGAAATCGACGAAGAACAATATAGGAAGGAGTATGGGGAATTTTTACCGGATAATTATTGGCATAATAATAGTTTTGAAATAGAGAGGGAAAATGAAAATATTTTACTGAAAAATGGATTTTATGACCATCTGAATGCAGATACGGAGGCGGAATTTATTACGTCTTTCTACATTTGGTGGGATGGCTGGGATTTTCCGATCGTCGGCGTCAAAATAGGAGAAACGACATATTTAGATTATGAAACGGGAAAAACAAATTTGCTTTATTGCATTAAGAATGAATGGAAATAAGGATATTTCTGTTCTGATTTGTGGCGGTGAGCGTTTTTATCTATTCCATATGTAACTTTTTTTCCGACTTTCCAAAATAAAGCGACATTTATTAATTCTTTTATGTATTGCGTTTATAAGAATAAACCATACGTCCGCCTCGAAGAAAAGTGTTGAGGCGGACGTATTTTCATTTTATTCGATTAATGGAATAGCAAATTAAAGCAACAGATTTAAAAAGGCGTTTAAAAAGCGGTATGGAGAGATAAACAAAAAAACATCATGGAACTCGGACTTCTACGATTGGAAATTCCATAGTGTATGGACAGGAAATGAAAAATCCTTTTCGTCTTGCGGGCGGCGAAAAAATATTTTTTGAGGAAGCCGAAAAGAGGAGAAAAAAGGGCGGGGTTCAACTCCCGTTCCGCCCGTATGTCGAACAATATGAAAAGGATTTTTTTGGCGAAAAATACCCGAAATAGCCCAAAAAAGCGAAAAAACACGCAAAAAAGGAGCGTTTGCCTACGCTCCTTTTTCGTATATCCGAATGGTGACCCCTTTGAAGTTAAAGACGAACTATTTACTTGTTCAAACGTAACGGTTTTGCTTTGCCCTTTATAATTGAAGGTGATAAGAAAGCGATCGTCGTAAAGGAAAATGCTGTTTACGAAACCGTCAATCAGTTGCTGTTTTCCTTCTTGCGATGATAAATCGAGTTTTCGATAACTATACAAGGCAAATTGAATCTGTTCTTTCGTTAGTACGGGGTGATTGATTTGCGTTTGAAATAATTCTACTTCGAGATTGCTTTTTTGTTCTTCCAAATCGTCGAGCAATTTTTTCGTTGTCGAAGAAAATACGCCCTGAGCGATTGCTTCGGCAAGGTTGTTTAATTTCTTTTCGATTTCCGACAGTTGATTTTTTACTACGGTCACGGCGGCGCTTTCTTCCGTCTGCATTTCATATATGCGGTCGGAAAGTTCTTCGATAACCTCATCGTTGGAAATCAGGGAAAGTATTTCTTCGATAACCAAATCTTCTATCCAATCTTTTTTTACGGCTTTTTTATCGCATTTATGCTTTTTTGCCTGATTGCACTTGTAATAACGATATTTCGACTGCGTGTGACTTGTACCGATTTCGCCGACCATCATTGCGCCGCATTTACCGCAAAATAACCGAGTAGTCAGCAGATAATCGTCTTCGCTTCTGTGCATCGCAGGGGCTTTTTGGTTATGTTTAAGCCTTTGTTGTACGTCGTCGAATGTGTTTTTATCTATAATAGCAGGAATGGCGTCGGGAAGAAGGATATCGCCGAATTTATATTCGCCGATATATTTTCTGTTTGTAAGTATGCGAAATACCGAATTGTAATTCATATCGTAGCCGCGATTTTTTATTCCGCGGGCGTTCATCAACTTTGCAATGTCTTTTACGCGTTTTCCTTCGAGATAAAGCGAATAAATTTCTTTTACGATAGGTGCGAGAGTTTCGTCTATTTGATACTTGTCGTCGCCGTCGATATAATAACCGAACGGAGCGCGGACGCCGTTCGCTTTGGCTTTTAACGCGTTTTCTGTCATACCGCGTCTGACTTTTACGGCAAGTTCGGCAGAGTAGTATTCGGCACAGCCCTCAAGCAGCGATTCAAGCAATATTCCTTCCGGACTTTCGGATATAGCTTCCGTTGCCGAGATCACGCGCACGCCGTTCTTTTTTAATATTCGCTTATAATGGGCGGAATCGTAACGGTCGCGCGAAAATCTATCTAATTTCCACACGAGAACGATATCGAACAGATTTTTATAACTGTCCTTAATCATGTGCTGAAATTCGGGACGGTGATCTGTTTTAGCAGAAAATGCACGATCTATGTAATTGCCGATGACTTGCATACCGTTATATTCGGCATACTGCATACACTCGCGAAGCTGACCTTCGATACTTGCTTCGTTCTGCTTGTCCGAACTAAATCGCGCATATATTACTGCTTTCATTTACAAGCCACCTCAACTTTTAATAATTTGGAATGTACAGTAGTGATAAAGTCTATTTTTTCATCAACTAATTGTACTTTATCAAAATAGTTATTATAACCTAATATATCAAAATAAGCCAAATAATAATTTTTCAACTTATCTTCTTCAAAATTAAAGAAAAACATAATGTCCCCTGTAACTTGTAAGTTAAGTTTCTAAAAAGTTTTCATATTTATTCCACTTTTGCATAAAGTCACTTGCTGTATCAACATCCCACTTATTGTTTTTATAACGCCCGACATAACCGCTACAAACATATTGAGGATAATTAAACCAATCATCACCTATAGCCTTCAATGCTTGTTTGACATTACTAAAAGTTCGACTTATGGGCGTAATTTGTTTGAAAGAACAAATCCTATCAATGAACCCACTCATAGCAAACGCTTGACGGGAATGAAAATAGTCTTTTAATTTTTCTGTCGGAATAATTATAATTCGCGCATCAAAAGTAAACGCTTCACAAGGCGAATGTTTTAATTTTTTAGGTATGTATTGCGAAAACATTGCAGATATGTAACCACTTAAAAGAGGTAAAACCTTTTCAATGCGATTTTGAAAATCTTTATTGTGCTCAATTTGCTCTTTATCAATGAGTAGTGAAATCTCATCTTTGAACGAGTAAGCAAACGTAACATAAGGAAAATACTTTTTAATGTTTTCCATTGTGATTTTCATTGCTAAATGAAAATCTGGCAAAAACAATTCAGTATCGCTCTTAAATCTTGAAGTTAATCCTTTACCGTCTAGCCTCACAATTATGCTTTCGTTTGATCCAATATGGGGGACTTGCATTGATACTTCATATTGTTCTAACTTTTCATATGTTGATTTAGCATATCCGTAAGAATAATTCGTAATAGGTATCTTATGTATTACTTCACTCATTTTTTACTTTCCTCTATCGCCTTTCTTTCGGCTTGTATTTCACGCTTCAATTCTTCTTCGGAAGGAATATATATCTTAGATTCGTAACGGTAAAGACTTTACCGAAATCGGCGGTTATTTACTCAGAAAGCTCTTTTAAAAGACTTGTCCCGTATTCGGCGATAGGGTTGCCTTGCTTTTCTACAATACTTTTTGCCGATTTCCCAATAGGCTTCCACCTTAGCGAAGTTTGCGACTGAATAAATTTTCAACCGCACTAAATCGCGCATATATTACTGCTTTCATTGTTAATTCATTTTCCTCACATCTTCATTATATTCTTTGATAAAAGAAGTCTGGCTCTTTCTAGTTCCGTCTTTTAAAAGATCTGTTTCGCCGTCTATTACATATAAGTTCCAACAATCCACATAATCTTTATCCATATAATCTAACATAGTTTTTTGTGTTTCTTGTCCTTCATTAAGTCTTTTTAATTTAATTTCGGAAGGAAAAGAAACTGCTGTAAAATACGGGATTTTGTCAGTCGTGTGTAATGAACTCCTATTTAAATGTTCAATCATTTTATTTAATACGGGGATTGATTCATTATATTTCTTTGGAGTTAAAATGAAAGCGTTAGAGTCTAATTCATTACTTTCGTTTAATGGAACGTGATACTTTTTGTTGTCATTGATGTAAGAGGGAATCCATTTTGTTCCAAAATGCACATGAATACAATCTTTAATTGCTCTAGTTGCCCAAAATGCGCCCCCTTCAAACATACAATATTGACTTCTCATGGAATGCACGCTATCCAAAAAAAGAACAAGGACATTGACTTCTGTTATATTTTCTTTAATATCATCAGAAAGATTTGATTCTCCGCCTACTTCGTGTGTGGTGTAAAATATATCTTCATCTTTTGCACCTTTCAATTTTAACAAGTTGTAAATAAAATCAGAAAAACGTCGATCTTTTTTTGAATGTGAAATAAAAAGTTTATATATTTCTTTTGCGCCTAGATTATTATCGCCTTTAAATTTATTGACAACAGAGGCGATAACATCTTTCGTTTGACTAGGTGTCATTCCCATGCTGTGTAGATCCGCCTTTATTGCTTTTTTAGCATTTTTCTTTGCTGTATCTTCAATTATTTTTTTCCTCCTTTTATTTTCTTTTGAAACTTCTTCCGTAACGGAAACTCTATAGCCAATTAATTTAGTAACAAGTTTTTTTACGATAGATATAAGCAGTGCAACACGGGGATCGTGAATATCAATATCTTGTCTGTTGGAAGTGGTGATATCGTCTAATTGGTCGTCATCTAACAAATCGAAAGAAATTTCTCCTTCAATATAATTTGCACCTTGTTGTGTATTCTTAATATAACCAAGAAAATCTTCTACAGCAAGTTTGTTTCGTATATACAAACGAAGTTTATTAGGGTTATAAAATTTATTTTTTATAAATCGGGAATCGTTGTTTTTTGCTTCATTTGAATCGATACTGCAATGTATGCCAATCCACCCCTTAAGAATATACGGTATGCTTATTTTCTCACCTTTGTCATTTATCGTCTCATATGTGCCGGATGTTTCGGGAACAGATGCAAAATTTTCATCTTTTCTATATTTTCGCAAATATTCGTTTTCAAATATCTCGCCATATAAAAGAGGAATTTCGTATGCTTTCTCTATCTGAGGTTTATTAAAACTATTATCAGAAATCAACGCAATCATATTATTGAAAGCAATTTTTTTCTCCATTACTAAAGGTTTGTCAAAATCAACAATCTCATTTGATAAAAATCTAGTATAAAAACACACTCTTACTTTAGGCAAATTTTCATAGAGGAAGTAATTCGCCATAATTAATGAAAGTGCGTTTATGGCTTCCTCAGCCATATTAGTTAAATTTACATCAAATAATTTTAATAGTGTTCCATGATTTTTCTTGTTAAATAACGGATATAATTCAAAATCATTGTCCCTTACAGGCTCAAGCATAGGCGTTGCATTGTTTTTGTTTGAAAAATCAAAAAGCCATATACTGCTTTCGGTTTCTTGTTTTTTTGTTAAGAATTCATATTTATTCGTTAAAAAAAGTGCGGCAAGTTTCCCAACACCTTTTCTTCCCATAAGCAAACTTGCATCTTTTGCCTCTTCTCTTTTATTGTTTCCTATGACAACATATTTATTCTTTATGTCATCATACGACATGCCGTCTCCATCATCAAGGATTTCAATTTTAGAATGTTGTTTATCAGACATGTCTATGTAAACATATACATTTTCAGCATGAGCGTCAATTCCGTTTGCGATCAATTCTGAGAGAGCAGCCCATAAATTTGAATACATTCCTTTTCCTAACAACATTAATGCTTTATACCCTAAAGTAAACGGGATTTTTTCGTAACTCATAGATTTTCTCCTAACATATGTGAAATTCTATCTGCAATTTTTATTGCTAATAATGGTGGCACGGCATTGCCAATTTGTTTTGTAACATCAGTTCGAGAACCCGAAAATCTGAACCAATCGGGGAAAGACTGTATTCTTGCACCTTCGCGAGGACTTAACGCTCTATTTTGAGAATAGTGGATGCATCTTAATCCTGAAGGTGTACACATATTATTTGTTATAGTTGTTGACGGACGATCGGCTACCAATCTTCCGTATGTATTATGATATCCTGATGTTAATTTATATTTAGAATCAATTAATCCCGCATCGACTAAAGTGTTAAAATCGTCTTTACCTTGACCTTGTTCAATGTTTCGTATTACCGTCCTTATTTTATCTCCGTATATTCCGCAGAAATGTTGAGTTAATACGACATTGTTTCCGCGCATCAAGCGTTGGTAATCGTTTACGGCATCATTTGTATAGTAATCGATAGATTGCCCCTCATTCAAAATCGGCAAATCAGAAATAGCTTCCTCTATAGACAAAGGAGGAGTATTTGCAAATTCCCAATCAAAATCAATGTTTATATCGTTACGTATTCCTATGATAAAAACACGTTCTCGGTTCTCAGGTATTCCGTAATTAACGGCGTTTAATACTCGGACATATATTCTATAACCAAATCCATTGTCTATGTCACTAAAATTCTTTTTAAGTATATCGATTATTTTTTCGCCATAACCCGATACTATAGGGCGGCGGCTTTGTTTTTTTGTCGTTGAATTTTGCAATAAGCGATATTTTATTTCTCCGTTTTCATCTTTTTCGTAGAATGTCTCACGCATTGAAAGGATGCCTTTGACATTTTCAAATAAAAACATTTTCGGTCGAACTATATTTAAAAGTCTCAAGTATTCTTGATATAATTTAGCCTTATCATCAAATATTCGTTGTCCGACTGTGCTAAATGATTGGCAAGGAGGTCCGCCGATAATGATATCGACTTCCTCATTTTCATGCAATTCGGCGGCAATAAGTTCTTCTATATGTTCTCTAGACAGTTGTCGAATGTCGCAATTTTCCATATGAATGTCGGGGAAATTTTCAGAAAAAGCGGTTGCTGCCTGAACGGAATATTCATTCGCAAAAATGAAATTGTTATCAGATCGAACGAATTGACCGTTTTGTAAGTTATAATAAAACCCAAATGTCAATCCTCCTGCCCCTGAAAATAAGTCTATAATATTCATTAAGTTGTCTCCATACTAACTTTGGCAATTTTTTCTATAATTTCTACGCACACCGTATTTCCCGCTTGTTTGTATTGTTCTTTCTCGGGAACGATAAGGGGAAAAGAGAAATTATTCGGGAAACATTGTAACGCAAGGCATTCCGTCGGCGTGATATTTCGTATGCCGAAATTATCCTTTATAATCGGCACACGGTCGTAATACGTTCCCATATTCGCTTTGAGCGTAAACGATATGCCGTTTTTGCTCGATTGAATACCGTAATCCGCAAATCGATACAACTGCTTTTCGTCGGTTATATATCGACTTAAACGTTGATGCTTTGCCGAATCTGGCGAATAGTAATATTTGTCATCCGCTTTTACGGTTATGTCGATAATATCTGTTATTCGTTTTTCGAGCGGAACTTTTTCCGGAAACGTAAAAATTTCACAGGCGGTTCTGTCCGAAAATGCAACGATATACGTCCTCGTTCTGTGTTGCGGAATGCCGTAATCGCAAGCGTCTGCAACAAGGTAGCGAATAAAATATCCGCGCCCCGTAAGTTCGTTATGAATAACGTTGAATGTTTTACCGTGGTCGTGTTCCGTAAGATTTGCGACATTCTCTAAAAATACGATGGAAGGATGTTTCGCATCGATTACTTTTCCGATTTCGAAGAATAAATTTCCTCGTTCGTCCGAAAAGCCTTTTTGTTTTCCGCAAACCGAAAACGGTTGGCAAGGGAACCCTGCCGCAAGTATATCGAAATCGGGGATATCATATTTATCGATCGTGCGAATATCGCCTTCGACCAAAACCGTATCGGGAAAATTGTGCCGATAGGTTATACAGGCATACTTATCGATATCGTTAGCCCATACGATTTCATGCCCGGCTTGCGTAAAGGCAAGGTCTATTCCGCCGATTCCGCAAAATAAACTGCATACTCGCATTATCTTGTTTTTGAGTTGAATCTGACCGACACGTTAAGCGGTAAATAATATTCTCCGCCGATTTTCTGAATTCGACTCCACGCGTATTTGTCGGCACTAACATATTCAAAAAATGTGTTTCTGTACAAATAATCTCTGAAAGATTCTCTGTCGTTAGAGTGATAGCAGAGAATGTCGCCGTCGTCCATTACGACTATGTATCCGCCGTTGACTTGTTCTTTTCCGTCCCAAACTTTTCCCGCGGTCATTCCCGTAAAGCCTGCGATTAAAAAGTCTTTTAACGCCTTTTCGTAATAAACTTGCGGGTTCGTAACGTTAAGCGGATTTTCTTCCGCCATTCTTTCTACCGTTTCTTTTACGTTATGGTTGTCGTTGGCGGAAAGCAATCTGTCTTTTACGCACCAAGCCATAATTTTAGCCATCGATTCTCTGATAAGAAATAAATTGTTTGCATAAATGGGATTTTGCGTTTTTGCGAACTCGGTCGATACTAAATGACTTGATAAATATTCCTTGCATTTTGACCAACCGCGACCGTCTTTTTCCGATATCGCGTTAAATTCTTCCATCATTGCGTCGTTGCAACCGGTAAGTTTATAAAGATATTGAGAAGAAGAACCGGCATTAAAAAGAGTAGGGTTTTGTCCGAATTTCGATTTAATCGAAAAGCCCAATATGGACACGATGGCGGTTTGTCCGTCTCTTACTTCGATAAATATATCGTTTTTGCCGCCAAATTGTTTTTTCAATGCCTGAACGGCGGGTGCTTTCGGTTTGCTTACATATATTACGCTTGCAAAATCGCATACCGAATCGGGAGCGGGAACGGAATTGCCGCGTGCTTTTTTGATATTATCGAATAAAGTTGTGGCATTTTCGTTAAATTCGCTTGTGGGAATAACGGCAAAAACTTCTTTGGAATCTTGCGGTTTAATTGTAACCGTAGATTTTTCTTCGTCGATGATATATTCTAAAACTTGACTCGCGCATTCTTGGCGAATTACTTTTAAAATATCGAGATAACTCTTATAATTTTTTTGCAGTAACTTGTCCGCAGTGTACAGTTTGCCTTCACCGAGAAGTTTTAACATAACATAAAACTCCGCCCATTCGCCTTTATTCAGTTTCTTTCCCTTTATCGATTCAGTCATTTTTATCGAGTACCTCTTTGATTTTTTCCGCTATTGTTTGTATTACGGGAACCGTTACGCTGTTTCCGAATTGTTTGTAAAGGTGAACGTCCGCCAAAACGAGTTTGTAATCGTCCGGAAAGCCTTGCAATCTCGCCCATTCTCTCGGAGTCATTTTTCGGATGCCGTCTTTATTGATTTCGCCCTTAATGTGGGTGGTAGGCGTTAAATTCGTCTGTCTTTTGTCTACAATCAAATTTCTTTCTCTGCCCATACCGCCGCAAACGATTGCGCCCGAAACGTCGTCGAGATCTCGAATTTCATATCCGAAACCGTGTCCTTTCGCCGCGTGACGTTCTTTATGTCTGATAAGCGTATCCATATAGCAGGTGCTGAGATAATATTTCGCCGGAACGGGATTTTCTTCCATAATGTCGCGAATACGTTTCGTGTCATCGGTTTTTGTCGGGAAGATAAATTCTTTCGGTGCAATATCGTTTCTGAATGCAACGATATAAATGCGTTCTCTGTTTTGCGGAACGCCGAAATTGCGGCTGTTTAATATTTGCTCGAACGGAGTATAGCCGATTTCTTTGAGTGTTTCGGTAATAATTTCGAATGTTCTTCCTTTGTCGTGTATCGTCAATCCCTTTACGTTTTCGCAGAAAATTACTTTCGGTTTTTTCTCGGCGCAAATCCTCGCGACATCGAAAAACAACGTGCCGCGCGACATTCCTTTATAATCGTCTTTAAAGCCCTTGCGCTGTCCTGCCAAACTGAATGCCTGACAAGGGAATCCCGCAAGACATATATCGAAGTCGGGAATATCCGTTTCCTTTATCTTCGTTATATCGCCGGCGATTTCGAAATCGTCGTGAAAATTCGCCTTATAAGTTTTTTGAGCGTATTCGTCCCATTCGCTGACGAATACCGTTTTCAATTCGTCGCCGAAAGCATTTTCGAAACCGAGCCGAATGCCGCCGATACCTGCGAATAAATCAATACTTTTTAACATTTTTTATTCTCCGTTTTTTTGTAAGTTGAGTCAACCGTTTTTTCTGTTGTTATAAGCACGTTCGATTTTATCTGCGCATTCTTGAAGATTCTTTTTGATTTCGAAATCCCAAAAGCGCATTACGAGCCAATCAAGGGAAATAAGTTCCTGCGTGACCTCGTAGTCATGTTCGATATTACGCTCGATTTTAGGAATCCAATAATCGCGACGACTTTTAAAATCATCTTTTTGGTGTTCCCAATCATAACCGTGCCACATTTTCCCGTCAACGAAAACAGCGATTCTTGCTCCAAGGAATACAATATCGGGTTTGCCGTACAACTCTTTATAGTTTTTATGGTAGCGAAGTCCGCGCCGCCACAATTCCTTTCTAAGCAACAATTCGGGTTTAGTGTCTTTGCCTTTGTTGCTTTTCATGTTTCGGGAAATCTGTTCTTTCGTGTTAGCCATTATTTTTGCCGAAAGTTAAGCCTTTCCGTTCGCATAAATCGCGAAAAGCCTTTTTTGCTTTTATGCTCGGCTCGGTTTTGCCGGTCTCCCATCTACAAACGGTAATGGGTGTAACGCCGAGTTCTGCGGCAATTTCTTCTTGCGTCATCAATAAATTTTCTCTTGCCGACTTGATTTTTTCTGAATAAGTCATACTTGCACCCCGTCTAACATTTGCTTATCTTTATTTTAACATTTTCTTGCCTTTCAGTCAAGAAGAAACTATTGCTTTAGCGAAAATAAAAATAAGAACATTTGTTCGTATTTGCTTGACAACGGGTTTGATTCCCGGTATAATACTAAATACGAGAGTTTGGTGTTTAACATCGTTTAATCTCTCGTTGTATCGGACGTGGAGAAATTGCCCGATTGTTCGTTCCCTTTTGCGGATTCGGACAGAATAATTACCGTCGCTTACCATAGAGTTGCTATTAGGTGTAGCGATTCCGCGACGGGCGTTGAAATCGTTAAAAAAGAGAGATTTCGACGTGGGTTTTATTGTGATACGATTTTTTAGATAAAATCGACTAAAAATTAAATAATCGGGATTAAAATCCGTGCGAAGAACGAGCCTATAAAGGCAACCGAAATCGCACGGGTTTTTTTATCCATAAATGCAAAATCGGAGGTGCATTATGTAACGAAAATTAAAACTTAATACTTGTGTTTTAAGTCGGTGATAGAAAAAATATCAGCGGCTTTTTTGTCGTCTTTCGGGAGGTAAAACAATGACAAATTACAATCAATATCGTCCGCCGTGAGCGATATAAACTTTTCACGACAAAAATAATTTTAAAGGAGAGAACAATTATAAAAACCACATTAAAAACATTTCAATTTTCGTTCGTCTTGCTACGGCGAAGCCGTTACTTTTTCAACGGATACAAGCTCCCTGCAAGGGCGAACGGCACCAAACGCGAAGCGATTTGGTATAGTGAGTTATACCTACCGTTTTTCGGTAGGTATGCGAACTATCCAAAAAGACAAGGGCTCCCGCAAAAAGACGAAGTATTTTTGCGGGAAGAGGAGCCGCAACGGCGACTACCGTCAACTGCGAAAGCGGTTGACGAAAAGCAAAGTTTGCGGCGACGAAGTGAGTTATACCTTTTTGAAAAAGGTGTCAAAAACTATTTTTACGGAGGTGATGAATTACGTCGTATTTAGTATGCCATATGGAAAAATATAAACGCGCCGATATTGTCGGAATCGAGAGAGAAAACGAACGCGACGAGAATTATAAGTCAACGCGAAATCCGCAAATCGACAAGTCTAAAACGAGACTAAATTACCATACAATGCCGTATGAGAAAAGGTATCTTGCATTTATCGACGAGCGGATTATACAACTTTCGCCTAAACGAAAAATCAAAGACGACACGGTGCTTATAACGTCGTTTATATTAGGTTCGGACAAAGAATTTTTCAACCGAATTACGGCAGAACAGCAGAAACAATTTTTTGCCGATTGCACGGATTTTTTTTCCGAACGCTACGGCAAAGAAAACGTTGTATCGGCAGTCGTGCATTTAGACGAAAGCACGCCGCATTTACATTTCAATCTTATGCCCGTAACAAACGGAAGATTGTGCGCGAAAGTTCTTTTCGACCGAACCGCATTACGCGATTTGCAGACGGATTTTTACAAAGCCGTCGGCAAGAAATACGGATTAGAACGCGGTAAGGAAGGAAGCACGGCGAAACACTTGGATACGATTGCTTACAAAACGAAAAAGATGACCGAGGCCGCCGAAGCAAAGATTCGCGAAGCGGAAGAAGCGCAAGTCGCCGCAAAACCGGCAAAGGAATTGCTTGAAAGTTACGAATCGGCAAAGTCTGAGAAAATACCGTTTTCCGGAAAGAAAAAAGAAACGGAAATTATCGCGTTACGCACGAAAAACGGAGAATTACAACGTAAAAACGATATTCTCGCAAAAGATAACGGCGATTTATACGCGGAACTTAAAAAGCAAGAAAAAACAGCAACGACAAACGAAGGCGCAATAAAATTATTAAAAACATTGCTCGAATATGCGCCCGAAGAACTCGCCGCGGCAAAACAGGCGGCAGGTCGTCGTCAAGAACAAGAGCGGGAGAAAAATCGCTCTCGCGGAAATTCAAACAACAAATTTAAAGGCAAGTAAGTGAATCTTGCCGAACGGAAACGTAAGCGTCGGCATTTTAAGAGAAGGTATGATACCGAGATGAAAGTAGTGAAAAAGTAAGCCCGACCTGTTTTTTAATCGCATTCATGCGAGGCTGAGAAAAAATTAGAAAAGGAGCCATAAAAAATGAAAGACACAAGATTAAACGAATAACTGCTCGGAGGGGAAAATCACGAGAAAACGCAAAGATACAGGCATGTCGGAATGCGATTTCAACAATATTTCAAAAGTACTGTTGGACGCAATCCATAAATTTTATGAAAAGGACGAAAACAGAAAAGCATTTGAAACATGGCAAGCCGAAAGGATACAATTACAATTAAATAAATATTTAACGAAAAAATAGCCCATTGAAAACATAGGGCTACAAAAACAGAATATTTAACGGGGTTATTTTTCCCAAAAAAACACATAAGGGCGAGCATTTGAATGTTCGCCCTTTATTATTTTTCGATTGACAAAAGAATAAGATTTTGTTAAAATATAATTACCAAAACACAGGTGCCGATTATTTCGGTGTGTTGATGGAGGTGATGTTTATGAAAGCCTTGCTTAAGGCTCTTATGATACTCTGTTTTGGAGTAGCCAAGCATAAATAAGTCGGCTCCCGAATGGCACCGCGGGTCACCTCCTGTGCGAATGAATCGAGCGTTGATTTTTTCAACGCTCTTTTATTTTGTTGATTTTGTAATTATCTTTTCGCATATAGAAAAACAAAGCACTCTCTTATACATAAAGTGCTTTGTTTCTTCTTAATTTTTAGTTTTTAAAGTATATGATAAAGGCGAATCCGTCTCCTACCGGAAACGGGTTCGCCTTTAACTTGTTTGGTGACCTTATCGGGAATCGAACCCGAGTTTACGCCGTGAGAGGGCGTCGTCTTAACCGCTTGACCATAAGGCCATGGCTTATTTGCTTATGTAGTATAGCATATTTTTTCTTTCAGGGCAACTGTTTTTGCCTAACGGAAATAAAATTTTTCGAAAAATTTTTTTCTGTCATAGAGTCCTTGAAAAAGTCTGAAAAGGACCTTTAAAAAAACGCCCTATCCTTAAAGAAAAGCGAGGGGAAAAGTTCTCCTCGCAGTCAAAACAAAATAAAAAATCCGCCTGTGCCGCACTTCGGATAAAAGCTAACCCGCTTTCAGCAGGTGGGTACCGCATCTTGACGCTTCGGACTTTCCGTATAAATACAGACCTTGCCTATCGCCCCGAATGTCGGTTCCCGAATTCATAATGTGGATTACGATCAATCCGAACTCCGTACACCGCAGATCTGAGAATATTATACCGTATTTTTTTATTTTTGTCAACAGAATGAAGGCGTTTTTTCTTTTATGGGGAAAGGGAAGCTAAAAATCGGGGGTGTTTTATTCTTTTTCATCCTCCGCGAGTTCTTTTAAAAAATTGAAAATTTCCTCTTCGAAAAGCAGACCGTAACGGCTGTCGCCGCCCGCTTTTGCCGTGCGGAAAATGGCTGCCGTCGTAAAATTTGCCGCGAGTTCGATTGCCTTTTTTTTGCTTTTTCCCCTCGCCAAACAGCCCGTAAACGCCGCGGCGAATACGTCGCCCGCCCCGTGAAAAAAACCTTTGGCGTGCGGGAGCGCGTAGCGGCTTACGCCGTTTGCCTCCCCGTAGTACACGGCGTTTTCCTCGCCCTCTTCCACGCCCGTGACGATAGGGCAGGTATGCGGAGAACGCAAGATACCGACGATTTTCTCGGCGGGAAGGCGCTCGATGGAAAGGGGATAGTTTTCGCCCGCCAAAAGACAGGCCTCGGTGACGTTAGGGAGAATAAAGTCCGCTTCTTCGCATAGAACGCGCATTTTTTCCACAAAATGGAAATCAAAGTGCGCGTACAGTTTTCCGCCGTCGCCCATGACGGGATCGACGATAAATTTCCCGTTCCGCTTCAAAAACCGCCGTTTTATCTCCCGCACCGTTTCGATCTGAGATACGTTGCCCAAATATCCGCTGTAAATGAAATCGAAAGTCAGCCCCAGGCTTTCCCAATGCTTTAAAACGGCGGGAATTTCGTCGGAAAGATCGCGAAAGGTATATCCCTCGAATCCGCCCGTGTGGGTGGAGAGAAGGGCGGTGGGCAGTACGTCGCAGGTGACGCCGCAGGCGGAAACGACGGGCAGGGCGACGGTTAGGGAACATTTTCCCACGCAGGAAATATCGTTGATGGCAAGAACGCGCATAAATTATCCGACTCCTTAAAAAATCTTTATGAAACTATTATAAATTTCTTGCTTTTTTTTGTCAAACGGATTAAAATGGAAAGGTAAAAAAATCTGAAAAGAGTCCGTTGTCGGAAAAATTTTCCAAAAAAATAAAAACACATCAAACAAAGAGGCTTTCAGTTATGAAAATCACAGGCGAACCGAAGACGAATACCGTCCCGTATTCCCAGTTCGGCAACTACGAAAATCAGGAGATCACCGTTACGGGCACCGTGCACAATATCCGCATGATGTCCGATTTTGCTTTCGTTATCCTGCGCACGGCGCGCGAAACCATCCAATGCGTCTATGCGGAATCCTTTTCCGATTATCGTATGCCGGCCGAGCTTAAAGAAGAGTGTGCGGTGAAACTGACGGGCAAGGTCGTCGCGGGCGAAACGCGGGACGGCGGCAAGCGTTACGAGTTGCAGATCCACGACATAGAGATCCTGTCTTATCCGGCGGATATTCCCCCGGTGGTCATCACGAAAAAACAGGTGCAGTGCGATTTGAATACCGATCTCGACTATCGCCCCGTGACGCTCCGAAATCCCAAAGAGCGCGCTGTTTTCAAGTTTCAGGAAGGAATCCAGCGCGGTTTCAGGGAATATCTCATGTCGCAGGGCTTTACGGAGATTCATTCCCCGAAGATCAATTTCGCGGGCGCGGAAGGCGGCACCAACGTTTTCAAGCTCGATTATTTCGGCAAGCAGGTGTATCTCGCGCAGTCGCCGCAGCTCTATAAACAGGCGCTCGTCGCGGTGTACGAAAGAGTCTTCGAGATCGCGCCCGTGTTCCGCGCGGAACACCACGACACCAGCCGCCACCTCAACGAGTACATTTCCATGGACTTCGAGATGGGCTTTATCGACGGCTTCGAGGACGTCATGAACATGGAAACGGGCGCCCTCAGATATATTATGGACCTTCTGAAAACGGAATATAAGAACGAAGTGGAGCTTTTGCACGCGGACATTCCCGAAATAACGGAAATCCCCGTAATCAAATTCATGGAAGCCAAAGAGCTTTTGATGAAAAAGTTTAAGTATCAGCCCTCGGACATGAAGGATTTTGATCCCGAAGAGGAGCAGCTGCTCGGCAAGTACGCGAAAAAGCAGTTTAATTCGGATTTTCTTTTCGTCACGCATTATCCCTCCAAGAAGCGTCCTTTCTATACGATGGACGATCCCGAGGACCCCGAGTATACCTTATCGTTCGACCTTTTGTTCCGCGGCATGGAAATCACGTCGGGCGGTCAGCGCGTGCACGACTACAACGCGCAGGTGGAAAAGATGAAGAAGCTTGGCATGAATCCCGACGAGTTCGAAACTTATCTCATGCTTCATAAGTACGGAGCGCCCCCTCACGGCGGCTTGGGACTCGGACTCGAACGCCTGACGATGCACCTTCTCGGCTTCAAAAACGTGCGCGAAGCCGCGATGTTCCCGAGGGATATCAACCGCGTCACCCCTTGACGAGAGCGAATTTTCGGGAACGATCGGAATTTCGCGGCGGAACGCCGCAATCGAAGGGAGGTTGCGAATATCATGAAAAAAGTCATCGAAGTAAGCGATCTTTGCTGCGAGCGCTGCGCCAATCGCCTCGCCTGTACTTTGGAACTTTGCGAGGGCGTGGTAAAGGCGAAGGCCAATTATAAAAAGAACAGCATTTTCGTGGAGGTGCTCAGCACCACGCCCGACGACGAACTGAAAGAAGCCGTGCGTTCCGCGGGCTTCGAGGTGCTTTCGATCGCCCCGAGAAGGGGACTGTTCGCCTGACGGCCCGGCAATCGCGGGAAAAATCGAAATTCATCGATAACTTGCGGAAAATTCGCTTTACAAAGCGGAAAAAATAAGTTATAATAGAAGCGGAAATGCGGAAGCACGAAGTATTTATGGGCATTTTTTCGCCCTATTCAAACATTGCGTAAGCGATGTTATAATAGAAGCGGAAATACGGAGTATTTATAGGCATTCTTTCGCCCTATGCAAACGTAACGTCGGGGCTGTAAAAATAAAAAATCGAATAGAAACAAAAGCGTTCAAAGCGGGACAACCGTTTTCGAATCCTGCGCCGCACAGAGAAATTCCGTTTTGCTGAGAGGAAGAAGGCGCGCTCGAAAAATATCGCCCGCCGAGCTTATCCCGGGAAAGCCCGCATATCGCAGGCAAAGTAACGGGGTACGGCTTCGCTCACCGTTATCGGAGCGGCAAATGATGGTTTGTTTTGGTGGGTCGTGTTTTGTCCAAAACGCGGCTTTTCTTTTTTATTTCGGAAGAAAAGTTCAAAAACCGCGTTCGCCGCGCCGCGGGACGCATAAAACTGCCCGAAAAAAAGCGCGCAAAGGAAGATAGAACGCCTGAATGAAAGAGAACGCAAAAAACACATAAGGAGCGGTGCAGTATGTCACTCTATAAAAAAGTAGACACTTCCCTGAACTTCGTCGACAGGGAGAAGCGGGTGGTGGAGTATTGGAACGAGAATCACGTCTTTGAAGACAGCGTGAAGAAGAACGAAGGCAAGGAGGAGTTTTCCTTTTACGACGGTCCTCCCACGGCCAACGGCAAACCGCATATCGGGCACATTCTCACCCGCGTGATGAAGGACATCGTCCCCCGCTATAAGACGATGAAGGGGATGCACGTTTTGAGAAAAGCGGGCTGGGACACGCACGGGCTTCCCGTCGAGCTGGAAGTGGAAAAGAAGCTCGGATTCGACCATAAGACGGAGATCGAGGCATACGGCATCGAGCCGTTCATCGGCGAATGCAAAAAGTCCGTCTGGCAGTATACGAACGAATGGAAGCAGATGTCGGACCGCGTGGGCTATTGGTGCGACATGGACAATCCCTACGTCACTTATCACGACGACTATATCGAATCGGAGTGGTGGGCGCTGAAAAAGATCCACGAAAAGGGGCTTCTTTATAAAGGGCACAAGATCGTTCCCTATTGTCCGCGCTGCGGCACGGCGCTCTCTTCCCACGAGGTGGCGCAGGGATATAAGGACGTCAAACAGACGACGGCGTTCGTCAAGTTCAAGGTAAAGGGCGCGGAAAACACCTATATCCTCGCCTGGACCACCACGCCCTGGACGCTTCCCTCCAATGTCGCCCTCTGCATGAATCCCGATTCCGAGTACGTGGAGGTGGAGATGACGGAAGGGGGCGAGCATTATATCCTCGCGGAAGCGCTCGCAAAGTCGGTGCTGGGCGAAGAGGGATACGCCGTCCTCTCCAAAAAGAAGGGGAAGGACTACGAATACACCGAATACGAGCCTCTCTATCCCTACGGCAGGGAAAAATTCCATTTCCGAGAAAAGGCGTATTACGTCACCTGCGACGACTACGTGACTCTTTCAGACGGCACGGGCGTTGTGCACACCGCCACCGCGTTCGGCGAGGACGACTATCGCGTGGGACGCAAATATTCGCTCCCCGTCGTGCAGCTGATCGACGAGGAGGGGAAATTCCCCGAAGGCTGCGGCGAATTTACGGGCAAAGCGGCGCAGGCGGCGGATCCGCTCGTCGTCAAGGACCTGAAAAAACGCGGACTTCTCTTGAAAACACAGGAGATCGTCCATAGCTACCCCTTCTGCTGGCGCTGCGACACGCCGCTCATCTATTACGCGCGTTCAAGCTGGTTCATCAAGGTGACGGCGGTCAAGGACAGACTGATCGCCGCCAATCGTTCCGTGAATTGGATGCCCGACACCATCAAGGAAGGCCGTATGGGCAATTTCCTCGAAAACGTCATCGATTGGGGGCTTTCCCGCGACCGTTATTGGGGCACGCCTCTGCCCGTTTGGGTATGTCCCGACTGCGGCGAGATCGAAGTGATCGGCTCCAAGGCGGAACTCCAAGAAAAATGCGGCGCGCCCGATACGATCGAGCTTCATCGCCCGTACGTGGACGAACTCACCTGCGCCTGTAAGAAGTGCGGCGGCAGGATGAAGCGCACGCCCGAAGTCATCGACTGCTGGTTTGATTCAGGGTCCATGCCCTTCGCGCAGTATCATTATCCGTTCGAGAACAAGGCGCTGTTCGACGAAACGTTCCCCGCCGATTTCATTTCCGAGGCCGTGGATCAGACGCGCGGCTGGTTTTATACCCTGCTCGTCATTTCCACCATTCTTTTCGATAAGGCGCCTTTCAAAAATTGTATCGTCTTAGGACACGTCAACGACAAAAACGGCGTCAAAATGTCCAAGCATAAGGGCAACGTCGTCGATCCGTGGAGCGTTCTCGACAAGCAGGGCGCGGATGCGGTCAGGTGGTATTTCTATACTTCCTCCGCGCCGTGGCTGCCTTCGCGGTTTTATCCCGAAGCGGTCAGCGAGGCGCAGAGAAAATACATGGGCACGCTCTGGAACACCTACGCCTTCTTCTGCCTGTACGCGGACATCGACGGCTACAATCCCGCCGAATACGATCTCAAAAAATGCAATCTGTCCCTCATGGACAAATGGATTCTCTCCAAGCTCAATACGCTCGTGGATACGGTGGATAAACAGCTTGCCGTCTATAATATCACGGACAGCGCGCGCGCTTTGCAGGATTTTTCGGACATTCTTTCCAATTGGTACGTGCGCCGCGGACGGGAGCGCTATTGGGGCAGCGAGATGACGGAGGACAAGGCGGCGGCGTATACCACGCTCTGGCACGTCCTCGTGACGTTTGCCAAACTCACCGCGCCCTATACGCCGTTTATCGCGGAGCAGATGTATCTCAATTTGGTGCCCGCTTTCTTTAAGGACGCGCCCAAGTCCGTGCATCTGTGCGCTTTTCCGACGTATGACGCTTCCTTTGTGGACGCGGCGCTCGAAAAGGGCATGGACAGCGTGCTGGATATCGTCAACCTCGGCAGAGCGGCGAGAAATGCGGGCAACGTCAAAAATCGTCAGCCGCTTTCGGAAATGTACGTCGTCACCGCGCGGGAATTGGGGCTGGACGAGGGCTTGAAGGCGATTGCGCTGGACGAATTGAATATCAAGAAGTTCAGGACGGCGGCGGACGCGGACGAATTTATTTCCTATAAACTCAAACCGCAGTTAAAAACGCTCGGACCCAAATACGGCAAGAAATTGGGCGCCATCAGCAAATTCCTTGCCGAATGCGACGCGAAAAAGGTCGTCGAAGGGGTGCAGGGCGGCGGCGAGTACGTCATGGACACCGATAGGGAAGTCAAACTGACCGAAGAGGACCTGCAAATTTTCACCGAGAGCAAAGCGGGCTTCATTTCCGCGAGCGATAAAGGTATCACGGTGGCGTTGAATACCGAATTGACGGAGGAACTGATCGGGGAAGGGATCGAGCGGGAGCTTGTTTCCAAAATACAGACGTTGAGAAAGGAGGCGGGCTTTGAAGTCACCGACCGCATCAGGATTTACTATACCGCGGAAGGCAGGGCGAAAGCGGCGCTCGCTTCGGGCGCGTTTGCCGAGGACGTTCTGGCGGTTGCCGTGGAGGAAGGGCGCGCGGACGGATTTACGAAAGAAGTGGATATCAACGGCGATAAAGTGGCGCTTTCGCTCGTCAAAAATGAAAAGATAGGGTAAAAAATAAAAAAATTTTTGAATTTAAAATGAAAAACGCTTGTCTAAAAGAAAAACGGGTGTTATAATAAGGCTACATTGGAGCAAGATCGTTAAACACGAAAAAAGAGAGTCGGGCATTTCGCTCGGCTCTCTTTTTTTCGTATGGCGGCTTCAATCGTCTGAAAGATTGTCTTTCGAGAATAATTCCGAGCTGAAAAACTCTTCCAAAGTGATATTGAATCCTCGGCAGATATTGAGGACGGTGTCTACGCGACTCCTGCATCTGCCCGATAAGGTGGTGCAGAAAGTGGAATTGGAAATCCCGCCTTCCTTCGCCACGGCGTATTGCGTTCTGCTCTGCTTTTCTAAGAGCTGCTCGACTCGTTTTGCAACGGCTTCATTGATTTTCATGTTCTTTTCCTCCGTGAAATTAATCTATACAGTAAGTATAATATATTCAATACTGCGAATTATATCGAAGTTTTGAATATTTAAAAAATAATTTACAAAATTTTTCATAAATCAAATATTTCTCTGAAATAAGCCTGTTTTCAAAAAAAGTTTTCGGAAAAGAGGAAACTTGGGGAACAGATTTTTTATAAACGTTGAAAACATAAAGAAAACTTGCTGTAAACGGCAAAGAAAAGCCCTTTCTCCAAACGGAGAGAGGACTTTTCTTTGTTAAACACCAAATGAAGTGGGGATGAGCGCAATCAGTGTCGTTCGTCGGGAGGCTTGGAAAGCCATTCCCGTTCGGCTTTTTTAAATTCTTCGGACAGGAGCTTGTCGAGGGTGGTATGCAAGGCGTGCGGAAGCAAGAAAATATAAGACTCGGCGCTGACGAAATTTTGATCTCCCCCATTGAGAAACCTGTATACGGAAGAAGGGGAAACCTTTAATTTTTCCGCTAACTCTTTGACGGTGATATTTTTTTCCTTCATCATCGCTTTGACGATATGGACGTCTATAATAGGGACCTCGATTTTCTTTTTAAGCATACTGACTCCTTTTTTAATAAATACTTTTCGCTTCCCGCCTCATTCGAACTATACAAACTGACGGAAGGATCTGTTTGACAGTTTTTATAGGATAATAAAAACGGAGGAAAGAGCCTATGTACGAAAAGCCTACGTTTTCGGAACGATTAAAGGAATTGATGGAGGAAAAGGGAATAAAATCCGTCGAACTCGCTCGTGCCATCGGAGTGGCTCCGTCGAGCGTTCGATATTGGTGCGAAGGAAAATATGAGGTATATCTTTCCAATGCCGTAAAAATAGCCAATTACTTTGAATGTAGTTTGGGCTATCTCTTTGGCGAAAGCAACGATGCGGGGAAAGTGAAGCCTCTAAAAGAATATGATTTTTCCACTCGGCTTACAGAGGTAATGGAGGAACGGGGAATCTCCCGCCGAAAACTCATCAACGAAACTGTTATTAAGGATTCGCATTTGACCAATTGGGAAAAAGGAAAGGATCCCCGTATCCATTCGGTTTTGATATTGGTGGAATATTTGAATGTTTCTCTCGACTATTTACTGAGAGGAAATTACTGAGTCTGAATTTTTAGAGCTTTCGGATAATTCTATTATATCCTATACAAACTGACAATGTCAAGCACTTTGATAGTTTGTATAGGATATTTTTTCGGCTTGGAAAAGGTCGGACGACAAAAACCTTACCTCCCATGAAAACCGTCGATGGGGCGAAAATGACGGTTTTTATAGGATAATAGAAAAAGAGGATAACCGAAATGGAAAATATTTTTTTTAAGCGATTAGGCGACTTTATGGAAGAGCTTTCCATCACGTCGGACGAATTAGGGAAGATAATAGGAGTATCGGGGTCTACCGTCCGAGGCTGGCGCGAAGGGAGATATATTCCCTATCTTGCCAATGCGGTGAAATTGGCAAATTATTTTAACTGCACGATAGATTATTTATTCGGGCTGGAAAAGGATTTTCGCGAAACGAAGAAAAGAGCGCAGAACTATCTTTTTTATGAAAGGCTGAGAACTGTCATGAAAGAAAAAGGGGTTACGCGTTACGGACTGACGAAAAAGACGTCGGTCAAAGATTCGCATTTGAATAATTGGCGAAAGGGGAGCGACCCGCGCATGGATTCCGTGATAGCTGCTGTCGAGCATTTGAACGTTGCGATAGATTATTTGATTTGGGGCAATTACTGACGCAGAGCAGAGAGCTATTTTTTGTCGGGCGTATACTTATAATTAAAGAAAGTATCGAGGGAAGTATTCAATGTTTTTGCTAATTTGCAAGGAAAATCTCCATGCAAATATCGTTGATCTCCGCCTTGTAAGAAACGTTGTATCGTCGAAAGAGGTTCGTTCATTGTTTGGGCGAGCTTTTTATCGTCCATATCACTTTTTTTCATAAGAATCAAAATCGTATCTACGTTAATGTATTGGTGCTTATCGGGTTTCATTTTTTTACCTCCGAAATATTTGAAAATACAATAACATAATAAAACAAAAAAATCTTTTTGCGTGCGTAGATTAGCCGCATATAAAATTAAAAAATTTTGCTTTTTCCTTTTTACTTTTGCTTTCCACGCAAAAAATACTTTACAAAGGACAAGTTTTCCTATATAATAAGTAAGTCAAAATGTCGGATTATGTCTTTGAGAGGCTCTCCGCTTTGCAAAAAGAGCCTTTGAAATGCTGTCCGATTTCTTCTTCGGTGGCAAAATGCTTTTAAACGCATTCTTTTGTCTCCTTACAGCGAAAAATTCTTCTTCCCGAGGAATGTATCACGCGAACATACGTTCGCGCTTAAAACCGTTTTAAACGCGCGCTGTGCTTTTTATAAAAACGGTACGGTCCAAACGGGGAAGTTCGGGATAGGAAAGAAATCAAAAATCGGTCGAAAAGGTGTTATGAAGATTGCACAGGATTGGACGGAGTATTCCATAATTGCCACGGGCGACGGCTATAAGCTGGAACGTTGGAAAGACGTGTGTCTTTTAAGACCTGACCCGCAGGTTATCTGGTCGGCGCAGACCGACCTGTTCGCCTACCCCGAATTAAACGCGTATTATAAGCGCAGCGAAAAGGGGGGCGGCGGCTGGAAGATTCTCAAACCCATGCCCGAAGAATGGGAAATTTCCTATCAAAGTCTGGATTTGCGTTTTAAGATCAAGCCCATGGGCTTCAAGCATACGGGGCTTTTTCCCGAACAGTCCGTCAATTGGGAGTATATGTCCGCTCTCATCAAAGGGGCGGGGCGCCCGATAAAAGTGTTGAATCTGTTTGCCTACACGGGCGGGGCGACGGTGGCCTGCGCCAAAGCGGGCGCCTCGGTGACGCACGTGGACGCGGCGAAGGGCATGGTGGAACGCGCGGGCGAAAACGCGCGGCTTTCGGGCGTTGCGGGAGGAATCCGCTACATTGTGGACGACTGCCTCAAATTCGTGAGGCGGGAAATCCGCCGCGGCAATAAATACGACGCGATCATCATGGATCCGCCCTCTTACGGGCGCGGACCGGGCGGCGAAATGTGGAAGATCGAGAACGATCTTTTCCCGTTTGTCAGGCTCTGCGGCGAGCTGCTCTCGGACGATCCGCTGTTTTTTCTGATCAACAGTTACACGACGGGTTTGCAGCCCATGGTGCTGAAAAATATCCTGACGCTTACGCTGAAAGGCAGGAAGGGGCGTTCAGACGCCTACGAAGTGGGCATAAAGACGGAGGAGGGAATTTCTCTCCCCTGCGGTGCGGGAGGCATTTTTGTAAATGACTGAAATCACGGAAGCGAAAAAAGCGCAGGCGGAAAAAAAAGTATGGGAAGCCGCCGAGATAAAAAAGGCGCAGGAGGCGGCGGAAAGCGCGCGGGAAACGGAAGCGCTTTTGCCGGGAGCGAAATTCGATTCCAAAGCTTCGGACGCGGGATTTGAAATTCTGTACGAGGACAATCATATCCTCGTCGTCTTGAAGCCGCAGATGACGGCGTGTTGTCCCGACGACAGCAAGGACGACAACCTTTTGGACATGATTAAGACCTATCTGAAAAAGGCGTACAATAAGCCGGGCAACGTCTACGCGGGGCTGGTGCATCGTCTGGATCGTCCCACGGGCGGGGTGATGGTGTACGCCAAGACGTCCAAAGCCGCGGCAAGGCTGACGCAGGGGCTGCAATCGGGGGACTTTGAAAAACGGTATCTCACTGTGCTTTGCGGCGCTCCCGAAACGGAGCGCGGCACCCTTACTAATTATCTGAGAAAGAACACCGTCAACAATATGGTGTATATCTGTACGCAGACGGAGGAGGGGGCGAAGTTCGCGTCCCTCGATTATAAGGTGCTCGAAGTCAAAGGCAAGTACGCTCTGACGGAGATTCGGCTGCACACGGGCAGGACTCACCAAATCCGCGTGCAGATGGCGGGAATTTCGCATCCCGTATACGGAGATATGCGTTACGGCGGCGCGCTGGCGCAGAAAGGGAAGCTGGCGCTTTGGGCGTATTCGCTCTCCTTTTCCCACCCCGTCACCAAGGAGCGATTGCGCTTTATGGCGTATCCGCCCGAGGACGAAACGCCGTGGAAGGCGTTTGACGTCGCCGCCGCGGTGGAAATCAAGTGAAAATTGCGTAAAAAAAGAAAAACAGGTTATTTCACCTTTAAATGCGTTTGACAAAAGGCGCGTTTCGGTGTAAAATAAAGGAAGCACAGTATTGTAACAGGTAAAAGCTTACAAAAATTGCGAGGCATTGCTTTAATGAAAAAGTACAAATCCAAAATCTTAACTTTCCTGCTTGCGGCGGCGCTCTCGTCGACGGTCGGCGGGATAGCGCTCTATTCGAACGTACCCGCTTTTGCGGACGAAACGACGGCGGTCACGTATCAACCCACCCGCGTTTTTACGGCTGAAAATTCGGCTTCCGTGAGTAAGGACGACGAGGACGCGTCCAAGCTGGCTTTTAAAATTTACGGGCAGAGCAGCGTTTCTTTTAAGCGCGACCTCGCCTTGAAATGGTTTGATACCGCCGAAGGAGAAAACGCGGGCACCGAAGCGAAATATCTGTCCATGAAGTTCGCGTTCAAGGACACCGATTTTTCCCGCCTCAACCTCACGTTTGAAACGGCGCCCGCCACCGCGCTCAAAGACAAGAAAGCGACGAATAAAATCGTATTTGAAAAATCGGAGGGCAAGGTTCTCGTCAAGGTCAACGAGAGCGAACAAACGACGGAGCTTGCCGACTCCTCAGCGGATATAACGCTGACGCTTTCCGAAAAAGACGGGGACAAGCTGGCGGAAGAAGGGCAGTTTTTCGTGTTCCTCAACGGGACAAGCATCGGCACCTTTGAAAATATCGGCGCCAATTTTGCGGAGTATTTTTCCTCCTCCGCCACCACGCCCATGGTGCCTTTCGCCTTTACCGCGGAATTTCCCGACGGGACGCAGGATCCCCATACCACGCTCATTTTCAAGGAGCTGAACGGACAGACTTTCGAATTGAAGGACGGCCTCATCGAGGATAACGCAAAGCCCGTGCTCGTCGTCAACGACGAAGTGATCAGCTTTATGCTGGGTATGCCTTTCTCGCTGGATTACGAGGTCATCGACGTTCTGGACACGTCCGTCACCAAGACGTTGGAATATTATCAATACAATCCCACCGATTCCACGGAAGAGGAAACGAAATATCAATCTCTTTCCACCAGCACCTATTTCTTCGACACCGTCTACACCAAGGGCGAGGGCGAAAACGCCGCGACCACTTCCGTTTACGAAGAGGAGGGAATGGAATTCGTTTCCGTCAGATTCAAGTTGGCGGACGACACTTATACGGGAGATAACGCCAAAACGTATTATCTCTCCTGGTATGCGGAGGAAACCGTAAGGCCGCAAGCCGCGCAGGACGTGACCGTGGATTATATCCGCGTGGACCGCAATACGGAAGGTCCCGAATATGCGGGGATCATCCACGACGACGACGCTAAGACCACCACGATGAGTGCAGAGGGCGAAGCCCTGTTTGCGCAGTATCAGGAAGCGGTGGAAGAGGCGGCGGAGGACGTGTACGCGGGCTCCAATTCCTATATTTATCTGCCTTCTTTCAAAGGCTTGATCACCGATAACGATACGGGTTATAAGGGACTGAAATTCAGCATTTATTATAAGACCAAGACTTCGGACGGCGCTTCCTCCACGAATTTGAGCTACGACGGTCTGAAACTTGCCGTTTCCACGGCGGGTATGTACGAATTCAAGATCCTCGCTACGGACAAAGTGGGCAATTCGATGTACTGCTATCTCGACGGGTACAAGACGAAGGTCACGGCGGATACCATCTGGAAAATCGACGCCATTCCCTCCTTTACGTTCTCCGTTTCCAATAACGGTCTGAGCGTGGAAGAAAACGAAGATAAGAGCGCGGACAACGGCTATATCGACGTCACCTATAATATGTCCGATTTCACGGTGAAGGGACTCGATCACGAAAGCGAATACGGTCTGTATTACTTCGATCATGTGGCGTTCCGCCAAAAATATTCCTCGTTTGCGACGGATGATCTGCTCACGGTGAAATTCGAAACGCTGAAAAGCAGAGCGGCGGCGGACACTTCCCCGGATAAGGAAAAACAGCTGGAAAAGGATGCGCTCGGGTATTATGCGAAACTGTACGCGGAGATTCTGATCGAACAGCTCGGCGTCGAGAATCTCACGGCGGACGATCTTTTGAATCCCGAGGACGGAAACCCGATTTTGAGAAGGATCGAGGAATACGATTCCTCCATCGATGAGGACGATCATCCCGACGAATGGAATAATTCGGACAATAAATACTATTGGTATCCTTCCTCCAAATCCTTTAAGCCGCAGGAAGCGGGCGTCTATCTCGTCTTTGCGGTGTTCAGCGACTCCAATCTGTTCGGCGAGAAAGCCGCCGCATACAGGGCAATTTCCGTCGAAGCGGACAGCGATATCATTCCCGGCGAAACGGAGTGGCTCAAAAACAATATCGCTTCCGTCGTTCTGTTCTCGATCGCCGCAGTGATGTTGATCGTCATCATCATCCTTCTGCTGGTGAAGCCTTCGGACGAAAAACTGGAAGACGTCGAGGATGAGAAAGACGGCAAGAAGTCGAAGAAAAAAGCAAAGGCAAAGAAGAAGGACGCCGCGGCTTTGGAAGAACTCGATAAAAAGAAAAAATAATCCCCCGCAGTTTGATTTTTGAAAAAATTTGATCGACGAACGCCGTCCGTTTCCGCTGAGGAAACGGACGGTTTTTTTAAGGGCGGGGCGCTATAAACGCTCCGCCGCTGTGTTTTGAATCGTGTCCGCAGCTTCGTTTCCCATTGTGGAAAAGGAAAGAAGAAGGGGTGCGTCTTTGCCGCGTTTGCATGGAGAACGGAAGAAAGGGAACAAGCGGAAGAAAGGGAACAAGCGGAAGAAAGGGAACAAGCGGAAGAAAGGGAAACAAGCGGAGGAAAGGGAACAAGCGGAGGAAAGGGAACAAAAGGAAAAACGAGAACAGAGAGGAAAAGGGCGTAAAGGGAGAAAGGAAACGGAAGACAAAGAGAGCGAACGGGAAAAAACGGACAGAGAAGAAGAATCGGGAGATCGGGGGAAAGGATAGATAAAAACGGAGGGAGAAGAAAACAGACGGGGTGGAAACGGGCGCATAGTGAGGCGTTTTGCTCCTTATGAGAAAAAAGAATCTGAAAATAGAGGCGCAAGATCTTTCCTTCCCCTTGCCGAACAGGGACAGGGAATAGAAAAATATTTATATTTTATGTATATTTATTTAATTATTTTAACAATGAGGCCTTTGAGAAGAGGATTTTTTCATGGCTTTTTTAAGAAAAAATTATGAAAAAATAGGGAGAACACGATTGCGGGGAAAGCTTCCGGGAAAGGGGCTAAAAATTCATAAAACACTTGACAAGCATTCTGTCATAAGTTATAATAGCATAAGGAAAGTGATTCATTTTTAAACTTTTTTTATCGGCAAAGAGTGATCGGGCGCGGCGGGGAATACTTATGAAGAAAAAGGGAAGGAACAGAGTGATTTCGGCATTATGTGCGGGCATAATGCTTTTTTCCGTTCTCTTTTTCGGCTCCTGCACTTTTTCGGAAGGGACAAAACGCTCCGTCGAATTGAAACTGACTACGGTGGAAGCGAGCGTTTCTACGCTCCGTTACGTCGTCGAGCAATTCAATAAAAAGAATACGGAGTATCGCATAAAAATAGAAATTCTGCCCGACAGCAGTCTGAAAGATTACAATTTTTCGCACGGCGCTATCGAAACGGATTTTATTTCCTTTGAGAATTTTACTTTTGCCAATCGGCTGTCGGATTTGCTTCAACCGCTCACTCGGACGGAGGCGATCGGCAAATATCAGATTTCGCTCATCAACCACTTAAAGACGGACGACGGGACGCTGTACGTTATGCCTGCGCCCGGCGTTTTCAGCAGTCAATGCCTCAATTTGGACCTTTTCGAAAGCCGCAATTACGCCCTTCCTTCGACGATAGACGAACTCGTCACCCTCGCCCAGCGAATCGCGGAAACGAGTTCTTCGCGCGCGTGTTCGCTGACGGGCGGGAACAAGGCGCTGACGGAAACGCTGATGGGCGTCGCGGTGCCCTTATTCGGGGCGTCCGTGCAGGGCTTTGACTTTTTAAGGGAGTTTTATGAAGGGCGGACGACCTTGACGGACGGCGGGTACGCCAAACAGTGGCAGGCGATCTTTGAGGATTACCGCAGTCTTTACCGCGCTTCTTTTTTCAGCGTCGAGGACGTCTATAAATCGAACGAGGAGGAAATTGCCGATTTTGCCGACGGCGTGACTCTGGCCATTCACAACTCTTTCGATCTCGATGTGGAGAACGTTTGTTCTCAGAAGGGCGTTTCTTTTTCGTACTCCTTTCAACCGTTTATCGGCAACGGGGAAAGCAGAAAATGGATCGCCGTCCGTCCCCGCTATTATCTCGGCGTGACGAAGGATTCCTATGCGGACAAGGAAAAGCGAAAGGGCATAAACGCCTTTTTCGAATACTACACGTCCGCGGAAGGGCAGGACGCCGCCGAACGGAACGCGGACGGAGTGTTCAGAAACGACAGCATTTCCTTCATCAAGGATTTCGGTCAGACCTTTGAAGGGGCGTATGCGCCTGTCGGGGAGGCGTTTCTCTCGGGACGGGTCTTTCTGGCGGATATTTTCACTTCCGTTTTCGATTCCGTTTCCGATAGTTTGGAAAAGTTCCTCCGCGACGAGATGGGCGTCGCCGAACTGATGAAAGCGATCGACGCGGAAGTTTTCACCAATGCCAATAAACTCGACGAAGAGTACGAAATAAAGACCGATTTCGATTACGGCGCAGCCGTCCGCAGCAGCGAAACGGCGATCGGCAATTACACGGCGGATGCCGTCCGACTCGCGTTCGGGGGAGGCGCCGCCGCGGTGATTCTGCCCGCAGGCATGATTCGCGCGAATCTTTTTCGGGGAACGCTGCGGGAATCGGAACTGTCCGTCGTGTTCGGGGACGTTCCCCTCGCGCTGACAAAGATCACGGGCGCGGGACTGAAAAAGATCCTCACAAAAGCGCTTTCCGAGTCGGGAACGAGCGGCTATCCCCTCCTTTCGGGACTGCGGCTGGAAGGGAACGGGCAGGGGAGGTCGATAAAACTGCTCAACGGGCGAATCGTGGCGGACGAGGACGCGCTGACGCTGCTGCTTCCCGTTTCCTGGGCGGAACAATACGCGGAAAATATTTTGTCCATAGGCAGCGAAAGCTCCGCTCTGGCTTTGGTGAAGGCGTACATGAAGGAAAACGGCGCCGCCGCTTCCGCGATCGACGGACGCATGGGGGGCATATCATGAAAAAGATGCTTGCGATGATCCTCTCCGCCCTGCTGACCCTGCTGTTGGGGGCGTTTTTGGTCGCCTGTCGGGATCAGGCCGTTTTGTCCGTCATCCTCGAAGTCAAGGGGTTGCGGGAATCGTATACGCAGCATGAGATCATAGACCTCTCTCAGATAAAAGTCGTCCTCGGCTATCTCGGCGGCAGAGAGAAAGAAGTGCCCGTGGATTCGGGTGAATTTACGCTGTCGCCTCAGGGCGAATATGCGTTTGGGGATACGTCCGAGGTGGGCAGATACGAGTTCAGGCTCTCGTCGGGCGACATCGAATTTTTCTTCGGCTACGACGTCGTATGCATCGAAGTGACGCTGGATATGAACGGGGGCGCTTTCGGGGGACAATCGGAAATAAAGAGGATCGCGCAGGGCACCGAGCTGGACTTGGAAGGCGTGGCGCCCGAAAAAGAAGGGGAGAAGTTCGCGGGCTGGTTTTATGACAAAGCGTTGACCCGGCGAGTGAAATACGCCATCGACCAAATCCTTTTCGTGCGCGGGGACGTCACGCTGTACGCGGGATACGACAAGGATCGGACGCGGGAGTATGAATACGAGATCGACGACGACAAGGGGACGGTGACGCTCACCGCGCTCAAAGCCGAACTGGAAGACTTCGCCTATCTTTTCCCCGCCATACAAAACGGCGTTCTCGAAATCCCCGCCACCGTGGAGCTGTATCCCGTGACGGCGATCGCGGATGATTTTATCGGCGTTTACTATTTTATGTTCGACGCCGTGACGCTGGATTTCGAAGCGGGGAGCCAAATAAAGAGCATCGGGGATTCCGCTTTTTCCAATTGTACGCTGCAAACGCTGTATTTTCCCGACAGCCTGGAAGTGGTCGGGGAGGGCGCCTTTGCGGGCAATCCCCTGCGGGGAACGCTGCGCCTCAATCAGGGGCTGAAAAGAATAGAGGCGGAGGCTTTCAGCAGCGGCAGCTCGCATCTGGAACAGATCACCTCGGATCCCGATTGCGCTTTGACGTATATAGGCGAACGCGCGTTTTCCTATCAGGGCGCCCTTACGGAGATAGCGCTTCCTCAAAAGCTGGAAACGATCATGCCGTACGCGTTCCTCGGCTGCCGTTCTGTGAAAAGGATCCGTCTGCCCGCGTCGGTCATCTATATAGGACTGCGGGCGTTCGATTCGATGTCGAAACTTTCCGGAATCGAAGTGGACGCCGCCAATTCCAAGTTTTGCAGCATCGACGGCATCCTCTATTCCAAGGACAAAACTTCCCTCATCCGCTACTGCTTCGGTCGGGACGAAAAGGTGTTTTCTCTTCCCTCTTTCGTCAAAGAGATACACGAGTGCGCGTTTTCTCTCAGCCCCGAAGACAGCGCCTATTCCCTGGAAACGCTGATCATGAACGAGGGGCTGAAATACATCGGCGCGAACGCCTTTGCGGAGAGCCGCGTCGCCTTCGTCCTGCCCGCGTCGCTGGAATCCTTTTCGGAACAGGCGTTTAAGGACTGGAAGGGCGCGGGAATTTCCGTTTCCGAAAAAAGCGGGAGCTTCGCCGCGAAGGACGGCGTCTTATACAGCAAAGATTTTTCTTCGCTGTACGTCGTTCCTTCCGCCTATCCCGAAACCTCCTACACCCTGCCCGACTCCGTCAAAGTCATCAAATCGGGCGCGTTCCTCTTCAATCGGCAGCTCAAAACGATCACCGTCGGCGAGGACAGTAAGCTGGAAAAAATCGAAACGAACGGACTGCCCATCTATACCATGTATCGCTTGAAGGCGGTATATCTGTTTTTAAAAACACCCTTTGAAATACAAAACGGCGCGTTTTATGCGCCCGGGTCCCTGTCTACTTTTCGCCCGCTCGTCTATGTGCGCGACGACTGTTACGACGCCTATGCCGACGCATGGAAGGAATACGATTCCACGGAAAGCGGGGAACAGAATTTTACGCTCGACAAGTTTTTCAGCAGCGTTTCCCGTCAGGTGCCTAAGCTGGTGAAAAAAATAGAGTCGCTGGGCTTCACCCCCTTCGACAAGGTTGCCGCGGGCGTACGGGGATACCTGCGGACTTCCTACGCGGATTCGCCGATGTCTTTTCTCGAAGCCATGGATATGCTCGACAGTATTTATCCGCTGTTTTCCGACTTCGAAGACGCGTATGTGCAATACTTTTTCTCTTTCGACGAGCAGCTTTGCCGCGCGATGGCGGGATATATCCGCAATCATGACCACGGCGATATGAGCAGTGCGTCCCAAACGATTTTGGAGCATTACGCCGCGGCGCCTGCGGGACTGAAACAGTCGCTTCGGAGCATCGTCGGAGAGCTGGAAGCGTATACCGCCGCGCGGGAAGAACTCAATCGCAAAATAGAGGAAATATCCAAGGAAATTCTCGCGTTTCCCCTGTCCGCGGATTCTTTCGACGCGCAGGCGTTCGGGGATTTGCGCAATAGGTGCCGCGCGCTCGGCGTCAGCGGATTGCTCCCCCTCGGAGATGTTTCGACGAAATACGTGCAGCTCGACGCTTCCTATCTGATTTGGAGATTGTTGACGACAAAGGAATTTACGCCGGAAAATCGCGACGAATTATATCTGAGCATTTACGGCGTCTATGGGTCCGATTACGAATACGAGAATCTCACGGCTTATTTCACCTATTATCTGATCGGCGAGGAGATATGCTCTTCCGTCTATGGACTGAGCGAGTATCCCGCAGAAAAGGCGAGATTCGACGAATACTGCGCGGAAGCGGTTGCCGCCGTGAACGAAAAAATAGAGAACTTCGATTTTACGCTTCCCTTCGACGCCGAAAAATACAACGCTTTATTCGGGGAAATAGAGGACTTGGGGCGGCTTTCCGAATTATGGTGGCCGAGCGATAAGCTGTATGCGATCTACGCCCGCAACGACATCGCCTTTTTATTCGAAAACTATCCGACGATAAACGACGGCAATTATCAGGAGCTCGACGGCTATATTCATCAGGTGGATTACTATTTGGGCATGGCGGAAGAGTATCTCTCTCAACTTCCGCTTCTTTCCGAATATTACGGCTACCGCGAAGATTTCGACGAATTTGTCGGGAAAAAGTTGCAGACGGTGCGGGACATGATAGACGCCTTCGAGTATTCGGCGGACCGCGCGCAATATGAAAAAATCCGCGCGGCGGCGGACGATCTCGGCTCTTTTTTCTGGTTGCTGGACGAGGGGACGGACAATTTTTATACCGACGAACTTTCCCGCATGGCGCTTTGGAATCAGATAGAAGTGTTTTTGGAGGCGTATCCGAAAAATTCCGTCACCGTCGAAAATTATGCGGAAGTGGAAAAACAACTCTATACGTATTTCGACATCGAAAAGAATATATATATTTACGGCGTGGATTATTTCATCTCGCAGGCGCAGGGGGTGGAGCTTATCCCCAATTATCAGAGCCTGCTGGAATATATGGAATGGTTTGAGTCCTTTCCGCTTTCCTGAAAAGGGAGCGAAGGAAAAAAGGAGGGTTCCGTGTTTGAACTGAAAACTTCATATGTCTTTTTCGGCACGGATACCGACGCGCTGCAAATCGTCTATTGCGAACAGTATCCTCAGGCGAAGGGCATGACGCTCGAAGAGTTTATGCGGGAATACTTTTCTTCTCCCGTGACGGGGGAGATGGAGGCGGATTTCGACTGCGAGGCGCTCGTCGAGTTCCTTCGCCGGAAAAACAACGGCAGGACGGTGAGCTTCTCTTCCCGCGACGGGAAGTATTCCTATCGCTTCACCGCTTACAGTCATCCTAACGAGGAGGGCATTGTCTATTGCTCGGTCAATAAGATCGAAGGCAAGGATTTCAACGGCGATTACGCGCGGGATTATCTGACGGGCGTCTATACCCGTTCCTATCTTATCGACGGCATCGAAAAACAGCTCTCGGAAGGAGCGGAGGGCGCTTTGATACTCGTCGATCTCGACGATTTCAAAAAGATAAACGATACGTTGGGGCACGCCGTAGGCGACGAATGTCTGAGCAGAATTTCCGCGGGACTTGGCGAAGCCTGCGAGGGAGAGCTTTTGGGGCGGTACGGCGGCGACGAGTTCCTCGTCTGGGTGAAGGCGCCCGACGGGGAGAAAATCGATAGGATATGCAAAAAGATCCTCGCCATCCGCTATACCGTCGTGCAGAGAAAGACGAAAAAACAGCTGACCGTCATGTGCAGCTGCGGCGTTTCCTTTGCGCCCAAAGACGGGAAAAATTTTTTACAGCTGTTCGACAAGGCGGATAAGGCGTTATATCGGGTCAAAAATTCGGGCAAGCACGGCGTATGCGTCTACGGATTGCGCGTCGAGGCGGAACACGGCGGGGAAAAGCTCGCCGTTTCGAAAACGGATAAAAATCAAAAACTCTTCCGCGGCGAACTGCGGCAGCTGAAAATCAGGAGTATGTGCCTCGCGGCGATTTTCCTGGTCGTGGTGGTGTGTACCGCCCTGATCTTCGGGGTACAGTACAGCAACAGCATGAGCGGCTTCGTGTACGCGGAGGCGCAGAGCATCATGTCCAATTTCTGCGAACGCATTTCCGCCGATATTTCGGGCAATCTCGATTCCTGGTTCAGTCAGCTGAAAATGGCGGGACAGGTGATCGGCAACTCGGGCGACGCGGTCGCGCCCATAGAAACGTACAAAGAGGATCCTTTGACGGACACGCAGGAGTATCATCCCGACGACGAGTTCGATTACTCCTTTTTGGACGGCACCTTAACGGGGCTGGCGGATACGATGAGCTTTTCCTCGGTGGGAGTGCTGTTCGAATCCGGAAATCTCTATTTTTCTTCGGACGTGCAGTACAACATCGCTTCGGAGGACGTCGCGGGCGCCATTATTTCCGAAGGCGAGCAGCAGTTTGTCGGGAATATTCATATCAACTTATGGGGCGAGCGCATCATTTTCGCCGTGCCTTATTACAGGAAGGCGGAATTGCCCGAAGATACGGACAGGATCGCGGGCATCGTCGGTCTGATGGAACCTGAAAAGTTGGCGGGGCTTTTGGAAACCAGCGCGTTTGAAAACGAAGCGTATCTTTTGTTGGTGCGTTCGGACGGCACGAAAGTCGTTTCGGGCAAACACGGGGATTTCGATTTTCCCTATAATATTTTCAACGCGTTCGAAATGATGACGGACGAGGACTCGCTGCTGCGCGTAGCCGAGGATTTTTTGACGGGCGCCAAAGACACCGTGGAGTTTCACTACGGGGGAAATTCCTTCCTCACCTACTACACGCCCGTGGAAGGGGTGGCGTCCGAGGCTTCGCCCGCCGCCGACTGGCGCATCGTCATCATGGTGCCGACCTCCGTCGTGGCAAGGGACATCCTCGCCGCGTTTAAAGGCGTTCAGACGACGCTTTTTGCGCTCCTTGCCATCATCTGCATCATTCTCATTTTCGTCATCGCCGTTTACGGGCGGATTATCCGCAAGAATAAACTGCTCAAATATACCGACCCCGTGACGGGAAATATCAATCAGGAACGCTTCCGGATCGACGCGGGGCGGCTTCTGCACGACGGAAACGGACGCTATGCCATCGTATCGATGAATATACTCCGTTTTAAATACGTCAACGAACAGGTGGGGAGAGAGGTCGCGGACGAGATTCTCGCCGACGTGCTTCGCGTGACGGCTTCTTTCCTGAGAGAGGACGAACTGACCGCGCGCGGCTACGCGGACAGATTTTTAATCCTGCTTCGCAGCGACGTCGACGATCTTTCGCGGCGGCTCCAAGAATTATACAAAAAGCTTTCGGAAACGAGCTACGCGCGGGGCGCCGTATCGCTTAAATTTACGATGGGCGTTTACGAGATGCCCGACGCTTCGGAGATCGGTCTTTCCTCGGGAATCGACCGCGCGCGGCTGGCGCAGCGCTACACAGAGGAATTGTATCGGGGAAAATCCATCGTCCTCTTCGACGACAATATGCTCGTCAAGGAGATGGAGGAGGCAGACCTCGAACAGCGGGAGGAACAGGCGCTCGCCAAGGGACAGTTCGTGGTCTATTATCAGTTAAAGCGCAATATTCTCCGCGACGAGTGGTGCGGAAGCGAGGCGCTGGTGCGCTGGATGGACCCCGTGCGGGGCATGATTTCCCCCGGAAAGTTCATCTCGCTCTTCGAGAGAAACGGGTTTATCGTCGAGCTGGATAAGTACGTGTTTGAACAGGTCTGCAAAGACTTGCGCCGTTCGCTCGACGCGGGGACGTCCGTCGTGCCCGTCAGCGTCAACCTTTCCAAACGGCATTTTTCGCAGGAATATTTCCTCGACGAATTTGAGAAGATTATGGATCGCTATCGCGTTCCGCATAAGTATATCGAGTTTGAAATTACCGAGAGTCTGGTCATGGAACGGGAGGAATTTCTCAAAAAGTTTATCGATCGTATTCACAAGATCGGCTGCACCTGCTCGATAGACGATTTCGGCCGCGGGTATTCCTCCCTCAATATGCTTAAAGAATTCAATTTCGACACCATCAAGCTGGACAGAAAATTTTTCTACGGGGAGAAGGGCTTTGACGACGAATCCAAACACATCGTTTCCACCCTCATCAGCCTTTCCCACGACCTCGGCAAAAACGTCGTTTCCGAGGGGATCGAAACGCAGGAACAGGTGCAGTTCCTGCGCGACCGCCGCTGCGACATGATACAGGGATTCTACTATTCCCGCCCCATGCCCAAGGAAGATTACTGGAAGCGCCTGACCGAAACGGAAGGGGAAAAGAGCAAAAAATAAAGCGATAAAGCCTTTGCCTGCTTTATCGCTTATAAAAACGTATTTTTGCGGAGAAAAAAGTTCGGGAAGGCGGGAAAAGTCGGACGTTTAAAACGCGGGAAAAGGGTTACTTTTCGACGCTTTTTCTATATTCGCGCGGAGAAACGCCGAATCGCGCCTTAAAAATTTTGGAAAAGTAGTTATAATCGCAGATGCCCGTTTCCCGCGCTATCTGCGTCACGGAAAGGGGCGTTTCGAGCAGTTCTTTCGCGCGTTCGAGCCGCGCCCGCTTGATAAACTCGGCGGGAGTGGTCTGAAACGCGTGCTTAAAGCAGGCGTATAAATCCACGCGGGAGAGCTTGAATACGCGGCAGAGCCTGTCCACGGACAAATCGCCTTTGAGATTGCCGAGAATATAAGCGTTGAGCCTTGCCCCCATGCTTTCGCCTGCGGAAATAAGTTTATGAAGATACAGATAGCCCGCGCAGGCGTCCATAATGGAAACTGCCGCGCGCACCTTTTCCGTGGGGGAAAACTGAATCAGGGAATACAGAGAAAATGCCTTTTGCTCGTCGAGCGAATAGGCTTTTATTTTTTCCCGGATCTTTTCAAAACCGTCCTCCTGCCCGCTGGCGGTCTGCCCCAGCATGATAAATCCGATGCAGTGCCCCTGCTGCATGATGGGAGAAACGCATTCCGTCAGACCCATATGGCAGGAATAGACGTACGCCTCGCCCGTCCTTTTGCAAACGGCAAAGGCGTCGCTGTCCGATTTTTTGCAGGCTTCGCTGCCCGCCGCGGAAGAGCGCACATACCCGCAGAAGGCGCACAAATGCTCGGGCACGTAAGAAATTTCGTTGCCCTCCTCGTCGCATACGCAGATCTTGATCCCCGTCAGACGATAGAAATCGGTCAGGAGCGATATTAATTTTTCGCGGTCGATTTTTAACATATTAGTAAATTAAAATACGATTTTACCATAAATTTTTCTTAATTATACTATAAATAAAAGAAAAAATCAAGTAATATAGAGGCGAATCCAAAGGGATAAGGAGGCGAATTGATGCGTTTCTTGGGACTCGACATAGGCACGACGAGAATGAAGTGCGGCGTCTACGACGAAAGCGGCGCGCTGCTTTATGCCGACGGCTGCGACTACGGCGTTAGACAGTGGGGAAAAGAGAGCTATCTGGACGCGGAAGCGGTCTGGGAATGCGCGAAAGCGCTGCTTGGAAAGGCTTACGGGAATTTTGCGTTCGATTCGGTGACGATTTCTTCGCTGGGAGAATCCTTCGCGCTGCTTGGGAAAGGGGACGAGCTTTTGTTCCCGCCCATGCTGTATACCGATTCCCGCGGAGAAGAGGAGGCGAACGCCTTTAAAGAGTATGCGGAAAAAATTTTCCGAATATCGGGAGTTTGCCCGCAGGGAATGTATGCCGTCTACAAGCTTCTCTGGATAAAGGCGCACCGCCCCGACGTATACCGAATCGCGGAGAAACTGATGCTCGTCGGGGATTTCGTGGGCTATCAGCTGACGGGAACGCGGGGGAGCGATTACGCTTCGGCGGCGCGCACAGGCGTATTCGATATTCGGGAAAAGAAGTTTTCCAAGGAACTTTGCTCCCTTTTCGGCGTGGACGAAAAGCTGTTCTCCCCCGTTCTGCCCTCGGGTGCCGCAGTGGGGGAGATCAAGGCGGAACTGCTGGAAGAATGGGGCGCAAAAGCCCCCGTCCTTCTCGTCGCGGGCGGGCACGATCAGATCTGCGCGGCGATGGGCGCAGGCGCCGTGGAAGCGGGAGCGTGCGCGGACGGGATGGGCACGGTGGAGTGCGTGACCGCTCTTTATCGGCAGCCCTCTTCCGCCATGGAAATGGGCGTTTGCGGATATCCGAACGTGCCCTTCGTCGGCGGACTGTACTGCACTTATCTCCTCAATTATTCCTGCGGCTCCCTGGTGCGCTGGTGGATGAACGGATTGTTTTCCGAAGAGGAAATAGAAAGCGGCAAGGCGTTTGGAAAGTTGGAAAAAGAATTTAAAGAGGAGCCGACGGGGATTTTGGTGCTTCCCTATTTTGCGGGCGCCGCGACGCCCTATCAGGACCTCGGCGCTTCGGGCGCCGTTCTCGGCTTGCGGCTCGCGCATACCCCCGCGGACGTATACAAGGGAATTTTGGAAGGGCTGTGCATGGAGATGAGGCTGAACCTCGAACAAGCGGAAAAATTCGGCGTTCGGCCCCGAAGGCTGATCGCCACGGGCGGCGGGTCGGCTTCCGCAAAATGGCTGCAAATCAAAGCCGACGTCACGGGGCTGCCCGTTTATCCTTTGGCGAGCAAAGAGGCGGGCGTATGCGGCGCCGCAATGCTGGGCGCGTCGGCGCTTACGGGAAAATCGCTCTCTTCTCTTTCGGAAAAGTTCGTAAAGACGAAGCCGCCCTATATCCCGCGCGAGGGACAAAAAGCGGAGTACGACAAAATTTTTGAACGGTATAAAAAATTATATAAAACGGTAAAAGAGCTTTCGATTTGAAAAATATACGCGGTGCGATGTTTCGGCGTGGCGCCTCTTTTCGGGATAAACGCGAGCGCGCGTCGGCGGACTGCGTGCTCTAAAAAAGAGGAGAGAAACTCCGAGAGAAAAAAGGAGGGAGATCTTCCTTTTTGGGGTAAAAAGAGCAAGGGCGCCGAGCGGGGCGAAAGGAAAGTGCTTTCAAGAGAATTTTCGCGGCAGAGAAAAAGCCCCGTCCTCCTCGCGCAAAAAGCCCGTCCCCCCCCCCGCGGAGGAAAGGACAACATCGTATAAGGTAAAAAAACGGGGCGTCGATCACCTTTTAGCGGGCTTGTTTTCGCGAGAATCGATCGGCCTTGGGCGCGGCGAAAGGACTTGACCCCATTGATTCCGAATATTATGCCGCAGCAGATCGTCGCGAGGGCACTCGGATCCGGCTGCGTCGTTTTGACAGAATCGACTCTTTCCGATCTGAATCTCGGCGTTCTTTTGACAAATTCCCGGGAAACGGCGGGCGGAGATCCTTTTGCCGAAGGGCGCGGAATCGGAGCGATTGCGTCTATTTTTCAAACGGCTTTTTAACGGGAGGTTATTAGCGTGAAAAATACAAAATATGCGGATGTATTTTTCATCCCTATTTGTGCCGTAACCGCACGGCATGGTGATTAAAATGAAATTTGCATTATTTTTCGGCAACCGCGGCTTCATGCCCGCGGAACTCATTGCGGGCGCGCGCACGGACATGATCGAAGCCGTGAGAAAAGCGGGGCACGAAGTCCTCGTCATGGACGAAAAGGCGACCCGTTACGGCGCCGTCGAAACGCGGGACGAGGGACGGCTGTATCACGACTTTTTGAAAAGCCACGAAGGGGAGTACGACGGCGTCATCCTTTCCATGCCTATCTTCATCGACGAAAACGGAGCGGTGACGGCGTTGCAGGACGCAAACGTTCCCATCCTCATGCAGGCGTATCCCGACGAGATCGGTAAAATGGATTTTCGGCACCGCCGCGACGCGTTCTGCGGTAAATTCTCCGTGACGGACGTATTTTATCAGTACAAAATTCCCTTTACGGTCATGAAGCCGCACGTCGTGCATCCTTTAAGCAAAGCTTTCGCGCAAAATCTCGAAGATTTCGCCGCCGTCTGCCGCGTCGTCAAGGGCATGAAACGCTTTAATCTCGGCTGTATCGGCGCGAGAACGACGGCGTTCAAGACCGTCCGTTTCGACGAAGTCACCTTACAGCGCTACGGCATCAATGTGGAAAGTTTCGACCTGTCCGAGTTGATCTTTGCGGTGCAGAACAAAAAGGACGACGAGAAAGCCGTGATCGAAAAGGTGAAGCGCCTCGAAAATTACGCCGATTTTTCGAAAGTGCCCGAAAAGAACAAATACACGCTGGCAAAAATTTCCGTCGTCATCGACGAATATATAGAAACCTATCGCCTCGACGCCGTCACGCTCCGCTGCTGGAACGAGATGGAAACCATCCTGCGCGTCTGTCCGTGCGTCTTACTCTCCGAACTCAACGACCGCGGCATCGTCGCCTCCTGCGAGATCGATCTTTGCTCCGCCATTACGATGCGGGCGATGAATCTCGCTTCGGGCAAGCCTACCGCCTGCCTGGACTGGAACAACAATTACGGCGAGGACGAAAATAAAGTGATTCTCTTCCATTGCGGTCCCGTCGCGCAGACGCTGATGGCGGGCAGGGGAACCGTCACCGAGCACAAGATGTTCGCCAAAGGGGACCCCGGCAGCGGCTGGGGCAGCAACGAGGGCAGAATTGCGGCGTTCGACATGACTTTTTCCAATTGCTTTACGGAGAACGGAAAACTCAAAGTATACGCCAGCGAAGCGAAGTTTACGGGAGAGCCGATCGAGGAAGGATATTTCGGCTGCGGCGGCGTCGCTCAGATTCCCGATCTGCAAAACAAACTCCTGCGGCTCGCCAGGGGCGGATTCAAACACCATACCACCGTCGGCATGGGACACATGAAAAACGTGCTCGAAGAGGCGTTTTCCACCTATTTGGGCTATGATATCGTCAATATCGAGGAGTGAGTTATGTTAGCGAGTTTAAAGGATGTCATCGCGGAAGGGCGAAAGAGAAAAATCGCGATAGGAAGTTTCAATACGCCCAATCTCGAATGTCTGCTGGCGGTTTTGGACGCGGCGGAAACGCTCGACGTGCCCGTTATCATCGCGCACGCGCAATGCCACGAAAGCGTTTCTCCGCTCGATAAAATCGGGCGCGTGATGGTGGAGCTCGCCAAGGCGTCGAGGGGGCAGGTATGCGTTCATCTCGATCACGGCGAGGATTTCGAATACTGCAAAAAGGCGATCGGGCTGGGCTTTACGTCGGTGATGATCGATTATTCGACGTTGGCGTACGAGGAAAACGCCGCGGGCACGCGGGAAGTGGCGCTCTACGCGCACGCGCACGGCGTGGACGTGGAAGCGGAGCTGGGCAGACTGCCGCAGCGGGAGGGCGGCGCCTCGGGCGGCGAAGCCGCGGCGGAAAGGCCCGAGGATCTGTATACCGACCCCGACCTCGTAGAGGGGTATCTCGAAAAGACGGGCGTGGACGCTTTGGCGATCGCATTCGGGACCGCGCACGGCATTTATAAGGTCAGACCCGTGCTGAATATGGACGTCATCACCGAGGTGCGGAAGCGCACGGATATTCCTCTGGTCATGCACGGAGGCAGCGGTATCTCTCACGGGGAATACCGCGAGGTGATCCGCCGCGGCATCGACAAGATCAATTATTACACGTATATGTCGTATGCGGGATATGCGGCGGCGAAGGCGCAGACGGAAAAGTCGGCTTCGGGATTTTATCACGACCTCGCTCTCTGCGCGCAGGAAGCGATGCGGGAAAACGCCCTCTCGACGCTGAAAATCTTTTCGGGGAGGGAATGAGCGCATGAAGACGCAATACGTCGCCGATCCGTCCTCGCTTTGCGGCGCCGAGCGATTTACTTTTTCCGAGGGAAAGGCCAAGGGCGTGGACGCCGTTCGCCTGTATAACGGCAAGCTCGATCTGACGGTGCTCCTCGATCGGTGCATGGATATTTTCCGCCTGTTTTATAAGGGCGTGCCCGTTTCTTATATTTCCAAAAACGGGCTGGTTTCTCCGCGGCTTACGGAAACGGCGCCATACGGTTTTTTAAACAGCTTCGACGCGGGGTTTATGTATACGTGCGGTCTGGACAATATCGGCGCTCCGGAGAGCGTGGGCGGGCGCGTACTGCCGCAGCACGGCAGCGTTTCCTATCTTCCCGCGGAAAACGTGCGCGTGGAAACGGAAGAAGCGGACGGAGAATATTGCCTCGCTTTAAAGGGGACGATGAAATTTACCGCCCTGTTCGGACAAAAGTTGGTCCTGCGGCGGGAGATCCGCCTTCGTTACCTCGGCGACGAAGTGACGGTGAAGGATGAAATCGTCAACGAGGGGTATGAGGAAGAGGGGTATATGCTCATGTATCACACAAACCTCGGCTATCCCCTTTTGGACGAAAATGCCGAGCTATTCGTGGACGCGGAGCGCACGGCGGGCATTTCGGACGCCTATGACCTCTCCCGATGCCTGAAATTCGAAGCCCCGACCGCGGGGCGCGCGGAGGAGGTGTACCGTCACGACCTTCGTGCGGGCGGCGGCGTGAAAGCGCGTTTGAAAAATAAAAATTTTTCCGTCGCGCTGCAATTTGATCCCGTCGAGTTTCCGTATCTTTTGGAATGGAAAAGTATGGCTTGCGGGGATTACGTCGTGGGGCTTGAACCCGTTACGACGCCTATGCCCGAAAAAAAATTCCGCGTTTTAAAGGCGGGAGAAAAAGCTGTCCATTCGGTGACGTGGCGATTCTCGGACAAAGACTGAAAGGCAAGGATAGAAAAAAGACCCGGATAATTCCGAGTCTTTTTTTGTGGACAGAAAGGGCGCCGAAGGGGACAAAGGCGAGCGCAAGATTTTTTTAAACAAAAAGGGAATACGATTTGAAGAGATATCCTGCGCGGACAAAAATCACTGTCGACAGGACAAGCGACGGATATGAGTTTCGCCGGGCGCGACAAAGGGGTGATCGCCGACCTCGTATCCCCCGGACCGCGTATAAAAATCGCGGCGCAAACCGAAAAGGAGATACAAAAAATGCGGTGAAATAAAATTGAAAAGAGCTTGCAAAAAGGGCAAGGCGCGGAGAAAGGGGGATTCGGCGGATAAAATTGGAAGGCGGAAAGGCGGCAACAGGGCGCATAAAGCGTAGAAGGAAAAAGGGAAGCAGGGCGCATAAAGGTTTGGGAAGGGGGACGGTAAGGGAGAGAATACGAATTATTCTTTTCTATTTTCGGGAATCGTCCATTCCCTCGTCCATTCGAGATAGGGCGTGCCGTCGGAACGGAAACGGACGGGCAGCCATACGTAATCCGCTTCGCTCGTGTTTTCGTCCGTCAGCGTGGAAAGTTCGGCGCTTTCCATCACCTTCGGGGCGTTTTTTGAAAACAGACCGTAAAAGACTTCTTCCATATTCGGCAGATCTATCGTCAAATCCGTCAGCCACCTGTCCCCGAGTGCGATATACAAATCTTCGACGAACGGGTGCTTGAAAACGGAGGAAAATTGCGCGTGGAAAGAATTGCGCCCCGTATCCCCCGCGCAGGGATTCCCGAGGCAGAGCCATTCTCCGTGAATGCTGCTCACCTCGTCGAGCCGCGAGGGATTGGGATAATATCCCGTCGTACCCGAGGTGAGGAGATACCGCCTTCCGCGCCTTTCGAAATACGCGGGCGCTTCCCGTACATAGGGCGGACATTCCGCCTGCAAATGCGAGGTGTAGTTGTCCGTCAAATTCGCATAGTCTTCGGTCAACTCTCTGCATATCGTTTCCGAGTGCGGATTTTCGTAGACGATATACGCTTTGCCGTCCGCCTCGAACAAGTCGAAATCGCCCGCGTGATGGGGAGAAGGGACAATTTCTCTCACGAATTCAAAAGAATGCAGGTCTTTTCCGATACAGACGGAAAAAGCGGCGTTGGAGAAATCCCCCCTTGCCGTCTTTGCCCAAAGGACGTATCTGTTCGTCTTTTTGTTGAAGAGAATGTGCGGTCTGTCCATGATATTGGCGGGATGAAAGGGGTTGTTTTTGTCCCCGCTCTCCTTCATCGCAAAGCCCTCGTCCGTCCAGTTATAGAGATCGGAAGAGGAATAGAGCTTGACGCCGTGATGCCAGAAGGGACAGGGGGCGCCCGTTGCCCGCCCCGTAATCCCTTCTTTATTTTCGCCGTACCACCAGAACTTTCCCTCCGCGTAAAGGAGGGAGCCGCCGTGCGCCTGGATCCTCTTTCCTTCTGCGTCATACCACGTCCTTCCCGGACGAATGCTCTTATACATGATTAAAAATGCTCCTTCGAAAAGCTTATTCTTTTCAAGTGTAGCATATTTTTTTTAATCGCGCAAGCCGTTTTTTAGTAAAACGCTTTATCCTCAGGCAACAAAAGGGATTGAGGCAGGCAGAAATTGGTAAAGCGTTTTACCTGACTTTCATATTGACAAGTGAAAATCTCAATGTTATACTACACACGTCATTCGGCTGAAAACGCGCGTTTTCAGCTCGTTTTAAAAGGCGCTCTGCGGGGAGGAAGAAAGAGAATGAAATGGAAAAAAACGATAGCCGCCGCCACGGTTTTCGCTTTGGTTTTGGGAATGTGCGCGGGGTATGGAAACGTCGGCAAAAAGAAGGCTTCGGCGAGCGAATTGTTTTCGACGGAGGAAATTCTTGCCCCCGTTTGGGAGGGGAACGTTTCTTATCAGGAATCCGTTTTGGCGGTGGAGGAAGAGGACGGGAGTCTTGCGCCCGTTTCCCTCTTGTATCCGATCGGGGAAATCGTTTCCGTCAAAAGCGCGTCTTTGCTGGTCGCCTATGAAGCGGAAAAAGATTATTCCGTCAGGGACGGTAAGCTCGTCATCAAAAAGGACGGGGCGATCCCCGTTCTTACTTATTCCGAATTTCACCCGGCTACGGGCACTTCGGGATTCGAGGACAGAAACGGCGGTTACGTACTGTGGAAGGAAGGGAGCTGGTTTCATTCGAAACAGATCGTCGTGACCTATACGCACGCGGAAGGCTATGCGGGATACGTCCCCGAAGGGAAAGGGAGGCTTTTGGAAAGGACGCTGCAAAAGCTGGAAGGGGATACGCTGAACCTCCTCGTTTACGGCGACTCCATTTCCACGGGCGCCAATTCGTCGGGGCATCCCTCCATTCACGTTTCTCCCAATATGCCTATTTATCCCGAACTCTTCGCCGCAGGATTAAAGAGCCTGTACGGGATAGAAACCGTCAACGTCTACAACGCTTCCGTGGGCGGCACCGATTCCGCCTGGGGACTCTCCAATCTGCGCGGCGGCGTGCTCGACAAATACGAAGACATAGACCTGGCAATTCTCGCTTTCGGCATGAACGATACCGTGCGCGACGCCGAGAGCTATGCCCGCAATATGCAGAGAATGGCCAAGGGACTGAAAAGCAAATACGAGGACGCCGATATTCTCTTGGTGGCGCCTATGCTGCCCAATCGCGACGCCTATACGTTTTACGGAAATCAGGCTTATTTTTACGGGGCGTTGAAAGAATACGAAACGCAGGGAATCGCCGCCGTGGACGTGACGGGCGTCCATGCGGGGCTTTTGGAAGCGAAGCGCTACGCGGATATGACGGGCAACAACGTCAATCACGCCAATGACTATCTCGCCCGCGTCTATGCGCAGACCCTTTTGAAGACGCTGGAAATCAGCGACTACGGAAAGCCCGGGGAGGAAGATTCTTCTGGCGGCGACTCCGATTCTTCGGGCGGCGCGCAGAGTTCGCAAAGCTCCTCCGCGGGAGGCGCTTCTCAAAGCGAAAACGCGTCGGAAGGCAGTGATTCGAATGGCTGCGGCAGCGCTCTGGGCGCGTCCGCGGGAATCGTCGGGGGATTGACCGCACTGGGAATTTTAGCCTCGAAGAGGAAGAAGGACAACGATAAAAAGTAGACGCTGCAAAGGACGTCCACGCTGTAAAAAAATATGCTTTACGTTTGATGCGCGCGGTTGAAAGGGTATCCGTTTTGTTTTGCTCAAAGCAAAGCTTATCGGGAATTTTTGAGCGCATTTTACGGAAAGGCAAAAAATAGAAAGATCGGCAAATAAATCGGAAAAGATGACAGGAGGAAGGTTTCATGAAAAAATCGGCAAAATTGTTCAGCTTGGCGTTATCGCTGCTTCTCGCGTTCGGCGCCGCGGCCTGCGGAAAGCCGGATGATTCTTCGGGCGGAGGGCAGAGCGAAAGCTCCCAAGAGTCGCAAAGCGGCACGCAGGACTCGTCCGATTCGTCTTCGGATGAAAATTCGTCGGCAGGCGGCGGGAACGGAGAGATCGTCTATACGCCCCGCAAAAAGCAGGAGATGCCTACGGCGGAAGTCGTGGACAAGGAGTACGACTACGGCGATTCGTCCGCATGGGCGGGGGACGCTTACGTTTCCAAGGATCTCGGACACGTCTATTTACAGGACGTCATAGACGACAACGTGTACGATTGGGGACATTCGGTGATCAAAGAGGACGGAAAATACAAAATGTGGTGGGTGCGTCCCGCCGTATACGACGCCGTTTTCTATGCGGAAAGCGTCGATCTCAAAAATTGGACGAACGTGCAGCGGGTGATTTCCCTGTCCCCCAATTCCCTCAACGTCGAGAAGTTCGACAATATCAAGGGAATGCTCGGGAAGCCTTCCGTCATCCATGTGGGCGACACCTATTATATGTATTTCGAAGCCCCCGCGACGGAGGACCCCGATATTACCCAAACCGTCCTCGAATGGGATAATCAGGTGATGCTTGCCACCTCGAAAGACGGAATCGACTGGGAATTTTATTCGGACGATAAAGGGCAGCCGCAGCCCGTCGTCGCCATGCCCGAAGAGCTCATGGGCAACTTCAACGACAAGGATTACGGCGCCGGGCAGCCGTCCGTTTTCTATAAGGACGGACTGTTTTATCTGACCTATTGCTACGTCATTTATTCTCAAAATATCGCGGAGATCCGCGTCGCCACCTCGGAGGACGGCATTCATTTCGGTCTGACGGGCACGCATAAAAAACTCTCTCCGGGCAACGGCATGGGCGTCACCTACAACACGCTGACCGGCAAATATATGGCTGCCGGGACGGGCGAAATTTGGGAGAGCGACACGCTGGATTTTACAGGGCATCAAACCTACAAATATTATGACTACGACACGACGACCATTCAGACTGGCTTCTATGAATTTGTCAAAAACGCCCACGGGCTCATCGACACGGAAACGTTCTACACCATTCATTTACAGGGCAAAAAATCCACGACGAGCGACTGGCGCGCGGGCTACACTACCTGGGACGGCTATATTCACGCGGTGGAGCCGAGAGAGTTTGCGAGCAGAATGATCACGCTTCCCAACGGCGGCGCGGCGACGGAAGAAAATTTGAAGGGCTACCGCGACCGTCAGAACAGCTACTCCAAAGTGACTGCGGACGCGGTCTATGCGGCGGAAGGGGAGATTTCCATAGACGGCGAGAAGGATGCGGCCTACGACAAGGCGACGAGAATAGAGGTGGTCCGCCCCGTCTACGGCTACGGCAGCAATCTCACCGATTCCTGGGCGGAAGTCTATCTGGCGTGGAACGAGAACAACCTGTACGTCTATGCGAGAGTCTACGACGACGCAATCGACAATTCCTATAAGATCACTTCGCCCGCCATGGGATATATGCGCGACAGCTTCGATCTCTTCATCGACGCGCCTAACGACCACGGCGAAGGAGTCGGGCAGGCGTACGGCATCGAGCAATATATGGTGTGTACGGGGTCGAACAATACCGATTTCATGATAAAGGGCAGCGACGAATACGATCTCACGTCCGAATTCCCCGCCGCGAGGCACCGCGTCAGAAGGACGGATTACGGATACGCGGTGGAACTGAGAATAGAATGGTTTGAGATGGCGGAGGAATACATCGAGGAAGGCGCCTGCATCGGCATGGATTTCCAAATCAACGATTGCATGGGCGCCGGCGTCGGAAGAGAGGCCATCGTGGTATGGAGCTACAATACGGGCGATTCTTTCCGCTATGTGGAAGGAATGGGCGACGTATATCTTGTGAAGGCTTGACGAAAAGGGGGATACCATGTATAAGATGAGGAAACTTTCCCTGGCGGCGATGACTCTGCTGCTCGCGTTTTTCGCGGGCTGCAGAGGAGGAACTTCCGCTTCTTCGGGCAGCTCTTTCCCTTCGGATTCCCGGCAGGAGAGCGATTCGGGCGGCAATGTTTCGTCGGGCGGGGAAAAGGACATGACGCTGGCGGAAAATTATGACTTCGGCGATCCGTCCTCGTGGGCGGGAGAGCAATTTGCCGTGACAGATCTCGGGGATTGTCTTTTGGACGCTTACCCTTACGACGACAAATACGATTGGGGACAGAGCATCCTTTACGACGAGGAAGAAAAGATCTATAAGATGTGGTGGTGCCGCAATTCGGGGTACGACACCATTTGGTACGCCGAGAGCAGCGATTTAAAAAATTGGCATTCGGCGCAGAAGCTGATGACGGTGACGGAGGATTCGACGTGGATCAAAATGCACGTCGGGAAACCCACCGTCCTCAAAATAGACGGCAAATATACCATGTATTTCGAGGCGCCCGCGACGCTGGCGGGATACAAAGAATTTGACAACAACGTGCTGATGGCGACTTCCGACGACGGTATCTCCTGGGAGATATGGAAGGGCGAAGACGGGGGCAAGGAGCCGTATCCCGTCATCCGCATGACGGACGAGCAAATGGCGGACAGTTGGGATAAGAGTCAACTCGCAGGCGGAAGCGGCTATGGCTATTACGGCATCGGTCAGCCCTCCGCGCTCTATAAGGACGGCACCTATTACTTATATTGTACGTATTCCCTCGAAGCGGGGGACAGAATGTATGTGTTCACTTCCCGGGACGGGATCCATTTCGGAGAAGGAAGGGAGGTGTTTACGCGGGCGGGCAGCGGCGTGAAATACAATACGCTGACCGAAAAGTTTATGATGGCTTACGAGTATACGACGGGAACGATCTCCCGCGTGTATTATATGGAATCGGAGGACGGCGTCAAATTTACGTACTCCAATTTTACGGAAGCGTCGAACAATAAAAATATTCTTTCCAAAGGCGGCGGCTTCGTGCGCGGCTATCCCGATTTCGTGGGCAACGGCATGGGGCAGGTAAGCGATTACACCGCTTACGTCGCCTATATGGAAGGGCGCATGGCGGATGCGGGAAACGATTGGCGGCAGTATTCCGCGACATGGGATATTCATATCGCCGCTTTCAACGTCAGCCAATACGCCAATCGCCGACAGGTGCTTCCTAACGGCAGGGTGTATTTGGAGGAAACGATAGAGGTTTACCGCGCGGCGCACGAGGAATACGAGGAGAGATTGCAGGGCGTTTCCCTCTCGGAGTCGGCGCCCGTAATAGACGGCGAGAAGGACGCGCTGTACGATCGCGCGGAGTCGCTGGAAATAGACCGCGCCGTGTCCGACTATCGTGCGGTGCCCGGCGAAACGACGGCGAAGGCGTACATGACTTATACGAAAGAAGCGCTGTATCTCTTTGTCGACGTAAAGGATAAAATCGCGCACGACAGCGATATGGTGTATCTCCTGCTGGACGAAAAACGCTTCGCTTCTGTGCCTGAGGAGATTACGAACGTCGAGGTCTGCCGCAGCGGTAAGATTTCGGCAACCGACGGGGACAGCGAGGACCTTTCGGGAATACAGGCAATCGTGAAAACGACAAACGACGGATACAGGGTAGAGGTCATGATTCCCTGGCGGTTTAAAACGACGCAGGAGGCATACGACTCTTTCGGCTTCGATTGCTACGTATACGACAATCGGGACAGCAACGATTTCAAATCGCTGCTCGCCTGGAACGACTGCCACGCTTCGTACGACATCCATAAGGCGGGAGAGGTCTTCTTCCGCAAAGGAAACTGATAAAAAATAATTCGGCGTCAGCCGAAAGATAAGGAGAAAGAAAAATGAAGAAAAAATTTGCAGCGTTGGCTCTTTCCGGCGCAATGGCTTTCAGCGGTCTGGCGGGCATCGTCGCCTTAGGCGTTTCCGCGGAGGCGGGAACGGACGAAAAGGTAATCAAAGCCGTGACGGGCGGAGGCGATAAAGGCTTCGTGACCGAAACGGAATGGAATACCGCGTATGAACACGCGATGACGGGTGCGAATACGGGCAGCGTCAAGCTCGCTACGGTGGGCACGAATTTGTATTTCCGTATGATAGTGACAGATACCACTAAATTTACGGGGAAAGACAGAATCGCCTATAAGATCACCGTCGGAGGAACGACGGCGGATATACAGGGAAACTATGACCCCTGGCTGACGGGAAGCTACGGTTTTGGACCTAACGTTCAAACGGAGATGGCGTATGACGACGCGACGACTTCTTATGTGGTCACCATCGGCATGAATTTGGGCGATTGTTACGCGCTGGGCGCGGCTGTCGACGTGGCGTTTACCCATCAGGACGTTACGACGGCAGACGGCGACTGGGGATCGGGCGAAGCCACTACTTATAGCGGAAAGCTTTATCTCGGCGAAGTTCCCGAAGGCGGCGACAGTTCCGGGGAAACTTCTTCGGATACGGCGTCGGATTCCGCTTCTTCGGACAGTCCCTCCGAGTCGTCTTCGGAAAGCTCTTCGGCGGAACCTGTGCCCGCGCCCGAAAATCCCGATTTGAAAATCGTCGTCACTGATCTTCCCTCTCAGCCCACAGAAAGCGACTGGGAAAAGGCGACCGCCTATGACCTGATCGCAAACAACGCAACGGAAACGGGCGCGACGGGCACCATAAAAATTTATACGGCCGCCGAAAATATTTTCTACCGTATTGAAGTAGACGATCCCACCACGCATACCAATGCGGACGGATTGTATATCTATCTCGGCACCGAGGATACCTATTATGAATCGAGGGGGAACTATGAGAATTGGCTTGCGGATAAGCATAACGATTTAGGCAATCCTTCCCTCCTTCAACAGAAAACGACCGCTGCGGAGCCTTTAAAATGGACGCCCGGCGTATATACGTTCAGTCAGGGTTTCTATCTTCCCACTATTTACGGGGAGGGAAAAACCGTTCGTCTTTGCGTAAAACACCGCGATTCGAGAAGCAGTGCGGAAACATGGGCGGACAGTGACTATACGCATACCATCTATTTCGATCAGATCGTCACGTTCGGCGCGCCCGCCGATACGACCATTCGCCCTCAGACGCCGACCGAAGGCTTCACGGGCACGGCGAGCGATATTTCCTATAACAAAGTAAACGTCAACTGGAACGAATTTGAAGGCGCCGAAACCTATAAGATGTACGTTTACGGGGTAAATCCCGAAGGCAGCGAAGAGGCGTACACCCATCTGTCCATCGAAGGTCCCATTTATTCGGGCGACGCAAGCTATAAAGAGCTGATCTCGGGACTTTCCGAAAAGACCGATTACGCGGTGCAGATCGTCGCTTACGACGCGAACGACGACGCGATCGCTTATTCCTCGCTGATCGATTTCAGCACCATCAGCAGACAAGAAGCGATGGAGAGTTCTTCTTCCTCGGAGAGCAGTTCGACTGCGCCCGTCGATTCGTCTTCCGCGGACAGCGCATCGAGCGGGACCTCCGTTTCGAGCGACGGCTGCGGCAGCGCGCTGGGCATCGGCGCCGTTTCTATTCTTGCCGCCGCGGGCGTTTTGGCGATAGGATTGAAGAGAAGAAAAAAGTAAACTTAGAAAATGATTTTAACAATGACGTTCTTTAAGGAAACATTCTGAGAAAAAGGGGAACGACCGTCTTTGCCGTGAATAGAAAACGGTCGTTCCCCCGATTTTGATAAGAGGAAAAAGGGTGAAGGAGAGAGTTAAGGTCGGTTTGCTTTTTATCGCAGGCGTTCTGTTTTCACCCGCCCTTTGCCCCTGCGTAAAAATCGCGTCCGCGTCCGACGCAAGCCGAACGGGATGTGCGCGTATTTACGAGAGTAAAAGGGGATGGATCTGTGCGCCTGCCGTCTTATTCGAGGCGAAAGGCGAAGCGGATTTTTCGATTTTAGAAAAAGGGCGTTTACCGTCTGCGATTCTCCTTCCCGTTTATGGCGATCTGAATGCGAGCGGGGAGAAATAAGACGTTGCGCGGTATCGGAAGCGGCAGACAGGATAGGCAAAAAGTGCGCCTTGGCCGCCTATCTGCCCGACGGGACGACGGAAGAAACGCCGGCGTGAGGCGCATGGGAAAAAACGGTGTGCCGAAACCCTTTAAAAAAGTGAAAGGGAAGGGGCAGGGGAAAGACGAAAGAAAAATCGGCAAGGAGAGAAGAAGGTGAAACGGACGATTCAGGATATTGCGGACGCGTGCGGGGTGTCGATTGCGTTGGTTTCGAGGATCATCAACGAAGATTCCACGCTCCGCTGCCGACCCGAAACGCGGGCAAAAGTGTTGAAGGAGATAGAGCGTACGGCGTATATTCCCGACTATCACGCGCGGCTGCTCGCAAACAATTCTTTAAAGGCGAAAAAAGACATCCGCATCGGCTATGTCACCTATAAGGGCGCGGTGCTGAAAATGAACGCCTATTTCGACCGTATCATCGAGGGGATCACCACCATTTTGACGGACGCGGAGTATCAGGTGTATCGTTTCTATATCGACGAGGTGGCGCAGCTGTATCGGCGCAATATGCCTTTGTGCGAAAAGAAACTGGACGGACTGATCCTGTTCGGGGAAATTCCCGACGACCTCGCTTCTTATCTCTCCACGCAGACGAAATACTTATCGAGCATTTACGGCAGCTTTATCGAAAACGCGGATTTTGTGGGCAGCGATATGTGTTCCACGATGAACGGGATGCTCGATTACGTCAAAAGCTGCGGGTATACGGAGGCGGGACTGGTGACGGGCGGGGATCAGAAGCGCATCGACGCCATCGTGCGTTACGCTTCCGAAATTTCTTTGCACATCAACGAAAAATATTTTTTCAACGCGCTCAACGAATCTCAGAAAGCTTACGACGCGATCAGGGAAAAATTATCCGAATCGCCGCCGCCGAAAGTCATCTGCTGCATGAACGACGAAATGGCGATAGGGACCATGAACGCGCTGTTGGACGGCGGGTATCGAGTGCCCGAGGACGTATCCGTGACGGGACACGACGACATTTTGAAATCCAATTATAGCCGCGTGCCCCTGACGACGGTGCGGATCTACAAAGAGGAGATCGGCAGGCTGGTGACGGATCTCCTCTTGGAACGGATCAATTATAAGAGAAAATTTCCCGTGCGGGTGATGGTTCCCTGCGAGCTCGTCATCCGAAAATCGGTAATAAAAAACAAGAAGAAAGAAGAGAAAGATGGAAACGATTGAATTGAGAAATTTTTACGGAAGTCTGCTCTATGAAGCGGGACAGGTGGTTTTTGTCAACCGCCGTACGGGCGAAGCCGCCGTCTTGTCGGGCGGGGACGAATTCGTCCTCTACCTCGAAAGGGAGGGCAAAACGCATATTCTGCCCGCGGGGGCGTTCGGGTTTTGCGGACTGAAAAAGGACGGGGAAGGGAAAAAATTGACCCTTACTTATCGGGGCGAAAATCTCCTCGTCGAAGTGACGTATACGGCGCGGGAAGAAACCTTTGAAAAACGAATCCTCGTTTCTGCGCCTCTCCCGTTTTATATCAAGCGCGCCGCGCTCGAAAATCGGACGGTCAACAGGGCTTTGTCGCGGGGCGGGGAGGGACAGCCCGTATTCGTCGGAAGGGAAATGTGGTGCGGCATAGAATTTCCCGCGGCAAGCAATCGTTTCGAAGGCGATACCCTCTGTTTTACGCAGGCGCCCTTTGAAAAAACTTCCCGTTTCGAGTCCCTGCCCGTCGTCTACGGATTCGGCGCTTTCGGAGATCTTTCCCGTTCCTTCGAGGCCTATATCCGAAAAAAGTCGGTGCGGTCGGGCGATCGGCAGCCGCTGCGCATCTATTGCGATTGGGGACTGCACGACGACCTCACGGACCACATCAACCTCACGGAGATCATGACTTTGGAAAATATCGAACGGATCGCCGCGCTCTCGGAAAAATCGGGCGTGAAATTCGATTATTATCTCATGGACGCCTACTGGTTTGAGGAAAATCAGCCGTATATCCGCTTTAAAAAGAGCACTTTCCCCCACGGCGTGGAAACGGTGTTGAAACAGCTCGAACAAAAGGGCATGAAATACGGCCTCTGGTTCGATTTAAACTGCATTCACGCCCATTGGAAAGGGATGGAAAAATACGACGCCTTATTGGAAAGCGGCGCTCTGTGCTTCGCCTGCGACGACGTGGCGGAGGCGATGACGGAAGCGCTGAGCCATCATATCCAAAGGCACGGCGTGCGCATGATCAAGCTGGATTTCGCTTATTTCGAGTGCGCGAATCCGGATCACGGGCATTCCGTGGAACACACCGAGTCCAAGGAAAAGAGCGTCGGCAATTTTATCCGCATGATCGGGAAATTAAAGGCGTTGCAGACCGACTTAAAAATCCTCTGCTATAACGGCTGGACGACGGAGCTGGATTGGATAGGGAGCGTGCAGGAGCGCAAAGGCTACGCGATTTCTCCCTACTGGTGCGAATACGTCGATTATCTCTACTGCGGCGATCCGCGGCCAAGCGAAATTTCCTGCGGGGACTTTTCTCATTCCCTCGTCTATTATACGGACGCGATGATCCGCAATTTCCGCGAAGCGTCCATGCCGTTCTCGGCGATCGACGACCACGGCACGATGATGGGAAGCACCTCGACCATCTACGGACTCGGGAAAAAACTTTTCCGGCAGGGTGTGCTCATGGACGTCATGCGCGGCGGCGGGAAGGTGCATCTATACGGGGACGTATCCGGGCTGGACGAGGACGACCTCCGCTATTTTTCCTTCGTGGACGGCGTTTACGAGGAGATCCTCCGCGGGGGATACGAAACGGACTTTATCCTCGGCGACGCGCGGAAAGGGGAGATCTACGGCTACGCTGCGGACGGGGGCGCTTCGGGATACGCGGTGGCGCTGAATCCTTCTTCCCGCGCGGAAAAATGTCTGCTCGCGCTGCCCGCTTGGAAAAATTGCCGCCTGAAAATAGAAACGCTGATCTGCGACGGAGAACTCACGCGCGGGGCGGACAAAGGGGCGGACGACCTTGAATCGGAGGCGGAAGAAGCCTATTCCGCCTATCCTTTGGAACTTTCCGCAAACGGATTTCTCCTCGTCAAATGGACGCTTCTGCCGCGGGAAAAGAGCTTCGACAAAACGGCGGTCTGCCGCGGTGAAACGCTGATCTTCGACACGGAGGGAAAGACCTCCCTGCAACTTACCTTTACGATGGACGGCACAGCTCCTCTGCGCACGGCGCGCGGCTATCCCGAGGGACTGAAAGTGACGGCGGACGGCAAGCCGCTCGTTTCGGCTGTGGATACCTGTATTTGGAGCGGCATATCCTGGCTGTATTTCCCCCTGGACGGAGAAAAGCGGGTGGAAGTGGAATATTCGGGCAAGACGCCGATCTGGATAAAATATTTCATGACGGAGGAAAAGGAATGAAAAGTGCGGTGAAAAAGCTCATCGTCATCGGCTGTATCGTCGCTGTGCTGTGCGTCGGCGCCCTGATAGACTTTGCGATTTCCCTGACGTATAAAATCGAGTTCGTATCCGTCGTCAGATTGACGGAATCGGGCGAACCTGTGACGGAGGCGGGCGAGGTGCCCGCCGATTGGGGGATCGCGGACGGCAGTACGAAAGTGCGGTTTGTCGTTCGGGTGACGCACGGCGGCAAGCCCGTGCAGGGACATACCCTCTATATCAAGACAAACCGCAACGTCCTCGAACGCACGGATACGGACGGCGAGGGCTGCGTGACGGTGGATTATCGCTGCTATCGGGCGGGAACGGGGAAGGTGACGCCCGTCGTTCTGACGGTGCGGGACGAGGATAATTCCCTCTTCGTCTTTGTGCCCGCCGAGGCGAGCTATACGCTGTCCATGGCGGCGGGCGAGGGCGGTTCGGGATCGGGCATGACGACGGACGATATTTTTTACGACATCGACACGGGAAAGGAGGATTGACGCATGGAAAACGAAACCGTAACGACGAACGCGGCGGGGGATCGCTCCGCCAAGGGGAACGGTAAATTCCCCGTTTTGAAGAACGTCGGGAAAAAGCTGTACGCGTCGAGAAAGGCGTATCTGTTTTTGCTGCCCCTCTTCTTCTTTCTGCTCACATTTTCCTATTATCCCGCGCTGAGCGGTATTTATCATTCCTTTTTCGATTGGAAGGACTCGGGGGAATCCGCCTTTATCGGCTGGAAAAATTATAGGGAATTTCTTTCCGATACGCAGGTATTCTGGCCCTCCTGCGCGACGCTTTTGAAGATCATGATCCCCAAACTTCTCATCGGCATCGCGGTGCCCCTCATCGTCGCGGAACTCATCTTCAATCTCCGCAGCGAAAAGGCAAAATCGGCGTATCGGCTCTGGGTGCTCATTCCCATGGTCGCCCCCGGCGTGGTCGTGACCCTCATCTGGGACTATATCTACGACCCGAACTTCGGCATCCTGACGGCGATCTGGCAGATGGTGGGCGGCGAGCCGGTGGACTGGCTGCATAATTCGAACACCGTCATTCCCGCCATTATTTTCATGGGATTTCCGTGGATCGGCGGCACCAATGTGCTCATTTACATATCGGGACTGAACGCCGTTTCCGCCGAGGCGAGGGAAAGCGCGCGGCTGGACGGGGCGGGGACCTTTCAGATCATCTGGAACATCGACCTGCCGCAGATCGCGGGACAGATGCGCTTCTTCCTCATCAACGGACTGATCGGCGGCATTCAGGATTATTCGGTGCAGTTCCTGCTGACGGACGGGGGACCCGGTTACGACACCATGGTGCCCGGATACTATATGTATCAGGCGGCGTTTCAGTCGGGGCGTATGGGCTTCGCAAGCGCTATCGGCACTTTCCTCTTCGTCGTCATCATGATCTTTACGCTCCTTTCTTTTAAGATAGGGAAAAAGGGGGAAAACGCGCAATGAAAATAAAAATTCGCTGGGGGCAGGTATTCGCTCACGTCATTTTGCTCCTGTTGTTGTGCCTCATGGTATATCCTCTTTTCATGGCGGTGTGGTGCTCGTTCAAGAGCACGGCGCAGTTCAATCTCACCAAGTGGTATCCCACGCTCCCGCTCAATTTCGAAAACGTATTTTATGCCGCCAAGGAATTGGACGTCTATATTCTCAACACCATTTTCGTCGGCGGCGCGGGAACGCTCGGGATGCTCGCGGTGTCTTCCCTGGCCGCGTATGCGTTCGCCCGCATGAAATTCTATCTCAAAAACGCGCTGTACGCCATGGTGATCGGGCTGATGATGCTGCCCGCCATCATGACTCTCGTGCCTAGCTTCATGCTCTATAAAAAACTGGTCGGCACGGATTCCTATCTCATTTTGATTCTGCCCATCATCACGGGCGGCTCGGTGTTCGGCGTATTTTTGCTCCGCGGCTTTTTCGAGGGGCTTAATGAGAGTATCTTCGAAGCGGCGAAGATAGACGGCGCGGGGGATTTCGTGTGCTATACGAAAATTTGTCTGCCTCTGTCCGTGCCCATTTTGACGACGCTCGCCATCATGCAGCTTTCGGGGGCGTGGAACGACTATATCTGGCCCATGATCGCCATTCCCTCCGACGCAAGTAAACTGACGATCGCCGCCGCCATCAAAAAGGAATTTTTGTCCGCCAATACGGGCAGCTATCCCACTCTTTTCGCGGGCTATCTCATCTCCTCGGTGCCGCTCATCCTGCTTTACGTGTTCTCCAATAAGTTCTACGTGGAAGGTCTGACGAACGCGGCGGTGAAGTTTTGAAAACGCGCGGGAAGAAAAGGCGTTGAACGAGAGCGCTTTTTTCCTCCTCAAAAAAGCGGCGGACGCGTTTTCCAAACGGGACAATTCCCCGCTGTGCGCGTCCCTTTTTGCGGCGGGGGAGAATACGGACGCGCAGACGGAAAAAACGGGTTTGGAAACTGTTGTACGCGCCATAGAGAGCCGCGTTTACGCGTCCCCGCGCGCCTCCTTACTTCCTTTGCCGCTTGCGCAAGTTTACCATGTCGCGTGCGGCGTGCGCTCCGAATAGATTTTATAATAAGAGGTCATGATAACAATGAAATTCGCAAAGACGAAACGAATAACGGCGGCGGTGTTGGGAGGGCTGATGTGCCTCAATCTCGCCGCCTGCAAAGACGGGGAGAACTCTTCTTCCGCAGACGCCTGGAACGGTATTCTGATCAACGACGGAAAGCCGCTCACCCTCCTCGTGGACATCAACGGTCTGATGCCCACCACGAACACGGAGCCTACCGAGCAGCAGCCCACGGTGTTCCGTTCCATTCAGGACATTACGGACGAATTCACGGAGATGTTCCCCAATGTCAAGGTGCAATGGGCGTATTCGAAAAAGAGCGTAGGGGATTGGGCGCAGTGGATGACGACGCAGATCTCTTCCTCCGACGCGCCCGACATCGTGATGATGCACGGCTCGGAGTATTCGGACCGAGGATGGTTTATCAATCTCGACGAGATGCTGGAAGAGCCGAATCTGTTTGTGGAGGAAGGAACGCGGGGCAGCGAGCGCTGGAAAGATATGTTTCCCGATTATATGTGGACGAGCGATATGACGTCGGACGCGGCGGGCAATATCGTCGCCGTTCCCGTCATGTGCTATCCCGGCACCGCCACGGCCTATTTTTACAACAAAGAGATCTTTGCCGAGCTGAATCTGGAAATTCCGCGCACGTGGGAGCAGTTCAAAAGCGTCTGCAAAACCGTTTCGGACGCGGGGTATGTCGCGGTGGCGCCCTGGTCTTTGAACGCGAAGGCGAACATCGACGTATGGGACGTTCAATTTTCGCTGGGACCGACGTACGCCGAAAAGATCAAGGAACAATGGGACTACGACGGCAACGGCTACATGACGCAGGACGAACTTCTCCGCGCCGTATACGAAGGGGTATTCTACGGTCAGGGGCAAAACCGCGGCAACATTCTCTCCCTGTATAACGAAGTGAAGTACAAATATAACGAAATCTTGCAGACGGGCGCGGCGGATACCGATTACGAGCCTTTATGGAATCAGGGAAAGGTGGCGATGATGGAGGACGGTATGTGGCGTTTGGGCGCGGAAAACGTCAACGCGGAGAGAAAATTCGAGTACGGCATTTTTGCCACGCCGCTTGCGGATTCCGCGACTTCAAAGGACTACTGCGCGGATTTCGAAACGGGACAGGGCGCGTATAATCCGCCCATCGCCGAATCCTTCAATATCTGCAAACAGGCGGTGGAGCAGAAAGGAGAAGCGCATCTTCTCGCCTCCAAACTCTATCTGATGTGGCTGACGGCGCCCAAGAACATCAATAAAATGGTTGATGAAAAGGCGGGCGAATACGTGGGCGCGGTCTACGGCACCGCGATCCCCGCGGAGATAGAGGACTATATCCGCGGCGAGTTTGCGCGCACGCCGAGCTGTCAGTGGACGACAGGCGTCACCGTGGCTACGCAGAACACCATGTCGAGGTATTTTCAGTATTGGGTGGCGGGAAAATACAGCGACGATCAATTTTTGAAAAGTTACGATAAGAAACTGCACGAGGGCGCCGTCGAGATGATCGGCGCGCTGGGTATCGACACCTCCTCGTGGAAAAACGGCTATGATCCCGATCACAATTACGGATAAAGAGCAAAAGACGCTGGGAAGAAAACCGCGCGGCTGCGCCGAAAATGCGCTGCCCTGCGGTTTTTTTGTTGACTTCCGTCCGGATATTTGCTACAATAGCGGGAGAAAACAAACGGCGATTTTTGCTTGCGGAACTGCGGGAAGGCGCCGGGGAGGAAAGGAAGAATGGAAATGACGTCGGAAGAATCGAGAAAGAGAATGGAGGAAGGAAGGCTGTATATGCCGGGCGACGACGCCATCATGCGCGAACAGACCGCCGCCCTCGAAAAACAGTATGAATTTAACGCCACCCGTCCGTCCGAAATGGAGAGGCGCGCGGCGCTTTTAAAAGAAATGTTCGCGGAAATAGGAGAAAATTGCTATATCGAACCGCCTCTGCACGCGAATTGGGCGGGGAAGCACGTGCATTTCGGCAGCGGCGTCTACGCGAATTTCAATCTGACATTGGTGGACGACGGACAGATTTACGTGGGGGACGGGGTCATGTTCGGACCGAACGTTACCGTCGCCACGGCGGGGCATCCCATTCAGCCCGCGCTGAGAAAGGATCAGATGCAGTACAACATCGACGTCCATATCGGCAACAACGTCTGGATCGGGGCGGGCAGCGTCCTTCTGCCGGGCATTGCGATCGGGGACGATACGGTGATCGGGGCGGGCAGCGTAGTGACGAAGGATATTCCCGCGGGCGTGGTGGCGGCGGGCAATCCCTGCCGCGTGCTCCGTCCGATCGGGCAGCGGGACAGGGAATATTATTTCCGCGACAGAAAGGTGGACGTGGAGATTCCCGAATGAGAGGACGAGTTTTGTCAAGATAGGTGAACGATTCTGGCAAAATAAGTGAATACGGCTCGGCTTTGGCGGGATTTTTTTAGGGCGAAAAATCCGATTGACTGAAAAAAGGAAAAATTTTATAATAATTGCGGAAAATAACAAAAAAGGAGTTTTCGCAGTTATGAAGAAGCTGATATTGGTGACGTCGCCGCCCGCCTGCGGAAAAACGTACATTTCCAAGGAACTTTCCAAACGGCTCAGACATATCGTTTATCTCGATAAAGACAGCCTGATTCCCCTCTCCAAGCAAATTTTTCTCGTGGCGGGGGAGGAATACAACCGCAGTTCGCCCTTCTTTGAAAAATATATCCGCGATTACGAATACGAAACCATCGTCGGCATGGCGCTGGAAGCGCTCGATTATGACGACAAGGTGCTCATCAACGCGCCCTTCACCCGCGAGATCCGGGAGAAAGCGTATATGGAGAAGCTTCGGGAAACTCTTTTAGCGAAAGGGGCGAAACTCGTCGTCATCTGGGTGAACACTTCCAAGGAGGTGTGCCGTCAGAGGATGATCGCCCGCAATTCCGACCGCGATACCTGGAAGCTGGCGCATTGGGACGAATATATAGCGGGATGCAACTTCGAGGTGCCCGTCGAGTTGGACACGCCCGAAAGCGAGGACGATCTGTTGATATTCAACAACTCTACGGACGAAGAATTCGAGGAATCGATGGGGCGCATCCTCGCCGTTTTGGAGGACTGAGTCCTGCGAGAAAAAAGCCGTCGGCGCGTTTGCCGTCGGCTTTTTTATTTATGCGGCGTAACGCCTTTTCCGCGCGGCTTTGAGGAAAGCAAGTTGTTTTATATGATTGTTTTTGGCGGGGGCTTGTTCAAGACAAGCACCCGCCATAGTGCCAAATTCAATTTGACTTCTTTTTTAGTAGTCAATAGTTATAGTCGCGGTATATCCATTCCAGCTCTTCTATATCTTTGAGCACCTCGTCGATATATTCCACGGTAACCGTTTTTTTCGTAGAAATACGGGATAGATAGAACTCGCAGATGTCGTTTTTCTCTACGGCTTTTTGCTTTTGACAACAGAACCCCGCTTTTCTCTCTCTGTAAAAGTTTGCCAGTCCCTTTTCATAATACGCGCTGTAATATCGGCACTTTTGGCATTTCTTTTCCATTATAAGTTTTTCTTCTCCTCTTCGTTTTCCTGAATGATTTGTCTGATAGCGGAAATATCCATTAAGATTTCGTATAACGCCCTTGAAGCAACTCGGTTTCTTACTAAATGTCTTCTGCTGTTTGTTTTCCAACACTCGCAGCAATCTTGATTTTCTACGATTTTATGATGTTCCGAGCAAAACCCTTGTTTGCTTTTCTCGTAACGCCGCAATCCTTTGGTATAGTACCCCTCAAAATTGCCGCAATAACAACATTTCTTGCCTTTCTGTTCTTTCTCTTCCATATAGCTACATCTCCTTAAAAGAATTTTATAGCTATATTATATACTGTTATTACTTCGAAGTCAAGCAAAATACTGTTATTGCCTCGAATAAACACCAGTTTTTCGTAAAACAACCTATAATAGTGTTATTACATAGAACAATTGAGGGGGAAAAGATTATGAAAGAACATATAGGTCTTTTTGTTGAACGGCTCAACGAGCTAATGCAAGAACAAAATTTAACTAATTTCAGCCTTTCTAAAAAATTGGAATGTCAAGACGATATTATTCAAAATTGGAGAGAAGGAAAATATTATCCCAGCTTGAAAAACCTGATTTCTTTATCAGCTTATTTTAATTGTTCAATCGACTTTATTTTAGGTTTAACAGACAAAGAAAATTATAAAACGGGAAAAGAAAACGTAACGTTTGTTCAAAGATACAAAGAATGCAGAGAAAAATTAAATTTAACGGATTATAAAGTCGCGAAAAGTTGCGGCGTTCAACAGTCTACCATTTCACAATGGTTGTTACACGGACGGTTGCCGGAAACTGAGAATTTAGTTTCATTGTCAAAATTATTTGACTGTACTATCGAATACCTGATTGGACGAACGGATTTATAAAATAAGATCTATATTCCATATCAACTACATACTTTGCGTATAAATTCTCGGCTGAAAGTATCTTATCATAGGTTTTTATTCTATTCTTTATTTAAAGTATGGAAAATTTATTTGCAATTCGATTAAGTGAATTTATAAAAGAAACAGGATTGAGCAAACGTAAATTCGCAGAAAAAGCAGGTATCTCTGCAATGAGCGTATCGGATTGGACTGCCGGAAAGATACAACCTAATGCAGAGAGTATTTATCTAATTTGCAAAGCCTTTAATGTAAGCGCCGATTATTTGCTTGGTTTAGAAAATGAGATATAAACCCTAAAACAAAAAAGACACGGCTGTGTTGTCGTGTCTTTCCTTTTTTATAATTGAGTTTAGAAAATATACCTAATAAAAACGCAACCTAATATTCGAATCAGGTTGCGTTTGGTGCACCTTAAGGAATTCGAATCCCTAGCCTTTGGTTCCGTAGACCAACGCTCTATCCAGTTGAGCTAAAGGTGCATATAAAATTGATGGAGGATTTTGTTTTGAAATCGGGAAGCCTCCCGCGCTCTATAAAGAGCAGGCGCTCGGCGCCGCTTCTGCGAGCAAAGCCAAAAGAAAACACTTTCGACTCGCTTTCCCAAAGCTTTCTGCGCCAATAGGAAAGAGGGAGTTTTTCTTTCGCGGGGAAAAATTTATTTTCGCCGGCGATAAAACGTTTCCGTCAAAGCGATTCCTCAACAAATTGCTTTCATAGTATAGTATTTTTTTTTGCTTTTGTCAACTGTTTTTGCCTTCTTTTTACAAGTTCTTCCCGAAAAATCGGATAAAAATGCGACGGGAGTTTTTCCTCTTGCCGGACGGGATTTTTTAGCGGAAAGAAGCGGGCGGGGAAAGGACTTTGGTTTACTTGGGAAAGAAGCGCCGCATAAAAAAGCCTTGTTTATAGGAAGGGAGGAAACTTCCGTATCCGTACTCTTTCGTCGGAATCGGAAATACGGAATAGAAAGGGAGCGACTCGGGAGATATTTTTGCGGCTTGGGCGGGAATATGATAAAATTTTGCGAAAATCCGATAAAAAATGGAAAAAATACTGCCTGCGCCCTTGTATTTTTGCTTGCGATGTGTTAAAATAATAGAAAAGTACAGAAAGGAGAAATTTCAAATGGCTAAAATTACGGCGGATACTTTGATTGCCGAATGTTTACAACTCAATCCTAACGCTCCCGATATCCTGATGGAAGCGGGAATGCATTGCTTCGGCTGTGCGATGGCGCACGGTGAAACGGTCGCGGAAGCGGTCGCCGTTCACGGCGAAGACCTCGATGCTCTTCTTCAAAAGCTCAACGAAGGACTCGAAGACTAACCCCCGCGGCTTTTGACGGCGCGGAAGTTTTTTCCGCGCTGTTTCTTTATGGGACACGAAGGGAGGACTCTATGGCGGAGAACGACGAGGAATACGAGCGAAAAATCAGACGTTTTCAGGAAATAATAGACGAAAGCAAAAACATGGTCTTTTTCGGAGGCGCGGGCGTCAGCACGGAGAGCGGGATTCCCGATTTTCGCTCTCAGGACGGACTTTATAGCGAGGAATATGCGTATCCGCCCGAAACGATCATCTCTCACGGTTTCTTTCTCGCCCATACGGCGGAATTTTATCGATTTTACAAAAAGAAGATGCTCTTTCCCTCCGCCTTGCCCAATGCCTGTCATCTGGCGCTCGCGCGCTTGGAAGAGCGGGGAAAATTAAAGGCGGTCGTTACGCAGAACATAGACGGGCTTCATCAAAAAGCGGGGAGCAGAAACGTGTTCGAACTGCACGGCAGCGTCTGGCGCAATTTTTGTATGCGCTGTAAAAAGAGCTATACCATGTCCGAGATCGTCGCCGGAGAAGAAGTGCCGCGCTGCGCCTGCGGCGGCACGGTGAAGCCCGACGTCGTGCTCTATGGGGAAATGCTGAACGACGAAGTGGTGGCGGGAGCGGTCCGGGCGATCTCCGAAGCGGATACCCTCGTCGTGGGCGGTACGTCGCTGGTCGTATATCCTGCCGCGGGACTTCTTCGCTATTTTAAAGGCAAACACCTCGTCGTTGTCAATAAAACGCCCACGCAGGCGGATGCGGAGGCGGAACTCGTGCTTGCCGAACGCATCGGCAGAGTATTTTCCTCTCTGCGCGCCTGACGGCGGCGCGAGCGGGCTTTTTGCGCGGAATCCGTCGGCAAAACAGGGCGTTTTTTCCTTCTCAACCGCTGGTTGATTCTCTTATCAACCGAAAGTTGGAAAAGAGGGGGCAAATTCAACCGATGGTATCTGGACTTTTTCGCTGCGAGGGAATATAATGGGGACAACGAAAAGAAAAGGAGAACAACTTTTATGAAAACAATCGGACAAAATATCGCTGCCTATCGCAAGGAAAAAGGGATTACGCAGGAAACGCTGGCGGAGATCTGTTCGGTGACGCCGCAGGCGGTGTCCAAATGGGAAAACGATGTTTCCTATCCCGATATAACGCTTTTAAAGCCTCTGTCGCGCGCGTTCGGCGTCAGCGTCGACGAACTTCTCGACGACGGCGGCGAGCCTGTCACCCGGCTCGCCAAAGAGCGTCCCGATACGGATAAAATGTTCCTGCGCGTGCGCGTTTTGAGCACGGACGGCGACAAAGTAAACGTCAACCTTCCCGTAAAGCTCATCGAGATTCTCGTGGGCAATGAAACGCTGATGAATAAGATCGGCGGAGGCGGGGAGAAGGGCGCAAAATGGGTGCAGTCCGTCGATTTCAATCAAATTCTTGCCCTTATTTCGCTCGGCGTGACGGGGAAACTCGTGGAAGTGCAAAGCGCCGACGGCGACAGAGTGGAAGTGTGGGTGGAATGAAGATCTGCCTCACGAACGAAGGAAAGACGTACCGCTTCTATCTGCCCCTGTCCGGGCTGCTTCTGAAAGTTGTCTTAAAGCTTGCCTTGCCTGTCGAAAAAGAAAAAGCGAAGGGGCAGGGCAGCGACGAAGGCGAAAAAACGCATATTGCGCGGAAGGATTCGGAAAACGGCGAAGAGGGCGTTTCAAAAACGGACGGGGAGGCGCAGGATTCCCGCCGGGAAAAAACGAGAACCCTTTTTACGCGGCGGGAAAAGGCGGAGATTCTTTCCTCCGCGGAGGAGATGCGGAAAGTATTGAAAGCCTGCCGCCGTCGACTCGGAAAGTTTATTTTGATAGAGGCAAGGGATTCCGACGGGGACGGCATATCCGTTCGGATTTGATTCCGCCGTTCTGAAAGAATATATATTTAAACGGTAAAATAAAAAGCGCGGCGTCTGCCGCGCTTTTGTTACGATTGTTCGTCCGAGGTTGTCGGCGGCTCCTGCCTTTCTTCCCGGAGCCGTTTTTGGTCGGTGATGAGTTTGCAGAGTAAAAATACGATCGCGCTCAATACGATCGCAAAAATCCAATACCCGATAGCGCTTCGGATATCGAATACGTATTTTAAACGTATATAGATGGTGTAAGGAGAGAACGAGGCAGTACACATTTTTTTGTCCGGTCTGAAACTCAGCAGTATCCCCGCGATTACGCCTAAGACGAAAGAGATTCCCGACGCCGCGACGGGGACTAAGTTTTCTTTGAACCATTCTTTTTTCATGACCATTTTATTTTCCTCCCGATCTGTTTTTAGACATTATACGACAACTTTTAAATTTTGTCAAGGGGAAACGTTGATTCGACTATTGACGAAATGGGGGAGGTATGATATAATAGACCAAAAAGCCGGATTCATGCGGCTTGGATTGGGGATGAGAGAATATGAATCAAATTCAAAAAGAGAATGCCCGCCTTTCCTATGCGACGTTAATTTCGATGTTTTTAATTCTCGGCGGCTGGATGTGCGGCTTCATTCTTTCGGACGGAAAGGCGATATGGCGGGTCGTGTGCGGCGGGTCGGTAGGATTGCTGGCTCTCGCGGCGGCGATAAATATCGTGCGCACTCTCCGCTTTAAAAAATCGTTTAAAAACATGACCGCTCAGCAGTTCATAGAGATGGGTCTGGAACATAAAAAGAGAGTGGAAGAGGATTACGAAAAAGCGGAAAAACGATTGAAGAGCAAGATTTTCCGCAGTTATTGCTGGCTGGCTAGCGTAACGCTTCTCTTCTTTCTCATGAGTTTTTCTTTGGGAATGACGGGATTCGGAAGGGAGAAGCCCGTTAAATTGCTGATCCTTTTTTTGCCGGCAATCTTGGTGCCGCTCTCCTATATAGGAGTGCTCGCCGTCTTTTTTCCTCCCTATGAAAACGACTTGCAGAACGAAAAAAATCTGTTGTTTAGCCTTGACTACCCTCGTTTATACGCGCTCGTTTCCCGTGCCGCGAAAGCGGCGGGGTGCAGGCGTCATATCCAGCTGCTATTAACCGCCGACGGCTTTTTCGTCGCGGAAAGGGATAAAATGGCGTTGGTATATATCGACGGGGAAGAAATTTTGCTGTTGACGGAAGAGGAACTTTTCAGCGTGATGCTTCACGAATTTGCCCACGTGAAAAATTCGGATACGGTGAAGCTCCGCCGTTACGGGGGGACTGTGGAAAAATGGCTGCGGGAAGTGGAATGGAGCCGTCTTTTATCCCTGTGCTGTAAAGCTGCCCGTTTCTTGTTTCTCGATTACTACATCCATACGCTTCCTTTCGAAAACGATCTATATAGGGAACTTTCTTCCCGCAGGCGGGAAATACGCGCCGACGAGCTGGTGAAGGAAAAAGGGTACGGTCAGATCTATATAAACGCCACCGCCAAAGCGACGCTTCTCTCTTTATATCGGCAATCCGAAATACCCGAACTGGCGTTCGACTTTTACCAATCGGAAGAGCCTTCCGCCGACTATTTTACCCGTTCGCTTTCCAATTTCCGAAAATATCTCGCAAAGAACGAAGAACTTTGGAATTACGTGCTGCGCCATGAAATTCCCGCCCGCATCGACAGTCATCCCACCTTCCGTATGCGCATGGAGCATATGGGCGTCGCGGAGTACGATTATACGACGGAGGAAACGGACGAGGACTATTTGAGGGAATGTAAAAAGGCAATCGCCGCGCAGGACGAACTCGCTTTGCAGGGCGTTAAGCCCGATTATAAACAAAAGCGTGTTGTCTACCTTAGAATCCGGGAAAAGATGGAGGAATACGAAAAAGCCGTCGCGGAAGGCCGCCCGCTTACCGCCTCAAAACTCGTCGGATACGCGGATGCGTTTTTGGGAATCTGCGACGATAAGGTGCTGGAAATTTCGGATAAGATTCTGGAAATGGATCCCGATTCGGATTTTGCCGCTTATTATAAAGGAAAGATCCTGGCGGAGCGGGGACAGGAGGAAGGAATCCCGCTTTTGTATAAAGCGGCGAAACACAATTTTGACATTTCGGAAAAAGCAATGTGCGAAATCGGCACGTTTGCCCTCAAAATGGGCAGACAGGACGTATTGGACGAATACCGCGCCTCCGTCGCAGGCATCATGCAGAGGGCGATGGATCGGGAACGGAATATCGGCGTTCGTCGTACGGATAAATTTTTCCCTAACGATATGCCTCCCGAACTTCTTTCGGAAATCCTCCGCGGGATTCTCGGGGAAGGGGAAGGAAAAATCCGCCGCGTGTACAGCGTCAGAAAAACGGGACGGGACGGAAAGCCGGTTTTCCTGTACGCCGTCGATTTCGGAGTCGTTTCCTCTTGGGAGGAAAAAGGCGCGCTCGGAGATTCCGTTTTTCTCTATCTCAGCAACAGCGGTCTGCCCGAACCGTTCAGCCGTTTCAAGTTGTACGAGGCGACGTACTCGGCGGATATCGTCAAAAAGATGCGCAGGGAAGTAAAGAACTGCGCGATCTATGACGCCGAGCGGGATTCGGGACAAAAACAATAAAAGGGAAAGGAGAGAAAATTTCAGAAAAAAGGGAAATTAGCCCTGTGCGGGGCGGGACGCCGTCGCTTCGTAGCGCCGAGTTTCTTTTTAGGAGCATGGGAAGGCGCGAAACCGATATAAAAATTTTTCGAGGAGCTTTTTGAATGCCGTTTTTAGGCGGGGAAAGCGGGAAAAAATATTTTTGTCCGCAAGAGAGAAAGAAGACCCTTGCGGATAGCCGCGAAAAGGGGAAAGGAAAGTACGGCGCGGTATATTTCCGCCAAAATCGGGCAATAACCATAAGGAATGACCCCGTTTCTATGCTCCGCACGAAAAAAATATGCCGTTTTTTTCGAAAAAACCGAAAAAAACTCAAAAAAGCGTGTTCAAACGCTTGACTTTGTCCGAGTCGATTTGGTATTATAATTAGGCTGTGTAAATATGTGTTGTATGGGTTGAGACGGGAAGTTACTGAAAATCCGGGGCAAAAGCCGCCCTGGCAGATAATTTCCGTTGACAAAAGTGGGAACCCGATTCCTGCGACTAACCGAGGCTTTGCGTAAAAACGCTCAGCGGTTAAAGAGTGTTTTTTATTTTGCTTAAAACCTCGATACACACGGATATGTTGATACAGCGAAATAAAATGTTAGTATAAACGGTAAAAGGAGAAACCAAAATGGCAGTTCAGAAAATCAGAATCAAGTTGGCGGCGTACGATCACGAACTCGTAGACGAAGCGGCGATGCGCATCGTGGAAACGATGAAAAAGAGCGGGGCGAAAATTTCCGGCCCCATTCCTCTTCCCACCGAAAGGGAAATCGTCACGATCCTTCGTTCCCCCCATAAGTACAAGGATTCCCGCGAACAGTTCGAGATGAGGACGTATAAGAGAATCATCGACATCTACTCCCCTAACGCGAAGCTTCTCGATTCCATACACCTCCCCGCAGGCGTGGACATCAAGATCAAGCTCTGATTGGAAACATATTTCGCCGAGAAATACTTTTCAATAAGGTATTCGAGAATAAATAAATTTTTAAGGAGTGAACTTTATCAATGAATAAAGCAATCATCGGACGCAAAGTCGGCATGACCCAGATTTTTGCGGCGGACGGGACCATGATCCCCGTCACGGTAGTAGAAGCGGGTCCCTGCCCCGTGGTGCAGGTAAAGACGGTGGAGAACGACGGTTACGCGGCGCTCAAACTCGGCTTTATCGAAACGAGCGAGAAAGCGCTCACGAAGCCCGAACTCGGTCAGTTTAAGAAAGCGGGCGTAAAACCTCACAAGGTCCTGAAAGAAATCCGCGTGGCGGGCGCCGAAACTTTCTCGGTGGGGGACGAGCTGAAAGCCGACGTGTTCGCCGCGGGCGACAAGGTGGACGTTTCGGGCGTATCCAAAGGCCACGGCTTCACGGGCGTCATCAAGAGATGGAATCAGCATCGGCTCAAAGAAACCCACGGCGTAGGCCCTGTGCACAGAGAACCCGGTTCCATGGGCTCCATCAGCGATCCTTCGAGGGTATTCAAGCATAAGCACCTCGCCGGACAGTACGGCGTAGAGAACGTGACGGTGCAGAATCTCGAAGTAGTGAAAGTGGATTTAAACAGAAACGTGCTTCTCATCAAAGGCGCCGTTCCCGGACCCAAGGGCAGCATCGTCACCGTTGCGGACAGCGTTAAGAGCAAATAAGGAGAATGAAGGACATGACCGGTATTAAAGTATACAATATGAACGGCTCCGAAGTCGGCACGATGGAACTTAACGACAACGTGTTCGGCGTCGAATATAAAGAGTCTTTGATTCATCAGGCAGTCGTGACCCGTCTTGCAAACGAAAGACAGGGCACCAAGTCCACCCTCACGAGAACGGAAGTGAGGGGCGGCGGCATCAAGCCCTGGCGCCAAAAGGGTACGGGCCGTGCGCGTCAGGGATCTATCCGCGCTCCGCAGTGGATCAAGGGCGGCGTGGTGTTCGCTCCCAAGTCCCGCGATTTCTCCAAGAAGATGAACGTGACGGCGAAGAGAACGGCGCTCCTCTCCGCGCTTTCCAAGAAAGTGGCGGACGGCGAGTTCATCGTTTTGGACGAGCTGAAAGTTTCCGCGCCCAAGACGAAGGAAATGGCGGCGTTCAAGAAAGCTTTGAAATTGGATAAAACCGCGCTTGTCGTCATGGATAACGACGACGTCAACGTGATTCGCGCGGCGGCAAACCTTCCCGGTTTGGAAACCCTGCCGCTGGCACAGCTCAGCACGTACGAGGTCGTCGCGAACAATAAGATCGTCATGACCAAGGCTGCTGTCGAGAAATTCCAGGAGGTTTACGCATAATGTTTGCCGAAGACATCATTTTACAGCCCGTCCTCACCGAGAAGGGATACGACGGGATCGCGTCCAAGAAATACACGTTCATCGTGAAAAGGGACGCCAATAAGACCCAGATCAAAGCGGCGGTCGAAAAGCTGTTCGGCGTCAAGGTCGCAAGCGTGAACACCCTGAAAAGCAAGGGCAAACTCAAAAGAATGGGCAGAAACGAAGGCTACACCCCCGACCGCAAGAAAGCGGTGGTCACCTTGAAAGAGGACAGCAAGCCCATCGAATTCTTCGACTCGTTGGCTTAAAGAGGAGGAACCGAAAAATGGCAATCAAGAAATATAAACCGACTTCCGCCGGCCACCGTTTCGCGACGGTATCGGCGTATGAGGAGCTGACGGGCGACAAGCCCGAGAAGTCCCTGCTGCACGACCAGCGCCATTCGGGCGGCCGCAACAATCAGGGCAAGATCACGACGAGGCACATCGGCGGCGGCAACCGCACCAAATATCGCATCATCGACTTCAAGAGGACGAAAGACGGAATTCCCGCCACGGTCAAGAGCATTCAGTACGATCCGAACAGGAGCGCGCACATCGCCCTTCTCGTGTATGCGGACGGCGTCAAGACGTATATTCTCGCGCCCGTAGGGCTTGCGGTCGGCGATAAGCTGATGAACGGCCCCGCGGCGGACATCAAAGCGGGCAACACGCTTCCCCTTGAAAACATCCCCGTAGGTACGATGGTGCACAACATCGAAATGACGCCGGGCAAGGGCGGCCAGATCGCAAGGAGCGCGGGTATGTCCGCGCAGATCATGGCGGCGGAAGGCAAGTACGTGACGATCAGAATGCCCAGCGGCGAAATGCGGCTCATCCTTGCGAAATGCCGCGCGACGATCGGACAGGTCGGCAACGTCGATCACGAGATCGTTTCCCTCGGCAAGGCCGGCAAGGCGAGATATCTCGGACAAAGGCCGGAAGTCAGAGGCGCCGTCATGAACCCTGTGGATCACCCTCACGGCGGCGGCGAAGGCAAGGCTCCCGTAGGTCACGCAGGTCCCGAAACTCCTTGGGGCAAGCCCGCACTCGGCTATAAGACGAGAAAGAAGAAGAATGTAACAAACAAGTTCATTCTCAAGAGAATTAACTAATCGGAGGGAATAAAAAATGTCAAGAAGCGTTAAGAAAGGGCCTTATGTCGAAGCCAAGCTTTTGAGCAGAATTCAGGCAATGAACGCCGCTAGCGAGAAAAAGGTCATCAAGACCTGGTCGAGAGCGTCTACAATATTCCCCGATATGGTCGGTCACACGATCGCCGTATACGACGGCCGCAAGCACGTACCCGTATATATTACGGAGGACATGATCGGCTGCAAGCTCGGCGAGTTTGCGCCCACGAGGACCTTCCACGGCCATGCCGCAAAGACGACCCAGCCCGGTAAATAAGGAGACGAGAAAAAATGGCAACGAACATGAATAAAAAGACGCAGAGGGTGGAGGAAAACAGAGAAAAACGCCCTTATGCGGTCGCTAAATACGTCAGAGTTTCCCCTTACAAGGTAAGAGCGGTTCTTGCCTTGATTCGCGGGAAGAGCTATCAGGAAGCGAAAGCGATTTTGGAAAGCATCACGAACGGAAGCGCGCTTGCGATAAAGAAAGTTCTCATGTCGGCCGCCGCGAATGCGGAGCACAATATGGGCATGGACAAAAACGATCTCGTCGTCGCGGAATGCTTTGCGGACGGCGGGCAGATGCTCAAAAGAATGCAGCCCGTTTCCAAGGGCAGAGGCCATGCGATTTTGAAGAGAACGAGCCATATCACGGTGATTCTGGATGTTAAGAAATTGGAAGGAGAATTATAATGGGACAGAAAGTGAATCCTCACGGTTTGAGAGTAGGAGTTATTAACGGTTGGAACACGCAGTGGTACGCCGATAAAAAAGAGTTCTCCAAATATCTGAAAGAAGATAACATGATCCGTACCTTCCTCAAAAAGAAATACTATGCGGCGGCGATCAGCAAGATCCTCATCGAGAGGGCCGCGTCGAGAATCGTCGTCACCATTTATACCGCTCGTCCCGGCGTCATCATCGGCAAGGCGGGCAGCGAAGTGGAAACGATCAAAAAGGATCTCGCACGGCTCACGAACGGCAAGTCGATCAGCATCAATATCACGGAAGTGAGAAAGCCGGACTGCGACGCGCAGCTCGTCGCGGAGAGCGTTGCCGCGCAGCTGGAAAAGCGTATGTCTTTCCGCCGCTGCATGAAGCAGGCGATCGGCCGCAGTATGCGCGCGGGCGTCAAGGGCATCAAGATGATGGTCAGCGGGCGTCTTGACGGCGCGGAAATCGCCAGATGCGAGCAGTATCACGAAGGGTCTATTCCTCTTCAAACGCTCCGCGCGGATATCGATTACGGATTTGCGGAAGCGCACACCACGTTCGGTATGATCGGCGTCAAGTGCTGGATCTACAAGGGCGAGGTGCTTAAAAGCGCTGCGAAGAAGCCTGCCCAGGCAGAAGGAGGAGAGCAGTAAATGTTAATTCCCAAGAGAGTGAAAAGAAGAAAGCAGCACAAGGGAAGAATGACCGGTGCCGCTCATAAAGGAAACACCGTTGCCTACGGCGAATACGGCCTGGTAGCGGAAGAATGCGGCTGGATCAAATCCAATCAGATCGAAGCCGCCCGTATCGCCATGACGAGATTCATCAAGCGCGGCGGTAAGGTATGGATCGATATTTTCCCTCATAAGCCCATCACGAAGCATCCCGCGGAAGCCCGTATGGGTTCGGGCAAAGGCAACGTGGAATATTGGGTCGCGGTGGTGAAGCCCGGCAGAGTGATGTTCGAGATGGCGGGCGTATCCGAAGCGGACGCGAGGGAGGCAATGAGGCTTGCGGGCAATAAGCTTCCCGTCAAGTGCAAGTTTGTCAAGAAAGAGGCTGCCCCCGCCGTGGCGGAGCAGGCTGAAGGCGGTGAACAATAATGAAAGCTAAAGAAGTGAAAGAGATGACGAACGCCGAGCTTACGGAAAAACTCGCGGCGCTCAAAAGCGAACTTTTCAACCTTCGTTTCCGTCTGGCATCCGGTCAGCTGGAAAGCCCGGTTTCCATCAGAACCTGCAAGAAAGACATCGCGCGCGTAAATACAGAAATCCGCGCGAGAGAGCTGAAAGCGTAACGCGGAGGACAAGGAATCATGGAAAGAAATTTAAGAAAAGAAAGAATCGGGCTTGTGGTATCCGATAAGATGGATAAGACGGTGGTCGTGGAGATCTCCGACAGAAGCAAGCACCCCCTCTATAAAAAGACCGTTACAAAGACCAAGCGCTTAAAGGCGCACGACGAAGAGAACGCGTGCGGCGTAGGCGACAAGGTGAGAATCGTCGAGACGAGAAAGCTCAGCAAGGACAAGAATTGGAGAGTTGCCGAAATCGTCGAGAAGGCTAAGTAATTTTCAAGGAGAGTAAAGACTTATGATACAACCTCAAACAAGGCTTAAAGCTGCCGATAACTCCGGCGCGAAAGAGCTTATGTGCATTAGAGTATTGGGCGGCTCCTTTCGTAAAACAGGCAATATCGGCGACGTAATCGTGGCATCCGTCAAGTCGGCTGCGCCGGGCGGCGCGGTGAAGAAGGGCGACGTCGTCAAGGCGGTCATCGTCAGAAGCGCGAAGGGAATCAGAAGAGCCGACGGCACGTTCGTCAAATTCGACGACAACGCGGCGGTGATCATAGACAATCAGAAACAGCCGAAAGGAACCCGTATCTTTGGGCCGATCGCGAGAGAATTGAGAGATAAGGACTACATGAAGATCATCTCTCTTGCTCCCGAAGTGCTGTAATTCGTCAGGAGGAAGAAACAATGAACGTAAAAGTAAATGATAACGTACTTGTTATAGCCGGTAAAGATAAAGGCAAACAGGGAAAAGTCCTTGCCACATCCCCCAAAGCGAATACGGTAGTCGTGGAGGGCGTGCGTATCCAGAAAAAGCACGAGAAAGCGAGAAAGGCCAACGAAACGAGCAAGATCGTGGAAGCCCCCGGTCCCATCGACGCTTCCAACGTGATGGTGGTCTGCCCCGTTTGCGGAAAAGCGACGAAAGTCAAGCACGCCGAAGTAGACGGCAAGAAAGTGAGAGTCTGCGGCGCCAAGAAGGCGGACGGAACGGCTTGCAAAGCGGTGCTCGATAAAGCGTATTCCAAGAAAGCGAGCGCGAAAGCGGCTGCGGCGGCAGTGGAAGAAGCTCCCAAGAAGAGGACGAGAAAGCGCGCTCAGAAGGCGGAAGCGTCCGAAACTTCGGCGGAAAAGGCACCCGAGCCTACGGAAAAGGATTAACGAGGTAGAACAAGATGGCAGAAAAAGTATATAAAAACAGAGTTAAAGAAAAGTACGAGAAAGAAGTCGTGCCTTTTCTGATGAAAAAGTTCGGTTACACTTCCGTTATGCAATGCCCCAAACTCGTTAAGATCGTAATAAACACGGGACTGGGCGACATCAAAGACAACGCGAAGTCCATTCAGACGACCGAAAACGAAATCAAGATGATCACCGGTCAGCAGCCCGTTCTCACGAAGGCGAAGAAATCCGTCGCCAACTTCAAGGTGAGAGAGGGGCAGACGGTAGGCATCAAGGTGACGCTTCGCGGCGAGAGAATGTATAACTTCTACGATAAGTTCATTTCCATCGCGCTTCCCCGTATGAGAGATTTTAAGGGTGTATCCGAAAAAGCTTTCGACGGACGCGGCAATTACTCGGTAGGTCTTAAAGAGCAGCTGATTTTCCCCGAAATCACGTACGATCAGGTGGAGAAGATCAGAGGTATGGACGTATGTATCGTGACGACCGCGAACACGGACGAAGAGGCAAGGGAGCTTTTGAGAGCGCTCGGTATGCCTTTCAAGAAGTAAGGAGAAACGAAGATGGCAAAAAAGTCAATGATCAATAAACAGCAGAAGACGCCTAAGTATTCCACCAGAGCCTACACGAGATGTTCAATCTGCGGAAGACCTCACGCGGTTTTGAGAAAGTACGGCGTTTGCCGTATTTGTTTCCGTAACCTTGCGTACAAGGGAGAAATTCCCGGCGTTAAGAAGTCGAGCTGGTAATAGGAGGAAACGAATATGACAGATCCTATCGCGGATATGCTTACAAGAATCAGAAACGCAATCACGGCGAAGAAGGAAACGGTGGAGATCCCCGCTTCCAATATGAAGAAAGCCATCGCCGAGATCCTTCTTTCCGAAGGATACGTCAAGGACGTAAAAATCGTCGAAGACGGCTATAACGGCAAGATTGCGATCACGCTCAAATACAGCGACAAAAAATCGGTTATCAACGGTCTTCAAAGGAAGTCCAAGCCCGGTCTTCGCGCGTATTCGGGGGTAGAGGATATGCCCAGAGTTCTGGGCGGGCTCGGCACGGTGATTCTTTCCACCAATAAGGGCATCCTCACCGGCAAGCAGGCAAAGGCGGCCAACGTCGGCGGCGAAGTGCTCTGCTACATTTGGTAATCGGAGGGTAAATACTATGTCAAGAATCGGTAAAATGCCCATCGCGGTTCCCGCAGGCGTAACAATGGAATTTAAGGACGGACTTCTGACGGTCAAAGGTCCCAAAGGCACTTTGACGCGCGAGGTCGTCGGCAATCTCGACATCGTGACGGAAGAGGGCAACATCGTGCTCAAAACTTTGGACGACAGCGCGGATACCAACGCGAAGCACGGCCTTTACAGGGCGCTTCTCGCGGGTATGGTGAAGGGCGTCACGGACGGCTTTTTAAAGAGTCTGGAAGTCAAGGGCGTCGGCTGGAAAGCGCAGGTGCAGGGCAATAAACTCGTCCTCAACGTCGGCTTTTCCCACCCCGTGGAAATCGTTGCCCCGGAAGGAATCAAGTTCGAATGCCCTTCTCTTACGGAAATTTCGGTGTCCGGTATCAGCAAGGAGCTGGTCGGACAGACGGCGGCGAACATCAGGAAGGTCAGAATCCCCGAGCCTTATCACGGCTACGGAATCCGCTACAAGGGCGAATACGTAGAGCATAAGGAAGGCAAGACCTCCGGTAAAGGCAAGAAATAAGGAGCGTTAAAGTATGATTTCTAAAATTGATAAAAATACAGTCAGACAAAGACGTCACGCCCGTGTGAGAAAGACGATCACGGGGACTGCGGAAACGCCCCGTATGAACGTATACAGGAGTCTTAATCACATTTACGTGCAGGTGATCGACGACAGAGCAGGCGATGCAAAGGGCGGCATCACCCTGACTTCCGCCTCCACGATGGAGAAGGAGATCAAGGAAAAGATCGCGGGACTCAATAAAACGGACGCTGCCAAAGTAGTCGGCGCGACCATCGCGGAAAGAGCGAAGGGCAAAGGCGTCGAAACGGTTGTATTCGACAGAGGCGGTTACCTTTACACGGGACGTGTGAAGGCGCTCGCAGACGGCGCAAGAGAAGCCGGACTTAAATTCTGAGAGGAGAAACGACAATGGCAGACGAAAAAAGAGAAAACAGAAGACCTCAGAGAAGACAGGCGGAGGACGACGGACTCATCAAGAAGCTCATCGAGGTAAACCGCGTTTCCAAGACGGTCAAGGGCGGCAAGAATATGCGTTTTGCGGCCCTCGTCATCGTCGGGGACGGCGCGGGGAAAATCGGCGTCGGAACGGGTAAAGCGAAGGAAGTTCCCGAAGCGATCGAGAAGGCGACTTTGAGAGCGAAGAAGAACATGATCTCCGTCGCAATCGTCGACAATACCATTCCTCATCAGGTGATCGGCAAATTCGGCCGCGGCGCCGTTTTGATGATGCCCGCTACGGAAGGTACCGGCGTCATCGCGGGCGGCCCCGTGCGTGCGGTCATGGAAGCGGTCGGCATCAAGAATATCAGGACCAAATCCCACGGCACCCAAAACCCCGGCAACTGCGTGAAAGCGGCTGTGGCGGGTCTTGCGGAGTTGAAGACGGCAGAGCAGGTGGCGGCGCTTCGCGGCAAGTCCGTAGAAGAGATTTTGAGCTGATAGGAGGAGGACAACATGGCTAAGATAAAAGTGACGCTCGTAAAGAGCACAATCGGAGAGGTTGCGTCCGTCAAGGCGACGATCGCGGCGCTCGGTCTTAAAAAGATCCGTTCTTCCAAGGAACTCGAAGATACGCCCGCAATTCAGGGGATGATTACGAAAGTCAAGCATCTCGTGAAAGTAGAAAACATCTAAGGAGATTTATCATGAGAATAGATACTCTTTCTCCCGCTGAGGGAGCGGTAAGACCTTCGAAGAGATTAGGTCGCGGCATCGGTTCGGGACTTGGAAAAACCTCCGGTAAAGGTCATAAAGGACAGTGGGCGCGTTCCGGCGGCGGCGTCAGACCCGGCTTTGAAGGCGGACAGATGCCCATCGCGCGGCGCGTACCCAAAAAAGGATTCAATCATAACGGCAAAAAGGAATATGTCATCGTCAATCTTTCCCTGCTTGCGGATCTTCCCGAAGGTACGGTGGTGGATTACGGCTTCGTGATGGAAAACGGGCTTGCGAAAGACGTTAAAAACAATTGCGGACTCAAAGTGCTGGGGAACGGCGAATTGAAAGTGGCGCTCACCGTGAAGGCGGCGAAGTTCTCCGCTTCCGCCAAGGAAGCCATCGAGGCGGCGAAGGGCACCGCGGAGACCCTTTAATAAACAAAAAGCGCGGAAGATTGCCTCACGGCGGTTTTCCGTGATTCGCGTTTATTTCTCCCCTGCCGCGTAGCGATATGCGGCTTACGTTGAGCGGTGTCCGCTCAATAAAAACCCAATATCGGAGAAAAAGATGTTACAAACATTAATCAATGCTTTCAAAGTCAAGGAAATCCGGCGAAAAGTATGGATGATGCTCCTCCTGCTGCTGGTTTTCCGCATTGGCTGCTATATTCCGGTGCCCGGGCTGGACAGACAAACGTTTGGAGAGGAGATCGGCGGCAACGATTTCCTGTCGCTGATGAACAGCATCACGGGCGGCTCGCTTGCTAACGGCACGCTCTTTGCTTTGGGAATCGGCCCTTACATCAACGCATCCATTATCATGCAGCTCCTGTGCGTGGGTATCCCTCCGCTCGAAAGACTTTCCAAACAGGGCGAAGAGGGACAGAAAAAGATTTCTCAGTATACGAGATATCTCACCATTCTCCTCGCCGTCATCCAATCGGTCGGCATCATCGTCAATTTCGCAAATTCAAAGCATGCTATCCAAAATTCGCTGTTCTTCGATCAGACCTGGCTCGCGGGACTCTTTATGACGATCGTATACACTTCGGGCGCGCTGCTCGTCATGTGGCTGGGCGAAAGGATCACCGACTACGGCGTAGGCAACGGTCAGTCCATGATCATTTTCGTGGGTATCCTCGCAACGGCAGGTCAGTCCATCGTGAGCAAGATCAGCGAGATCTCCTCCAACTTAAACGTAATTTGGGAGCTTGTGGCTTTCGTGCTCGTCTGCGTCGTCATCTTCTTTGCGATCATTTACGTCGATCTTTCCGAGAGAAAGGTTCCCGTACAGTACGCGAAGCAGATCAAGGGCAGAAAGATGTACGGCGGTCAGTCGTCCGTGATTCCCATCCGGATTTCGGGCAGCGGCGTCATGCCTCTCATTTTCGCGTTTTCCATCATCAGCTTCCCGCAGATGATCGCCAGCTTGTTTTGGCCGGAATCGGGATTTGCCCTTTGGTGGGCGAAGTGGATGTCCTCGGGACAATCTTCCGTACCGGCGGGACGGATTCTGTATGCGTTCGTGCTGTGTCTTTTGATTTTCGCATTCTCGTTCTTCTACGCGCAGATGCAGTTTAACCCCGAAGATGTTTCCAAGAGCATTCAGCAAAACGGCGGGTTCATTCAGGGTATCCGCCCGGGCAAGGCTACGGAAGCCTATCTCAAAAAGATATCCAACCGTATCACCTTATTCGGCGCCATCTATCTGTCTTTGGTCGCGTTTATTCCTTCGCTGATGTTTGCGTGGGCTTCCTATTCCCTCGTCAACGTGTTCTCCACGACGGGTATCCTCATCGTCGTTTCGGTGGCAATGGAATTTGAGAAGCAGTTGCAGGCGCAGATGATGATGAAAAACTACAAAGGCTTCCTGAAATAATAAAAAATCGCGTATCCTTTCTTCCCTTCGCGGGAAGGAAGGCCGCGGGAAACTGCGTGTAAACGGAGAGGTCAATCCATGAATATTATTTTACTCGGCGCCCCCGGCGCCGGCAAGGGCACCCAGGCGACGAAAATTTCCGACCGCTACGGATTGCCCCACATTTCCACGGGAGATATTTTCAGAGAAAACATCAGGAACGGGACGCCGATCGGACTTCTTGCGAAGTCGTATACCGATAAGGGACAGCTCGTTCCCGACGAAGTCACCTGTAAGATCGTAGAGGAACGTTTGAAAAGAGAGGACTGTAAAAAGGGCTATCTCCTCGACGGTTTTCCCCGCACGATCGCGCAGGCGGAGGAACTCGACAAATTTGCGAAGATCGACGCGGTGGTGAACATCAACATCGATTTTTCCCTCCTGATGGACAGATTGTGCGGCAGGCGGGTATGCAAAGACTGCGGAGAAAGCTATCACGTTTCCACGTTAAACGGCGAATCCAAATGCGCCCGCTGCGGCGGCGAGCTGTATCAGCGCAAGGACGACAATCCCGAAACGGTGAAAAGCAGATTGGACGTTTATAAGGCTCAAACGGCTCCCCTGATCGATTATTATACGAAGAAAGGCGTCATCCTCAATTTTACGGGCAGCGAAGCGCCCGCCGAAGTCCTCTTTGCGGAAGTCGCGAAAACGCTCGACGAGCTGAATAAACAATAACATGATTCACGTAAAAAGCGAAAGCGAAATAGATTTGATGCGGGAGTCCTGCAAGATCGTCCGCGACACGCTGGAATTTGTCGCTGCGAGGATCAAAGCGGGCATGAGCACGAAGGAAGTGGACGAACTTGTCGAGCGGTATATCCGATCGGCGGGCGCCTATCCCTCCTGCCTCGGCTACGGCGGCTTCCCCGCGTCGGCGTGCGTTTCCGTCAATGAAACGGTGGTTCACGGGATTCCCGACGAACGTACGATTTTAAAGGACGGGGACATCGTCACGGTGGATCTGTGCGCGTATAAAAACGGCTATCACGGCGACGCCTGCCGCACCTTTTGTATCGGCGACGTAGCGCCCGAAACGAGAAAGCTCGTCAAAGTCACGGAAGAATGTTTTTTCAAGGGCGTCGAAGGGCTGAGGGCGGGAACGCCGCTCTACGACATCGGCTATAAAGTTCAAAGGTACGCCGAATCGTTCGGGTACGGAGTCATCCGTTCGTATACGGGGCACGGCATCGGCAAGGAAATGCACGAGGATCCTTCCGTTCCCAATTTCGGAAAGCAGGGTACGGGCGTCCGCCTGCGCGCGGGCACGGTCCTCTGTATCGAACCGATGATCGCGATGGGCACCTACCGCGTGCGTCTATTGGACGACGGCTGGGGCGCGGTGACGGAAGACGGCAAGCCCGCGGCGCATTACGAGAATACGGTGGTGATCCGCGAGGACGGGGTCGAAATCCTGACGCTTTGAGTGGTAAACGAAAAGAAAGCGACGAAGGCAAAAGCGAAAAAATAAAAAGGAAAAGAATGCCGGGCGGCACAATCAAAAAACGCCCGGGGAGAAAAAATCGGAGGGATATTCTGTGTCCAAAGACGACGTAATCGAGGCGGAAGGCAAGGTAATAGAATCTCTGCCCAACGCCACATTCAAGGTGCAGCTTTCCAATGGTCACACCATCACGGCATATATTTCCGGGAAGCTCAGGATGAACTACATCAGGATCATCGAGGGCGACAACGTGAAACTGGAAATGAGCCCGTATGATTTGACGAAGGGCAGAATCACCTGGCGCAGCAAGTCGTAAAACTTGTTCGGCGCGCGAAGGAAAAGCAATAAATCAAGGAGAAAAAACAATGAAAGTCAGACCTTCTGTAAAACCCATGTGCGATAAATGCAAAGTTATTAAAAGAAACGGCAGAGTCATGGTAATCTGTTCCAAAAGCAAGAGCCATAAACAGCGGCAAGGCTGATAAAAACGCTTGACATTTCCCTGGAAAAAGTTGTATAATAGTTTTATGCGACTGAAAATGCGGGGATTGTCCGAAAGGAGCACGATTCAGCCGAAAAAATAGCGTAAATCAAGCTGAATTTCCGTAAATTTTTACGGAAACTCAGTTTTGTTGCGTCTTAAAAAGTAGAGCGCAAACAAGGCGCAAGAGGTCCGAAAACAATACGGGCGTGCGCGGAAAGCATTTTCCACTGCTTTGCCGGCGCGTTTGTTGACGATAGATCAAAATAAAAAAATTAACCATTTCAATCAAACGGAGGTTATAAATCAATGGCACGTATTGCCGGTGTGGATTTACCCAGAGAAAAACGAGTAGAAATCGGCCTTACCTATATTTACGGTATCGGCTTGACTACGTCCCAGAAAATTCTGAAAGAAACGGGCATCAATCCCGATACGAGAATCAAAGATCTCGACGAGAACGACGTTTCCAAACTCAGAGAATATATCGACCATAATATCCGCGTGGAAGGCGAACTTCGCAGCGAAGTTTCCTTAAATATCAAGCGGCTGATGGAAATCGGCAGCTATCGCGGTATCCGCCACAGAAAGGGCTTGCCCGTGCGCGGTCAGAGCACCAAGAGAAACGCGCGTACCCGCAAGGGACCCGCTCGCGCCATCGCAGGCAAGAAGAAGTAATATAGGAGGAGATAAGAATTATGGCAGACAATAAAAACAAAAAGTCCTCGGCTCCTCGTAAGCGTAAGGAACTTAAAAAGATCGATAAAGGACAGGTGCATATCCAGTCCACTTTCAATAATACGCTCGTGACGATCACGGATACGAACGGCAACGCGGTATCCTGGTCCAGCGCCGGCTCGCTCGGCTATAAAGGCAGCCGTAAAGGCACGCCGTTCGCGGCGCAGATGGCTGCGGAAACGGCGGCGAAAGCGGCAAAAGAGCACGGACTGAGAAGCGTGGAAGTATACGTGAAAGGTCCCGGAGCGGGCAGAGAATCCGCGATCCGCGCGCTTTCCGCGTGCGATTTGGAGATCACCTTGATCTCCGACGTTTCTCCCATCCCTCACAACGGTTGCAGACCGCCTAAGCGTCGCAGAGTCTAATCAGGAGGCAAGATAAAGAATTATGGCAACATACAGAGAAGCAAAATGCAAACTTTGCAGAAGGGAAGGCGCAAAGCTCTTCCTCAAAGGCGATAAATGCTATATGGAGAAATGCCCGTTCAATAAGCGTCCGGTGGCTCCCGGTCAGCACGGTGCGGGCAGGAAGAAGGTTTCGGAATACGGCTTGCAGCTTCGTGAGAAGCAGAAGACGAAGCGTATCTACGGCGTTCAGGAAGGTCAGTTTCATAAATATTACGAAATGGCGGACAGAATGAAGGGAGTCACGGGCGAAAATATGCTCTCCCTCCTCGAAAGACGTCTTGACAACGTAGTTTTCAGAATGGGCATCGCCCCTTCGAGGACGCAGGCTCGCCAGCTCGTCAATCACGCGCATCTTTCGGTGAACGGCAAGACGGTCACCATTCCGTCCTATATCGTAAAGGCGGGCGACGTAGTCGTGGTGAAAGAGAACAGAAAGGGCAATAAGTATTTTACGGCACTCAAAGAAACGAAGGCAAGCGGAAATCTGCCTAAATGGGTTGAGTTCGACAGAGAAAAAATGGAAGGAAAGGTATTGGCACTCCCGACGAGAGAGGATATCGACAGCCAGATTGCGGAGCATATGATTGTCGAGTTGTACTCCAAATAATTGAAAAGTATAAGGAGGTAGCATAATGATCGAAATGGATATGCCCAAACTCGAAGTCCTCGAAAACGACGACTTTTATGCGAAAGTCGTCTGCGAGCCCTTGGAGAAAGGTTTCGGTCTTACCATAGGAAACTGCCTTAGAAGAATATTGCTTTCCGCTCTGCCGGGTGCGGCCGTGGAAGGGATAAAGTTTTTGGACGGCAGCGTGAAGCATGAGTTTTCCGCGGTCGCAGGCATCAAAGAGGACGTGACGGAGATCATCCTCAATTTGAAGGCGCTTGCAATCAAGACGAAAGTCATCGATAAGGATTACGAAAAGATTTTGCACATCTATAAGGAAGGCCCCGCGGTATTGACGGGAGAAGACCTCAACGTAGATGCGGAGATCGAGATCATCAATAAAGATCAGTATATCTGCACGATCGACGAAGGCGGCAAATTCGATGTGGAACTGACCGTCGGCAGAGGCAGAGGCTACAAGCCCGCCAAAGAGAACAAACAACCCGTAATCGACTATATCGCAATCGATTCTATCTATACGCCCGTTCAGAAAGTCAATTATACGGTGGAGCCCACGCGTGTGGGGCAGGCCGTAGACTATGACAAGCTGGCCTTGGAAGTTTGGACAGACGGCACTTTTTCGGGCAAGGAAATCATTTCGCTTGCCGCGAAGATCATGCAGGATCACATCAATCTGTTCGTGAATCTTTCCGATACGATCAAGGGCATGGATATTCTTGTCAAGACGGAGGACGATAAACAGCAGCAGGTTCTCAAAATGGCAATCGAAGAGATGGATTTGTCCGTCCGTTCGTATAACTGCTTAAAGAGAGCGAATATTCACACGGTAGAAGACTTGACCAAGAAGACGGAAGACGATATGTTGAAGGTAAGAAACCTCGGCAGAAAATCTCTGGACGAAGTCATCCAGAAATTGGAGTCTTACGGTCTTTCATTAAATAAACAGGAGGATTAAAATTATGCCCGGCAAATTGGGAAGAACTTCCAAAGAAAGAAATGCCCTTTTGAGAAATCAGGCATCCCAGCTCCTTTGGTACGGCAGAATCGAAACGACCGCCGCAAAAGCGAAAGAGCTTAAATCTTACGTTGAAAAATTAATTACGAAAGCCGTCAATACTTACGACGACAATATCGAGTTCGAAGTCACCACGACGGATAAGAAGGGCAAGGAGATCAAGGCGACCAATATCAAAGACGGCCCCAAGAAGCTTGCCGCGCGCCGCGCCATCATGGCGAAGACCTATGACTTGCAGGAGATCAAGGGCTTCGACGAAAAGAAGAGCTCTTATAAGGCGAGAACGAAGGATGTCCAGCATCCTTTGATGGACAAACTCTTCAACGAAATCGCGCCCAAGTACGCGGCGAGAAAGGAAGAAACGCAGCAGGGGGGCGGCTATACGAGAATTTATCTCCTCGGCGCCCGCCGCGGCGACGGTGCGGAAACCGCCGTCATCGAATTGGTCTAAGACGAGATCAAACGCTATAACAGAAACGAAAGTATGCGCTCGCACAAATATGTTCGCGTTCGATTCAAACATTGCGTAAAGCGATAACAGGATAGAAGCGAAGACGCGGAAAAGAGATTCGTCGATCGGCATTTTCGCGGTCTGTGCGAACATAATGTCGGCGGTGTCGTTTTAGAAGCGAAAAGAGGCGTTTTCGTAAATATCTTTTCGCCCCGTTCGATTCAAAGCCGTGCTTTGTTATAGTAAAAACGAAAATGCAACAGTGCAAGGCGCCTGCCGTTTTCGTTCCCCGATTCAAAAATAACATCCATTATGTTATTATAACAAAACCCGTCTATGGCGCAAGGCCGCAGGCGGGTTTTGCTTATCGGCAGTCTTTTTGCGAAAGGGAAGCGGCGCGCGGATAAAAAACACACCCGATAAATTTTGATGCCGGGCAAGCGATTTATGTTCTGACGCGGGAACATTGTCGGAAAGAAAAAAGCCTCCGAAAAAAAGTCCGAAAAATTTTTGAAAAGGCGGTAACGAAGAGCGTCTTTGCCGCGTTATAATTAATGAGAGGAAAATGATGACAAACGAAAAGGCAAAAAGTTATCTTCTCGGGATAGCCGAAGGAGAAAAAGGAGCGCTTTTGGGCTTCGTATCGACTGTTTCGGGGCGGGTACGATACATTGCCGACGGCATTTTGCACGATTCGTCGCTCGCGGACGACGTTTTGAGCATCGTTATCGAGCGGGTATGGCAAAAAGCGCCGCTTTTGGCGCGGCTCAAAAACCCGCTCGGATACATAAATACCATTGCCTATAATTCCGCCATCGACCTGTTGCGGCGCCGAAAGGAGCTTCCTTTAAGGGAATCGGCGGCGAGCGCGGCTTTCGCGGACGCGTCGGCGGAAAAACTCGACGTTCTGCGCGCTTTGGAAAAATTGGACGCGGAGGAGCGCATGGTGCTCCTGTGTATCGCTTCTGCGGGATATTCTTTAAGCGAGTGCGCACGTCTGACGGGAATGACGAAAAAGATGTGTTTTACGCGCTATCGGCGCGCGAAACAAAAATTTAAAAAATTTTACGGGGAGGCCGAAAGATGAAAGAATTGAAAAATTTATTTTCCGGGATTCAGGATCGAGAACAGCCCTTGGAGGAAAGGCATCTTCGCGAAATAGAATCCTTACAGAGCGCGCAGAGGGAAGAAAAATCCTCGAAAGGCAGCTCTTTCCGCGCAAAACGCAGCTTTTCCGTAAAACTCGTTTCGGCGGCTGCCTGCGTCGTGGCGGCGGTATTCGCGTGCACGTTCGCCTTTCGGGGACTGTTTCATAAAGACAACATGGAAACGGGAAACGGATCGGATTCCACCCACGCGCCGACAAACAGCGCTTCGGACAATCTGCGCGCTCTGCTCGCCGAGGGATACGAACAGGAAGCTCTCCTCACCGCGGTAGTCAGCTATATGGACAGGAACGCGCGGGGAGAGGAAAACGAAGCCGTAAAACCGGTTTCCGCGGCGCGAAAAACCGTCGTCGCGGCATATGACGCGGACAGTATGGGAAGGGAGGAGAGCTTTGCGCAGAACGGCAGCGATTCGGATTACGGCTTCGGCTTTGACAGCAGCACTGCGCCGCCCCCGGGACAAGACAGCGGCGAGGATATTTTTTCGGGGCTCTATCATTCGGGCGAGTACGAGAAAAAGCCGATCTATTATTATCCCATGAAGTCGATATTTCTCTCGCGCGGTATTGAATTTTACGTGAATACGCAGGCGGACACCTTTTTGACGGAAAAATGCGGGAAGGGAGAGCTGCGGGTGATCATTGCCTGGATGGAATCGGAAACTTTTTCGGATCAGGTGCTCCTTTGCGTCGTAGGGGAGCAGGGGAGTTATTTTTCCGTAGATGAAAATTACGACGGCGTGTATTTTATATTTTCCGAGCATAAACGCATCGCCAACGGGATGCTCATCAAGGATTTAACTTCCTATCCCATCGGGCAGACGGTAATCGATTTTCGCTCGAACGAAGGGATGCTGTATACCTACGAATGGGTAGCAGACGATGGCGGAAAGATCGTCGGAGAGGATAGTTACTGCTATGAATATGCCGTGATGGCGGATAGTTATCGGACTGCGGATGTGGTGGAGCAGATCCGGCTGTCCGACTATACAGAGGAGTATCTCCTCGTCCGCCTTACGAACGCTCCGATTGCGGTCAGGCGGGAAAATGCGGCGGGAAGCGGGGAGATCTTGGGCTATGCGCTGCCTGCCGTCTATGGCGTGTATGATAAAAACGGAGAGTATTATGAAGTCCCCTGCGAAATCCGCGCCGAAGTTTCCGCCGACTGGACGGACGTTTCTCCCGACGCCCTTTCGGGGGGGAGCCTGTTGAAAATTTATTATTCGGCGATGGACTGTATATACGGCAATCAGCAGACCATCGTCATCGTCACGGCGGAAAAGCTCTGTCTTCAAAGTTGATGCCGAGCGGTCTTCCCTTTGTCCAAAAACTCTCGCAAGTCAGACGTCTGCGGGAGTTTTTTTGAGCGTAAACGGGATACCAGGTCAGCGATTATCGCATTTTTCTTTTTAGCGGCGAGTAAAATCGCTTGACAAAATCCGTCTGCGTATTATAATAAAAGCATAAAGAGAAACAGGGGGGAGTATGGATACTTTGAAGCTTCTCACGGTCGGCAACAGCTTTTCCGACGACGCAATGGAATACGTATGGCAAATCGCGTCCGCTCTCGGCTTTAAGAAAATCGAGCTTGGAAATCTCTATATAGGCGGCTGTTCGCTGGCGACGCATCGGGAAAACGCCCTTTCGGGCGCGGAGGTTTACGAATTTCGCACGAATACGGACGGCGTTTGGCGGACGGAAAACAAAAGCCTTGTCTACGGCGTGACTTTCCGCGATTGGGACGTCGTTTCCTTACAGCAAGCAAGCCCTTTTAGCGGCAGGGAAGAAACGTACAACGAGGACTTGTTCTTCCTGATCGACTTTATAAAGCGCCGCGCGAAAAACCCGAATGTGAAACTCGTCTGGCATATGACCTGGGCGTATGCCAAGGACTCCGAGCACGAAGCTTTTGCAAATTACGGACAAAACCAAGGCACCATGTATGAGATGATCGTAAAAACGGTGCAAAAGAAAATTTTGCCTACAAACGTTTTTTCTACGGTAATTCCGTCGGGAACGGCGATCCAGAACGCCCGCACGAGCTTTTTGGGCGATTCCTTGAACCGCGACGGCTTCCATCTTTCGATACCGCTCGGAAGGTATGTCGCGGGATTGACGCTTGTGACGGCTGTGACGGGCGCGGATATTTCGCAAATCGCCTATGCGCCCGAAGGCGTTTCGGACGCGGAGAGAGCGGCGGCTGTGGAAAGCGCGGAGAATGCCTGCCGCGCGCCTTTTGCGGTGACGCCGTCGCGGTATATGAAAAAGGACTTTTGAGGAGCAGAAGGAGAAGAGAGAATGAAGACAAACGGTAAAAAAATCTGTTTTTTGGGCGACAGCATTACGGAAGGCTGCGGGGCGAGCGCGCCCGAAAAAAACTTCGTATCCCTGTTCGCCGCCGCGCATCCCAAAACGGCGGTGCATAACTGCGGGGTGGGCGGAACGCGCATCGCGCCGCAAAAGACGCCTTTCAGTCCCGCCTGCGCGCATCCGTTTTACAGCCGCGTTTCGGCAATGCCGGAACGGGCGGATCTCGTCTGCGTATTCGGCGGCACGAACGATTACGGCGTGGGCGACGCGCCGCTGGGAAAGATAGGCGATAGGACGGAACATACCTTTTACGGGGCGCTGTACGCGCTTTCCGTGTCCCTCCTCCATAAATATCCGAGCGGGAGAATCGTCTTTTTCACGCCTTTGCACAGAGCGGGAGAGGAAATCCCGCAAGAAAAACCGGACGGCGGAAAAATTTTAAAGGATTATGTGCGGGCGATAAAGGAAAACGCGGAATACTTTTCTTTTCCCGTATTGGATTTATGGAGCGTTTCGGGCATTCAGCCCGCCGTTCCCGGGATGCGCGGACTTTTTATGCCCGACGGACTGCATCCCAACGATAACGGCTATCGAAGACTTTTTGAAATCGTCGATGCGTTTATCGAAAATTTGTAAAATACGGGAACTTTGAACGGGGGCGCCGCGCGCGAACTCGGAAGATTTATTTGAAAACGGGTGATCCGACGTACAAAAAAGGGCTGCCTTTTTAACACGGGCGGCTCTTTTTTCGACTCTTAAAATTTTGTGACGCCTTTTATGAAAGAGGCGTTTTTTTCTTTTATAAACAACTTTGCAAAAGGCGAGGAGCGGAACAAACGACGGAAATAGAAAGACTCCTGCCCCACTGTCGCTGCATTCCGCACCCCCTGAAAAGCCGCCGCAAAACGGCGCGCTTTTTCCCCTGTGCTCTACGCATTCGAAGAGATGCGGGCAAGCGCTGCGATAAGCTCGCTTTGCTCGCCCCCGAAAATCGTCGATTCGAAGACTCCTCGCAAAGTCGTAAAAAATCGTCGCCTCCGATAATTCCTGCCTCCATCGTCGTCATAGTCCGTGATACGAAAAAGCGCCGTATAAGGGGACATCCGTCCGCGTGAAGTTGTATTCTTTGCCGCAGGCGACCCCGGCGTTCGTTTGCCGAAAAAATCATTTTTGCGGGAATGTCGCCGTACTGCTTTATAAATTCTCCTAAGATGTCTTTTTCGGCTTTGGTCGGCAACGGAAAGGTGCCTTAGGTCCCGCCGGGGCTTGCGAAAAACGAATTTTTCCGACAGGCGCGGCAAATCGAGCCTTGCGCCTCAGAAAAAGGAAAAACGGCTCTTTTACCTATCGGACGCCGCGCCGCCTCCTAAAAATCCCGCCGTGCTTTACTGCGCACGGCGGGATTTTACGAAACTCAATTTTTCTTTTTATGCAAGATCATATAATCGACAAGGACGCAGATAGAGGCGCAGCCGAGGAGCAAAAACGCCATGCGCCAGAGGGAGTCGCGGTCGGTATCTCCCGCGCCGTATTCGGCGCGTTCCGCTTCGGGCGGCGCGCCGTTGAAATTCGTCACATAAGATTTGGGAATATAGCCTTTCCGCTCGGCGCCCGTTTCGTCCGTATAGGAAACGTAATAGTATTTATAATCCAGCCTATCGATCTCCCCCAATACTTCTACGGCCGCGTTTTTGGGCGGGGTACAGACGGTGAGAAGTTCGGTGAGATAGGGATACTTATAAACGGGCACGGCATTGGTGAGATAGCCCGTGCCGTCTTTAAATCCGCTCGGCGGTTTGAGATAGTCACTCTCGGGGATCTCCTTGCAATAGCGCTTCAAGATCAGCGCCGTCGAATAACTCCTGTTCGTTTCGTCGAATACGGCGATGAGGTTGTATTTTTCCGTTTCCCCCAGTTTAAGCGCCGTCTTCGGCTGCGTTTCCCGACGATAGGAGAGATAGGGAAAGACCTGCGCGCCCGACAGCGTCTGAATGTCGAATTCTACCATCAGCGCGTTTCCCGCCGTTTCGACGATGGAGAAATCGGCGTTTTCATTGCTGAAAATATCCTCGTCCGCGCCGTCTACCGCAATCGCCTTTACGGTGGGCAGGGGAACGTCGTACGTCTTTATCGCAAAATCGCCCTCGTAGAGGAGATAGACGCCTCCGTCCTCGATGCCGAACGCAAAGGAAATCGCCTGCGTTTCCAAAGTCTGGGCGTATACGAGAGTTTTGCTCAAAGAATATTTTTCCTGCGCATCTGCGCATACGTACAACTCGTTTTTATAGAGCGCGTAGACGGTTTCTTCGTAATCGACGGCGATCTGTTCCGCCTGCACGGGCACGGCGCCCGCCTCTTCTCCCGTGTCGGCGGGATTCATGAACGTTTCCTCGGTGAAGCGGAATACTTTGCCGTCCGAATACGCGACGTAAAGCTGTCCGTAAACGTCCTGGGTCAACAGACGCGCGGTGTGCGATACGGAGGGCTTGGGGGTGGAATCGAGCTTCCAAACGCCGTCCGCGCCTTTGCCCGCCCGATAAAAATAATTGTTGTCCGTGACGAAATAATAGTTGTCGTATATGCCCGAAACGCCGACGAGGCTGCTGTTGAAGCCGCCGAATTCCTGCAATTTAGTTCCGAACGTTTCCCCGTCCGTCAGATCGTAAAGAACGGCCTCCGTGCCGTTTGCCGCCAGCGCCGTTTTGCCGTCCGAGGCGAGAAGGGTGGGCGCAATCCCGCAGGGAATCGTCCGATAGCTGCCCGTTTTCGTGTCCAAAACGGAAAGGCGGTCGTTGCCGTTATCGGCAAAGAGGAGCAGATCCTCCGCAAGCACGGTTTTCCGCGCGCCCGAAAGGCGGTTTTTTGCCGGGGAGGAGGCGCAGATCTGATAATCGGTAAACGCCTCCTCTTCGGGAGAATAGCGGCGGATGCGGTCGCCGTCCACGACGTAAATAAAGCCGTCGTAAACGGAGATTGCGGAGAAGTCCCCCGCAAAGGATTCCAATACGCCGAAAGTGCTTAAATCGTAAATATACAAACTGTTCGCCGTATCCGTGTAATAGAGGATGCCGCTGTATACCGCGATGGAAACCACCGTTTCCGTGGAGGTCAGCGTGGGCGATAAGTGGAAATCCGTTTCCCGTTTCTCCGATTTATGCAGATATTTTCCCGAATCGGTGTAGAAAAGAACGCCGTTGTCGTGCGTGATCGCCGGCTTGGAGGTGACGGTGGAATCGGTCGCCTGCGTCGCCTGCGCGTTGTCGAGTCTGTTCAGCGTCGTCTTGAAAATGGGGGTAGGCGTGGCGGAAACGTTGGTAAAATAAATCGTATCCGAAAAAATCGTAAAGGAACTGCATACCAAATCCGTCTTTTCCGCTTTGAGAAGGGCGGGATCGAAGGCATAAAGGCAGGTGGACGCGTCGAGAAAGTACAAGGTCCCCTCTTCGGAAAATTGCAGTTTCGCTATCGTATTGTTCGCGGGGTCGGCGTTCGCCGTATGTTCATAGCGGCTGTATGCATCCGCTTTGCGATCGTATACATAAATAAAACTTCCGTCCGCAACCGCGGCGTACTCCTTTGTCACCGCGATGTCCGAGGGCGCGCTAAGCGGCAGGTATTCTTCGTAAGAAGAGGGCAGGAGCAACGAATCCTCCGCTTTCCCGTCGGAAAGCGTCTGCGCGGTTTCCCTTTCGGTATTTCCCGTATTCTCCGTTTCGGCGCGCGCAAAACCCGCTTCCCGACCGCCAAAGGGGGAAGCAAGGAGCATACTTGCGCATAAAATTACCGTCAGCAAACGTTTCATATTCAAATTATACCATAATACGACAAAAAACGCAACAGATTGAGAAACTATTTTCCGCGTCGGCAGAGCTTTCCTTATCCCGGCTGTTCGTTGCGGAAAATAGAGCCGTTCGCGGATATTATGTGCGAACGGCGAACGTTTTAACGATAATAAAAAGAATAAAGGTCGGGGAAAGGGAGAAGGTCGGGGAAAATTTAAGAGGAAAGAAGTAGTTTAGAGAACAGGGCGACCGAGAGGACGGCGGGAGGAAGATTTTTCCGAGTTTCAGACTTTTTCGCCTCCTCAGGGCAAATATAAATCTAATAAATGTTCATTATTCTTTAAAATAAGTAAATATATGTCAAGTTTAATGGGGTATATCGCATTTAAATGTAAACAAATGTTTGTAATTTTTAAAAAAATTGGCAGAAGAAGCTGGACAAACGGAAAAATTATGCGATAATAATGGCGTCCTGAGGAGCGGGATATAGAAAAGGGAGGAAACGGAAATTGGATACTTACGTAAAGGCGGTTTTATACGTATATCCGCGGCTGGAAAAAATAGAGAAGGATTACGAGGAGCATATCAAAAACAAGGCGTTTTTATCCTACGACTATCGCTCGGCGACAGAAGTTCTGACGGAATATATCGCGGGGGAGATCATTCGAAAAAATCTCATCGGGGATTTGAAGGGAAGGGTGGAGCGCGCTTTGGAAAAACTCTCGACGGAGGAAAAGTTCCTGTTGGAACTTCGCTATTTCGGAAGGAAGAAGGCGCTGGCGGAATACTGTGAAAAGTGCGTCCGCAAGAGTATGGGCAGCGAGCGCAATTACTATCGGAGGCAAAATCGGACTTTGGGGAAAATCTCTGCCCTTCTGAAACTGGGCGGATTGACGGAAGAATACTTTTTGAGGGAATATGCCTGCTTCGGCTGGCTGACGTCGGTTTGCCGATATATCGACGAGGGCAAAGCGGATGCGGCGTCCGCTCGGGAAAAATCGCTCTTCCGTTTTCTCGGCGGCGAAACTATGCCGCGGCAGGTCGGCGAATGGCTGGGAAAAATCGGAAAGCCGGAAACGGAGGAAAATGTCAGGCAGGAAGAGAGGAAACGCGCGAAGAAGCCATAAGAAGCGCTTATAGATCGAGCGACAAATAAAGTAAAGGGACGCAAAAAAAGCGCCGCGCGGCGCTTCGTGAAAAAGTACGGGGAATTTAAAAATAAAAGGATTTTCTCGTTTTCGAAAGATTTGTCGGGCGGAGAATAGCGGACTTGTGTCAGGGCGTTGTGCTGTTTTGAGAAATAAAAAAGAGCGGGAGAAAGAAGAGAGGCTCGCGGAAAAAGAAAGTATGGAGCAGATCGGAGAAAAGCGGGGCGAAACAAGAAGGGGGAGAAAATCGAAACCGCTTAGCTTCTCGATTTTCAAGGAGCGGGGGCGTTTATTTTTTCGCTTTTTCGGGAAAGGACACAAAGCGCAAAAAGAGCCGGAATGTCTTTATTTTGTAAACGGGAGAAAAACAGGCGTTTCTGTCTTAGAGAAAGCCGTATAAAGATTCGTTAAGAAAGAGTATGGATGTTTCCGCTTGGTAAAAGGGAGAAAGTACGTCGTTCCCGCCTTATACAAAGCGGAGGCGAGCGTCGGAAGAGGTGAGAAGAGAGGAAACGTTTATTCTTCCGATTCGTAGGGCGGTTTTTTGGGAGGGCGGAGGATGAGGGCGGCGATGACGGGGACGAGAATGCACAGCAGCACTAAAATGGCTATCTGCGCGGGCGGCATCGTTTCCTTATCCCCGAAGTTTCCGACGTCCGTCGCCGATTCCTCGGACGTGTGGTTGTCGTATTCTTCGTTGAGTTCGTAAGACAGATCCGAGGGCTTGGGGATATATCCGAACGTTCCTTCCCGCAGCACGTAACAATACGTTTTCGAACCGACCCTATATTCTCCGTAATAGGAACAAGTGACCGTAATGCTGGAAAGAAAGCTGTCGTCTTTGAGGGACGGCGACGCGTCTTCTATGTAATAGGTGACGTCAAACGTATAGTAGAGATAGGGGCGGTCGGGCGTATAGTCGACAAAAGTCAGATCGGCAGTCTTGCAATATCCCGTGATCTTCTGGGTATGGGGACCGTCGGAGAGATATTCCACATAGGAGTATCTCACGCCCGTGGACAGCACCCGCACGTAATAAGTATAAGGCAGGACGAAAAGCCCGCTCTTGTCGTTTTCTTCGGAGTATAAATATACATCCTCCGAACGGATACAGGCATAGCCCGCGTCCTCCGCTTTGGCCGGAAAATACCCCGATGGGGAAAATCCGACCCCGATGAAATATAATAGCGGCAGCACTGCCGACAAAATAAACTTTTTCATGCTTTCTATTATAAAAATACAAGGATAGTCCTTTTTGACCGATTGGCGGGAAATATGAGAGAAATTGTAGAAAGGCTCCGCGAAATAGAGCGGGAGCAGGAAAAACGGCGACGGGAGGACAGGCTTGCCTCCTACAACGCGGGAGAAAAAAAACACGAAAAGCAGTTGGCTTTTCATAAGTGCGCAAAGCGCAATCGCTGGGTATTCGGCGGCAACCGCTCGGGAAAGACGGAGTGCGGCGCCGTGGAATGCGTATATATGGCGCGGGGAATACATCCCTATCGGAAAAATCGCCAAAACGTCTGCGGTTGGGTGGTGTCTTTGTCCGCACAGGTGCAGCGGGACGTGGCGCAGAAAAAGATCCTTTACTATCTGCGCAGGGACTGGATCGAAGAAATCGTCATGCAGAGCGGGCGCAAAGATTCCCCCGAAAACGGGGTCATCGATTTCATCCGCATCAGAAACGTGTTCGGGGGGAGTTCCGTCATCGGCTTCAAAAGCTGCGATCAGGGGCGGGAAAAGTTTCAGGGCGCTTCGCTGGATTTCGTCTGGTTCGACGAGGAACCGCCCAAGGAAATTTACGAGGAGTGCCGTATGCGCGTCATCGATCGTCGGGGGGACATTTTCGGCACCATGACGCCCTTGAAGGGGCTGACCTTCGTCTACGAGGATATTTTTCTCAATCGGATGGGCGACGGCGAGGCGTGGTACGAGTTTATGGAATGGAGCGACAATCCCTATCTCTCCCGCGAGGAGATCTCCCTTTTAGAGAGCTGTCTGGACGAAAAACAGCTGCAATCGAGGCGGTACGGGCGGTTCGCTTCCTCTTCCGGACTCGTCTATCCCGAATTCGACGAAAGGATCCACGTCATTCCGCCTTTCCCCCTGCCCCGGGAGTGGCAAGATACCATTTCCATAGACCCCGGGCTCAACAACCCGCTCTCCGCGCATTGGTATGCGGTCGATTACGACGACAACGTATACGCGGTGTACGAGCATTTCGCCGCGGGCAGGGACATCGATTATCACGCCGAGGAGATCAAGCGCATCTCCGCTATGCTCGGCTGGCATACGGACGGCAGGGGACGGCTGCGGGCGCTCATCGACAGCGCGGCAAAGCAGCATACCCTGTCGGGCGTGAAGAGCGTCTGCGAGCTTTTCTACGAGCGGGATATTCTCGTCAATCCCGACGTCGATAAGGATCTCTTTACGGGCATCGCGCGGGTAAAGAGCTATCTGAACGCGAAAAACGGGCTGCCGAATCTCTATATTTTCGACAATTGCGTGAATCTTATCCGCGAACTCAAAGGGTATTACTGGGGGAGCGGGGACGTGCCGAGAAAGAGCGACGATCACGCGCTGGACGAGCTGCGCTATTATCTGATGTCCCGACCGAAAAAACTGCCGCCCGAAACGGAAAAGACGCCCGTTCAAAAAGACAAGGAAAAGCGGTGGCGAAAAATCGCGGAAAAAAGGCGTGGCTCCCTCGACTGAACGCCGAAAAGAGCGTTTTTTGAAAAAATTTTAAAGACGACGGGGGCAGGTATGGGACGAGAGAAATAAACGCAAGAACAAGGAGGAAAAAATGGAGAAAAAAGGGAGCCGCGAAAAGATCGGGGACGCCTTGCTGAAAGTGGCGCTCGGCTGCCGCGTGGAGGAAGTGACGGAGGAATACGCCGACGTGGACGGCGCGCTGAAACTGACAAAGCGAAGAAAGACGAAAAAGGACATTCCGCCCGACCTGAAAGCGGTGCAGCTATTGCTCGGGGAAACGGAACCATCCTATTCCGATTTGTCCGACGAGGAGCTGGAAGCGGAAAAAAACAGGCTCTTAAAGCTTCTGAAAGAAGAAAAAGAGGACGAAAACGGCAGAAAAAAGGCGCGCGCTTCGATTTTGAAAAAAGAAGGCGCAAAGAGCGGGGAGAACGAGAGCGCGAGTCGCGGCAAAAAGGTATGCGCGGAGAACGAAGAGAAAAAGAGCGCGATGAACGGGGATAAAGAGCGCACAGAGTGCGAAGAAGAAGGAATCGTAAAGGGCGGGAACAGGGAAGGCGCAAAGAACGGAGAGAAAGAAAACCCGAAACTTGGGGAAAAGGCGTGCACGGAGAACGTAGAGGAAGAGAACGCGAAACTTGGGGAAAAGAACGGAGAGAGCGCGCACGCAAAGAGCGGGGAGAAAGAAAGCGCAAAGGACGAAAAAACGGAGAATCGGAAGAGGGGTAAAAAATGCGGCTTGTCTGCGTCTGCGGACGCTTCGGGCGCTCTCAAAAAAACGGCGGCAAAGAAAAAGCCCGCCGTCAAAAAGGCGGGCGACGGCGAAGCGCCGAAAAGGAAAAGCCCGGCAAAGCAGAGAGTCGTGAGGAAAAAGACGGACGAAAGTCGATGAGCGGCGCGGCAAGAGCACGAAGCGGGCAGACGTCCGCAAGGCGCCGAAAAAAAGATCGTGCGAAAGGGAGGACATCAAATGGCGTTTGAAAATAACGAAACGGAAGAAGAAAAGAAACTTCGGGAGGAAAAGGCGCGCGCGAAAATCGCCGCGGAAGTCACCGCCGATTTCGAGAGAAGGCGGGAGGAAAGGCGTTCGATCGAAAGCGGGTGGCTGCTCAACATGAACTTTTTGAGCGGCAATCAATATTGCGACGTATCGCCGCAGGGCGGAATCGCGGAGGAGGACAAGAGATTTTATTGGCAGTCGCGCAGAGTGTTCAATCACATCGCGCCTACGATCGACACGCGGATCGCCAAGTTGACGAAAATGCGTCCCGCTCTGCACGTGCGCGCCTTTTCCGATGAGGAAGGGGACGTTAAAGCGGCGAAACTCGCTTCGGGCGTTCTCGATTACGTGGGCAGGCGCATCGGACTGGACGAGGTCGTCGCCAATGCCACGCTTTGGTCGGAAACGTGCGGCAGCGCGTTTTACAAGGTCGTCTGGGACGAGAGGGGCGGGAGGCAGGTCGCCGTCGACGCGCAGGGGCTGCCCGTGTACGAGGGGGAGGCGGACGTGGCGGCGGTGTCGCCGTTCGAGATTTTCCCCGATTCTTTGGGCGCGGAGAGCCTCGCGGAAGTGAAGAGCCTGATTCACGCGCGGGTCGTACCCGTGGAGTACATTGCGGAAAAGTTCGGCGTGGTTTTAAAGGGCAGGGAAATTATCGGACCCGTGGCGGCGGGGTACAGCGAGCCGTCGGGCGCTAAAAATCCCGCACTGCAAGCGGGCGGCAGCTGTCTGCCGACGGAAAACGGAGAGATTCTCATCGAGCGATATACGCGCCCGAACGCGGAGGAAAAAGACGGGCGTTTAGAGATCGTCGCGGGCGGAAAACTTTTGTATCTGGGCGTCCTGCCCTATTTGAGCGGAGAGCGGGGAGAACGGGGCTTCCCGTTTGTCAAGCAGGACTGTATACGGCTGCCGGGCGCGTTTTTCGCAAGCAGCATCATCGACAGACTCATTCCCGTTCAGCGGGCGTACAACGCCGTGAGAAACCGAAAACATGAGTTTCTCAATCGGCTTTCCATGGGCGTTCTGACGGTGGAGGACGGGTCTGTGGACATAGACGAGCTGACCGAGGAGGGATTGTCGCCCGGAAAAGTGCTGGTGTATCGACAGGGGGGCAAACCGCCCGAAATGCTGGACTGCGGCGACGTGCCCGCTCAGTTCGAGGAAGAGGAAACGAGGCTGGAAAAAGAGTTCGTGCTGATCAGCGGCGTCAGCGATCTGTCGCAAAATTCCACGCCCGCGAGAGTGACGAGCGCTTCGGGATTACAGCTGCTCTTGTCGCAGGACGATTCGAGGCTGGCCGCGACGACGGACAACATTTCCCGCGCCGTGAAAGAAACGGGAAGGCAGATACTGCGGCTGTACAAACAATTCGCGGGCAGCGCGAGGCTGCTGACGCTGACGGGCGAAAACAAGAAAACGCAGGTATATTATTTCAATGCCGCGGAATTGTCCGCAAACGATATCGTTTTCGAATCGGAGGACGCCGTGACGCCCGAACAGAAACGGGAAACTTTGATGAAGCTTTTTGAAGCGGGACTGTTGACGGACGAGGACGGAAAACTGTCCGAAGAAAACAAGAACCGTATTCTGGAAGCGTTCGGATTCGGCTCCTACGAGAACGCGAAAAACGTTTCCGCTCTGCATATCGCCAAGGCGGACGAGGAAAATCTAACGATGAAATCGGGCGCCGTGGAGCCTGACGATTACGACGATCACGAGCTGCATATCGCGCGGCACGTTAGGTTTCTCCTCTCCGAAGAATTCAGAAGGCTCTCGGACGCGTCCTTGAAAAAACGCTGTTCCGAGCACATCGAAGCGCACAGGAGGCTGGCGAAAAACGCCGAACGGAAAACGCAAAGCGGGGAGGAGGAAAGCTCCCGAGGATAAAGACGGGGCAGGTATGCGTCGAACGCGAAATATTACAACGAAACGAAGGGTCGCGCCCGAACAATTTATCGTAGATGCAGGGCGCGAAAAAACAAAAAACATAACAGTAAAATAAAAAGGAGGATCTCAATATGAGAAAAGAGGATAACGTTTGCGAAAACGCGGTTCCCGAAACGGAGCGCGCCGCGGAGGCGGAAAGGGGAAAAGGCTCGGCGGTTTTGGGAAAATTCCGTTCCGTAGATGCCCTCGCGGAGGCATACGGCGCTTTGGAGGCGGAGTTTACCCGTCGCAGTCAACGCCTGAAAGAGCTGGAAAAACAAGCGGATAATTTTCACTCGGCGCTTTCCGCCGATTCTTTGACAGCGGCGGAAAAGCCGCAGAAAAAAGAAGTCGGCGGGGAGGAAAAGTTTTTGCGAGCCCCGGACGGCAAAGAAAAGGAAATTTTTGAAACGCCGTCCGCGAATTGCGGGAAGGGAAAGGAAAATTCGGAGGTTTCTTCTCTTTCCGACGAAAAAACAGTCGCCGCGCCCGTTCCGGATACGGAAGGGGGAAAACCCGCTGTGCCTCAAACGCCTCCCGCGAAAGAGCGGGAAACTGAGCCTTTTAAAGCGCAGGCGAACAAAGGCGCGGAAGAAAGAGCGTCCGAAGAGGAACTCTATCGGGCCGCCTGCCATTCGGAAGCGGTGAGATTGAGGATTATCGGGGACTATCTCGCTTCGCTCAGGAGCGCCGACGCGCCTCTGATGCGCGGGGGGACGGCGGTCTTTACCGCTCCGCCCGTCAAGGCGAAATCGATCGCGGAGGCGGGAACGATGGCGCTTTGCTATTTCAAGAAGGACAAGTAGGAAAAATTTGTAAAAGAGGCGAAAGTCGGAGGGACAAAACAGAAAAAAGGGCGGCGCACGTTTTCAAAGAGCGAAGAATTTAGAGTTTAAAAAGGGAGGGACGAACGAAAAACGGGGAAACGGGAAAGTTTACAGGGGAAAAAGGGGATTACAAAAGGAAAACGGAGAAGTTTCCTTGGGAAAGGGCGCGGCAACCTGCAAAGGGTGGGAGAAACTTGTTTTTTGGACAAAGTAAAAACTCGTAAAGGATGGGGAGAACTTGGTTTTTTGGACAAAGTAAAAACTCGCAAAGAATGGGGAGAACTTGGTTTTGGGATAAAGTGAAAACTCGCAAAAAGCAGGAAGACTTCGTCGAGAAAATGTGAGAGCTCGCAAGGGGGAGAGAAACTTTCGACGGGGGCGCGGGCTTTACTTAACTATATAAAGAGTTCCGACAATCGCCGAAAAAGGGTTATTTGTTTCCCTATAAAAAACGAAACGATTTTATTACAAGGAGAAAATTTATTTATGGTTACAATGGAAACCGCAGACAATGCGTTGAAATCTTTTTATCTGGATGCCGTCAGCGAAGCGTTGAATTTAAACGTCAATCCGCTTCTGGCGCAGATCAGGCAGTCTACCGCGGACGTATGGGGAAAGGACGTGCGGAAACTCGTGCGATACGGCGTCAACGGCGGTATCGGCGCGGGCACCGAAACGGGGACTTTGCCCGCCGCGGGCGGAAACAATTACGTGCAGTTCGTCGCGTCGCTGAAAAATCTTTACGGCACTATCGAAATTTCCGACAAGGCGATGCGCGCGTCCGCAAACAACGAGGGCGCTTTCGTCAATCTCTTAAACGACGAAATGCAGTCGTTGGTGAGAAGTTCCGCCTTCAATTTCGGCAGAATGCTCTATGGCGACGGCTCGGGAAAACTGTGCGCGGTAAGCGCGGTGGATACAGGCAACAAGATCACCGTGGACGGCGTGGCGGGTATCGCGGAAGGGATGATCGTCGATTTTTACACCACTTCGGGGGCGATGATCAGCGGCGCCATGGGAAGGACCGTCCTCTCCGTGGATCGTGCCGAAAAAATCATCGTCGTGGACGGCACCGCTTTGAACACGACGATCGTGCCCGTGGGGTCAAAAGTGGTTTTGCAGCATTCGCATGACTGCGAAATTACGGGACTCGGAGCGCTCTTTTCCGATTCCGACACTCTGTACGGCGTAGACCGCGCGGCGCATCCCTGGATGAAGCCGTATGTCAAGACCGAGGCGGGAATGCTGGACGAGAACATCCTGCAAACCGCCATCGACACGATCGAGGAAAATTCGGGGAGCAAGGTCAATTTCATCGTCTGTTCCTGGGGCGTCAAACGTGCGCTGGTCGCCTACTACAATCAATACAAGACGTATGCGCCGACGATGGAGATCAAGGGCGGATACAAGGCGCTCAGTTTCAACGGAATCCCCGTCGTCGCGGACAGATTCTGCCCCGCGGGAACGCTGTATATGCTCAACACGGACGATTTCTGTCTGCATCAGCTCTGCGATTGGCAGTGGCTGGAAAACGAAGACGGAAAAATTCTTAAACAGATCGCGGGCAAACCCGTATACACCGCGACCCTGGTGAAGTACGCGGAGCTCGTTTGCAGCCGTCCCTTCGGACAGGGAATGCTGACGGGCGTCGAAGAAATGTAAAAGACCGTCGGGGCGGAAGGAGGCGTCGGCGCTCGCTTTCCCTCCGCTCCGAACTTTTTAAGGCAATCGCACAATGCAATCGAGCGGGAATTGAAAGAAATTTTATCTATGAAAAGGCGGGGCGATAGGCGGCGCCGCCATTAGAAAATTCAACGCCTCGGGGCGTAAAATTTGTCAATTCCCGCGACATAGGGTATTTGTGCGGCGCTGCCTGAACGACAAGGGGACTCCGAGCGCGCGGCGAACGAAAAAAATTCCTTCGCCGCGCCGGGGAGTCGGTAAATCTCAAAGAGAGAAGGAGGAAAAAGGAATGACAGTCAAAGAAGCGATCCTATTGGCCGCAGACGAGATCGGCGTGGGGGAACGGGTGCGAGCCTATTTCGAGAACAACGCGGAAACGGGAAAGAAGGAAACGGAAACGCTTTTGCGGTGTTTTAACATCGTGGAGAACGAATTAGCGCTCGATTATCTGCCCCTCTATGCGGAGGAGGAGGTCTTTGCGGAAACGGGCGCCGTGCGTTATGCCGAACTGACGAGGCCCGCCGTGCGCATATTGCGCGTGACGGACGAATGGGGAAATGCCGTCCCCTTCAAATTGTTTCCCGAGTATCTGAAAACGCAGCCCGGGAAAATAAAAATCGTTTACACGTATACGCCCAAGGAAAAGACGGCGGAGGAAAGCTCCGATTATATTTTACAGGCGTCGCCCCGCCTGTTCGCCTACGGCATGGCGAGCGAATACTGTTTCGCCTGCGGCTTATACGAAGAAGGCGGCGCGTGGGACAAAAAGTATAAGGACGCGTTGGCTGCGGCGTACCGATCGAGGCCGTCGAAGGTCATGCGTTCGAGAAGGTGGGCGTAAAATGTTTACGAAAAAAGAATTTCCCGACGTGAAAACGGCGGTGAAAAGAGTAAAATTCGAAAAATTCGCAGTCGGGGACGCGAGCGGCCGCGGCGTTCTTTGCGGGACGGGAGGCGGCAACTGCGATTGTTCGGGCGGAAAGATTGCGCCCTGCGTCGGGCTGACCGATTACCTTCTTCCCTCGGGCGGCAATCCCTCCATTCCCAATCCGCACGATCCGCCCGCGGTCTTCGCACTCCTGCCCGGTACGGACGAAAACGGGGAGAGGACGGAGCGCGTCGCGTTCGTTTCCAAAAGGGGACTGGCGTATCTCTACAACGATACCCGACAGGAATTCGAATACGCCATGCGCGTGTTCGATTCCACGCCGAAGATTTTGCCCGTATACGCCGCCGACGGCGGGGCGAAACTCGCGTTCTGCTCGTCGGAGGGCATTCTGCTCTTTGACGGGGATTCAAAGTTTTCGTCCGTATACGCCCGGGGATCGGACGCGGCGTGCGTCTTCCACGAGAGATTGTTTTTCGCCGAAAAGCCGTTTACCCTGCGATATTCGGCTCCCCTCGACGCCTCGATGTTCGCGGACAGCGCGGACGAAGGCGGGTATATCCGGCTCCCCTCGACGGGCGGAGAGATCGTGGGATTGGAGGAATGGAAGGAGTCGATTTATATCTTTCGGGAAAGGGGAATCGAAAAGCTGAACGCCAAGGGCGCGGCGCGGGATTTTTCGCACGAAACGCTCAGTTACGGCGGCGGAAAAATCTTCGGGCGATCAATCGGAAAATGCGGAAAAAATATCCTCTTTCTCGCCGAGGACGGCGTTTATGCGTTCGACGGCAGCGAGGCGCGGAGGAGTTGTACCGAACTGTCCGTTCGCCCGATTGCAGGGGGGCAGGGGATTGAACACGGCTCTTTTGCGGGCAGATATTTCCTCCGATACCCCGACGCGGACGGAGAAACAAAATTGCTGATTCAAGACGAGGCGACGGAAAAAGCGTATTTTGCCTTCGCTTCCGCTCAGGGGATCTCCGAAACGGAAAAAGGCTTGCTCTGTTTTTCCGATCAAAAATTGCGTATGTTTGCGGTAAACGGGAGTCTGCCTGCGGGAGAAGTCTGTTCGTTTTGCGCGGAAAACACCGATTTCGGCGTCGGCGGGCGGAAGCTGTGGAAAACGCTGCGCTTGAAGGGACGGGGAAGCTGTCTTATCGAAACGGAAAACGAATCGGAAACTAAGGCGTTCGAGGTAACTTTCGAACGGGGCGAAGCGAGAGCCGAGCCGTTTTTAAAAGGAGAAAACTTTTCTTTGAAAATGATTTTAGGGGAAAATTCTTTCGTTTCGGGCGCGGAGATGGAATTCGTCCTCATCGGCTGAGGGGGCGAGAGTTCGTCGGCATAAACAGAATTTTTCGGATCGGAAGGCGTTTTTTGCCGGGGCAAAGCGCGAAATGCCGCAGAATGCGGCGAGGCGGACAGACGGGGAACGCGGCGGCGGGGAAAAAGGGAAAAGGGCGAGATCGCGAGCCGGAGCGTTTTGAAAAATCATTTTTTCGAAAAGGCGGCGGGCAGGAGCGGAAAAGGAGGAAACACGGAGATGACGATAGACATTATTTCGTATACGGACGAGCAATTTGCGGCGATGACCGAGGAACAGATACTCGAAGTGGAAAGCGTACAGCTGAAAAAAAATCGGCTCACGAAAAAACTGGGGGAGGAAAAGAGAACGGAAAAATTCCGACTGCTGAAAGCGGGGATATTCCGTTCCCCCGTCTGGGAAAAAATCTGCGCCGCATTGGAGGAGAGCTATGAACAGGAGGTGGAGAATCTACGGGACGGGCTGCTGTTTTATCTTCGCTTTGCGTCTAAACCGGACGCGGGCGCGGAGGCGCCTTACACCGTCGATTATTCGTTCACCTACGAGCAGCGGATGAACGTCGTCAGGACATATTACGACGGCGCTTATACGGACGCTAAACTGAAATTCGAGGCGTTTCAGGCAGACAAGGTTGCGGTGAATTATCTCGGAGAGCGGTATGCGCCCCTCTACGAGCTATACGCACAGCAGGCGGAAGGCGCATAGTTTTTTTGCGGCGAGTCGGAAATTATCGAAGGGCAAGGGCAAGGGCAAGGGCAAGGGCAAGGGCAAGGGCAAGGGCAAGGGCAAGGGCA
>CAJLRM010000004.1 GCA_905209085.1 uncultured Eubacteriales bacterium
ACTTCTTAATTTATCCGTTTCAGGGTTTCCCTGTTGCGGATTTTTTTTGTGTTGTGGAATCGTTATAGGCTCCGCCTAAAAAACTCGCCATGCAGGTGATATCTATTCGTCCGATTGTGGAATCGTTACAAGCTATTCCACCCAAAAGCTACGCCATACGAGTGATAGTCCGATTGTAGAATCGTTACGGGCTATTCTACCCCAAAACCTCGTCATACGGTCTGCCGCGTATGAGAGCTTCCTTCTCCCTACCAGGACTTCAAGCGGTTTTGTATTTTTTAATAACACCTACGTACATACCTGACCCTATCATTGTGTTTTAAAGCCGCACTTCCTTTCCTTCTTCTCACGACTGCCTACTTTTATGAGGTATTCTGTCTTGTCGCCGTCCTTTCTTTCTACTTCCTCTTCCTTGTTGATTCAAAGCGTCCTTCCCAAAACTCTTCAAGGACCATAGTTTTTCTTATTATAATAACGATCCTCTTTTTACGGCGCTTACAAATAAAATTTTTTAATATGTTGAAAAAAGCTTGTCTTTTGATGGAAAAATATGTTAAAATATAATTACTAAAACGGTCAATGTTTTTAAAATAATATTATATATTTTTCAAAAATATATAATATTGAAAAATGTAGGAGGCGTGGGGAAAATGCAAATGACAAAACAAACTAAAAATGTACGCAGGAAGCCTTTTTTAATCTGTATACTCTTGGGAATTTTTATTTTTAGCGCGCTGCTGGGGGGAATACTTTTTTCTATTCCCGAGAAAAAGGCGGAGAACGATTTATGCGATGTATATATCAATGACGTTGACTTTTGTTCTTGGGATACGAAAAACATGGCGTTTTGTTCGTATAATAAAGGATTGAAAAATAAAAGTTTGCGCAATGAAATATCGACTACGGGAGAATCGACAACAGAAGAATATGCGGGATTTGTCATGCAATATGGCGCAAGCGTGCGATTAAATAAAGTGACGGGGCTTCGTTTTAAGGCGGATATACCGAATGCCTTAGCGGAAAAGGTGGCTTTGTTCGACGAGAAAAGCTTTGGTTTCGTGATCGCACCTGCTTATTATTTTGAGAAAGCAATGGAGATAGACGATCAGACGGACTCTAACCGCGATTATGTGAACGATTTGGCGCATTTGACAGAAGTTTACGGGGCAAAGCCTGCTTTACAATTGGTTTGCGAACCAGTAGAAGAAAACGGTAAGTTGATCATTCAGGCTTCGGTCGCTAATATTTTATATAATAATACCAATCTGACATATACCGCTGCCGCTTATGTAAAAACGGAAAGCAACAGCGGGGAAATATCTTACACCTATGCGGCGTATCCTCAAACGGACTGTTTGGGAATTGCGCGTTCGGTTTCCTATGTCGCAACGGCGGCGCTCAACGATGAAAGCGCTAATTATTCCGAGGAAAATCGAGCGGTGTTGCGGGAGTTTGTAATACACGGTATAGATTTGGCGGCCACTTTTACAGAGGAGGAGTCGCCGTTGTATACGGAGCGAAATATAGAATTAACCTTGGAAACGCCTTTGTCGAGTTTGGCGGTCGGTGAATCTTTGACTTTATCGCCTTTGATAACGGTTGCATACCCGCAAGCGGAACAAACGGGGAAAAGAAAAATTCTTTTTCCGTTGTATTGGCGCAGTTCTGCCCCCGAAATTATTTCCGTTACCCCTTCCGGTACCGTGAGTGCGCACGGAGAAGGCTCCGCGGATATTTACGCTTACATCGGGGAAACAAAGGAATGCTGGACTCTTTGTTGCGAGGACGTTGCCGTTTATGACTGCAATGTAATAAATGAAAGCGGCTATGATTTATTAACAATTGCTATGGATTCACAAAAGATAAGAGAGGGGGACAATTTTACGGCGACTCTTTCCGTGAAGGAGTATGCGAGTTACGGAGAACTTTCTTTCTGGATTGACGGAACTTTATATACGACAGAAAACGGTGTGGCGAATTTTTCGCAAACGATCTCGGCAGATACGGTCTTTAAAATAGAAAATTTATCTTCTTCCTTAAACTATTTTACATTTAAAACGAGCACATCCGTTTCTCTTGGAACCACTAAAATTCTGCGTAAAGAGTTGCCGGTAAAAATAATTTTACCCGTGCTTTCAAAAGAGAAAAAAACATTAACGACAATCGCAACGGATGCTTTTACAGGCAGTAAAGAGGCGGATAGATGTACTAACTTGATAGAGTTAACGATTTCGGAAAATTATACTACTTTGCCTTCGGACGCATTTCAATATTGTTCGGGATTGGAAATAATTTGCTTAAAGAATACTAAATTGAAGGATAAATCGTTGCTTGGACCAAATTGGTCGGGGTGCGATGCTTTGAAAAAAATATATATTCCTATCGGAACTTTAGAGGGGTATTCAAAGAATAACTTTTGGAAAATAAAGGCTTCTTGCCTGGAAGAAAGAGCGTTCTGAGCGAAAAGAACAGAAATAAATACCTGAATAGATATGGGGAATGTAAATAAGCGCGATTGAAGAATCAAAGGGAAAAAGCGCTGAGGTATGTTAAAAATTTTCTCGGCGCTTATGAGCGGAGAAAGGAGAATCCCCAAAACAATTTTTGAAATAGTTAAAAACTATTTGAAACAGAATAATGCCGAGGGCAGGGCTGCGGTGAATTAAAAAATCTCGTTTTTAAAGAAAAAAAGATGAAAATAATAAGCTCTCTTTTTCCGTAACAAAAGAGAGAGGACGGCGGGGAAAAATCATGGTATACTCATAAGCGAAAAGACGAGGTACAGACATGGATTGGCTGAAAGGCTTAAACGAAGCGATGAAATATATCGAAGAGAATTTGGAAGGTGCAATAGACCTCGATACGGCGGCAAAACGAGCTTATTGTTCGTCGTTTTGGTTTCAGAGGATGTTCTCCTATTTAACCGACCTTCCTCTTTCCGAGTATATCCGCAGGCGCCGTATGACAAAAGCCGCGCTGGATATCCGCAGCGGTGAAAAAGTCATCGACGTGGCGTTAAAGTATGGCTACAATTCTCCGACGGCGTTCAATCGCGCGTTCCGCAGCGTCCACGGAATCGCGCCGAGCGAAGCGAAAAGAGAAGGCGTATCGCTGATCGCCTGTCCCCCGCTCGTCTTTTCGATTACGGTCAAAGGAGAAGAAGCAATGAATTACAGAATCGAACATCATTCCGCATTCAGAATTTTAGGACAAAAAACTCATTTTACAAACGGAATAGAAGAGTCTTTTCAAAAAGTACCTTCTATCTGGAAGGAAGAGAAGGAAAAAGGAATTATTCCCCGCCTTTGCGAATTAATGGACGGAGTGCCCGATGGGATATTAGGCGTTTGTACGTCTGCGCCCGAAAAGGAATTTGACTACTATATCGCCGTCGCAAGTACAAAGCCCTGCCCTCATGGATTATCCGACCTCCTCGTTCCCGAATCGGATTGGGCGATATTCGAATGTACGGGTCCTATACCGCAGGCGATCCAGAATATGCAGAAACGGATTGTGAGCGAATGGTTGCCGACATCGGGATATCAATATGCCGAATGTCCGGATTTGGAAAGATATTTTGCGGAAGAAGATCACGCGGAAATATGGATTCCTGTCGTCAGAAAATAACATCAAAATTAAATAGCAAACGGATAAAAAGGACGCATAGATCCGTTAAAAAAGCCGATTCGCCTATAAGACGAGCCGGTTTTTGTCTATTTTCAAGAGAGAAAGCGGAAATCCCACGCCATAGATAATAGAATAAAAGGATGCAAAAGAAATGTCAGAGGGCGGGACACGTTATAGGAACAGTGAAAAAATTTCCCCTCCTCTTGTGGCTTTGCGAAAAGATCGGCAAGGGACGCAAAGACAGAAGGCGGAGCAATTGCATATTTCCGACAAAGGTATACAAAGAGGAGCGCAGAAAAACGCTCCTCGATATAGCCTTCGCGTCCGAGATTTATGCCCTTTATAAGATGACCGCCCATGAATTCCTGCATGAGAAATTGGAATCCGACGGCAAAGCGGAAAAAAGTAAAACAGCTTTTCTCACAAGACGGTCGAACTCATTTCTACGCAGAAAGAACTTTTTAAACAAAGCCGTATAAAAGATAGTACGAAACGCGGCAAAGCGTAAATATAGCGTTTATTCTCCTTTCAATAGATTGATTTTCGTCTGCATGATCTCGGCGCGCCGCCTGTAACGACCTTTCTCAGCGTTTGCGCGCTCGGCTTTCAATGTTTCTTTATCTGCCGCCGGAAAAAAGTATTGAGGGAATCGCCTTTCCCCGAAGGAATAAAAATAAGACGAAATATCTTTTTTACTTCTAAAAAATTGCGGTATTAAAAAATTTTTCTGTATTTTCACCTAAAACGATTGACATTTTCTTGTCGGATACAGTAAAATAGTAATAAGTATTTCAAAAGGAGATTGAACGTGGACGCAGACGGCAGTAGTAGGCCATATTCGCTTTTTACTTCTGTTTTAATTTCGAATAGATACCCGATTTGAGCATAACTTGTACGTTTTACGTACGAGTTATGCCTTTTTGTATTTTCAAATTAAAATTTCAGGAAACTTATTCGGAGTTAAATAGTTATGATTGGAGCAATTATTCTACAAGTAGTACTTATATTTCTCAATGCGGTATTTGCCAGCGCCGAGATCGCGGTCATTTCCGCCAATGAAACAAAAATGCAAAAAATGGCGGAAAAGGGCGACAAACGCGCGTCGCGCTTGGTAAAACTCACCTCTCAGCCCGCAAAATTTTTATCCACCATACAGGTGGCGATCACATTGGCAGGCTTTTTGGGCAGCGCCTTTGCCGCCGACAATTTCGCCAAGCCTTTGGTGAAAATTTTGATGAATGCGGGAATAAGCATTCCCGAGAGCGTCGTCAATTCCGTCTGCGTTGTTCTCATCACGTTGATATTGGCATATTTCAATATCGTTTTCGGCGAGCTTATCCCCAAACGGATCGCCATGAAAAAAGCGGAGAAAATGGCGCTCGGATTGTCGGGGATTTTGAGATTCGTTTCGGTGCTCTTTGCACCCATCGTCTGGCTGCTTACCGTTTCCACAAACGGCATTCTGCGCCTCTGCGGCATCAATCCCAACGAGGAAGAGGAAGAAGTCACGGGCGAAGAAATCATGATGATGGCGGAAGCGGGCAGTGAAAAGGGCTCGATAGACACCGAAGAGAACGAATTGATTAAAAATATATTCGAATTTAAGGAATTGACGGTCGGAGAAGTCTGTACGCACCGAAAAGATACGGATATTTTGTTCATGCCTAAGACGGATTCGGATTGGAAAAGGTTGATTCACGCGACCCGCCATACTTATTATCCCGTGTGCGGCAAGGACATAGACGACGTACAGGGCGTGCTTTGCACCAAGGATTATTTCCGTCTGGAAGATAAATCGCGTGAAAACGTGATGAAAAAGGCGGTGACGCCCGCCGTGTTCGTCGCGGAAAATACACCCGCCAATACGCTTTTTTATAAGATGAAGATGACGCGGGAGTACTTTGCCGTGGTCGTGGACGAATACGGCGGAATGAGCGGTATCGTCACTCTGCACGATCTCCTCGAACAACTGGTGGGGGAACTGACGGAAAAGGACGACAAAGCCGAATATGAAATCAAGCGGCTCGGCGACGGGGAATGGGAAATCACGGGACTTGCGCCCATCGATAAAGTGGAAGAAATGCTCGGCGTCAAGCTCCCGGAAGAAGAAAGCGGGGAATTTGAAACGTTCGGCGGCTACGTATGCGGCATGATGGGGACGTTGCCCGAGGACGGCTCGACGTTTGAATTGAGTACGGAACAAATGAATATCCGCGTGCTCTCGGTCGCGGAACGTTGTATCAAAAAAGTTATCGTCACGCTCTTAACCCCCAAGACCCTCGAAGCGGCTGGCGAATAATCATAAAAGACATTGTAAAGACATTGTTTCTTTAAAAGCAAAAAAGCTGAACGATTGGCGTTCGGCTTTTTTCATAAATCGAAATAAGAAGAGCCGCCTTTTGCATTGCGGGAGAAAGGTGAATATTTGATAGGTAAGGGATAAGAAAAAGTTTTTTGAATTACTCTTCCAGATAGGGGAGCATCATATTCATCGTGTCAAAGACGCGGATATTGCACCCGAAATACTCGTACTCGGGCGGTCCTCCCGTAATTTCCGAGATTCTTCCGTCCAGGCAAAAGTCCTGCCCGAAAACGAGCACCAATTTTTTTGCCAAAGTTTCTTCCAGATAGCCGAGAATGCGATTGAGTTCGATGCTGTATACATAGACGTTAAACGGAAATTCGTCCAGCGCAATATGGACCAATTGTAACTCATCCCCGCTCCGACTCTGCGCAAGGGCGCCCTGACGCTCCCGTTTTCCCACTCCGTGTGCCTTGCAGCAGACGGGAAATTCCAGACCGTATTTTTTGCATTTGGAACGGCGGATCCACTTTTTAAAGAAACTTTGTATGCTTGTCCGTATGTTCATATATCAAGTTTAACATATTTTATGGAAAAAGTAAATAGTCTGATAGAAAAAAATTATCATTAAATGTCAGAACGGAAACGTTTGATAATCTCTTGACTCGAAGGATAAATCGTGATATAATAAGTCGGAAAATATAGGAAGGAGATATTTTAAATATCGAGTATTTCGAAAGCGAACAGCTTTGCGCTCCTCCCCAAAGGGGAGAACGAGCACACGGCGAAAGTGTTTTCCATAGTGAAGAAGACGGCGCGGAGAAAAGACAAACCCCATACATAGGCTGCACAAGCCGAAAAGAAAGGGAGGAGTACGGCAAATGACTTACGAAAAGACGAAGACATTTTTAAACGAAAAGGGGCAGGAACAGCTTTTGCGTTTCTATGACGAATTGGAGGAAACGGGAAAGAATCGGTTATTGTCGGAAATAGAGAAGATCGATTGGAGCTTTGAGGAGGTACTCAACAATCCCGAGGATCTGAGCGGCAAAAATCGCCGTATCGAGCCGATAGAGGGACTTCGCCTCGAAGAGATAGAACTGCGCAAGGGGGAATTTCGGAAGGCGGGACTGCGCGCGCTTCAAGAGGGCAAGGTTGCCGCCGTACTTTTGGCGGGCGGACAGGGAACGCGGCTGGGCGTGGACGGTCCCAAAGGCGCTTACGATATCGGCATTACGCATCCGCTGTATATTTTCGAACAGCAGATGAAAAACCTCTTGGAAGTCGTAAAGGAATGCGGAACGTATATTCCGCTTTATATCATGACCAGCGAAAAGAACGATGCGGAAACAAAATCGTTCTGGAAGGAGCAAGGCTATTTCGGATATCCCGAAAATGAAGTCCATTTTTTTGTGCAGGACATGGCGCCCGCGGTGGATTTCGACGGCAAAATCTTTCTCGAAGAAAAGGACAAACCCGCGCTTTCTCCCAACGGAAACGGCGGTTGGTTTTCTTCCTTGCACCGTGCGGGACTCTGTAAGGATCTGCATAAACGTGGGGTGGAATGGATAAATATTTATGCCGTCGATAACGTGTTGCAGCGGATTGCGGACCCGGTTTTTGTGGGCGCCACTCTCCTCGCAGGCGTAAATTGCGGCGCAAAAGTCGTCTGTAAAGCTTGTCCCGAGGAACGGGTGGGGGTGCTTTGCAAAGAGGACGGGCAACCCGCTATCATCGAATATTACGAGCTGACAAAGGAAATGGCAGACAGCCGGGAAGCAGACGGCAGCCTCTCCTATCTTTACGGCGTCATTTTAAACTATCTTTTTTCACTGAAAAAGTTGGAGGAGATTGCCGGTAGCCGCATACCTGTCCATATTGTAAAAAAGAAAATCGAATATGTGGACGACGACGGCAAGCTCGTAAAGCCCGAAAGGGAAAACGGAAGGAAATTCGAAACGCTGGCGGTGGATCTCATCAAACCCATGGGGAGCGTGCTGCCGTTTGAGGTGGACAGGGAGAAGGAATTTGCGCCCATCAAAAATAAGACAGGCGTAGACAGCGTGGATACGGCGAGAGAACTGCTCAGAAAAAACGGCGTGATTTTATAAAGGAGATTACCTGGCGATGGCAACCGATTTGGTCGGAAACGAAAAACTGCAAAGATTTATACAATTATTAAGCGATTTAAACCATGAAACGGCGGAAGTCTTTTCCACGGGCAAAACAGATATTTTTCATAAAATGAACGATACCATTTTAGAGATGTATTCTATTCAGCACACGGGAGAAGAGGAGGCGTATACGGCGATAGAAGAGGATTGCCAGATCATCTATCAGAACTTCAACGCCATCATCGCCATGCTCAAAAGCAACGAGAGTATTTTTATCGACAACGCCACCAATACTGCGGTGAAAAAATTTCTGCAAAATATTTTCGACGCCGACATCAACATTCTCACCGCCTACGGTTTGGTGTAAAATCATCGAAAGAATATGCCTCAAAAGGCGAAAAGGCTTCCGTTTAAGCGACGGAGGCCTTTGTTTTTGGTAAAAATTTAACATAGTTTTCGCTTTTCCCAAGTTGCTTTTTAGGCGCGTTTATGATATAATAGATTCATATCTTATAACGGATATTTTTCATTGAATATTTTGACAAAAGACGGGGGCAACTGCAAGCGTCTTTTGTATCTCTGCCAGGGAATGAATTTTTACGAGAAAGAGGTTGTCGATGGCAAAATTAATGGGCATTGACGTGGGATCCACCACCGTAAAGGTAACGGTCATAGATCCCGCGACAAACGAGATTTTATATAAAAGCTACGAAAGGCATTTTTCGCGCGTTAAGGAATGCGTCTTGAACGAATTGAAAAAAGTCAACGGCTTATTCGAAGGCGAGCGCTTTCAAGCCGCCGTCACGGGCAGCGCAGGGTTGGGACTTGCGGAAAAGAGCGGTATCTCCTTCGTACAGGAAGTGCAGGCGGCGTTTATCGCCATCCGCAAATATTATCCCGACGCGGACGTCGCGGTGGAGTTGGGAGGCGAGGACGCCAAAATCATCTTTATCACGGGCGGCACGGAACAGCGCATGAACGGCAGCTGCGCGGGCGGTACGGGCGCCTTTATCGACCAGATGGCCACGCTCCTCAATATCACCGTGCAGGAGATGGACGAGCTTGCTTTGCAGGCGGAAAAAACGTATCCCATCGCCTCCCGCTGCGGCGTATTTGCAAAGTCGGATATTCAGCCTTTGTTAAATCAAGGCGCGGCAAAGTCGGACATTTCCGCGTCTATTTTCCAAGCCGTCGTCGACCAGACGGTGGCAGGGCTTGCGCAGGGGCGCAGAATCAAGGGCAAGGTGCTCTTTTTGGGCGGCCCCCTCTATTTTTTGAAGGCGCTCCGCCGCGCGTTTACGGAAACATTGAAACTGGACGGGGAACACGCGATTTTTCCCGAAAACGCTCCCTGCTTTATGTCTTTAGGCGCCGCGCTGTACGCGGAAAACGCGGACGAGGCACCCATGTCCGAGATCATCGGGAAAATCGAGAACAGCAGAAACAGCGACGACATCGTGACGGGAGAGCCTCTCTTTAAAAGTCGGGGGGAATACGACGCGTTTATTGCGCGCCATAAGCGCAGCGACCTGTCGTTTGCGGACATTCACGCCTATCGCGGCGACGCTTACCTCGGAATAGACAGCGGCTCGACTACCACGAAGATGATCCTCATTACGGAGGATTATCGGATTCTGTATTCCCATTATCAATCCAATAACGGGCAGCCTCTCGATATCGTGGTGGAAAAGCTCAAAGAGATCTATACTCTTGCCGAAGACCGCATCAATATTCGCGCGAGCGCGGTGACGGGGTACGGCGAGGATCTCATCAAAGCCGCGATGAAAGCGGATTTCGGCATCGTGGAAACGGTGGCGCATTTCAAAGCGGCGCTCCATTTCAATCCCAAGGCGGATTTCATCATCGACATCGGCGGTCAGGACATCAAATGCTTTAAGGTAAAGAATCACGCCATCGATTCCATCATGCTCAACGAGGCGTGCTCTTCGGGCTGCGGTTCCTTCATTCAGACGTTTGCCAAGGCGATGGATATGGACATCGAAGAGTTTTCCCGGCTGGGGCTTTTCGCGAAAAATCCCGTCGAGCTGGGCTCCCGCTGTACGGTGTTTATGAACAGCTCGGTCAAGCAGGCGCAGAAAGAGGGCGCGAGCGTCGAGGACATCTCGGCGGGGCTTTCCTCGTCTATCGTCAAGAATGCCATTTATAAGGTCATTCGAGCTAAAACGCCCGAAGAACTGGGGGAAAATATCGTCGTGCAGGGCGGAACGTTTATGAACGACGCGGTTCTGCGTTCTTTCGAAAAAGAAACGGGAAAAGAGGTTATCCGTCCTGCCATCGCGGGGCTGATGGGCGCGTTCGGCGCGGCGCTGTACGCGATGGAGGCGCAGCCCGCCTATGTCCCGACGAGTTCCCTCGCTTCCGCGCCCGAGCTTGCCGATTTCACGTATGCCTCCCGCTGCGCAAACTGCCGCGGCTGTACGTCCAAGTGCAATATCAATATCATCACTTTCGCGGACGGCAGGAAATATATCTCGGGCAACAAATGCGAGCGCGGGGCGGGCAAAAAAGTCCGTTCGGACGAACTCGATATTTTCGCCTATAAGTACAGGCGGCTTCAAGAAAGTGTGACGGCGTCGCAGGGCGTTTCGGACGGCGTGAAAAAGGGCAGAGTAGGGCTTCCCTTTCAATTGGTCATGTTCGAGCAGCTTCCCCTTTGGACGGGATTTTTCGAAAAACTCGGCTTTGAGGTCGTTTTGAGCGACAAAAGCTCGCGCGAACTCTATTTTAAGGGACAGCACACGGTCGCCAGCGATACGGCGTGTTATCCCGCGAAGCTCATGCACGGGCACATCGAAAGCCTGCTGGATAAGGGCGTGGACTTTATTTTTTATCCCTGCGAAAGCTACAATCTCGACGAACACGATTCCACCAATCATTATAACTGCCCTGTGGTCGCCTATTATCCCGAGCTTTTGAAAGCGAATAACGAGCGCCTCACTTCGGAAAATTTTATCATGCCCTATCTCGATCCGAATATGCGGGAGAGTACGGTGCGCAATCTGCGCAGTGCGCTGGGAAAATATAAATTCACGAAAAAACAGATAGAACAAGCTCTGGACGAGGGATTTTCGAGGCTGAACGCCTATCACGCCGACGTGCGGGCGAAGGGCGAAGAGATCATTTCGAAAGCGCGTGCCGAGGGGCGGCAGATCATCGTGCTCGCGGGAAGGCCGTATCACGCGGACCCCGAGATCAATCACGGCATCGGCAAGCTTTTGACGTCTTTGGAACTCGCCGTCTTATCCGAAGACAGCGTCTTTGAATCCGCGCCTCTCGTCAAGGTCAACGTACTCAATCAATGGACGTATCACGCCAGGCTCTACCGAGCGGCGGAATACGTGTCGCACAATGAAGATATGAATCTCGTGCAGCTCGTTTCCTTCGGCTGCGGCATCGACGCTGTCACGACGGACGAAATGCGCTCCATTCTCGAAAAGAACGGCAAACTGTATACGCAGATCAAGATAGACGAAATCAACAATCTCGGCGTGGTGAAGATCCGGCTTCGCAGTATGCTGGCGGCGATAGAGGAGCAAAAGGCGGCGCGCGAGGCGGAAGAATCGGAAAACGCCGACGTCTACCAGGAAGCCGCGGCGGCGGACGCCTCGAATTTTTCGGGCGTGAGCGGGGTTTGACACGGAGGAGTCTATGCAGGAAAGAGAAACGATAAAAACGGTGGACTACACCGAAGAATACCCGAAATTTACCCAGGACATGAAGGAAACGTACACCATTCTCGTTCCCGATATGCTCCCTTATCACTTCGATATTATCTGCCACGTAGTGGAAAAACGCGGCTACCATATGGAAGTGCTGAAAAACGACTCCCGCGCGGTGATAGACGAGGGACTCAAACACGTGCATAACGATACCTGCTATCCCGCGCTTTGCGTCATCGGTCAATATATCGACGCCTTAAAGAGCGGAAAATACGACGTCGACCGCACGGCGGTGATGATCACGCAGTCGGGCGGCGGCTGCCGCGCCTCCAATTATATCCCGCTGATCCGCAAGGCTTTGAAAGCGGAATTTCCGCAGGTGCCGGTCATGTCCTTAAACTTTGCGGGGCTTGAAAAGGGAAACGGCGTGGAAATGACGCTGTCCCTGCTTTTAGAACTCGCGTTCGGCATTTTTTACGGGGACAGCCTGATGACTCTCTATAATCAATGCAAGCCTTACGAAGTACACGAAGGGGATACCGAAAAGGCTCGCGCGGAATGTTTCGACGTCATCAAAAAGGCGTTCGATACGAAAGCGTACAGGCATTATAAAAAACTTACGCGGCTGATGTTGGAGCGCTTTAAAAAGATCGAACGCAGGGCGGAAAAGAAGGTAAAGGTGGGCATCGTGGGGGAGATTTACGTCAAGTATTCCCCGCTCGGCAACTCTCATCTGGAAGAGTTTTTGCTGTCCGAGGGCTGCGAACCCGTCGTGCCTGCACTGATGGATTTCGTGCTATATTGTATCGTCAATAACGTCAATGATACAAGGCTTTACGGCCGCACCAAAAAGATGGGATTTATCTATTCTCTCGTCTATAAAGTCGCGTACCATATTCAGAAACAAATCATCAAGATCTATAAAAAAGACGGCACGTTCGAGCCGCCGCACGATTTCGAGCATCTGCGCCGCTGTGCGGACAAAGTCATCAATCAGGGCGTCAAGATGGGCGAGGGATGGCTGATCCCCGCGGAGATGGCGGCTCTCGCCGAAACGGGAACGGACAATATCGTCTGCGCCCAACCCTTCGGCTGCCTCCCCAATCATATCGCGGGAAAAGGCGCCGTGCGCGCCGTAAAGACGCTTTATCCTTACGAGAACGTCGTGCCTATCGATTACGACCCGTCTGCGACTCGGGTCAATCAGGAAAATCGGATCAAGCTGATGCTTGCCACCGCACGGGAAAATCTGAAAAATCGTCAGGAAAATGAAGACAAGAGATTATAAGCAAGAAAAGGTGACTAAAAAGACGTTTCATATAAAGGGACGTCTTTTTTTTGCGGAATAAATAAAGTTAATTTCGCAATGGATATGAGAGAAATAAAAATTTTTGAAAAATTTTAAATTTTTTCGAAAGAGATTGACAAATTTTTGGGTTTATGTTATAGTGATATTGCTACACAAATTCATAATACTCTAAGGCGGCAGTACAATGCGAATTTTGTACTTCCTTTTTTCCGCGTTAGAGGAATTTGTGTAGCAGCAAGTGGAGGTGCATTTTCGGGGTGTATCTCACTTGTTGAGATACACTTTTTTTCAAGGAGAATTAAGGAATGTTTAATAAAAATGACAAGTTATTACTTAAAATCAAAGTAGGCGCCGCGATTTTGACAGTGGTTTTGGAACTACTTTTTTTTGTGGGGGTTATAATAGCTTTTGTGGAGGGAACAGTCACCACAATCGTGTCTTGTGTTGTCATGATGATTTTTACTGCGATTATGTATGCTGTGTATCAATTGATCTTTTCTTTTTACTGTGATATCAAATTAATCAGAAATAAGTTGTATGGAGCGAGCAATGATAATCTTTCTGAATTTATTGGAAACGACGACATAGAGATAACAGAGGATATACAGTCGGGGCCTTCCCGTGAAATGAAAAGTATCGACAATATTACTCAAACACTAGTAAGCCTTAAAAAACTTTTAGACGAGGGTGTGATAACGGAAGAGGAATTTACTGCAGAAAAGAAAAAAGTTCTTTCCTCTTAAGAAATATTTTACAAGGCGCAATTTTCTCTTACTTATGAATAAGTGCCCGAAAAGAGGAAAGCATGGAAAAAAGAATATTGCATGGAAAAGCGTCCCTAAAAGGGACGCTTTGTTAAAAGATGTTTTCAAAACTGAAAGAGTAGGACTTGGGGATTTTTTCCGCCATTTCGATAAGAACCTCTATCTTCGGCAGCGCGTCGTCGTACTTTTTTTCGTAAAGATAGCCGAGCGCTTCGTTGAGCTGATAGTCCACGTTTTCGATGCTGGTATGAGGAATCCAGACGTGCAGCGTACGTTTTTTATCCTTCCAGTAGGTGCGCACAGCCACGCCGTCTTCATAGGTGGCGGTTTGGTCCTCCGCTTTGTTGTAGAGGGAAACGAGCGCTTCGGAAAAAGTTTTGAACGTAGTCCCCACGCTGTAAATTTCATAGGCGGAGATGCCGAGAAGGAGCGCAAACGAAACCAAAATACTCACAATCGTTCTTACCATATTTTTTCCTCCCATTTGAGTTCGAATACTGTATAGCGTTCGCCTTTTTTCTGTAAATATACCTTGCCGTCGCCGTCCACGGTCATGATGAGAATCTGTTTTTCATTTTTGCAGCCGTGTTCTTTTAAAACGTCGAGAAAATAGGATTTGCTTTTTTTGGTAAGTCCGATGTTTTTTTCGTCGAATTTGCCTTCGTCTATCAAAATGACGGGCAACGAACTCTGCATATCCGCGTATTCCGCTTTGGGCAGCGCGGAAAAGGACCCGTTTGCCTCATACAGGGCGTAATCCACGGCGTCCAGCGAAAAGTAGCCCGCTCCCCGCAGACTTTCCACGAGGTCGGATACGTCGAGATTGTTCTTTTTCAGCTGCGTATCGTCTATGCCGTTCTTGTTGAGAACGATGCTGGGCGAACCGCTCAAAAGTGCCTTCATCGGTTTTGCGCCGAGGTCGAGAAGGCATACGATCTGATGCAGAAAATAGATGGTCAGAATGGCGACGATCCCATAGAGCAAAGGAATGGAAGTGTCCGCCATGGGAATGCACGCAAGCTCTGCGATGAGAAGGGTGATTACCAACTCAAAAGGCTGCATTTCCCCGATCTGCCGTTTGCCCATCAGACGCATGATGATAAGTAAAGTGATGAAAACGATGATTGTTCTGATGAAAATTAAACCCATACAGAGAGTATCTCCTAAAATTTTGCAATTTATGTATTTTTCCTTCGTCAAACGCTTGCAAAATCGACGGCGAAGGATTATAATAAGGAGCAAAGATCAAGAGTAGCCTCCGGCGCGTAAAGTGTCATCGAACGGGACGTTGTCGATGAACGAAAGAAAAGCAAATTTATTTCGGCTTTTCTGCGGTGCCGTGGCGCGTCCGCTAAACCAAAGGGAACTCATTTTCACGTATCCGGAGCGAGAAAACGCCTTCCCGCACTTTTTGCGGACCTCTCTTTCATTTGGGAGGTTTTTATTTTATGCAAAACACACAAAACACGTTGCTCAAAAGAACTTTTTTTTCGGATTTGATTCTTTCGAAGACGATTGCGCAAAGAATCGCTTACATCGCCGTAATGACGGCTTTTTCCGTGGTCACGAATATGTTTTTGGAATTTCGGATGTTCGACATTCAATTTTCCATCACCATCGTCGTTTCCGCCCTTTCGGGGATACTGCTCGGTCCGCTTTGCGGTTTTGCCGCCTGCTGGATCGGCGATCTCGTAGGATATTTATATAATTCCTGGGGGCTTTTGTATATGCCCTGGGTAGGGCTTTCCACGGGCGTGATCGCTTTGCTCTCGGGCCTGATCTTCAACGGCATCCATTTTAAATTCCGCGGCTCGGTTTACGTAAAGTTGTTTTTTGTCTGTCTGATTTCCTTTTTTGTCTGCACCGTCGGCATCAACAGCACCGGCTTCTATCTCTATAATAAAACAATGGGATTTTCGACGAAAGTCATCGAATTCGTGGATAAAAAATTCGGCACGGGAGTCACCTATTGGGGATATGTCATCTATCGACTGTTCGGCGGACAGATATGGAACTGCCTGCTCAATTACGCTCTGTTGTTTGCCGTCGTTCCTTTGCTGAACTCCATCAAACCTTTGAGGCTCGATATTCGTTAAAAAACGCGGGAATTTATAGAATTTTTAAATTGTAACAACTTCCGGAAACTTAAAAAAATCGTCGGGCAAGCCTTGACGATTTTTTTTTGATGTGGTATAATGAAAGAAATCGGTTCGAACAAAAAGGAGATGGCTTTATGCTCAATGCTCTTTTGCAATACCAACAACCCGGCATCAGGATCGGGACGTTCACGATTTACGCCTATGCGATCATCATCGTCTGCGGCATGATCGCGGCGTTTTTCCTCATTTCCCTGTTATTCCGCCGCAGAAATATGTCCAAGGATCTGTTCCTGACTTATTTTTGCGTCACGCTGCCCATAGCGCTCTTTACCACCCGCCTCTTTTACTGCATCACGGACAGAGTGCCTTTCGAGTATTGGTTCTCCTTTACCGACGAAGTGAACGGTATCCGCGGCGGCGGTCTTTCCATCATCGGGGGGATTTTGGGCGGAACGCTCGGCGTCGTTTTGGTCAGCTATTTTAAAAAAGCTAACTTTTTCCGCGCGGCGGACTGTATCGTCGTCGGGCTTTTGCTCGCTCAGACGATAGGCAGATGGGGCAATTTTGCCAATCAGGAAGTATACGGGGCGAAAGTCACCAACGAGGCGCTGCAATTTTTTCCGTTTGCGGTCTATATCAATAAAACGGACGGCGGGAACTGTTTGCAGAGCATCACGCTGACTTTTCAAAAAATGTTCGGCATGGAAAGCAGCATTACGGGGGGCACCTGGCATTATGCTTTCTTCTTTTACGAAAGCATCCTCAACCTGATCGCGGCGCTTTTGATGTTCCTTCGCGCCTGGAAAAATCCCAAAAAACCCAACGGCATCAATGTGGCGTGGTATTTTATCCATTACGGACTCGTGCGGTCCATCATGGAACCGCTGCGCGATCCTTCCTATATTTTAAACGGCGGGTCGGACGGCAGCGGCATTCAATGGTCGTTCGTGTTTTCGCTTTTGATGCTGATAGGCGGCGCGGTGCTTCTCTTTCTGCTCCTTTGGTTTAACAGGAAAAAGGAGGGAACGTATATCGGTTCGGTAAACGGCGATCCTTACGGTATTACCGCGTATGTCAAGGACAATAAAAAGGAAATCGCTTATTTGGATAAGATAAATATGATGTGCAAGATTTTTCCCGAAAACTATGTCAAGCCCGCTCCCGAATCCGAGAGAGAGGGCGGCGGGAAAACTCCCGACGACGCGAAAAACGAAAAAGACGCGCCGATTTCGGAATCTTCGGGCGGCGCGGACGAGGGGGCGGAAGGTAAGCCGCAGGGAGAGGATAAGTCCGACTCGGAAGCAGAAACCGCGGACAAAAATCAAGACGACGGAAAGGAGGATTCGAGAAAATGAGAAATTTGACGCTTCTTACCGATTTGTACGAAATTACGATGGCATACGGCTTTTATAAACATCGTAAGCACGAAGAGGAAGCCGTATTCGACATTTTTTTCCGTCAGAATAAACTAATCACCTATTCTTTGGCGGCGGGACTGCAACAAGCCATGGATTATCTTCTCCACTGGCGTTTTTCCGAGGACGACATGGCATACCTGCGCTCGCTGAATCTTTTTGAAGAGGACTTTTTGAGCTATCTCGAAAAGATGCGATTTACGGGGGACGTGTATGCGGTGAAGGAGGGAGAGCCTGTTTTTCCCGGCGAGCCGATTCTGACGATCAAAGCGCCTCTCATTCAGGCGCAGTTTGCGGAAACCGCACTCCTCAATATCATCAATCATCAGACGCTGATCGCCACCAAGGCTTCTAAAATTTGCCGCGAAGCGGGCAAAGGGGCGGTAATGGAGTTCGGATTAAGGCGCGCGCAGGGTCCCGACGCGGGTATTTACGGCGCGCGGGCGGCAGTCATCGGCGGCTGTTCCTCGACCTCCAACGTCATCGCGGGACAGATGTTCGACATTCCCGTCGCGGGAACGATGGCGCACAGTTGGGTAATGGATTTCGACAGCGAATACGAAGCTTTTAAGGCGTACGCGGATTCCTATCCCGATAACTGTCTGCTGCTCGTGGACACTTACGACACTCTTCGCAGCGGCGTTCCCAACGCCATCAAAGTGTTTAAGGAATTGAAAGCGGCGGGACATAAACCCAAGGGCATCCGCCTCGACAGCGGCGACTTTGCCTATCTTTCCAAAAAAGCCCGCAAAATGCTCGACGAGGCGGGTTTCCCCGAAGCTATCATCTGCGCGTCGGGCGATCTCGACGAATATTCTATGTCCTCTCTGCGCCAACAGGGGGCGAAAATCGATCTGTGGGGCGTGGGTACGAAACTCATCACGTCCGAAGAAATGCCCGCGCTCGGCGGCGTCTATAAGCTTGCTGCGGTCATAAAGGAGGACGGAAAGGTCGTTCCGAAGATAAAGCTTTCGGACAACGCGGCGAAAATCACCAATCCCTCTTTTAAAAACCTCTATCGACTGTACGATAAAGCGGACGGAATGGCGATTGCCGACCTCATCACCATGCGGGAAGAAACCATCGACGAGAGCAAGCCCTTGACGATTTTTCACCCCTTAGAAACCTGGAAGCGGATCACGGTAAAAAATTTCCGCGCGGAACCTTTGCTCCACACCATCGTGGAGAAGGGAAAACTCGTTTACGAATTTCCCCGGCTGATGGAGATACAGGCGTTTTCGAAGAGAGAGCTTGCCAAATTCTGGGAAGAATACCTGCGCCTCGATATGCCGGAACTCTATAAAGTGGACCTTTCGGAAAGACTGCACGCCTTAAAGAGCAAAATGCTCGACGAAATACGCGGCGGGCAAAGTCCGGACGGAGCGCGCGGCTGATGTCCAGGCTGTATACGCAGCGGCGGCACGAACAGGCGCTCGGAGAATTGAAGGCGGAATACGACGGACGTTTGAAGGAGCTTCAAGCGGCGCTCGCCGAGTTAAAGGAAGAAAACCGCAGCTTGTCCGCGGAGATTTCCCTGCTGACCGCGCAGAAACAGTCCATTTCGGACGCGATGATCGCCGCGGGGGAAAAGCGGGAAGAAATGCAGGCGCAGCTCGCCGTATTCATTGAATCGGAAAAGGCGATCGCGGTGCAGGCGGCGGAAAAGGCGCAGGCTCTTTTGGAGGACGTGCGCGCGGCTTATCCCGACGAAGCGGCGTCCAGGAGATTTTCAGATTTTGAAAGGCGTTTGAAAACGCTTCTCTCTCCGCCCTCGCAGGGAGAATCGGAGGAAGACGAAGCGGAAAATTCGCTTTCCGAAGAGGAGTTCTTTCCCCGTGAACTACATAGCTGCCTTGCGTTTTCAGCGTCGGAAACGTCGGAAAAAGCGGGCGAGGAGTGGGAATTGAAAGAAGTGCTGGAAACGCTGGGACTTTGCGACGATTGAAAGAACGGGGATATTTTTAAAGGAATCGTAAGATGCCGCAAGGAGAATCTCTATCAAAAAATAGGCGCGGACGTTTGCGGGGATTGTATTTCGCAGCCTCACGAAGGTCTGCTTCGGCCCCACAGCGGGCACAAATAAGGATATATCCATGATGGAAGAAAACAAGACGACACAAAAAGGGGAAAGGGCGAAAAGCCTGAAAGGTTCGTGCCTTTGGGGAATTTTGCTCTTTGCCGTTCTCATTTTCATAGACCAGCTCACCAAAGCGCTGGCAGCCGCCTATCTCGATCCGACGGATTCCATTCCCATCGTCAAGGGATGGCTGGAAATCCGGATCGTGTATAACCGCGGCATTTCCTACGGTTTGGGCGACGACGCGAAGCCGTGGGTAAAGATCGCGGTTATCGCCGCTACGGCGATCATGATGGCAGCCCTCGCCATTCTGTATTTTAAAGTGAATAAAAACCGTAGACTCGTGCGTACGGCGCTCGCGTTTATCGTCGCGGGAGGAGTGGGAAATCTCATCGACCGGGTATATTATAAGGTCTGGGAACCGGGCGGGCTTTTGGGGGTGCGCGATATGGTGGACGTCAGTCGTTTCGGATTCGCGGTCTGTAATTTTGCGGACTTTTTCATCACGGCGGGTGCCGTCATGATCGTCCTTTCCTTCCTCTTTTTCGATAAGGACGCGCTTCTTCCCGTCGGAAAATACAGAGAACAGCATCTAAAAGAAAAGGAAAAGGCGCAAGCCGCCGTATCCGAGGAAAAATAGGAGATGGACAATCGCTTTTTTGTGGCGGAGGAAAACTGTAAACGGCTGGACGTTTTTTTGAGCGAACAGATGGAGGACTTCACCCGCTCCCATATAAAAAAGCTGATCGACGGGGGCAGGGTTGCGGTGAACGGCAGTTTTGCCAAGGCGGGCGCCGATATCAAAACGGGTGACGAGATTTCCGTCGAGATTCCCGACGCCGCGGAATATTCCGTCAAACCCGAGAATATTCCCATCGAGATCGTCTATCAGGACAAAGATTTTGCCGTCGTCAACAAGCCGCAGGGCATGACGGTGCATATCGGCAACGGAAATACGCAAGGGACGCTGGTCAACGCGCTGTTGTACGCATTGGACAGTCTTAGCGGGATCGGCGGGGTATTGCGTCCCGGCATCGTGCATAGAATAGACAAGGACACGTCGGGGCTTTTGGTCGTCGCGAAAAACGATCGCGCACACGCTTCTTTGGCAAAGCAGATCGCGGAGAAATCCTGTCACAGAATCTATTTCGCTTTGCTCGAAGGCAGCGTCAAAGCGGATTCGGGGCGCATCGTTACGGAGATAGGCCGCAGTCCGTCCGATCGCCTGAAAATGGCGGTTCTGCCCGAAGGCAAGGGGAAAACGGCAATCACCGATTACGAAGTCGAGGCGAGGTACGGCGGGGAGTATACCCTCTGCCGATTTACTCTGCAAACGGGGCGCACGCACCAGATAAGAGTCCACGCCAAATACATGGGCAATCCCGTCGTAGGCGATCCTCTCTATGGGATTCGCCGGCAGAAATTCAAGTTGAACGGTCAGCTCCTGCACGCTTATAAACTGATATTGACGCATCCTTCGACGGGAGAGCGCATGGAGTTCACCGCCCCGCTTCCCGGATATTTTCAGGAAATTTTGCATAAACTCGGCAGACAGTACGACGCGGGGATAAAGATGGAGGAAAGGAGATAGACGGATGAAAGAAATTCTCGACGCCGCGGGATTGGAACGCGCCTTGAAACGCCTTTCGCACGAGATTGCGGAAAAAAACGACGGTCTGGACGGAGTCGCGTTGATAGGCATCCGCACGCGCGGCGTGATCGTGGCGGAGCGCATCCGCCGCTATATCGAGGAGGCGGAGGGCGTTTCTTTGCCTTTGGGAATCCTCGACATCACGCTGTATCGGGACGATATTTTGAGCTGCGATGCGGTGGTAAAGGGCACGGAGATCGATTTCGACATCACGGGCAAGACCATCGTTCTCTGCGACGACGTGCTGTATACGGGGCGCACGGTCCGCGCGGCGATTTCCGCGCTCGTTTCATTGAGCGGCAAGATGGGGCGGGCAAAGAAGATACAGCTTCTCGAAGTAGTGGACAGGGGACACCGTGAACTTCCCTTCCGCGCCGATTTCATAGGTAAAAATATTCCGACCGCTCTGACGGAAAAAGTTTTCGTGCGCTTTCGGGAAACGGACGGGGAAGACGGCGTATATCTCGCGGACGGCGAAAGGGAATAAATTAAGCTTGTAACTCTTTTCCTCGCGGAAAAGGGAACGCATAAAAATCTTTTAAGGAGGTTATACATACAATGGCGACAAAGAAAACAACGACGACAACGACCGCGAAAAGGACTTCGGGCAAAAGTTGGTTGATTCGGGCGTGCAGCTATTTTGCGCTCGTGATAGCGGCTTTTCTCTTCTTATTGGGCGGCATTCTCAACAACAGCATTACGAATGTGCTCAACCTGATCGGTCAATTGCTTATGGTTGTAGGCATCGGCTTTCCCGCGTACGACTATACGCGCGGCAAGCATAAGGCTTGGAAAATCGTTTATTGGGTGGCGCTCGCGGTTTATATCTTCGGCTGTATCTTCGGCGTTATCCGTGGATTAAAGTAAAAGCCGTAAAAGATAAAGAGCGGGATTCTTTCGGGAATGCCGCTTTTTTTCTTTACAAAACGTGTAAAAAACGGTATAATGATTTCGTATATTTAAATCGTCCGCGCTTTGTGTGCGCGGCGCAAGGAGAAAGAGCAGATATGGCAAATCCTTTGATTGCGCTCGTGGGGCGTCCCAATGTGGGAAAGAGCACGTTTTTCAATAAAGTGGCGGGGCGGAAAATTTCCATTACGGAAGATCGTCCCGGCGTTACGCGGGACAGGCTCTATGCGGACGGGGAATGGCGGGGCAAGCATTTCACCATGGTGGACACGGGCGGCATCGAGTTGAAGTCGGACGACATCATGTGGAAGGAGATTGCCAAACAGGCGGATGTCGCCATCGATACGGCAGACGTCATTCTATTCTTCACCGACGGCAGGGAGGGGCTGACTCCTTCCGATTACGACGTCGCGGATCTCCTTCGGCGCAGTAAAAAGCCCGTGATTTTGGTAGTCAATAAAATAGACGACTATTCTCCCGATAAGATTTTCGAGTTTTACTCGCTGGGACTGGGGGAGCCTTATGCGGTTTCCGCGGAACATTCCCAAGGCATCGGGGACGTTCTGGACGAGGCGGTGAGCCTTTTCCCCGAGAACGATTCGGAGGTGGTTCCCTCTTTGAAAATTGCGGTCGTCGGCAAGCCGAATGCGGGAAAATCGAGCCTTGTCAATAAGCTTTTGGGCGCGGAGCGCAGCATCGTCACGCCGATCGCGGGCACCACCCGCGACGCCATCGATACGCTGTTGGAACGCGGCGGCAAAATGTATACGCTTATCGATACGGCGGGGATCCGCAAGAAAAAGAACGTGGACGACGACGTGGAATATTACAGCAATATGCGCGCGTTCGACGCGGTGCGCCGCAGCGACGTATGTCTGCTGGTCGTAGACAGCGTCGAAGGGCTTACCGAACAGGACGTGAAGATCATCGGTTACGTGCACGAACAAGGGAAGCCCTCCGTTATTCTCATGAATAAGTGGGATCTCGTCGAGAAGGATGCGTACACCGTCAATAAATTCGAGGAGAAACTCAAACAGGATCTGAAATTTATGGATTACTACAAATCCATTTATATTTCGGCAAAGACGGGGCAGCGGGTGGACAAAATTTTCGCGGTTGCGGAAGAGGCATACGCGCACGCGTCTTTCCGTATCCCTACGGGCGCGTTGAACGATCTGATCGGAGATGCCGTCAGGCTCAACGAACCGCCTTCCTATCTCGGTCGCCGCATGAAAGTATATTTTTCCTCGCAGGTCGGCGTGTGTCCTCCCGTGTTCGTCCTCTTTGTCAACGACGAGGGGCTGATGCATTTCTCTTACGAAAGGTATCTGGAAAATACCATTCGTGCCGCTTATGATTTTTCGGGAACTCCGATTAAGATCTTCGCTCGGGAAAAAAAGAACGACGATTAATTTTTTAATCTCTGCCCACTATGTCCTTTTAATGGGGATGGATAAAGAAAAGGGAAGGGCAGGTAAGCGCTTACGGAAAAAAATCTGCGCCTTTGAAAAAGGATAGACGAGGAGAAATAATGAAAGAATTGGCGCTTTCTCAATACTGGTATCAGTTTGTTCTGATGGGAGTGGTCTGTTACATCATCGGCTGTTTCAATTTCGCCAAACTGATCGCGCGTTTTAAGCATAAGGACATTACGAAAATCGGCAGCGGGAATCCGGGTACCATGAATATGAGCCGGGAATTCGGTCTGAAAGTGGGGATCATCACCTTTTTCTGCGACGCATTCAAGGGGGGGATTCCCGCGCTCATCAGCTATTTTGTATATCGCGGCTACGTATTCGCGGGCAGAGATGTCATCGTCGCGGATTTCACCCGTTATTTTTGCGGCGTGTGCGTCATTATCGGGCATATTTACCCCGTCACGATGAAGTTCAGGGGCGGAAAGGGGATCGCTTCCACGCTGGGACTATTTTGGATAAATCTCGGCTGCGAGAATCCGTGGTTTCTTCTCGTCGGATTTGCGGCGTTTTGGTTGATCGCTTTTTACATCGTGGGAACGGAATGGGGATCGATGGGATCGCTGATCGGGGTTTCGGGCTTCGGAGTTTGGCAGGCGATTCTCTTTTGGTTTCGCTATCGGGCGGAACCGTCGAATATATACGTCGTTCTTTTGTTTTTGCTGATTTTTCTCATCGACTTTTTGACGTGGTTTGCGCATAGAAAAAATATTATGCGCCTTCTGGCCGGGGAGGAACACCGCACTTCCGTCAAGAAAATGGTGTCTAAAAAGAAAAAAGCCTGAAAAGCAGTTTACTTTTTCAGAAAAAACGTGTATAATAGAAGTACGGAATCGAGATAGTCTGTCGGTTCCCATACGGGGGTGCACCGGATTCGATTGCCGGTGAGCGAAAAGATAAGCATACTGCGGACGGAGTGCCCGCATCAACAACATTCCGCTAAATTTAAATGCAGATAACAATGCAAATTACGCTCTTGCAGCGTAAACTCGTTATTTTATAACGATCGTCGCGCCCGGTTTATCCGTCGGTCGGGGGTGCGGCGTCAAACAGACGGAAAAATCTTATCCGAATCGGGAAGTGTTCGGAGAGATTATTTAGCTTCCTGCGATGCGCAAAGCGTGTTTACCCGCGTTGCAGCGTTTAAGAAAAAAAGATAAACTAAGTATGTAGAAAGTTTTTTGGCAGCCGAGTAAGACGTGAGTTCGACTCTCACCACCTCCACCAAGTTAAACCTAAATCGAACCACCTACGGTTCGGTTTAGTTTTTTTTGTCGCGCTTAAAATATTGCATAAAAGGTCTTTGATTTGCCATATATCTTCTTGTTTGAATTAGGACGAGTATTTATCCGAGAAATATAAAATCTCGCAAAAAACGGCCGTTTATGCCGCGAAAGACTCTTGACAGGAGAAAGTAGTGTGTTAGGCTGTTATGCCAAAGGTAACAAAAAGCTCCACGGGACGTTGGGGTTGGCGCTTTTAAGCCTTTACAACGCACTCTGCAGAGGCTCTTGTCAAGAGTACCGTGGAGCAAATAGCTGTATGCTTTATATGCCTATTTTTACGTTCATTTTAATTTCATCTACGGTTGGTTTATTCGGTATTGTATAGGTATAAGAAATGTTTTTGTCGTAAAAGAAAAGAGTCCTGACGACAGTCAGGACTCGTATATTACAAGCGCACGCCGTAGTGTCATTTAAGAAACTGCCTCTAAAAACTATTCAATTGATTGACATTTTTTCAAAGTATGCTAAATTTTATTTACTAAATCTTAGAATGGTTTTATGCCACACGGAAAGTATGCTGAATGTCCTAAATGCGGAAAAATTGCAGGGAACGATGACATTGAAATTGAATTTGGCTATCGTTATGAGGGAACAAAACCTCAATCGTGGTGTAAGGAATGTAGAAGTTTGTATAGCAGTTCTTTTTGTGCCTATACCGATTGCCTTTGGTGAAACGAATACCCTGAATGCAAAAGAGCAGGGAAATGCCCGTGGAATGATGATTAATATTGAATTGGGCGTAGAACATTAAGTTTTTAGTGTTTTACGCTTTTTCTTTGAAAATAATTTAGAAAGTATTATAGATTTACTTGTTATTATTCGCGTTTTAGAATATAATAATATTATAAAAATTGGAGAAAAAAATATGTCAAGTTTTATTTCCGCGAAAGAAGCTGCTGAAAAATGGAGAATTTCTCAACGGCGCGTGGCAATTTTGTGTTCTGAAAATCGAATTGACGGTGCTATGATGGTCGGTAATATGTGGATAATTCCAAGTAATGCCGAAAAACCTATCGATAAAAGGACGCTAAGATATGAGCCTACAACGAAAGTTGAATTGAAACCGTTTTTAAAATGGGTGGGGGGGAAAACTCAACTTATCAATGAAATTGAAAGGTTTTTACCCATTGACGGCGAACAGTTTTTAACAAAGTACGCAGAACCTATGGTTGGGGGCGGTGCGTTGCTTTTTAATATTCTTTCAAAATACTATTTTGAAGAATTATATATCAGCGATGTTAACCCCGAACTCATTAATGCTTATACTGTTGTTCGTGATAATGTAGATTTGCTCGCTGAAAAATTGAGCGAAATGCAGTCTATATTTTTGCCTATGAATGAAAACGGCAGAAAATATTATTATTATAACGCAAGAGATAAGTTTAACAATTTGAAATTGTCGGAAGAAACTGTTATTGATAAAGCCGCATTGTTTATCTTTTTGAATAAGACTTGCTTTAACGGCTTATATCGCGTGAATAAAAAAGGACAATTCAACGTTCCTATGGGCGCATATAAAAAACCTACTATTTGCGATGAAAACAATCTTCGCAATATCTCCGAGGCGTTGCAAAACGTAACAATCGTATGCGGTGATTATACGTTGTCGGAATCTTTTATTGATAGAGATACTTTTGTATATCTTGATCCCCCGTATAGACCTATTTCTGAAACTTCGGCATTTACAGCTTATAACACCGATTCTTTTAATGATAACGAACAAATAAGGCTTTCGCAATTTATTGGGCGCATTGACAAAGTAGGCGCGAAAATCGTTTTGAGTAATTCCGATCCTAAAAACGTAAATCCCGATGATATGTTCTTCGATGATTTATATAAATCGTTTAAAATTCATAGGGTTGAGGCTACACGAGCAATCAATAGTAAGGCGGAAAAGCGCGGAAAAATAAGTGAATTGCTGATTCATAATTAATAAGGAGAAATACAAATGAAAAGAGATTTTAATACATGGCTTGAAACATTTAGAAAGAGCATTTGCAATTATAATTATTATATTGACTTTGAAAAAGTTTATGGAAATGTTGATTTAATCAAAATTGAGTTAAATATTTTAAACTCTCTTATCGGTTCTAAAAATATTGAAAGTGATTTTGAAAAATTACTCGCCGATTATCCGCAGATTTTGAAATGTATTCCTGTTTTGCTTGCAGTTCGAGGGCGTGAAATTTATACTATTGATGGTGACGGAGAATATTTATTTAATTTTAAGAAAATGAATTATTCCGTGGAAAAATATAAAATGTTTATGAGAAAAACGGGATTATTTGATTTAATTTCTAACCATATTATCAATAATCTTGTCGATTATGTGACGGGTGTAGAAGTCGGGCTTGATAGTAACGGAAGAAAGAATCGCGGCGGTCATTTAATGGAAAATCTTGTTGAAAGTTATTTTCAAAAAGAAGGGCTTGTCAAAGGCGTTGACTATTTTAAGGAAATGTACATATCGGATATTGAAAACCGTTGGAGAATTGATCTTTCGGGTATTTCAAATCAAGGCAAAGCCGAAAAACGTTTTGATTTTGTCATTAAAACAGATAAAACGATTTACGGCATTGAAACGAATTTCTATACGGGCGGTGGTTCAAAGCTGAATGAAACTGCGCGTAGCTATAAAACGATTGCGTTAGAAGCAAAAGAAATTGACGGTTTTGCTTTCGTTTGGTTTACGGACGGTTATGACGGTTGGAAATCGGCGCGTCATAATTTAGAAGAAACGTTTGACGTATTGGAAACTATTTATTGTATTACCGATTTGGAAAATGGCATTGTGAAAAAACTATTCGTGGATTGATATGGCAAAGAAAATTCCTTTACAGCCCGAAGATTTCGAGCTTGAAACAAATACAGTTTGGGCGTTTTCAAATCGCGGTAAATGGGCGACACACGATGCGAAATGGCGTGGAAATTGGTCGCCTTATATTCCGCGTAACGTTATACTCCGGTATTCCCAAGAAAACGATACCGTTTTAGATCAATTCGTTGGTGGTGGCACAACGGCAGTCGAGGCAAAACTTACAAAGCGTAATTTTATAGGCGTTGATATTAACCCTATTGCAATCGAAAGAACAACGGAAAAGTGCAATTTTGAGTTTGATACATCGACGGAAACTCGTCTTATGCTTGGCGACGCACGAAAATTAGGGGTATCCGACGAGTCCGTTGACCTTATTTGTACGCATCCACCCTACGCGGATATTATTCAATATAGCGAAGATATTGACGGCGATTTATCTCACTTGAAAATGAAAGAATTTTTATGCGAAATGGGAAAAGTTGCAGACGAGGCATATCGCGTATTAAAAAAAGGAAAATATTGCGCTATTCTTATGGGTGATATACGCAAAAATGGTATGGTTCAGCCTTTGGGATTTGAAACTATGCGCCTGTTTAATTTGTCGGGCTTTAAGACAAAAGAAATTATTATAAAAGAACAGCATAATTGCAAGACGACAGGCTTTTGGAAAACAAATAGCATAAAGCATAACTTCCTACTTTTAGCGCACGAATATTTATTTGTGTTTAAGAAATAGTGTAAAATTTTATGAGAAAGGTAGGGTAATATGAATGAATTTTGGAAAACTCTTTTAATTGCATTGATACCTGCTGTTGTTACGGCTATTATATCGTTGCTGTCATCGTATTTAATTGGAAAAAGGAATTTGACTGCAGAAATTGAAAAGCTTGAAAAAGAACACAAAAATGAATTGGCTAAGTTAATGAAACAGCACGAAATTGATATAGATTCATTAAATAAAGCACATTCTAATGAAGTTGAAATTCTCAAATTAAAGCATCAACAAGAATTGGAATTAAAACAAAAAGACTTAGAAAATGCTATTGCAAGGCAAGAAAAAGAAGCAGAAGTTTCTGCAATGAAAGATTTTGTGGGAGGGCTTATTGGCGGAATTACCAGTACTGCACTTAATTCCCCTGAAGTTAAAAGTCAAATGTCGGATGCGATTTCAAAAGTATTTAAGAAAGGTGGTAAATAATATTTAAGCGGTTCAACTTACGTTTTACCCGCTCCATCAAATTGAAAAACGGTCGTTTTTAAGGCAAAATCCTTAAAAATTGACCGTTTTTTCTATTATATACGCCCATACATCGCTATTTGAGTGCGTTTTGTTACTAAATTTTGTTATCCAATCTATCCCGGATTTTCTATAAAGGAGCGTTTGTTTCTTTCGTACATATTGCCCGTAAGTTTTTATTGCCTGTTCAACGGGGCGCCCATCAAGTCTGCTATTGCCATAAATTTTGCTGTAAGGTGAATCAGCATAAACGTAGTCAAGGCTTGTAGAAAAAGCAACCTCTTGCCGAATTTATAAAAAGTCCGTCCTTGGCATTTTTTTTGAGGTGCGCACAAGGACGGGCTTTTTATTTTTACGTTTTTAAAAACTGTTATCTATATTTTGAAGGATGGTTTTGATTTCCGATTCCTCCACGGTCGAAACTTCGAGATTATATCCGTAGGAGCCGTGTGAAAAATAGAAATAAGAAACTTTTTTGTTGACGTCGGTATCGTCGATATAATATGTGTTCCTTTCGGTTTTCTGTTCGCTCTCGAACAGTTTGTAGGATGCGAGGTTGTCGAGATAAACGTTCTCCGCCTCCACGTATAATTTCCCTCTGATTCCGTTTTGGAAGGTATATTCGAGATAATACGCCACAACGTCCCCCGCGCGATAATTCTCCGCGTTTTCTTTCAGCGCATATTCCTTGTATACCGTAACCGAATCTTTTTCGATAAAAGGAAGAAACTCTTTTTCCTCGTAGGCGGATTCCTTTTCCGTAAGCGCGGATAAGCTGACGGGCGATAAACGCAGGGGGAATTCTTGGGGCTTTGCCGTAAAGCGCCATATCAATAAAATACCGATAAGCAACGCGGCGGCCGCAATCGCAAAATAGAGCGCCTTCGTATTGATAAGGCGCCGTTTTCCTCCGACCGTCCCGCCTTCCGCTTCGGCTGCCAACGCGGGCACGACCTCTTCGACCCGTTCCGTTTCCTTTCCCATCAGTTGTTTTGCCTTTAAGGTAACGCTTTCGGGAGGGGATTTTTCCTCTTCGACGTATTCCCTGAACAGCGCGTTTAATTGTTCGTCTTTCATAACGCACCTCTTACTTATAAAACAAGCGATCTCGTCGTTTTGTCCACTATTCCGTCAACATTTTTTTCATGAATTCTTCCGCTTTGACGATCTCTTTTGCAACGTAGGATTTTGATTTTCCGATTTCCTTTGCGATTTCTCGCACGGTCATATCGAGAAAATACTTCATATAGATCATCTGTTTCACGATGGGCGGAGCGAGAGAGTTCATCAATTTTTCGACGAGCAGACGGGTGGTGGATTTTTCTTCCATATCCACGCCGTCGGCGATACCGCAAAATTCGTCTATGTTCTGCGGCAGGCGGTTTTTGCTTGCCTTGATGCTGTTGAGCGCCGTATTCCTCACGATTTTGCACACCCAGGCATAGCCGTTCGTTCCTTTTTTGTACTTAGAAATATGTTTGACGATTTTGATAAAACTGTCCTGAACGACATCCTCGGCGGCAAAGGCGTCCTTGACGATGCCTCGGGCGACGAACAGCATATTTTTTCCCATATATCGGTACAACAAATCGATGCCCGCGTCTTTCTTTTCCGCGATCAAGCCGAGTGCATATTCAATTTTGTCGTATACTTCACGGTTCATCGTCGCTTGAATCCTTGCCTCAATTTGTATTATTATAGCATAAAAGGAGGGGCAAAGTAAAGCTGTGAGGGAACGGAAAGCGCAAGAAAAAATCGGGAGAGAAAAAATTTCTTTGACTATCCGTGGACAATTTTCGATACTTCGCTGTTTTATAAGTGTCGGTCACCCGATAGACCAAAAGGAGGCTGTCCGTTTTCGGATAAAAGGCTTATGAAAAAAAGACCTACTCTATACATTATCATCATCGCCGTCTGGCTCGGCTGCGTGGCGCTTTTAGGATACGCATTGGCGAATATCATCATACATTTGAACGGCTATTCCGCGGTAAAGCAAGGCTTTATCATCTCTCTGCTCGTCATCAACACCGCTGTGCTCGCTATTCTTTGGTTTGGCAGCATCAAGGACTTTATTTTTTCCGCCGCCTACGCCGTCCTGCATAAAAAGCTGGACAGGCACTACCGAGAAATAGAAAAATGCGAACGCGGCGGGGAAGACGAGCCTCGTTTTTTACTCCTGTACTGCACATGCAACGACTTTAATGCGAAGGCGCTTTCGGCGTGCAGAAAGCAGAACTATTCGAATTTCAGAACGGTGATTCTCGACGACAGTACAAAGGCCGAATATCGCCGTGAGGTGAATAAATATATGGCGCAGCACAAAAACGTGGAAGTCGTGCGCCGAGAGGATAAGACGGGCTATAAGGCGGGAAACCTCAACCATTATTTGCAGGGAAGAACGGATTATGATTATTTTATCGTTCTCGACAGCGACGAGGTGATTCCTCCCGATTATATCGAAAAAATCCTTAAATATTTCCATTACGACCCGAAATGCGGGGCGGTGCAGGCAAGACACGCGGCGCAGAAAGGGGAAAACGTTTTTCAGCGCCTGATGGGGCTGTGCGTGGGCAGCAACGGAACGACCGTACAGGTGATCAAGAATTTTTACGGCGCAAATGCCCTGATCGGGCACGGCATGACGATCAGTCGGGCGTGCTATGAGGCTACGGGCGGCTTTCCGCTCGTCGTGGCGGAGGATATTTCCTTTGCCGTTGAGATCAAGAACGCGGGAATGGATATCGTCTATGCGCCCGATATTCTCTGCTTTGAGGAATTTCCCGTCAACTACGTATCCCTGAAAAAAAGACAATGCAAATGGACGCAGGGCAATCTCGAATATATGAGAAAATACGACAGGGACATCAACCGCTCGAAAATGCGTTGGTTTGAAAAGTTGGACATCAAACTCTCCCATTACAGTCTGCCTATCGTGCCCGTATTGAGCTTTCTGCTGGCAATCTGCACGATCGCGCTCGGATTTCTCGGCTATCCCGTCATACGTTATTCGCTCGGTATTTATGCGGTGATGATCCTGTTCCTGTGCTCGCCCTTGATTCCGGATCTGTTTGTGTATCATAAGAGCAAAAACATATTTTTGCTGCTCCCTTATTTCCTCGTCAATATCGCCACTTACGCGTCGCTCGCTCCCATGATGCTGAAAACGGTATTTTTGGGTACTTTGGGCAAAAAAGCGGTATTCCTCGTCACGCCGAAGCAATCGGAAAGGTTTACGGTCGGGGAAATTCTAAAATATACTTGGGATTCGCTCCTGTTTGCCGTCGTGGTAGGCGCGCTCTCCTTGGTCGCCTGCGGCAGTATATTGCCCGTCGTTTTTATAACGGTCGGCTGTTTGAGCGCGCCGATTATTATAGCGCTCTCGAATATTTCTCTCCCTCAAAAAGAAATTTCGGCTCCCGAAAAATCCCGGGAGTTTATCCGCAAGTCGAATGTTTCCCGCCCCGCTTTGCTTCTCAATCATAAGGCGGCGATCGACACGCATTCCCAGTCGATGGAAGGGTAAGAAATCTTCTCTCTTTCAAAAAACGTCGTTTAGGGGGAACGGGACTGCCGACGCGAGCGATACTCGCAAAAAGCAACAAGGCGTTGGAGAAAATAGGCGTGCGAACGAGTAATAAGCGCCTTTGATATTATAGTGAAACTCAATTTTTTCTCTCAAAAAACAAATTGCGCGGAAGGTCGGAAAAATAAAGAAAGAAACGAAGTGCTTATAGGGGAGTGCTTCGTTTCTTTTTTCGATTGGCGCGTTGTGCGAATATTTGAGCTTGAAAAAGCGACGGATTTGCGAAATAAAAGCTCCGGCAATCGTAAAAATTTCTTACGGGGAAAAGATAGAGAAAGCCGGTGGGATTTTAAATCTTAGAATCGGCGCGGCCGTTTAGAACGCTCCTTATAGAGTTTCCGCAAAGGAACATCGGAGGAGCGTTTTTTCATAGAATAATATACAACAACTATATATGAAAGAAATATTACATGAAGATTTGGTTGTTGTCCGATCGGTATGTAATATTTTTTGTTTGAGGTTAAATATGCCTATTATAGAAAGATACTCTGCGATAAAAAACGGGGGAATCGTCTTTACGGGAAATACCTTGGGATTAAGCAAGGCGGCAAATGTTGCCTCGCCCGGCGTGTTAGGCTCCATCGGAGCCTTCATCAGCCTGGATACTTCCCTTCAAGTGTCTACGTTTCCCGCCGGGACGACGCTCGACTATACCAAAAACGGTTCCGCCGCCGTTTTAAATCTTCCCGCAGGCAGCACCGTGTTGTATGCGGAACTGGTATGGGGCGGGTTGTTCCGTTCGAGCGCGAATAATATTTCCGCTCTTTTGGATAACCCCGTCGAATTTATCACTCCGTCGGGCAGCAACAGCATTGCTCCCGACGTTTCCACGAAACAAAACTTCAATATCACCGAAGAGGGGGTGACCTTGGGATTTTACGTGCGCACCGCAAACGTGACGACTCTCGTAAAAAACGCCATGAACGGCACGTACAGCACCGGGAAGGTGCCCGCTCTCATCGAGGCGATCGACGCCCGCACCTCCGAAACGAACCATGCGGGCTGGACTCTGGCGGTCGTATACGAAAACGCATCGCTGCCCCTTCGGGATCTCACGGTATGGAGCGGCGGCGTGGTCGTTTCTCCTTCCGTGGGAAGTACGGATATCACGCTCACCGATTTCATCACCCCCGACTCTCTTCCCGTCACGGGAAAGCTGTTCGTATCGGCGCAGGAGGGAGATGCCGTTTTGGAAAACGACAGGCTGCTTTTCGGACAGGATACGGCGTCTTTGACCCCCTTGTCGGGACCGAACAATCCCGTAGACAACTTTTTCGCCTCGCAGATAAACGACGAAAACGGCGCCTTGGACACGTCGGGAACTTTCGGGACCCGTAACGCCAACGCCGCTGCGGGAACGAATACGTCGGGCTGTCGTCAGGGCTGGGATATTACGGCTGTGGACGTTTCCTCCCGCCTCTCCGCGGGACAGACGGCCGCCGCGGTAAGATTTGAAACGGACGGCGACCTTTACGTCCCTAATTGCCTGGCGTTGCAGATCGACAGCAAAGGCGCCTCGTTACAGGTGAAAAAGAGCGTCGATAAAACTTACGCGGAAGTGGGCGAAGAGATCGGGTACACGCTGGATATCGCCAATACGGGATCCATTGAAGCAGAAACGGTGGTCGTCGGCGATCTTCTGCCGAACGACGCGACGCTGGTGCCCGGTTCTATAAAGATAGACGGCACGACGTATGCGGGAAGCCTTCCCGTTACGTTCGGACCGCTCGCGGCAGGGGCGTCCGCAAAAGTGGAATTTTCCGTGCGGGTGGATGCCATTCCCGCTCAAAACCCGATCTTCAACGTGGCGCAGGTCGTATATACGTTCAGTCCTTTCCCCGGGAATACGGTGACGGGCGTTTCTAATTCCAATTATGCGGTATGCTATATCATCCACGTCGAAATCTTGCCCGTAAAAAACGTGGATAAGGGCGTCGCCGCGAGCGGGGAAGAGCTGCTGTATACCACGGTGATCGCCAATAAAGGGACGCTGCCCGTAACGAACGTCTACTTTACCGATTCGATTCCCGCGGGGACGACTTTCGTTCCCGGGTCCGTTTTGGTGGACGGCGTCGCTATTCCCGCGGGGAATCCGGAACTCGGCTTCCCTCTTCCCAATTTACTCCCCGGACAGAGCACTACGGTGGCTTTTCGGGTAATAGTCAACTGAAAGCATTAGCTTATGAGGAGAATTTATTATGATAGTAACCAATCAATCGAATGTAAAATATGATTACGTTCTGCCCGATCAGTCGACGCAGAGCGGAGAACAAAGCAGCAACATCGTCAATACGGAAATTCTCACCAGCGCGGTGACAAAGGTGAAAAGTTCGGATCATACGTTCCTTTCTGAAGGAGAAACGGCGCAGCAAACGGTGGTCGTCACCAACAATTCCACCGTCACCTTGCAAAACGTTTTCTTTAAGGACGTCATGAGCGGCGGCGCGAGCTACGTCGCGGGCAGCGTCGTCGTCAACGGCGTCGCGCAGCCGTCTTACGACCTCGTCGCGGGATTCACGCTCCCCGATATCGCCCCCGGCGGCAGCGTCACCGTCACGTATACCATCCGCGCCGACAGCCCGATGACGCAGACTCCCGTCGTCAATCACGCGAATCTCACCTATACGGTCACCGACCCCATCAGGGGACCCGTCACTTATTCCGAAGATACAAACGACGTTTCCATCGATGTGGTTTCCGTCGGAGTGACGAATGTGAAGAGCGTGGATAAGGCGCTCGCCGTTTCGGGCGATACCCTGCATTACACTTCCGTGATTACCAATTCCGGGACCCAAGAGAAAATCAATCTCTTTTTCACCGACGATATCCCCGCCGGGACTTCCTTTGTGGCGGGCAGCGTAAAAATAGGAGGAACGTCTTATCCGACTTATAATCCTGCGACGGGCTTTGCTTTGCCCAACCTGCCGGCCGGTGCAAGCGTTACGGTGGAGTTTGACGTCAAGGTAAACTGAGATGATTACGATTACGAATGTTTCCAAAGTAACAGATAATTCCGGCCCGACGCCCGTCGAAGTGACCAGCAATCCCGTCCAGACGACCGTTGTGGAAAATCCCGTAGTCAAAGAAACGCGCTACTATTACGATCTTTGTCCGAAGGTCTGCCCTTGTTGTCCCTGCTGTTCCTGCTGCGGGGGGAATAGCGGCTGCGGCTGCGGCAACTGTACGGGCAGCGCGAATCAAGCGGAATTTTGCGGATCGCTTTGGGGCTGTTGGTAGCGTAGCGCGGCACAAAGGAAGCGGGGGAATATTTTAAAGGGACTTTTACTCTGAGCGGAAAAAGAAGGGATACGAAAATCTGCTTTTCCGATGCGAAGAGAAGCTCGTAATCCTTCTCCGTGCCGCCTTTCCTCGCACTTGGAAAAGGCACAATTCCAAGAAAAAAGGATTTAAGATGCTCCTCAGCCTCCCTGTGCCCGGATCACAGAATGACGGACATACTTTAAGCCCTTCCGATTTCTTCGAAAAAGAAAAACGGAGGCGAGAACAAACTATCTTTCCCAGGATTGAAAAGAGCGTTTTAAACGCTCTTTTTTTGCGCGTCGGGAAGGCGGACGAAAATGCGGGCGCGTTTTTTAAAGCTTTTTCCCGTTTGCGGAGGAGGACCGGCAATGCGAAAAAGGGATTGTCCCTTTAAAAGAAGAGCGCAAAACGCTTAAATAACTTATATTTGCAGCAAATCCGCTTCGGAGAATATTCTGCCGATTTTTGCGTAACGAAAGAAGCGGAAACAATACTTCGCGCCGAAACTCAATTTACGGTCGTTTTGGGAAACTTCTTTCTTCCATGCCTTTCCGAGGAGGGAAAGGACAGGCTTTCTCGTCTTCCCCGCCGTGAGAAAGAAAAATTTTGTCCGCGGGATGATAGGCGACGGCACGTATTTCGACTCGGGATAAAAAGAAAATGAGGAAGGAAAAAGCTCGTTTTTCGGAAATCGGCATAAAACGTCAACGCCGGGAACAAGCTTTTTTCGGAAAGGCGTAAAAGAAAAATCGTCGGGCGGAGAGGACGCGACGGTAAGCGTTTGTTCCTCCGTGCGCACGACTCGGAAATTTGAAAAAATACCGATTGAGTGAAACTTTCACCAATATTTTGTGAGAATTGAATGAAACCCGTATAAAAATTCTCAAATGAAACAAAGTTTTTTCTAACAGACAAAATTTTTTCGCGTTATACTTAATTTGCAACAAGCGAACGGATAAAAACTGCTTGCAATGGGAAAAATTTTTGTAAGGAGGATTTTTCATGAAGGGTAAAATCAGTAGAGTGTTAGCAACGGTCCTGTGTTTAGGCATCGTCGGAGGCGTGGCAACGTCCGTGTCCGCCTGCGGAGGAAAGTCCGACAAGCTCGTCATTTGGGCTTGGGACGAAAATTTCAACATTAAAGCCGCCAATGAGGCGAAGAAGTATTACGACGGGGAAATGGAGATCAGCGTCGTCAATATGGCGCAAAGCGACATCGTCGCAAAATTGAACACCGCATTCAGCAGCGGGGTCGCCACCGATATGCCCGACATCGTCCTGATCGAGGACTATCGCGCGCATCAATACCTCACCAATTACGACAACAGTCTGATGGATCTGTCCAGCTATCTCGACAAGGCGAAATTTGCGGAGTACAAGGTGGAAGCGGCAAGCCTCGACGGAAAGATCTACGGCGTTCCTTTCGACAGCGGCGTGGCGGGGCTGTTCTACCGCACGGATATGCTGGAAGGCATCGTCGGAGAGGGCGAGGGCTGCATCGTAACGGACGCGGCTATGCAGTCGGGCATCACCTGGTCGCAATATATCGAAATCGGCAAAGCGCTCAAAGAAAAGACGGGCAAGGCGCTGCTTACGCTCGATCCCAGCGACATCGGTCAGATTCGCATGATGATGCAGTCGGCGGGATCGTGGTATGTCGACGATGCCGGCAAGGCGTATATCCAGGATAACGAAGCGTTGAAGGAAGGCATCGAAGTCTATAAAAAACTCAACGAAGCAGGCGTTGTCAAGAGCGTTTCCGACTGGAATTCTTTTGTGCAGGCGTTCCAGCAAGGGGATGTGGCCACCGTGCCCACGGGCTGCTGGATAGCGCCCTCTATTTCCGCAAAGACCGATCAGAGCGGAAAATGGAAAGTAGCGCCTCTGCCTCGTTTGGAAGCGACGAAAAACGCGTCGAATTATTCCAACTTGGGCGGCGGAGCCTGGTATGTGCTCAACAGCTCCAAACATAAGGAAGAATCCGCGAAATTTCTCGCCTCTACCTTCGGCTCCAATCTGGATTTGATGAACGCACTGGCGAAAGAAATTCAGCTGGTATCCTCTTTGAAGGACGCCAAGACCCTTTCTAACTACACGACTCCCAACGCGTTTTTCTCCGAGCAGAAAATATTTGAGGATTTTTCTAATTGGACGGCTCAGATTCCCGCGGTCACTTACGGCAATTACACGTATGACGCGGAATCGATCATGGCAACGCAGGTAAAGGCTTTCGTGCAGGGAACTCAGACCTTGGAAACGACTCTGAGCAACGGTCAGACCGAAGTCGCTAAGTTGATTAAGTAACGCGCGAATCGTCGGAATCAGGAACAGACAGTCGTTTTTTTAACATCAAAGGCGGCTGTCTTTCTCTTTCGGAGAAGGAGGGATACTATGATTGTGGAAAAATCCGCGGTGAACGTCAAGGAACTTACGAAGAACGTTCCCGCCAAACGACCTATCAAACAAAAGAAATATGGAGGAACCGCTCTGACGGGATGGCTGTTCGTCATTCCCGCGACGCTTTTAATAACGCTGTTCGTCTTTTACCCCATGTTGCAGTCGTTCATTCTATCGCAGAAAACGGGGGCGGGGACGAATCTGCAATGGAATTGGTGGACGAACTACACGAGGATGTTCTCGGATACGCTGTTTTATAAATCGATTATCAACACGTTTATTTACCTGATCGTGCAGGTGCCCGTCATGATCGTGCTCGCCATGTTTATCGCGGTGCTCCTCAACGGCAAGAAACTAGTGGGAAAATCTTTTTTCCGCACGGCGATTTTCCTTCCGTGCGTCACCTCGCTCGTTTCCTATTCGCTGATTATGAAGAGCATCTTTGCCGACAACGGCATCATGAACAAATTTCTCGGCTGGTTCAGCGTAGGACCGATCCATTGGTTTACCGATTCCTTTTGGTCGAGAGTGCTCATCATCATCTCCATCACGTGGAGATGGACGGGATATAACATGATCTTTTTCCTTTCGGGATTGCAGAATATCGATCCGTCGATCTACGAGGCGGCGGAGCTTGACGGCGCAGGCCCCGTGAGGACCTTTTTCAGCATCACGGCGCCGCAGTTGAAGCCGATCATTCTCTTCGTGGCCATTACGTCCACGATCGGGACGCTGCAACTTTTCGACGAGGTCCAGAATATCACGCAGGGCGGACCCGCAAACGGGACGATGACCATTTCGCAGTATATTTATAACACCTGTTTCAAATATACCCCCAATTTCGGTTACGCGTCCGCGATGTCCTTCGTCGTCATGGTTTTCATTATTCTGCTCTCGGCCGTTCAATTCGCAATCGGAGGTGATAAAAAAGATGCCGTCAAAGACTGATTCGGAAAATTCCACCCAAAGCGCGGTTGCCGCGGGACAAAAATTTCACAGTGTCCGTATGCGTCGGATAATAGGGGAGATTTTGCGTTATGCTTTTCTTGCCGTCGCGGCGTTCATCTCCATCTTTCCCTTCTTTTGGATGATCGTCTGTTCCACCAATAATACGGTGGAAGTCATCGCGGGAAAAATGTGGTTCGGAAACGAATTCGGGGCGAATTTAAAACACCTTTTCAGTGACAGCGCCAATTTGGATTATGCGAGAGGGCTTCTCAATTCGGCAGTCATTTCCGTTCTCACCACTGTATTCGCGTTGTTTATCAGTTCTTTGGCGGGGTACGGATTCGAGATATTCCGCTCTAAGAATAAGGATCGCGTGTTCTCCTTATTACTCTGCTCGATGATGGTGCCGTTCTGTTCGCTGATGGTACCGCTGTACCGTATGTTTGCGGCGGTCAATAAATCCAGCGAGCTTCTCGGGGGCATATTCGGCTTGGGCAGTTTTTCCTCCGTCATTCTCCCCACTGTATCCACGGCGTTTTTAATCTTCTTTTTTCGTCAAAATTCCAAGTATTTCCCGCGGGAAACGCTGGAAGCGGCGCGTATCGACGGACTTTCGGAAATCGGTATTTTCTTTAAAATGTATATCCCGATTATGAAATCGACGTACGCCGCCGGCGGGATCATCACCTTTATGAACGCATGGAACAATTATCTTTGGCCGCTCGTCACTTTATCGGGGGATAACCGCACGATCCCGTTATTGCTTTCGGCAATGGGATCTTCGTATACGCCCGATTACGGAATGATCATGCTGGGCATCGTCATCGCTACCCTGCCTACCGCACTTATCTTCTTTTTGCTTCAAAAACACTTTGTGGCGGGGATGCTCGGTTCGGTCAAATAAAGAATATTTTTTAGCCACAGGCGTCTTTTCCGCCTGTGGCTGTCTTTCAAAAAAGGTCGGGGATTTCAGTGCCGTCAGAGTATGAAATACCGGAGTACGCGGAGTGGCTGCCGTGCGTGGGACTGAGATTTTCCCTGAAAAAGCGAGGGATGGAGATAGAGTATCTCGGATACGGAGAAGCGGAGAGCTATTGCGACAGGACGGGAGGATGCGCGAAGGACGTGTACCGGGGAAAAGCGGAGGAGATGTATCATCACTATATCAAGCCGCAGGAGAGCGGGAATCACTATTCGACGGAGTCCGCGAAGTGAAAAGGGCAAGGACCTTTTGGGAAAAGAGAACGCAGCGGCTTCTTTTTTGCATAGGAAAAAAAATTTTTCAAAATGAAAATACAAATTTGAGGAAAGAGTGGATTTTTACTTGACAAAGCACACCAAATCCTGTAAAATAAAAAACGCTTGAATGAAGTATGGGGTTATAGCGCAGTTGGTAGCGCGTTTGAATGGCATTCAAAAGGTCAGGGGTTCGACTCCCCTTAGCTCCACCATAACAGGGGTATACGCACACCCCGAAGAATGAGAAACCGATTTATCGGTTTCTTTTTCATTTTCGGGCATTTCTTGGGCGTTTTCGCCGTTGTCGGTGTTCCCGTCGGGATAGTCGGGGAAAATCAAGTTTAACAGCAGTTCGCCCTGTTGCCCGCCTTTGAGGTGAAACAGGATTTTCATTTTGTCGTCGTACAGCACTACTTTGTAAATGAAAGTGTCGATAAGGTCTTTGCGGTGCTTGGTCTTGGAATAGTCGAGCGTGCGGAAATGCGACAACCATTTGCGAATATCGGCGTAACTGTAATTTATCTGCATTGCCTTTTCGGCGGCGATTGTGTCTTGCAATTCCTTGTTTTCGTTTTCTAACTTTTCAATCTGCGACAAAATCGTGTCGGCAATCTTGCCGAGCATTAACGCCTGCATTAAGTTGTTGATTGCCTTTTGATTTTCTGCGACAAGGCTTTCAAGCCGCTTTATTTCGGTGTCGTTTTGCTCCGCTTGGATAAGCAAATAGGTTTCTGCGGCTACCATATCAATAAATTCGTCGGTCAAAATTCCGCGTTCGCCCACGATTGCGGAAATAATTTCGTCCTCGATAAACTGTTTGCGGATAGTCCGCTTTTTGCAAATACCTTTGCCGTTGCCCGCACACTTGTAATAGTGATGTATCTTTTTGCTTTTGCTTGTCGAGCTGATACCCGTCATTTTGTTGCCGCAATGCCCGCATATCAGTTTATCGGATAGCAAATATTCAACTTTGGCTTTGCCCCGCGACGGTGCGGCGGCATATCTTGCCAACACCCTCTGCACGTCGGCAAACAGTTCGTCGTCGATAAGGCGCGGCATACCGCCGTCAATTTCTTCGTCGTGGAAAATGTACTTGCCCAAATATCGGCGGTTTGAAAAAATGCTTTGAAAACTGTTTTTGTTCCACTTGCCGCCCCGTGCGGTGAGTATTCCGCGCTCGTTCAGATAACGACCGATTTCCGCATAGTTGTAGCCACCCGCTAACATTTGAAACATTTGCTTTACAATGGGCGCGGTTTCCTCATTGACGATAAAATTCTTTTGTTCGTCCACCTTGTAGCCGAGCGGAACGCTCCCACCGAAATATTTGCACTTTGACGCGGATATAGAAATACCGCGTTTTATTTTTTGCGAAAGCTCGGCGGAATAGTATTCTGCCATACTTTCCAAAACACCCTCAATCAAAATACCGCTGGCGTCGTCCGTGATATTTTCCCGCGCGGAAAGTACGCGCACGCCGTTCTTTTTGAGTTTGGCTTTGTATGTCGCACTGTCGTAACGGTTGCGGGCAAAACGGTCTAATTGATAGACAAGCACATAGGCAAACCCTTTCTTTTTGCTGTCCTCAATCATTTGCAGAAAACTGTCGCGCTTGTCGTTTGTTCCCGTCAAGTGTTCGTCTATGTATTCGTGGACAACGCGCAAGCCGTTTCTTTCGGCATACGCATAGCATTCTTTGAGCTGTCCTTCGATGGATTGATAGGTCTGTTTCGAGCCTGGCGAATATCTTGCGTAAATGACTGTATTTTTCATTGTGATTTGCTCCTTTTGCGCACCCTTGCGGACTGCGCCGTTTATTTAATTTGGCGTTCGCTTTTGTGCTTAACCGCCTTAATTGCCAAAAAACACCGCCGCAGGGAAAGTGTCAACGGGACATACTTTTTCGCTTCTGCGAAAAAGAAGTTGTCGGTGGAGATTTTTCGCTTGCGAAAAATACAACCGCTCGCCCGTTTACAATTTTGCAAGGCGGTGATACCCACTCGCAGGCGGTTAAGCACAAGCGAACAGCAAGAACATAGTTTTATAGTTTGTAAGTATCATTATGGAGTATTTTATCATTATATCTTGACAAAGTCAAGTTTATGTGATACAATCTTAACGGCATAAAGATTATAGGAGTTGCAAATGGACAAAATACAATCATATCATCACGGTAATTTAAGAAACGAACTTATCGAAAAGGCTATTGATATTGTCAATAACGAGGGCGAACAAGCCTTATCTATTCGTAAAGTTGCTGGGGCTTGCGGCGTAACATACGCTGCGCCGTATGCTCATTTCAAAAACAAAGAAGATTTGCTTACCGCTATTCAAGAACATATAACGGAACAATTTGCAACGCTCCTTGAAAATACTTTATTTGAATATAAGAAAAGTAAAGAATTATTGCTATATTTAGGCAATACCTATGTTAATTTTTTCTTGGATAATCCTAATTATTTTTCATTTTTATATTCTCAATCGCATTATCCTATTGTCTTATCCCCCAAAAATGGAGAACCCTTATTCAAACCTTATGAAATCTTTAAGCGTGCTTTAAGTGATTATTTAGATAAGATAAGTTGCCCAAAAGAAAAATATAACGACATAGCCCTTGCTCTTTTATCACAAGTACATGGTATTGCAGGGTTGGCAACAATGAAAAATATACAATATAGCGAGAATTGGAGAAACAAAGTATTAGATATATTGCGTATCTGTACTTGCTCATATTTGGAGGGGGCGAAATGATTGGCATTTATTTAAGCGGAACGGGGAACACAAAACATTGTGTTCAAAAATTGGTGAATTTATTAGACAAAAACGCAACCGCTATTCCGATAGAAAACAGCGACGCGATAACATTATTGTCGCAACACGATTTTATAATATTGGGCTACCCTGTACAATTTTCTAATACGCCCGTTATGGTGAGAGATTTTATAAATAATAACGCCGATTTATGGAACAGTAAAAAAGTGTTATGTGTTGCTACTATGGGTTTATTCAGTGGCGACGGGGCGGGTTGCTCTGCGCGGGTGCTAAAAAAATGCGGTGCAAAGATTGTCGGCGGTTTACATATTCGTATGCCTGATGCCGTATGCGACGTTAAAATGCTTAAAAAATCGCTTGCGAAAAATAAAGAAATTATTAAACGTGCCGATTTGAAAATTGAAAAATGGGCAACGAAAATCCAGAACGGCATATACCCCAAAGACGGATTGTATTTTTACGATAGAATAGCGGGGTGTATCTGCCAACGGTTTTGGTTCCGAGAAAAAACAAAGAACTATTCCGACAAATTGAAAATAAGCAATAACTGTATCGGTTGCGGTCTGTGCGCAAAACAATGTCCTATGGGGAATATTGTTTTGAAAAACAATAAAGCAATCGCAGGCGGTCGTTGCACTATGTGCTATCGTTGTATTAGTTTATGCCCTAAACAAGCAATTACATTATTGGGAAATACCGTAATTGAACAATGTCGTTTTAATAAATATAAAAACGAATAAAAGAAAAGCCTATGAATTATTACACAGTATGCCCCGATTGCGGGTACAAATTATTAAAAGCGGGCGACGGCTCGAACATAGAAATACATTGCCCGAAATGCGGGGCAAAAATGACGATTGAAATTAAGGACGGTAAAATTATCATTCAGAAAAAGATAGCCGAAAAAGCATAAGGCTATCAAACAACAAGCGAAACAACTTTATATCAGACTATAAAGAATTGAGTGTACGAAAGTAAAGAAATATTATTTTCGGGGGCTGAAAATGGCACACTCAATTCTTTTTTTATACTTCGATACCTCATATATCCGCGCCATTCCGACTAATCAAAATGATAGTAGAGAAAATCAAGGAAAAACGGCAGTAAACAAATTCTTTTCGGATAACCCCGCGCTATATCGGTGCGCAACGGTGCGGCGCGGCGTATCAAAATAATATTTTTCAAGGAGCAAAAAATGGAAAACTTAAACAAGGTAGTCAAGGAAATCAAGATTGTGGCAAAGCCCTCGAAACGCGGCGGCAAAAATCACTTTGTCCGCGTGGAACTCGTCAACGGTCGCTCGGCGGATATTTGGTGCGATAAAGAGGTCGTCGAACTCATTCAGACCTGTACGGAATTGGGCGTTGAGCCGTTCAAGAGTTTTACGCTCGAACGCCGCACAAGCGAAAAGACGGGCGCGGAATATATCGCGGTCGTTCTCAAAATGTTCAACGACGACGAATATTTTTATTTCCTGCCCCGCGCCACGAATACCATTGTCGAACTGCTTATCGCAAAGGCGGCAAAAGACGACGGCGCGGCGAACGGTAAAAAGGCGTAACCTATGGCAAACAACAAAATTCCAACGGGCTATAACGGCACTTACGCCAAAGCCGCCGACGGCTCGCCCGTCCTCGTTATGGTTTCAAAGTCGGAAAGCATAGCCGACAGCAAGGAGAAAAAGACAATGAGCGAAGAAAACAAACCTTACGTTCCGTACACCACCGAACAGAAAAAGGAATACGCAAAACAGTTTACCCCCGAACAAATCAAGTCCTATCGCAACGGACAGCGGAGCGCATACGCGCATATGGGGAATATCGGCAAGCGCAATTCATTTTTCATCTACGGCAATCTGAAAAAGGACGACACGGCAACGCCCGCCGCACCGCCGAAAAAGACGGCAAAGAAAACGCCGAAAGACAAGTAATTATACATTGACAGGGAGCGGGCGCGTGTCCGCTCCCTGTTTCTCTTTACGGGGGCATTATGGAAAAAATCTACTATCTGACTTATGTCGTCGGGGAGCGCGGCGTGGGCAAAACAACCTTACTCGCGCATTTTGCTTGCGAATATATGATACCGCCGCGATCTGCCCGCGACCTTTTACAATGCAAACAGGAAATCGGGCGGCTGTGTGCGGGCGGTTGGGATAATCTTTCGCTTGCCCCGCACGTTCGGCATTTGGTCTATGTCGTGGACGATACTTTCATTGCGCGGGGCTTGGGATATATGCCGCGCGTGTCTATGGAATTGCAGTTTGAGAAAATAGGCTTATATGACGGCGTTCACGAGGTCAGTTATTTACTGCCGTATGCCAAAATCTTTCTGCCCGAAATTCAAAGCAAGTTAGACAGCCGCAAGTCAATGACCGCCGAACGGGTTGCGGACTATTTTCTGCGGTATATAGAACGGCAAAGAAAAGTCGGCGTTCAAATGTGGGCGGATACGCAAATAGACGACAGCGCGGACAAACGCTTTCGCTCCCTCGCGGATAAGCTCATAGAGGTACAAGGCAAGCGCGATTATTACGACCGCCACGGGCGGCTCGTTAAAACGGTATGGCGTTGCTTGGAGTTTTCGGGTGTGCGGCAATACGCCCGCTATAAAGATACGGGCAACGCGAAAATAGGCGTTAAAACGGAATACACGCACTACGGCAATATTTACGCTTGCGTTGACAGTTACAGCGGCAAAGAATACTTTTACAACGGTATGACGGGCAACTACCATACCACGCCCGCAGAGGTTACGGGAAACAATAAGGCGGCTATGCTCGCGCGGTGTGCTCGTTATCCGCTGTTCCCAAAAGAGGAAAGCAAAAACAATGACAAGGCGGTTGACCTATGGAAAAATTAGACTTTACCGAACTGCACAAGGAAAAACTTGCGCTTATCTTCGAGAACATAGACATATTAAACGCTATGAAAGAGAGCGACACGCAACTGCCGCCGCGATTTTTCCGTGAAATCACCGACGACGTGATTTTCGACTACAAGGCGAAAATAGGTATTCTGAACAAGAACACAAAGTTTGTAACAAAGGAATTGATAAAAGATTTTCGCCTGTTACGGCGGGAACAGAAACGGCGGCAAGCGGAAGAACGAAACAAGCGCAAGCGCGAAACTATCCTTTACGTTTTGCCCGCCGCGCTCATCAACCCATAACACGCAAACACACGGGCGGCGAACGCCGCCCGTGTGCGGGTGGACTTAGTATTACCAGTCCACCCCGTAACGTGTAACGCAAATATCTGAAATTCGGGGGCTTTATGGACGATAAGATTAAAATTGATTTGTCCGTTACGGACGAAACACCTGCGCCGAAAAAGAACACACAGGCGCGCGACTGGTGCTTTACGATAAATAACCCCGTTCAGACCGAACAGGAATTTATGGAATATCTGCAAACAATCAAAGACTTGCGGTATGCGGTATTCCAACGGGAACGCGCACCCGAAACGGGAACGGAACATTATCAAGGGTATTTTGAGTTTACGCAACCGAAATGGTTTGGCGGCATTAAACGGTGTCTTTCAAAGGAAACGATAGGCGTTGACGCGCATATAGAACAGCGCAAAGGCAAACGCTCACAAGCCCGCGAATACTGTATGGACGAGGAAACGCGCATAAGTCCGCAATACTACGAATACGGCGAATTTATAGAGGACGGCGAACGTACCGACTTAACCGATATTATGCACGACATTGAAAACGGAATGAGTTTTTACGACCTTTCCAAAAAGCACGGTAACCGTTTTATCCGCGTTATGAAATGGGCAAAGGAATACAGACAATCGCATTTAGAAAACAAGTTTAAGCGGGTGTTTCGTGATATGAAAGTCTATTACATATACGGTTCGGCGGGGTGCGGAAAGACGAGTTATGTATTCCAAAAACACGGCTATGACGACGTGTACCGAACGACAAATTACGAGTTCGGTTGGATAGACGATTACAACGGCGAAAAAATATTGTTTCTCGACGAGTTCCGCAGTTCATTTAAGATAAGCGAAATATTGGACTATCTGGACGGACAGCCTATCCGAATACGCGGACGACACTATAACCGTGTGGCTTGCTATGATACCGTGTATATCGTTTCTAATCTCTCATTGAAAGAGCAATACAAGAATATACAAGCCGATGAGCCGAAAACGTGGGCGGCGTTCTGCCGACGAATAACAGCAGTATATAACTTTGACATTAGCAAGGATATTCCCGTAAACAAATTCACGGGAGAATTAAGAAAGCCGCCTACGCTTATACCGATAGACGACGACAGCGATTTGCCGTTTTAACGGCTGTATGGGTGGGTTCTCTTGGGTGGGGATTAAAAAGGAGTAACGCAAAATGAAAACAAATTCTTTACCGCTTGGAATAAGCGTTATTTACTTTGACGATAAAAGCAAAAACATTTATGCCGATATGCCGACAGATAAAGAGCAAGCAAAAAGGCTGGCAAAGCGTATCTATAAGAACGCAATGACCGCCATTTCTGCGGGGCAAGACAGCGGCGAGCCGTTAGCCCTGACTTGCGACTAATTGTTTTCCATAAAGCGGATAATCTGAAAGCGGCAGTTCGACCGCACAATAAAATTCACGGTGATTTACCTTGTATATTCGGGTGTGCGTTTTTGCGGCTTTCAGTTCCACCAGATAAAGTCTAAATCGAACTACTTGTTCGGTTTAGGCTTTTTGTTTTATTCGGATATTTTTGTCTTTTAAATCGGAAAAATTCAAACTCTTTTGGAAAGGGGATAAACTCTTATCTGAGAGTAGTAAACGGAGAGAGCGGCAAGGGTCTTCTTTACGGAGGAACGCAGCGCCGCTTTTTATTTTTATAAATTTCAGAGAAGCTGTCCGCGTCGGTACGCAACGAGCGCGTTTCTATAAAAAATTGAAAAAATTTTATCTTATCATAAAAAGCTGTTGAAAAAATTGACGAAAAATGGTATAATATGGAAAAATATGGGAAAAGGATGAGTTACATAATGGCAGACACCGAAAGACGAAAACGGCGAAGTCCGATGTGGGGGAACGCGAGGCAAAGGATGATACGAGCACTCAGACGGAGCAGGCGGGAACAGTGACAAAAGAGCTGAAAAATCGTTGTCCGAAAAACATCCTTTGGGTATCGCTGTTTTTTGCACGGTTTATTATATACGAGGGGGGTAGAGGCGAGCATAGGCGCTTTGTCACAAGCGGGCGGACGTCAATCTCAAAGCGATGCGTCAAACGGCGGAACGCTTGCCCTCCGCGGGATACACAGAAGCTCTGCGCAAAGGATAAGGCGCAAAAATTTGAATAACAGATGATGAAAAAAGAATATTTATGTACAAATGTGTATGATGCGCTTTTAGATCGTCTTGAATTTATTTTTCAGGAGTTCGACAATATTTATGTTTCGTTTAGCGGAGGAAAAGACAGCGGATTATTGTTGAATCTATTGCTCGACTATAAAAGAGAACACTATCCCGACAGGACGATCGGAGTGTTTCATCAGGATTTTGAAGCGCAATATTCGCTTACTACCGAATATGTAACACGGACTTTTGAGCGAATCAAAGACGAAGCGGAGCCTTATTGGGTATGTTTGCCGATGGCGACAAGGACCGCGTTGAGCAGCTATGAGATGTTCTGGTATCCGTGGGACGATAAAAAGAAAGAGTTGTGGGTACGGCCGATGCCCGATTATCCCTATGTCATAAATATGCGAAAACCGTTTACCTACTACCGATACAAAATGCATCAGGAGGATCTGGCTAAACAGTTCGGGAGGTTTTATAAAGATAAGCACGACGGGGGAAAGACGGTGTGCCTGCTCGGAATCCGGGCGGACGAATCATTGCAAAGATACAGCGGTTTTCTCAATAAAAAGTACGGCTATGAAGGAGAATGCTGGGTAACAAGACAATTCAAAGACATCTGGTGCGCTTCTCCGCTTTACGATTGGTCGTGCAACGATGTCTGGGTGGCAAATTATCTGTTCAATTACGATTATAACGGGCTTTACGATTTATATTATAAGGCGGGGTTGCGGACGAGCCAGATGCGCGTCGCCTCGCCGTTTAACGACTATTCGAAGGACAGCTTGAATTTATACAGGATAATCGATCCGGAAATATGGACAAGGCTGGTGGGGCGCGTCCGCGGCGCCAATTTCGGCGCGATCTACGGGAAGACCAAGGCGCTGGGGTATAGAACTATCACCCTGCCCGAGGGGCATACGTGGAAGAGCTATACGAAATTCCTGCTGGCGACCCTGCCGAAGCGCCTGCAAAACAGCTACGTCAAAAAATTTAAAACTTCCCTTGATTTTTGGCGGAATACGGGCGGCGGCCTGTCCGAGGAGTCGATAAAGGAGCTGATTCAACACGGCTATCATATTAAGAGAAACGGCGTTTCGAATTACACGCTCGACAGAAAGACGCGGGTGGTGTTTCTCGGCGCGATTCCCGATCATACGGACGATATAAAGAGTACGAAAGATATCCCGAGCTGGAAGAGAATGTGCTATTGCATATTGAAAAACGACCATACTTGCAGATTTATGGGATTTGGACTGACCCGACAGGAACAGTCGAAGATAGAACTTATCAAAAAAAAATACGGAGGGATGCTGAATGACAGAAAGTAAATATCAAAGTCCGGTGTACGGCGTCATCGCCGTTCCCGTCGAAAAAGTAGTGCCGAACGACTACAATCCCAACACCGTCGCTCCCCCCGAAATGAAACTCCTTTACGACAGCATAAAGGAAGACGGCTATACGATGCCGGTCGTCTGTTATTATAACAAGGCAAAGGATGTATACGTGATCGTGGACGGCTTTCACCGCTATCGCGTGATGCTCGAATATCCCGATATTTATGAACGGGAAGGCGGAATGCTGCCCGTTTCCGTGATAGACAAGTCCCTCTCCAACAGAATGGCGAGCACCATTCGCCACAACAGGGCGAGGGGCTCTCACGACGTGGATCTGATGAGCAATATCATCAAGGAACTGCACGAGATAGGGCGTTCGGACGCCTGGATTTCCAAACATCTCGGTATGGAAAAGGATGAAATTTTAAGACTCAAACAAATTACGGGGCTTGCCGCCCTGTTTAAAGATATTCAGTTCGGGAAAGCCTGGCTGCCGATGGAAGGCGAAGAAGACGAGGCCGCCGTTGCGGAAGATTCCTTGGAGGAGTAAGCCGTTCTTTGTAGAGCGGAGAGAATAAAATAACCGTAAAAGAGTCGTGCGGTCATCGAGCGGCTCTTTGTAAAGCAATGCCGCGCGATAATCGCGAGGAAGGAGAGCGGGCAATCGTTGCGCATTGAAAAAACACTCAGACCTTATATAAGGGCGCTGCGACCTCGGTCGTCAAAAGACGACTCCGCCGTTTCTCAAACGAGTTTTTACAAAGCGCCGTACGTCAAATGGAGCGTCCAAACTATCTTAAAAGGGGGAAAAGTTTTTAAAGCCCCTTGAAAACTTGGGAAAAATATGGTATACTCTTTTCATAGAGATGCAAGGGAAAAAAGGGGGGGAAATGCGAACGGAAAAGCCGGCGGTAAAGTTTGAGCTTGAATATCGGGCGGACGTTTTGCTGCGCAATCGTCCCGACGGCAGATTCGGGATCAGAGGCGAGGTAAAAAACAAAATCGTCGTTTCAAAGGACGGGACTATTTGTCTGGACTTTCAAAGCGATATTTTCCCCTGCCCGCCCCTCGCCGTCCGAGAGGAAGAGCAAGCGGCGCGATTTTTGCGGACGCTCGGGAATTTCGCGGAAATATATGTCGCCCATCACGGGATTTTATCCCCGCCCTATCTCGATTACGTCGTCAATTTCTTTCGTCTTTTTTATGCGGACGGGAGTTGTATAAAATTCGTTTTGGACGACATGGAGGAGGGGAGCAGGGATGCGCTGAAAGATATTTTGAACGTTTTTTTGGAGAAGTACGAAAGAAGGTCGGACATCGGAAAATCCATTCCGCAGGGAATATGCAGATATGTGCAGATATCGACGGATAAGAACGACAAGGAGTATTCCTATCTTTGGGATGGAGAGGAGATTTCCATAGGAGAAAAAGTCGTCGTCCCCTTCGGAGAAGAGAACGAGCGGGTACGGGGAAAAGTCGTTTCCGTCGAATATTATCGGGAAAAGGACGTTCCATATCCTTTGGGACGGATGAAAAAAATAATTTGTCTGGAAAATTCTTGACAAGTATTTTTAAATATATTAAAATAGAAACATAAATTTACGAAAGAAGGGGAAACGTATGAAAAAGATCTATGAAACGCCGTCGATGGAAGTGATTTATTTCGAGGAAGACGATATCGTCAGGACGAGCGGATTTTCCGATCCCTATGCGGACGATGACGATTGGGGCGCGCCTCCTGCGAATTGGTAAAAAGTAAACAACGGCAAAAGAGAGGCGTTAAAAGGAAGCGAATCCCGTGGGAATTCGGCATCTGTATAGAGCTAAGAACGATAAGATTTACGATGAAAATCGCCCCGAGCAGCGGAAAGGCGCGGAAAGTTAAAACATGAAGAAGCTTTTTATAGGTATATACCTGATCGTTCAATTGGCTGTACTTATACTGATACCTTTGGGATTCCTATTGCGTAAATCGGTATATTTATATGCCGCAAGCCCATTGGCGTTGATTGCAATCCTTTTTATTGCCGTATATTTGACAAAGACGCGCAATAAAAAGGAGTAGTTCCCTTTATCTGCCGGACTCGTGCGGACGACGGAAAGGGCGGGGAAGGAGAAAACTTAAAAAGCATAGGGCACTATGTTAAAAAAACGCAAAAGGCGGATACGTTTTGTATTCGCCTTAAAAAATTCTTTACTGAAACCGTTGCGAAAACGATTCGGGTTTTTAAAGGAAAAATATGAAAGTCGAAGTGGTAAAATACCGTCCCGAATGGGCGGAAGAATTTGAAAGGGAAGCGGAAAAGATCAAAGAAATTCTGGGCGAAAACCTGCTGGCGATCCATCATATCGGCAGCACCGCCGTGGCGGGGCTTGCCGCGAAGCCCATTATAGACATCCTGCCCGTCGTAAAGGATATTCGTAAGGCGGAGGAGCAAAACGCGGCTTTTGAGGCGCTCGGTTACGAATGTATGGGAGAATTCGGCATCGCGGGCAGGAGATATTTCCGCAAAGGCAAAGAGAAGCGCACGCATCATCTCCATCTTTTCGAAGAAGCGAACGAGGCGGACGTTTCGCGGCATTTGGCTGTGCGCGATTATCTCCGCCGTCATAAAGACAAGGCCGACGAATACGGCGCCTTGAAAGAATCCCTCGCCGTTAGGTTTCCCGCCGACCTCGAAAGCTACTGCAACGGAAAGGACGAATTCGTAAAGGAGATGGAAAAAGAAGCGGTAAAGGAATTTCGCGCCCTCGCCTATTTTTCGAGGGATAAAAATCTTTACGTCGATATGTCGGAATGCGTACAAAAAGGAGCCTCGCAAATCCTATGGGCGGCGGAAAACGGCGTTCTGCTCTATGAAAAGTCGAGCGGTATCCATATGTTCGCGGCGGAGGAAAAGGAGAGCGCTTGCGCCATTTTGAAGGCGTTAGACGAGAAAAAGTGGAAAGAGAGGAGCGGATTATTGGTGGCGCACGGCGAAACGGCTCGCGAAGCCGCTTACGAAACGCTGCACCTCAAAGGCGAAACGGCGTGTTATCAGGTATCGTATACGGAAAAATCCGTTGTCGAGAGAAAATGCGGTCTTGAATTTCGGCTTCCCTTACGGGAACAGATCGAGATTATCAAACGGGAATATCATCTCGAATCTCCCGAAAATATCGAAAAACTGTGCGCCGCGGGTAAAATTTTCTGCGCTTTTTTGAAACAGGATAGAGGAGAGGCGTTCGTGGGATTCATCGGCAGACATCCCGAAGGGAGCATGGGGCTGCTGCTCGTCTTTCCCGAGTATCGCCGACGCGGTTACGGCGCGGATCTGGAAAGTTTTATGATCGAAAAAATCCTCGGCGAGGGACGAATCCCTTATGCGCATATCATAGAGGATAATTTTAACTCCCTGAGTTTACAGCGGAAATTAGGCTGCGAGGCGGCGGAGGAAAAAGTCTATTGGCTGTTCGCAAACTGATTTTATCGTAAGTTCACATAAATTCCCATAAATTGCGGAAATTGTATAGGAAAGGGGGAATTTATGGAACAGACGGAAAACGGTGCGGAAAAAGAACGGAATCATCAGGGCGATATTTCCGAACAGGTGCTTAGGGAGAGGAAAAAGCTATCCTCGGTGTCGCTGATGTTTTTTACCATTTCCTTTCTTGGCTGGTGTATGGAAGTGGTTTTTTGTTCCTCCGGCTTTACGCGTTTTTACAATAGAGGATTTTTGACTTTGCCTTTCTGCGTCATCTACGGTACGCCGCTGTGCCTGACATTTTTGATGCTGGGCACGCCGCAAAGGGGTATTTTGGCAAACGCCGTCGAGAGAACGTCCCTGAAAAAGGGACAGAAAATTTTTTTGCGCTACGCGCTCTATTTTCTGTTGACCGCCGCGTTTGCGACGCTGTTCGAGCTGGTGTTCGGGTTTGCGTTCGACGCGCTGGGCGTCCGGCTTTGGAGCTACCGCCGTTTTTCCTTTAACTATAAGGGATATGTATGTCTGTGGTTTTCGCTCATTTGGGGATTTCTCATCACTCTCTTCATGTCTACATTATGGCACCCGCTCTACAAAGCGGTATCCCGTTTGCCGAAGAAAGCCGCGGTGTTTTTAAACGTTCTGTTATGGATAGCGGTCATCGGCGATTTTTCTTTTAATTTCGCCTATCTGCTGATCGAAAAGCGCCATTTTGAGCTGATCTTTCAAATGATTTTCAGGAATTTTTAAAAAAGGGCAAAAAATGTACCGCCGCAACCCTGCGGCGGCTGTTTTTTAAGCGGGAGAAAATCACGCCGCGGGGTGCGTGAGGCGGGGCTTTAAAGCGTCAAAACCGCGGAAAATCGGCTCCCGCAAAATTTCGGGCTTGTTCCGAGCGGAACGACGAGGCGAGCGGGCGGCAAAAGTCGTTTTTTCCTTTAATTTGAATATTCCCCGCAATCTACTTGCTATTTTTGTCGTTTTTTGCTACACTCTAATAAGTATAACAGAAAGGAAAATACGGATGCAATAGGCGAGCGCTTTTTAGTTTGAACAAAAAACGCGATAAAGGAGTGTTGGTAATGAAGCGAGCGACGATCGGAAAATGGATCGCACGATGGACTGCCATAGGTTTGATAATTTTTAATTTGCTGACTCTGTATGTCCCTTCGTTCGGGATAAAAAATATTTTTTCCAAAGCGGAGGAAAGCTCTTCCCGCGTGCTTCGCGTAGCGTTCGCTCAGGTGACGGGCATCACGGAAAAAGACGAGGACGGGACGCGCCACGGACTCGTGGTGGACTATCTCAACGAGATTGCGAAATACACCCATTGGGAATACGAGTATATCGATACGACGGGCGAGGATATGTTCGATGAATTTTCCGAAGGGAAATACGACCTTATGGGCGGCACTTACTATATGCCCGCTCTGGAAGAATATTGCGCCTATCCCGATTATAACATCGGATACAGCAAGGCGATTTTGTTCGCGCGGGAGGACGATGACAGTATCAGAGGCTACGATCTGAGAACTCTGAACGGCAAGACCATCGGCGTCTACGAACGCGCGACGGAAAATATCCGCCGCTTGAAGGAATATCTTTCTATCAACGGCATCGATTGCACATTGAAATATTATAGCTACGAGCAGCTTTCCGACGACGGTAATCTTTATGAGTATCTGAAAAATCGGGAGGTCGATTTGCTCTTAGGAAACAGCCTGGAAAAGAAAGGAGATTTTCGGGTGGTCGTTTCTTATAACTCGCAGCCGTATTATATCGTCACGAACGTAGACAATTCAGAGGTTTTGGACGGGCTGAACATGGCGATGGCAAAGATCATCGATTCCAATCCGAATTTTGCCGAAGAGAGATACGCCGCCAATTTTTCCGATTCCTCGCTCATAGACATTGTGCTCAACGACGAGGAACGGGAATATATCGGTAAAAAGGGCCGCGTCACCGTGGCGATACCGCAGAGCTTTCATCCGCTCTCCTGTCTGGATACGGACGATATGCACGAGGGATTGACTTACGACATCATGAAAGAGGTCGCTTCTTTTACGGGCTTGGAGGTTTCCTACGTATATTCCGATTCCTATATTCAGGCGGTGAGGAATGTACAGGAGGGAAAGGCGGATATTCTCGGCTTCTATCTGGGCACGGAAGAGGATTCCCTGCAAGAGGGATTAGTGCTCACGGCGCCGCTGGTCAGTATGAACTGCATTCTGATGCGCAACAAAAAATCCACCTATCCCAGCGACGGCTTGGTGGGCGCGATCATAGAAGGAAGACGGTTTCCCCCGCAGATAAAGGTGTCAAAAATACTCACCTATGCCTCTACAAAGGAGGCGATTTCGGCGGTAAACCGCGGCGACGCCGATTTTGTCTACGGTCTGGCATCTCATCTCGAACGCGAGATGCAGCGCAGCCATTTCACAAACGTCGTTCCCGTGACTCTCGTCAACGAGCGTACGGATATCTGTCTTGCTTTGGCAAATCCTGCGGATCCCGATCTGCTGACGATTTTAAATAAGACCGTAAACAGCCTTTCCAGTGAAAGAAGATACGAATTATTGGACCAAAACACCGTTTCCGTCGGGACGGGTCGGCTCTCTCTGACCGAACTCATTTATGCCAATCCCGTCATGTTCATCGGTATTTTCGCCCTGATTTTACTGCTCGCCGTAGTGGCGATCCTGTGGATCAGCCGCACGAAAGTAAAGTCCGCGGTAATGCGGAGCAACCTGGAAAAAGCGCAGGCGGAAAGCCGCGCCAAGGGCGAATTTTTGTCCCGCATGAGCCATGAGCTTCGCACTCCCATGAACGCGGTGGTGGGATTGGCGGAACTTGCGGGAATGAAAGAGGGCGTTCCCGACAACGTTCGGGTGCTGCTTTCCAAACTCCGCATCTCCTCCCATTATCTATTGGATCTCATCAATGATATTCTGGACATGAGCCGTTTGGACAGCGGAATGCTCACCATCGCCGCCGAGCCCTTTTCTCTGGATAAGATGCTCGGCGAACTGCAAATCATGATGGAAACGGACGCAAAAAAACGCGGACTCGATTACAAAATGGAAAAGGACATCGTTCACGGCGGAGTGACGGGGGACGCGGTGCGCTTGCGCCAGGTGCTCACCAATCTCCTCTCCAATGCGTTTAAGTTTACGCCCGCGGGCGGCAGGGTAGTCCTTCGGGTGACGGAAGAGTCCTTCGACGGGGAAAAAGCGGCGTTTTCTTTCCGCGTGATCGACAGCGGCTCGGGCATTTCTCCCGCCGATCAAAAGCGTATTTTCGAAACGTTCGAGCAGGTGGGGACAAATTACGCAAAGAGTCAGGGCACGGGTCTGGGACTGCCGATCAGCCGCAGCATCGTACAATTGATGGGCGGGCAGCTGGACGTGGAAAGCGAACTCGGGCGGGGCAGCGAATTTTATTTTACCGTTTCCCTGCCCTTGGGGACGCCTGAGGACGATGCGGGGGAGCCGACGACGGCGCCCGCCGAGAAAAAGCTGCTCGAAGGCATCCGTATCCTGCTGGCGGAAGACAACGATCTGAATGCGGAAATCGCCATACAGCTTCTGGAACTTCAAGGGGCGTCGGTATGGAGAAGCGAAAACGGGAAGAAGGCTGTCGAGCGGTTTGCCGAAAGCAAACCGAAAGAGATACAGGCGATTCTGATGGATATTCAGATGCCTGAAATGAACGGTCTGGAAGCGACTCGCGCCATCCGCGCGCTGGCGCGACCCGACGCGGCGACCGTTCCCATCGTCGCCATGACGGCGAACGTGTTTAAAGAAGACGTCGACGCGGCGATGGCAGCGGGAATGAACGGTTTTGCGGGAAAACCTTTGGACGTGGCGTATCTTTATCGATTGCTCTACGACCTCCTCAACAAGGGGACGGAAAACTGACGCGCCGCCGCGTCTAAAAAAAGTAAAAAACCTGGGATGCTTTGCCGCGTAAAAGAATCGGGTATGATTTAGAAAAAAATAAATGTGAAATAGTCTTTTATAGCATTGGCAAAGATTTTATAGATATGGTTGTTCCGAAAGTCAAAGATATTTTCGGAATAGAAAAAGCTAAAATTAGAAGTGATGGAGTATTGAAATGACAATGACAACCAAACCATTTCCGCAAGTATGCACTATAACAAAAGACGAATATACGGTGGATGCTTTAAGTGGCAATAAAGGTGCGCGCGGTTACAAAATATTGGACGAAAAGAAAAATTTGATAGGAGTTGTCCTTTTGGATCCTAAATACGAAGGGCGAGCCGTTATCCGATTTCTGAATGAAGTAAAGCCGCAATACGGAGTTTGGCATTTAATACAAAAAGAGTATCCTTTTTCCTATCTCAGCAATACACTTGCCGTTGAAGCTTCAATCACATTTACGGTCAAATGAATTTATAAAATAATACAAATATAATCCACGATACTTTGTAAACAAAGTGTGGGCTTTGCAAAGCAAACAGAAAAGGATAACGGATTTTCCGTTATCCTTTTCTGCTGTTCAAAAATTCCGACGGAGAGAAAAAACATTCAAACAGAGAAAAAAGGAATCTAACGTTTGGAAATGAAAAGATATGGGGATCGTTAAAAGAACGACAGCGCCGCAGGCGAGCGCGCAAATCCACGAAGTTTTCGAAGGAGCAGAGAGGGCTTTGAGCGCTCGTTTGTCAAAGGACAGATGGTTTTCTATCAACGCGGGCGGCGCTGTTACTCGCTTTCCGAGCGTGAAAAAAGAACGCGCCGAAGGGACTTTCTATAAAGGAAGGGAAATCCCCATTTTAAAAGGAGTCTGCCGAGCGTCCGAAAAGGCTTTGCCGCAACGAATGAAAAAACGCGCGCCCTCCGTGTTTTTATAATTGCATCGCGTGCTTTTTCAGGGGATTCTCCCCAAGTTTTTTCTTTTTCGGTATCCGTTTGAAAATTCGTTTTGTTAAAAGTCAAAGTAAATTTTATTTCGCTAAGGAAAAAACAGGCGCGGAAGAATTGATTTTTCCGCGCGTTTATGCTATACTGCAAGAAAAAGGAAAGGGAGGCAGGATATGTTCGATTGTGCCGTTGTGGGAAGCGGCGTGGCGGGAATTTCCGCCGCGTTGACTCTGAAAGCGAACGGAAAAAGTTTCGTTTTGTTGGGATCGCCCGATTTAAGCGCCAAGATCGGCAGGGCGGAGTGTATCCGCAATTATCCCGGGCTTTCGTCCGTCAGCGGACAAGCGTTCTGTCAGGCTTTGAAGGAACAATTGAAAGAGATGGACATTCCCGTAACGGACGAGCGCGTGACGGGCGTATACGCTTTGAAGGATAAATTTTCCCTTTTAACGGAATCGGGCGCCGCCTTTGAAAGCAAGACGGTCATTTTGACGACGGGCGTCGAAGCGGTGAAACAAATCCCGGGCGAAGCGGAATTTATCGGGCGCGGCGTCAGCTATTGCGCCACCTGCGACGGCTTTTTATACAAAGGCAAGACCATAGCCGTCTTGTGTACGTCCGAAAGATTCGAACGCGAGATCGAATATCTTGCGGACTTGGCGAAGAAAGTATATCTCATTCCGCTCTATAAAAATGTTGCGGTGAGAAAGGAGAATATAGAAAAAATCGTCAGGATGCCGACGGGAATAGCGGGCGGACTGCGGGCGCAGAAGTTACTCTTTAAAGAGGAAGAATTGCCCGTGGACGGTATTTTCATGCTCAAAGAGAGCGTTTCTCCCGCCGTTTTGGTGGGGGGATTGGAGATGGAAAACGGGCACGTCAAGGTAAACAGGGATATGTCCACGAATTTGAAGGGGTGTTTCGCCGCGGGGGACTGCACGGGGCGTCCCTATCAGTACGCGAAGGCCGCGGGCGAGGGCAACGTCGCCGCTCACGCCGTCTGCGAGAGGAAAGAATAGAGGACTCGAAAATTCGGCGCGCTAAACAAAAGCAACCGCGGGAGGCTTTTTCGCCGCAGTCAGTAATTATTAATAAAAGTACAGGAGAAAAAATGGCGTTCGATTACAAAAAGGAATATAAGGAATTTTATCTGCCCAAAAATAAGCCTTCGGTGCTGGAAATTCCTAAGATGAACTATGTGGCGGTGCGCGGGAAAGGAAATCCGAACGAAGAGGGCGGGGACTATAAGGCGGCGATCGGGATTCTCTACGGAATTTCGTTTACGATCAAAATGAGCCGCATGGGCTCCCGCAAAATCGACGGCTATTTCGAATATGTCGTTCCGCCGCTGGAAGGACTTTGGCGGCAGGAGGGAGTCGCGGGCATCGATTATTCGAGAAAAGCGGATTTCGAATGGATCTCCATGATACGCCTGCCCGAGTTCGTCACGAAAGAAGTGTTCGATTGGGCGGTGGCGGAGGCGACGAGGAAAAAAGGAACGGATTTTTCCAAAGCCGAATTTTTCACCTACGACGAGGGACTTTGCGTACAGTGTATGCACCTCGGTCCCTACGACGACGAGCCTCAAACGATTCGCCTGATGAAAGAATATGCGGAGCGGGAAGGCTATACTCCGGATATGGGGCAGCGCAGGCATCACGAAATTTATCTGAGCGATCCGAGCAAATGCAAGGCGGAAAATTTAAAGACCGTCATTCGGGAACCGATAAGAAAGAAGTGAGCTCCGCGTTTCGGAATAAAAAACAGAGGACGCGGAACGGACGTGCAAAGCGGGCGGGCAGGGTTGAAGGGAACGCAAAAATTCGGCGCGTCCGCAAAAGGCGCGCTTTGTGAAAAGGGAGCAAAAGACATGGACAGGATCTTGGTGGCGGAGGACGACGAGAGCATACGGGAGGAACTGAAAACGCTGCTGCGGGCAAACGGATATCGAACGGTGGACGAGCCGCCGTGCGAACTCGCGCTGCTGGACGTCAATCTGCCGAACGAAAGCGGTTTCGAACTTTGCCGCAGACTGCGGACGCAGTCGAGCGTACCCGTCATCTTTTTGACGGCGCGTTCCTCCGCGGAGGATGAGCTTCTCGGTTTCGGCGTGGGCGCGGACGATTACATCAGAAAACCGTATAACTCTTCCGTGCTCTTGGCCCGCATCGCGCGTCTTTTGAAAAGACAGACGGTTTCCGTCGTCGCCGTACGGGGGCTGACGCTCGATTTATCGGATATGACGGTGTCTTTCGAAGGGCAAAAAGCGGAACTAACCAAAAACGAAACGAGGATTCTGGCTTGTCTGATGAAAAAGGAGCTGTGTACGAAGGAGGAGATTTTCGAGGACCTTTGGAACAACAGCCTCTATGTGGACGAAAATACGTTGTATGTGAATATCAACCGCCTGCGCGAAAAACTAAAATCGCTGGGCGCGGAAGAATTCATCCGTACCGTGCGCGGCGTGGGGTATCGCTTATGAGTTTTAAGGAATATCTCGCCTCCAAAGCGGCGGGGCTGTGCCTTTGCGCGGTCGCCTGCATCCTTTGGGGGATCTTTTCTTTTTTTGCGGGCGCGGGCGGCGTTCTCCTTTGGGGCAGCGAATTATTTTTCGTGCTCTTTGCCGCGGCGTGGCTCTCCGTCGGCTATTTTGGCGCCCGCAAGCGCTTGAAAAGGCTGGAAAAGATCAAGGACGGACTGGAAGAAAAATATCTTTTGGGCGAGCTCCTGCCCCGGCCTCAGGACGCCGTGGAGAGGGAATATTTCGAGGCGATGGGAGAAGTTTCCCGCGCGGCGATCGGTGCGGCGGAGAATGCGCGACGGGAAAAAGAGGAGTATTGCGAATACGTGGAAAGCTGGATTCACGAGATAAAGACTCCTCTCACCGCCTGCTCCTTGATCCTCGACAACGGCGGGGACGCTTCCAAGCTGAAACGGGAATTAAAGCGCGCCGATAATCTGACGGAAACCATCCTCTATTACGCGCGGCTGAGAAGTTCGGAAAAGGATAGGAGAATCGGAGAAACGAGCGCGGCCGCGCTCGTCGCGGAAGCAATCCAGAGTCAAAGGGAGCTGCTGGTCGCCGCGAAGATCGGCGTGGAGGCGTCGGGGGATTTTTCCGTGCATACGGACGGAAAATCCGTCTGCTTCATTTTAAAACAGCTGCTCATCAACTGCGCGAAATACTGCCGCGGATGCCGCGTGAGGATCTCGGCGGAAAACGGGCGAATCTCGGTCGAAGACGACGGCCCGGGGATTCCCGCGCACGAGCTGCCGCGCGTGACGGAGAGAGGGTTTACGGGCGCGGGCGGCAGAAGCGCGGAGGGCACGGGTATGGGGCTTTATATCGTTTCCGAGCTCTGTAAAAAATTGGAGATCGAGTTGGAGATAGATTCCGCATTGGGAAAAGGCACCCGTTTTTCGCTTATCTTCCGCTGTCTGAATACGTAAAGGACATCCTTACAAAAGCGTAAGGGAGGGAAAAGGCGGCGTTAGAAAGAAACGGTCCGATTTATGGTATGATGGTAATCGAAGTTCATAGAAAGGAGGTATGCCGCAAAGACGCGCGGCACAAGACATGAGAAAAATTCTCGAAGTGAATAACGTTACCAAATATTACGGAGGCGCCGTAGTCACCAAGGCGCTGGACGGCATTTCCCTGTCCGTGGACAAGGGGGAATTCGTGGCGATCATGGGACCGTCCGGCTCGGGCAAAAGCACTCTTTTAAACGTGGTGTCCACCATTGACAGGGTGAGTTCGGGCGAGATACTCGTCGAGGGGAAAAATCTTTGCGCCATGAAGGAGGACGACTTATCCGCCTTCCGGCGGGATAAGCTCGGCTTCGTGTTTCAGGAATACAACCTTCTCGATACGCTGACGGTGGGCGAAAATATCGTTTTGCCCCTCAATTTGAAGCGTTTGCCCGAGGACGAAACGAGTAAAGAACTGAAACGGGTTTCTCAGGCGCTCGGCGTCGCCGATCAGCTGAATAAATTTCCGTACGAATTGTCGGGCGGACAAAGGCAGCGCGCCGCGTGCGCGAGGGCAATCATCGCTTCCCCCGCTTTGGTGCTCGCGGACGAGCCGACGGGCGCGCTCGATTCCAAAAATTCCAAATTGCTGATGAAGACGTTTGAACTGATGAACGAATCTCTCGGCTCCACCATTCTCACCGTGACGCACGACGCCGTCGTGGGGAGCTATGCGGGTCGGGTGCTCTTTTTGAAGGACGGAAAGATTTGGAGCGAGGTGATAAAAGGGGCGCGGGACAGGCGGGAGATGTATGCGGAGATACTCTCCGTGACGGCGGCGCTGGGAGGTGACGCGGATGTTCGCTAAGCTCGCCTTTCGCAATGTCAAACGGCAGGTGGGAAACTATCTCATCTACTTCATCACCGTTTCTTTGACGGTCGCGCTGATGTTTGCCGTCAACAGCGCCATTTTCAGCGAGGAGCTTCTCGAACGCGCTTCGGCGATTGCGGAACTGCGCGCGGGACTCATCGCGCTCACCGTTTTTATTTCCCTGATCGTCGCCCTTGTGCTCGGTTACGCCACCTCGTTCATGCTCAAACTCAGAAAGCGGGAATTCGGGACGTATCTGACGCTGGGAATGACGAGGAAAAATATCCTTTCCGTCTTTCTCCTGGAATCGCTCATTCTCTGCGCCGCTTCCCTGGGTACGGGACTTGCGCTGGGACTGCTGTTTTATCAGGGGCTTATGGCGGTCGTCACCAATTTGATGGAGATTGAATTCGCCTTTGCGGCGTATTCCGCCAAGGGCTTTTTCTTGACGATAGGGCTGGTTTGTATCGTTTTCGCGCTCGCCTCTTTGACTTCCGCCCTGTATTTAAAAAGAGTGAGCGTTTACAACCTCATCCACGGGGATAAAAAAGTGGAAAAAGGCGTCCGCTTTCCCGCTTTTTGGCTGGCAGTCACCCTTTTATCCCTCGCCGCCGTCGTCGGCAGTTGTATCGTTTTCTCCCTGCAAATAGAAAAAACGATGAAGGGGGGAGGCTCGGGTTTCGGTATGTTCGGCGCGCTGGCAGTGCTCGCCGCGGCGATCGTTCTCTTTCACGCGGGCGCGGCGAAGAGCATCGTCAATCTGCTCTTAAAAAACAAGCGTTTTAAAAATCGCGGCACAAATGCCTTCACGTTGCGTCAGCTGTCGGGAAAACTCGGCTCAAATTCCGCTCTGGCGGGCGCTCTGGCGTTTTTGATCGCCTTTGCAGTCATCGGTTCGAACGTGTCGTTCGTGCAGAAAATCAGCAACGACGCGACGCTGGATAAAAATTATCCCTTCGATATCAGCGCGACGCTGGAAAGGGGGGAAGCGCATCCCTTCCCCTTCGACGAAGCGGAAAGGATCATCGAAAAATACACGGCGATAGAGGAAAAACTTTATTATTCCACGTATACTTCGGAAAACAACTATCTGCATTCCTTCACGAAGTGGTCGGGCGAAGGATACGGCGGACTTTACGATACGTTCATGACGGAAAGCGATTTCAATAAGATATACGGAGCGCTCGGCTTTGCCCCGATCGATTTGAAAGGGGGATTCAAAATCGTCGCCGACGACGCGCGCGTGGAAAACTTCGACTTTTCGGCCGCCGTTCTGGAAGCGGATGGAAAAGCGTATTTTTATCGGGGAACGGAGAAGGGATTTCCGCGGTTGAAATATTCTTACTTCTTTGCCGTCGTTCCCGATGAAGCCGCGGCGGCGCTGAGCCTGGAATGCGAAGGGGCGGCATATACCTTAGAAAAAGGAAAATACGACGCGCGGGGACTGAGAGAGGAACTGCTGTACGAGTATAAGTATGAAGGCGGTTACACCTATCTGTACTGCGATTATAAGATCAGGGAATACGCGAGAATGGATCTCAACGCGGGCACGGCGGTATTCATTGTGGCGGCTCTTTATATCGCGGTGGTGTTCGTGTTCATGGCAATGGCAATTCTCGCCTTAAAGACTTTGTCGGGCATAGCGGACGATAAGCGCCGTTACGAGGTCTTGTACCGCCTCGGAGCGGACAGGGGCGAACAGAGCCGCACGCTCTTTCGGCAGACCTTTTCGTTTTTCTTTCTCCCTTTTGCCCTGCCTATCCTTCTCAGCATTCCTTCGGGTATGATCTGTCGGCAGATCATGACGTCGAGCGGATATATGCTGGCGGCTTCCAAAATGTTGGCAGTGGCGGGCTGTATTGCCCTGGTGATGACCGCCATTTACGTTCTGTATTTTTCCGCGACGTATCTGGTGGCGAAAAGAAGCGTCATCCGGGAATAGGAAGGAACGACTCTGCGCTTTTAAACGGCGTTTTCGTATGCGGAGGGCGCGGGCGGCGAAAACGGCGGAGTATGATATAAAAGAGCTTCCCGATAGGATTTCGGAAAGCTCTTTGTCGTTTTTGAAAACTTACAGACTGAAAGTGAGCGTATAGGCTTCTTCGCCGTAATGTTCGTTGGGCACCCAAAGCGCCGTTTTTTTCGTCAGGTTATAGACGACGCTGTGGACGGTACAGCCGTTGCCGTCGTCGTTGTTCCAATTCCTGCGGCCGATTTCCCCGAGGATCGCCATCGCGGCTTTCTCGTCCGCGACGACGCCGTTGCCTGCGCTGAGCCTGTCGTAAATGCGGTCGTATCTGTCCAGGCCCGCTTTCTCCTCTTCGCTATCGTAATAATCCGGCTGAACGATGAAGTTCGTCACCCATTGATAGTCCGCGCTGCCTTCCCTGACGCCGATATTCGCGTCGTCATCGTTGTAGGTGACGACGAGCTTGCGGGCGGCGCCGTCGTTGTCCGTTTTGTCCGTGCCGTTCACCCATTCCAAAATCGCGCTTTTGCCCGTGGAATCCGCCACCATGTAGTGATAGGAAGTCTGCGCGGAGTCGTGCAGATCGTACTTTGAAACGAGTTCCACCGCTTCCTCGACGCTGTCGGCGTAGTCGAGGATGAGGCGGAGCATGGTGGTGGAAGTGAGATCGGGCTTGTCGGTGTTTTGGTCGGTGGGAGTGGTCGTTTCGCCCTGATAGGTCATATAGATGCCGCAGCTTACGCCCGCGTCGTTCATGCCGTCCAAAGGCGCATAGGGCGCGGCAAGGCAGGTGATTTTATTCATGAGCCCCGCGACGTCCTGATTTGCGTCCATGCCGATAAATTGGAGGTCGACCGAGGAGATGGAGGCGTGTCTGCCGTCCTTCGGCTCCGTGAATACGATACAGGTATTGGTTTTGGCAAAGTCGTAGTTGCGGGCGAAAAGTTTGTCGCCCTCCGCCGTCGTCGCCGTAAAGGAGGCGCAGCCGATCTCCGTTTCGTCGATGGACATATCGATAAGACCTTTGGTGATGTTTTTCGTGATGAAATCGATGAGTTCCTTGTCGCTTTTCGCGCCGCCCTGCGCTATGTATTTGTCGAAGTAGAAACCGCCTTTTACGTCCATACGATAGACGGAGCCGTCCAGATGAGCGTCGTCGCGGGGGCAAAGCTGTTTAAAGCTCGCCGCGGTGGAGATCTCGTTGCCCCAGACGCATCCTGCCGTAATTGCCAGCGCCGCGGTCAAAGTGACGACGACGGCGAGCAGAATGATCAGCAATCTCTGCCAAAGGCGAAGTTTACGTTTTTCTTTTACATTTTCCATGTTCATAACTCCTTGACAAAAAAGCGGGCGAAGCGCCGCGTTTTCGTGTGATTTGGGTTATTATAGCTCCTTGAAAGAAAGGATGTCAACGGCGTATCGGCAGGAAATGACACTTCCCCCGCAAGTGTAACATTTTTCCTTTTTTTCGTTCGGCGCAAAATATTGACAAACCGCGGCGGTTGATGTATAATCGAAAGAAAAAGACGAACGTTTGTTTTTTGAGGCGAAGAGTGAAGGAACGGGTGATTTTATATTCCGATCTGAATAATTTTTTTGCGTCGGTGGAAACCCTGCTCCATCCCGAATTTAAAGGGAAGCCGCTGATCGTCTGCGGCGATCCGAAGGAGCGGCGGGGCGTCGTGTTCGCCAAAAACGAAGAGGCAAAAAAATTCGGCATCAAAACGGCGGAAACGGTGGCTTCGGCGCTGAGGAAGTGTCCGCACGTGCTGCGGTCGGAAACGCATTTCGGGGAATACAAGAGATTCTCCCGCAAGGTGCGCGCGATATACGAACGTTTCACCGACTGCATCGAATCTTGCAGCATCGACGAATGCGCGCTGGATATGACCGCCAGCGTCGCCCTGTTCGGGAGCGGGGAGGAGATCGCGGAAAAAATCCGCCGCGCCGTCAGGGAAGAGCTGGGTTTGACCGTTTCCGTCGGCGTCAGCTTCAACAAGGTTTTCGCAAAACTGGCGTCGGATATGAAAAAGCCCGACGCGGTTACGGTCCTCTCCCGCGAAAATTACCGTCAAAAGGTCTTTCCTTTGCCCGTCGCAGAGTTGTTGTTTGTGGGGAAGGCGACGGCGGAAGCGCTGGGCGCCCGCGGAATTCGTACCATAGGCGAGCTGGCGGCCGCAGACGAGAAATTGCTCTATAAGCTTTTCGGAAAACGGGGCGTACAACTGCTGAAATACGCGCGGGGGGAGGACGACGAGCCCGTGAAATGCGGCAAGGACAAAGAGGATCTGAAATCCATCGGCAATTCCATGACGCTGCCGGAAGACGTTTCCGATCGAGAGGAGATCAAACGGTTCTTTTACGCGCTCGCGGAGAGCGTGACGGCGCGGCAGCGGGACGCGGACGTGGGAAAGGCGGATAGGGTGCACGTCGTCGTGCGCAATCAGTATATGGAGGATTCCGCCTTTCAGAAAAAAGTGCTGCCGACGGCGCTTTGCGGGGACGTCGCAAAAGCGGCGTTCGAACTCTTCTGCCTGCATTGTCCTCCCGGTTTTAAGGTGCATATGCTGGGCGTCAGCGTGTCGGGCTTCGATTATCACGTCGAGCAATTGGATCTGTTGTCCTGCACAAGCGAAGGACAAACGCGCGCTTTGGGCAGAAATTACGAAAAGAGCGAGCGCGCGGAAAAGGCGGTGGCAAAGCTTCGGGAAAAATACGGCTACGAAACGGTGCAGCGGGGAATCATGCTCGAAGACGCAAGGCTCGCCTCCTTGGACATCCGCGGCAAAAAACTGGAAAAAAAAGACGGGGAAAATTCGGAGGAATAGAGGAAGGGCGCGCGCAAAAGCGAAAGGGCTTTATAGAGAAGCAGCAATTGAGAGTTTAAGCGGAAACAATTTGATTTCAGGAGGGACAGTCGCGGCGGGATCGGCGTTTTTGCCGGAAAGCGAGGCGGGAAAAAAAGCGACTGCCGTTTAAAAGTCCGTTTACCTTTCGGCACAAGTTTTTTTAAGCGTTGATGGGGAAAGATTTTTCGAAAATCGGGGAAACGCGCTGCCTTTTTGCGATCCCCGATTTTGCCTTCGTAGTTTGTCCGAATCTTTAAAGACGGGAAGAAGTAAAAATATAGAAAGGTCACAAGCCTGCGGATCGCGATAAAAGGCGCTTTCTTTTTATCCGTAAAGACGGATAAAAGCGGAAGAAGAGGAAAATGGAGGGAATTTTATAAAATCGGTATAGTCCGTTCCCTGGCGGCAAATACTGTATCTATCGGCGGGGAAATGCACCGCGTGCGTCTTTCCGCCTTTATATATAAGGGGGAGCTGTTCGGATTTAGGTCCGAAAAGCTCTCTTTTTTATAGAAATTTTATCGCCGTTTTCTTTTTTGGAAAAACGGCGCTTTCTTTTTCCGCACATGGATACACTAAGAGAGGGAAAAGAAAACGGATTTTTTATCGGCACGAATGGCGAGGCGGAAGGGAATGAGGCGAACGAGCGGGGCATATAATAAGTTATGAAAAAAATTCGCATCATCGAAACTGCGGCGTGCTTTCTTCTGGCGGGCGTATTCTGCGCCCTGTCCGTGTTTTACGCCTTTCCCGCCCTCAAAGAAAAGACCTCCGCCTCCTCTCCCCGCGCGGGGATAGTCCGCCTTTGGAATATAGATACCTTCGAGGGCGGAAAAGGCTCCCGCACCTCCTTTTTAAACCGCGTTTCCGCCGCCTATGAGAAAGCGCATCCGGGCGTTTACGTCATGGTGTCCTCCTATACGGCGGAGGGAGCCGCCGCTGCCTTTGCGGAGGGCAATTACCCTGATATGATTTCCTTCGGCGTGGGATTTTCGGAGGCTGCGGAAAAGTGCCTGAAAATTAACGGCAGAAATTTCCCCGGCGGCACGGTGGGCGGGGAATGCCGCGCGATCCCTTGGTGCAAAGGGGGATACGCAGTGTTTTGCCTGGAAGATGCCTTTGAGGAGATCAAAGCGGAAAACACCGTGGTTTCCCTGGGCGGCAACAATTTGCCTCTTGTCGCCGCGGCGTTTTTACAGCCGGGAAACAACGTCGTCGCGGAAGAGTCTACCACCGCTTACGTGCGTTTTTTAAACGGCAAATATAAATACCTTCTCGGGACGCAGCGCGACGTCTGCCGTTTCGCGGCGCGGGAGGTCAACGTCTATATGAAACCGCTGGCGGAGTTTTCGGATCTCTATCAATACATAGCCGTTTTGACGGAAGATAAGGAAGAAAAACGCATCTGCGACGAGTACGTAGAGAGCCTTTTGAACGAAAAAAATCAGAAGAAACTGACGGAGATCGGGATGTTCAGTCCGATATACGATATTTATACGGCAGACGACGCGCTCGCGGACGAAATGGAAAAGATAAACGCGCGCTATACGCTGAATGTGTTTACCTCTCCGAGCGGTTTAAAGGAAGCGAACGAAGCGGCGAAAAATTCCCTGTCGGTAGGAAATACCGAAGTTTTAAAAAATTTTCTGAAAGCGATTTGAAACACTTTCAAAAAACAAAAAAATATGCTAAAATAAAGGAGAGAAAAATTTGAGCGATTGGACCCGTTTGCTTACCAAAGAATGTTCGGGAATAGAACACGAAGCGCCTTTTTGTTTTGCCTCTCGTTGCTCCATCGGCTGCGGCGGCTTTGCGCGTGCGGCGTTTTACCCCGCGAATCTTGCGGAACTTTTGCTCCTCATCGATATTTTTAAAAGAGAGGACGTCAATTTTTTCGTTTTGGGCAATATGACGAACGTTCTGCCCTCCGACGGTATGTTCGAAGGGGCTGTCGTCTTTATGGGAAAGCTGAAATCCATCGGTATCGGGGAGTCCGTTTTCGCCATGGCGGGCGTGAAATCCAAAACCTTTCTCGACGCCTGCGAAAGGCACGGCAGGACGGGCGCGGAATTTCTCGCGGGTATCCCTTGCACCATCGGCGGCGCGGTATTCATGAACGCGGGCGCGGGCGGAAGATACGTTGCGGATATTCTCGAAAGCGTGCTCGTCTATAAAGAGGGGCGGATCCGCGTGCTGCCCAAAGAGGAATGCGGGTACGCCTATAAACAGAGCGTCTTTATGAAGGATAAAAGCGTCGTTCTGGGCGCCTCCTTTCTATTGGAGGAGGCGGACGGAGAAACGGTTGCCCGCCGCCGCGGAGAATACGTCGCCGCGAGGAAAAAGCTGCCTAAGGGACGGAGCATGGGCTGCATCTTTAAAAATCCTCCGGGCGAATTCGCGGGGAAACTGATCGAAGGCGCGGGGTTAAAAGGCTTGCAGGTGGGCGGCGCCGTCATTTCCGAAAAACACGCGAATTTTATCCTCAACGAGGGCGGGGCGACCGCCGCAGACGTGCACGCGCTCGTCAATCTCGCCAAAAACGCCGTTTTTTCCCAATACGGCGTGGAATTGGAAGAAGAAATAAGATACATACGCTGAAACGAGCGTTTCAAAAATTCTCTCCGGCAGCAGTCGCCGCCCCCTGTGACAGGCGAAAAGTATTTACCTATGAAATCATAGAATACCGGGCGGGGACGAATGCGGGAATGCGCAGAGGCTTAAAAAGGCGGGCGCCGCAAAAAGAAAACGGTACGAAGGCGGCGCTTTGGAAAATACGTCGCGAACTGAGGATAAGAGCTTTTTCGCGGTACATAAGGGAAACGTTAACGGACATCGATGAAAAAGTAAAAAACAAAAGGAGCACGCATGATTTTAACAGCGGATTATCATACGCACACGCCCTATTCTCACGGGAAGGGCACCGTGGAAGAAAATGCGGCGCGCGCGAAAGAGCTCGGGCTCAAACAGATCGGCATCACCGATCACGGCTTTTCGCACATCGCGTTCGGGCTGAGAAGAAAAAGAGTTCCCGCGCTCATCGCGGAGTGTCGGGCGGCTTCCGAAAAACTCGGCATAGACGTCCTCGTGGGCATGGAGTCGAATATACGGGGCGTAAGCGGCTTGACCGATCTCACCGAAAGGGATTATGAAAATTTCGATCTTTTTATCTGCGGCAAGCACGTCTTTATCGCCTATGAAACGTTCGGCGATTGGTGGCACTATTTCGGCGGCAACTTCACCGTGGACAAATTCGGGCGCAGACCGCCCAAAGCGCTTGTGGAGCGCAATACGCGCGCCTATATCAATATGATCAAAAAAAATCCCGTGGACATCGTCAGCCATTTGAATTACGTGTGCCCCGCCGACGCGGCGGAAGTGGCGAAGTGTGCCGCCGATTACGGGACGTATATCGAACTGAATTCCAAAAAGGTGCATTTGACGGACGAGGAATTGTTCGCGGTCGTCGAAACGGGCGTCAGATTCGTCGTCGATTCGGACGCGCATTCCGTGGACAGGGTAGGGGATACGAAGCTGGTGGAAGAACAGCTCGCGCGCGTGCACGTGCCGCCCGAACGCATCGACAACATCGACGGCAGGTTAGCCGTTTTCCGCTTTGCGGAATTTAAAAAACATATGTGAGCGTTTCTGCGGCGCGTATCGCTCCCTCGACGAGATTATTTTTAAAACAGGCATCCGTATGTCATAGTTAAAGGAACTTATCGCCGTAAAATAGAAACAAACGTTTGTCGTTTTGAGAAAAGTTGGCGGAAAACGCTGGACAATTGAAAAAAGTGTGAGATAATAGAGGGGAAATACAAAAACGCGCCGCATTTTTGCGCTGCGTTTCCCTATGGCTTGATTATGAGAGAAGAGGCTCTGAGAGGAGCGGATAATGAATTTTACTTCGGACGTAAAAAAAGAAATCATAGCGCGCGGCATATCGGGCGGAGCAGCGAAAAAAGCGGCTCTGTCCGCTTTCGTGCGCACGAGCGGACAATTGTTTTTCCGAGAGGGAAAGCCCGTTTTTTCCATCGTCACCGAAACGGAAAACGTGGCGGAATTTTTTATGGACCTGTTCGGAAGTGCTTTTAAGGAAACGCTTTCCGTCGCGCGGGCGTCGATGGACAAAATGAGCGGCAGGGACAAGTTGGTGCTGCAATGCCCCGTCGAACATTCGGGGGAAATTCTCGCTCGGCTGGGACTTTTAAAGAGGGGCGGAGAGGAATTTTCCTGCGGAATTTTGAAAAAGCTCGTCGCCGACAAGGAATGCGCGCTCGCCTATATCAAAGGAGCGTTTTTGGGGGGCGGGAGCTGTATCGTGCCCGGAAAGGAAGGCGGAAAGACGGGATATCACCTCGAATTCGTCTTTCCCGAAAAGCGCGCGGCGGACGATTTTCGCAGACTTCTCGACGACGCGGAACTGCTCGCGAAAGTGGTGGAGAGAAACGGCTGCGCCGTCGTCTATATCAAGAGCAAAGAAACGATTTCCGATTTTTTGTCCGTGGTCGGCGCGGCAAACGCCCTGAAAAAGTTTTCGCATCTGGTGGAGAAGCGGGACGAAGCGAACAACTCCAATCGCGCGGCGAATTGTTTTTCGGGAAATGCGGACAAATCGGCTACCGCTGCGGTACGGCAGGTGCTCGCCATTCGCGCCATCGAGGAAACGTCGGGTCTGGATTCGCTGGAAACGGAGCTTAAAGAAACCGCCGAGGCGCGTCTGAACAATCCCGCTCTTTCCTTAAAGGAACTCGCGCAGCGTTTGGGAATAAGCAAAAGCTGTCTTAATCACCGCATGAGGAAGATAGAGGAAATCTCGGCAAGAGCCTTTCGGAAATAGGAAACGGAAAATGTTGCGGTAAAATTTTACGGGAGAGAGCGGCGATCAGAACGCCTCTTTTCTTCGGATTTATTAAGCGGGATTGAAACGGATAAAAAATTAACGGAAACGGAAAGGATAAAATGACGGATTTTGTACATTTACATTTACACACGGAATACAGCCTTCTCGACGGAGCCGCCAAAGTGGACGACCTCGTCGATCACCTCGTCAAAAACAACATAGACTGCTGCGCGGTCACCGATCACGGCAATATGTACGCTTCTTTGTATTTTGCCGAGGAGTGCGTAAAGAAGGGGATCAAATACATTATCGGCTGCGAGCTTTACGCCACGGACGACTATCGCGACAAGCGCCCCGGGACAAAGACGGAACACATCATCGTGCTCGCCAAGAATAAAACGGGCTATAAGAATATCGTAAAGCTCGATTCCCTGTCCTATATCGACGGATTTTACGGCAAGCCGAGGATCGACTATAAGCTTTTGAAAGAGCACCACGAGGGGGTGATCTGCCTTTCCGCCTGCCTTGCGGGGCGTATGCCGCAGCTCCTTTTGAACGGAGATTACGACGGCGCCAAGGAATGGGCGAAGGAGATGAAGGACGTCTTCGGCGAGGACTTCTATATCGAAATTCAGGATCATGGAATTCAGGAAGAAAAACAGGTGATTCCGCAGCTGATTCAGATCGCGCGGGAGCTGGATATTCAGCTTGTGGCGACGAACGACGTCCATTACATTTACAAAGAGGATTGGGAAGCGCAGGATATCCTGCTGTGCATTCAGACGAAAAAGACGCTTGCCGATCCCAAGCGCATGAAGTTCGAAACGCGCGAATTTTATATGAAGACGGGCGACGAAATGGCGGCGCTGTTCGACTATATTCCCGAAGCGATTTCCAATACCCGCGTCATCGCCGATAAGATAGAGGAACCCGTTTTCGATTTAAAACCCAACGGCACGCCCATCCGCGACACGTCGCTCATTCCTCTGTATACGCCCGACGACGGCTCCACGTCGCCCGAATATCTCACCCGTTTGACGTGGGAGGGGCTTCCCAAGCGCTATAAAGACATTACGGACACCATCAAGCAGCGGGTGGAGTACGAGCTGGGAATCATCATCAAGATGGGATTTGCCGATTATTTCCTCATCGTCTGGGACTATATCAACTGGTCGCGCCTGAACGGCATTCCCGTGGGGCCGGGCAGAGGCTCGGGCGTCGGCAGTATCGTCGCGTACTCCATCGGCATCACCGACGTCGATCCCTTGCGCTACGAACTCATTTTCGAGCGTTTTTTGAATCCCGACCGAGTTTCCATGCCCGACTTCGACGTGGACTTTTGCACGAAGCGCCGCTATGAAACGATCGAATACGTGCGCCGCAAATACCATCCCGAAAACGTGGCGCAGATCGTCACGTTCGGTACGCTCGCTTCCCGAGCCGTCATCAAGGACGTAGGCAGGGTGATGGGGGTGCCTTATTCGGATACGGATAAGGTGGCGAAGCTGATGGACGGAAAATCCACCATTCGCGAGCTGCTGGGCCTCAATATCGAAAAGTACGAAAAGAAGCTGGCGGATCCCTCCCTGCCCGAGGACAAGCGCATTGAAACGGAAAAGGATCTGATAGAACAGAAGAAGAAAAAGAATCCCGAGTTTATCGAGGTGTACGAAACGAACGAAGAGCTCCGCCGCGTCATCGATATGGGCTTAAAGCTGGAAGGAATGCCCAAGAATACCTCCGAACACGCCGCCGGCGTCGTCATCTGCCGCAAGGTGCTCTCCGACAACGTGCCCCTCGCCAAAAACGGCGACGACATCGTGACGCAATTCGACATGAAGGAAGTGGAAGCCGTAGGAATGCTGAAAATGGACTTCCTCGCCCTCACGACTCTTACGGATATTCAAAATACCCTCAGCTATATCAAAGAGGGATTGGGAATCGATATCGACTTCAATGAAATCGGCTACGACGTGCCCGAAGCGTATCAGTTGATCTCGTCCGGAGATACGGACGCGGTGTTTCAACTCGAACAAGGCGGCATGAAAAGGTTTATGAAGGATTTGCAGCCGAACTGTCTTGAAGATCTGATCGCGGGTATTTCCCTCTATCGCCCGGGTCCCATGGATTTCATTCCCACCTATATCCGCAACAAGAATCATCCCGATCAGATCGTTTACGACACGCCGCTCTTGGAGCCCATTCTCAAAAATTCCTACGGCGTCATCATCTATCAGGAACAGGTTATGCAGATTTTCCAAAAGCTCGCGGGCTACTCGCTGGGGCAGGCGGACCTCGTTCGCCGCGCCATGGCGAAAAAGCACAAGGACGAGCTGATGGCGCAAAAGGACAAGTTTATTTTCGGCGACATCGCGCAGGGGGGCAACATTACGGGTTGCGCGGCGCAGGGGATTCCCGCCGACGTCGCCGCAAAGATATTCGCGGACATGGAAAGCTTCGCCTCTTACGCCTTCAATAAATCCCACGCCGCCGCTTACGCCGTCGTCGCCTACCGCACCGCCTATCTCAAATATTTCTATCCCAAGGAATTCCTTGCGGGCATTTTGAACGACCGTATCGATAAGATAGAGGAAATTTCCAAGTATATCGCCTATATGAAGGAGAAGAACATCGACGTTCTGCCTCCCCATATCAATAAATCGAAATCGATCTTTTCGGTCGAAGGCAACGGGCTGCGCTTCGGACTCGGCGCGCTCCGCGGCGTCGGTCAGGCGCCCATCGAGGCGGTCATCGAGGAGAGGAACGCGAACGGGGAATTCAAGGATTTTGCCGACTTTGCCATTCGCTGCGCCAAGCACGTCAACAAGCGTATCGTCGAAAGCCTCATCTATGCGGGCGCGTTCGACTGCTTCGGCTATACGCGCTCGCAGTTTGCGGCGGTCTACGACGAGGTCATCACTCGCGTCAACGCGATGGACAAACAGAAGGCGGGCGCGCAGATCTCCCTCTTCGGGGACATCATCGAGGAACAGAGCCTCGAAATCGTCTATCCCGATATTCCCGAGTACGAGCAGACGGAAAAGCTCTCCAAGGAAAAATCCGTACTCGGCGTCTATGTCAGCGGGCATCCTTTTGAAAAATACGTCGCCTATTTCAAAGACAAAAACTTTAACTGCTCCATGCTCACCGAATATATGGAGGACGAGGAAACGGGCGTCAAGACGTACACCGAGCTTTCGGACGGTCAGCAGGTGACGATGGGCGGCATGATCGCCGCCACCAAAAAGTTGCAGACCCGTTCGGGGTCGTTCATGGCGTTCGTGACGGTGGAGGATTTATACGGCACGGTGGAGTGCGTCTGCTTCCCCAATGTATACGAGAGAATCAAGAGCTTCCTCGCCGTGGACGCGGTGGTGTCGCTGAGCGGAAAAATCGATATCAACGAGGAAAAAGCGCCCACGATCATCGTGGACAGGATGTCCGAGTTCCGCATCGATGAACAGGAAAAGCCGCCTCATGCGGAAAACGCAAGAACGGGCGAAGCCGCGGAAGCTGCCGCCAAGGAAGAAAAAGAAAAGACGCTGTGGCTGAAAATCAGCGGCATGGCGCAGGAGGACGTGGACGAACTGATGGAAACGCTGTGTTACTATCAAGGGGATACGCCCGTGTATTTTGTCCGGGACAGAAAAAAAATGCTCTGCTCGCAGAGGGTAAATCCCGGAAAGGCGCTGATGGCGGAACTCTCCTCTTTCCTCCGGGAGGATTGTATAAAACTTATTTAAAATTTTTTGAAAAAGCATAGAAAAAGGCTTTGTTTTTTCAAAAAGATTTGTTATAATATATTGGAATGGCGTTCATGAGCCGAATGAAAAGTGGGAAATTTGACGGATAATTTTTCGACAGTATCAAAAAAAGAACGAATTTAAAATTTATAAATACATTCTGACGGAGGATCACACTATGAAACGAATCGGCTTATTGACGAGCGGGGGCGACGCTCCCGGTATGAACGCGGCTATCCGCGCCGTTGTCAGGACAGCGATTTATTACGGCATGGAGGTATACGGAATAGAGCGGGGCTATGCGGGGCTTTTGGAAGATGACGTGATTCCCATGGAAATGCGCAGCGTTTCCGACATCGTGCAGCGCGGCGGCACAAAACTGAGAACGGCGAGATGCCTTGAAATGCTGACGAAAGAAGGACAGCAAAAGGCTGTCAGAACTTTGGAAAACAGGGGGATCGAAGGCCTTGTCGTCATCGGCGGCGACGGCTCTTTCCGCGCCGCCCGGGATTTGAGCGACGGCTTCGGAGTCCCTACCATCGGTATCCCCGGCACCATCGACAACGATTTGCAGTACACAGATTATACCCTCGGTTTCGATACCGCGGTGAATACCTGCCTCGACATCATCAACAAGCTGCGCGACACGATGACTTCGCACGAGCGCATTTCCGTCGTGGAAGTAATGGGGCGTCACTGCGGCGATATCGCATTATACAGCGGCATCGCGTCGGGCGCGGAGATCATCGTCGTCCCCGAAATCACTTTCGATATGGACGATATCGTCATGAAAATCAACCGTTCGCGCGCGAGCGGCAAGCATTCCAATATCATCGTCGTGGCGGAAGGCGTGATGGGTGCGGAGCAATTTGCCAAGCAGCTCCAAGAAGTGACGACCTATTCCGTGCGTCCCACGTGTATCGGACACGTACAGCGCGGCGGCTCGCCTTCCATGGCGGACAGAATGCTGGCGGCGCAGTTCGGCAATAAAGCCGTCCGCCTTCTCAACGAGGGCGTGGGCAATCGCGCGGTCGGCATCCGTAAAAACGAAATTATCGATATGGACATCATCGAGGCGGTTTCTATGAAAAAGGAGTTCAATTACGAGCTTTACGAAACCTTGCAGATGATTTCCATGTGATGCGTAAAAAGGCGATTTGAAAAGCGCACGGGGAAAACAGCTTCTTTTTCGGAAGCTGTTTTTTTAAGGAAAAAGACCGACGGCGTTTTTGCCGAAAAGAGGGAGCCGCCGGTCGGCATTTTTGAGGGATTTTGAAGGGAAATTCGGAGAAGAAGGATACAAAAGCAAATTACGACAAAAATTTTCCAAAAATTTTTCCGTTTGGTATTGAAATTTTTATCTTTTTATTATATAATAGGTAAGGTCGGCGGACGGATTGTTTTTCCCGCCGGCGGGAAGGAGCCGTTCCTATGATTTTAACCGTTTGTTTGAGTCCCTGCACGGACATTACCATAGAGTTAGATTCTCTCAACGTAGGCAAGACGAATATCGTCAAAAGCAAGACGCTTTCCTTTACGGGCAAGGCTTTAAACGTCGCGATCGGCGTGGCGAGGCTGGGCGGGGAACCGTATGCCACGGGACTTATGTATAACGAAAACGGCTATATGTTTGAAAACGCGCTGGATAAAGAGGGCGTTCCGTTTACGTTCGTCTGGAATAAAGGGCGGGTTCGCGAGAATTATAAGTTCATCGACAACAAATCCATGCTCACCGAAGTCAACGACGTCGGCGAAGAGGTCGGCGAAGGCAAGACGAACGAGCTTTTGAATATGGTGCAGATGCTCTCGGCAAGAAGCAACGTGACGGTCATTTCCGGCGGTCTGCCCCGCGGCGTGGACGCGGAATATTACGGCAGTCTTTTCCGCGCCGTGGATTCCAAGACGCTGAAAATCGTGGATGCGGAGGGCGCGCGGCTGTTTGCCGCACTGAACGCGGGGGTGGACCTCGTGAAGCCCAATCTCGACGAACTCCAAAATACGCTGGGTCGGGAGATCGTCGACAAGGAAGATATGCTCGCGGGATGCAGGGAACTTTTGGACCGCGGAGCAAAGACCGTTCTTTTATCTCTCGGCAAGGACGGCGCCGTGATCACCGACGGCTCCAATCATTACTATTGCAAGAGTATAAACGTCGCCGTAAATTCGACGGTGGGCGCGGGCGACGGCATGGTGGCTGCGGCGGCGATGCTGATGGAGCAGGGCGCTCCCCTGCCCGATATTCTGCGCGCGGGCGTCGCGGCGGGGACCGCCACGGTGACGACCTTCGGAAAGATCTCTTTCACCAAGGATAAGTACGAGGAAATCCTGAGCAATCTGCGCGTCAGCGAATTTTTCTGAAAATTTTGAAAAAATCGGAAATTTTAAGCGCATAAATTCCCCGTCGCCGCATATAATACAATATTGTTACAAAAGCGGAAATCGCAAGGAAAGGGGAACGCGAGGGAAATCGGTTCGTTTTTCCGTCGGCAGGCACGGACGTCGGGAAAGGCGCCGAACAGGTTATGCTTTGCCGCGAAAATCCGAAATACGCGAGATAGGCTTGGTTAATGGCGCTTTGCAACTTCTTCGGTTGCAAAGGCGCATAACTGAGAGAATATGATGAAAAACCGAATCTATCCGACCGCGGCTTTACTGCCGCGGTTTTTGTGTGCCGATACGGACACTTGGTTTTAAACGCGCCGAAAAGACGGAAACGTCGTCAAAAAAACGGCGTACGGGAAAAAACGGGGAAGAAAAATCAAATTTTAAGAATATGCGCGGAAAAGTAAAAAAAATTACATTTTTTTTGCGTAAAAGTGTTGAAAAAATTGTCGAAATTTATTATAATAGATACATACGGAAAAGGGAAGATCGGAAAGAGAGAAGTTTTGCGGTAAAAGAATCATCGGGAGGCGTTAAAAGCATGGATTTTAAAACGGAACAGGATAAATTCGATCAGATCAAATGGTTTGACAGCATGAAAGAGGGGCGGGATATGTGCGGTACATACGAGTTTTGCAGCTGTTGCAAAAAGGAGCCGACGTATCCCTGCGCGCGCGCCGCGCACCGCTATCAAAGCGGGTATATACGCATTGCGATCCTGCGCGGGCACGCATAAGCGCGGAGGGCGGAACCGCCGCGCGGCAGATAAGAAATTTCGGCTTTTTTCAAGAGAAAGGGGATAGTGCGGCCTTTTTTCGGGGAAAAAGCCCTTTTTTGTTTGAAAAAGAGATTTAAAAAGGGGATTGGCGGCGGTTATTTTATGGAAATCGGGGAACTGTTGCCTCTAAACGGTGTCGGGAACGATCGCTCTGAAAATCGGACTTCTTTTCCGAATCCGCACAAATATCGGGAACCGTTATACGCCGTCGCCTGAAAAGCGGACGGCTGCGGAGGAAAGAATGAACAGAGAAAAAATAGCGAATCTGTTTAACGGCGCGGAGGAAACGATCATTTACAGCTGCCTGGAAGGGGCGATGGGCATACTCGCCGCCGACGAAGACGAAGATCCTCAATCCGCCTATGCGGCGGCGGGAGATTTTTGCTTCTTTGCGGGCAAGCCCGACGAAGCGCTGATAGAAAGGGCGTTGAACTCTCTTTCGGCATCCGTTTTTGTCCCGCGGGGAAGGGAGTGGTGCGCAACTCTCGAAAAGGTCCTGGGCGCAAAGGGAGAACGCCGTTTTCGCTATGCCGTAAAAAAGGAAGGAAACGTTTTCGATTCGGAGAAGTTAAACGGTTTTATCGAGGCTTTGCCCGCGCAATACCGCTTGAAGCTTATCGATGAGGAAATTTACGAGAGTCTGCGTAGCAAGGAATGGTCGAAATACTTATGCGGCGCGTTTTCTTCCTATGAGGAATATCGCGCGAAGGGGCTGGGGATAGTCGTTTTGCTGGGCGGTATTCCCGTCGCGGGCGCGTCGTCCTATACGGCGTGGTCGGGCGGGATAGAAATTGAAATCGACACTCATCCCGCGCATCGCAAACAAGGACTGGCTTCCGCCTGCGGTGCGGCTCTCATCGAAGAATGCCTGAAAAGGAAGTTGTATCCGAGCTGGGACGCGCACGACGAGAGATCTTTGGCTCTCGCGGAAAAGCTGGGGTATCGCCGCGGCGACCCGTATCCCGTGTATATCGTGAAAAGATGACATAGAAAACGGCGAAAAAGGTCGATTGTTTACGCGCTGTTTTTCGTAAGCGAAAAGGGCAACCGCCTTTTCGGGCGTTTCCCGTTCTTGCGGAAAAAAGGAAAAAATGAGGGAGTTTGAAAATCATGGGCAACATCGAAGTAAAAAATCTGAAAAAGGTGTACGGCGGAGAACAAAACTGTGTGACGGCGCTTTGGGACGTTTCTTTTTCTTTGGAAACGGGGGAATTCGTCGTCGTCCTGGGTCCTTCCGGCAGCGGAAAAAGCACCCTTTTGAATATTCTCGGCGGCATGGACGGAGCCACGGAAGGCAGCGTCGAAATCGCGGGCAGGGACATCGTGCGCTTTACGGAAAAACAACTCGTTTCCTATCGCAGAAACGATATCGGTTTCGTCTTTCAGTTTTACAATCTCATGCAGAATCTGACGGCGATAGAGAACGTGGCGCTCTCGGAAGGCGAAGAAGGCATGGACGCGGCGGAGGCGCTTCGGCTGGTGGGACTGGAAAACCGGATGAACAATTTTCCCGCTCAGCTTTCGGGCGGAGAACAGCAGCGCGTCGCCATCGCGCGCGCCGTGGTGAAAAATCCCAAGCTGCTGCTTTGCGACGAACCGACGGGCGCGCTCGATTCGGGAACGGGCAAAAATATCGTATCACTTCTCCTGTCCCTTGCCAAAAAGAAAGATAAGACCATCGTGGTGGTGACGCATAACGCCAAACTTGCGGAAGTGGCGGACCGCGTCCTCCGTCTGTCGGACGGGCGCATCGTCAGCGACGAACGCGTTTCTTCTCCGAAAGCGTCAGAGGAGATAGACTGGTGATGAAAGCGGGAAAAATCCTTCGGCGGCTCGCCCGCCGCGAAATGAAAAAAAATCGCTTGCAGTTCGCTTCCATGATAGCGATCACCATGCTCGCAGTCACGCTGTTCTGCGGCTTTCTCTCCAATACGAAGACGCTGAAAAAGGCGGTGGACAGTTATTTCGCTTCCACCGATCTTTGCGATCTCTGCGTGCAGATGCAGAACGTCACGGAAGAGGATAAAGAGTATTTCTCTGCGCTCGGAGAAAAGACGGAATACCGTATTTACGCGGAAGGGACGTTCGGGGAAAAGAGTGCGAAAATTTACGTCGGGGACACTTCCGTTTCCCATCCCGTTTTGCTGAAAGGGGAGGCGGGCGTTCTCATCGACGAAAAGACCGCGCAGCTTAACGGCATCGCCATAGGCGCCGAAGTCATGCTCGCGGTTTCCGTCCCCGTCGGTTCCTCTTCCTATCAGGTGAGTCTTCCCGCGCAAGTCACCGGATTTATGAACTTTCCCGAAACCGCGGTGAGCTCCACGGCGATGGCGGTATATATTACGGAGGCTAAATTCGAAGAACTCGCAAAAAAGGAGTTCCCGTTTATGAAGATACAGGCGTCCGATTTTTACAATCAGGCGTTGATAAAGACGGATTCCCCCGCCGCGGTCAAGGAACGGATAAGCGAACATTTTTCGGGAAACGATAATCTCCTTTTCATCTATGACAGAAACAGCATGGAAACGCCCGTGATGCTGGACGGAGAAGTTTCCCAAAGCCGCAAAATGCTGTACGTCTTTCCCGTCATCTTTCTCTTAGTTTCCGTATTCGTCATTCTCACCACGGTCAATCGCCTGATTTTAGAGGAACGCACCGAAATAGGAACTCTCAAAGGACTGGGATTCAGTCGCGGAGAGATCCTGCGCCATTACGCAAGCTTCGGCGGCATTCTCTGTCTTATCGGCGGTCTGGCGGGAGCCGCGATCGGTCCCTTCATCGTGCCCAATGTCATGAAGGTAAAATATCAGCTCGTATACAGTCTGCCGTTTCCCGCTCTCCCGTCCTTCGATATTCTCGGCAGTCTATTATCCGTGGGACTCGTCGCGCTCTTGGCGGCGCTGATCAGCGTCCTCGTCTGCCGCGGCGTCGTCCGGGAAAGTCCGGCGGAGTGTATGCGTCCTGTCGTACCCAAGGACAATTTCTTTCTCAAATTGAGCAAGCGGAGAGATAAAGGTCGGGCGCGCCCCGCCCCGGAAGTTTCCGATCGCGCAGAGGCGTCGAATCCGGAAAGGCGAAAAAAGAGAGGAAAGGACCATGTGCTGTCTTTGAAAATGGCGGCGCGCAATATCGCCATCAAACCCGTGCGGGCGCTGATGACCATCATCGGCATTACGGGCTGCGTCGCGCTTCTCATGTGCGCGTTCGGCATCGGAGATACCGTGGACAACAGCCTGCGCACGGAACTTTATAAGCAGTTTACTTACGATATTTCCACGCCGTATTCTTCGGAAAATTTCGAAAAAGAGATGCAAAAATTAGCGGACGACGGAGAGATAGAGGCGTTTGAAACGTACACCATTCACTATATGACCGCATCCACCGACGATGCCGGCAAAGATATCAAGGTGTATAATTTCGGGGAAAACATGAAGATGACGACTATCGATACCGGCGGGGGGAAGGTGGTCGTGTCCCGTTCGATCGCAGAATTTTTGAATCTTAAAAAGGGAGGAAAATTCCGTCTGGCCTTCGGCTCTCAGACTTTCGAGTTTACGGCGGACGAGATCGTCGATTCCGCGATTACCAAGGGAGTTTTCCTGCATACCGATCAATTCGGGGAGGTGTACGGCACGCCTTCCGCGTGGATAAAGGCGGAAAAGGTGACGGACGGACTCCTGGACAAAATAAACGCTGTCAGCGGCACCGCGCAGGCGTCGAGCGTCGCGCAGTTATGGGATTACGTCGAGGAAAAGGTCGCCTCGATAAACGCCATGAAATATACGCTCATGATATTTGCCATTCTGCTTTCCGTGGTCGTTTTATACAACCTTTCTCTCCTGAACATAAACGAACGGACGCGGGACATCGCCACGCTGAAAGTTCTGGGCTTCACGCGGGGAAAGATCGCCCGATCTCTCCTCTATGAAATCATGTTGCTGACGCTGATCGGCACTGCGTTCGGGCTTGCGCTCGGCTATCCCGTCACTTATCTGGTGCTGAGCATCAACAAGGTGGAGATCATGAGCTTTCTCTATTATTTGAAGCCCGTTTCCTACGTCTATTCCGCGCTGCTCGCGCTCCTCACTTCGTTTGCCATCAATCTGGCGTTCGGGAAAAGCATAGCGCGAATCAATATGATAGAATCTTTGAAAAGTGTGGAATAAATTTGTCGGAATCCGTTGCATTTTGCCAAAATTCGTGTATAATAATATTAAGTAATAAAATATAATCAAAACTCGGAGGAAAACTCATGAAAACTTCGGAAAAAGTCGTTTCCGCGGTGCTGACGATCGTACTGGGGATCCTGCTCGTCGTGCTTCCCAATAGGATCGTAGAGATTTGTATGACCGTTCTCGGCATCGTGCTCATCGTAAGCGGCATACTCAATCTCATCGATAAGATGGTGATGTCCGCGGTCGTGAAAATCGTCGTCGGCGCGTTGATTATCCTGTGCGGCTGGGTGCTGGTCAGCGCAGTACTTTATATCGTCGCCGCTCTCTTGCTGATTTACGGGATTTTGCAGCTGTATGCGCGCATCAAACTGAAAGTCAAGGGCGCGAGAGTCATCGACACCGTGCTTGCCTACGCGGCGCCCATCGTCTGCATCGTCATCGCGTTTTTCCTGTTCTTCAATCAAGGCGCAACCCTTCGCTGGGTGTTTATCGTGGCGGGTATCTTCACCATCATCGAGGGCGCTTTGATGCTGGCAAACGCATTTAAAAAGAATTAAAAAGCCGAAAATAAAAATTTGTTGCGGCAAACCAAAAGGCGGGGAAGGCTCTATTTTTCCCCGCCTTTATTATAGGGCAAACTCATTCGATACTCGTGCGGCGGGAAAAAAGTCGCTCGCCGGGACAGCCGAAAGAACTTTGATTAGGCATAATAAAAATTGGTGAATCGGGAGTAAAAGCAGAGTCGGAGAATATTGCCATAAGGAAATACCCGATATTTTACAAGGATTTTACACGGAAAAATTTTTTCCCGGCGCCGTAAGGTTTTTGATTGTTTTCTGCGAACTATAAAGCACTTAATCGATAAAAAAAGCGCGAAAAATTATCGCTTGTGCAAATGTTCCAAAGCGTGTGCTTTGCGTTCATAAATTGTGTCTTTTGTTAACGCGAAAAAAGTCGGGAAACGCCGAAAAAAGTAAAAATTTCCGTCAAATTCAGAAATATGCGTTTCAAGTTGTTGTGATTTAAAAAGAAATATGATATAATATATTTCGCATGGTGAGGGGAAAAGGTCGAGAGAGTAAACGCAAAAGCGTGCCCGGACGGCCATGTCGGCGAAGGGCGGTTTTGACCGCCTTTTTTTACGGTCTGAATCCGAAAGGAATGCCTTTTAAAGAGAAAAAATTTAACATACGGAGAATAAACAAGTATGAACAACAAAGTTACGATTATCGGTGCCGGTTCTGTAGGCGCGACCATCGGTTATACGCTGGTGGTGGCAAGTTCTGTTTCGGAGATCGTCTTTATCGATATCAATCGGGAAAAGGCGCGAGGCGAAGCGATGGACATCAAGCAGGCGACGCCCTTCCTCTCTCCCACAAAAGTGTACGAAGGCTCCTATGAGGACGCGGCTGGCTCCGACATCGTAGTCGTCACGTCCGGCATCGGCAGAAAGCCCGGGCAGTCCCGCATCGATCTGGCGCAGACTAACGTCGATATCATCAAGACGATCGCGCCGGAAATCGTCAAGCACGCGCCCGACGCCATCTACGTCATCGTCGCCAATCCCGTGGACGTTCTCACGTATGTATTCAGCAAAGTCACCGGGCTTCCCAAGGGGCAGGTTTTAGGCTCGGGCACCATTCTCGACACCATTCGTTTGAGAACCCGCCTTTCCGAACTCTATTCCATCAATCAAAAGCAGGTGCACGCTTATGTTCTCGGCGAGCACGGGGACAGCTCCTTCGTGGCTTGGTCCGCGGCGGATATCACGGGAATCCCCCTCAACGATTACGACGACGCGTTGACGAATAAGACGATCCTTCCCATCACGCCCTATACGCATGAAGAGGTGGAGGAATACGTGAGAAAATCGGGCGGGAAGATCATCGCCGGCAAAGGGGCTACTTTTTACGGCATCGCCGCCTCCGTCTGCCATATCATCAAGAGCATCTATTCGGGCGCGGACACCGTGATGACCCTTTCCACCATGCTGGACGGCGAATACGGCATTTCCGACGTGTGTCTGAGCACGCTCTGCGTTCTCGGCAACAACGGCATTCAGACTACCCTTGCCCCCAAGATGTCCGACGACGAGCTCGCGAAGTTCAGACACAGCGCGGAGGTCTTGAAGGGCGTGATCGCGCAGCTGAATATCTGATAGGTCTGTCTACATAAAATAACGCAGCGACGGAGAAAGAACATGGAATATCGCATCGAAAAAGACACGATGGGGGAAATGAAAGTCCCCGCGGATAAATATTGGGCGGCGCAGACGCAGCGCAGCCACGAGAATTTTCAGATCGGCACGGAGGTAATGCCCCGGGAAATCACGCACGCTTTCGGAATTTTGAAGAAGGCGGCGGCGCTGGCTAATTATAAGCTCGGGATTTTGCCCGAAGAAAAAAAGAAGCTCATCTGCGCCGCGTGCGACGAAGTGATCGCGGGCAGGCTCGACGAGCACTTTCCTCTCGTCGTCTGGCAGACGGGCAGCGGCACGCAGTCGAACATGAACGCCAACGAAGTCATCGCCAATCGGGGCAACGAGCTGGCGGGGAAAAAGGTACTGCATCCCAACGACGACATCAATAAGAGCCAAAGCTCCAACGACACTTTCCCCACCGCCATGCACATCGCCGCGGTCGTGGCGATAGAGGATAAGCTCTTCCCCGCCATGGACAAGATCATCGACACGTTCAAGAGATTGGAAGCGGAAAACGAGGGGATCGTCAAGAGCGGCAGAACGCATTTGCAGGACGCCGTTCCCATCGCGTTCTCGCAGGAGATCAGCGGGTGGAGAAACATGATAGAAAAGACGAAGGCGCAGCTCGCGCTCGCGCTTCCGGGGCTGAAAGAGCTTGCGCTCGGCGGCACCGCCGTAGGCACGGGACTCAACGCGCCCAAGGGCTTCGCCGAAACGGTGGCGGAAGAAGTGAGCGGACTGACGGGAAAACGCTTTGTCACCGCTGAAAATAAATATCACGCGCTCACGGCGAAAGACGATCTCGTATTCGCGCACGGCGCTTTAAAGGCGCTTGCCTGCAACCTCATGAAAATCGCCAACGACGTGCGCTGGCTGGCTTCCGGACCCCGCGACGGGCTCGGGGAAATTTTCATCCCGGAAAACGAACCCGGCTCTTCCATCATGCCGGGCAAGGTCAATCCCACGCAGTGCGAATCGATGACGATGGTGGCCGTGCAGGTGATGGCGAACGACGTCGCCGTCGGTATGGGCGCCTCGCAGGGGAATTTCGAACTCAATGTGTTCATGCCCGTCATCATCTATAATTTCCTGCAATCGGCGCGTCTGCTTGCGGACGGGATCACATCGTTCGAAAAAAATTGCGTGACGGGAATCCGCGCCAATCAGGAAAAGATGAAGCATAATCTCTATAATTCTCTGATGCTGGTCACGGCGCTCAATCCGTATATCGGCTATGAAAACGCGGCGAAGACGGCGAAAAAAGCGTACAGGGAAAATATTTCTTTAAAAGAAGCCTGTGTAGCGCTGGGATTTTTGACGGCGGAGAAGTTCGACGAAGTGTTCCGTCCCGAAGAGATGGCGCATCCCCAAAAGTGAGCGGGAAAAGAGTCTGAAAAATGGTAAGGCTCCTTGTCCGCTGAGTATCCGAAAAGGTAGCGATATGGAAATTTGTTATTATCCCGGCTGTACGCTGAAAACCAAGGCGAAGGATCTGGACGTTTACGCCCGTCTTTCCGCCGCGGCGCTCGGCGTGGATATGGTAGAAATAGAAAATTGGCAGTGCTGCGGCGCGGTGTATCCCATGGCGAAAGACGAGATCGCGCCCAAGCTTTCCGCCGTCCGCGCGCTCGATTACGCGAAGCGTCACGGCGGCAGGCTTCTCACGCTCTGTTCCGCGTGTCACAACGTCATCAAGCGCACCAACGAAGATATGCGCATCGACGCGGACATCTCGTCGAGGGCGAATAATTATCTTGGGCTCGACGAGCCGTATAAAGGCGAAACGCACGTGCTGCATTATCTGGAAATGCTCAAAGAGGTGGTGGGCTTCGACGCGATCAGAAAGAAAACGGTCAAGCCGTTGAATCGGAAGGTGGGCGCCTATTACGGGTGTCTTTTGCTGCGTCCGAGCGGCGTGATGGCGTTCGACAATCCCGAAAATCCCACGATCATCGAGGACTTTATCCGCGCGATCGGCGGCGCCCCCGTCGTCTATCCTTTCCGCAACGAATGCTGCGGCGCTTATGTATCTTTGAAAAACAGCGAACTGCCCAGGAAAAAGAGCGAGAAGGTGCTCCAAAGCGCCAAAGAAAAGGGCGCGGAGGAAGTCGTCACCGCCTGCCCGCTTTGCCTTTATAATTTGCAGGTAAACGGCGGCGATCTCCTGCCCGTGAAATACTTTACGGAACTTCTCGCGGAAGCGCTGGGGGTGAAAGAATGACGAAAAACGAACAGATAGAAAGTATCCTCCGATTAAGCGGCACGGACGTGAGAAAGTGCATGAAGTGCGGCAAGTGTTCGGGGCGCTGTCCCGCGTTTAAGGAAATGGACATCAAGCCCCATCAGTTCGTTTCCCTGCTCGCCAAAGGCAGGATCGAGGTGTTGCTCGAAAGCGACGCCATTTGGAATTGCCTTTCCTGTATGGCTTGCGTGGAGCGCTGTCCGCGCGGCGTGGCGCCCGCGGCGGTGGTGGAGGCGGTGCGGGACACCGTCGTGAGAATGCAGAACGGCAACGGCATCAGGGCGGAGGACATTCCGCCCATCGTGGACGAACTCATCCCGCAGCAGCTTCTCGTCAGCGCGTACAGAAAATACAATAAATAATCCCGTCGCGCTTGATGCGCGGGAAATTTCCGGGTCCCCGCGCCCACGGAAAAAGCGGAGTGTGTTACCAATCGAAAAAGCGAATCTAATTTAAAGAGAGTTATATAAAATGCAAAGAATCGGTGTTTTTATTTGTTGGTGCGGCAGCAATATCGCGGCAACGGTAGACGTAGAGAAAGTGGCGGAAGTCGTAAAGTCCGAACCGGGCGTAGTGTTTTCCGCAAACTATCAGTATATGTGTTCCGAAAACGGTCAGCAGCTCATCAAAAACGCAATCAAGGAACACAATCTCACGGGGATCGTCGTAGGCTCCTGTTCGCCGAGAATGCACGAGGCGACCTTCCGCAAGACCGCGGAAGCGGCGGGACTCAATCCCTATATGGTGGAGATCGCCAATATCCGCGAGCATTGTTCCTGGATTCATAAGGACAGAGAGGAGGCTACGCAAAAAGCCGTCGTGCTCGTGCGCACGGCGATCGCAAAGGTCAATCTCGACGCGCCGTTGCAGGCGGGAGAAAGCCCCGTCGTCAAGCGCGCCCTCGTCATCGGCGGCGGCATCGCGGGGATTCAGGCGGCTCTCGACATCGCGGACGCGGGATTCGAAGTGGACATCGTGGAAAAGAACGCCACGATCGGCGGACGCATGGCGCAGCTCGATAAGACATTCCCCACGCTCGACTGTTCGGCGTGTATTTTAACGCCGAAAATGGTGGACTGCGCGCAGAGCGATAAAATCGACATTCTCTCCTATTCGGAGGTGGAGGACGTCAAGGGCTTTGTCGGCAATTTCACGGTCAAGATCCGTAAAAAGGCGAGATACGTGGACGAAACGAAATGCACGGGCTGTAAAGTCTGCATGGAGAAATGCCCGTCCAAAAAGGGACTCAACGAGTTCAACATGAATCTCAACAACCGCACGGCGATCTACATTCCCTTTGCGCAGGCAATTCCCAATGTGGCGGTGATCGATCCCGAACAATGTATCAAGCTCAAAACGGGCAAATGCGGAATCTGTCAGAAATTCTGCGGCGCGGGCGCGATCAATTACGAGATGAAGGATGAATTTATCGAGCGGCAGTACGGCGCGATCGTCGTCGCCACGGGCTTCAAGCCCATTTCTCTCGACGCGTTCAACGAATACGGTTACAGCGAAAATAAGGACGTTATCACCTCCCTCGAACTCGAACGGCTGATGAACGCCGCGGGACCGACGAACGGCGTTTTGCTCCGTCCCTCCGACGGCACGCACCCCAAGGTGATCACGTTTATTCAGTGCGTGGGGTCGCGCGACACGTCCGGCTGCGGCAAACCGTACTGTTCGAAGATCTGCTGTATGTATACGGCCAAGCACGCCATGCTGATCCGCGAAAAATATCCCGATACGCAGGTGCACGTCTTCTATATCGACGTCCGCACGCCGGGCAAAAATTACGACGAATTTTACCGCCGCGCGGTAGAGCAGTACGGCGTGGACTATATCAAGGGCATGGTCGGCAAGGTCTATAACGAGAACGGAAAACTGATGGTGCAGGGTTCCAATCTCATCGACAACGAGCAGGTGACCATTCCCTCCGATCTCGTCGTTCTTGCCGCCGCCATCGAGCCGGAGCCTTCCGTTCGCAAGATCGCCACGCTTTTGACGGCGAGCATCGACACCAATAATTTTCTCACGGAAGCCCACCCCAAGCTTCGCCCCGTGGAAAGTCCCACGGCGGGAGTGTATCTCGCGGGCGTGTGCCAAGGTCCCAAAGACATTCCCGAAACGGTGTCCCAGTCCTCCGCCTGCGCTTCCAAGGTCATCGGGCTTCTCGTCAAGGATAAGCTCAAAACGAATCCCTGCGTGGCGCGCGCCGACGAAACGATGTGCAACGGGTGCAGCCAATGCGCAAATGTCTGCGCGTACGGCGCCATCACCTATGTCGAAAAGGAATTCCGGCTCGGGGGCGGCAAGACGGAAATACGGAGAGTTGCGTCCGTCAATCCCGCGGTGTGCCAGGGTTGCGGCGCGTGTACGGTCACGTGTCCTTCGGGCGCCATGGATTTAAACGGATTCAGTTCCAAACAAATTATGTCGGAGGTGGAAGCGATATGCAGGATGTAACGACGGAAAAGAAAGAATACGTACCCAACATAGTCGCTTTCTGCTGCAATTGGTGCTCCTACGCGGGCGCGGATCTCGCGGGGTCGAGCCGTCTGAGCTATCCCGCCAACGTCAAGATCATCCGCGTGCCCTGTTCCTGCCGCGTCAATCCCATGTTCGTCTTAAAGGCGTTTCAGCGCGGCGCGGACGGCGTAATTCTGTGCGGCTGTCACCCCGGCGACTGCCATTACGTGACGGGCAATTATTATACGAGAAGGAGAATGGCGACGCTGTTCAGCTTTTTGAATTATCTCGGCATCGAGAAGGAACGCACCCGCGTGGAATGGGTGTCCGCCGCGGAGGGCGCGCGTTTTTCCGCCGTGATGAACGATTTTGTAAAGACGGTCGCCGCGCTGGGCGAAAACAAGCGCCTCGCCGACCTGCGCTGTAAAGAGGAGGGCTCGGACAATGCGTGACGTGGAACAAAAAATGATTGAAAGAGCCGCCGAGCTTTTGAAAAGCGGTGAAGTCGCCCGCGTGGTCGGCTGGAAAAAGGGCGAGTTTTACTTCGATCCGAGTCCCGCTTCCTTTGAATCGGAAGAGGAACTGAATGACTTTGTCTACAACGGCTTCTGCGGCGCGAATCTTTCCAAATATCTGATCGCGGCGTGTAAGAAACCGGGCAAAACGGCCGTGTTTTTAAAACCCTGCGATACGTACAGCTTTAACGAACTCGTCAAAGAGCACCGCGTCGTCCGCGAAAACGTGCGCGTGCTCGCCGTCGAGTGTCAGGGAAAGCTGGACGTCGAAAAGATCAAGTCGAAGGGCGTGGACGCCGTTACGGAAGTGGAAGAAGAGGGCGAATGGATCGCCGTGTCCTCCCTTTACGGGGACGCAAAGATCGCGCGTGAGGAAATTCTGCTCGATAAATGCCTCTCCTGCAAAGGAAAGAAACATATGGCGGCGGACGAAACGATCGTTTTGCACGAAATGCCCGACACGAAGAACGACCGTTTCTCGGGCGTGGCCGAGATAGAAGCGATGACGCCCGACGAGCGGTTTGCGTTCTGGAAGAAAGAGCTTTCCAAATGCATCCGTTGCAACGCGTGTCGAAACGTCTGCCCCGCGTGCTCGTGCGTAAAATGCGTTTTCGACAATCCCGCTTCGGGGATCGCCGCCAAGGCCAACGACACGGAGTTCGAGGAACAGATGTTCCATATCATCCGCGCGTTTCACGTGGCGGGGCGGTGCACGGACTGCGGCGAATGCAGTCGCGTCTGTCCGCAGCATATCCCTTTGCATCTTTTGAATCGCAAGTTCATCAAAGACATGGATACCTTATACGGGGAATTTCAGGCGGGTGAAACCGCCGACGGAAAAACGCCTCTCACCGAATATACGGAAAAGGATGCGGAGCCGAAAGACGTCTTTTACGCGGAGGAAAAATAATGTTTAAAATTTCAAAGGAAAAATTAAACGAATTATACGCAAAAATTTCCGCCGCCATGCCGTTGTATCTGCCGCTTAAAAAAGCGGGAGAGGTCAATTACGGCCTGTATGAGGACGGCGCGGAAGTTTCCCTCGAAACGCTGAAAACGGTGAAATCGCCCAAGGATCTGTTCTTTCCCCAGAGCGAAACGATGATGAAATTTAAGACGGAAGGAAAGAACATCGAGATCCTCGACGTCCGCGAAGAACAAAAGCCTTTCGTCCTTTTCGGCGTCAGAGCCTGCGATTTCAAGGCGTTCGACGTTTTGGACAGAGTATTCCTCGCCGATCCCGTAGACACCTATTATCAGGCGAGGCGAAACGCGGGCGTCATCGTCGCGCTTGCCTGTTCCCGTCCCGAGGAAAGTTGTTTCTGCAAGGCGTTCGGCATCGACGCGGCGGAGCCTATGGCCGACGTCACCGCATGGCTGGACGATAAGCATCTCTATTGGCGCGCAAACACGGAGAAGGGAGAAGCTTTGACTTCTTCCCTTGCGGCGCTGTTCGAAAAAGGCGGGGAAGCGGAAGTGGAGGTTCAGCAGAAAAAGACGAGGGAGATCGTCGAAAAACTGCCTTTCTCCCATCTCGATCTTTCCCGTTTTAAGCCCGAAAATCTCAACGAGCTTTTCGAACTTCCCGTCTGGCAGTCCCTTTCGGAGGCTTGTTTGGGCTGCGGGGCCTGCACCTTCGTCTGTCCCACCTGCCAATGTTTCGACATCCGCGATTTCAAGACGAACGACGGCGTGATTCGTTTCCGCTGCTGGGATTCCTGTATGTACTCGGATTTTACGCTGATGGCGGCGGCAAACAGCCGCACGACGCAGATGCAGAGGTATCGTCAGCGGTTCATGCATAAACTCGTGTATTATCCCGCTCAGCACGACGGACTGTATTCCTGCGTGGGGTGCGGGCGGTGCGTCAATAAGTGCCCGCAGCGTCTGAATATCGTGAAAGTAGTCAAGACGATAGGAGGAGAAAAGCATGATTAACGAGAATCTGATACCCAAAATCGGAGTCATCACCGATATCCGCAGGGATACGCCCGACGTCAAGACTTTCCGCGTCGTCGGCACGGACGGGAAAAAGCCGTTCGAGCATCTGCCCGGCCAATGCGCGATGGTTTCCGTCCCCGGCGTCGGCGAGTGTATGTTCTCTATCACGTCTTCGCCTACGAACAAAGAGTACATGGAGTTTTCCATTAAAAAATGCGGCTGCGTCACCGAGGTGATCCATTCTTTGGAAGTCGGACAGCAGATCACCGTCCGCGGGCCTTACGGTAAAAATTTCCCCGTCGAGGGAGATTTCAAGGGCAAAGATCTGCTCTTTATCGCGGGCGGCATCGGGCTCGCGCCTTTGCGCAGCGTCATCAATTACGTTCGTCATTATCGCAACAATTACGGTAAAGTGGTGATTGTTTACGGCGCGAGAAGCATGGACGACCTCGTGGACATCGAGGAAATCCGCAACGAATGGGAAAAAGAACCGAATTTTGAGGTCTATCTTACGATCGACCGTCCTCAGGAAGGCTGGAACGGACACGTCGGCTTCGTGCCCGCGTACGTCAAGGAACTGGGACTCGATTCCACGATGACCGCCGTCTTATGCGGACCTCCCATCATGATTAAATTTACGCTTTCGGGGCTGCTCGAACTCGGCTTCGAAAAATCCCGCGTCTACACGACGTTGGAGCTTCGCATGAAGTGCGGCATCGGCAAATGCGGAAGGTGCAACGTCGGCGACAAATTCGTCTGCAAGGACGGCCCCGTGTTCCGTATGGACGAGTTGGACGAACTGCCCGACGAGTATTGAGCGAAGGAGAATAAGCATGGAAAATTTGGTAAACGTTTACCTGTTCGGCAAAAGGTATCAGGTGCCCGAAAGCCTGACCATTATGAAAGCGATGGAATACGCGGGCTATCAGCTGGTGCGCGGCTGCGGCTGCCGCAACGGTTTCTGCGGCGCCTGCGCCACGATCTACCGCATCAAGGGACAGCAGGAACTGAAAACCTGCCTCGCCTGTCAGACGCAGGTCGAGGAGGGGATGTACGTCGCCACGTTGCCCTTCTTCCCGCTCGTCAAACAGATTTACGACATCGAGAAGATCAAGCCCACGCAGCAGATCATGATGCAGCTGTATCCCGAAATTTATTCGTGTATCGGCTGCAACGCCTGCACGAAAAGCTGTACGCAGGGGCTTAACGTCATGCAGTACATCGCCTACGCGCAAAGGGGCGAATACGCGAAATGCGCGGAGGAAAGTTTCGACTGCGTCATGTGCGGCGTATGTTCCTCCCGCTGTCCCGCGGGAATCTCCCATCCGCAGGTGGCGGAGCTTGCGAGAAGGCTGACGGGCAAATATATCGCGCCCGAGAGCGCGCATCTCGAAAAGCGGGTGGAGGAAGTGAAAGAAGGCAAATTCGAGGCTCTTATCGAAAACCTGATGCAAAAACCGCTCGCGGAGCTGAAAGAACTTTATAACCACAGGGAAATAGAGAAATAAGGAGAAGCGTATGTATCAGTACACCGAAGAACAGATTGCGTCCATGAAAAAGGTGGAAGCGACGCGCGCTTCCCGTTTTGGCGCCGACATCCGAAGAATGACCGCGGAGGAAAAGGACGAAGTCCTCGCTTCCTATCACCCCGATTATATCGCGTCCGCCTACGAACAGCTCAAAGTCGGTTCCAATAAGGGCGGCAAAGTCCTGCACGAGCTTGCGGCGCTCCTTCAAGGGCGTTCCCGCGTTCTCGATCTCGACGTAGACCTTGAAAGCCCCGATTACGACGTGGACGTATTGATTATCGGCGGGGGCGGCGCGGGCGCGTCCGCGGCCATCGAAGCAAATAACTGCGGCGCGGACGCGATGATCGTCACCAAGCTCCGTTTGGGCGACGCCAACACCGCGATGGCGGAGGGCGGTATTCAGGCGGCGGACAAGGAAAACGACAGTCCCGCCGTGCATTATCTCGACGCATTGGGCGGCGGACATTTCATGAATAAGCCCGAGCTGCTGCATAAACTCGTCAACGAAGCGCCCGAGGCCATACAGTGGCTCAATCGTCTGGGCGTCATGTTCGATAAAATGCCCGACGGGACGATGGTCACGACGCACGGCGGCGGCACGTCGAGAAAGAGAATGCACGCCTGCCGCGACTATTCGGGCTCGGAAATCATGCGCGTTCTGCGCGACGAAGTCTTAAACCGCGGCATCACGGTGGTGGATTTCACTTCCGCGATCGAACTTATTAAGGACACGGACGGAAAAGTGGCGGGCGCGGTCCTGATGAATATGGAAACAAAGGAGATACTCGTCGCGAGGGCGAAAACGGTCGTCATCGCCACGGGCGGCGCGGGGCGGCTGCACTATCAGGGCTTCCCCACCTCCAATCATTACGGCGCGACGGCGGACGGTCTGATTTTGGGCTATCGCGCGGGGGCAAAGCTGCTCTATCCCGAAACGTTGCAGTATCATCCCACGGGCGCGGCGGCGCCCACGCAGATTTACGGCGCGTTGGTGACGGAAAAAGTCCGCTCTTTGGGCGCGCAGCTCGTCAATAAGGAAGGCGTGGCGTTCGTCAATCCTTTGGAAACGCGCGACGTCACGGCGTCCTCCATTATCCGCGAGTGCAAGAAAAATAACGGCGGCGTCAAAACGACGGACGGCGAAGGCGTTTGGCTGGATACGCCGCTCATCGAAATGGCGAACGGAGAGGGAACCATTGAAAAGCGCATTCCCGCGATGATGAGAATGTTCGGAAAATACGGCATCGATATCCGCAGAGAGCCTATTCTCGTCTACCCCACTCTGCATTATCAGAACGGCGGTTTGGATATTTCCGCAGACGGCATGACGAACGTGGAAAATCTGTACGTGGCGGGGGAAGCGGTCGGGGGGATTCACGGCACCAACCGCCTGATGGGGAATTCCCTGCTCGATATCATCGTGTTCGGACGCAACGCGGGCAGACAGGCGGGCGAGAAGTGCAAGTCCGTGGAAGTTAAAACGCTCACGCTGGATTTTGTCAGGGATTATGAAAAAGAATTGGAAACGGCGGGGATTTGTCCCGAAATGCCCTCTCCAAGACTGCTTCCCGATTACAGAAGAAAGGATAATTAATATTTCCGCGCAAAAGGAGTTTATATATGGGTACATTTGCAACAATTCTCGAAATCGGTATGGTACTTTGTTTCGGGATTTCCTGGCCTTTCAATATTGTGCGCGCCTATAAAGCGCGTACCGCCAAAGGCACCAGCATCTCTTTCACTCTGTTGATAGCCATCGGCTACGTCTGCGGCATCGTAAGCAAAATCTGCTCTGCGGCGGAAAAGGGAGCGGGCTATTGGAAGCCTCTTACGATTCTCGCTTTCGTTTTCTATTTTATAAACCTCGTCATGGTTTCCGCGGGCATTCTCATCTATTTCAGAAATAAGCGGCTCGACGCCAAAAGAGCCGCCGAGGGCTCTGAGGAAGTACAGGCTTAAAGCTAAAAAGTATTTCTGAGAAGAAGATCGTTAAAAAAGGAAGAGAGAACGTTTCTTGAAAAGGGAAACGTTCCTTTTTTCTCTCTTTGCCGCGTTCAAATTTTTTATCGGGGAAGGTTGACCTTTGCGAAAATATTTGCTATAATAAAGACGAAAATAGAAAAGCGCGAAGCATATGCGAATCATTTTGCGCTTCACATAGGACTCCGCGGCGTGCGGATAAACGAGATAAACTTTCGGGAGAGTAAAAAGAATCATGATAGTATCGATCGGTGAAATTTTGGCGGATATGATCGGCGAGGAACAAGACGGCGTGACGGCGTTTAAAATGTACGGAGGCGGCGCGCCTTTCAATGTCGCGGTCAATGCGAAACGCGCGGGGGCGAAGGCGGGCTTTGTCGGTCGTGTGGGACGGGATTTGGTGGGAACGTTTTTGAAAAAATTTGCCGCGGGGGCAGGCTTGGATCGCTGTGAGATACAGACGGATGCCGAGCGGAATACGACGCTCGCTTTCGTCACGTTGAAGGAGGGAGAACGGGAGTTTGCGTTCTTTCGCCACGATACGGCGGATTTTCATATAGACGAACGGGAGATGAATTGGGAGCAATATGAAGATTTGAATATCGTACATCTCGGTTCCCTGATGCTCAGCGAACGCGAAGGACGGGAGTTTGCTTCGTCGATGGTGAAAAAAATCCGAAAATCGGGAAAAGTATTCAGCTTCGACGTCAATTTTCGCATGGATTTATACGGCGATATAGAGGAGGCGAAGAGGGCCTATGCGCCGTATATCGAAGAAGCGGACATCCTCAAATTCTCAGAGGACGAGCTGGCGGCGTTTACGGGAAAAGAAAGCTTTAAAGACGGAGTGGAATCCGTATTCAGACCGGGCAGATTGCTGCTTGTGACTTTGGGAAGCAAAGGAAGTTATTATCGGATCGACGACAGAGAGGGACGCGTGGAAACGGTCCCCGTGAAACCCGTGGATACGACGGGCGCGGGCGATGCCTTTTACGGTGCGGCTTTGGCGGGGCTGGACGGAAAGAATTTGATGGAGCTTACGGACGGAGAGCTTCGCCGTATCCTGCAAAAGGCAAATGAAGCAGGCGCGGCGGCAACGCAGCACAAAGGAGCGTTGGCATTTTAAATTTATACTTTTCTCGCGACCGATATGCAGGAAGGAAGTGTTTGAATAGCTCGCGAAGCAAAATGAGGATAGGACTGTATGATAGCGACACGCAATTCTATCTTATTTAAAGACGAAACAAAAAAGCCCTCGCATTTAGTGAAGGCTTTTTTGTTTCCTGAATTGTTAAAGAGGAAAGAGGAATTTATGCAGCCGCTTTGAATTAAAACTCTCCCATTATAAAGGGAATTCCTTTAAAAAAAGTATAAAAAAGAGTTGCTTTTTTTTTTCGGATAGTATATAATACTAACGATGCAGAGATGGCGGAGCGGTCGAACGCGCACGATTCGAAATCGTGTTATGCAGGAATGTATACAAGGGTTCAAATCCCTTTCTCTGCGCCATCTTTGTAGTACGAAAAAGCTACAAAACATAAAAAGCACAAGATTTAGTAGGTCTTGTGCTTTTTTGTTACTATATTTTGTGGTTTGCGCACTTTGCGGAATATTTGAATTCAGGAGCTGCATTTCAGCACTTTTTTCAAAAAAGGGGATTTGAACCCTTGTCTTTTTGAAAAATTAAATTTTTCGTTTTGTAATTCGGATTGAATTATTTAGGAAATACGTTATAATAAGTAATTGTAGAATGTGTTATAATCGATATTTTAACCGATGTTGCAATCAAGAATTATATAAAGAAAAAGAGCAACGGAACTACGGGTTTGAAAACCGTGATAAAATTTAATATATAATCTTACGGAGAGAACGAATAAAAAGTTCACTCCGTTTTTTTTGTGTCAAAAACAGAAAATTTAACGGGGTATGATATAACAGAAAAACAGGAGGTATTATCAATGAAATATTCGGAATGGTTAAATATATGGCTTGAAAATTACGTTAAGCCGACGCACAAAATAAGGACGTTCGATTTGTATCGGCAAATGGTAGAAAAGAAAATCGTGCCATATCTCGGTGATTACGATATGAACGAACTTGCGCCCATAACGATTCAGCAGTACGTTACGGAAATGATTGAAAATGGAAATACAAGGACAGGGAAAGGTCTATCGTCTAATACGGTAAACGGAATTATATCAGTTATTCAAAGCAGTTTACAAACGGCGTATCGGTTAGGACTAACGGCAGCTTATGTAGGCGATAAAATTCAACGCCCGAAGTCGTGCGAGAAAAAAGTCGAGTGCTTTACATCTGCCGAGCAAAAGAGATTAGAGGAAGCAGTAATGGCAAGCAAAAAGCAAAAGCTTCTCGGAATTGTCATCTGTTTGTATACGGGACTCAGAATCGGTGAGTTGTTGGCTTTAACGTGGAATGACGTTGATTTTGAAAAGGGAGAAATAAATGTCTCTAAATCTTGCTATTGCGGCAAACGCGGTCGCGTGGTTGACGGTGTAAAAACAGAACACTCAAAGAGGGTGATTCCGTTGAGTAAACAAGTGTTGAAAATTTTACGGATGATAAAAAAGACAAGCGATTCAGAATTTGTTATTTCGTCAAAAGGCAAACCTGTTACGACTCGTTCATACCAAAGAAGTTTTGAGATTGTGCAGGAAAAGTTACATATCCAACACAGAGGATTCCACGCATTGCGGCATACTTTCGCGACTCGCGCGTTAGAGTGTGGAATGGACGTAAAAACACTTTCCGAAATAATGGGACATAAAAATTCAACGATAACGCTTAACCGTTATACGCATAGTTTAACGGAACACAAACGGACAATGATGAATAAGCTCGGTAAAAATTTGGAATCAGTGTAAGAAAAAGGACTGCTTTTCATATACGAACGGCAGTCCTTTTTTTTGTCTCAAAAAATACATCTATTAAAGTAATAGATGCACTTTAACATCGTATTATAGTCTTAAACGGAAAACTTATTTTATAATAAAAATAAATCGCCGCAAAAGAAGAATCAGTTTTTTAAAAATACTCTTCGGCAATAAAGAGCAGGAAAGTTTTATAAGATTTTGGCATTTTTTCTGTAATCGGAAGGGGAAACCCCGTATTGCTTTTTGAAGGTTTTAGAAAAATAAAGAGCGTCATAAAAACCTGCCCGAAAAGAAATTTCCTTGACGGATAAATTGGAGTTTATAAGCAGGTCGAGCGCCTGTTCCATACGGATGTCGCTCAGATATTTTTTCAGGGATATATTTGTGGACTTTTTGAAGATAGAACAGAGATAAGAGTGACTCAAATTGATCATGAAAGATAAATCTTCGATTTTAAAATCCGGATTGCTGTAATTGACGAATATGAGGTTCTTAATTTTTTCTATGTAATCGGAAATTTCCGTTCGGACGGAATTTGTTTTCGGAAGACGCTCCAAAGAAAGATGTGCCATGAGTTCAAAAAAGAACGCAAACATTTTTTCTTTGGAGGCGGTTTCCGTATTGTTGGAAAAAAAGGCGCTCGTCAGCATTTTTATACGGTCGGGCGATACGCAATGATAGACAGGATGTTCTCTGCTGAAAAGAAAATTGTTCATATATGTTTCTACTTGACTTCCTGTTAAAATGAACCAAAAATATTTCCATGGATCGGCGGGGACGGGAAAGTAACTATGAGATTCGTAAGGCGCAATGAAAAACATATCATTTTCTCTCAAATGGTATTCTTTTCCTCCGAGGGTCAGTTTTCCCTGTCCTTCCAAAACGAAATGTAAAGTGAAATAATCTTGTTTTCTGACATACAAAAGCGGCGGAATATTCCTGAGATCGTGCAGTCCTATTTCGGAAATATTCAATTCGGTAAAGGTCGAACGATAATTTCTAAGTACGCTTTTTTCGGGAAAATGATAGAGGCTCAACTAAGTTTCCTCCGTTTCTTTTTTATCAGTATATCATATAAAATGTTTTTTGACAAACAAATTACAATAAAAAATTCCATATTGAGCGTAAAAAATTTTATAGACTTTCCATCGTGCTATATGATAAAATAAAATCACTGGATTGTGTGAGGAACTGACTATGAAAAATATAATCAAAGCGGGAGTTATCGGTCTGGGCGCAAGAGGTTCGGCGATGCTCGACGGCGTTTTATTGAAAAATCCCGAGATAGAAGTGACGGCGGTATGCGACATTTATGAAGACCGTAGGGAGAGCGCCAAAGAGAAGGTGGAGAAAGCGTACGGCCGTCAGCCTTTTTCGACGGGGGATCACCATGAAATCGTCGCGCTGCCCGAAATAGACGCGATCTTTGTGTTTACCGATTGGACGACGCATATTTCCATCGCCATAGAGGCTATGGAACATAAAAAAGCCGTGGCGATGGAAGTCGGGTGCGCGTATTCGGTGCGGGAATGCTGGGATCTGGTGAGGGCATACGAAAAAACGAACGCGCCCTTTATGATGTTGGAGAACTGCTGCTTCGATAGAGAGGAATTGCTTGCGACGAATTTGGTGCGCAAAGGCATTTTGGGAACGATCGTTCATTGTTCGGGCGCATACGGGCACGATTTAAGGGAAGAAATCGCGGACGGTTATAAAAACCGGCATTATCGCAAGGCAAACTATCTGCGGCGCAATTGCGAGAATTATCCCACTCACGAGTTGGGGCCGATTGCAAAAATTCTCGGAATCAATCGCGGGAATCGGATGCTTTCTCTCGTTTCTTTTGCGAGCAAAAGCGCGGGTATGGCGGAATACATAAGGGAAAAAAGGTCGGATGAATATTCCGGTGGATTGACATACAATCAGGGGGACGTGATAACGACTCTCATCAGGTGTGCCGGCGGGGAAACGATTTGTCTGAAATTGGATACGACTCTGCCCAGGAGATACGATCGGGAGTTCACCGTTCGGGGGACGAAGGGGAATTTTTCTCAGTCGGCAAAATTTGTGTTTCTGGACGGGGACAACGAATGGGCGGAACTCAAAGATTCCGTGGACAATCTCGATAAATATGCGGAATATCTGCCTCCCGTGTGGAAAAACATGACGGAGGAGCAGAAGCAGTCCGGACACGGCGGAATGGACGGGATCACGGTCGATGCTTTTGTTCAATCCTTAAAAAAGGGCTGCGCGATGCCCGTGGACGTTTACGACGCCGCGGCCTGGATGTGCGTGAGCGCGCTCAGCGAAGAATCCATTTCCACGGGAAGCGTGGTGGCGATACCCGACTTTACGGAAGGGAAATGGATTACGCGGGAACTCAAAGACGTAATAGAACTCGATTGACCTTCGGCGGGAAAATAAGCCGGTGTTAAAGGAAACAAAGGGGACAGAATGAAAAGAAAAAACGATACGAATGGACTCAATCGTTGGGGAGAATTCCGATATTCGGTATACGAGCTGTTCCGCCGTCTTGGGGAACCGTTCGAGAAAAAGAACAAAAGAGTTCATATGCGAAATATGAAGCATAGTCTTTGGAGATTTTCCTATCTGGTTTTAGCTCTGCCGATAGCGCATTTCTTCATCTTTTACGTATACGTCAATTTTGACGGCGTTGCGCTGGCGTTTAAAGACGTATCGACACACGCGTTCACGTTGGATAATTTTCGCTACGTCGTCGGTGAACTCTTTTCGGGCGGCAGCGAGATGCTGACGGCTATCCGCAATACCTTCGTATTTTGGTTGCTGAGTTGGGTGCTGATGCCGATAAATATACTGGTCAGTTTTTTATTGTATAAGAAAATTCTCGGCTATAAAATATTTCAGACGGTATTTTTTCTGCCCAGCCTCATCGGGGGAGTCGTATGGATGACGGCATATAAAAATTTCATCCTTCCGACGGGACCGCTTTGTCAGATGTTCGTATCCCTCGGTATTTTCGACGCGGAGGCTGTCCCCGAATTTCTTGCCAATTCCAGTTACGCGCTCAAAGCGGTGCTCGCCTCCAATATCTGGTTGGGTATTCCCGCCAATATGTTGATTTATTGCGGCTCCTTGGCGAGAATTCCGCACGAGATCATCGAGGCTGGAAAGTTGGACGGCACGGGTTTCTGGCAGGAAATACGCTATATTACGCTGCCGCTGCTCGGACCGTTGATCGGCACGCAGGTTGTGCTCAATATCATCTCTATGCTGAGCGCCTCGGGAAACATCCTGCTGCTGACGGAAGGCAGATACGGCACGACGACGCTGAATTATTGGTTTTACGATCAGATCGTCGTCAGCGGCAATTACAACGTTCCCGCCGCCATGGGACTTTTGATGACCCTGTTTACACTGCCCTTTGTCATCGTCGGAAGACGGATCACAGGAAAGATAGAGGATATCGAATATTAAGGGGGAAAGATGTATGGAAAAATCGGAAAGTATCCACGCCGTAAAGGGAAAGAGCGAAAAGATCGTATTCGCTGTCTTTTTCGTACTGTTTGCCTTCTATGCGATTTCGCTGCTCTATCCCATGGTATGGATGTTTTTGTCTTCTTTGAAAGGCAGGCTGGAATATGAAAAAGGCAATCCCTTTTCGATGCCGGAAAAATGGCTGTTCTCCAATTACATAAAATGTTTTCAGACGTTGAAGGTCGGAGATACGGGATATTTCGGCATGATCTGGAACAGCGTCTGGATAAACGGACTTTCGATAGCGGAAGGCGTATTCGTATCCGCGGCGGTATGCTATGTGGTGGCGAAGATACGCTTTCCGGGACGGAAAATAGTATATTCGGTGATTATCATTCAGATGATCCTGCCCATCTACGGCTCCATGGCTCCGGCGCTGCTGTTGAGCAAAACACTGGGAATTTACGACACTCCCTTTCAGGTGATCATTTCCGCGCTCGCCGTAGGGGGCAGTAAGTTTTTGATCCTGCAAGCGTTTTTCAAGGGGATTCCGTGGGAATACGCGGAGGCCGCCTATATCGACGGCGCCTCTCATTGGCAGGTGTTTATCAAGATAATGTTTCCGCAGGCGCTGGCTCCCATGATGACTTTCGCCATTACGGATTTGATAGCGGGCTGGAACGATTATATGGTCGCTTTGATCTGGATGCCGAGTTTTCCTACGCTTGCGACGGGGCTTTATAAATATGAATCGGCTATGATACGACTCAGCAGTTACCCCATCTATTTTTGCGGAGTGCTCATTTCCGCTATCCCCGTGCTCGTCGTCTTTGCGTGTTTTCAGGATACGTTTATGTCCAGTTTAAGCATGGGCGGACTCAAAGGATAAAATAGATTCTCGCTATCAGCGAGTAATAAATGGATATAGATAAGGAGATTTTTATGAAAAAGATCGTCGTTTCGATTCTCATGTCGGCGCTTTGCTGCTCGTTTGCCTTTGCCGGTTGTTCCAAACCTGTGGACGATTCGGAAAACACGCTGGAAATAGCCTATTACGATGCCGGTTACGGATATAGCTTCATCGAGAAATGGGGCGAAAAATTCGAGGCCGCGCATCCCGGAGTATCGGTGGTTTTGTCCAAATCTTCCGACGTTGATCCCAAAGACCTGCTTTCTGCCGGCCCCGGGGGCAACTCGGTGGATCTATTTATCCACGGCACTGTTTTCAACAGCTATGCCTACATGGGCGAAAAAATGCTTAAAGGTTACGACTGCGTTTTAGAGCCGATAGACGACGTTTTGGAAAGCGAAATCGACGGTCAGAAGATCTCCGAACGCTTTATGGACGGCTACGAGCCGAAATCGGTCAACGGACATTATTACAGTTTCAGCTGGGCGACGGGTATGACGGGATTGGTATACAACGCCACTAAGTTTGAAAAGGCGGGGTATGAAGTGCCGAACACCACAAAAGAGCTTTTGGCTCTCTGCGGAAAGATCAAAGCGGACTCGCAAATTCCGTTCGTCTTTTCTTCGGCTACGGGATATTGGTCGTATCTCAGAAACGTATGGTATATGCAATATCAGGGCGTGGACGGAATGCTCGATTTTTTTAACGGCGTGGACGACGGATCTTACAGCCGCGACGTGTTTTTGCAGAAAGGCAGACTGGTTTCTTTGCAAACGTTGGACAGTCTGATCAACGTCGAGAAAAAATACTGTCACAACAGCGTCAACACCTTTAATTTCACACAGGCGCAGGCACAGCTTCTTCTCGGGAACGGATTGATGATGGTCAACGGGGACTGGCTGGAAAACGAAATGAAGAGCTTAGAGGAGGAAGACGAGAATCAATTTACTTTCCGTATGATGAACACGCCCGTGGTCAGCGAGATCATAGAGCAATGCCCCACCATCCCCGACGACGCCGCGTTGAGCAAGGTGATCGATTTTGTGGACGGAAATCTCGACAGAAGCGAAATCGCCGACGTTTCGGATGCGGATATAGCGCGGATAAGCGAAGCCCGGCATTGCCGTCACTCCATCGGCGGTCAGCATACGGTGGGGATTCCCGTATACGCAACCGCCAAGAAACTTGCCAAAGAATTTTTGAAATATATGGCTACGGACGAAGCGCAGTTGATTTATATGGAATGCACTTCGGGAAATATGCTTCCTTTCAAATACGACATAGAAAAGGATGAAGCGATTTGGTCGGAGAAGAGCGAATACAGCAAATCCATCTATCGGCTCAGCAAGGGGGCGATCTATTACGGAGGCGGCGGCAACGCAATCAACGGGCTGGCGGACTGGTCGGGCGAAAGGGAGAATCCCGAGATCTTTTTCACGGCGAAAAACGCGGCGGACAGAAAGACGCCCGAAAAAATTTATCGGGAAGAATACGAGTATTGGACGGTTGAAAAGTGGAATCTGCTGCTGAAATCTGCCGGACTCATTTGAGATAGCGAAAAGGAGAAGAGGATGAGGAAACAATGTATAAGCGCGGCGCTTTGCACCCTGCTCTTGTTTGGCGCGTGCGGCTGCGGAAAAGAAAAGGACGCGGGAAAGGTAAACGTCTGGTCCTATACTTCCGCGCAGCGCATCCTGCGGGACAAAGAATACGAAGAAGCTTCGAAATATCCGGGGCGCATCGACATCTTTGCCTGCCGCAACGAAGAGGAATCCGCTCAGTTGATTCTTACGCCCGAAAACTCTGTAAACAGTTATAATCTGACTGTTTCCGATCTGAAAAATGCTTCCGGCGATATTTTGGAAGCAGACTGTTTTTCGGTATTTAATCAGAAATACAGAAACGTGACGGTGGCGTCCGACGGATATTCCGCAGGCTTGGGGTGGTATCCCGACGCGTTGCTCCCCATGAAAAAGGCGGTGGAATACGGCGAAAATAAGATCGGGAAAGGAGAAAATCAAGGCATCACGGTGAGTTGTAAAGTTTCTTCCGAACAACCCGCGGGAGTCTATTCGGGGACGTTTTCGCTGTTGATCGACGGAAAAATTTACGAAATTCCCGCCAGCGTCACGGTCATCGATTATACGTTGACGGACGCCGTAACGGCAAAAAGCTGCTTTCTTCTCGGCAGAGGGTATCTCCAATTTTACGGGGACAGTACGATGGAGAATTACGAACGCTATTGCGAGTATCTCATCGATCATCGCGTCATGCCGATGTATCTCCCCGCGCTCAATCTGGATGTGAACGCGTACACGGAATGCGCCTGCGAGTACGCGGCGCGCGAAGACGTAGCCTCTTTTGCGGTGCCCTATCGGGAAACGTATAATAAGACTTATAAAGACGCGGACGTGGATTGGGATTTTCTCTATCGGATGACGGAATCCCTTGCGCTCAAATCCATAGAAACGGGCGTGAACATCATAGAAAAATGCTACTATTATTTCGGACTGATCGACGAGGCCCGTATGGCGGGTTTAGAAGACCGCGCGGCTCGTATCTGTCATCGGGCGTATCTCCTCGTCAACGAACTTGCGGATGATCTCTCCTCGAATGACTCCGTTACGGGAGAGATCAAAGAAGAAGTATGCGAGTCGCTCCGCGGGATTCCCTGTCTGGAAACGGGCGAATACACGGAAAGAATGCACAACGGAGGAAACGGCGTAAGAAATTGGTGCCCGCTCTTCAACTATTTCGATTCGGCGTCCTCCCGCGAGTTTTATCAAAATTTGGGGACGGAAACTTGGTGGTACGGCTGTATGGGTCCCAACAATCCGTATCCCACCTATCAGCTCGACGACGCGCTCGTCAATTCGAGGATCGTCAGCTGGATGCAGAAAGATTACGGCTTGTCGGGAAATCTTTATTGGGAAACCGTGTTTTGGACCCGCTATCGCAACGACGAGCGCGAAAAAACGGATGTTTACAACGGCGATCCCATGCATTTTCCGGGCGATAACGGGGATGGGTATCTGTTATATCCCGGCGACGTTTACGGCATCGAAGGACCGGTGGGCAGTATAAGGCTGGAAAGTATCCGCGACGGCTTGGAAGAGTACGAGATGCTGGCCGAGATGGAGCGCGCTTATAAGGCGGCGGGACTCGAAAGCGACGATATCTTGCAAAATTGTTACGAAAGGCTGTATGCGGACGCCATGGTCACTGCGGACGCAGACGAATTTATGCAGGTGAGAAAGAATATGTACGGGGCGGCGGCGCTGTGCCAAAATTACGAAACGTATATTTCGGATATCCGTCAGGCCGACGGCAAGATGATTTTTGAAATTCACGCGGGCGGCGCCACGACTTTGAAATGGGGCGGCAAAACTCTCAGCGGTCAGGATTCGGACAAAGAAGGGCTTAAACGCTATGAAGTGGAAGTGCCGCTCGACGGTGCGGATAATTCTTTCGTCCTCACGGCGGAGCGGGAAGGGCGAACGCAGACCATGACGCTGAATCTCGGCGGCAAAGTCACGCTGCTCACCACGCTGGCGGGCGAGGGCGCCATCGACTCCTTCTCTTCCGATATGGCGGCGCTTTCCGTGGTCGACGGGCAGACGCTGAGCGAAAAGCTGGATCAAAACGTTCTCAAAGCGAGTTTTGCAGGCGGAACAGGAAAAGTGCAGTCGTTAAAATTTTCCGACGCAGGGCTTTCGCTTTTGCCGAACAGCAGCGAAATGACTTTCGACGTCTACGCGGAGGAAAATGTAGAACTGACGGTATACGTTTCGGTGGCGGGGAAACCCGTGCTGATTCCGATCGGCGCGACGACGCTGACTCGGGGATATCGGAAAGTGACTTTGTCCGGCATCGACGAACTATCTTGGGATACGTATGGAAAAATTAACTATATCGCTTTCCATTTCGGGTCCAAAGAAGACGGCGCAAGGGTGGTATATCTCGATAACATCGCTCTTCGGGCGCGGGAGGGAAAGGTATGAAAAGGACTGGAAAAGTAATCTGCGCGATGATTGTGCTCCTTCAATCTGTCGCTGCCGTATCCTGCGGCGAACAACAAAGCCCTTCGGATCTTATTCTTCCCTCCGGCTATCGCTCGCTGTTCAATTTTGAAACATATGCGGAATTCAACGGCGTGATGCAGCAGAATTATTTTGGAAAATATGCCCTTAATACTGAAACCCGGTATATCAAAAACGGCAAAGCGTCCGCACGGCTGGAACCGTGCGGAGAAGGATATGCCGATCCTTATTCTCGGCCCAGGCTGGTGATGTATCCCGCCAAAATCGCGGAGGAAAACGCGGATTTTTCCAAAGCGGAACGGGTTGTGTTCGACATTTATAATACGTCCGAAGAGAGCAAAAACTGTTATTTTTCCTTGGACGTGGCTTCCAGCGGAGATGTGCTCGCCACGGAATCCCGCACGTACGTTCTGCCGCCGAAAGCATGGAGCAAATGCGTATATGAAATCGAGTATGAAAAGCTGGCGTATATTTACGACTTTTCCTCTCTGGAATCTCTGACGCTGGAATTTGACGGACTTACCCCCGACGAACCCCGTACGACGTACTATCTGGATAACGTTCTGGTAAAAGAAACGGACGAAAAGAGAACGGTGACGCCCATTGAACTCGCGGCGGATGAATTTTGTGATTTTGAAAAGGATTATCAGCGTTATTTATTCTATGTGACTGGTTACGGAGCCTATAAACCGTATGTGCCTGAAATTACCATCAATACGGATCCTCGCTACGTGTCGAGGGGAGAAAAATCTCTGAAATTACACATTCCCCACGGTACGGAAAACGAAAGCTGCTATGTGAGGATCATGTTTTGCGAAGCTTTGGTCGAAAAAGCGAATTTGGCGGGACGAGGCGAAGAATACGAGATCGTTTTCGATTTATATAATGCCAGCGATTCGATATTTCATATCGAAAGCGACGTGAGGAGTGAGAAAAAGAGCTATGCGATCGCTTATACGCCCACGCCCAATAAATGGGTGGAATGTCGTCTGAGTCTTGCGGAGGCAAATAAGGCGAATCCTTCGAAAGAAGGAGAGGCATCCTTCCTTTCGCAGATCAAGTCCTATGAAATCACCTATGGCAATTTCGCGGGCAGCGGCGCCGAGGACGATAAAGATATCTATATCGATAATATCAGGCTGGAACTCAAAAAAGATTGAGAAGGGCGGCGATTTGTTAGCCGCAGGGCGACGAGTCAAAGAGTTTTCGTCCGAATATCGGCGTTTTCGCCTTAAAAAAGAATCGGTGGAGCAAATTCCCTCCTCCTAATATCTTTTTCGATTGTCGCCCCGGACAATATGCGGTGTTACCTCAAATAAAAATAGGGAGAAAAGAAATGAATAAACAGATTAAGAAAGTATTGCTTTCCTTGCTCGCGGCGGGCTGCGCCTTGTCCGTAGCCGCGTGCGCAAAGACAAAAACGCTCACCAAAGAAGAAGCGGAAGCACAGCTCGACGGATTTACTCTGCCCGATAATATCACGCAGGAAGTGGGCAGCGAATATGCCGTTCCTTCCCTCGCGGTGTTCGGAGAAGGCGGAGTCGAATATTCCGCAAGCGTTTCCGCTTCCTGCGGCGGGAAAGAAGTGAAAATCGTAGACGGAAAAATCAAATTGGACGAAGTGCGGGAATATACTCTCACGTACACCGTGGAGTATAAGGGATATACCTTTATTAAAACGATGAGCGTGGGCGTTACGGATACGGGCAAACCGATTGTTTCCATTAAGGGTACGACAGCCAAGCATAAAGTGAACGAAGAAACGTCGTTGCCCGAATATGAAATTTTCGAGATCGGAGGCATTCAATCCGAAACAGTGGAAATTTATGATCCCGCGGGAAATAAGACGGACGTTTCGGACGGCAAATTCACGCCGAGTATGCGCGGCAAATATCGCATGGTGGTGAAAGCGACGGATACATCGGGAAATACCGCCGAAGCGGAAACGTTTTTCTATGTTTCCGGCGACCGTTCGGAATTCGATGCCGTGGAAAATTTTGAAGAGGGCATGAACGAAAACTTCCTCTTTGGAGAAGGTTTGGATTTCCATCTGAAAGAAACGGACGGAAATTCCTATGCCTCCGTCAGCCTCGGCAATATGTGGCCGCACGTCGTATTCGATAAAGACGCTTTTAAAGGCTATATGGCAAAAGGATACGATCAACTGCATCTTTCCCTTTGGGGGAGCAACGAAAGCTCTCATCTGTTCTATTACGAAAAAGCTCCCGACACCTACGTCTACGGCGAGCTGAACAAGGGCGTCAAGACGGAATTTTTTATCCCCGCGGCCGATCTCGAATATATGCTCGGAAACGACGGGATTTTCGAATTGATTTTCTTAAACGACAATCCCAATGAAACGTTTGATTTAAATATCGACGATATTTACGGCGTTTTCACGGGCGAAACGCTCAAACAACAGACGGCGTACGATGTTTCCGCGCTCGCGGAAAGTACGATTCCCGGCGTCGGGATTCTTTCCTATAAGGCGTACAAAGACGGCGAACTCGCGGCGCAGGGCAATGCCTCGGATAAATTTACGCCGCAGGAGGATGGAAAATATATCGTAGAGTTCCCTCTCTCGGACAATCGCGGAACGGCAAGGATTTTCTGCAACGTCGTGACGGCAGCAGACTCGATAGGATTTGAAACGGGAACGAGCTCCGCGCTTGAATTCAAGGAATGTTCTGCGGAACTCTCGGAGGCACACGCAACGGAAGGAGCGAAGAGCCTCAAACTCTCCGTGTCTGTATCCCAAGGGTATCCGACGATAAAAATCAGTCGGTATTTCCTCGAAAACGTGTTTGCAAACAGCGAGGCGCTCGCCTTTGACGTCTTTTTGGATTGCACCGTTGCACACGATGGATATTACGAGTATGCCGCCGGAAAATATGAATATTTCCATCACGAATCGGCAAGCGCGCTGACCGTCGTCATCAAAAAAGAAGCTCTTGATTTTTTGCGTTCCGCCAATATGGAATTTTTAGAGTATGTAATTATAAACGTCGATGCGGTGAACGAAAGTTTTTCCTTCTATATCGATAACTTCCGCGGGATGGATATCCGCGAGGACGCATATTATATCTCGCAAACGGATTCCTTTAAAATAACGGCGCAAGGAATTAAAAAGATCTATCTCAACGGAGAAGATATCACCCTGCAAGCAAAGATCGGAGAATCGGGCGCGGAGCTTTCTGCTCAGATTTTGAAGGATCTTACGGGACTGAATACGATGATTGTCACAGCCGAATCGGGCGAGAGTATCTGTAAACTCGAAGTCATAGGCGATAAGCTCAGTTTTGAAGACGGAAACCTCACTTCCGCGCTGTCTTTCTCGGAAGTGGAAAAAGTCAATGTGGCGCTGGACTTTCCCTCGGACGGAACAAAAAGCCTTCATCTGGTGATCAGTCAAAACGCGGGCTTCCCCAAGATCAAGATCGACCGCAGATTTTTGGAAAACGTATTTGCAAACACCGAAGCGGACGTCCTCTGTTTCGAAGTTCGCGCGTATCTTGCGCAAAAAGCGCACGAAGGGTACTATGAATACGGCGAGGGAGCGGACTATCATGTGGACAGATTTACGATTCAGCCGAATCAAACGATGACCATATCCGTAAAGAGAGAAGCCTTGGAATATCTGAAAGCAGGGCAAAAGACGACGCTCGATATCGTCATTCTCAACAGCGACAGTATGAACGAGCCTTTCGAATTGTTCCTCGATAATTTCCGGGGCGAGAAAGCGGCGTAAAAGGAACGAAAAATCCGAAAAAACGGGAGCGGCGGGACGGCGAGTACCGTCGTCCCGTTTGCGTTGAGGAGTTTATGTATGCAATTTTATATTTTGCCCAACACCGTTAAGCATAAATTCGGCGATCCCATCCCGCGCCAAACGCGGATCTGCCTCGTCGGGGCAAAAGGGGAACGGGTGGCTTTTCAGGCGATTCTCCCGCAGGCGTTTCCTTGTGTAAAATTAACTGCGGACGGGACGTGGAAAACGCAGATTTTTTGGGAAAAATACGTGGATGTCGCGCAACCCTCCTCACAATTGACTGCCGCGGGAAAATATCCGGACGTCATGGTGGAAACGGGACTCGCGGAGGCTCGCGGGGAAAATTCATCCGAGTGCGGGGAAGGTCTGATCTGGTGTTTCGCGGATATTCCCGCCACCGCCGAACCCGGCAGTTATACGCTCACGCTCACGGCGGAAGCGGACGGCGAAAGGGCTTTTGTGCAGGCGGAAATAGAAGTTATGGATTTTTCCCTGCCGATCAGGAACGGCAACGTCACCTCTTTTGCAATACGGGAGGATATGATACGCGGGAAAGGTGCGATTTGGAGAGCAAAGTACGAGGCGCTGGTCGAAGAACATTTAAAATACCGTCTTTCACCGACGAAATTGGTCCCTTACGGACAATGGGAGCAGGCGGACGTGTTGGCGGCGGCGAAAAAAATGACCGCCGATGATCGCTGCGCGGCGTATTCTCTGCCTTATAAATCTTTTCTGGAAGACACGATCTACGAAAAAGGACAGGAATGTCTGGACGTGACATATTTGACGGAAGTTCTTACGCTATTGGCGGAAAACAGTACGGACGAGTGCAATCTTTTAAAAAAAGCGAATTTTTATATCACTTTTATCGACGAACCGACTCCCGAGAAATTTCATAGCGTGCGGCGGGTCTATCGGGAAATATACGAGGCTAAACGGGAGGTCGCAAAAGCGGTGGATTTTTCCGACAGGCGCGAGGTGGAAAACAGCCTGCTCACCTTGGACAATATCGTCACCGTCTTCCAGAAAGAGCCTATTTACGGTGAAGTGGACACCTGGTGTCCCACCTTTTGGGGATATTTTAAGCCCGAATACGTTTACGAAGCGGAAAAGCTGCGCGGATTGGGAAAAAGAACTGGTGGTATGGCTGTGTCGCGCCGCATACCCCGTTCCCAAATCTGCATACGGACAGTCCCATGCGCGACAGTCGGTTTGAAAGCTGGCTGAGGTTTGCTTTCGATATTATAGGCAATCTCTATTGGGCCACGAATCTCACTAAAAAGTACGACGAGTCGAAAAAGGCGTATACGGATTGCGACGTTTTGCGGGAAACGCTGCTTTTTCCCGGCGCCTGCGGGGATGGTCTGCTCTTTTACACCGAAACGGAATATAACGCGCCGCTTCCTTCTCTCAGGCTTTTCAGTATGTTTTTGGGCTTGCAGGAATACGAGTATTTTTTGGCGGTAGACCGCGCCGCCCATGCCGCCCAAGGATATTATCTCAAAAAAATGGATGCGAGAGAGATGCTGGAATCTTTTTTTCTGCGCATAGCCAAAGGAACGATGCTGATTTACGATTTCGACGTCGAGGCGCTTCGACGAGAATTGGGCGGACACGTCGTATTCGCGGAAAATAACTTGTTCACGGAATGCAAAGCGGGAGAAAAAAGAAATCTTCTCTGTGTTTATTCTCCCGTAAACGCCGAAGTGATATGCGACGGCAGACGAGGGGAGGAAAGTCTTTCGGGCAAGGGAAAGAGGACCTGCTTTTTCCTGGCGCACGAAGTCCGTTTCGCCGAGATAGACGTGTCGTTAGACGGAAAGCATTTGAAATTAAGAAAATTTATCGATTCGCCTCGGAAATATCTTCCGCTGACTCATTTGAAAAGCAATACTCCGAAAATCGAATGCGGTAAAGCGTTAGAGGAAAAGGGGACGTATGTACGTTTGAAACCTTTTGTAAACGAAGAGCAGCCTTCTGTTTTTCTTCCCTTTCCCGCGAATCTCGCCGAGATAAATAGAATAGAGGTGGAAACGCAATCTTTTTCGGAAGACGCCCTCGTGCTGAATACGGTGCTGAAAGACTCTTCCGGCGGCAGATATTGGCCGGGATACGGAATCATACGCGAAAACGGGGACAGTAAAATTTCCGTCGCGGTGACGCGTTTGACTCAAAACAGGTTAAATTCGGATACGGACGCCGTTCCCTCTGAACGGGTGAAGGAAAACGCGGCAGCCGCGGCTGCCTTTGATTTTGAAAACGTGGCGGGAATAGAATTGGTGTTTGGAAACAATGTGAAATTATTGGACGACAATCGGGAACGCCGGCGGGCGGAGTATTCCTTTCTCTTAAAAAGCGTTTCGATAACCTTTTTCGAAAAACAAGAAAAATATCGCTGACGATTCTCACTCGGGAGGTTTTTATGATATCGTACGATGACAAAAGCGGGATTTTTAAGCTGACGACGGCAAATACCGCCTATGCGTTTCAAATCGTCGGGGGAAAATATCCCGTACACTTGTATTACGGGAAGAAACTGGCTGAGAAAGGGCTGGAAAAACTGCGGGAAGGAAATATTTACGGCGCATCCGTCTATTACGCGGATGCGGGAATGGGATTTTCTCCCGATGTGGAACTTTGGGAAACCGCTTGTTCGGGGTGTGGCGACTTTCGGACGCCTTCGCTTAGGATTTCAGAGGCGGACGGCGCTTGCGATCAGCTTTTCACCTTTGAAAATTATTCTACCGCAGAGGGAAAGCCCGTTTCCGTCAGCGGACTTCCCTTGGCGGAAGGCGCGGATTGTTCCACTTTGACGCTCGATCTCGTAAACCGAAGGAAAAACTTACTTTTGCGACTCTTCTATACGATATACGAAACTTCGGATGTTATCTGTCGGCGCTCGATCCTGATCAACCGCGGAACGGAACAAGTAAGAATCGGGAAAATGGCTTCGCTCTTGCTGGATCTGGATCGCGGCGATGGGAAAATTCTCAAATTACACGGAACTTACGGCTTGGAGGCGCAGCCGGAGTTGTCCGAGATCGCGTCGGGCAATCATTCTTTCGGCAGCGTCAGGGGAATCACCGGGCACGAATATAATCCCTTTTTTGCAGTCTGTTCTCCCGAGTGCGGTGAAAATGGCGGGGAGGTGTATGCGTTTAATTTATTTTATTCGGGCAATTTTCTCAATGAGGTCGAGCTTTCCCATCACGGCACTTTGCGCATCGTTTCGGGAATAAATCCCTCCGATTTCAGCGAGGTTTTAAAGCCCGGGGAAAGCTTTGAAACTCCGGAAGCGATCTCCCTCTATACGGACGGGGGGCTGGGCGATATGTCGGGAAAGATGCACGCTTTTATCCGAAACTACGTATTGCCGAAAAAATACGCGTCTGTTGAAAAACCCGTCCTTCTGAATACTTGGGAAGCGTTTTTCTTTGATTACGACGAAAAAAAGATTTTGGATTTTGCCCGCAAGGCAAAAGATTCGGGCATAGAACTCGTGGTGATCGACGACGGCTGGTTCCGAAAGAACGATTCTTACGGGCTAGGCGACTGGAAAGAGGACCTGCAAAGATTCCCGGATGGCTTGAAGGGAATGTTCGAAAAGCTCAGAGCGATGGGACTGAAAACGGGATTGTGGTTCGAGCCGGAAATGGTCAGTGAACGATCGGACTTTTTTGCCGGGCATGAAGATTGGGTGCTCGGAAAAACGGGAGAAAGATTTTCCTCGCGCAATCAGTTGACGATCGATTTTTCCAAACCCGAGGCGGTGGATTTCATCTATCGAAAAATTGCCGACGTTATAGCCGCTTGCAAAGCGGACTATGTAAAACTGGATATGAACAGACCTTTGACTAACGTATTCTCCTTAGGCTGCGAGAGGGAAAAGCAAGGCGGTGTCTTTCACCGATACGTCCTCGGATATTATTCTTTTCTTCAACGACTCACCCGGGATTTTCCGGACCTTTTGATAGAGAATTGTTGCAGCGGCGGCGGTCGTGTGGATTTGGGAACGATGAAATATTCTTCGCTTCAATGGATATCGGACAATACGAACGCTTATGACAGAACGCTTATTCAATACGGACTGAGTTTTGCCTACCCTCCCGATTGTATGTCGGGACACGTCACTTTCGGCAGCGGACCTATCAATCGGGACGCCCCCGCCTATTTTAAGTACCTGGTCGCCTCTTCCGTCAATTTGGGGTACGAGTTGGATCTCAACAAGCTGTCCGAAGAAGAACGGCGGAGAATAAAGGAGGAAATCGCCGAATTCAAAAACGACGCTTCCCTGATTTCGAACGGACGGTTTTTTAGGCTATACAGTCCCTTTGAAAAGGGCGGTTATGAGGCGCATCTATATGTTTCCGAGTCGGGCGACGAAGCGCTGCTCTATTTCATTCAATTGAATGCAAAGCTCGGCAAAGAACATTTGATTTTGCGCTTAAAGGGACTGCTTCTCGAAAAAAAATATGAATTATGCGACACGGGCGAAATTTACGACGGTTCCGTTTTGTCGTATGCGGGATTCAGAATAGACGACCTGATAGGCAGCAGCCGCGCTTCTAAGGAGATTGCGCACGCTCCGCAAGGACGGGGATGCGGCTCGGGGGCAAAGTTTAGATTCCGTATGGTAAGGGATTAATAAAAAGAGGGCGCGTTATTCGCCCGACGGCAAGCGATCGGAAACAATGATTTTCTATTTTAAGAGGTATAAAAATGAGAGTAGCGATCATCGGTTACGGCGGCAGGGGAATGCTGTATGCGGAGATACTGAAAGAAAAAGGCGTGGAAATTTCCGCGGTCTGCGACGTGAACAAAGCTAAGCTCGCCTTAGCACAAAAGCGTCTGGAACTCGCGGATGGGGCTTTATACGCCGAAGAAGAAACCTTTTTCAGAAAAGGAAAATTGGCGGACTTACTCATCGTATCCACGCAGGATCAATTGCATCTTCGCCATGCGGTAAAGGGCCTCGATCTCGGCTACGATCTGCTGCTGGAAAAGCCGATCGCCGCGTCACAAGAAGAATGTGAAACTATTTTGAATAAGGCGCAAAAACTCGACAGGCGGGTCTTTGTCTGCCACGTTCTGCGTTACGCGCCGTTTTTTTCGGAAATCAAACGTCGGCTAAGCAGCGGAAAGTACGGAAAAGTCGTTACGATAGCGATGACGGAAAACGTAGCCTATTGGCATCAGGCGCATAGCTATGTGCGCGGAAACTGGCGAAACGATAAAATTTCCACGCCTATGATCCTTGCCAAATGCTGCCACGATCTGGATTTAATCGTTTGGTTTATGAACGACAGATGCGGCGCTGTGAGTTCTTTCGGAAAATTGAGCTATTTTGTTCCCGACAACGCGCCTAAGGACGCGGCGGAACGCTGTCTGGATTGTAGGTATGTCGATTCTTGTCCGTACAGTGCGAAAAAAATATATATTCAGGACCGTGCGGAAAAGGGGATTCTCGGCTGGCCTTGCGATATAGTGGTTTCCGAGCCTACGGTAGAAAAGCTGTACGAAGCGCTGAAACACAGTCCCTATGGAAAGTGCGTTTTTCGCTGCGATAATAATGCGGTAGATCATCAGGTGGTAAATATGTCCTTTATCGGGGGCGCTACCGCACAGTTGACGATGACGGCTTTTTCCAAGGACTGCTATCGGGAAATTCACGTTCACTGCGAAAATGGGGAAATTTACGGAAATATGAAGGAGAACAGGCTCTATTGCAATCTCTTCGGCTCTGAAAGCGAAGAGGTAAACGTCGATATCATTGCCGATTCTTCTTACGGACACGGCGGAGGGGATTGGCGCCTTTTGGAAGATGTTTTAGGCTTTTACGAAGGAAAAGCGGCGCGTGCGCTCACTTCCATCGAAAATTCCATACAGAGCCATTTTATAGGATTCGCAGCAGAAAGTTCCCGTTTGGCAGGAGGCAAGTTATTTCGGCTGTAATCCCTGTTAAGAAAGATAAGGTATGATTTAAATATTTTTTCAGCTTTTGCTTTGATCGAATAGGAGAAAAGCAATTTCCGGCGGAAAAAAGCGTAAATTATCATGCCTCCTGCGGAGAAAAACAATTTTTTCGAAACAAGAGTGAGGGGCGCGACGTCGGGAAACGAAACGACGAAATCGTGCGGCTTGCACGACGGGAAAGCGGCGGGTTTCTTTCCTCTCCGCCATGTTTTAAACGGGAAAGGCGGCAGCAGTCAGCGAGTGTGTTCCTCCGTTGCACATATGAAAAATTGTGCAAAAAAACCTTGGAATTGTTTACAAATTCAAAAAATCGTGCTATAATGAAAATATGTATATAGCGGATTTACACATTCATTCCAAATATTCGAGGGCAACCAGCAAAAACGGGGATATTCCCCATCTCGACCTCTGGGCAAGGAGAAAGGGGATCGGGCTTGTCGGCACGGGCGATTTTACGCATCCCGCCTGGCGGGAGGAGATGGCGGAGGCTTTGGAGCCCGCGGAAGCGGGGCTATACCGCATCAGAGAGGAAAATCGCATCCGAGATTTCTGCGATTTTTCCACATCGCCGCGCTTCGTCGTTTCAGGGGAAATCAGCTGCATTTATAAGCAGGACGGAAAAGTGCGCAAGGTGCATAATGTGATTTTGCTGCCTTCTTTGGACGCCGCCGAAAGACTGGCTTTGAAGCTGGAAACCATCGGCAATATCCGCTCCGACGGACGCCCCATTTTAGGACTTTCTTCCAAGAATCTGCTGGCGATCACTTTGGAGGTTTGTCCGGATGCCGTCTTTATTCCCGCCCATATTTGGACGCCGCACTTTTCCCTGTTCGGCGCCTTTTCGGGTTTCGACGCGTTGGAGGAATGTTTCGGGGATTTGTCCCCGCAGATTCGCGCTTTGGAAACGGGGCTTTCTTCCGATCCCCTGATGAATCGGCGGGTGCCGCAGCTCGACCATTACACTATGATTTCCAATTCCGACGCCCATTCTCCTTCCAAGCTCGGCAGGGAGAGCAATCTTCTCGATGCGGAATTGTCCTATCCCGCGCTCAAACGCGCGCTCGAAACGGGGGAGGGTTTCGGCGGAACGATCGAGTTTTTCCCGGAAGAGGGAAAGTATCATTTAGACGGACATAGGGCGTGCCGGCTTCGGCTTACGCCGCAGGAAACAAAGGCGCTGGGCGGAAAGTGCCCGATTTGCGGAAAAAAAATTACGATCGGGGTGCTCAATCGGCTCGAACAGCTCGCGCAAAGAGAAGAGAATTATCTCCCCGACAACGCCAAACCTTTCGAGCATCTGATGCCTCTGCCCGAAGTGATCTCCGCTTCTTTGGGAATTTCCGCGGAGGGCGACAAAGCGGAACGCATCTATAAAAAGTTGCTTTCCGATCTCGGCTCGGAAGCCGAAATTCTCCGTCTGCGGGAGTTTGACGACATCGCCCGAGCGGGGAACGAACGCATTGCCGAGGGGATAAAACGGCTGCGCGAAGGAAAAGTGGTAAAGACGGCGGGTTATGACGGCGAGTACGGAAAAATCGCGCTCTTTACGCCCGAAGAACTTAAAAATTCGCGGGGACAGCTTTCCTTCTTGGACGAGCTTCCCTTAGCGGTTGCGGAGGACGTTCCAAAAGAGGTTGGAAAATCGGGCGGAAAGCGGGCGAAAGCCGAAGCGGGGGAAAGAGAACCTGCCGTTCAAGAACAAAAAATGTTCCGCGGCATCAACGCCGATCAGGAAAAGGCGGCGGGCAGTAAGGCGCGCGTCACCGCGGTAATCGCGGGGCCGGGCACGGGGAAGACGTTTACGTTGGTGGAGCGGATTGCCCGCCTCGTCGAAAACGGAGTAAGACCCGAAGAGATCACCGCCGTGACCTTTACGGTGCGGGCGGCGGAGGAGATGCGGGAAAGGCTCGCCGTCAAACTGAAAAAGGCGGCGTCGAAAATTACGGTGGGCACCTTTCATTCCATTTGTTTCTCTTTTTTAAAAGACGAATTTGCACTTGCCGATCGCGCTTTTGAATTGAAGACGGCAGGCGCGGTCATCGCCGAATACGGAATCAAACTCGCGCCCCGAAAATTTCTCAATAACGTTTCCGCTTTTAAAAACGGAAAAAAAGCGGATTGTAAAGAGGCGGTCGAGGAATATAATAGAAGATTAAGACAAGCGGGCGTGCTGGATTTTGACGATTTGATCGCAGAGGCGCTTTCCCGAAAAATAACGGGAAAACAGTTTAAGTATCTGCACGTAGACGAGTTTCAGGACATCAATCCCGCCCAGTACGATTTGGTTCGTCTGTGGCTGGGCGAAAGCGGCAGTTTGTTTGCCATAGGCGATCCCGATCAAGCCATCTATTCTTTCCGCGGCGCTGCCGCCGATTGTTTTTCGCTTCTGCAAAAGGATTATCCCGGCGCCGTTTCCGTCCGTCTTACGGAAAACTATCGCTCGACGCCCGAGGTATTGAACGGCGCGCTCCATGTCATTCAGAACAATAGCGGCGTCCGCGCTCTTGCGGCGATGAAGCCGTCGGGAGTGCCCGTGCGGTTGGTGGAATGTGCTTCCGATCTTTCGGAAGGCATCTTTATCGCCAAAGAAATCGCCCGCATGACGGGCGGACTCGATATGCTCGGCAAGGGAAGAGAGGAAAAATTGCGATCTTTCGGGGATATTGCGGTGCTCGCGCGGACGCATCGCCAGCTCGCCGCGGTGGAGCGCTGTCTTCGTCGGGACGACATCCCCTGCGTCACTTCGGCAAAAACGGAATTTCTGGAATCCGCGGCAGTCGGCGGTTCGCTCGCCTTTTTCGGCGCGATCCTTGCACAAAGCGACGCGGCAAAAGCGCAGGCTTTGGAATTTTTGGGCGGCGGCGAAAATTTCGAAAGGGCGAAGGAAAAATTTTTGCCCCGGATGAAGGACAGACCGAGAAAGATCTTGGCTTTATGGAAGGAATATCTGCATATCGATTCCGCGGACTTCGAAGCGTTGATCCAGGCTGCACATTATGCGGATATGGCGGAATTTTTGGACGCGATGCGGCTGGGGCGGGAAGGGGACGTTCTATTGCCCGACGGCAATGCGGGCGGGAGCGCGGGCGCGGTGAGGTTGACGACTCTCCACGGCTCCAAGGGACTGGAATTTCCCGTCGTGTTCCTTTGCGGACTCACCGAAAAAGTGCTGCCGCTGGTTTCTTCGCAGGAAACGGACGAGGAAGAAGAACGCCGCCTTTTCTATGTGGGGATGACGAGGGCGAGCGAGGAATTGATTTTGACTACCTGCGGCGATCCCTCCCCTTTTTTGTCCGAACTGCCCAAGGCGGTCAAAAAGGAAAAGGCGCTCGAAAAGCCCCTTGCCAAACAGCTTTCGCTGTTTTAAAAAGAAGGAAGCCTTCCGTCGTGATGGACGGAGGGCTTTTTACTGCGGCTTTTAAAGTATATCTTGCGGGAAAAGAGGGGAAAAGACTATAAAATTCACGCTTAATAAAAGGGACTGAGAGGGCGCGCGGAGGAAGTTTAAAAATTTACTCGAATTTACTTTACACTTAGAAAAACGAATGAAAACAGCAAAAACGGTCGAGAATTTTTTTAGAAACCGTGTTATACTTTTTACGTAAGGAAAAGAGGAAATGGAAGAACAGATTGCCGCCGTAAGGCGTATGCAAAGTTACATCGAAACCCATCTCGACGAAGAGATTACATTGAGCGGACTTGCCCGGGCTTCCTGCTATTCGCCCTGGCATTCCCATCGGCTGTTCGTGCGCTGGTTGGATATGACTCCCGCAGATTATATCCGCCGTCTGCGGCTGTCGAAATCGGCTCTTCTTTTGCGAGAGGAGGGCACAAAAATCATCGACGTGGCGTTCAGGGTGGGGTTTAACAGCGTGGACGGCTATCAGCGCGCCTTCTTTCGGGAATTTCAGTGCAATCCCAAGGAATATGCAAAAAATCCCGTTCCGATATTTCTCTTTAACCCTTACAAAGTAGAATCTTCAAAAAAAGAAAAGGAGAAATTATCGATGGAAACTATCAAAACGGTTTTGGTGCAAGTTACAAAAAAGCCTGCGAGAAAAGTACTTATCAAACGCGGAATGAAAGCGGACGAATACTTTTCCTATTGTGCGGAAGTGGGGTGCGACGTCTGGGGGCTTCTTTTGAGCGTCAAATCTCCCGCCGGGGAGCCCGTCTGTCTGTGGCTGCCGAAAAAGTACATCCGCCCGAATACGTCCGAATACGTACAGGGCGCGGAGGTGCCGCTTGATTATTCGGGCGTTGTCCCCGAAGGCTTTGACGTGATCGAATTGCCTGCCTGTAAATACCTGATGTTCCAAAGCGAACCGTTTGAAGAGGAAAATTATCGGGAAGCGATCGGACAGGTGCAAAAGGTCGTCGAAAATTACGATCCTTCCCTGCTCGGTTACGAATGGGACAAAGAGAATCCGCGGATTCAACTGGAACCGAAAGGAGAGCGGGGGTATATCGAATTGCTGCCGATAAAATAAAGGTGAAAAATTTATAAACTTTCCTCTTTTGAGAAAAATGCACTCGCAGGAAACGCCGTCGGAAAATTCCGAAAACGGCGTTTTTTGATGGAAAAAATAAGGATCAGAGGAGAAGTAGCCGTATTTTTCCTTTATTCGAATACAGGAAGAAAAAGACAAGCGGGTGCAGACGAAAAAGTGAGAAAGCCTCGGTCCGTGATTTTTTTAAACCGATATTTTATAATGGAAAACAGAAAAACTCTTCCATTTTTTTCTTAAATTTTTGTTTTTTGTGGTATTGACAAGGGAAAAGAATAGTAGTATAATGCAAAAACAAGCGTTTTAGGGGCGAAGGAAGAGAAAAAACGGCAAGGAGAAAAATATGAGTGAGCAAAAGAGGGGCAGGAAGCGTTGGGGACACAATTTCATCGTCAGCATCGTGTTGCTTTTGGCAGGTATTCTCATTCTGTTCGTTTTTTCCACCGCGATGATTTATCATAACGAGCGGGAATCGGCAAAAGAAAAAAGCGATATGCTGACGCGGCGCGTGGCGGACGAATTCGATTCCGCCCTGACTCGCATCAATACCATCAGTATGTCCTTGTTCCTGACTCAGACTTTTCAGGAGCAGGCGTTACAACTGCGCGAAGGGACGTCTGAAACGATTTCGGGCATCGTCGATTATTTCGAAATGGTAGCCATCGCGGACGAAGCGCTGGTGAAAAACGTCGTCTATGTGCCTTACGGCGAGGACGGGGCGGCGGATAAAAATCTGATAGTCAATTACGGCAGCAATTACGATTACGTGGGCAATAATATCGACCGTATCGTCGCTCTTGCCAAGGAAACGGAATTTTCGGACGGCAGACTTTTTTACACGAACGTATATTTCTGGACGGGGGAACTCACGAGCTATCTCGCGTTTGCCCGCGTGATTCGGGGAATCACGCCCGCCACTTATTTTTCAAATATCGGCGTGGGTGTCGTTTTCGTACAGGGGGAGCAACTGCGCGAGATCGTCCATTACGCCCGCACGCTGGACGGCTTTGAGATAGCCGTTTGGGACGATGCCGCGCGAAACGTAAAAGAGCGTTCCTCCTCCGTCCTGTTCGCTTCTCATGATTCTTTCGATCCCTCCGTACGCACGCAGGAAAGCTATTATTCCAAAACGTATACCACCTCCTATTTTTCCTGGAAAATCACGGGTTACTACGACGTGTGGTACGCTTTTAAATCGGGATATTCCACGTTCGTCACCTATGCGGTCATTCTCGTGCTCGCCTGCGGTCTGCTCTCCTTTTTCAGCATTTTTATTTACAGCAAAAGCGCCAATGCCTACGATTATCTCTATCGCCAGTTTTCCGACAGGCAAAAAATCTCGGACGGCAGCTTCGGGCATATTTCTTACACCAAAAACGAACAGGTAAATCAGGTCATCGAAAGTTTTAACTCTTTGTCCGATTCCGTCAACGCCCTAAACGGGGTGGTGCGGGAGCAGGAAAAGAAGGCGCTTTCGCTGCAATTGGAGAACGTTCAGTTCCGTTTGGAAAGTCTTTATTCGCAGATCAACAAGCACTTCCTGATAAACGTTCTGGCCGTGGTGCGCTCGCTCGTCAACCTCGGCGAAAAGGAACAGGCGAATTACTGTTTGGAAAATCTCAGCGTGTTTCTCCGCACTATTTTGACCATAGAGGATACGGCGAGCGTCAAACAGGAGATCCGTACGCTGGAATCCTATCTGAATCTGCAACGGGTGCGTTATCCGAAAGTGGAATGCGATATTCTCTGCGACGAAAGCCTGCTGGAATGCTCTATTCCGAAAATGCTGCTTCAACCCATCGTGGAAAACGTATTCATACACGGACTGAAAAACAAAAAAGGACGTATCCGCGTAGTGTTCAGAAAACGTAAGGGCGGAATGCTCTTGTTTGTCCTCGACAACGGCGTGGGAATGGAGAAAGAGCGGGAACGCGAGGTGAACGAAAGCCTCAGAACGCTGAAAAATCCCGCCGGGAGTTCCGCGGAGGAAACGCACGGCGTCGCTCTACTGAATATACAGAAGCGCTTGCAGCTGATTGCGGGCGAAAAGAGCTCGGTAAGGGTAAAGTCGCTCGCTTCGGGCGGAGTAGTGACGCTGGTGAGAATATACTTTAAAGGAGAAAAAGAGGATTTGTCGTAAAAATCTTTAAATCTGCGCATATGTGCCCATACTATAAAATATATAAAATAAACACAAGCTTCTCTATAATTATTCCATTTCAAAATTGTTTTGAATATGACATAATAGATAAGGAAAATTCGGCGCGCCGAAAGGAGAAAGGATGTTTAAAGTATATTTTGTAGATGACGAAGAGTTGTTGCTTCGGGAACTGATCGGAATTATCGACTGGAATGCGCAGGGTTTTGAAATTTGCGGCTACAACACCGATCCCGTGGCGGCAATGGAAGAAATTTTAGCGTTGAAACCCGCTCTCGTCCTTTCGGATGTACGCATGGACGTACTCAGCGGATTGGAGCTTGCTGAAAAAATAGCGGAAAAAGAGCCGGAGATATCCTTTGCGTTTTTGAGCGCTTACGACAGTTTCGAATACGCCGTCAAAGCCCTGAAAATCGGCGCCCGGGATTATCTCACGAAACCTATTTCCGCCGTCGAACTTGTCGGACTTTTATCCAAGGTAAAAGCGGCGAAGGAAGCCGAGCTTGCGGCGGAGCGCGTCGGGGAAAATCGGGAAAGCGAAACGGCTGCTGCGGACGCCTTTATCGACGGGCGCAGCGTCGTGGAATGCATGGTGAAGGATATTCACAACTCTTACGGGGAAAAGCAGTCTTTGACCGCCTATGCTTCCAAGTACGGTTTCAACGCCTCGTATTTAAGTCAGATGTTCAAAAAGGCGCTCGGCGTTTCCTTTAAAGAGTATGTGCTCGATTATCGCATGAAGCAGGCAAAGGAACAGATTGAAAGGACCAATCGCAGTATGCGGGACATTTCCTCCCGGGTAGGATACGAGGATTATTTTCAGTTCAGCAAAATTTTTAAAAAGGTCTTGGGCGTTTCGCCGACGGAATATCGTGCGGAACTGCGGCGGACGGGAAAACAGTCCGAAAAATAAAGGACTGTTTCTTTTACGTATCAGACGGAAAAATGGTGGGGAAAAAAGAGTTCAAAAGCGTTTTTTAAACGAAAATCGGCTTTGACAAGGCGTTTAAACTTACGTGACGCGAGAGAAAATTTCCGAAAAGAAAACATATGCAATTGACGCCGGCGTATTTTTTGACGGATCGCGTTTCGTAGACGGAATTTTTGGAAGGGAAAGAAAAAGCGTCTGAAAAGGATGAGAACGCGTCCTTGTTTCTTCCCTTTTTCACGAAATTCATAAACTTATCACAAAGGATACCTAAAAATTAACCATTCCAAAAAGCTTTCAGGTGTGCGATAATAAGAGCACAAAAACCCGAAGGAGGCTGCCGGAATGGCTTTTTTTATGAGAGGAAATAACGATACGGAAAACGCGCGGGCTTCCAAAGAGGCGTGTGCGGATAACGCGGTTTCCGCCATCTCGTCCGGGAGGAAGTTTCTTCGGTGGGGTAAGGAACTCGGACGCAGAATATGGCGGCATAAAATATATTATCTCATGCTGCTTCCCGCTATCGTTTTATTGGCGATATTCGCGTATAAACCTATGTACGGCGTCGTGATCGCTTTCAAGAAATACTCTTTCCGCAAGGGAATTATGGGGAGCGACTGGATAGGCTGGAAAAATTTTGAAACGTTGTTCGAGATGGACGGATTCTGGGGCGCTTTCAAAAACACCATCATCATCAATCTATTGAAGCTGTTATTCGGCTTCCCCGCGCCCATCCTGCTTGCCATCATGCTCAATGCGGTGAAGATGAAGGGCTTGAAAAACACGGTGCAGACGATCGTTTATCTGCCGCATTTCGTGTCGTGGGTAGTCGTTGCGGGATTGTTGTTTTCCATGCTCGACGGGCGCTCCGCTCCCATTTATTTATTGTTTGATTCCATGGGAATCCAATTGAATATTTTTGGGGACGGTACGCAGTTTTTGGCGATGTTGGTGCTGTCGGATATTTGGAAGGAAGTAGGATGGGGCGCCATCATCTACCTCGCGGCGCTTTCGGGAATTTCTCCCGAGTATTACGAGGCGGCGAGATTGGACGGCGCAAACAGCGTCAAACAGTTCTGGTATATCACGTTGCCCATGCTTCTGCCCACCATCACCATTATGCTGATACTCCGCGTCGGCGGACTCATCGGCGGCGGGTTCGATCAGATCTACAATCTGTATAACACGCAGGTGTACGACGTCGCGGACGTATTAGATACTTTTCTGTATCGCTACGGTATCGGGGACGGGCAATTTTCCCTGGCGACGGCGGCGGGACTCTTCACGAATATCATCAATATCGTCCTGCTCGTTTCCGCCAATCTGGTCACAAAACTTATAGGAGGGGAAAGTCTTTACTGATTATGGATACTATTTTTAAAAAGAGATCTTCCGCTCTGTCGGGCAAACCGATGAAAATGAAAAAGCCCGCGCTCGACATTGCGCTGACGATCGTCAATTATTTTCTCCTCGTCTTTCTGGTCGTCGTCATGCTGTATCCCTTTTGGAGCATTTTGGTAAAGTCGTTTATGTCCGACAGGGATATTATCAGCTATCCGTATGCTTTCTTTCCAAAAAATTTGCAGTTCGACGGATATAAAACGATCTTTGTCAACAAGACGTATAACTTCGGCAGGGCGTTTGTAAATTCCGTTTTCGTCACGCTTGTCGATACCGCATATCAGTTGGCGATTACGACGATGGCGGCTTACGCGCTCTCCAAAAAAACGCTGCCCGGCAGAGGAATCATCTTCTTCTATTTCATCTTCACGATGTACTTCGGCGGCGGTCTGATCCCTTACTATATGGTGATTCGGGATCTGAACCTTCTCGATTCCATTTGGGTGCTCATCATCCCGCACTTTATCAGCATCTTCAACGTACTCGTCATGCGTTCGTTTTTCCTGGGGATTCCCGCGGAACTCGAAGAGGCGGCGCGGATAGACGGCGCGGGCGATTTCAAGGTGTTTCTCGTCATCGTCATCCCTCTCTCCAAAGCGGTGCTCGCCACGATAGCGCTGTTTATCGCCGTGGGACAGTGGAACGACTGGTATTCCGCGATGCTGTTCATACAGGAGGCACCCAAGCGCCCCATGGCGTATACGTTACAGGTTATCATCGAAACCTGCCGCGGCACAAATACGGACAATCCGGGCGGAGTGGGGCAGCGCGTCATCGGCGAAAGCATCCAATACGCGGCGATCATTGTTTCCACGGCGCCCATCATACTCGTCTATCCCTTCCTGCAAAAGCATTTCACCAAGGGCGTGCTGATCGGCTCGGTCAAGGGATAAAAGATAAAAAACGAACTCATGCGTTTTCTTTTTGAAAACGCAGAAAATAAGAGAATAAGGAGTAAAAAATTATGATAAAGAGGAATCTTTTGAAAAGATGCGCGACCTTGCTTTTAGCCGGCGGCATGATTTTCGGATTTACCGCCTGCGGCAACCATGGCGGCGAGGACAACGGCAGCGACAGCGGCGGATCCGTTCAGAGCGGCAATGAATACGAGGGCACCAAAAAGGATAAGTTCACGGGCGACGGCAAGCTCATCGTCGAATATTTCGGCGTCGATATGGACACCTTGCAATCGCGCAGCGACGATACGCAGCTGATCATGGACACGATCGAAAATAAATTTCAGGTTTCGTTTAAGATCATGAACGGCTCCGCTTCCTCCTGGAAAACGCAGCTCAATCAATATATCGGCGGCGGCGACGTGCCCGACATTTTCTTCCACACCAGGGATGAACCGTCCTATTCGGGCTGGCTGGAAGAAATGTACCTGTTCAATTATTCGAGGATGCTGGACGATTATCCCAATCTCAAAAAGGCGTTCGAACGTTTCCCCGCGGACGGAATGAAAAATCTTTTGGGCGGGGACTATTACAGCTACCCGATCGTGATGAACGATTCCACGGGCGACGACATCATCAACGAGCACGCCCTGTATTATCGCAGGGATTGGTACGAAGCGTTAAAGGCGAAGAACTGGAAGCCGTCCTCAGGGAGAGCGCTGGTCGATCCCGAAACGGAGAGTTTCAATTATCTCAACTTTTACGACTTAATGGAAGGCTTTACGAAGGGCGACCCCGACGGCAACGGCAAGGAAGACACCTACGGCTATGCGGGGACGAAAGAGGGCGGCATTTATTGGTGGTATCCTCTGCTTTCCATGTGGGGCGTCAATACGGACGGATGGTATAAAAACGATAAAGGCGAATGGATGCCCGAATGTATTTCCGACGAATACAAAAACGCGGTTTTGTGGATTGCGGATATGTACGACAACGGACTTATCAATTCCAATTACGCCACTACTGCCACGCAGGCGGTAATGAAAAACGATTTCGTCAACGGAGTGGCGGGCATGATGACCTATAACGCCACCTATCCCATGGGCAAGGGGATCCTCGATCTTATGGAAACGTTCGCCGTGGGCGGCAAGAGCCTTTCCGACGTCTGTCGCGCGATGCCCGTGGTGACGGGAGTGGACGGAACGAAAAAGATGTGGGGATATCCAAATTATTACGGTTTTCTCGCCATCAACAACGACGTCACGGTCAATAAGAAGCAGAAAATACTTTCGATCATGGATTGGATGCTTTCCGAAGAGGGCATGATGGTGCTCAATTACGGCATCGAAGGCAAACATTATAAGCTGAAAGCGGACAAAACGATCGAATCGCTCCTCGGCAACGATACTTCGGGGTTTCCCAAGACTCTCTATAACGAAACGGTAGCGCCCGGTATTTATCGCATTAAAGGTATGGTTTCCTGGTCGACGCCCATTCCCGATTATATCGAACACTACACCGAACAAATGCAGCTTCTCACGGCCTGGAAGAGCGACTATTTCTATATGGACGAACTCGCCTACGCTTCCGTAGGGACGGATTACGCGTTGAAGATCTCTCAGCTGGGGGATTCGACGGATAAGGCGTTCAAAGAAATCGTGACGAGCATTTCCGGCAACGCGGCGGCGAAAAAAGAAACGCGCGAAGGGATTTGGAACAGCTATGTAAACAAATATCTCAAACAGGGCGACGGGTATATCAAGGCGATGAACGATGCCGCGAAAACGCAGCTCGGTTTGTAAAGAAAGATGAGATAAAGGGAGAAAGACAATGAAAAAGACGGCAATCTATCTCTTTTTGGCGGCCCTGCTGGGCGTCGCGGGCAGTTTTGCGGGCTGCGGCGGCAATACGGACGCCTCCTCTGGGGGCGGAGAGTCTGCAAGCGGAGGCGAAGGTCCCTCCGTATACGCCAAATACAGTGGTGTGGCGGATAAAAAAGAGGACGCGGCATATTCCTTTACAGACGCGGCTCTGGCGGAGAGCGTGGCGCTGTATCCGGAGTCGAGGGGCGGAAAGACCTACTATGTCGCCGCGGCGGGAAAGGACTCCAATTCTGGCTTGACGGAAAACGACCCCGTCACGCTGGATAAGATTTCTTCCCTGACTCTGGGCGCGGGCGACAGCGTACTTTTAAAAAAGGGCGATACTTTTAAAGGACAGCTCTTGCTCGAAAACGTTTCGGGCGCGGACGACAATCCGGTCACCATCGCTTCTTACGGTACGGCGGACGCGAAACCCGTGCTCGAAAACGGGCAGGACATCAGGGATGTGCTGGTATTTAACAAATGCTCCAATCTCGTCATCCGCGATTTGGATATCAACGTCAAGTGGAAGGACCGCGGGGACGGCGACGGCGGCGCGGCGACGGGCATTATCGGCAATTACGATTACGTCGGTACGAATAAATATAAAAATATCTATATCATCAACAATACGGTGCGTTCGACGGGCACGCGCAGCAACGTCATGGGAATTACGGTAGGCAGCGTCGAAAGCACTTTCGTCTCCTGTCCCTCCGACGTCCTCACAAACGTATATATCAAAAACAACCTCGTCTACGACGTCGGCAGGAGCGGAATCCATGCGCACGGCTGGCTGGCAAACGAAAAAATCAATCAGAATAACGGGCTTCACACCCTTTTCCGCAATGTGTTCGTAGATAACAACGTGGTGCACGACGTGGGGTGTATCGGACTGTACGTCGGCTGTGCCACCAATTCGACGATGAATCGGAATCTCGTCTACAATACGGGTATGTACGACGTCGCCGAGGTGATGGAAGGCGAATGCGGCATCATGGCGATCAGCCTCGATACCTGCGAGATCAAATTCAACGAATCGTATAACAATTACGATTCCAAGCTCGGCTACGACGCGATGGCGATCGACATCGACTGGAACACGAAAAACTGCATCGTGCAGTATAACCATACGTATGACTGTATGGGCGGCGGTATCGGCACCATGGCGAATGTAGACTGCGCCATTCTCAATAACCGCGTGGAGAATAACCGCACGGCGACCAATCAATACGGTCAGATCTCCGTCGGGGATTTCACTTCCCGCTATGCCGCGGTGGACGAAAGTATGCACACGGTGAAAAATCTTCGCGTCGAAGAAAATCTCATCGTGGCGGCGCCTACCGATTTCAAGGGAATGTTTACGGCGAAAAAGTCCAACGGCGACGACAATTGGTCGGGAAATGCTTATAAGGATAATCACGTCGTCTATACGGGCGAGGAAAAAGATTTTTATTGGAATTATGTGGACGAGGCGATTCCCTGGTACAAATTTGCGGGGAATAAGTATTACAGTTCCGATCTCTCCGTGTTCAAGTGCTTCGATTACACCGAGTATGCCCATATCGATTATACCGACGGCGCCAAACCCTATGAATTCGACGGTAAATTTCCCTCGTGGGCGCTTCGCGACGTCGGCGCCACCTATGAGGAATATACGCCCGACGGAGCGCCTTCCGCGCCCGCGGAGGCAAAGGCGGCTTACGCAGACGGCAAGCTCACTCTTTCCTGGACGGCGTCCAAAGGCGATCTTTGGCATTATAACGTCTTTGCCGTAGGCGAAAAGGAAGAAGTATCCTATCGCAAGATGCTGGGCGAAACCAAAACGACTTCTTTCACGCTCACTCCCGAAAGCAAAGGAACGTTCTACTATATCGTACAGCCGGAGTCCAATCAAGGCGTATTGGGAGAAGCGTTGAAAATAAAAGTAACGCTTTCCTGAATCGGTTAAATAATCAAAAATCGGCTAAAAAGGACGGAGAAAGGGAAGAAAGACCCTTTTAAAACGAAAAAGTCACAATTTAGAGGGAAAACATGAAACTATTGCGTTTGGCTCTGATCGGAGCGGGGAATCGCTGTACGGCGTTGTATAAAGCCGACTTGAAAAAGCGAAGCGACGTGGAAATCGTCGCAGTGTGCGACACCTGCTCCGAAAAGAGCGAAAAACTTGCGTCGCTGATCGAGGCGGACGGACGGGTTCGTCCCTCCGCATACGAGGATTATCGAAGGTGCCTCGGCGAAGAAAAACCGGACGCCGTACTCATTTCCACCGCCTGGGAAGCGCATTTGAAAATCGCTATGTACGCCATGGAATCGGGAATCGCCGCGGCGTGCGAAGTGGGCGGCGCGTACAGCCTCGAAAGTCTTTGGGAGCTCGTTCGCTGCTACGAAAGGACGGGCACGCCCATTATGCTATTGGAAAACTGCTGTTACGGCCGATTGGAGCTTTTGGCTCTGAATATGAAGCGCTCGGGCGTCCTGGGGCGGCTTGTGCACTGCGAGGGCGGCTATCGCCACGATCTTCGGGAAGAAATTTCGGGCGGGGCGAAAAACGGGCATTATCGCCTTTGGGAATACATCTGCCGCAACTGCGAAAATTATCCGACGCACGAGATCGGACCCATCGCCAAACTTTTGGATATCAACTGCGGCAACAGATTTTTAACGCTCACCTCGATGGGCTCTCTGTCCGCGGGTATGGAAAAATATGCCCGGGATAAAGAGATAGAGGCTTTGGCGGGTGTGCGGTTCAATCAATCGGACGTGGTCACGACGCTCATCAAATGTCAGAACGGCGAAACGATAACGATTACGCTCGACACCTGCAATCCGAGATACTATTCGCGCGGTTTTTTGGCGCAGGGTACGAAAGGACTCATCGCGGAGGAAAATTCTTCCGTATATCTCGAAGAAGACAACCCGGGAGAATGTTACGATTGGAGCGCTCACTATAACAACGTCGGTCGCTATTACGAAAAATACGAGCATCCTCTTTGGCAGGACTATCATCCCGGCAGCGAGGGGCACGGCGGCATGGATACGCTGATGCTCGACGGGTTTTTCGGCGCGCTGTCCGAGAAAAAGCCCATGCCGATAGACGTGTACGATATGGCGACATGGATGAGCATTTCTGTGCTTTCCGAGCAGTCGATTGCGACGGGACAGAGCGTGGCTTTCCCCGATTTTACGGACGGAAAATGGATCGTCAGAAAAAATACGTTTGCGACGGATTCGCCGCAGGTGAAGAAGTAAAATGCGCGGGGAACGGATGGATTCCTTCCGCTTTCCCCCGCCAAAAAATAAATAGTATGGAGGAAAAGTATGAAGAGAAAATTGTTGTTGACTGCCGCGGCGGCGCTGTCCGTCGCGTTGATGGGGGCTGCGGTGGCGTGCGGGAATCCCGTCCACAGTTCGGATGAGAACAGCTCCGGCAATCCGCCCGCAAGCTCTGCGGAAGCATTGACTCTGGAAGAGTTCAAGATCCCTGAATCCGCTTTTGTCGAACTTGGCGAAACGTATACCTGTTCGCCCGTCAGCGCAAAAGACAGCGCGGGAAACTGGTATGTGGCCGTTGTCAAAGTGACCAATGCGGCGGGCGAGGAAATGTCTTTGACGCAGAACGTATTTACGCCCGAAGCGCTCGGCGACTATACGGTTACCTATACAGTCACGTTCGGCAATAATCAGACTGAAAGCAAATCGTATACGCTGGAAGTCGGGGACATGACGGAGCCGGAAATCGAGTCGGAAGAGCTGCTCGGCTATAACATGACCGTACCCGGCACGAAGGTGGATTTGACGTCAATCACCGTTTCCGACAACAGCGGAGAAGAGATTGCGCCTATTGTCAAGGTGTACTTCGGCGACGACGAAGTGACGGTGGGCACCGACAAAACTTTCACCGCTTCGGAACAGGGTACGTATACGATCTCCGTGACCGCTTCCGATTCTTCGGAAAACACCGCCCGGAAGAATTTTTACGTTCAGACGGTCGCCACCATGGAGGACGACATTTATTATCTCAACGAGTGGTACGCCAGCCAGATCAGCAATAAATTCGCCCGTTTCGGGGAAAAGTCTTATGAAATCGGTTTGTTCGACGAGCATACCAATTGGTTCGACGACTTCTCCATGCTCGGTCAGGTGGGAATCGTCGGCGACTGCCGCAAGGTTTCCTTTTGGATGTATTACGACTTCGAGGGCGCGGGCTACAACGGTACATCGAACGTAAACGGTCAATATTACGATATGGAAGTCTACGATGTTTACGGGGACGAAGTGGCTACGAATTGGCAGGATAAGCACGAATTTAACGGCGCCACTTGGTATCGCGTCGTCGTCGATTTGAACGCTCCGCTCGTCGAGGGATACTCGGCTGCGGATTCCCTGTACGGCTTTAAGATTTTCTTCGGGCTTTGGAATCTGGACACGGGAAACAACGTCATCGCCAAAGGCGTCAAGGTTTATCTCGATCAGATCCGCCTTCTGCCCGAAGGCGACGAGGTAGACGAATACGACGAAAAGCCCGCTCCTCCCGTAGTGGAAAAAATCCCCGGAGAAGTGACGACGCTCGGCTATACGGCGATGTTCAACGCGGTAAGGGCGGCAGACGGGGCGATGATTACGGAGAACGCTCTTGCCGACTACGGTTTCCGCCACGGCAAGGTGACGGGAACGGTTGCCGATTTTAAAGCGGGAACGCGGGAAACGGCGGACGGCACTGCCAATGTGCTGGGAGATCTGGAAAAAGGCGCGTATATGGAAAGCTGGCGTATGTATACGGGCTTTAACGACGCCGTCATCTACGAAGTCCGCGCCAAGCAGGAAATGTTTGTCGACTTCTGCCTGGACGCAGCGGCAGACAGCGCTTTGGGCGGCTGGGTGGATACCAAGGATTCGACGGTCACCATTTACAAAAAAGCCGCGGACGGCACGATCACCGCGCTGTATACTTCCTCTAACGAAAAGGCGGCGGATTTCTATCCCGATCAGAAGTTTTATCTCCAAGAGGGGGAAACGCTCTATTACGAATATCTGTTCCCCTGGGAGGATTATCGCAACGTTTCTTTCCCCGTCGCCATGCAGCTGTATACCGCGATAGACAAACCCGCGGAGAACCAAGCGTAAACGCCTCAACGGAACGAATATGAAAGATAAATTTTTGTTGACGACGGAGGAGAAGCTTCGGCTTCTCACCGCGAAAGACGGCTTCACGACCGACGATCTGGACGGCAAACTGCCGAGTATTACCGCTTCGGACGGTCCGTGCGGCTTGCGTATCGAAAGCGAAAGCTTCCCGAAAGGGGAGCCTTCTCTTTGTTATCCCGCCCCGCAGGTGATCGCAAATTCCTGGGACAGGGCGACGGCGAGAAATATCGGCGAGGCGCTCGCTGCGGATTGTATCGATAAGGGGGTGGATATGATCCTTGCCCCCGGCGTCAATATCAAGCGTACGCCGCTTTGCGGACGAAATTTCGAGTATTTTTCCGAGGATCCCTATCTTGCGGGCACACTTGCCGCGGCTTACGTCGCGGGCGTGCAGTCGCAGGGCGTAGGCGCTTCTTTAAAGCATTTTTGCGCCAATAACCGGGAATGGGACAGGTGCTTCCAAAGCAGCGAACTGGACGAACGCACGCTTATGGAGATCTATGCCAAACCCTTTGAGATCGTCGTCAAAGAGTCGGCGCCCTGGACAATCATGTGCGCATATAATCCCGTCAACGGCGTTTACGCTTCGGAAAACGCATACATTTTAAAAGACGTTTTGAGGGAAAAACTCGGCTTTGACGGCGTAATTATTTCCGATTGGGGCGCGGTGCACGACAGGAGCCGCGCTTTGAACGCGACGCTCGATATCGAGTTTCCCTTTCATCCCGCTTCCCTTGAAAATCTCAAAGAGGGGATTTCGGGCGGAAAGATCAGAGAGGAGCAGGTAAACGAAAGCGTCGGAAGGATCCTTTCACTGCTCGATAAAAAACAGCAGGCGCAAAAGGCGCGAGGAAAGACTCCTAAGGCGCTTACTGTCGCGGAGCGCAGGGAGGCGGCTTTAAACGGCGCGAGGGAAGGCGTCGTTCTCTTGAAAAACGAAGGCGTATTGCCTTTGAAAGACGGGGGACGAGTCGCGATTTTGGGTTCCCTTTCCGAGAATCCGTCCGTCGCAGGCGGGGGCAGCGCGCGGGTGATTCCCTCACAAAGCCCGAGGGCTCTTCGCGAAACGCTCCAAGAGCTGCTTCCCGCTTCGACGATCTCTTATTGCGGCGGGTATGTTTACGCCAGCAGCATTTTGCCGATCGCCCTGCCTTGGGTGTCCGGACAGCGGGAAGCGGCGGAACTTGCCTATTTTTCCGATACGGCGATCGTTGTCGTCGGCACGAATCAGCTGATGGAAACGGAGTGCTATGACAGGAGTTCTCTGCGGCTTTCGCCCGAATTGGAAGGGTTTGTCTTAGCCGTCGCCGAAGAAAACGAAAATACCGTCGTCGTATTGGAAGCGGGGAGCGCCGTGGATATGACGCCCTGGATCGACAAGGTGAAGGCGGTGATCTATACGGGGTTTGCGGGCGAATGTATGAACGAGGCGCTTGCGGAGATCCTTACGGGAAAAGTATGTCCTTCGGGAAAGCTCTCCGAAACCTTCCCGCTTTGTCTGGAAGATACGCCGACAAAAGGCGAGCGGGGCAACGGCTTTGCCGAGAGGTATGCGGAAGGGATTTTCGTGGGGTACCGCTGGTACGACGAACAGGAAAAAACGGTGCTTTTTCCCTTCGGTCACGGACTGAGCTATACCCGTTTCGAATACGCGGATCTGGAAATCGAGCCGCGCGGTAAAGACGGCCTGGACGTGACGTTTTCTCTCGAAAACTCGGGAGTATGTAAGGGGAAGGAAACCGTGCAGCTGTATGTCCGCCAAAGGCACAGTCCCGTCGTTCGTCCCCAAAAAGAACTGAAAGGCTTTGAAAAGATAGCTTTGGAAAAGGGCGAAAAGAGGAGGGTGACCTTTCGGCTCGGAAGAGAGGCGTTTGCCGTCTGGTCCACCGTTCACAAAGGCTGGCATATCTTCGGCGGAGAATTCGAGATACTCGTCGGCGCCTCTTCGCGGGATATCCGCCTGACCGCGCGTGTAACGCTCGGCGGGGACGATTGAGAACACGCAACTTTTCGTTGCGCGTTCCAAACGGGATTTTCATTGACTTTTCTCCCTTTACGCCGTATAATGGCTGTGGAGGCGTGAGATGGAGATAAAGGAGATCATTGCGAATATCCGCAAAGAGGAAGGACTGACTCAGGCGCAGCTTGCCAAAAAGTTATACGTGACGCGCCAAGCCGTATCTAAATGGGAACGCGGCGAAGGTACGCCCGATTTGGAAATTCTCAAAAAAATTTCCGATACCTTTCAGTTTTCGATGGATTATCTGACGGGAAAGACGACGGAAAGAAAAGGCGTCGTTTGCCAAAGCTGCGGAATGCTCATAAAAGACGAAACGCAAAAAGGAACGGAAAAGAAAGGCGAGAAATCGGATACATTCTGCTTCTATTGCTATCGGGACGGACAGTTCACGCAAAATTGCACCGTGGAAGAAATGGCGGAAAAGAATCTTGGGTTTTTAAACGAATGGAATAAAGAAATGGGGACGAATTTTACTTTGGAAGAAGCGCGGGCCGCTTTGAAAGAATATCTGCCTTCCTTGCAGCGTTGGAAAAAGTAAGCGATTTTAAGCGCCGTAAACAGAAAGAACTAGAACGCTTTTTTCGGCTTCCGATAAGGTTTATTAAAAAAAAGCGCGAAAAGCGTTGCATCCCCGGATAAAAAACGGGCGTTCGGAATTTTCCGAATGCCCGTTTTTCTATTGACTCGATCGCTCTATACGGTTTCGACGTTTATAAGTGAAGAATTGCCGCTCTTGCCGTTGGGGGTTCCGCCCGTGATGACGATGCGATCGCCTTTTTTGACCAATCCGCTCTTTAAAGCCGCGATTTTCGCGAAGTAAAAGAGAATGTCCACGGAGGAATATTCGTCCGCCATCGCGGGGACGACGCCCCAGCTGAGCGCAAGCTGGCGGTAAGCGCGCTCGTCCGTCGTAAGTCCTACGATGGGAATAAGAGGACGGAAACGGGATACCATTCTCGCCGTCGCGCCCGTACGGGTACAGACGACGATCGCTTTCGCTTTCAGATCTTTTGCCAAAGTACAGGCGGAATGAGAAAGCGCTTCGGAGGAATTTTTTATGGCATAGCTGTCGATGGTCTGGATATATTCCACGTTGTTTTCCGCACGTTCCACGATTTTAGCCATCGCCCTCACCGATTCCACGGGGAACGCGCCCGCGGCGGTTTCGCCCGAAAGCATGACGGCGGAGGTGCCGTCGTAAACGGCGTTCGCGACGTCGGAGATCTCCGCCCGCGTGGGACGGGGATTGTGAATCATGGATTCCAGCATTTCCGTGGCGGTGATGACGCGTTTTCCGTACACCCGGCAGCTGCTGATCATACCCTTTTGAATGTCCGGGAGTTCTTCGTAAGGGATCTCTACGCCGAGGTCGCCGCGAGCCACCATGATCCCGTCCGTAACTTCCATGATCTCGTTCAAATGCTTAACGCCCGCCCGATTTTCTATCTTTGCAATGATGTCTATATGCTCTCCGCCGTGTTCGTTCAGAAAGTTTCTCGCGTCGATGGCGTCCTGCGCCTTGGAAACAAAGGAAAGCGCCACAAAGTCCACGCCTTGCTCGATTCCGAAAAGCAAATCTTCCTTATCCTGCTGAGAAAGAAAAGTGAGATTCAACTCCTTATCCGGAAAAAACATCGACTTGCGGTTGGAGAGTTCGCCTCCGACTTCCACCGTGCACACGACGTCCGGCGCTTTCACTTCCCTGACTCGGAAAACCATAAGTCCGTTATTTAAAAGAATCTTATCTCCGGGATGCATTTCTTCGCAGAGCCGGTCGTAAGAAACGCCCACGCGCCGGTTATCGCCGACGATGTCTTCGGACGTAAAACGGAACGTATCGCCCTCGTTCAAAAGAACTTTGCCCTCTTTAAAAGTCTTTATTCTGAATTCGGGACCTTTTGTGTCCAGCATGATGGGAAGCGGGACGTGCTTTTCTGCACGGACTTCCTTGATGGTTTTGATTTTTTCGGCGTGTTCCGCGTGCGTACCGTGGGAAAAGTTCAGCCTCACGACGTTCATCCCCGCGTCCGCCATGGCGGAAATGATCTCTTTGGTAGAACTGGCAGGCCCTAACGTACATACGATTTTCGTCTTTTTCATATTTGATTCCTTGATAAAAAATTTCTAATTATATTTTACTATTTTTTCCGTAAAAAAGCAATACTTTTTTCGCAAGATATGCTATAATATATAAGGATTTGAGTTTGTTATACGGTCGCGGGGTCTTTTGAGGCCATGAGGAAAGTCCGAGCAGCATAGGACAGGGTGCCTGATAACGTCAGGTGAAGGCGACTTCAAGGAAAGTGCAACAGAAATAAACCGCAGGGCTTTCGCCCTGTAAGGATGGAAAGGCGAGGTAAGAGCTCACCGATATCGCGGTAACGCGGTATGCCATGTAAACCCCACCCGCTGCAAGATTGGGTACCTGCCACATAGGGCTGTCCGTCCGGCAGGATACCGTGAATATCGCTTGAACTTGCCGGCGACGGCAAGTCTAGATAGATGACCGTACACGACAGAACTCGGCTTACAGACAGACTCAAATCCCTTTTTTAAAAGGTCCGGTTTTTTAACCGGATTTTGTTTTTCTCGGCATCAAAAAGCTCCGAACGGATAAGTTTCACAAAATCAGTTTCACGAAAGCGCTTTTCATACCGTATTTAAAAAGCAAACAGGAGGACAAAGCGAATGGAAGTTGCCCGTTATTTGGAAATTTTACACATATTTGAAAGGTTGAAAAACAATACCCGACATTCTTATACTTCCGCAAATCGAAAAGAAAGCGTAGCGGAACATTCTCATCGGCTGGCGGTGATGGCGTATTTCGTCAAAGACGAGTTTCCCGAAGTGGATATTCAAAAGGTCGTCCTCATGTGTCTTTTTCACGACATCGGAGAGGCTTTTACGGGAGATATTCCCTGTTTCGAAAAGACGAATTCCGACGAAGAGCTTGAATCTCAAAAAGTGAGCGCCTTCTTAAATTCTTTGCCGTTGCCCTATAAAACGGAGCTTGAAAAGCTGTTTGAAGAAATGGAAGCGCTCAAAACTGACGAAGCAAGGCTATATAAGGCTCTGGATAATATGGAAGCCGTCGTTCAGCACAACGAAGCGGACATTTCCACGTGGCTTCCGCTCGAATACGATTTGCAGCTGACGCACGGGGAAGAATCGGTATCGCATTTCGGATACACCAGACGGCTTAAAGAAGAGTGTAATAAAATCACTTTGGATAAGATTAAAAACGAAAAATAAAAGAAAAGGAAGAGGGAGGCTTTGCCTCTCTCTTTTACTATGTCTGGCACAATATTTATGACAGACATAGTAAAAAATGCCTTGGAATTACTATTTCAGACATAAATATTACGTGTGGCGTAGTAATTATTTTGTCCTTTAAAAAATGTGCGCGAAAAAGCGAGAAAAGTTTTGAAAAAAGAAGAATTTTAGCGGCATAGTACAAACAATCCCCCTCATACGATAGAGTACTTTTATTTTTACGGGCAAAAGGGCGGACTTTTCGCGGAGAAAGGACGCTTTCCCGTTTTTTGTGAGGCGGTGGGCGTATGTTTTTGGATTTTCTGTGGGCAATTATAGGCAAAATTGTATTTTTTACAGGGGCGATCGGAGGAAAAAACTCTTTTCCCAAGCCTCTTTCGAAGGAGGACGAGGAAAAGTATCTCGCTTTGGCGGCAAAAGGCAGCAAAGAGGCGAAAGATGTGCTGATCAAGCATAATATGCGTTTGGTGGCTCATATCGTCAAAAAATACACGGGCGCGGCGGAAACGGACGACTTGATTTCCGTGGGGAGCATAGGCCTTATCAAGGCCATCAACACTTACGAGCCGGGGCACGGCACCGCGCTCGCGACATATACCGCGCGCTGCATAGAAAACGAAATTCTGATGCTTATTCGCACCAATAAAAAGCATAAAAACAACCTTTCCCTTTCCGATCCCGTGGGGACGGACAAAGACGGCAACGAATTGACACTGATGGACTTGTTGTTTGAAAAAGAGGATTGCGTTTTCGATAAGGTGGAAAAATCCGTCCAAAGGGAAAAACTTTTGCGGCAGATAAAACTGATTTTGAGCGAGCGGGAATACACGGTATTATGTCTGAGATATGCCTTAAAGGGCGGAGTGCCTCTCCCTCAAAGGGAGGTGGCGAAAATGCTGAAAATTTCCCGTTCTTATATTTCTCGAATCGAGAAGAGGGCAATAGAAAAACTGCGCTCCCGTTTGCGTCCCGAAGACTTTTTCGAATGAAAAAGGAACGGGAAACTTTTTCGGGCGCGCGGTGTACAGGGAAGTGAAAATCGGAGCAGAGGATCATGATAAAATTTTTCAAAAGGATCTTGCTTTCCGCCTTCTCGTTTTTAGGGCTTTTCCTATGAGGAGATAAGCGGAATAGAAGAGGAATGCACAGGCTGTCAGCGCCGAGATATAGACGACGGAATTGACCTGCCAGCCAAAGCGTTTGACGATGTCCCGGCAAATGACCAAGGGACTGGGTTTGGGACCTATAAAAAACATATTGACGTCGTTGCCGGGACAGCGATAGCATAAAAGGTTGATTCCGAAAGCGACTGCGCACAGACAAAGATACACGGCCGCTGCGGGGAGAAAATCTTTCAGGCGCGCGCCTGCCCGCCGCGAAAAGAAAAGGTAAAGGCCGAGAAAAATCAGCGTCATATGCCAAGTAAAGGAATGAAGGGTCAGCGTCCAATAGGGAAGGCACATACTTTCGGGAGAAAAATAGGAAACGAAGCCTCCCATAAATCCGTAAGAAGCGGTAAACGTATAGAGCGCCTGTTTGAGCTTTCCGTTTTTCAGCCAAGGAACGATCAGGCAGAGATACATGGGAATACTGCAAAGCTGAAAGGGAAATCTGTCGAAAGGATATTCGCCCTTGCCGATGTAAAAGGTATAGAAAAGCTGTTTGTAAAGCTCCGCGAGAGAAAGAAAAATTCCGATTCCCAATAAAAGCCGTTTGTTGGCTTTTTCGCCCGTATGCCTTAACAAAAACGCCGCGATCGTTACCGCAAGAAGTCCGGCAAGCCAAAAGACAAGGTGAAAGACACCGTACGGTTTCGGCGGTGTCATTTCCCATGCGGTCCATTCCAGAAAGCGGAAAAGAGTGTTCATGCTTGGCGTTCCTTTTTATCGTATTCGGGCGCTTTGCGCAGAAAAAAACTGAGGTGGTACAAGTTGTTTTAAACGCTGAAAAATGCTTAGCCTTTTGCTTTCGACAACGTTTCCGTCGCGAAGCTGCGCTTTGCCGCGACTCCCGTGAAGAATAAAACGACGTCCGGGGAAATTTTCTATACTCTGTCGTTTATAAATTCGAACGATGAGGGAGAGGTGGATACAGTAATATTATAGCACGCCTTTGAGAAAAAAACAATATAAATAAAGAAAAATAGAAATTGCGGAAAGGAAAAGAGTCAAGGTGAAAAGGGGAAAACTCTCTAAATATTTGTAAAAATTTTTAAGAAAAGGAAAAAAAGAGCGTTTTTGCTGTTGAATTTTTTTTAAGAATGTGATATACTGTATAAGGTTTTAATCCGTAAAAAAGATTCGGCTTATATTTCGGTAACAAAATTTTTTGGAGGAATTCATAATGACAATATCACAAGATGTTGCACAGATGTTCTGCGTTGCGAAAGGCGCGGGCGTTGCTCGTCATGAAAATTCCGCGATTCCCGAAGAAGGGAAGTGGATTCATGCGAAAGAAATCAAGGACATCAGCGGTCTTACGCACGGCGTGGGCTGGTGTGCTCCTCAGCAGGGCGCCTGCAAACTTACTTTGAACATCAAGCAAGGTATTATTCAGGAAGCGTTGGTGGAAACGATCGGTTGCTCCGGCATGACGCATTCCGCGGCGATGGCGGCTGAGATCCTTCCCGGCAAGACTCCTTTGGAAGCTCTGAATACCGACCTTGTGTGCGACGCTATCAATACGGCGATGAGGGAATTGTTCTTGCAGATCGTTTACGGTCGTTCGCAGTCGGCTTTCTCCGACGACGGGCTTCCCGTGGGCGCGGGACTCGAAGATCTCGGCAAGGGGCATCGCTCTCAGGTCGGCACTATGTATTCCACGCTTCAAAAGGGCGTAAGGTATCTCGAAATGGCGGAAGGCTATGTCACCCGTCTTGCTCTGGACGCCAATAACGAAGTCATCGGTTACGAATTTGTTTCGCTCGGCAAAATGACCGATTTCATGAAAAAGGGAATGGAGCCGAACGAGGCGTATAAGAAAGCGATAGGTCACTATGGCAGGTTTACTGCCGAACAGGGCGCCGTGAAATTCATCGACCCTCGTGAAGAATAAGCAAGGAGGACAAGCTAATGTCATTATTTGAAGGTTATGAAAGAAGAATCGAAAAAATCAACGGCGTTTTGAAAGAATATGGCATTTCTTCCGTGGAAGAATGTAAAGATATCTGCCTTTCGAAAGGCGTCGACTGCGATAAAATCGTAAGGGGCACGCAGCCCATCTGCTTTGAAAACGCGGTCTGGGCGTATACCGTAGGCGCGGCGATCGCCATCAAGAAAGGCTGCAAAAAGGCCGCCGACGCGGCTGCGGCTATCGGTATCGGTTTGCAGGCGTTCTGTATTCCCGGCTCCGTCGCGCAGAACAGATTGGTGGGCTTAGGACACGGAAATCTCGGTTCCATGCTCCTTTCCGAAGAAACGGAATGCTTCTGCTTCCTCGCGGGGCACGAATCGTTTGCCGCCGCCGAAGGCGCTATTTCTATCGCTCAGAACGCGAATAAAGTCAGAAAAAATCCCCTGCGGGTTATTTTGAACGGTCTTGGAAAAGATGCGGCGTATATTATTTCGAGAATCAACGGCTTTACCTATGTGGAAACGACGTTCGATCATGCGACGGAAACGGTGAATGTGGTCTACGAAAAGGCGTTTTCCGACGGTCCCCGTGCAAAGGTCAAATGCTATGGCGCGGACGACGTTCCCGAAGGCGTGGCGATCATGAAGTTGGAAAAGGTCGGCGTTTCCATTACGGGCAACTCCACCAATCCCACGAGATTCCAGCATCCCGTTGCGGGCACCTATAAAAAGTGGTGCTATGAAAACAACGTCAAATACTTCTCCGTGGCTTCCGGCGGCGGTACGGGCAGAACTCTGCACCCCGACAATATGGCGGCGGGTCCCGCTTCCTACGGTATGACGGATACCATGGGCAGGATGCATTCCGACGCTCAGTTCGCAGGCTCCTCGTCCGTTCCCGCCCACGTAGAAATGATGGGGCTGATCGGAATGGGCAACAATCCCATGGTAGGCGCTACGGTGGCCGTCGCGGTCGCCGTGGAAGAGAGCATGAAAAACGCGTAAAACCTTTTGAAATGATAAAAAGCGGGCTTCTCTATGCAAGTAGAGCAGCCCGTTTTTATTCGCTCGCTATAAAGAACTTAGAAGGAAAAAATAAAAAGGCAGAAGTCAGGAGCGGATTTTTTCTTCCGATTTTATATCTCGTCGAGTATATTGATTTTTTATCCGATTTATGATATAATTAAAAAAACTCGGGAAAGAATACGCGAGGGGAGGAAATACTCATGTATAATCCGCAATTGGAAACGTTTATCTCGGTGGCGAAAAGCGGCAGCTTTTCAAAGGCTGCGGAAATGTTATATATCACGCCTACGGCGGTGATGAAACAGATAAACGCGCTTGAAAAAAGCGTGGGCGTCAAGCTGTTGAACAGGTCAAATCACGGGCTTAGGCTCACGGATGCGGGAAAGAGTTTTTTGCAGGATGCGAGGTACATCATCGATTATTCCAAGAGGGCCATCGAAAAAGCCAGGGAAATTGACAGCAAAAATAAAAGGAAATCCATTCGCCTCGGTACATCGCTTATGACTCCCGCCAAGTTTTTGCTGGATATTTGGACGGAAATTCAATCGCTTGAACCAAGCTTAAAGATAGAGCTGATCCCCTTTGAGAATACCCCCGAAAATACGCAGGATATTCTTAAAAATTTCGGAAAACACATCGACGTGGTGGCCGGAATCTATGACGAAGGATGGCCGCTTGAAAAAAATTGTCAGGCAACTTATTTGTACGATAAAAGTATTTTTATAGCCGTTCCCATTTCGCACCCTTTGAGCAAAAGAGAGGCGATTGCGAAGGAAGATCTGAAAGATTTGAGTTTGATGCTCATCAAAAAGGGCTGGAACAGACATATCGACGCCTTGCGAAAGGATTTGACCGTTCTGGGGGTCAATATTGTCGATTTTGAGTTTTTCGGCATTCCCGCTTTTAATCGGGCAGCCGCAGAGAATCTTCCCGTTGTCATGATCGACGGGTGGGAAAACGTCCATCCGCTGCTGAAACTCATTCCCGTACAATGGGAGTATTCGATTCCCTTCGGGCTTCTCTATGCAAAAAAGCCGTCCGCTCACGTAAAGGAGTTTGTCGACAGCGTCAAAAAAGTGACTAAATAAATCCAATCGATCTCTATGAATCCGTCGCGTGATAGTATAAACTTTTAGTATATGCGTATAAACTAATTAGAAACCATAAATCCGCGGAATTCAATTGACAAAATAGATAATGTGAGGTTATAATATAGATATTATAGATTGAATGTCCGGCAACGCAAAAAAATTCGCGTTGCCGGCGGATATTTTCATATCCGCCGGGAGGGGCAAGCGGTACGCTTGCCCCTACAAAAATACTTGACAGCATTCCTTGAATAAGGTAACTCTCGCTTTTTGTCGGAGTTGCGAAGCGGAGAACTATTCCGCGATGTCTTTGGGCGGGAAAGCCGAAGGATATAAAGGATGACGATAAAACGGATATTAATTTTAGGAGGTCAAAAAATGGATAAAAAATGGCGCAAAGTCGCTTTATTGGCGATGTCTGTGTTTATGGCATCCGCAGTGGTAGGCGGATTGGCCGGTTGCGGAAAAGGAGATAACAGCGATTCTACCATCCCCGATGCTAACTTAAAGAAGGGCACCTATCGTACCTATACGCCTGTTATGCCCAGCAACTGGAACGAGTTGACCTATGAGGACAATAACGACACTCAGATTTTGCAATATCTTACGAGTTCCTTTTTCGAGTATGATTATGCGTTCGACGAAACGAAAGGCGGAAAGTTCAAGTCGGACGGAAGAGTCAACGCCGACGCAATCGTTTCCGGCGGATTCAGCGTAAACTATTCGGCGGCGACTAAGTTAGAGGACGTTACTTCTTCCGTCGACGCAAAATGGAATTATACCGCCGAACAGAAATCGGAAGGCGGGTACGCCTGGAAAATCACGCTCCGCAGCGACTTAAAGTGGGACGACGGCACGGCGATCGATGCCACGGATTTTGTATATTCGATGCAGCAGCAGTTGGATCCCGCCTTTTTCAATATGCGCGCGTCTACCTATTATAATAACATCGTAATCAAAAATGCGCGGAATTATCTTTACAGCACCACTAAGACGACGTATGAAACGATCGTTTCGCAGGGATACGATAATGCGCAGGCGGCCATTGATGCGGGTAATACGGTGTATTTCGACGCCTGGGAATTCTATGGCGCGCAAGGCTATGTAGACGCACAGGGCAACGAATGTCCCCAATATGTTTCTATAAGCGATGAAACCGTATACGACACCGCGGCTGCCTGGGAAGCGGGAAAGGCTGAGGACGCTTTTTCCGGCAAACAGATTTTTGCCGCCTATTACGGGACGTATCTGACCGACGACGACTTATATATGCAGGTCGAAAACTCGCATATGAATACGAAGTTTGAAGACGTCGGACTTTACAGCGAAAGCCAATACGAACTCGTCATTTGCCTCGACAGTCCCATTCAGTGCTTGAAAGAGGACGGCAGTCTTTCCTATCTTGCCGCATATAGCCTTCAAAGTCTTCCTCTGGTAAAGAAAGATCTTTACGAGAGCTGTAAGCAGGAACCCGCAAGCGGTTCCACTCTTTGGACGACCAATTATAATTCCTCTTTGGCGACTTCCGCAAGCTGGGGACCTTATAAACTGACGCAGTTTCAGGGCGGTAAATCTTATACGCTGGAAAGAAACGATAATTGGTTCGGTTACGGTTTGGCGGATAATGCCAATCAGTATAACGTCACCAAGATCGAATGCGAACAGATCTCCGAGTTGAACACGCAGTGGATGGGATTCCTCAACGGCACGCTTGACGATATCGGTTTGGACGTAACGCATAAAGACGATTACAGAAATTCCAAGTATGCCTTATATACGCCGGGTACCGGTACGTTCGGGATCAATTTGTATTCCAATCTCAATGTGTTGAAGAACAACGGGCGCAATAACGCCATCCTGGCGATAGACGATTTCAGAAAGGCTATTTCTCTCTTCCTCGATAGAGATGACTATAACGCAACCTGTTATACGTCCCATAGGTCTTGCTACGGTCTGCTCGGTCCGAGTTATTATTACGACGTTGAAAACGGCGGCGTTTACAGAGATACCGAATACGCTAAAAAAGCGCTTTTGAGAGTTTACGGCTTCACCGAAAATTCGGACGGCACCTGGTCGGACGGCACCCGAAATTACGCTTCCTACGAAGACGCTTACGACGCGATGAACGGATACAATCCCACTCTTGCCAGACAGCTGGTGGAGAGCGCTTACACCGAGCTTACGACTAACGAGGTTTACGGTTACGATTCCTCCAAGCAGATTGAGTTTATTTACGGGACTTCTGCCGATAACGAAAATACAAGGCGGAATTACAATTATATTAAAGAAACCATTACCGAGCTTGTAAAAGGGACGTCTTTGGAAGGGAAAATCACCGTGACGTTCAATTCCTCTTACGGGAGCGGTTGGGCAAACGATTTCAAATCGGGCGCTTACGAGATCGCTGCGGGTACGGGCTTTTCCGGGGGCGCGTTTGATCCGGAAGGATTCTTGCAGTGCTATATCGATCCCGAGGCCGGATTGATGTACTCCACCTGGTGGGATACCGAAACGGAAATGCTGACTTATACCATGCCGAAGGGCAGCTATGCGGGGGCAGGTCAGGAGCTTACGATGAGCATCTATAACTGGTATTGCTGTCTGAACGGCATTGCGGAAAGCCGCGGACAAACCAATAAATATAATTGGGGCGCGGGTGCGATTCCCGAAGAAGTGAGAATGCAGCTTCTTGCGAAACTGGAAGAAATCACGCTCGAAAAATATTACACGATAATCACGACTTCGGAATATACTGCGACGCTGCTTGGCGCCAAATTCTCTAACATCAGCGAGGAGTATAATACGTTCATGGGCTTCGGCGGTTACAGATACATGGTCGTTAATTATACGGACAGCGAATGGAGCGCTTATGTAAGCTCCCATAACAACGATTTGACCAACGAATACAAAAAGACGAATTAAAATCGGAGTGACGAATTTTGCGGCGGGGGACGGGATTCATTTCCGCCCCTCCCGTTGTTTTTAAGCATATTGTTTGGTGCGTACTCTTTTAAAAGGGATTATTGTAAGCGTACGGTAAAAATTCCATATTGCCGCCGACCCATTTTAGAAGAAACGGAAAGCCGGCAGATATTAATACGATCACATCCGGGAGAAATTGCTTATGTATATGTTTAAATACGTATTAAAAAGATTGGGCTTATTGCTCATGACGTTTGCCGTAATTATGCTTATGTGTTTTGTCCTGATTAAGCTTTTGCCTATCGTGGTGACGGTACAGCAGGGGCAGGACGCAAACATTATTTACAGTCAGCTGGAAGCCAGGGGATATATCCGAAACGTCGTATATGACGAAGCGACGAAAATGTATAGTTTCGACACGGTTCCCGTCATGGTGCAGCTGGGCTACTACTTGAAACGGATTTTTGTGGAAGGGGACTTCGGGATCGGAGTTTCTATGGCGGAATACCGCAATCAGCCGGTGTGGGATGTGTTCACGGAAAAACTGCCTCCCACAGTTCTCATCAATATTTATTCCTCGGTGATAGGCGTGCCCATAGGCTTAGGACTGGGGATTTTTGCCGCTCTTAAAAAGAATAAATGGCAGGATCAGGTGATTTCCGTCTTTGTCATCCTGCTTATTTCGCTTCCGTCGATCGTACTGGGACTCGTCATTCAGTACGTATTCTGCTTTAAGCTCGGCTGGTTTCCGCTGACGATGAAATCGGGATACGACTATTTCAGTTGGGAGATGTTTCGATCCATGCTGCCCGCGGTGCTATCGCTGTGTCTGGGTTCGATTGCGGGATACGCGAGATATACCCGCGCCGAGCTTACCGAAGTGCTTACGAGCGAGTTTATGTTGCTTGCGCGCACCAAAGGTCTGACCCGCGGACAGGCGACGTTCCGCCATGCGCTGAGAAACGCGATGGTGCCTATCTTCCCTATGATTCTCGGCGAATTCGTGTCTGTATTAAGCGGGTCGCTCATCATAGAGAGTATGTTCTCTATTCCCGGAGTAGGCAGACTGTATCTCGACTCTATTCTCTATCAGGATTACGATTTCTTCATGCTGCTTTCGGGCTTTTATACTCTTGTAGGGCTTGCCGCCGGCATCATCGTGGATATCAGTTACGGTTTTATTGACCCGAGAATAAGAATGGGGGCCAAGTAAAATGGAAAATAAACAATTCGTCAATATCCCCAAAGAAAAGTTTGCCTTTGCTTCTGCGGGCGACTTCGTGCACGATAAAAAGCTCGCTACGAAACCGCGCAGCTATATGCACGATGCCTTTTCGCGCTTTTGTAAAAATAAAGGCGCGCTTGTCGGCGCTATCATCATCATCTGTTTGCTCCTGTTTTCGTTGATTACTCCCTTTTGTACTCCCTACCAAGTGAATTATACGGATACATATTTCGTGTGCACGCTCCCCAAGAGTAAATTATTTGCCGGCACTTCCTTTTGGGACGGCTGCGAGAGCCGAGCGGACGGCAAGATTACGTTTGACTATTATTATGCCATGGGATTGGAAACGGGGCACAACGCCGTTAAAAATCAGAAATACTCTATTTCCGACAACGGACTTTACAAATACCGTCTGGATACCTATCACAAGACGGGGATGATTTACCGGAACATGACCATGGAGCAATATGCCGATTTGCAGGCTTATCAGGACGAAACGGGAATTCAGGTCATCTATCCCACCGTAAAGCTTTCGGACAGACCGCAGGCTTATCAGGATTCTAACGACGCGAATTATTATTTCAAGACGAAGGGAACTACAAAGACGCAGATCGTTTACGACGAGGACGGCAATATCATTCCGGTATATTGGAGTTATCGGGAAGGCTTTGCCGCGGACGACTATACATCCGTAATGCGGATCGAAGGAAGCGAAGGCTTCGAGGTGGACGGAGAAACGTATTACTATGCCTATGCAAGACCCACTTCTTCCGGCGTCGAGTGCAGGGTCAATTATTATGAATATTATATTTATCAGCATAGTTACGTTGCAAAAGACGGAATCAGCGAACCCTACTTTGTTTTTGGGACCACGGGAACGGGGCAGGATATTTTGACTTGCCTCTCTTCCGGCGCAAGATTCTCTTTCCTGTTCGGTATCGGCGTTGCTTTGGTAAATATGCTGGTCGGAGCCATTTACGGAGCGGTGGCGGGATATTACGGAGGCAAGACAGACCTCATTATGGAGAGATTCGCGGATATTCTCTCGGCGGTTCCCACGATGATCGTCATCACCCTTTTAAAACTGCATATGGGCGGGTCCAGCCAAGTGCTGGTGCTGTTTTTGGCATTTTTCCTAACGGGCTGGATCGCTATGGCGTCTACGACGCGAATGCAGTTTTATCGGTTTAAAAATCAGGAGTACGTTCTTGCGGCAAGGACGCTTGGCGCCAAGGACAGAAGGCTAATCGTCAAACATATCTTTCCCAATGCGTTGGGCACGTTGGTGACAAGCTGCGCGCTCGTGATTCCCTCTATGATTTATTCCGAAACCAATCTCAGTTACCTCGGAATCATCAATCTTTCCAGCGGCAATATTACCAGTGTAGGCACGTTGATAGCCGCAGGGCAAAGCTATTTGTCCACGGCGCCGTATATCGCGTTGTTCCCGTCCATTTTCCTGGCTTTGCTCATGCTCAGCTTTAACTTGTTCGGAAACGGTCTGAGGGATGCGTTTAATCCTTCATTGAGAGGAACGGAGGGATGACAATGGAAGAAAAAGAAGTAAAACTCTCCGTAAACGCGTTGAAAATTTCTTTCAGGACGGACGGAGGAAAAGTACAGGCGGTAAGAAACGTAAGTTTTGACCTTCACAAGGGAGAAACGCTCGCCATCGTCGGAGAAAGCGGCTCGGGAAAATCGGTGACGAACCGCGCCATCATGGGGATTCTCGCGGGCAACGCCATCAAAGAGGGCGGCGAGATCATCTACGACGGACAGGATTTGATGAAAATCAGCGAAGAGGATTTTCACAAGATCCGCGGCGACAAAATCGCCATGATATTCCAGGATCCCATGTCCAGCCTCAATCCCATCATGCGCGTGGGAAAACAACTCACCGAAGCCATGCTCATCAAAGGCAAGATAAATCAAAGAGAGTCGCGCAGGGAGTTCAACAGGACGCTCGGGGAAGTCAACAGATGCATGGACGAGGCGCGCGGCGCGAAGGACGATAGCCTCATAAAAGAGGAAAACAGGCATAAATGTAACGATTTTGATAAGTTCGAGTATAAACATCTCGAACTCGAAAATGCGTACAACAGAGCCAAGGAAGCGGCGAACGACGCTTTGGCGGAAATAGACGACGTCTTGTTCCGCATCGAAAAAGTGGCTTATAAAGACTTGCGCAGGGACATCAACGAGATACTTCGTTACGCTTCCCGCAGTTTCGAAAAATACGTCGTATGCGAACGGGCCGACGAACTCGGCGCGCTCCTTAGCGAGATAAAAAAGATCGTGAAAGTTCCTTTCGTAAAAAGGGCTGCCGATCTGCTGCGGCGTCTGTTCAACCGGGCGGAGGCGAAAGACGCGGAAGCGGACTTTGCCGCCGCGGGCAAAGCGCTCGAAAAGGTAAAGGAAATTCTTTCGGAAGCGGTCGATTATCCCATGCCCAATTTCTTTGCAATGGGATATTACGTGACCTTTTCCAAAGATCCTTTGCCCGATCTGCCCATTCCCGAGCTGAACGTCTTTTTGCGCAAATATCTCGACGATAACTTTATGCTCGACTTTATCCGTCTGGCGAAAGAGGGCATCCGATATTCTTACGAGAGGTCAGTGGAGGCAAAAAAGACCGCGATCGGGATCATCGAAGCGGAATTGAACGCCTTTGAAAAGGATACTCTCGACAGAAACGAGATCAAAGAATCTGCGCAGCGGATCGTCGAGGCCGTGGAAAAGGCGATCGACAGGCTGGAAGTCGTAAAAGACAATCTTTCGTATACGTTTGCTTCGAGTCTGAAATCGGCGGTGGAGCTCTATTTCAACGGGATTGTCAGAAACGAGAAGGAAGAAAAAAGGTATCGGACGCAAAAAGCGCGGTACGACAAAAAAGCGGCGGGCGGGAAAACGCCCGATTACGAGATTTCGGAAAAAAATCTCGTCGATCTGGAAGCGGCGGAAGCGGACATCATCAGCGTCGTTACGAGAATGAAGCGTAAATTGGAAGCGGACGTCAAGGCGACGGTCGTTCCCGATTTCGAGGGCAAAACGGTCGATATTATCGATTATCTCAAAGCGAAGGCGTCGGGTGTCGCGTATAAAGTTACGCGGAGTATGGCGAAGATACGCGCGCTGAAACTTTTGAAGGAAGTGGGAATTCCCGATCCCGCAAAGAGATTCAAACAGTACCCCTTCGAGTTCTCTGGCGGGATGCGCCAGAGGATCGTCATCGCCATCGCGCTCTCCGCCGACCCTGATATTCTCATCTGCGACGAGCCGACGACTGCGCTCGACGTCACGATTCAGTCCCAGATTCTGGAACTGATCAATAAGGTTAAAGCGGAAAGACAGCTCTCCGTCATCTTCATCACGCACGATTTGGGCGTGGTTGCCAATATGGCGGACAGGGTCGCCGTCATGTACGCGGGCAAGATCGTGGAAATCGGCACGGCGCAGGACGTGTTCTATTCGCCGGCGCATCCCTATACCTGGGCGCTGCTGTCATCCATGCCCGATTTGGATACGAAGGAAAAGCTGGAAGCCATCCCCGGCACGCCGCCGAATATGATCTATCCGCCCAAGGGCGACGCATTTGCGGAGCGAAATAAATACGCGATGCAGATAGATTTCGAGGAACAACCGCCCATGTTTAAGATTTCCGATACGCACTTTGCGGCGACGTGGCTGCTGCATCCCAACGCCCCCAGGGTGGATCCCCCCAAGGCCGTTACGGACAGAATAGCGAGGATGAAACAAGCGAGGAGAAAGAGCGATGGAAAAGAAGAATGACGAAGTTCTTTTAAAAGTCGAACACCTTTGCCAATATTTTAAAATCGGTCCCGGACAGGAACTGAAAGCCGTAGACGACATCAGTTTCGAGATAAAAAAAGGCGAGGTGTTCGGTCTTGTCGGCGAAAGCGGCTGCGGTAAGACCACGACGGGGCGTTCCATCATCCGTTTATACGATATCACTTCGGGCAACGTCTACTTTAAAGGGCAGCGCATCTGCGCGGGCACACGCTCTTATAAAGACGCCGTAAAGGCCGCTGCTGCGGAATACAGAAAGAAATCAAGCGAGATCAACGCCCTTATAAAAAAGGATAAAAAGAGCGGCGTCACGGAGATCAATCCCGAATATGCGGAAGAATTGAAAAAGGCGGAGGAAGCGTATCACGCCGTCATAAAGGCGCAGACGGAAAATATCAAATCCGCCGTATACGATCACAAAAACTGCAATAAGCTCTATGCCGAGGCGCAGGCGCAGAGCGTAAAAGCGGAATACGAGCCTCTCCTTGCCGCGGAAAGCGACGAGGGGAAAAAAGAAGCTTTGGAAAAGGAACTGCAAGAAAAAGTACGCTTTGCCAAAAAAGACAGGATCATGAACAAAATGCAGATGATTTTCCAGGACCCGATCGCGTCCTTGAATCCCCGCATGACGGTGAGGGAGATCATTGCGGAGGGACTGATCATTCGCGGCGTAAGGGATAAAAAGTATATCGACGAGCAAGTGTATAAGATGCTCGATCTCGTGGGACTGGTCGCCGAACACGCGGGCAGATATCCTCATGAGTTTTCGGGCGGGCAGCGCCAGCGTATCGGCATCGCTCGCGCCATCATACTCAATCCTGAACTGATCATAGCGGACGAACCCATTTCGGCTCTCGACGTTTCCATTCAGGCACAGGTGATAAACCTTTTAAATAACCTTCGGGAACAGCTGGGACTGACGATACTGTTTATCGCGCACGATTTGTCGGTCGTAAAATATTTTTCGGACAGAATCGGAGTTATGTATTTCGGTAAATTGGTGGAGCTCGCTTCCTCCGACGAACTTTTCGAACATCCGCTTCATCCGTATACGAAATCGCTGTTGTCGGCGATTCCTTTGCCCGATCCCGAATATGAAAAGGGCAGAAAGAGAATCGTTTACAATCCCATTGCGGAACACGATTATTCCGTAGATAAGCCCGTGATGAGAGAAATTCTGCCCGGACATATGATCTACTGCAACGACGCGGAATTCGGAAAATATAAAGCCGAAATCGAAGCGAGAGATAGAGGATTATGAAAAAGAACATATTGCGGTATTCGATAGCCTCGGCGGTAGGCCTTGCGCTTGCTTTTGTCATCCTGTGTTTTAAAAACATCTTTTCTCAAACGGACGCCGTGAAAGTGTTTCAGATTTTGTGCGACGCTTTTTTCGTGACGGGCATATGCTTTGCCTGTATCGGCGTGATTATGCTCGCCGGCAACGGCGGCGCGTTCGATATGCTCGGCTATGCGTTCGTCATGCTCTTCGACGCTCTGCGAAAAGATATCTCCAAACGTAAATACAAGGATTTTTACGAGTACAGACAGGCGAAAAAGGAAAAAAAGAGAAATGTTCTCTATATGTTCGTCGTAGGCGGTGCGTTTATTGCAATTTCGGTTATTTTTCTCATACTCTATTATCAGGTCGGCTAAAAGGGAAAAACATTGAAAAAAGCGGATCGAAGGTATCTTCGGGTTGCTTTTTCTATCGGGCAAAGTTATCGCAGCGTCGGGGGCAAATTGCGGCAGGACCGTTCTCCATAACAGAAAAAGCGCAAAGATTTTCTTTGCGCTTTCTTTGAGTATCGTGCTTATCCATATAAAGCTTTTTTGAGAATTTCCAAGGCGACGGCGGGATTTTCGACGCCTTTGACGAGTTTTTCCATAGGGCAGATGTCGTTTCCGCTTCGGTTGATAATATGAGGCGCAAGCGTTTCAAAGGAACAGGGGACGCCGTGCTCTTTCAGGACTTTCTCGGCCTCCGCGGACAATACTTTTCCGTACACTTCTTTGACTTGTGCATAGACGAAAAGCAGAGCCGCCGCTTTTCCGACGACGAGATCCGCAGCCGACCATCCGCTTAGAGAAACGTTCCCGCAAAGGAGGTTCACCATCGGAGAAATGCCGCGCTTGTCGCTGGTGATACGGTTTTCGCCTTTACAGAGGGAAAGCGTATGTCCGTTTAAATTCAGTTTCGCCTGTTCCAGATCAGTCATTCTTTTTGTCCCTGTCCAAAAGAAATTTCAGACCCATTACGAGAAACGGGACGACAACCGCCTGTAACAGCATTCCCAAAAGCCCCGCCTGAATCTGCGACCAGACCGCGCCGACCGTAAAGGGCGCGATATTTTGAAAAACGGCGACGAGCAGAAGGAAACTCGCCCTGCCGCCGACCTGTGCCAGCAAGACGGCAGGAAAAGCCATCCAGGCGTTTTGGAGTATCTTCTTGGAAAACAGTCCGGAAACGGAAGCGAAAACGGCAAGTTCAGCCATCATAAAGGGAAGCCTCGCCGCGGCGGGCATAGGGCTTCCGAATGCGGAGGTAATCAAAAAGCCGGCGAGGGGGGAGGCGATTCCTATGCCCAGTCCCCACCAAGTGCCGAGCAGACAGCCGCCGAGGAGAACGGGAAGATACATGGGGAGCCACTGTACGCCGCCCGACTGTCCCAGCGCGAGATGCACCAGCTGCGGAAGAACGACGGCCAGCGCCACGATGCCTATGGAAATCAGAGTTTTGACGGTAATCCTCATTTTAAGAGAAAGATTTTTTCTGACGAGTATGGTTTCTATCATTTTTTGCTCCTTTTTTTGTTTTTAATAGAGTTCTTTTGCGCATCTTTCCAGCTCTTTGCGGATGGAAATATGCTGCGGGCATACTTGCTCGCACTTGCCGCATTGGATGCATTGGGTGGCGCGTTCTTTCTGATGCCTGCCGACTAACCAATTTTCTTGTCCTGCCGCCAAAGCTTTATCTTGATACAAGCTCAGGTAATTCATCGCCGTAAAGGTGCCGGAGATGCCGATGTTTTTCGGGCAGACTTTCGCGCAGTAGTTGCAGGTGGTGCAAGGGATCAGGGAAATTTTTTTGAGTTCTTCCTGCGCTTTTTTCAGCGTCGCGCGCTCGCTTTCCGTCAAAGAGGTAAAATTTTTCATATAAGAGATGTTGTCTTTCATCTGTGCGATATCGCTCATGCCCGAAAGCACCGTAATCACGCCTTCGAGATCCGCGGCAAAGCGAATCGCCCAGGAGGCGGCGGAGGAATTCGGCTCCGCCACGCTGAGTATCTTTTTCACTCCTTCCGGCGGAGAGGCGAGCATACCGCCTTTGACGGGTTCCATGATGACGACGGGCTTGTCGTATTTTCTGGCGACTTCGTAACAGGCGCGGGACTGAACGGCAGGATTTTCCCAATCGGCGTAGTTGATTTGCAGCTGCACGAATTCCATTTCGGGGTGCGCCCTCAAAATCGTTTCCAATTCCTGCGGCGTCGAGTGAAAGGAAAAGCCGACGTGCTTGATCAGTCCTGCCCGTTTCTTTTCCTGTACCCAGGACCATAAACCGAATTTGTCGAAATATTGGGTACGGCTTTCGCCGAGGTTGTGAAGGAGGTAAAAATCGAAATATCCCGCTCCCGTCTGTTTCAAAGAGGTGTCAAATTGGGAAACGGCGTCTTCGCGTGTTTTACAGTTGCTCCAAGCGGCATTTTTCGTGGCGAGGCGGAATTTGTCGCGCGGATAGCGTTCGACGAGCGCCTGACGAATCGCGTCTTCGCTTCCCGCATACGCCCAAGCGGTGTCGAAGTATGTAAAACCCGCGTCCAAAAACATATCCACCATCGTCTTTGTCTGTTCGATATCGATTTTGCCGTCTTTTTGCGGCAGACGCATCAGCCCGAACCCTAATTTTTTGATTTCTTCGCCTAAATAGGACATGATTTATATTCTCCTTTTATTTTTTTCTCAAAATACGCTGCGATTTTTTTTATGCGCTTCCTTTGATCGACATAAAGACAACGCCGGTTGCAGTGCCCGCAGTCGATGCGATCGTCTGCGTGGAGCGCTGAGTTTTTTCAATGTTCAAACGCCAAGACATCGCCCGATAAATCCAAATCGTAGCAGTGGATGCCGTTAGAAAGCGCAGGCTCCCGCATAACGATAAATTTCCTGTTCCGTCGCTTCGGGAATGGCGCCCGTGTCGAAGCCTAAAAAACGCCGATCTTTTCGCCTGTGCGGCGGTGACCGCGATACCCGATAAAGCGTTCCTGATTTTTATCGAGTTGCGGAAAAGAGTATTTTCATTATATAACTTTTTCCGATAAATTGCAAGAGGGAATAAAAATTCTCTTTAAAAAGAGCGATTTTTCTTGCCGCTGCCCTTATAAAATTTCTTTCTCCGCAAATCCCGAGCCGGGCGGCTCGCTCGCACCCGTGACGGCGCGGCTGCGTTCTTCCCCGTGGACGATACTGCCCGCCCGAGGTCGTCTTGGAAGTCGCCGCTTTTTCCGACGGGCGAGATTTCCTTCCCGATAGACGTTTGTATCCGCGCCTTTGTGACGTTCTATCGCCTGCGCATATCTTCAAGCGTCGTTTTTTATCCCCATGCGAAAAATAAGCGCGAGAGAACCGTTCGATTCTTTCACACTTATTATAACAAGATTTTTCTAATATGTAAAATACTTATTTTTTATGACTTATTATAATCAAAAAGCATTTTTGTATGGTCAATTAAGTTGAGAACGCTCGGGGGAATCCGTCTGATATTTTTTTCCTGCGAACACGCCGATGCCCTCGATTCCGGGACGGAACGGATGAAAAACGGGGCGGGATCGTCATATTAAAATGCCTCGCCGCCGCGTTCGGACCTTTCTTGACTAATTGGGCGGGCTTATAAAGGGGATTACGCGAGAGATAATGATTGCATTCTTTATAATTATCTTCCGTTTGGGACGAGATTGCTTACTGCGTTTGAAAAGGAAAAATTTTGTATCTTTAAGCTCCTCGCTCGTAACGAATTGTTTTGGGAGGAAAGGGCGCGTTGCCGAAAGCAACGCGCCCCAGGGAACTTTTAAGGGCAAGCGGAGAAAATCGTATTTCGATACATTCTTTTCTCTTTGCTTTTGAAAAAGCTGCGATAAAAAAACGCTTTTTGCGGAAAGCGTCCGTTTTATTGATTTTTATAAAAAGAGGGGGCGCGCTCGAAATTCTTTTTGAAGACGCGGCTGAAATAATAAAAATCGCTGTATCCCACCATCTGGCTGATTTTCAGCAGAGTGAGATTATTGGCGCTGTTGATCAGCTCCATCGCTTTATTCATGCGGACGTCCGTGATGAATTTATTGATGGTGATGCCGTATTTTTTCTTGAAACTCCTGTTGAGATAGCCGGGAGATACGAAAAATTTTTCGCTCAGCATATTTACGGAAATATTTTGCGCATAATTTAGAGCGATATAGCCGTGGATCCGCTCGGTCACTTCCTCTATGTCGAGGACGTTTTCCGAGCGGTCGTAATTTTTGAGAAAGCGCGCGAAATCATCCAACGAATCAAACTGGTTTCCGAAATCGAAATAGGAGAGGGAATCTTCCTTTTTGCTGTCCGTAAACAGGTTGTAGAGGGCGCAAAGCTCGTTGACGCCGCAAAGGCTGTTTTTAAGCAGCGCCGCAATATCGTCGGTCGAGCGCGCTTCCGCTATTTTTGACGAAAGGAGTTTTATCAAGGCGGGATCCGTTTTCCGATAGCGGTTGAGGGGCGTTTGGAAGAATTTTCCCGAGAGAAAGGCGCAGTCCGCTTCATAGTATAGTCTTCCTAAATGGGGAGAGGAAGAACTGATCCCGCAGGGAAGGGCGGCGAAGGCGCTTTCCGCCGCGTATCCCTTTTGGTGGTTGAGAAGGAGGAGATACTCTCTGCCGCAAGGCAATACGATGGAAGAAACGCCGTTTTTTTGCCGTATTCCCCCCGCAAAAGCTCCGCGGGATTTGACCAGGGTAAAAAGGGGGAACGTCGGCTCGAAAGAGAGATCTTTGAGATGTTGCAGGCAGTCGTTGTTGCTCATTAAAGCAAAGAGCGCGTTTTTGTACCGTTCGTCGTTTTTTTTGTGCTTTATTTCGTCCGCCTGTTTTTTTGCCCTTGCGAGAACGGAGAGCAGTTCCTCTCTGTCGACGGTCTTCAAAAGATAAGTAAAGGCGCCGTTGTCCAAACATTCCCGAACGTAATGAAAGTCGGAATACGCGCTCACCGCGATGAATAAAGAGGGGTAACCTCCTTCTTTCAAAAAGCGCAGCACGTCGATTCCCGATTTTTTCGGCATATTGATGTCGCAGAGAATGAAGTCGGGACGGAATTTTTCAATGAGCTTTACAGCTTCTTCCCCGTCGCTCGCCGTCCCGTCGATTGCGACGTTTTCTTTTTGCCAATCGATGACGTAAAGAAGCTCGTCCAGCGCGTTTCCTTCGTCGTCCGCTATGATGGCATGGTACATATGGTTTTTTCTCCTCCTGTTCCCAAAGATACGATCACGCTCGTTCCGTTTTCGTCCGACGTCATCGTCAGGCTGTAATCGGGATAATAGAGCTGTAATCGCTTGCGGATATTGCCGATACCGATTTTTCCCGCTCCGGAAGGGGACAACGATTGATTATTTATCGCGTCCACGACGGATTGCTCGCAGCCGACGCCGTTGTCCGTGACGACGATTTGCAATCCTTTTCCCAAACGGGAAACGGATATTTTCATCCTGCAATCGGAGTGCTTTTCTTTAAATCCGTGCGCAAAGCAGTTTTCCGCGAGCGGCTGTAAAAGCATCCGCAGGATTCGTTCCTTTTCGACGCCTTGTTCACAGTCGATCTCATAAGAAAAGTTCGCTTTTCCAAAGCGCATGGTCTGTATTTTTAAATAGATATCGAGGAAACTCGATTCGTCTTCCACAGTGGAAAGGTTGCTCTGGTCGGTGCAATAACGAAAATATTTCACCAACAGATGCAGCGCGTCCGCTACCTCTGCATCGCTGTGTTTGAGCGCCATTCCCCGAATATTGGAAAGGGTGTTGTAGAGAAAATGGGAATTGATCTGACTGTAAAGCATATCGAGAGAAATCTGTTGCTTTTCCAGCTCCATGGCGTAAATGTCCTGTTCCTTTTTCAACAGATCGTCTTTCGAACGGTTGAGGTTGTCTATCATTCCGTTGATTTTGACGGTGATCTCTTTCAATTCCTTGCCGTTTATAAAAGGTTCGGGGATTTTATCGAGTTCGCGCGGGATCTTTTCACAGTATTCGGAAAGCTGTTTGATGGGTTTTGTGATCACCATATTGTTGATGATATTTACGGATACTGTTATTATTCCCGCCAAAAGCAGAACGGCGAGGTAGCTTCTCGGTACGTTCAGGGGATTGAGAGGCATGATGTTTTGCGGAACGCATATTTCGAGGCTGAATCCGTTTTCACATTCGAAGGTTTTGCCGCGCAGGGCGCTTTCGGTCAATATAGGCAGCCCGCCGTAACTCACGTTCATTTTATATTCGAGCAGACTTCCCGAGGGCAGGACGCTGTTGAAAAATATTTCGCTGTTGAGCATACAGACCGAATAATTCTGCGGCGGAAATTCCAAGGAATAGGAATCGTTTTCGAGATAAAACCGCTGCGCGAGAAAAAGGAAGTCTTCGTATCGGGGATGGACGAAAAAGAAAGTGGTGCACGAGCCGAGTTTGTCTTTCGCTTCCGCGACGATCTCCTCGGGGACGGTAAGGGCGGAGGATTGGTATTTTGTTTCGCCGCCGTCCCCTGTGACGACAAGTCCGAGAAACACGTAATTGAGCGCGATATTGTCGTCGATGATGTCCCGCAGGAGGATTTTCGCCTTGGCGCTTTCCGTTTCCCCGCTTCGCACGGCGGCAAGGCACGCCTGTAAATTTTTGTCGTATTCGATTTTCGCTAAGGTATTGAGGCAATTTTCCGCCACCACGTCCAACGTGGACGCCGAAGAAGTCCCCACGGCTTCCGAACGCGCTTCCATATCCTTTTTCAGCTCGATAGAGCTGAAAACCATATATAAAACGGTGAAGATCAACACGATGGATACGGATGTGAAAATATTGAAAAAGAGAATTTTTCTTACGATGCTTCCGCTTTTCTTCATATAGTGTGCCCCCTTACGACAAGAAATATTATAAAGTAATAAAGTCCGCTTGTCAATATTTTTTTTCACGACGTTCCTTTTGTCCATTAAACAAAGCGCGTTTATCCATTGAAAAGGCGAAAAACTTACGCTATAATGATAACGGATCGCGGAAAAGAGAAACCCGCGGATGAAAAAGGACAGGAGGAAATTATGAAAAAACTGTTGTGCGGCTGTTTGATATTTTTGGAAGCCGTCGCGCTTTCCCTCGCCCTGTGCGCGGGAAACGGGGGCCGCGGCACGCCTGCGAAAGCCGAGTCGGATTCCTTCGTCGGAACGGAAATTACTTACGACGCCTCCGTTTACGAAGACTATTATATCGGTCAGGAAAAGCAGGGGGATAACGGCTGGTATCTGTACGGGGGCAGTGTGGAAGAAGGATACTCGGAGCTGTCGGCGGTGGGGCGGAAATACAATTCCGACGCCGACTGCAACCTTTGGAAAAAGGACGACAACGGAGAAACGTGGAACGGCATCTGGTGGAGAAACGAATTTCACTGCTTCGGTATGCAGGGCGTCGTGGCGGTATGGAAAGCGCCGTCCTCGGGAAGCGTGCGCTTTACGGGAAAGATCGAAAATTCTGTTTTGGGCAACACGGCTCAGGGATACGAGGTCAACGTCTATCGCTGTGATCAATCCGCCTGTACCCTCGTGTACGGGGAAACGGCTTCGAAAGATTATGCGGTCAATCTCAGCGGCAAGATGTTCGAGGTGAAAAAGAACGAAAAGTTTTTGTTCGAGATGAATCCGCTCTGCGCCGACGAGATGAAATGCAATTATTACGTCAAAGCGGCGTTTGTTTCCGCGGGGACGGACGCGCCCGACCCGCAGGACGAATACGAAAAATATGTTCCCGGTCTTAACGATACGGCTTCGGATAACGAATATTACAAGTTTTCCGCGGAATACGCGCAGCTGCCGGACTCCGATCTGACCGCCGGTTTTTCGCAGGAGCAAGGGACAGGCGGCGTTTGGTATCTCAAAGGGGACGTGGAAAAAAAGTACGAAAGAATGAAATTCGACGGGGAGAATTGGCAGGGGGAAACGTATCAGAAGATCAGTTCCTCTTACGAATTCACGACGGGGGAAAACGGCAGCAATACCATGTTGATGTATCGCGCGCAGGCGGACGGAAAATTGGAAGCGATCATCCGCGAGAAAAACACCAGCTTTTCGGACAGCGAAGGCTGCGACGGCGTCCGTTTCCGGATAGCCGTGAGGAGATACGACAGAAGCACTTACGCTTTTTCGGACGCGCAGACATTGTTCGAACGGGAAGCAGAACCCGACGCGTATTTTGTGAAAACTTCCGTGTTGACGCTGCCTATGTCCGCGGGGGATATGCTGTTTCTCATCGTGGAAGGTAAGGAAACGAGCTGGTGCGATCATTATTTCGTCATGCCCAAGTTTAATTATACGGCTTCGGGGGAAGCGGTAACGCTTCCCGACGACATCGGCGCGGAGCCTCTGTACGAGGAACAGTTCGGCGCCGATCAGGGATACTGCAACTGGTATTACATGACGGGATTCGAGGATGAGTATTACCGCATGATTTACGATGCGGGCGAATTTGTGGGCATAGAGAGCTATAACTCCGTCAGCGCCTCTTACATGACTCCCGGCAACGGCATGGCGGCCATCAGAATGTATGCCTGCACGGACACGGGAAAAATCGACGTCAGAGGATACTTGCAGAAAGTGGATCACAAGGCGGCGGAGGTAGGCGACGGCGTTGGCTTCCGATATTATCTTTTGGGAGAAACTCCGTTTTTGGACAGACATATCGACGGGGACGATTATACGGTGTACGATCTCTCCCGCGTCATCGATGTGAAGAAGGGCGATATTCTCGTATTTTACGTCGATTCGGGCGGAAACAACTATAATTCTTACGACACGGTGACGCTCAACGCCTATATCACGTATGTCGAAAGCGCGGGCGACGCCGACGAAACTTTCGATTTGGGCGACAGAGGGGTAATTAACGGCTATCCCCTGCGCCCGCAGTATATCTCCGAGGAGGAAGCGCAGGCGTATTACGGCAAGGAACAGGGCGAAAACGGCTGGTACTATGCCTACGGGAGCGTCGAAAAAGGATATTACCTGATGGATTACGACGTCTTCGGGGACGTATGGAAAAATCCCTCCGTGGATACGTTTACGAGGCTGAGCAAAGGCTCTCTGCATCCCGGATACGACAACGAGGAATGTATTTTAATCAAACGGATCGATCAGGCGGGCAAAATTCGCCTCATGTCCTATTATAATCTGCACGACGGCGATGGCGACGGGGTGGTGGTCAATATCTACTATAACGGCGCTTTGTTAAACAGCGAGGAATTGACTACGACGGACAGACGCTATTATTACAGGGATATAGAGGTTTCCGCAGGCGATCTCATCTTTCTTTCGATAGGAAACAAAAAAGGTCATGAAAACTCCTTCGACAACACCTCCGCCACATTGGTGGCGGCATATCTGGAAACGTCGGGGGAAGCCGTGGAATTCACGGACGACGAAGTGGGACAGAAAATCAAGGCCCCTTCCGTTCCCGACGATAAATTGACGCCCGTAAAGGTGCGGCACGAAGGCGCGGGAAGCGGCTGTAAATCGTCTTTTGCCGCAACCGGGCTGGCGGGATTGTCAGTCGGCATCGCCGCGCTCGTCATAAAGAGGAGGAAACAGAGATGAAAAAGCTCATAGCGACCATTCTTTGCGCCGCGCTGGCGGTTTCGTTCGTCGGCTGCGGGAAGGATTCTCCGTCCTTGGAGGAGTATAAAATGATAACGGTTTTGGAGAGCGGGGACGCCTATGTGGGGTACGATCCCGAAAATGCCGCTTTCGAATTCGGCACAGAAGCTGTGAAACAGACGGTCGCCGCGGACAAAAGCGGCTTTGGGATCAGGAGTCTTGTAAATAAGACGAGCGGCGCGGAGTACGTGGGAGAGGGAAAAAAGCTCGGATTCCGCTTTACGGAGGGCGAAAAGGAGTATACGTCCGAGGATTTGGAACTTACCTATAAAGACTATGCGGCGGAAATCGCGGAGCACGGAGAAATCGTTTTCACCTTGTCGCTCGGCGGCAAAAAGTACGACGTGGAATACACGTTCACGATCTATCCCGGCACCTCTTTGATAAAGAGCCGCTACAAGCTCATCAACACGCAGAAAAACGCCGTATCCCTTAAAAATCTCAGCTTTATCGATTTTGAAGGGACGACGGGGGAAGAGGGGAGCGAGAAGCTGGTTTACATGACGGGCGGCGGCAATTTTACGGGAAGCCTGTTGCTCAAAGAAAATTCTATTTCCGACGGGTATTCCAAAACGATGCTCAGTTACGACGAGCGGGAAGTCGCCACCAATAGCAAGGGCTATTACGACAGCACGCAGGATCAATGGAACGGATACAGCGGATACGAGCCTTTCTTTGCGCTGCAAAACGCGCGTAGCGGCGGCGGAATTTATTTCGGATTCGAATACGCGGGACTTTGGGAAGCGTCCGTAAAGAAAGCGGAGAATATTTCTTTAAAAGCCGGGCTTACTCTCTATACGAAGACCTTGGAAAAGGGCGAGTCCTTCCTTTCGCCGGAAGCTTTTTGGGGAACGTTTACCGATAACCTCGACAACGCCACCAATGACCTTTTGTATTATCAATACGAGTACAATTGGGATGAAACGGGAGAGATTTTTCCGCTTTGTACGACGGATACGTGGTCTTCGCTTTCCAAAGTTTCCTTTGAAAACGTCGTCGCGCTGTCGGAGCAGGCGAGATATCTCGGCCTCGATATGGTGCATATCGACGACAATTTGAGCGGCGTGGGCTGGTACGACAAAAAAATGGATTGGAACAATACGTTCGACGTCAGGTCGATCTCCGATTATCTGCACGCTTCCGGTATGAAATCCTCCGTATGGGCGACGACGCAGCATTATGATTATACGTCTGATGCGATCGGGGAAAACAAGGGATTGGAAATTCCCGAATTGGATTCCGGTTATTACGGTCCGCTGCTCTGCGTGGGCAACGATAAGACGCTCTCTTTCATGAAGGAAAAACTCGACGACATCGTATCGAGAAACGCTCTCGATATGGTCAAAACGGACGGATGGGTCATCGCGCCCTGCGACGATATTTCCCATTCCCACAGTACGGACGACAACGGCTGTTCCGCGTCTTATTCTCAATATTACGGCTTTCTCGACTATCTGGAAAGCGCTTGCAAAAACAATCCCGGTTTCAGTTGGATTATGTGCGCTTCGGGCGGGGAGCTGCACGGCTTCGAGTTCCTCAAATACGCCACGTACGTCACGACGACGGACGGCGCCGCGGAAAATCCCGTCAACAGTTTATCCTATCTCTTTCCGTCGGGAAAATTCCAGTCGGGATACGCGCAGGTACAGAGCTATTCTCCCGCCAATACCCGTACTTACGGGTTCGTGGGCGGCTTGTGCACGATACTCAGCGTGGAGGATACGAGCGAGGAGTATGCGGCGAATAAGGAAAAGATGCGCGGGGACGTCGCTCTTTACCGCTATTTAAGAAACAGCGGCGTTTTGGGCAGATATTCGAAACAATACCATCTGACGACGGCGGTGCTCGGTCAGTCGCTGTATATGAAGACGGATAGAGAGGCGGACAGGGCGGTCGTGATGGGGATTCCCGCGGGATACGACAAAAAGATATATCCCGTCGGACTCAAAGCAGACAAGACGTATACGGTCAGTTTTTATAATAACAAAAACTACTATACGGCGACGGGAAAAGACCTTTTGGAAAAGGGCATCTCCGTCGAGGGCTGCGCGGAGGGCGAGATGATATTCTTCAATATGCCCCTTACGCCGCAGAGCGGCAGGGACAAGACGGCGCCCGTCATGGCGGAGAATTCCTGTACGGCGGAAAACGCGATCTACGCGGGCGTATCCGGCGTCGCGCTCCGCTGGGATGCCGCTACGGACGATAATTTCGTTTCCTATTACGACGTCTATAAAAACGGAGCGTTCGCAGACAGGGTATCTTCGGGGACTTTCTGGTTCGATAAGACGGCCGCGGACGGGGACGAATACGAAGTTCGCGCGGCGGACGGGGACGACAACGTTTCTTCGTTTGTAAGAGCGGCAAGGAGGTAAAAAATGAAAAGAGGATGGATTTTGGCTCTCGCCGCTGCGGTGCTGTTTCCCGCTTTCTCCGCCGTCACCGCGACCGCCGAGGAAAAGGATTTTATTGAAAACGACTTTCTCAACGATCTCGAATATTATACGGAACATTTCGAGGCGTATAAAAACGCGAATTGGCGGTTTTGTTTCGGGGAAATAAACGATTTTTACGATATGTCCTATTTTGCTCCGCAAAGGTCGTGGGTGGGCACGGAGGCATATTGCGAAATCGCAAACGGTATCCTGCACCCGGGCACGAACGAAATGGTCGTCATCGTCTGGACGGCGCCGTATGGCGGCACGCTTTCCTTCACGGCTTCCTCTCAGAAAAAGTATCACGATAACGGCGACGGTTCCTCGATGCTGATTTATAACCACGAGAAGGAATTGCTGGACGAAGAATATATGAATGTCGGGGACTCCGAAATAAAGATGTATTCGGACAGTTACGCGGTGTCTGCGGGCGACAGCGTGTATTTCGTGCTCGATTACGTGGGGAACAATTGGACGGATTCCACCGTATTCGATATTCGGATCAAGCTCGCCGACTTAGTCGGCGAAAAAGAAACGGAAAAGGGCTGCGGCGCAAGCCTCGCGGGGATAGGAGGCTCTCTTTGTCTGCTCGTCCCTCCCGTATTCCTGATCAAAAAAAGGAGAGGATAGTCCTCATCATGAAAAACGAAGGGAAAAAACTTTTGCGCGAAGTGGCGAGGCACAGGGAATTATATCTCCTGTTTCTGCCCGTCGCCGCGTTTTACATAATTTTTTGTTACTATCCGATGTACGGGGTGACGCTGGCATTTAAAGACTATAACATCAAACAGGGGATCATGGGCAGTTCCTGGGTGGGCTTCGTGCATTTCACCGAGCTTTTCAAAACGGTGAAATTTACTCAGGTGCTGAGAAATACACTCGTCATCAGTTTTTTGAAGATACTCTTCTGTTTTCCCGCGCCCGTACTCGTGGCGGTGATGTTCAACGAAATGCGCGGAAAGAAATACAAAACGGTTTTGCAGACGCTCATGTATCTTCCGCACTTTATCTCCTGGGTCATCATGGCGAAGCTCGTGCAGGACATCCTCAGCATCGACGGGGGGATCGTCAATCGATTTATCGAACTTTTCGGAGGCACTCCAAAATCGTTCACGCTCGATCCCGACGCTTTTTACGCCATTCTCATTTGTTCGGAGATCGTCAAGGAAGTGGGGTGGGGCACGATCATTTATACGGCGGCGCTGGCGGGCGTCCCTTCGGAACTGTACGAGGCGGCGGAAGTGGACGGCTGCACCCGGTTTAAGAAAATCGTGCATATCACCATTCCCTGCATCGGCATGACTATCACCATCATGTTCATCATGACGCTCGGCAATATCATGAACGCGGGATTCGATTCGATTTTCAATCTCTACAACTCGGCGGTCTATTCCACGGCGGACATCATCGATACTTACGTTTACAGGATAGGCCTTACGAAAGGATTGTTCGAAAAGGCGACTGCGGTGGGGCTTTTCAAATCGGTCATCAATTTTATCCTCTTGATGGGATCTAACGTGATCGTCAAAAAACTGACGGGGGCGGGAATCTATGAATAACGGAAAAAGAACTGCTTTCGATTACGTCAACGGCATTGTTTTGACTCTTCTGGCTTTGATCACGCTGTACCCGTTCTTGCAGACCCTTCTCACCTCTTTCGCTTCCTATAAGGACGTCGCGGAAGCCGATTTCCTCGTCGTTCCCTGGCATTTCACATTCGACGCGTATCGTTATATTTTTGCGGCGAAAGTGATTACGAAGCCTTTTCTCATCTCCGCGGCAGTGACGATTTTCGGCACTCTCTTTCAGCTTCTCATGACGACGATAGGGGCGTACGTCCTCTCTTCGAGAACGCTGCCTTTTCGCAAAGTCCTGATGACGGGCATCATCTTCACGATGTTTTTCGGCGGCGGGTTGATTCCCTTTGTGCTGGTGGTGCAGTCGCTGCATCTGCTCAACAGCTATTTCGCGCTGGTCGTACCCTTCGCCGTCAACAGCTTCAATCTCATTCTATTGAGAAATTTCATCCGCGCCCTCCCTTACGAGTTGGTGGAGGCAGCGAAAATAGACGGTTCCAGCGAGATTCGGATCCTGTTCAGCATCATCATCCCTCTCTCCGTGCCTGCGCAGATGACCATAGGTCTATACTACGCGGTGGGGCTTTGGAACGACTGGTATTGGCCGATGATCTTTCTCGAAGATACGGACAAATATCCCTTGGCGCTGGCGCTGCGTTCGCTCATCATCAACAGCTCGGGAGATCTGGAAATCGAAGGCGGATACACGCCTCTCGAATATCTCGACAGCAAATCCAAGGAGGCGGCGGTAGTGATGATCTCTATCATTCCCATGATTGCCGTCTATCCGTTCGTTCAAAAATTCTTCGTCAAGGGCATGGTCCTCGGCGCGGTAAAAGGATAAAATAAAAAGGAGAAAATTTATGAAAAGAAAACTGATAAAAGCGGCTGCCTTAGGGCTTTCCTTCCTCGTCGCCTCCGCCTTTTGTGCCTGCGGGGAACACGGAAAAGACGACAGCGTGGACGAAGACGGCAAAGTTTCCGTTTCCGTATTCCGTTACGACCTCACCTCTCTCTCTACGGCGCTGCGCAATAAGACTTCCGTGTCCACGACGATAACGGGTAAATTCAACATGGATATCACCGTCAAGACGGCGCCAAGCAGCAATTGGGAAGAAACTTTGAATACGTTGATTTCCACAAACCGCATTCCCGATATGTTCGTCTGCTACGGGCCCGATCGTCCCGTACAGTATAAAAAATGGGTGGAGCAGGACATTCTCCTGCCCGTCAGCGATTACGTTTCGGAAACGAAATATCCGCATATTTACGCTCGGCTTCAAAATTATAATCAATTCCTCAATCTCGATTATACGAACGGAAAGCATTACGCCATTCCCATTCTTTCCTCCGACTGCGATCACTGCCTTTATATACGCACGGATTGGCTGAAAGCGGTAAACGCCAAGGAGAAGTTCCCCGGCGAGCCGAATTTTACCGAGGACGGAAACAGATTTCACCTCACGGGTCCCGAAACGATGACGGAATTTTATTACGTGTGCAAAGCGTTTTCTCAGCAGGACCCCGACGGCAACGGCAAAGAGGATACGTACGGATTTTCTACCAACGACGCCAGTCTTTGGTTCCTCAATTTCGCCTTTTACGCGTACGACGAGGGCGGCTTTCACGATCGCGTTTACGACGAAACCACGGGCAGATGGGTGGATACCTGGGTGGCTGACGGCTCCAAGGAAGCGGTAAAGTTTTTCAATCGGCTTTACAGCGAAAAGCTGATGGATCCTGAATTCGTCAACAATACGGGCGACGAAAAGATAAGCAAATTCGTGACGGGAAAATGCGGCATCATGATGCATAACGCCGTATCGGGATATAACAAGGTGCTCAATAAATTCAAAGAGGTCAACGGCACGTCGGAGATCACGTATTTTGCTCCGCCCAAAGGAGATACGGGCAAAAGCGGGCAGCGCGGCGGATTCGGATACTATTGCTTCACCGCCATCAACGCCGACGTTTCCGCCACCGAACGGGAAAGGCTTTTGGCGCTTCTCGATTACCTGATGAGCGAAGAGGGGCAGACGTTGATGCTCTACGGGGTAAAGGGCGAGCATTACGACGTGGACGGCAGCGGAAACGTCGTCAATCTTCTCGGAAAGACAGAGGACGGGGTACAGAAGAACGTTTCCGACGTCGACTCGGGGACGCTGCTCTATTCCTTCGTTTCCCTCAATGAAAACGTCATTTATCCCTGGACGGACAACAGCGAAACGCTGCTCAAAATCAAAGAAATGACGCTGGCGAACGGGAAGATCACCGCGCCTTTGCAGTACTATAACGGCGAAAATATCCTCTCTCTCGGTCAGGCGCTCGACGAATACTCGGAGAGCGAATATGTCAATCTCATCATGGGCGACAGAAATCAGTTCGATTCCAAGTGGGATAATTTCGTCAGGACGTATCTTACGACCTATCAGGGGCAAAAGGTGATGGACGAATACAACGCCGCCGTGGAAAAGTACGGCAAATGAGCTGCTTTTAAGAAAAAGGAATAACTTGTCGGAGGAATAAAATGCCTTTTAAAAAAGAATTTGTTTGGGGAACGGCGACCGCCGCTTATCAGATAGAGGGCGCCCCGCTCGCAGACGGCAAAGGCGCATCCATTTGGGACACCTTCTCTCATCGCCCGGGACGCATTAAAGACGGCTCCGACGGCGACGTCGCTTGCGGCAGCTATGAATTTTTGGACGAAGATATAAAACTCGCGGCGGATTTGGGTGCGGACGCCTATCGATTTTCCACGGCGTGGACGAGGATCATTCCCGAGGGAACGGGAAGCGTAAACCGCAGGGGAATCGATTATTATAACCGCTTGATCGACGGGCTGCTCGATAGAAACGTAAGGCCGTATCTGACGATGTATCACTGGGACCTGCCGCAGGCGTTGCAGGAAAAGGGCGGTTTTTTAAATCCCGATTTTCCCGAGTGGTTCCGCGCCTATGCCGAAACGCTCGTTCGCGAATTCGGGGACAGAGTGAAACATTTTTTCACCTTCAACGAGCCGCAGTGTATTTTCGGACTCGGCATGGATTCCGCGGTGCACGCGCCCGGACTTTCTCTCTCTAAAAAGGAACAGCTTTCGGCCGTGCATCATATGCTTCTGGCGCACGGTCTTGCCGTGCGGGAAGTGAGAAAAATTCCGGGCGCCAAAGCGGGATACGCTTCCTGCGGCGGCGTGCCCGTGCCCGCCGCGGAAAAAGAAGCGGATTATCGGGCTGCCTACGAAAAATTTTTCGAACTCGATGAAAATTGTCCTCTCGGGTCCGTTTCCCTGTACGCCGATCCGATTTTTTTCGGCAGGTATCCCGAGGAATACTATCGCCGCTATCAAGAAATTATGCCCAAGATCGGAGAACGGGACATGGAAATTATCTCCTCGCCCGTGGACTTTTTCGCACAGAATACTTACGACGGCTATTATGTCGGGGAATGCGGCGGCAAGGCAAAGATACTCCCGTACGCCGTCGGAGCGCCCACCACTCCGATGGGCTGGCATATCGTTCCCGAGTCCCTCTATTACGCGACTAAATTTTTGTATGAAAGATACAAAAAGCCCGTCTATATCTCCGAAAACGGGATTTCTTTGCAGGACTTTATCTTCGACGACGGGAAAGTGCACGATCCGACGCGGACGGAATTTATAAAGAGATATATAAGGCAATTAGAGCGTTCCGCCGAAGAGGGAACTGAAATAGACGGCTATTTTTATTGGTCGCTTCTCGACAATTTCGAATGGTCGGAGGGATATACGCAGAGATTCGGGCTGGTATACACCGATTGCAAAACGCTGCGGCGGGTGCCTAAGGACAGTTATTATGAATTTCGGGAGCTGATAAAAAAATATAAAGGGACTTGTCCGCAAAAGTAAGTCCATGTTTGAAAAAAGGTCCGTTTCGTCCATTGCGCAAAGTTTTTTTGTCCATTGACGCGGCGGCTTTGAAAAACTAAAATGGGATTCGTTCGGAGAGGAGAAACGAGAATGAAAAAACATATAAAGCGGGGTTTCGTGCTTTTCGGTACGGCTTTGGCGTTGTGCCTTGCCGCACTCGGATGGGCGGAGATAAAGGAAGGAAAAGGAAAGGTCGGCGGAGAAGTCGTCCGCGCTTCGGCGGCGGCAAAACTCTCTCTGGCTCCGATTTTTTCCGACAATATGGTCTTGCAGCGGGGGCGGGAGGTAAAGATATTCGGCTACGGGGAAAGCGGGACGGAAGTCACCGTAAAATTCGGAGGACAGGAAAAGCGCTGTCGCGTGGAAGACGGCAAATGGTCGGTGTGCCTGGACAAAATGGACGCCGCAGCCGAGGGGAAAACGCTATCGGCAAAAACGACGAACGATGAGATACAAATCGATAACGTTCTCGTCGGAGAGGTGTGGCTCTGCTCGGGACAATCGAATATGGAACTTCCCCTCCAATATGTCAAATACGACGGATATAGAGAATACGAAAACGTCGATAAAATCAGAGTCGTCGATATCGCAAACGGAACGAGCGCCGCGGCGGAAATGCAGTTTGCGGAAAAAGCCGTTTGGAAAACGCCCGCGAAAATAGAGGATTTGGCGACCTATTCCGCCTACGCGGCGGGCTTTGCCTTGAAGTTGCAGGAAGGACTCGGCGACGTTCCCGTCGGCATCGTCGAATCGGATACCAGCGGCTCCGCAATAGAGGAATGGATGAACGAAGCCTCGGTAAAAAAGACGGGGTCGGTCGCCGAAAGTATGGGAAAGGCGGCGACGGAAAGATATAATCAAATGATATATCCGATGCTCTCTTATACCTTCGGCGGATTTTTATGGTATCAGGGAGAGGCGAACAGCGCCTGGCCCGAATTATACGCCGAACAGTTTAAGGCTCTGACCGCGCAGTACAGGACGGAATTCAACGATATGCCCGTGATAGCGGCGCAGCTGCCCAAATACAGCGATTCCCGCTGGCCCGCTTTCCGTCGGATGCAATGGGAGCTGATGGAAGAAATCGAGGAGTTATATGTGGTCTGCGGCATCGATCTGGGGCTTAAAAGCGACATTCACCCCGTCGATAAATATGAGTTTTCCAAACGCGCCGGGGAACTGGCTCTGACGAAAATTTACGGGAAGGCGGGATACAGGGGGCTTTCGCCCTATCCCTCGGAGGCAGTCAACGACAGCGGCGTCGTCACCCTTTCCTTTTCCGACTTAAACGGCGAGATCGTCAATCGCGGCGAAGCGATCGTCGGTTTTGAGCTTTGCGGCGCCGATTCCGTTTATCATGCCGCGTCCGCGCAGATAGTCGGGAACAAAATCGTCGTATCGAGCGGGAAGGTTTCCGCTCCCGTGCGGATAAGGTACGCCTATGCCGCCGTACCCGACGTATCGCTCTACTCCTCCGACAATCTCCCGTTTGCGCCGTTTGAAATGGCGGTGAAAAACGAGTACGTGCTCGTATCCGTTCAAACGGGCGGAGGCGGAAGGGTAAAAGGCACGTTCGGCAGCGTCATTAAAAATTCGCAATGCGTATACGAGATCGTCTGCGACAGGGGCTATAAGCTGGATAAAGTCCTGATAAACGGCGCGCAAACGAGCGTCGAAGAAAACCAAATCGTTTTCAAAGCGGAAAGCGATAAGAAAATAGAAGTGTTTTTCTCGAAAATTCCCGTATACGGCGTGAACGTTTCGGGCGGCGCGGGCGGAAAAGTGTTCGCGGGAAGCCGGGAGGTGGAGGAAAACGGCGAGGTAAAGATTTATATCGTACCCGAAAAGGGCTATCGCATCGCGGAAGTGAAAGTCAACGGTGAAAAGCGCTCCGCTGAAAATTATGCCTGCATTATCGAAAAGGTCGCCGCCGACGTAACGGTGGAAGTGCGTTTTGAAAAAGCGTCGGGCTGTTCGGGGAGTATCGGTGCGGGACCGGGAATCGCGCTTCTATTGCTGGCGGGAGCGATAATGATAAAAAAGTCAGTAAATAAACAGGAGGAAATAAGATGAAAAAAATGGTATCTGTCATGCTGGAAACGGCTTTGGCAATCGCGCTGGCGTGCGTTGGAATCGGCGCCGCCCGTACCGCGGCGAGCGCGGAAGAGGGAAATCTCACGCTCTTAGGGGACACGGATACTTATGAGGAGAGTCATTGGCAGGACTACCTTCCCGCTCCCGAAGCCGTGCAGGGGGATAATCAGTGGACGGTATACGCGGGGACGGTGGAAGGGACACGCATGGAATGTACCCTGCAAAACGGCGGCGTTTGGTGGCGGCCTGCGGACGATTCGTGGAGCGGCGCCTATTACAGAGGATATTTCAACTGCGCGGGCGGCGTCGGCGCGGTGGCAAGCTGGGAGGCGCCCGAGGACGGAACGGTAAAGTTCAAGGGAAGGATGGGCGTCGATATTCTCGGCGACGGATTTACCTATAAAATTTATAACGAAAAAGAAAGCTCGGCGACGCTGATAGACACCGTTTCCTTTACGGCGGCGGAGAGCGTGGCGTATTTGAGCGGTATCGAGCTGGAAGTGAAAAAGGGAGAAAAATACGCCTTTGAAATGACGCCTGCCTCCACGGCGGAAAGTCGTTCCGAGGTGCATATTTTCGCCGATTTTACCCGCAAGACGATCGTTTCGGAAAATACGCTTTTGGGAACGACTGCCGACTTCGACGAGGCGGCGTATAATCTCTCGGCGGAAGCGTGGTACCCTGCGGCGGGAAATACCGAAGGCGCAAACAATTGGTATACTTATTACGGCTCGGTGACGGGCACTCTGAACGAATTGAGCTTTGTGGGCGATAACTATTGGATTGCAAACAATCCCAATAACTGGACGGGAGTATGGTACGGTCACGTTGCGAAAAGCTGTTTGGGCTCCCCGTTAGTATTCGCATGGAAGGCGCCGCACGGCGGCACCGTGTCCTTCAACGGGCGCGCGATGGCGACGAATACGTTGAGCGGTACGGCGCGTCCGTTTATTCTGAGAACGTATAAAAACACGGGGGACGCCATCGTTCGCTATGACGAGAAAACGGTTGCGGCGGAAGAAGTCGTCTATTTCAGCGACGTCGCTGCGGAGGTTTCTTACGGCGACATATTCTATTTTGAATTCGTTTCCGTAGACGGCTCGGAAACGGACGTATGGGTGGATTTAAAGCCCGCCTACACGCTCACCGCGGCGCAGGCAAAGCTTACGTTCGGGGAAAACGCGTCCGATATAAACGCCTATGTCGGAGATAAAGTGACTCTCCCCGTTCCCGAAAAGACGGGATACGCCTTTAAGGGGTGGAAGCTCGGCGAGGAACTGTTTGCGGGGGAGATCGTTGTGAGCGGGAATGCCGATTTCACGGCGGCATGGGAGATCAAGAGATACAAAATCAGCTTTGAAAATTGCGATTTACAGGAAATAGAAGTAGAGTATAACGCGCCGATCGATCTGACGGCGCCCGAAAAAACGGGGCATACGTTCAAGGGATGGACGAAGGACGGCGTTTCCTATCTGCCCGAACTCATGCCCGCGGAGGATCTCCTTCTCAAAGCGGAATGGGAAGTCAACGTCTATAAAGTTACTTTCGAGAATTGCGATCTCGCCGAGCGGGAGGTGGAATATAACGCATCCATCGAGGCGGCTGTTCCCGTAAAGACGGGGCATACTTTCCGGGGCTGGACGAAAGACGGAGCGCCGTATGAAGCGGGGGTAATGCCTGCCGAGAATATCACGCTCAGAGCGGAATGGGAGATCAATTCCTATCGTTTGAGTTTTGAAAACTGCGACCTTGCGGAAATCGAAATAGCGTATAACGCGCAGATTTCCGTATCCGCGCCGACGAAGACGGGGTACACGTTCAGAGGATGGACGAAAAACGGGGAAGCGTATCAGCCCGATTTGATGCCCGCCGAAGATATCGTGCTCGCGGCGGTTTGGGAAATCAATACCTATAAAATCATTTTCGAAAACTGCGATAGGCAAGACATGGAGGTGGAATATAATGCGCAGATCGTCGTGGCGCCGCCCGAAAAGGAGGGCTATACCTTTAAGGGGTGGACAAAGGACGGGGCGCCGTATACGCCCGGTTTGATGCCCGCGGAAAATATGACGCTTTCGGCAGTATGGGAAAAGACAGAAATCGTCGATTCCTCAGGGGATTCCCAAAATTCTTCGGACAGCGCGTACGCGTCTTCTTCGACAAATTCCGGCGGCACGACGGTCAACGGCTGCGGAGGCTGTAAATCCCTGACGAGCGCCGCCGCGGTGTCCGCGATGCTGGCAGTCATGCTTTTGGCCCTCGGCGTCATCGGCTCTAAAAAGAAATAAATAAAGAAAGAGATCGGGTAAGTTCGCCCGATCTCTCTTTGTATTTTTTCGCGCTTTCCCGATAGGAAAGCGCTTTTTAAATAGATCAATTTAGCCGCCGGTAAGACGCCTTAAAAAGTTTTGTAAGAAAAAGTGTAATTTTAATTTAAAAAAAGATTGTGAAAATAGGGAGATTTACGGATTGAGAATGTAGTCGTAAGTCTGTTTTCGAGCCTTGTCGTCGGGCATAAAATCGACGAATTTTTCCTTGTGAGCGGCGACGTATGCGGAGGGCGTCATACCGTAAAAACGCTTAAAATTATAGATGAGCTGCTGGCGGATATTGAATCCGCACTTTTGCGCCACTTCGGAAACGGTCAGATTCGAATTTTCCAAAAGATCTTTGGCGCTCTCCATTCGCATAGCGAGCAAGGCATGGCGAATGGTCTGTCCCGTGTGCTGTTTATAAAGCTTTTCGAGGTAATATTTATTCGCTCCCGCATACGCGGCGACGTCGTCTAAGGAAATGTCCTGCAAAAAATTCTTGCGCAGATATTCGTTGATTCTCGTGAGATAGCGGATTCCGCTCGGCCTGCTCATCGACGCGTTGAGGCAGAGCAACACGAAAATTTCCTGAAAATACACCTTATAGAGATAATGCTTTTCCCGATAAGAGCCGCTGAATTCGGGATCGTTTGTTTCTTTTAAAAGCTCGATAAACCGCGAAAGGCTCTTTTGAAGGGCGCCGTTGTCGTTATAGACGGCATAGCCCTTTTTTTTCATCTCCGAAAGGAGAGCGGGACATTCGTTGAAAAGCGTCTGAAAAGAGCTGGAAAAAGCGTCTGAAAACGACGTTTTTCGCGGCGCTTCCCGAAATTCCAGACTGTAAAAAATCGTTTCTTCGTCGCAGGTGAATCCGTGCGGCACGTCGCTGTCGAAGAGGATATACTGACCGGTTTTTACGTGCTCCTCGCGCGGACTTTCTTTCCTTTCCGCGTTCTGATAAAGCCGAAAGGTCACGTCGCCCGATTCCACGTACATGATTTCCACGCGCGGATGATAGTGCGGCTGAAAGACAAAGCCTTTGGGAAAGGGCAGCTTGTAAAAGGAAGAGATTTCCGTGTTTTCTATTTCCAATTGTTTTAAAGAGTATCCCATACGTACAGTATATCTCTCAAAAATAAATTTGTCAATATTTTCTTACATATTTCGCCGTTTGTGTTAGAAAAATTGGTATTTATATTCCGCCGGCTATTGACAAACGGATTGAAATGAAGGTATTATTTTAATGCGTTATGACGGCGGGCGCAAAAACGCGGAGGGAAAAAGAACTCGAAAACGGATAAGCTCTTAAAAATTCGTCTGCAATGTTTTCGGATAAAGCTATCTTACGCGGTCGATTTATTCGCCGCGAAAAAATATCAGGAGGAATCTGGATGAAAAAAAGATTTTGGGTGTTATGCTCGGCAATGACGGCTGTCTTTGTCGGAGCGGCGGGGCTTGCGGCGCTGCCCGCGAAGGCGGAGGAAACGGCGTCGGGCGTCACGGTGGCGGAGTACGTTTTTGCCGACGGTACCGACCTCGGTAAAGATTCGAGCGGCAACGGCAACCACCTCGTCGGGGTGGGCAGTCCCGTTCAATGGACGGGAGGCGAAGAAACGGGCGTCACGTTCGACGGCGCCTCCGCGCTGGTTGCGGCAGGCGATTCTTCGGGATACGACTTCGCCGATTATCTGGCGGACGAGGATTTCACGATGACGGTGGGATTCTATCTGCCGAAGGACTTAGGCGGCAAGGCATTGCAGTCGAGGAACTGCGTCTTTTCCGTCTGGGGCTTCATGTATAACGATTCCAACGATCAGAATATCGGCAGCGCGGCGAATTATCGCGCCAGCGCGCTGATGTATGACAGTTATTCCTCCGGCGCGGCTACCGTCAATATCCGCTTCGGAATCGCCACGGCGACGCGGTCGGACGGCACCGATTATAATCCCTATTGGGAAGAGAACGAGCTGTCCGTTTCCACCGACGCCTGGCACACCGCTTCCTTCCGATACGAGGGCGCCACCCGCAGGACGGTGCTTTCCGTGGACGGGGAAGAAAAATGGACGAAGACCGCGCGCGAGGACAATACCTTCAAGAGCAGGGCGGCGCGGTTTACCCTCGGCGGCTATTATACCGACCCGCAGCAAGAGGGCAAAGGGCTCTATAACGGCTCTATGGTCGGCAGCCTCAAAGACGTGAAGATCGTTCGGCAAGTCACGGAGGGGAATAAGTATAACAAGCTCGTTTCCTATGATTTTAAAGACTCGGGAAATTTCGGCAAAGCCAACGAAAGGATGTTCGATATGGAAAAGAAGGGCGAGGGGACGATGCGTTACGACGCGGAAAAAGGCGCGCTGTATACGGACGTCAAGACCGCGCTCGTCGCGCCGAAAGACGGCGACGGATACGACTTCATGGACTATATGGCGGGGTCTTCCTTTACGGTATCCACGAGTTTCCTGTTGCCGAAAAATTTTGAAGAGGGACAGAAAGCGGACGGCAGGGGAACGCTGTTTAGTCTGTGGGGACTTTGGAACGGCAACGCCTACGGCGCGGGGAGCGACAACCGCACCATGTCCTCCCTCGTCTACGACGCTTACGATTCGGGCGCGGAGAAGGCATGGCTGAAACTCGCTTTCGCTTACGACAACGACGACGGCAGCATCTGCGACGGCTGGCACTCCAAATATTATAAGGAGATCACCACCGACGAATTTCACACCGCGACGCTGAGCATAACGGGCAGAAACGTAACGGTATACGTGGACGGGGAGAAATTCTGGACGGTGGAATGTTCGGAAAACAACAATTGGAAAAATCAGCATATGTCCTTCTGTATCGGCGGCGCTTACGGCGACGGCGGTTTAGCGTCGGGGAGCGGCAACGCGTATTTCAAATACTTTGATATTTATGATTTTGCGATGACGGACGCGGAAATGGGCAAACTCTATTCCGGCTCTCTGGACGGCGTGACGGCTAAGACGATCTCCGCCGCGGAGGAAGCGCCATCGTCGGTGACGGTCCCTTACACGGCGACGGACGATCAGATTCTCGCGAAAGCGCCGCTCGGTTCCCGAGTGACGGTGAGCACCGCAGACGGCGACGAGGCGGCGGCAAACGTGAAATGGACGGGCGTCGAAAAGAAGGGCGCCACGATATATCTCGTCGGCAATCTTTACGGCGCGGGGCTTTCCAATATCAACGGCGTGAAAGCGTATATGCCCGTCGAGGTGGAGCGGATAGAAACGAAGAACGCGTTTGTCGAGTATACTTTCGACGACGCGCAGAATATCGGAAAATCCACGAAAGGCGGGATGTTCGATCTCGAAACGTTCGGCGCGGCGACGATCGAGAACGGCGTGATCATGACGAATAAAGCCGTTCTCGCTTCCAAAAAGGATGCGCTCGGTTACGACTTTATGGATTACATGAACGACTTTACCGTGGAAACCACTTTCCTTTCGCCCAAAGGCGTGGCGACGGGGCACAGCTTTTTGCTCGCCTTTTACGGGATGTGGAGCTGGGGAGGCATTTCCAATGCCGACGCGGCCTGCATCATGCTCAACGATCACGGCGAAACGGCAAATAAAGTGGGATTGAGAGTCGGTTTCGCGTATTCGGATTCCTCGCAGGAAAACGGCGTGGCAAAGCCCGAATGGTCGCAGTATACCAAAGAGATAGAGCTGGGCGTATGGCACAACCTCGCCGTAAGCTATCGGGCGGAAGATCGGACCGTGACCGTCTTTATAGACGGGGATTCCATATGCAGCTATCAGGTCTACGACGAAGCGCGGTTTAAAAACGATCGCGTGGGCTTCTCCGTCGGCGGCGTGCGCTTTAAGGACGACGAGGGCAACGAGGTGAACAACTGGGCGGAAAACGTCGGCATTCGCTCTTTGAGAATTTACGATTACGCGGTGAGCGCGGCAGATTTGCAGCAGCTCAGCGTCTATGGGGAGATGCCCGCGACGGCTGCGGCTCCCGCGGACGAAAAAATCGTGGAAATCACTTCCGCCGTCCCTTCGATCGGCGTGGAAACTGCGTCCCTCACGGCGGAAACGGCATTGGAGGCGATTCAAAAGGCAGACAGATCTGTGCGGGTCACGCTTGCAAACGAAGAAGTCAACGTCAAACTCGGCGTATTGTGGCAGACGGCGTCCGCAAACGGCGACGGCAGCTTTACGGTGACGGGCACGGTACTCGGCGCGTATAACCCCGACGGCATCGCGGCGACGGCGACCGTAAAAATCGCGGCATACGAAGTCGGTTTCACGGGAAACAACGCATCCGCAAAGATCGACGGCTCCGTCGCGGAAAAAACGGAAGTTTCTTACGGCGGCTCCGTCAGTTTCACGGCGGAAGCGGCGGAAGGCTATGAGATCAAGAGCGTCAAAGCGGGCGACGTCGAGCTTACGGCGGAAAACGGCGTCTATACCCTCGGCAATATCACCGCGGACGTAACGGTGGAAATAATCGCCGAAAAAAGCGGGTCGGGCGGAGAAAGTTCGTCCTCCGTTGCGGATTCTTCGACTTCGGAAAGCGATTCGAGCGGCAAGGAGGAGTCTTCCTCGGCGGACAGCGGCTCGGAATCTTCGTCGGGATCTGTCGCCGCGGGCTGCGGGAGCGCGCTGGGATGCGTTTTGCTGCTGCCCATGGTGGTCGCGGGCGCCTGGATACTCAGAAAGAAAAAGAGCTGAGCGCCTTTGAAACTTAGGCGGCGCGGAAGTTCTCTTCCGCGCCGCGGCAATCCCGATTTCGGGCATTCAGTTCATTAAAAAATCCGGACACGACAGAAAAGGAGGATACGGATGAAATCGATACATAAATTTTTAGCCTGTCTATTGGCGGTCGCTGCGGTTTTGCCTGCGGCGTCCTGCGGCTCTCCTCGCGGAACGACGAGCGTCGATGAAAACGAGGATGTGGAGTCCATTACTTATTTCAGAAACGAGATCGAATCGTTCAATACCGCCCGCAAGCAGAACACTCCCGTCTATGCGGCGCTCAAAAGCGCGCTCGGCGGCGTGGACGTGGAAGTGGTCACTTCGGGCGGAGGAAGCTGGGAAACGGTACTTTCCAAGATGTGGTTCGAGAGAAGTCTTCCCGATATGTTTCTCACGGAGGGACCCGATTCCCCCGAATTTTATAAAAAACTCATCAATAACGGCGACGTGATTGCGATAGACGATTACGTCAACGAAAGCACGAAGGAGGAATATCCCCACCTTTACGAGAAGATGCGGGAAACGGCGTATCTTGCGAACAACCTTTCGTATGCGAAGGGCAAACAGTGGGCGGTGCCGTGCGGCTGGGAGCTGGAAAAATCCCTGTATGTAAGGCAGGACTGGATAGATAATCTCAATAAAAAGCTCGCTTCCTGTCTGGTGGGGGAGGGCGTCATCGCATCGGAGTCGGAATATAACGCGGCGGCGATGTACGAAACGTATAAGTACGACGTTCCCGAAACGCTCATCGATTTTTATCGCCTCGCCCGCGCGTTCACGCTGTACGATCCCGACGGAAACGGGAAAAGCGACACTTACGGCTACGAGTCGGAATCGAACACGGATATGGACGCCTGGGTGTATGTCGCGTTCGGCTGCGGATGGCACACCGAAATGTTCGACGAAAAAACGGGCAAATATATCAGCAGCGAGGTTTCGGACGAGGCGATGTACGCGACGGCTTTTCTCAACAGGCTCCTCGCGGAAGGATATATGAATCCCAATTCGCTCACAAACGACAACGGCACCAAGCAGAACGATTTTTCCACGGGCGTCAGCGGCATGATTTTTGCGCACAATTGGCTCAATACCTTCGTGGGGTATATGGTCGATTCCTATCACATCTCGATAGAGGAGGCCACGGCGAAGATCGCCATGTGCGATCCGCCCAAGGGCAAAGACGGCAAGTTCGGTGCGGACGGCGGTTACGACGATTTCTGGCGCTTCACCTGCATCAACGCCAATCGCAGTCAAAAGCGCATCAAAACCTGTTTAAAGCTGCTCGATTTCATGTACTCGCCCGAGGGACTCAGTTTATTCGAATACGGCGTGGAAGGAGTCCATTATAAAGTGGAAAAGGATTCCGTGACGGGCGAGGAGAAAAAAGTCAACCTCATGGGCACCAACAAAGCGGGCTTTTTGTATAGCCTCGGCGCCTATGACAGCGCCTATCAGTTGTATTCTCTGTCCTGGTGGACGGGGCATTACTACTGCGAATACGTCACAAACGGCGACATCGTTTCCGAGCGTCAGAAGAGATCCGCACAGTATGCCTATCAGGTGGATTATCCGTATCTTCAAACCGCCCTTTACGTCGAAAAGATAAAGGGATTGCACGACTATTTCGACGAAACGACGGTCGGGATCATGAACGACGAAAGGGGAAGGTATTGGCAGGCTTATAACGAGGAAAAATCCGAGGAAGGCTATAAATTCAATTTAAAGACGTTCGGCTGGGAGGACATCTACGATATGCCCCGCGCCATAAAGACGGCTTGGAACAGCTATGTCCAAAATTATAACGGCGAGCGCAGCGGCACTGCCGTTTATGAGGAATACAATTCGTATATCGAATCGGGCAAAGCCGTGAAAAAGAATGCGAACTGAGTGAAGGCGCCCGTAAAAATCAAAAAATCGGTTAGGAGAAAATAAAATGAAAAAACTTTTCGGCTTTCTGGCAGCGGTCGCTTTTCTGGCGGCAACGGGAATGAGCGCGGCGTCCGTGACCGCGCGTGCGGAAGAAACGACGCACGTCGTCGAACCCGAAACGAAGGTCTGCGCTTCGTTGACGCCCTTTGCGTGGTACGAGTTCGACGATTCCGAAAATCTCGGCAAGGACACCATGGGACGCTTCGATCTGACCGTCGCAAAGAGCATCGCGGGCACGATCGAACAAAAGGAGGACGGCGGCGATAAATATGTGGAACTTCGCCGCAACAACGAAACGAACAGTCAAAGCGGCGTTCTTTTGTACGCGCCGCAGCTGGACAAAACGGGACTGGATTTTTCCGACGTCATTCGCGATTCTTTCAGCGTTTCTCTGACGTTTCGCAGTCCCGCGGCGACGGGCACGAACGGCTCCCATTACGTCCTGTCCGTAGGGCGCTACAACGACGCGGTGACGATCGTTCCCTGGCACAACGGGTTTCACGTGCAGACTTGGACAAAACAGTTTATGCTTTCGGACGATGTGACGCAGGAAGAAGTGGACAACTGCAAAGGCAAAGTGCAGATCTTGGCAAACGCCTCGGAATGGGTCAACGTGACGGTCGTGGGCGATCATGACGACGAAAAGGTATATATTTACGTGGACGGGGAACTCGTGCAGAGCGTGGACACAGAAAACGTACAGCTTTCCAATCAGGGACAGGGGACGCTCGGCGCCGATTACACCTTTTCCATCGGCGGTCAGTGCGCCGTAAACGGCGGCGGCAACGAAATGCACGCCGACGCGGACATAAAGGACTGCAAAGTATTCGATTACGCGCTTTCGGGCGATAATGTCGCGGCGCTCGCCGCGGGTACGGATACGGAGTACACCGGGCCTTCCGTGGCATCTCTGCCCGAGCTCGACACGGCGGGAGTCGATTTTCAGCTCACCGACCGCCATACGATCGCAGATCTGATGGACGAGATGAAGACGAACGTCAACGTCACGCTCGCGGACGGCACGAAGGAAAAGGCGTCCCTTTTCTGGACGACGCTCGGCTCTGCGGAAAAAATTTACGGCATCGTACAGAGCGCCGCGGCAAATAGAAAAGGTCTGATGTATGAATACGACGTAGCTTACGTAGTAAAACTTAAATACGATTCCGACGCGGTTGTAATAAGCGATTTCAAGGTGGGCGCCGCTTCTCACGAACCGACGGAAACCGTAATCGTGGACGGCAACAAGCGGCTTTCCGTTTCCTTCAAGCTGGATCTGAAAGAGGGGTATTCGATACGTGAAGTTTTGTATGCGGACGTAAACGAATTTCTGGAAGACGAATGGCGGGAAGAAGGGTACGTGTATATCAGCACGCGCTACGGCGCCGTGATAGAAATCCGCACGACGGGCGGCGGCTCAGACGACTCTTCGGCTTCCGCTTCCGATTCGGAAACGAGCGGCGGCAGCTCGGGCAGCGCTTCCGCGGATAATTCCGCGTCGCAAGGCGGATCGGGGTGCGGCAGCGCGATGGGCGGCGTTTTGTTTTGCGCGGTGCCGGCGCTTTTCGCGGCGCTGAGTTTTAAGAAAAAGAACTCTTGATTTTGCTTCCGCTTTCCGTCCGCCTCCAAGCGGGGCGCGGAAAGCGGAGAAATAATAAGACTGAAAAAAGGATTTTTTTCGTATGAGTAACAATTTCGGAGAATGCGGGCTGGATACCGTATATTACGAGGGGCTGCGCCGCTTTGAAAATCTCGGGGAGGCGTTCGCGTGGGAAAGGCAGGTATTCAAGGAGGACAACACCTGGAATAACGGACCCGTTTCAGACGGCATCGTTCTTTCTCCGCACATGACTTTGAGGATAAACGGCAGGGCGATCCCCGTATATGCCTCGCGCGGCACTTTTTCCGCACATTCCTACGCTTATGCGGAAGTGGAGGATGAGGCGGAGGGATTTTCCCTCGCCGTGGAAATAAAATTATCCCGTCGCCGCTATCAGGTGACGGTGCTTCCCGAAAGCGCGGGAATAAAAACGGCTTTTTCGGACGAGGGCGAGATAAAGTCTGAAATCGCCTCTTTCGGCTCGTTCAGTTTCGTCTTCGACAACTGCGTATTTTCGGCGCTGACGCTTTTAGTGAGAAAAAAGGAATCGTATAGAGTCCCCGAGGGGTACGCCGTTTTGCAGCTGACTCCGGGGAGGCATTCGCTTGCGGAAACGGAGTTCGTTTCGGAAAAAACGGTTTATCGCTTTTTGAAGGGCGTCCATTACGTGGACTGTATAAAACTCCCGTCTGACAGTGTTTTGCAGATAGAGCGCGGGACGATTTTGAAGGCGTACGGGAACACGCGCGGATCCGTCGTCGCCTCGCGGAATACCAAAAACGTCGTCGTGTGCGGCTCGGGCGCGCTGGATTTTTCCGAGCTTCCCAACGGCGGCGGGGTGGGATTGGATTTCGTAGGCGTGAAAAACCTGGAAGTGAGGGGGCTTACGCTCGTCAATTCTCACGCCTGGACGGTGTGTTTCACCAACTGCGTCGGCGTAAACGTCCGCGAAATTGCCGCTTTCGGATATAGAATGTGGTCGGACGGGATCATGCTTTCCGACTGCGCGCACGCGCGGATATACGATTGTTTTCTCCGCACGGGCGACGATGCGGCGGAGGTAAAATCCACTTCGGACGGCCTGGTGGAAACGGACGACGTAATATTTGAAAACGTGGCGGTGTGGACGGACAAAGCGTGCGGTTTCGGCGTTGTATACGAGAACAACCACGATACGAAAAACGTGCGGTTCAGAAATTGCAGCGTCGGGTTTGCGCTTCCGAACTGGTCCGATCATTTGGGCTGTCTTACGGTCTGTGCGGGAAACAATCCCGCTGCGGCGGACTACGACGTGTATTTTGAAAATTTCGAAATTTTTTATACGCTTTGCTCTCCCGTCACCCTCTGCGCTTTCGAGGGCTGCATACGGGATATTCATATCCGGAACGTCAAGGTGAAGCACTGCTTTCACGACGCGCCGATTTATCTTTGTATCAAAGACGAGAAGAGGGCGGAGCTGGGCAAAATTTATTGCACAGATATAGAAATCGGCGATAGACGCCTGACGGAAAGAACGCGGAAAAAATTGATCCGCGTGTCCGTTCCGAAAGGAATGATTTTTGACGAAAACAACGTCGTCATCGACGGCAAAAGGAAAACGGGAGAAAAATCGTGAAAAGAATAACGGCAATTTTGATAAGCGTGACGATGTGTATTTCGGCAGCGTTCTTCTCCGCCTGTGCGGAAAAGACGTCCGATTCCCTCGGTTCGGACCCTTCCGCGCAGAGCGGAACGAGCGGGGAAAACAGCGAAGACAAAGCGCCGAAAGGCAAGGTCGAGGGCGTCGAATACGCGGCGGAAAACGTGGACGACATCGATTACTGGTCGACGGAAAACAGCTTGAACAACGACGCCTGCCGGCTCGCGGGAATCGTCCGTTCCCCGTATTTTGAAGTGAGGATAAACGCCGCCGAGGTGTCCGTATTTGCGGAACGCACGACGCGTGGCGTCCATTCTTTCGCGTATGCGGACATTTACGACGCCGAGGACGGTATGGCGCTCGACGTGGAGATCACTACGCACGAGGAGCGGACAAATCCCGTCGTCCTTCCCGAAAACGCGGGAGTGACGGCGACTGTGCAGGGAAAGACGGTCAAGGCTCGCATCGTCGAATACGGCGCGTATACGTTCACTTTCGACAGGGACGGCGTTTTGAAAGACGGATCTCAGCTTCCGTTGACCTTGATGATCAAACCGCGGGAAGAGCCGGTCGTTCCCGCAGGATATGCCGTCCGCGAGATAGAGCCGGGGGAATATCCCATCTCGGAGATGACGTTCACCGAGGAAAACACCGTGTATTATTTCAAGAAAGGGGCTTATACGATCGACGGCATGGAGATTCCCTCCAATTCCGTGGTGTATTACGAGCCGGGCTGCGTTTTTTCCGTCAAACCTTTGACGTTGGACGAAGCAACGGGCAAGCCCGCCGTCGGGGATATTATTTCCAGCAAGCGCACGGAAAACGTTAAAATACTCGGCCGCGCCGCCTTTGATTTTTCCTACCGCGCGGGCAACGACACTAATTTTCGTTTGGCGTTTTCTTTCGAACTCGTCAAAAATCTTTCCGTTTCGGGGCTGAATTCCGTCAACTCGGCGGGCTGGACGGTCTGTTTCACCAATTGCGAAGACGTTTCCGTGCGCGATCTCATCGTCATCGCTTACAGGACGTATTCGGACGGCGTGATGCTGTCCGACTGCAAGGACGCTTCCGTATCCGGCTGTTTTGTGCGCACGGGCGACGACGCGATGGAGGTGAAGTCCACTTCTTCGGGAAGCGTCAAAACGGATAACGTCGTATTTGAAAACAACGCGGTATGGACGGATAAAGGAATTGCCTACGGCGCCGTTTACGAATCCAATCACGATCAGAGAAACGTAATCTGGCGCAACAACAGCGTAGGATTTGCCTTAGCGCAGTGGACGGATCATCTCGGATGCACGACGGTGTGTATGGAGGGAAAATCCGCCGATGTCGTAAACGAGGATCTGCATTTCGAGAATATCGAGATTTATACTTCCTATTGCCCCGTGACTACGATTGTGCTCCATAACGGGGGGACGGTGCGGAATATTTATTTTAAGAAGATAACGGCAAAATACGTCAGCCTCAATCCGGATATTTTCCGCGGGGCGATAGACCTTATGGTGCGCAACACGGATCGGGGGGACATAGAGGATTTTCAGATCAAGACGCTGTATTTCGACCATATAGAAATCGGCGGGGAAAAACTGACGAATTCCAATAAAACGGAGATGGTAACGCATAAATTTGCGGACGGTTTCGTTTTCGATTATAAATATATCCGCGTAGACACGCAGCTGTAAGAAAGAAATTCGTAAAAGGAGAAAGACATGAACAATACGCGCAAACGCTTGGCAGGAATTTTTGCCTGCGCTTTGACGGGAGTTTTGCTGTCGGCGGGCGTGACCGCCTGCGGCAAAGAAGAAAACTACCGCTCTATTTTCACAACGCCCGAGTATGCCGTCAACGCGCTCTCTTTCGAAGAGATGGACACCTATGAAGGGGAGGTCAGAAAGGGCAGCGACAGCAATCAGGGCGCGCTCGAAAACGGTATGATTTTATCCCCTTATCTCACCTGTCAGGTCAACGGCAAAGAGGTGGACGTATACGCTTCCCGCTGTTCCACGGGCGCCCATTCCTTCTCTTACGTGGACGTCACGGAAGAAAGGGTGGGACTGGATATTCGACTCACGCTCGCCAAGACGCGTCAAAAGGTGGTGGTTTTGCCCGAAAGTCGCGGCGTGAAAGCGGAAATGACGGGAAAGACGGTTTCGGCGCGGATAGAGGATACGGGAAGTTACTCCTTCGCGTTCGACGACAAGGAGGACAGAGCCTTTACGCTCATCGTCAGGCGCGCTTCCGATTTTACTCCGCCCGAGGGATATGAAGTGGAGTATTTCGAACCGGGCGCTTATACCGCCGCGCAGACGACGTTTACGGAAGGAAAAAAGGTGTATTGGTTTAAGGAAGGCAGTTACGCGCTGGACTCTATCTCTCTCCCTTCGGACAGTATTCTTTATTGCGATTACGCCTATTTTTCCGTGACAAATGCGACCAAAACGTCCGCCTTGAAATCGAACGATTCGAAAAACGTCAAAGTGCTCGGAAAGAGCGTATTCGATTTCACGGGAATCGATCAGGACGTCGACGGCAAGGGGACGTTTGACTTTTCGGGCGTGCAGGGGTTCGAATTTGAAGGGGTCACTTCGATCGGTTCCTGCGGCTGGACGTTTAATTTCAACCGTTGTACGGGCGGACGCATTTCCAATATCGCGGGCTTTGCTTATCGTACGTTCACGGACGGCATCATGATCGCCAACAGCTCGGATATGCGGGTTTCGGACAGCTTTATGAGGACGGGCGACGACGCGTTTGAAGTCAAGTCCACGGGGACGGGCGCGTCCTTTGACATTGTCTATTCGGATTGTCATGCCTGGAACGACAAGGCGGTGGGCTTCGGCGTGATTTACGAGATGAACTATCCCGTGGAAAACGTGCGCTTTCTCAATTGCTCGGTCGGCTTTAATATGCCCGTTTGGGACGTCACCCGCGCCGCCGCTTCCGTCTGTATGTGCGATTATGAAAAGGGACTCACCAATAAAGACATTTCCTTTGAAAATTTCGAGGTGTATTACTCGCTCTGTCCCATCATCAGTCTTTGTCTGCACAGCGGGACGCTGGAAAACATAACTTTCAAAAATTTTTCTCTCGCCCGCAGCTATGCGGAATACCCCGTTTACATAAAATTCAACGCCAGCTATCTCGGCGGCGCAAAGCCCACCGAAAAGCGGCTGTGTAAAGTAAAAAGCGTATATTTCGACGATGTGAAAGTGGAAGGCTCGCCGCTGTCGTCCGAAAACATTTTCGGGGCGGATCTGCCCGATTCGCTCTATCTCGACGGCGAAAAATATCAGGAAAAATAAGAGGCGGAAAATTATGAATAGAGAAATTTCGGTAATCGAAGCGGTTTCTCCCGAAAAACGGAAAACGTGCGGCGGAGGAAACGGAAAAACGCTGCTGCGCAGGATGCGGCTCAATTGGCAGATTTACGTCATGGCAATCCCTGTGATCGTCTTTTACGTAATATTTTCTTATGTGCCCATGTACGGCATTGTGCTGGCGTTCAAGGACTATCTTCCCAAAGACGGCATTCTCGGCAGCGTCAACGTCGGGTGGAAACACTTTGAAACGCTTTTTGCAAACCCGTCCTTTTCCCGGTCGATAAAAAATACGCTGGTCATCAGCGCGTTAAAATTGATTTTCTGCTTTCCTGTGCCCGTCCTGTTCGCGTTGCTTTTAAACGAATTTCAGCACAGAAAATTCAAGAAGGCGATCCAGACGATGATCTATCTTCCCAATTTCATTTCCTGGGTCATCATCGGCGGATTGGTCCGACAGCTTTTCGCCACCTCGGGGGGCATGATCAACAATATCATAACGGCGCTGGGCGGCTCCAACGTTCCCTTTCTCACAAAATCCTCTTATTTTTATCCGCTGCTCCTTTTCTGCGAGATATGGCACAGCGCGGGGTGGGGAACGATCATTTACATAGCCGCGCTCTCGGGCGTCGATCCTACCCTTTACGAAGCCGCGCGCATCGACGGCGCCAAGCGTTTCCGACTGATGTGGAATATCTCCGTTCCCACCATTTTGCCGGTCGTGGTCGTGATGCTTCTCTTACAGATCGGCGGCATGATGAACGCGGGCTTCGATTCGATATTCAATTTATATAACAAGACGGTTTACGACGTGGCGGATATTATCGATACGCTCGTCTATCGGCTGGGGCTGAGCGAGAATAATTACGAACTTTCGACGGCGCTCGGGCTTTTCAAAAACGTCATCAACTTTGTCCTGATCATGGGCGCCAATCTGTTGGCAAAGAAGATAAGCGGATACAGTATGTATTCGTTCGACTGAGGAGGAAAGAATATGGATAAATCGAAAAGCGAACTGTATACGGCGACGCTGGATAAGGAGGGCAAAATCGTCTGGGTGAAGAAGAAAAACTCGATGGGGGCGTTCGATTATTTCAATTACGCGTTTTTTATCCTTTTCGGCGTGATTTGTCTTTTTCCCGTCGTTTACGAGGTGCTGCTTTCCTTTGCTTCGCGCGCGGATTATCTGCACTTCAAAATCATCGTCTTTCCCGCGCATTTCAATCTGGAAGCCTATAAAAGCATCTTTTTTCAAGGTCAGGTGGGCAGATCTTTTCTCATCTCGGTGGGACTCACCGTGGGCGGTACGCTGTATAGCATGATTCTCACCAGCCTCGGCGCGTATATTTTTACGCGCAAACAGGTACCGGGCATGAAAATTCTCTTTACGTTCGTCATTTTCACGATGTTTTTCGGCGGCGGCCTGATTCCCTTCTATTTCGTCTGCAAGGACATTTTCGGCACCGATAATCTTTGGGTGCTCGTGCTGCCCTTCGGGATCAATACCTTTAACATGATCGTACTTCGCAATTTCTTTTCTCAGGTACCCGAAAGCATCATCGAATCCTGCCGGCTCGACGGGGCGAGCGAATTTACCATTCTCCTTCTCTTCGTCATTCCTCTTTCCAAGGCGGGGCTTGCCACGGTGATTCTCTTTTACGTGGTCGGCAAATGGGACGATTGGTATTGGCCGATGATATTCCTCACCAAGAACACCCATCTTTCGCCCTTGGCCTTGGAACTTCGCAACGTGCTCACCATGGGCGTGGACAGACCGATAGAGGACGGGGAGATCGATTGGACGCAGATTTTCTCGGAAGGCAGGAACGCGGCGATGATCTGCATTTCCCTGCTCCCCATTTTATGTATATATCCTTTTTTGCAGAAATACTTTACCAAGGGCGTCATGATCGGCGGCGTAAAAGCTTAATTAAAAATCAATATAAGGAAGTAAACAGATATGATAAAAATCACGATTCTCGGCGCGGGCAGCGTCGTATTCACAAAAAACGTTCTCGGCGACTGTATTCTCACGCCGGAGCTGGGACCCATTCATCTCGCTCTGCACGATATCGACCCCGTGCGACTCCAAGACGCCGAGAAAATGCTGGAAAACATCAATAAAAATTACGGCGGCAAGGCGGAGATCACTTCCCATTCCGATCGCAAAGAAGCGCTGCGCGGCGCCGATTTCGTCATCAATACCGTGCAGATAGGCGGTTATGAACCCTGTACAGTCACCGATTTTGAAGTGCCTAAGAAATACGGGCTTCGTCAGACGATTGCGGACACGCTGGGCATCGGCGGCATTTTCCGCGCGCTGAGGACGATTCCTTTCCTCGAAGAGGTCGCTGAGGACTTTCATCAGGTCTGCCCGCACGCGATGTTTTTAAATTATACCAATCCCATGGCGATGTTGACGGGATATATGCAGAAATATCTGGGTCTTAATAACTCCATCGGGCTTTGTCACAGCGTACAGGCGTGTGTAAAGGGACTGTTTAATTCCATCGGCATGGAGGAATACATAGGCAACTGCAAATGGGAAATCGCGGGAATCAATCACCAGGCCTGGCTCACCCGTATTGTCGATGGGAAGGATAACGATCTGTATCCCGAAATCAAAAGGCGCTCTTTGTCGGGCGAATATGCGGAAAAAATGGAGTGGGATCTCGTCCGTCACGACGTCATGCACCGATTCGGCTATTACAATACGGAATCCAGCGAACACACTTCGGAATATACTCCCTATTATATCAAGTCCAAATATCCCCAGCTCATCGAGCGTTTTAAGATTCCCCTCGACGAATATCCCCGCCGCTGCCGCGAACAGATAGAAAAATGGCGGAAGATGCGCGAGGATCTTGTCAAACACGATGTGGAACATAAAAAGAGCGAGGAATTCGGCTCCTATATCATCAACTCCGTCGTCAATAACGTTCCGCTCCGCGTCCACGGCAACGTTTTGAATAAGGGATTCATCACCAATCTTCCCGCCGACGCCTGCGTGGAGGTCGCCTGCCTTATCGACAGACAGGGGATTCATCCCACTTACTTCGGCGCTCTGCCCGAACAATGCGCGGCGCTCAACCGAACGAATATCAACGTACAGAATATGACGATAGAAGCCGCGAAAGCGCGTAAAAAGGAGCTTGTCTATATGGCGGCGTATCTCGATCCCCACACGGCGGCGGAGCTTTCCCTGGACGATATCAAGAGCCTCTGCGACGATCTGTTCGAGGCGCACGGCAAATGGATTCCGCAGTATCGCTGATACAAAGATACCGATACCCGAAGGAAAGACTCGGGGCAGCGGGAAACGGCAGGGACGAAAATAATTTTCGTTCACACTGATTAAAAAAATCGCATAGAGCCGGCGAAACGCTTTTTTAGCCGACTCAGGAGAGGAAAAATGAAAAAGAAAAAAGCATCCGCGCTTTTTTGCGCGATTGTATTCCTTTTTTGCGCCTTTGGCTTTTCGGGCTTTTCCGTCGGGTCCGCGAGGGCGGAGGCCGCGACGGACAACAGACTGGTGAAGACCTACCAATCTTCTTCGAGGATACAGAACGAACCTACCGTCGTTTGCGACGTGACGGACAAGGCGACTTTGGAAAAACTCACCGCGCAGGACGAACGGCCTTCCAACGCCATTCTGCGTTTCGACGCAAATGCGGACATCAAAGGTGCAAAGGGGGAGGTGCTCGGCAGTTTTTCCGAGGTGTTCGCCTCTTTGAATAAAACGATCATCCCCGTGCTCTGTCTTGCGGACGAGGCTGCGGCGGACGCGGCGATAAAATTTTTAAAAGAGGAGATCGATATTCTCGATCTCGCCGTCATGTCGGAGGATCCCCTTCTCGTCAGGAAGGTGAAGGAACAGAACGGTAAAATACGGGGCATCGTTTCGTATCCCGCCGGGCGGGAACTTTACGATATCGTCAGGACGACGAACAAAAATTACGCAAACGTAGCGGTGATCCCGCAGAGTATGGCGACGCAGGAAAACGTCCGCTATATTCACGCCCGTTTTAAAACGGTATGGGTGAGGGCGGACGGCAGTGAAAAAAAGGACCTGTACGATTGCGTCGGCAGCGGGGCGTATGGGATAATTTCTTCCGATTTTCACGCGGTCTATAACGTCTTAAACGAATATTGGAAAGGTCTTTCCCGAATGCCTTTCAACGTGGCGCACCGCGGACTTCCCAATGAGTGCAACGAAAATTCCGTCAGCGGGATAGAGGCGGCGGCGAAGCACGGCGCCACGCACGTAGAACTCGACGGATATCTTACGACGGACGGCGAAATCGTACTTATGCACGACGACAGTATCGATCGCACGACGACGGGCAGCGGAAAAGTGGAGAGTATGTCCCTGGCGGAAATTCGCCGCTATAAGCTCTCGCAGTTTAAGCCCGAGGAGGAGATTCCCACCCTCGACGACGCGATTCGCACCTTAAAACAAACGGACGTCGTGCTGATATTGGAAATCAAGTCGTCGAAAAAAGAAATCGTCGATATATTGAAAAGGAAGCTGGAAGAGTACGACTTTTGGCGGCAGACGGTCGTCATCTCCTTCAATCCCTCTATTTTGTCGAAAATGAAAGACTCGCTTCCCGAAGTGCCCACGGCGAATCTCAATGCGGCAAGCGCGTCGTCGTTTGTTTCCGTTCTCAATTGGATGGGAGCATACAATACGGGCATAGACACGCCTTCCACTTCGGATATTTCCTTCAACGAGGCCACTTTGAGAGATCGGGGAATTGTCGGCTGGTACTGGACGTATTCGGATTTTGCGGGTATCAACGGAGCGGCGGCGAGGGGATTCGTAGGCGTTACGAACAACGACGCTTCTTCCTATGAAAATATGCCCATGTATGTTTCGGCCCCTGAATTCTGCGCGGCGGCTCTTACGGAAGAAGCCGAACTTCCCGTCGTCGTCACGGAGTATTCGGGGCAAAAAAGGGAAGAAACGGGAATCGTGTTTTCCTTCGAGGATAGGGGAAAATATTATTCCGCCGTAGCGGCATATAAAAACAAATCCATGACGCACTATCTGTATACCCAAACTTTCAAAGTCTATAAAGAGGGCGCCGTTTCGCCCGTAAGACTCAACGAAAGAATAGACGCCCTTTCTTCCCGACTCGACAAAAACAGCGGCGGGGAGATAGAGGAACTGAAAAGATTGTTGTCCCTTCTGACCGACGAAGATCAAAGTTCGCTCGGTACGGATGAAAAGCTCGCGCTGCTCGAACAAAAGTTTACCGAACTTCAAAAAAACGAGGGCAGAGGCTGTAAAAGCTCCCTGCCGATGAGCTTGTCCGTTTTCCCCGCGCTTTTGCTTTTTCGCAAGAAAAAACGTCCCTGAACAAAGGAATGAAAGCGCGGAAAGATCAGAAGAGAAGCGGATAATCGCTGAAAATAGTTATGAAAAGACACTTCGCCTTGCGCGGAGTGTCTTTAAAATATAAACAGAGTTTATAGTAGAGAATTTCTGTCTTTAAAGGTTAACGCGAAACAAAAAACAGGAGGATTCAACGGGACGGATACGCCTGTTTTTGTGTTTTTTATAAACAATCCGGCAAAAAAAGTCGATAAAAAATGCCGATATGAAATAATTATTTTTTATATGGGGAGAAATCCTGTTTGACTTTTTCGGCAAAATGATTTAAAATAGGAATAAGAGGATAGGATAGAAACTAAAAAACAGATAGCGCGGATTTTTCGTCGGAGCTTTCGTTCGGAGCGAAAATTCTCACGCTTTCATTTTTTATATCCGGCGAGGTGGCATAAAGGGAAAGAATCGGACAATAAAAAATTTCGTCTGCACGGATTGCAGGCGAGCACGGTAAAAAAACAGACAACAAGGAGGTATAGACATGAAAAACGAATATTCGGAGGTTACGCCGTACATACGGGATCTGGCGGAATTATCCGCCCGCAATAACGGAATTGTTCCCGAAATGTATGCGCAGCACAAAGTCAACAGGGGGCTGCGCGATATCAACGGAAACGGCGTCGTGACCGGTCTTACCGAGATCTCTCATATCAAAGCAAAAGAAAAAGCTGCCGACGGCAGCGAGATTCCCTGCGCGGGGCAGCTTTTTTACCGCGGCATCAACGTGCAGGAATTAGTACAGGGCTTTTTAAAAGACTGTCGGCTGGGTTTTGAGGAAACTGTTTATTTACTGCTTTTTTCGGAATTGCCGAGCGCGGAACAGCTGTCGCGTTTCCGTCAGACTTTGTCGGACTATCGCACGCTGCCGACGTCTTTCGTGCGGGACATGATTTTGAAAGCTCCGGGAAAGGACATGATGAACATTCTTTCGCGCAGCGTATTGGCATTGTATGCCTACGACGAAAATCCCGACGATATTTCCATTCCCAACGTGCTGCGCCAATGCCTGCAATTGATAGCCATATTTCCCATGCTGTCCGTATACGGCTATCAGTCCTATCAACACTATCATCTGGGAAAGAGTTTATTCATTCACCTGCCGAAGCCCGGGCTTTCCACGGCGGAATGTCTTTTACAGATTTTGAGAGAAAACGGCGAGTATTCTCCCTTGGAGGCAAAGATACTCGATCTTGCCATGGTGCTCCATGCCGAACACGGCGGCGGGAACAATTCCACGTTCACCATTCATGTGGTGACCTCTTCGAATACGGATACCTATTCCGCGGTATCCGCGGCGCTCGGATCCTTGAAGGGACCTCGCCACGGCGGCGCAAACGTCAAGGTCGTGCAGATGTTCGACGATATGATGCGGAGCGTAGATATAGAGAACGAAGGAGAAATCAAAGATTATCTCGTAAAGCTTCTGGACGGTCAGGCGTTTGACCGCACGGGACTCATCTACGGTATGGGGCACGCGGTGTATTCGCTCTCCGATCCGAGAGCGGATATGCTGATGAAATGCGCCAAAGATCTGTCGCTGGAAAAGGGCTGTGAAAAGGAGTATGCCCTGTATGAAACGGTCGCGAGATTAGCGCCCGAAATCATTGCGGAAAAGCGCAGGATCTATAAAGGCGTCAGCGCCAACGTCGATTTTTATTCGGGGCTCGTCTATCGGATGCTGGAATTGCCTTACGAACTGTTCACGCCTATTTTTGCCGTTTCGAGAATCGCGGGGTGGAGCGCGCACCGCATCGAAGAGATCCAGAACGCGGGCAAGATCATTCGTCCCGCCTATATCAACGTGAAGCCGAAACGACAGTATATTCCTCTCATCGAAAGAAAATAAACGACGGTTTAGGCAGTAAAAAGCGGGAAACTTCCGAAAGGAGTTTTCCGTTTTTTTGGGAGGGAAGTTGATGAAAAATTCCCGCATCGGCGCAATCCGACGCGGGAAGAAAAAATTTTTTTAGGATAACTTAGAGCCGCAGTGGTTGCAGAAGGCGCTGTCCGCGGGAATTTCCTGTCCGCAGTGAGGACAGATCGAAACGAAGCTCTTTCCGCATTCCTTGCAAAACTTGCTGCCTTTGTTGTTCAAGGTCCCGCAGGAACAGCGGATTTCATCCTTCGTGCTGTCGCTCAATCCCTCCTTGACGGCGGAAGCGATATCGCGCACGGCGGGAGTGAGCTCTTTTCCCGCCTCGTTGATAACGGGCACCGATTCGTTTTTGACATAGCGGCTGATCTCCCGCCTGAAAGCGAAGGAAGTAATGGCAAAGCCGATTCCCAAAAGGGGAAGACCGACGAATGCGCACCAAAATTTGGTCGGCATATCGCTTCCGCCCATAGAGGCGAAAAAGTCGATGAGTCCGATAGCTGTGAAAACCGCGCCGGCAATCAGACAGATGAAACCGACGATTTTCAGCTTTTTCTTGATGGAATTGTGCCTTTCCCGATCATTATACTCGGGGCGATTGTTGTTGTCCATGCTTTTCCTCCCAAGATGATAAAGTTCGTTTTACAAAAATTTTTCTGTAAAAAGACCCCGAAGCGGTATTGCCGTCGGGGTCTTTTTGTTAAGAAATGGTGGACGCGAAAGGGCTCGAACCTTCGACCTCTACCATGTCAAGGTAGCGCTCTAACCAGCTGAGCTACGCCTCCGAAATCTTGCTTTGCTATTATAGCAAATAATTTATTTCCCGTCAACTGATTTTCGGCGTTTTTCTGATTTTAATAAAAAATAATTTCCCTATTTCGTCCTCAATTTGTCGGAATTAGGGCCGAGCGTTGACTTTTTCTTCCAAAGAGGGTATAATAGAAAAAATGAAACGAAAAGAGAAAGCCTTTTGGTAGGCTTTGGAGGTCAGACATGATAGGAACGGTTGCTCTCGGCATTCTGCTGCCGTTTATCGGAACATCTCTCGGGTCGGCTATGGTCTTTCTGTTAAAGAAAGAAATCAACCCGAAAATTCAAAAGTTGCTCTTGGGCTTCGCCTCGGGCGTGATGATCGCGGCGTCCATCTGGTCGCTGATTCTTCCTTCGGTGGAACTCGCCAGGGACAGGGGGACGGTGGAATGGCTGCCCGCCGCGTCGGGCTTTGCCGCGGGGATGCTCATCCTTTTGCTGCTCGACACGGTCGTTCCCCATCAGCATATCGATTCCGAAAAGCCCGAGGGACACAAATCGTCGCTCGGAAAATCCAAATTGCTGTTTTTGTCCGTCACGCTGCACAATGTGCCCGAAGGCATGGCGGTCGGCGCGGTTTTTGCGGGACTTTTGGCTGCGGGGGAGGAAATTTCCGTCGCGGCGGCGCTCTCGCTCTCCATCGGGATCGCGCTGCAAAATTTCCCCGAAGGCGCTATTATTTCCATGCCTTTGAAGGCTGCGGGCAATTCCAAGGCGCGTGCGTTCGGCTACGGGGTATTTTCGGGCGTCGTGGAGCCTGTGGCCGCTTTGATCACCGTGCTCTTTTCAAGCGTTATTCTGCCCGTGCTTCCCTATCTGCTCTCGTTTGCCGCAGGCGCCATGATCTACGTCGTGGTGGAAGAACTCATCCCCGAATCGCAGAGCGGCGAGCATTCCAATATCGCCACGGTGGGCGTGATGCTCGGCTTCGTCGTCATGATGATCATGGATATGGCTTTGGGATAAAAGGAAAAAGGCTTAAAACTTGACTTTTTAAACAAAGAGGGGTATAATGGAATCGATAGGGATATGCTCACTTTATTTTTTAAACTTTTTTGCCAAAAAACGCAATTTTTCAAAGTGAAAAAAGTATTAAAAATTTTTTGTCCAACTCCTTAAAAATAAAACGCTTAATCGGTTGACTTTCTTGGAAAGAAAGGTATAATTAGAGAGGTCGAGGCGGCGGGACGGCCGCTAATAAAAGACCTTCAAAGGAAGAACGGATATGGAAAGAAACTACGACCCTTTCGAGAACGTACAGACGGTAATGGACGAAGCGGCAGCAGTCGGGCACATTGATACGAGAATGTTCGACATTCTCAAAAATCCCCAGCGCGAAGTGAAGGTGTACCTGCCCGTGGAAATGGACGACGGCACGGTAAAGGTGTTCGAGGGCTGGCGGGTGCAGCATTCCAATGTCTGCGGTCCCTACAAAGGAGGCATCCGCTTTCATCAAAACGTCTGCCTCAACGAGGTGAAGGCTCTCTCCACCTGGATGACGCTGAAATGCGCGGTCGTAAATATTCCCTACGGCGGGGCAAAGGGCGGCATCAGGGTGGATCCGTCCAAGCTTTCCAAACGAGAACTTTGCAGGCTTACGCGCCGCTATACCTATGCGATAGCGCAAATCATCGGCGCCGATACGGATATTCCCGCGCCCGACGTCAATACGAACGCCCAGACGATGGCATGGATTCTCGATACATATAATATGCTCAACGGCAAGCCCTGTCCGGGCGTCGTAACGGGCAAACCGGTGGAATTGGGCGGATCCAAGGGGCGCGCTTCGGCGACGGGACGCGGCGTGGTTTTTTCCACGAAATTCATTCTCCAAAAGTACGGCAAAAAGCTCGATGAGGTTTCCGTTGCGATACAGGGCTTCGGCAACGTCGGTGGTCATGCGGCGGAAATCTTTGCCGAAAACGGTGCGAAGATAAAGGCGCTGAGCGACGTTTCAGGCGGCGTTTACTGCGAAGAAGGCCTGGATATAGCGGAAATCCGCAGCTTTACGTCGGGGGGGAAGCTTCTCGAAGAGTATAAAAAAATCGGCGTCAGGCACATCAGCAACGAAGAACTGCTCGCGGCGAAAACGGATGTGCTCGTTCCCGCGGCATTGGAAAATCAGATCACGGCGGAAACGGCGGAAAAGCTCAATTGCAAATTTATCATAGAGGCCGCAAACGGTCCGACGTCGGTGGATGCGGACGCGATCATCGATAAAAAGGGGATCGTTCTGGTGCCCGATATATTCGCTAACAGCGGCGGCGTCATCGTTTCCTATTTCGAGTGGGTACAGAATATTCAGGAACTCACTTGGGAACTGGAACACGTCAACACCATGCTGGAAGAGATCATGCGCAAAGCGTTCGACGAGGTATGGGCCACGAAAGAGGAATGCGGGTGCAATCTGAGAATGGCGGCATATGTCACCGCGCTCCGGCGCCTGGTTCACGCGCAGGAGATCAAAGGGATTTTCCCGTAAGGCTGAAATCCGGAATTTGACGGAAACAGGGCGGCTTCGAAGAGGGGAAAAGGGCAAATTTCCCCGTTCTTTTCCGGAGAAAGATAAAGGCAGGTATATACATGATGCGAAAAACCGAAACTCATACCTCCTCGGTGGTAGACGACACCGACTTGCAGATACTTTCCCTCTTGCAGGGCAACGCCCGTATCTCCATCAAACATATCGCGGAAAAAACCTTTCTTTCGCCCACGGCGATTTCCGCTCGTATCGAAAAGCTGGAAAAAGACGGCTATATCGAGGGCTACTATACGCACATCAATCCGCAGGCATTCGGTTTTAATATCAAGGCGTTCATCAATCTGGAAGTGGAACCCGTCCAAAAAAAGGAATTTTACCCCTACATCCGCAGCTGTCCCAATGTGGTCGAATGCAACTGCGTCACGGGCGACTATGCGATGCTGATAGAAGTTCTTTTCAGAACTACGACCGAATTGGATCATTTTATCGGCGAATTGCAGCATTTCGGGAAGACCAAGACGCAGATTGTCTTTTCCACTTCCGTGGAACACCGCGACGCTTTTTTAGAACTTCGCTGAACATAGAAAAGACTGAAAAAAGGCTTTTTTCCTCCGGGAAGACAAAGCCTTTTTTTGTTTGAACGCAGAAAAGCAAAAAGACGGTGAAAAGAGGAAAAAATACTTAACCGAGCTTTACTTTTTCGAAAAAAACGTATATAATATAGATATATACGTAAAATGTGAAAAGAGGAGGACGCGGATGACATTAAAAGGTAAAGCTATGCAGTATGAAGACCTCGTCCTTCGCTATCTGCGTCCGTATTTAGAAAACGAGTCTGTGCAAAAAATGAAGACGTATATTCAGCACGGCGATGTCAGTACTTACGAACACTGTCTTAACGTCGCCTGTTATAGTCTGTATTTAGCAAAAAAGTGGGAATGGAAGGTGGACGAGGAAAGCTTGGTGATCGGGGCTTTTCTGCATGATTTTTATCTCTATGACTGGCATATCAATAAACGGCGCGGGCGGCTGCACGGCTTCTGTCATACGGCGCTTGCGGCGAAGAATGCGCGGGAAACGTTCGGGGTCAGCGATAAAGTGTACTATATCATCCGCACGCATATGTTTCCGCTGACGCTGGCATGGATGCCCCGTTCCAAAGAGGGCTGGCTCGTATGCTTTGCCGATAAGCACTGCGCCTCCAAGGAAACTTCCAAAAAGAAATCCAAAACCGCCGATCCGCCCCTTTCGAGTACGTAATTTATTAATTTTGAAATGAGAAAAGCGATTTAGAAGCTTTTGCGCCGCCGAAAAAAACGGAAGCGCCCCGCGGAGAATTTCTGCGGGGCGTTTTAACGTATATATTTTTTTCAGGACTGATTCTGAGTCGCCGCGGATTTTCCCGCGAGAGAGAAGAGATAATAGAACACGGAGAAAAAGACGAGGTCGAGAAGGTAAACGACAGGCAGAATCACATATTTGAGCAGCTCGCTCGGTTGTTTGAGATCCACTTTGAGATAGACGGCGATCATGCTGACGACGATGACGCCGATCACGAAGAGGATGGACGCGTTCAGGATATAAGCGGGGTGCTTGCTTCTGCGCGCCTGAGGCCGGTAGCCGCAGGCGTAGAGGATCGTGCAGAGCAGAAAGCCCGCCAGCCCGATGCCGCACCCGACGGCGGGGTAAAGTCCGCTTACGCCGATCTTGTCTTTTACGAAAAAGATAACGAGGCTTTCCGCGAGAAGAATGCAGAAAGTAATGAGGGCGGCTTTGAACAAGGTCAAGCCCTTGTTAAATACGGCCGCGGGCGCTTCGGACGCCCCTTTCTTTTTTTCGCCGATACTGCCCGCCGTTTTAATGCGGATGCCGTCTGTCTGCGCCCGTTCCCGCAGCTCCCCGAAATCGATCTTTGCGCTCTGTTTTTCGGCGGGCGCGGATCGGGGCGCCGAAAGGGCAGGCTGCGGCTGTTCCAAATATCCGTTGTTTTCATAGCCCGAAGGGGGATAAGCGGCGGGATAGGGAGGATAGGGCGCCTGTGAAGCCGCGTATTCCGCTTCATAGCGTCGGGAATTGAACTCCCGCCTTGCCGCGTTCAAGGCGTTCTCGCGGCTTTCTAGTTCGAGCTCTTTTTCTTTGAGCGCCGCGAGCTGTTTGTCGATTTCGGCGGTTTTGCTTTGAAATTCCGCCGTCGTTTCCAACTTTTTCTTTTCGTTTTCTATCTGCGCTTTTTCAAATTCCGTTCTCTGCTTTTCCAGCTCTGATTTGAGTTCGTCGAGTTCCGCCTGTTGCTTTTCCAATTCCGATTTTTTTGTTTCCAGATCCTGTTTTTCGATTTGGAAAGAATTTTTCTCCTCGTTGAAGCGCATCAGACCTTCGTTGAACTGTTTGACCTGCGCGTTATAGGAACTCAGTCTGTCCGCAAAATCGAACTGCTGAGCGGCAAGAGTGTTCTTTTGGGTCATGAAATCGAGCTGCTGCTGATTATAAATGGCCTGCCTTGAAGACAAATCTTTCTGCTGCTGGCGGAACGCCGCAATATCGTTTTGCAGCTGCTCGCCGCTGCGTATCAGTTCGCTGTGCCGCGCCGCAATTTCTTCCCGCTGGCGCTGAATATCGACCGCGGAAGTATCCGTCTGCGTCTTTTGCGTTTCGATCAGCCGCTCGCGCTCCTGCAAGGCATATTCCTTTTCGGTGAGCTCGTAATTTCTTTTATCGAGTTCCGCCTGCTTTTCCGCCGCCTCTTTTTGCGCGTTTTCGAGAGCGGATTTTTCCGTGTTTAAAGTTTCTAATCCGGATTGCAGTTCGGTTTCTTTTTCCGCAAGCGCGTTCTGTTCGTCCGTAAGCCGGATGCGCTGCGCTTCGACGCTTTCTTTTTCCGCAAGGAAGGAATCCCGTTCTGCTTCGAAGGCGAGTTTTTCTTGCTCGTATTCTTCGCGTTCCGCTGCAAGGGCGGTTTCCCGTTCTTTGATCGCCGCTTCCCTCGTTTCCAGCTCAAAGAGCGTAGAGGAAACGTTCGCTTCGGAGGATTTCATGGAATCTGTCAATTCGCCTATCGCTTGTTCGCGGGCGGAAAGTTCCGATTCCTTTTCTTCCATCCGGGTTTTCAGCGCGTCCAATTCGTTCGATTTTTCTTCGATTTCCTTTTTCGCGCTTTCCAGTTTTTCTTTTTGTTCGTCCAGCTGCGCCTGCTGCGCGCGGATTTCTACGGAACGATTATAATATTCGGCTGTTTTGTTTTCGAGGTCGCTTTTTAACAGGGACATCGCTTGCTCGTGGGAGCTGAGAGCGTTCCTCAGCGCCGCAATATCCGCTTTCTTTTCTTCCAGCTCGGCGCGGACTTCGATAAGTTCTTCGCTTTCCTCCTGCTTGCTTTCCAATTCGAACTGTCTTTGCTGCAACAGCGCTTTCTCTTCTTCCAGCTTTGCCCGTTCCGATTGAATGAGGGAGAGGAGGTTGTAATTTTCCGAAGTCTTTTCGTCGAGTTCTGAACGAAGCTTGTCCAAAGCCTGTGTTTTTTCTTCGATTTCCGCTTTTTGAAGCGCGATCTCTTCCTTGCGGGCTTCTATTTCGGCTTCCGCTTCTTCCAAAGCGCGCTGTTTTTCGGCGTATTGCTCCTCGGCTTCCCGCAGGGCGGTTTCCCGCCGTGACAGTTCGTTTTCTTTATCCGCCGAAAAACTCTGCGCGGAGGAAACGGCGTTCTCGCGTTCGGCGAGAGATCTTTGCGCCTCTTCGAGTTCGCTGCGCTTGTCTTCCAGCTCCGCTTGCAGCTCCGTCAGATCTTCCTGCTTCCGGGAAAGCTCCTCCTGCATGGAAAAGAGTTCGTTTTGTTTCTCCTGCAATTCTTCCGCCTGCGAGGAGGTTTCCGCTTTTACCTCGTCCAGCTCGGTGATCTTGTCGTCCAGCTCTATTTTCTGGGATTCGATTCTGTTTTTTAAAGCGTCTATTTCCTCGCGCTGCCTTTCGAGTTCTTCCTTTGCTTCGAGGATTTCCCGCTGTTTTTCGTTCAGCTGCATTTCCTTGGCGTCGATCTCGTTCTGCTTTTCGCTCAGGATGCGTTCCTTTTCTTCCAATTCTTCTTTTTGAGTGCGGATCTTGTCTTTCAGCTCGTTGAAGTCGGATTTTTGTGTGCTCAAAGAGGAGCTCTGCACAGACAGAAGGGAGCGTTCGCGCTGCAATTCGTTTTTGAGATTGTTGAGCGCGCTGCGTTCGTCTTCGAGCGCCGCTTCCCGCGCCGAAAGCGTCTTTTTAATATCGAGAAGCTCTTTCTGCTTTTCGGTGATAAAGGAAAAGTCGTAGTGCGCGTTGCCGTCGGAAATCAGGCTGTCGATGATAGTCCTCGAATATTCCCATTCGGAGAGATTTCTCTCGGTGATTTCCTTGCCCGAATTTGTCAGACGAAAGTATTTTCTTCTGCCGCCGTTAGAAAAATCGCCGTAATACGATTCTACGTAATGCAGCGTTTCCAGACGTTTTAAGGCGCTGTAAAGGGTAGGCTGTTTCAACGTATACAGCCCTCCGCTCTTTTTTTCTATTTCATTGATGATGTCGTATCCGTATTTGTCCCCGTCGTAAAGACTTCTCAAAATGATGGTGTTGATATGCCCTCGGATAAGATCGGAACTGATGGTGATTCCCTGTTCCTCGGCGCCGCCCGTCAGCGAAAATTCATCTTCGGGTATTTCGTCTGCGGCGGATGCTTTTTCCTGTTGTATCATCGGATGCCTCCTCTTGCGTAGTTGGTGTGGCAGAGTATATAGTTTGTCTGAAAGACTACTTTGAATATCTTACATAAAGTATTATACAACAAACACCCGTATAAGTCAATAGATATTCGGCAAAAACTTACCTTTTTGTCGAATTTTTGCAGAAAAAACCGGCGTTTTTTCTCGTGTTTTGTCTTAAAAAGAGCCCGCCCGAATCATTGACATTTTTTTCTTGCCGTTGTATAATATTTTTATGAAACTTTACGAACATATAAAAACATTCGATGTAAAATATTGCGATACGGATTTCAAAGACGAATTGAAGCCTTCCGCCGTCTTGGCGTATTTAGAGGAAGTCGCCTGTTCCAGCGCCGACGAACTTGGCTTCGGCTATTCCTACTTAAAGCCGAGAGGGTACGCTTTTATGCTGACCAATATCCGCTGCGAGTTTCTTTCTCCCGTTCCGCTCGGCGCGCATATCACCGTAAAAACGTGGCCGACGCCTCCTTCGTACGTGGTATTCGGCAGGGAGTATCAAATTTTATCCGAGTCGGGCGATATTCTCATGAACGCCACTTCCCGCTGGTGCATGGTCGATATGAAAAGCGGCAGACTTTTGCAGTCCAAGGTTTTGGATAATCAGGACTATTCCGCTTATAACCCTTCGCGCGCGCTCGACGTCAATCGCTGGAAACTTCCTCCGTTTACTCCCGAAGAGGGGGAACTGCGGTTTTCCCTGATCGTGGCGAACTCGGAATACGACCATAATATGCACGTCAATAACACTCGCTACGCCGATTATTGCTTCAACTGTTTTTCCGTCGAAGAACTGGCAAAAAAACAACTGAAAGGCTTTGCGCTCGGGTACGTGAAACAATGCCGCGAGGGAGATGCCCTTCGTTTCTTTCGCAAACAGACGGAAGAAGCCGCCTTTTTGGTTCAGGGCTTCAATGAACAAAATGAAATCGTCGTTCAGTCGGAAATTTCTTTTGCACGATGACGAACGCCGCCGTTTGATGCCTTCGGAAACTTGTTTTATAAGTAAAAATATTCATTTATTCCGTATAAGCGTTTAGAAACGCATAAAATTTGAAAATGTTTGCAAAAAAAATTCATAAAGTTTTAAAAAACGGGCAAAATTTGCTTGACGAAATATAGTAGGGGTAGTATAATAAATCGCGATAAACCAAAGCAGGCGCAGTCGTCGAAGCTTACAGGCGCTTTTTTCCGAACTGCCGGGCGCCACTGTGTGTCCCGCGATTCTTATAAAATAAATAAAGGGCGCGGGAAAACGGAGAATGCGCCGGGGAATGACGTCGTTTTTCCGGTGCCGAAGGTCGATAAAAATCAAGTTTTACTGATAAAAATTTATTCGGAGATAAAAATTATGGCAAAGCAAGAGAACATCAAGAAAATCGTACTCGCATACTCGGGCGGCCTTGATACGTCCATCATCATTCCCTGGCTGAAAGAAAATTACGGGGATCCGGAAATCATCGCGGTTTCCGCAGACGTAGGGCAGGAATCGGAACTCGAAGGATTGGAAGAAAAGGCCCTCAAAACGGGCGCATCCAAGCTCTATATCGAGGACCTCAAAAAGGAATTTATCGAGGATTATATCTATCCGACGGTGCAGGCGGGCGCAAAATACGAGGATAAATATCTGCTGGGCACTTCTTTCGCGCGTCCCGTCATTGCCAAGAGGCTCGTCGAGATCGCCAAAAAAGAAGGCGCGGACGCTATCTGTCACGGCTGTACGGGCAAAGGCAACGATCAGGTCCGTTTCGAACTGACCATCAAGGCGTTCGCCCCCGAAATGAAGATCATCGCGCCTTGGCGCATTTGGGATATCAAGAGCCGCGAAGAGGAGATAGAGTATGCGGAAGCGCATCATATCCCCTTAAAGATCACCCGCGAAACCAATTATTCCAAGGATAAAAATCTTTGGCATCTTTCCCATGAGGGGCTGGACCTCGAAGATCCCGCGAACGAACCCGATTACGATAAGATCTGCGAACTCGGCGTATCGCCTTGGGCGGCGCCCGATAAATCCACCTATCTTACCATTCACTTCGAAAAAGGCATTCCGACCGCAATCGACGGCAAGGAGATGGACAGCGTGGCGCTCGTGGAGAAGCTCAACGAAGTGGGCGGCGCCAACGGCGTGGGGCTTTGCGACATGGTGGAAAATCGTCTGGTGGGCATGAAGTCCCGCGGCGTGTATGAAACGCCCGGCGGCACCATTCTTTATACCGCGCACGAGCTTTTGGAGTCCGTTTGTCTGGATAAGGCGACGATGCACTATAAGCAGCTCATTGCCGTCAAATTCGGGGAAATGGTCTATGACGGACAGTGGTTTACGCCGCTGAGAGAGGCTTTGACCGCATTCGTCAACGAAACGCAGAAGACGGTGACGGGCGACGTCAAGCTGAAAATTTATAAAGGCAACGTCATGAACGCGGGCATCTCTTCTCCCTATTCTCTGTATAGCGAAGCGATTGCCACTTTCGACGACGACGGCGGCGCTTATCACCAGAACGATGCGGAAGGCTTTATCAATCTCTTCGGGCTTCCCTTGAAGGTAAAAGCGCTCCTCGACGCAAAAAAACTGAAATAAGCCGCCTGAGCGCGGTTTTCCGCGGACTAAAAACTATGTATAACGTATTTATAGACGGAAGAGAAGGGACGACGGGCTTGCAGATATACGATAGACTTATGTCGCGCAAAGATATTCGTCTGCTCTCTATTCCCGAGGAACTTCGAAAGGATACCGAGGCGCGCAAAGAGCGCATCGATCGAGCGGATATCGTCTTTTTGTGCCTTCCCGACGCGGCGGCAAAAGAGGCGGTATCTCTTTGTCAAAACCCGAACACGAAAATCATCGACGCTTCGACGGCGCACAGGACGGCGGAAGGCTGGGCATACGGCTTTCCCGAACTGTCCTGTGACTTTCGTTCGGCCGTGGCGAAAGAAAAACGCATCGCCAATCCGGGCTGCCACGCCAGCGGCTTCATCTCCTTGGTGTATCCTTTGGTGAAAGAAGGGCTCGTGTCGCCCGATTATCCGTTCGTCGCGCATTCGGTGACGGGATACAGCGGCGGGGGCAAAAAGATGATCGCTGCTTACGAAGCGCCGGAACGGGATAAGGAACTCGACAGCCCGCGCCAATACGGATTGACTCTTTCCCATAAGCACCTGCCCGAAATGACGAAAGTCTGCGCTCTTTCCCATGCGCCTGTTTTCAATCCCATCGTGGCGGATTATTACTGCGGAATGTGTGTGACGGTGCCTTTGTATGCGGAGTTGATGAAAGTTAAATTGACGCCTCAAAAGCTCTCGGATTTTTATCGCGGCTTTTATGCCGGCGCAAAATTTATTTCCGTGGACGATGCGCCGCATTCTTTTTTGGGCGCCAACCATCTCGCGGGAAGCAACCGCATGGAAATTTTTATCGGCGGCAACGCGGAACAGCTGCTGCTTTGCTCCCGTTTCGACAATCTCGGCAAAGGCGCGTCGGGCGCGGCCGTTCAAAATATGAATATCGCGCTCGGCTTCGACGAGGAAACGGGTTTGGAATAACCTGCCGAAAGGGTCGGAAATAAAGAATAAAACGTTCAAGGAAGAAAGATAGATAAAATGAGGAAGAACGGAGTAAATAAAGAGATGAAGCCGATAGAGGGAGGCGTTTGCGCGCCCCTCGGTTTCCAAGCGAACGGAATTCACTGCGGAATACGCAAAAATAAATCCAAAAAAGATCTGGCGCTCATTCTCTGTAAAAAGAGAGCCGCGACGGCTTGCGTCTATACGACCAATCTCGTGAAAGGCGCGCCCATCATCGTCACGCAGAAGCACGTGGAAGACGGCTATGCGCGGGCGGTCATCGTCAACAGCGGCAACGCGAACACCTGCAACGCGGACGGCATCGAGATCGCCGACGGTATGTGCGCGCTGGTGGAAAAGCATTGCGGGATCCCCGCGAGCGACGTGGTGATCGCCTCGACGGGCGTCATCGGACAAAAATTGTCGCTGGAACCGATTGCAGGCGGTATGAAAGAGCTTGTCGAAGGACTTGAAAGTACGCCCGGGGGCAGTCTTGCGGCAGCGGAAGCGATCATGACCACGGACACCGTTCCCAAGGAACTTGCCTACGAGTTTCAGCTCGGCGAGATCAAATGCCGTATCGGCGCCATATGCAAGGGGGTGGGAATGCTTTGTCCGAACATGGCGACGATGCTGATGTTCATCACGACGGATGTGAGCATTTCGCCCGAAATGCTGCAAAAAGCGCTGTCCGCGGATGTCAAGGACTCTCTGAATATGGTCAGCGTGGACAGGGACACCTCTACGAACGATACCCTTTGCGTTATGGCGAGCGGGCTTGCGGGCAACGCCGTGATCGACCGCGCCGACACCGATTATAAAAAATTCTGCCGCGCGCTGCACGCCGTCACGACGGCGCTCTGTAAGAAGATCGCGGCGGACGGGGAGGGCGCGACCAAGCTCATCGAATGCAACGTTACGGGCGCTAAATCCAAGCAGATCGCGCGCACGGTCGCCAAGTCGGTCGTTTGTTCCAATCTGCTGAAAGCGGCGATTTTCGGCGCGGACGCCAATTGGGGACGGGTGCTTTGCGCGATAGGCTATTCGGGCGCGGCGGTAAACGTAAAGAAGATCGGCGTATCTTTTACTTCTGCGGCGGGCGAGATAGAAGTCTGCGAAGAGGGAATGGGCATCGACTTTTCCGAAGACGCGGCAAAGAAGGTCCTCAGCGAAAAGGAAATCGGCATTCAGGTAAACTTGCACGACGGCAATTACGGCGCGACGGCATGGGGGTGCGATTTGACTTACGAATACGTTCATATCAACGGGGATTACAGAAGCTAAAAGCAGTCGATTTTCGCTTTTTCAGACTCGAAATTTCCTGCGAAAGGTTGACAAATAGGTTCGGGTGTGCTATAATAGAAAAAATAAACGGGTGACAAGATGATCTCCAAACGGGAACAGGCTGAGTTTCTGGCGGAAGCGATGCCTTATATCAAGAAATATAATGATAAAATTCTCGTCATCAAATACGGCGGCAACGCCATGATCGACGAGGAGTTAAAGACTTCCGTCATGCGCGATCTCGTGCTTTTGCAGCTCGTGGGCATCAAAGTGGTGCTCGTCCACGGCGGCGGGCCCGAAATTTCCGAAATGCTGAAAAAACTCGGCATAGAAAGCAAATTCGTAAACGGACTTCGCTATACCGACGCGGAAACGGCGGAAGTCGTCCGTATGGTATTGGCGGGCAAGATCAATAAATCGCTCGTCAATCAATTGGAATCCTGCGGCGGGAAAGCCGTGGGGCTTTGCGGAATCGACGGCCATATGCTCGGCTGCGAAAAGGAGAGCGAAGAACTCGGGTTTGTCGGCAAAATCAACGAAGTCAATATCCGCATTATCGAGGATTGTCTGAGTACGGGATATATTCCCGTCATTTCCACGGTCGGTTACGATCATCAGGGCAATATCTATAATATCAACGCCGATACGGCGGCATCCGTGATCGCGGGGGCGCTGCAAGCGGAGAGCATGATCCTGATGACGGATATCCGGGGACTTTTGGAAGATAAAAACAACGAGGAGTCTTTGATAAAGAAAGTGTACGTATCCGATATTCCATCTCTCGTCAAGCAAGGGATTATCTCGGGCGGGATGATTCCGAAAATAGAATGCTGCAAGGAAGCGATCCGCCGCGGTGTCAAAAAAGTATTTATCACCGACGGCAGGGTTAATCATTCCATTTTAATGGAGCTTCTTTCCGACGAAGGCATGGGAACAATGTTTGTAAACGGCGACTGATTTTCTTAAAATCAGTCTTATTTTTTGAAAAAGAGTATATAAAAGGTCGATAAAAATGAATTTCCAGGAAATTGAATCGAAAGATAAGGCATATCTCGCGCCTACCTATCGTCGTTTTTCCGTCGCGATCGAAAGCGGCGAGGGCGCGACGCTCACGGACACGGCGGGTAAAACGTATATCGATTTTACCAGCGGCATCGGCGTCAACATTTTCGGCATGAACGACGAAGCGTGGAAACACGCTGTGACGGAGCAGATCAATAAGGTCCAGCACGCCTGCAATCTGTATTATACGCAGCCGCAGACCCGCCTTGCCGAGCTTCTCTGCGAGAAGTCGGGCGCCAAAAAAGTGTTTTTCGGCAATTCGGGTGCGGAGGCTAACGAATGCGCGATCAAGGCGGCGAGAAAGTACGCCTCCGACAAGTACGGAGAGGGAAAAAAATACGAGATCGTCACCCTTGAAAACGGATTCCACGGCAGGACGCTGGCGACGCTCGCCGCGACGGGACAGGAGGCGTTTCATAGATATTTCGGTCCCTTTCCCCAGGGCTTTGTCTACGCAAAGCCGACGTTTGCCGACGTAAAGGCGAAAATAACGCCAAAGACCTGCGCGGTGATGATGGAACTCATCCAAGGCGAGAGCGGCGTGCACGTTTTGGACGAGAACTTTGTCAGACAAACTATTGAATACTGCAAGGCGAACGACGTTCTCTTTATCGCAGACGAAGTGCAGACGGGCAACGGCAGAACGGGGGAGATGTATTCTTATCAGGCGTACGGTATTACGCCCGACATAGTAACGACGGCTAAGGGACTTGGCGGAGGGCTTCCCATCGGCGCCTGTATGCTGTTCGAAAAGACGAAAGACGCGTTTTCCTACGGGGATCACGGCTCGACGTTCGGCGGCAATCCCGTCGCCTGCGCGGGAGCTGTGAGCATCGTCGAACGGCTCACGAAGGAGCTTTTCCTCGAAGTGCGCGCGAAAGGCGACTACTTAAAGACCTTTATCTCCAAGATGAAAGGAGTCGAAGCTGTGACGGGCGCGGGGTTGATGCTGGGCGTGAAAGTGCGTTCGGAAAAATCGGTGCGCGCTTTGGCGGAGGCGTGTATGTCGAAAGGGCTTTTGATTTTGACGGCGCATGACAGGCTGCGCCTGTTGCCCCCTTTGAATATCACGAAGACGGAAATGAACGAAGGACTGAAAATATTGAACGAGGTTTTGGCGGAATGAAACATTTATTGAAGCTCGGCGATTTGTCGAGAGAGGAAATCTTAGGCATACTCAATTTGGCGGACCAGCTCAAATACGAGAGAAAGAACAATATCCCTAAGGATTATCTGAAAGGCAAAAAGCTGGGAATGATCTTCCAGAAATCTTCCACGCGCACCCGCGTTTCTTTCGAGGTGGGGATGTACGAGCTCGGCGGCTATGCGCTTTTCCTTTCGGACAGGGATCTGCAACTTGGACGCGGCGAACCCGTCAGGGACACCGCGCGCGTGCTGTCCCGCTATCTCGACGGACTCATGATCCGAACTTTCGAGCAGAGCGAAGTGGAGGATTTCGCAAAATACGGCTCCATTCCCGTCATCAACGCGCTGACGGATTATTGCCATCCCTGCCAGGTTTTGGCGGATCTCATGACGATACGCGAATACAAAGGGAGCTTCAAAGGTCTTAAAATGTGTTTCATAGGCGACGGCAACAACATGGCGAACTCCCTCATGGTCGGCGCTTTAAAGACGGGCATGAAATTTTCCATCGCCTGCCCCGAGGGATATACGCCCGACGCGCAGCTCACGGAATGGGCGAAGGAATACGGCGACGATTTCGAAGTGACGACGGACGTCAAAAAGGCCGCGAAAGACGCGGACGTGCTGTATACGGACGTTTGGGCGTCCATGGGACAGGAAGAAGAGAAAGCGCTCCGCGAAAAGGCGTTCCGGAACTATCAGATAAACGCGGAAGTCATGGAATGCGCCAAAAAGGACGCGATGGTGCTCCATTGCCTGCCCGCGCACCGCGGCGAGGAAATCACTGAGGACGTATTGGAGGCGCACGCGGACGAAGTATTCGACGAGGCGGAAAACAGACTGCACGCTCAGAAGGCGGTCATGTGCAAGCTCCTGCGCGACTAAACGCAGACGCAGAGGACAGAGAATGAAAGAGGGGAAAAATCCCGAAGCGGATTGGCGGTATCAAAACGGCGATTATCTCAGAAATCTCGTTTTTGAGTACACGGCTTATAAACCGACGGGACCGAATGACGACCACGATCACTGCGCGTTCTGTTGGGTGAAATTTTATTCCGAAAAGCTCGGCGACGACACGCAAACGGAAGGCTATGTCGCCGTTACGGAGGAGGAATACAGTCCCGAATTACACGACATACGCAAAAACGCAGACGGAAGCACGGCCGTTCCCAAAGCGGTGAGAGTCGGAAACAAGGCGTATACGGCGCATTGGGTCTGTAAAGAATGTTTCGCGGAATTTAAAGTCTCTTTGAATCTGCGGGTAAAAAGGACAACGATTGAAAATCAAAAATCTTAACAGAGAAGGAAGCATATGAAGAAAACCAAAGTTTATTTGACGCTGCAAAACGGAAAAGTGTTTCAAGGCTTCCGTTTCGGTGCGGACGGCGAAACGGTCGGGGAACTCGTTTTCACGACGGGTATGACGGGCTACATCGAAACGCTTACCGATCCGAGCTATTACGGACAGATCGTCACGCAGACCTTTCCGCTCATCGGAAACTACGGCATGATTTCCAAGGACTTCGAAAGCGCGAAGCCCTGGGTTTCCGCCTACGTCGTTCGGGAGGTATGCGAAAAGCCCTCCAATTTCCGTATGGAGGAAACGCTGGACGAATATCTCGCCAAAGCGGGAATCATCGGCATTTACGGCATAGACACGCGTGAACTCACGAAGATCGTGCGCGAAACGGGCGTCATGAACGCGTATATTTCTTCCGCTCCCCTGACGGAGAAGGACGCCGCTAAGCGCGAGGCGTTGAAAAATTACCGCGTGAAAGACGCCGTACAGTCGGTCACCTGCCAAGAGGTGACGGAACACGGGGATAAGGATTCCTCCCGCTATACCGTGGCGGTGTGGGACTTCGGCTGCAAAGAAAATATCATCCGCGAACTGATGAAGCGCGGCTGCCGCGTGCTCCGCGTTCCCTCCTTTTATACCGCGGAGCAGATTCTCGCCCTCCGTCCCGACGGCGTCATGCTCACGAACGGTCCCGGCGATCCCGAAGAGAATACGCGGATCATCGCGGAACTTAGAAAACTAGCGGGCAAAAAACCGATTTTCGGCATCTGCCTCGGACATCAGCTCTTTGCCCTTGCGATGGGCGGAAAGACCGGAAAGATGAAATACGGGCACAGGGGCAGCAATCAGCCCGTAAAGCATTTGGGCTCGGGCAGAGTGTATATTTCCAGCCAAAACCACGGCTACGAAGTGCTTTCTCCGACGGTGAAAAGCGGAAAGATCAGTTTCGTCAACGCCAATGATAACACCTGCGAGGGCGTGGATTACGACGATATAAACGCCTTCACGGTGCAATTCCATCCCGAAGCGTGCGGCGGTCCTCACGACGCGAATCCGCTGTTCGATAAATTCCTGGCGAATATGGAAAAGGAGAAGAGTCATGCCTAAGAGAAGCGATATTAAAAAAGTATTGGTGATCGGTTCGGGACCCATCGTTATCGGACAAGCGGCGGAATTCGACTATGCGGGCGCGCAGGCGTGCCGCGTCTTAAAGAGCGAAGGCATCAACGTCGTCCTCTGCAATTCCAATCCCGCCACCATCATGACGGACAGGGCGCTCGCGGACGAGATCTATCTCGAACCGCTCACGGAAGAGAGTTTAAAGAGAATTATACTCAAAGAAAAGCCCGACAGCTTGCTCGCCTCTCTCGGCGGTCAGACGGGACTTACGATGGGTTGCAAACTCGCCAAATCGGGCTTTCTCGAAAAGCACGGCGTCAAACTCATCGGCACAAAGCTCGACGCGATCGACCGTTCGGAGGACAGGGAGCTGTTCAAGGAAACGATGGAAAAAATCCATCAGCCCTGCGTTCCTTCCGATATCGCCTATACGGTGGAGGAATGCGCGGAGATTGCGAAAAAGCTCGGATATCCCGTCATCGTGCGCCCCGCGTACACCTTGGGCGGCGCCGGCGGCGGCGTGGCGTATAACGAAGAGGAACTTCGCCTCATTTCCCATAACGGACTCATGCTTTCGCCCATTACGCAGGTATTGATCGAAAAATACATCGGCGGATGGAAGGAGATCGAATTTGAAGTCCTGCGCGACGGAGCGGGCAATGTGCTCACCGTCTGTTCCATGGAAAATTTCGATCCCGTGGGCATTCATACGGGCGATTCCATCGTCATCGCGCCCGCGGTGACGCTCGCGGACAAAGAGTATCAGATGCTCAGAAGCGCCTCCCTTGCGATCATCGCCGAACTCGGCATCGAGGGCGGATGCAACGTACAGTACGCGCTCAATCCCGATTCCTTCGAATATTCGGTCATCGAAGTCAATCCGAGAGTGAGCCGTTCCTCGGCTCTTGCCTCCAAAGCTACGGGGTATCCCATCGCCAAAGTGGCGACGAAGATCGCCCTCGGCTATACGCTCGACGAAATCCGGAACGACGTCACGGGCAAAACGTACGCCTGTTTCGAGCCCGCGCTCGATTACGTGGTCGTCAAGCTCCCCAAGTGGCCTTTCGATAAGTTCCTCTACGCCAAACGGGAGTTAGGGACGAGAATGAAGGCGACAGGGGAGGTCATGGCGATCGGCACTTCCTTCGAGTCTGCGATCATGAAAGCGGTGCGCGGCGCGGAGATTTCGCTCACCACCCTCAACCATAAAAAGCTGATCGGGCTTTCGCGGGAGGAACTACTCGCAAGGCTTCCCGAAATGACGGACGAACGGCTCTTCGTCGTCTATCAGGCTTTGCAGCGCGGCGTCACCGTCGACGAAATTTTCTCCATCACCAAGATCGACCGCTGGTTCCTCAACAAACTCAAAAATCTCGTCGCTTACGAACGCAAACTGACGATGATTAAAGAGTGTTACAAGGATATCGAGGCGACGAAAGAGGAAGGCGGAGAGATCGACGAAACGGAGCGGCTGCTGTTCGATTACGAAGGCGAGGAAACGTATCCCGTCAGGAAAGTGGCGACGGGCGTGCTTTCCCGCGAGATATACGAGGAAGGAAAGCGGCTCGGCTATCTCGATAAGGACATCGAAAAATTCAGCGGTCAGAAACTTCCCTTCCATAAAAAAGCCGTGTTCAAGATGGTGGACACCTGCGCCGCGGAGTTCGCTGCCAGGACGCCGTATTTCTATTCTGCCTACGACGAATCGGATCACGACGAAGCAAAACCGTTCGTCGCAAAGAGCGAGAAGAAACGCATCATCGTCATCGGCTCGGGACCCATTCGTATCGGTCAGGGCATTGAGTTCGACTATTCCTCCGTCCATTGCGTATGGACGCTCAAAGAACTCGGTTACGAGGTCGTCATCATCAACAACAATCCCGAAACGGTTTCCACCGACTTCGACACGGCGGACAGGCTGTATTTCGAATCCTTGACCGCGGAAGACGTGCAGAACGTCATCGACGTGGAAAAGCCCTACGGCGTCATCATCACCTTCGGCGGGCAGACGGCGATCAATCTCTGCGCGTATTTCGCAAAACACGGAATCCGCATTCTCGGCACGTCCGCGGACAGCGTGGATATGGCGGAGGATCGGGAGCGTTTCGAGGCGCTCCTCGAAAAGTATTCCATCCCCCGTCCCAAGGCGATCACCGTCATGACTAAGGAGGAGGCGCTCAAAGCCGCGGAAAAGCTGGAATATCCCGTGCTCCTTCGCCCCTCTTACGTCATCGGCGGACAGAACATGACGATCGCGTTTACGGAAGAGGACGTCTGCCGCTACATGGACGTCATTTTGGCGCAGGGAATAGAAAACCCCGTTTTGTGCGATAAATATCTCATGGGCACCGAACTCGAAGTGGACGCCATTTCCGACGGAACGGACGTCCTCATCCCCGGCATCATGCAGCATATCGAGCGCACGGGCATCCATTCGGGCGACTCTATCGCCGTCTATCCGCCCTATAATCTCGAAGACACCATGTTGGAGCGCATCATCGAGGTGTCCACGCAGCTCACACTCGAACTTAGAACCAAAGGACTCATCAATATTCAGTATCTGATTTACCGCGGACAGCTTTACGTCATCGAAGTCAACCCCCGCGCGTCGCGCACCGTTCCGTATATTTCCAAGGTGACGGGCGTGCCGATGGTGGAACTTGCCACGAAAATCATCGTGGGCGCGAAGCTCAAAAAACTCGGCTACGGCACGGGACTGTATCCCGCATCGCCGTACGTGGCGGTCAAAGTGCCCGTGTTCAGTTTCGAAAAACTCAACGACGTTAATTCGCAGCTCGGTCCGCAGATGAAGTCGACGGGCGAAGTGCTCGGAATCGGCAAGACGATCGAGGAAGCCATGTTCAAGGGACTCGTTTCGGCGGGCTTTAAAATGTGCCATCCTTCCGATCAACGTCCCGTCGGCGTCTATATGACGGTCAACGATCAGGATAAATTCGACATCGTTTCCATCGCCAAAAAATTCGGGGATCTTGGCTGTACGATGTACGCCACCAAGGGGACGGCGAAAGTCATTTCCGACCTCGGCATCGACGTCACGATCGTGGACAGACTTTCCGCCACCGATTCCGTCATCAAGCTGATGGACGAAGGGAAGATCGATTATATCGTCTACACGGGCAAGACCGACCTCGAATCCATCAACGATTTCATCCGCCTGCATCACCACGCCATTCTGCTCGGGATCACCGTGCTGACGGCGCTCGATACGGCGAACGCGCTCGCGGACATCATCGCCAGCAAGTTCACCGAGGACAACACCGAGCTCGTGGATATCAATCACCTGAGAAAGGAAAAATTACAGCTGTCCTTTACGAAGATGCAGTCCTGCGGAAACGATTATATCTATTTCGACAACCGCGACGGAAAGATCACCTGTCCCGAATCCATCGCCATCAACTACGTCAATATCCATTACGGAATCGGCGGGGACGGCATCGTGCTCATTGAAAATTCCGCCGTGGCGGACGCGAAAATGCGCATTTTCAACAAAGACGGTACGGAAGGGCTTGCGGGCGGCAACGCCATCCGCTGCGTGGGCAAATACCTCTACGAAAAGGGCATCGTGTTGAGCCGCGATATGCGCATCGAAACGGCGAGCGGCGTCAAGGAAGTCCGCGTGTATTCCTTCAACGGCAAGGTCAATTCCGCCAGCGTCAATCTCGGCAAAGCGGAACTTGCGGGCAAAAAGATTCCCTGCGTTTGGAATGAGGATAAAATCGTAAACAAGCCTGTGAAGATCGGCGGACAGGATTATAAGATCACCCTCGTCAACATAGGCAATCCGCACTGCGTCGTATTCAGCGAGAAAGTGGACGCGGTGGACGTGGAAACGGTCGGACCTCTCTTTGAAAACTGCGACTATTTCCCCGAGCGTATCAACGCCGAATTTATCCGCGTCGTCAATAAAGTGACGATCAAAATGCGGGTTTGGGAACGGGGCAACGGCGAAACGTGGTCGTGCGGAACGGGCGCGGCGGCCGCCGTGGTGGCGGCGGTCCTCAACGGCTTCTGCGAAAAGGATACGAATATCACCGTCAAGCTCCGCGGAGGAGATCTCGTCGTCAATTATCATTCGGACGGCGACGTGGAACTGATGGGCAGCGTAAAGACCGTTTACGAGGGAAAATTTGAGATTTGACGAGGATTGACGGCTTTCCCGACTCCCTCTTCGGGGAAGAGAATAACGAGCGTTTACGGCACGTTTTCCGCGCTTTTTCGGAGAACCTGCCGTCGCTTGGTTTAAAGGAGATTGTTTTATGGACGTTTTATACGAAGAGAGCGCGGTGAGCAAAAACGCGGCGAAAGCGGAAAAGAAATATAAAGTCATCAACGTCTTTTCCTGGATTTCGCTGATTTTGGGTCTGATATTCGTGATGATCCTTCTTCCCAACCTCATCGCTTCCTTTTCCAAGGCGCAGCCCACGGAGGACATTTCGGCGGAGGATATAGCGAAAGCGATCGCTTCCGCCCGCGGCATGGCGTTCATGTCGGGAATGCAGGTCGTATTTTTCGGGTTGCTTTGGTTTTTTCTCTATTCGCTTAAAAAACGGGTGAACATCAGTTACGACTATACGTTCGTTTCGGGCGAACTTAGGATTGCCAAAGTATTCAACATCAACAAGCGCAAATTTCTCTGCCGCATTCAGCCCGAGGAAATTTTGCAGCTGGGGGATGTGGAAAACGAAAGCTACGACAGGCTCCGTTCGGATCCGTCTACCAAGCAGGTCTTGTTTACGCCGAATGCGGAGCCGGCGGAAGGAAAGTTCTTTCTGTATATTTTAGTCGGGGAAAGCGGCGTCAAAAAGCTGTATATTCTCGAATGCAGGGAGGAGCTTCTCGTCAATATTCTCCGTTTCGTAAAGCGCGGCATACTGGAATCGGACTACGTAAGTCAGGAAAAGAAACAGCAGCAGAGCAAATAATAAGGACTCGCGTTCGTATGATATACTTGGACAATGCCGCCACGACAAAGCCCGACGAAAGGGCGTTTGCGCGTGCGCGGGAATTTCTGACGGATAAATGGTTTAATCCCTCGGGACTTTATCAAGAGGGCTTCGCTTTGCAGGGCGAGCTGAAAAAGGCTCGCTCCGCTTTGCTTTCGCACGTCGCGGACGAGGAAAATTTCGAACTCGTCTTTACCTCCTGCGGCACGGAATCGGACAATCACGCGATTTTCTCGTTCGGGCGCCGCGGCAACGTCGTCACGACGTCAGGCGAGCATTCCGCCGTCGCGGCGTGCGTCGCGGAACTGAAAAACCGAGGCGTGGCGGAGGCGAGATTCGCTCCGCTAAATAAAGACGGCGGCGTGAACGCGGAAGCGCTTTTGGAGTTAGTGGATGAGAAAACGTCCTTGGTTTCCGTTATTCACGTCAACAACGAAACGGGCGCGATCAACGACGTGAACGCCATCGCAAAGGCGGTGAAAGCGAAAAATCCGCGCGCCGTCTTTCACAGCGACGGCGTGCAAGCCTACGGAAAAATTCCCTTCCGTTTGGGAAAAGAGATCGACTTATATTCGATGAGCGCGCATAAAATAGGCGGCTTAAAGGGAACGGGCGCCCTAATAAAGCGCAGGTCCCTGACTCTTCGTCCCTTCGTGTTCGGCGGCGGTCAGGAAGGCGGCAGGCGGAGCGGCACCGAAAATTTATTCGGCATCAAGATGTTCGAGTACGCGGCGGAAGAAAAATTCAGGACGATCCGGGAAGATTGCGAACGGTTGAAAGCCTGCCGCGAGATCCTTTGGAATTTGCTCGATAAGAATATCTTTATCAGGCTTTCGTCAACAGAGTCCTCGCCTTATATTCTGAACGTGTCCGCGACGGGGCTTCGGGGCGAAATACTCCTGCACATGGCGGACGACAAAGGCTTGATCGTCGGCACGGGGTCCGCGTGTTCCTCGAATGCCAAAAACCGTTACTCGCGCGTGATCCTTGCCTGCGGATTTGACGAAAAGACGGCGGACGGCGTTCTGCGACTGAGTTTTTCCGAAAAGACGACGGAACAAGAAGCGTCGCGGGCAGCGGAGATGCTGAACGAGAGCGCGCGGGAATTGAAGTCGAGAATGAATTGAACTTCGGACATGAGGAGATAAAGATGAAAAAGGTGATCATCATCCGCTATGCGGAAATGTTTTTAAAGGGCAAGAACAGGGGCTTTTTCGAGCGGGTATTTTCTACGAATATGGAACGCGCGCTGCGAGGCTTCCGTCACGAACTGCATCGTTACAGCGGGCGCTATCTCGTGGAGGACTTCGAGGAAAGCGAAACGGAAAATATCGTCGCGCGCCTGAAAAAGGTCTTCGGCATTCATTCGATGAGCGTCGCCTTCGAAACGGACAACGGCATGGAAAGCATTTTCGAAGCGGCGAAAGAGGTGTGCAGACCGAGCGGCAGCTTTAAGGTGGAAACGCATCGCGGAGATAAAAGCTATCCTTTGACCTCCATCGAAATCAGCAGAGAACTCGGCGCCCGCCTCTTGGCGCACTTCAAAACGCTGACGGTGGACGTACACGATCCGTCTTTCTGCGTCTATGTGGACGTGCGCGAAAACGGCACGGCGCTCGTTTTCGGGGAATTTTTCGCCGGCGCGGACGGGATGCCCGTGGGAACGGCGGGAAAAGGACTTCTTCTCATTTCGGGCGGCATCGACAGTCCCGTGGCGGGGCACATGATGGCAAAGCGCGGCATGAGCGTACAATGCCTTCATTTTCACAGCTATCCGTATACGAATATGCAGGCGAAAGAAAAGGTCGTCGACCTTGCGAAAATCCTCTCCTCCTACACCTTGGGAACGCAGCTCTATACCGTCAGCGTCACGCATATTCAGGAGGCGATCCATGAGAAATGCGCGCCGGAATTGATGATCACTCTTTTGCGGCGCTTCATGTTCCGCATCGCCGAGCGCCACGCCCGGCGGATAAAAGCGCAGTGCCTGATCACGGGCGAAAGCCTGGGACAGGTCGCCAGTCAGACCGTCGAGGGAATGACCTCCTCCAATTCCGTCGTGGAAGATTTACCCGTTTTGAGGCCGCTCGTCGGATTCGACAAAAACGAGATCATCGAACGCTCGATCAAGATCGGCACTTACGACACCTCCATTCTTCCCTATGAAGACTGCTGCACCGTCTTTCTTCCCGATTATCCCGCCATCCGTCCCAAGAGGAAGGATATTCTCGCCGAAGAGAGCAAACTCGACGTGGAAGGGCTAATCGAAGAAGCCTTTGAAAGTTTGGAAACGATCGAGCTTTGAAAGGATGTAAAAAACGCTTTCGAAATTTTCGAAAGCGTTTTCGTTTGAGTGAGAGCATATAAGCGCGGCGCGAAAGGACAGGCGCCGTCCGCTTGAATGCGGTTTAGTAGTTCCACCAGTCTTTTCCGACGATTTCGGGCGGTGTATCGGGAACGACGGGACGCAGATCGCCTTCCGCGTTCTTTGTCGTCACGGCGGGAAGGGAGATGCTTTTTCCCTTTGTGCCTTTATAGACGGGGGTAATCGTATAGACGTAAGTCTTGCCGTTTTCCAGCTTGTCGTCCGAAAAAGTATCCGTGAATTTCCCCGAATAGACGGTATTATGCGTGACAGAGTCGAAGCGGTCGATGAGATATTCGTATTCTTCGGGCGCGCCCGCCTTCAAACGAATAACGACTTTTCCGTCCTCGTATTTGAGCGTGGGCGCCGATATGGCGGGATGGGAGTATTTGTCCGATCTCGCCGCGGGAAAGGCGCTCTTTTTGAAGAGTTCTGAAAAGCGGCTGTTCACGGGGGCGTTCTCGTCTGCCAGGATGATATTATGCGTGGCATAATATTCCGCTTTGTCGAGTTCGGCCTTCTCTATCCCCGCCGGACGGGGGAAGTCTTCGGGGAGGGAATTTCGGTGGAGATACTCGTTTATCTTCAACAACACATTGGCGGGCAGTCCGCCGCCCGTGATATCCGTGAGGGCGTTGTCGGCGTTTCCGAGCCATACGCCGACGCAGTCGGACGTGGTATAGGAAAGCGCGTAAGCGTCGCTGTTGCCTTTCTCCGTTCCGCTGGTCCCCGTCTTTGCCGCAACGGGGAAGGGCAGGGAGCGCAGTTTCTTTGCCGTGCCCGTCTTTGCCGCCGTTTTCAGCATATCGTTCACGAGGTAGGCGGTTTCTTCGGAAAACACCCGTGTCTTTCTCTCCGTTTTATGATACGCGGGGCGGCCGTCGATGAGCACTTCGCGGATAAAGCCTCCTTCCGCATATTCCCCGCCGCAGGAAAAGGTGGAGTACGCGTCGAGCAGTCCGTTGAGCGTAAAACCTTCCTTCATGCCGCCGAGCGCCAGCGCGAGCGAATAATCTTCCTCGGAAATTGCGAGTCCCATCTTTTTCATATACTCCGCGGATTTTGCGACGCCCATCGAATTGAGTATCTTGACCGCGGGCACGTTCACGCTTTTGGAAAGGCACTCGCGCACGCTGAGATAGCCGCTGTACGAGCCGTCGAAATTCTTGGGCTCGTAGCCCGCGAAGTTGGTCCTTTCGTCGAGGATCGGCGTGGCGGGGGAGATAAGATTTTCTTCCAAAGCGGGCGCGTAGACCAGGAGCGGCTTGATGAGAGAGCCGGGAAGCCGCTTGATCTCTCCCACCGTCGAATAATACGCCTTGAAGCCGTGCGTTTTGCTGTCGAGAACGCTGTACGTTTTATCCGTTTCGCTTAAATTTCCCAAAGATTCGAGATATTCCTGCAAGCGGGGATCGAGATAGGTGTAAATGCGGATGTTGCCGCCAAGCGTAAAGTCGTAGCGATCGGAAAGTTCCTCCAATTCGTCGAATACGCGATTGAAATAACTCCTGTCGAGCGACTGCGAGGTCGGCGCGTCGGGAAGGGGCTTTTTGAGCGCTTCCGCTTCCTCCGTTTCGTCGATATGTCCCCGCGCGCGCATAGCCGAAAGAACGAGTTTTTTTCGCCGCGCACAGTTTTCGGGATGCTTAAAGGGGGAATAATTGTTCGGGGATTTGATGAGTCCCGCAAGGACCGCGGAATCCGCGAGGTCGAGCTCTTCGGGCTGCTTGCCGAAGTAGAAATCCGCCGCCGAGCGCAGTCCGAAGCAACTGTGACCGAAATAGATGGTGTTGAGATATTTTTCGAGTATCTCGTCCTTGGAATATCTCTTTTCCAGCGCTCGGGTGAGTTTAAATTCTTTCAGCTTGCGTTTGATGGTCTTTTCCTGCGAAAGATGGGTGTTTTTGATGAGCTGCTGGGAAATGGTGGAGGCGCCCTCCTTAAAAGAGCGCGCCTTGGCGTTTTTCAAGGTGGCCTTCGCCATGCGCTTGAAGTCGAAGCCGCGGTGGCTGTAAAAGCCCTTGTCCTCGGTGTCCACGAAGGCGTATTTCGCTTTCGGAGCCAGGGAATCGAGCCGAAAAGTTTCGCGCGAGGAAAACGCCGCGGCGTTTTTTACCGACTCGCCCTGCGCGTCGAAAAGCTCTATTTTATCGTCGGATAAAAGGAGCTTGTTCTCGTCGAGTACGGCGTCTTTCGTCACCGCCGCATAGTAAATGCTTCCGCCGGCAGTCAAAACGGAAAAACAGCCGACGATGATAAGCAGAATCTTCCATGTCTTTTTCATCGTAAACAGTATCTGCCTATTTTTACTTTTTATGATGAAAACGCCGCAAAAAGCTTTCAAAGACTTGATAAAATTCATAAAAAAGAGTATAATGAAAGAAAAACTTTACGACAGGAAATTTATGGAAAAAAAGTACCATATCGTCACCTACGGCTGTCAGATGAATGTGCACGAATCGGAAAAGATCGCGGGCATCCTCTACAAAATGGGCTATCGGGAAACGAAAGAAACGGAAGAGGCGGATATTATCGTATTCAATACCTGCTGTATCCGCGAAAATGCGGAGAACCACGCCTTCGGAAACATCGGCGCGCTTAAAAAACTCAAAAAGAGAAAGCCCGAACTCATCATCGCCGTCGGTGGCTGCATGACGCAGGAAAAGGGCAAAACAGAGATCCTCAAAAAGAAATTTCCGTTCATCGACGTCATGTTCGGAACTCTCAATCTCGAAGAATTGGAAACGCTGATCGAGCGAAAGCTGAAAGAAAAAAAACGGGTGATAGAGATACGCGAAAAGGAAGGGGAAATCGTCGAAGGCGACGAGCCTCTGCGCACCAGCTATCCCAATGCCTGGGTAAATATCATGTACGGCTGCAACAATTTCTGCTCCTACTGCATCGTGCCCTACGTGCGGGGGAGAGAGCGTTCGAGAAAGCCCGAAAATATCCTCGCGGAAGTAAAAAAGCTCGTGGCGGAAGGATATAAAGAAATCACCCTTTTGGGACAGAACGTCGATTCCTACGGATCGGATGGAAGTACAAAGACGACGTTTGCCGGGCTTTTGGACGCTGTAGCTTCGATTGAGGGAAAGTTTCGCCTGCGTTTCATGACGAGCCACCCAAAGGATTTCGGAGAGGACGTCGTCGAGGTGATGGAAAAGCACCGCAAGATCTGCCGCCTCGTACATCTGCCCGTACAGTCGGGTTCCGACGCCGTTTTGAAGGCGATGAACCGCCGCTATACGAGCGGCAAATACTTATCCGAAATAGAGCTTTTAAAGATGCGGCTGCCCGAAGCGGAGGTGACGACGGACATCATCGTCGGCTTTCCGGGAGAAACGGAGGCGGACTATCTGGCTACCGAGGAACTCGTGAAAAAAGCGGATTTCGCTTCGGCGTTTACTTTCGTCTTTTCTCCCCGTTCGGGGACCAAAGCGGCGTCGATGGAAGGGCAGATTTCCGAGGACGTGCAGAAAGATCGGATCATGCGGCTCGTGGAATTGGTAAACTCTCTGACGCGGAAAAAATCGGAAAAATACGTCGGCAGGACGGTGGAGATACTCTGCGAGGATTACGACGAAAAAAAAGGCTTGTATCTCGGGCGGGACGAGTTCGGCCGCATGGGATATTTCGGGAGCGAGAGGAATGTGGTGGGCGAGTTCGTGGAGGTAAAGATCACGCGGGCAAACGGTATTTCCCTTTACGGCGAGATCGCGGCGGAAAAGGAAAACGAAACAAAAGAAGAAAACGGAATCTAAAAAGGCGGGTTTGAAAAATTTATGGCTCTTTCACAGATGATGCGGCATTATCTCGAAATGAAGGACAAATACAAGGGATGTATTCTCTTTTATCGTCTTGGCGACTTTTACGAGATGTTTTTCGAGGATGCGGAGAAGGTTTCCAAGCTCCTCGATCTGACGTTGACGGGCAAGGACTGCGGACTCGAAGAACGCGCTCCCATGTGCGGGATTCCCTATCATGCGGCGGACGTCTATATTTCCAAATTGGTGGCGCTCGGAGAAAAGGTGGCGATCTGCGAACAGCTCTCCGACCCCAAGGAAAGCCGCGGACTCGTCGATCGGGACGTCGTGCGGGTGGTTTCGGCGGGTACGCTTATCGACGACACCATGCTCGACGAAACAAAGAATAATTATATAGCTTCCCTCTTCAAATCGGGGGACACGGTCGCCGTGGCATGGACGGACATCACGACGGGAGAATTTGCCGTGACGGAGTTTTGCGGCGTTTCCGCGGTCGAGGACACGATCAATCAGCTGGTGAAATTGTCCGTGGCGGAGGTCATCTGCAACGAGGATATGCTGATCGCGTCCAAGGATCTGAAAGAAATCAGGCACAATCTTCTGCCGCCATTTTCCTGTTACGTTCCCTGGGCGTTCAACGTCAAGCACGCGGAGAAAAACCTTCTCGAACAGTTCGAAACGCTTTCTCTCGCGGCGTACGGAATCGCGGGCAAGGAAAACTCCGTCGCCGCGGCGGGCGCCCTGATCGAATATCTGAGAGAAACGCAGAAACATTCTCTGAGCAATATCAATTCGATCAGGTGCGTCGATCATAATCGTTTCATGGTGCTCGACAGCATTGCCGTCCGCAATCTCGAACTCGTCAGAAGCAACGCGGAGGGCAAAAAGTACGGCTCTCTTCTGTGGCTGCTCGACAAGACGCGCACGGGCATGGGGGCGAGGCTTCTCAATCAGATGATTCTCTCTCCGTTAAAGGATATAGAAAAAATCAATTACAGACAGGAAGGCGTGGCGGAACTCTTTAACGCTTCCGTGGTGAGGATGGGGCTTGCGGATACGCTCAAAGAGGTAAAGGACATCGAAAGACTGTCGGGGAAAATTTCCAACGGCAACTTTTCTCCGCGGGACTGCGTGGCGCTCGCGGCCTCCCTGAACGCGCTCCCGTCCGTCAAGTTTCAGCTGACGGGATTCTCCGCGAAGATCCTTGCGGACATAGACGGAAATCTGCTCGATATGAAGCCGCTCGCCGATCTGCTTTCCTCCGCGATCGCGGATAATCCGCCCGCCTTGATGAAGGACGGGGAATATATCCGCGGGGGATTCAACCGCGATCTGGACGAGCTTCGCAGGATCGGAAAAAACGGAAAAGACCTCATCTTGCAGATAGAGGCGAGAGAAAAGGACAGGACGGGGATAAAGAATCTCAAAGTCGGCTACAATCGGGTATTCGGATATTTTATCGAAGTTTCCAATTCGTTCAAGGACAAAGTTCCCGACGATTATATCCGCAAACAGACGCTGACGACAGGGGAACGCTTCATTACGCAGGAGTTGAAAGAGCTGGAAGAAAAGATTTTGACGAGCAGCGAAAAGGCGCTCAAACTGGAAGCGCGGCTGTATAACGATCTGCTCGACATCCTTTCGCAGAACATTTCCAAACTGAAAAAAATTTCCGGCGCGATAGCGCTGCTCGATTGTCTTGTCGCGTTTGCGACGGTGGCGAAAGAACGCCGCTACTGCCGCCCGCAAATGATCGAAAGCGGCGGGCAACTAACGATTACGGAGGGGCGTCACCCTGTCGTCGAGGCTATTTCCAAAGAGCGTTTCGTGCCTAACGACACTCTTTTGGACAACGGGGAAAACCGCAGCGCGATCATCACGGGGCCGAATATGGCGGGTAAAAGCACGTATATGCGGCAGGTGGCGCTCATCGTTTTAATGGCGCACCTCGGCTGCTTCGTGCCTGCGAAAGAAGCGAAAATCCCGCTCACCGACCGCATCTTTACCCGCGTCGGCGCGAGCGATAATCTCATCTTCGACCAAAGCACGTTCATGGTGGAGATGACGGAAGTGGCGTCCATTCTCCTGCACGCCACCAAAGACAGTCTTTTGATTTTAGACGAAGTGGGACGGGGAACGAGCACGTACGACGGACTTTCCATCGCCTGGTCGGTCATTGAGTTTCTGACGGAAAAGATCCGCGCAAAGACTCTTTTCGCCACCCATTACCACGAACTCACCGAGCTAGAAAATAAGATCGAAGGCGTCAAAAATTATAAAATCACCGTTCGGGAAATGAACGGCGCGGTGGTGTTTTTGAGAAAGATCGCGCGCGGCGGCGCGAACAGAAGCTTCGGGATCGAAGTGGCTTCTTTGGCCGGCGTACCCAAAGAAATTACCGTACGCGCGAAAGGAATCTTAAAGACGCTGGAAAAGAACGACATCGCCAAAGGCAGGATTTTATCGGGAGAGGAGAACGAAACGGAAGAGGAAAAGAGAACTCTGTCGGAAGCGGAAAAAATCCTTTCGGAAACCGACCTGGACACCCTCTCTCCCATGCAGGCGCTGCTTTTGTTGAGCGATCTGAAAGAAAAAGTGAAGGCGGAAAACTGATATGTCGAAAATCAATATTTTACCCGCGCAGGTCTATAATCGGATCGCCGCAGGAGAAGTGGTGGACAGGCCGTATTCGGTCGTCAAGGAGCTTGTCGAAAACGCCATCGACGCGGGCGCTACGGAAATCGAGATCTATGTCGAGAGCGGAGGCAAACAGCTCGTCCGTGTCGTGGACAACGGAGGCGGCATTCTCAGAGAGGATTTGCAGGCGGCTTTTTTGCCGCATGCTACCAGCAAAATCGCCAAAGCGGACGATTTGGAGCGGATTCTCACCCTCGGATTCCGAGGCGAGGCCGTGGCGTCCATCGCGGCGGTTTCCAAAATGACGATCACCTCCAAAGTTCCCGGAGAAAGGTGCTATCAGTTGGCTTCGGACGGCGGAAAGCTTGGGGAAATCAAGGAGGCGGCGGGCGACGATGGAACGGACGTCAAAGTGGAAATGCTCTTTTTCAACACGCCCGTGCGGCTCGGCTTTTTGAAATCGGACAAAGCGGAAGAAACGGATATCACTAACTTCGTTTCCCGCTTTATTCTCAATCGACCGAACATTTCCTTCCGCTATTACGTCAACGGCAAGAAGATCCTGCAATCGTTCGGGGGCGGAGAGGAAGAAGCGGTCGTGGGAGTCTACGGCGCATCCGTTCTCAAAGACTGCTATAAGCTCGATGCGGAAAAACACGGAATCCGCATTCGCGGCTATATCGGCAATCAGAATTTTTCCAAGCCGAATAAGACTTATCAGAGCGTATTTCTGAACGGACGCTATATCGTCAATTCCACGATCGCCGCCGCGGTAGCCAATGCCTACGCAAGCTATCTGATGAAGAGGCAATATCCTTTTTATATCCTCTATATCGATGTGCCGACGGAGATAGTCGACGTCAACGTGCATCCCAATAAGGCGGACGTGCGCTTCGCGGACAACCAAATTATATACGGCTGCATCTATTCGGTCGTGTCCAATGTTTTGGACGGCAATTCCAAGGCGTTGGAATATGTGGTGCCCGATAAAAACGTGTCCGCGACGCAGGAAACTTTTTCGACTGTTCCCGAGCGGGCGCAACCGCCGCACGGCAATACGCCTCCGCCTTCCTTTTCGGAAAAGCGGTCGGGAGAAATGCCTTTAAAAAGCGATAAGGCTTCGGGCTTTGCCGCCTTTACTTACGAAGACGCAAAGCGGGAAATAGAAAAGGCGGCGCCGCAGTTTTCCGTTCAAAAACAAAATTCCGCAAAAGGGGAAATAGAGCTTCCCTTTGCGATAGACGACGGAGAGGATACTTCCCGAAAAACCCCCGAAGCGCGCGGCGGAGCGATGGAAAAAGACAAAGAAAAGGAATCCGATTTAAGGGACGCCTTTGCCGATCTCCATTTCGAAAAGAACGTTTTGGAAGTAAACGCGTCGGAAACGATTTCCGCATCGGCAGAGCGGCAGAACGAACGGCAGGATTTCTTTGCCGAGAACAAAAAATTGCTCGAAGAGATGGAAAGCAAGGCAAAACAGAACAAGATCGACGTCGCCTCCTGCGTGTATGCGGGAAAACTGTTCAACACCTATCTTTTGTACGAGCGAGGGGAGGAAGTTTTTATCATCGATCAGCACGCCGCGCACGAAAGATTGATTTTCAATCGCTTGAAAGAACAGATGCAGAGCCGTAGAATTTTGCAGCAACCCATGCTCTTGCCTTTTATGCTCGATCTGAACGCCTTTGAGAGCGCGTTCATTCGGGAAAATCTCGAAAATATCCGCGACATCGGCTTCGATATCGAAGAGTTCGGAAACAATGCCTTCAAAATTTCCGCCGTGCCTCTCGATTTGCAGGAAATAGATTTAAAAGCGTTTTTTAATGAAATTCTCGGCGACGTGAGCGGCTATCGCTGTGTCAAGCTGGAAGATCTCTTAAAGGATAAGCTTGCTACCGCCGCCTGCAAAGCCGCGGTAAAGGGCGGCATGGATCTGACGCGCGAGGAAGTGGACAGACTTTTTGCCCTGATGGACGGGAATATGGGACTGAAATGCCCGCACGGCAGACCCGTCGTTGTCAAAATGACGAAGACGGACCTCGAAAAAATGTTTAAGAGGATCGTCTGATATGCGCGTCTTGGTCGTGTGCGGACCCACTGCTTCGGGAAAGACCGCCTTAGCTGTCGAGTGCGCAAAGGCGCTGCATACGGAGATTGTTTCCGCGGATTCCCTGCTCGTCTATAAAGGGCTGAATATCGGCACCGCCAAGCCGACCGAAGAGGAAAAGGGCGGGATTGTTCATCATCTCATCGACGTCGCGGAACCTACGCAAAAATTTTCCGTCAGCGATTATGAGTCTTTGGCTCTGCCGATCGTCGAAAACTTATTAAAAAAAGGCAGGACGCCGATCATTTGCGGCGGAACGGGATTTTATATCAATGCTCTCCTCTATAAGAGTCAATTCGGCAATGCGGGAGCGGACGAAACTATCCGCCATATGTACGAGGATCTTTTAAAGGAACGCGGCGCGGCATATTTACACGAGCTGTTGAAGCAAAAAGATCCCGAAAGCGCGGAGATCCTGCATCCAAACGACACAAAACGGGTCATACGCGCTCTGGAAATTTTCGACGTGACGGGAAGGAAAAAATCGGAGCAGCGAGATAAGCCCGTTCCGCGCTTCGATTTTTGCAGCGTTTCCGTCGATTTTCCTCGGGAAACTCTCTACGGACGCATCGATCTGCGCGTCGAAAAAATGTTCCTCGAAGGATTGAAGGAAGAGGTGAAAAATCTTGTGGCGCAGGGCGTCACGGAAGATATGCAGTGTATGCAGGGGATCGGCTATAAAGAAGTTGCGGAAGGAATGAAAGACGGACTTTGCGACGAGGAGATAAAGGAAGCCGTCAAAAAGAATACCCGCAATTATGCGAAAAGACAGCTCACCTTTTTCAAACGTATGCAGAATCATACCTTCCTTCCCCCCGATCGGGCGACGGCGAAAGAGGTTTTGAAACTATTATAAAACTATGTCAGACATATTATATGTGTCTGACATAATACTGTAAAATCAAAAACGGAGTTCAGATAAAAAATGACGGCAGAAGAATTAATCGAGAAAAGCGAAGAAGAATTAAAAGAGAATTTCCGCAGGGCGGACAAAATCAGCGAGTACAATCAGGAAAAGGTGCTGAAAGCATTTCAAAAGCACGCGGTGGCTCTGAGGCATTTCAATCCTTCGACGGGCTACGGCTACGGCGATGAGGGACGTTTCGTTCTGGGCGACGTTTTCGCTTCGTCTTTGGGCGCGGAAGCGGGCATCGTTTCCCCCGCGATGCTTTCGGGAACGCACGCGCTGACGGTTGCTTTGTTCGGTATCCTGCGTCCCGGGGAGTGTGTACTTGCCGTTTCGGGGATGCCTTACGATACCATTCGCGGCGTAATTTTCGGGGAAGGGAACGGCTCTTTAAAGGATTTTGGCATCTCTTTCGAAAAGACGGAACTGACCGAGCAAGGAAAGTTCGACAAGCAAAAGATAAAAGAGGATCTCCTGCGCCTCGGGAAGAGCCTGAAAATGGTATACATTCAGCGCTCCCGCGGATACGAACTCCGCGACGCGTTTACGGCGGACGAAATCGGAGAACTTTGTTCCTATGTACGTTCGCTCGGTTTTACGGGCTGCATATTCGTCGATAACTGCTACGGCGAATTTGTGGAGGAAAAGGAGCCGTGCGACGTGGGGGCGGATATTGCGGTAGGCTCGCTCATCAAAAATCCGGGGGGAGGTCTGGCGCCGACGGGCGGCTATATCGTCGGCGGGAAGGAATATATCGAACTGATAGGAAAGCGGCTCACGGCGCCGTCTATCGGCAACGAGGTCGGTTCCTATGCCTACGGCTATCGGCTTTTTTATCAGGGTCTTTTCATGGCGCCGCATACCGTCAATCAGGCGGTAAAGGGAAGCCTTTTGATCGGGAAATGTATGGAAACGCTCGGATATGAAAATTTCCCCGGATTGGATAAAACGCCTGCGGACATTACCCGCGCCATTCGTTTCGATACGTCGAAAGAGCTTTGCGATTTTATCCAGTCTGTGCAGGAAGCGTCGCCTATCGACAGTTTCGTGACTTTGGAGCCTTGGGATATGCCCGGCTACGACAGCAAGGTGATCATGGCTGCGGGATGTTTCGTCGAGGGCGCGTCTATCGAATTGTCCGCGGACGCGCCCGTCAAGGAGCCGTATACCGCTTATTTCCAAGGCGGACTCACTTATGAACATTGTAAATACGCCTTGAAAAAAATGCTGGAAAAGCTGCTGCCGGCGCGGGAAAGCTTATAATTCGGAAAGAAAAAAACGCCTGCCGTTTTTTAAGCGGAAAGGCAAGGCGGACAGCAAAGGAGAAATCGATGTCGAAAAACGTTTTGTTGGCGGCGCCCTGGCAGATTGCGCTTATTGCGATGCTCGTGATTATAGCCGCCGGTTTTTTATTGGCTTGGGCGGGAACGAGATATATTCGTAAATTGGTGCGAAGCGCAAAAGAGGATATTGCCGAAGAAAATTACTTTTTAGCCGAAGCAAAGTTCGAAAAGTTGAAAAATCGGTCGTTCGGGGAGTCGAAGCTCAGCGCCGAATACTATCTCGCCTATACTTACCTTGCGGCGGAGGAATATGAAAAGTTTTTCGCTTCCGTGGAGAGTATGCGTACCTATCGCGGCAAGGTGACGAAGGTATACCGTACCGATTGCGTCTATCTTCTCTTGATCGCCCATTTGATGCTCCGCGATAAAAAAGGAGCGGAAAAAGCGTATGCGGTCTTTTGCAACGCGCTGCGCAGCGAAAGCGGCTATGACAAAAAATTCGGCATATACGAAAAGTTTTTTGCGGCGGCGCTCGCTTATATCGGAGAATCCAAAGAGGGAAGAACGGAAGAAAATGCGGCGATTATCCGCAGGTTTCAGAAAGACGGCGAGGGAAGCGTTCTGATCGCCCGTCTTGCCCGCGAGCTCGTGGAAGGGATGCAAAAAAGATGAACTCGACGAAAGGCGCGGGAAAAAGAGGGAAAAGGGTAGGGAACGTGGAAGAAAAAAACGCGAAAACCGTTATAAGACTCCGACGGGCGCAAGAAAAAGACATCAAAGGAATCGGCAGATTATTGTTGCAGGTAAACGCCTTGCATCATGAAGGCAGAGCGGACTTATTCAAGGCGGGCGCGAGGAAATATTCCGACACACAGCTTAAAGAGATCCTGAAAGAGGAAAAGACTCCGGTTTTTGTCGCCGTAAACGACATTGGCGAAGTGGAGGGATATGCGTTCTGTATTTTTCAAAGTCATCCCGACGACAGCATCCTCACGGATATCAAAACCCTATATATCGACGATTTGTGCGTGGACGAAAATACTCGGGGAAAAGGGATCGGCGCGCGGTTGTTTTCCTTCGTTTCCGATTTTGCCCGTGAAAGGGGCTGTTATAATCTGACGCTGAATGTTTGGAGCTGCAATCCCGCGGCTTTGCGCTTTTATGAAAGATGCGGATTGAAGCCGCAAAAAATCGGGTTGGAAAAAATTTTTAAGTGAGCTTTATAAAAGAATAATAAAAAAAGACGATTCCTTTCAGAATCGTCTTTTTCGTAAACTCTGTTATCAATACATACCGCCCATATCGCCGCCTGCGGGAGCCGCGGGAGCGGGAGGGGTGGGAATATCTGTCACGATGCTTTCGGTCGTGAGCAGAGTCGCCGCCACGGAAGCCGCGTTTTGAAGTACGGAACGGGTGACTTTCGTCGGGTCGATAATGCCGCTTTCCACCATGTCGCAGTATTTGTTGTTGAGCGCGTCGTAGCCGTAGTTGGCTTTCTTGGAGGAGAGGACTTTGTCTACGATGACGGAGCCGTCCATCCCTGCGTTCGCGGCGATTTGTCTGATCGGTTCTTCCAAAGCTTTCAAAATGATCGCAGCGCCCGTCTTTTCGTCGCCGTCCAAAGTAGCCACCAGCTTCTTGACCGCGGGAATTGCGGAGAGGAGTGCGCTGCCGCCTCCGGGAACGTAGCCTTCTTCCACGGCTGCTCTCGTCGCCGCAAGGGCGTCGTCGATGCGGAGTTTCTTTTCCTTCATTTCCACTTCGGTCGCCGCGCCGACGCTGATGACGGCTACGCCGCCCGCCAGTTTGGCGAGTCTTTCCTGCAATTTTTCTCTGTCGTAGTCGGATTTTGTTTCCGCGATCTGCGCTTTGATGGAGGCGACTCTCGCCTTAATGTCTTCCGCATTGCCCGCGCCGTTGATGATCGTGGTATTTTCTTTGTCCACCTTGACGGTAGCGGCTCTGCCGAGCATATCCGTCGTAACGTCTTTAAATTCGACGCCGAGGTCGGAGGAAATGACTTGTCCGCCCGTCAGTACGGCGATATCCTGCAACATTTCTTTTCTTCTGTCGCCGAAGCCGGGGGCTTTGACCGCCACGGAATTGAATACGCCTTTGAGCTTATTGACGATAAGAGCGGCAAGCGCGTCGCCTTCCACGTCTTCGGCAATAATCAAAAGTCTGGCGCCCTGCTGAGCGAGCGGCTCGATTACGGGCAGAATCTCTTGAAGATTTGAGATTTTTTTGTCGGTGATGAGGATGTAGGGATTGTCGAGGACGGCTTCCATTTTGTCGGTATTCGTCACCATATAGGCGGAAGCATAGCCGCGGTCGAACTGCATACCTTCGACGGTATTGAGTTCGGTGTGCATGGATTTGCCTTCTTCCACGGTGATGACGCCGTCTTTGCCGACGATTTCCATCGCTTTTGCGATGAGAGTACCCACTTCTTTGTCGCTGGCGGAAATGGAGGCAACCTGTTCGATCGCTTTCTGATTTTCCACGGATTTGGAAATGGTTTTAACGTAGCTTACCGTTTCGTCGACGGCTTTTTCGATTCCTTTCTTCAAAATGATGGGATTGGCGCCCGCCGCGAGGTTTTTAAGTCCCTCTCTGACGATGGCTTGCGCGAGAACGACCGCGGTGGTGGTGCCGTCGCCCGCGACGTCGTTGGTTTTGGTGGAAACTTCTTTGACGAGCTGGGCGCCCATATTTTCAAACGGGTCGTTGAGTTCGATTTCTTTGGCGATGGTCACGCCGTCGTTGGTGATGAGGGGGGCGCCGAATTTTTTATCGAGAACCACGTTCCGACCCTTGGGACCGAGGGTGATTTTCACCGTGTCCGCCAAAACGTTTACGCCCGTTTCCAGTGCTTTTCTTGCTTCATCTCCGTATTTGATCTGTTTAGCCATAATTCCTTATCTCCTTATGAATCCTATTGTTTTTAATCAAAATCAGTCTTCGACGACGGCGAGAATGTCGCTCTGTTTGATGATGGTGAATTCTTTGCCGTCCACCTTGAACTCCGACCCCGCATACTTGGAGCAGAGCACCTTGTCGCCTACCTTTACCTGCATCTGTACTTCTTTACCGTCGATGATGCCGCCGGGGCCGACTGCGGCGACGATACAGGTCTGGGGCTTTTCCTGTGCGGAAGAGGGAAGAAAGAAGCCGCTTTTGGTCTTTTCTTCGACGTCCACGCTTTCTACGACAACTTTGTCGAATAACGGTTTGATATTCATAACAATGAAACCTCCGAATATTTTATTTTTCCCGAAAGGGAATGTAATTTTTACCGTTATTATTATAAACACTTAAACGGTGAACTCAAACAGGGAAAATGAAATATTATCCAAAAAATTTCTTTTTCCCGAAAAAGAGGAAGATTCTTTTTAGAGGATTGCGGATTTTTCTTCCAAAAGATTGCATTTTGAAAAAAAGTGTGCTACAATAAATCAAACTACGGAAGGAGAACCCTTTTTATGGAAAAGGCGGATAAATGGGACAGGCGTTTCATGGAGCTGACGGAAACTGTGGCGGGCTGGTCGAGCTGCTTTCAGGAAAACCGTCATGTCGGCGCGATCATCGTCAAGGACAAGCGGGTGATGACGACGGGCTACAACGGCGCGCCCGCCGGCGTGAAAAGCTGCGAGGAAAAAGGCGAATGTCTGCGCCGCAAACTGAATATTCCCAGCGGGACGAAACAGGAGATCTGTTTTGCCGTTCATGCCGAGCAAAACGCCATCATTCAGGCGGCGAAGTACGGAATCAACGTCAACGGCGCGACGCTCTACTGCACCCATCAGCCCTGCGTCATCTGCGCGAAAATGATCATAAACGCGGGAATTTCCCGCGTCGTATACAAAAACGGCTATCCCGACGACTTTTCTCTAAAACTCTTCGAGGAAGCGAACGTCAGAGTGGAAAAATATCGTTGCTGCGAAGCTGTCGAAGAAGAAACAAAATAAGAAAATAAAAACAAGGAAGGATGGTTTATGAATCCCATTGTAACTTTTGAAATGGAAAACGGCAAAACTTTCAAGGCGGAACTTTATCCCGATAAAGCGCCCAATACGGTCAAAAATTTTTTGTCCCTCGTAAAGAAGGGTTTTTATGACGGGCTTATCTTTCACCGCGTCATCGCGGGCTTTATGATCCAGGGCGGCGATCCCAAAGGCACGGGAACGGGCGGCCCCGGATATCACATTAAGGGCGAATTTGCGAACAACGGCTTTAAGACGAACGATATTTCCCATAAGCGCGGCGTCCTGTCGATGGCGCGGGCGCAGATGCCCGATTCCGCCGGCTCTCAATTCTTCGTCATGCACGCGGACGGGGAATTTCTCGACGGGGATTACGCCGCTTTCGGCGCCGTGATTGAGGGAATGGAAACGGTGGACGAAATCGCGGCCGCCAAAACGGATTGGAACGATCGTCCCCGCGAGGAACAAAAGATCAAAAAAGCGACGGCGGAAACGTTCGGCGCCGAATACGAAGAACCTGCAAAAGCGTAAAGAACGCGTCCGCACGTTGTGTCGTTCGATTCCCGTACAGTAGACGTCGGCTTTGGAAGGTCGGGCTTCTGCCTCGGAAACGGAGAATGTCGATGGCGTATGCGAAGGTTTGGGCGTTATCTTTGAAATAAACGGACGATCTCTCAATAAAATAGAAAGAAACACGACGCTTTTTGTTGTGTTTTTTTTTGCAATCGGTTATAATAAATCCGTATTTTAATTATAAAACATTTTACACTCGGAGAAAGGACATGACGGATAATACTATTTACAATAATCCCTTGATCACAAGGTATGCAAGCAAAGAAATGCAGCGCGCCTTTTCCGACGAAAAGCGGTTTAAGCTCTGGCGAAAGCTTTGGATCGCTTTGGCGGAATCGGAAATGGAACTCGGACTGAATATCACGCCGGAGCAAGTGGCGGAGCTGAAAAGGTATGCGGACGATATCAATTACGACCTGGCGGAACAATATGAAAAAGAGGTCCGTCACGACGTGATGGCGCACGTGAAGGCATACGGCGCGCAGGCGAAAAACGCCATGCCCATCATTCATCTCGGCGCAACGAGTTGTTTCGTCAATTGCAATGCCGAAGTGATCATGATCGACGACGCGCTCGGCATCGTTCTTAAAAAGCTCGTCAACGTCATGGATAAGCTGAAAAAGTTTGCTTTGAAGTATAAAGAGCTGCCCGCCTTGGGCTTTACGCATTTACAACCCGCTCAGCTCACGACGGTCGGCAAGCGTGCGACTCTTTGGCTGCAAGATCTCGAAATGGATTATCAAAATCTCAAACATCTTAAATCCTGCGTCAAGCTCCGCGGGGTGAAAGGTACCACGGGGACGCAGGCGAGTTTTTTGGAATTGTTTGACGGCGACGAAGAAAAGGTGAAGCTTCTCGAAAAGAAAGTCGTGGAAAAAATGGGATACGAAAAGGTCTACGGCGTGACGGGGCAGACGTATCCGAGAAAATTCGACTACAACGCGCTTTGCGTCCTTTCGCAGATCGCCCAGAGCGCCTACAAATTTTCCAACGATATACGACTTCTTCAAAATATGAAAGAGATCGAAGAGCCGTTTGAAAAGAATCAGATAGGCTCTTCCGCAATGGCGTACAAAAGGAATCCCATGCGCTGCGAGCGTATCGGCTCTTTGGCGAGGTATGTCGTTTCTCTGCCTTTAAACAGTGCGATTACCGCTTCTACGCAATGGTTCGAGAGAACTTTGGACGATTCTGCGAATCGGAGAATCGTCAACGCACAAGCGTTTTTATCCGTCGATGCGATCCTCAATATCTATATGAACGTCGCGGAAAATCTTGTCGTTTACGATAAAGTCATTGCCAAGCATATCAAAGCGGAACTTCCCTTTATGGCAACCGAAAATATTATGATGGAATGCGTCAAAGCGGGCGGCAATCGGCAGGAATTGCACGAAAGAATCCGAGTTCTGTCGATGGAAGCGGGGAAGAACGTCAAAATGGAAGGCGGCGACAATAATCTGATCGAGCTGATTGCAAAAGACGAAATGTTTAAACCCGTGTGGGATAAAATGGACGAGATCCTCGATGCAAAAAAGTTTATAGGTCGGGCGCCTTCTCAAACGGAGGAATTTATTAAAAACGAAATCGATCCGATTCTCTTTGAAAATGCCGCCTTGCTCGGCGAGAAAGGCGATGTCCGTCTTTGAAAAATATTCAATTAAAGAGTAAGATTTCGATAAGAGAAATAAAAAAGCGCTTTGATTGGTAATAAAAAATATTCTGCAAAACATAAAAAAAGCCTGACCGTTTGGTCGGGCTTTTTACTATTATGTCAAACATAATAATTATGTCTAACATAGATATTTTAAAATGTGTGAGATAGTAAATAAAGGGGAGCTGGAAAATGAAGGAGATTTAAATACTGTGCCTGACATTTTATTTTAATTATTTCAGACGTAGTATTTAAGGGCTACTCAAAGGGAAATGCGACGGGGCGGCTGGGGTCGTAAACTTTTCGGGCGTTGAAAAGGCGGGCGCAGCGATTGCTTCGAAGGGAGATTCCGTCGAGGGCGCAGCGGTCCTGAAAGAGTATTTTGGTCTGATGTTCGCCGAGAGGCATCTTAGTATAATAAGGACTTTCGCCGACTCCGCAAAAGAGCCTGAATCCCGCTTGTATCAAGGCTTGCTGACGTATATCCGAACAGTTTGCGCCCAATATCCATTCCCCGTACGGATAGGCATAGAGCTGCGTCGCCCCGACGAGAGGCTCCACTTCCGTTTTCCACTTGTTTAAATCCGAGGTCATCTGTTCTTCCGTATACTTTTTCATATGTCCATGTGCGTAAGAATGGCAGCCGAAATTCCAGCCTTTTTCCTTTAAGGCGGCGACTACCTTTTTCGCTTTTTTGATTTCTTCCGAACGGTTGGGGGAGTTTCTTTGCGTGCGATATCCTAATATTCCGTCGAAGCCCGTCAAAAAAATAGTGCCGCGTGCGTTCTGATAGGAAAAGTCGGGATGATCTGCGATAAAATCCTCTAAAATGGGCACAAACTCTTGTTTATGGATCTGCGGGGTATTTTTTTGCGTATAAGCCGCGATATTGCCAGCGCTGACGATTAGTTTGTCTGCCATACCTTTCCCTTGGTTTTTGCTGGCATAGACCACGTCGTCGAAAGAGAGGATAAGCGGTTTTTTATTGGATGGAAATTCAAAAGGGCATCTTTCCGCCGTGTCGCCCGTTTCCCGAAAGGTCCTGCGGATATCTACGAGCGCATATCCGCCTTCGTAAAGGAAATTTAAAATCCGTTTAAATTCATAGGGGGTGAGGCAGTCTGTGTCGAGGTGCCGCCCGTATTCGTTATTGCGCGCAAAAGCTACTTCGGGGTGGGCAATCAGACAATGAGTAAACAGATGTTCCACGGTTTCGCTGACTTTTACCGTCCGCGTCTGAGCCGTTTCTCCCAAAGCGGAAAAAGTTTCGGTTTTTTGCGGTGCTGCACCAAAAAATATAACCGCCATAAATAAGATGCCGATTAGGAAAAGCGCTTGTGATTTTCTTTTGAGAAAACCGATTGTCTGCTGAAAATTTCTCATGTCCGCAGTATATACGAATCGGACGTTTTTATGCTGTTTTTCGGCGGATTTTTTAGTGAAAGGAGAAGGAAAATATAGGGGGAAACGTCCAGTAAAGCCAAATCTTCGATTGACTTGGGCGCATTTTTGTGCTATACTGAAAGAGCTTTCTTGCTTTAAAGTGAAAGTAGAGAAGGGAGAAACGAAAAAAGGAAGGAAAAAAATGGGCGCGTCGGCTATCGAGGAGAAGATCGAAAGAGAACTGAGAACCGTGGAAGAACAGGAAAACGTGCGAGTGCTTTATGCGATAGAGTCTGGAAGCCGCGCCTGGGGCTTCGCTTCGCCCGACAGCGATTACGACGTGAGGTTTATCTATGTGCGTTCCCGGCGGGAGTATCTTCGCCTGAACGCGCCCCGAGATGTGATCGAGCACGTACTGAACGAAGAACTCGATATCAACGGCTGGGATTTATCGAAAGCTCTCAAATTGCTGCATTCGTCCAATCCGACTTTGTTTGAATGGCTGAATTCTCCTATCGTATATCGGACGAGCGAGGAAATCGGGGAAATAAAGGCGCTTGCCGGGGAGTATTTTTCCGCGACGAAAGGCATTTGTCATTATTTGCATATGGCGCAGGGAAACTATCGGCAATTTTTATCGGGAGAGATGGTAAAGCTGAAAAAATATTTTTATGTCATGCGTCCGATTTTAGCTTCGAGGCATATTCTGAAAAAGGGAACTGCGCCGCCTATGCCGTTTTCAGAACTTGTCGAAGACTATTTGGAACCAGAACTGAAAAACGCGGTTGCGGATTTGCTGCAACGGAAGACGGAAGAGCCCGAAACGAAATTTATTCCTCATATCAATGTGCTGAACGAATGGATAGAACGGCAGTTTGAAATTCTGCACGCGGAAATATCCCGGCTTCCTTCGGTCGGAAATAGGAATTGGGAGAAACTCAACGATTTATTTTATCGTTGCCTCAAAGTGCGGGAATGACGAAGGTCAGCAAAGAGGGATAAAAAGGAAAGAGGCTTTGAAAAGATCCCGCCGAAAGAAAATTGGCGGACTTTTGGATGATTTCGAAGACGATGAGCCGAGGAAAACGAAAAAGGAAAAGAAGCGACTTGCCTTATAGATATTTCTTTCAAAATTTTTTATATATCCGATTTATTCATTCTATTTTTCCATTCCGCGAGAAATAATTTGACTATGAAAATAAAAGATGTTATAATGATAAAGTAACTACTCGATTTTTTAACGATAGAGTAGAAATATTAGTAAGAGTTTCGGCGAGCGGGAAACAAAAGAATTGATGGAGATAGTGTGTCAAACGGCTCTCGCGGGGGCTGTTTTATTATAGTTATAAAAAATAGGCTTGTCTTGTATCGGAGATGCGGTTTGTGCCGGTCTGGAATTAAAAAAGGAGATCCGGCTTAAAACGTGCGGGAGATATACGATGGAAAAAACAGCGTTAAAGACTAAACAGAAAATACTGATCACCGACGATTCCGAAATTAACCGTTCTTTGCTTGCCGATATGCTGGGAGGAGAATTCGAAGTCCTCGAAGCCGAAAACGGGGAAGAGGCGGTAGAAATCCTCGAAAAGGGCAAAGACGAGATCGATTTGGTCCTTTTGGACATCGTGATGCCGAAAATGGACGGATTCGAAGTGCTTACTCTGATGAATAAGTATCAATGGATCAAAAAGATTCCCGTCGTAATGATCTCCTCCGAAACATCTCCTTCCTGTATCGAAAGGGCGTATGAACTTGGCGTTACGGATTTTATCAACCGTCCGTTCGATTCCCGTATCGTGCGCCGCCGCGTGATCAATACGCTGATGCTCTTTGAAAAACAGAAAAAACTCATCGGGCTGGTCACCGATCAGATTTACGAGAGGGAAAAGACGAGCGGGCTGATGATCACGATTCTCAGTCATATCGTCGAATTTCGTAACGGGGAAAGCGGTCTGCACGTTCTTCATATTGGCACGATGACGGAGCTGCTGCTTCGTAACCTGATTTTAAAAACGGAAAAATATCGCTATCTCACCGAAAATGACATTTCGATGATCAGTATGGCGTCTGCGCTTCACGATATCGGTAAAATCGGCATTCCCGAGAGCATTCTCAATAAACCCGGCAAACTGACGGAAGAAGAGTTTGAAATCATGAAGACCCATTCCGCCATCGGGGCCTCTATGCTGGAAGATCTGAATTTGACCCACGAAGAAAAACTCGTCAAGTATGCTTACCAGATCTGCCGCTGGCATCACGAGCGCTATGACGGGCGCGGATATCCGGACGGACTCAAAGGGGAGGAAATCCCGATCGCCGCACAGATCGTGGCTCTGGCGGACGTATACGACGCCCTGACGAGCGAACGGGTCTACAAAAAGGCGTATTCGCATGAAACGGCAATCCGCATGATTATGAACGGGGAGTGCGGTGCGTTCAGTCCCTTGCTTCTCGATTGCCTGCGGGACGTTCAGGACGGTATCCAGACGGAACTGAAAGTCAATTCTTTAAGCAGGAGTTCGAACAATCAAATTCGCCGCATTGCGGACGAAATGCTGCAACACGAGGAACTTTCGGCGTCCGTACGCACGCTGCGGCTCTTGGAACACGAGCGCATCAAAAATCAGTTCTATGCCGCCATGTCGCAGGAGATTCAATTCGAATATACGGCAGAGCCGCCGATGATCACCATTTCCGATTTCGGCGCGCACAAGCTGGGATTAAAAGAAATGATAACCGACCCGCTTCACGACCCGCAGCTGAGGGCGATGTTCGGAGAGGAGTTCTTTCGCGATCTCGCTTCCGCCATCTCCTACACGACTCCGGAAAATCCCATCACGAGCTTAGAGGTAAAGATTCCCTTCGGAGAGGAGCTTCGATGGGTGCGTTTTCTGTGCCGCGCCATGTATTCCGACGAAACCGTGAACAGAACGGGGGTAATCGGAAAAGTAATCGATATTGATCAGGAACAGACGACTTTAAAAACTTTGCGGGAAAAAGCGATGCGCGATCCTTTGACGCTGCTGTATAACCACGAAACGGCGCGTCTGAAAATAGAGGAAGCGTTGAAAAATTCGCCTCAAAAGGAATACCTGCTGATCATATTCGATCTCGACTGTTTCAAGTCCATCAACGACAATTACGGACATCAGATGGGGGACAGAGTTCTGCATCATATCGGAAACAAGCTGAGAATGTGTTTGAGAAGCTTTGACATCGTGGCTCGCATCGGAGGAGATGAGTTTTTACTCTGCCTTGAATGCGCCGGGACGCAGGAGGAGCAGACGGAAACGATCCGGCGAATTTTCGATGCGGTAACGGAAGATTATCAGGGACTCTCCATTTCCGTAAGCATGGGCGTGGCGGAAACGACGATTTGCGGCAGGGAATACGATAATCTTTTCAATTGCGCCGACAATGCGTTGTATGAAGCAAAGTATTATGGCAGACATTGTATTCGGTATTATACGAATGCGACAAAAAAGAACTTATCGACGATTTCGAGCATAGACGAGAGCGGGGCGGCGTATATCGGCAACCTGCGGCTGCCCTCCGCGATCTCCGTTCAGCATTTGATGAAAGAGCTCGGCAGAGTATTCGAATACGTCAGATTGGTGGACGTTTCTCAGTGCAGGGTATACATAATCGACGAAAACGGAAATTTCTCGGGCGACGCGAAAAAGTGTTTTGACTTTTGGGAAAAGGAACGCCGCTGTGAAAACTGTATTTCGGCTAAATCGTATGCCACAAAGCAAAAGGTTACAAAGTTCGAATTTATAAACGATACGGTATACGAAGTTTCCGCCGTGGCGTTGGAGATGAGCGGGGCGTCTTTCGTGCTGGAAATGCTCTCGAAAGTGGAAGACGAAGTATTTTTCAGCGTTTACGGCAAACCCGAGTTCATCCGTGCCATCGTAGAGCGCAACGGCCGCTTATATCTCGACGATTCGACGAAAGCGTACAACAGAAGATTTTACGAGGAGCATTTGAGGGAACTTCATGATTCCTATGGCGTGGCGCTTGTCAATATCGATCGCTTTAACGAAATGAGCGAGGAACTGAAAAAGACCGTCGGCAGAGATCTTGTTTCAAACATTTACGAAATTCTTTGCGCGAATCTCGAAAAAACGGATGCGGTGATCCGCTATGACGAAACGCGCTTTCTCATCGTTTTGAGAAATATGTCGGAGAGCCGTTTTTATAAGATTCTCGAAAAAATACGCGCCGAGGCGTCCGAGGATAAGAACAAAGGATTGCCGAACGGGAGCGATGTAAGCATCGGCGGATGCAGTGGCTTGGGAAAGATTGGGGCATTGACGGCCGTGGCGGAAAAGGAATTGGTCGAAGCGGTGAAGTGCGGAAACTGCGTTCGCGTAAGCGGAGAAAAATAAACAGGGAGGTGGCGAGGAAATGACGACGACGGAATTTTATGACGGAATAAACGAAAAAGGCGCAGAAGTTTTGCTTCGTTTTGGCGGAAACGAGGGCTTACTGATAAAATTTTTGAAGAAATTTGCCGCAGATCAGACGTTTGCAGCTTTGACGTCCGCTTTAAAAGACGAGCGCGGAGAAGAGGTATTCAGAGCCGCGCACACATTGAAGGGATTATATGCCAATTTCGGTTTCGAAAAGGCGAAAGACCTCGCCTCCGTGATTACGGAAGCTTATCGAAACGGAAAACATGAGGATATTTCCGGCCCTTTTCTTGAACTCTATAAGATTCACAAAGAGATTGTCGGACGAATCAACGAGTTTTTGTCTTGATTTTCGTAAAGTTCGGGCACGAATCTCCTAAAAGTAAAAATGCAAAACTAAAAGGCCTTACCTTATAATCTGTCGCCGTATTTCCGCAGAGAGGGAGCGACGGATCGGCTCTTTTTTGTATTCGCGGTCGAAGGCGTAAAAATAAGAGAAAGACTGTTTCTTTCCCGCGGTAATTGGAACAAGTGTCGGCGAATTCGCGGCTTTTGGCGTAAGGGCAAGAGAAACTCTTTCTGTAAAGGAGAACTTTTCGAAAAGAGTGATCGAAGTGACAATATTCTTTGGAGAAGATTGGGGAAAGGAAATTTAAAAAGATAAACGGAGCGCAAATGAAAAACGGTTTGCGTTCCGTTTCTTTTACGGCGCATCGTAAGGAAAGGGGGATTGGAAGGAAAATCGCTTTTTAAGCGTGTGTTTGCATATAAATAAGGGAATACTTTTTGAAAGGAGTCTTTCCCTATGAAAAAATTGCGCGCATTCTATTTTTCGGGAACGGGAAATACCCGTTACGTGACGCGGGACTTATGCAAAAAGCTGTCGGAAGGTTTCGACGCATTGGCGTTCGACATCTCGGGAACAGGCGAACTGAGCGCCGAACTTCGAGCTGCGGATTGCGTGCTTCTCGCGTTTCCTGTTTACGGATCGTCGCCTCCCGTTCCCATGCGCCGTTTCGTATATGACCATGCGGACGTATGGAAGGGAAAGGAAGTAATCGTCGTGGCGACGCAGTATATGTTTTCGGGCGACGGAGCGGCGAGCTTGGGGCGCAGCGTGGAAAAGCTCGGCGGGCGCGTGACGTTTGCGGAACATTTCAATATGCCAAATAATCTTGCCGATTGCACGGCGTTTAAGATCCGCAACGGAGAAGAACTCGAAGAATCCTTACGGAAGACGGAAAAGAGAATAGATGCGTTTGCCCGAAAGATTTTAAAGGGTAGGCACTTTCGCCGCGGGTTCAATCCCTTTTCCCATGCGGTGGGATATTTCAGTCAGCGCAAGTGGTGGAGGAAGGGAGAAAACGCAAAGAAAAACGATTTGAAAATAGACGAGGACAGATGCGTGGCGTGCGGACTTTGTGCGAAAAACTGTCCCGTGAAAAATATCGTCGTCGAAAACGGAAAAGCTCGTCCGCAGGGAAATTGCGCTTTATGTTATCGCTGTGTCAATCTGTGCCCGCGCAAAGCGATCACCCTGTGCGGGAAAGAAGTTCCCGCAAATCAATACAAAGGGCTGCCGCGCTGAATTATATTTTTCATAATTTTATTCCGCGCGGCAAGCAATATGTGCAGAAAGACAACGCGGCATAGTGCGAAACTTCCGTTAGGCTTGGCGAAGAAAATGCGCCCCGGTAGACTCTATACTCCGCCGTATCGTCCACGAATCCGGCGCTGCGACGAAAGCGTATCCTGCGCATCAGCTTCCCGATACGGCGGGAGCAATCGCCGCGCCCGCGGGATGCGGCATGGGGTAGAGTGCGCTTTTGAGTCTTCTTGGCGGACTTGACTGCCGACGGGAGGAAGGAACGTGGCGGAGGAAAGGATATTTCTGCCCTTTACCGGTTATTGCGGGAGAAACGGTCGGCTTTGTCTTTTTCCTATTTATTGTCCGATTTCCGTTTCGGAATGGCTGTTCGATGCCGTCGACGAAAGAAAAACGCGTTTGAGAGGAATAGATTTCCACGAGGTGACGCATACAATATAGAGAAGGACGGATGAGAAACGTTCCTGTTTTTTGATTTTTTCGTCGGCAGGGCACGGAATTTTTCCTTATACGCCGTCGCCGCGCAATGTAAGGTACGTAAAGTAGTTGAGGAAACTTCTCGAAAGTACGGCGCTTTTGAATTGCAAAAAGCGGGAAATACAGGAACTAATTATAGCCGGGGCTGGATGGTTTTGCCGATCCGGGAAAGAATTTCCGCAACCTATCATTTTGTGCTCGACGAAGTCCTTTTCGGGTATCACCGCGACGACGCCATTCCCGCCGATGAAGTTCTCAAAGACAGGTACGGACAATGCAATACGAAAACGATTCTTTTTATGGCTCTGCTCGGCGGTGCGGGAATCGCGTGCAGGCCTCACGGATTTACCATAGACAAAAAATTGCAGAAGGGAGCGCGGACGGAGAAAGATTACCTTTTGTCGCCTGAGGAAAGCGTACATAATTGGGCGCAGTTCTTCGAGGGGGAATGGGGGGACGCGGAGCTTGGGACAAAGCCTATTTCAGCGCGATACAAAAGCGCTTGGCCGCATATACGGGCGACTTCTGCGGCTACGGAATCACGCATGGAGAGCCGTTTCCGTCCGCAGGCTCACTTTGAAAAAACGACTGTTTTTATATATCGAACGGCAGTATAGGAACTGTAACGTGAAAAGAATCGGAAATAAAACGGAGAGATAAAAAGTTGAACGAAAAAATTTTAGTGCTGTTAAGGCACGGCGAAAGCGTATGGAACAAAGAAAATCTGTTTACGGGCTGGATGGACGTGGAGCTGTCCGATACGGGAAAGAAGGAGGCGAGGGCGGCGGGACATCTGCTTCGCGAGGAGGGATACGAGTTCGATATCTGTTTTACCTCTTATCTCAAAAGAGCGATCCACACCCTCCATCTCGCTTTGGAAGAAATGGATTCCGAGTGGCTGCCCGTCGTGAAAAGCTGGCGGCTGAACGAACGCCACTATGGATCTTTGCAGGGGCTAAACAAATCGGAAACGGCGGCAAAGTACGGCGAGGAACAGGTAAAAATCTGGCGCCGCTCGTTCGACGTCCGCCCTCCCCTGTTAGAATCGCACGATGAAAGGAATCCCGCCGGACAAAGGGCTTATCAAGAGGTCCCGAAAAACGAACTGCCGCTTGCGGAAAGTTTAAAAGATACGATAGCGAGAGTCATTCCCTATTTTGAGAGCGAAATCAAGCCTTTGCTCCAAGAGGGGAAAAAGGTGCTGATTGCCGCGCACGGAAACTCTTTGCGCGCACTCATCATGTATCTGGAAAATCTGTCGGAACAAGAGATCGTCGGGGTGAATCTCCCGACGGGTATCCCACTCGTCTACCGTCTAAACGACGATTTTTCCGTTTTTCATAAAGAATTTTTGGGAAATGCCGAAGACGTAGCGGCGAAAATGCAAAAGGTCGCCAATCAGGGAATCGCGACAAAGTAAAGGGGCAAAGAACGGTGCGGTAACGGTTTTTTACGGAAAAAAAGAAAATTTTATAAAGTCAGTGCGGACAGAAAAAAGGCGGAAGATAACGCCTGCCGCATCGAACACGTCATTACGCCCGGGATTTTCGGACTCATCAAAATCTTTAAGAAAAAACGAACCGCCTTCTGATTTCAGTTGAAAAACGCAGACGGAAAAAGTATTACAAAGAACGGAATTGTGCTAATTCCGTTCTTTTCATTGCCTTCGCAAATACGAATGCTCGGGACGGTATGAGCTTCTCTTTTAAACAAGGCGGCTCGATAAAAAATACTACTATGTCACACATTATTATTCTGCGTAACATAATAGTCGAGTCGTTACAAGAAAAGGAGAGAAAAAGGACTTTGTGCCTTGACGATTTCCCCAAAATCTGCTATAATATAAAAAAGTACGCTGTTTATTTTTGACTGAAAAAGCAGAAGAAAGGGCAGGAAGACGAAAGATTACGATACAAAGAAAGCAAGAAAAAAGGAGCAAATCCAGAAATGAAAAGAACGAGAAAAAAGAGCTTACATAAACGTCTGTTTCGCTTTTGCCTATTAGGAGTGGCGGTCGTCGTTGTCTATGTGCTTGCCAATATTCCCGTACTTGCCGAATACTTTTTCGCTCGCGGTATCACGCGTGGGAGCGGTTGGCTGATCAGTCGCGTCACGAATTATATTCCCGTTTCTCTTTACGAATGGACTGCCGTTTTGCTGATCATGGGCGCGGTCGCGCTGGTCGTATATTTCATCGTGTTGCTTTCCAAAAAGCGTTTTGCCCGCGCAGGCGTTTGTCTTTATCGCCTGGGGATAACGGCGCTGTCGGTATTGCTTGCATTCGGGTTTTTATATGCGCCGCTGTATAACAGGAAATCCGCGGCAGAGGCTTTGGGACTTTCCGAAGCCGCCGTCACGGAAGAAAAACTTTATTCCGCGGCGGAATATTATGTCCTTCGTCTAAACGCCGTTTCCGCACGGCTGGCGCGGGACGAAAAGGGGAACGTGATTCCTACCCATACTTTTTCGGAGATTGCAGATTTGTTGAACGCGGAATTTAAAAAACTCGATTCGGATTATTTCGCGGGCTATGAGGTGCGTCCCAAGGAAGTCGCGCTATCCGTTCCGATGAGCTATTTGGGAATTACGGGAATCTACATTCCCTTTTACGCCGAAGCGAACGTCAACGTAAATATTCCCGCGTTTGAAATACCCAACACCATGGCGCATGAAATGGCACACGCGAAAGGCGTTTCCAAGGAAAACGAGGCCAACGTTGTTTCCTATACGCTGTGTATCCGTTCCGACGATCTTTATTTGAATTACAGCGGGCTTATGCGCGCGGCTGCGAATCTTTTAAATTCCTTATCGAAAGAGGATTCTCAAACGCTTCGGGAACGGCTCGCTCCCGAAATTTTACAGGAATATCGCAACGAAAACGAACACTACGCAAAATACGAAGGATGGGTGGATCGTATTTCTTCTTTCTTCAACGATTTGTTTTTGAAGGCAAACGGCGTTCCGAGCGGTACGCGTAGTTACAGCGAAACTACCCGCAGTCTGGTGGCTCTCTACGAACAGCTGACGCAAACCTAACGCTTATACGGAGTATGGGACGGAAGGGAAGGACGATATGGGTCCGGCGATCGGGAAGAAGCGATTTTCGGTTTCGTATGCTTTCATCATATAACAAAAAGTTCCATGATTTTCCAAAAATAGGGATTGACAGGGGCATATTCTCGTGCTATACTGTAAACGGTATCTTTCGATACAATAAATTCAAGGAGCAATACCATGAAAAGAATCAGAGTTGTACAGTATGGATGCGGCAAAATGTCCAAGTACATTTTGCGTTATTTGCACGCGAAAGGGGCGGAAATTGTGGGTGCAATCGATGTGAATCCCGAAATTCTGGGCATGGACGTCGGCGACTTTGCGGAGCTTGGCGTAAAGACGGGCGTTCAGATTTCCAAAGACGCGGACAAGGTACTCGACGAATGCGACGCGGACGTTGCGATCGTGACGTTGTTCAGTTTCGTCGGGGATATTTACGAGGAGGTGGAAAAATGCGTGAAGCGCGGCATCAACGTCATTACGACCTGCGAAGAAGCGATTTATCCCTGGACGACGTCGGCAGCGCTCACCAATAAGCTCGACGCTTTGGCAAAGGAAAATAATTGCACCGTTACGGGCAGCGGTATGCAGGACATTTTCTGGATCAATATGGTCGCGCTGGTCGCGGGCGGCTGCCATAATATCACGAAGATCAAGGGGGCATACAGCTATAACGTGGACGAATACGGCCTTGCCCTCGCCAAAGCGCACGGCTGCGATTTGACGAAAGAGCAGTTTGAAAAGGAACTTGCGCATCCGACGGAAGTCGTGCCCTCCTACGCTTGGAACGCGGCGGAGGCGATCTGCAATAAGCTCGGCTTGACGATCAAATCCATTAAGCAGGAAAACGTTCCGTATATCGTGGATAAAGACATTCACAGCGAAACGCTCGGAAAGAAGATCAAGGCGGGCAGATGTATCGGTATGTCGGCAGTCGTCACGATCGAAACGTATCAGGGCATCGTGATCGAAGAGGAAACGATCGGCAAAGTATACGGCCCCGGCGACGGAGATATGTGCGACTGGTGGATTACGGGCGAGCCGAACACCGAGTTCCACGTCGTAAAGCCCGCGACGGTAGAACATACCTGCGCGACGGTCGTCAACAGGATTCCTTCTCTTTTGAATGCGCCCGCGGGATATGTCACGGCGGATGAATTGGAAGAAATCCATTATCTCACCAATCCTATGCATTACGAATTATAAAATTCGAGCGTAATCCTAAAAACCTGTTTCGGTTTTTCGCCGCGGCAGGTTTTTTTGTCGGTTTTTTTCCAAACGTAAATTTATTACGGCTTGTCCGAACACATACCTTTGAGTTCTGTAAAAGAAACTTCTTTATTTCGCTTGCGAAAAGTCTTGATTTGGATTATAATAGAAAAAAGATTTTACAACGCGGGTTTCGTCAAAAGAAGATAACGAGTCGGTCCGCAACGGCGTCAGACACCCATTTCACTGCCGAAAGAGAAAGTCCGGCGAGTCTTTGCCGGAGGACGCTTTTTCAGGGGACGGGAAAAGGAAAATTAAAAACGGTGATTCCGTAAAGCTGTAAAAGACCACAATACGCGGTCTTTGCGTAAAGCATTCGGGCGTTTTGCGGGCGGGACTTAATCTGTAAGGAATGAAGCGACGGGGCAGCGATTGTTAGGAAAAGACGCAATCGCTTAGACGCGGCGTTTGCGGGAAGAACGCCGACAATAAGAAAAAACGCTTTAACAAAACGTTAAAGCGTTTGGCAGGGGAGACGCGATTCGAACACGCAACCTACGGTTTTGGAGACCGCTACTCTACCGTTGAGCCACTCCCCTAAACAACGAAGCCATTATATAATAAAAAAAATTTTTTGTCAATTATTTTTCGGGCGAATCGGGTCGGAATTTCAAGATTATTTTAAGTTTTTAGAAAAACGCTCCGTATCAACTCCCAAGAAAATTAAAAAAGGAACGAGGAATGAAGAAACAGGTCACTTTGTATACCGACGGAGCCTGCTCGGGAAACCCGGGGATCGGCGGATATGCGGGAATCCTTATTTACGGAGAGATCCGTCGGGAATATAACGGCGGGGAGCTTTCCACCACCAATAACCGCATGGAGGTAAAGGCGGTCATCGTGGGACTTCAAAAGCTGAAATATCCCTGTAAAGTAGACGTATACAGCGACTCTGCGTATACGGTGAACGCTTTTGCCAATCGCTGGATTTACGGCTGGAAAAAAAACGATTGGAAAAAGGCGGACGGAAAAGCGGTATTGAACATCGATCTGTGGGAAGAACTTTTTTCCCTTGTCGAAATGCACGAAGTAGTCTTTCATAAGGTGGCGGGGCACGCGGATAACGAGCTGAATAATCGCTGCGACGAACTTGCGCGGGCGGCGATACGGGATTTGAGAAATTCAATCCCCGCAGCTGCCGTGCAAGAGGAATCGAGTATATAAATATCCGCTTCGAAGCGGATGATTTTATCGGAAGTATAATATTTTTAAAGCAGAAACGCTATAATATATTAACGGAGAATATGAATTTTAAACCGTATGGAGTGGAGAAGAGATGACATCCAAAGAAAAGCGCAGCGTAGATAAAGAGTCCGAAGGCTTTACGAAAAAGGGAATATTGGTCAGCATTCTCGTTTCGCTGGCTTTGACGGCCGTCTGTATCGTCTTTGAAGTTTTGTGTTTAAAAAACTTCAAAATAGAATTTTTTGTCAAATATTCCACGCTGTTGATCTCGCTTGCCTGTGCGGTGACTATCTTGTATTGTCTGACTGCCATTTTTTTCTGCGCAAAAGGAAAAAGCACGGCGTACCGGGTCCTGTTGAGCGGCTATCTGCTGATTATTTTCTTTCTCGTCTTGCTCTTCATTTTACAAAAGACGGGATTTCTCGAAATTTTTCAGAATCCCGACCTTTATAAGGAATATCTCGAAAAAGCCGGCGTGTGGATGCCTCTTTTATATATCGTGCTGCAATATCTGCAAGTGGTGATTTTGCCGATTCCCGGCGTAGTCAGCACATTGGCTGGCGTGGCGCTGTTCGGGGCGACCAAGGCTATGTTATGCAGTTTGGTCGGCATTATTCTCGGCTCCCTGACCGCTTTTGTCATCGGTAGGAAAGTCGGCTATAAAGCGGTCGCCTGGATGGTGGGAAAGGAGGACCTCGACAAATGGCTGAAAAAAGTAAAGGGAAAGGATAACTTTATCCTGACGGCAATGTTTATCTTGCCTCTTTTTCCAGACGATATGCTTTGCTTCGTCGCGGGGCTCTCTTCCATGACCTGGCAATATTTCCTCATCATGATCGTTATATCGCGCCTGATAGGAATCGCGGCTACTTGCTATTCGATCGATTTTATCCCGTTCAATACTTGGTGGGGAATCCTTATTTGGATCATTCTCATAGCCGTCGTCATCATCGCTTTCGTGCTGCTCTATAAAAATCTGGACGCGATCAATTCGTGGTTCAATAAGAAATTCAGATGGGGAAACCGCAAAAAGCAAAAGACAAAGGAAGAAAGACAATCCTCAAAAGAAACGGAGTCGGAAAAAAAGGCGGGGAAGGAGCCGGACGCGCCGAAGAAAACGGACGGCGGAAGTTCCTAAAAGCCGATTGATAAAATAGGAAGAAAAGCGGTATAATAGTAGAAAAGTGCCGCTGTCGACCAAAATTCTTTCCTGAAACAATATTGATAGAATCGACAATGCGAATGGAGCGGGCGCGCACAATCGGATTGTCGTTTTTTATTGGAAAAAAGTCGTAAAAAGACGTAAAAAGACGTAAAAACTTGTCGCTTAGGGGTTGCTTTTTGGATTTATTTGGAGTATAATGATATTCGGTAAAAATTTGGCAAAAAAATAACCGACCGATTTTTTAACAACCGATATTTCTTGGAGGAGACATTATGGATAAAATTCAATTGCTGCAAGAAAGAAAGGCGAAGATCGCGGAGGCGGGCAAAGAGATTCGTAGTCTTATCGACGCGCTTGTCGACGAGAACAGCTTTGTCGAGCTTTCCGCGTTCAGCTTTTCCAAAAACGAGTTTTACGGAGAGGACGCCGCGGGCGAAGGGGTAGTAACCGGATTCGCTACGTTGGACGGGTATCCGTTCTATCTCGTCGCGCAGAATTTCAAAGTTCTCTCCGGCGGAGTATCCAAGGCAAATTGCGATAAGATCGTCAAGTGTCTGGACGCTGCCGAAAAGAATTCGACTCCCGTGATTTACATCCTGAATACGCTCGGCGTTCAGGTGGGCGAAGGCGTCACGGTTTTGGAAGGCTTGGGCAAGCTTTTAATGAGAAGCACTCAGCTGAAAGGCGTCGTTCCGCAGTACGCGGTGATTGACGGCGAAGTTTACGGGTCTGCGGCGATGCTTGCGGCGATTGCCGATTTTTCTTTCTTTATCGAGAAGAAGAGCGTCTTGGCAATCAACAGTCCGCTCGTGCTTTCCGCGAAAGCCGGAAAGAATCTTCCCAAAGAGGAGGTGGGCGGAGCGAAAGCCCTGGGCAAGACGGGGATTCCCGCCTTCGAAGCGAAGGATATCGCCGAAGTGAAAGCGCGCATTTCCGCCGTCAGCGAACTTTTGGAAATGCCGATGATAGACGCCGAACTCAACGAAGCTGTGCCTCAGCTCAACGAAGCGGCGACAGCGGAAAATCTGGCGGGGATTTTTGAAAATTCCGTAGAAGTGGGCGCCGGTTACGAACCGGAAGTAAAGACGATTCTCGGCCGCATCGGCGGAATCGCGGTTGCGGCGGTCGTATTCGACGGCAAAGAGCAAGGCGTGGAACTCACGGCGGAAAAACTTGCGAAGATCAAGGATTTCGCCGAGCTTGCCTGCTGCTATCAGCTTCCCTTCGTCGTCTTTGCCGACGTAAAGGGAATCGCGCCCACGATGTGCGCGAACAACAGCCGCGTCATGAAGGAAGCCGCCGAGTACCTCGATATGCTGGATACGATAGATACGGGAAAAATTGCCGTGGTCTATAAGAAGGCCATCGGACTCGGATATTCGCTGTTTGCGGCAAAATCGGTTGGTTTCGATTATACCTGCGCGTTTGCGGACGCGAAGATCGCGCTGTTTGACAGCGTGCAGGGCGCTCAGATAGAGCTGGGCGACGAAAAAGCGGATAAGGCGGCTCTCGCGGCGAAATATGCGGACGAGAACTCCGATCCCGTGAACGCGGCAAAAGACGGCTATATCGACGCCATCATCGAACCGCAATTTGTAAAACAATATTTGATCGCTTCCCTGCAAATGCTTGCGAAGTAAAGGCGAGGGATAAACTATGTTGAATTTTTTATTGGACGCTTCCGGCTCGCTTCCCGTCGGCTATAAAAAGATCGGTATCGGCGAAGCCGCACTCGACGCTTTGCTCGGATTCATCGTCGTCTTTATCGGCATCGCCTTTCTCGTCGGATTGCTTTGGCTGATCGGTTTTGCCGTGCGCAAGATAAACGGTGCGCCCGCGAAGAAAAAAGAGGAAAAAGCGGCGGAAAAAATCGAAGAGCCCGCGATAAGCGAAAAAACTTCGGCAGACGAATTATCCGAGGAAACGGTTGCGGTCATCACCGCCGCGATCATGGCGTACTATGCGAAAGAAAATCCAAAGTGCGAATTTACGGTGAAAAGAATCAAGAGAATTTAAGGAGAAATCATTATGCGTAATTTTATTATCACTGTCAATGGTAAAAACTATGAAGTAGGCGTTGAAGAAGTAGGGGCAGGCGCCCAGGCGCCCGCCGTCGTTTCCGCTCCGAAAGAGGCTCCCAAAGCCGCGGCAGCGGCTGCTGCGGCTCCCAAAGCGGCTCCCGCGGTCGGAGAGAAAGTCGTTTCTCCTTTCCCCGGTCTTATCAAGAATCTGTTAGTGGCGGAAGGCGCCGCCGTGAAAAAAGATCAGCCCGTCCTCGTTTTGGAGGCGATGAAAATGGATAACGACATCACGGCTCCCTGTGAAGGCGTCGTTTCTTTCTGCGTTGCCAAAGGAGCAAACGTCGAATCCGATACCGTTCTTTTCGTCATCGGTTAAAAACGGATAAGGAGAGATTCCATGACGCAAAATTTACTCGTTAATATCGGCGAGATGCTGAAAGGATTGTGGGAGTCGTCGGGACTTGCGGCGGGGACATGGCAGAATTACGTCATGCTTCTCGTTTCGTTCGTCCTGATGTACCTTGCGATCGTCAAGAAATTCGAGCCGCTTTTGCTTTTGCCTATCGCTTTCGGTATGTTTTTAATCAATCTGCCGGGCGCGTACGACGTATTGTGGGGCAGATATCCTTCCGAATCGGAACCTACCTGGATTCTCAACGAAGCGACCGGGTTGTGGGAGAAGGTGACTTCGTTGCCTCATACTTACGAAAACGTCCTTCCCGAATCGAGGGGGCTTCTTTGGTATCTGTTTTACGGAGTTCAGAACGTCATTTATCCGCCGCTCATTTTTCTCGGCATCGGCGCGATGACCGATTTCGGTCCCTTGATCGCCAATCCGAAGAGTATGTTTATCGGCGCCGCGGCGCAGCTGGGCATTTTCCTCGCTCTCATCTTAGCGGTAGTCTTCGGCTTTGACCTCGCGGCAGCTTGTTCTATCGCCATTATCGGCGGCGCGGACGGTCCTACGGCAATTTACGTGACGCAGACGCTGGCGAAATTCACCAATGAAGATCTGCTCTCCGCGATAGCGATTGCCGCCTACTCGTATATGGCGCTGATCCCCATCATCCAAAAGCCTTTGATGCGGGCGCTCGTTCCCAAAAAGGAAAGAGCGATCAGGATGAAACAGCTGCGCACGGTGAGCAAGCTGGAAAAAATAGTCTTTCCTATTGCGGTGACGTTGATAGTGGGGATCTTGCTTCCCGCCGCGATTCCTCTTCTCGGGATGCTGATGCTCGGCAACCTTCTCAAAGAATCCTGCGTGACGGAGCGCCTTTCCTCGCAGGCTCAGAACGGGCTGATGAATACCATTACGATCTTCCTCGGCGTTTCCGTGGGCTGCAAAGCGTTCGGAGCGGTGTTCCTCACTTGGAGCACTTTGAAAATCGTCGCTTTGGGACTTATGGCCTTTATCTGCGGTACGATCGGCGGCTTGTTGATGGGCAGACTTATGTGCAAACTGTCGCACGGAAAAATCAATCCTCTCATCGGCAGTGCAGGCGTTTCGGCTGTGCCGATGGCGGCGCGGATTTCCGAGGACGTGGGACGAGAGTCGGATCCGAACAACCATTTGCTGATGCACGCGATGGGACCTAACGTTGCGGGCGTCATAGGTTCTGCGATCGCCGCGGGCTTCCTGTTGTCGCTCTTTGCGTAAAAGCGGGAAAACGGCGGGTTAAATAAAAGAGGTAAACACGATTATGGATATAAAAACTGAAAATAGAAAAGTATTGATTACGGAAACCATCCTGCGCGATGCGCATCAGTCGCAGGCGGCGACCAGAATGCGCCTCGACGAGATGCTGCCCGTGCTGGAACAGCTCGACGACATCGGATATTATTCCCTCGAAGCGTGGGGCGGGGCGACTTTCGATTCCTGCCTTCGCTTCCTCAACGAGGATCCGTGGGAAAGACTGAGAATTTTGAAATCTCATCTCAAAAAGACTCCGATTCAGATGCTTTTAAGAGGGCAAAACCTCTTGGGGTATCGTCACTATGCGGACGATCTCGTGGAGAAATTCGTCGAAAAGTCGATTGAGAACGGCGTAGGCGTCGTGCGCGTGTTCGATGCGCTCAACGATCCGAGAAACCTTGAAACCTCGATGAAAGCGATCAAGAAATACGGCGGCGTGTGCGAAGCGACGATCTGCTATACGACGGGTCCCGTATATACGAAAGAATATTTCGTCAAACTGGGAAAACAACTCGAAGACATGGGCGCGGATAACATCTGCCTTAAAGATATGGCGAATCTGCTTCTGCCCTTCGATACGTTCGATCTCGTCAAGGCGCTGAAAGCGGAACTCCGCCCCGAAACAAAATTGCATCTGCACACCCACAATACGACGGGCACGGGCGATATGGTCTATCTGATGGCGATTTTGGCGGGCGTGGATATCGTCGATACGGCGCTTTCGCCTCTCGGCAACGGCACTTCTCAGCCCGCGACGGAGCCGCTTGTAGCCACTCTCAAAGGAACGGGTTACGATACGGGAATTCAGATTGAAAAGCTGCTGCCGATCGTAAAGCATTTCAAGACGGTCGAAAAGAGGCTCAAAGACGACGGCATCCTCACCGACAAGGTAAAGGGAATCGACGTTAATACGTTGATTTATCAAGTCCCCGGAGGTATGCTTTCCAACCTTATCAATCAGCTTAAAAAGGCGGGCAAGGAAGACAAACTCATGGACTGCCTCGCGGAAGTTCCCAACGTCAGAAAAGACTGCGGCTATCCGCCTCTCGTCACGCCTTCCTCGCAGATCGTCGGCACGCAGGCCGTGCTTAACGTGATCATGGGCGAACGCTACAAGATGGTCACGAAGGAAACGAAGGATTTATTTGCGGGGAAATACGGCAAACTTCCCATGCCCATCAATGAAGACGTGGCGAAAAAGGTGCTCGGCGACGCGGAGAGGATCACCTACCGTCCCGCGGACGATTTAAAGCCCGAATACGAGGAAGTCAAGAAAAAAGTCATCGAAATGGGCTATTATGAAAAGGAAGAGGACGTTCTCTCCTATGCCGTTTTCGAACAGGTTGCCGAAAATTTCTTCAAATGGAGAGAAGCGCAGAAAGACGGCGTGGACAGAGATCTTGCCAAAGGAAACGTCTATCCCGTTTAAAAGCGGATTTTTACGGAAAGGGAAAGAATACGCTCAATGCAAAAGAATTTCGGCGCGGGAAGTATGTGCCGAAATTCTTTGCGTATAAAGAAGGAAGAATCACAAGACTATGAAAAACGTATGCGTAATCGGCGGAGGCGCGTCGGGACTGATGGCGGCATATGCCGCCGCGGAAAACGGAAATCGCGTCGTATTGCTCGAAAAAAACGAGAAACTCGGAAAAAAAATTTATATCACGGGAAAGGGGCGGTGTAATATCACGAACGATATCCCGCCCGACGAGTTTTTACAAAACGTCGTGCACGGAGCCAAATTTCTGACGGGCGCGATTTATTCCTTCCCCCCGAAAAAGGTCGTGGAATTTTTCGAGTCGCACGGATTATCCGTCAAAACCGAACGGGGCGGACGGGTTTTTCCCGTTTCCGACCACGCGAGCGACGTGACCAAAACCCTTGAAAGAGCGTGCAAATCGGTCGGCGTCGAGATCCGCCTCGGGGAAACGGTCAAAAAGATCTCTTTGAGAACTTCGTCAGACATAATTGCTATGCCTCGCATAGCGGGGGTGGAAACGGATAAACAAACATATCCTTGCGACGAAGCCGTAGTGTGCACGGGCGGACTGAGTTATCCGTCCACCGGATCCACGGGCGACGGCTATCGTTTTGCGAAGGACTGCGGTCTTTTCGTCACCGATTTGAAACCGGGGCTTTGCGGCATCAACCTGCAAGGTACTTTTTATAAGGATTTGCAGGGATTGTCTTTAAAAAACGTTTCGTTGACGGCAAAACGAGAAAATAAAATTTTATATCAGAGTTTCGGGGAGATGCTGTTCACGCATTTCGGTATCTCGGGGCCGCTGGTACTCTCTCTTTCCAGCGTAATAAACCGTTCGGACTTAAAGGGGGTGACGCTCTTTCTCGATTTGAAGCCCGCGCTGGATTTCGATACGTTAGACAGGCGGCTGCTTCGTGATTTCGAAAAGTACAAAAACAAGCAGCTCTTGAACGCGATGTGCGAGCTGTTGCCTCAGAAGATGATCGCCGCAGTCCTTTCGGCAGCGGGGATTTCCGAAAAAAAGAACGTCAACGTCCTCACGAAAGAAGAGCGTTTCCGGCTTTTGAATGCCTTAAAAGAGTTTCCCGTGAAACCTGTGGGATTGCGCGGCTTCGAGGAAGCCATTATAACCTCGGGCGGGGTGGAGCTTTCGGAGATCAATCCCAAGACTATGGAAGCGAAGAAGGTGAGCGGCCTGCGCTTTTGCGGGGAGGTATTGGACGCGGACGCGTTTACGGGCGGGTATAATCTTCAAATCGCTTTTTCTACGGGATACGCGGCTGGCAGGAGTATCCGCTGAGCGGAAAAACGGCGGGAGATTCGCAAAGTTTTTGCATATTTGCTTGACGAAAGCGGCTTTTGCGTGATATAATCAAGGTGTTCATCGAACGGGGTTTGATAAAATTGTTAGCGAGGGCAAAACGCATGACTGTTATCCGCGGCGCGACGACGATCGATTCGGATTGTAAGAAAGATATTTCTGCGGCTGTAAAAGAACTTCTGGACGAAATTTTCGCGCAGAATAAGGCGGATAAAACGGAAATTCGCTGCATCGTCTTTTCTTTGACGACGGATATCCATTCTTATCATCCCGCCAAAGCCGCGAGGGAATGCGGTTATGATTTTGCCCCTCTGTTCGCCTGTACGGAACCGGACATCAGGGGCGGGCTGGCGCTTTGCGTCCGCGCGATGATCTTCGCCGAATTTTCCGCCGCGCGCCCCGCGCGTCACGTTTATTTAAAAGGAGCAAAAGTTTTGAGAAAAGATATATCCGCCGTTTACAATATTGCGCTGGACGGCCCCGCGGGGAGCGGGAAGAGTACGATTGCAAAGCGTCTTGCCGAGGAGTATCATATCTTATATCTCGATACGGGAGCCATGTACAGAGCCTGTGCGCTCAACGCTCTGCGCGCGGGGATAGATCCCAAGGACGTGCGTGCGGTGGAAGAGATGCTGAAAAAACTCGATCTGAAAGTGGAATACAAAGAGGGAATTCAGCACACGCTTTTGAACGGAGAGGACGTTTCGGAAAACATCCGCGAAAACGCCGTTTCCATGGCAGCATCCGATATTTCCGCCCATCGCGCCGTGCGGGAAAAAATGGTGGAGGTGCAACGGAAAATTGCGGAAAGTATGTCCTGCGTGCTCGACGGCAGAGATATCGGCTCCGCCGTACTGCCCGATGCGAAATTCAAATTTTACGTTACCGCCGACAGTAAGGTGCGCGCAAAGCGTCGATTCAAGGAACTGACGGAGCGCGGACAGAACGTGGAATTGGAATCGCTGCACAGAGAAATCGTCCGGCGCGACAAACAGGATTCCGAACGCGAATTTTCCCCGTTGAAACGAGCTGCGGACGCGGTCGTGGTGGATACCTCCGAAATGGATATCGAACAGGCTGTGGCGGCGATCAAATCTATCATTCAATCTAAAATCTGAGGCAGGATCATGGAAGAAATACAGTCTTCGAAGGGTGAAGAAAAGCAGAAAACGCAGACGAAGAAGCAAAAGGGAAAACGGCGCACGATCACCGTGCCCGCCGACAAAAAGGGCAGGCATATCATGGGGATGCTCAATCTTTTGCGCATCGTCGTCATTCCCATTTTCTGGCTTTGTCTTCCGTTTCGCTTTTACGGAAAAAGAAAGGTAAAAGACGGGGCGTGCGTATACGTGTGTAACCACTATCGCATCTGGGACGTCATTTATCCCGCCTGTACGACATGGGAGGGAATCCATTACCTTTCGAAAAAATCGGTCATGACCAACTGGTTTATGAAAGGATTTTGCAAAAGCTTAAAAGCCATCGAAGTGAACCGCGACGGCAGCGACGTCCGCGCGGTGATGGACTCCCTGAAATGTTTGAAAAACGGAGAAAAAATTTCTCTCTTTCCCGAGGGAACCCGCAATAAGACAAACGCCGAAATGCTGCCCTTCAAATCGGGCGCGGCAGTCATGGCGATCAAAGCAAAAGTTCCCGTCGTTCCCATGCTGATCTATAAAAAGCCAAAGCCGTTCAGACTCAATCATATCCTCATCGGGGAACCTTTTGAGCTGTCCGAATACTATAATAGAAAGTTGACGGAAGAAGATATCAGGGAAGCGGACGAAAAACTCCTCAACGTGCTTTTGGGAATGCGGAGGGAACACGCGGAGTTTCTGGCGTCCAAAAAGAGAGGAAAAAAGGCGGAATAAGCGGAAACTATGGAAATTTTAGTGGCGAAGAGCGGCGGATTTTGTCACGGCGTAAAAAAGGCGGTGGATACCGCGTTGAGCATCGACTCCGAAAACACCTATATTTACGGAGAGATCATTCATAACAAAGAGGTGGTAGACACCATCACGGCACGGGGCATCGTCACCGTAGAGAGCCTCTCGGACGTGCCCGACGGGGCAACTTTGGTCATCCGTTCGCACGGCGCCGCGAAGCGCGTATTCGACGAATGCGAGGCGCGGGGAGTCAAGGTGGTGGACTGCACCTGCGAATTTGTGAGAAGGACGCAAAAGATCGTCGACGAACAGCATCGAAGGGGAAACTCCGTCGTGATCGTGGGGGAACGGACGCATCCCGAGGTGATCGGACTCAACGGCTGGTGCGAGGATTCGGCGTATATCTTTTCCTCGGAAGAGGACGATTTTTCCGTTTTGCCCGACAAAAACTGCTGTGTGGTGGCTCAAACCACCTATTCCGGTGAAAAATTTGAAAAAATTATTAAAATTATTAAGGATAGACGGGGAAAAACAGTTGAAGTTTTTAAAACAATTTGCTATACTACTATAGGACGTCAAAATGAAGCGAGGGAACTTGCGGAGCAATGTGACGCTATGTTGGTGATCGGCGGACTGAACAGCAGTAACACCAACAAGTTGTACGACATTTGCGCGAAGTATTGCAGGCACGTTTTTCGGATGCGGAATTCCGACGACCTTGATTATAAAAAAATCAAAAGATTTAAAAAGGTAGGTATTGTTACGGGTGCCAGCACCCCTAACGCGCAAACTCAGGAGGTTCTCTTAAAAATGGAAATGGAAACAGAAGCAAAAGCAACGATGGAAGAAGTCGTTGCGAACATGGACAATCAACCGAAGTTCAAGAAAGGTCAGTTGATTACGGCTACGATTTCGTCGGCGGACGATTCGGGAATTGCGGTGTTGCTTCCCCTCGCGAAGAAGGAAGTAATGCTCGACAAGGACGAAGTGGATTGCGAGGCTTACAATAAAGACGATTTCGCGTCCAAAATCGGGGACGAGATCGAGCTGATGGTTGTGTCCGTGAATCCCGTGAAACTTTCTCAGAAAATGATCAAGAAAGTTAAGGAAGAGGAAGCAATGCTTGCCGACATCGAGGCAGGCAAAGAATTCTCCATCACCTGTACGGGATACAATAAGGGCGGCTTGACGGGCGAGCTCGGCTCCTATACGGTATTTGTCCCCGCGAGGGAAATCCGTTCGGGTTACGTAAAGGAACTCGAAAAATACGTAGGAAAGAAGCTTCGTTTGAGAATGCTCGAAATCAAGACGGAGAGAAGAAAGGAAATCATCGCTTCTCAGCGCGTCATCATCGAGGAAGAGAAAGCCGCGAAAGAAGCTGCAAAGGCTGCGAAAGAAGCGGAATTTTTCGCCAGCATTCACGTCGACGATATCGTGGAAGGCAAAGTGGAAAGAGTTACTTCTTTCGGCGCTTTCGTTTCCGTGAACGGCTTTGACTGCCTCGCACACATTTCCGACCTCTCCTGGACGGGCGTAAAAGCCGTTACCGACGTTCTTGAAATCGGCAAAAAGTATCAGTTTAAGGTGCTTAAAATCGATACGGAAGCCAAGAAGGTGTCCATCGGCTATAAACAGCTTCAGGCACAGCCTTGGGATCTCGCCGCCGAAAAATATGCGGAAGGCGACGTCATTCACGGCAAAGTGGTGAGAATCGTGCCTTTCGGCGCGTTTGTGGAAGTGGAAAAAGGAATCGACGGACTTGTGCACGTTTCCCAGATCTCTCACGAATTCTTGGAAAATCCCACGACCGCTCTGACGATCGGCGAAGAAATCGACGCGAAGATTTTGAAGCTGGATTGCGCGGAAAAGAAAATGACCCTTTCCATCAAAGCTCTCGAACCCAGACCCGAAAACCTTGAAAGAAGACCCAGAGCGCCCAGAGGCGAAGGGGACGGAGAGAACAAGGGCAGAGCGAGAAGACCCGGTAAAGACAGACCCGAGGGCGAGTATACCGAGTGGAACGAAGGCGGCATCGGCGGCGCTTCCATCGCCGAGATGCTTAAAAACTCCTGAGCATTTCCGTAACGATATTTAAAAATAAAAATATAAAAAAGTCTGCTTTTGATTCGATTAAAGGCAGGCTTTTTTGTTTATATATAACTATTGAAAATAGTACCCTCGGAAAAGGAGATTTTAATTATGGAAGAAAAACAGGGAAACATTAAAATTTCAAGCGAAAACATGATGCCCATCATCAAGAAATGGCTGTATTCGGACAAGGATATTTTCCTTAGGGAAATCGTCGCCAACGGCGTGGACGCCATCACCAAGTTCAAAAAGCTGGCGGAGATGGGCGAGGCGCAGGCAAAGCCCGACGAGGAATATCGCATCAACGTCTACGTGGACGAAAAAGCAAAAACTCTGACCGTGGAAGACAACGGCATCGGCATGACCGCCGAAGAAGTGGAAAAATACATCACTCAGATCGCTTTTTCGGGCGCGGAGGATTTCCTGCAAAAGTATGAAAACGCCTCGGGCGACGGCATCATCGGACATTTCGGACTCGGTTTCTATTCCGCCTATATGGTTTCCGACGATGTGGAGATATACACCAAGAGCTATAAGGACGAGCCCGCCGTAAAGTGGGAATCGGACGGCAATTCCTCCTATACGATCGCCGAAACGGAAAAATCGACTCGCGGCACTAAAATCGTCATGCATATCGCCGAGGGGGAAGAAGATTTCCTCAAAGAATATACCATCCGCGAGCTGATCCGCAAATACTGCTCTTTCATGCCGTATAATATTTACCTCAATCCCAAGCAAGAGGATGCGGCAAGCAAAAAAGCCGAGAAAAAGAAAAAGGAAGAGGGCGAGGACAAAGATAAAAAAGAAGAGGTGAAGGATAAGCCGCTGAATAATACGTCGCCCTTGTATTTGAAGGATCCCAAGGAATGTACGGACGAGGAATATAAAGATTTTTACCGCGATACGTTCATGGACTACAACGAGCCGTTGTTCTGGATCCATCTCAACATGGACTATCCCTTCCGCCTTAAAGGAATTCTTTATTTTCCCAAAGTGAAAAAACAGCAGGTACAGCTGGAAAAAGGACAGGTAAAACTGTATTGCAATCAGGTGTTTATCGCGGACAATATCAAGGAAGTCATCCCCGAATTTTTGATGCTTTTAAACGGCGTCATCGACTGTCCCGACATTCCGCTCAACGTTTCGAGAAGCTTCCTGCAAAACGATAAGCAGGTACAGAAGATTTCCAAGCACATTACCAAAAAAGTGGCGGACAAACTGACGGCCCTCTTCAATAATGAACGGGAGCGCTATAACGAATGCTGGAAGGACATCGCTACGTTTATCAAGTTCGGCTGCCTTAAAGACGACGATTTTTACGACAAGGTAAAGGACATTGTCATCTTCAAGAACCTGGAAGGCGAATACAAGCCTTTAAACGACTTCCTTGGCGAGGAAATCAGCGACGAGGACGCGGGGAAAGGGGTACAGCCCAAAGCCGTGTATTACGTTTCTGACGAAGCGCAACAGGCGCAGTATATCAAGCTTTTTAAAGACGCGGGATTGGACGCCATCGTCTGCGATACGTATATCGACCCTCATTTTATCAGCTATATCGAATACAAGAATCCGAAGAAATGCCGTTTTGTGCGCATCGACGCGGATATCGACGGAGCGTTGAAGAGCGACGAGGAAGTAAAAGCGGACGACCATAAGGAACTTATCGAGCTGTTCAAGAATAATCTCATCAATAAAGATATTTCCGTAAAAGCGGAAAAGTTCAAGAGCGATAAGCTGCCCGCCGTCATCAACGTGGAAGAGTTTATGCGCAGAATGTCGGAGATGAACAGTTTTTACGGCATGAGCGAAGCGGACGTCATGAAGAACGCGACCCTCGTGCTCAACCTCGCCAATCCCATCGTTTCGGGTATTCTCGAACAGCCCGAGGAAAAGCGGAAATTTATAGTCGATCAGGTGTATTATCTCGCTATGCTTTCCTATAAAAAGCTGACGCCCGACGAATTATCCGATTTCGTGGAGAAGAGCACGGAACTTCTCGCCGACTATACCAAATAAAATTGTTTACACGACCTCCTATTTAAAAAAAAGCACCTTTCCTGTCGGAAGGGTGTTTTTTTGCGCGCCGGCGTTCTATTCGGACAAGCCGTCGCATATAATGATACAAATGTTGGAATTTCTCCCGGACAATATCAAAGCGGCTCTGAGGCATCTCAATCTCAACCGATTGTACGAGATCCGTCTGCGCGCGGGAAAACCCGTCACGATCAATTATGAGGGAAAATACCGATATCTGAGCGCGTGCGGCGTGACGGACAAGGTTTCTTCGGCGATGACGGTTTCCCTGACGGAAATCGGCGATACGGTCTTTTCGGCCGGCAAGTTCTCCGTCTATTCCGTGGAGGAACAGATCAAGCGGGGATTCGTCACCGCAGAATGCGGAGAGCGCGTAGGGCTTGCGGGACAATACGTTTTTGAAAAGGGAAAAGCGTTGTCCGTAAGGGATTTCACTTCTTTATGTATTCGCGTCCCGCACGAAATAGAAGGCTGCGGCGATAAAATCTACGAAATCTGTCTTAAAGACAAGGTGCGCAGCATTCTCGTCCTGTCGCCGCCCGGAATCGGCAAAACCACCATTTTACGCGACCTCAGCCGCAGTTTGAGCCGCGACACAAGGAAAAATATTCTGATCTGCGACGAGCGCGGAGAAATTTCCGCGGGCAATACGGGCGATACGAGCGACGTTTTGCTGTTTGCCGACAAAGCGACGGCATTCGAAGCGGGCATTCGCGCCATGCGCCCCGACATCATGATCACGGACGAGCTTTCGCCCGCCGATTGTTCGGCGGTGGAACGGGCAATTTTCGGAGGCGTCAAGGTGATCGCTTCCGCACATTTTGCCGAGATTGCCGACGTCAAGCCGCCGTTTGCGGGAATGTTCGAGCGCTATGTGCTGCTGCAAACGGAAGAGATCGGCAGAATCAAGGGAATTTACGACGAAAATCTAAGGGAGATAAATCGGTGAGTAACGTGCTATGATAAAATTTATTCTCGGCATGGCAATCGTGTGTTTTACGAGCTTCTGCGGATATATACTTGCGAAAAAATATCGCCAGCGAAAAAATTTCTTTACGCAAATGAACGAGTTTAACGAACGTTTTTTGAGCGAAATTGCATATTACCGCCGTCCCGTGAAGGATTTTGCGGAAAAATATACCTACAAAGGGGAATTTGAAGACTTGCTCTGTGCGTTCGTCGAGTCTTTGGGCGGTTCGGGCAAAGAGCCCGGGCAGCCTCCCTCCGAAAAGGCTCTGCCGGCGTTCTCCTTTTTGACAAAAGATGAAGTAGGATTTGTAAACGACTATTTTCTGATGGTCGGAAAGGGCGACAGCGCCTCGCAGAGCGCGTATTTCACCTCGGTGAAAGGCACGTTGGGCGACTATAAGCGCAAAAGCACGGAGGAGTGCGGCAAATACGGCGATCTGTATTTGAAGCTCGGCTTTTTGTGCGGACTGATGATCCTGGTCATCATCATATAAATTATGGATATTTCAATACTCTTTAAAATAGCCGCCATCGGCATCATCGTCACCGTCATCTGTCAGATTTTGAAAAAATCCGACCGCGACGATATTGCCACCGTGGTGAGCATCGTGGGCTTGATACTCGTCCTGACGGTCGTAATCAGTATGGTAGGCGACCTCTTCGGACAAATCAAACAGATATTCGACCTAACTTAGCCGCCTTGCGGCAAAAGAACGGAGATAGGGAAAAACAAAGAAAAAGGAAATACGAATATGGAGATCTTTAAAATCATCGGCGTCGCCTTTGTCACGGCGATTACGGCGATCCTTCTGAAAAGTACGAAGCCCGAGCTGTCCTTTGCCGTCACCGTCACGGGCGTGATCGTTATTCTCGTTTTCGTAGCCGATATGCTGCAAAATACGGTGAATATCATATCCACGATCGCATCGCTGACGGGGATCGAAAACGGACTGATCAAAATTCTTTTAAAAATCGTCGGCGTGGGGTATCTCACCGAGTTCAGCGCGGGAATCTTAAACGACTTCGGCAGCAATGCCGTCGCGGATAAAGTGATCCTCGGCGGAAAACTCACCATTCTCATTCTTTCTCTGCCAATCATCGAAAGCGTCCTCAACTTGATAAGCGGCTTTCTGGAACTCATATGACCGCGCATAAAAACGGCTTCTTCGGCGATAAAGACAATCGGCTGCCGCTGAGGCGCGGAAGGGGAAAACGCAGGAAATTCAAAGTCGTCCTCGCCTTCTTCTCTTTATTCTTTTTTGTTCTATTTGGTATGTCAGGCATAGCATTTGCCTATGCGGAGGAAAGCTCGGACGGAAAAGAGGAACTCAACCAGAATATCATAGATCAGATAGATAAACTGGACACCGAGGAATTGCAGAAATACATCGATTCTTTGGGGATCTTCTCGGACGAAAACATCGGAGAGCGGCTTTTCGACTACATACGCGGGGAAAAATTCGATTACGGAAGATTCGGGGAACAAATACTCGGCGTATTGTTCGAAGACGTGAAGAATATGCTGCCCGCCTTTGCCTGCATCTGCGCCGTGGCGCTCTTGTGCGGGATACTTTCCTCGGTCAAGAGCAGCTTTGCCGATCAATCCTCGGCGGACATCATTTTTCTGGTGGCATACGCGGCGGCGCTCATTCCCGTGCTTGCCGTATTGACGGAGTGCTTTTCCCGCGCGGGAGAAAGCATCTCGTCCATGCAAAAGCAAATGCAAATCGTCTTTCCTCTCCTTTTGACGCTGATGGCGGCGAGCGGGGGCAGCGTTTCGGCGGCTATCTATCAGCCTGCGGTGGCTTTTTTGAGTACGACCATCGTTTCCGTAGTTTCCGCCGTGGTCTTGCCGCTCACGCTCACCATCATCGCGTTTTCGGTGGCGGGAAATCTGTCGAGCGAATTGAAGCTGAACAATTTTTCCGCTTTTTTCAAGAGTATCAATAAATGGATCATCGGAGTCTGCGTTTCGGTGTTCGGCATCTTTTTCACGGTGCAGGGGCTGACTTCCGCGACATACGACGGCATTACGCGCAGGGCGGCGAAATACGCGATCGGCACGGGGGTGCCCATCGTCGGGGGCTTTCTCTCGGGCGGGTTCGATCTTGCGATCGCGGGCAGCGTATTGATCAAAAATTCCCTCGGCAGCCTGAGTATTTTTCTCATGGTTTCCGTCCTGTTCGAGCCGCTGGTGATGTTGATCGCGGCGAATCTGTTTCTTAGGCTGACCGCGGCAGTCACCCAGCCGCTGGGAGAAAACCGCATTTCCACTTTTCTGTCCGAAACGGCGGATAATCTCAATTACTGTATGGCGGGTCTGCTCTTCGTGGCGTTCTTGTACTTTATCAGCATCGTACTCATCATCTGTTCGTCGGAGGTGTTATTTTGAGCGCCTACCTTCTCGCGATCATCGGCATCGTGCTGCTTTCGAGTATTTTGTCCGTCGTCCTGCCGGGCGGGAAGACTGCGAAATTTATCAAAGGGATTGCCAAGCTCTGCTGTCTTGCCGTGATTCTCGCCCCCGTGCTGAGCTTTTTTCGGGAAAACGGGGACGGAAAGATAAATTTTCCGTTTTTTTCCTCGGAAACAGTCATAGAAACGGACGATGCCTTCATAGATTATTGCAGTACGAAGCGGATAGAAAACGCGGAGTCGGAGCTGAAAAAAAAGTTGCGGGAAACCTTTTCCGCAGAAGTGGAAGTAACTCTGCTTTGGGAATATCGCTCTTCGATCACCGAGGGCGAAGACAGCTCCCAAGATAAGTATCTGTCCGTTTACCAAGGCAAAGAGATCAAAATCACCAAAGCGCTTTTAAAAGATTCTCAGGAAAATATCGGAGGTGAGGTAAGAAAGAAAATGACGGAACATATCGTCAAAGAATACGGCTGCGAGGTGGAATTCATTGAATAAGGAATCGGCATCTCGGAATAAAAAACACGGAGATAAAAACGGTCGGATACGGGATATTCTCCTCTTATCGGCGCTCGCGCTCCTTCTCGTCTTCGCCGTCTGGAAGATTTTTTATACGGGAGATACCAAAAACGTGTCCGGCATGACCGGCGGCAGCGAAAGCGAACAGCGGCTTTGCTCGCTTCTAAAAGAGATAGACGGCGTGGGAGAAGTGAACGTGATGATCTGCGAAAGCGAAGACGGCGTAGAAAGCGTCGTGGTGGTCTGCGAAGGCGCGAACGACCTCAGGGTGAATATGAACATCCGGGAAGCGGTCGCCGCGGCTTTGGGAACGGATGAAAAGTCCGTAAAAATCTATTTAATGAAAGAATAAAAAAGGAGATAAAAAGATGTCAAACAAAAAGAAAATTGTTGTAATGTCGGCATTGGTACTCTTGCTGGCGGTAACGGCGGTGTTCAATTTCGTACTTGCGAACACCAATGCGCTCGCATCCGCGGAGGGCGGCGTCACGACGGCGAATTATTTTACCACTTATCGCACGGAACGCACGACGACGCGCAGCGAGGAACTCGTGCAGCTGGACAGCGTGATCGCGCTCTATCAGGCGGGGGACGAAAAGTACGAGGAAGCGACCAAGATGAAGATGGAAATCGTTTCCGCGATGGAAAAAGAGCTCGTTCTCGAAAACATGGTGAAATCGCTCGGCTTCACCGACGCCGTGGTTTCCGTTTCCAGCGATTCCGACAACATCAACGTGTTCATCAATTCGGCGGAACTTACGTATGATACGGCGCTTTCCATTTACAATATGCTCAAAAACGAAACGGGGGTAGTCGCGGGAAACATCATCATCATGCCCGTCTACTCGGAAAGTTAAAAAAAGCGTGAGTAACCTCGTCAAAACAGTAGAATTATTCGGAAAGATGTGCTATAATAGAAGCGAAAATGCGAAAGCACGAAGCGGTTATCGGCATTTTCGCGCCCGATTCAAACATTGCCCTATAATGTCTGAATCGTAACGGAAGCATATTCAAGGAGATCTTTTCGAATGTCCAATTTCAGATTTAATCCGAATGACAATCAAAACGGTAAAGTAGTATATAATGCCGGCATCGTAAACGGCATCGTGACGCTCGCGGTAAACGAAGTGGAGGGCACGATGCTCGTTTCGGGGAAAAAACGGGGAATCAGCCTGTTCCTCGAAAAGGACGGCATTTATGCGGACGTATCCGTTATCGTGAAATACGGCTATAACGTTCCCGAGCTTGCCTATCGCATTCAGCAGTCGGTAAAGCAAAACGTGGAAAATATGACGAAATACAAGGTGGCGAAGGTAGACGTGCATATTCAGGACGTGGTATTTCCCGCTCCGACGCCTCCCGAAACCCAATCCGAAGAGGAAAGCGGAGCGGAGGATTCCGATTCGACCGAGGCTTAAAAGAAAAATCCCTTTCGAATTTCGGAAAGGGATTTTCGGCATTTACGGAGAAAAATATCAAATGAGAAATAATGCAAGGGAAGCGGCACTGAATATCATTTTTGCAAAGCAGTTCAACTCCGAATGTTCGGATACTTTCAAGAAGAAAGTATATAAGCAATTCGGACTCCAAAAGGACGAAGATCTCCTTTTTGCGGCGGATCTGGTCGCGGCGGTCGAGGAACACGGCGACGAACTCCTCGCCAAAATCGAGGACGCCAGCCACCATTACCGCGCCAATCGCATCAATCCTACGGATAAGAGCATCCTGCTCATCGCGATGGCGGAGATTTGCTATTTCGACGACATTCCGCCCGTCGTTTCGGTATCGGAGGCCGCGGGACTCGCGCGCAAATACTCGACGGAAACCAGCGCGGATTTCGTCAACGGTTTGCTGGCGGGCATCATCAATAAATAAAGGAGCCGAAAGGTCGCATGAAAATCATAGACGGAAAAGCGCTTGCGGCCAGGCTGCGCGGCGAACTCAAAGAGAAACTCGAAAAATCGGGAAAAGAAGTAGGGCTGGCGGTCGTCATCGTCGGCGACAATCCCGCTTCGAAAATTTATGTGAGAAATAAAGTAAAGGCCTGCGCGGAGGTCGGCATTCGCTCCTATTCTTACGAACTGCCCGCGGATACCGCGCAGGAAGACCTCGAAAGCTTGCTCGAACAGCTCGGCGGCGACGAAAAAATAAACGGGATTTTGTTGCAGCTGCCGCTGCCGGAGGGATTGGACAGCGCCGCGGCGCTGAAAAAGATTCCCCGTGAAAAGGACGTAGACGGTTTCTCTGCGGAAAATCTGGGCAGACTCGCCCTGCACGAGGAAAAAATCGCCGCCTGCACTCCGCTCGGGATCATGAAAATATTGGAGAGCGAAGGAATTTCTCCCGCGGGCAAACACGCCGTCGTTTTGGGAAGAAGCGCGACGGTCGGCAAGCCGATGGCGCTCCTGCTTTTAAACGCGGACGCCACCGTTACCGTCTGCCACAGCAAAACGCGGGGAATCCGCGAGATATGCCGCTGTGCGGATATTCTCATCTCCGCGGTGGGGAAGCCTAAATTCGTGACGGCGGATATGGTAAAAGAGGGCGCCGTGGTCATCGACGTGGGGATGAACCGCAGCGAAAGCGGGAAACTCTGCGGCGATGTGGACTATGAAAACGTAAAGGATAAAACTTCGTATATCACTCCCGTGCCGGGCGGCGTGGGACCGATGACGATTACGATGCTGCTGTATAATACCTGTCTATCTGTTTTCAAGGAGTAAAGAAAAATTGTATACGTTTGACGATCGGTACGAAAAATACCTTTCTCAGTTCAATGCTTACACGGAAGAATACTGCAAAAAGCTGCTTACCCGTCCCGAGGTTTTGGGCGAAAGCATGAAGTACAGTCTGCTTTTGGGCGGAAAACGCATCCGTCCCGTGCTGATGCTGGCGGTGGCGGACGCTTTGGGCACGCCCGAAAAGGACGTGCTTCCGTATGCCCTCGCGCTCGAAATGATCCATACGTATTCGTTGATCCACGACGATCTGCCCGCGATGGACAACGACGACTTTCGACGCGGCAAGCCTTCTAACCACAAGGTTTTCGGGGAGGCAAATGCGATTTTAGCCGGCGACGGTCTTTTGAATACCGCTTATTCCCTCTGTTTCGATCAATGTATGAAAGGAGAGCGCTTCGTATTGGCGTCCAAACTTCTCGCGGAGTGCGCGGGCGTTTACGGCATGATCGCGGGACAGTCGGCAGACCTCTATTTTTCGGAGGAAGATAGGGAGGTTTCCGAGGAGGATCTGCAATATATTTACGAGCACAAAACGGGGAAACTCCTGCTCGCGCCCGTTGCGATCGCCAGTATTTTAAGCGGAAATAAATATTATTTCGAATTGGAAAAGTTCGGAAAATATCTCGGCTCTCTCTTTCAGATCACCGACGATATTCTCGACGTGACGGGGGATTTCGCTTCGCTGGGAAAATCTCTCGGAAAGGATAAAGAAGAAAATAAGCTCACCTGTATTCGGCTCTACGGGCTTGACGGCGCGAAAATTCATGCGGATATGTACGCGAAGCGCTGTTATACGGCGCTGGACGGGATCGACGGCAACACCGCCTTTTTATATGATTTGGTCACTTACGTGAGGGATCGCCGCAAATGAAGGCGGGACAAGCCTATCGGGGGACGGCGCGCGGGAAGAAGCGAACGGAGGAAAGGAAGAGAATATGCTGGAAAGGTTAAAGCCGGGCGAGATAAAGAAGTGTACGAGGAGCGAGCTCAACGTACTTTGCGACGAACTCAGAAACGTGATCTACGAAACGGTGACGACGTGCGGGGGGCATTTAGCGTCCAATCTGGGCGCCGTGGAACCGACCGTCGCGCTCTTTTACGTATTTGATTTTCCCAAGGATAAGATCATTTTCGACGTGGGACATCAGTGCTATGCTTATAAGCTGCTGAGCGGGAGGCGGGATAAATTTCCGACGCTGCGCAAAGAGGGCGGGCTTTCAGGGTTTCCCAAGCGCAAGGAGAGCGAATACGACTGTTATGATACGGGACACGCGGGAACGTCGGTGTCCGCGGCGCTCGGCATCGCCAAGGCGCGCGATCTGCAAGGAGAGGATTATAACGTCATCGCCTTTATCGGAGATGGTTCTTTTAATAACGGACTCATCTACGAGGCTCTTAACAGCCTGCGTATTCTGAATACGAAAATCCTCATCGTCCTCAACGATAACGGGATGTCGATTTCTCCCACGGTCGGAGGGATGCACGACATTCTCGTACAGCTCAAAGCGGGCAATAAGGAAGAGAACGTCAGACTTCTCGAAAAATTCGGACTCACCTATCTCGGCGTCCGAAACGGCAACGACGCGGAGGAAATGATCGATTCGCTGGCGGAAGCAAAGAAGCTGTTGAAAACGCAGTCGGTGCTTTTGCATATCGTCACAAAAAAGGGAAAAGGCTACGAATTCAGCGAGGAACATCCGACGAATACCCACGGAATCGCGCCCGTCGGCGCGCGGAAGGAAAAGGAGTATTCGGAGGTTTTGGGCACTACTCTCTGCGATCTGGCGAGAGAGGACGGGCGCATCACCGCCGTGACGGCGGCCATGACGGGCAGCCTCGGATTGAATAAATTTTTTGCCATTTACCCGGAGCGTGCGTTCGACGTAGGAATCTGCGAGGAAAACGCCTCCGTGCTCTGCGCCGCGATGGCGTCCGCGGGACTCAAACCGTATTACGCGATCTATTCCACCTTTTTGCAGCGCGCGTTCGACGAGATCATCCACGACGTCTGCGCGCAGGATCTGCCCGTCACCTTCTGCGTGGACAGATCGGGGATTTCGGGCGCGGACGGGGAAACCCATCAGGGCGTTTTCGATCTGTCCTACCTTTCGCTGATTCCCGGCTTGACGATCGCCGTTCCCAAAGATACGGAGGAGTTCAAAGAGTTCCTCCGTTTCAGCGCCCGTTTCGCTCATCCGCTCGCCATTCGCTACCCCCGTTCGGGAAAAATCGTCTTTCCCGCGACGAATGCGCCGATAGAAGCGGGAAAATGGGAATATCTCCATAAATCGGGAGCCGAAAACGGGTCGCCCGTCACGGTGATCGCCGCGGGCGAGCGCTGTCTGATCATCGCCATGAAGATCTGGAAAAATCTCAACGAAAAGGGATTGGATTTCGACGTGGTGAACGCGCGTTTCGTCAAGCCCTTGGATAGAGAACTGCTCGCGGGGATGGAGAGCGGAACAATCGTCACCGTCGAGGACAACGTTTCCATCGGCGGCTTAGGACAGAGGATCGACGCGGCGCTGAGGGATTGCGAGCGGGAAACGGGAAAGAAATTTACCGTCAGGAATTTTGCGTATCGCGACGAATTTATCCCGCAGGGAAACGTAGGCGATTTACAGCGCGAATACGGAGTAAGCTGCGAAGAGATCGAAAATTATATTTCGGAAAGTTTCAGATGAGGGCGGACAAATATTTTGCGGAAAAATTCGGTTCGCGGACGAAAGCGGCGGAAGCGCTCGAAAAGGGGCTTGTTCTGGTAAACGGCAGGACGCCGAAGCCCAAGGAAGAGATCCGTGAAACGGACGAGATCGTTTTTATCGCTCCGGACGAATATTATGTGTCTAACGGAGGATACAAACTTGCAAGGGCGTTAAGGGTATTTTCATACGACTGCAAGGGAAAAATATTCGCCGATATCGGGGCGAGTACGGGCGGATTCACCGATTGCCTCTTACAGAGCGGTGCGAAAAAAGTGTATGCGGTGGACGTCGGAGAGAGCTTGCTTCATCCCGACCTGCAAAATGACGATAAAGTCATTTCTTTAGAAAATATTAACGCCAGATATTTGACAAAAGAGGATTTTTCGGATAAAATAGAGGGAGTGACAGCGGACGTCAGTTTCATTTCCTTAAAGCTGATTTTGCCTGCAATAAGCGCGGTTCTCGCCGAAAACGGCAGCGCGTTCGTGCTGGTCAAACCTCAGTTCGAATGCGAAAAGAAAAATATCGGGAAAAGCGGAATCGTGCATCCGTCCGCGCATCCGAAAATAGTCGCAAAAGTGTTAAACTATTGCCGGGAGGCGGCGCTTTATCCGTTCGGAATCGTCAACGCGCCCGTGCGTAAGGGAAAGAATCTCGAATATGTCCTGTATTTGAAAAATACGGTTTCTCAGGCTAAAAAAGACGGGGAAATATTGAAAGAAGTCCAGACGTTCGTGAAACAATATTCAGTCGGTACATTAAAGTAAACGTTTATTTTTGCATAATGACGCAAAAGTACAGAGAGGAAAAACGATGAGAGTCGGGGTGATGGGAAACGGCAGCAAGGTAAGGGAAGGAAAAGTCGTGGACCGTTTTATCCGTTTTTTGCAGTCGGAGGGTTACGAGGCGGCTTTTTTTGAAAAGCCGGAGGAGATCGGCGGCGTGGACGCGTTGGTCGTGCTCGGCGGCGACGGAGCGATCCTGCACGCTGCGGCGCAAGCCGCTGAAAAAAACATCAAAATTATCGGCATCAATTACGGGACCCTTGGATTTCTGACCGAATACGAAAAAGAGGAAACGGAACAGGTGAAAGATCTGCTCGCGGACGTAAAGGCGGAAAAATGCGCGGTTTTAAAGCGCAGTATGTTGGAGCTTTCCTTCGGCGGCAGCGTTTATTACGGTCTTAACGAAGTCGTCCTGCAAAGAGATTACGGCGTCACCGACACACAGATCGTTAAAATGAGCGTGCAGATAAACGGACAGGACAGCGACACCATCATCGGCGACGGTATGTTGATCTGTACGCCGACGGGGTCCACGGCATATTCTCTGTCCGCGGGCGGCGCCATCCTGTCGCCGCAGGTGCCCGCGTTTATGCTGACGCCGATATGCGCGTTTTCTTTAAATGCCCGCCCGATGGTATTTTCGGATACGGACGTATTTTCCGTAACGATAAAAAAAGGGCAGGTGATGCTTCTCATCGACGGGAAGCGAATTGCATCCATCAAGGAAGGAATGGGGATCATAGTAAAAAAAGCACCGTTTACGGCAGATTTTCCGATGCGGGGCAGTTCCTGTTTTTTTAAAAAGATAAGAACCAAATTAAACCAATGAGAAGGAGAACTACAATGTTAAGGACAGCAAGACATGCCAAAATTCTGGAAATTATTTCTCAGAAAGAGATCGAAACGCAGGAGGAATTGTGCTTAGAGCTGAATAAACTCAATTACGTAGTCACACAGGCGACGATTTCGAGGGATATCAAGGATCTGCATCTCTTTAAAGTTTCGGGAATCGAAAAGAAGTATCGTTACGCTTACATAAACGACAGCGAGGGAGAGATCTCCCCCAAGATGAAAAATCTTTTCCGCGATTGTGTGGTCGCCGTGAAATGTGCGCAGAATATGGTGGTTATCAAGACTCTGACGGGCAACGGTCCCAATGCGGGCACCGTGGTCGATAAGCTCAACTATCCCGAAATCGTAGGTTCCGTCGCGGGCGACGACACGCTGCTGATTGTCTGCGAAAGCAACGAAGCCGCCGTATCCGTCATCGATAAAATAAACGATTTTATGAAATAAGAAAAAGTCCCGAAGGACGGAAATACATATGTTATCGAAACTCACCATCAAAAACGTAGCGCTGATAGACAGCGCGGAAATCGAGTTCGGAAAAGGCTTAAACGTGCTTTCGGGAGAAACGGGCGCGGGAAAATCTGTCATTCTCGATTCCGTCAATTTCGTATTGGGCGCCAAAGCGGATAGAACGATGATACGCTACGGCGAATCGGAATGTATGGTGAGAGCGGAATTTTCCGTCCGTGAGGACGGCAGGGCGGCCGAAGCACTCAGGGAAATGGATATTGAAACGGAAGGCGATATTCTCATTTCCCGTAAATTCACCGAAGCGGGAAAAAACAGCATCAAAATCAACGGGAATACCGTGACCGCAGCCATGCTTCGGAAAGTGACGGACAATTTGGTGGACGTGCACGGTCAGAGCGAGCATTTTTTCCTTTTGAAAGAGTCCAACCAATTGAGGACGCTGGACGGCGTCGTAGGAGAGGAGCTGCTGCCGAAAAAGGCGCAGCTTGTTTCCCTTTTGTCGGAAATGCGCCAGATCAAAGAACAGATCTCTCTGCTCGGCGGCGATGAGAAAGAGCGGGGCAGAAGGCTCGATATTCTCAAATTCCAGATAGAAGAGATCGAAAGCGTCGGACTCAAAGATGGCGAGGAAGAGGTGCTTATCTCCAAGCGCAATAAAATAAATAACCTGGAAAAGATTATCTCCGCGGTCCGCGAAGCCGTAGAGGCTCTTTCGGGCGAGCGCGGCGCACTCGACGCTCTGCGCGAGGCCAAGCGGGCAATGTCTTCCGTTTCCAGACTGGACGAGGCGTATTCCAATGCCTGCGAACGGCTGGAAAGCCTCTCTCTCGATGCGGACGATGTGGCGCAGACCCTTTCGGATATGGGGGACGAACTCTATTTTGACGAGGACGAAGCGCAGGAAACGGAGAACCGTTTGGACGCGATCAAGGCGTTAAAGCGCAAATACGGCGCGGATAAAAAGGAGATCGACTCCTATTTGCTCAAATGCCGTGAAGAATACGAGCTTTTATCCGACTGCGAGGGGCAATATGCCGTCTTGACGGGACGGGCGGAGAAACTGAGAAAGGAGATTTATGCCGCCTGCAAAGAGATCACTTTGCTGCGGAAAAAATGCGGCGATGTCTTTTGCCGCCGCGTCACGGAAGAATTAAAAACGCTGAACATAAAAAACGCAAAATTCGAAATCGAATTTAACGAATATTCGGAAGCGGATGCGGAAAAGGCGGGCGCCAACGGATTGGACGAGATTTGTTTTCTCTTTTCCGCAAACGCGGGAGAGCCGTTGAAACCGCTCGGCAAGATCATCAGCGGCGGCGAGATGAGCCGTTTTATGCTGGCGGTGAAAACACAGCTTTCGGATGTGAACGAGATCTCGACTTATCTCTTCGACGAGATCGACGCGGGAATCAGCGGCAAGACGGCGAAAGTGGTCGGGGAAAAATTTGCGAGGATTGCAAAAAAGACTCAAATTATCGCTGTTTCCCACCTCGCGCAGATCGCCGCCATGAGCGACAAGGAGTTTCTCATCGAAAAATCGGAAGAGGAAGGAAAGACGTATACGCGCGTGCGTGCGCTCGACGACGGCGAAAAGTCGAAAGAGATCGTGCGCTTGCTCGGCGGCGAAGAAAATGAGGAATTTGCCTTGAAACACGCCGAAGAATTGGTCAAACAGGCAAAGGAATACAAACAAGCCATAAATTGACAGGAATCGCGCCGTGATAAGCGGTTTTTCAGCGAATAGAATGCACTCTCCTTGCACAAATTACCTTCTAAACGGGGGTAATCATGCGCAGATTGAGTGCTTTATTTTTAGGTGTTTTAATCTCTTGCGGTATCGCTGCGGGAGGTTTTGGATATTCTTATTCCTTCGTATCCGCGGATGCGGAATGCAGGGAAGTATATGTAGGCGGGATGCCGGCGGGCTTTACGTTGAGCGCCGGCGGCGCGCAGGTCATCGGTATCTGCGAAGTAATGAGCGAAAGAGGCGTATGCACGCCGGCGTCGGATGCGGGAATCCGCACGGGCGACGTCATTACGAAAGCGGCGGGCATCAAAGTGGAAACCATTTCGGATCTCAACGAGATCCTCAGCAAGAGCAAGGGCAAGAGCATCGAGCTCTGCGTGAGAAGAGGAGAAAATACCCTCGCGCTGTCTTTGCAGCCCGTAAAGGATAAAGTGACGGGGCGATATAAAATCGGGGTTTTGATCCGCGACAGCGTGTCCGGCATCGGTACGGTAACGTATATCGACAAGCAGACTCGCCGCTTCGGTTCTCTGGGACATTCGGTGGTAGGCGAAGATCATCAGGAGATGAAAATCGCGGGCGGTAAGGTCTATCAGTGCAGTATCGTCAGCGTTTCCAAAGGAATAAGGGGCAAAGCGGGCGAACTGAGGGGGATGTTTTTAAATGAGGAAGGGATCGGCAGTGCGGAAAAACTCTGCGACTGCGGGATTTACGGTCAGGTGTCGGACAGCTACGACGTTACGAGCCTGCAAACCGTCCAGACCTCCGAGATCGACGAAGTGAAACCGGGAAGCGCCTATATCTATTCGACCGTCAGCGGCGTATGCCCGAAAAAGTATACGGTGGACATCGTCAAAGTCGATAAACATAACAAGAGCAACAAGAATTTCGTCATCAAAATTACCGATAAGGATTTGATAAACGAAACGGGCGGCATCGTACAGGGAATGAGCGGAAGTCCCATCCTGCAAGACGGCAAACTGATCGGCGCCGTCACTCACGTATTTCTCAACGACCCGACGAGGGGCTACGGTATCGACATCAATGCGATGATTCGGGAATAAAAAATAAAAAACAGAATAAAAGAGCGGGGAGATTCATATATAAGTATATGAATCTCCTTTGTATTTTGCGCGAAATCGGCGCGTCGGTTAAAAAACGCTTCGTCGTGACGGTTGTTTTTATTGCTCTGTTTGTCATAGGTATATTGTCAGGCATAGTAATAGAAAAGCCCGCGTCGATCGAGTGTTACTATCTCAATTACTGCGACAATTACATTTATCGGATATTTTCCGAATCGTCGGGCGGAATTTTTGTGGATCGCCTGCTCAGTTCGGCGTTTTTCATCGTCTTGACGATCCCTTTGGCTCTTTCGATATTCTGCGTTCCGTTGCAGGGAATTTTAGTGTTTTATAAAGGATTCGTCTTCGGCACGGTGACGGTGATTCTCTTTTCCGTCTATCGTTTCAGCGGCTTTTTGGTCTGGCTCGTCGTACTTTTGCCGCAGGTGCTGCTGTTTTCCGCGGCATACGTCGTTTTGTCCGTCCTGGCCTTCGACTGCGGCTGTGAAAATCGGCTGCGCAGGGATTTTGGCTGCATGAGAGGATTTCTCGTCTATCTGCTGTTGGCGGCGATCGCCGCGCTCTTATGCGCTCTGCTCGAATTTCTTGTCGTATGCCTGATTTTTCGCCCCGTTTCCAAAGTGTTATGATAATTTTTTTCATATTCTTTAAAACACCCTTTTTGCGTATAATCCGCGCGGAAAGAGGGAAACTAAGAGTATGAAAAAATTATTGGGTATCATCCTCGGAATGTCATTTCTTCTTCCGGGCGTTTCCACAAAAGCTTTGACGAATATATCGGGACGAAATTCCGGATTATCGGCGGTATCGGCAAAGGCGGAGGAGAGTATATCGGAAGCGGCTCTCCCGTCGGAAAGCGATCCGCTGCATACGGATAAAACGGTCACGGCGGACTCCGTGAACCTGCAACTGAATGCGAAAGCGGCGTACATGATGGACTGGGCGAGCGGTACGGAAATCTATTCCAGCAACGCCACCGACCGTCTGCCCATTGCCAGTATGTGTAAAATCATGACCCTGATCTTATGTTTCGACGCGATAGAGGCGGGGAATCTTTCTCTCGACGAGATGATTTCTGTCAGCGAACACGCGGCGTCCATGGGCGGCTCTCAGGTTTTTCTGGAAGCGAACGCGCAGTATCCCGCCCGCGAATTGATCAAGAGCATCATCGTCTGTTCCGCGAACGACAGCTGCGTGGCGATGGCGGAGCGCATCGCGGGCAGCGACACGTTGTTTACGGATAAGATGAACGCGAGGGCAAAGGAGTTGGGCGCGGAAAATACGCTCTTCGCCAATTGCACGGGACTTCCCAAGGAGCCGCAGTATTCCTGTGCGCACGACGTGGCGAAGATGCTCGCGGAACTCGTTTCGCACGAGGAATACTTTTCGTTCAGTAAGATTTGGATGGATAAATTCCAACACCCGCAGGGACGGTATACGGAAATTTCCAATACCAATCGCCTCGTGAGATTTTACGAGGGGTGTGACGGCGGCAAGACGGGCTTTACCAATCAGGCAGGCTTCTGCCTCGCGGCGACGGCAAAGCGCGGAGGGATGCGCTTGATCTCCGTCGTGATCGGCGAAGATTCGAGCGACCACCGTTTCGGCGACATCCGCACGATGTTCGATTATGCCTTTGCGACGTATACGCTCAAAACGGTCGTCGACGAAAACAATCTGTTGAGCGAAACCGCGGAAGTGAGCGGCGGCAAGACAAAGAGCGTCACCGTTCGTCCCGAACGCAGTTCCCACATTTTTTCCAGGCGCGGCGACACGGAGAACGTGACTCTCGACGTACAGATAAAGAATCGCGTCAAGGCTCCCATCCGGGCGGGCGACAAGGTAGGCGAGATCATCGTCTATAAGGATAACGTGGAAATCGACCGCGTGAGCGTCGTGGCGAACGAATCCGCGGAAGCGGCGGGATTTCTCGACCATATCCGCCGCGTGGCGCAGGGCTGGAATCTGTAAAGGCGCTTTTAATCATTTTCAATGCGTTTACGCAGTGCAAAAATCTTATCTTTTCGTAAAGAGCCGCGATACTTCCGCCGCCCGTCAGCGGAATTGTCGTTCTATCCGTTCTTCCGGCGCTTTGTATTGCGAAAAGGTTTCTCAAAATTCTTAAATTTTCGTTTTCGCGAGCCTCTTTTGTCAAGATGTAAAAATCCGCTTTTTCGGTAAAAATTTTCCGAAAGGGCGGATTTTTTGCGGAAAGCGGGGTCCGACTCTTGCATTTTGATAAAAAATTTGCTAAAATATAGAATGAATAAATAATACCGGACATTTCCAAAAGGCGGACAAAGAGGATGAACACAAGAGAAACGTTGAAAGTAAACGAAAAGGGACACTTAGAAATCGGCGGCGCGGATTGCGTGGAGCTGGCAAGGGAATTCGGCACGCCGCTGTACGTATTCGACGAAGCGTATATCCGCAGGATGATGCGGGTCTACCGCGATACGCTGGAAAAAGAATACGCGGGAAACGGTTTGGTCCTGTACGCTTCCAAGGCGTTTTCCTGCGAGGCCGTTTATCGCATCGCGCGGCAGGAGCGCATCGGCGTGGACGTCGTTTCCGGCGGGGAACTGTATACCGCGCTCAAAGCGGGATTTCCCGCGTCTAAAATTTATATGCACGGCAACAATAAGCTCGACTACGAATTGGAAGAGGCTCTCGACGCCGGCGTGGGGTGTATCGTGGCGGACGCATACGCGGAAATCGATAAGATCGACCGCGAGGCGAAAAAGCGCGGACGCACACAGAATATTCTCCTGCGCATCAATCCCGGAGTGGAGGCGCATACGCACGCCTATATTCAGACGGCGAAGACGGACAGTAAATTCGGATTTTCCATCGCGGACGGAACCGCTGAAAAGATCACAGCCTACGCATTGACGAAAAAACACGTCGCGCTTCGCGGCTTCCATTGCCATATCGGTTCGCAGATCTTCGAAAGGCAGTCGTTTGTGCTCGCGGCGGAAAAATGTATGGATTTTGCCGCGGAAATCAAGCAAAAGCTCGGATTCGTCACGGAAGAATTGAATATGGGGGGCGGATTCGGCATCTGGTATACGGACGAGGATAAAAAAATTTCTCCCGAAGGGTACGGGGAATATTTAAAGGCGCTCATAGACACAATCAAAAGCAAGGCAAAAGAAAAGAAGTTAAAGCTTCCCTATCTTGTCGTCGAGCCGGGACGCTCCATCGTCGGAGAGGCGGGAATTACGCTATATACGGTCGGGACGATCAAAGAAATTCCCGGGGTAAAGAAATACGTGGCGGTCGACGGAGGAATGTTCGACAATCCCCGCTATGCGCTGTATCAGGCGAAATATACGCCCGTTCTCGCGTCGCGCGCGGCTGAAAAGGCGACCGAGGTGGTGTCCGTGGCGGGGAAATGCTGCGAGAGCGGGGATTTAATCGCCGTCAACGTCAATCTACCCAAGGCGGAGTCGGGAGATATTTTAGCGATACTCTCCACCGGGGCTTATAATTATTCGATGGCGATGAATTACAACCGCAATCTTATCCCGCCCTGCATCCTGGTCAGAGAGGGCAGGGCGGATTATATCGTCAAGCCGCAGACTTACGAGGATTTGACAAGAAACGACGCCGTTCCCGATTCTCTGAAAACGGAAGAATAAAAAAAGGAAAGGACTGAATTTTTTTATGTAAGATTCGTTTGAAAAATCCTTTCACACACTTGCTTTTTCAGATAAAAAACGTTATAATAACTTTATGGAATATTTCATGGAAAGATTTTTACCGCTTATCGCAAGTTTTCTCGCGGTTATGGTCGTCATTACGCTGCACGAATTTTCGCACGCGTTCGTCGCCTATAAATGCGGCGACCCGACGGCGAAGTTCAGCGGGCGCCTGACGCTCAACCCTGTAAAGCATTTCGATCTTTTGGGGATCCTTTCCTTCGCGCTGGTGGGATTCGGCTGGGCGAAGCCCGTTCCCGTCAATCCGAATAACTTTAAAAAATACAGGAGCGGCTGTTTTTGGACAAGCGCCGCGGGAATCATCGCCAACTATATTTCCGCGTTTTTATTCGCTCCGCTGTTTTTGTTGTCGACAAAATATTTGGCGGGCAATACTTACGGGTATCTTTTTATCCGCGACCTCACGTATTTGTTGTTTGCGTATTCTTTGAGTTTTTGTATCTTCAACCTGCTGCCTTTTTATCCGCTGGACGGCTTCCGCATCGTGGACGCCCTGAACAGGAAACGCGGCAAAGTCTATTGGTTTTTACGCAAATACGGCTATTATATCCTTTTGGGACTGATCGGCATAAGCTTTCTTTCCCGTTATATTCCCTTTTTGGGATATATAAATATTCTCGGCTATGTGATGGAATTTGCCGTCAATATTTTCGGTTGGCCCATCGATAAATTCTGGGGTCTGATCATTAGATAAAGGGAGGGAACAGTGGAAAAAATTACGGTGGAATCGGTCAAAAATTTCGATTCGGAAGTAGATTATACGACGGTCTTGGATAACTTCGAGGGACCTCTCGATCTTCTTTTATATCTCATCAAAGAACAGGAGATCGAGGTCAAGGACATTTTCGTTTCGCAGGTCACCGAGCAATTCCTCATGTATATGAAAGGACTGCCGTACATCGATATGGATAAAGCCAGCGATTATCTGAATATCGCGGCGACCATCATCGACATCAAAGCCCGCAGCCTCGTGCCCCCGCCCGACGACGGATTCGACGATTATTACGACGAGGACGACGATCCGCAGGGAGAATTGATCCGCGCCCTCGAAGAATATCAGATGATCAAAGAGGAGGCGGAAAAGCTCAAAGAAATGGAAACGGTCGGCTACTATTTCAAGGAGCCGGATAAGGACGTGAGCGGCATACAGGTAAAATATAAAGATTTTACGCTCGACGGCTTACTGAAAGCGTTTGCCAAACTCATGTTGAAGCGCGAAAGCTTGAAGAGCGAAACGGACGCGGCGCGCGAAATTCCCCGCGACCGCTTCACCGTTCCCGAAAAGATAAACTACATACGGGAAACCGTCAGGGAAAAAGAGCGGGTACAATTCGAAGAATTGTTCGAGGATAGCGCGTCCAAGGCGGAGATCGTGACTACTTTTCAGGCGCTTTTGGAACTGTTGAAACATCAGGTTTTGATTGTATCGCAAGAAGAGATATTCTCTTCCATTACTATTATGAAGAATCCGAACAGAAGCGAGGACGAAGAAATTGGAGAAATTGACGAATATAATTGAAGCGATTTTATTTGCGTCGGGGGACGCCGTGCCCGTGGATATGCTGCGCGACAAGTTTTCGCTTACCAAAGCGGAAATGGATACGGCGGTCCGCCATTTGGAGAAGAAATATACGGGGGACTGCGGGATTCAGCTTCTCACCTTTAATCACAAGCTGCAACTCGCCACCAATCCCGAATATAAAGAGGCGATCGCGTCCGTTCTCACCCCCATACGGGAAAAGGAATTTACGCGCACCATTTTGGAATGCGCGGCGATTATCGCCTACAAACAGCCGATCACCCGCTCCGAATTGGAAGCGGTCCGCGGCGTCAACAGCGATTATGCCGTCACTACGCTTTTAAGCCTCGACATGATTGCGCCGGCGGGGCGCAAAGACGTACCCGGAAAACCGATACTGTACGCTACGACGGATAACTTTCTCAAACGCTTCAAGCTGAAATCTTTGGCGGATCTGCCCGATTACGACGAATTGATGCAGAAGATCGCCGAGATCAACGCCGCTACCGAAGCGAGCAGTTACCTGTACGAGAAAGACGTATACGATCCCGATAAAGACCCCGAACTCAGAGAGGACGGCGGCGCGGCGGAAAGACCCGTTTCTTCCGACGGATTTGAACTGCCCGATTTTCTCAAAGACATCGAGGACGGAATCATTAAAATACAATAACCGTTGTTTTTGACGGAATTTTGACGAAAACTACATACTTTCACAGAATCTGCCCATATTGTAGGTATGGGCAGATTCTTTTTATTTGCCGCCTTGGGACTTATCTTGCTGGCGGTATTGTTATTTTTTCCGATATTTTTGGAGGCGGACGTTCATTACGACATGAATCGGAAAAAATTTGGCTTTGCCCTGTACGCATATAAGGTAATCAAGCTGATAGGCGGATACGTCACCACATATCCCGGCGGAATCGCGCTGCATATTTCTCCGAAAAAGGCGATTTTAAAGCCTTATTCGGGCATGGATTCGGAAAGAAAACGGTTTTCGTTTACGAAGGCGTTTCGGATCGTTTCCTTTTCGCTGACGACGGAAACGGGGGCGGAATATCTCCTGCCCGTTTCGATAGCGCATACGGCTCTGCGGGCGGTATTTTTTTCCGTCGGCGGAGAGAGGGGAAATATCGAAAATAATTTGTGGCTGACGGACGGGGACGAACTCAAAATTTCTATGAATCTCGTCACCTTTTTCAATCTTTTTATTTTGCTTTGTGCCTTTTTGAAATTTTTAAAGGAGAAAATCAAGAGTTTATGGCGGAAAAAAACAAAAAAATCAACAACTTAATCGATTCTTCGGTCCTCACATTGAACGACATTGCCGACGTGGATACGGTCATCGGGAAACCGATCGTCACCGCGAGCGGCTTTCAGGTGATTCCCTTTTCCAAGGTGACGATGGGCTGTCTGTCGGGCGGTGGGGAATACGGGGACGTCAAGGTAGTCAAAGAAACGGATTCTATGCCTTTTGCGGGCGGCAGCGGTTCGGTGGTGAGCATGAAGCCGATGGGCTTTATCATCGACGACGGAAAGACCTGCCGCATGATCCGCATCACGGACGAACCCATCGACAATCTGATCGAAAAGGCGAGTGAAATCGTACAGAATATCACCGCCAAGGGCTGAGCATGAGCACGGCGGAATACCTTGCGGAAGCGGAAAAAAGACCGCGGCGCTTCCGTTTTTTGTGCGGTTTTTTATCCGCGGCTTATTGCGTTTGTCTGTTGAGTCCCGCGGGTTATGCATGGGCGAAGGCGGAAAATAAAAAGACTTCCGTTCCGCCCGCGCAGGCGGAATGCGTCATGGAGGCTAATTCCCGCCGTATTCTCTACGAGAGCAACGGCGCGGCGCAGCTTCCTATGGCGAGCACCACTAAGATTTTAACGGCGATCACCGTCCTCGAAAACAGCGCCGATATAAAGGAAAAATTCGAGATTCCTTCCGCCGCGGTAGGCGTCGAGGGGTCGAGCGTCTATCTGAAAACGGGGGATACGTACAGCGTCGAGGATTTGCTGTACGGACTGATGCTCCGCTCCGGAAACGACTGCGCCGAGGCGCTTGCCCTCCATACGTGCGGCAGCATCGGCGAGTTTGCCATCAGAATGAACGAAACAGCCCAAAAAGCGGGCGCGCTCGACAGCAGCTTTAAAAATCCGCACGGGCTTCCTTGCGAAGGGCATTACACGACCGCGCACGATTTGAATCTCATCGCTTGTTACGCCATGCAAAGCGCGGAATTTCGGCAGATCGTTTCGACGAGGTATTACGAGCCCTGTCATTGGGCGAATAAGAACAAAATGCTGAAAAACTACAACGGCGCGATCGGCGTCAAAACGGGATACACGAAACAGGCGGGGCGATGTCTTGTGAGCGCGGCGGAACGGAACGGCATGACGCTCGTCTGTACGGTCCTCAATTGTCCGATGATGTACGAGCGTTCGGAGCAACTGCTGGACGACGCGTTCAAGGCGTACGAACAGACGCGAATCCTCGGCGGCGATACTCCCGTGCAGATAAAGAAGGGAAATAAGACCTTGACGGGATATACGAAGGAAGATCTCTATTATCCGCTGCTGCCCGAAGAGAAGCTCCTGCTCAAAATGGAAACGGAAATTCGGGAAGATTTTGACGGGAAAGAAAAAAACGGTGAAATTATCGGACAAATCAAAATCTATCTCTTAAATCGATTGCTTTTTTCGCGGAATTTATATAAACTATAAAGAAAGGTTAGAATTAAAATCCACGAAGAAGGAATACGAATGAGAATAAATAAATTTTTGGCCGAAAACGGGATCGCCAGCAGACGTCACGCGGACGAGATGGTCGCGGCGGGCAGGGTAAAAATCAACGGCGAAACGGCTTCGCTCGGCGCGGATGTCGACGAGGAGGACGAGCTTGTGATAGACGGTCAGCCTTTGGTACGGGCAGAGAAAAAGCTCGAATACTATCTGATGAATAAACCCAAAGGAGTTCTCAGCACGGTTTCGGACGATCGCGGACGCAAGACGGTGATGAGCCTTCTGCCCGCCGACGCGGGGCGTGTTTTTCCCGTGGGCAGGCTGGATTACTCCACGGAAGGGCTTTTGCTGCTCACTAACGACGGCGACCTTTCCTATCGCCTCACTCATCCAAAGAGCGAAATTCCCAAGACCTATCTTGCCCGAGTCGAGGGAACGATGACGGAAAAGGACCTCAATCGCATCCGCTCGGGAATCGAACTCGACGGTATACTGACTAAAAAATGCCGCGCGCATATCGTCGAAACAAATAAGTCGTATACGAAAGTGCACGTCACGATTACGGAAGGCAAAAACAGGCAGGTGCGCCGTATGTTCGAGGCGATCGGCAAAAATGTGGATTTTTTGAAGAGAATCCGCATCGGCAATTTGACGATTTCGGGACTCGACCGGGGCGAGGTGAGAAAACTCACCGATGAGGAAATCGTCTATCTCAAAAATTTATAAGGTTCTTTCGAAAAGACATAAGGAAAATCCCACCCGATTTTGAAAATCGGGTGGGATTTGATTTCTATTTTATGTAAAAACTCCGTACTTGGCGCGAATGGTTTTTAAAATGCGTTTTAAACCCTATAATTTCGCATCAGACCGACGACTTTGCCGAGGACGGATACTTCCGCAGGGTCGAAAATCATGTCCGCCAGGGCCTCGTTTTCGGGGTGTAAAACGATTTTGCCGTTTTTGTGGAAAAAGCGTTTGACCGTAGCCGAATCTTCTATGAGGGCGACGACGATCTCTCCGTCGTTTGCGGTCTGCTGGCGGCGAACCACGATTTTGTCGCCGTCGAGAATGCCCGCGTCGATCATGGAGGTGCCTTGTACGCGGAGCATAAATAGATCCTCGCCCTTAAATTCGCTGGCGGGGAAGGTATAATAGTCCTCGTAATTTTCATAGGCGAAAATAGGCTGTCCCGCCGTGACGGTACCGATCAGGGGAATATTGACGGTGGCGCTTCTGCCGATACTGACGGAACGCTTTTTGTTATCCGTTTTACTCAAAAAGCCGCGGTCTTGCAGCCTTTCTATATAGCTGTGGACAGTGGCGGTGGACTTGATGCCGCATTCCTGACCGATTTCCCGCACGGAGGGCGTATAGCCGTTTTCTTCGGAAAACCTCCTGATATAATCCATCACCTTTGTCAGTTTTTCTTCATTGATCACGTGGGCATTCCTCCTTCCGATATTCCTTGTCTATATTATAACACACTTTTTTGAGGAAAGCAAACAAATGTTTATGGTTTTTTCTTGATTTTTTGAAATTTTATGTTATAATAGAAAGGAAGTAAAGAAGAGAGGCGGATAAAAATGGAAAAGACGGAGCAGGGACATACGCAGAGGTGCGTTTTATACGACAGGGATTGCATCGGATGCCTGGAATGCGAAACGTGCGATCTGGATCCGAACAAAGTTTGCGACAACTGCGGAAAATGTCTGGATATCAAGGATGTGGTTTCGATCAAGATCGATAAAATTTATACGAATCCCGAAGAGTACGAAGAAAAGTGAGAAAGAAAAAAGCAGGCTCTTTTGCGCCTGCTTTTACTATTTAAAGATGATTTCTCTGCGTGATGTACGAGGTAAATTTATCCGCGTACATCGAGGGAATGACTGCGTCAATTTTTTGTCCGTCGTCCGTGAACTCGATATTTCTTTCCGTCAGGAGGGACTTGACTTTTCCGTATTCGGCGAGTTTTTCGTAAGGGACGAACAGATCGCAGAAAAGGAACTCTTCCGAAAAGCGCTTCATGATTTCCCGTTTCAGGGTGTCGATCCCGAGGTTCTCTTTTGCGGAGATCGCCACGCTTCCGTAAGGAAAAACGGATGGATCCTTGATTTGCTCGCTCTTGTTCATCACGACGAGATAGGGCGCGGAAAAATTCATTTCTCCCAACGTATCCAAAGTCGTTTTCAGCTGCGTTTCGTATTCGCCCGCGGCGTCGCAGACAATCAGCGCCAAATCGCAGTTAAGCGCGCTTTCCAAGGTGGATTTGAATGCCTCGATAAGGTTGTGGGGGAGATCCTGCAAAAATCCCACCGTATCGACGAGCAGAAATTCCACGTCGTCGATGGAAAAGGTGCGGGCGGTGGGGTCGAGCGTAGCGAACAGCTCGTTTTTTACATAGACGTTCGCCCCCGTGAGAAGATTCATCAGCGTGGATTTTCCCGTATTCGTATAGCCGACCAGCGCGATCGTTTTGACCGAATTCTTTTTTCGGCGCACCGTTTGCAGGGAGCGCCGTTTTTCCGTTTCTTTCAAACGGGCTTCGAGATAGCTTAACCGACCTCGGATATACCGCCTGTCCGTTTCCAGCTGCGTTTCTCCGGGGCCGCGCGTTCCTACGCCGCCGCCAAGACGGGAAAGCGCCTCGCCTTTTCCTTTGAGTCGGGGATAGATATATTTGAGTTGGGCAAGCTCCACTTGCAGCTTGCCTTCGCTGCTCTGCGCATTTTTAGCAAAGATATCGAGAATGAGGGTGGTGCGGTCGATCACTTTGCGGTGGTCGAGCGCGGCGGAAATGTTGAGCGTCTGCGACGGAGAAAGCTCGCCGTTGAAAAGCACCGTGATCTCGTCGAGTCCGCAGAGTCGTTCCCGAAGCTCTTGCAGTTTGCCTTCTCCGATAAAAGTAGCGGGATTGATTTCCCGAACGTTCTGATAAATGGTGCCGGCATACGCAGCTCCCGCGCTTTCGATAAGCGAAACCGCTTCTTCCTGCAAAATGCGGTATTTTTCCGCGTTTTGTTCGGTGATGGGCTGTATGATATAAATTTTTTCCAATTCTTTTTCCAGGTTATTTTGCATATAGGAAGGATTCCTTTAACGATCCGCGTCTCCGTCTTCGTCGGGAGAGGCGGGGAGATCGTCCGCTTCTCGGCGAAGTTTCACGATGCCCGCTACCTTTTTCCGATGGTCTTCGGTGATGGCGGCGTAATGTTTTTTTGTAGTGTTGACGTCTTTATGTCCTAAAACGTCGGCGACTATGTAAATATCGCCCGTTTCGTTATAGAGGCGGGTGCCGTAAGTGCTGCGGAGTTTGTGGGGGGTAATCTTTTTTAGGGGCGTGACGATACTGCTGTATTTTTTTACGAGAATCTCCACCGAACGCACGTTGATGCGTTTATACTGCATGGATAAAAAGAAGGCGCTTTCGTATTGAGGTATTTTCGGATCGTTGGATTTTTCCGCAATATATTCCTGTAAGGAATACTTGACCTCTTCGGAAAAATAGAGGATCGCTTTATTGCCGCCTTTTCTCGTTACGACAAAGGAGTTATTGGCAAAATCGAAACTGTCGTTGTCCAGTCCGACCAATTCGCTGATACGGATTCCCGTTCCCAAAAAGAGGGTAAGGATAGCGGTATCGCGGATTTTCGTTTTATCGTGATACCCCGAAGCGTGACGGGAAAGACCGTGTCCCGATTCCGCAATGCCGATCAGACGGGAAACCTCTTCCGCTTCAAGGCGGATGATCTCTTTTTCGTGGAGCTTGGGCGTCTGTACCTTTGCGGAGTTGTCTACCTCGATAAGCCCCTTATTAAAAAAGTACTTGAACATCGCCCGCACGGCGGAAAGCTTGCGCGCCTTCGCTTTTTCGTCGCAGGAAAGGCTCCTGTCGTTGAAGTGGTAGTGGGAAAGATAACTTAAAAAAAGCTCTATGTCGCTGTTGGTAACGCCTTCCAAATCTTCCAGCGTCAAATCGAGCGTATCCTTTTTTCGATATTTCTTCTTGCAGAGGAAATCGAAGAAAATACGCAGATCGTAGGCGTACTTTAAACGCGTCTGACAGCTCGTTCTTGGCTCGATACCGAGAAAGTAATCCTGACAGAAGGGTGGGAGGCAGTCCAGCAGCTCGTTTATTTTGTCGATATCCTGAATATTACGTTTGGTGTAGTAATTTTCTTTTCTCATGATTGTATTTTACCGCGAAATAATTTTGCTGTCAATAGAAAGTATGTGTTTTTCCGAAAAGTTTTATTTTTCTTTTAGAAAAGAGGACGTTTTGAAGCGTAAAAAAGGAAGCTGTGACCTTCGATTTTCGCGATTGCACAATAACCTTATGAGAAAACGTCGTCATGATCAGAAAGGGACAGAAAAAATTTTATAGAGTGCGGAAAATAAACGAACATAGCCTCAGAAGTAAGCGATGGGGAAGAGTATTAACTATTCGTAAAATGCACATTTTACGAATAGTTAATACTAAAAACAAACAAAATTGAAGAATATAGCGAAAAATCCCGATAAATTTCCGTGAATTCAAGATTTCGATTTAACGTTTAAAGAATCTTCATGGGAAAAAATCCCGTAAGAATACGGTTTGATTTCTAAAACGGAATCAAAGACGCTATCTTGCAGGTATTCGCGGTATCGGCCGTCAAAAGTCACGAAATAACCCTCCGAACTGTTATTTGCGTAGACATAGACACGTTTATCGTCTTTGGCTCGTTGAAAAAGAATGCAGCCGTCGTTTACAAAAATCTCCGCGTAGCCGCCGTCTTTAAAAATTTCGAAAAATTCCGACCGCAGATTGCCTAATTGACGATAATATTCAATCAGGGATTCGTTAAGATTCTCCCAATCAAAACATTTTCGGCAAAACGGATCGATATATCCTTCCGCAGCATTTTCGTCCCCATAGTATATGCACGGAACGCCCGGAAACGAATATTGGAGTAATGCCGCCATTTTTAATTTTTCAATGGCGACTGATTTTTCCCATTCATCGAGCAACATTTTCGGTGACGCCATCTCGTCCTTCGTGTAACAATTTTTTTCGCCCAATACGGTAAGTATTCGCGCGGTATCGTGCGTGCCGAGAATATTCATCAGACAATCCAGCGTCTGTTTGGGATAGTTGTCTTGCAGCATACGCATCACGTTTGCCAAGGTTTCTGCATTTCCCGTCAAAATGAAATGAATGATTCCGTCTTTCAAGGGATAATTCATGACGCTGTCCAATTCATATCCCTGCAAGTATTCCCGCCTTTTGGAGTATGCGATCTTATTGGAGGCGTCCTCCCACACTTCGCCGATAATAATTGCGTCCGAATCCGTTTCTTTTACGCATTGACGGAGTTTTTGCAAAAAGAAATCCGGCAGTTCATCCGCGACATCCAGACGATATCCTCCGATTCCGCAGGAAAGCCAGTGTTTGAGAACGCCGTCGTTTCCGAAAACAAAATCCTGATAGTCCTTTGATTCTTCGTTTACTTCGGGCAAAATATCGATTCCCCACCAACTGCTGTATTTGTCGGGAAATTCCTGAAATGTGTACCAGGAATAATAAGGCGAATCCTTGGACTGATAGGCGCCCAGCGACGAATACGTACCGTATTTGTTAAAATACACGCTATTATCGCCCGTATGATTGAAAACCCCGTCTAAAATGATGCGAATACCGTATTTCTTCGCTTCTTCCGTCAATTCCCGCAAGTCAGACTCCGAGCCAAGCATTCGATCGATCTTCAAATAGTCGGACGTGTCGTAACGATGATTGGAAGCCGCTTCAAAAATGGGATTTAAGTAAATTGTCGACACATTTAGGCTTTTGAGATACGAAAGTTTACTTCGAATCCCTTGGAGATTGCCGCCGAAAAAATCATTGTTGAGGATTTTTCCTTTTTCGTTCGGTCGATACGCGGGAATCCCACCCCAATCCGAACGCGGAATTCTTCCGTTTATGTCTGGCATAGTTCCCACCTTGCAAAATCTGTCGGGAAAAATCTGATAGAGTATGCCACCTTTAAACCAATCGGGAGTACGATAGTCTTCTGCCGAAACCGTCAGTTGAAATTCTTTTTCAAAGGGTTCCCCCGTTTCTCCTCTGCGGTCTTTACCCATAAATATAGGTGTGTTGTCTTCGACGGTAAAGCTATAAAAATAAAGCCCTGTTTCCGCTATCTTAAAGGAGATAGTCCACCCGTATGCCGTTTTTTGCATCGGAAAGCGTTGCCGCGCTTCCCCGTCTTTGCCCAAAACCAGACAAGCCTCCTTTGAGGGAGGTCGGCATTGCGTCGGTGAAAGGTTCAAAAAAGTGTTTTTCGAAACCTCCTTTTCCGCGTATTCTTCGCTCAAAAAAAAGAGATTCAGCTGCAATTCCTCTTCCCGATAAATACCTCCTGTTATACTTTTACAAGCGGTATCCAAGGGGTTAAAATAGATATTCATACGTTTGACCCGATTTGATAAAAATAGCTTAACACCGATAAAAAGCTGTAAAATAATTTTACAGCTTTTCGGTAAAAATTGGTATATTCCGTTTTAATGAAGCGCTTTGAGATGCCAAATATTTTCTGCGTATTCCCTGATGCTTCTGTCTGCGGAGAAATAGCCCGCCGCGGCGATATTCCTAAGCGCCTTTTGATTCCAGCTGCGTTTGTCCGTTGCGTAAAGCTCGGATATTTTTTGCTGCGTGCTTAAATAGGACTCGTAATCCGCCATACACATATAGGGATCCGCAACGGGCGCGCCCGTAAGCAGATAGTTGGCAATGTCCGCGAAAGATTCGCCTCGGAATCCGACGATCAGAGATTCTATGACCTTTCTCAAAGTGGCATCCTGATTATAATAGACGCTGGAAGAATAACCGTTGCGCCAAATCTGCGTCACTTCGTCCGCTTTTAAGCCGAAAATAAAGATATTTTCTCCGCCGACCTGCTCCGACATTTCCACGTTTGCGCCGTCCAGCGTTCCGACCGTAAGCGCGCCGTTGATCATGAATTTCATATTGCCCGTACCGCTCGCTTCTTTTCCCGCCAAAGAGATCTGTTCGGAAATTTCCGAAGCGGGCATCAGCATTTCCGACATCGTGACGTTATAATCTTCCATATACACGACGTTGAGTTTTTCGCGGATTTTGGGGGTTTGGCGAATTTCATCGGAAAGGAAACAGATCAGCTTGATTATTTTTTTCGCCATATAATATCCCGCTGCCGCTTTTGCGGCAAAGATATACGTTTTGGGAAGAATAGGCAAATCCGGATTTTCTTTGAGCGCCAGATAATCTGTAATAATATGCAGAACGTTGAGAAGCTGGCGTTTATACTCGTGCATACGCTTTGCCTGTACGTCGAAAACCGTATTGGAGTCGATGATCACCCCTTGCTTTTTATAGGCATAATCGGCAAACTGCTGCTTTTTCAGCGCCTTGATCTCATCCAATCTTTGGAGCACGCTGTCGTCGTTTTCAAATTTTTTGAACGCCGACAGTTTGGAGGCATCTTTCGCGTATCCTTCGCCGATACAGTCGTCCAAAAGCGCACAGAGTTCGGGGTTAGACTCGTTCAGCCAGCGCCTGTGCGCGATGCCGTTGGTGACGTTCGTAAACTTCGCGGGCGTATAGTCATAAAAGTCGCGGAAGATGCTCTTTTTAATGATTTCGCTGTGCAGTTTGGAAACGCCGTTGACCTGATGAGAACCGTAAACGGACAAATTCGCCATTTTTACGGTGTTATAAGAGATAATCGCCATGCGGGAAATTTTGTTCCAGTCCCCCGGAAACCTCTTCCATAAATCTTCGCAGAAGCGACGGTTGATTTCCTTTAAGATAGAGTAGATCCTGGGCAATCTGCGCGCGATGAGATCTTCCGGCCAAGTTTCCAGCGCTTCCGCCAAAACGGTATGATTGGTATAGGCGCAGACGGAGGTCGTGATCCCCCAGGCTTCTTCCCACGTCATTCCGTTTTCGTCGATCAGAAGCCGCATCAATTCGGGAATCGCCAATGCGGGATGCGTATCGTTCAGATGAATCGCAGCTAACTGCGGAAGAAGTTTTAAAGAACCGTATCTTCTCTTATGGTCGCATAAAATATTTTGCAGAGAGGCGGAAACGAGAAAATACTGCTGTTTCAAGCGCAGGGATTTCCCTTCTAAGTGATTGTCCGCGGGATAAAGAACTTTGGAGATGAGCTCCGCTTCGTTATCCTCCTGCATGACCGCGTTGTAATCGCCTTGGGAAAAGAGCTTCATATCAAAATTCTGAACGCATTTGGCTTTCCAGAGCCGTAAGACGGAAACCGCCTTGCTGTGGTATCCCGCCACCATCATGTCGTAGGCGATCGCCTGCACTTCCTTGGCGTTGCGGTAAATGGTTTCAAGCCCGTGCTCCGTCCATTTTTCTTCCACAAAGCCGTCGAATTTTACCGTGTAGATATTATCGCTTCGCTGTGTGAGCCAAACTTCGCCTCCGGGAAGCCATACGTCGGGCAGTTCCGTCTGCCAGCCGTCGATAATTTTCTGTTTGAATAAGCCGTACTCGTAGCGAATGGAAAAGCCCATCGCGGGATAATCGCCCGTCGCCAGCGCGTCGAGAAAACACGCCGCCAATCTGCCCAAGCCGCCGTTGCCGAGTCCCGCGTCGGGTTCCAGTTCGTACAATTCGGGCAAAGTCATTCCGTACTGTTTCAACGCGCCGTCGAACGCCTCTTTGACGCCGAGATTGAACACGCTGTTTTTCAGAGAACGCCCCATCAGAAATTCCATGCACAGATAATAGACCCGTTTTGCTTTTTTTGCTTTGGTTTCAATGTGGAATTTCTGTCTTTTTTCGAGCATGATATCCCGCACGCTCATCACGACCGCTTTGTAGAGCTGTTCTTTGCTCGCCTCCGAAGGCGCCACGCCGAAATAGCGGGACAGCTTTCCCTTTATCAGCTCTTTGGCGTCGAGTTCGGTGATTTCAGTTTTATTCATGTCCGTTTATTCACTCCTGATTCATTCCGCAGTATTATAACACAAGGGAATGTACTTGTCAAGCCGTATGAGCGTCGGGGCGATTCCGCATTACTTTTTCAAAACGAGAGTATCGTCGTAGAGCTTTTTGTATTGTTCCGCAGAATGCTGCCAGGAAAAGTCCGTCGTTGCCGCCCTCTTCATTAAAGATTGCCAATCGTCGGGATTTCTATACACTTTTATGGCTTCGCGGATGACATATAACATATCATACGGATTGTAAGCGGCAAATGTGAATCCGTTTCCGCCCGAGCCGTACGGCTTGATGCTGTCGAACAACCCGCCCGTTTCTCTCACGAGAGGCACCGTCGCGTATCTCGAAGCGATCATCTGGGACAATCCGCAGGGTTCGCTCTTGGAAGGCATCAGGAAAATATCCGCGCCCGAATAGATCTTTCTCGAAAGATCGCCGTTAAAGGCGATGACGGAAACGGCTTTTCCCGTGTATCTGCGTCCTAAATCCTTGAAATAGTTTTCATAAATCGCATCCCCCGTCCCCAAAAGAACGAATTGAACGTCGTCCTGCAATACGTCTTCTATCACCGCTTTGACGAGATCGAGCCCCTTATGGGAAACGAGTCTGGAAATCATGGCGATGACGGGCACTTGCTTTACGGGAAGACCGAGCATTTTTTGAAGTTCCGCTTTACAAATCGCTTTATTGGTAAAATTATCCGCGTCGTAATTGGCGAACAGAGAAGGGTCTGTGGCAGGATTATAGGAATCTACGTCGATGCCGTTGAGGATGCCCGAAAGCTTGAACGCGTTTTTTCGGATAATGTCTTCCAGACCGTGCGCATACTGCGCCGATTTGATTTCCTGCGCGTATGTCGGGCTGACTGTCGAAAACTTCTCCGCGCACTCGATCGCCCCTTTCATCAGATTCAAACAGCCCTGATATTCCAAAAGGTAACGATAGTTGTTGGAAATTCCGAACAGATCTTCCAGAATGTCGAGAGAATACTTCCCCTGATATTCGATGTTGTGGATCGTGAACAAGGCGCGGATAAACTGATACTCGGGACGATAGCAATAAATCGTTTTGAGATAGAGTATCGCCGCTGCCGCCTGCCAATCGTGACAATGCAGAACATCGGGATAGAACTTTATAAACGGCAGTATTTCCATGACGCTCCGCGAGAAAAACGCAAAGCGTTCGCCGTCGTCGTAATATCCGTAACAGCCCGGACGCTTGAAGTAATATTCGTTGTCGAGAAAATAGAAAATGACGCCGTTTTCTTCATAAGAAAAGATCCCGCAGTACTGATTCCGCCAGGATAACGGTACGAAAATATTTCCGAGGAAAGACATTTTGCGGCGATATTCCGTCTTGATGTCCGAATAGAGAGGCAGCACCACTCTTACGTCGTAAATCGGATCCTTTGCGAGCGCTTTGGAGAGCGAGCCTATTACCTCCGCAAGACCGCCCGTTGCGATAAAAGGCGTGGCTTCGGACGCGACGAAAAGGATCTTTTTCTTCGGTCGCACGCAAAGTTCCTCTTTCTTGTCCTTTATCGGAAATTCCGCTTCCTTTTCTTTCGCCAGAATTTCTATCGGGGATTTCTTCGTCCTTTTTTTCGCTGCGGGTTTAACGGTTGTGGTTTTCGTTTCGGCCATTTGTATTCCTCCCTTTTAAAACTTTTATCATTATGTCAGACATATATATTATGTCTGACATAAAATGTTGTGTTTAGATTTTTTAAAGCTTACAGCATCGTTCCCTTTTGGATAAAATAGGGAAGCAGCTCGCAGCCGCTGAGTTTGCGGCGGTCGGCAATAACGACGTTTTTATCGGTGATTACGCAGTCGAGAGAAGCGTTGCTGCCTATGATGGTATCCTGCATGATGATGGAATTTCTGACGCAGGCGCCTTTTGCGACTTTGACACCGCGGAACAAAATGGAATTTTCCACCCGCCCTTCTATTTCGCAGCCGTCGGAGATCAAAGAATTTTTAACGACGGTTTCTTCCCCGTATTTCGAGGGCGCGCTGTCGCGCACCTTCGTATAGATATCGCGCGCTCCGAACAGCTCGTCGCGGACGGTCTTTTCGAGGAGCTCCATATTGTGTTTATAATATGCCGCCATCGAATTGATGCCCGCGTAGTAGCCGCGGAAATCATAACGATAAATTTTCAGACTGTCCAGCTGTTTGGCGACGATATCGCTTTCGAAACAGGTATATCCGTGCGTGACGGCGTCTTCGACGAGGTTTAAAAGGAACTGGCGATTGAACACCATTACGTTTACGTAGACGTCCGCCTTCGTTTTGCTGCGTATGCGGGGACTGATTTTGACTTCGTTCACCCGTCCCTCTTTGTCCGCCCCGATAATCATGTAATTGGCCGTTTTCACGACGTCCTCGTAATGAGTGACCATCGTGATGTCGGCGTTCTTGCTTTGGTGATAAGCGAGAATATCCGATATGTTCATCCGTGCGACGCCGTCGCAATCGGAAAAGACCACGTAATTTTCCTGACGCCTGTTCAAAAAGCTCGTCAATCCTTTCAAAGCTTCCAGGCGGGTCGTGTAGAGCTTTTCGCTCTCGTCGGAAAAGGGAGGCAGCAAAATAATCCCTCCGTCTTTACGGGCGAGATCCCAATCCTTGCCGCTGCCGAGGTGGTCGATCAGGGAGCGATAGTTGTTATTTGCCATAAGCCCTACCGTCATGATGCCCGCATTGACCATATTGGAGAGCGGGAAATCGATGAGGCGGTACCTTCCGCCGAACGGAATGGAAGCCATCGTCCTTCTGCGGACGAGTTCGGGCACGTTTTCTTCGTGCAAATTTGAAAAGATGACGCCGACTGCCGATGCTGACATAGTATATGTTCCTCCCTTATGCCAAGATGTCTTTTTCGTTTTTTTGTCCGTTCAGGACCTTCACGCCGTCGCCCACGGCAATTTCCCGCCCGAGCACGACGATTTCCGCCTTCGGATTCTTTTCGACGCCGATCACCGCGTTTTTTCCGACAATCACGTTTTCGTCGATGATGGAATAGGAAACGGAGGCGCCCGCCTTGATGACGCTGTTGGCAAGCACTACGGCGTCTTTGACGACCGCGCCCGCCTCGACGACGACGTTGCTGCCGAGTACGGAATTTTCCACAGTTCCCTCTATTTCGCAGCCGAGCGCAACCATCGAATTTTTTACCACCGCGTTCTCGCCGATATATTCGGGCGGGGCGAGCGGGTTGCGGGAATGTATTTTCCAGGATTTATCGTTGACGTCGAACGCCGGCGGCTCGCCGAGCAGATCCATATTCGCCTGCCAGAGTGAGGAAACCGTGCCCACGTCCTTCCAATATCCCTCGAAAAGGTAAGAATACATTTTTTCGCCCGCGTTCAGCATCGCAGGCAGCACGTCCTTTCCGAAATCCTTGGAGGAATTGGGATCGGCGTCGTCCTCTTCGAGATATTTAAAAAGCTTACTTGCCGTAAAAATGTAAATTCCCATCGAGGCGAGCGTGCTTTTTGGCGCTTTGGGTTTTTCCTCGAATTGATAAATGGAGCCGTCGGGATTGGTATTGAGAATTCCGAAGCGGGACGCCTCGTTTAAGGGAACGTCGATGGCAGCTATCGTGCAGTCCGCCCCCTTTTCGATATGTGCCCGCAGCATGGCGGCATAATCCATCTTATAGATATGATCCCCCGAGAGGACGAGCACATAATCGGGATTATACATTTTCATAAAATGCATATTCTGATAGATCGCGTTTGCCGTACCCTGATACCAAGTGGAACGGGACTTTGCCTGATAAGGCGAAAGAATGTGAACGCCGCCGAAAGCTCTGTCGAGGTCCCAAGGCTGTCCGTTGCCGATGTATTCGTTGAGAATCAGCGGCTGATATTGGGTGAGTACGCCTACTGTATCGATTCCCGAATTGATACAATTGGAAAGCGGGAAATCGATGATACGATACTTCGCGCCGAAAGCAACAGCCGGTTTGGCGATGTTATTGGTGAGCGCGAAAAGCCGACTGCCTTGTCCGCCCGCGAGAAGCATGGCGACGCATTCTTTTTTTCTCTGCATGATAAAACCCCCGGATATACTTTAATCTATTTTTGTCAAATACACGCAGGTCAGTTTGGGAACATCGATACGAATGGAATATTCCTTGCCGTGACTCGGCGTTTTCGTCGTTGTAAAAATACGTTTTTTCAATGTACCGCTGCCCCCGTATTTTACGGAATCGGTGTTGAAAATCAATCTATATTTGCCCTTTTCGATGCCGAGCGTGTAATTGGTCAATTCCACCCCGGAGAAATTGAGAAGAACCACGATCTGATTTCCCGCTTTGTCCTTGCGGATATAAGAGATGAAGTTTCTGTCGGCGTCGTTGGGTGCGAGCCACTCAAACCCGTCCCAGGAATCCTCGATCTCATAGAAAGCGGGCGTATCGAGATAAAAACGATTCAAATCGCGTATCGCTTCGGAGAGCTTTTCGTGAAGCGGATACTTTTTCAGGAAAAATTCCACGCCTTCGCTGTAATCCCATTCTTTGAACTGACCGAACTCCGTGCCCATAAAGTTGAGCTTTTTTCCGGGATGGGACATCATATATCCCATAAAACACCTGACACCCGCGAACTTGTCCTCGTAACTACCCGGCATTTTGCTGATGAGAGAGGCTTTTCCGTGTACGACTTCGTCGTGTGAAATGGGCAGAATATAATTTTCCGAGAACGCGTACATCATGGAAAAGGTAAGTTTGTTGTGATTGTACTGCCGATAGATGGGATCGGTGGAAAGGTAGGATAAAACATCGTTCATCCAGCCCATATTCCACTTGAAATTGAAGCCGAGTCCGCCCACGTCCGTGGGGCGGGTGATGAGGGGCCATGCCGTCGATTCTTCCGCAATCATCAAGGCGTGCGGGAAGTACCCGAATACGGCTTCGTTAAGACGGCGCAAAAACGCCACCGCTTCGAGATTTTTATTGTCGCCGTAGATATTCGGTATCCATTCGCCCGGTTTTTTGTCGTAATCGAGGTAGAGCATAGACGCCACGGCGTCTACACGCAGTCCGTCGACGTGATATTTCTCAAAGAAAAATATCGCGTCCGAGATCAGGAAAGACATCACCTCCTCCCGACCATAATCGAATTTTCTCGTGCCCCAGCCGCGATTTTCCATCCTGTCCCACTGCGACGGCTCATACAGAGGCTCGCCGTCAAACTCGTATAAACCGAATTCGTCCTTGGGAAAATGCGCGGGAACCCAATCGAGAATAATCCCGATCCCGGCGGCGTGAAATGCGTCGACGAGATGCATAAAATCGTGCGGCGTTCCAAGGCGCGACGTAATGGCGTAATATCCCGTCACCTGATACCCCCACGAACCGTCGAAAGGATATTCCGTGACAGGCATAAATTCCACATGGGTATACCCCATCGATTTCACGTATTCCACGAGATCTTTCGCTAATTCCCGATAGGTATAGGGATGCCCGTCCTCGTGAAGTTTCCAGGACGCAAGGTTCACCTCATAGATATTGAGGGGAGAAGCATAGATATTCTTATGCCCCAGCCTGTCCAAATATTCCTTATCCGTCCATTTGAAACCGGACAAATCGTATAATTTGGACGCGTTCGGCGAACCCGGCCCGGGCGTTTCGGCATGAAAAGCATACGGATCCGCTTTATATAAAAAGCGTCCGTCCTGTGTTTCGATGCAATATTTATAAACATCGTACTGTTTTAAATCGGGAATAAAAAGCTCAAACGTTTCCTGATCAATCAGCTTTTGCATCACGTGAGTATCTTTATCCCATTTATTGAAGTCACCGACGACGGAAACGCGTTTCGCGTGCGGCGCCCAGACTCGGAAAATATAACCGTGTTTCCGATTGTGGACGGCGGGATGCGCCCCCATCGTTTCGTAAACTTTAAAATTAGTTCCGTGATGAAAAAGATGCAAAGGAAAACTTGTCTGGGATTCGCTCATTTCAATATCTCCTGGATTTTTGAAGGGCTAAGACCGAAAAAAGGAAAAAGCTTGTTTCATTTTTCGAAAATTGTGAATGAATATCATAATGACAAAAATTTGAAAAAAGAAGCAGCGATTCGGTACGCATTTAATTTCCAAAGCAGAGCGGAAAACGGCGTACTCTTTTCATAGGCTTTATTATACTACACTTTTTTCATTATTTCAAGACCAAAATGAAAAATTTTTTAATTTTTTTACAATTTTTTTCCACATAATTGTCAAGGAATGGCGTTTTTACATTTTTTAAAAGGTCTTCTCTTTTTTTAAGAACGAAAAACGCGCAAAAACGTGCGTTATCAATTCCGACGGCAAGCCTTAAAAATTTTCTAAAAATCGCCCGAACTATTCCTGAAAAACCGAATTGATCGGAAACTTAAATGGAAAAACTAAAAAATTGCGCATTTTTTACTCGAAAGATGACGTCGTATCAATTTTGCTCTCTTCAGCTCAAAATGTTTTTTTGCCGACGCTTATGAAAAAAATAGAGATACACTTACTCGGAAGTCTACCCTTCTCCGATATTTAGCCACTACCTATCAGTATGTGTAAAGATAACACGCAAAATGCGAGGAGCAAGCGACTGTCACAAATTACTATGCGTGTCATATATAATACGTGTGAAATAGTAATATAGGTATTTTAGAAGTAGATATTATGTACAAAGTAGTTTTTAACATATGTCTAACATAGTTATTATGCCATGCATACTAAAAGGAGGTTTTTAGCCTCCTTTTATCAGTGAAGAGATATTCTTGCGTATCCCGCTATTATTTTGTTTCACAAGTATAGTTTCACGCGAGGGACTTAAAAAGAGTGCGCAGGATTCCCTCTGTTTGTTTTTTGAGAAATGAAAAATCTCCGTCATTTTTCAATAAAAGAATTTTATCCTCCTCTTTATACTGAGGTGAATAAAAACATTCGTAGTCGTATTGATTTTCAATTCGAGATAGGATGTCGGAGCGTTTTGTCTTATCTCTTTCCATTACGGAACGTATCCGCTCTTCTCTTGGTCGGAGGACGACGATCGCGCGGTTAAAATAATTTAAGGAATTGCTTTCGAAGAGAAGCGGCACTTCGGCAAACACGAATTTGGAGTCTTCTTTTTCCATTTGCTCTCGCAGTTTTTGCATAATCAGAGGATGCGATAAGGCGTTCAGTTTTTTTAGAGCTTGTTTATCGTCAAATACGAGTTTTGCCAGTTTTTCTTTGACAATTTTTCCGTTTTCGATTGCAGTGGGAAAAAGTATTTTTATTTCTTCGATATACTTCGCGTCTTTCATTAATTCCCGATTGATGTTGTCGCAGGAAAAAACGGGAAATCCCATCGTTCGGATTATCTCCGCTACGCTGGATTTTCCGCTTCCGATTCCGCCGGTAATGGCAATATAGATTTTTTCCATAGGGAATCCCCCCAAGATAAACAGTTAATAATTATGTTTCACGAGTATGGTTTCATAAATAGAATCGGGAAACAATAAACGTGAAACATTAAGCCTTTTTCGACGAGTTATTTAGCGGCATACCAATTTTTACCGATGCCGACCTCTACGGTGAGAGGAACTTTCAATTTGACTGCGTTTTCCATTTCCGTTTGTAAAATTTCGGATACGACTTCCTGTTCTTCCGTCGGGCAGTCGATGACCAATTCGTCATGCACTTGCAGTACGAGCTTTGCGCGAAGTTTTTTGTCTTTCAATTTTTTATAGACGTTGATCATCGCGATCTTGATAATATCGGCGCTGGAACCTTGGAGTGGCATATTCATTGCGGCGCGTTCCCCGAAAGAACGAACGTTGTGGTTGGAGGACTTTAATTCGTTTATCACCCGCCTGCGCCCAAATAGCGTGGTAATATAGCCGTCCCGTTTAGCCGTTTCCACATTCTTGTCCATATAATTTTTGACGTCGGAATAAGTTTCGAAATATTTATCGATATACTCTTTGGCGCGTTTCGCGCTGATAGAGAGATCTTTTCCCAAACCGAACGAACTGATGCCGTAAATAATGCCGAAATTGACGGCTTTTGCTCCCCTGCGCATTTGCGCGGTCACGTTTTCGATTGGCACGGAAAAGACCTGAGAAGCGGTAATAGAATGAATGTCTTTATGGGCTTTATAGGCTTCGATAAGCTCTTTACAGCCGGAAAAATGAGCCAGCAGACGAAGTTCTATCTGCGAATAGTCCGCATCCACGAGTACATTGCCGGGAGAAGCCTTGAAGAGCTTTCTAAGCTCTTTCCCCTCTTCGTTGCGGACGGGTATATTTTGAAGATTGGGATTGGCGCTGGAAAGCCGTCCCGTGGAAGTATTCATCTGATTGTAGGTCGTATGAACTTTTCCTTCGGAAATCAAAGGCTTGAATCCCTCCACATAGGTGGAATTGAGTTTTTGAATCTGTCTGTAACGCAGGAGCAAACGCACGATTTCATAGTCCTCGGCGTATTTTTCCAGCACTTCCGCCGTAGTGCTGTAATTTTTCTTTGCTTTGCTCTTTTGGGCGTCACCGTTGCCGATTTTCAGTTTTTCAAAAAGAATTTTGCCAAGCTGCGCGGGCGAATTGATATTGAATTGTTCCCCCGCCAAGGTATAGATTCTTTCGGTGAGCTGTTTGAGTTCGGTATTGTATTTTAAAGAAAATTCGTTCAGCGTTTCTCTGTCTACACAGACTCCCGTCTGTTCCATGTCGAACAGAACGACTGAAAGAGGCTGTTCGATATCGCGGTACAGCTTCTTTTCGGCATCGTTCAACATTTCCCAGAAAATGCGGTAAAGACGAAAGATGCCGTACGCCTTGTTCTGCACGGGCAGAGAATAATAATTGAGGCAAAAGTCCAGCGTATCGGAATTGCCGATTCCTTCGGCGATATATTTCATCAGGGAAACGTCTTCGAACGGCGCGGAAAATTCTATTCCCAGCTCCGCCAAGCGATGTCTGAGTTCCTTGGAGTTATAGAGAACAACCGTTTTTTCGCTCAAAAAAATAGCTTCGAACAAGGGTTTTACCGAATGAAGAAAGAAGCCGATATCGAGGAGATTTTCCTTAATCGGCAAAACGATTTCCTCCTTTTTTCCGTCGTCAAAAAAGAAACGGAATCCCTCGTTGTTCCAGCAACAGGCCACGTTGTCGGCTTCGGAGGCTTGGAAAAGCGCGATTGCATCTTCGATGGTCGCGGGGAACTTTTCTGCGATTGCCTCGATTTGTTCCTCCTCTTTTCTGTCGGGCTGACTTTGCGTTTTTTCGTCTTCGAAGACAGACAATGTAACCATACTTTTAAAATCGAGTTCGGCAAATTTTTCCCGAACGGTGTGCGAAAAAGGCATTTTCAATACGCACTCCGATAAAGTGACTTTGAGCGGAACCGCGGTGTCGATGGTGGCGAGATCGCGCGAAAAATAAGCGGATTCTTTATTTTCGGATAACTTTTTATTCAATGCGCCCTTGATTTCATCGAGGTGCGCATAAATGCCGTCGAGATTTTGATACTGCGCGAGGAGCTGCATGGCCGACTTTTCGCCTATCCCCGGTACGCCGGGGATATTATCCGACTTATCGCCCATTAAAGATTTCAAATCGATGATCTGCGGCGGCGTCAACCCCACTTCTTCATAAAAATTTTCGGGATTCAGTTCCAAAATATCGCTGACACCTTTGCGCGTATAACACACGCTCGTCGTGTCGTCCACGAGTTGATAGGCATCCCTGTCCCCCGTATAGATATACGTTGGAAGATCGAATTGCTTTGCCAGAGTTCCGATGACGTCGTCCGCTTCGTAGCCTTCCTTTTCGCAGATTTTGATTTTCATCAGGGAAAGAACTTCTTTGAGAACCGGGACCTGCACGACGAGATCTTCCGGCATCGGTTTTCTTCCCGCTTTATAATCGGCGTACATTTCGTGGCGGAAAGTCGGCGCGTGCAGATCGAATGCCACGACGAGATAGGTGGGCTTTTTATCGGAAATCAGCTTCAATAAAAGTTTTATGAAGCCGAAAATGCCGTTTGTGGGCAGTCCGTTTTTTGCCGTAAAGAGCGGGGTTGCGTAGTAAGCTCTGTTGAGTAAACTATTGCCGTCAATCAATACTAATTTATCCATAAAAAGAATTCCTTAAATTTCTTGTTATCATTGTACCACGAAATAAAAAAAATCGCAAGGGAAAGAGAAAAAGATTGAAAAAAAGTCAAAAAAGAATAAGGAAAACAGTTGATTTTTTTTTCGGTATCATATATAATATTAATGTTTCACAATTCCATTCAATTTTATGCCGCTGTGGTGAAATTGGCAGACGCGATGGACTCAAAATCCATTGGACTAATCCTCCGTGCCGGTTCGACTCCGGCCAGCGGCACCAAATCGGAACAATTCGAACCATTTAGTAACTTTATAATGGTTTCGGATTGTTTTTTCTTTTCCTCAACTCTAAAAAATCTTTTAATACTCCTCCGCCTACATAGCACGCGGAGGAGTATTTTATCATATTTCTGTAAAACAAGAGTTGAAAAATATTTTTTCTAATTATTACCACTTTTAAGATTTTTGCTCTTAACCAACCGAAAATGTGGAAATTTTTTTTAAACCGTGCTATAATGAAATCATAAAAATCGGGCATCTGCTCATAGGAGGTCGCCGTTGTTTAAAGAATTAAGTTTGTATCGCGTCGTATATAGTGTACTCACGACTCAAATAAAATTCGGTGTCTATAAAGCGGGCGACCAGCTCCCCCTTCTCGAAGAGGCAAACACCCGTTTTCTCGTGTCTTTCGATACACTCCGCGAAGCGTATCTTCAAATGCAGCAAGAGGGCTATATCACTCTGAAAAAAAAGACGGGCGCCGTCGTTCAAAAGAAGTATACGCAAGAAGAAATCGAAGAAAATATACAAGATTTTTTTGCTAAACGCCGCGTTTCTTTGCCGGACGTCGCTTCGTCCGTAAGCCCTTTATTGGGGAAAGCTCAATGGCTGGGATTGAAGATCGCCTCGTCCGTTCAACTGGATAAAATCGAGCTTCTCGCGCACAGCGGAAAGTACGATACGCCGCAAGCAAATATGCAGATCCTTCAAATCATTTACGGCAATTTGGGAAACGAACTTTTGATGCGCCTTGTGTGGCAGATTTTTATGTTTCGCCAGGCGCCGTTTTTAAGCCTTGTCGAAAATCTCGATTATCTTGACGCGAAAAATAATTCACCGATTTCCAATATGCTTTCTTTTAAGCGTCGCGAGGATTGGCAGGGATTGCGCGAGGCGGTAGAAAACTCTCAGGATCAACTCGCCCGGGCGATCGATAAATTTTATCGAGAGAAAATTCACACTTCTTTTAAAGGAGCGGAAATTCCTTTTCGATGGTCTGTACATAAAAAGACTTCTCAGATCTGTTATTCTCTTGGCTTGGAATTACTTATTTCCATCGCGAAAAATTTTTACCCCGCGGGAAGCAAATTGCCATCCCTTGAAAATTTGGCAAAAACAAACGGCATTTCCGTCAGTACCGTGCGAAGGACGATTTCTTTGTTGAATCGTCTGGGCGTGGTGGAATCCATCAACGGCTACGGCTCAAAAGTGGTGGCGTCCGAAAAAGTTGCTATCGTCTGCGATTTCGCTAATCCCCTCGTTCAAAACCGTTTGCTCGAATGCCTGCAAAGCTTGCATCTATTGTCGCTCTCCTGTAAATCTGTCGCAAACCTCTCGCTGTCGTCGGCCAGTGAAAAGGATTGGAATGACTTTAAACAGACTCTGCAAGGGATTCGCCGTCAAAATCGCCCCGATCTGATGATTTACACTTGTATAAAATCCCTTTCCGAGTTGGCCCCCCGTCGCGCTCTCCGGCAAATTTACGGGCAGCTGTTAAAACTTCTTTTTTGGGGGTATCCACTCCGCCGACCCGATGAAGAGAAGCGCCAAAAGGAAACCTATTATTCCGTCGGCTTAGATAATTTATATAAGCATTTGGAAGAATCCGATGCGGAAGCCTTTTCGACGCAACTGGAAACGCTTATTATTACCGAAACTCGTTTTATGGCTAATCAATTGCGCCGCAAGGGGATCTGCGGAATCGACGAACTTGTACTTTTATAACAGTAAATATCCCCCACTAAAGTGGGGGCTTTAAGAATCGCCCTAAAGGGCGTGGATACCGGCGGGGTGCTTAAGCACCACACAAGACCGCCTACCGCATACAAGCAAGCCGTTTATTTTCCCTTCGGGTTATCTCTCTTCTCTGGATTTGATTTCAGCCATTTCTCAAACGGATCGTAATACTCTACCATACCGATTTGGGCTGAAATCAAATCTTCTTTCTCTTGGTTTTCAATATACTTCTGTAGAAGAATAGTTTTTACAATAATGTAAAATATAGTCGTGAATATTAACAGGTTTAGGCGTTGAAGCACGCCCACCTGAAGGCGATCCATATGACCAAATAATTTCTTCTACAAAATTATCGTTGCCAAAGACTTCATCGCATAATACTTTCAAATAATGTGATTGATTTATATCAATATGAATGAAAATATTTCCCGTTTCCGCAAGCAGTTTTTTTGCCAATATCAAACGGTTCTTCATAAAAACAAGCCAAGTTGACCGAGTAAATTTATCATTATAATTAAAACTATCATTTCCCGTATTAAATGGCGGGTCAATATAAATACACGATATTTTACTTTCATACTTTTTCAACAAAGAAGCAATTGTGAGTAAATTATTTCCCTTGATGATAAGATTATCGTTTTCGTTAAAGGTAACATTTTCTTCCACGCCGTCTTTCGTATAGCGTTTTGCACCCGTAAAGACTTTTGGATAAAGAAGTCTGTCAACTTCTTCGGGAGCAAGCGTTTCGTTATAGAAAATTTCTTCGCGTTTTTGGTCTTCTTTTGACTGACCGCCTTCTAAAATGCAGTCTTTATACGGAAATGCAAGAACAACTTCATCGGACGAAGAGATGAAATTGCCATTGCTATCTGTAAGTCCAATTTTATTTTTATAGCGAGTATAAGAATCGGGCAAAAACTGACGATTATTGATAACCCAACCGAAACCGACTTTATCGAACACTAAGACGCCGTCAACGTTCGTAAAGAATCGCGCTTTGCAAGTATCGTCTGAAAGCAACAATTTAATGAGCGCAGAATCCATTTTCATAGCGTCTTCGTAAACAGCATTTCTAAGAAATTCGCCTTCGTCAGTGAAATAGCGCTTTTCTGTTTTTAATAGATTTACGAGTATATCATTGAGTTTTTCCACAATTTTGCTCCTTTATTTTTGATGTACAAATGAGGATTAAATTGTGCATCGATTATCACAATCCATGTACAGAAAATAGCCCAATGTACATCAAAAAATTGAGCATCGCACAAAGGAATTGCCCCTAAAGGGTATTTTGACCTTGATTTTTTTATGAAAAAGTGATATAATAAGCTAAAATGTGCATCTATTGTGATATTTGATGCACATTTTTTCTATAACAGTTTTCCGAGCCGATTCATCATTTCCGTCTTATGCTCCATCAAAGAATGGGCGTAACGATTGAGCGTTACGGTGGCGTTTTTATGCCCCAACAGTTCGGAAAGCGTTTTGACGTCCATTCCGCATTCCAACGCCCTCGTCGCAAAGGTATGCCGCAAAGAGTGAAATTCTTTGTGCGGAATATCGAGTTTTTTGAGCAATAGTTCAAACGTTCGCTGATAGGAGCGCACGAAAACGGGTTTGCTTCCGTCGGCAATGATATATTCGCACTTCGACCGTCTTTTGATATTTTTCAAGAAAGGCAATATTTGTTTCGGCAACGGAATGACGCGCCGAGAATGAGCGGTTTTCGGGCTGTCTATAATACGGATATGTTTATTTCCATCGTTGCCGTCGTGGCAGGTTTTCGACACGAACAGTAAGCCTTTTGCGAAATCGATATCTTCCCACGTAAGCGCAAGCAATTCGCCGATACGCAAGCCCGTATATAAGCACAACACAATTCCGAATAATTTATCCTTTTTACAATTCAGCACGTATTGTTCGATAGCCTTCTGCTCCGAAACGGAAAAGCAATCTACCTGCTTTTCAACCGTTTTGGAACGTTTTATTTTTCCTGCGACGTATTCCGGCGCAACACCTATTAGATGCGCCGTCTTTAGCGAGTTTTGAATAACGGATATAACCGCATTTACAAAGTTTGCCGAAAGTCCTTTGTTCGTCTTTTTGTTTCCGCTGTTTAGCAAGTCAGCCACGAACCGTTGCAAGACGATGACGGACAATTCCGCCAAATCGTATTCGCCGAGCGCGGGAATAATATGTAACTTTACGATTTGTCCGTAATGCTCATAGGTACGCGTCTTCACTGACGGTTTGATGTAATTTTCAAGCCATTCCTCTAACCAATCTTTATATTTCATTTGTTCTCCCTCTTCTTTTTTGTCCTACACTTATAATGGACATTTCTCTGCGCTTAGTACACGTTTTTATCATCGAACGAAACGAAAAGCCGCCCCGCTTACCTTTTTTCAGAACGAAAAAAGAGCCAAGTTTTTTGCTTGACTCTTTTTCTATACACTCAGTTTTATAGGATAAAGCCTCTTTGTCAAGGTATTACTTATCCTTTGTTTTTTTACGAATTTGCCATTTGACTGTTTTTTTACTTATTCCCCAAGGATATTTTCCTTGTGCTAAACTATATGTGTCGTTATTTTGGTTTTTCATCTAACGTCCTCCTTTGTACTTTGCTTATGTGCGGCCCTTCACCTCACATATAGTTTAGCACAAAGGAGCTTTTTTGTATAACACACGAATGCCTGAAGCTAAAGCATTCCACCACCGGCACAGCCGGTGGATTTTACAAGGCGGTCGCAAAATTTGCCCCCGCCTTGTTCTTCATACAAAAAGGCGTCTTTTGAAATAAGACGCCTTTTTAAACAATAAATTCACTCTTTATAGTCTTCTTCCGAAATAAATTTCCTTATTTCCGCATACAGAGCCTTGACATCGATCGGTTTGGCAATATGCGCATTCATCCCCGCATCCAAAGCCGCTTGAACGTCCTCCGTGAAAGCGTTAGCCGTCATGGCGATAATGGGGATCTTTTGTGCGTCGGGACGGTTGACGCTCCGTATTTTTCGGGTCGCTTCGTAGCCGTCCATGACAGGCATCTGAATATCCATTAAAATAATATCAAAATTGCCGCGGGGATTTTTGACGAACGTATCCACGGCTTCCCTGCCGTTGGACACGGGCGTGACACGGGCTTTTCTGTCTTCGAGAAGATACAGAGCGATTTCCATATTCAGTTCGTTATCTTCTGCCAAAAGGATACGGATTCCCGTCAGATCCTCAGCAAAATTCTTTTCTCCCTTTTCACCTCTTTCTTCGGTGTCAACGGGTAAAAGCAGCCGGACCGTAAAGGCGCTTCCCTCGCCGGGAGTGCTTTTTACTTCTATCTTTCCCCCCATCAGTTCCAAGAGCTGTTTGACAATGGACATTCCCAGTCCCGTTCCGCGATAGCTACTGCCGTTTTCCTCTTCCTGAGAAAAAGGCTCGAATATCCTGCTTTGAAATTCTCTGCTCATGCCGATGCCGTTGTCGCGGATGACGGCAATGAACTCCGCCTCCGCGTCCGAAACTTTCTTAGAAGAAGCCGTAAATATCACTTTTCCGCCGCTGGGCGTAAATTTTACGGCATTTCCGAGAATATTGATGAGAATCTGCCTCAAATGCAGCTCGTCCCCTTTGAGCAGCGTTTGCTGTAAACGAGAGAAATCCGTCTGTAAAGTAATTTGTTTTTTTATGGTTTGCCCCATGATGACACTGCAACATCCGTCGAGCAAAGTTAGAACGGAAAAAGGCTTCCCGTCGATCTGCACTTTTCCGCTTTCAATTCTCGACATATCCAAGACATCGTTCACAAGCCCCAATAAATGCTGGGAGGCGGAATTGATTTTAGCAAGACAATCGGAGATCCTTGCCCGATCGTCTATATTTCTCAGCGCAATATCCGTCATTCCCATAATCCCGTTGATAGGCGTGCGAATGTCATGCGACATATGCGATAAAAAGACCGTCTTGGCGCGATTCGCCTTTTCCTCGGCCGCTAAGGCGGCTTCCAGTTTTTTCTGCATTTCCCTCAGACCCGTCACATCCGTCACGTCGATATAGATAAGCAGATAAATGAACTGACCGGCAATTCGGTCCACGCATTCGCCGCTGATTTGCATCCAAAGAGTATCCCCCTTTCGGTTTTCAACGCGGGCGAGAAAACGAATGGGCTTTCCCTCTTTGATCAGCGGCCACAATTCATCCATTTTTTCGGCGTTCAGTTTGATATTTTTCAAAAAAACGTCGTTTGTTTCGTCGAGAGGTTTATTGCAGCCGAAGAATCCGACAAAATGATCGTTCGCATACAGGAGCTTTAAATGCTTTTCTTCATCGACCGCAAAGCGCGCGACAAATCCGGGAATATTATTGTAGGTGATCGATTGCTCGGTCTGCATCCTCACGAGATCGTCAATATCGCTCATGACCGTATAGGAAACCTGCTTCCCATCGATATATTCGTCCGTAAAGCTGCCGCTTAAACGCACCCAAAGATAGCTGCCGCCGTTTGTCGGCATACGCGTCACGATAGCATAGCCGTGCTTTCCCGCCGCGAGTGCCTCTATTACGGCTTCTCGTATCTTTTCCAGTTCGCTTTCAAAGTGATGATATGTATAATAGAGCTGAGGATTATTATAAAATTTTTCTTCATATTCCTCTTTCGTATAACGAATCAACTCATAATAATAATCGTTTGCCCATACCAGGCTGAACGATTCGTCCAAGAAATGCTTACTGACGCTCACCCGCAGAGTGCTCATCAGTTCATCGTACTCGTATCCCGTAATATCCTTTTTTCGTTTCGTCATGAGATTCCTCCAATTCCGTTGTTATCCGCCTCTTTGAAGCGCGGGAACATGGGTTCGGGTACGAGTAATCTAACGGCAGGTACCTGCCCCGTCTTTTTTCATCGCTCTATGAATATAGAAAATTAGTCCGCTTTGTTTCCCAATCCACTTTAAGCGTCAATCCTCGATAGAAATAAGTATATGTGGAACTTTTTTATCCGGAAAATGGAGCGAGCTTTTCAGAGCCGACGCTTTCGGACAAAACAGCACCTTGTTCATATACCAAAATAATTATAACAAAAACCAATCTGTTTAGCAAGCATTTAAGGCGAGGTTTGTCGAAGATGATAAAAAATGTCGATTTCAGTTCTCCTTTTCTCGGATTATCGCGTTTCTCTTTCGTCGATTTTTCCTTTTATATAAAGCGACCGCCGTATTCTGTCGGATTACGGCGGTCAAATAGGTGGAAAAATATTGAAAAAGCGAATTAGAAGTAAAAGAAGCGGACATTAGACGACGCTTTTTTCATTTTCTGAAATGGAATGCCTGGAATCCCGGATAAACGGCGCTTGCGCCCAATTCCTCCTCGATGCGGAGAAGCCGATTGTATTTTGCCACGCGTTCGCTGCGGCTGGGGGCGCCCGTCTTGATTTGGCAAGTATTGAGTCCCACGGCGAGATCTGCAATCGTCGTATCTTCCGTTTCGCCCGAACGATGCGACGCGATCGCGGTATAACCCGCCGCATGCGCCATTTTAATCGCTTCAAGCGTTTCGGAAACCGAGCCGATTTGATTGAGTTTTATCAGTATAGAATTGCCGCAGCCGAGTTTGATACCCGTTTTCAATCTTTTCGTGTTTGTCACGAAGAGGTCGTCGCCGACGAGCTGCAATTTGCCGCCCAAACGTCGGGTCATCTCCTTCCAGCCCGTCCAGTCTTCTTCGTCGAGTCCGTCCTCGATCGAAAAGATAGGATATTTTTTACAGAGGGACTCCCAATGGGAAATAAGATGCTCGCAGCTAAAAGCATCGCCGCTTTTGGGAAGGCGATATTCGCCCTCTTTATCGCTCTTCCATTCGCTGGAAGCGGCATCCAAGGCGAGGACAAAATCCTTTCCGGGCTGATACCCGGCTTTTTCTATCGCTTCGAGAATATATCCGATTGCCTCTTCATCGCTTTCGAGGTTTGGCGCAAAGCCTCCTTCGTCGCCGACCGACGTCGTCAGTCCCTTTGCGTTGAGAAGGGCGGCAAGGGAGTGGAATACTTCACACCCCCAACGCAGTCCTTCTTTAAACGTAGGCGCCCCCACGGGCATGATCATGAATTCCTGCACTTCCACGGTATTGGCCGCGTGTGCGCCGCCGTTGAGAATGTTCATCATCGGAACGGGAAGCCGATTCCCGTTGACCCCGCCGAGAAAACGATAGAGCGGAAGCCCGACGGATTTTGCGGCGACCTTCGCGCAGGCAATGGATACGGCGAGAATCGCATTTGCTCCTAAAACGGATTTATCCGCCCTCCCGTCCGCCGCAATCATCGCCGCGTCCACGGCATAGATATCCGCAGCGTCTTTTCCTTGAAGAATCCCGCGTATAACGGTGTTGATGTTTTCCACTGCCTTGGATACGCCCTTCCCTCCGAAACGAAAATTCTCTCCGTCGCGGAGTTCTAACGCTTCGAATTCACCCGTGGACGCACCGCTCGGCACCGAGCCCCTGGCAATGCTTCCGTCCTCTAAAAGCACTTCTGCTTCTACGGTGGGATTGCCTCGGGAATCGATAATTTCACGTCCTCTAACGTTGACAATTTTTTGTTTATTCATAGCTTTTACCTCTTTCCGTTTTATAAATTTTACTCACTTTCTAACTTTCCGATATTTTTAAATCCGCGTAGGAGCCGCCCGCCGTGCAAATCGGGGAAAAGGCCTCTACTTATAATACATGGTAAGCGTTCAAAATGTTCAAAGCCTCTATATTCGTTATCGGAAAATGAAGAAATTTTTTCGCCTATAACGACTCTTTTTCTTTTAAAAGGTTCACTTTTAAGGGGAAAGGCGCCGTCTATGCGTTTTCGTTCGCCCTTTCGAATTATGATCGAGGCGAGAAAGCGCTCTCCCTCTCTTATCTTTCCCAAATATACGGCAAGCAATTCGGTCCCTCTATGTTTTTAAAGGTGACATTCTTCGCGGAGCGCTCCTTTCCATATCAATAAATTAACTACGGTTAATTTATTGATAGATTATTATAGCCGATAGCGAGGCATTTGTCAAGTTTTTGCGTTAAAAAATCCTTTTTTTATCGCTTGTTTTTATTGTAAGTAAAAATAAAAGACCTCCGAGCATATTTCGAAGGTCTTTTTATCTTTTTGCGACAAAGAAAAAAAGCCGTTTTAACTAAAAAATTCAAGAGCCTTTTTCTTGTTTGTTTTTTAGATTCATAACGTATATCCCGATCAAAATTCCTTCGGCGAGCAAGGCAATGCCCAGCCACAGGCCGAGTACGCCCGTCCAACCGATTTTTCCCAATACGCCGCCGAGGCAAAAACAGGAAAGCGCCGTGCCGAGATACGCCACCGAATTGAGAATTCCCGACGCGGTGCCGATACAGTCGTATTTCTTGAAACCGAGCGGCAAGATACTGATAAAAATAAAGTTCACCGCATACATACACGTCGTCACCACGACGATAAACGCCAAAGACAAATAGACGTTCGCCTTTTCAAAAAGCAGCAAAGCGCCTAAGGCAGCCGAAGCGAGCGCAAAGAACAGGCAGGCGGTAAAATATGCGTTATTGCTCTTTTTATAAACGGCGCGTGAGAGATAAGCTCCGCACATATTAAAGAGCGGAATGATCATCGTCAGAACAAGCCCGAATACGGTCCCGACGCCGAAACGCTCCTTTAAAAAAGTCGGCGTCCAAGACGCCATACCGTCTTTCAAAGCTCCGTGCACGGCAATCGGCAACAAAACCGCTGCAAACGCAGTTAAAAAGATTTTTTTTGCCGCCGTTTTCATCTCGCTGAGGGAAGCCCTTTTTTGAGTCGCTTTTGTTTTCTGCATCCCGCCGCACAAAAAGCGTATGCCCGTTGCTATTGCCGCCGTCAGCAAGAGATTCCCCAGCCCGCAGACGAGAAAAACATACTTCCAATCCAAAAAAGCCAGCACCAAAGCGGAAATAAGATATCCCGCCAATGTCCCCAGGGGCATGGCTACGGAAACGTTAGTCAGGTTTTTTACCTGCTCTTCCTCCGTGTAGTAGTTGGTAAACAATTTTAAGATGGGCGCCCACACCATCGCCTGAAATATGCCGTTGAACGCCCATAAAATCAGGACGGGCAAAAAATCGGGAAAGAAAAAAATTCCGAGATTGCATACGGCGGAGCCGCTCAGACCTACGGCGATCAGTAACGCGGAATTCACAAAATCTCCTAGCATTCCCCCGAATAACTGCCCTACGCCGTAGCAGACGAAATAAACGGAGGTAATGATCCCTAATTTTGCCGCCGTAAAAGAGCCGCTTCCCATCATTTCGGGCATGGCCGCCGTCAGATTCAGCCGACAGATGTAAGAAATGAAATAAGCCGCTGTGCCCAGACAAAAAAGCGCGCGCTTTTTTGAGCTTTTTTCCATTGTTTTTCCGTCCTATTCAGACTTTTTCCAAAATATTTCGCAAGGTTTGAGTAGAAGAGTAAAAGGTGAGCCTTGGAGATCGTAAAACGTCGTGCTTTGCTCCTCTTCGCTGTTGTTGATCACCGCATACCTCTTCGTGTCCGGATAGTAGTTGCACTCCGTCTTCGGATTCGTCGAATACGCCCGCCGCAGCTCACTCTCCTTCCCCGCGCTCCATATCATCGCCCGGTATAACACCCTCGCGTTCTCTTCGCTGTACGGCAGTCCCGCTATGTATACGCTTCTCCCTTTCCCGTATCTCTTCGCCGCGACCTTCACTTCCCCTACGTTCACGTTCCGACTCATTCTCTCGCTCAGCTCTATTTCCAGCACTTCCGTTCCTTCCAGCGCATAGATGTTCTTCTTCCCTTCCCCGCAGTCCAGCTTTCCCTCTACCTCTTCCGTGATGAAGTGCCTGCGTTTCTCTATGTTATACTTATCCTCCGACAGCGTGAAGCCTCTCTCTTCCTCCACTCCCAATACGTCCGCCAGCTGAAAGTATCTACCGTTTCTCCCGCACGCGCTCGGCTCTCCCACTCCGATCAGTCCTCCCCCGTTATACACGTATTCCCGCACGCTCTCCTGCACCTTTTCGTTTCGCCATTTCTCGCCTCCCGAAAACGCCGTCCCCGCGTCACCCGCGTTGATCAACACCTCTATCCCTTTCGGCACTCCTCCTTCGATCTCCTCGAACGATAAAAATTCTACTTCCACCGCCTGCCCGCTCAGCGATTCCAGGATTCCCTGATACGAATAGATCTGCTGATACCAAAGCTCGTGCGCCACCATGAAACTCATCCACGATCTCTGTTTTCCCCAGGCGTTCAAGATCCCTACCTTCAATACGCTGTACGGCTTTTTCCCGCCTATCGCTTTATAGATCTCTCGAAACTCCTCGCAGATCTCTCCCACCCGGTCCACGAATCTCGGGAACTTGGCAGCCAGCGACAAATACCCGCCGTAACCGATTCTCTCCAACGGCTTCCGCATCAGCGCCCGACGCGCCGTTCGCCAATTCCGATCCAGTTCCTTCAACGCCGCTTCTTCGTTCCCTTCATAGAACGTATCCGGGAAAAAGTAGGGCAGCAGCCTTCCCTCACGGTACTTCACGTGCGGGATCTCCGACAGCATTCGCACCGTCACTCCTCCGCCCACGCTTCCTACCACCGCGTCCAGCTCCATTTCCTTAAAGTATTTCCCGTACGGCTCCGTCCCGATCCACGAATCCCCCAAAAACATCATCGCTTCCTTCCCGCTTGCGTGCACGATCTCCACTAATCGCTTCACCGTCTTCGCTACGTATTTCTGCACGTATTCCATGTAGTCCAGATACTTCCCGGTCGGCACCCGGAAATTGTTTCCGTAGCTTCCCCCGTCCACGATGTCCTCCGTCGTCAGGCGATACCCGTATTCCGCTTCGAATCCGTCCAATGCACGCGGACTCACCGTCATCGGATACCCGAACCAATCCACGTGCTTCTCTTTTCCTTCTTCGTTGAACACCAGAAAAAAATGATACAAGAACGTCGTGAATCTCACTACGTTCACATTCTCGTTTTCCTCGCACCACTTCTTTAAGTTCTCTTCGATATGCCTCCATGTCTTTTCGTATCTCGGCTCCATCACCATCTGCTTTTCGCACGTCCAGCCGTTCGTCAGATAGTTATACATCTGCGTCGAATCCCAGATATTCTTCGCAAAAAAGTTCACCGTATACTCGTGATACTTCTTCGCCTTCCCTATCCTCACCACGCCCTTTCCCGCGTACTCCCAATCATGGACCTCTTCCCCCGAGGTACGATCATACACCTGCCAATACTTATGCGGCGATTCTTCATTCACTTCCAGCTGACTTTTTGAATATCCTTTCAACAGCTCTATTTCCAGACTCGACTCCGTCGCCGTCACCCGCTCCGACATCAACAACACGTTCTGCAACTCCTCTTTGTGCGCCTGCGCCCATTCGTTATCCCCCCGCACCACGAAGTACGTATTATAGACCTTGTCCGCCAGTTCCTTCGCGTTCTCAGGCAGCTTCGTCCCGTCGCAGTCGCGCACCGCGTCCGCGCCCCATTTTTTCGCCAGTTCCTTCGTTATTTCCTCACACCCTTCGTCCGTAGGGATCGTGATCCGACCTCTTCCCATTCCTCGCTTCCTCCTGCTTTTCGATACTTTTTATAACCGCTCCCTCGCTCCGTTCTCTCTGCGCGATTTTTCCGCGGCAAAGGCGATCCTATGGCTGATCATCGACGCCTCGATGTCTGTGCGCCCGCTCCTTTCCCGACCGTTCATCATGTCCACGACGTCGTCGATGAGTCCCTGATCCCCGCCGCCGTGCGAATCGTTGAAACTGTCTTTGAGATCTATCACCGTCTGCCCTCTGCCGAAAACCGTGCAATACAGCTTTTTTTCTTCCATATCCCCGTCAATCTCGCCCTTCGTACAGAAAACGTGCGTTCTCCGATAAAATTTATCCGTAAACGCCGTCATCGTCAAAGTCGCCGTGGACATATCCTCAAACTGCATATTCACCACCTGATGATCCACGACGTCGTTGTCGCAGTGAAAGACGCAGCGCGCGTAGGGATTCTTCTCGTCGCTCAGCCAATTGCGGATGAACGCATCGCGGTTTTCTTCGGGCAGCTCGGGAAGCTTAACCCATAAAGGATTTTTGACGTACCAATTTAAAGCGTTATACGGACAATCGTTCACGCCGCAGCGATAGCAATACGCCGCGGAATTTTCGGGCGCGTTTTCGGCGGTGAAAAAACTTAAATGCCCCATGGAACTGACAAAGCGACACTTTTTCCCGGACAAATAGGCGATCATGTCGAGGTCGTGACAGCATTTTGCCAGGAGCATAAACGTGCTTTCCTCTTCATTGCGCCAATTGCCGCGTACAAAGCTATGCGCCTGATGCCAATATGCCACGTTTTCCGTATGCTCTATGTTGACGATCTTTCCGTATTTTCCGCTGTCCAGCTGCTCTTTCAGGACGGAAAAAAACGGCGAATAGCGAAGGACATGGCAGATGACCACCTTCCTTTTCGTTTCCTGCGCCTTGCGATAAATCGCTTCGCAGTCCTCCAAACTGGTTGCGATCGGCTTTTCGAGAATCAGATCGTATCCCATTTCCAAAGCGGGGACGGCCGCCTTGACGTGTTCCCGATCGGTGGTGGAAACGATCAGAAGATCGGCTTTCTTCCCGCCTTTAAAAAAGCTTTCATAATCGGAGTACAGCGCTGTTTTCTCCAATCCGAACGCGCGTCCCGCATATTCGAGAATCGTTTTGTCCTTGTCGCAGACAGCGACCAGCCGCGCGCCTTTCTTTTGCAGCAGGGCGCTATACTTCCTGCCGCGCGCGCCGAATCCGACCACAGCAAACGTAAACACTCAATTTTCCTCCTTCGGAACGTAATCCTCGAAAATAATATTGCAGGCTTTGCCCCTGACGGAGTCCTGCGTCTTTTGATCCCTTACCACCCAGGCATAGCAGGGCATCTTTCCATAGACGGAATTCCAGAGCGGACTGCCGATCTTAGAAACCGCGTAGTCGAAAAAGTCAACTTTGCGCGTCCCCGTAAAAAGGAAAGAATCCACCAGCTTTCGGCTCGCCTCGTCGTAGTCGTCCAAGGTGTCGTATTCGGAAAGGAATCCCACGGTAAATTCGGGGGCGTTGTCGAGAAACCATTGTACGGCAAACGGATTGAACGACTTGACCACAAAATCCCCCCTGTAATTTTTCAAAAGCTCCAAAAGCAGAGGTTCCACGCGGATTTCAGGAGTGTAATACGTACTCTTTTTAATTTCTATCATCAGTCCCGTCTTTCCTTCGCAGAGCCTCGCCACTTCTTCAAAGGTGGGAATCCCCTCTCCCGTCCGTGTGTATCTCACTTCTTTTTTCAGATATTCGAAAGAAACGTTTTCGACAAAGTCTTTGCAATTCGTCAATCGCCCCATATTGGTGTCGTGGTATACGACGACTACGTCATCCGAGGTGGGTTGAACGTCGAGTTCGATGTTGTAGCCGCCGTCTATTGCGGATTGAAAGGCGTTCAGCGTATTCTCGCTGACCGTATCCGTATGAAATCCGCGGTGCGCAATAAATTTTTCGTTTAACCAATTTTTTACCATAATACTTTTCCGTTTTTTAAGAATTCTGCGGCGGTTTTTCCGCCGCAGATTCGGTTTTTAATTTTCGGCGTTACGCCAGCGTAACGTCGCCGATATAGTAATTGATATATTCCGCAGCGCTTTTATAAATTTCATTATCTAAATAAATGAGATATAAAGTAGCTTTGGTCCCGAGATAGGTATCGTACTCCGCGATCAGCGTGTCTATGCTGATTTCCACGTCCGTCCAAACTTCGGGCATCAACGTCATAACTTTTTCATACGGGGTTTTGCCCATTCTCACCGTCTGCGGATTTTTACCGTCCACGTAAAGGGGAACGATGATTTTCGTATACCCCGCCGCCTTCAACGTTTTTAAGGCTTCCGCGCTGTACTTGGAGGTGATTTTCACGCCCGGCCATTTCCATGCGTTGGTACTTGCGCCGTCCTCGGGAGTCGTGGAGGCTTTTCGCACGTTCTTTCTGCCGGCAAATTCTTCGAGATCGGAAACGGCTACTTTATCCGTTCCCGTGCCCGCCGGCTTCACAAAAGAGCTGTCCGACGTTATAAAGGAAACTTCTTCGAGATGGGTGGCGTACACGGAAGAAACATAAAATTCCGTACCCGCTTCGAAGGGAGAATTCCAGCCGTTGTTGATAAACAGAAGCGTAAGCGTGCCGAAGTCCTTGACGAGCGCCGCGGGAATTTCGATATACGTCCATTCTCCGGGCGTGAAATAATCGGCGCGCAGATCGATCACGCGGCTCGTATAGACGTTGGCGTGTTCGGTATAGAAAGCGTATCCCGTCTTTGCGCCGTTCGTTTTCACGCGCAGATAAATTTTGTCGTAGCCTTTCAAATCAAACGCTTTATTCAAAGAAACGCCGAAGACGAGGCCGCTGTTTTCGGGCGCGACGATTTTCAAACAGTTCCCTTCCTCTCCGTAGGCGTCCGAGGCCGAAAGGGCGTAAGCCGCAGCGTCCACCGACTTCCAATCCGTCGTGACGAATACGGAGCCGAGAGTGTTTTCGTTAAAGGAGAACGCTTCCGCTGTATCTTCCTTGGCAAGATACATACTTCCTATGTAATAGACGAGATCTTTTTCCGGAGCGGTAGGTTCGCCCTTGTCTTTGTTGTAAAGATAGATAAAATACGGAAAGGAAAGAGAATCGGCGGAAATGAATTTATCGATGTCCACTTCCAGATAATTCCACTTATTCGGATCTATCGTGGCAAAGACCGCATTGTCCGCTCCATAGGCGATCGCTTGTTTTTTAGAGCCTGCCGCGTACAGAGGCACGATCACCTTCGTATATCCGAGCTGTTTATACGCCGTCAGCTCCTCTGCGGTCAGACGGGAATTGACGGTGAAACCGGGCCATCTGTAAGCGTTTTCATTCGCACCGTCTTTCACGGCCGTAGAGGCCTTGACGACGTTCTTTTCGCCCTCAAATTCTTCCAGGTAGGCGGCGCCCACCTTATCGGAACCATAGCCTACGGGAACGATCGCGTTGAGAGAAGAATTGTTTTTGGCTAAATAGATATGCCCGTCGTCGGGGTCGGCGACCTCTATGTTTTTTTCGACTTCCCCGTAATAGCCGTCTAAGTCGTATATCGCAATAAACGTATAGGCGCCCTCTTCCTCTAATAAAAGCTTTCCGTCGTTCGATGTGATTTCCCGATAGACGCCCGAAGGAGTGACGAGATAATATTTCGAGGCGCTTTTGGAAAGAGCGGCGGAATAAGCCGTCATCTTTTCCAGAGAAAGCTCGCTGTTGAGATCATAGGTCCCCTCTGCCGCAAATTCTGCGTCGAAAGCGAGGTCATTTACCGCTTTTATGCCGTATACCGCCGAAATGTTCACGCCGATCTTTTCGGCTTGATTCCATAAAGATCCCCACGCGTCGCCGTTGTTTTTCGTATAGAAAGAAATGGTCAGTTTGCTAATGTCCGTGATTTCCGAAACGGGAATCATCACCTTCTGCCATACGCCCGTTTCCAGCAATATGGTGTTGTTCGTTCCATTGATGTATTTCCCGTCGCATTTCAGCGTGTATGTCATCGGGCGCCCCGCCGACCAGACGTAGGATTTCATATAGAATACGATATACTCGTAATTCGTAAGATCCGAAGAGGCAGGCAATGTAAGCGTCAGAATATACGGCCCGAACCATTCGCTGGGAACGTCGGAGAAGGTCACTTTCAGAGAGCCTTTTTCCTCGCCGTAAGCAACGGACGGATCGAATGCAATGCCCGCCTTACTCGTCAGCGCGACGTCCTTATTGTATGCGTTCTTTACTTCGTCGGGTCCCATCGCCGTATCGAAATAATACAGCTTATTGTTCGTTTCCTCCGTTACGCCGTTCACAGCCGCATAGAAGGTAAATTCTCCGATCTGCGCTTTGTCGCTCGCGTCCAAAAGTTCGAAATTTCTTTTGGTTTCCGCGACGAGCGCCGCGTATTCCGCCGTGGTCTTATCAGTTGCCGCCTTTACGGCTTCCAGCATTTCCAAAACTTCGTCAGCCGTCTTTTTGGCGACGAGCTTTATTTCCTTTTTGCCCTTGACGAGTTCCTCGCCCACGATTTCGGCGACCAGCGTATACTCGCCGCTCGTTTCGAGCTTTAAGGATGCGCCCAGAGGAGAACTCGCGCCGTCGGGTGCGACGACATAATACTTATAAACGGCGTCGGGATATTTCTGCGAAGAAGCGACAAACTTGGAAAGATCTACCGTATCGCCTACGCTGTAAAGTTCCTCAGCGGCGAAATCGGAAGAAATTTCGATGTCGTCCGCATAAGAACCGAGATACATACCCGAGAAATAGACGTACATTCTCGTGGGATCGTTCCATACCGAAGACCACGCCGAATTGTTATTGAGGGAACTGAAATTGACGGTGACTTCGCTCACATTTCCCGTAATATAGGAGAGCGGAATGATGACTTCCGTCCATTCGCCCGTCGTAAGCGTCACGGGATTAGCGGTTTCCGCGATGCGTTTGCCGTTGACGGCGATATTGTAGCAAAGCGGACGATTTGCATTCCAGCTATAAGACTTGATATAGAATTTGATAAACCCGTAATCGGAAAGCTTCGCGGAAGAAGGCACGCTGAGGCGAACGGTGTAAGGCATCAGCCATTCCACGGGCGCGTCCTCGAAAGTGATCTTCGTAGCTCCGGCTTCGCCGCCGTATTTTTCCGCGGTCGTAAAGGTGATTCCGTTTTTAGTCGTGATGGGAACGTACCCTTCCGCCGTGGGGATATTATATTCCAAAGAAATTTGTTCTCTGCCGCTGACGGTGTCGAAATAGAAAAGCTCGTTCGGCTTTTCGGTGAGCAGCGTGACGGCTTTGATATAGCGGAAGGCGTCAACTTCTCCCTTTTCGTCCTCGGAAAGCGTCGCATAATAGGCTTTGAGCTTGGACGCTTTTTCTGCCATCGCCCCGATATCGGGAGCGGAAAGGATTTCCTCGATTAGAGCATTGACGTTCTCTGCGGTAGCCTTGACGACGATCTCGTAAACGGCGCTGCCCGCATAGCACTTTTCGACGGGCGCCGCCTGCACTTTGTAGACGCCGAAATCCGAAAATGTGAACTTCCCGTCCTTCGGCTGTATCTTCGCACCGTCGGGCGCATAATACGTATAAGAAAATTCCGCATCCGTCACCGAGGCGGAAGCCGCCGCGATATTCGCGACCGTCAGTTCGTCCCCGAGATTGGCTTTGTTTTCAAGTCCGTTGTCCGTAAAGGCAATATCGTCGATCGTCTTGGTGACATAGATCGAGGAAACGTAAAATTTAAAATCGGCGCAGAGCTTATCGGACGTATAGAGCGGATCGTTGCCGATATAAAGGAAAGACTTTCCTCCTCCCGCGATCGCGTCGTAATTTTCGATGAATGTGTCGAGCGGCAGTTTTACCGTCGCCCATTCTCCGGACTTCGCCGCGTAGGATTGCTGCTGCGCCGACCACTTTTGATAGATAGTACGCGTGTTTTCGTAATCGATATAATAATCGACCGCGATAAACGTAAATCCCTCCTCTTTCAGCGCCTGCGCCTCGGCTTTGGTAATACGGGGGACGAGATTGATCCCCGGATATTTGACGGCGTTGCCCTTTTCGTCCGCGCTTCTGAACCACGCCGCCTTTCTTCCCGCGATCTCGCCGTATCCCTTTTCCGTAAACGATTCGTCGCTGTCGTTCCACGCGTTTACGCAGTCGACGGCAAGCTCGTCCGAAAAGTCTTCTATTTCTCCCCTGTTCGCCGCGGCGCGGACGACAAAGTTAAGGAATGCGGAAGCCTTGTTGCCGCTGCTGTCCTCCGCGGAAACTTCTAGCGTATACTTTCCCGTTTCCGTGAGTTTAAAGGCCTCGGTCACATTTTCCTTCTTGACCGTATCGCCCTGTTTAAGAATAAGTTTGTACGTCGGCTCCGTATCGAGATTGTCCGTCACCGTAATTTCAGGCAGCGCAATGTCCTCTCCGATAAAGTACCAAGCCTTCATTCCTTCCGCGCGGACGGTGGGCCGGACGTCGTCTACGACTTTCAACGTCATGGTTTTGGAAATCGTTTTGCCGCCGACTTCGACGGAGTAGACGACGATATAGTCGGCGGTCTTTTCGACGTCAAATTTGCCTGCCACCACGGTGACCGCTTCGCCGCCGTTCGTCACGGAATAGGTGACGCTGTATACGTTGCCCTTCGTATCGGTGACGACGAAGACGGGCAGAGTATAGGATTGACCGTAAGAAACGCTGCCCGTTTCGGGTACGTCAAAGCCGATAAGTCCGTCCTCGCCGACGGAAGAGGAAGACTCGCCCGCAGAAATCCCCGAATCGCTCGTCTTTCCCTCGTCCTTGCCGCAGGCAGAAAGCGCAGCCAGCGACAGCGCCGTTACCGCCAGAAACACCAAAAATTTTTTCATATATTTGCTCCTTATCTTATTTGCTCGGATAATCAATCGATGCCGAACTTTTCCCCTCTTTTAAATCCAAACGATATGCGTGCCCCCGCAGTCCAGCCAAATGTGGTAATTTTTCGAAGCGTCGCCCGGAAAACGAATGAAGAATACCTCGGGATAGCGCTGATCGTTGTTGACGATCAGATACGCCTTCTTCCCCGCTCTTTCAAATTCGGAAAGAATGCCGTTTTGACCGTGATCGCTGTAAACAAACACTTCCCCGTCCCCTTCCTTTAAAAGCGGAGTGCCGCCGTAAGCCTTGCCCGTGTGCCACACCCGTTTCATCGCGTAGCCGTCGAGCGGCTTTGATACCTTATCCAAAAAGACGCGGGTCTGCCTTTCCAGACAGCCGAAAAGCGGCGTGCGGTTTCCGTAAATGTCCACGGGATACTCGTAGTAGTCGTCCGCCTGCCTGTGCTGATTGAGAAAAAACCACTGTATTCCTTTGGCTCCGTGGGCAAAACTCACGCTCAACTGCCAGCGGATGTCAGCTTCGGAGGGCGTGCGGTACATCCAGTGTCCGACGGAATGCAGCGAAGTCCAATACGCAAGCCCCGTTCGATCCGCTACGCCTTTAAAAAAGTTGAGATCTGCGAAAAACTTATCGACGCCCGTTTCCAAAAATCCCTCTTCATAATCGCGCGCGTGCATACACGAATATCTGTCGTTTGAAATAAGCGAGAGGCGTTCTTTTGCAAATACGGAGAGTTCTTCCCCGTAATTTTCCCGATTGCCGTATTCGGCGCTCCGCGCGTCGCACCAGCTGAAATTGACGAATCCGACTTTGTCCGTAAGCCGCTTGAAAACGTCCAGGGCTTCTCCTACAAAGGGAAGGCTCGCTTTATCGGGTTCGTCCGACAGAATGTAGCCGACGACGTTTTCGTATTTTCCGAAATCGGACAGCGCGGAAGCCAGGTCTTTTTCATAGGCCTCTTTACCCTTATTTTTATAATTTTTCCAAAATACCCGCTTATCGTAAATCAACATCCCCATACCCGCGCGCTTTGCCGCCGCGACCAGCTTGCGGGTGGCTTTCACCTGTGCGGGACTTCCGTCGCAGACGAAGGAACAGCCGATCGTGACGTTCAGCCGCTTCCACTCTCCAACGAGCTTTTTTGCGGCGAAGGCGTATTTATCCGCGTCTATATAGTTCCAAAGAGAAATGTCGAATCCCATTTGTCCTCCTCAGTCGCAGATCTCGAACGAGTCGAAATAGATCACCCGATCTTCCGTCAAGCTGTTGATTTCCCAGCTGATATAAATCTCGCCCGCGTTGCCCGTCGTCATGGCGCTCGCGTTGCCGGATAAATCGCTCATTTTTATCCGGACGTTGTGCCATTCGCCCGCATTGACATAAATATCCGTTTTTTTGTAATATTTGACTCCCCCGTAGTCGAAAAATTCGATAAACAGCCGCTGCCTCGAACTGCCGTCATTGTATACCCAGAAAGAGAAATATTGTTCTCCGTCGTACTCATCCAGTCCCACCGAATGTACGAATTCCTTATTCAGACTGAACCCCGTATAAGTATACGTGGTGAACGAGCCGTTGTTTTTCGGCATCGACACTTTCAGAGATTTTCCGCTTTTGACGTAATTCAAATCGGTGTTGATCTCCAAAGTCGGCGCGAAGTCGGGATATTTGATATTGGGGATCACGACGTATTCCTGATACAATTTGTCGAAGGAACAGACCTCGTTTTTGTCCACCGAAGTATCCAAAGGCACAAATTCTCCCTCGGAAAGATAAATGCGTATATCGTCGAAATACAGCGTCGGCGCGTTTCCTTCCGCGGGCGGATCGAAAATATAGAGAAGCCCCTTGCAGTCGCTTATATCGTAAGAGATATCGAGGATCTGAGGATCGACGTTGTATACGACGGTATTCCACCCTTTTTGAAGGGTATAAGTCTGCGTATTCGTCTGATAGCCGTCGAAAAACTGCATCTGCATTTTCATGCTCACCGCATCGTCCGAAGCGTTATAGATCTGCGTGCTCACCATTTTAAAACGGGAAACGTCGCGGTAATCCTTTCCGCTCTTTTCGATGCGGAGCGGTTGTTTGAGAATGGGCGAGTACCGTCCTTCCGACGAACAGCCCTCGGGCATCGCTTTTAACGAGCATTCCCCCGATTTGACGTACTCCTTATCGGTATTGAGAGAAACTTTTCCGAAGTAATTGAGCAGGAGCAAAGGCTCGACGCCCGTGCCGTAATCCTCGAAATCGTTGAGCACGCGATAGGCTTTGTTTTCTTCGCCCGCATCGGCGCTGCTCTGACTGCCTTCCGAAGTTTTCCCCGTTTCCCCGCATCCCGCGGCGGCGAATATTGTCGCCGTCGCCAGGAGAACTGACCATAATTTTTTCATTCCGCGCCTCCGCCGTTATTGAAGAATAACGGACTTCACCGTGATATTTCTCGCTTTGCCGTCGCCGAGTTCTCCGAAGCGGACGATGACCGAAGAGAGTGTCCCCAGCGAGTTCCAATTGAGAGAAGAGGTATTGATGTCCAAAGTATTCGTGCCTTCTTTCAAATTGCCCGTATAAATAGGCACCGCCATTCCGTCCGCTCCCGTAAACAGCACTTCCACGGCGCACGCCGCGTCGCTTTCGAGCGTCAGTTTGAGCGTACTGATTTTACTCGTCACCAGAGCGAGCAGATCGCTTTGGAAATTAAAGGAATGCCGCTTGCCTTCCGAGGCGGGGAAGAGGAAATGCGCCCCGTCCTCCGTCACCGTGAGGGTTCCGTTGTTCGCTTTCAAAAGTCCCGTCAAAGCCGTTCCGGCGTATTCCGTGCTCTTTGTCCCGAGCGGAAGACCCGCCGTATATCCGCCCGCGCCGACGACAAATTCGCCCGCGGTGTCGGTCAGAGGCATCCGTATTACGTAGAGCGTGCCGCCGCCTAAAACGCTTTGAGAAATCTTAGTGCCGCTGAACGAAATCTCCTTGCCCTGCGGAGCGTATACTTTGAAATCCGCATAATCTTTTTGTATGTCTGCGCCCGCGATCACAACGCCCTCTTTATCCGCCAGAGTCAAAAGCCCGAGCAATCTCTCCCGCATCTCCTCGTAGGAGGATTCGCTGGCGTTGACTTTGGTGCCGTAAAAAAGCTTGTCGTAAAGGAGATTCATCACGCCGTCGAAATCCGCGTCTATGCCCTGCGCCTCCCTATCGTCGTAAAAGGCTTCCAAAGCGTAAAGCATATCGTATTCTTCCAAACCGTCCGCGATCTGCTGCAAGCGGATGCTTCCCACGGGGCCGTAAATGCCGTAGGGCGCTCCGGGATACACGAGAAATCCGTCGCCGTTGGTGCTGGGGAAGCGCATCGCCGTAGAATAACAGTCCTGCAAAGCGTTGTAGACGATCTTGTTGTTTTCCGATACCCGTTCGAGATAGAACGTCGCCGACCAGTATAAATTGCCCACCACGTCGTTTGCGTACTGCATCCAGCTGTATACGATGGGGCTGTAACCGTTGTCGTCAATGTGATAGCTGGCGTAGGGATGCTTGGGAATGCCCGCGCTGTACCACCACTTTTCCGCATTCTGCGAAATCGTGTAATCGCTGTTTTCGTCCTCGATGACGTAAGTGTTCTTATATTTATCCTTGGAGGCGGGCGTGTTGTACTTATCCAAAAGCGGACAGAAGGTGACCTGATCGGCAAATTTGTCGCTGTACGTCGTCACCATCAGCTGGGATAAATTCAGCATGGAGTTTATCAGTTTCGACTTCATTTCCGCCGAACAATCGAGGGAAGACTCCCATTTTTGCGCGATCTTGAAATGCAGTTTATAAATCTTCTTATAAAAGGCGTTCGCCTTTTCAATGTCGCCCGCCGCCGTAATTTCGTCGAACATGGCGAAGTAGGTGCTGGCTTTTTCGAGATAGTCTATATCGTCCTCCGCGGAAGCTTCGGCAATCGCGTCGAACTGACGCTCGTACAGATCGTAGTCGATCCCCGTACCGGAAAAATCGTCGTCCCACTTGCTGACATAAGGCAGAATGTAATTGCTGCATTTTCCGTTTACGGCATATTTTCGAAGCTGAGCGACGAACCCCTCTATATCCTCCATGGCAGAGGGCATATAGCGCGCGGAAATGCGGTGTTGCAAAAGGTATTCGTAATATGCGGCGTACATCTCGTAACTCGCGTCCTTTTCCGCGGAAACGATGCCGCCTTCATTCCAATAGCGATGTATCCCGAACGAGCTTTTCGAATGCACCTCGTCCGACAGCGTATAATCATAGACTTTGAGGCTGACGGGAAACGAAAATTCTTTTCCGTCTGCCGTCAGGGTGAAACTTCCGGCGTAAGTGCCGGCCGCCTGCTCTTTCGGAATATAACATTCGAAATAGAGTCCTTGATTTTCTCCCGCCTTTACGGTGTTTTCCCCGTATTCTTCCGCCTTTTCGAAGGGGAGCAGGGCGTCGGGATACCACCCGGAAGTAAAGGAGTTCGTGGTGGTCTTCTTTACTTCGATATATTTTTGGTTGTATACTTTGAAATTGTCTTTCGAAAACGTGCCCGCCATTCCCGTGAGATCTTCGAGCGTAACGGTATACTTTTCAATATCCTTTTCGGGAGTGAGGATGATCTGCGCGTTTTCGTACTCGTTTCTCACCGCGGAAAGCGCAATGCCCGCTCCTTTGCGCGCAGCGTCGGCATAGGTGACGTCGCGGTGCACTTTTACGGTATCTTCCGCCGACCAGAGCGCTATCTTCCCCCTGTAAGCGTTTTCGCCGCTCGAATTGTCCGTTCCCGTTTCTCCGCAGCCCGCGGCGGTAAACATAGACAAAATCAGCGCCAAAATAATGAGTTTCTTATTCATGGTTGCCCCTTTCGTCCTCGCTTTTATTTATTTCCTGCCCATATTCGTGAGTACGCTGTCCCAGCGGTTGTCGTCCCACCATTCTATCTCTTCGTCATAGATCTTTCGCGCGGTCTTTCTGTCCTTTTCGCTCTTGGCGGTGAACAGACTTTCTATATTCGTCCTCGCGCCCGTGAATCTTGCGATGCCGCCGTAATAGACGCCTGCCCAGGTGTTTTCGTTGAGCATATACACGGACTCCGCCTGCAAAGCCAGGCGCGTCTTTTGAATTTCGGGAAGGGACGCGTACAGAGCGGGATTTTTGCTCTCTATATCGTAATCGAACGGCATGGACGCGCCGTTTGTCGATTTGATAAAGACCTCGTTTGCCTTATCCGTCGCGAGGAACAACAAGAAATCCTTGGCGGCCTCTTTCGCGGTCGAATAGGCGGGAATCATGGCGGTGTGATTTCCCACCGGAAGGATCAGTCTGCGCGCCGCTTTGATCGCGGCAAAGTCGTTTTCGCTGACGCCCGGGTAAGACGTTTGCTCGTTATCGACTGCGGCGACCACATCGGAGAGCGTTTTATCGGACATCGTCTTGTCCTCCAACGTTTCGACTATGGAGCTGATGACGGGCGTCTTCATAAAAGTGAAAACATCGGTGATATTGTCCTGCTCAGCGGTTTTCGTCATCTCCGTTTCGAACCAATCCCCGTTCGGCATCATCGCCCCCTGCCGGAGCAGGAATTTGGCCTGCGCCTGTGTGAAGGAAAGCGTATTGACGTCGTCGTGAATGAAATCGGTGGGATAGGTGATCAGATCCTCGATGACTTCCAAAGAGCGAAGCCTGCCCGTTTGTTTAAAGATGTCCTTGGAATAGGACTTTACGCCGTCCTCCTCGACGATGCCCTGATAGAAATTGCAGTAGTCGTCTATTCCTTCGTACTGCGCCCACCAGATCAGGAACATCATGCACGTCCAGTAGTTTTCCTTAGAGGTAAAAATGAAAGGCGTCTGTCCGGCGTCCACGAGCTTTTCGCAAAGTTCGTAAAGTTCGTTTGTGGTATTGGGCTCGGTCAGATTGAGCTCGGTGAACAGCGTTTTGTTGTAGAGCATACCCTGCATTCCCGCCACCCAGGGAACGGAATAATACGTTTCCTCTCCTTTGAGCGTGGTATACGTGTTCATTTTGAGAAAGTTCGCGTCCATTTTTTCCGCAAAGGTACGCTCTTCGCCGGGCACTTTCGCCGTATAGACCGAAGTCAGATTTTCAAAATACGGATTCCCGTTGCCGTAGGTGCTTTCGAATTTATCCGTACCCGAAGTGACGGCAAAAAACAAATCTATCGTATTCGTTTCGCCCTGCATGATTCTGTCGATGGCATACGAACGATTGGAATTATGCTTGACGGCGGGAATATTCAGATTGGGATATTTTTCTTTTACCCAATCGGCTTCCTGAAACGCCGCGATCATGTCGTTCAGCCATTCGTAGCCGTACCCGAATTCCGCCGCATAAATTTCCAGCGTGTTCTCGCTGTTGTCCGTCTTTTGTTTGCAGCCCACCGCGGAAAGGACGGTCGAGGCGGCCAGCACGCAAGCCAACGATACCCCTAAAAAATGTCTTTTCATAAAATTTTCTCCTCCAATCGATTTGCCCTCTTTATGCCTTGATCCCGCCTACGTTCATGTTGCTCATCATGATGTCCGAGCAGAAGGTGAATAAGACGAGTACGGGAATCAGCGTTATTAAAAGCCCCGCGAAATAAACGGGATAGTTGACCTCTCTGATGGCGTTTGCCTGAAAGGTATAAAGCCCGCTCGCCAGCGTGGGATAGCTGGGAATATATAAGATCATCGTCATATAGTCGTTCCAATGGCTGATCGCGGATACGACGAACAGAGTGATGATGGGTCCCAACGCCAGGGGAAGCATGATTTTGAAAAAGACGGTGAAATGTCCCCCGCCGTCCACGAAGCTCGCTTCCGCATACGTCCAGGATACGTTTTTGAAAAATCCGTACATGACGAGAAAATTAAATCCCCAGCTGCTCAGATTCGTCACGACCACATACATGGGCGTATCGTAAAGCCCTAATTCCCCGATGAGTTTATAATACGCGCCCATCGACCCGACGATGGGGATCGTCATACAGAAAATGGCGACCGAATAAATATATTTCCGCGCTTTGAATTCGTATTTGGACAGGCAGTACCCCGTCACGCAGGACATGAATACGCCCAGGAACGAGGCGAGGAAGGTATACCATACGCTGTTGAAGATCATATCGAAAAATGTCGTTCCGTCGTCCAATTCCAGCAACTCGAACGCGTCGATGTAATTGGAGAACAGCGGCTTCTTCGGCAGAGCAAAGGGATTTCCGCCCGAATATTCCAAAGAGCCTTTGAGAGAATTGATAAACGTCCATACGAACGGATAGATCAGCGAGAGCGCGTATAGCGTGAAAATAAGAAATACGACGGCAAAGACGAGCTTTTCGCCTCGCGTCCTTTTCGTGAGAACGGGGCTGGTGTTTTCCTTCTGTTTTCTTTTTGCCATAGTGCCCTCCTCTCAATAATCCACTGCGGGAACTCTGTCGATCAGCCACCTGACCAGCAGGATGAACGGCACTCCGAGGCAGGTGAAAAATAAGCCCGCCGCCGACACCATATTGTAGGAATTGTAGGTGTATACCATGTCGAAAATCCAATATCCGATGGTCGTCGTCCGATACTTGCCCTGCGTAAACAACAGAATGGGACCGGAGGCGGAAAATACGCTCGTGCAGTTGAGAATCAAAAGAGTGGAAATGGTGGGCCAGATGAGTGGCAAAATGATGTTGACGATCTCCCTTCCCAAACCGCATCCGTCCAATTTCGCCGATTCGATCAAGGAGATGGGAATGCGGCTCATCGCCCCCGTAAACAGGAGCATATTCGAACCGAAGCCCGTCCACACGCAATAAAATAAAATCGTATTGGTGGCATAGTCTGAATTGGCAAGCAACTCGGGAACGTCAGACATCCCTATCAGACGGCAAACCGCGCCGAAGGGACCCGTGGGCGCGATAAAATTTTCAAAGACGGTCGTAAGCGCGACGCTGCTGATGATCCCCGGAAGATAGAAAATGATGCGGAACGCCTTTGTTCCCCGGATCTGACGGTACATAAAATAACTAATGATCAGCGCCAGCACCATGATGACGCAGACATTGTTGAAAAAGTATTTCAGCGTATTGACTAACCCGATGGAAATCGACGAATCCGCCGACCCGAGATCGTGAAAAAGCACTTTAAAGTTATTGAGGCTCCATTCCCCTATTTTCGTCTTGAACGCAAGCAAAATCGAATTGAGATTGACGTAAAGCCAAAATACCAGCCAATGCGCGACGGGAACCGCCAGCATCGCCACCAAAAACAGCGTTTGTCCCCTTTTCAGAAGTTTTCCGGGCCTTTTCTTGCCTTCCCTGCGTTCCGCCGCATTCGGATTCGCCGTCGTTTCCGTTTTTACCTCGATTTTTTCCATCCTTCCTTCTCCTTGATTATTATTGTACTCCCGTACTTTGAATTTGTAAATACAATTATGCGACCAAAACTATCACTTTTACGACTTTTTATGCCTTATAATTAATTATAAATTCCGATATATTACAATTTTTTTGCAATTTGCCCTTGACTGTATCCCGGCGGTGTGATATAATACGCCTATGAAAAGCTTTTTAACGAAAGACGTCTATAATTTCATCGTCACCGGCGTCAATAAAGATTTATCCGTTTTGGAAGCCTCCTATCGACGCAAGCACCCCGACGTGAGCAAGCGTCCGATGAGCAAGAATTATTATGCCCTGCATCTGATTTTGAAGGGCAGCGGAAAACTCGTCACGCCAAACGGCTCCTTCGAGCTGAAAAAGAACGATATTTTCGTGCGCTTTCCCAATGAAATCATTTCTTATTTCGATTACGATTCCGACCCCTTTAATTATATTTTTATCACCTTTCACGGTTCGGTCGTCAAAAATTATTTTTTGAGAATCGGGATTACCCCCGAAAAAAGGATCGTGACTACTACGCCCGAATTGACGGCGCTCTTTAAAAATATGATTACTTCCTGCCGGGACTATTCCACGATAAGCGACATCATCTCCACGGGGACTTTGCAGCTTATTTTTGCGGAGCTGGCTAAAAATCACGTTCCGACGACCAAAGCGGACTATCGCCCAAAAAACAATTACGTCAATAACGCCATCGAATTTATGGACGCCAATCTTTCCAATCCCGATTTAGACGCGGATTACGTAGCGCAGTTTCTCAATCTCAACACCGATTACTTTCTGCGCATTTTCAAAGACGTCACGGGAATCCCCTTTTCCAAATTCATGGCGGCGAAAAAGATGAATCTTGCGGCGTCCCTTCTTCTGGAAGGCAATACGTCCATTTCCAAGATCTCGGAATTATGCGGTTACAGCAGTCCCTCCTATTTCACCAAGGTATTCCGACGCAATTTCAATCAGAGTCCCCGCAATTTTATGACGCACGGCACGCCTCCCGCCAAAGCCGAATGAACTGCCGTAAAAAAGTCGTTTCTGCCCTTTTAGTGTTTTTCAAAACAAAGAGCGTTATTTTCGGGAAATAGATGAAAAATAAATGTCGATACGCGCTTTTCGGCGCGTATTTTCCCGTGGAATTTATATAGTCAGGAATAAATTTCCGCAACATAGAAAAAATTGCGTGGCGGCATCTTTTCCGAAATTCATGATTTCAAGAGTTTTCCTGTTTTCCATTTGACGTTTGCGCCGTCCTTCTTGATGGAAGAAAACTTTGTCCTTTCAGCGTTTTATATCTTCCATTGCCTTCTTTTCTCTACGAACGAAAAATTTTTCCAAGCTTTTTATACTTTTCGTTCGCTCCATTTGCGTTTTCACACTGCCTCCCTCCAAAACGCGCAGACGGGAGAGCCTTTTGTCGCGATGCTTACGGTAAACACAAAAAGCCGACTGAAAAATCCCTTTCGGGTGAAAGGGATTCGGGTGGACTGGGATATATTCTCTTATCTCAGCTATCATCCCTCTTGCGTTTATCTTCTTCGGCTCACCGATTCCCGATGGGTCGGGCATAGCCCGTCATGGGATAAAAATCGGGCGTTTCCGCTTCTTAGGCGGACGGCGTTCCCCTGATTAGTATGGGAGGAATCATCGAGCCCGTTTTTTCGGACGGATTGACGAAACGGGTCGGACGCGCTCCGAGGCGTCATGACGGCGGCGATTCTCGTTTTTTCGCACCGCCTGTCCGTAAGTGCCTATAAAACCGTATCCGACATTTTTTCTGCCGAACGCACAGACTTTTTCAATCGAATGAAAAATAGAAGCGCACCTCTTGCGCATCCTGCGATGTACAAAAAATAATTTTTTGTTTTTACTTCAAAAAATATCGCCATCGGGAAATTGTTAACTGTAAGTTTTTTGCTCTTTTGCGAAAAGAACGCAAAATAAAGAAACGAAAGGAAGCCTCTGTCCGTTATTTTTATCGTCGTCTTTTTATCTTAAAATCAAACAAAAAAACAGATCGGCTTTGATGTCGGTCTGTTTTTTGTCGCTCTTGTTATACGCGTCGGACGAATTTTTAAACCTTCCGCGAAAACAGTCCGCTTCGCGGAGCTAAAATATTCCCGGAACAAATCTTACAATCACGAATCCGCCCACAAACGAAGCCAAATTAGCAAGCAACGAATAGAGAACGATCTTTGAAAAAGCAATCCTTTGAGCGGCGACCCGTTTGAACAGAAGGGCGTAAGCGATGGTTTCTATGACGAATACGAGAAATTCCAAGAAAAAATATCCCAAAAGAAACGCCAAGAAGCCTTGATGATAATTGATAACATTCAGAATAACGTTCAGCGTCACCTGCGTTACGACGTTTACGCCTAAAATCGTAAGGAGCAGCTTTCGTCCGCGGAAGCCAAACAAGAGCGCGATCCCTATCTCCAACAATACGGTGATAAGAATGCGGCAAACCAGAGAAAACAACTCCCACGTATAGTCGTAGTTCTTTTGCGCCGTGAGAAGAATTTGTCCGCCTTCCATGTCTTCCATAGTTACGTTAAAATAACTGTCAAAAGCATACCTCTCGTAAATTCCGCTCGATACAAACATATCGCTTTCGGGATAATAGAGCAATATTTTAAAAGAATCGGGCGGGTAATAGGTCCAGTTCAACTGTTTCGTTTCGCTGCAATGCCAAGCGGTCTGCAAAAAATAGTAGCCGTCGCCGTCCTCATAATTTACAAAAGCTTCCCAGATTTCCCGATCCAAACCGTTCAGATAGACGGAATCCTCCTCCCCGTCCCAAGCGGAAGCGGGGCCGGTGGAACGATACTTTGACAGAAGCGTGCCGTAACAATCCTGCTCCCCCATATTTTCAAAGACGATTCGCACGGAAGGCTTTGGTCCCGTATCTGCGCTCGCGTTTATCGGGGACAGAGAAACGGAACATATTGCAAAGACGGCGATAAGACAACACAGCCATCCCAAAAATTTCTTCGTCATTTTTTTCTCCTGCCTTCGGGTAGAGTTTATGTTTTGCCTATAAGCGTCCGCGCGTTCAATTTATTTTTTCTTCTCCGCCGAACGCTTATCGTTTATCTCTTTCATGTGCTTTTCTTCAATCAACGCAACGCCGTGTTCCTTTGCCCATTTGACGCAGCCTTTCAAGGCGGTGTTGAGAAAAATTCTCGGCACCTTTACCATCTGCATACACGCTTCTTTCGTGAATTTTACTTCGGGATCGAGGCGATTCGCCGCATACATGACCGATTCCACGTCCACGGGCTTTGCCTGCACCGTTTCGGCATAGGGCTTTTTTTTCGTGGCGATCCAGAAATTTTTGGAATCGCGGTAGCCGTAATCGACGGGAACGGGAGGAAAATCGTTTGCTTTTACGCCGTCTACGATCGCCTGACGGTATTTTTCCCGCATGAGAATCTTATCGATACGCAGGATGAAATGCGCGCCGAATTCGGAAGTGATGCCGTTGCAGGTGTGATAAGGCGGGAGATAACTGTCCTGTACTTTGTCCGCCTGCGCGCCGTCGATCTCGCGCATCCACGTACATTCGAATACCTGGAACGCTTCCTCGATCACTTTCGGAAACGCCTCGTCCGGATGTTCCGCCTGCCGCAGTCCGTCGCGCATGGAAAGGGAAAAATCCTTCATTTTTTCCTTAGCGGTATCGCCCGGAAACCCAAGGCGCACACACTCTTTCAGAATCTTTTTATCCGCGGGCAGAAAATTGAGCGACGCCTTTCCCGTTCTCAATATATTTTTGCAGGTATTGGAACTATTCCGACAATTCAACATCATCGCATAATATTCCTTTCCCGCCACATAGAAGGGAAAACAAAGCGAATAAGCGCCGAAACTTGTCGCCCCGTCTTCCGTAAGAGTTCCGATGAGCAGCGTCGGCATCGGAAAATACGATGAAGTCTGATAAAAATTATCCACGATCCTGAGTTCCTGCATATCCGTTTTTTGCATGGCAAATTCCTCCGATTCTTTTTTCTCTTCCATTATATCACAAATTTTTAGGAAGTGTTATCGTTTATTAAAAATTCCCGATTTTTTTTATTTTCCCCGACCTCCGGACTTGTTTGCCGCCTTTTTAATAAACTTCAATCCATTTTTTTCCGTTTGCGCTCTTTACGGTCGCTTTTATACGATTCCCTGACGAAGCGATATTCTCTTGCCATTTCCTTTCGCCTTTTGAAAAGAGCGCGAAAAATCCGTTTACACCAATACAGCGGCAACAAAAAGGGCTGTTTTTGCAATTTCGGAAAGCTCATCTTCATATCGGGAAACGGCGGAAACAAACGACGCCATAAATAGCGGCGTCCGTCCTTTTCCAAATTCTGTTTCCAGACATTCTCCCGCCTTCCGTACACGCCGTCTGCGAGGATTTTGACCGTCGTTTTGTCTATTTCTATCTCGCTGTTTCCGAACCATTCCTCCGATTTTTCAAAAAGCAATGCTTCGAATCTTTCCAATGACTCGCCCGACCGCGCCTCTTTCGAATCCGCGGCCGCTTTTTTCATCTCTTTTTCTATGTATGTCCGATCCAGACCGTTCCCGTATTTTTTCACAAAGAGCTGAAAATCCAGAACCGTCCTCACGCCGCTGCCCGCGCCGTAAAAGTGTTTATATGCGTGCATGAGCAGATAGAGATATTCGTCCTCTTTGGAAAACCGGAAGAGAAAAGGAGTTTCGCTCTCTTTGGCTTTGTCCCAAGCGCCCAGGCAGTAATTTGAAAAGGGCGAGGCTTTGGGCAAAAGATTTGAATGCATTTCGACGCACAAAAAAGGAGAACGGAAAAAGATCTGATGATTGCTTCCCGCGCTTTCTGCCCGGAAAGTATACCCCAGCGACTCCATACCCGCTTTGATGTCGGGAAAGCGCTCCTTTTCGTACAAAATATCCAGATCGCCCATCGTCCGCAGCTCCGTCCTCGGATATAACTCTTTGAAACGAAGTCCTTTCAAGGGCAGAAGCTTGATTTTTTTCTGCGAAAAATAATTTTTTATTTCTTCCCAAGCAAAGCGCTGCTGAATGTCGGCGCAAACGGATAAACGATAAGAGCGTTTCCATTTTTCGAAAAGTTCTCCCGCGGGGCGTTCTTCACAAGAGAGCAGAGCGCGATAGGTCGCGGCGGAAAGGGAATGTTTTTCCGAAAGAATAAAGACGTTTTGCCAATTTACGTTTTCGGGCTTTTCCGGAACTCCCGAATTTTGCGCTTCGCCGAAAATTCCGTAACGCACTAAAAGTAAAAAGTATTTTGCCGTATCCGCCCACTCGACTGTTTTCATTCGCCGCCTTTCTCCGCGCTCACTTTTTTCGCCCCTTCCGTATTCTTCCCGCTCCGTATCGATTCCCTATCCTCTTTTTCAACGCTCGCCCGTTTTCTTCGCCCGCTCTATTTTTTGCGACTTGATTTTTCCCTCTCCGATCCGCCAAATAAAATCGGCGATTTTCAAAGCCGCGGGGCGGTGCGTGACGATAAGGCAGGTTTTATTTCGGAGCGCTTTTAGATTTTCCAGCACCCGCTTTTCCGTTTCTTCATCCAAAGCGGAGGTGGCCTCGTCGAGCAGCAGCACGGGACGGCGGGAAAGGAGCGCGCGGGCAATGGCAAGCCGTTGAAGCTGTCCCTCGGACAGCCCGTTTCCGTCCTCCCGCAGAGAGGTGTTCAATCCCTGCGGCAGATCGTAAACGAATTCCGCGGCGGCGGTCGTTAAGGCTTCTCGGAGTTCCTCCGCGCCGGCGCCTTCCGGGGGCGCGAACAGGGTAAGAATTTCCGCAACGGAGCCCGAAAATAAAAAATTTTTCTGCGACACATAGGCAAACAGCGCCCGATCGCCGCTCGTCAGCGAGCGGGCGGAGCGAATGCCCTCGCAGCTTTCCGATTCGAGAAAAAAACCTCCGCTTTCGGTCGGATAAATATTTAAAAGCAGTTTTAAAAGCGTCGTTTTCCCCGCGCCCGACTTTCCCGTAATGCAGACGATGTTTCCCCTTGCAAACTCCGCGCACGCGCCTTCGAATATTTTTTCTTCCCCGTATCCGAAAACGAGATCCTGCGCGGCAATACGAGAGAACGAGTCTGAACTTTCGGTTTTATCCGAAATCCCGCAAGATTCTCCCGGAAAATCGTCTATTTCCGCCAACCGTTCCCCGCTCGCTTCCCGTGCGTAATAGAGAGGCAAAAGCGACGAAAGCGCCGTTAAAGGCTGTTGAAGTTGTCCCAATAAGAGAACGACGGACAACGTCGTTCCGTAATCCGTGCGCCCGCGAACAATACCCACACAGCACCAGACGACGGCAAAGAGCAATCCGATGCCGCTCAAAAAGGAAAAACCTCCGTTTAAACAGGCGCGGAAGCGGGCTTTCTTCATTCTTTTGTCGCAATACTCTCCCAGCAACAGCCTCGATTTCTCCGCCGTTTTTTGCTCCGCGCCGTAGGCTTTCAATGTCACGACGGAGCCGAGGCTTTCCTGCATAAAAACGCGGCTTTTGCCTTCCGCTTCCGATACCTCTCTTTGGTAGGCCTTCGCCTTTTTTCTCAAAAGGATGCCGAGGGAGATGAGCGCCGCCGCTCCTATTGCATACAGTGTCGTAAACAGCGGATCGAGCGCGAAGAGCGCGCAAAAGGCGCCCGCGCCGCGCACCAGCCCGCCCGACAAGGCGGGCATAAGTTTTGTCGTATCCGCAGCGACTTCCGCAGCGTCGAACGTAAGGCGGGACAACATATCGCCGCTGTGATATCGTTCCGTCTGCGCATAATCGGCGTACAGAAGAGCGCCAAACAATTTTTGTTTCATCCCCGCGTACATTTTTGCCCGGCATTTTTCCGTTTGATAAGCATTCAGCATCTGCGCCAAAATACGCAGCAGCAAAAGGGCGAAAAGGACGGCGGCAAAGAACAGCAGTTGCTTCCCGTTCTTTTCCGCCGCGGCGTCGATGAGATAGCGGACGAGGTAGGCAAACGCGACGCTCGCCAATGCGATGCAGACGGCGAGTACGGAAAGAACGGCGATCAAAGAGCGATAAGGCGACAGTTCCCTACGGAGCCACGCTTTTCCCTTCTCGTTTTTCTCTCTTTTCGCCTTTGACATAATCCGATTCTCTTTTGTATCCTATTTTTTCTTTATCGTCTTTCTTTTCCGAAGCGAAAACAGCGTTTTACTTTCCTCTTGACGCGATACAGAAAACGGCGCAGGGGATAATTTTTGACGCGTCGCCGCGCATAGCGCGTCCAGCGCGCGTCCGAACACGCGCAGTAGACGTCTTTGCGGAAAAAACCCGCCAAAACGCCCAAGATCTGTCCTTCCTCAACCAATTCTTCCGCATAGCAGTTGTCGCCGCGCAGCACATAACAGCCGTTTGCGATTGCGATTACGCGATGCAGCAAATATTTTCCGTCACGCTTATAAAGCGCCACGTCGAGAGGTTTCAGACGGCTTTTTGCGGGCAGGATCACGACGAGATCCCGTCCCGATTTAAGCATCGGCAGCATACTGACGCCCGCCGTCGCCCCCACGTACTTTCCCTCCCGTATGAGAATCTCCTCGATTTTCACTTTATCTCTCCGCTTCCTTAAAACGAATCCGAAAAGATGTTCACTCGGCAAACCCGTGTTCGAAAAGGATTTTTATAAACCGTTTCACATCGCGGCGGGCGACGTCCTCCGCTACTTCGTATTCTGCACAGAGGGAGGCAACGGCGTCTTTTTCGCTGTGATCTTCGAGAAAATAATTCCAAAGAAAAGTACCCGTTTCGTTGAGCTTAATCATTCCCCGAAAGTTAGTGCCCTTCTCTCCTACGGGAACGGCGATATTTTCCTCGCCCACCCTGCGCACGATAAATCCCTGTTTAATTTTCATAAAACCGCCTTTTAAAAAGTGTCTGCCGCAAATCTATCTCCGATTATGGGAATTGTTCAAAAAAATAAATTTTGCTTTACCTATTCTCTCTGCGCGAATCGTTTTTTACATACGAGCCGCCCGTCATCCCCTCAAAAGCCGTTTTTACGGCGCCTTCCGAAATGTCGCAGCGAAGGAGATAGGCGGGAACGCAAATCAGGAGCTTATCCGCGAGAGATAAGGTCGCTTCCAATGCCTCTTTTTCCGACGGCAGAAACAGCTGTTTCAATAGCCGCACCGAAACCTCTTTCCCGGAAAGCTTTTGAAGCCGGTTTTCCTTTCCGCGTTCCAGAAAACAAAGCGCCTTTAACGAAACTTTTTCCCGTTCTCCCTTGTTTTCCTTGCCTGTCCAAGGCGTTCCGAAGGCGTAAAAACGCCCCTCTTCCAAGCCTAGAACGGGCTTATCTCCGTTGAGAATTTTAGCGCGGGGCAGATATTGCGTCCATAGCTCCGCGTGGGTGGATTTTCCCGCGCCGCTCCTGCCGAGAAAGGCATACCCCTCGTTTTCGTATTCCACGACGGCGGCGTGAATCAGCATCCGCCCGAATTTCGGAAGTTGACGACATATGCTGCGCAACAGGCAAATATTTTCGACGTATCCGTCCGAATGGCAAAAAGACGCCTCCCGCTCTTTGAAAAATTCATCTTGTGACACTTCGACGGAAAAATCCCAGGAAGAACGCTGATCTTCGGAAAGATAACCGCCGCAAAATTTCTCCGTAAAAGGGTATCGGTTATTCAGATTTATCCGTAAACCTGCCAGGTCGTAAATCATCCCAAGATTCCGCTTCCAATTTTTAGTATCCAAATTATACCATATAATTTCCCTTCTGTCAATATCTGAAAAAAAATAATATTTTTTCCCTCAAACATCCCGATATTATTTTAAATTAATAATCAAAAATATTTATTTATTGAATTTTAATCCAAAAAAAGAAGGGGCTCTTCTTCCTAAGAACTCCTTAAAAAAGCAAAAACTAATATTTTTCGGACGAAACGATGCCTCCTTTTCTCAAAACGAAAAATCGCCGTTTGCCTCTTACGCGTTTTTCTATGACAGCGCTCCCTCTTCTTTCTCCAATCCTCC
>CAJLRM010000005.1 GCA_905209085.1 uncultured Eubacteriales bacterium
CTGATTTTTTTGTCTTTTTTAAAAATATACTGCCCCTTCTTGTCGCTTTTTGTCGAAACTTAATTTTCCTTAATTGATTTCGTCGACATATTCATCATAACTGACCTGCCTGTCGTAGACTTTCGTTTCCTCGATTTCGATGATCCGATTGGCGACGGTGTTCATGAGTTCCTGATCGTGAGAGGTCAAAAGCATACAACCGCGATAGTTGCTCAGACCGTTGTTGAGCGCCGTAATGGATTCGAGATCGAGGTGGTTTGTGGGTTCGTCGAAAATGAGGAAGTTGCTTCCTTCCAGCATCATTTTCGCCAGCATACACCTAACCTTTTCGCCTCCCGAAAGAACTTTGGCTCTTTTGAGCGCCTCTTCGCCCGAAAACAACATTCTTCCCAGCCAGCCGCGCAGATATTCTTCGTAATGATCCTGCGAGAATTGAGAGAGCCACTCCACGAGCGACAAATCGCACCCCTCGAAAAATTCGTTGTTATTTTGAGGAAAATAGGAAACGGAAATGGTTTTGCCCCACATGACGGTGCCCGCGTCGGGCTGTTCTTTGCCCGTCAAAATGTCGTAGAGCATGGTGAGAGTGGTGCTCTTGTCTGAAATGATGCCGATCTTTTCTCCCTTTTGCACGGTAAAGGAAACGTCCCTGAAATATCCCTTTTTCGTCAGTCCTTCCACGATGAGAATGTCGTTGCCGATCTCCCTTTCGAATTTGAAATCGATATACGGATATTTGCGCAAGGAGGGCTTGAAGTCGTTGAGCGTAAGCTTTTCAAGCTCCTTTTTGCGCGAGGTCGCCTGACGGGATTTGGAAGCGTTTGCGGCAAAGCGGGCGATGAAGTCTTGCAGTTCTTTTGCGCGCTGTTCGGCTTTTTTATTCTGCTCTTTTTGCTGACGGGCGAGAAGCTGACTCGTCTGATACCAAAAATCGTAATTGCCGACATACATATTGATCTTTCCGAAATCCACGTCGCAGATATTCGTACAGACCTTGTTGAGAAAATGGCGGTTATGAGAAACGATGATGATGGTGTTTTCGAAATCCATCAGATAGTTTTCCAGCCAGCGCACCGTCTTGATGTCGAGGTTATTGGTAGGCTCGTCCAAAAGCAGCACGTCGGGATTGCCGAAGAGCGCCTGCGCCAAAAGGACGCGCACCTTTTGCTTCGCATCGAGATCGGACATCGAGGAATCATGCAGATCTTCGGAAATCTCCAAAGCATTTAAAAGCTGTCCTGCCTGATATTCCGCGTCATAGCCGTTCATTTCCGCAAATTCGCTTTCGAGTTCCGCCGCGCGGATCCCGTCTTCCTCGGAAAAATCGGGATTCGCATACAAAGCGTCCTTTTCGTCCATGACGTCGACGAGGCGCTTGTATCCGAGCATGACGGTGCGAAGGACCGTTTCGCCGTCGTACATATTTTGATTCTGCTGTAAAACGGACATACGTTCGTTTTTATCCATGGAAACATAGCCCTTTTGCGGTTCGATTTCCCCCGAAAGGACTTTTAAAAAAGTGGACTTGCCCGCGCCGTTAGCGCCTATAATGCCGTAGCAATTCCCCTTTGTGAATTTCAAATTGACATCTTCAAACAGTTTTTTGCTGCCGTACTGCAAACTGACGCCCGAAACTTGTAACATCAAACTACCTCAAATATTTTATTCCTTGAAGATTATACCATATCGCGGCGCTTATGGCAAACAATTCCGCCCCGAAATCCTCTTAAAAACACAGAAAACCCCCGAAAATGCTTTCGGGGGCGAAACTGCCGTGAAATAAAAACCTTACTTCATGATTTTTTCAAGTTCGGTCGCTACGTCGCTTACCGTTTTGAGCGTTTCCACGTCGTCGTCGGGAATGACGATGCCGTATTCGTCTTCGAGTCTGCTGAGAAGTTCCACGACGTCGAGGGAATCGGCGCCGAGATCTTCGATGATCCGCGCGTCGGGAGTGATCTTGCTCAAAGGAAGATTGAGCGCGTCCGCAAGCATTGCCTGTACCTTTTCCAACATAATTATATTTCCTCCGATTTTTTCAAAGCGTAATACCTTTTTATGACAATATTGTAATACAAGGAAACGGAAAAGTCAAGCCCTTTTCCGGGATTAATCGCGGAAAAAACAAAACTCTTTGCGCAAGGGAATTCCAAAAGCCGTTTAAGCCTTGCGCACAGACATATCGCACTTCCCTTGCGGAGTCTTTTGAAATCCGCTTTTCAATATTTTCTCGAAACTCTTTTCCCTGTTTTCTGATTTTTTGCGATGGAGCGGCAGGGACGACGTAAAAAATCTCTTTTTCGCAAAATTTTCCGCTAAGCCGTGGACGTTAAAACACGTTTTCCGTATTCGCCTTTTCCGCCCCCTGCCCGGCGAAGTTTCATTTCTTTTTAGTCGATATACGCTAAAAAGGAAACAGGATTTATCCGTTTTTCTTTTTCATCGTCAGGGCGATACGATTTTTCTTGATGTCCGCTTCCTTGACCGTCACCTTGACCACCTGCCCGACTTTCAGAACTTCCGAAGGATGGCGGATATAGCGGTCGGTGATCTCGGAAATATGCACGAGTCCGTCCTGATGGACGCCGATATCGATGAAGGCGCCGAAATCGACGACGTTTCTCACCGTGCCCGTAATTTCCATTCCGGGCTTTAAATCTTCGATGCTCATAATATCCTTGCGCAGTATGGGCGCGGGCAGCGCGTCGCGGATGTCCCTGCCCGGCTTCATCAGCTCGGCGACAATATCTGTCAGCGTCGCCTTGTCGAGTTCCGTTTCCTTGGCGGCTTTATCCATACCGTAAGATTTGAGCTTTTCTTTGAGATCGGCGATCCGCCTCGCCCGCACGTCCTCTTTGGTGTATGCGAATAGAGAAAGCAGCTTTTCCGCCTTCGCGTAAGATTCCGGGTGGACGGCGGTGTTGTCGAGAATATTGTCCCCGCAGTCGATACGGAGGAACCCCGCGCACTGCGTATACGCTTTTTCGCCCAATTTCGGGACCTTTAAAAGCTGTTTTCTCGACGTGAATTTTCCGTTTTCCTCGCGGTAGGAAACGATATTTTTCGCCACGGCGGAATTGAGTCCCGCAACGTATTTAAGCAAGGAAACGCTGGCTGTGTTGAGATCCACGCCGACGCTGTTGACGCAGTCTTCGAGCACGCCCGACAGCGCGCCGTCCAGCCTTTTTTCGTTCATGTCGTGCTGATACTGCCCGACGCCGATCGACTTGGGATCGATCTTGATCAGCTCCGCAAGCGGGTCCTGTAACCGCCGCGCAATGGAAACGGCGCTCCTCGCCGTGACGTCGTAATCGGGAAACTCCTCCGCTCCGAGCGCGGAAGCGGAATACACGCTTGCCCCCGCCTCGTTGACGATGACGTATCCGACCTCCCTGCCCGTTTCCGCTTTGATCTCCTTAATGAGTTCGGCAATGAAAATTTCGCTCTCCTTGCTGGCGGTGCCGTTGCCGCAGGAGATGACTTCCACGCCATACTTTTCGACGAGCGCTTTGAGGACTTTTTTCGCTTCGTCCTTCTTGTTTTGAGGGGGCGTGGGAAATACCACCGTCTTATCGAGCACCTTTCCCGTTCCGTCCACGACGCAGATTTTGCAGCCCGTGCGGAAGGCGGGGTCCCAGCCCATCGTCACCTTATTCTTGACGGGCGGCTGCATCAGGAGCGGCTTTAAATTCAGCTCGAACATCTTGATGGCCTGTTCGCTGGCATCCTCGAACAGCTGGGCGCGCACTTCCCTTTCGACGGAGGGCGCGATGAGCCTGTCGTAAGCGTCCTCTGCCGCCGCCTTGACGATCTTCGACGACTCTCCGCCGTCCTTTAAAAAGGCCGCGGAAGCGATGCGCCTGGCAAATTCCGCCTCGCAGAGAATGGAAACTTTCAAAAATCCCTCTTTTTCGCCGCGGTTGAGCGCCAGAACGCGATGACTTTTGATTTCCGAAACGGGTTCGGAGTAATTTTTATACATCTCGTACGTTTTCGCCTCGTCCGCTTCCTCTTTGCCTTTGACGTAAGCGGAAACAATTTCCCCGTGCTTGATGAAAAAGCTGCGGAGCTTTTTTCTCGTGGCGGCGTCGTCGGAAACGATCTCGGCAATGATGTCCTGCGCGCCCTGAATGGCGTCGGCGGCGGTGGGGACCTCTTCCGTTATGTATTTTTCCGCTTCCTTTTCCACGTCCAGATTCTTGTCCTGCGCCAAAATCGCGTCCGCGAGCGGCTGTAAGCCTTTGGCGACTGCGACGGAAGCGCGCGTCTTGCGCTTTTGCTTATACGGACGATAGATGTCCTCTACTTCGGTGAGCGTGACCGCCTTTTCCAAAGCGTTCCTGATCTCGTCGGTCAGTTTTCCCTGTTCCTCAATGGCGGAGGAAACCTCCTGTTTGCGCTTTTCAAGTCCCCGAAGGTAGGCGAGTCTGTCGAACAGCTCCCTCAGCACCTGATCGTCGCAGCTGCCCGTCATTTCCTTTCTGTAACGGGCGATGAAGGGAATGGTGTTTCCCTCGTCGATGAGCGAAAGAATATTTTTCGCGTGCGTCAAAGTCAGATTGAATTCCTCTGTAATCGTTTGTAAAATGTCCATACAAGTACCTTTGATTATTTGGTTATTTTTATTTTCAGGGATTCGAGATACCCCTTCTGTTCCTCTGTGATGCGGAAACTTTCCTTTGCCTTTTGGATCGCTTTGTTATGCGTCTTCGGCCGCAGAATCCCGCCCTTTAAAATTTCAAGTCCCTGATCGTAATGTTTGACGAGGAGCTCTGCAGTCAGCCACGCCGCCGCCATATGTACGTAATACAGACGCGTATCCGCCCTTTTCAAATAGTCGGCGATCAGCGGCAAATATTTTTCTTCGACGTAATCCCCGAGCAGCGTCGTCAGCACGAAACGCTGATAAAATTCCCCGCCGTGCGCGAAAAACTTTTCCAGATAAGGAAGAAACTCGTCACGATGCCTTTTTAGACAGGCGGGACGGAAACAGTCGCACAGCGCCCAGTTGTCTATGAGGGGCATACACCTGCCCACGTATCCGCAGAACTCGTCGTAAGGCAGCAGAGAAGCCGCTGTCAGCTTGATGAACGTCACCTCGTAATAGTTGTCGGGGAAAGCGAAAAGCTCGTCCAGGCGCGATTTAAAACGCTTTGCGAGTTTCCGCATGACGGGCGTTCGGATGCCGAGAAAGCACTGCGCGGGCGAATTGACGATTCGTTTTTGAAACGCCGCGAAATCGGGCTCCGCATACGGCATAAGTTCGTTTAGAAATTCAGAGTAAGTCACGAAGCTGCTCCCTCCATACACTTTCGTCGAAACGGGGATTGGCGGGACTCGTCGAAGGCATTTTGAAATAGGGAACGGAAATACTCCCGTAACGCTCGATAAATAACTTATAAGACAAAGTCCCGTTGAGGAATATTTTTTCTATGGGCGCGGCGCGGAATATGACGCTTAAATCCGCCACGGAAGCGTTTTTCACGTCCGCATCCGCGGAGCCCTCTATTTCGCATTCCGTCACCATATCCCAAAGCGCGATGCGCTTTCTCAGCGCAAACGCCTTTTTTCCCTCCGCGCTTTCGGGTATCTCTTCCCCGAAAAATCCGCAAACCGTCTTCCAGAAGCGATTTTGCTTATTGCCGTAGTAAAATTGAACTTTGCGGCTCTTGACGGAAGGAAAGCTTCCCAGGATCAATAGGCGGCTGCGTTCGTCGAATACGGGTTCGAAGCCCGCTTTCCTTTCCCCTCTACTTTCCGTCATATTACAGCGCGAAAGGCTTGTCAAGGCTGCCTACCGCTCCCACCGCCTTGCCGTCCTCGTCGAAAGTGAAACCGATAGCGGCCCGCACATCCTCCTCCGTGACGGAATTGATGGCGTCCAATTTGCCCTCGAAATCGAAAATCCTGTCGTTGAACAGCATATATTTTCCGTACAGGAGCATCTGCGAGGGAGTGCTTTCCTGAGAGAAGAGCATGGACGCTTTCATCTGTTCCCGTCCGCGCAGAAATTCCTCCCTCGTGATCCCCTTCGCCTTCATCTCGGCGACGACCTTGCCGACGGCTTCGTACGCCTTGTCCGCACTGGCGGGATTGACGCCCGCATAGATGACGAGCGAGCCGCATTCCTGAAATGCGGAAATATACGAATAGACCGAATAGGCGAGGCCCATTTTTTCGCGGACCTCCTGAAACAACCTCGAACTCATGCTGCCGCCCAAAACGCTGTTCATCGTTTGCAGGGCGTCGGCAAGCTCGTGCTCTCTCGGAAGGGCAGGATAGCCGATGGCGATGTGCACCTGTTCGATCGGCTTTTTTTTGATAAGGGACAGATGTTTTCTTTGTATCTGTTTTTCGCGCGGGCGGAAGTCCCCTTTTTCGAGAGAAGCGAAATACGTTTCGACGAGCGCTTCCGCCGTCCGCATATCCACGCCGCCCGCAAAGGAAACGACGATGTTTTCGGGGCGGTATCTTTCCGCTTTGTAACGGAAAATATCCTCGCGCGTAAAGCCCTTGACGTTAGAGGCGGGGCCTAAAATATTTCTGCCGTAATTTTCCCTGCCGTAAAAAGCGGAAGCCAAAACGTCAAAACAAAGATCGTCGGGCGTATCCTCGTTCATGGAAATCTCTTCGCAGACAACCCCCTTTTCCCGCGCCATCTCCTCTTCGGGAAAAGTGCTGTTCAAAAAGAGATCGGACAAAATCTCGAACGCCTCCGCCGTATGATCGGACGTACATTTGGAATAATAGCAGGTGACGTCCTTGCCCGTAAAGGCGTTGACCTGCGCGCCGATGCGGTCGAACGCGTCGGAGATCTCGAAGGCGGTGCGCTTTTTCGTGCCCTTGAACTGCATATGCTCGATGAAGTGAGAAATGCCGTCCTCCGCGTCCGTTTCCGAAGACGAGCCGGTGCCGACGAGAATGCCCATCGTGACGGACAAAAGCCCCTCCATCTGCTTGACGACGAGCCGAAGCCCGTTTGAGTATCTTTTTTCGTGTACCATACTATTTTATCCTCCGTTCTGCAAGTTCTCCGAAACAGTGACGGCCCGGAGCGAGCAGGTCTGATAATATGTCAAAATGTCGCCGAGGGCGTCCGCCGTTTCCTTCATGGGGTGCATGAGCACAAACTCCCCGCCCTTGATGTTCTTCGTGGCGCGCGTGTAGATAAGCGCCGCGTTCTTGTCCCGCCAGTCTATCGTATCGCGGGACCAAAGGATCGTCTTCATATTCAGCGCTTCGCAGGCCGCGAGCGCCGCTTTCCCGTACGCGCCCGACGGCGGCGCGAACAGGGTCATTTTTTTTGCCGTCATCAGCTCGATAAAGCGATTGCAGAGGGAAATTTCCTCTTTGTTCTCGGCTTCGGAGAGAGAGGCGTGGTCCTTATGAAAATAGCCGTGATTGCCGAGGTCGTGTCCGCGGGAAAGGATTTCCTTCACGCACGCCGCGTTGTCGTCCGCCCAGCAGCCGCCGATGAAAAAGGTGGCTTTCGCCTCGTGTTCGTCGAGGATGTCGAGAATGCGGTACACTTCGTCCGTTCCCCAATAGACGTTGAACATGAGAGAAACTCCGTCCGTTTCGGAAGGGGCGCAGCGATAGACGTTGCTTTCGCTGCCGTCCGTCGTGACGGCGCTGTCCACGGGAAAAAGACACACGATTCCAACGGAAAAGATCAGAAGGCTCAAAGCACAGTTAGTGGCGATGTTCAGCTTCACATCCCTCGAAAGCCGTTCCTTGCGAACGGCGCGTTTGCGGTTAATTTTCAAAACAGATTACCTCGAAAAAAGATTCCGTATTATCATATTTTTCTTTTTTCGGGTTTATGCCAAACTCCGCCGCCGCAGTCTTTCGGATTTCGCTTCCTTCTTAATCGTCGCCGGGCGTTTTTTGATTAAGGGAACTTTCTTCTATCGTCCGCAAGTTGCCCCGGCCGAATCTGACCGCGAGCCGAAACGCCCGTTTTTTCGTCCGTCCCTCTTCGCCGCTTACTTGATCTTGACGATCGTAACGCCCGTTTCGCCCTCCCCGTATTTGCCGAGCCGAAATTCCGCTACGTTCCTGTGCTTTTTGAGGTAATCGTGGATTCCCGCCCGGAGTTTTCCCGTGCCGACGCCGTGAACGATGCGCACTTCTTCGAGATTGGCGATTACGGCGGAGTCGATAAAGGCCTCCACGTCGGGCAGCGCCTCGGCAACCGTTTTTCCGATGACGTTGATTTCCAAAGTCGGCATAGGTTTGGGAGCGAGGCGTTTGGAAACCTGCACGTTGTCAATCCCGCCCTTTCGTTCTTTCTTTTTACTATTCTGTGCATTCCCCGCGGGAATTAACACGGATAAATCGGAAATTTTGCTGTGTACGCGAATATTTCCGCAAAGCACCTCCGCCTCTCCTTTTTGCGGGCGGACGCTTTGAACAGCGCCTTCCTGATTGATATTTTTGACGAATACCGTATCTCCCGCTTTGAGTTTTTCCGCGACGGCGGGGACATACTGCGGACGGGAAAATTCCTCCTTTTCGTTGTCGTAAGCTTTATCGCTCAGCCGATTTTTCAGAGTGCGCGCCTGAATGAGATCCGCCTCCGAAATATTTTCCTTTTCGAAGATCTTTTCGATCTCTTCCAAAAGCTCTTCCGCTTCCGCAGTGCGTTCGTTGATGATCCTTCGCGATTCCGCCTTCGCGGAAGTAAACAGCTTTTCTTTTTCCTTCTGCAATTTTTCCCGTTCGTCGTCCAAAGTCTTGATCTTTTCCTGCCATTCCGATTTCAGGCGGTTGGTTTCTTTGAGCGCCTCTTCCGCCTCGATGCGGCTGTCCTCCGCGCTCCTGACGATGTTCTCAAAAACCTGCGCGCCTTCCGATAGATTGGAAAGAGCGTCTTTTAAAATCTCGTCTTTTAAGCCCAAACGCCTTGAAATGGCGAGGGCGTTACTCGATCCCGGAAGCCCGATTTTGATGACGTATAGAGGACGAAGCGTGTCGGAATCGAATTCCATGCAGGCGTTTTCGATTCCGTCGGTGGAAAAAGCAAATTCTTTGAGCGCGGAATAATGCGTCGTCACCACGCCCGTGCAGCCCGTTTTGAGCAGATAGGAAACCACCGCTTTGGCAAGCGCCTGACCTTCGTCCGGATCCGTCCCGCCCCCCAATTCATCGACCAGCACCAGGCTTTTCGAGTCCGCGCGATCGACGATTTCCACGATATTTGTGACGTGAGAGGAAAAGGTGGAAAGGCTTTCCTCGATGCTCTGCGCGTCGCCCACGTCGCAGTAAATCTCCCCGAATACGGAAACCTCCGCGCGCTTAGCCGGGACAAACAGACCGCACATCGCCATCAGACAAAAGAGTCCCACCATTTTCAGCGTCACCGTCTTACCGCCCGTGTTCGGACCGCTGATGAGCAAAAAACGATAGTCTTTGCCGAGCGAAAGAGAAACCGGGACGACCTTTTGTTTGTCTATCAGCGGGTGACGTCCCCGATCGATAGACACGACGCCCTTATCGTTGACCTCGGGCTTGACGCAGGAGAGCTTGTAGGCGTACTCCGCCCGCGCGTAATAAGTATCGATTTCCGCAAGCACCTCTATATCCTGTAAAAGCTGCTCTCCCATAAACCCGACGCGGCGGGACAGCTCGCTTAAAATTCTTTCCACCTCTTCCTTTTCGTCGATGGCGAGAGAGCGAAGTTCGTTGTTCATTTCGAGGACCTGTTCCGGCTCGATAAAGAAAGTGGCGCCGCTCGCCGAACGGTCGTGAATGAAGCCCTTGATATTGCGCTTATATTCGGCGCGGACGGGCAGCACGTAACGATTATCGCGCATAGTGATGATGCCGTCCTGCAAATATTTGCCCTCCTCGCCCGTCAGATATTCGGAAAGGCGGGTGCGGATGCGCTCGTTTAAGGAGCGGATTTCACGGCGGATGGAGTATAACTTGTCGCTCGCATAGTCGGATAATTCGGTGTCGTTTAAAATTTTCGTCTGAATGTCGTCCTCTAAATTCGAATCAAAATAGAGATTGTCCGCGAGCGCTCTGATTCCCGTGATCTCCTCGTCCGTCACCCCGGTGACGCCCGAATGCGCGATGCGCGCCGCGCGCAGGAGATTCCCCACGCTCAAAAGCTCGCCGCAGGAAAGTGCGGAGCCTTTTTTCGCGCGCTCTATCTCGTCCGAAAAAGGCGGAAAATACTCGATCTTCCCCACTCCGTAGGTAAAGAGAAGCTTTACGCATTCCTCCGTGCGTTTGAGGCTCTTTTTTACCTCCGAAATATCCGAACACGGAAGGGTATTTTTCAGTTTTTCCTTGGCATCGTCGAGCACGGCATATTCCGAGGCCAGTTGAAGAATTTTATTCAGTTCGGTCTTTTCTATGGCTTTTCTATTCATATTTTTCCTTGATTTTCGGCAGGCGAATATTCCGCCTCTTTCTTAAAGAACGCTTTTTTTTCTATGTCCCGAAGTATACGACTCCTTGCAAAGCTGCGTTTTGTCCGCCGCTCGAACAGCAGCGGAAAGAGTGGTGTCCGTCAGTTTCCCCGCCCCTTTGACGCGGCCTTCGGAAAGTTTTACGCAATTATAGACTTCGAATCGACAGTTGCCGTCCGCGCCTTTATAGCGGCGAACGGGAAAGATTCTCCCTTCGGCGTCGGTCAAATGATAAAGCTCCTTTTTATCGCAAACGGCGCAGGTCTTTGCAAAGGGACAATAGCATAAATCCATGAGTTTGATGTCGCCCGCGGCGAGAACAAACGCTTTTTCTCCCGACAGCGCCGACTGCTCCCGTTCGTCGAGTTCCTTGGAAATCGCATAATAGGAAACGCAGGATTCCCTTAAAAGCTCGCGCAAAGCGATACCGTTTGCGAGATTGAAACCCGTTCCCGCGAACACTTTTATTCCCCGATCCCGCGCAAAGACGACGCCGCTGTAACTCTCCGCGTAAATGCCGTCGAAAGGATAGTTTTTTAAAAGTTCCTCAATGCGGGAAAGGTCGCTTTGCGTAAGATACGCGGAATAATACAGATATCTTTCAAAGCCGCCTTCTCTGAAATTTTCGGGCGGATTTTCCGCATAATCCCGGGGCTTATACACGACGATATCCGACTTCGGAAAAGGGGAAAAATCGGATGTCAAAATCGCCTCTTTCCCGTTTTCCTTGAAGAATTGCGGGCACAAAAATTCCTTGAAGCGGTATGGCGTGTTTTTCGATATCGCGCGCGTTTTTACAAACGCTCCGTAAGCTTTACGCCGCAAGGCGTTAAGGCATGATTTTGCGATGAATACGTTTCCGCTCAAACGGATCTTCGAAAAGGAAACGTTCAAAGGCAGGGAATCTCTTTTGAGAAAACACGCCGTGAGTTCCGTTTGCGTCAAGGGAGAAGAATTGGCGCTTTGCAGCGTTTCGTCCGACTCCGTTTTTACGCCGCCGATTTCCACTACCGCCTTTTGCCCCTCCGTAAAATCGAGCGAAACGGAAACGGAAAGGCGCCTTTCGTTTGTCAAAACTTTTTCGTTGACGGCGGTATCCGTGGTGACGAAAACGGCGTCCCCGTTTAAAAGGCGTATGCGGGAAGAAACGTAAAAGCCCCGTTTTTCCGATGTTTCGAAAACGGCCCCGCCGACCTCTTTGCCGCTCCGCAAAATTTTGAAAGCGTCCCCTTTTCGGGCCGAAAAAACGCTTTCGACAAAATATTTGCCATGAGAAACCTTTACCGTGCCGACCTTTTCTCCGATATGTCCCTGCACCGCGCGGGAGAGAAAGCGCTTGTCCTGCCCGAAGGCAAGACCTTTCGTGAAATTGCCCCGGTTATATGTCCTCTTTAAATCGGAAAGCGCTTCGTTTCTCTCCTTTTCGTCCGCGCCGTCCAAAAGGCCGCGGTAGTACCGTACGGCGGCGGACACGTATTCCGCACGCCGCATCCTGCCCTCGATTTTAAAGGACGTTACGCCCGCCTTCCGCAGTTTTTCGATCTCTTCCCCGATGCAAAGATCGGAAAGCGATAGCGCGTAAGCGGGATCTTCGAAGCCTTCCCGATCGTAAGAATACAGCTTGCGGCAGGGTTGTTTACACCGCCCGCGATTGCCGCTGTTGTTCCCCGCAAAGGAAGAAAAATAGCACTGTCCGGAAAAACAAGTGCATAAGGCGCCCTGCACGAAGACTTCCGTTTCCATAAACGAAGCGATCTTTTCGATTTCCGCGAGGGGCGTTTCTCTGGCGAGAATCACTCTCGAAAACCCGCATTCTTTCGCATACCTTGCCCCGTCGAGCGTACAGACGCCCGCCTGCGTACTCAGATGCAGCACGACGTCGGGATACTCGGCGTGCAGATATTTGCCCAAAAGCACGTCTTGCAAAATCACGGCGTCCGCGCCCATATTCCAAACGTCCAAAAACGTCTTGATAAACTCCTCCGTTTCGGTGTCCTTGACGAGCGTATTCATGGCGACGTATACCTTGACGCCCAAAAAATGCGCCTTTTCCAAAACGGTGTGCAAGGCGTCTGCGTCAAAATTGTCCGCACCCGCGCGGGCGGAAAAAGAGCGGAAACCGAGATAGATCGCGTCCGCGCCCGCGTTTATTGCCGCTTCCGCACACTCCGCATTTCCCGCAGGAGCTAATATTTCAGACATAATATTTATGTCAGACATACCAATATTCCTCCCCGTATGCGATATTTTGTCAGACGTAGTAATTATTTCAGACATAGTAATTCCTTTCACAACGTTTTTGGCGACGAAACGAAGGCAACGCGCTCCTATCGGCGAGAAAAACGAAACTACTCAATGATAAGAAAAAAACGGATTGACGCTTTTTATCAGACGAAAAATTTTATAAACAGGCTTTACTGCTTTTTAAGAAAGAAAGCTTTTAAAGTTGACATTCGCTTTTTGACGCCCCCAAGGGCAAGACCCCGTCTTTTTAATATAGACTTACCCTCGACTTCTTTTTAAAGACAAAAAGAATAAGGCGTTCCCTTTTTTGAGATAGAAAAAATTTTTTCGGGTCTTTTGGGTTTTACGCCCTGCGAAATTCTGTCTGACCGCATTGTATGGCGCGCAGTCGTGGAAAGAATGAATTTCTCCTTTGCCCCTTTATCCAATACGCCTTGCTTTCTTTTCGCCCGAGAAAATTCAGCGGCCGATACTACGGGTAATAAGTTCCTGCGAAGCGTCGTATCCCATGCTTTTCAAGCGGAAGTTGCGCGCGGCGACTTCAATGATGATGGCGAGATTTCTGCCGGGGCTGACGGGAATGATCAGTTTGGGGACTTTGACGCCGAGATATTCCTGAAAGGCGGACGTATCCCCGACCCGATCGTATTCCTTGCCTTGCTGCCAATTTTCGAGTTGAATGACGATCTCTATCTTTTTCTCGTTTAAAACGGAACCCGAACCGTACATACTCTTGACGTTGATGATGCCGATACCGCGCAGTTCCATGAAATAGCGAATGATGTCGGGCGCCGTGCCGTACAAGTCGTTGGCGATTTCCTTGATGATGACGCTGTCGTCCGCGATCAGCCGGTGTCCGCGCTTAATCAGTTCCATCGCAGTTTCGCTTTTGCCCACGCCGCTTTTGCCGGTGAGCAGCATTCCCACGCCGAAGACCTCCATCAGAACGCCATGTTCTGTCACCGACGGAGCCAGCATCCGATTGAGATAGATATACAAATCGCTCATCAAGTCGGTTGTCACCTTATGGCTTCGAAAGAGCGGACAGGAAGCCGCGCGCATCGTTTCCATGAGTTCGGGCACGGCGGGAAGATCGCGGCTTAAAATGATACAGGGAACTTCGCCGTATTCGAAGAGCCGCGCAAGCTTTTCGCGGCGTTCCTCCGAAGAAAACGTACGCAGATACTCGTGCTCCGAAAGTCCGAACACCATGATGCGGCGGGGATCGAAATAGCTGAAAAAGCCCGCGAGCTGCAAGCCCGGGCGTTCCACGCTCATGCTGGAAAGAGTGACGACACCCCTCCCCGTATAGACGATTTCCAGATTCAGATCGGAAGCGAGTTTATCGAGCATTACGCTCTCCGTCACATTCTCGTTCATCTTTACCAAAAGCCTCCTGTAAATCAAACACCTGCGATCAAACGCAGCCTGTCTTCGCGACGTAAGAAATATTTTTTAAAGAACCGCCCTTTCTTCTGCGTGTCCATCCCGGCATCTTATGCGCATTCCCCTTTGGACGCCCATTTTTAAAAAGAATGTACTATGCGTGAAATAGATATTATGTCTGACATAATTATCTTCGAATACTCCGCGCAAACGGCATAGGGAGAGTTCGGGGAGGAAAAATTCGAATTTTAAGTATAATGTCTTGCCCTATTTTTGACGAAACTCGCGCGTTCGGGCGTTCGCTCTATATAAAGCAAGGAATAAAACGAATCCCCTCTGCCTTATAATTTTGTCCTCGCAAAATTTTGAAGCAATCTTGATTGAATGCAAACGCTTCATCAAGATATCGTAAACGTCGGCGGCCTAGCCGATTGTATGTCTGGACGGAAACTAAAATTCACTTCGAAAATGAGTGTTGAAGTCGTTTTCCAGAAAGATATCAAAGGCGGAAAAAATCAGCACTTGGCATACTGCTTAAAAAAGTATTTGGTCTATTTCCTGTATGTGATCGACCTTCTTAAAAAACGATACAAAGACTTGTTTTCAAAATATGCAGAAACGAGCGCCTTTTGAAATATGCTTTGAACGGATACGCCCTTCCGCATTTGAAAAGACAAATTCTTGGCTCCTCTGTTTATCTCTATGACAGGACAGCGGATCCCCACTCTCGCAAGGCTTCCTATTCTTTTGCAAATCCGTACGTTTCTATTATCTTTCCGATTGCGTCTTCGTCGTTCGTGAAGGGAAAGGATTGCGCCTTGTCTTTAAGCGCTTCGTCGGCGTTTTTAACCGCTAAGCCTAACCCCGCGGCTTGAAGCATAGGCAGATCGTTAAGGCTGTCACCTGCGGCGATCGTCCTTTCGATCGGCACGCCGTAATAATCCGCCATAAACTTTACGGCGGTGCCCTTGGAGTAGGCGCGGCTGGTGACTTCCACCAAATTGGCGGCGCTGTATGTGACGTAGAATTTTTCGCCCAATGCCTTTAAAACGTTTTCGAAAATCCGTTTTTTATCCTCGGCATAGACCATCGCCAGCACTTTGCGGATTTTCAAAGCTTTACGGAGAACTAAACCCGAAAGCGGTTCTTCTTCTACGACGTTGCCCTTTACGTTGCATATCTTTTCATAAAGGCTCAAAGCTTCGTCCCGTCTATTGACGTAAAATTCGTTTAAGGTGTAGACGTGGGTATGGAGATCGAGTCTTTCAAATACTTTACAGATCTCCGCCGCCTCATCCGCGGGGAGATAACCGTCCACCAAGAGTTTTCCGCTCTCTATATCGGTGATGACGGAGCCTTGGTAGGACGCCACCAGACCTTTTAAACCGAGTTCCCGCGCGCGGGGTAGAATGGAAGTGAACATACGTCCCGTACAGATGCCGAACGTCCCGCCCGCGGCGATGTATTCGTCGATCTTTCTTTTCGTAGCGTCCGAAACGGCGCCGTCGCTGCCAAGAAGCGTGCCGTCGAAGTCGGAAATGATCAAAGGATAATTTATCTTTCGCATACCGTTTATAATTTTTCCTCGAAATAGAATTTAATGCGCTTTGCGAGTTCTTCCCCGATTCCTTCCGTTTCGGCGAGCTCGTCTGCGCTTGCGTGCATGATTTTGTCTATCGTTCCGAATTTGTCCATCAGCGCCACCTGTTTTTTCTTGCCTATGCCCTCTATCTCCGCCAGCACGGAAGCGAGATTGCGCTTCGAATGGAGGCTTCTGAAATAGGTGATGGCGAATCTATGGGCTTCGTCGCGGAGCCGTTGGAGCATTTTGAGCGCGTAATCCCGATGATCGATCCTGATGCTTTCCTCCACGGAGAGGGTGAACACTTCCTCCTCGCGCTTTGCCAGGGACACGAGATCGATTCCCTCCACGCCCATTTCGTCGAATATCTCCTTGACCGAAGAAAGCTGACCTTTGCCGCCGTCGATGACGACGAGATCGGGCTTGGGAAAACGCTCTTCTTCCGCAGTGCCGAGTTTAGATAGGCGGCGTTTGAGCACTTCCTGCAAGGACGCGAAATCGTTTGCTCCCTCCACCGTTTTGATTCTGAAACGGCGATAGCTGGTTCTATCCGGTTCGCCGTCCGAAAACACGACCATCGACCCGACTTTATCGACGCCGCTGATATTGGAAATATCGTAACATTCCATGCGCTTGGGATATCGTTTGAGTCCTAGAATTTCTTTCAGCCGCGCGCAGGCGTTCTTGGTCATATCATCCTTATGTTTGATCTTGTCGATGGATTTGGAGAGATATTCTTCGGCGTTGCGTTCCGCCATATCGAGAAGCTGACGCTTGACACCCGCCTTGGCGAACACGACCTCCACCTTTTTCTCGAAGTTTTCGAGAAAGAAGTTTTCCAAAAGCTCCTTTTCGCAATACTCCGCCGTGATGATCTCCTCGGGAATCTCATGCGAGGAATAATACTGAATGATAAACGCCGTCAGTGCGTCCGATTCGGAAAGAGAAGCGTCTTCGAGCGCAAAATTGCTGCCACCCTGCATGATGCCGCCGCGCGTGATCAGAATATTGACCGCAGAATAGAGGTTATTCGTCTTTAAGGCGATGATATCCGCGTTGATACAGCGATTGAGCGAAGTGATGCGTTTGAGTTTGAGCTTGGAGAGCATACGGAGTTTTTCGCGGTATTCCATCGCCAGTTCGAATTCCTCGTCGGCGGCAAATTTTAGCATCTTTTCGCGGAGGATTTCTTCCGCCTCCTCGTAATTTCCGTCGAGAAAGGAGATCGTCTTCTTTACTCGTTCCGCGTACTCCTCTTTGGTGCAAAGGTGCGCACACGGGGCAAGGCAGCGATGCAGATGATAGGCGAGGCAGGGCTTTTTCGGCTTTTCCGCGATCGCTACCGAGCAGAGGCGGACGTTATAGACGGACGCCGCCACGTCGAGTATTTCCTTACAGCGGATGCCTCCCATAAAGGGACCGAAATATTTTCCGTCGCGCTTTCTGATCTTGCGGGTGATGGAAAAGCGGGGGAACTCCTCCTTCGTATGCGCTTTGATATACGGATACGTCTTATCGTCCTTTAAAAGAATGTTGTACTTGGGCTTATATTTCTTGATGAGATTGTTTTCGAGGGCAAGCGCGTCTATTTCCGTCCCCGTGATGATATAATAAAAGTCCGCGATATGTTCCACCATCGCGGCGACTTTTTCGGGCTTTTCCGAACCGTGGAAATATTGGCGCACCCGATTTTTGAGGATGCGCGCCTTACCCACATATATGACCACGCCGTCTTTATCCAGCATGATATAGACGCCCGGATTATCGGGCAAAAGTTTGAGTTTTTCCTGTAATTCGCTCATATGGCTCCGAAACGGATAAAGGCGCAAAAACGTCTTATTTCCGTCAACGTTATTATTATATACCAAATTGCGCGATTTTGCAAGGATTACAAGCGAAAAATCCGCTTCAACAGCCTAAAAACTCAATTCCTTTTAACAAAACGTCGTTCACCGAGTCGTTTGTAAGACTGTAAAAGATGACTTTGCCCTGGCGGCAGCTTTTGACGATCCCCGCGCTCTTCAAAAAACGGAGCTGATGAGAAACGGTGGTTTGATTGATGTCGAGAATCCTCGAAAGGTCGGTGACGCACAATTCGCTGATGGCGAGCGCGGACAGGATCCTCACCCTTGTGTAGTCGGCAAAGACTGAAAAAAAGCACACGACTCCTTCGAGAATGTCCCCTTGGGGGACGTAATCTTCGATGAGGCTTTGCGTGCGCTTATCGAGAAGCAGCATTTCGGACATATGTTTTTCCTCCTATATGTTTCGTCGGAAATATGATAACATATGCAGCCGTTTTCTGCCTGTCTGTTTTTGTCGCGGGGGAATTTATTTTGTCACAATTCTTTCCTTTTCCCCGCAAAAATACTATTTTCGGGCGAGGATCAGAGTCGCTCCGTCGAGGCTATCCTTCGGGAGCACCTCCGAAAAGCCCGCTTTTTGCAATATTTCCGTTTCGTGTTCCAGCGTCAAAGGAATATCGAAATGAACGAAGCGTCCCTCGGGAATGGAAAAACGGGCTCTTTTTTCCCGCCATGCTTCCCGAAGCAGCGTTTCTTCCTCGTCGCAGCAGGCGATATAATCCCCTAAAAGAAAGACTCCGTTGTCTTTTAACGATTCCCGTATTTTCCGATACAAAACGAGTTTATCGCCAGGCAGAAAATGATGCAGGCTCTCGAACGAAATGACGGCGTCCCAATGACCTTTTTGCAGATCAAAACGAAAATAATCGGAACAAACGGTCTTTAAATTTTTATCCGGATGTTTTTGTGCCAGCTTATCCAGCATCTCGCAGCAGAGATCCACGCCCGTCACCTCTATTTCGGGAAAAAGAGAAAAGATTTCGTCCAATTCCAATCCGGTGCCGCAGCCGAGATCCAAAACCTTTTTCGAATTCTTCGGCAGTAGCTTTGCAAATCGGCGGTAGGCAGACGTCCATATAGACATATGCTCCTCATATATATCCAGCCGTGCGGAAAAAAAGGAGGACATTTCCTCTAAGCCGCTTTCCTTCGTTTCTAAGAGCCACTTTTTCAGCTCCCACATATATTTTTCTTTATCTTCCCTGATAATAATATCCAAAGCGCCTTTCCTTTTTTCTTTCCTATTCACAAAGGCGGACCGATAAATCTTATCGGTCCGCAATCGTATTTTTACTCGATCCCGATCACTTCGTAGCCCGCTTCCTTGACGGCGCCGCTCAAAGCGGAATCCGCAACCTCCGCGGACAGAGTCACTTTCGCCGTCTTGCCCTTCAAATCCACTTCCGCTTTCTCGACGCCCATCACGCCTTCGAGAGCTTTGGTTACGTGCATTACGCAATGATTGCACATCATGCCTTCAATCTTCAACGTTTTTGTCATTTTATTTTTCTCCTTTCTTTCTTCTATTTCTTTGATTTCTTCCTTTACGCTCGCGCTCGCCTTCATTTTCGATTTTCCGAACCGGGTCAAACGCAATGCGTTGCACACGACGAAAAGCGAGCTTAAACTCATGCACGCCGCGGCGATCATCGGATTGAGGGCAAAACCTTTGCCTACGTTTGCGAACACGCCCGCGGCGACGGGAATCGCCACGCAGTTATAAAAGAACGCCCAAAACAGATTTTCTTTGATGTTCTTAACCGCGCGCTTACTCAAATCGATCATGGTGGAAACGGAGCGCAGATCCCCGCTGACGAGCACGACGTCCGCGCTGTCGATGGCGATGTCCGTACCCGTCCCCATCGCTACGCCCACGTCCGCAGCCTTTAAAGCGGGACTGTCGTTGATGCCGTCGCCCACCATCGCCACAAAGCCGCCCACCGATTTCACGCGCTCTACCGCCTTGGTCTTATCCTCAGGCAAAGCCTCGGCAAAATATTCGTCGATTCCCACTTTATCCGCGATCGCCTTGGCGACGTTTTCATTGTCGCCCGTGAGCATCGCCGTGTGGATCTTCCGTTCTTTCAACGACTTAACGGCTTCCGCGCTGGTGTCCTTTAACGTATCCGCGACCGCGAAAATGGCGAGAATGCGCTTCTCGTCCGCTAAAAATACCGCCGTCTTGCCTTCCGCGGAATACGCTTTTTCCCGCTCGTAAGCGTATTTTGAAACCGTATTGCCGAGAAGCTTGCGATTGCCCAGGCGATAGACGGTCCCTTCATGTTCCGCCGTGGCCCCCTTGCCCATTTCGTACTGATAATGATTCGTTTCGACGTTCTGTTCGGGCGCGTTTTCTTCGGCATAGACGCGCACGCACTCCGCGATGGGATGCCCCGAATGCGCCTCGATGGATGCGGAAAGACCGAGGATAAAGTTTTTATCGCCCGCGATCAACTCAAAATCGGTCACCTTCGGAGCGCCGACCGTGAGCGTGGCCGTTTTATCGAGGAGCACGCAATTGACGTTTCTCGCCTTTTGCAGCGCCTCCGCGTCTTTATAGAGGATCCCGAGGGACATTCCCCGACCCGTCGCCGCCATGACCGCCACGGGCGTCGCAAGCCCCAAAGCGCAGGGACAGGAAATCACGAGAACGCTGATGGCGTAATTTGCCGCCGTGCCGACCTCTTTCGTCGTCGCCAGCCAAACGACGAACGTGACGAGGGCGATCAGCGTCACCACGGGAACGAAGATCCCCGCGATTTTATCCGCAATCTTTTGCAGGGGCGCCTTGCTTGCGCCCGCCTCTTTGACCATTCGGACGATTTGAGAAAGCGTGGTTTCCGCGCCGACCTTTTCCGCGAGAACTTTGACGAAGCCGCTCTTGACGATATCCGCGCCCGTCACCGCGTCCCCTTCCCCGACCTCGACGGGCATACTTTCGCCCGTAATCGCCGCGCGGTCGATAAAGGCATGGCCCTCCGCGATCTTCCCGTCTACGGGTATATAATCCCCCTGTTTGACGACGAGCATATCGCCCGGAACGATCTCCGAAAAGGCGATGACCGACTGCGAACCGCCGCGCTCGACCGTGACTGTATCGGGCATCAGCTTGATGAGTTTTTCCACTTCTTCGCCCGTCTTGCGGCGGGATTTTTCTTCCAGCCATTTGCCGAGCGTGACCAGCGTCAGAATCATAGCCGCCGATTCGTAAAAGAGCATATCGTGGCCGTCGTGATGCGCCTTTCCCGCATAGAGAAGAACGGACTGCACGAGGCTGTACGCAAACGCCGCCACCGAGCCGAGCGTGACCAGCGTATCCATATTGGGGACGCGTTTGACGAGAGCTTTGGTGCCGCTGGTGAAGAAATGAAAATTGACGACGATGATCGCGAGCGTCAGAATCAGCTGCACCGTGTGATTGACGACGGCAGAGGGCTGGGGAAGCCCCACCATGCCGCCCATCGAAAAATAGAGCAGGGGCACAAGAAAGACGAGGGAAAGAAAGAAGCGCCTTTTGAGAGTATCCGTCTGCGGCTTTTTCTTTTTCCATGCCTCTTCGTCGAACGGCGCCGCTCCGTAGCCGAGTTCCCTGACGGCGGCGACGAGCTGTTCCCTGGAAACGGAGGATTCGTCATATTCCACGACCATCGATTCGCCCATCAACGAAACTTCCGCTTTTTCGACGCCCTGCATCTTGTTCAAGGTGCGCTCTATTCCCGCAGAACACGCGGAACACGTCATTCCCGTGACCGTAAATTTTTCTTTCATAAAAACTCCTTATGGAAGCGCACCGAAAAAATGGTGCGAAGGCTTTTGAAGAGATCCTGCCCGCTGTGAAAAAACGGCAAAGTCCCCGCCCTCTCCCTTGTCCTTCGAAGGAATACAAGGAGCGGCTTTTCAAAAAACCGTCGGTTTTTCCGATGCGCCCTATCGCTTACGCTACTACGTAGTATGCACGTTTTTTTATTTTTCAAAAGCAACTTTATCAGACGCGCCCGCGTCTTCTGAAAATAGAGCGCGATACTCCTTTTTAAATGTGAAGGATCGCGCTCCATATAACAGGAACGAACCTATACAGGAAAGAAACGAAAAAAGCAAGGAGATATTTTACGCTTTCGCACGTCCGCGCTTATCATAACACACAACCACTATCTCCGAACAAGGCGCAAAACGGCAAAGGAATCGCTTTTCTTTCCGCAATTTTGCCTCTCTGCTTCTTTAAACGTCGGCATGATGATACAGGAGCGCGAAAATAGACATACAAAAATAGTTTCGTTTTCATTGTGATCGCCGACGCGATATTTCCATAGGATGTAAAAACGCGCATACCTAATCCGCGTTTTCGCATTTTCGTTTTCCTTTACAGTATGGCAGCTCCCTTGCATCGGGCGCGAAATACTTACGCAGGAACGTATTTTCGTTTTTATTATAGCACAACCGGGAGAATTTGTCAAATTTTTACATACTTAACCCAGGTTAATTTATAAAAATTATCAAATTTATCAATTGAAAAAGCGTGTAACGGAAAAAAGCGGGCGCCCGCAAGCAGCCCGCCTAAAATTCCCGATTAGACGATTAGTTTTTCTTTTCTTCTTTTTCGGTAATTACTTCTTTCCCGTCGTAGAAGCCGCAATTTTTGCAAACTCTGTGCGCCTCGGTCAGCTCGTGACAATGAGGGCATTCCACCAGCGTGGGAGCGGTAGCTTTATAATTTGCGAATCTTTTATTTGTTCTGCTCTTGGACTGTTTACTCTTGGGTACTGCCATATTACACCTCTTGTTTAATATTCTTTAAATTTTTTCCGCCGTTCAATCCGTATACCGAATGCCGTGACAGTTTTCTCCGCAGGAGAGCACGCGGGGCATACTTGCCATTATCGCATCGTTTACGGCGTCCGTCAAATCGATGACGCCGTTTTTATAGGCGTAATCTTCGCCGCCTTCGAAAGGCTGAAAATACGCATCGATTTCCCCTTCCACTTTTTGCGAAGCGTCCTTTAAGCAACGCGAGCACTGCCCTTCAATGCCGTAAGTAATTTTTCCCTTTAATTCCAGAGAATCGTCTTCGAGAAGACAATATTCCGCCTCCACTTTGACGGGAGCGGAAAATCGGACGAAGGGAATGTCTATGAGCGTTTCGGGCGCGGAATACTCGAATTCCAGCTTGCCCGAATATCGTTTCCCTGCATTGAGTTTTCTTACATCGATAATCATCATTAAACCGACTTTAAAAGTATATTATATTTCTGCTTGTTTGTCAACTTTTTTTCGAGGAATTTGCTGAAAATTTACAACAATTCCATGGTTTCCCGCGCAATGACGAGTTCTTCGTTGGTAGGAATGATAAGAACCTTGACTTTTGAGTTCTTTCCCGTGATGTCGCGGATGGCGCCGTTGTTCTTTTCCTCGTTCTTCTTTTCGTCGATTTCCAGACCGAGATAGCTCATATTTTCGCAGATTCCCTTTCTGACGCCCGGCGTATTTTCGCCGACGCCCGCCGTGAATACGATGCAGTCTACTCCGTTCATCGCCGCGGCATACGCGCCCACATACTTCTTACAGGAATAATTGAACATATCCAGCGCGAGTCTTGCCCGCTGATTGCCTTCCTTGGAGGCGGACGTCAGATCTCTGAAATCGCTGGAAACGCCGGAAATGCCGAGCATTCCGCATTTTTTATTGAGATAGGCGAGCATTTCGGAAACGTCCATGCCTTCCTTGCGGGCGATGTATTCCGCCGCCGCATAATCGATGTCACCGCTTCTCGTGCCCATGGGAACGCCGGCGAGAGGCGTGAAGCCCATCGAGGTGTCCACGCATTTACCGCCGTCCACCGCCGTGATGGAGGAGCCGTTGCCGAGATGGCAGGTGATGATCTTTAACTCCTCTATTTTTTTGCCGAGATATTTCGCGGCTTCCTGCGAAACGAATTTATGACTCGTGCCGTGCGCGCCGTAGCGTCTGATCTTATACTTCTCATAGTGTGCGTAATCGACCGCGTACATATACGCATAATCGGGCATCGTGAAATGAAAGCCCGTGTCGAACACGAGCACCATGGGCGTTTCGGGCATAGCCGCCCGGCACGCTTTTACCCCGACGATCGCCGCGGGATTATGCAGGGGCGCGAGATCCTTGATCTCCTCCATGAGCGCCATGGATTCCGCCGTGACGAGCGTGGGCTTTTTGAACGCCTCGCCCGAAGCGACGACCCGATGCCCCACTGCGTCGATCTCGTCCATGGACGAAATGACGCCGCACTTTTTGTCCGTCAGCTCCTTCAAAACGAGCTGTACGGCGACGTTATGATCGGGCATGGACTGTTCGATGACCGTTTCCTCGCCCTTTGCCTTATGGGTAAGTTTGGAGCCGTCGATGCCGATTCGTTCGCAGTTTCCCTTGGCGATGACGTTTTCCGTTTCCATGTCGATGAGCTGATATTTGAGGGAAGAGCTTCCCGAATTGATGACCAAAATTTTCATGACTGATTTCTTCTCCCTGACAAAACTTAGAACTGCGTCTGCAACGCGGTGATGGCGACAGCCGCCACGATATCTTCCGATTTACAGCCCCTCGACAGGTCGTTGAGAGGTTTGGCAAACCCCTGGCAAATGGGACCGACCGCCATGAACCCGCCCAAACGTTCCGCGATCTTGTAGCCGATATTGCCCGCCTGCAAGTCGGGGAAAATAAACACGTTGGCGTGACCGGCGACCTCGGAGCCCGGAGCTTTGAATTCGCCCACGGAAGGAACGATTGCCGCGTCGAATTGCAGTTCTCCGTCGAGTTTCAATTCGGGCGCCTTGTCTTTGGCGATTTTCACCGCTTCCGCCACGAGGGATACGTTATCGTGCTTGGCGCTGCCCTTCGTGGAGAAGGAAAGCATTGCCACCTTCGGTTCGATCCCGGCGATTTCCTTGGCGGATTTTGCGGTGGCGATGGCGCAGTCGGCAAGCCCTTCGCTGGTATAGGTGGGATTGAGTCCGCAGTCGGCGAACACGACGAGTCCGTCGGGGCAGTATTGATTGCCCTGCGGAGGACAGATCATCAGATTGAAGCTTGATACGGAAGAAACGCCCTTTGCCGTCTTAATGATTTGAAGTCCGGGGCGAAGCGTGTTTGCCGTCGAATGGCAGGCGCCCGAAACCAGTCCGTCCACTTCGCCCATTTTCAGCATCATCGCACCGAAATAGGTGCCGTCCGTCAGGAGCTTTGCCGCTTGATCGGGCGTCATGCCCTTAGAGGCGCGCAGCTCGCAGAGCTTCGCGTTATATTCCGCAAGGCGGGGAGAGGTGAGCGGGTCCACCACGGTGACACCCGTGAGATCCACGTCGGGATTGGCGGCTTTGATTTCCGCCTCGTTGCCCAAAAGGACGATCTCCGCGATTCCTTCTTTTGTCGCGTCCGCCGCAGCCTTCACTACGCGCTTGTCCTCTCCTTCGCAGAGGACGATTTTCTTGTGCAGGGCTTTCGCCTTGGTTTTGATTTCGTCAAGAATGTTCTTCATAAAAATATCTCCTTGGAAACGCTTTATTTCTTTATGAGTTTCGTGTATAATAGGAATTGAAAGCAGGAGAACTCTTCCCCGCTCCGATTTTTTACGTACATTTTAATTATATCACACATTTCGCAGGTTGTAAAGGAAAAGGTTAGCGATAAAATGAAAATTTGTGCGATTATTTGCGAATACAACCCTTTTCACAACGGGCATCTCTACCACCTCGGCGCCGCGAAGCAGACGACGGGCGCGGACTTCGTCGTCTGTATCATGAGCGGTAATTTTGTGCAGCGGGGAGAAGCGGCGGCGATGGGAAAATATGCGCGGGCAAGACACGCCGTCTTAGCGGGCGCGGACGCCGTTATAGAACTTCCCGTCGTTTTTTCCACATCCTCCGCCGAATTTTTCGCGCAAGGAGCCGTCAAACTGTCGGCCGCTATTCCCGAAGTCGAAGCCCTCTGTTTCGGCGCGGAAAACGGGAATGAGAAGGACTTTTTCCGCGCCGCAGAACTGCTGGAAAGCGAACCGGCGAAGGTGTCGGACGACATTCGGCGGCGAATGAAAGAAGGCGAAAGCTATATAAAGGCGCGGGCGGGCGCCTGGGCGGAGGCAACGGGACTTGAACCCGCGGACTCTCGCGAAAGAACTTTTCCCCTATCCCTATTGACAGCGCCGAATAATATTCTCGGCGTGGAATATGCCCGCGCGATACGGAGCCGGCAAAAAACGATACGCCTTTTCCCGATACGGAGAATCGGCAGCGGATATTCGGACGAAACGCTGCGCGCGGATTACCCCTCCGCCACCGCCCTCCGCGCCGCCTTGGAACGGGGCGAGAAACTTTCGGACGGGGTGCCCGAATACGTGCGCGGCGACCTGCCCTTGACTCTTGAAAACGACCTCGAAGCTCTGGAAAAATTGGCGCTGCTGCAACGGTCGGCAGAGGATATAAAAAGCGTTCTCGACTGCTCGGAAGGCCTGGAAAACGCACTGAAAAGAGCGGCGGAGGAAAACGTGAAGGATATCGCCCGCGCGCTTACGTCGAAAAGGTACACGACTTCGAGGCTGCGGCGGGTGTTATTGCAAAACTTGTTGGGGATCTCCGAGGCGTTTATTCGGGAATGTTTCGCCTCTCCCCTCTATCTTCGTCTGCTCGCCGTAAGAAAGGGACGAGAGGACGTTTTATCCGCGCTGGGGAGATCCGCATACCCGCTCTTATCGAGATCGGGCGACGAACAAAGATTGGAAGGAACGGCGAGGGCGTGCGCGGAAAAGGAGCGTTTTGCCGACGAGGTATTCCGCATAGTCCGAAATCTGCCGCCCGAAGTAAAAAACGTCGCCGTCGAATAAAAAGCGCCGTTTCTCCAAAGAGGAACGGCTTTATTATTGTCGAGAATCGTCATAAAAATTCAGCGAAATTTTCATACGCGCAAGCAAGGACACATAAAATATACGCCGCGCAGCAATAAAGCATCCGACGACGCCAAACTCAGCGGCGACAGACAAGGGACAACGTAAAATGCCGCGTAGGCAAAGAGCCGACCAGCAAGAAGAAATGCAGCGGGAAAATATGACGAAACCATACAAAAGGAGTAAAGAAGGAAAAACGGGCGCGCTTTCTTGTGTCCGCATTCCTGCGCAGCGGCGCGCAGCATTCGCGCTCCATCCCGGCTCGCTCCGCCGGGCGCGTTACGCCTCTTGTCTTTCCTTACGAAGTTTTTTCAGCTTTTCTTTGCACTGGCGGATCCCCGTCACATATTCCAAGTTGATGATCTCTTTCGTTTCGTAATAAGCGTCTTGTACGACGATCCAATTTTCTTCCACACTCTCGATGACGCCCGTGTATTCCTTTTCGATCGTCACGATGTTGCATTTTTTCCCGATAAATTGATTGATCAAATTAAGCATATAGATGAAATCTCCTTTTTCGTTCGTATGCTTGTTTCTCAGGTGTTTTCTCGCCACCACCGATCTCTTTGAGGCTTTCCATGCCGACCATAAAATAAAGACGGGAAGCAAACACCAGATCAAAAACACCCAAAAATTCATAGTTTTTCGATCCTCGTCGACGTATTTTTCTTATTATATCGCATATTTTTCCTTTTGTCAAGCGGAAGAGAGGAACAATCGGAGTCGAAGCCGTATACACAAAAAACGCCGATACGGAAGAATAAAACTCCTCGGCGCGATTCCTACAAAAATTAAAGCTATTTAACGTTTTTCTCTCAAAATCGTCCTCCCTTCTCCCGGCGTTATTTTATAAGAATGGACGATCCCTTTTCTCTTACAAAGAAAAGAATTTTTCTATTTCGTAATCCAAACCGTTTTCTTTCGCTTTCTCCCATTGTTGTATGATTTCCAGACATTCCACATACGCTGTCTTTTCTCCATACCCGAATTCGTCGTTCTCTTTTTCGGACAACTCCCTTAAATAATCCGTAAAAGTGCTTATCATATATTTGAGTATTTCTTCGGCATTCCGCTTACACATCGTCAATATGCTCCATGTCAATAGTCTTATTTTATTATATCACATAATAATTTTCAATATCTGCCAAATTTTGACAGTTTCTGCCTTTCGATTTATGTTACTATGTTTGCATGAATACAAAAGCGAAAATAAAGGAAACGGAATTAAAGATCGGCGCCGCGATCAAAGGTGCCGCGCCCGAAAATCAAGCCGTGCAGAATGCGTTTCGGCGCTTGAAAGAGTATTATTCCATGACCGATTATCTCAAAGAAACGAAACACTCTTCCATCATCGAAGCTATTTATCTCGATCTTAACTGGGAGTTAAAAGGTGCAATTTCTCGTGCCTTGAATGAGCATACGGGAGAAAGGACTCTCTATCGATACCGAGCGGAATATCTCAAATGCTTCTGCCGCTATTACGAAACGGAAACGGGACAAAAACTCGACGGCGATTATGCAAAGCTCTTGTCCCTGATTTGAATTTCCTTTCTCCGAACTTATAAAAAAGAGTCGAGCGCAGGCCCGACCTTTTTCAGTGCGTTTAAAATGGAGTAAGTTCTTTCTTTTTGAATTTTCCCGTATGCGGCAGTCCCCGCGTACGGGCGTTTTTTTCATTAGAAACAGGTAGCTTTCGATTTTTGGAAAACAGAAAGACGAATGTCCTTACATGACGGCCACCTTATGTTTAGGGTTCCTGCGGTTTACTGAATAGTTTTATATCGTATCTTTGTCCGAACTGACTCGGCGTCCATTTTTTCACGTATCCGTCGTCATCGACTGAAAAGACGTAAAGATTGAGTATTTGTGCAGCTGCTTTGGGAATTCTTCTCAAAGCGATAGCCGCCATATCCTTATGTAATCCTAACCCGTATTTATAGGATCCCGGCATAACGAATTCATTTCTTCCCCTGCTGCTGGATACGCTCATTCTCGTTACGATTTGTCCCAGCGCGTGCAACCACGTTTCTTTCCCCGAACTTTTGTATTGTTTTTTACATTCCACTAAAAATCGTTCGCCGTTTCTGCTTCCCCCTACAAAATATAAGTCGACTCCTTGCTGATGTAAATCCGCTTCTCTGGTTTTATCGTCGTGCCAATTTCCCCCGTTGCGGGAATCTGTCAAATACGCCCGCACAAAAGAAGTGATCTGCGTTTCGCTTAATAATTCTTTTTCATTTGTCGTTTCCATTTCATCCTCTTTGACCATATATTTCTTATATTATATCATATATTTAAAAATCAAGCAACATAATGGAAATTTATTTTTAGAATTTTTATTTTTATGAGATAAATCCGATCATAAAAAAACACCCGTTGACGTTTCTCCGTAGGCGGATTAAACTTCAACAGGTATTGAAAATGGAGCTACTGGCCGGATTCGAACCGGCGACCTGCTGATTACGAATCAGCTGCTCTACCGACTGAGCCACAGTAGCAAGTTAAACGCTTATCTCATCGACAGCTTTTTTATTATACTGAATCCGAGAAAAAAAAGCAAGCGTTTTGACAGTACTTTTTAAATATTTTTATTATTTTTCGGAACGAGCAAGGGAACTCTTTTCGGGAGCAACTCCACCTCTATACTGCCGCTCGTTCCTCTCTCCCCGTCATAATTCCAAACGATATCTTCGGGAGCTTCAAAACGGAGCTTTTCCCCTTTCATGCGAATGATGTTGCGTTCCTTGAATCGATAGCCGAAAGCGAACAGCCGCGCGATAGCCAGAAGCGCCCGCGCCTTATTATAGAGATTGGGCTTCGCCTTCTGCTTGATGACGGCGCTCTCCATGACGCCGTCGCACATGGAGCCTTCTTTATTCATCCGCCAGCCCGCCACGCATTTGCTGTTCATGATCAGCGCAAAGACGCATTCCGTTCGGGCGGAAGTCCGTCCGTCGGAAATCTTGACGGGAAAAACGCGGAAGGGAAGATTTTTTCGGATTCCCTCCAATCCGTAAGCCAAAAGTCCCAGAGCGCGTTTCGTCTGCTGAGGCGTCGTATAGGCGGCGCTGGTGAACGCTCCCGCCGAGATCGAATACATAGCGTATTCGCTGCCGTTGACGCGCATACAATCCAGCAGTTCTCTCCTGCCCTTTAAAATGACTTTCAAAGCGCCGCGGACGCTGTTTCTGGGAATGCCCAGGCTGTGGGCGATGTCGTTTGCCGTTCCGCCCGGCAAATAACCGAGAAGAGGCAGCTGCTCCATTTCGCCGATCCCGCGCAAGACCTCGTTGAACGTACCGTCCCCGCCCGAAAAAACGATGCAATCGTATTCGTCGGCGACCTCTTTCACCTTTTTAGTGAGATCTCCCTTCGCTTTCGTGGCGTATACGTCTACGCTCTCGTATTTCGTCCTCAGTTTTTTGACGATATACGAAAGTTTTTTCGCTATTTTCCCCTTACCGCTATTGGGATTGTAAATGAAAATACATTTCATGTACTCATTATATCATAACGCGCTATTCGGGGCAAGTTATTTGAACGACTCTTTACAAAGAAAATTTCGAAGCGAGGGAAAGATAGCAATCGCTGAGATATACCTGCGCGTAACGGATGTCCTTGGCATAGACGACGCCTCGGGAAATCTCCGAAAGCTTCTCCGCCGCCTTTGCGCCGCACACCGAGATCTCCGTAAATACTCCGCCGCGATTTTCCCGCGACAGACACGAAAGCACACCCTTCACCTCTTCCAAGGCGCGTTTGAGCTTCTGTTGGGTATATTCCCCCGTTTCCGCTCTCGTCCCGATATCGTATAAGAGATGAATACAACTGTTCATCGTATTGAAACAGCCCGCGAGTTTTTCCGCATTGCGTTTTTCGGAGTTCTTTTTCAGATACAGCTTTCCGCCGCTTTCCGCGAGCACCGCCGCGGAAATTTTTTTCGCGGCGAGATTATCTTTGACCGTCTTTGCATCCCGTTCCGTAAAATAGCAGGACAGCACCGCATAGTCCGCATCTCCCCTCGTCAGCACGTAACCCGCGCCGCCGCTGAGGCTGATGGTTTCTGCCGCCGCCGTCGCATTTTCTTCCTCGGACACCAGAAAATAGAACGACTGCGTGAGATCGACGACCTGCGTCCTTGTGAGTACGCGGGCATAGAATACGCTGAACAGCACCGCCGCGACAGACAGCGTACCTGCCATCATTAAAATTTTTTTACGAAAAAAATCCGCCTTCATACCTTTATTGTATGCGGCGGACGGGTGGGAAATTACTGCTTGACGGGCGCTCTTTCGACCAGCGGAAAGCGCGGCTTTTCCAGGCGTTTTTCCTGCAAAATGAAAAGGAGGACAGTGAGCAGCTCGAAGGGCAACGGACAAAATTCGCCCGGATTTACCTGGCTCATGGACAGAATGCCGAAATAGGAAAAGCCCAGACAGAGCGACCATAAGGTGGGATTTTTAAAAATCAACTTTGCTCTGCCTACGAATTGGAAGCCGTAAGCGGCGATCCCCACCAGTCCCATGCTGCCCACTACCTGGGGAATCATCATATGATACCAAGCCATAGAGCCTTTCTTCTTATACCCGCCGTAATATATATCGTCGTCGAGGATCCCGAAGCCGACCAAGGGATTCTTTTTGAATTTCTCGATCGCTTCCAGCATCATTTTATAGCGGGCGTCGCCCGTGATTTTATCGTCCGCGAGGAATCTGTCCGTGATGACGTCGACGATAATATTTTTGAAAACGAGCAGGATCACCGCCAGCGAGGTAAGGCACAATATAGCGCGCAGAATACGATTTTTGCCCGAAAATATCCAATAGGCGCAGCAAATCAATACTTCCGCGCTTCCGAACAGCAGCCCGCCGCGGGATGTGGAAACGGTGATGGCGCCGTATAATACCGGCGTCAGCAGCGCGATATACGGATTCTTTTTGGCGAGAAAGAGCGGGAACGGCATCGCAAACATCAGCAGCGTGGAAAGATTGTTGCGGGAAAAGCCGAGGATATACGGGGGCTTTGTAAGTCCCAAATGGTGCTTATAATATCCCGACGCGATCATAAATACGCACAGCAAGCCGAGAAAGGTCATGACGACGGAAAAGCGCTCCCGCAGATCGTAATCCCTCTTTACGGAAAACTGAGATTTCATCAGATAGTAAGCAGCCAGCATCCCTATGCCCAGCCCGAGCACGTAATACGCCCCCGTGGCGTACTCTTTCAGCGTGAAGTTGCCGATTCCGCCCAAAAGAACGGCGATGCTCACCGCGATGATGCCGTAAGAGCTTTCCCCCGTTTTCATCGGCTGACGATAAGCGATAAAATGATAGCCCAGGCAGAGAACTGCTACGGGCGCATAACGGATATACGGGAAAAACAAATCGAAGGAATCGTAGCAGTTCGTCGTAAAAGCCGAAATGAGCAGAAAAGGCAGGAGAGTGGGAAGAATGTCGTCGCAGACGAGGAGCACGATGCAGATGAGCGCCACGAAACAGACCGCTCCTTCCACCTCCTTGCCTGCCAAAACGAACAGACACGCGGCGAACAGTTCGAAGGCGTAAAACAAATAGCTATTCAACAATTTTCTTGCGTCGGACAAAAGCGTTTCCCTATTCATGCTCTTTAAATAAGAAAACGCATCCTGTAAAACTTCTTTCATGCAAATCCTCTTTGGTTTCTCTAAAAATTTTATTCACTTATTCTCTCGACGATCCCTTCCCTAAATTTTTTCATAGGCAGAAACCGTTTTTTCAGGCATAAAAAAATATCCGCTATTTATTATAGCAGATATTTTAAAATTAATCAAGATATAAGACGGGCTTTTTTTCCGAAAGCGATTTTTCCACGTCCAAAACCCTCTGATTGGACGAGCCGCGGAATTTTAAGGTTATTTTTTTCAGTTCTTCCACGAAAGGTCCGTCCACCAAAACGTCGAAAAGAGCAATCAGTTCCTTTGTGGCAGGCGTATTTTTTTGTTCCTCGGCGAGTTCGCCCGAAACGGGATTCCACGTATATCCCGTATAGCACCAAATATCTTTTTCAGGATACTTCTTCTTCACCGCTTTCACAAACGGCAGCAAGGCCTCTTGATTCTGCGGCTCCAAGGGTTCCCCGCCGAGCAGGGAAAGCCCCGCGATATAGGGTTTTCCGAGTTCCCGAAGTATTTTTTCTTCGATTATTTCGTCAAACGGGTGCCCGTAATGAAAATCCCAGGCAATTTGATTAAAACAGTTCTTACAATTGTGCGTACATCCCGACACGAAGAGAGAGATGCGCACCCCTTCCCCGTTGGCGATGTCCGTCCATTTTATCTCCGCGTAATTCATCAAAGATGGAGGACTCTGTCCTTGATTTCCTGCGTTCTGCCCTGATTCCAGAACTGCGTCCCGATATAGCCGCAGGTGCGCCTTGCGACATTCATCTTCGACTGATCGCGGTTGCGGCAGTTGGGGCATTCCCACACCAGCTTGCCCGATTCGTCCGTGACGATCTGTATTTCGCCGTCATAGCCGCAGACCTGACAGAAATCGCTCTTGGTGTTGAGTTCCGCGTACATGATATTATCGTAAATAAATTTCATTACGGAAAGAACGGCGGGAATGTTGTTCTGCATATTCGGGACTTCCACATAACTGATGGCGCCGCCGGGAGAAAGCTGCTGAAACTCGCTTTCGAATTTAAGCTTCGTGAAAGCGTCTATCGGCTCGCTGACGTGCACGTGATAGCTATTGGTGATATAGTTCTTATCCGTGACGCCCTCGATGATGCCGAAGCGCTGCTGTAAACATTTGGAAAATTTATACGTCGTGCTTTCGAGCGGCGTGCCGTACAGGGAAAAATCGATATTTTCCTTCGCCTTCCATTCCTTGCATTTATCGTTCATGTGCTGCATGACGGAGAGCGCAAACGGCTTTGCTTCCTCGTCGGTATGCGATTTTCCCGTCATATATTTTGTGCATTCGTACAGCCCCGCGTAGCCCAAAGAAATGGTGGAATAGCCGCCGTAAAGGAGTTTGTCGATCGTTTCGCCCTTGTTGAGCCGCGCCAGCGCGCCGTATTGCCAAAGAATGGGCGCAGCGTCCGAAACGGTGCCTTTGAGCCTGTTATGGCGATACATGAGCGCGCGATAGCAAAGCTGCAACCGTTCGTCGAAAATCTCCCAGAATTTCTTTTCGTCGCCGCCCGAGGAAAGAGCCACGTCCACGAGATTGATGGTGACGACGCCCTGATTGAATCTGCCGTAATACTTGGGCTTTCCGTCTTCGTCCACATAGGGGGTCAAGAAGCTTCTGCATCCCATACAGGTATAACAATGCCCCTCTCCGTTCTTGTCTATCTTATATTCCAGCATCTTCTTTTCGGAGATATAATCGGGCACCATGCGCTTTGCCGTGCACCTCGCCGCAAGCTCCGTCAAATACCAGTAGGGCTGCTCCTCGGAAATATTGTCCGGTTCCAATACGTAGATGAGTTTGGGAAACGCGGGCGTAATCCAAACGCCCGATTCGTTCTTGACGCCCTGAATACGCTGTTTGAGCGTTTCCTCGATGATGAGCGCAAGATCCGCCTTCTCCTGCTCGCTGCGCGCTTCGTTGAGATACATGAACACCGTGACGAAAGGAGCCTGACCGTTAGTGGTGAGAAGCGTCACCACCTGATACTGAATCATCTGTATGCCCTTTCTGACTTCGTCGCGCAAACGCTTTTCCGCGATTTTTGCAATCAGCTTTTCGTCGACGACGCCCATCTCGGCAAATTCGTCCGCCACTTCCTTGCGGATCTTTTTGCGGCTCACTTCCACGAACGGCGCGAGATGAGTCAACGAGATGCTCTGCCCTCCGTACTGATTGGACGCGACCTGGGCGATGATCTGCGTGGCGATATTGCAGGCCGTCGAAAAACTGTGCGGCTTCTCGATAAGCGTGCCCGAAATCACCGTTCCGTTTTGCAGCATATCTTCGAGATTGACGAGATCGCAATTGTGCATATGCTGCGCGAAATAGTCGGCGTCGTGGAAATGAATAATGCCCTGATCGTGCGCGGCGACGATATCCTCGGGAAGGAGAATGCGGCGCGTGAGATCCTTGGAAACTTCCCCCGCCATATAATCCCTCTGCACGCTGTTGACCGTGGGATTTTTATTGGAGTTTTCCTGCTTCACCTCTTCGTTATTGCACTCGATGAGCGTGAGAATCTGCGCGTCCGTGGTATTGGATTTTCTCACGAGGGCGCGGGAATAGCGGTAAGTGATGTATTTGCGGGCGAGAACAAACGCCTTCATGTCCATGAGGCGATTCTCCACCATATCCTGGATCTCTTCCACGCTGACGGAACGCCCCATATGCGCGCACTCCTCCGCGACGCTGCGCGCAACCGCGCAGATTTCCTGATCCGTGATGCGGGATACCTCGTTTACCTCTTTATTCGCCTTTCTCACCGCATTGATGATTTTTTCTTCGTCAAACGTCGTTTCCTGTCCGCTTCTTTTGATAATTTTCATTTCCGTAACCCTCGCTACAATTATTATTCAATAAACACAAGATATTGTATTTAATATTCTCTCAAAACACTATATGTAGTGTTCCTCAATCGATGCCATTATATTATACCATATCTTGTGTCAAAGTCAAGAGGATTACCACAAGATATTGTATACAAAAAACTTATAGCCGTTATCAGCATGGGCGTTTCAAAGTGAGAATATTTACGGAAAAAAGAGCGAAAAGGAGAAGTTTGCATTTTTTAAGTTTCAAAAATTGAATAATTCCCGTTTTTTCGGAGAAAATTGCCGCGAAAGGCGAAAGAAAGCCGGGCGCCTACAAGAAGCGCCCGGAAGATATTTCTATGGAATACCGTTTAAAAATATCAGACGGATTTTTTAGACTTTACAGCGTTTGCCACCGCTTTATAAAGCTGCGTGGAAGAATTTGCCCTGGCGATGAGTTCCGTAAAATTCTCGCTGCCGAATGCGGGCAGATACTGATTTCTGATAAACGCCTCCCCTTCCCTTTCTGCGTCCGAGAACAGCGCGCTGCATTTCGTCTGCGAGAACTGCGCGTCCACCGCGGGGAAAACCCGCTTTACCGCCAGAGAATTGCTGAGCACGATTTCCGAATTGGCGGCGCTGAGCAGCTCGCAGGAAAGAAGATCGTCCATCGGGTTGCCCGTATCTACGGAAACCGTCCCGAACATCGACAGAGAGCCGCCCCGTTCCAAACATCTCGCCGTTCCGAAATATTTGCGGATGTAATGAACCGTCTTGGTTTCCAAACCGCAGGACAGGTGTTTGCTGCCGAGGGAATCCTCCGTTTCGTTGTAGGCGTGCGCGAGATTGGTGAGGGAATCGACCAAAAGAAGGACGTCCATCCCCGCTTCCGCAAAACGCTTCGCGCGCTTCAAAAGGAAGTTCGCCATAAACACGTGCTTTTCCGCGTCGTCGTCGAACGTGGTATAGACGAGATCGGATTTCGGCACGATCTTTTTAAATTCGCCGACGGATTCGGGCGATTGATCGGTCAACAGTACCAAAAGGCGGATCTCGGGATGAGTTTCCGTGATCGCTTTGGCGATGTCTTTGAGGAATGTGGTTTTTCCCGTCTTGGGCGCCGCCGTCACCAGCGCTCTCTGCCCCTTACCGAAAGGAACCAGCCAATCGATATATTTCATCGCCTCGGAGCCGCCTTTTTCACGATAGAGGAAAATGCGTTCCTTCGGATAGCAGACTTCCAGGTCTTCAAAATGCGCGCGGGCGCCGTTCGCAACGGGCAGACCGTTGACGGAGAGAATCTCTCCCGCAATCAGCGCCGCGTGATGCTTTTCCGCATGGCACGCCACAATGTCCCCTTCGCGGAGATCGAAAGTCTTGATCATCGAAACGGTGACGATGATGCGCTCCGCTTCGCTGTCGCGTCCGTCCAAAGGGAGCAGACAGGAAACTCCGTTGAGGGTTTCGAGCTGACCGCTGTATACTTCCTCTTTGTAATACGCGGGCTTCTCGGGCGCAAATTCGGGCGAGCGGACGTCGAGAATATTCGGCTCCGTCCCGGCTTCGCGCAGGGAGGATTCCGCCTGTTCTTCCTCTTCCGCGGGAAGGGAGGCAAGATAGGTCAGCTTGATCTCTTCCAGTTTGCCGAAAATCTTGGGATCCACATAATCGTCCTTGACGGGCGCGCCGCGATTATTTTTTTCCGCGGGGGGAACCTCCCCCGTGAGCACCGCGACGATTTCGACGATCAAATCCCCTTTCTTTTTCAGCGTGGATTTGCTGACGCCGCTGTGTCTGCCGACTAAGCGCAGGCTGCCAATGCTCAAAGTGGAAAGATATTCGGTATATGCAGTTTTCAAATTATCTAAAACACTTTCGTTCATCACTTTTTCGTTCTCTCCATTAATATTATTTTTGTTTTTTCTTCGGTTAGATCCTCTCGGGAAAATTCGAGCGTATCCAGGCCGCTGATTTCCGTTTCCTCGTCGTCGAATAAATCCAGAAAAGCGTCCGCCTTATCGAGATCGAGATTCAGACTCCGCGTTTTGTAGTGCATCGGGATGACGATTTCCGGCATGATCCTGTCCACGTACTCCTTCGCAAGTTCCGCGTCGACGGTGTAGGTGCCGCCGACGGGAATCAACAAAATGTTGACGGGCAATATCATCTCCAAAAGTTCCGAGGAACATTCCTCGCCCAAATCCCCCAAATGACAGACTTCCAGCCCGTCCATGCGGAATTTGTAGATGATGTTTTCCCCCCGCTGTCTGCCGCCCTGATTGTCGTGATAGCTCTTGATACCCGTAATTTCCACGCCCGGCAATTCATAAAAACCTTCCTTGTCGAGAACGCGGGGATGACCGCCTATGGCTTTCACATGATTGTGGTCGAAATGGCTGTGGCTCACCGTAACCGCATCCGCTTTCAACCCCTTGGGCAATTCGTAACCGATTCCCTTATAGGGATCCGTAATGATCGTCGTCCCCGTACTCTCGGTTAGCTTGAAGCAGGAATGCCCCAAATACTGGATTTTCATTTTTCCTCCGAATTCCTTTTGCCGCGCGCGGTGAGCGTGAGTTTCATCTCCTGCTTTCCGCTGGAAAAACGCAGCGTGTATTTCATCGACAGCAACAGTGAGCTTTCCCTGAGCGTATAGCCTATGCGGTGCGCGTCCGTTTCGATTTCGCCCTCGGCGCCGGGAAGACCTATTTTCCCGGGAAGCCTTTTCCCTTCCGCCAAAAGAAGACGGAGAATATAATCGCCCTCTCTCTCGATGGAAACGCGGCCGTCCTTCAAACGCAGACATACCCGCCCGTCTTTCTCCTCATACCACAAAACCGCGGACAACGGAGTTAGCTCCATTTCCGCGTCCTGCGAAAACACGCTTTCCACGCCGTCGGTCGATGTTACGATTTTTAAAAAACAAGGCTCCATTGCATTCACAACTGTCGATCGTTACTATACCCATCTATATTATAACAGAGTTTATGTGAAAAGTAAACTTTATTATGCAATATTTTTATGAAAAGAATTAGAAAATCATGATTTTTCGCTTTTTATGGCTTCCCGAAGCAATCTTCCCGCCTTCAATTGCGCTTTCAGACGCTCTTCCTTCCCTTCAAAAATGGCTTCCCGATACTCGGAAAGATGTTCTATCAGTCCGTCGAGCTGGGATAAGATATTTTCGCGATTGAACAGATAAAGCTGCGACCACATGGTTTCATCTACGCCCGCGATGCGAGTCATGTCCTGAAAGCTGCCGCCCGTAAAGCCCTCGCAGTCCTTTACTTCGGGACTCTTCACGTAAGCGTTGGACACGAGATGGGCGAGCTGGGAAGTGAGCGCGATCTTTCTGTCGTGCTCCTGTGCGCTGCACTGCGTAATTCTGCCGAATCCCATCGCCTTTGCATACTCCAAGACCTCTTTTAAAGCGCTCTCTTTCGTATTCCGCGAAAGGACGACGACGAGATTGGCGCCGACGAACAAATCCGCCGACGAGGAGGAAAGACCGTTCGTTTCCTTTCCCGCCATGGGGTGCAAGCCGACGTAGCGATATTTTCTCGGACGGGAGTACACGGCTTTTTCCATTTCCGCTTTGACGCCGCAAATATCCGCGACGAGCGCGTCCTCTTTAAAATCCCCCTCCTCCAATAGAGCCAGGGCGGCACGGGGCGGCACGGCGAGAAATACCGTATCGTATCGGGAAAGCTCTTGCGCCTCTTCCCGCACGACGCCCTCTTTGAGGGCGCAAGATAGCGTCGATTTATCGATGTCCCGTCCCGCGACGAAATATCCCGCCCCCGCAAGCGCTTTGCAGATCGAGCCGCCGATGATGCCGAGCCCTATGACCGCCGTCTTTTTCATGATTTCTCCGAAAACCGTCTAAATTTTTATTTTGGAAGCAAGGCTGTCCGCGAGCGATTCGAGCGAAGAGAGCTGTTCCTCTTTGAGCGCCGAGCGGATGGTGAGGGAAACGTCCTCGAACGTACAATTCTTGAGCGTGGAAAGCGCCTCCTTCATCTGCGCCATCGCCGAGGGCGCCCAGCTGCCGTTTTCGATCAGCGCGAAATTCTTATTCTGCACCGCGAGCGCTTTCATATCCGCGATAAGGTTTTTCATGGGAATATAGATTTCCGCGTTATAAGTGGACGAGGCGAGGACGACGTTTTTGACGCGGAAAATCTCCGCAATCAGTTCGGACACGTGCGTTTTGGAAGCGTCATACACGCGGACGTCCCTGACGCCCTTTTGCGAAAGCAACGAAGCGAGAACTTCCGCTGCGTTTTCCGTGTGTCCGTAGATAGAGCCGTAAATGACGACGACGCCGTTGGATTCCGCTTCGTAGCGGCTCCACTTATCGTATTTTTCGAGAAGGAAGGAAAAATCGCTTCGCCAGACGAGTCCGTGAAGGGGACAGATATACGCGATGTCGAGCGCCGAGAGCTTTTTCAGCGCGCCCTGCACCATCACGCCGTACTTGCCCACGATATTGGTGTAATATCTTCTCGCCTCGTCCAGCCAGTCCCTCTCGTAATTGACATCGTCGTTGAAAAGGTTGCCGTCGAGAGATTTGAAAGAGCCGAACGCGTCCGCGGAAAAGAGAATTTTATCCTTGGCGTCGTAAGTGACCATCACCTCCGGCCAATGCACCATCGGCGCGAAATAGAAATACAGGGTGTGTTTGCCGCAGGCGAGGGAATCTCCCTCTTTCACCACCAGGCGCTTGGCTTTTTCCAGTCCGTAAAAGTTTGAAATGATGGAAAACGTCTTGGCGTTGCCGACGAGAGTGACGTCGGGATAGCGGCGCACGACGTCCGCGAGCAGCGCGCAGTGATCCGGCTCCATATGGTTGACGACCACGTAATCGAGCGGTCTGCCGTCCAGCGCATGGACGAGATTTTCGAAAAATACGGCGGAAACGGCGTCGTCCGCCGTATCGAGAAGGACGGTTTTTTTATCCTTCAAAACATAGCTGTTATAAGAAACTCCTTGGGGAATGGGAAATACGTTTTCGAACAGGGCGAGCCGCCTGTCGTTGCCGCCGATCCAGACGACGTCCTCCGTAACCTTTCTCACGTTATACATGGTATGCTCCTTTTGTTCTGTCTATAAAGAGTTTGTCCCTTTTTCTTCCTTTTCATCATACCATATCCGACAAAAAATTTCAAGCGTTGAAAGGGAATTTTTAATGCTTTTTTAAAAAAGACCGCGAAAGAGAAATGAATTCTCTCCCACGGTCCCCTATACAGCCTGAAAAGCTATTCTTCCTCCGTCTTGTCGGTTTTGAGATACTTCTGTTTGGTAGCTATGCCCCCGCGGATATGCCTTTCGCTCAGATTTCTGTCCGATACCGCGCGCGCCCTTTCGTATAACTCCGCATCGATGTTTTTCAGACGTTCGGAAACGTCTTTATGAACCGTAGATTTGCTGATATTGAAATGCGCGGAACACGCGCGCACGGTACAGCCCGTGGCGACGATATATTCCGCGCTCTTCCTCACTCGTTCCTCAATATAATCCCACAAACCTTTCGACCTCCGAAATACATTTATGGTCTATATTTATGTCGGATTTTGAGAGGTTATGACCTTTTTCTTATAGTTCCTTAACTTTCCGTCCGATACGGCAGCGGAAGGACCTTTACCACCGCGCCTTCTGCGTAACGGGGCAGCTTTCTCGCCTTCGCGCTCTGCATGGCGATGGGAATGTCCTCGCTGGAAAGTTCGGACACCGCGTTGTTCTTCTCCACGACGGCGAGCGTATACGGCTTCGTGACGTAGCTTGCCAAAAGGACGCTGTCGCCCTCTCTCAGTCCTACGATCATCGAGCCCTTTTTATATCTGCCCATCGGCTCTATTTGGGAAGAGATGACCTTCTTGAACTTTCCTTCGGACGTGGCGATGATGATCTCGCCCTCGCCGTTGATTTGGGACATCAGCACTACCCTGTCCCCTTCGTGGAGCATGATGCCGCGCACGCCCGCCGCGATCCTGCCCTGCGTAGGCACGTCGTCCTTTTTCGCGTTGAGGCAGATGCCGTCCTTGGTGACGATGATGATGGTGTCCTCTTCCGAGGTTTCCTCCTCGACGGCGATCACCTCGTCCTCCTCGACGAGCTTGACGGCGAGGAAACTGTCTTTTCGCTGATTGTCGTATTCGCTCCATTCCGTCTTTTTAATCATGCCCTTTCTCGTGAAGAACATCAATTTTCCGACGGGGAAACGCTCTCCTATTTCAAAGAGCGCGATCACCTTTTCGTCCTCCTCCGCATCTTTGGAGAGTTCCTTCAAGGAAACGCCCGCGTCCGAGAGCTTACATTCGTAATCGGGAGAGTAAATGTCCAGTTTATGGCAGTTGCCGAGATTGGTAAAGGCAAAAATACGGCGGTCCGTCACCGTTTCCAGCTTGCAGCACGCCACGAGCTGCGGCTTGAATTTACCTTCGAGCGGTTTGTTCAAAGCGTCCGCCTGTTTGCCCGTTAACACTTTGAACTTATCGTCCGCCGTATAGACGAGCGTACACTTCACGCCGGGCTGCTTTTCGCTGGCGCGGGACAAAAGCTCGTCCGCTTCCTCGCCCGAGAAAACCAAGCGGGAACGCCTCGGAGAAGCGTATTTTTCCTTGATTTCGGTGATTTCTTCCTTGACGACCTGCAATTGAAGCTCCCCGCTCTTGGAGATTGCCGTGAGCTTTTTGATGAGCTTTTTCAGCTCTTTGAGTTCCTCTTCCAGTTTGAAAACTTCGAGTTTTGTGAGACGGGCGAGGCGCAAATCGAGAATCGCCTGCGCCTGAATTTCCGTCAGTTCGAAACGCGCCATCAACTTGTTGCGGGCGTCCGAAGTGCTTTCGGATTTTTTGATGATGGCGATGACTTCGTCGATGTTTCGGACGGCGACGATCAGACCTTCCAAAATATGACACCTCTGTTCCGCCTGATGCAGATCGAACAGGGTGCGGCGCAGAATGATCTGCTGCTGATATTTGACGTAGTGACGGATGATCTCCATGAGTCCGAGCTGCTGCGGCTTGCCGTCCGCGATCACCACCATGTTGATGCCGAACGTGACTTCGAGATCCGTGTACTTATAGAGATAGGACAAGAGCTTGGAAATGTCCGTATCCTTTTTGACGCGGATGACGGCGCGCATTCCCGAACGGTCCGATTCGTCCGCCACGTAATCGAGGCAGGCGAGTTCCTCTTTCTTTTCCTCGCGCATTTCCGCGATCTTGCGCATCAGCTGCGCCTTATTCACCTGATAGGGAAGCTCGGTGATGACGAGATTGGTTTTTCCGCTTTCCGTTTCCTCCGCCGTGATCTTCGCGCGAAGGGTGATCTTGCCCCGCCCCGTTTTATAAGCCTGTATCAGCTCGTTCGCGATGATGATGCCGCCCGTCGGAAAATCGGGGGACGGGATATACTTCATCATTTCGCCCAGGGAAATAGCGGGATTGTCGATGTACGCCACCACGCCGTTGATCACTTCGTCGAGATTGTGCGTGGGAATATTGGTAGCAAGCCCCACCGCGATGCCCGAAGCGCCGTTGACCAGGAGATTGGGAAATCTGCCGGGCAGAATGTCGGGTTCCTTCAAGCTGTCGTCGAAATTTAAAGAAAAGGGTACCGTTTCCTTGTCGATGTCCCTTAAAAGTTCGAGCGCCAAAGGCTCCAAGCGAGCCTCCGTATAACGCATGGCCGCGGCGGGGTCGCCGTCCACGCTTCCAAAATTGCCGTGACCGTTGACGAGCGTCTTGCCCATGTTGAAATCCTGCGCCATACGCACCATCGCGTCGTAAACGGAACTGTCGCCGTGAGGATGGTATTTGCCCATGCAGTCGCCGACGATTCTCGCGCTCTTTTTATGAGGTTTGTCGGGCGTCAAGCCCATTTCGTTCATCGTATATAAAATTCTTCTCTGCACGGGCTTCAAGCCGTCCTCGACGCGGGGCAGCGCCCTGTCGAGAATGACGAATTCCGCATAGGGAAGCATGGAGGAATGAAGGACGTTTTCGAGCGGCTCTACGTAAAGCTGTCCCGCGGGTTCGATCTTTTCAGGCTCTTTCTTACTCTTCGCCATTTGCGCCCTCCTTCTTCTCTATCTTATCCATGAACGTGTCTTTCTTATTGAAATTCGCGTACTTTGCGAGAAATTCCTTTCTGCCTTCCACTTTGTCGCCCATGAGAGTCGTGATCATGCGTTCCGCTTTCGCCGCGTCCTCGATCGTGACCTGCATGAGATTGCGGGAGGCGGGATTCATCGTCGTTTCCCACAGCTGTTCCGCGCTCATTTCCCCGAGTCCCTTATAGCGCTGCAACTGATAGCCCTTGCCGATCTTCGCTATCTTCTGCGACAGTTCCTTATCGTCGTAAGCGTACTCCACCTTGTCCCCCTTATAGACTTTATAGAGGGGCGGCATACCGATATAGACATGCCCGGCGTTGACGAGCGGGCGCATATATCGGAAAAAGAAGGTGAGCAGAATGCAGCGGATGTGCATACCGTCCTGATCGGCATCGGAAAGGATGATGACTTTATGATAGTTGATTTTATCGATTTTGAAGTCGGGATCCAGCCCCGCGCCGATGGCGCTGATGATGGTGCGGATCTCCTCGTTGGCGAGGATCTGATCCAAACGCTTCTTTTCGACGTTGAGCGGCTTACCTCGCAGGGGCAGAATGGACTGAAACTGACGGATTCGCGCCTGTTTCGCCGTACCGCCCGCCGAATCGCCTTCCACGATGAACATTTCGTTGAGTTCGGGCTTTCTGCCCGAACAGGAGGCGAGTTTGCCGATGAGAGTGAGTCCGTCGATGCTGTTTTTCGCGCGGGCGGTTTCTTTCGCCTGTTTTGCCGCAAGGCGTACCTTCGCGGCGCCCTGCGCCTTTTTGATGATCTCGTCAAACGTCTTTTTATAGCCGCGGGCGCCCATCAGGGAGTTCAGTCCCTCGATGACCGTCGATTCCACGGGAACGCGCGCTTCCGTATTGCCGAGCTTGGTCTTCGTCTGTCCCTCGAACTGCACGTTCTGCATTTTGATAGACAATACCGCCGTCAGACCTTCGCGGAAATCGTCGCCCTGAAAATTGGGGTCCTTGTCCTTCAAAAAGCCGTTGCTGCGCGCATAGTCGTTGAGCGCCTTGACGAGTCCCGAACGGAAGCCCGCTTCGTGATAGCCCCCCTCGGGCGTCGGAATGTTGTTGACGAAAGAAAAGAGGCTCTCCGTGAAGTCCGTCGTGTGCTGAATGGCAAATTCCACCAAAATCCCGTTCTTCGTCGCCTGATAATAGACGGGAACGGAATATAAGGTCCTCTTTCCCTCGTTGAGATTTTTCACGAAATCGCTGATGCCGCCGTTATATTTATAGGTGATGCGGTAAGGCTCGCTTTCGAGCGCAGCCATATCCACTTCTTCGAACAGGGACTGAGGCTGCGCGGCGTCGGGCGCCGGCTCTTCGCCTCCCTCGCCCGCGTCCTCGTCTTCGTCGCGGCCCAAATTGCTTTCCCTACGCTTTGCCTCCGCCATGGAGATGCGTTCGTCGATCAGAGTGATTTCCAGACCGCGATTCAAAAACGCCAGTTCGTTGAGGCGTTCCTCGACTTCTTCGAGGTCGAACTCCGTTTCCGAAAACACGGAGGCGTCGGGTTTGAATCTGACGAACGTGCCCGTGCGTTTGGTGGAGATGCCCGTATCTTCCAAGGGACCGTCGGGAACGCCCGATTCGTATTTTCCCTTGCGTTTGTTGTAATAGGATTTAAAGCTCATCTTAAAGACGTGCTTCTGATAGACTTCCACTTTCAGCCATTCGGAAAGGGCGTTGGTGACGGAGGCGCCCACCCCGTGGAGTCCCCCCGAATACGCGTAGTTGCCCTGCCCGAATTTGCCGCCCGCGTGCAGTTTGGTGAATACCAGCTGTACGCCCGACACCTTTTCCTTAGGATGAATGTCGGTGGGAATGCCGCGCCCGTTATCCTCTACGGAAGCGCTGCCGTCTTTGTGCAGCGTCACCTTGATCTTATCCGCGTAGCCGTTCGCGGCTTCGTCGATGGCGTTGTCCACGATCTCCCATAAGATATGATGAAGCCCCTTGATTCCCGTCGAACCGATATACATACCGGGGCGCATACGCACTGCGTCCAGGCCTTCGAGTACTTCGAGATTCTTTGCGCTGTAACTTGACGCCTGAGTTTTGGTTTGTTTTGTGTTATCCGTTGCCATTTTTTCCTCAAACCGTATGATTTTCTCTCACTCGGGACAGATTTTCGCAAAAACGCCCGAATAAAATTCTTGCTTTTTTATGATGGCATAGCCGACGTTATATCGTATAGTACGAGAGTATAGGGAGGAATATTCCGTTCCGCTCCTTACTTTTGTGATAACGCAGGCGAGCCGTGCGGAAATAGAAGGCGAAAAAATCCGTACAGGGTCGCACTTCCGCATTTTCCTTTTTATTATAACACTTTTTTTCGTTTTTTTCAAATACTTTGTCGAAAAAAGAGAGCAGAAATTCAATATATTTGCAAAATTTCCAGAATTTCCGTATAAGAATCCGCTTCAAAGTCGGGAAAAGCCTTGCCGTTTGTGCTTTTATTTTTCGGATTATACCAAATACACTCTATCCCCGCGTCGTTCGCCGCCTTAACGTCCGCCGTGAGGCTGTCCCCTATCCAGATCGTCTTTTTCCCGTCGAAACGGGGAATGTGGGACAGTACGTAATCGGTATATGCCTTTCCGGGTTTGTCGCAGCCGATCTTCTCCGAGATGAAAGCGTCCTCGATATACCGCCAAAGCCCCGCGATGTCAAAGCGGGAGGTCTGTATCGAGTATGTGCCGTTTGTGACGATATATACTCTTCCCGCCCCGTTCAGGGCTTCGAGAAATTCTTTCGCGCCCTCCATATAAATCGGGTGCGTCGCCAGATAGTCCAAATATTTTTTATTGAATTCCTCGCCCGGAACGTCGTCGACGCCGAGCCGCTCCAAATAGGCGGGAAAGCGCTCTTTGAGGAGCCTTTCGCGCGTGATTTGTTTTCTTTCGAGCTTTTCCCAAAGCGTGTCGTTAAAGGAAAAAAATTCCTCGGCGTATTCCTCTTTCCATTCCTTTTGAAAGCTGTGGAAAGCCGCTTCCAGCGCGGCGCGGGAGGAGGCGTGAAAATCGAGCAGCGTATCGTCGGCATCGACCAAAAACGTATCGTATTTTTTCATAAAGATCTCTTTTTCTCCTTTTGAATGCGTAAAAGTATTTTTATCCCGCGCTCCGACTCAAAAAACGGGACGAGGCAAAATTCTCCCGTTCTATTCGACGACGGCGAGTTCCTTCAAAGCGCGCGTATACGCGATATATTTTTCATTGGGCGACATATTCTCGGGAATGACCACCACCGAAGTAAATTCCAGCCCCTTGCTTTCGTAAACCGTCATCAGATTGATCTTCGTGCGGGAGATGCGCCCCTTTTCGGAAACGATACTGTATGCTTTTCTCGCATATTTCTCCTTTTCCGATTCCGCGCAGATCACCGCTTTCAGTCCCTTTTTGTCGCGGAAAAAAGCGCTGACGCCGCGCGCGGGGATATGTCGCACTTCGGGTCCGTCAAAGCCGATCGACTGCATATCCACCTTCAAAGCGGACGCGACGAAATCCACGATCTGATTGGTATTGCGGTAATTCTGATTGAGCGTAAACACCTCGAAATCGGGAAAGGCGGATTCCCACATTCTGACGCCCCGCCAGGACGTGACGTTCTGTTCCAAATCCCCGAACACGTTAAAGGAGGCGTTGGTGTTGATCCTCTTTAAGAGCGCGTATTCGTTTTCGGAAATATCCTGCGCCTCGTCGACGAATACGAAGGAATATTTCGGGGTGAGTTCCCGATCGAGGAGCGCGCAGATCATACAGAGCGCATAGGCGTCGGACGGGTACATTCTTCTGTTCTTCATCCCGTATTTAAACTTTGATTTTTTGACCGTTTCCCTATAAAAGAAACGCACCACGTCCACAAAATCCTCGCTGCCGCCGAGCGCTGCAAAATTCTTTTCGCCGCGGAGATATTCGTAAAATTCCGAGAACGCCGTATTATTTTCCCCGATAGAGAGGACTTTTTCCGCCACTTTTTCTATTTCCGAAAGGAGCAGAGTCCGCCTCTGAATCCTGTCGGCATACGCGTAGACCTCCGCCTGCCCTATCCGCTGGCGATAACGTTTCAGATCGGATATTTCCTTTTCGAGGGAAGTTTTCAGCTCCGCCAGCGTCCCCGCCGCCTCGGAAACGATGCGTTCGGTATGCCTCGCCGCAAACGCCGCGCTCTTATAAAAGGACATCAACTGTTTATAAAAATAGCTTTGATTTTTCGCTTTCTCCGTTTTGAGCGTGCCGTCGAAAAAGTCCTGTATATCCAGAATGCAGTTCATGAGGTCGCGGAAGGGCTTGGTGTAATAAAGTCCCCCTTCCTTCTTTTCCTTGATCTCGCCGAGCACCGACCTGCGCACCCGCAGAGAAGCGTTTTTGATGGCTTCGTACGCTTCCAGCTGCCTTTTGCACGCGTCCGAGATGCGGTCGATAAATTCCCGGCACTCGGCGCCCGTGAAAAGTCCGTACAGACTGTCGTACACCTTATGGAGCTTCTTTTCGACGTCCTTGACGAAGGCGGAAGAGTAAATATAGGCGAGATAGTCGGGAGCCTCCTTGGACGCGGGATCGATTTTCAGCGTCAGATCGATATTTTCATTCTTCAAGACCTGCAAAAAGTATTCGTAAATGGTGATCGTCTTGACCCTTTCGAGTTCCAAAATAGCGGCGAGTTCGTCGATGAAGGCGTTGAAGGAATCGCTGGGCGTCAAAACCAGCACGTCGCGGGATTTGATCTCCTCGTTGTTATACATGAGATAACTGAGGCGATGCAGCATCACCATCGTCTTGCCGCTGCCCGCGCAGCCTTGGAGCACGAAACTTTTTCTCTCGGGACAGGTGATGATTTCGTACTGTTTTTCCTGGATCGTTTCGATGATATCCTTGATCGCGGGCTCTTCCTTGCGGTTTTTGATGATCTCCCGAAGATAGGGATCGAAGAGAATTTCCTCGTCCCGTCCGCCGATCTCCTCGGGCGCGAGATAGTCCTTGACGGACAAAAACTCATTCTTGAAATCCAGCACCTTCCCGTCCTTGGTGCGCAGGGCGCGGCGCAGGATCGTCTTATAATCGTATTCGTTGATGGAAAAGGAAATGCGGCTTTTCTGATAATATTTACGCGCGAGTGGCGCGCGCCAATCGACGATTTCGAGCTTGACGTCCCCCTTTTTGCCGATGTAATAGCTGTTGTAGCCTTCGAGAGGGTCTGTTAAATCCATACGGGCAAAATACGGCTCGTCGAAAAAACAGCGATAAGAATCGATGGCTTTTTTATGCTCGTCGATCTCTTTCAAAAGCGCGGTCACTTTACAGTAGTTTTCCGCGTTTTGCTCCTCTTCCGCTTGGATGCGCCTGATTTCCTCCCGCGCTTCCATAATTTTGATTTTATGCTCGCGGATATGGGAAATCCGCAGCATCTGCATCACTGCCGCCATGTGCCCGTCCTCGTATGATTTTTGCTTTTCCGTATCCAAAAGTTCGAGGAACCAAGCCTTATCCGCCTCCTTATGCGGATTGAGCGTCTTGATTAAATTTTCGTATGCGGTCGTTTTCCCCATGTCTACTCCTAACGTACTTTTCTAATCATAGCATATTTTACGGCAAAAGGGAATACCTTTTTCGAAAATTTTTGAAAAAATTTGTAAAAACAAAAAGGCGCTTTCCGAAAATTCTGCGGAAAGCGTCCTTTTATAAACATTTTAAACTGCTTCTTTTGAATATTTCCATAAAATCAAAAGTTTTTTCGGGCGGTAAGAAGCCAACGATGGATCGTTCCTTTTATACATCCCTCGTTTTCCAAGATCTTTTGCGCCCGCAGCAGCCTTTCAATGCATTTTTCGACGGAAAAACCCGGAAATTCCCATTCGATGATTTTTGCGAACCAAACCAAAGCGCCCACGTCGAAAAAGAGAATGGGACGAAAAGCCTCTTCCGCGTCTAAAACGGAAAACCCCGCTCTTTCGCAATTTTTCCGCTGATTTGAAAGATTCCAACCGGGAAAAGGCTTCGGGGTGCCGGGCAAAAGAAGCTCCGTCAATTCCCTGTCGTTTTCCTCGCCCACTTGCTGCGTGACAAAAATCCCGCCTTTTTTCAAGACTCGTCCGATCTCGCTTATTTCATAACTGCCGTGACGACTGCATACCACGTCGAACGTATTGTCGTCAAAAGGAAGCTTTTTATAATCTCTCGCCTCGCGAAAATCCACGCCGAGCGGAAGCAGAACCTTTTTACACAGCTCGACATTGGGAGGATACCCCTCCGTTGCGCTTGTTCTGTTCGCCGCGTGACGCAAAGACAGCAGAAATTCCCCGCCGCCCGTGTCTGTGTCGAGAAGTTTGTCGTCTTTCCTTAAATAGGAAAGCAGAACTTCCTTATAACTCCAAGGCAGATCGGTTTCTTCCGTATATCTGCCGTCTATATGGGAAAAATCCCAGCCGCGAATATGCGCGGCGCGTTCTTCCGAAAGCCAATTTTGTTTCCATTCGTTTTTATTCATTTCAACTGCTCCTTTTCAAAAAAAATTTATCTTGAAAGGCGCGGCCGACTGACAACGACTATTTACTCGATTCGATCCGCCGTCAGTTTCTTGACCGCACCGAGCAGTTATCTCGAATAAAGAACATTTTTCTCCTTTAAGCCTATTTCTAAGACTTACTACGACAATTTTTGATTTTTTACATTTTGTCGGGAATGCCGATGCCGAGAAGAGCAAAGGCGTTTTTTAAAGTCTGCAAAGAGGCCGCCGTCAGCGCAAGGCGGAAATTTTTGGTCTTTTCGTCCTCCGCCGCGAGGATCTTGCAGTCGATATAGAACTTGTTGAATTTTTGGGAAACGTCCACCGCGAGCCTGGCGATATATGAAGGCTCGTATTTATCCGCGGCGTCCTTCACCGTCGCGGGGAACGTTGCGAGAGCCTTGATAAGCTCGAACTCCGAAACTTCAAGCTCGGGAATTTCATAAACCGCGGGCACGCCGCCCTTTTCGAGCACGGAATTTGCCCGCGCGCAGGTATACTGCACATAAACGCTGGTTTCTCCTTCGAAACTGAGCACTTTGTCGTAGGAAAAAACGATGTCCTTGATCTTATTGTTATAGAGCGCGCCGAAAATGACCGCGCCGACGCCGACTTTTTCCGCGACCTCCCGCTTGTTTTCAAGTTCGGGATTCTTTTCGTCGATAATCGTATACGCCTTTTCGATACATTTACCGATGACGTCTTCAAGGAACACCACATTGCCCTTTCTCGTGGACATCGTTCCCTCTTCGAGGGACACCATGCCGTACGCCACGTGCACGAGATCTTTCGCCCACTCTTTTCCCATCAGTTCCAAAACTTTGAAAAATTGTTTGAAATGAAGATTCTGCTGATAGGCGACGACGTACAGGCACTTATGAAAATCGTAAGTTTTCTTGCGGTAAATAGCGGCAGCCATATCCCGCGTGGCGTACAGGGAGGAACCGTCCGATTTCAAAATGATGCAGGGCGGCATTCCGTAGTCTTCGAGATCCACCACCTGCGCGCCGCGGCTTTCTACAAGGAGTCCTTTTTCCCGCAATTCGTCCACCACAGGCTGCATTTTATCCGAATAAAAGCTCTCTCCCGCGTAGGAATCGAAACGGATATCCAAAAGATCGTATATCTTCTGCACGTCCTTTAAAGTCAATTCTTTGAACCAATGGAAAAGTCCGAGGCACTCTTCGTCCCCCTGCTCGATTTTTTTAAAGTACGCGCGCGCTTCTTCGTCGTACTCGGGGTGTTCCTCGGCTTCGCGGTGAAAACGCACGTACAGCTCGTTTAAAGCCCTGATACCGCCCTTTTCCACGCTTTCCTTGTTTCCCCAGCGCTTATAGGCGGAGATCAGCTTTCCGAACTGCGTGCCGTAATCGCCCAAATGGTTGATCCCCACCGCCTTATAGCCCAAAAAGTTTAAAATCCGGTACAGAGCGCCCCCCAAAACCGTCGTGGAAAGGTGCCCGATATGGAAAGGCTTGGCGATATTGATGGAGGAATAATCGATGCAGACCGTCTTGCCCCGCCCCTCGTCGGAGGCGCCGTATTTGTCCTTTTCCTGAAATATCCTTTCGAGAACTTCTTTTGCGAACTGCGTTTTGTCTATCTTGAAATTGAGGTATCCGTTGACGGCGGAAATTTCAGAAATCACCTCGTCGGGAGAGATATTTGCCCTGAGTTCCTCCGCGATCGCCGCGGGACTTTTGCGGAAAATTTTAGCGAATTTGAAGCAGGGAAGCGCATAGTCCCCCATTTCCGTCGTGGGCGGAAGGGCGAGGCAATCGTAAATCTCCTCTGCCGAAACGCCGTCGATTTTGAGTTTCTCCGAAATATACTTCTTGTAATCCATGTCTTTTAACCTTCGAATCGATTTTTACAAGAGATATATTAACATATTTTTCAATTTTGAGCAAGTTTAATTTGCTTATTTTCGAATTTTATATTATAATATAGCAGAAAAAATCAATCGGGGCGACCCCGCGCCGTGTTCCCGCACAAAAACGGAAGCCGCGTTCGCGGAAAAAAGCGTCGCCTTAAAATATCGGACAAGGAAAAACGAATCATGAAACTCGGTGTCGTAGGTCTTCCCAACGTGGGAAAATCCACTCTTTTCAACGCAATCACCCATGCGGGCGCGGAATGCGCCAATTATCCTTTTTGCACCATCGAGCCGAACGTCGGCGTCGTGGCGGTGCCCGACGAGCGTCTGGACAAGCTTGCCGCCCTCTATCAAAGCAAAAAAGTGACGCCCGCCGTCATCGAATTCGTGGACATCGCAGGACTCGTCAAGGGCGCTTCCCGCGGCGAGGGACTGGGCAACAAATTCCTCTCCCATATCCGCGAAGTGGACGCCATCGTGCACGTCGTGCGCTGTTTCGAGGATGCGAACATCACGCACGTGGAAAATTCCATCGATCCCGTACGGGATATAGAAACCATCAATTTGGAACTCATCCTTTCGGATATGGAGGCGGTGCAGAACAGGCTCGGAAAGATCAAGAGCAACGCCCGCGGCGGCGCGGACAAAAAAGCCGCGGACGAATACGCTTTCCTCGAAAAGCTGTACGCGCATCTCGAAGCGGAAAAACCCGCCCGCACCTTTGCCGTCGCCGATGCGGAAGAAGAGTTTATGCGCAGTCTTTTTCTCCTCACAGTCAAACCCGTCATCTACGCCGCCAATATCAAAGAGAGCGATATGGGCAAGGAGGAAAACTCCCTCCCCTACGTCGTCAAAGTGAAGGAATTTGCGGCGAAGGAAGGGAGCGAGGTGCTCGTCATCTGCGCCAAGACGGAAGAAGAGCTTTCGCAGATGGACGCCGAGGACAAAGCGGTGTTTATGGAAGAGTTCGGGCTTGGGGAAAGCGGTCTTGACCGCCTTATCAAAAAATCATACGCGCTTTTGGGGCTCATCTCTTACCTCACCGCGGGCGAAAAGGAAACGCGTGCCTGGACGATCGTCAAGGGCACCAAAGCGCCTCAGGCCGCGGGGAAAATTCATTCCGATTTCGAAAAGGGATTCATCCGCGCGGACGTCGTCTATTGGGAAACGCTCGTCGAGCTCGGTTCCGTCGCCGCTGCCAAGGAGAAGGGCAAGGTGCGTTCCGAGGGCAAGGAATACGTCATGCAGGACGGCGACGTCGTCGAGTATTACTTCAACGTTTCCAAGAGCGCCAAATAATCGACGCGGACAATTCCCTAAAAAGGGAACGCCGCGAAAAAGACCTCCTGCGCCGTCGTCGAAAAAATCGGACAAAGGCGCAAAGGAAATTATAAAAAATCAGTTAGCTAAATAATCGGTATAAAGCGCTTTTGCGCTCTATATAAAACAAACGCAAAGATAAAAACACAGCGCGCTTTTCGAGCGCGGTTCCGGTCGGTAGTCCGGACGTATCCCCTCGGATATAAGTAACCCTCCTCCTTGGTCGTCCCTTCTTTGTGAATTCGTCAAAAGGAGGATTCGTTATGGACAGGACGAGCGAAAAGCTGACCGTGTTTTTCGAAGAGCCGTTTTATGTGGGAATCTTCGAGCGGGTGTCCGACGGGAAACTGTACGTATGCAAAGTGATCTTCGGCGCGGAGCCGACGGACGCGGAAGTGTACCGCTTTCTTCTCGATAGGCACGACGGGCTTCTTTTCAGTCCGGCTGTCGCCGCGGCCATAAAGGAACGGGAAATGCGTCCCAAACGGGCAAAGCGGGAAGCGCGGAAGCAGATGGAAAACGTCGGCATCGGCACAAAAGCCCAAAGGGCGCTCTCGCTGCGGCGGGAACAGAGCAAATCGGAGCAGAAAGTGCTCGACAGGGAAGAACGCGAGGTCGAAAAACTGCGCCGTTTTGAACGGAAACAGCTAAAACGCAAAGAAAAACACAGGGGCAGATAAACCCCTGCGTTTTTTTAGGCCATTTAAACCGCCTTTTTTTTCTTTCGTCGAAAAAATACAATTTTCATCGTGTTCGTATGATATAGTTCTCATCGACGCGAGATCGTCCGCAAGTTTTAGGCGCGATCGTTTTTTCTTTATCGGACCTTCTCAGTGTTTCCCCGCGGAAAGAGCGTCCCCGTCGAGTTTTCCCCGTTCCTCCAAATATTCTTCGAGAATTTTCGCCGCGGAATACACGAGCTCGGGACACGGGCGCTTCCTGTAATATTCCGCGCTGCGCGCTTCGGGAACGGAAGCGATATCCGCCTTTAAATGCGCTCCCGTCAACAGCTCGCCGCAGACGACGCTGCCGTTTTCCGCTTTGAAACGCCCGGAAAATTCCTGTACGGCGGCATAGACCTCTTTTTTATTTTCGGGATTGATTTCCGCTTTGGAAAAGACCGTTCCCAGGACCATCACCGCGCCACTGACGGTGCCGCAGGTAAGGCGGAGCCGCCCCATGCCGCCGCCGAACGGCAGAGAAATTTTCAGCGCTATTTCCGATTCCAATCCCGTGACGTCCGAAAATGCCAGAAGCACCGCCTGCGCGCAGGCATACCCTTTCATAAAATATTCTTTTGCGGCGTCCGCTCTTGACATTTGTAACTCCTCCTGTTATAATGAAGCCATGGAAAAAATCTTTTTTGCGGAAAAGGGCGCTTTTTCTTCCTCCGAGCAAATGATGCGCAGAATCTTCTCCGAATATTATCATCTACATAACCCCGAAATCGTGCGGAGCGAAACGGGAAAGCCTTTTTTAAGCGCCTCTCCCCCTTTTTTTTCCCTCACGCATACGAATCGGCTTTGTTTTGCGGCAGTTGCCGACGTCAATATCGGCATAGACGCCGAATGCCTTTCCCGCGAGATCGATTATTTGCCCGTACTCTCGAAATTTCCCGTCGAGGAACGTTTGGAAATACAAGGCAAAGCGGAATTTTTCAGGCACTGGACAACCAAGGAGAGCGTCGTGAAATGGCTGGGAGGAACGATCGCCTCCGACCTCAAAAAAATCGCCTATTTAAAGGGAAAGGTGTTCTATCTCGACCTCGAACTCCCCGTTTGTATCGCGCACCTCGAAAAAGAGAATCACATCGTGACGCTCTGCCGCGAATACGCGGACGACGAGCCGACTTTTATCCGTCTTTGAACGCCTCTTTTTCTTCCCGACTATCATAGCACATTTTTCTAAAAAAAGCAAGAAACGAAAGGGAAAAATAAAATTGACGAATCAGGAAATATTCGAAACGGCGCTGAAACAGTCCGCCGCCGATCTCCACTGCACGCCCGACGATTTTCTGCGCGGAGAAAACGTCGTCGTATTGTCCCGCGCGAGCGACAAGGCGAGAAAATACCTCTCCCTGCCCTTCGACTGCAATCTCGTGTCCTACGGCAACAATATCGTCGCCTCCGCGCGCGAAGATCTAGCCGACGTCGTGCGCGCCTATATCGATCGCTATCCCGTCGAACACTGTTTTGAAACCCCGAATCTGCACGTTTTGAACGACGCGCTTCAAAGGCGAGATCTGAGGCTATGTTTTATGGCGGAATATTTTTTGCCCGATCTGAAAAAACTCAAAGCGCCGCCCTGCGATTTCGATTTGAAAATACTTTTTCCGAAGGACTTTTGCCGATTTTATACGCCCGCATGGAGCAATGCCCTCTGCGAGAAGAGAAAGGAACTGGACGTCGTCGCCGTCGGCGCCTTCGAGGGAGAAAAGCTCGTCGGGCTGGCGGGCGCCTCCGCGGACTGCGAAAAAATGTGGCAGATAGGCATCGACGTTTTACCCTCTTACCGCCGACGCGGGATCGCCTCCGCCCTGACGGGAAGACTGGCGCTGGAAATCCTCGATCGGGGCAAGGTGCCTTTCTATTGCGCCGCTTGGTCGAACATCCCCTCCGTGCGCAACGCGACGGCGAGCGGCTTTTTTCCCGCCTGGGTGGAGCTGACGGCGAAAAGCCGGGAGTTCGTAAACGCGATGAACGAGAAGTTTTAAAGAGTTTTCCTTTTGCTCATAATGCGCCGTTGAGTCCCGCTGCCTCGGCGAGAGAAATGCATTTTTCATCGATAACTTTATCTCCGATCCCTGACAAGCCCCGCGCCAAACGCGGGGTCGTTCATAGGCAGACAAACTCTCACGCCCCGGCTTGTCCTCTGCAAAAGGAGTAACCCCTGCCATTTGCTTACTTCTCCTTAGGCTAAGCCCTTCCGCTCTATCATCCCTACCTTCTTTTCCTTTTTTTATCCCCATATCATTCTCTTTTGATTTTTTAGCGATTGAATTTTCCGTCCTCGATTTTATTATTCCAAAAGGAGAAGTATCGTTCAAGAGTCGTACGTCTAACCTTTTTTGTATCCCTTCTAACAGGTTCTTTATACAAAAAAAGCGCAGTCTTTAAAAACTGCGCCTTTTTTCTATCCGGCAAAATTTAAGCGTTTTTGACTCTGCCGACTTCCGTGTTGTCCTTGGTGCGCTTGGAAAGCGCCGCGATGGGATGCTGTTTGTTTTCGATGCGGTAATCCTTGCCGAATTCGGAAATGGCAAGGTTGATGACGGAGTGAGTGCCGACCGTTTCCACGTTGCCGTTGACCGATTTGTTGTAATTGAAATAGCGGAAGCTGTCGGGCACGGCGACAAGTTCCTGAAAACCCTCTTCCACCGCCGTCAGGCGCACGCTTTTGAGTACGTCGCGGATATATTCCTTCTGCGAGCGGAATTTGAGCAATTCGGGAAAATCTCCGCCCGAGGGGAAGAGCTGCTGCCAGACTTTACCTTCGTATTTCTGCAAAAGCTCCACCGCTTTATGCAGATGCGCGACCTCTTCGTTATAATGCTGTTCCCAAATTTTTTTGATACGGGGGTCTTTTTCGTCCTCGTAACAGGAATAATAAAGATAGCATTCCGTATACTCGTTCATGACGAGATTTTCAAACCACGTGCAGGAAGAATCCTTCAAAGAGCCGTATCCCGTGATGTGCTGTTCCTCTATCATGGCGATTTCGTTATACAGCTTTCTGCCCAGATCGCTGACGTAGAGGTTGCCCACGTTCATATAATAATTCATCGTCTGCTGCTCCGCCGCCGTGATGATGTTGACGTGCAGGCGGGTGAGCGTATTGTTCAGATAGCTGTTGATGTTGAAGTTTACGTCGTCGAAGGGATGGCGATATTCCGCAACGGTAGGTCTGCCGGGCATAATCTCCGTATAATCGCCGACAAGACGACCGGGATCCCCCGATTTTTCCAGCTCCATCAAATCCGAATAGCGATACAGATGGTCGAAATCCTCCAAAAGGGCGAAATTCAACTGCTGGCGCACATAGTCGTTCTTCTCCATCTTGGCGAGATTTGCGGTAAGATCGACGGCGAGCTGTTCGTATCCGATGGTGTGTTCCAAAATGTTTTCGTCCATCGGCTTTAAAGACGCGATGCGCTTTTGCTGGATCTGCTCGCTGCGGCGGATCAAGGCGAGTTCGCGGCGGACGTCGTTGTTCGTGCAGTTACGCGTGAAACTGTGACCGAGGCGCACCGATTCAAACTCCGTGCCGTTCATCAGGATGACGCGAAGACGGGTATAAGGGTCCACCGTCTGCTTGTCATAGGGGCTGACGAGCACATTGTTCCAGCTTTGAAAGCTTTTTTCGATCTTTTGCGGTTTTTCTTCAAATGGATTCATTTTTTACCTCCGAAAGGAATTTTCATAGGTTTATTATCTACATTTCGCAAAAAACCTATTCAAGCGTTTGCATATTTCCGAAAAATTTGTTACACTATTGGGTACATAGGCAAAAAAGGAACTTTTTACATAGGAAAAGGAGTTATAAACCATGATCGGAGTTGTAGCCGCTTTGAGTAGCGAAGCGGAAATTTTATTGGAGCAGACGGAAACCTTCCGCTCGCTGATCGTGAGCGGGAAACAAGTGCACGTGGGACGCGCCTTTGGAAAAGACGTCGCCGTCGTGATCTGCGGCGTCGGCAAGGTCAACGCCGCGCTGGGCACGCAACTTGCCGTGAGCAAGTTCGACGCGGACAAGATCTTTAATTTCGGAGTGGCGGGCGGACTCAACAAGACCACCGAGCTTTGCGGGGTATATCAGATCAAAGCCGCCGTACAGTTCGATTTCGACCTCACGCAGCTGAACGGAACAAAAATAGGAACGCTGGACGAATACAAGGAAAACTATTTAAAGCTTTCCTCTTTCCGTGCGCCCTTGAAGAAAAAAAATCTCGGCACAGCCGACCGTTTTAACGATTCTCCCGAGGATTACCTTCTTTTGACCAAAGAGCTGAAAGCGGATATCCGCGACATGGAAGGAGCGGCGATCGTTCAGGCGGCAAACGCCGCGCAGCTTCCCGTCTATGCTGTTAAGGCGATCTCCGACGTGGCGGGCAGCGGGAGCACGACGGAACAATATCTTTTAAACCGCAAAAGAGCGCTTCAAAACCTTAAAGCGGCTCTGCCCATGCTCTTTGAAGAGCTTTAAAAGAGAAAATTCGATGAAAATAAAAAATCCCGGAATTATGAAACCTCCGGGATGGACGGCAAAGTGACTTGATTCGGAGTAAATATTTTCGATTGTCCCCTGTATTCTACGCATAAAAAAGTAAAAGTACCGGATCCTTTATATCATCAGGCGCACGCGTTTGAAATTTACGCTGTCGTGATAAACGGTGTCAAGTATAAATTTGCCTCGGGCGAATTTTGCCATTGCGTTTGGGGATTTTATCTATATAAATAACGAATTTTCTATATTTACTCAAACCCTATAAAAAATTTGACAGGAAGGAAATCATGGTCGATTTAGGAGATTGGAACGAATTATTGGCGCCTCTTTTTAAAGACGAGCGCTATCAGCAGATACGAAAATTTTTGTTTGACGAATACAACAATCACGTCGTTTATCCCGATATGTACGACTTATTCAACTGCTTCCGCTATACGTCGTTTGCAGAGGTGAAAGTGGTGCTTTTGGGGCAGGACCCCTATCACAACGCAGGACAGGCGCACGGGCTATGTTTTTCCGTACAGGACGGCGTTGAAAAACCGCCCTCTCTCGAAAATATCTTCAAGGAGCTGAAAGCGGACATCGGCTGCGGCATCCCGCAATCGGGCAATCTGACCAAATGGGCGAAGGAAGGCGTCCTTCTCATGAACACCTCCCTGACCGTGCGCGCGCACCAGGCGAACTCCCATTCCAAATGCGGCTGGGCGTGGTTTACGGACAGCATCATCGAGTTGATTTCCGAGAGAAAAGAACACGTCGTATTTATTCTTTGGGGGGGAAACGCGAGGAGCAAAAAGCCGCTCATCGACCAAAGCAAGCACTTGATTTTAGAATGCGCGCATCCCTCTCCCCTGTCCGCTTCCAATGGATTTTTCGGCTGCCGTCACTTTTCCAAGACGAACGCCTATCTCAACCAATACGGAATCGCCCCGATCGACTGGGATCTGACAAAATAAAAAAAGAAGGACGCCCGTTTCGCATTTTGCGTTTTACAGGCGCCCTATTTTTTTGCCCGGATGTCAGTGCGGGAGTTCTCCGCAGACCTCCCGCGCGTCGTAATCCAAAACGGTATAGATATTTTTGCGGCGTTTGGATAGATAAAGCGCCCGATCCGCCCGCGACAAAAGCTTTTCAAAATCGATTTTCCCCCCCCCTTTGAAGACCACCGCTCCGACGCTGTGGGAAAATTTCAATTCGGGAAAACCGCTTTTCATTCAGGGTTTATCGTATAAATCGTAAGCGCCCTCTATCGCGTGGATCAGATCGACGATGAGCGCGTTATAGGGGGTAGGGACGCCGTAGAGCTTCGCCTGTTCCACCACGGCGCCGTTGATGGCGTCTATTTCCATCTTGACGCGGCGTTTTCTGTCCTGATACATGGACGAATAACCGCCCGCGTCGTCGATGCACACCTTACGCACCATTTCCAGGACCTCGCGCCTGTCGAAGTACGTTCCGTCCGCTTCCGCGACTTCCACGGCTTCATAGATGAGCCGCTTGGCAAAATTCCACGCATAGGCGTTTTTCGCCAGATAGCCGATGGGCGTTTCCGTAATCGCCGTAAAGGCGTTGACGGAAAGATTGACGAACAGTTTGCTCCAAATAATGCGCTGTATGTCGTCGCTGACCGTCACCTCGAAGCCGCAGGCGCGCAAAATTCCCGCCACCCTTTCGAGAGGTTCCGTACAATGGGCGTTGCTGCCGATCGTGGTGGCGCCGCTGCCGCCGTGACGGGTCCTGCCGGAACCGAGATTGATGGCGTTATGCTTGCTGGTGCCGATGAGAATATTTTTCGAATCCGCGTATTTGGCTACTTTTCTGTCGTTTCCCGCTCCGTTTTGCAGCGTCATCACAAGAGTTTCGTCCGAAAAGAGATTTTTATTTTCTTCGAGCGCCGTTTCCGTATTCGTGCTCTTGACAAAGACGATGACAAGATCTACCTTTTTTGGACATTTTCCCGAGAGAAAGGCAGAAATATTTTCTTTATAATACGATTCCGAGCCGTCCGTTTCGACGACCGCAATGCCTCTTTCCCGGATGGCTTCCACCTGTGGACGATAGGAATCTATCATCAGGACCTGATTTTTTTTGCTTAAATATGCGCCGTATAGACAGCCCATGGCGCCCGCGCCCAAGACAGCGATTTTCATCTTCGTGGTTTCTCCTTTCTTCGGAATGTGTTTCCGAGTTTATGTTATTGTATCATATCCGACCCGCCGATGTAAAGCGTCTGTATGAAAAAAACGGTACCCCGCGGCACCGTTTTTCATTTTTTATTCTTCGTCCTCGTCGTCGGGCAAATCCACGTTATGATAAACTTCCTGCACATCGTCAAGCTCTTCGAGAGCGTCGAGCATATTTTCGAAAGTCTTTACCTTATCCGCGGGAAGAGTGATCTTGTTTTGCGGGATCATGGCGACTTCCGCCTGCACGAATTTGATCTTCGGCTCCTCTTCCTCGTTGCGGCGGGTTTTAGGCGCCGCGGCCATCAGTTCCCGATTCTTCTCTTCGAGATATTTTCTGACCTCGGAAAAGCTCTCGGGCGTGGTGAAAATCTCATACACGTCGTCGCTGACAGCCACGTCGTCCGCACCCGCTTCCAGGGCGTACTCCGTCATCGTGTCCTCGTCGAGTTCCACCGTCCTTTCGACGACGATGTATCCCTTGTTGTCGAAATTGTAGGAAACGCAGCCCGTGCTGCCCATCGAGCCGCCGTGCTTGCCCATGACGGCGCGGATGTCGCTCGCAGTACGGTTGTTATTGTCCGTCAGCGTCGTGACGATGACCGCGGACCCCGCGGGACCGTAGCCCTCGTAGACGAGTTCCTTATAATCCGAACCGTTCATTTCGCCCGCGGCCTTTTTGATGCTGCGCATAATGTTGTCGTTGGGCATATTGGCGGCTTTTGCCTTGGCAATGATATCCGCGAGCTTGCTGTTGGTGTCGGGATTGGGATTGTTCTTCGCCGCAACCGCGATCTCCCTGCCGAGTTTGGTGAAAACTCTGCCCCTCGCCGCGTCCGCCTTACCTTTTTTTGCCTGAATATTGTGCCATTTGCTGTGTCCTGACATATTTTAACTCCTATCGATTGCTGTTTATAAATTGATCTTTTTTGAGAATATACATCGCTATGCCCGCGGCGATTCCCGCGTTCAGGCTCTCCTGGCTTTCCTCCATGGGGATGCGCAGGGTATATTCCGCGGATTGAAAAACTTTCTCCGAAAGTCCGTTGGCCTCGTTGCCGATCGCCAAAGCGTATTTTGCGGGCGGCGTAAAGGAAAAAATATTTTCCCCTTCCATATCCGCCGCGACGATGGGCGTGCCCGAAAGCGCGGAAAGCACTTCCTCCCGAGTCCCCGTATACAGCTTCGTAAAAAAGATACCGCTCATGCTGGCGCGAACGCTTTTGGGGGAATAGGGATCGGTGCACTCCACGAGATAAATCTCTTTGTATCCCGCGGCGTTGGCGGTACGGATGATGGCGCCCATATTGCCCGGATCGGAAACGCCGTCGAGCAAAAGACAGCTGTTTTTCGGGGGACGCAAGGCGTCTTTGGGAAGTTTGACGGCGCAGAGTATGCCCTGTGGGGATTTTTCGTCCGAAAGGAAGCGGAATACCTCGTCGGAAACGCGGACGGCGGTATCAAAAAGACAATCGCCGCGATAGCTTTCGGATAGGATCGCCCTTTCGATCTCCATGCCGCTCTTTACACATTCTGACGCCATCTTCGCGCCTTCGACGAGAAAAAGCCCCTGTTCCCTTCTGCCCTTTTTGTCCTTTAAGGCAGCCGTTTCTTTTATCAACGGATTATTTTTCGAAGTCAATATCATGTTACATTACACGAAAAAAGCCTTTTAGATGCTAAAAGGCTTTTTGGGAATTCGTCAAAGAGCCGCTTTAGCTTTTTCGGCGAGCTGCGCGAATGCGGGAGCGTCATTGACAGCCAAGTCGGCAAGAACTTTTCTGTTGAGATTGATACCGGCAACGTTGAGTCCGTGCATCAGCTTGCTGTAAGAAAGACCGTTGAGCCTCGCCGCCGCGTTGATTCTGGCGATCCAGAGCTTTCTGAAATCTCTCTTTCTTCTTCTTCTGCCCACATAGGCATAGTTCAAAGACTTCATAACGGCTTGTCTTGCGATACGGTAAGACTTGCTCTTGTTGCCGAAATAGCCCTTGGAGAGCTTAAAAATCTTTCTGCGCTTTTTCAGCGCGTTTACACTTCTTTTAATACGCATAACTGAGTTCTCCTTATTTCTTAATCCTTATAGGGAATCATACTTTTGACGGTATTTTCCTGAGTCGAAGAAACGAGGGTGCTCTGGCGCAGATTTCTTCTTCTTTTGCTGCTCTTTGTTTCCGCTTTATGGTTCTTGCCGCCGTGAGGTCTGTTGACCTTGCCGCTGCCCGTAAGCCAAAAACGCTTTTTTGTTCCGCTGTGGGATTTCTGTTTAGGCATATATTTATCCTCCGAATATTTTTTCCTGCTTTATCTGCTCCGCCTTCCCTGCCTTAGCGCAAGGCGCGCGGAAACATTCTTTGTGATTATTTGGCGGGCGAAAGGATCATGATGATGTTTCTGCCTTCCGTGGCGGGGTTTTTGTCCATCGTCGCCTTGCCGCCGAGCACACTGAAAAAGCGGTGCATCACGTCCACGCCCATGGACGAATGCGCCATCTGCCTGCCGCGCATTTTAATGGAAACCTTCACCTTATTGCCCTCTTCGAGAAATTCCAGCGCTTTCTTCGCTTTGACGTTCAGATCCCCTATGTCGATGGTCATGGAAAGATAGATCTCCTTGATCTCCATCACCTTCTGATTTTTGCGGTTTTCCTTTTCGCGCTTCGCCTGTTCGAATTTGAACTTTCCGTAGTTCATGATCTTGCAGACGGGCGGCACCGCGTTGGGTGAAATTTTCACCAAATCCAAATTTTCTTCTTCCGCAAGGCGCAGAGCCTCCGAAGAGCTCATCACGCCGAGCATATCGCCGTTGGAAGCGATCACTCTGATTTCCCTGTCACGGATATCTCCGTTCAACTGATGTTGTTCTTTAATGGTAGTACACCTCACGCCAAATATAATAAAGGTCGCTTGAAACACAAGCGACCCGCAATAATCTTTGCAACCGTTTAAACCGACGTCTAAACCATCCGAAAATTATCGAGCCGCGCCGATGAATACCGCGCGGCGAGAAGGTTCGCTTCTGCTTAGCTATCTTATAATACTATAACCATAATTTTTTGTCAAGCGGATTCGACCGATAATTTTCTTAAATTTAACAATTTTTTTAATCAATCCGATTCCAGACGATTTTTCAGGCTTGCCGCGACCTCTGCCATAAAACGCGCCGCCTGCGGATAGAGTTCCAAGGGATATCTGACCATAAAGCTGCTCGATTCCAGCGTCACGTCCCCCCGATAGCCTATCTTTTTCAAGGCTTCGAGAATGGGAGCGAATTCGACGGCGCGGCTGTACGGCAGTTCGTGATTGTCGTTCAAACGATCGTTATCGTGAATATGAAGAGCCTGCAAATTGTCTTTCAGCGTTTCGATCATTTCGACGGCGCTCGTTTGCAGTCCCTTCATTTCCGCGTGTCCGATGTCGAGGCAGGCGACGAATACGTCTTTGTCGAGAAGCGAGAGATGCGCGAGAAAATCGCCGTGAGAGGAACAAGCCGCAGGCGAAGCGTGCCCTGCCTGTCTGTCCCAATTCCACATATTCTCCAAGCCGATCTTTACCCTTGCCTTGCGGGCATACGGCTCGAAACGGCGATAGAGCGCGGCGTTTTCCTCCGCGGTATAATCGTTGCAGGGATGTACCACGCAAATTTTCGCGCCCAAAATGCCGCTGACTTCTATCGCGCGGACGATCTGCGGAAAAATCCATTCGTTATACGCGTCGTCCCCCTTGACGGCTGTGGGAAAAGGAGCGTGCGTCTGATTACAGTCGAGTCCGATTCCGTCTGCGTATTCCCTCAATTCTTTCGCGCGCAGCGCGTAGTCTTCGCTGTCTATCAGGCGATCTTTCAGCTCGCCCTTAAACATGGAAAAGTCGTAAGCCGTAAAGCCGCTGTCTTTAAGAAGACGCAGAATTTTTCGGTTGTCCTCCGAATAGAGCCTGAAAGAACCCGTTTCCGTGGAAATTTTCATCGTTTTCCTCCCTGCGCTTTAAAACGCCGTTTTCTCCTCGATCTCTTTTTTGACCTGCGCGATAAATTCCCCGACGGGAACGGCGCCCGTATCCCCTTTATCTCTGCGCCTGACCGCGACGAGCTTTTCCTGTGCTTCCTTCTCGCCTAAAACGAGCATATAGGGCACTTTTTCCATCTGCGCTTCGCGGATCTTATAGCCGATTTTTTCGTTTCTCGAATCCAGTTCCGCGCGGATTCCCTGTGCCTTCATCTGCGCGCAGAGTTCCTCCGCATACGCCTGCTGCTTCTCCGTGATGGGCAGAAGCTTTACCTGTACGGGCGAAAGCCAGACGGGGAACTTGCCCGCGTAATGCTCGATGAGGATGCCGATAAAACGCTCGATAGAGCCGAAGATGACGCGGTGGACCATGATGGGACGATGTTTCATTCCGTCCTCGCCCACGTACTCCATTTCAAAGCGCTGAGGAAGCTGAAAGTCCAGCTGAATGGTGCCGCACTGCCAGGTGCGTCCGATGGAATCTTCCAGATGGAAATCGATCTTGGGGCCGTAAAACGCGCCGTCCCCTTCGTTGACCGTATAATCGATATGCAGTTCGTCCAACGCGAGGCGGAGCGCGTCCGTGGCGTTGTTCCAATCCTCGTCGCTGCCCATGCTGTTGGCGGGGCGCGTGGAAAGTTCCACGTGATATTTAAAGCCGAAAAGGGTGTATACTTCGTTGATCATGCGCACGACGCCCTTGATTTCGTCCGTAATCTGTTCGGGCGTCATGAAAATATGCGCGTCGTCCTGCGTGAAGCAGCGAACGCGGAACAGTCCGTGAAGCTGTCCCGATTTTTCATGGCGGTGCACGAGTCCCAGCTCGCCCATGCGGATGGGCAGATCCTTATAGCTGTGCGGCTCCGTCTTGTATACGAGAATCCCGCCCGGGCAGTTCATGGGTTTGATGGCAAAGTCCTCGCCGTCGATCTTCGTCGTATACATATTTTCTTTATAGTGATCCCAATGCCCCGAGGTTTCCCAAAGGGCGCGGCTGAGCATGATGGGCGTGGCGACTTCCACATACCCTTCTCTGTCGTGGATCTGCCGCCAATACTCGACGAGCGCGTTTTTGAGCACCATGCCGTGCGGCAGGAAGAACGGGAAGCCCTTGCCTTCGTTGAGAATGGTGAAGAGTTTGAGTTCCTTGCCGAGTTTGGTATGGTCGCGCTTTTTCGCCTCTTCGAGCATGGTGAAATACGCCTCCATTTCGTCCTTTTTGGCGAACGCGGTGCCGTAAATGCGGGTGAGCATCTTATTGTGTTCGTCCCCTCTCCAATAGGCGCCCGCGATGCTGATGAGCTTAAACGCCTTGATTTTGCCCGTGGAGGGCAGGTGCGGTCCGCGGCAGAGGTCGGTGAAGTTACCCTGTTTATAAAAGGAGATCGTTTCTCCTTCGGGAAGATCCCTGATAAGTTCCACCTTATACTTCTCGTCGTAGCCCTCCATCAGCTTGATCGCCTCGTTTCTGGGAAGGGTAAAGCGTTCGATGGGAAGATTGCTCTTGATGATCTTTTGCATCTCCGCCTCGATCTTCGCCAAATCCTCCTTGGTGATAGGCGTCACGAAATCGATGTCGTAATAAAACCCGTTTTCGATGACGGGACCGATCGAGAGTTTGCAGGTGGGATAGATGGTTTTAAGCGCCTGTGCCAAAACGTGCGCGCAGGTATGGCGATAGACGTGCAGCCCCTCCTTGTCTTTGAGCGTGATGATTTCCAGAGTATCCCCCTCTTTGAGTACGCGGGAAAGATCCGCTTCCTCCCCGTTGACCTTCGCGCAGACCGCATTTCTCGCCAAGCCCTCGGAAATCGCCGCGGCGGCCTGCATACAGGTCGATTCTTCCTGCACCTGCATACTTTCGCCGTTCTTCAAAATGATATTCATAGATAAATCCTCCGTATATCGTTATCCGTTTTACGTTTTTTGTATAAAAAAATCCTCAAACTCCGCCGTGATACCAAGAGTTTAAGGACGCAAATACTTCCGTTTGCGCGGTTCCACCTTAATTGTCAAATACGATTTTGACCGCTTTTCAAATTGATATTGTCATAAAGCGCAAAGCGGTTTCGCCGTCCGCCCGGATTACCCGCCTCACAGCCGAGGGCGGACTCTCTGAAAATCCCAAAAGCGACGCTACTTGTCTTTACAGTGTATATTTTAACCGTTTAAAGATCGTTTGTCAACCGTTTTCAGCAGAAAACGACCTTTTCCTTATAATATTTTTTCAAAAATTCTTTGGTCTGCGCGTCGGGGGCGCCGAAGCAATAGATATTGTCCGCGCCGCTCAAAAGAATTTCCCTCACGGGCGTGGCTTTGCCGATCAGCGCGCTCTTGTTGAGTACGCGATAATCCTCGTCGTAGAGCCTGCCGTCCTTCAAGAACACTTTTCCGCTGCTTTCCCCGATGAGAAAATCGAGAAAACTTTCGAGGGAAGAGGAGGCGAATTCCGCGGGAATGTACTCCGCGATTCCCCGCCAGCGCATTCTCAGATCCCCTAAGCGAAAATTAAAGACTCCGTCGATGCAGTATTCTTCGAAGCCCCTGATCTGTTTTCTGATGTACTCTCTGTCCTCGATAAAATCCGCCGCGACGAGAGCGGTGAGAAGAATATCCCGCTCGGCAGCGTTTAAAAGCGGCAGAAAAAGATTTCTGTCGAAATATTGGTATTTATAGCCCACGGCGATGACGTCCGCGATGTTTTCTTCGGTATATTTACGGATATAGGGACAATATTTTTTTTCCGAAAGGAATACGAGCGTCGTTCTGTCGCCGTCGTTTTCCAGTCCGCAATCGGTGGGAAGAAAAGAAAATTTATCCGTTACTTTGCCATAGAGATACGACATATACGGGCTGGAAGAGCCGCTTTGAGTGACCGTTATTTTATCCACAACATTATTGTATGCCGCAAAAGCGGAATTATTTATACCCCGGGCAAAATTTCCGCCCTTCGATTTTTACAATCCGTTTATTTGCTTGACTTACCCCCCGAAAAAGGCTATAATAGAAAAACGATTACAAGTATTTTTTCAGGCGGCGGAAAGACGCGCCGCGTTTTTCGGAGGTTAAAACGGATGATGGACATGAAATCGGTGGAAAGCAAATGGCAGGCGAAATGGGAAAAGTCAAAACAAAACAATTTCAACAAAAAGAACATCGATAAAAAATGGTATGTCCTCGAAATGTTCTCCTATCCGTCCGGAGCGAAGCTCCACGTCGGACATTGGTATAATTACGGCCCTACGGACTCTTACGCGCGTTTCAAAAAGATGCAGGGCTTCGAAGTGTTCCAGCCGATGGGCTTCGACGCCTTCGGACTGCCCGCGGAAAACTACGCCATCAAGACGGGCATCCATCCCAAGGACTCCACGGAAAAAAATATAGAAACCATGGAAGGACAGCTCAAAAAAATGGGCGCCATGTTCGACTGGTCCGCGGAGGTCAAAACCTGCGAAGAAGAGTATTACAAATGGACGCAATGGCTGTTTTTACAGCTTTATAAAAAGAGATTGGCCTACCGCAAGGAAGCCCTCGTCAACTGGTGCCCCTCCTGCGAAACCGTGCTCGCCAACGAGCAGGTCGTGGACGGAGCGTGCGAGCGCTGCGGCGCGGCGGTATCGAGAAAGAGCATGACGCAGTGGTTTTTTAAAATCACCGATTACGCGGAAGAACTTTTGGACGGATTGAACGGACTCGACTGGCCCGAAAAGACCAAGCTGATGCAGAAGAACTGGATCGGCAAATCCACGGGCTGCGAAGTGAATTTCGAATGCGAAACGGGCGACGTCATCACCGTATTTACCACCCGCCCCGACACCCTTTTCGGAGTCGATTACGTCGTCCTCGCCCCCGAACATCCCCTCGTGGAAACGATCAAAGCCGCTCATCCCGAAAAGGCGGCGGAAATAGACTCTTATGTGGAGTACGCCGCCAAAGCAAACGATATAGACAGGCTTTCCACGGCGCGGGAAAAGACGGGCGTCTTTACGGGCGCGTATGCGGCGCATCCCCTCCTGGACAAGCGGCTCCCCATATACCTTGCGGACTACGTATTGTATTCCTACGGCACGGGCGCCGTGATGGCGGTGGCCGCGCACGACGAACGCGACTACGCCTTTGCGCAAAAATATCACCTTCCCGTTACGCAGGTGATTCAAAAGAAGGGCGGAGAAACAGTCCTTCCCTTCTGCGAGGACGGCATTCTCGTCAACAGCGGAGAATTCGACGGGCTTTCGGGCGACGAGGCGAGAAACGCCGTCGCCGTGCATTTGAACAAGCTCGGGAAAGGGTGTAAAAAGGTCAATTACCGCCTGCGCGACTGGTCGGTGTCCCGCCAGAGATATTGGGGTGCGCCCATTCCCATGATCCATTGCGAAAAGTGCGGCGTGGTGCCCGTGCCCGAAAAGGATCTTCCCGTCAGGCTTCCCTACGACGTGGAATTTCGTCCCAACGGAAAATCGCCGCTCGCTTCTCACGAAAAATTCATGAACTGCACCTGCCCCTCCTGCGGCGGCAAAGCCAAGAGGGACGCGGATACTTTGGATACTTTCGTGTGTTCCAGCTGGTATTATCTTCGTTACCCCGACGCGCACAACGAAAAACAGCCCTTCTCTAAGGAGATCGCAGACAAGATGCTGCCCGTGGACGTCTATGTGGGCGGCGCGGAGCACGCCTGTATGCACCTCCTCTACGCCCGCTTTATCACCAAAGCGCTGCGCGACATGGGCTATATCGACTTCGACGAGCCGTTCAAAAGGCTCGTTCATCAAGGCGTCATCCTCGGTCCCGACGGCAACCGTATGTCCAAGTCCAAGGGCAACGTCGTGTCCCCCGACAAGTATATCGAAGAGTACGGTTCGGATATTTTTAGGCTCTATCTCATGTTCGGATTCAGTTATACGGAAGGCGGTCCCTGGAACGACGACGGCATCAAGTCCATCGCAAAATTTACCGAACGCGTCGAGCGGCTGGTGAAAAAGACAGCCGAGGCGGAAACGGGCGGGACGGACGGGACGGGAGCTGCGGAAAAAGAGCTTGATTACGCGAAAAACTACGCCGTGAAAAATATCTCGCGCGATCTGGAAGCATTTTCTTTCAACACCTCCGTCGCCAGGCTCATGGAATACGTCAACGCGCTGCAAAAATACGAAGCCTCGGAAAATAAAAACATAAAGTTCTTCAAGGCGTGCGTAGACGACCTCGTGAGGATGCTGGCGCCCTTCGCACCCCATTTTTCCGAGGAACTTTGGGAGATTCTCGGACATAGGGAATCCGTGTTTGCGGAGAGCTATCCCGCCGTCGACGAGAAAGCTCTCGTTCGGGACGAAACGGAATACGCCGTGCAACTCAACAGCAAGATCCGCGCGAAAATGATGATCGGCAAAGATCTCTCGAACGAGGAGATTCAAGCCGCCGTCTGCGCCAATCCCGAGATTGCCGCACTCGTCGCGGGAAAAGAAGTCAAAAAGTGCATCGTCGTCCCCGGCCGTCTGGTGAATCTGATCGTCGGCTAAAACGGAAAACGCCCCGCATTCTTTAAGGATGCGGGGCGTTTTTATATTATTTTTGACAAAAACCTATCTCCTATGCAAAATTTTAGTCTTCAATAGCGCTTCGACCAAGTTTTGGGAGAGAACAGGAGCAATACGGGGAAAATTTCCAGGCGGCCTATCAACATGACGATGGTGAGCACAGTCTTAGAAAAATAGTTGAGCGTCGCGTAACTGCCGCAGGGTCCGACGATGCCGCCGAGTCCGGGGCCGACGTTATTGAAACAGGCGACCACCGCGCTGACATCCGTCAAAAAGTCCGTTTGAGCGTCGAGGGAAAGCAGAAGGCAGGAGAAAATAAAGATGGCTACATACACGACGAAATAATTTCGCACCGCCGAAACGCTTTCGGGAGAAAGCTGCTTTTTATTGAATTTAACGGTGTGAATGCCCGTGGGGCGAAGGACGCCGAGCGTGTCCGCCCGTCCCGATTTCAAAAGAATCAGACAGCGGGAGGCTTTGAGTCCCCCGCCCGTCGAGCCGGCCATCGCGCCGACGCACATCACAAGCAGAAGCACAAACTGGGAAAAAGACGACCACTGGGCAAAATCCGCCGTCATGAATCCTGTCGTGGAAGACACCGAAGCCACGGCAAAGGCGGAATAGCGCAAGGAAGTGAAAAAGTTTCCGCCGTACTGCGCAAAGCGGAAAGTGTTATCCAATGTGACGGCGAATATCGCAAGAAATACGAATAAAAAATAAAAGCGAAATTCCTCGTCCCTCAAAACATTGCCGATCTTTCCCAGAATAACGAGATAATAAAGATTGAAATTGACGCTGAATACCAGCATGAAGATCGTGACGACGATATCCGTATAGGCGCTGTGAAATTCCCTGACGCTTTCCGCCGTGGCGGCAAACCCGCCCGTTCCCGCCGTGCTCATGGAGATGATCAGCGAATTGAACCAATCCATACCGCCGCATTTCAAGAGGATCCATTCGAGGAGAGTCAGGGCGAAATAGATGACGTAAAGAATCGTTGCCGTCAGCCGCACCTTGCTGACGAGCTTGCCCACCTGCGGTCCCGGGGACTCGAACTTCATCAGCTGAAAGCTCCCCGCGCCCTGAGAGGGCAAAATCGCAAGCATGAAAACGAGTATCCCCATGCCGCCCAGCCAATGCGTAAACGCCCGCCAATAGTGCATACTGCGGGGAATGTCGAAATCGGTGAGAACGGTGGCGCCCGTCGTGGTAAATCCCGAAACCGTTTCGAAAAGACAATCGAGATAATTGGGAATGCAGCCGTTTAAAAAGAAAGGCAGCGCGCCGACCGCGGAAACCAAAATCCAGGAAAGTCCCACGATGACCAATCCCTCTTTGGTGCGGATTTTTTTCGCTCCCTTGCGGAACAACCACAGGACGCCTCCTGCGGCGCAGGAAACGAGGCTTGCCGCCGCAAACGAGAGAATCTCGGCATATTCGCCGTAAACGAGGCAGATCAGAATGGGAAACAGATAAAAAAACGCGGACAGGAGGAGGATCTTTCCGAGATTGACGGCGATGGTTCTATAATTCATGGCTCCCTCACCTCAACAGGTCGTCCAAAGAGGAAACCGCGCCGTGATGGGTGGTGATGACGATCATCGAATCCTCTCCCCTTATCACCGTGTCGCCGCCCGGAACGACCAGCGTTTTTCCGCGCACGATAGCGGTGATGAGAACTCCCGTGCGGAGCTTGTGATGAAGTTCCCTTACGGCTTTATCCGTAAATTCTTTATGGTGATTGACATTGAATTGAAGCGCCTCCGCCCGGTCGTCCGCGATGCGGTACAGCGCCACGATGCGGCTGTCCGCGGGCACGGAAATGGAACGGAGATATTTCACCGTATCCTCCGCGACTACCTGATAGGGAGAAATTATCGTATCGAGCGAGATGCTCTCCAAAATGCCGCCGTAAGAATCGTTGCTGACGACCGTGACGATCTTGGGCACGTTTTTCCCCTTGGCGAACAGCGAAATCATGATATTGTTTTCGTCGTAGCTCGACATCGCCACGACGGCGTCCGCGTCCGCGATTCCCTCTGCTTCGAGAATCTCCCTATCCGTAAAATCGCCGCAGACCACACTGGTGTTTTCGAGTTTGTTTTTAATGTCCCCGCACTTTTCCCGATTGGGAGAAATGATCTTCACATGAAAGCCGCACATTTCCAGATCGTGCGCCAAATAATACGCGCTTCGCCCCGCGCCGAGAATCATTACGTACTGCACTTTCTTTTTCAACAGTCCGTAACAGCGCAAAAAATCGCAGAGTTCGAAATGTTTGGCGCAGATACTCAGGATATCCCCTTCTTTAAGCACCGTGTCGCCGCCGGGGACGATGATCTCCCCGCCCCGCTCGATCGCGGCGATAAGTACGGAAAAGCGCTTGTTTCTCACGTCTATTTCGCTGAGCTTTTTCCCCGCGAGCACGGAAGCGGGGGGAATCTTCATCTCCACGATCTCCACCTTCCCGTCCGCGAACGAGGAAATTTTTTCCGCCGACGGAAAGCGCAGGAGTCGAATGATCTCTTTCGCCAGCGCTTTATCGGGATTGACGAGGCGATCGATGCCTAACTTTTCCCGCATGAAATCCGCCTGCTGATTATATTCGGGATCGCGTACGCGGGCGATGGTGTTCTTCGCGCCGAGGCTCTTGGCGATCAAACAACACAAAACGTTTTGTTCGTCCGACGGCGTCACGGAGAGAAGCAGATCCGCGGTGTCCGCCCCCGCCTCTTCGAGATTCTCCGCGATACAGCCGTTCCCGCACAGACCTTTGACGTCGTAACGGTCGACTATATCCTGCACCGTTTCCGCATTTTCGTCTATCGCCACGATGTCATGGCGTTCCTCGACGAGGCATTGAAGAATATTTCTGCCGACCTTCCCGAGGCCGACAACGACTACTTTCATCTTTTCATCTCCGCTTTTTGCTTCCGCACGTTTTTCCTTTGGAACAAGCATTCTTATTTTAGCATACTCCGCCGCAAAAGTCAAAACGGAATGAGCGTTTTGTTAAAGTTTTAGTAAATATCCCCCACTAAAGTGGGGGCTTTAAGAATCGCCCTAAAGGGCGTGGATACCGGCGGGGTGCTTAAGCACCACACAAGACCGCCTACCGCATACAAGCAAGCCGTTTATTTTCCCTTCGGGTTATCTCTCTTCTCTGGATTTGATTTCAGCCATTTCTCAAACGGATCGTAATACTCTACCATACTGATCTGGGCTGAAATCAAATCTTCTTTCTCTTGGTTTTCAATATACTTCTGTACGGCTTGCTTGTTAGCGCCCACCGTACTTACGTAATATCCCCGACTCCAAAAATGTCGGTTCCCCAACTTGTATTTTAAGTGAGCATACCGCTCGAAAATTATCATGGTACTCTTGCCCTTGAGATATCCCATGAACGAGGATACTTTTTCATTCGGCGGTATGCTCACCAACATATGGATGTGATCAGGCATTGCGTGCGCTTCTATGATTTCTATATCTTTCCGCAAGCAAAGTTCCCGCAATATTTTTCCTATCTCCGCACGCAATGCCCCATAGATTATTTTTCTATGGTACTTCGGTGTGAACACAATATGGTATTGACATCTCCATGTCGTATGTGCTAAACTATATGTGTCGTTATTTTGGTTTTTCATCTAACGTCCTCCTTTGTACTTTGCTTATGTGCGGCCCTTCACCTCACATATAGTTTAGCACAAAGGAGCTTTTTTGTATAACACACGAATGCCTGAAGCTAAAGCATTCCACCACCGGCACAGCCGGTGGATTTTACAAGGCGGTCGCAAAATTTGCCCCCGCCTTGTTCTTCATAAAAAAGCCGCGAAAAGTAACTTTCGCGGTTTTGTTAAATTTTCTCAATAAAAAGTTGCCAGCTGTTCGTCCGGCGGCGTGCAGCGCTCCGCCCTTTCCGCCACGAGGACGGGACCTTTTCCGCGGTAAATCGTGTGCTGTTTCAGCTCGATTTTCGCAGTGATTTCTATCCAGTCGCGCGTTTTCAGCCCCAGCGGGCGGGGCAGGATACAGGCAAGACCGCTGTATTGAATATCCGCTTCGCAGCAGGTCATGACGTGCCTTCCCACGACCACGTTATCGGGCGGCAGACGCTTGTCCGTAGCCACCATTCCTTTAAACTTCACCGTCTTGCCGATATACTCTTTCATATTTTCGGAAAGATCGCGGTAGAAAAAGGCGTAATCCCTGTCTTCGATCCCGATCACGGGCGCGTTTACGTCGAAGGGAAGCGGATCCTCTATATCGTCGTATTCCGCCTGTCCGTCCGCGCGTTCATAAACGATATCCGAGCGGCGGGTGATGCCGCGTACGATTTTGTGAAATTCCATTTTGTCCATATCGCTTTGAAAGCGGTTGAAGACTACCATCTGCGTGCCCTGTATCTTATCGAACAGGAGTTGGCGCATATTGGCGTTATAGGAGAGAAAAGTGCCCGAATCGAAAAACGTCATCACCTGAGAGAGCATCCAGCCCTCGGGCATGGCTTCGTAAAAATCGTCCAAAAGCCACATTCCGTTGTATTCCACCAGCACTCTCTCGGCTTTATACTTTGTCTGCAACGCGGACAGATTTTCCTGCGTCAGTTCCTCCTTGCCCTCCAAAACGGCTATGGAAACATTTTTTACGGCGAAGCGGGAAGGCTCGTATTCTTCCTCCCCTTCCTCCGTCACGAGGAGAAGGGTATTTTCGCCCGAGTCGAAACGCCGGTCTTCCAGCGTTTCCTGTATAAACTTGGTTTTCCCCGATTCCAAAAAGCCCAAAAACAGATAGACGGGCGTTTCGGGCGGCTGTTGTTTCTTCATGATTCGTCTTTTCCTCTCGTTTTAATCGGCGGACAAGACTTGTCCGCCGTCGTCCATGGCTCTGTGTTACGGCGCAAGCTCATTTTCGCCGCGCCCTTCTTTCCGATCTCCAAACTTCGTTTTTCAACGGTGCCCACAAGGCGGTTTTTCGCGCAATAGCGCCTTATTGCGCCTTAAAGAGTTCTTTGAGCGCCGCTTCGTCTATTTTACAGCCGATCACGCAAAGTCTGCCCGTGACCCCCGCGCAGCCTGTGCGAACGTCCGGTTCGCCGGGGACGTAATCGAAATGCAGCCATTCCTTTTCTCCCGCCACGATTCCCTTTGCGCGCAGCACAACGCCGTATTTTGTTTCGTCTTGAAGCGCGGACAGCGCCGACTGCAACTCCCCTTCCGTAAATTTATGCGTCGTTTCCAAGCCCCAGCTGGCGAACACTTCGTCCGCATGATGGTGCCCGTGGTGATGCCCCTCGTGATCGTGATGACAGCATTCCCCGCCCTCGTGATGATGCCCTTCGTGTTCATCGTCGTCCTCGTGGTCGTGATGATGATGGCAGGACTCGTCTTCGCCGTCGTGATGATGGTGGCAGCACTCTTCCCCTTCTTCGTGATGGTGGTGACCGCCCTCTTCGTCCTCGCCGTGATGATGGTGACAACATTCCCCTTCGTCCTCGCCGTGATGATGGTGACAACATTCCCCTTCGTCCTCGCCGTGATGATGCGATTCTTCTTCGTATTCGGAAGCGAGGCGCGCGAGTTCAGCTTTCAGGGAATCCTTCTGTTCCATCGCGGCGAGAATGGCTTTTCCGTCCAGCTGCGTCCAGGGCGCGGTGACGATCGTCGCGGAGGAATTGCGTTCTTTGAGAAGAGCGACGCAGGCGGCGAGCTTATCTTCGGAAATGCCGTCCGTATGCGAGAGAATGATGCAGCTGGCGTTTTCCACCTGATCGTTAAAAAATTCGCCAAAATTCTTCATATACAGTCTGCATTTGCCTGCGTCCACCACCGTGCAGAAGGCGTTGAGGGTCGCCTCTTGCAGATTTGCGTTGGCGACAGCCTTGATGACGTCGCTGAGCTTGCCGACGCCGGAAGGCTCGATAACGATTCTGTCGGGATGATATTCCGCCGATACTTTTTTGAGGGCTTTGGAAAAATCGCCTACGAGGGAACAGCAGATACACCCCGAATTCATTTCGGTGATATTGATGCCCGCATCCTGCAAAAAACTGCCGTCGATGCCGATTTCCCCGAATTCGTTTTCGATTAAAACGACCTGTTCTCCCGCGTATGCTTCTTTAATGAGCTTTTTGATGAGGGTGGTTTTTCCCGCGCCCAAAAAGCCCGAAAATATATCTATCTTTGTCATGACAATACCTCTTTGGCTTTAATATTCTATCTATTATTTATAACGCCGAACCGCGATTTTTAAACGCGCGTCCGGCGTGACAAACGATTTTATTACTCAGAACGCCCAATTTCCGTCCTTAAAAATCTGCACCCTCTCCCCGTCTTTCGTGACGCCGACGATCGACATATCCTTCGAGCCGATCATGAAATCGACGTGGATCATGCTGTCGTTGACGCCGTGTTCCTTACACTGCTCGTTGGTGTAATTCTCATACCCCTTCAAACATTCGTTGAAACCGTGACCGAGCGCTAAATGGCAGCTGGCGTTTTCGTCGAAGAGAGTGTTATAAAAGAGCACGCCCGAATTGTTGATGGGAGAATCGTAAGGGATGAGCGCGCACTCGCCGAGCATTGCCGCCCCCTCGTCCATCGACACCATCTGCTTCAAAAGTTCCTCGCCCTTTTCCGCCTTCACTTCGGACACCCTGCCGTTCGTAAAGCGGACGGAGAAATTCTCGATGAGCTGTCCCTGATAGGAGAGAGGCTTCGTCGCGTACACGATCCCTTCCGCGGCGCCCGCCTTGGGAGAGGTGAACACTTCCTCGCTGGGGATATTGGGATTGAACACCCTGCCTTTAAGCGTCTTTTCGTCGCCGCCGCAGAAAAGTCCGTCCTCGTTGAGTTCCACCCTGAAATCCGTGCCGTTAGAGCTCTTATATTCGAGATAGTTAAGCCCGAGAGAATTCAGATAATTACAGCGCTTTTCAAGATCCGCATTATGCTCTTTCCAATCCTTGACGGGATTTTTCCCGTCCGCGCGGGCGGTGTAGAGAATGACCTTCCACATCTTTTCGACCGCTTTCTTTTCAGACAATTCGGGAAACACTTTTTTCGCCCAGGCTTTGCCCGGAACGGCGGCAATACACCACTGATGCCTGTTTTCGATGGCGTCGCGGAAAGGCTTTAACTGCGGATACTGCGCGCGGCGGGCTTTGCTCATCTTCTCCTGATCGATTCCCGCCATACCGTCGGGATCCTCCGATTCTATAAAGAGCCGGCAGGAAAGGTCGGAAGCTTTATACTCCCACTTCGCTTTTTCCCAAGGCGAAAGCTCGGAAAGGGTTTCCAGACTTCTGTAAACGGCATTGAGCTTGCCGACGGGCTGATAACTCCAATCGACATAGACCGCCTTTGCGCCCGCCTTATAACATTCCTCCACGACCATCGCCACAAATTCGGGCTGATCCAATCCCGCCTGAATGAATACCGATTGTCCCTTTTTAACGTTGAGTCCCATCTTGGCGATGAGCTTTGCATATTTTTTAAGTTGTGCCGTCTTCATTGATCTGCTCCTTTTTATTCTTTCGTCATCTGTTTTTTCAAAATTTCCATCGCGTATTCCGTCGCCTTTTTCACGCTTCCCGATTCAAAGGGAACGGAGAGATTCGCGGCGCGCAGCGTGTCGAGATAGCCGAGCGAGCCGCCCACTTTGCAAAGGGTCATGTAATCCTTCCAGCAGGCTGCCTTATCCTCCGCCATCTTCTTCTTGAACTCCATGGCGCCCATGGTGGTGAGCGTGTAATTGATATAATAGAACGGATAGTGGAAGATGTGTATCTTATGATACCACCAGCCGCCCCGTTCGAGGAAGCCGTCCCCGTCGTATTTTCTCCAAGGCATATATTTCTCTTCCAGCTTTCTCCATTCGTTCGTCCTCTCCTCGGGCGTCAGACCGGGATTTTTATAGACGATATGCTGAAATTCGTCCACAGCCACGCCGAAGGGAACGAAAGTGATAGCTTCCTGCAAGTGCTGAAAACGATATTTATCCGCCTTATCGCCGAAGAAAAACTCCGCATACGGATAGGCGAACTGTTCCATGGACATGGAATGTATCTCCGCAATGTCCGTGGATTCGCTCCACTGCGCCATCAGGGGCTGCGTGCGCATCGCCATATACCCCGCGAACGCGTGTCCCATCTCGTGCGTCAGAACGTCCACGTCCCCCGTCGTTCCGTTGAAGCAGGAAAACACGAAAGGCGCCTTATAGTCGGCGAGATAAGTCATATACCCCGTCGACGCTTTATTCGGCTTGTTGTCGAGATCGGTCAGCTCGTGATCGAGCATGAAATCGATAAATTCACCCGTTTCGGGACTCATGTCATGATACATTTTTTTCGCCTGTTCGACGAGATAGGGGCGGTTGCCCACGGGCACCGCGTTGCCGTCTTTGAAAATAAATTCCTCGTCGTAACACATGACTTCTTCCACGCCGATGCGCTTCGCCTGCGACTTATAAAGCTCTGAGCAGAAGGGAACGAGCACCTCCTCCACCTGTTTGCGGAAAGCGGCGACGTCCTTCTCGTCGTAATCCAGTCTGCCCTGCTGCATATAGCCGAGCTTCACGAAATCGTCGAAGCCCATATTCACGCCCATCTGATTGCGGATCTTAACGAGTTTGTCGAAAATTTCCCCCATTTCTTTTTCATGGGAGGCGAAAAACTCCGAATATTTCTTCCACGCCGCCTTGCGGATATTTCTGTCGGGGGAAGAAAAATACTTTTTGATGCCGTAAAGGTTGCATTCCTCTCCCTCAAAAGGGATTTTGCAGGACGCCATGATGCGCTGATACCGGTCTACCAATTCGTTTTCTTCCTGCATGAGTTTGATGTTTTTTTCGGAAAAACTGTCCACGCCGAGCTTGATGTTTTTCAGGAAAAACTCGCCGTATTCCGCGTCGATGTCCCGCTTGAAGGGAGAATCCAAAAGCGCGAGGCTGAACGCCTGCATATAGGGCATCGCCTCGGGATACTGCATATTGATGTATTTGTCCTCTTCCTCGTAAAATTTATCCGAAGTGTCCACCGTGTGGCGGATGCTTGCGATGGTGAACATCGTGGAAACGCGGGAGGAATATTCTTCCTCCTCCTGCATACACGCCTTGACCTCCGCATACGTAGAGGCATTTTTCACCCGTTCGTTGAGAGCCGTATAAAATTCTTTGAGGGCTTCAAAATCGGGACGCTTATATTTCAGTTCCCCGAAGGTGGTAAATTCTTTCATTGTTTTCTCCTTATGATTAACCGATCAAATCGTAATTGATGCTTGTATAGAACAGCGAGCGGATCTCGTCGGGATTTTCCGTCCGTCCCAAAATCCACATCAGTTTCGTCAAAATACTTTCGTAGGTCATGTCGTAACTTTCGAGGAGCGCGAAACGCTTTTTCAGTCCCCGCCCGACGCGGTAGATACTCATATCGCTGCCCTCGCTCTGCACCTGCGTCGTCACCACCAGCGTTTTGCCTTTCTCTTTCCATTTTTCAATGACGTCGTAGAAGCCGTAATATTCCCCTTCGGGAATCCCGCCCGTGCCGTAGCCCGAAAGCACCACCGCGTCGTTGAGTCGGAAACAGACGTCCAGAAGTTCGCTGTCCATGCCCGGCGTCAGATTGATGAGTCCGACTTTGCGGTTTAAGTTAAAATAAAACTCGGGCGACGCTCTTTTCGGAGCGACGATATAGGGAATGATCTTTCCGTCGCGGATACGCGCCAGTTCGGGAAAATCCACGCTGTCGAAAGCATTAAAGCTCTTGGTGCGGATCTTTTTCGCGCGCGTTCCCGCAATCACCTTTCCCTGAAAGACGATGACGACGTCGGACGCTTTCTCCGAAGCCGCATACAAAAAACTGTCCCGCAAATTTATCCTTGCGTCCGTATCCTCCCTGTCGATGGGCTTCTGCGAGCCCGTAAGGACAATCGGCTTGGGGGAATGCTGTACCATATAGGACAAAACGGAGGCCGTATACGCCATCGTATCCGTGCCGTGACAAATGACAAAGCCGTCGTAAGCGCCGTAATTGTCCTTGATCGTTTGCGCGATCTTTACCCAATGGTCGGGCGTAATGTTCGTACTGTCGATGTTGAAAATTTGAAGGGAATCCGCCCGGCAGAAATCCCGGATTTCGGGAACGCAGCCCAAAAGACCGTCGGAATCCATTTCGGGGGCGAGTCCGTCCTCGCCGCCGCGGGAGGCGATCGTGCCGCCCGTCGCTATCATGAGAATTTTTTTCATATACGACTTGTTTTGCCCCGATCTGTAAAATTTATGCTATTATTATACCCTTTTTTATCCGCGGAGTCAAACGACGGGCAGGCTTTTTTTGGCAAAATCGCAAATTTTCCCGCCGTAAAAGAAAAACTCCTCGCCATCCGTTCCTTCCGAACGATTTTGCGGGGAGTCCTCTTTGTTCCTTTTCATAAGTTTTTCTTATAGCCGCTCCTTTCGGGAGAGGGAGAAAAATCCGTTCTGCGGCGCAGGAAATCCCCTTTGCGGACAGGATAGGGACATCGGATTTTATATATTTCCTGCACGAGCTTTGCGTCGTCCGTCCGTTCGCCGCTGCCGTCGTAAATTTCCTCGACTATAAAGGCCTTTGCAAAATTTTCGTCGGGAGAAAGGATTTCCAGCGAATCCCCCGCGCGGAAGCGATTGCGCATTTCCACCTCGGCAAATCCCTCCCGCCAGTCTAAAACGTTGGCGATATACGCGCATTCCCCCTTTGTCTGACTATCCGAATAATGGACGGTGGAGGCGTTCTTCCCATCGGCAAAACCCTGCGTATAATCGCGGTGCGCCACGCAGCAAAGCTCGTCTTCAAGCCGCGGCGTCACGCCGCCGTCGAGCGCGCGGCGATAGGCGTTGATGATCGTCGCCAAATAATACTCGCTCTTCATTCTGCCCTCGATCTTGAAAGAATCTACGCCCGCGGCCGTAAGCTCCGGGAGGCGGGAAATCAGATTGAGATCCTTGCTGTTGAAAAGATAGGTGCCCCGCTCGTCCTCCTCGACGGGAAGCCATCCCGCCTCGCCGTTTGCGGGAGGGAGCGCGCGCACTTCGTACTTCCAGCGGCACGCCTGCACGCACGCGCCGCGATTGGAGGAGCGCCCGTCCAGATAGTCGGACAAGAGGCATCTGCCGCTGTAAGAAATACACATAGCGCCGTGGACAAACGTTTCTATCTCCATTTCCGGCACGAAATTTTTGATTTCCGAAATTTCTCCGATCGAAAGCTCGCGGGCGAGAATGACGCGGGAAACGCCCTGTTCCAGCCAGAATTTCACGGCGTATTTATTCGTCGTGTTCGCCTGCGTGGAAAGATGGACGGGAAGCCGCGGCGCGACTTTTTTTATCCGATACACCGCGCCGGGATCGCTGACGATGACCGCGTCCGCGCCGATTTTTTCCAAAAAGCGGAAATACTCGTCCAGCGCCGCAAAATCCGCGTTGCGCGCAAAAATATTTGCCGCGACGTAAACCTTCCTGCCGAGCTTATGTGCGTACTCTGCGGCGGAGCGAAGTTCCGATTCCGAAAAATTGTCGGCAAAAGAGCGGAGGGAAAAACTTTTCCCTCCGATGTAAGCCGCATCCGCACCGAAGTGCATCGCCGTCTGAAATTTTGCATAATTGCCCGCAGGCGCCAAAAGTTCCGTCATCTTTTGTTCCCTTCGTTTTTCGCTTCCTCCGCCACCAGCACGGAAAGGGCTACGCCGTCGCCTATATCCAAAACGGATGTCAAAAAATCCGTATCCTCCGTCACCGCTTTCAGATACCCGCGGATTTTATCGACGATGGAACGGCGCTTGGGCGGCGTGGGTTCCGCCCCGCTCACCCAGCCGTATAAAAGAACGTCGTCGGCGAAAAGAACGCTGCCCGCCTTCATCAGGCGCTTTAAATCGAACAGATATTTTTCGTACTGCGCCTTGGGTCCGTCGAGAAAGACGAAATCGAAACAACCGTCCATCATCGAAAGAATCTCGCCCGCGTCGCCTAAGTAGCAGGTGACGCGATCCAAAAGCCCCAGAGAGGCAAAATTGCGTTTCGCCTCCGCGTACCTTTCCTCCTCCAATTCAATGGTGGTGACGTGCGTTTCCGGAAGGCGCGTCAGCATCGCGGCGGCGGAAAGCCCCACCGCCGTGCCTATTTCCAAAATGCGTTTGGGCCGCGTTGCGGAAATCATCAACAATAAATAATTCAGCGTTTCGTTATCCGCTACGGGTATACCGCGGGAAAGAGCCTCCCCGCGGAGCCGTTCTATCCGCTCGTCGATATGAAGCTGTACCAAATCCGCCGCGTATTTCATTTTCCTTTCCGCCCGATTGTGTTTTTAAATTATACTTCCAGAACGGATACGACGATGAGGGGCGACTGCTTGGTCTTTTTGAAAATATAATTCTTCAAGGCCTTCTTGACCGCCGAGGCGAGTTCGTCCTTATTTCCGCTTTCGTAATCGTATTGTTCCACCGCTTTATGAACGACCGACTTGATCTCTTTATCCGCATCGCGGTTGCCCGCAAACACATAGCCGCGGCTTTCGATGATCGGATCGTCGATGACATAATTGCCCGTCACCGCCAGGGAAATAATGAAAATTCCCTCGGCGGACATTCTCAGACGATCTTTCATCACCTCGCTGGTGCCGTAATCCTCAAAGCCTTCGCCGTCGATGAGGCGGGTGCCCGCAGAGAAGTTTTCACCGAGCTTGATCGTTTCGTCCGTCAGTTCCACGCAGTTGCCGATTTCGGTAATCAGAATATTGCGTTCCGGCATCCCGAGTTCCTCCGCCAAGAGCGCGTGGCGCTTCAAATGACGATATTCGCCGTGGACGGGAATGAAAAATTTGGGATTCAAAAGGTTGTGGAGGATCTTGTGTTCTTCCTGGCAGGCGTGCCCGGAAACGTGTATCTTTTCGAGGCTTTCATAAATGACGTCGGCGCCCTTTTTATAGAGGTTATTGATGACGCGGTACACCATCTTTTCATTGCCGGGAATGGGCGTGGCGGAGATGATGATGGTGTCGTTAGAACCGATGGTCACTTTATTGAAATCGCCCGAAGCCATGCGCGTGAGCGCGCTCATCGGCTCGCCCTGGGTGCCCGTGGAAACGATGACGAGTTCCCCGTCAAAAAGGTTTTTGCTCTTTTCGATATCGATGAGCACTCCTTCGGGGATTTTGAGTTCGCCGATCTTCACCGCCGCGTCCACGACCTTGAACATACTGCGCCCCGAAAGGGCGACTTTACGGCGATACTTCACCGCCAGATCGATAATTTGCTGCAAACGGTGTACATTGGACGCAAACGTGGCGATCACAAGCCGACGATTCATATTTTCCGAGAAAAGATGATCGAGCGTAGTGCCGACGACCGTTTCGCTCATGGTATAGCCGAGGCGTTCGATATTTGTGGATTCGCCCATATATAAGAGGACGCCTTGCCTGCCGAGTTCTGCGATGCGTTCGAGATCGATAGGCTCGCCCGCGACGGGCGTCAAATCGATTTTGAAATCCCCGCTGTGATAGATGAGTCCGTACGGAGTAGTGACGGCGAGCGCCACCGCGCCCGAAATGGAGTGATTGACGTTGATAAATTCCACTTCGAATACGCCCAGCTTCACCTTATCGCCCGGCTGTACGACCCGCTCCGTAACGTTTTGAATGCGGTGTTCCTGAATCTTATTGTCCGCGAGCATCAACGTCAGTTTCGTGCCGTAAACGGGAGTGCCGGGATTGAGTTCTTTCAGAAGATAGGGAATGCCGCCGATGTGATCCTCATGGCCGTGCGTCAGCAGAATCCCTTTCACCTTATCCTTATTCTGGACAAGATAGGAAATGTCGGGGACTACCAAATCGATGCCCGGCATATCCTCGTTATTGGGAAAGGTGAGCCCCGCGTCGATGATGATGATATCGCCGCCGTATTCGATGGCGGTCATATTTTTTCCGATTTCTCCGACGCCGCCGAGGAACAAAATTTTGACGGGCTTTTTCTTTTTGAGTCCGCGTCCTTTCTTTTCAGCGGTAATCGCCGCGTTTTCTATGTCCGACTGCGCCATGCCGCGGTGAGAGGGATGGGCGGAAACGGATTTTTTGCGTTCTATGGGGCGGGAATCGGAATATTTTTCCCTATCCTCCGTCCTCGTTCCCGCGCCCTGTTTATACGCGGGACGGGATTCCTTGTTTTCCCTGTCCGCCCCCGTTCTGAGGGACTTTGCCTGCATGGACGTGCCCGTACCGCCTCCGACGGAACGAGCTCCGTTTCTGTTTGCTGCGAAGCGCTTTTTCGTTTCGCCTCCCGACGCGCCTGCGGAGGTATCCGCCGCAAAACGCCTGCCGGAAGAATTCTGGTCTTGTTTTCTGTTGTTCACTTTGTCTAACTTTCTCCTCAAAGAACTGTTTGTCCTTTCATGAAATAGAGAGCCGAAAATAAGAATTATCAGCTCTCCTTTTCTTATTCTTATGTATGATTTCCGCTAACCGAAATTAATTGAAATCCAACACAACTTTCTTTTCTTTGGTAACTTTGATCAAGCCTTCTTCCAATAGCTGTTTGGTCGATTCATGACGGAATTCTTCCACGTAATCGACAGGCTCGAAATTCTCCCGCTTTTCGGTGCCGAGCTTTTCTGCCAGGAACCCGACCAGCCGCAAGGCTTTTTTAAGACCTGCGTCGCTCTTGATCTTCACCATGAACGGCGTGTTCTCATAGGCCTTTTGCCCGCTCATATCCCTTTGATGATATACGGTGGCTTTATATTCGGGATCATTGGGATCGAGCGCCAGATAGAAGCACAGCGTCTTTCCGCAGATATTTAATTTGGCGACGCTGTCGCGGCCGAAATTGAATCGATCTCCGTGCCAGCTGAGATTCGAATTGAGCTTCTTATAGGAAGTGAGCTCGTTCTTTACCTCGCTGTAATAATGCTTCACCGCGGGATCGCTCTGCTTCATCTTGGCCGTAAAGCTGCGCTTTAAGCGAATGACCAATCCCGTATCCGCGTCGACGAGATTGTCGTCCACCTCTTCATACATCGCGGCTTCCGCGCTGGTGAGGGCGATTTCCGTTTCTATCGTCGATTCCGACTGAGAGAGAATCTCTCCCTTCGTTTCTTCCGCGAGCAATTCCTCGGGCGCGGCAACGGATTCCGTCTGCTCCTGAGAGGGTTCTTCCGCGATTTCTTCCGACGCCGTTTCCTCTGCGGGCGCCTCCGCTTCTTCGGCGGTTTCTTCCGCAGGCTCTTCAACAGGCTCTTCGACAGGAGCGGCGTCCTCGACGGCAAGTTCTTCCGTGACGGCCACTTCCTCGGCGGGCGCGGACTCCTCCTCCGCCGGCGTTTCGGAAACGACTTCTTCCGTTGTTTCCGTCACTTCCTCCGCAGTTTCCGCCTTACTTTCCTCCTCTGCGTTTTCCACGGGTTCTTCCGTTGCGTTTGCAGGTTCCTCTACGGCGGTTTCCTCTTCCGTCTGCGCGGGCTCTTCCGTCTGCTGCGCCGCAGGACAGCATCCGCGCATCTTTTCCACGACCGCGTCGGCTATCTTTTCCGCGCCCTCTTCGTCCACCAAAATATCGAAAGAAGGAACGTTCATCTTATCGGCGACTTCGCCGGAGAGAAGCTCGTAGTCGATCTCCGTCTTTTCGGGCTGAGGAAGGACGATCTTTTCCGCAACCTTATCGGAAAGAGCTTCATAATCGAGAACTTCGGGTTCGGGAAGCACAATTTCGGGAGCGGGAACTTTTACCTTCTCCGCCAGCTTATCCGTGACCGTATCGAAATCGATCGCAGCCGCGACGCATTCCGCGATAGACTTGGCGCCGTCTTCGTCGACCACCACGTCGTATGTAGGAGGTTCTATCTGAGGAAGGGCGACTTTTTGCGCCACCATTTCCGCGAGCAAATCATAATCGATCTCTTCCGCCTTCGGCAGTTCGATCTCGGGAAGCACGATCTTGTTCGCCACCATCTCCGCAAGAAGATCATAGTCGATCTCCTCGGGCTTGGGCAATTCCACTTCGGGAAGGATCACCTTTTCCGCCACCCTATCGGAGAGTTCCTCGTAATCGAGCGCCCCCGCCACGCCCTGCGCGATATCCTTCTTGCCCTCTTCGTCCACCACGATGTCGTAGTCGACCTCGTTCGAAACTTTGGCTTCGACGATCTCCGCGATGCGGTCGTAATCGACGGGATCGGGAATCGTTTCCGCCGCTTTTGCCGCCTGATATACTCTGTCGTAATCGACAGGCTCCGCAGGCTGAGGCATTCTTTCGGCAATACTCTGCGCCATGACGACGTAATCGATCGCCTCCGGCTCGGGCATATTCTCCGCGATCTGCTGCGCCATAGCGGCGTAATCGATCGCCTCCGGCTGAGGAAGGTTATCCGCAATCTGCCGAGCGACGACGGCACAATCCATTTCTTCCGGCTGCGGCATATTTTCCGCAATGCGCTGCGCGATCTCGGCGTAATCCATCGCCTCGGGCTCGGGCATATTCTCTGCGATCTGCTGTGCAATCGCAGCGTAATCCATTTCTTCGGGCTGCGGCATACTTTCCGCGATCTGCTGCGCCATGACGACGTAATCCAAAGTTTCCGGCTCGGGCACTTTTTCCGCGACCGTTTCGGATATTTTTTCGTAATCGATCGCCTCGGGCATCCTCGCGACCACGGCGTCCGCGAGCTTGTCGTAATCCACGGGCTCGGGCTCGACGGGCGCGGGCATTCTCGCGATGATGGTTTCCGCGAGCAGATCGTAATCGATCGTTTCGGGCTGAGCGGGCGCGGGAAGCTTGGCGATGATCATATCGGAAAGCTTATCGTAATCGATCTCCTCGGCGCGGGCTTCGGGCAGGACGATCTTGGAAGCCACCGCCTCCGCGAGCGCGTCGGTATCCATTTCCGCGATCGACTGCGCCACAGCCGCCGCGACGTTTGCCGTCAGCGCCTCCTCGTCGAGCGCGGGCGCTTTGACGCTCTCCGCCGCTTTGAGGAAATTCTCGTCGATGCGGCGATAGTCCACCTTTTCGGGATAAGGCAGGGATTCCACTACCTTCTCGGCGGCGCCGTAGATGATTCTGTCGTAATCGATTGCGGCGGAAACTTCGCCCGCGGCTTCGCTCTCCGCTTCCTTAGGAAGGGAATCGCGCAGCTTTTCGAGCACCTTTTCGCTGACTTCCTCCACGATGCGGGCATAATCCACGTTTTCCGCAACGGGAATCGCCGCTACCGCGTCGAGGATCTCCTTATTGTGGGCGACGAGGCTCGATTCCGTTTTTTCCGTGACGGATTCCGTAATTTTATCGTAATCGATCTCTTCCTGCACGGGAAGCGCCTCGACGACTTTTTCCTTCACCGTTTCGGCAATCGAATCGTAATCGGGTTCAGGACGGGAAACGAGCTCGTCGAGCTTATCCTTGATCTCCGCGAGCGCTCTGTCGATCTGTTCCAAGAGTTCGACCTTGCCTTCCACCGTTTCGAGCTTGGAAAGAACGTCGTCGGTCAGAACGGAGGAGAGCGATTCGTAAATCATCTGGTTCTGCTGATAGCCGTATTTCAGCTCGCGAACCATCGACTGCACGGTCTGCGCATTCGTTTCCGTGGCGGAGTTGGTTTCTTTTTGAACGGACTGATACAGCGAGCTGGCTTGCAGCGCGTTGTATTTGAGTTCGTTCATCAACTCTTTTTTCATCTTTTGCAGATCGTACGCGATGCCGTTATACAGTCCCTCGATCATAAGGGCCGTTTCATTCCCCCGCGGCGGTACGTTCGCATAAGCGTAAGAAGGAGCTTGTTTCTGATTGTTGTTGCCGTAATCCGTCATATTACACCTCAATTTATCTTGTTCGCTTGCGAAAAAAAATCGGATAAGCTTACATCGCTATCATTTTACACCATTTCCGACGAAAAGTAAATACCCTTGGCGAAAATTTTTTCAGATTTTTTAATTTTTATCCGAAAAGAAATGCTTTTTGAATTTTCCGATACCTTTGCGCGCGCTTTGAAGATTTTTTCTCGCTTTATAAAAATATGCAATTTCTCTGCCGACGGACAGACCCCTTCCCCGCAGCGATGCTGCGGCTTATGTAAAGAGAATCGCCTTATTCCCCGAAAAAGAATCTGAAAATCGGAACGATATGCCATGTATCGGATGAGAGAAAAAACAAACGCCGCAAAAAGAAAGTCCGATACTTTTTTATTTCGCTTCTCATTATAGCACATCTTAAACTCTCGGTCAAGGGTTTTGAGAAAAATTCTGCCCGCAAAGCATAAAAATTTGCTAAAAAATTACAACCATGTACTCGATCAAGCTTCTTTTTTTCCTTTTCTCTCTCTTTTCCCGCCGACAAAAAGAACTTTCCCCTGCGCCGATTAAAAAAACGGGAAAGGGCACAGCCGCCGTTTGCCGACGTGCTGCGCCCCTCTTTACTTTCATTGCGCGCGGAAGCCTCCGTCACGCTTGCCCGTGATGCTCCGCATCGAGATGAGGAGCGTTATGGCGCCCCTCCGCGATCTCTCTGTAACCTTTCACGGGAGTTTCGTCCTTTAATGCCATGACGTATTCCGCATATTGTTCTTCCGTCATCTTAGGTACTTTTCCGTTTTTTGAAGATTTGCTCATAACAGTTTCTCCGAAAAATGAATTTAAGAGAAGTATATCCCCTTTTTCGGATTTTATGCGCTTTGCGTTAAAGAAGGATGCAGATGACCCCGCCCCTGCCTTCGTTGACGATGCGTGTGATCGTCCTGCGCATTTTTTTGCGGATATCGGGCGGCATCGCTTCGATCTTTCCCGCAAGACCTTCGTTGACGAGGTCTTTAAGCGTCTTGCCAAAAATGTTCGTATCCCATACCTTATCCGTATGTTCCTCGTAATCGGCAAGAATTTCCCTGACGAAATCCTCTCCCTGCTGCTGAGTGCCGATGATGGGATTGACCTCCCCCGTCACCTCTACCTTTACGATGTGATAGCTGGGCGCGGTCGCCTTGAAATTGACGCCGTAACCCGATCCTTTTTTGATCAGCTTAGGCTGTTCGAGCGTCATGTCCTCGGTGCTGGGAGCCACCATGCCGTAACCGTTCGCCTCCGCTTCCGCGAACGCTTCCTTGATCTTATCGTAATTGCGCTTGGCTTCGGCAAGGGATTTCACATAGCGCATCAGGCAGAAATCGTCCGCGATGCTCTCCCCGCATTCCTCGCTCAACACCTCGTAGAAAAGTCCTTCCTTGGCGTCAATGCGAAGTTCCGCCTTGCCTTTGCCGAGTTCCATGGCGATATTGTCGGGATTGATAAACTTGTCGTCCTCTCCGAAGAGATTTTCGAGCGTCAGGCAGTCCTTCATCTTCACGAGCGCGGGCGCCGCCTTTTTGAGCTTCGACAGGACGGCGGATACCGTCTTGCTGCTTTCGGGCAAGGATTGTATCCACTTGGGAAGTTTGATGTCGATGCCCGTCACGGGGAACTCGAAGAGCACTTTCTGCATAATTTCGAGGATCTCCTGCTCGGTGAGCTGCTCGGCGTTGACGGCGAGCACGGGAACAGCGTACTTATCCTCCAAAGACGCGCGGAGCGTTTCCTGCGTTTCGGGCTGACGGCAGTTGAGGAGAATGACGAACGGCTTGCCGATCTCTTTGAGCTGGGCGGCGGCGTGTTCCTCCGCCGCGACGTAAGCGGAACGGGGAATGTCCGTAATGCTGCCGTCCGTCGTCATGAGGATGCCGATGGTGGAATGTTCCCTGATGACCTTTTCCGTTCCCAGCTTCGCCGCTTTTTCAAAGGGCATGGCCTGATCGCTCCAAGGCGTCTTGATAAGGCGGGGCGAGCCGTCCTCTTCGAAACCGCCCGCGCCCTCTACGGCAAAGCCTACGCAGTCCACCAGACGGACGGACGCCTCAGCGCCCTCCCGAATGGAGATCTTCGCAGCCTGCGCAGGAACGAATTTCGGCTCCGTCGTCATCACCGTGCGCCCCGCCGCGGACTGAGGCAGTTCGTCCGTCATCACCGCCCGCGTCGAATCTTCGGCGGAGGGAATGACAAGCTCTTCCATGAACCGTTTGATAAAGGTGGATTTTCCCGTCCGTACCGGTCCCACCACACCGATGTAAATATCGCCGTTCGTACGGCTTGCAATGTCTTCGTAAACGCTGTAATTTTCCATACCGACCTCCAACCGTGTTTTGCGGCGCCTTGCGTTTTCGCAAAAAATCTCCGCTTTCAAACGTTACGGTTTAATATATGCGGAGATACGTCGGTTTATGAAGCAATTTTATCCGCGTTTTTTTATTTTGTCCAAAAGCCGCCTTTTCAGCTCTTGGGAAGCTCCTTTTCAAAGCCGAATCCCTCTTTTAGAGAGGCGTCCTCTATGGTGCGGTAATCCCTGTCGTCCGAAAAATCCCTCGGTTCGTTATATTCCCCGCCGAGCGCTTCTACGGCGTATTTGAGTTCCTGAAATTCCACGAACCCGATCTCCCTGTCCTCTATCTTTTTAAGAAGATACGGAAGCGCGCGCTCGTCGCCGTAAGCGGCGAGATAGGAAGCGTGCATGGGCACCCGGCTGCCGTCTGAGAGAAACTCGTCGAGCAGGATATGAAAGATCTCCTCGCTGCGCGTTTTGGCGCGGGAGAGAATTTCCAGCATATACTCCTTCGCCCTGCCCTCTTTATAATAAGCGAGCGCAGCTGCGAGCGCGGCGTCGGCGTTCTCTTTGAGCTTTTCGACCGCGGCGTCGCGGATGTCCTCGTCGAACTTCTCCTCCGTAATGATAGAGAAATAATCGGGAAACGCCCGTGCGTCCGCGCCGATGAGATTGAGTGCGTAAGACACCGTTTCCCCGTCCCCTTCGCGGAGCAGGGGCAGAAGGGCGTCGATGCAGTTTCTTTCTTCTATTTCCGAGCAGAGGAAGTCGGGCACGGGAACCTTTTGCGCAAGATGCGCCGCGAACGTTTCCGTCAATTCCCCGTCCGTCATCTTCGCATAGTATTCTTTCGGCGTCGCTTTGATTTTGGCGACGTAAGTGTCCCCGAACTTCTTATACAGTTTGGGAATGATGTTTTCCCATTGCTTTTCGGTGTATTTTCCCTTGTTTTCTTCCATGTACTGTGCGAGCTTTTCGTCGAAAAGCCCGTCGAGGTCGACAGGTTTCATTTGTTTTTCTCCTTTCCTTGGCGCGGATTCCGTTTTATTTTGAGAGGGCGGCGGCCATGATCCGATCTACGTTTTCCGCCTTGGCGTCGAACGCGGGCGCTGCCGCCTTGGAATTTTTGCCGACTTCTTTCAAACCGCTCAACAGATAGACGGCGCAGGCGAGGTCGTCGGAATTATCGATGAGTTCCCAGCAATCTTTCTTTTGAAATACCTCGTACACGAATTCCGTCATATCGTGTATTTTCTTTCCGTAAACGTCGTTTATGACGGTGAATTTCGATGCGGCTTTCGCATATGCCTCCACGAACTTTTTATGCTGCCGCCGCCCTATCTTCACCCGCAGCATATGGATATCCCGGTATATATTGCAAATGACCACCCCGAAGCCGTTTTCCTCGTTGCGCATATACAGAAGGCGCAGCAATTCTATTTTGAGTAAGTCCGACACCTCGCAGTCCAAAAGGATGCCGCGCAGGAAATCGTCGGCACGGGCGTGCTCTCCCACGACGATGGCGAGATATTGAAGATCGTGTTCCATGCCGTCCATTTCGTCGAAGCACCAACGGAAATACCCTTCCCGCAGGGCGAGCGTACCGAAGAGTTCCGCGTTCGCCCGCGGATATTTCCCGATCTTGATCAGCGTCCGGCAGCGATTGGCTCTCTCGTCCTGCGGCACACGATAAAAGTAAGTGGGCTCCGGCTTGGGCATAAATTCGGGATTGTCTTCGTAACGGCGCATCGCTTTGAGATAGTATTCCGCCACCGCCGCGTCGGGGTAGATCGTACACAGCTTTTCCATCGTATCGATGGCGAGGGGCGTATCCCCGCTTTTATATGCCGCGACTCCTTTAAAATACAGCATATTCCCGTCATAGGGAATGATTTTTTCCAATTCGCAGAACTTTTCCAGCGCCTGTCTATGCAGGTTGTTTTCGCAGCAGACGGTGGCGATTTTATAGATCTCGTCGGGCGTTACGTCCTTGAATTCGATCAGTCTGAGCGCCAATTCCCGACTCTCTTTCGTCCTGCCCTGTTCGGTATACACCGCCGCGAGCGTGGAGAGCGCTTGGACATTGTAAGGATTTTCCTCCGTCAGTTCCAGACAGATTTTTTCCGCTTCCTCGGAACGTTCGGAAAGAAGATAGGCCACCGCCTGCATCTCCCTCGCCCTTTCGTAGTCCGCAGAGCCTTTTTCCACGCGGGAGAGCAGGGAAATCGCCTTTTTGCAGTCGCCGTTTTTGAGCGCGCGGGCGCCCGCCTCCGTTTCCTTGGAATAATCCGCGAAACGGGGCGGGTAGACGAAACGAAAATTGCTGCTTTTGTCCTGCGCGAACGTTTCCGCTATCTCCGCCTTGCTCTCTTCCGTCAGCTCGTCGTCGGCGTCTATCATTTTATTATAGTAAAAGGCGGACTGCGCCTCGTTGCCCATATTGAGATAATTTACCGCCAGTCCCTCGTAAATATCGGGGAGATCTTCTCCCGAGCAATTGTCCATGAAACGGAACCAGCAATTGACGGCGGAAGAATAGAGTTCCATGTTTTCGTAAATGTCCGAAAGCATGGTATAGATGTCCCCGTCCCCGCCGTACAGGGACATTTCCTTGTATGTGAAACGAAGGGCGGAGAGATAATTCCCTTCGTCGTAATATTTTTCCGCCCGTTCGCGCAGGCGGCGTCGGCTGAAATCGATTTTCAGCACCTTTTGTTCTCTCTTTGCCTTCTGTTCTCTCATTACTACTCCCTTGCAATCCCCTTTTCCCCGCATTTACGGAAACAATTTTTCCACATCCTCTTGCGTAAAACGATAATCCTTATTGCAATAATGGCAATGTACTTCGATTTTCCCGTCCGTTTTTAAAATATCTTCGAGCTGCGCTTTTCCCAAGGAAACGAGCACACCCGCCAGATATTCTTTCGAACAATGACATTTATATGCGGCTTCCCGCACGTTCAACAGCTCTTCTTTTGCCGAAAAATGGATTTCCGCGCATTTTTTAAGCCCCAGAGAGGAAATTTCCCCCGTTATTTTTTTGAGCCGCGCACGGGAAGGCAGCCGTTCCAAAGTTTCCGCGTCCGCAAACGGAAGCGGCTGCAAGACCGCCGCCCCCGCAAACGCGCAGGCGCCCGACTCGTCCAATCGTACCTCGGACGCGATATGCGTCGGCAATTGCTCGCTGACGCGATAGTATTCTTCAAACGCTTCGTCCACGCCGCCCGCAGCGGGAAACGCGCAGGCGCCCACGAAGGGACGGCTGTAACCGTTGTCGCGGACGATCGTCAGCGTTCCGCTCCTTCCCAGACAGCGAAGCTCGGCTTCCTCGTCCGTTTCGCCCGCGACCGATGGCACGTGCGCATCTTCGATATAACCGCGCAGGTGCAGGGCGTAATCGCCCGAAACGCAAACGCCGCCGCCCGCGCCGTTCCCCTTGACGGATACCGAAACCTCCCCCGTCTTTTCTTTAAGGCAGGCGCTCATATACGTCATGACGGCAAGCGTCTTGCCCAGAAGGATGGCCGCGGGGCGGGAGAGCGCGTGCAGGCGGATCGCTTCGTTCACCGTCTGCGTGGCGTCGAGCAAAGTCAGAGAAATCTGCTCCCCGTAAATCAATGTCCTCAATACGTTTTTCATAATCCCTTACGCCTTTTTCGCTAAAAAACAGATGCGGTCGCTTTGGCTTTTCTCCTCGCCGAGATGTCCTTCCGCGCCGACGAGCTGAAAGCCGCAATCGGAAAGTGCGGCGCAAATTTCCGATTCTTCATATATATATTGTATATGCGTTTCGTCCCGACGCTCGAATAGGCCGTCGAACCGTTTGACAAAGAGCGTCACGTCCATGATCGCCCTGTCCCCTTCGACGTCGTTGAAGCTTAAATAGGTGACGTCGTCGCGGTCGTCCGCGCAAACAGTATTTGCAATCTTTTCGAGGAATTTGCGTTTGGAACTGATATCGAAAAGAAATATTCCGTTTTTATTTAACGCGCGGCGCACGTTTTTAAACGCCGACCGCAATTTTTCTTTGGGAATATAGTTGACGCAGTCGTTGATCGCCAGGGCAAAATCAAATTTTCGGGGAGAGGAGAAGCGCGAGATGTCTCCGAGGAGATACTCGCTCTTCACTCCTTCCCTTAACGCCGTTTCCTCCGCTTTATTCAGCATTTCGGCGGAAACGTCCAGCCCCGTCATCTCGTATCCTGCCCGCTGAAAGGCGCGGGTGAAACGCCCGCTGCCGCAGCCGATGTCCAGTCCCGAACGCAAGGGAAACCGCTTTAACTGCGAAAATAAATACTGCGACCAATTTTCATAGCCGCAGTCGTCGTTCAGATATTCGAACCATTCGGCAAGACACGTATATGCCGCCTTTTTTTCCATGATATCCTCCCTCGAAGCAAGACGACAAAAAGCCGGAGCGCTTTCGTCTGCCCGGCGATTTATTCGCCGAGCATCTTGGGCGGCTTGCGCTTTTTCTTTCTGCCCTTCTTATCCGTTTCCTCTTGAAGCGCTTTCTCGCGCTCCTCGAACTGCTTGTTGTATTCCACGTATTTCAAATCGTTTTTGTGTTCCTCTTCGTAAGCGACCGTGTCCTCGGTGATATTCTGCTTGCTGTCGCGCAGCTTCTGCAAGTCCTCGCGCGTAAACGCGGAGGGAAGCTCGTACACCTGCAAAGAGTCGTCGATGGGCTTGATGGGACGGGAAACGAGTTTGGATTTTCCCGCCGCGAGAAGGGCGCGCTTGTATTCCATCGCCGCGGCGCTTTCGTTTCCGTCGAGCGCGCTGGAACCGTCCTTATTGTAAATGCCCCTGCCGACTTTCGCGCCCTCGATTTTGGGATTGATGAACTTATCGAACGCCCACTGCGCGAAATCCAGCCACACGAGCAGCGCGTACGCGAACGCGAACAGTATCAACAGCATCGCGCCGATCATCGTAAAGAGCGACCAGCTTCCGCCCAAGAAAAAGATTCCGAAAGGAAGCAGCGCCAAAACGCCGAAAAACAAAGACTGGGGAAGCATACCGATGGTCATCAGAAAGGAGTTTTTGATGAGCGTCCAGATGCCCTGTTTGTAGTTGACGCCGAGGGCGATCATCCAAAGGGACATCATCGCCGCCACCGCGATGACGATTCCGCTGAACGCCTCGGAAATTTTAAACCATACCCGCTGTGCCTTAGAAAGTTCCTGCATGGCGAGCGAAAATTCCGTAATATTGATGAGAGATTTGCATATCAGCATGACGACGCTGAAAAAGACGGCTGCCTGCAACGCGTTCCAATAGTTGAGCTTGACGCCCCGCCAAAAATCGTTGGCGACAAAAATGCCCTCCGTCCAGACCATGTTGCGGATGACGTACATCCCGCCCGCCAGCCCTACGGCGGCGATAAACGACGCGACGACGAAGGCGCCGTATAAAAGAGCGTCCTGTTGAAGGGCGAGCATTTCCGCGAAACCCGCGGTGTCGGGGATAGCGGGATAGCCGACGGTGAGATTGGCGCCGAAAGGAAAAATCAGCCCGTATTGCTGCAACGCGACATTATGAAAGATGATAATGGCGATAAACGGAATGAAGAAGATGAGGATTAAAAGATTGACTTTGAAAATTTTACCGAAGTTGCCTTTGAAGATATCCCAAAAAAGCTGCCAGCGGTTGGTGGGCAAAGTACTTCTCGCGTATTCCTCGCTCTTTTCCTTGCCTTCGAGCATACGGGCAATCAGCCCTTTCTTTTCTTGTGCCATGTGTGAAAACTCCAAAAAATTTTATCGGGAATCCGCGCCGAAACGCAGAATCCCCTTTATAAGAAAACCTACGCTTTCTATTCTACTACAAATTTATGATTATTTCAAGGAAAATACGGAAAAAATTTAAATAAAATTTTCAAGTCGCCAAAAATCTTTGACTTTTGCAGCCGCGTATGATAAAATAGACTCGTTAAATAGAGGAGCGGACGAACATGAGTACCCGCCGCGAAGACAAAACGGGAAGGTTTTGTCGAGGCGCGAGGCGGACGGAAAGGGTATCTCCGCCGAAGCGCGGCGCCTTCCCCCCGCGCTGGGCATACGGGAGAAGACCCGTGTGACTGTCACCGTCCGTGAAGCGCTATTTACCGACCTCCTCTTTCGGGGAGTCCCTTAAAGCGCAAGACGGCGGTATGCCGTCTTTTTTCTTTACCCTGCCTGAACGTCTTGCGGCGAAATGCGCTCTCTTTTCGTTTCTTTTGCGCAAAAGAGCCTGCCTCCTTTCCCTTCGGGAAAAATCCAAGCGGACAGAATTTTTCCACCGAAGCGCCTTTTTCAGGCATTTTTCCTTTGACGGAGGCGTAGAAAAGCTCCCGGGAACTCGCCGCCCCGCCCGACGGCTTCCGCTATTTCCATGATAACTTCCCCTTCCCCCCGCCGCTTTTCCTCTTTTTTGTTCAGACATAACTTTTAACGATAAAAATTCCGCCGTGCGACAAAACGCCGTCGGTCAAAGGAGTATACTATGAAACAGTACAACGTAGGCATCATCGGCGCCACCGGCATGGTAGGACAGCGTTTTCTCCTTATTCTCGAAAGCCATCCCTGGTTTCGCGTCACCGCGCTGGCGGCTTCGGGGCGCTCCGCGGGAAAGACGTATCGGGAAGCCGTCGGCGGAAAATGGGCGTTTGAACGGCCCGTTCCCGCCGCATTCGCCTCCCTCACCGTTTTCGACGCGGAAAAGGACATAGACGAAATCGCAAAGCGCGTGGACTTCGTCTTCTGCGCCGTCAATATGGATAAAGAGCAGACAAGGCGCCTCGAAGAAACTTATGCGAAACGCGAAATCCCCGTCGTATCCAATAATTCCGCCAACCGCTTTACGCCGGACGTGCCCATGGTGATCCCCGAGATCAACGCGGAACATCTCGACGTCATTCCCGCGCAGAGAAAACGGCTGGGAACCAAACGGGGCTTCATCGCCGTAAAATCCAATTGTTCCCTGCAATCCTACGTGCCCCTCCTGCATCCCCTCAAAAAATTCGGAATCAAAAATGCGGCGGTGTGTACCTATCAGGCGATCTCGGGCGCGGGAAAGACGTTTGCCACGATGCCGGAAATCGTCGACAACGTCATCCCCTATATCGGCGGCGAGGAAGAAAAGAGCGAAAGGGAACCCTTAAAAATCTGGGGACGCGTCGAGGGAGGAAAAATACTTTCCGCCTCCGGGCCGCAGATCACGGCGCAGTGTCTTCGCGTGCCCGTTTCGGACGGACACATGGCGGCGGTGTTCGTTTCCTTTGAAATCAAACCCGAAAGGCAGGAGATACTCGACGCTTGGGCAACCTATTGCGGAGAGCCTCAGAAGCTCGCCCTTCCCTCCGCGCCCCGCGAGTTTATCCGCTATTTTACCGAGGACAACAGACCGCAGACAAAGACGGACCGCATGGAAGGACACGGCATGAGCGTCTGCGCGGGAAGGCTGCGCGAGGACGGCGTGTTCGACTATAAATTCGTGGGACTTTCCCACAATACCCTGCGCGGCGCCGCGGGAGGCGCGGTGCTTCTCGCAGAACTGCTTGCCGCAAAGGGATATTTCGACTGAACAATTTTTTCAGGCAAGACCAAAAAGCTATCGTAAACAGCGATTCGGAGAATATAGTAATACTATGAAAGGATTTTTGAGCGGTACCGCCACCGCGATGATCACCCCCTTCGGGGCGGACGGCGGAATTAATTTCAACGCTTTCGGGGAAATGATAGAAAGGCAGATTTCCGGCGGCACGGATATGCTCGTAATTCTGGGCACGACGGGCGAGCCGGCGACGATGACGGAGGAAGAAAAAACTTCCGTCATGGAATTTTCCGTGAAAAAGGCGAAAGGCAGAGTCAAGTTGGTGTTCGGCTGCGGCAGCAATTGTACGGCGCACGCCGAAAAAGCCGCGAAAAAGGCGGAAAAGATCGGCGCGGACGGACTTCTCGCCGTTACGCCCTACTACAACAAATGCACGCAGAACGGACTCGTCGCCTACTACGAAAGTATCTGCAACGCGGTGAATATCCCCGTCATCGCCTACAACGTTCCCTCCCGCACGGGCGTCAATATCCTGCCCGCGACGATGGAGAGGCTTGCGGAAATCCCCAATATGGCGGGCATCAAGGACGCGGGCGGCAATATGGCGCAGACCATGGAAACGCTGCGGCTCCTCCGCGGAAAATGCGACCTCTATTCGGGCGAAGACGCGCTCAATCTGCCCATTCTCGCCGTGGGCGGCGACGGCGTGATCTCCGTAGTTTCCAATCTCGTTCCCGCAGACGTCAAGCGAATGTATACGGCGATAAAAGCGGGAAAAACGGAAGAAGCGTATGCCCTGAACGATAAAATTCTCCCCTTGACGCAGACGTGTTTTATCGAGGTGAATCCCATTCCCGCCAAGGCCGCGATGGATCTGATGGGGCTTAAAGCGGGCGTGCCCCGCGCTCCCCTCACCGAAATAGAAGCCGCGAACAAAGAAAAGCTCCGCGCCGCGATGCTCGCTTACGGTTTGGAGGTGAACGCATGACGAATGTGCTTATTTTGGGCGCGTGCGGCAAGATGGGCGGCAACGTCCTTTCCCTTCTTCAAGGCGATAAAGAGGCGAAAGCCGTCTGCGGCGTCGATTTATTTCCCAGAGAGATCGGGATTCCCGTATACGAAAACTTTTCCGACGTTGCCGAGGCCGTCGACGTGATGATCGATTTTTCGTCCCCGCAAAACCTTAAAGAACGCCTCGAATTCGCAAAGCGGAAACATATCGGTATCGTGCTTGCCTCCACGGGCTTTACGGCGGAGGATATAAAACTCATCGACGAGTATTCCGCGTCCGTCGCGATTTTTAAAACCGCCAATCTTTCCCTCGGCGTCAATCTGATGCAGGCGCTTTGCAAAGCGGCGGCGGAGGTGCTCGGCGACGCGTTCGACGTGGAAATCGTCGAACGGCATCACAATCTGAAAAAAGACGCGCCATCGGGAACGGCACTCATGCTGGCGGATACCGTCAATCGGGTTTTCGAGGGGCAAAAGCGCTACGTGGAAGGCAGAAGCGGCATGGTCGGCGCCAGGGAAAAATCGGAAATTGGCATTCACGCCGTGCGCGGCGGCACGATCGTCGGGGAACACGAGGTGATGTTTGCGGGAGAAGACGAGATCATCACCATTTCCCACAGCGCGAGGAGCAAACGGGTATTCGCCGCGGGCGCCGTCCGCGCCGCCAAATTCCTTTCGGGAAAGCCCGCGGGAAAATACGAGATGAAAGATCTCTTAAACGCCGAAAACGCATAGCCCTTTTTCGTCTGTTTAAACATAGGAACTTTGAAAAATCCCGCCGCGTAAATTTTACGCGCCGGGATTTACTATTTCTGAAAAAAACTTCCGATTTACAGAGCTTGTATTGCCGAGTCCAAACGCTTTGCGACCCGTTCGCCGCCGAGGATTTGCATAATCGTCCAAAGATCGGGCGTATTCGCGAGCCCCGTGACCGCGACGCGTAGCATTTCCGCGACGTCCGAAACGTTGCCTTTAAAAGCGGACGGGTTTTCTTTATACGCCTTCATGTCCGCCGCAAATTCGTTTTGCGAGGCGATTTCCTTTACCCTGGCAAACCATGCGGCGGAATCGTCCGCCGCGTCGTACACCCCCTTAAAGTCCTTTAAAACGCATTTGACGAGCGCGGAATCGAAACGGTAAGCATACTTCGGCGCAAAGGCGGAATCGAAGAAGTAAGAGATCATCCCGACCGCCTGTTTGGCAAAAACAAAATCCTTGCGGCGCTTTTTGCCGCCGACGCCCATACAGAGCGCGAGCACTTTCAGTACATATTCTTCATCCGCAAAAAATCCTTTTTCGGTTTCCGTGCCGTATTCGTCCGCCCAGCTTTTGAGGAATTCGTACATCTCGTTTTCCGAAAGCCCCGACATCACGGATTTCGCCACGTCGTTGAGCTTCAAAATATCGAACAGAGCGCCGCTTTTTCCCATCTTGCCGATGGAATATCGGAATTCGTCCAACGGTTTGTCGGGAAATTTCAGCATCCACTCCTCGAAATTGGAATTGAGAAGCGTCATCATGTACGTCTTTACGGCGAGCGGATGATAGCCCTGTTCCCGATAGAACGTGAGAGAAGCTTCCGGATCCTTGCGCTTGGAAAGCTTGCGGCGGGTTTCCCCGTCCATCTTCTGAATGGAACAGTTATGCCCGTATTTGGGCAGACGGAAGCCGAGCGCCTTGAAAAGCTCGATATGGATAGGCAGGGAGGAAAGCCATTCCTCGCCGCGAATCACCAGCGTCGTGCGCATAAAATGATCGTCGACGGCGTGCGCGAAGTGATAGGTGGGAATGCCGTCCGATTTTAAAATGACCACGTCCTGATTGTTTTCGGTGACGGTGATCTCCCCTTTTACGGCGTCGCGAAACGCGCGTTTGATATTGACGTCCCCCTGCGACTTTAAGCGGATGACGTAAGGCTTGCCCGCGGCGAGGTTATTGTAAATTTCCTTTTCCGCAAGATTCCTGCATTTTGCAAACTCCCCGTAATAACCGGGCAGCAATTTATTTTCCGTCTGATGTTCCCGCGTCTTTTCGAGTTCCTCTTCCGTACAGAAGCAGGGATAAGCGAGTCCGCGACGAATGAGATCCCTCGCGTAAGCGTGATAGATCTCCGCTCTCTGACGCTGATAATAGGGACCGTAATCGCCCGTAAGATCCGCGCCCTCGTCGAAAGTGATTCCAAAATATTTCAAAGAGGAATGAATGACCTCCACCGCGCCCTCTACTTTGCGCTTTTCGTCCGTGTCCTCTATCCGAAGATAAAACACGCCGCCGCTCTGATGCGCGACGCGTTCGTTGGCGATGGCGACGTAAAGATTGCCCAAATGCATAAACCCCGTGGGACTGGGCGCGAGGCGGGTGACTTCCGCCCCCTTGGGGAGATCCCGCTCGGGATAGAGCTTTTCGTAATATTCGAGCGGTTTTACGTTTTCGTCGGGGACGAGCGCCTCCGCAAGCTTATTCAAATCCATAATTTACCTTCCGTTTGTCAATTTCACTTTATTTTAGCACGCCTTTCTTTCGTTGTCAACCGATTACAGGAAAATATTGACGACGCCGAGAATCAGCCCGATCAGTCCGCCCAGCCAGGTGATGGCGTTGAGTTCCTTTTTCATGACGGAAAGACAGAGTTTTTCGAGTTCCTTTACGTCCATCATCCCGATCTTTTTTTCTACTTCCGAGGGAATATCGAAGGACGCCGCCGCTTCGCCTATCGCGGGCAGGAGCGCTTTATCGTACAGCGTTCCAATCGCCTTTTCCACGCTTTCCCGCCCCAGCCCCACTCCTTGAAGCAGGTTTTCTATCGGCGCTTCCGCCAGGGAATCTATTTCTTTTTTGACGGCGGGCAGCAATTTTTCCTTGCCGTGCAGAGCGAGATATTCGTCTATCCGCCCCGCCATCGACTGCGCGACGGAACGGACGGTGCCCTCGCCCACAAACATTCCGAGCGGAGAAGATTTTATTTTTTCCAGCACAGCGTTTCCCGCGACTTCGGCAATCGTGTCCCCGATGTGCATTTCGGGAAGCGCGAGAGCGACTTTTTCGGAAACGTTCTCCGCGAGATCGGCTTTCTTTTCCTCGAACGTTTGCGGCGAAACCGCGCTTTCCGCCAAAGCGCGGATAGTTTTCTCCGCGGCGGACATTACGCCGTCCGTCAGCTTCGTGACGGCGGCGGCGCGCTTCTCTTCGCCGCAAAAAGCCTTTTGAATGTCCTCTTTCGTCAACAGCTCCTCTCCGACCGCCTTGCCGATCGCCTTTGCGAGCGCGTCTTTTCGGCGCGGAATGATGCCGGGCGTAAAGGGAAGCCGCCACTTGCCGAGATATTTCGGATAAAGGGGGCGAAAAAGCATTTTTACCGCTATCCAATTGGTGATGTATCCGATCGCCGCTCCGACGAGGGGCGGCAGAATATAATGTAAAAAAATATTCATCGAAAGTACTTCCTCTGCGTTTTCTTGAAATATAACCTACAAACAGGATTTTTAAACGCTTATCAAAAAAACTCGATGTTTTTGTAGGAGATTTCGTAAAGTCCGTTTTCGATACCGTGCGCGATCTCCGTCACCCTGTCGCAAAGGGGCGTTTCGACGCCGAATTTATCTCCCTGACGGCAGACAGCGCCGGTTATATAATCGATTTCGCACTTTCTGCCCTTTTCTATGTCTTTCAGCATCCCCGAAACGAGATTTTTATGTTTGCGCATGGCGATCGGCAGGACGAACAGCGCTTTTTGCGTTCCGAAAAATCCCTTTTGCCCCAGGAGCTTTTCCATATCGTGTCCCTGCATTTTTTCGAGCGTGACGCCCGAAGCGGAAGCGACTGAAAAACATTCCCGCAAAATTTCCAACGCAAATCTGCGCGTCCCGCGCCGGCGCGCAATCTCCCCGAACGTCAGCCCCGTCAGCACGGAAAGCCCCGAAAAAGCCGCGTTTATCGCCAGCTTGCTCCAACGGACGCCCGAAAGGTTTTCCGTGACGGAAACGGAAATGCCGCACCGACTCAAAATTTCCCGAACGGCGTCCGCCCTATCCGCTTTGGAGGCGCAGCCTCCGATCTGCATCGTCATCGCCGACCTTTGCGAAGTGAGCTCCGCCGTCCCCCCGCCCACGAACGTGGCGCCCCAGGCGCAGACGGCTCCGTACACCTTTTCCTCGCCGAGCACCCGTGCAAGGCTCTCTTCGGGAAGCCCGTTCTGCGAGGTGCAGACGACGCCGTTTTCCGCCAAACGCCCTTTGAGAAATTCCGCGATTTCTCCGTTCTCTTTTTGCTTCGTCATCAGAAAAACGACGTCGTATTTTCCCGTCATCTCTTCGGGAAAAAGGGCGTTTACCTTTGTCGTAAACTCCCGGGAGTCCGCCTTGCAGACGATATGCGCTCCCGTTTTTTTCATGGCTTCGATATGCGCGCGGTTACGGCTGACGAGATCCACTGTGTTCCCGCCGCGGCTCCCGGAGAGAAGCGCGCCCAAGACCGTCCCCATCGCTCCCGCGCCGTATACGGCGATCTTTTTGTTTTCCCCGTTCATCCTTTCAGCGCCTCCCCGGCGCGGCGCAGCGCGCCCGCGATGTCCGTGCCGTCCAGATCCACCGTAACGTCCGCGTATTTTTCGTAGAGGGGAACTCGCTCGTCGTAAAGATCTTTGAGCGTAAATCCCTCTTTGATGGCGACGCCTCTGCCTTTGAGGTCGGACAGCCGCCCCGCAAGTTCTTCATAAGAGAGTTTCAGATAGACGATTTTTCCCATTTCTTTGAAATGTTCCATCGCCTTTTCGCCGTACACGACACTGCCGCCCGTAGCGATCACGCACCTGTCCGCGCAAAGCTCCGCGTTTATTTTTTCTTCGATGCGGAGAAAAGCTTCCAGGCCCTCGTCCTCTATGATGCGGCTCAAAAGCCTGCCCTCCCGCGACTGTATGACCAGATCGCTGTCGATGAAGCCGTACCCGACCGCTTTGGCGAGCAGGACGCCCACCGTGCTCTTGCCCGAGGCGGGCATTCCTATCAAAATGATATTCTCCATGAATTATTCTCCGAAGACCCGCTTGATGGATTCCACCATATCCGCGTCCGCAGGCGCCCATTCCTCGGCCTTCAATTCCGCGGGCGGCATCCAGCGATAGCTTTCGTGCTCCTTTAAGACGAAGGAGGAAAGCATTTCGCACTCGTAAACGGAGAGCGTGATGACGAAGTCGGGGTATTCGAACGTCGTTTTGGCGAACAGTCCTCCCACCTTTACGTCCAGATTGAGTTCCTCTTTGAGCTCCCGCTTCACGGTGTCCTTTTCCGCTTCTCCCGCCTCGATTTTTCCGCCGGGAAATTCGTATTTATGCGCGATATAAGGATAGGGACTTTCCCCTCGTTTTGCCGCGAACAGTTTTCCGCCTTCGAATATGAGTCCCGCGGCGACGTATACGTGCTTTTTCATGATGATGGCAGCGACCTCCTGTCGCAAAATTCGTTTAAAAAGCGGCGCAGTGTTTCAAGACGTATGTCTGTCGGCATCCCTTACAGACCGAGATAGGCGCAAAGCAGGGAAATCGTGGCGCAAACCCCCTTCAAGTGCGTGCGTTCCATGCCGTGGGAAGCGTGGACGCCGGGGCCGATCAGGCCTCCTTTCACGTCCGCGCCCGCGTCCCACGCCGCGCCGACGTCCGAGCCGTAATAGGGATATACGTCGGCGGCAAAATCGATTTGATTCGCTTTGGCGAGCGAGAGAAGGCGCTCCACCATTTCGTAGTCGTAAGGTCCGTGCCCGTCCTTGACGCAAACGGAAACCTGCGTTTCCTTGCAGGCGAGGTCCGCGCCCACGCAGCCCATATCGACGGCGAGAAGCTCGTCCGCGTCGCCGCCGACCGTCGCCGCTCCGTGCCCCACTTCCTCGTAGTTCGTAAAATAGAAATCCGTGTCGTATTCCGGCGTTGCGGACTCTTTTTTCATCGCTTGGAGCGCCGTCAAAAGACACACGCTGCCCGCTTTGTCGTCCAGAAAACGGGATTTTATAAATCCGCTCTCCGTCACCGTCGTTTTGGGATCGAGCGCTATCACGCTGCCCGTGCGGATCCCCAGTGCGCTTACCTCTTCGGCGGAAGACACTTCCTCGTCCAGACGGACGTACATGGTATTTTCGTTGCGTTCCAGCGTTCCCGCGTCCTTATAGACGTGACAGGAGCAGGAATCACAGAGAAAAGTACCCGTATAAATTTTTCCGCCCTCGGCATAAACGCGGCAATACTCCCCGTCGAACGTGGGAAGAATGGGACCGCCCAAACGGGTAAAACGGATTTTCCCGTCGGCGGAAACGCTCCTTACCATTGCGCCGAGCGTATCCACGTGCGCGGAAACGGCGATTTTCTTATCGTGACTTCTGCCCGCCACGGACACCTTGACGAGCCGCTTATTGGTGACTTGCGCACGATAGCCCATTTCTTTGAGCATCTCTTCCAATTTTCGATTGACGGCGCCGGAAAATCCCGTCGGGCTGTCCACCGCCATAATTTCTTTTAACGAAGAAATTATAAATTCTTTATATTCTTCCGCTTTTATCATCAAAAGACCTCTTTTCGGCGGCCGTCCGCCTCATTTTTATTATTTGTTCCCCCCGGAAATCTCCGTTTTTCGAAGAAGATTCCCGGGCGGGAACGTTCGTATAAAATTTTATCACTTCCCGTCCTTTCTGTCAAACGTTTTTCCGCTTCGGCGCCAACTCCGCGGCAGATAAATATCCCCCGCTGTCATCGCAGGGGGGATATGGAATCGATAAACTTTTTACAAGTCCGCTCGCGTTCGCGACCTCTATCGGGAAAGGACCGCGTAAAATTTTTCGGACGGAAGCGGTTTGGAAAAGATGAAGCCTTGGATCATGTCACAGCCCGTTTCCCGAAGAAAAGTAAGCTGTTCCTGCGTTTCCACGCCCTCGGCGACCGTGACCATGGACAGTTTTTTCGCCATCTCGATGACAAAGCGGATGATCGTTTCGTTCTTGCCCACATCCTCGCTTTCTTCCAAAAACTTGCGGTCTAATTTGAGAACGTCTGCGGGAAGATCTTTGAGGGCGTTCAGAGAGGAATACCCCGAGCCGAAGTCGTCGATGGAACAACAAAATCCCTTTTTTCTCAGATCGCCGAGAATGGAAAAGATGTCTTCGGTATTTTCCAGCATCAGACTTTCCGTCAGTTCAAGTTCCAAAAGATGATCGGGAATGCCGTTTTCCTCCTTGATCCGAGTATATTCCGCCGCAAAATTTTCACGGAAGAGATTGGCTCTCGAAACGTTCACCGAAATCGGCACGACGGGCAATCCCGCGTCCAAACGGAGTTTCATCTCTTTACAGACACATCGGAAAATATATTCGTCCAGCTTTTTGATGAAACCGTTTTTTTCAAAGAGCGGGATGAATTCACCCGGGCTTACGACGCTGCCGTCTTTTTTCTGCCAGCGCACCAGCGCCTCACCCCCCAAAACGCGGCTTCCGTCGGGACTGTATTTCGGCTGAATATAATGGACAAACTCCCCTTCGGCGAGCGCACGGTCCATTTCCTTTTCTATTTCCGCAGTCTTCAAAAGCTGCGAGCGCATCTCCCGGGTGTAGAAACAAATATTCTTCTCGCTCGTATCGGGAATATTGCGCTGCGCCATCCGCGCCCTGTCGATCAGTCCGCTGATACCGCTGACGTCCCCAGCGTCTTCGCTGCGGCAAATCCCTATCCGAAGCCGCAAAGGTCTGCCGTTTCCCGTCTTTTCCTTGCAGGATAAGAAAATGTCCCAGCAGAGTTTCTCGATCGCCTCTTTATCCGAACAAGTTGTCAGCATAACGAAATCGTCGCCGGCAACGCGGCAGGAAATATCCCCCTCCTTGGCGTTTTTCTTTAATCCCTCCGCAATGAGATTGAGCACTTCATCCCCGTATTCGTAACCTTCCAGATCGTTGATCAGTTTAAAGCCGACGACGTCCATATAAAGGATCGTCAACGACGGCTCCCGTTTGAGTATCTTCTCTCCCTCTATACGAAATTTCTCATATCGGAATAAGCCTGTCAACGTGTCGTAATACGCCAATTGTTCCGTTTCCTTATGGTGTTTTTTCAGCTGATAATAAAAACTGAGTCCCACGATCACAAGGCATACGAGAATAACGGCGCAAAGCCATAACGTGCGGCTGACGATATCGTTGACCTGTTTCATAATGACCGCATTGGGAATGATGGAGAGGACATACCAACCTTCCGCGTCCTCCAAGGGCACGTAACAAAACACATATTCTTCCCCGCTGTAACGAAACTCCGCGACGCCCCTGTCCCCGTTTGCCAGAGAATTTCGGAGCGAATCCACCGCTTCGGCGTCGTTTCCTTGAAGATCGATGATGTCGAAAAGGTTTTGGAAGGTGCGGTTGCTGTTGCGGTGCATCGAGCGCACCAAGACGTCGCCCGCCCGATTGACGACGTAAGAAAAGCCGCTGTCGTCGAAAAAGGAAAGGGAAAAACGTTTGGAAATGCTTTTTAGCGTCTGAGTCTTCTGGACGATCCCTTCCGCGCCGTCGGCAAAGTGAAAACGCTCGTAAACGCCGAGTTTACGCACTCCCGTGTATCCGTCCAGAAAAGGCTCTCTGACTCCGTTTCCCTCCAACGATTGGAACAATTTTAGATCGTCCTCTCCGAGGGAAGTTCCCGTTTCCGTAAAATTCGTATAGACCCTGGCAAGGGAAAAGACGACGCACACATAGCTCGTTTCTTCGTCGTAGGGCAGTCCCATTTTTTTCTCGATGGAGGAGGCGTCGTCCGAATCGGTGATCGACAGCTCCGTCGCCAAAATATGCAAAGTTTCTTTATCTTTTTCGAGATACGTATCCAGCGCATGGCGTCCCTGCGTCGTCACTTCCAGGATCTCCGTCACCGACTTTATCCAAAGCGACGAGCGGACGCTGAAAACATAGTATCCCCCCACACAGACGATCAGTAGCGAGGAAAGCAACGCTATTAAAAGAGTAAAAGGACGAGGCTTCCCGTTCATAACGTATTTTCCCTCCAAGCGTTCAATTGTTCTTTTAAAGACGCCGTCGCGTCGGCGGCGTCCCCTCCTTTCAGCATGACGTTTACGCACGCTTTCGTCATATCCCATACGGGAAATTGCAGGATATCGTCCGAGCCTAAAACGCTGCGCCCGTTATTTATATACGGACCGATGCTCTGGATCGCTTTATCTTCCGCCAGACGGGTTTCCTTCAAGGGACTGAAAGAACTCTGACTGTTTACAAATTCCCACATGACGTCCTTCTGCGTGAGATATTCGACGAACGCCTTTGCTTCCTTCTTATGCGGACTGTCCGCATTGACGCTTATCCGGGTATCCAGATTGATGACCAGCACGCTCCCGTCTTCGAGGATAGGATAAGGGACCACGGAAAAATCCAAAGAAGAATTCAGCTCCCTCAAACGCGGCGCCGCCCATACCCCCGTCAGCATAAAAGGGCGGGTTCCCTGCGCAAAAAGCGTCAGATCGTCCTGCGTCTTTAAGGTATTCAGCGCTTCCTCGCAATCTATATATCCCTTGTCTATCATTTCCTGAACGAGCTCGAAGCCCGGGCGCAGAGCCTCGCCGAAATCCGCCTCGCCGCTGTTAAAACGCTGCAATTGCCGCGTCGGGTCCTCCCCCTGATAGACGGGATACATTCCCTTTGAAATGGCGACGGTCTTTAAGGAAATGTCGTTGTTTGCAATGACGGGCACGATGCCCTGCGATACGAAAAAATCGCATACCGAACGAAACTCCGCAAAATTCGTCGGGACTTGCCGCCCGTATTTTTCGAGCAGAGAAAGATTGCAGTACAATCCGAAAGCGGAGATGGAAGTGGGAAGATAGGTGATATTTTCTCCCGTCGTCATCTGACTCTTCGCCAAATCGCTGAATTGTCCCAGCGTGGAAATATCGTCGAGCGGAAGAAGTTTTCCCTGCGCGCTCAATTCCTGCGCCCGCGCGTGATCCACCATGAAAATATCGTCCCCGTTGCCCGTGGACATTCTCTTTTCCAGCACATCGTAATAAGAGGATCCTTTTATCCCTTCGTAGGCAATCGTGACGTCGGGATACTTGTCCATGAATCCGTGAAGGGCGTCCTCGATCGCCATGACGTTCAAATTTTCGTACTTGAATCCGAAAAAGTCCAGCTCTATCTGCTCTTTTTTTTCTTCGACGGCGTCAAACACGAGATTTCGGCTTACCGAACAGCCCGAAAAACAGACGGCTATCGTCAGGCACGCGCTCAAAATCTCGGCTGTCCGTTTTCTCGGCTTATCCATCGTCTTCCTCCCCGAATCTATACGAAAATAAGAAAACTCCGTTTCAAAGCGCTTAATATCTTCAAAAGGGATCCTCTTATAAATTCTGCGTTCGGTTATATTATAACAGAGATCAGGTCAAAAGTCAACCCACGTCAAAAAGAAAATAAGCCGTCTTTCTCCGCTATTTTCGCGAGCGTTTCTATGAATTTCGAAAAAGCGGAAAAATGATTTTTAAACGCCGATTTTTCAGATTCCCTCCCGCTATTGCGCGCCCCGCTTTTCCTCCCGTAAAGCTCTTTTGCCTTTCGGGCGTACCGCGCCTTCGCCGGCGCGCGGTACGCCGCACGGAAACGAGGCTTTGCGAATAGCGCCGCAAAGCCTCGTCAAAGCATTCATGGAGTTTTATTTTGACCTATCCTTACAATTTACATAAACTTTTTGAGATAGGCGCTGAAAACCTCTCCCATCCAACGATAGCCCATGGCGTTGGGGTGAATGGCGTCGCTCATATAGGAAGCGAGCGTCGCCGCGTCCAAAGCGTCCATGTCCTTATAGTTGTAAAAATCGATGACGCCGATCCCCCACTTTTTCTGAATCTCATAGAGGTCGTCGATCAAAGACTCATACGCGGCGTTATTGAAGTCGGGATTGGTGTAGAAAGTCACTTCGCAGCCCCAGGTTTTCTGCGCGTATGCGATGATGAATTCGATCGCCCCGAGCACCGTCGTCGTGTCGAAATCCTCCATGTTTTTATTGGAAGCTATTTTGCCCACTCTCTTATTCTGCGTGACGTCGTTGGTGGAAAGCTGAACGATGAGATGATCGATCTTCGCGTTTTTATCGAAGTTTTTGAGCATACGGCTGACGTAGGAATTCGAACTTTCGTTGGCGAGCGTCGTGCCGCTGATCGCTTCCTTCACGCAGATACAGTTGAGCGAGTTGACAATTTCATTGACAAACGAGGAGCCGTTATTCGTATGGCCGTAGGTGACGGAAGAGCCGAGGAAATAATAGCCGGGCGCGTCCTCAAACCTGCCATAAACAGTCGTCGAGCGATCGAGCGCCGCAAAGTCTTCTTCCTCTATCGCTTCCGCGTTTTCCCCCGCCGTTTCAAAACCGCTCAGGATATAGCCGCGGCGCGCGTACTCGTCGTAATGATAGGTAAGTTTTCCGTCGCGGTATACGTTGACGCCGATAAACGAATCCGAACAATCGAGCTGTTCGACGATGACGTCGTTTTCCGCCGCCACGTATTTCACGTCCCCGCCTACAGATTTTAAAGAATAGCCTTCAAGGTAGGTCGTCGTGCCGTTTTCGGTGCGGATATACTCGCATTCCGTTTTGCCGATTTCGTAAATGCCGCCGCAAAGAGAAGCGATGGTTCCCCTGTTTCTGATCGCGAACGTGCCGCCTTCTTTGGTCTGGGAAAACGCCGTAAAATATCCGCCGGAAATTTCGTCCACCGCGCCTTCGTTGGCAAGCGCGATCATATTCGGCGCGTTAAATTGATGGATTCCGTCCGCCGTAAACTTCCCGCCGGAGATTTTTCCGATTCTCGAATTGGCATTATTCGAAATGGCAAACGCCCATTGCGAAGCGTAAGTGACCGCTTCCACGCTGCCGCCGTTAATTTCTTCTATCGCGCCCGATTCGTTATAAATGCCGAACGCTTTGATTCCGGCTTCCTTCGGCGCGCTGCCCGCGACGGCTTTCAAACTGCCGCCGTTGATCGCCGCTACCTCCGCGCCTCCCTGATTTCGGAGCGCGATCGCTAAACCGTTATTTCCGTTGCTCTGCGCGTAAATCGCGCCGCCGTTGATGGCTTTTATTTTGCCGCCTTTGATATTGGAAATTCCCACGATATTCGAAGCGGTGCTTTCGCTGAGGGAAATGGATTCGATCGAGCCGCCGTCGATGACCTCGATCGTCCCCGCGTTGACAATGCCGTGCCCCCATTTCGTTCCGAACGATACCGCGCGGAGCTTTCCTCCGTTCATCGTCAGACTCCCGCCCGAACGATTGTAGATGCCGTGCGCTTCCGTGGCGTCGCTTTGCCCGTCTATTCTCGCGGCGACGTTTTCATAAATCAGCGTCCCGTAATTGTCGATGAGAGGTTTAACCCCCGCTTCTTTTACGGAAGCGTAAAGTTTGCCCGTGCCTTTGGAATCGGTAAGCGTCGCCGTGCCGCGGTTGACGAGGGAGCCCTGCAATTCCTGCCCGTTCAAGTCGAGCGTGAGCGTCTTCTCCGCGGGAATCTCAAAGTTTTCGGAAACATTTTTAATAAGCTCGATTACGCTGCCGTCTTCGGCTGCCGCAATAGCCGCAGCGATCGAAGAATATTCCTGCTCCCCGATGCGCGCGACGCTGCGTTCCGTACCGATCAGATTATATTCTTTAAGGAGCGTTTTGCCTGCGTCGTAAGTTCTGCCCGTCTGAATCAGCGAATCGGCCGCGTCGTATTCTTCCGTATACTTGCCGCCCTCGGGCAGGACGTAACGATAGCCCGTTTTTGCGGAAGCCGCATTAAGAGAATAGCTTTCGCCGAGCGTATTTCCGTTATTTTCGGTATATAAATAATGGTTGTCGTTTTTCTTGCCGATATAGTAAGCGCCGCCCGTAATGGAGGCGATTCTGCCCGCGCCCCTTGTTCTCAATCCGAAAGTGCCGCCGGTGGGCGTCGTAGACGCGGCGTAGAAGGTGCCGCCCGTAATGGAATTTACGGGACCGTCCGCGGCGAGCGCGATGGCATTGGGCGCGTTTTTAGCGTGATCGATCGTGGAAATGAGTTCTCCGCCGGAGATCGTTCCGATCGTGCCTTCGTTCCAAACGCCGAACGACCACTCTGCGGCTGTGGAATTGCCCGTAATCCTTCCGCCCGAAATCTCGTCTATCGTGCCGGCGGAAGTATTGTAAATCCCGAACGCCTTTGCCGTACCGGCGGGATTATATACGTTCGCGTACAGCGTGCCGCCGGAAACCAGCTCGATTCTGCCGCCTTCGTTGCGGATTGCCGTTGCGCAACTTACGTTGTTTTCTCTCTTGCCGCTGCCGCCGTTTTCGCCGGTCAGCGTACCGCCCGAAATATTTTTGATGACGCCGCCTTTATTGTTTCGGATCGCGGAAGCGTATCCCGTACCGAGCGTTTCCGCGTATAACTCCCCGCCCGAGATATTTTCGATGGTGCCCGTATTATTGATGGCGAGCGTATTGCTTCCCGAACCCGTATTCGTAATATAGGCGCCGATATTCCCGCCTGCGACGCAAGAGATCGTGCCGAGATTCTGAATTCCGAATCCCCACTTTGTGCCGGTGGACTCGACGCGAATGTCCGCGTCGAGAACGGAGAGCGTTCCCGTTGCGGCGTTGGAAATTCCGTGCATGATCGACCCAGCGCCGCTGCCCGTCATTTCGATGGAAATTCCGTCCACTTCCAGCTCGCCCTTATTGAGGATTGCCGCCACCGTGGTATCCGAAGCGGAATTATCCGAAAGGGAGATCTTGCCCGTACCGAGGGAATCGACGATTTTCAGTTTGCCGTTATTCGTCAAGGTCGCGGCGAGCGTATTGCCGTTTAAATCCAGCGTGATGTCCTGCGCGGCGGCTACGGTCAACGCCGACGAAGAGCCGCTTTCGAGTTTTACCGTATCTCCGTTCTTAGCGCCGTCGATAAGTTCCTGCGCGTTTTGCGCGGTCGTTTCCGCGAGAGCCTTCCGATCCGTACGGAGGAATCCGCCGCCCGCAATACCGCTCAGCGCGAGGGAACAACACAAGGGAAAAGCCAAAATTTTTAATGCCTTTTTCATGTTTTTCCTCCTTAAATTACAAAGTAATTTTTCTGATCCGCCATATCGCCCTTAACGGTTCCGTTCTGCTTGAAGCCGTTGTTTGCAAGGGCGGGAGTGTATTCCATCAACAGCGCCGTCATTTCCGTTTCCGCGCCGACGTCAAACCCGATCTCGATATATTCGATTTCAATCGAAAGCTGCCAATACCCGTCGTTCTCCGTATACACGGGCGCGTGGATCGTCTTATCCGTTCCATGGAATTGATTTTCGGAATTTTCGAAGAAACCGATCTTTCCCGTCTGATAGTACGCGGCGCCTTTATAGATCGTGAAGCTGACGTCGGATTTCGAAAGCGCCCATCCCGCATTGTCGACAGGGTCGGTATGGACGATCATTCTTACGAAGTCGCTGTCGTCAAACGTGTGGAACGAGAGCATATTCAGCGTCAGCGAAGTGGCGTTTCTTTCGACGCGGGCATAAATGTGATCCGCTCCGATGGAGAACTCGATGTCGTAATCCTTAATCAACTCCGCGTCGGGAATTTCCTCTTCAAAACCCTGAATCGGCAGATAGGAACTTTGATCCGCGGGATCTCCGCTGGAAAGCCCGTCGATGAGCATTCCGTTAAGATAGTTGACGCCGTCGTAAATATCTCCGTTTTCAAATTCCATTGCGAAGAGAGATACGTTTTTATCCGCCGAATAATCGGGAATCTCCGCAAACGCCACCTTGAACTGCAAGGTAAAATAGCCTTCGTATTCCGTGTAAACGGGCGCGTTTGCCGCGCGGGTTTCGGTGGAGGCGTTAAAATTGACGTAATCCCAAAACGCCGTCAGACCCGTGCGGTAAGCCGCTTTTGTACGGCCGACCAGGAAGGAAACGTCGCTCGCTTGAATCTTCCAGCCCGTTCCGTTTACCGCGGACGTATGCACGACCAGCTTTATGTACTCGCTCTCGGTAAATTCATTAAATCCTATCATGGAGATGAGGAATCCGTCGCTCTCTGTTTCCGACTTCACGTAGATATCGTCCGCAATCTCCCCCTTGCGATTCAACTCGGGAATGCTGATATGCAGGCGGTAGCCCTCCGTCAAAGCTTCGCGGTCCACGGGATCTTTTATGTCGTCGGGATAGACGTTTTGGGCGCAGGCAAAGCAAAGATTGACTTTGTCTGTGCGGATATACTCGGCAGGCGTTCTCACGTCGATCGTTTTCGCGCCGTCCAATGCCATCATTTCCGCGCTTTCATCCTCTTTGTCCGAGTACATTCTCATCGCGACGCCCACGATGGCGTCCGCATTGCAGTTCAGCATAGCGAAGGGAACGGCAAAATCTATCTCCGTGCCGCCGTCCGCCGTCTTTTTGACGGCATGAGTCACCGTGTGGGAAGAAATATTTTTATTCCCGTAATTACTCTTCGTGAACTCGCCCGTTCCGTCCAAAGTTATCTTACAGACGTTTTCGTCGCGATCCGCCGCGACCTTGTTTGCGGAAAGATAAAGTTCGAGTTTGCTTCCCCGCCCTTCTTCTTCGAATACGCCGTTGGGAGATTCCGCTTTTAACAGCAAGGCATTCGCATCCCTCGTGACCGAAAGAGAAAACGCCTCGTATTCCTGCCAAGTCTTGTTTTCAAGGGAGGAAACCACCGCGTAATTTCTCAGGAGGATAATGCTTCCGAGATCCGTTTCCTGATCCTTTTTGTTGTCGTATTTGCTCAGGTCCACGGAATACGTTTGAAATCCGTCCAAACTCAGTTCCAAAACGTTCGTTTCGTCAAGTTCGAGATCCGTTATACGAAAACTTCCGTCCTGTCCCGATACGGCGGCGCTGTTTCCGTTTACATTAACCGCGACGTTATTCAACGGGTTTTGGAATGCGTCCGTAACTTTCGCCTGCACGGAAAAGCGACGCTCCTGAGCCTCGCTTCCGCCGGACTGACTGCTGTCGGAAGACTGGCTGCCGTTAGAAGATTGATCCGAATCGGAAGTCTGACTTCCGCTCGATGGTTCGCTTCCGCTCGACGATTCGTTTCCGCCGGCACAGCCGACGGAAAAGCATACGATGAGAGCGAAAAGCAGGGTAAAGCTGAAAAACTTTTTTAAAAATCCGTTTTTCCTCTTCATGTTTATTTCTCCTCCCTTTCTTGTTTATAAATTGCTATAAATATTGTAACATAGAAAATTTCAACGGTCAATAACGATTAGAAAAATTGTAAAAAAAGTGTTTTTAGTTATATGAAACTTGTTGAAATCGTTTTTTGGAAATTTATTCTTTCTCAGATCGCTAAAAATATGTGTCGTCCCCATGGTGTCAGAGATCCTATTCCCTGTTAGATTTTTCCTTTAAAATATGGTCTGCGCTCTACACGGAAAAATAAGAACAACGGACTCGGCTTTTTGGACTGACCGAATAAAAAAGCACGCCGAAGAATCCGAATGATTCCCCGCGGGCTTTTTATAAATGTTCAGTGCTTTTATACTTTTTTATCCATATTCGAATTTTATTTCTTCGCAATAATGATAAAAAATAAGGCTTTGCGAATATTCTTGCAAAACCTTATATATTTTGGAGCTGCTAACCGGATTTGAACTGATGACCTCGTCCTTATCAAGGATAGTTCCTACTTTTTGCTAAGGAACTGCCCTATATACAAAAGGATCGCTAAAAGCACAGTATGTTGTGTTTTTGACGGCCTTTTTTCGTTTAAGTCACAAGAAAAAGCTATTTGCAGACTTTTTTGAATGCCAATCGTCTGCAAATGTACCGTTTTAGAATGTTTTAGGCAGAGTTAGATAGACACTCTTTTGGCTTTCCAAAAGCAGAAACCCGACGAAAACTAAAACCGGGAAACATCCTCCTGCCTTTATAAGGGTACGATTTTTTGTGTTCCTTATGGCTATATTACGAGGGGCTTTTCTAAAAACCGTATAAAATGCGAAAAAAGTTTTGTAAAATTTTCCGCAAACAAGGCAAAATCCCCCCGAAAAAGATAGGCTCTCAGTCCTTATATATTGGAGTGGTATAGTTTCTTACTAAATTATTGATATTTCATTATCCGTCAACGTAAGAAATAGCTATTGGGAAAGTAGTTTTTTATAAGTCAGGTCAGTCAGGAAAGCCCCGAGCGGAGCGGTTATCAAAATGGCGAGCACAGCCGCCGTTAAAATCGTCTGTCCGCAGGCAAACCCCATGGCAAGAGGAACAGCGCCTATTGCCGCTTGCACCGTCGCTTTGGGCGTATAGGCGATCATACAAAACAATCGCTCTTTTTGAAGCAATTTGGATTTGATTACGCAAAGATAAACGCCCGCCATTCGGAAAAGCAACGCAAGTAAGATCACGCAAATAATCATCCCCGCGTTTTGCAACGCATAGGAGATGTTGACTTCCGCACCGACAAGGACAAACAGCAATATCTCCGCTAATATCCACAATTTGGAAAATTTTTGCGATAACCTTTCCGCACAAACTGTATGCTTTGCAAATACCACCGCTCCGAATGCGATTACAGAGAGCAAACCCGAATACGGCACCGTTTCAATAGCGTTTTCGAGAGCTATGAACAGAAATGCCAAACTTAAAATTAGTATTACTTTTATGCTGTCGCGGATATGAACTTTTTTAATAAACAGAACAAAGAAAACTCCTACGCCAACGCCTACGCCAATTCCGAGCGCAATGGATACGGGTATTTGCCACACGATATTGAAAGAGAAAGTGCCGCCGCTCGCCATAGCCGTAAACGCAGTAAAAAGAACGATGACGAACACGTCGTCCGCCGATGCCCCCGCCATAATCATATCGGGAATGCCCTTGTTCGTTCCGTATCCGTTTTCTTTGAGTTTCAGCATACGAGGCACGACCACAGCGGGCGATACCGCTGCCATTACGCACCCCAACACCGCCGCGTCGATAATGTTTAAGTATAATAGCAACGTTCCGAAAAGGATATAGGCGCATATCTCTACGGAGGCAGGGACAAAGCACAGCAAAATTGCCGAGAGGCCGTTCTTTTTCAAATCTTTCAGATTTAAATTAAGCCCCGCCCGCGTAAGGATGATGATAAGAGCAAGCTGCCGCAAGTCGGGGGATATTGCAAGTATTGAAGGCGCAATCAGGTCAAGTACATATGGTCCCAACACGATGCCGATGATCAACATCCCCAAAAGCGGCGGCAATTTTATTTTAGCGCAGACCGAGCCGAGCCACAAGGCGCACAGACAAATTACTGCCAAAGAAGTTAAAAAATCCATAACAGTTCTCCTTTCGGGACAAACAAAAAAGCCGATGTCCCGCGATAATATCGCAGAAGTCATCAGCTTTTGAAAGCGGTTTAAGAGTTTAATCTCTTGGGGAGAACTTCATTCCCAACAATTCTATTTTAGCATATAGTATTTGAAATGTCAAATTATTATAACAGTTTAGGGATGAGAAAATTTGCAGATGGACTAAAAAGGGAGGTGCCCTACCTATAAGAAAAAAGGAACGTCTGCAATTAGGGCATTTTTTAGGGCGTTTTGGGCAGAATTAGAACGACGGCGATTAGGGAGGAGGTCAACATTACTAATCGCCGTATTTTTTACTCAAAATCGTCTGCAATTCGTCTGCAATAGCACTTTTCCATTTTTTCTTAGTTTTTGATAAAACCCCATATCTAGTATCTATATAATAAAAAACCACCATATCTGGTGGTTTTCTTTGGAGCTGCTAACCGGATTTGAACCGGTGACCTCGTCCTTACCAAGGACGTGCTCTACCTACTGAGCCATAGCAGCAAATTCAGTTGTATCGACAATACGCACGACGTTTTAAGTTACTACGCTATTATAGTTAAAAATCTCGCCGTTGTCAAGTCGAAAAAGGGTATTTTGTGAAATTTTCCATAAAAAATTTTTCTGTCATTTTCCAGACTTCCCACTTCTTCTTTTTATAAAAAAAATTCGGCCTTTCTTCCCGTTTTTTTAATTCCAACCCCCTTCAACTGCTCAAAAGAAAAAACCTTTTTCCCCCTTAAAAGGGCTTCAAAAAGAACCATTTTATTCTTATCGAAAACCGCCCTCCCCTATCGGGGAAAGCGGTTTTTTTATATTTCTTTATTTTATTTCGAACTCAATGAGCAGCGAAGCGAAATCGGAATCGGGCAGACTCGGAAAGAATCCTTTATACATCAATTCGTCCCCGTAATATCTATTTCCGTTTCGCAGATCGGTATAGAGCGCATCCTCTTTTAAATCTCGCAGGCGAACGATCGTCCACGGGGCGTTTGCCTCCGCCAAAGTGCGCACCAGCAGCACCGCCGCTTTTTTCTTATCCTTGGAAGTCACCTGCCAAGCCGTTACGTTGCCCTCGCCAAAGGCGGACGAAAGCACCGCAAAATCCCCTTCCCGAATTAGAGATTCCAAACGGTGGTAACGTTCTATCTGCGCCTTTACTTCCGCCTTTTCCTCCCTGGACAAAAGAGCGACGTTGAGTTCGTACCCGAAAGTGCCGAAAGTGGCGACGTTTGCACGGGTGGAAAAAGGAGTCGTTCGCCCCACCTGATGATTGGGACACATGGTGACGTGGGAGCCGATGGTGCTCAGGGGATAGCAGATTGCCGTTCCTTCCTGTATGCGCAGCCTTTCGATGGCGTCCGAATCGTCGCTTGCCCAGATTTGCGGATGGTAGCAGAGCATTCCCGCATCGAAACGCCCGCCGCCACCCGAACAGCCTTCAAAGAGTACGTCGGGATATTTTTCCGTGATATAGCGAAGCACGTCGTAAAGTCCGAGATAATATTTATGCACGAACGCAGGCTCCGTCACTTCATTGAGCGGACGATTCATATCCCACTTGATATAGGATATATTTCCCGAAGAGAGCAGTTCGTCGAGAAAATTTTTGATAAAGGCGATCACTTCGGGGTTCGTCAGATCCAGCACCTGTTGATTGCGGGAAAGCGAAGTTTTGCGCCCGGGGCAGGCGACGGCAAATCCCGGCTTCTTTTTCGCCAGCTCGCTGACGGGACTGATCATTTCAGGCTCTACCCAGATACCGAATTTCAGCCCGAGCCGATTGACCTTCTCCGCGAGTCCCTTTACGCCGTCGGGAAGTTTCTCCAAATTGGGATGCCAATCTCCGAGCGAAGTCGTGTCGTCGTTGCGTTTTCCGAACCAGCCGTCGTCGAGGACGAACAATTCGACGCCCGCTTCCTTCGCGTGTCCGGCGATTTCCAGGATCTTCGCCTCGTCAAAATTGAAATATGTGCTTTCCCAGCTGTTGACGAGTACGGGACGCGGCGCCTGCATAAAGCGCCGAGGCAGAATATGGGCATTGAAAAAATCGTGATAGCCGCGGCTCATGCCGTCGATTCCCTGCGCAGAGAAGCACAGCAGACATTCGGGCGTCTGGAAGGATTCTCCCGCCGGAAGCGTCCATTCGAAACCGCTGTCGTGAATGCCGCACATCACCCGGATATTGTCATAGGCGTCCACGTTTACCTGAAAGCGATGATTGCCGCTGTATACGAGCATCACGCCCAGCGAGTCCCCTTTCTCGTTCGTCGTATCCTTATCGCAGAGCGCGATGAACGGATTGAGGTAGTGACTGCTTTCCCCCGTCGTGCTGCCGATTTCGGAAATGCCTTGAAAGAGCGGCTTTCTTTGAAGATTCCGTTCCTTTGCCCACGCGCCGCGCAAAGAAATCATCTCCGTCTTCGCCGCGGACTTTCCCTCTATATCCAAAGAGCAGGAAAACGCCTTATGAAGCGTCAGCGCGTTTTTTCCCGCATTGACGATTCTCGCGCTGCGCGCGATGACGTCGCTGTCGTCGAAAACAGTATAGGAAAGCTCCGCTTCGACGCCGTACGCTTCGTCCGCAAGGGTGACGGTGAGAGTCTGGCACGCGCCGCCGTTCGCCTTCGAGGAAGGCAGACCTTTCAAAGCCGGTTTTCCGTCGCAAATTTCATGTTTTTTATATTTGAACGAAAACACCGCCGTCTTTCCTGCGACGGAGGCTTCCATAGCGGGCAGCTTTAAATCGACATAGCCGAAAGTGGGATACTCCTGCTTTTCGCCTTCGAGAAAGACGCGGTCGGGCGCGTAGGCGTAAAAGGAACGGTGCGGCGCGGGAACGGTGACGTACTCGTTGGCATGGATCTTTTTTCCGTAATAATGATGCAGAAGATACCCTTCCTTATGGATGCGAAGGATATAGGACACGCTTTTTCCCTGTAAGTGCAGATACTCGCCTTGACTGATGATCATACGACAATATTCTCCTCTCTTTTCTATTTTGTGCAAATAAAGCGCTTTAAGCCTCTTTAAACGCAAAATCCCCTTTCCGAAAAAACCGTTCTGCGGCATTCCCGGAAAGGGAAAACTTTTACTCGTTCTCGTTTTGGAACCCGTACTTATTTGGCATATTCCACACTTCTGAATTCACGGATCACGTTTACCTTGATCTGTCCCGGGTATTCGAGTTCCGTTTCAATCTTTTTCGCAATATCTTTGGCGAGGAAGAGCGCCTGCGCGTCGTCCACCTGCTCCGGTTTGACGATGACGCGGATTTCTCTGCCCGCCTGGATGGCATAGCTCTTGTCCACTCCCGTAAAGCTCGAAGCGATCTCCTCTAATTTTTCGAGCCGCTTCACATAGTTTGTCCCCGTTTCCCGCCTTGCGCCGGGACGAGCGCCCGAGATTGCGTCCGCCGCCTGAATGAGCACCGCCTCGATCGTCTTGGGTTCCACGTCGCCGTGGTGCGCCATGATGGCGTTGACGATATTGGCGTTTTCCTTATACTTTTTCGCAAGATCGGCACCGATCTGAATGTGCGTTCCTTCCTGTTCCTGATCCACCGCCTTGCCGATATCGTGCAAAAGCCCCGCGCGCTTGGCAAAATTGACGTCGAGTCCCAATTCCGCAGCCATCTGTCCGGCGAGCGTGGCTACTTCCATGGAATGCTTATAGACATTCTGACCGTAGCTGGTACGGAATTTCAAGCGGCCGATGAGTTTGACAAGTTCGGGATGAAGCCCGAAAATTCCCTGTTCGAATACGGCGGCCTCGCCCGCTTCCTTGATCTGGGAATCGATCTCTTTGGCGACCTTTTCCACAGTTTCCTCGATTCTCGCGGGATGGATTCTGCCGTCGGCGATCAATCTTTCCAAAGACAGCTTCGCAATCTCTCTTCTGACGGGATCGAAACCCGAAAGAATGACCACTTCGGGCGTATCGTCGATGATTAGCTCGATGCCCGTCGCGTTTTCGAGAGCGCGGATATTTCTGCCCTCGCGGCCGATGATGCGCGCTTTCATGTCGTCGTTAGGCAGCGGCACGACGGAAACGGTGATTTCCGACGCCTGATCCGCGGCGCATTTCTGAATGGCGAGCGCGATGATCTTTTTGGCGTTGATGTCCGCTTCGTCCTTCGCCTGCTGCTCCATGTTGCGGACCTGAATCGCCACGTCGTGACGGGTGGAATCGAGAATCTCCTCGGTGAGCAGCCTTTTCGCCTCTTCGCGGGTGAGCTGCGCGACTTTTTCGAGTTCCTGTACCATCAGTTCGTGCTGGGAGCTGATCTTTTCCTGCAAAACCTTGATGTCTTCCTCTTGCTTTAAGAGGTTGCTCTTCTGCTGTTCCAGAGCTTCCGATTTCTTGTCCAGCGCGTCCTCTTTTTGAGTAATGCGCTGCTCCATCTTCTGGATTTCGGCTTTCTTTTCTTTGGTTTCGCGTTCAAATTCGTTTCTTAATTTTAAATCCTGTTCCTTCGCTTCGAGAAGCGCCTCTTTCAAGGCACGCCGGCTTTCCGCCTGCGCCTCCGCCCTGATCTGACCAGCCTCCGCCTCTGCGTCGCCGATGATTTTGCGGACGCGTTCGCCCGCTTCGCCGACTTTCTTTTCCGTATTCTTCTTATAGATCGTATAACCTACAAAAGCCCCCAGCGCGGCGAAAACCACCACCGCTGCCGCTAAGGTGCCGATAAATACACCCGTGTTTACGGAGAGAAACAGGACGCTCAAACTTACGCCGTTCATTGTTGTGCCTCCTGTGTTTAAAATTGAATGAAATTTGCCGACAGAACAAATAAAGTAAGCGCATTTTTTTCATCTGCGTCCCTCTATTTTTCCATCTGTTCTTATTTTACAATAAATTTGCATAAAAGTCAATTGTTTGGGGTGAAATTGTTACGCCCTTTGTGAAATAATTTATGCCTTTCGGCGCATCAAAAATGCGGAACCGTTTTATTACGGCTCCGCAGCTTCGATTTATTCCACATTCTTTTGTTCTTTTTATCAAACGAATGCCCGTTCTTTCCTTTTTCGAGCAATTTTCCGGGTATCCGTTCCGGAGCTTTCGCTCTTTTTCAAAAACCGAGCGCCTTTTCCGTTTTCAGTCCAGCGATTCCAGTTCCGCCAGCCACAGCGCCGCGGAGGCGTCCGAAGGCATCCGCCAATCCGCGCGGGGAGAAAGCGTCACGGAGCCGATCTTCACGCCGTCCGGGATACAGGAACGCTTGAACTGCTGGGAGAAAAAACGTCGGTAAAAATTTTTCAGCCATTTCAAAAGAACAACTTTGTCATATTTTCCCGCAAACGCGTAATTTGCGAGATAATATACCTTTTTCGGCGTTTCGCCGCAGCGAATTGCGTGATATAAATAGAAATCGTGCAATTCGTAAGGACCTACGATGTCCTCCGTCTTCTGAACTATTTTCCCCTCTTTATCGGGAGGAAGAAGCTCGGGAGAGATCTCCGTATTCAAAATTTCTTCCAGAACGGCTCGCGTTTCTCCGCCCGTCTTGTTCCCTTCGTAGCGCACGAGGTGTTTTACAAGCGTTTTGGGCACGGACGAGTTGACTGCATACATGGACATATGGTCCCCGTTGTACGTACACCAGCCGAGCGCAAGTTCGCTCAGATCCCCCGTTCCGATGACGAGCCCGCCCGTTTTATTTGCGAGATCCATGAGTATCAGGGTCCGCATACGCGCCTGCGCGTTTTCATAAGTCACGTCGAGATCGTCCCGGGCGTGACCGATGTCTTCGAAATGCTGTAAGACGCTCTTGGAAATATCGATTCTGTGCCCGCTTGCGCCGACGCAATCGATAAGTTTCAAGGAATTCCGGTACGTTTTCCCCGTCGTGCCGAAACCGGGCATCGTAACGGCGACAATGTTCTTTCTCTCCTTGCCGGCGAGATCGAACGCGCGCGCCGTGACGAGGAGGGCCAGCGAGGAATCCAGACCGCCCGAAATGCCGATGACCGCCGTCTTTGCGTTCGTATGCGTCAGACGCTTTGCCAGCGCGTGCGCCTGCAAGGATAAAATGAGTTCCGCGCGTTCGCCCAGCAGGGCGCTCTCCTCGGGAACAAACGGGGTGCGGGATACTTTTCGCAAAGACAATTCCCCCTCCCCGCAGAAGTTTGCCCCGATCGTCGCGTAAAGCCCGTCGTTTTCTCTCGATTGATAAGTATTTATTTTTTGGCGCTCCGCCGCGAGGAAGGAAACGTCTATCTCCGCCGACGCCGCAGCGCCCGCAAAGGGTTTGCTCTCCGCGGCTATCGAACCGTTTTCGGCAATCAGATTGTGCCCGGAAAACACCATATCCGTGGTAGATTCTCCCACGCCCGCATCCGCATACACGTAAGCGCAGATATTTTTACCCGACTGGGATTTTACGAGCAGTCGCCTGTAATCGGCTTTTCCTATCGTTTCGTCGGAAGCGGACAAATTGACGACGATCGTTGCGCCCGCGGCGGCGTGTCGGGTGGAAGGAGGATCGCCTACCCAAAGATCCTCGCAGATCTCGCAGGCGACTTTTATCTCGGGTCTTTTTTTGTCCGTAAAGAGCAGAGCGGTCCCGAACGCCGCATACGCTCCCGTCGTTTCCGCTGAATCCTCGTCCCAAAGGCAGACACGGGAATTTTCCATCGGAGCGGACGCAAAATGGCGGAGTTCATAAAATTCCGAATAATTGGGGATATGCGTTTTCGGAACGATTCCCAGCACTTTGCCGTCGCAGACCGCCGCCGCGCAGTTGTAGAGCTTTCCCGCGTTTTTGACGGGAAGCCCCACGAAGACGAGCATGGAAATCCCCTTGGTAAAATCGGTGATTTCTTTTAACGCCGCCCGACAGCTTTCGATCAAAAGAGGCTGCAAAAACAGATCGCCGCAGGTGTACCCGCACAAAGAGAGTTCGGGAAAGACGAGTATTTCCGTACCCGCTTTCGTCTGCCGCGCGATCTCCTCCTCGATTTTCAGAGTATTGAATTTGACGTCCGCGACTTTGAGCTGAGGACTCGCGGCCGCTACTTTTACAAAACCGTATTTCATCTTCTTCCTTTTCTCTTTTTTTCACAAAAAGAAACGTCGGCGCCGCCGCATAGTATGGGCAGCGCCGTTCCGCTTCAAATTTATTCCTTTGTTTCCGAAGCGCCTTCTTCCGCGGGCGTTTCCTCGCCGTTTTTGTTGCCCTTGGCGGCGTCGCGGATTTTTCCCTCGATCTCCTTTTCCACCTCGGGATTGTCTTTGAGATACTGGCGCATTTTTTCCCTGCCCTGCGCCACTTTGTTGCCGTTATAGCTGAACCAGGCGCCGCTCTTTTCGACTACGTCGTACTGTACGCCCATATCGATGACACAGCCTTCCTGAGAAATGCCCTCGCCGAATACGATGTCGAATTCTGCCTGCTTGAAGGGAGGCGCGAGTTTGTTTTTGACGATCTTCGCCTTGGTGCGGTTGCCCATGATGCCGTCGCCGTCTTTCAGCGCGTCCATTCTTCTCACGTCGATACGGACGCTGGCGTAGAATTTAAGAGCTTTGCCGCCGGGGGTCGTTTCGGGGTTTCCGAACATGACGCCCACCTTTTCGCGGAGCTGGTTGATGAAGATGACGCAGGTGTGGGATTTATTGACGATGGCCGTGAGTTTGCGGAGAGCCTGGGACATCAGCCTCGCCTGCAACCCTACGTGACTGTCGCCCATATCCCCCTCGATTTCCGCTTTGGGCGTAAGAGCCGCCACCGAGTCGATGACGATCATATCCACGGCGGAACTTCTTACAAGCGCGTCCGTGATGTCGAGCGCCTGTTCGCCCGTGTCGGGCTGTGACACGTACAGATCGTCCAGATTGACGCCCAATTTTTTCGCGTATACGGGATCCAGCGCGTGCTCCGCGTCGATGAACGCCGCCACGCCGCCGAGTTTTTGCGTCTGCGCGATGGCGTGGAGCGCGACCGTCGTCTTACCCGAGGATTCGGGACCGTAGATTTCGATGATTCTGCCGCGGGGCATACCGCCGATGCCGAGCGCCAAATCGAGAGTTAAACAGCCGGTGGGGATCACTTCTATCTCCGTGTGTCCCGCCGCGTCGCCCAGACGCATGATAGAGCCTTTTCCGTACTGCTTTTCGATTTGCAGCAAAACGGCGTCCAGCGCCTTCATCTTTTCGCCGTTGGTCTTGTCTTTGCCGAGTTTTTCGTTGTTTGTTTTGTCGTTTGCCATTATCTGAAATTAACTCCTGTCTTTTTTACGAACTATATATTTTTCAATTGCCGATACGCCAGAAACAACGCGTAGTTGATGGCCGTTTCGGTGATTTCCTCTCTCGTACCCTCGAATCGGTAACGATAAACGTATACCTTTTCTTTAAGCCCGACGGCGATATAGCAAAGCCCCACGGGAAGCTCCGTCCTGTCCGATTTGGGTCCCGCAAGCCCCGTCGTCGCTATGGAAATGTCGCAGTCGCCCGCGGCGATGAGTCCCGTCGCCATTTCGTACGCCGTTTCATCCGAAACGGCTCCGACCGTTTTCAGCGTATATTCCGATACGCCCAGCCGCTTAATTTTGGAACGTTCGTCGTACGTGTTCAGTCCTTCGAAGTACACCTCGCTGGCGCCGGGCACGGATACGATGCGCCGAGAAACGCCGCCGCCCGTGAAGGATTCCGCCACGCAGATCTTTCTGCCGCGCAGTTTTAAAAGCTGCACGAGCCGTTTTTCGAGCGGCGTATCGTCGAGCGCGTAAATCGCGTCGCCTAATCCTTCGGTCAAAAGTCGTAAAACGTCGTCCGTCAGCATTTTCGGCACAGACGAGTCATAGACGATTTCGACGACGTCCTCGTCATACTTCCTTATATAATTATACGCCAACTTGTCCCCGCTCATACGCGCCGCCTCGCCCAAAAGACGTTTTACCGTCGTTTCGCCCGCGCCGACGGCGCGAAGGGTCATGCGGTCAAACCGCGTTCCGTATTTGCGCGTCAAAAAGGGAATACAGACGTTTTTCACGTATTCCGTTCCCGATTCGCCCGACTCCGCCGCGAGGAGAAACAGGGAAAACCCGTCTTCGCGAAACGCGCCCGCGCCCGAAAGCGTACCCTGTACGAATTCGCCGTCGAAAAGTTCCGAAAGCCATTCCCTGACCTGAAACAATATCGTCCTGTCCGCGACGACGGCCAAATTGTCCGCCGTCTTTTTCAGCGAGGCGACGGCATCCGTAAAAGCAGTCCGCTCCTCGTAGGAAAGCAGCCGAATTTCCTGAAAGCAGTATCCTCCCGAAAGAAAGGCGTCCGTGACGGAGAGATAATCGAGAGAAGAAAGGCTGTTTTTTATATTTCTCAATACGATACAAACATTTTTCGTAAGCAAAGCCTTTTTCCTCCGTTATATACGTTCTTTTCCTTTATTTCCCGACGGAGGGCGAAAAAGCGCCCCTCCGTTTCCGCGTTTTCGCGCATCACTTAAAAATCGATCCGCGCCCAAAGCGACGATTTAAACGATATTTTCGCAAACGAAAACAATCCCTGAAAAATCAGTGTTCCGTATCCGACAGCACCGCTTTATTCTTCGTTACGTAAGATACGCCCGACCAGACGGTGAGAATCGACGCAACGGCAAACAGCGCGAGTCCGACGACATTGATGACCTTGCCCGCCGTCCCCGTAAAATCCGCGGAGAGAAGCAGAAAAAATATGCAGCTGTCCTGAAAAAAGGTCTTATATTTTCCGAGCTTTTCCGCCGCCAGCACCACGCCCGAGGCGGCGGCAATCTGGCGGAAAGCGCTGATGATCAGCTCTCTTGCCAAAATGACGCAGATGCAGATCGCGGCTACGATATATACCCACTGTCCAAACAGGGGAAAAATGGTTTCCGAAGTGAGCATGAGAATGAACGCCGTTGCCACCAGCACCTTATCCGCGATGGGATCGAGGAATTTACCGAGATTGGTGACGAGATTCTGCGAACGCGCGATATGGCCGTCCAAGAGATCGGTGAGCGCTGCCAGCGCGAAAATGACGGCGGAGATCAAATAGTTATACGGCACTGCGTCGAGAAAGAAAAAGAGCACGAATACGGGAATCATACAAATTCTCGCAACGGAAATTTTATTCGGCAAATTCATAAATTATAGTCCTCCGTCACACCGTACAGATCATAGCTGTCGGCGCTGTCGATTTTCACTTGATAGGTTTCTCCCTGCGTCGCTTCGCGGGCGCGGAAGTATACTTTTCCGTCTATGTCGGGAGCGCTGAAATACGCCCTTCCCACAAAACAGTTTTTATCGTAGTCGATTCCGTCGCAGAGAACCTCTACCTCCCGGCCTATAAACGAAGAGAGAAACTCCGAGGAAATTTCCCGCTGCACCTCGTAAAGCTGCCGTTCGCGGCGGCGCTTTGTGGAAGGATGCACCTGCGGCGACATCCTCGCGGCGGCGGTGTCAGGCTCCCGGGAATACGCGAAAAAACCGCAGTTGACGAATTTCGCTTCCCGCAAAAACGCTTTCATCCTCTCGAATTCCTCCTCCGTTTCCGTGGGAAATCCCGTGATGAACGTGGAACGCACGGCGATTTCGGGAATCCTCGCCCTGAGCTTTTTCAAAAGCGCAAGATAATTTTCCCTGCTGCCTTTCCTGTTCATCAGTTTCAGAATCCTGTTTTCCGAATGTTGGAGCGGAATGTCGATGTATTTGAGTATTTTTTCGTTGCCTGCGATCTCCTCTATCAATTCGTCGCCGATCACGTCGGGATAGCAATACAGAAGGCGTATCCTGCTCACGTTTTCCAATTCCGAGAGCTTATGGAGAAGTTCCGCAAACCGATTTTTTCCGTAGAGATCCTCCCCGTAGCGCGTGGTGTCCTGCGCCACTACGATCAGCTCGGAAACGTCGCCGAGTTCCTCCGCCTCCTTTAACAGCTCTTCCATGGGATAGGAAACGTATTTGCCGCGGATTTTCGGGATCAGACAATACGTACAATGGTTGTAGCACCCGTCCGCGATTTTGAGATAGGCATAATGCGGCTGCGTGGTGAGGACCCGGTTCAAACGAAAGGAATCGTTCCCCTTGCCCACGTAATTTTCCCGTTCGCCGTGCGCGTAGGATTTTTCCAAAGCCTCGAAAATCTTTTCGTAGTCGCGGATGCCTAAAAACACGTCGGCTTCCGTCAAGGGATCGAACAATTCGCCGATAAATTTTTGAGGCAAACAACCCGTCACTACTATTTTTTCCACATTTCCGCTCTTTTTATAACCCGCGCATTCGAGAACGGTATCGATAGATTCCCTCCGCGCGGATTCCAAAAAGGCGCAGGTGTTGATGACGACGATCTGCGCCGCCGATAAATCGTCCGTCAAAACGCAGTTTTTTTCCTTCAACAGCCCGATGAGCTTCTCGCTGTCCACCCGATTTTTGTCGCAGCCCAGCGAAATCACTCCGAATTTTTTGTTTTCCAGCATTCCTTTTCATTTCCTCATGCGTCTGTTTCCATTATATCATAAAAAGATGGAGATACACACGCCGCATTTCAAAAATTTTCCAAAAATTTTTTTTCGTATCGTTTTCACATTCGAGCCTTCTTTCCGAAAGAGCCAAACGCGGCTACGATCTTATAACGGCCCGTATTTGACTTCGAATTCCTCTTTGGTGATGAGGACCTTTCTCGCCTTCGCGCCGTCAAATGCGGAGATATAGCCCATATCCTCCATCCACTCGATGATTTTTCCCGCTTTGTTGTATCCGACCGAGCATTTCCTCTGAATCATGGAAATGGAGGCGCTGCCGCTTTGGATGATATAGCGCAGAGCGTCTATATACACTTCCTCCACGCTGTCGTCGTCGCTCTCCTCCGACTCCTCGCCCTGCGGCTTCGTATTATTGATAAACGCGGAGGCGCTTTCGTCGTATTCCGCCTCGTTGTTCGCCTTGATGAAATTGACCACTTTCTGCGCGTCTTCCGAAGAAATGGAAGCGCCCTGCACGCGGGTGGGCGTATTCATGCCCGCCATCAGATAGAGGAGATCGCCGAAGCCTAAGAGCTTCTGCGCGCCCGACGCGTCGAGGATAACCCTCGAATCGACGTCCGAAGCTACGGAAAAAGCGATTCTCGTCGGCAGATTGCCCTTGATGACGCCCGTGATGACATCCGCCGAAGGGCGCTGCGTGGCGATGATGAGATGAATGCCCGCCGCGCGCGATTTCTGCGTGAGATTCTGTATTCTGTCCTCGACTTCCTTTTTCGCCGCCAGCATCAGATCGGCAAGCTCGTCCACAATAATGACGATTTTCGCAAGTTTCTCTTCCCCCGCGGGCAGATTCGCGTTGTATTCATCGATATTGACGACGTAAGTGCCCGAGCGGCTCATCTGCTCGAACAGCCCGTAACGGCGATTCATCTCCCCGATCGCCCAGTTGAGGCTTTGAATGACCTTATTGATGTCCGTGATGATCTCGTTGATCATCAGATGGGGCAGATGATCGTAAATGACGAATTCCGTCTTTTTGGGATCGATGAGAATGAGGCGCAGCTCCTGCGGGGAATATTTGACGATGAGGCTGATGATCAGACTGCGGAGGAAAACGCTCTTTCCCGAACCCGACGCGCCCGCGACCAAAAGGTGAGTCATCTTGCAGATATCGCCGTACACTTTGCGGTTTCCGACGTCTTTGCCCATCGCAAAGACGAGCGACGTAGGCTTGGATTTGACGAATCCGTCCCCCGTCAGCATACAGCCGAGCTGTACGAACTGCCTCGTTTTATTGGGCACCTCGATGCTCACCGCGCCGTCCTCGAAATTGGGATAGATGTTGACGCCCTTGCTGGCGTAAAGATTCATGGCGATCTCCTGATCGAGTGCCACGACCTTCCTTGCCGAAATGTTGCGCGGAATGACGACGTTATACCTCGTCACGGTGGGTCCGTACGTCACGGAAGCGATCGTCGAATCGGTGACTTTAAACGCTTCGAGCGTTTCCAAAATCGTCTGTTTGGTGTTTTCCACTTCCTCCGCATTGGAATCCGGCTCCACGTCCTTGCAGTCGAAATAATCGAGCGGAGCGGGTTGATAGGGCTTATGCACGCGCGGCTTGGGCGGAGGGGTCGGGCGGGACTGCGGCTGAAAAGCCTGCTTTTCCGCAGCGGACTCGTCGGACTCGTTTCCCCTTCTGTCCGCGCCGAAAATATCCCGTCCCTCGCCCCCTGTTTCTCTGCCCGACTCCATACGGGAGGAGCGCTTCGAAGAGGAAGGGAAAGAATCGGAAGAATCCTCGCTTTCGCGGGATATTCTATCGTTGCGGTCGGAAAAATCGGAGCGAAGGCTGTACGGATCTTCCTCTTCTTCATCGAAAATACCTTTTTTGTCGGAAGAGAATACGTCGTCCTCCCTCCCCCTGCCGTCTTCGTCGAACGGGGAAAGTCTGTCCCTCCTGTCCGCGCCCGTCGTGCGCGCGGTGTCCAAGCCTTCCGGACGGCTCGAAGAAAGGGAATCGTCGTCGAACAAGCCGCGCGAGGAGCCGCGGTCGGAAAGTCCCCTATCGAATCCGTCGCCGCGGGGAGTCAGGCTGTCCGCGGACTCGCCGATGCCGTTTGTATTCTGTCCGTAAACGTTCGGATTGGAAGAGGAAAAAATGTCCAAAAAGCTGGGACGGCTTCCCGAAGTTTCCTCGGAAGGAGCCGGGGGGTCGCCGCCAAAAAGAGAACGCCCTTCCCGAAGTCCGCCGTTGGAAGGATCCGTCGCCGCGGGCTTGTCCGCGCCGTAAACGGGCGCGGGAGGAACGGGATCGACGCGGGGGCTTTCGCTCTCGGAAAGGTTTAAAGAGTCAAGCCGCACGCTCGGCGTCTGTTCCGTTTCCGGACGATAAACGGGAGGCGGCGCAGCCGGCTCGGGGGCAAAGGGAACGAAAGGCCGGACAGGCTCGGGCTGCGGCGTTTCATAGCCGCCCTTCGAGTTGCCGAACCCGACCTCCCCTTCGCTGTCGTGCAGGGAATACGGATTATAGAGATCCTTGCCGCGGGAATTATCCGTGAGAATTTTCGCGGGACGGGGAGGTTCGTCCCCTCCGTTTACGGAATCCGCGTAAGCCGCCGAATAAGAATCGGCAAACGAGCCGCCGTATACCGTAGGCTGATTGGGATCCGCAGGAGGACGCTTATTGACATTGGCATTGCTGTCGAAAATGAGATTTTTGCGGTAAATTTCCGCAGGCGTGCCGCCGAAGAGAAATTCTTTGCTTTGCTGATATTCCCGATAGCTCGTTTCGTTCGCATCCGCCCGATGGACACTTTCCGCGCGGGGCGGCGTTCCGAAAGGCGAAAACGCGTTCTCCGGCTCCCGGACCGTCCCGGCGGGAGCTTGCCGCCAGTCCGCGGCGGCATTGGGCAGCGTTACGCCCGGGCGCTGCCTTACGGCGGGCGCGGCGGCGAGATACGGATCGGCATAGGGAGGATACGCGGCGGGCTGTCCCGAAGCCGCGGAAGATACAAAGCGGGCGTCCGCGCCTACGGGAGCAGGAGCGCGGCTTTCGTTCCTTTCGCCCAAAGGCTCATAGGGCATATTCGGAGAAACGGGGGGAACGGTCGGCTCGATTTTCTGCGGCTGCGGAGCGGCGGCCTGAACGTTCGCCGCCTTTTGCTTTTTTCCCGCTCTGCGCGGCAATACCTTTCCCGCCCAAAAATAGACGGCAAGATAGGCAAACAGCAGGAAAAATACGGATAAAATCACTAACGCGCCGACCCTCGTCGTCAATTTTACGAGAGGATAGACGAGCAGCGCCCCTGTCCAGCCCGCGGGCGTACAGCTGTCGATGCCGTGATTGCCTGCGGCGGCTTCTTTGAAACAACGGGAAATATATCCCGACAGATTCCAGGAATATGTGAGCGCCGTATGCACGATGAGAATCACGCAGACAAAAGCGGCAACGATCATCGCGGCGGCTTTTCTGTTGCGGACAAAGCGTTTGCCGATAAAGGAAGTCACGGACAGATAGATCGCCGCGGCGAGAATCGGGTAAGCGAGATAACCGAACAATCCGAGAAGGAAGGAATTGACCGCAATGCCGATTCCGCCGAAAATCAAAGACCGCGTGCACAGAATAAAAAATGCGAGCGCCGAAAACAGGGCGCCTACCGCGCCCACGCTTTCGCGGGTGATGATCCCCGACTCCTTTTTCTTATCCTTTTCGGTTTTTTCTTTTTCGTTATTCTCTTTCAAGGTCTTCACCTCCCGTTTATACCCGTTTATTATAACATTTTTTTTCACATTTATCAATAGTATTGACGCAAAAAAACGGCGGAAGCAAAGAGTTTTTTTCTTTTTTCCGCTCCCCTGCCGCCATTTTCCGGTCGGCTCTGCTTTTTCCGCGCCGCCGCCAAAGGCACTGCTTCCGCCCGATGATACGATTATATCATATTTTCCGCGTACTGTCAAATCGTTTAAGTAAAAAACAACCCCCGAACGCCTTGCGGGGTCGGAGGTGTCAAACGCTATTTATTCAGTTCCTTCAAGAGATACTGCGCCGCGTAATAGATGTCGCCCGCGCCGAGAAAGAGCACGACGTCGCCCGGCTGCAAGGTGGTTTTCAGCCAGGTTTTCAGCTCCCTTATGCTCTCCGCATACAGACAGTTTCCCACGTTCTGCGCCAGCGTTTTCGCGCTCCCCTCCGCGTCGAAATATTCCCTTGCGGGATAGGTTTTATAGACCATCAGATTTTCGACGGGTCTGAGCGCTTTGACGAAATCCTCCATCAAGAGCTTCGTCCGCGAATAGGTATGCGGCTGAAAGACCACGTATAACTTGCCCCGGCACATTTTTTCCGCCGTCGCGACGGTGGCGGCTATTTCCCGCGGGTGATGGGCGTAGTCGCAGATGAACGAGGCCGCCGCATAGGAACCGATGCTTTCAAAGCGCCTCTTTACGGCGGTGAACGTTTCCAATCCGCGGCAGATCTCCTTTTCGTCGAAGCCGTATCGCCGCATAGCGGCAAACGCCGCCAAAGCGTTGTATACGTTGCATCTTCCCGCCGCGTTCAATCGTACGCGGCAGAGCGTCTTTCCGTATTCCGATACCGTAAAGGAATACTTTTCTCCCGATTGACGGATATCGAGAGCGCGGTAATCCGCGGAGGAATTTTCTATTCCGAACGTGGAAAATTCGGTCCAGGCGCGGCAGCGCTCGTCGTCCGCGCAGACAAACGCCGTCTTTGCCTTCCCGCAATAGGCGCGGAAAGTATCCGTCAGATCGTCCATGTCCCGATAGCATTCCATATGATCTCTGTCTATATTCAAAAGGACGGCATTGTCCGCCTCTATTTCCAATAAATTTTTTTTATACTCGCACGCTTCCGTGACGAAGAAATCGTGACCGCTCATATAAAAATTTCCGAATTCGCTGTCCTCGCCGCCGATATGAGCGGCAAAAAGCACGTTCGTTTCTTTGAGAATATGCGCGCACATCGCGGTGCAAGTGGTTTTCCCGTGGCTTCCCGCAACGGCGGTCACATGAGAAAACGCGCCGCAGACGAGTTTGAGAAGCTCCGCGCGCTTCAAAATAAGTTTTCCGCTTTCCCGCGCCGCCTTTAATTCCGCGTGATTTTCGGGAATGGCGCTGGTATATATCACCGCCTCGGCGCTTTTTAAATCCGCATTGTCCGCGTCGATACTAAAACGAACTTTTACGCCGGAGGAAATAAGCTCTTCCGTCTGCTCCCCCGACGCCATATCGCTGCCCGAAACCTCACAGCCGCAGGCGAGGAGATATTTCGCCAGAGCGCTCATGCTGATTCCGCCGATTCCGATAAAGTAAAACTTACGAATGTTGTCGAAATTACTCAATTGCATACCGTATCTATATGAAGTATAAAGAATTTTTATGACAACTATTGCATATTATTATGGCTGGCGCAAAAAAATTTATTGAAAAAGACTTGAATTCCACCTCAATATATGATAAAATAATTAAAAATATCGATAATGGGGACATATAATATGAATATTTCGGATATAAGAATCAGGCTGATCAATTCCGGAGGAAAGCTCAAAGCAGTCGCTTCCCTGACCATCGATGAATGTTTTGTGATTCACGATATAAAGATTTTAGAGGGAGAGGAATCCCTCTTTATCGCGATGCCGGGGCGCAAAGCACCGAACGGGCAATATAAGGACATCGTGCATCCCCTCAATACCCAGACTCGCGAATTTATAAAAGACGCCGTCCTCAAAGCCTATGAAGCCGCGAAAGCGGCTACGGCTTAGACCACCTGATCTTTTCTCCCGCGGACGGCGGGCACTCGCCCTTCGCGGCAGTTGTCAGATCTCAGGCGAAAGGCTTTTAAACGATTAAAAATCCGCTTGCCTTTTCCGCCCGAAAACTTTGCGAAAATGCGGAGCGCCCGCTTTGTCTTTCTGTCCCGGTCGATTTAATCCCCTCGCGCGGGCAAATCCTCCCGCTTAGGATGCAAACGGCGTTTCCCGCGACGAAACGGAACTTAGGAACTCTTTTTCGATAAATCGCACAAAAAAATTTTTACGACGATTCATAGCGCCGCCTTTTTTTCTTTCCTCAAAATATGAAAGACTCGACATATAACCTTTTTTCTCAAAAGAGCAATTTCCGCTTTTTCCGCGTTGCAAAGGATTCAAAAGGATTCGGATGATCTTTTAAGGAGTTATCCGATCCGAACGCATATCGAAAGGCGCTTCGGAGAGCCGCGCCCAAAAAAGCCTTATACGCCTCTATAAGTTCAAAATTTTGTCCTACGGAAGTCGGAGGCAATTGCTCCCGACATTCCCCCCTATTCTGTTTACACTTCTATCTGATTTATTCTTCCTTGAAAAGCATCCGCAATCTTGCGGGTGCTTTTTCTCGCGTCAGCTCTTTGAAATCGCCGCAAACGTTTAAGTTTAAAAGGCGGCATCCTTCCTGTTATTTATGCGCTTTTCAATAAGACAAAGGACGGCGGTCCAAAGACCGCCGCCGCATTCCTTTTATTTATTATCGGAATTTTTCTTGATGAAATAGTCCACAAACTTGGGACGATGTTTTCTGTCGACGTCCTGCGCAGCCGTCTGCGAAACGTCGGGAATGGGATCGTCGGGTTCAAAATTGCGTCCGTTTCCGGGCATGGGCTGCGGCTGTTCGCCATAAACGGGAGCGCGATACCCCGCGTTCGGATCGGGCTGAACGGGCTGACGATAGCCGGGATAATCGGCATAAGGCGCGGGACTGCCGTAAGAAGAAGCGGGCGCGGCGGGCTGCTGTCCATAGGGATTGCCCTGCGCATAGCCGTTTTGGTTATATCCCGCGGGTGCGCCGTAACCGTTTGCAGGAGCCGTCGAGGCGTAAGGGGCGTTCGCGCCGAGGGGAGCGCTGCTCGTCGCATAGGAGAAAGGCTGCGCGGAAGCGGGCTGAGGAGAAACTCCTCCCGCCGCCATATTGGCGCCGCCCATCCCGTTATTATAGGCGCGGTCGATCTTTTCGGACAGCGAAGAAACCTTCCTCGCCGTCGCGGAACGATCCTCCGTCCCCGTCACCGTCTGTCCGCCTGCGGGGAAGCCCGTGGCGATGATGACGACTTCCACTTCGTCCGACATATTTTCGTCGATACAGGCGCCGAAAATGACGTTTGCGGAAAAATCGATGACTCCCTTCACGAGATCGGCCGCCATCCAGACCTCGTCCAAAGAGAGATCCTTGCCGCCGACGACGTTGAGAATGACCGAACTCGCGCCTTCGATGGTGGTATTGAGAAGAGGACTGCATACGGCGCAGCGCACGGCGTCGGAGATCCTCTTTTCGCCCTTTGCCACACCGATGCCCATATGCGCGAGCCCGCGCGCCTTTAAGGTCGTCTTGACGTCCGCAAAGTCGAGATTGATGAGCGAAGGATTGACGATGAGTTCCGCGATGCCGCGAATGCCCTGGCGGAGAACTTCGTCCGCCACCTTCAACGCTTCGGGGAAAGGCGTCCCTTTGGGCACCACTTCGCGGATCTTATCATTGGGAATAATGATGATGGAGTCCACCGATTTTCTCAGTTCCTCCACGCCCGAAACGGCGTTGTCCATTCTGCGTTTCGCTTCGAACGTGAACGGAAGCGTCACCACAGCCACCGTGAGGATCTTCATGTCCTTGGCGATCTTGGCGATGATGGGCGCCGCGCCCGTACCCGTGCCGCCGCCCATGCCGGCGGTGATAAACAGCAAATCGGTGTCCTTCAAGACGTTCTGAATGACGTCCTTGTTTTCTTCCGCCGCGGCTTTTCCCACGGAAGGATCCGCGCCCGCGCCCAGTCCTTTCGTCAGCTTGACGCCGATTTGAAGGCGCGTGGTTGCTTTGGAGCGAGCCAACGCCTGATTGTCCGTGTTGACGACGATATATTCCGCGCTCTTTAAACCCGATTCGATCAGGCGATTGACGGCGTTATTGCCCGCGCCGCCCACGCCGATGACTTTGATCTTCGCGACGCCGGAAAGATTGTTTGATGCCATGTCTGTCGGGGCGGGCGCCGGCTGATCCCCGTAAGTATTCATACCGTATCCCGCGCCGTAATTATCGTTATCTCCAAAATTGTTGAACATTATTTTTTTCCTCCGAAAATGTTGAAAATTCTATACATGAATCCGTTTTTCTTCTTGTCGGAAAGCGCCGTGGAAAGCAGGGCGATTCTCGATGAAAACAAAGGTTTGTCATAATAGGGAAGGTCGGGGCAGACGATCTGCGTCATGCGGCTGAGGCGCTTGGAAATATGTTCCGCGCAGCCTTTGATTCCTCCGATTCCTTCCCCCGTCACGGAAAGGGGATTCGCCGCGAATCCCATCGTGCTCTTGTCCCGATAGTATTTTTCAAAAAATTTATCCACGCTTTCGCACAGCTCGTCCAATCCGTACTTGACGATTTCGTTTATCTCGCGCACCGAGTACGCGGCGCCGCCGCCGTCCGTCCACATCAGATCCTTCGACACCGCGCCGCCCGAAATATTCGCGGAAGAGAGAATTTCCTCCGCCGTTTCGTAATCGACGCCCAATCCCTGCATGAGAGAAACGAGGATATATCCAAGACCGCAGTCGAACGATTCCTCGTGCACGATCCCGTTGCCGTACACGACGGATACGGAAGTGGAAAGAAAGCCTACGTCTAATAAAAAGGCGTACCCTTCCCGCATTTTTTCGGGCAGAAGATAATTGGCTTCGGCGAGAGTCTGGGGAATGATTTTCACGTCCTCGAAACCGAGTTCTTTTAAAACGGAGTCCACCGCGTCGTAAAACTCGTCGGAAACGAAATAGTAGCAGAGCGCCCCTTTTAAAGAAGCCGTGGGAATCCCGTATAAATCCGCCGCGTTGAAATATTTTCGATTGTCGCCGAGGGCAAAATACATATCCGAGCGGCGGACGAAGCGCCCCGGCGCGAGCAGCTCGTTCAATCCGCTTTCGTACAGCGCGTCTATTTCCTGCGCGGAGATCTTGCGTTTGGAGGGAAAGGAAATGGTATGTCCCTTGGTATATATCTGCGTAAAAGCCGCGGGCGCGCCGACGTAAATTTCTTTGATCGTTCCCTCGTAGCTTTGGCGGACGGAAGTGACGGCAGAAATGACGGCGCGGCGGAAAGAAGCCGCGTCGAGAAAGCCCTCCGAGGAATACCCCTCGTATTTTTCGCTTCTGCTGCCGCGGAATACGAACGTGCCGTTGACGCCTTTCGCTCCGATGAGGAAAGTCACCTCGTACGACCGTATATCCAAAACGGCAACGCTTTCGTTACTCATAAATTTCGTCCGCTCCGTAAAAACAATCTCGTGAAAGTATATATTTTCTTTATTATACACTATTTATGGGACAATGTCAACGAATTGAGGAAAAAAAGCGCAAAAAAACGCGGTGAACGCCGCGTTTTAAAAGGAGATTTCTTTCTTTTTTCTATTTTTTGGAATAGGAAACGCGCACCTCGCCGGGATTGAGCGCATCGTCCGTCACCTCGATCCTGCCCCCCAGTCTTTCCTCGCTTTTCAAAGAAAGATAGAGAGAAACGAAAGCCGAGGCTTTTTTCTCCGTCAAATTTTGGGGATTGCGCACATATACCTTTACGCCCTCCCGCATGGACAGACAGAAACTGACGTCTTTTGCGACGGAGGTGGGCTTCGTCACCTCTATCGAAAGGACGTTGCTCCTCAATCCGTCGAGCTGCAAGGACACCGTCGAGCAAAGCGTAAGCAGATAGGAAATATTTTCGTCCCCGCCGAGGAGTTCCCCCTTTTCCCCGAAGGCGGACAATCCCGTGACGACGATATTGTCGGCGCCGTCCGAGCGGTTGGCCGCATCCTCCCGAACTCCGAGAATGGTTCCGTCCCCCCCGAGGATATAATAGCCGTTTCCCCTGTCTACGGCAAACAGTTCCGCATCCTCGCTGGCCTGAATGACGAGGCGGTTTGGATACGTCTTTTTAAAAGAAACCATGCGAAAATAGGGAAACGCCGCAAACTCCTCCTCCGCCTCTTGTTTTTCGACAAAGAAGATGCTTTCGTCCCTATAACGCTCCGCCAGCTTTCGTTGAAGCTCGTCCGCTTCGCCTTTGGCCGCCTCGGAAATGACGGAAACGTCCAAAGTCACGGCGCTCACCCGATAGACGGAGCTGACGCCGAGCAAGGCGGCGGCAATAAAAATCAATGCCGTCAATATGATTGCGATTACATTTCTTTTGTGCATATTTTTTTATCCTTACGGCGCGCTTTTTCTTTCACGCTTTTCTTCTCGGCGCAGCCTTATGTACGACAGGCGAAAATCACACCCTCACGCGGCGGATGCGCGCGCCAAGTTTTTTCAGCTTGTATTCAAAGTCCGCGTATCCGCGGTCGATATGCGAAAGATCCGCCACCGAACTTACTCCCTCCGCTTTTAAAGCCGCGATGACGAGCGCCGCTCCGCCGCGAAGATCCCCCGCCGTCATAGACGCGCCGTGCAGCTTCTCCACGCCGCGGATCACCGCGTTTCTGCCGCGGACGGTGATGTCCGCGCCCATGCGTTTGAGCTCCGCCGCATACTTATAGCGGGTTTCGAACAGATTTTCCACCACCAGCGTCGTCCCCTTGGCCGTACAGGCGAGCGCGGAGAACTGCGCCTGTAAATCGGTGGGGAAACCGGGAAAAGGCGTAGTTTCGATCAAATCGGCGGCAAACAGACGTCCGTCGCTTCTCAGGATTATTCTATCATTTTTTATATGTATTTTGCAACCGTTTTCGCGCAGTTTATGCAAAAGCGCCGCAATATTTTCCTCGGGCACTCCGTCCATCTCGATTTCTCCGCCGCAGGAAGCCGCGGCGATGAGAAAAGTTCCCGCTTCTATTCTGTCCTTGATCGGCGTATATTCCACGCCGCGCAATTTCTCCACGCCTTCGACGAACACGGTTCCCCCGCCCGCGCCCCGGACCTTTCCCCCCATGGCGTTGAGAAAATTCTGCAAGTCCACGATTTCGGGTTCCTTAGCGGCGTTGCGGATAACGGTGAGTCCCTCCGCCCGTACCGCCGCGAGGATGATGTTCTCCGTCGCTCCGACGCTGGGAAAGTCCAAGAGGATATCCGCCCCCGAAAGTTTCTCCGCGCTGCACGATATGTAGCCGCTTTCCTCGACGATCTTTACCCCCAGCCTCTTTAAGCCTGAAAGGTGCAGATCGATGGGGCGAAGTCCGATGTCGCAGCCGCCGGGATAGGAGATCTTCGCACGATGGAATCTCGTCAGCACGGAACCCAGCATAAAAACGGAAGAACGCAGTTCCTTTGTAAGCCTCGCGGGGATTTCGTGGGAAACTGCGTTCACGCTGTCGATGATTACACTGTCTGCCGTCCGACTGATTTTACAGCCGAGTTCAGTTAGTATGTGCAACATATTTTCCACATCCGAGATGGCGGGCACATCCCGTATTGTCACTTGTTCATCGGTTAAAACAGAAGCGGCGAGAAGGGGCAGTACGGAATTTTTCGCGGATTGAATATCCGCTTTGCCGTAAAGCTTTCCCCCGCCCTCTATAATAAATTTATCCATACAATATAACTCCTTATGTTCCATTGTATGAATTATCGCCGCCGTTTGTTCACCGTTTTTCCTTCCGCGCGCGACATTGCGTTCCGACGCGAAATACCGTACAAAATCCCCATCGACGCCATCGTGATGACCAGCGAGGTATTGCCCGAACTGATCAGCGGCAGCGGCAGTCCCGTGGGCGGGATGGTACCGCTGACGACCAGCGCGTTTATCACCGTCTGGATACCGTAGACGAGCGTGACGCCCGAAGCGAGAAGAAAGGAAAAAAAGTCGTCCGATTCCGCAGCCGTCCTGATGCCCTTATAAATGAGCACCCCGCACAGGAGGAAGAGAATGCAAATGCCGACGAACCCGAATTCCTCGCCGATGATGGACAGGATAAAGTCGCTCTCCGCAAACGGCAGAAAGCGGTACTTTTGACGGGAACGGAAAAGTCCCGTTCCAAACCAACCGCCATTGCCGAGCGCATACAGCGACTGTATGAGCTGATAGCCTTCGTCCTTGGGAGAAGCCCACGGATCGAGAAAGGCGCTCAGCCTCAAAAGTCTGTACGGCTCCATTAAAATGAGCACGGGCACGGCGACGAGCGCGGGGACGAGAATGATGAGAAAATACCGGAATTTCATTCCGCCGAGAAAAATCATCGCCAGCATCAAAAGCCCCACGCACATGGTGACGGACATATTCGGCTCCAAGATGATGAGGACGCAGATGGCGCCTCCCGCGGCGAGCACGGGCAGCATTCCCTTAAACGTTCTCATCGCGTCCATATGCTCGGACATATACGCCGCCGCGAAAATGACAAAGCCGTATTTGGCGATTTCCGACGGCTGTATCGTAAAGCTTCCGAAGCCTATCCAGCGCGTGGCGCCGTAATTGCTTTTTCCCACGCCCGGAACAAAGACGAGCGCGAGCAGGATCATCGGCACAATCAGGGCTATGTATCTTATCTTTTTTAGTTTTCGATAATCGAAAAATCCCGTGAAAACCATAGCTCCCGCGCCGAGTATCAGCCCCAACAGCTGTTTTTTCATAAAATAGAACTCGTCGCCGTACTGCGTCTTTGCCGTATACGAACTTGCGGAATAGACCATCAATACCCCGAACGCCGAAAGAATCAGCGTCAGGATGGGAATGGACAGATCTCCCGTCGCTCTATTCGTCCTCGCCTTCGGGGCCGCTTCCGCCGTCCGCATCCGTATCTGCGAGAAGGAGGGCTGCTCCGTCGCCTGCCGCGCCTTCGACGCAGGCGGGAGCGTCTGCCTTTTCTGTTCCTTCGTGCTCCTTTGCACGACCTTCTTCTTCGAACGAACGGACGATTGCGACAAATCTATCACCTCTCTCTTCATAACTTGCAAACTCGTCGAAACTTGCGCTTGCGGGGCTCAAAAGCACCGTCTGCCCCCTTTCCGCTATCATCCGCGCGAGCCTTACGGCAAACTCGAAGCCCACGCAGAGGGTCATGCGGTCGAAACCGCAGCGCAGCGCGCTCTCGAACAGCCGAAAACGATTTTCCCCGTACAATACCGCGTGGACGACGGAAGAAGACCTCAATTTGACGAACAACTTGTCGTAATCGTACCCCTTATCCTTGCCGCCGAGAAGGAGCACCGTTTCCTCTTTCATGCACCCCACGGCTTTGATGGTGGCGTCCACGTTAGTGCCCTTGGAGTCGTCCACATATTTGACTCCGTCCGTTTCGCCGACCGGCTCGATCCGGTGCCGGATCCCCTTGAAGGAGGAGAGCGAACGGGCGATATTTTCCGAGGCGATTCCCATGATCTTCGCCGCCGCGATCGCCGCCAGAGCGTTCTGGACGTTATGCAGACCGTCGGTGAGAAGTTCTGACGCGGACATGATTTTCTCCCCGCAAAAATATAGGGAGCCGTTTTCGAGATAAGCCCCGTATACCCTTTCCCGAACGGAAAAATAGAGGATCCGCGCCTTCGTCTTTTCGGCAAAGCCGCGCACGATGCCGTCGTCGAAATTGAGGACCGCGTATTCCGATTCCGTGCTGTTTTTTAATAGCTTGCTCTTTAAAAATATGTAATTTTCCATGTTGTAGTGACGGTTGAGGTGATCTTCCGTCACGTTGAGGACGACGCCCACATGAGGGCAGAGAGAATTGAGGGTTTCCAGCTGGAAGCTGGATATTTCCGCGACCGCGACCTCGTCCTCTTTCAGCTCGGCGTACTTTACCATCGGCGAGCCGATGTTGCCGCACGCCTGCGCTTTATAGCCGCCCTCGGACAATATCTTTTCGAGCATACTCACCGTAGTGGTCTTTCCGTTGGTGCCCGTCACCGCCACCACGGGGCAGCGCATATACCTCGCGGCGAGTTCCGTTTCTCCCACCACCGCTTTGCCGCTCCGTTTGAACGCCACCGCCGTGGGATGATCGATGGGAATTCCGGGACTTAAAACGAGAGCGTCGCAGATTTCCTGCATACGGGGGAGTTGCTCCTTGTCCGCCCTCACCGCCCCTTTGTCTTCGAGCAGCCGCGCGGATTTTTCGACGCCCTCGCCGGGAACGTCGTCGTAAATATACACTTTTGCCTTTCTTTCGAGTAAAAATTCCGCCGCGGCACAGCCCGAACGGGACAGCCCCAGCACTAAAAACGTCTGTTTTGCGGGATACATGAATTCCTCCATCCGATTTTTTAATCCTCTTCGGTATTTCTCTGTTCCTTTCCGCCGGAGCTCTTTTTTCGCCGCCGGGCGTTCCTTTTCATAAACCGCCCAAAAAACGTGTCACGTGAAACTTCGTTCGTTTTTTCGACGGAAGCGCCGTCCCCGTTCTCTGCTCCGCGTATCATAGCCGCGCGGCACTTTACGGCTGGCGTTTCTCATAGGTTTATGGGATAAGGCGGACGCGGTCGTCCTATTTCTTTATAGCGTCCCTCATACCGCGCGGAGCCTTGTTTTTCAGAGCTGCACGAGCACGCATACGGCGCCGAGCACCGCCGTGACCGCCGCGTATGCATACGCGATTTTACATTCCGAGTACCCCTTTTCCTGAAAATGGTGATGGACGGGCGCCATCAGGAACACGCGCTTGCCGCCCGTCGCCTTATAATATATTACCTGAATAATGACGGTTATGCTCGAAAGGACAAACATAATCCCGACGACGGCGATATACAGGGCGTTGCCCGTAAAGACTCCGATACAGGAAGCGAATCCGCCGAGAGCGAGAGATCCCGTATCCCCCATAAAGACGGACGCGGGAGAAACGTTGAATAAGAGGTAGGCGCCGAGCGCTCCGCACAGGCAGAAAGAGAGCATCGCCAGCGAAGAAAACTCGCCCTGTATCGCCGTCAGAAGTCCGAGCGTCAGAAAGAAGGGCACGCAGGTGCCCGCGGCAAGCCCGTCCAATCCGTCGGTCAGATTGACGCTGTTGACGGTGGCGAGAAATACGAATACCGCCAGGGGAAGCATTCCCCACCCTATGTCCACGCTTTTATGGGTAAAGGGAAGATTGAGGGTAGTCAGCCCCGCGCGAAGGCAGTATATTCCCGCGAACACGGCGGCAAACGCCTGGAAAACGGCCTTTTGCCAGGCTTTAAGCCCCATATTTTCCTTGTGCTTTTTCTTTAAAAAATCGTCGAGAAAACCGACGAGGAGATACGCGAAGCCGACTGTAAGCGCGACGACGGCAGTTCTGTCCGCCTTTTTGAGAAAGATGCTTTCGGCCAGGATCGCGGACAAAACAAAAGCGAGTCCGCCCATGGTGGGCGTACCGCTTTTGCCTTTGTGTTCTTTTACGTAAGAAAGTATGTTTTGTCCCGCTTTGAGTTTCCTAAGGACGGGGATCAAAAGGAAACAGAACGCGAGCGACAAGAAAAACGCGACGAGCGCGGCAGCGAGGTAATTCTTCATATATCCATGCATCAAAGCGACGGCTTTCTGCTCAATGCCTCCCTGATAACAGCATTGTCGTTATAGGAATATTTTATACCCATAATTTCCTGATAATCCTCCCCGCCCTTGCCCGCCACAAGCAGCACGTCCCCCTTTTTCAAAAGCCCTACGGCATAGTAGATCGCCTTCTCTCTTTCGGGTACGACGACGTAATGCACCGAGAATCGCCGATATCCCCTTTCTATCTCCGCTATGATGTCCGTCGGCTCCTCAAACCTCGGATTATCGGACGTGAGCACGGAAAAATCCGCCTTTCTCGCCACCGTTTCTCCCATTAGCGAACGCTTTGACTTGTCGCGGTTGCCGCCGCACCCGAACAGGCAGATGAGCCTGCCTTTACAGTGCGCTTTGAGCGCGGAAAGGGATTTTTCCAGTCCGTCGGGCGTATGCGCGAAATCGACGAAAATATCCGCGCCATGGAATTTTCCCGCGGGTTCGAGCCGCCCGCGGACGGGCTTCATTTCGTTGAGTCCCCCCGCGATCGCTTCGGTGCGGATGCCGAGCGCATACGCCGTGCCCGCCGCCGCCATCGCGTTGTAGACGTTGTGCTTTCCCGTCATCGGCAGGGAAATGCGGCAGAGGCTGTCGGAAAGATTGAGCATAAATTCGCAGCCGTACAATTCCTCCGACGTCAGCACGGCGAATATCTCCGAAGGACTGTCAAGGCCGTAAAATATCGTCTGCGTTCCTCCCGCCCGATCCGTTTCCGAGCGTTCCCCGCCGATCTCCCGCCCCACGGCGTCGTCGCCGTTGAGAATGGCGAGCGGACATTTATCCGCGGCAAACAAAAGTTTTTTCGCCTCTTTGTATTTTTGCATCGTACCGAAAAAATCGAGGTGATCCTGCGTAAAATTGGTAAAGACGCACGCCGTATAGGAAATGCCTTCGTCCTTGCGATAAAAGAGCGCGTGCGCGGAAACTTCCATGAGGACGTATTCCACCCCGCTTTTGACCATATCGGCAAACATCTTATGGAGAAAGAGCGGATCGGGCGTCGTGAGTTCGGGCGCTATCTGTTTTTTTCCGTAGTAGATTCCCAGCGTACCCACCACCGCGACGGATTTTCCCGCGCGGCGCAGGATGGACGCGAGCATATAAGACGTGGTCGTTTTGCCGTTAGTGCCCGTAATGCCGACAATTTTCAGCTTGTCGACGGCATGATCATAAAACGCGGCGGCGATCAGTCCCATCGCCCCGCGCGAATCGGGCACGATGATTTGGGGGATTTTCAATTCGAGTTCCCGCTGCGTCACCACCGCCGCGGCGCCGCCTGCTTCCGCGTCTGCGGCAAAGACGTGGGAATCCGTCTTTCCTCCCGTGAGGCAAAAGAACAAATCCCCCGGCGAACAAAATCGGCTGTCCGCCGTCAGACCGCGGACCTGCGTATTTTCCGACGTCTGCATATTTTTGGCGCCGCATACGATGCGGGCGCCCTCCACGCAGGCGGCTATTTCCGATAAAAGCATAAGTCACCCCTTCCAACCGACAGGCGGCTGTATTTTCCTTCCCTTTATATTTATTCGCTTTGATAGGGTTGTATGTTTTTAAGAGAGATAATTCCTTCGAAAATTTCTTTTGCGCACGGCGCGGCCACCGTACTGCCGTAATAGGCGCCCTGCGGCTCGTCAATGATCACGAGCGCGAGGTACTGCGGCTTATCCGCGGGAAAGAAGCCGACGAAGGAGGAAACGTATTTCCCCGCGGCGATGTGTCCGTCTTCGTACTTTTGCGCGGTACCCGTCTTTCCCCCCACGCGGTAGCCCTCTATATACGCCTTCTTGCCGCTGCCGTCCCGCACGACCCCTTCCAGCATGGAGGCGAGCGTCGACGACGCCCTTTCGCTGACGGTGCGGTTTTTCAGCGACTTGCCCGCCTCGTTGAGCACGTATCCGTCCGAGGCGTAAATGCTCTTGACGAGATGAGGGGTATAGTAATATCCCCCGTTGACCGCCGCGGCCGTGGCGCAGGCGAGCTGTATTCCCGAAACGGCGATCGTCTGTCCGAAGCCGATACGCGCGAGATCGCAGTCCCGAACGGCCGATTCGGGCAGCAGCATTCCGAGCGCCTCCCCGCTGTAATCCACGCCCGTCGTCTTTCCGAATCCGAACGCGGAAAGATAATCGTAAAAGGTATCCTTCCCGAGCGAGAGCGCGATGTCCGTAAAGCAGGGGTTGCAACTGTTGTTGAGCGCGTCGGAAAGCGTCTGATTGCAGTGCTTGCCGTTGGCGTGATTGCTCCAACACTTGACCGTCGTGCCGTCCACCGAACGGGTGCGGCTGCTGGGGAAAATATAGCTGGTGGAAAACGCGTTGCGGTTTCCGCGCAGATTTTCCTCTATATCCGCCGCCGCGGTGATGACCTTGAACGTAGAGCCGGGCTCGTAAATATCGCAGACGATTCGGTTTCTCGAAAGCGAGTTTAAAAGCTCCGTTTCGTCGCGGGGAACGTCGTTCAGATCATAGGCGGGATAGTTCGCCATCGCAAGGATCTCGAAATTGTTGGGATCGAGCACGATACATTCGGCCGAAACGGGAGAATACATTTCCGCCACCCTTTTCAGAGCGCTTTCCGCCACCGACTGAATGCCGTAATCCACGGTGAGCTGCACGTTCATGCCGTCCTCGGCGGGAAGATACGCCGCCACCGCGCCTTCGAGATTGATGCCCACGAGGTCGGTTTCGTAAAGGAGTTCCCCGTTCTTTCCCGAGAGGTATTTATTGTAGTATTTCTCTATGCCCGTCGTACCCGAATTGTCGGTGGACGTAAAGCCGAGCACCTGACAGAGCGCGTCCCCCTTCGGATAAATACGGGTATTGTCCCGCGAGTAATAGACGCCGTCGGGACTTTCCGCCGCCAGCTTTTCGACGGCGCTTTTGTCCACGTGCCGCGCCACCGTAATCTCGGACGCCTTTACGGAATTCAGCTTTTTTAAAAGCGTATCCCCGTCCGCGCCGAGCGCGTCCGCAAGCAGCCAGGCGGTTTTCTCCTTGTCCTTGACGGCGTTGGAGCGCGCGAAAACCGTGTACGACGTATTGTTTTCCGCGAGAACGACGCCGTTTCTGTCCGTGATAAGACCGCGTTCCGCCACGACGGGGATCTCTCGCATCCATTGATCGAGCGCGCGATACCCCAGCTGTCCGCCCCAAACTACCTGTACGTAAAAGAATCGGGCGCCTAAAATGCAAAAAATAAAGGTTATTGCCGTAAACACGGCGAATAACCTCTTTCGTAAAACGGATACGGAATAATCTGTTGTCGGTTTTTTGATGGTCTTTTACTCCTTTCAAAAAATATACGATCCATTCCCGAGGCGAAAGACTAAAAAGCCTTCCGCGTTTCGGAAAAAATCTTTATGGGTTGGGGTCGAGAATCATGCCGTGTTCGCGGACGAATTCCAAAATCTTTTCATAGGACTGCGCTTCGAGAATGTCTTTTTCAAGCTCCGAACGCTGTTCCACGAGCCTCTCTTTCCGCTGTTCCAGCTGATTGAGCCGCATCGTCTTTTGCCTGATGACGTAGGAATTAATCCCGATGATGGTCAAAAGCGTGAAAACCAGCGCAGCGAAAGCGGCGATCATCTTGACGGCAAACGCGTTGAGTCCGTAAGACTCTTTGACGGCGGCGTCCACAGAAGCGGTAGCTGCCGCCGCGGCGGGCATCTGCGCGACCGACAGCTCGCCCGCAGCCGGCATGTCCGCCGTTTGAACGGGGATGACGGGGGCGGCAGGCGTTTGAGTCGGCGCAAAATCATAATAATTCTCCTGAATCGTCCTGTCCAGCGTTTCGGGCGTGAACAGCGGGGAATCCACTTTGGTGTGTACGACTTCGTTCCCGAGAGGAGTCCTTTCGGGAACGGGCGCCGTGAATGCGGGCGCCGTCTTTTCGGGGCGCTCGGGCGCGAGTACGGAAGCCGCCGCGCGGGGCGCGGCGTAGGGAGCGCGCTCCGCTTCGGAAATGCTTTCCGCGAGCTGCGTCGCCTCGGCGTTTTTAAGTTTTTCGTAGCGCTCCTTAATAAGAGCGTTATGTAAAGCCGCGTCCTCCTGGGGCGGCGTATATGCGGGTGCGGGTCTGTTTTCGAATACCGTAGCCATCTTTTTCTCTCCTTGCGGCAATCCTCTTGCCTTTCGCTAATTCAAATTCATCGTTGACCTGTCTTTTGTTTTTTTAAGGTATCTCGTTTTTATTTCTTCTTTTGTTTTTTCGTTTTTCTTTCCCGCAAAGGAGTCCCCTTACAGAATTCTCTCGGCGATCCTAAGCTTCGCGCATTTGCTTCTGGAATTTTCCGCAAGCTCTTCCGTGCCCGCCGTGATCGGCTTATGCGTAATGATTTTGATTTCCTGCTTCTTTCCGCACACGCAGACGGGAAGGTTTTTCGGACAGGTGCAGGGACATTCGAGATATTTGAACGCCTCTTTCACCGCCCTGTCTTCCAGCGACTGAAAAGTGAGAACGGCGATTCTGCCGCCTTTTTTCAGCCTCCGCGTCAGGGAGAGCACCAGCTCGTACAATCCGTCTAATTCTCCGTTCACTTCGATGCGGATCGCCTGAAAGCTCTTTCGCTCGCAGGGGGCGCCGAATCGGAATTTTGCGGGAATGCTGTTTCGGACGACTTCGGCAAATTCCCCGCACGTTTTGAAAGGTCTGCGTTCCCTCTCCTTTACGATGTTGCGGGCAATCGTTTTGGCAAACGATTCCTCTCCGTAAGTTTTGAGTAGAAAGGCGAGCTTTTCCTCGGAATAGGTGTTGAGCACGATCTCCGCAGTCAGAGGAGCCGTCTGATCCAGCCGCATATCGAGCGGCGCTTCGGGTATCCGATAGGAAAAACCTCTGTCGGCGTCGTCTATCTGATGAGAGGAAACCCCGAAATCGAGCAGCGCTCCGTCCACCTTGTCTATCCCCGCCTCGTCGAACACCCGTTCGAAATCCTTATAATTGGATTTATAAACGGCAAATCTTCCTTCAAAGGGAGAAAGGCGCCCGGTTGCCGCCCGTATCGCTTCGTCGTCGAGGTCGGTCGCGATCACTCTGCCAAAGGGAGAAGTTCTTTTGAGAATCTCGTAGGAATGTCCGCCGCCGCCCACCGTGCCGTCAAAATATATTCCGTCCTTTTTCAAGTTCAGGCCGTTCATACATTCTTGCAGCATTACGGGCTTGTGCGAAAATTCCAACATTTGTCAGATCCCCAATTTTTTGAATTCCTCGTCGTAATCGACGCCTTCGATATACGCGTTGTATTTCTCCGCCGCCCAAATTTCCAGCCGCTTGCCTCTGCCGATAGTGACGACGTCCTTTTGGATGCCCGCCATCTGACGGAGTTTGGAAGGAAGCACTACCCTTCCTTGTCCGTCCTCTTCCGCCGAGAAAATCGAACTGAAAAACAAGAGGGACGCCTTGGATGCTTCGCCGAGTTTTTCCTCGGAAAGCTCTTCCAGCGTTTCGTCGAGAACTTCGTCGGGGAAGACATAGATACAGCCGTTGATGCCGCGGGTGAAACTATACGTCTTTTCGCCGTGCTCGCCCGTCAGCCCTTTTTTGAACTTCGCCGGGATACGCAGCCGATTTTTATCATCGAGCTGATGTTCGTAAATGCCCCGGAACAAAGCAGCCATATCTTTCACCTCCCCCTTCTAATCATTACGTGTTTTCATTATATAACCATTCTTGTCCCTTTGTCAAGTATTTTTTGGAAAATTTTTTGAAAAAGTACTATTTTTTTGGGATTATTAACCCCGTATTGCTAAAATCGTCCCCGATTTACATGGCGAACATTTGTTCGTAGGCTATTTTATTGACCATTTTTCCGCTTCCGAGAAAAAAAATAGGAAAAAAACCGTGTTTTTCGGGGCATTTTTGCCCTTTTTCAGAAAAACAACACGAACGTATGTTCTTACTTCGGGATTCGACAAGATCTTCCGCAAAAGGCTCTTCTCCCCCGCCGAAGGAATACAAAACGGCTTCGGATTCTTTTCCGTCGGGAGTATGGAGAGAAAAATCAGCCGTTCTTTCCCCGCCGAAGGGCAAAAAAATGCGATCGGTGGTCGAAAGTGGCGAAAGGCATAAAAAAGCGGAGCCGAGTGGTCGCAGTTCCCCCTGTGGGGAGGATTTTTCTTTCAATACGGCAGTGAGTTCGCGCGCTATGCCCTCGTTGCCGTCATAAACGGGACAATGATAAAAATTTTCCGCCTGTTTTTTTAAAAAGACGTAATGCGTACAGCCGAGCACCACCGAATCGGGATTTCCGGGAGGAAAGAAGGGAGAGAAGTCGAAAGGACGCTTTGCCCCCGCGTCAAAGAGGCGCTCCTCTATCGCGCCCGCAAGTCTGTCGCAGGCAAAACTGCGCAGAGAAACGCGGGGACATTCTTTCTCGGCGCGGCGGCAAAGCCTTTTAAAGCGTTCGCTTTCGACGGTGGCGCGGGTGGCGAGCACAAATACTTCCCCGCCCCTTCTCGCCGCAGGCATTACGGCGGGTTCCGCGCCGACGATGGGAAAGGAATATTTCTTTCTGAACGCATCCGCGCAGACCGCCGTCACCGTATTGCAGGCAATCACGGCGGCTCTCGCTTTCAGCGAAGCGAAAACGTCGAACGCCTCCGCGGCGTAGTCCCGGATTTTTTCGGGGGGAAGATTGCCGTAAGGCGCGCGGGAATTGTCCCCGTAATAATAAATAGGAATCCCCTGTAAACGCTTCGCGCAGGCGTCGAGAACGGTAAGCCCGCCCAGTCCGCTGTCGAAAAATCCGATTCCTCCTTCCGGAAGCCTCATAACCCCCTCCCGCACAAAAAATTTTCCGAAAATTTGCCGATTTTCGGAAGAAACACCTTAAAAACAGTTTACAAGCCCGATTATTTATGCTAAAATAATCCATGCAATCAAAATTTCATTTAAGAAAAACAAGGAAAGAATAAGGAGATCATCATGCCTAATATTAAATCCGCAAAAAAAAGAGTATTGGTTATCGAGAAGAAAACCCAGCAGAACAAAGCAGTAAAGTCCGCGCTTAAAACGCAGGTCAAGAAATTCCTTACGGCTGTCGAAGCAGGCAACAAGGAAGAAGCGACGAAACTCTATCCCGAAACCGTTTCCGCCATCGACGCGGCGGCGTCCAAGGGCGTCATCCACAAGAACAACGCGAACAACAGAAAATCCAAGCTCGCTAAAAAGCTCGACGCGATGAACGCGTAATCGACGGATAGCCTTAGCTTTATTCCTTTCGATACTTATTTATATGAATATGAGGGTCTGCCTTCGGGTAGACCTTTTTTCACGTTTCTTTCCCCCTTTTTTGAAAGAGAAGTTTTTTGTCCCCTCTTGTGCAAAAATTTTATGCCGATCGGGAAAGCATTTATGCGAAAGGGAGGTTTTTTATTCCCGGATGCCGGCAAACTTTTATTTTATTAAAACCGCTTGCGCCCAAAGGAATTTTTGTCCTCTTACTCCGCACACACAATCTTTTTCCCCATTAAATTTCTTCATCGCGATCGGACGTTTCGCGGAGGGCGCTTATCCGTCAACGGCTCCCGCCTTCCGCAGAGAATTATCATTTCTATGTGTTTCTATCCGCCGAAAATTTTTATTGACTCCCCGGATGCTGCGCGTCGTAATATCGTTTTCCTCTTTTTCCTCCTCTCTCCTTTTCCGTCGCCTCTTCTCAGAGGTTTTTAGCGCGGCAAGAATTTTTAAATCCTTGTCCCGAAGTCTTATGCTCTTTTGCTTCCCGATATAACGGGAAGCTTTTTTATACCCCTCGCGCCCTTTCCCCGCTAGCCGGCGCTTGCGGAGTGTTTCTTTGCCCTCGCCGACGAGTCCTCCTACGACGATTTATCAATCCCGCAAGGAACGAATTTTTTACTTTGACGTCGCCTTTTCGAGCCGCCGAAAAATTTTTATGAAAATATTGTAAAAACGGCTTCCAAACGATTGACAAATCTTTCTCTATACAATATAATTATCCGCGGTACGTGAGTTTATTTTAACTAAACTTTTCGTTTATTATTAACAAACACGGAAAAAGGCTTGTTTTAACAAAGAAAAAAGTTTACTTTTACAAAACCCGACTGCCGAAAACACGCGAGGAGGCGCTCCTATGGACCTGGGTAAAAAAATCAAACAGATGCGCAACCAAAAGGGATTGACGCAGGAAGAACTAGCCGACCGCTGCGAGCTGACAAAGGGATATATCTCTCAGCTCGAAAATAACTTAAACAGTCCCTCTATTGCGACCCTCACCGACATTCTTTCCGCTCTGGGAAGCAATCTTTCGGAATTTTTCCGCGAAGAGGCGGACGAAAAAGTGGTGTTTACGAAAGACGAATTTTTCGAGAAAGATTCGGAGGGCGTGCTCTGGAAATGGCTGATTCCCAACGCGCAAAAAAATATGTTGGAACCTGTCCTCGTAGAGCTTGCGGAAGGCGCTTCCGCGTCGGAAGACATCCCCCACGAAGGCGAGGAATTCGGCTATGTCCTGGAAGGCAGGATCGCCGTCGTTCTCGGCAGCAAACATTATATATGTAAAAAAGGCGAGGCGTTCTATTATTCCGCGAGCAAGCCGCACAGCATTCTCAATAAAAGCAAGAGCCGCGCGAGATTCCTCTGGATCTCCACGCCTCCGAACTTTTGATTTTTGTACCCGCCCCTTTGCGAGCGACATAACGGGAAAAGCCATGCAAAATCCTTTGATCGAAAACCTGGAAAAATTGCATACGACGGAATTGGGAAATAGGCGGATTCAGAAAAATCTGTCTTTGACTACGGACAAGGCCGTCGATTGGTGCAAAGACAAAATAAATTCGCCCGAGGCATCCGTGTCGAGAACGGGCAAAAATTGGTACGTCGAAGCGGACGGCTGCGTCATCACCATCAACGCTTACAGCTATACGATCATCACAGCGCACAAAAAAAAGTAAAAAATAATTTTGCGCCGCCGAGATCACAGAGGCGTAAAATTCAGATATTATCAAGAAGGAAACGAGCGCGGCGAGCGCCGTTTCGGGAGAACCACTATGGAAAAAAATGCGGCAAACATCATCGAACTCGTAAACGTTTCCAAAGAATTCGACGGCGTCAGTGTCATCGACAATATGAACCTTTACGTACGCAAAGGCGAATTCGTCACTTTTTTAGGGCCTTCGGGCTGCGGCAAAACCACCACGCTGCGCATGATCGCGGGGTTCGAGATGCCGACGGAGGGAAAAATACTCCTCAACGGCAAGGATATCAGCAATCTCCCCCCCAACCGCCGCCCCGTCAATACGGTCTTTCAAAAATACGCCCTGTTTCCTCATCTCAACGTATTTGACAACGTGGCCTTCGGACTGAAACTCAAAGAGATAGAAACTCCCTATGTGGATAAAAAGGGCAGGCAGAAAATAAAGCGCACCAAGCTCTCCAAGGCGGAAATTCAGGAAAAAGTGAAAAACGCGCTGGAAGTGGTCGATCTGGAAGGCTTTGAAAAGCGGAGTATTTCCACCCTTTCGGGAGGGCAGCAGCAGCGTATCGCCATCGCCCGCGCCATTGTCAACGAGCCGGAAATTCTCCTCCTCGACGAGCCGCTCGGCGCGCTCGATCTCAAAATGAGAAAAGAGATGCAGCTGGAACTCAAAGCCATGCATCAGCGCCTGGGGATCACGTTTATCTACGTCACCCACGATCAGGAAGAAGCTCTCACCATGTCGGATACCATCGTGGTCATGGCGGACGGATACATTCAGCAGATCGGCACGCCCGAAATGATTTACAACGAACCGAAAAATACTTTTGTCGCCGATTTCATCGGAGAAAGCAATATCTTTTCGGGAACGATGCCAAAAGATTATCTCGTCCGCTTCTGCGGAAAATCTTTCGTCTGCGAGGACGGCGGTTTTGAAAAAGACGAGCCCGTCGACGTCGTCGTGCGTCCCGAGGACGTGAGGATCGTCCCCGTGGAACAGGGCGTTTTAAAGGGAAAAGTCACCTCCGTCATCTTCAAGGGCATCCACTATCAAATACTCGTCCAATGCGGCAGAAACGAGATAGAGATTCAGAGCACTTCCGCCCCGAAAACGGGCGAAACGATCGGTCTTGCAATCGATCCCGACGGCATCCATGTCATGAAAAAACTCTTCCGCGTCAATAAATTCGCGGGAATTATCAATAAGAAAAACAACGTGGAATTCGGCGACGGCGAATTTGAATGCGACGTCACACAGCTGTATCCGGGAAGTCATTTGGACGAGGAAGGCTATCTCATCACCGCCAAGGGAGAAAAAATCGACCTGACGGACGCGGAAGTCAACGTCGAAGTGGGACTTCACGACATCACCATGAGCGACAATCCCGACGAAGGCGGCGCGCAGGGGCACATCATCTCCCTCATCTACAAGAGCGAGTATTACCGCTATATCGTCAGGACGGAGAACGAGGAAGATTACGTGCTCGCCTGCGAAGACCTGTGGAACGAAAACGACTTCGTCAGCCTGATCATTCCCAAGGATAAAATTAAGCTCACGCTGAAAAATCCGGAGGAGGGCAAAAAATGACGAATACGAAACCGCATTTTTCCCGAAAACTGCTCGCGATTCCCTACGGACTTTTTCTCGCGCTGTTCGTAGTCGTTCCCCTCCTGATTATCATCTATTATGCGTTCACGAACGGAAAGGGAGAGTTTACGTTAGAGAACTTCCGCGAATTTTTCAGCGGCGACGGAAACGGCATTGCGGGATTTTTCCGTTCCAGCACCGCCAAGACCATCGGACGCAGTCTGCTCATCTCTACCGTCAGCACCCTCGTCTGTCTTTTTATCGCCTATCCCGTCGCCTATATCATCGCCAACTGCAATCTGAAAAATAAGTCCGTACTGCTTCTTTTGTTTGTCGTTCCCATGTGGGTAAATTTCGTTCTTCGCATCAATGCGCTTAAAGAACTTTTCATCTGGATCGGCATTTACAACAAGGCGGAATGGGATATTTTCAATACCATCGTCGGCATGGTCTACGATTTCCTGCCCTTTATGATCCTGCCCATTTACACGACCATTATCAAGATCGACAAGAGCTATCTGGAAGCCGCGCGGGACCTCGGCGCCTCGTCGGGGAAAGCGTTTCTTAAAATTACGCTGCCTTTGTCAAAAGCGGGAATCGCAAGCGGCGTTTCCATGGTATTCCTTCCGTCCATGACAAATTACGTCGTTTCCAATTGGCTGACGAACAACAGCGTCACCATTATCGGTTCTTTTATCGAAAGAGCGTTTAATTCTTCCTTATGGGGCAACGGCTCCGTCACCGCTTTGCTTCTGCTCCTTCTGATGTTTCTCTTCACGTGGCTGACGGGCGGTTTTCGTTCGGATGAACAGACGGAAACGAGAGGTACTTCGTTATGGTAAAAGTAAGAACCTGCCTCAAATGGCTGTTTGTAGGACTCATTCTCTTCTTCATTTATGCGCCTATTCTGTTGCTTACGATCAATAGTTTCAACCAAAGCAACACCATCAAGACCTGGACGGGATTCAGTTTGGAACACTACAAATATTTTTTCAGTTTCGACAACGAGCCTCTGCCCATCGTCTTGGAAACCCTGCTTCTCGCGGCAATCGTGGCAACATTGTCCACCCTTCTCGGCACCGTGGGCGCCATCGGTATCTTCTATTCCAACAAACGCGCTTCTTCGGCGCTGAAAGGCATCAATCAGATCCCCGTCATCAATGCGGAGGTCGTTACGGCTATTTCGTTCGCCCTGCTCGTCGCTTTTTTGGAAATAGACAAATCCACCTTCATTCCCCTCGTATTGGGACAGATGGTGCTCTGTACGCCGTTCGTCGTCCTTTCCGTCATACCTAAACTCAGACAGATGGACAACAATCTTTACGAGGCGGCGCTCGATCTCGGCGCAACGCCTACGCGGGCACTGTTTACGGTGATCGTGCCGCAGATACTGCCCGGCATCGTTTCGGGATTTCTTCTCGCCGTTACCCTTTCGCTCGACGATTATGTCATCGCCGCTTATACCAAGCCCGGAACATTTCAGACCATCAGCACGCATATCTACGGACTGACGAAAGGCAAAAACGTGGCGGAGATCAAGGCTTCCTATTGGGCGTTTACCGCCGTTATTTTCGCAATCATCGTGATTGTTCTCATCACGACGAATATCATTTCATACAAAAAAACAAGGAGTAAACAACAATGAAAAAAATCGTTTCCGCCGTTCTTGCGGCATCCATGATCAGCGCGTCTTTCGCCGCCTTGACCGCGTGCAGCAAAACGCCCGTTCTGCGCGTAGGAAGCTGGGCGGATTACATCGACGAAGGAGGCAAAAACAGCATCGATTCTTCCAACAAATCTCTTTACGAGGATTTTGAGGATTGGTATCACGAGCAGACGGGCAAAAAAATAAAAGTGGAGTACATCCCTATCGACACCAATGAATTGATGTATTCCAGCGTGGGTAGAGGCGATAAATACGACCTGCTCTGCCCTTCCGAATACATGATCATGAAAATGGCGGCGGAAGGATTACTGCAAAAGTTTCCCGAAACCTTTTACGACACCGCTTTGGAAACGAATTATTACGTCAATAACGTTTCCCCGTATATAGAGAAAATTTTTAAAGAAGGGAAAACTTCGGACAATGCTTCCTGGTGGAATTATGCGGCGGGATATATGTGGGGTACGACGGGCTTCACATTTAATTATGATAAAGTAGATTCCGAAATCGTAAAATCCTGGACTGCGTATACCAATAAAGGCGGCTTTTCTATTTCCGCCAAAGATAATGTGCGCGACGCCTATTTTGAAGGACTGGGTCTGTATTACGAAGCCGAACTCCTGGCTTTAAAGCAGCTTTTCGAAATGGGAACCATCACAGAAGAAGCCTATAAACAGGAGCTTGCGGAAATGATGAACGATACCTCCGTCGAAACCATGAACGCCGTCGAAAATCTTTTAAAAAAGAATATGAATAAAAAAGCCAACAGGAATTTCTGGGGTTTTGAAACGGATACGGCAAAAGAAGAAGTAGCCGCGGGAAATATCGATATTTCTTATCAATGGAGCGGCGATGCGGTGACAATTATGGACGAAGCGGAGGATGAAGAAAAACCGATCGATGACCGCTACCGCTACGACTACTGTATTCCCGATTCCGCCTCCAATCTTTGGTTTGACGGCTGGGTATTGATGAAAGATGCGGAAGAAGTAGAAGCGGCGACAATGTTCGTCAATTTCCTTTCTATGCCCGAAAACGTCATTCGGAATATGTATTATATCGGTTATACGAGCTGTATCGCGGGCGAGGAAGTCTTTGACTACGTACAAGACACTTACGGCGCAGAAAAGGACGCTGCGGACACCGCGGAATATGATTTGAGCTATTTCTTCGGCGACGGCTATAAGCTCACTGCGGATAAAGAACAGCTCACCCGCCAGCTTTTCGCGCAATACCCCGACGAAGAAACTCTGAAACGCTGCGTCGTCATGCAGTATTTTGACAACGACGCCAATACCCGCGCCTATAAAATGTATAACAACGTGACGGCAAGCTGAGTTTAAAAAAGCATAGACAACAACCATAGAATCCCCCCGCGTTTTCACGCGGGGGGATTCATATACAGGCGAAGTCTTTTGCTGCCAGCCGCCTCTACGTAAAAATTAAGGTCTGCCATTTGCATATTACGCCTAAAACACACTCTCGGATACTTCTATCTGAGGCTCCCTCCGTTCCCCCTTTCTCAATTCAATATATCACTCATTTTTCAACATCTTTTCCTTTTGATTTTTTATTTTGGGTTATCGCATCTCATTTTTATATGAAACGGAGTTCTGCCATGCGAAAATATTATAGAGGCAGCCTTCTTTCCCCCGACCATCGCGAGGTTTCCCTATACAAAAAAGTCCCCTTGCAACAGTGGCAAAAGACTTTTTATTCTTAAAAAAATAATACCCGCAAAGCAGGTGAGAGAAAAGAAGCGAAAACGTTATCAATGAAAATGTAATATGGGCGCGGAATAGACAATTCAAAGCCTATAAAAATTTAATCCCCGCCCTTATTGCTTCGTTATAACGGGCGAGTATATAGAAACAAATTTTTCCGCCTCCTTTCAATTAAGCGCTCCCCGATTTCCCCCTGCCCGAAGAACACTTCTCATTCTCTTAAAGGACTTGTGAAACTACGCGCTTAATATACCCTGCGTTTGAAACTTATTTATTCTATCAATCAAGAATAGGCAGCTTTTGCGCTAAAAAATAGATTTTAATTTTTTAAGACTCTCCAATCCGCGCCGGGCAATATACATTATACGCTACGCCCTTTTAAAGCAACGGATTGTGCATAAATTAAATTTAATGATTTTTATAAATAAACGATATAATATTTTGTCCTCAAAGCACCGACTTATTCTCATTTGCTCCTATGAATTCGTACCACTCTTACTAAATTCAAAAGCCCTCTTTCTTCTGCTTACATAGCGGGCAACAACAACACAAAAATCGATATTTCCTTTTTTTAATAAAGGTCTTTATATACTATGTTAGACATAAAATAGCATTGGATTAAACGCGCAAGTCCTTATTGCAAAAGGGTTTCCACCTATTATGTCAGACATATATATTATGTCTGACATAATAGCAATTTACTTTCTATCCGCCTTTCCGCTATCAAAGGATTAAGAGCATAACGGGCATTGTGACGATACACAGCATAGTACCCAGCAAAAGCATATTGGCGGCTTCCTCCTGCCCTTCGCCTAAAAGTTCCGCAAAATTGAGTACCACGCTCGCCACAGGACAACACGCCATAATAAACATCGCCTGTCTGATATACGCATCCCAGGGAAGAAGATAGGCAACGCCGAGAGCCAAAAGCGGAAAAATCATTTGTTTAACAAGAATAATTATGTATTGCAGCTTTCCCGCAAAAATTTTCTTGAAATTCATGCTTCCCAATCGTATCCCCATGATGATCATACAAAGCGGCGTGGTCATTTTTCCGACAATGGAAACAGCGCCGTAAAGCTGTCCCGGAAGCTTTATATTGAGCATGAACAGAGGCAGAGCCACAGCCATGATGATAACGGCGGGATTAAAGAGAATTTTTTTAACGGAAATATATTTCCTGTCATGGGTAATAACGGCGGATGCCACCGTCCATCCCAATAGACTCATGGAAACAAAATACATATTAGAAAATACCACGGCGTTTGTCCCCGGCAAAAGAGCCTCTAAAATGGGAACTCCAAAGAACGCACAATTGCCGAATGTGCTGGCGACGGTATATATGCGATATTTGACATCCTGTTGTTTTTTGCGAAAAAGTAAATAGAAAGTCCCCATCATCGCCAACTGTACTAAGGTGATCGCCAAAAGAAACCACAGCATATCTTTAAACAGCGGCCAGGAAAAATCGACGCAGTCGAAAGTGTACAGAGTAAGGCAAGGTTGGCACACGTACATCAAGACCTTGGAAAAAGCGGGCAGCGAACTCGTCGTTACGGCTTTTGTCTTGGATAAGAGGAATCCCGGAATTGCATATAAAAGCAAAATTCCCACCGATGTCACAGTCAATAGAAAATCCATTTTATTTTATCCCTTAAAGAGTTTTTCCCCTCTTTTCAGTTTTTCTTTCGTCACGCACTCGTTTTCTCGATTTTTTTATCGTCAGTTTACTTTAAAAATGTACAACTTCTATATTTTATTACAATTCAGGCTCTTTGTCAAGATTTTTCCCTTTGTCAACTTGTAAAAATTGAGAAGAGAAATAGGGAATCGCATAAACACTTCTGCGGACGTTTAAAATCTCGGCATTTTTAAGTCCTATTGTCGTCCACATTCCTGTATTTACTTATAGAGTATCCCGCTTTAAAAATTTACCTTTCCCGTTTTCTCTCGCTCGTCCATAATTATGTCTGACATAAACCCCTTGTTTTTATTTGTATTATGTCACACATAATAACTATGACAGACATAAATACCCGTTTTTTATGTGCTATGTCAGTCATAATTACTGTGTTTGACATAATATCTAAATTACCATGCTATTTTCAACGAATATAATAGTGAAGCCGCCGAATAACGGGGATCGGTAATTTTTTCGGCAGTCCAATGCTTTGCGAATATGGAAGAAAGCTCCGCTAAATATCTATTATAAGGCGATCAATGCGTCTTTGTCCTAAAAGTGCTGTTTAAACTTTCCTAAAATAACAGGTATGCTTCGCAGGATTCGTGAATTTTAATAAGCCAATGAAATAAGTCCGCCAGTAAGCGATCCGTTTTACGTTTTCAGGCTTAGTCCCGCCTTTTATCAGGGTGCAACTATGCTTTCTTTTCCTGCGCTGAAAATTATACCGAAAGTCAACTTTTGGCTCGCCAATCGGTTCCTTTTTATCTTTTTAATTTTTTAGCAACTATACTTATTTTTATTCCCTTTAATATCGTTTTTATCTGTCCCCAAACTTTAATTTCTACATAAACACGAAATAACGCCGAATGTTTCGACCATTTACTTAAATCTCAGTTCGACAATACTGCGTGTTGCTATCTGCCTCTTCGCAAACACTACCTTTGGCCTCTTTGATTAATCATTTTCCTCACGCGGAACCGTAACGATTGCGTATTTTAAAAAGGAATCCTTTTCTATTTTCCGTTATACAAAAGACAGGTCAAAATCTTGCGTTTTGACCCGTCTTTAATTAGCTTCTTTTGTTTTAATTGGTTATTTATTTCAATAACCCCTCTTTACATTCATTACGCGGCCAAGGCACGCGGGAGAGGCAATCCGTCTGCATCCGTCGTCCAGAACGTCATATCCCACCCGTTCTCCGCCGTAATCGCAATTCCCGCGGTCTTCATATCCGCACGTGTGGCATAGCCTGTCGCCACATTCAGTGTGCCGTCGCCTGTGGAGAGCACTCTCACGCCGTTAGGATTTCCCACGGAATAGACGTTTTTGAGAATCCCATATCCTTCATGGGCGCTGCCGATGCCCCAGGCTTCTACCGCGCCCTGCTCCATAGCCTTGATATCGACGAAACAATTGATTACTCTGGCTTCTGCCATACAATCGTTGGCATAGAAGAATCCACTTTTATCGTTGTCGCCGCCGCCACCTTGTGAGTTACAGGAAATATATACGTTTTCGATGAGTCCGTCGCCGCCCGTCGAGATAAATCCACCCCAACCGACGTGCGTAGCGTCTACAAACGATACGTTCTTTACGACGCCCGCCTGATGAATGACGCCGAACATTCCGCCTGCGGCGCCTACGGTTTTAAAACCTTTGATGATGTGCCCGCGTCCGTCGAAAGTTCCTTTGAAGCCGTTATCTCTTCCGTTCGTCCAACCGCCTACGGCGACTTCGTTTAACGTTTCCCAGTTGATAAAGGACGTAAATTCCTTATTGTATTCGATATCTTTACCGAGCACAAAATACCCGCCCCAAAGATTCGCGGCGCTTTCAGCCGCTTTGGAAAGCGCGCCCATTCCGTCGAGATCTTCCGCCGTATTGATTATTTTTGTGACGACGCACACCTTAAAGTTGATTGTCGTGAGTTTTGCGACAACTCCGTCTTTTTCAAGCTCCAAAGTCATGACGACAGACTGTTCTCCGAGCGCGCGTCCGAAAGTAGCTTTGGAAAGCGTGACTGCCGCGGGCGTTCCGCTGAAAACGAAAGATTCGGTGCCCAATTTGACGCTTTTGATGCTTCCTTCAAGGGAATCGGCATATTGAGAGAGATCGACGAGGAAAGTTTCCGAGTCGTTTGTCATCTCTACGTCCAGCATACCTTCGACGTTTATCGTCTTGCTGGAAACGATCGTGTAAGTAGTCGTCTTTAAATCCGTATCGTCGAAAACAGATACGAACGTGACCGTAAATCTGGTTCCCGCGATGCTTTCGTCGTCGGGGATACAAAGCTTATTCCCCTCCATCGTAATTCCCACCGATTTTGCGGCGTCGTCCAATTGAACGAGCACATACGGAGTTAACTCAAACAAAATTTCTGCATTATAGCCGATATTTCCGCTTTCGGGAGCTTCAATGATCACTTCGGGCAGATCGAGTCCTTTCGGATAAGGAAGTCCGTTCACCACCTGCCAGAAATCACCTTCCCAACCGCTGAAATCCACACCTGCAGCCACAAGCTCCCTGTAATCGGCATAAGCGCCGTACACATTGCGCTCGCCGTCGCCCGTAGAAATGACGTTCACCGCTTTGGTATTGCCGACGGCGTACACATTTTGCAAAATCCCGTATCCCTCGTGCGCGCTGCCGATCGCCCAAGAGGTACTCTCCGCGTTCTCCGCAATTTTTTTGATTTCCACAAAGCAGTTCACTACCCGCGCCGCTCCCATACAATCCTGCGAATAGAAGAAGCCGCTCTTATCTATGTTGTTTCCGCCGGACTGCACATCGCAGGAAATATATACGTTCTCGATTCTTCCGTTTCCTCCGCTGGCGATAAATCCGCTCCAACCGTCGTGAACGGCATTGCTGAAAGCCACGTTCTTTACCACGCCGTCCGTATGGATAATTCCGAATAATCCGCCGCCCGCACGCGCCGCCAAGTGGAAACCTTTGATGACATATCCTCTGCCGTCGAATACGCCTTTAAAGCCGTTTGCTCTGCCGTCGTTCCAAATTTCGCCTTCCCAGATTTTGCCGCTGTTTCCTTCCAGGACGCCGTAATTGATGAAGGAAATGAATTCTTTATTGTATTCGATGTCGTTGCCGAGTACGAAGTAACCGCCCCAAAGATTCGCGGCACTTTCAGCCGCTTTGGAAAGCGCACCCATTTCGTCGAGATCCTCGGCGGTGCGGATGACTTTTGTGTACACCGCAGCGTCGACATTATAAATCGCCTTTTCCGTTTCTATCGTCATCTCCGTTTCGCCCATATCGGCGGCAGCGGAGGGAAGTTTGCTCTTATCCAGCGTCACTTTGCGGGTGTCGACGTCAAAGCCGTTGCATATATTTTCACCCGCGAGAAGCACTTTGTTTATCCGTCCGACAATTTCCGAGTCCGCGATAAAGCTTCCATCGCCTGAAGTTTCTATTTCCACTCTTTTCGCCGCGTTCGTTTCGGGACGATAGACCTTTACGCTTATTTTGACTACGTTGTTCTGATAGGTACCGCGAACGATCGTTTCTCCTTCGCCGACCGCCGCGATGACGCCCTGTTCGGAAACGCTGGCGATTTCCGCGTTTTCCGAAGTCCAATCGAGCTTCGCGTCCGCTTTTTCCACGCCCTTTTCTTTCACCGTCACCGCGGGAGCAACGCTCGTCACGTGGTCCCCGACTTCAAGGAGCGCCACTTCCGCGAGATACCCGCCTTCGTCGGGCTCGACGCCCTTCACCTCAAAGGTGATATCCGTATTGCATACCTTCACGTCCACCTTTTGCATCAGCGGAACGCCCCAGACGAGCGCGGAAACTTCAAAGCTCGTTTCTCCGTAGGCGAGTCCTTTGACGAGCGCGGAAGCGGTATCCGCCGCAGGCGTCAGCGAAACGATATTTTCCGCCGCGCCCTCGGAAAACGCCCAGGCGTAAGTTATGTTTTCCGTCACGGGATTGCCTTTATAGAGAATTTGCGCATGGACGGTGAGTTCCCCGTCCTTATCGACCGCGATTTTGTCATATTCGATTTTAAGGACGGGCGCCGTCTGCGAATCGATAACCGTAACGGCGCATTCCGCGGACGCGCCGCCCGCAGACGCCGTCACCGTGGCCGTGCCTTTCTTTACAGACTTGACCAGCCCGTTCTCGACCGTGGCGACGGAGGGCGCCGAACTCGTCCAGACAATCTCCGCCTCCGTGTTCTTTTTCGTCGCCGTAAGCTGCATCGATTCGTGCAGGTCAAGTTCCAAAGTCGTTTTGTCAAGCGTGATTTCCGCGGCGGCGGAAGAAGAGGAATCGTCTTTGTTTCCATTCGTACATGCGACCGCCACTGCCATGACAAAAAACATACAGAGCATTGTGAGCCATGCCCATACTTTTGTTTTTCTCATCATTCTATCTCCTTTCCAATTATTTTTATCATTTTAAAATTCCCCTGATTTTCTGCCTCATAAATCCCAGCCGGAAAAAACGGAATCCAGCGATTTTGCCTCGCTGAGCATTGTGATGGAAAGCTCGGCGCAGTCCTCCTTAAAAGAGCGGCGCATTTCTTGCAGCATATCCGCGGAATAGGAGCCGAGGTGCAGACTCACCTGCGCATAACGGATAAAGATGCTTTCCAGCTTGATATGTTTTTTTAGCGTTTCGTAAAGTGCGGGATCGGACGCCTTATATTTTTCTATCGCGGAATACGCCTCCTCGATATAGTCCGCCCAATGGTCGAGCGTGCGCTTGGGCCAAAAACGGATCTGCGCGATATTGTTATAGATATTTCCGTTTATTTCCGCGGGATATGCCTCTTCCAGATATTTGAGGTGCGCCTGCAACTCATCGAAATAAGCGCGCATCGGCTCGGCGGCGTCGCGGAAATAGCCCGAAAAAAAGTCGTCGCAAACTTTGGAATAATCCACGTTTACATCCCACATCGCCTTGGAATTGAAATACTCTTTCAGCTTGCCAAAACAAGTGACGTTTCCTTGGTTGTACTGTCCCTCGTTCATCATGAATACGGCGTTGTTTTCTTTGCAGAAACGGTAGGTTTCTATCATCGTGTCGTAGGTGTTGAGCGGATAGAGATAGTGGGAATAATTCGTTTCGTACAGCCACATATACAGCTTGTCGGAAAGCGTCCCCCAGCCCTTGATGACGTCCGCGGTCGTGGCGTTCGTTTCCGAATAGAAGGAGGCGTTGTAAGCCGCCGTGATGGGAGCGATATATACGCCCACGTTGTCCCTGCACACCACGCTGTCGTCGATGGGCACGAACTCCCCGTTCGCCTTTTTGACGGGCGGCTTCGTCGTTTTGTTATAGGCGAAAAAGAGTATGTTCAACTCTCTCGGCTCGCCGCCGTTCTTTTCGGCTTCCGCCTCGAAATAGCTTTCTAAACGCTCGGAAACGGAATTACAGAATTTGATTACCGCGGCGGCGTCCGTGCCGTATTTGTTCCTTTCCGCCGTGCACGCTTCGCAGGTACACGCCGTCGAGGTGTCCTGAATGGTGATGGTGATGTTCTTTACGTCGGTGACGGCGTTCACCGCCTTTATCATGCTCTTCATGAACTCGCCCAGCATGGCGTCGTAATACTCCGCGTTGCCGCGCGCCGTATAGCAAAGCTGGGATTTGTCCGTCGCAAACCATTCGGGATGATCGGGATAGTCGTTCGGATCGAGATAGTTAAAGGAGTTATGCCAAAGTTGTCCCTCGACGGGAACAAAGATATCCCCCGTTCCCATAAACCTCATTCCCGTCGCGCCGTCCCCGGAAATGCGGTTGCTCGGTACGAAAAATTCAAAATCGGGTTTATCGACGACGTCGAAAGCGGGCATTTTGACGACTTCGCCCGCGGTGTATACCACCGTATCGTCGGCGTACATTTCATATCCTATCGTATGTTTAAGAAATTCGAGCGCGCCGTTGATGATGCCGAACGTCGACTCAACGGCGATGAATACGCTGTTGTCCTTTGAAACGATATAATATCCCGTCTGCCCGATGTCGTCCTTAGGCATGGACAGACCCGCCTCGTCGAACAATTTGTCGCTTCCCAGTACGATCCATTTTTTGTCCGAAGAATAAGAGAGTTTTTCGTCCTCTTTTACTTCCAAGGAAACGCCGGTCGCCGTAGCCAAATGGGAACGGACGAGCGCGGACGCCTTTCTCGTGCGCGCGTCGGCGTCGGAAGGAATCACGAGCGTATATTCCGTTTTGCCCTTGGCGATAAAGTCCTTATCCGTCGCGGAAACGTTGATTTTATGAAGTCCCGTCGTCACTTTATGTTCCTCCGATTCGGTCACAGTCCCCACGGGCGTCGGCGCGCTGTCCTCGTCTTTTTTCGTCGAACAGGCGGCGAAAGACGCGCAGAGCAACAAAGCGGCGATCCCCACAGAAAATATTTTTTTCAATTTCATCTTTCTTTCTCCTTATGCCGTCACCGTAACGTTTCTGCGTATCAGAGTCACATTCCCCGCCTCGTCCGTAACGACGATGCGGATCTGATAAACGCCCTCTTTCGTCGGCCGGAAAGAATTGGAATCGGAAGACAAAGGAACGAGAACTCCGCCCGCAGTCAGAATGTATTTGTTGACGACGAGATTTTCCGCCGCCGTCACATTGTCGGAAACCGTGAAATCGGGAATGACGATGACTTCCCCTTTCCTGATCTCGGCGGGAAATTCGCTCTTGAATTCCACTGCGGGCGGCTCTCTGTCCTCCACCGTAACGGCGTATCCGAACGTATACGGCTTGGCGTTGAACGTATCTTCCGCCGTATAATTGATCTGATACTGCCCGTATTCTTCCGCCTTAAAGACATATTCCCTGTCGGGACTGACGTTCTCCAAAAGGATGCCGTCCGAAGAAGTGACGGCTTTCCCGGCGGGATCCGTGACGCTGACAGAGAAAGTCACCTCGGGATCGAGCACATCCCCCGCGAGTCCTTTCGGCACCGTGACGGGCGCGCCGACCGCAGCCGTGCCGCCGTAGCTTCCGAAGAGGACGATTTTGGGCTTGATCCTGTCCGTCGAGGTATTGGAAACGGGCTGATCGTTGATGTTCGTAATCTCGTAAGCCGCTCCTTCCCTCGCGCCCGTAAACGCGACGGAAAGATAGGCAAAGCCGGAAGGAAAGTCTGTAAAGCCGTTTTCCGCAACGGCAATAGACGCCGTTCCTATCTTTACTCTTCCCGCTCCGTAGCCGATCTCGAAATTCTTATTCGCCGCGGAGGCGTGAAAGCTCGATTCGAGATCCATCGTCGTCCCGCCGATTCTCGCCTGCGTCTTTTTCCCCGTATAGAGAAGTTCTATCGTTATCGACACGGACGGATCCCCGCTGTCCGCGAGCACGATTTTCAATCCGTCGAAAAACGCTTTATCGGGAACGGAACGAAGCTCCATGGAAAATCCTTCCGCGAGAAGTTCGTGCGCAAACGTCCAGGAAGTGTCCGCCGAGCCTGCCGACACTCGGATGCAGTCGTCGTACTTGGCGTAGGAAGCATCGTCGGACACGAGATAGTTTTCGAGTTTAAGGCGCATTCTCTCCCCGTCCGCTTCATACGGGCGGATCGCCTTGATCTTCTTCACGAGTTCCGCTTTCCCCGCGCGGAAAACGAGCGTCACCTCGTCGCCGCTTTTAAGCACGGCGGGCGTGAAGCGTTCCCCTGCCTCGCGGGTGCCGTTGGCGTCCGTAACGGTGAGCTTCGCTTCGACCTTTTCCGGCGTTCCCGAGGAATAGTCGTAGGCGTATACCTTGGGCGCCGCATACTCGCTGCCTGAGAGATAGTAAAGGGGCAAAACGGGGGCTTCGGCAAAAATCGGCACATTGCCGTTTTTCACGGTCAGCGTATAACTTTTTTTCGCCGTCTGACCGATATAATCGACCGCGGAATATTCGACGGTATACGTGCCCGCTTCCTGCGGACGGAATCCCTCTTTTTCCACGAAGATCTCTTCGCCGTCGAAGATCGCCCTGACATAAATTTTCACATCGCCGCTTCCGCCTGTCGCGGTCGCTTCGGCCAGGGGCACAAATTCCCCGGCGGAGGCTTCCGTCACTCTGCCGGCTTCGGGCACGTCGAGCGAAACGGCGGGAACGTCCTTTTTCGCGACCACCCATACGATTCGCTTCGCCTCGTTTCCCTGCCTGTCGCAGCTCTTATAGACGACGGCGTATTTCCCTTCTCGTTCCGCCTTGAACTTCCCGTCTTCGATGGGCACGGTAAGCGCGTTTTCGGAAGAAAAGTCATACCAAACGCTCACTTCCACCTCGCACTCGCCCGAATATTCGTCCTTCGCGGACGCGGCGGGAACGGGGTAAGTCAAGCCGACCTTGGCGGCGGGCGCCGTTTCATAGGGCATATTCAAAGAGATTTCGGGCGCGGCGGAATCCACCAGTTTTTCCGCGGCGAGGTCCACGTCCTTCACATACGTGACGACAAAATCCGCGGTGGCAGCGGAATATACGTCCGCAGATACGGACAGACGCACCTTGCCGCTCGTAAATCCGTCCCAAAGCTTGGTGTAATATTTGGAGCTGTCGAGATCGATGACGAAATTATTACCCGCATAGACAGAACGGGTTTCGGCGTCGTAGCGTATGCTGATACGCGTTTCGTCGAGCGCGGCGGAGGGTCTTTCGGGGTAACATCCGTAAAAGCTGTGTTCGGCGGGCGAGCCCCATTCGTTGTCGACGTGCAGTTTATTGTGGCTCTGCTCCCACCCCTCCATGGGCTGACCGTTCCCTCCGGCGAGAAAATACGTATACGGATAGCGGATGCCGTCCGAGGACTGCCGCCCGGAAATTTTTAAAAAACAGTCGGGATTCTCCGCATCCGTCAGCGTGAAGACGATCTTTTCAAAATCGAGCGTTCCCTGCTTTTTCGGCGTCACGAACATCTCCACGATCGGATCGTCTTTTGTGGAAGCGTTTAAATCGATGAGCGGCGAAAAGCGGAGGGTGTCCCCCTGCGCAAGGCTCACCGAAAGCCCGTCGCGCGAAGAGAGCGGGTGCCGCCCGTACGATACGGACGAGCCTTCCCCCACCCGCGCCATGTCGTCGTAAACGCGGAAATTTTCCTCCGTCTTATAGATTCTGCCGCCGATCTCCGCCGTATAGGCGAGCGTATAGACGCCCGTCATGTCCAGCGTCGTTTCCGTTTTCAGCGTCGAAGAGCCGTCGGGATACGAGAGGACGGAAGACGCTTTTGCCGTCTGTCCGCCCGCGGAGAGCGTCCGCGCGGGGACGTTGAGTTTCTCCCCGTAAGAATACTCCGCCTGCAAAGCGATGTCGTTCCATTCCGCGGCGGAAGCGGGCGTCGGCGCGGAAAAAATCCCCGCGGACAATACCGCCGTCCCCCCGATCGCGGCAAACGCGCAGATAAGTTTGTTTCTCTTGATCATTTTTACCTTCCCTTTTTGGTATGTTTTCCGAAAAACGGAGCTCCGTTTTTCCCGTGCGGACGACGTCCGCAAGCATAATTGGTTGTTACTATGAAAAAATCGCTTCTTTTCCCTGCGATTCGGCTTCCGCAAAGCGGCGCCGCTCTGCGTGCCGATCGCCGTTTTCCGCTATCCCTTGATGCCGCCGATGGCAAGATTGCCGATCAGCCTTTTTTGAAAGGCGAGAAACACGACGAGAATGGGCAGCAGCATCAGCATGGCGCCCGTCATGCGCATGGGAACGGTGCTTAAACTGTTTTCCGTCGTGGACGCCATATGCAGCATCCCGAGAGCTACGGTGGGAAAATGGGGCAGATAGATAAGCGGTATTTGATAATCGTTCCAAAAACCTATAAAATTGATGAGCATGACGGTAAAAAAGGTGTTGCGGGCAAGCGGGAGCATAATGCGAAGAAGAATGGAAAGATTGCCCGCGCCGTCTATCTTCGCAGCCTCGGTGAATTCCTTGGGAGCCGCTTTGAACACGTTATAAAATACGAGAAAATACATTCCCAGAAAATTCGCCTTCATGATCCATAAGCCCCAGATATGGTCGAACAATCCGAAAAATTTTGCGACGAGTATCTCCGAAGGCAGGTTTCCCACGATGGGCAGAATCATCGTCACGATGACGATATAATAGATCACCTTGCTGAACTTGTAGGGAAATCTCGCGCAGAGATAAGAGGTGACGCAGGGAACGAGCGTCCCCGCAAAAGCGCAGCCCAGCGCGTATAAAAAGGAATTGAGAAACATCCTCCCCATTCCGATCGCCACCGTCCCATCCGCCGTCGGAACGCGCACGACGAATTTTTCAAACACGAACGAGTAGTTCCACACCCATTTTTCCGGCCATCCGATGACGTTGAGGCGAAAGTCCGCCTGATTTTTAAAAGAGGTCATCAGCGCCCAGAGAAGGGGCACCGCGAGGGAAACGGAGTAGAGAACGAGAAAGACGAGAAGGGCTATCGTAACGGGCGAAAATCTGGGTTTCGTCGCGGAAGCGCGAAGCGTTTTTTCTTTTTTCATCTTTGTCCCCCTATTCCGCCGAAGGTCCCAAGCGTTCCAGTAGTTTTTTAACGAGCAGAGTCATCGGCACGGCGACGACGGTGAGCCAGACGCCGATTGCCGCAAGCTCGGGATATTCCGCTTTGGACGCCGCGCTTTGCGTCCTCACGTACAGCCAATAGCCGTAAGTGATGACCGATTCGGAAGCGCTTGCGCCGAAAAAGCTGTATAAATTCAGCTGATTTGTGAATATTCCCGCCACTCCCACCACAAAAAAAGTGGAAAACGTGGGATAAATCAAGGGAAAGGTTATGTAGCGAAACTCTTTCAGTCCCACCACCCCTTCCAGACGCGCGGCTTCCACGAGTTCGGGGGAAATGCCGCTCATCGCGTCCGAATACATGAGGATGGAAACGCCGAAGCTCACCCAGATGTTATAAAACATGACGGTGGCAAAGCGCGTCGCCTTATTTTCGATCAGCCCCTGTATTTCCGCGTGAAAGAACTTGGCGGCGATTTCGGGAATAGCCCGTTCGACAAAGAACTGAAAAATCGTGACCATGACGATGGCGGAGATGATGCTGGGCATAAACAGAAGCACCCGAAAAAAACCCGACGCGGGCATCTTTTTATAGATATAATACGAGAACAGAAGCGCCAGCGGCGTGCCGATCAGAAGCCCGATAAAGTAAGCGAGGAAAGAAGTCCCCGCAGCCCGCACTAAATCGGGGGAAGACGTCATTTTCACGAAGGCGTCTTTGAGGTTGCGAAAGCCGACCCACGTCGTCGCGTTCGTCATCACGTCGTATTTCTCGAAGGTCAATAATAAGGAATTGAAGTTGACACCGAGATAGAAAATACTGAATTGCAGGACGGGAAACGCCATAAAAAAAGCGTAAAAGATCAGATCCTCTTTGGAGCTTCCGTTAAGCCCGCGTTTTTTTTTCGAACGTTCCATCTTTCACCCTTGTTCCTTATTTAAGCAGAGAAGCCCAATTGTTGCGATAATAAGTTTCCATTCCCGCAAAGTACTGTGCGGCGGTGATTCCGTTTTCGTGCAGCGCCTCGGCGGGCCACTGATAATTGGTGGAAACGGTGGAGCGGAAAGATTCGTGCGTCCCGAAAAACGCCTGATTGTTTGCGTATACCGAATTGGTGGAATACGGATAGACGACGTCCGACTTTTCTTTAAGTTCCATCAACGATTTTCCGAAGGGAGTGAGTTTTTCTTTCTCCTCTTTGCTCATGGTGTAATCGAGCGCTTTCACCGTGTTGGTGACGGACGTAAATTCCCGCAGGGATTCGTCGCTGTTGACGAAGCGAATGAAATCGAGCGCCAGCGGCTTTTTCCAATCCGCTACGTTTGCCTTCATAAAGCAGATCGAATAGATCTCGTCATAAAGAGTGTTCTTCTTTTCTTTCGAAACGTTTTCCGTCGCCTTTTCGGCAGTCGCTTTGGGAAGGGGCATAAAGCCGAAATTCCGTTCGTATTTGCTGAATTTTTCTCCCTTTGACGCCTCCATCGCGGTGAAGGTGTCCTTTGCCTCCATTTCCCACCAGCAACCGTCGCAAAGCATCGCCGCGGGTTTGGTCTTTCCGTCGTAGCCCGCGTAGAGGAAATCCTCCTGCGCGTTCATGTGAGAATAGCCGCCGTTAAAGGCGAGTTTATTATGATAGCCGTCCGTCGTCACGAGTTTTTCGAGAAAACTAAGCCCGTAATATTTCCCCGCCTGCCTCGCCAGCTGCCAGGCGTCCGTTTCCTTGACAGCGGTGGGCGCCTCGTCCGCCACCAGATTGCCCCCCGAAATTTTGGAGAGGGAAGTCGCCGTCCCGTTCAGCGTATAATTGAGCATCATCTGATCCAAGCCCTCGTAGTCGGCGATGAGCGCCTGCGTGAGATTGTTGAGATAGTCCTTATAATTGGCGCCGTTCCAGATGATGGGAGTCTGACCGTTGTCGGCGATAAAGTCGCACAGGACGAAGAATTCCTCGTAGGTGGCGGGCAGACCGTCGTCGCTCGTTCCGAACTCCCCGTCAGGCCCCGCGCTGCGCACCGTGTTGAATTTATCGATGAATCTGCCCTCCCGGGTATTGTCCGAGGGAGTCTTTGCAAAATAATACCCCTCCTCTTCGAACAGATCGATATTGTAAATGAGTCCGCTGTACCCCGCATAATGGGGCACCGCATAGTATTTTGCCTCGTCCCCCTCTCCCACTCCGTAATACGCCTGCTGATCCCGGCTCATTTTGTCCTTGATGCTGCGCGATTCCCCGTACTCTTCCAACGGCTTCGTCACGGCTTCGGAAATGTCCCCGAGAACGCCCTCGTTTTTTAACGTGTAGTAATAAGCGTATTCAGTGAAATACACCTCGTCGCGGTTGTCGAGGATCTGTCCGCTAAGCCCCATGATAGCGGTCTTTTGATTATTGATATAAATTTGTATCCCCTTTTTGCCGTCCTCGTAAATGTCGTCCTTATGCAGTTCTTCGTAACGGAGCTTGGCGGCGGAAAGCCAATCGGAGCCGTAACCGCCGTAAAAGTTGTAGACATACAGCTGTGTGCGGTGAGGATCGATCTTCTCGTTTGCCCCGTTTTCGTCGTCAGGGTCCCCGCAAGCCGCCATGGGACAGCATATAAGCGCCGCCAGCGCCAAAGCCATAAATTTCTTGATCGTATTTTTCATTCTCTGCCTCCTTACTGTCAAAATATATTTTCCCGGACTTCCCGCTTATCCTTCCAGGCTTCTCTGTCCGAGCTTTCTTTTGTCTTTTCCTTCTCGATTTCCGCCGTCTGCCCGTTGCACGCCGCAATTCTTTTCATGGCGCTCTCGCTCAGCTTCGGCTCGCGGTCAAAGGTATATAGTCCGTTCTGTTCCTGTTCGACGTCGTAAAGCTGCGTATAGCAGAATCCGCTGAGTTTTCCGCAACGGAGGAGCAGTTCGGTCAATTTCACGTACCCGTCCACGAATTCCTCTTCCGAGCTTCCCGTCCGATACCCCCAGCCGTTCCCGTTTACCCCGTAGGCGACGCCCCCGTATTCGCTGGCGTTTATAGGCAGCAGACCGTCATAGGGAATCTCCTCCTGCGCGGCGGGCGGCGCGTACGTCTTATCCATCGTCAATACGTCCCGCTCTTCGATGGCGCGAAGATGCTCCGCGAGCCTTTCGGGTTCGTGATAACAGTGAAAATCGAAAAGATCGGTATATCTGCCGTGATAGCCGCCGCTCGTATCCACGCAGGGGCGTGTGGGGTCGAGCGTTTTCGTCAGTTTATAGATCGCTTCCACAAACCGCACGTCCCGAATTTTTTTGGAGTCTTCGAGGTTTTCCCAAACTTCGTTCAGGGGGCACCATACGACGACGGAAGGATGATTGAAATCCCGCTGCACCGCTTCCGTCCATTCGGAAGTAAACCGCCCGAGCGCTTCCAAATCTTCATATTCGATCCCCCAGCTGCCATATTCGCCCCAGACCATGTAGCCCATTTTGTCGCAATAGTATAAAAACAGCGGCTCGAATAGTTTTTGATGCAGCCGCGCGCCGTTGAAGCCGAGCGCGAGGGACAGACGAATATCCTTTTCCAATGCCGCCGCGCTCGGAGCCGTATATACGCCTTGCGGATAATAGCCTTGATCGAGCACCAAACGCTGAAAGACGCTTTTTCCGTTGAGCAGAAACTTTCTGCCCTCGAATTTTGCGCTCCGAAGTCCGAAATAGCTTTCCACCTCGTCTTCGCCGTATGTAAATTCGACGTCGTAAAGCCTTCCCTTTCCCGCTTCCCACAAATGGATCTCGGAGAGCGGAACGTCAAAAATGTGGCGGTAATAAATTTCCCCGCAGGCGCGCCCCACTTCCCTGCCTTCGTAAAGAATGCGGATTTTCATCTCTCCGCCCCCTTCCACCGTCGTTTCCACCCTGACGCTTCCGCTGTCGGGGTCGGGGAAAAAGCGCACCGAACGGATATACTTTTTCGGCGTGCGTTCCAGCCAGACCGTCTGCCAGATTCCCGTCGTCCGCGTATAGAAACACCCGAACGACTCCCGTCTTTTCGATTGTTTGCCGCTGGGTACGTTTTCCCGCACGTCGTCGTGAACGCAGACGGTAAGGCGGTTTTTCCCGACGCGGGCAAAGGGCGCGAGGTCGCATTCAAAAGGCGTATAGCCGCCCTCGTGGACGCCCGCTTTTTCCCCGTTCAGATACACCTCGGCGGTATGATCCACCGCATTGAAGTGCACCGCCAGCCGTCCTTCCAAGTCGGAAGGAGAAACGTCTATCAGCCTCGTATAGACGCAGTCTGTGATAAAATCCGTATTTCCGATTCCCGAAAGGGCGGATTCGGGACAAAAGGGAACCTGAATGACGGACGACAGCTCCACGTTCTTCTTTCCTTCGCCCTTTCCCGTTTCAAATCCCCAGGCGCCGTTTAAACACTCGTAAGACTTTCTCTTGAATTGCGGATTCGGATGTTCTGTTCTCAGCATATAGCAGTTTTTATTCGCCCGATACCTACCTCGGGCATCCTCCCGTATTTCTCACCTGCGTTTTTATTTTAACACACATTTTCCGTTTGTCAATAGCAAGAAGCTTTCCGATTTCGGACTGTTTCGGCCTTTATATTTTCCACTTTTCGGAAATAATACTGAAAATCAGTTGACATTACCCCCCCCCGTACTATAATGAAAAAAATAAGTTTTTATGTTTTCCCGCCTTTTTTATACGGCTTTTCGCGCTTTATCCGGCGCCCTGACGGGCATTCGTAATACTTTGCCCGTTGTATTTTGAAAAGACGGGCGTTTTCGCGGCAGAGCGGAAGCGTCCCCATTTTTAAATCGCCCGCAAAACATCGTTTCCCGCCTGGCAAAACGTACACGAAAAGCGCCACTCGTTCTGTAAAGGAGAAAAGTATGAGCGATATACTAAACCCGAAAAAAAACTTCGTCCTCAATATCGACAGCGAAAACGACCACGAAATGATCGCCAAGCTAAGCCATGCTCTCTCCGTGCCCGAACGAATCAAAATTCTGCGCAGCCTTTTAAACAGCTCCAAGAGCCTTTCCGCCATCTCGCAGGAGTTGGATATGCCCGTATCCAGCGTCGCGCGCCACATCGACGTTCTGGCGGCGGCAGGGCTGATTTTCATCAATTATCAGCCCGGACTCAAAGGGCACACCAAATTCTGCTCGCAGGCGATTTTAAGTTATACGGTGTCGCTGGTGGCGGAGAGAAGTTCGGAAAATTCCAGACAGGAATATTCCGTGGAAATGCCCATCGGTATGTTTTCGCACTGTCACATCAACGCGCCCTGCGGCATGGTGGGAAAGGAAGAAAAAATAGAATCTTTCGACAATCCGGGCGTCTTTTTTTCCCCCGCGAGAAGCCAGGCGGAATGCCTGTGGTTCGATACCGGCTTCATCAGTTACAATTTTCCTTCTCAGCCGTTGAAACACCATAAATGCCGCGAGATCTCCTTTTCTTTCGAGATCTGTTCGGAAACCATCTATTACAACAATAAATGGCCCTCCGATATCACCATTTCGGTAAACGGCATCGAAGTGGTCACATTCACCTCTCCCGGCGATTTCGGCGGCAGACGGGGAAAATATACGCCCGAATATTGGCCCATCACCAGTACGCAATTCGGCATTTTAAAGAAAATCACCGTGAACGAAAACGGCGTGTACGTCGATAATATCTTCATGCACGACCGCGTAAAATTCGACGATTTGAAGCTGTACGAAGGGAGTGCGATAAAGCTAGACATCGGCATCAAAGAGGACGCCGAACACAAGGGCGGCATCAATCTCTTCGGTAAAAATTTCGGAGATTATCCGCAGGCGATCGTCATGATCGTAAAATAAACGCTCTTCCCTTTCCGATTTTTCCAAGTAAAAAACAGGCTTTTTAAAAGCCTGTTTTGTATTATAAAGCGGAATCATTACAAACAATTTTATTCAAAAAATCGCGCGATAGCCGCATAACTGAGTAAGGAGTGAATCGGCGAACACAAATAAAAAGCCGTGAAAAAGAACGGGCAGAAATGAGGCATCAAGAAGAGCGTTAATATCCGTATGATTTGGCAAAGAAAAAAGACGACGGAAAAGCCGTTGAGGGCACATCAGGGAGCACACGCATTTGTGTTGCGCCGTAGGCAAAAACCATGCCCCACCGTCTTAACCGCGCGTTTAAGGCGTAGTCTGCACAATCCCTGTAAGGACATGAATAGACAGCGCTATGGGCGCGGCGATTATAGCTGCGCGTTATACGCATAGGTAAACCCTATGAAGACGAGATACTCTGCGCTGTTCTCGCGGCGAGGGATCTATGTTCTTTCCCCTTTTTTGCGAGGAAAAAAAGGGAAAACACCTTCCAAAAAGTTTGATAAAACCTCAAAACCACGTGCCCTTTCTTTTGGCGTCCGCTCTCTATTTCTCGCAAAACGCGCCGTTTTTTTAACGATCCGCGTCGCCCGTCAAGTTATCATGCGTCGCCCCGGGAAATTCCTTCCGCGAGGCGCCGCATCAACCTATAAACCTCAATTTTCGGAAACGCTCTCCTCTCTGATGCGGCTCAGCCTTTCCAATTCGCTGAATCTGCCGTTGAGCATCATCAGCTGATCGTACGTTCCTATCTCCACCGCTTTGCCGTTTTCCATGACGACGATTCGATCCGCGTTGCGTATGGTGGACAGTCTATGCGCGACGATAAACGTCGTGCGCGCTTTGACGAGCCGATTGACCGCTTTTTGCACGTGATATTCCGCCACGTTGTCGAGCGCGGATGTCGCTTCGTCCATAATGAGGAGGCGCGGGTTACGGATGAGGGCGCGCGCGATGCAGATTCGCTGCTTTTGTCCGCCCGAAAGCTTGTCGCCGTGTTCGCCCACCTGCGTGTCGATGCCGTCGGGGAGCGAGGGCAGGAATTCGGGGATGTCCGCATCCTCCACCGCTTTTTGGAATTCCTCTTCGCTGTAAGAATCCAAGCCGTAGGTGATATTTTCCCGAATGGTGCCCGCAAAGAGAATGCTGTTCTGCGGCACGACGGAAATAAAATGGCGATAGGTCTGACGGGACATCTCGTTGAGCGGAACGCCGTCGATGAGGATCATCCCCTCGGTAGGCTCCAAAAGCCCGATGAGAAGATTGATAATCGTACTCTTGCCCGACCCGGAAGAGCCGACCACGGCGATACATTCGCCCATTTTCACATGGATCGTAAAATCCTTGATGACGTCCTTTTCGCCGTCGGGATAGCGATAGGAAACGTTCTCGAAATCCACCCGGCCTTCGATGGCGGGGAGCACTCTGCCCCCGCCCGTGCTTTCCATATCCTCGGCGCGCATGATCTCCGAAAGGGAGCTGACAGCCTCCTTGCCCGACATCAAAGCGGGATAGGCGTTGATGAGCGTCAGCACGGAGCCGTTTATCGAGCCGAACAGGGATTGAAAGAGCACCACCGACCCGGGAGAAATGACGTCCTTTATGGCGAGGAATACGCAAAAGAACAGGCAAAGACCGCTCAAAAGATTGCTGATGACCCACGTGAGCGAGCCGAAATAGGCATTGGTTTTATCCAATTTCAGTCCCGCCTGCGTCACCGAATCGATGCGCTTCTGCATTTCCACCGTTTCCACCGTTTCCAGACCGTGAGATTTGGTGAGCGTCAGCATTTGCAGCATCGTCGTCAATTTGGACGACATCTTTTCGTTTTCCATGCGGAAGGCGGAATTCGTCGAACGCATTTTTTTACGAAAGATCATCGCATTGGCGATATTGAGCGGAATGATGGCGATAAAAAACAAAGTCACCCAGCGGCTCTTATAGAGGGAAATCCCCACCGAAATCACCGCGCCGATGATATTGGGGATGACCACCTGAACGACGTTTCGGTAGTACATATCCACGCTGTCGATATCGCGCAGGAACTTCGACTGAATTTTGCCGCCCTCCATCTCCTTGTGATAAGTGATGGATAGCCCTTGGAGCTTTCTGATAACGCTGCTCTTGATTCCCGCCGTCGTGTTTCGTATCATCTTGTTCGTAATGGCGGAATACCACATATGCGTCGGTACGTTCTGCGCCACCATGACGGCGAAAATCACCGCGTCCATGAGAATGCGGAAGAGATACCCTTCGGGGCGAACGGTGATCATGTCGATGACGTCGCCTGTGACGAGAGGCATGATCCAGACGGGAGAAGCTTTGAGTATGTAAACCAGAGAGGAATAAACGAGCTTCCCCCAATCTCTGCGGAAGATCTTTTTTAAAAATCCCCCGTGCTTCTTTGAGCCGCCTTCCTCTCTGAACAGAGATTCGTAATCGGGGAGCTTGTTGATCTTTTTCAGACGCTCCCTTTCCAGCCGTTCGGTTTCCTTCTCCGACTTAGTCTCGCTTCGCGGCTTTTCCGCGGGAGGCTCCTTGTCTTTTCTTTCCATGATTAGACTCGCTTGCCGTTTTTTATTTTATTTATTTTTATCGCCGTTTTCGGGCGAAACTTTTTCCGAATCCGATTTCACACGGGATGCATCGCCGCCCGCCGTTACGTCCGCGGAAGCCGCAGGGTCCGCGCGGACGCCGAAGCCGAGTTTGTCATACAGCTCTTTACGCTCGCTTTCGGGATATTTCCAAACAAAGTACAGTACGAAAAGCCCCACCGCAATCCCTATGACTGCCATGATGATCACGGTCTGCCAATCGTAAGGCACGCCGCCGCCGAGTCCGGGGCTTTCGGAGAGCAGCATACCGCAGAAATCGTATAATCCGTGCACGAATGCGCACAAAAGAATGTTTTTTGTCTTGACGAGAGCAAACGCGCACAATCCGCCGATCAGCGTGGAATAGCAGACCTGCAAAAGCGTAGGACCGATGCCTCCGCCGACGAAAATATTAAAGATGTGCATTCCTCCGAACACGATGGAGGAGAAAAAGAAAGTCTTTAAAAATCCCTTTTTATCGGGCGTAAAGCAGCCCGCCATCAACGGGAAGAGAATGCCGCGAAAGACAAATTCCTCGAAAATTCCCACGCACGCACAGTACAGCGCGAAGAGCAGCCAATTATCCAATCCCGTATGGAGGATCTCTCCCTTACCCGCAAAATAGGCGTGAAAGGGAAAATTGTCCACGGCGATCAAAAGGCAGGGAATTAAAAACAACAGTTTCGTCGGTTTGCCGAAAAGCTTTGTTTTCCCGCGGATCATCAGCCACACGACGGCTACGGAACCGATCATCAGGGGAACCGTATTAGACAGCAGGCGATTATTCACCTCGTTTTTCGTATAGGTGACGGGGAGAAAATCCAAGACCGCCATCGCCGCGCATAACAGGACGATAATCGTGATGCGCACGATTTCCCCTTTATTCTTTTTAAGGGAATGTCCCTTTGATTTTTCCGTCAATGTGTTTCCCCTTTTTGTAGTCCGCCGTTATTATACAAAATACGCACGCGTTTGTCAACGGAGAGAACGAAGTTTTTTTGAAAATTTTACAAAAAAGTATAATTTCCGCCAAACGGCCGAAATATTGTCTAAAAAAGAACTTTCCGCGAAAAACAGTCCCTTGCGTCCCGTTTCAGGAAAGGTATTTTTCATTTTCCTTCCGCCGCAATCTTTTTATCAGCGCAATTTCGATTCCAAGACAGCAAAAAGCAATACAGAGCGTTAAAAAGAAAAATAGCACCGAATAGGCAATCGCCATCGTTTGAGGGGATTTTCCGAGAATAAAAAATTTTACCGCAAGGATGCCTATTCCCGAAAAGAAAAGAGCGGGAGGCAAAACGAGAAGATAATAGATAGCCGTCCACAGCCGATTTTTTACTTTATATATATTATAAAAACTCGTCAACATGACTATCAAAAATCCCAAATAGGGAATGAGCGCCAAATACGCCTGTATTTTAAAATTTATTTTTTCCCTCTTTTCCATTTTCCGCTCTTTTTTCTATTTTTATTATTATAAGTCATCTCGAAAAAATTGTCAACACCCCGCGGCGAAATAGACCGATTCTGTTTTTTATTTATGTCGTAGAAGTAAAATCGAAAAGGGATTTCCGCTTTTTTCGCTTTTTTCTTCCTCTCAAATCAAGCCGCAAGCGGCGGCGTTGTAGTCGCCCCCCTTTAATACAATCGCTTATAGCCTTGCAAATAAAATTTTAACGGCATCTAATCAACAGAGAAACGATTGCGGAAATACGAAAAAATCGCTTTCTTTTTATTTGCGATCCCGCAAAAACAAAATACCGCAACGCCTGCGAAGCAGCAGAAAAAAACAATGCGTTCCTGCGTTAAAAACGCTTTATTGCAGAAAAAATCAATCGTCTTCTCTATATCCAAACGCTCGGGATCTTTGCGCAAAAGTCGTTCCTCCTGAAATAAAATCGCCTGCGTCCTCCTATATTCGCGGTAAAATAAGCCGTCGGATTTCTTTGCGTAAAAAAAAGGCGCCCCGAAGGTTGCCTTTTTCGCTCGCGCCTTTTTTTAGTCGCTCGCCTTAAAATTGTAGAGGGGTTTGATGACTGCGGACACTTCCACGGTATCCCCGATGTTTGCGAGGATCTCCTCCATAGGCTTATAGACCGCGGGAGCCTCGTCGATGGTGTTTTCGTTGACGCTCGTCGTATAGATCCCCTCCATAGATTTTTCATACTCCGACATCGCCAATCGCGCGCGGGCGGCGCTGCGCGACATCACGCGCCCCGCCCCGTGCGGAGCGGAATAATTCCAGTCGGGATTCCCCTTTCCTATACAAATGAGGCTCCCGTCGCGCATATTCATGGGAACGATCAGTTTCTCGCCTTTTTTCGACGAAACGGCGCCTTTGCGCAAAATCATCGTATCCATGTCGATATAATTATGGATCGTCGTGAACTGTTCCGCGGCGTGCAATCCCATTTTATCCAAGAGAATGGCCATCATCGTCTTGCGATTCAACGTCGCAAACTCCTGACAAATACGCATATCGTGGATATACATATCGAAATACTTTCCCTGCAAATACGCCAGATCCTCGGGAATATCGGGGACCTTTTCCCGATACTCTTTCTCTATCTGTTTAAGTGCCGCCTGAATCTCCGTCCTCCTGCCCTGTTCTTTATACTCGCGGATAATTCTCTCCCGCTCTGCAAAAAGCTCTTCCTTGCCCTTGGCCAGATCGATCGCCAATTTCTGATAATGCTCGGCGATCTGCTTGCCGAGATTGCGGCTGCCCGAGTGGATGACGATATAGAGATTGCCCTCCCCGTCTTTATCCGCCTCGATAAAGTGATTGCCGCCGCCCAGCGTACCGATGGAACGCTCTATTCTCTTGGTGTCTTTAAGCTCGCGATAGGCGCAAAGCTCCTGCAATTGAGGGAACCGCACGAGCCTGCCCTCGTGCACCTCTTTGCCCGCGGGGATATTTGCCCTGATGACCTCGTCCAGCCGGGGAAGATCCAGCGCCTTCTCTTCCAGCCTTACCACTTCCATGCCGCAGCCGATATCCACGCCGACAAGATTGGGAATGACGGATTTTTCAATCGTCATGGTGGTGCCGATGGTGCAGCCCGCCCCCGCGTGAACGTCGGGCATGATTCTGATTTTTACGTCCGACAAAAATTCCATGTCGCAGATCGCCTTGATCTGCTCCTCCGCCTCCGGCTCCAAGTTATTCGTAAATACTTTTGCCGCGTTGAATTTTCCCTTTATCTCTAACATACTTTCACCTCGCTGTCTTCGTTTTTTCTCAATCGGTTTATGATACCATTTTATTCCGTAAGCGAAAAAAAGTCATGAAAAAAAAGCTGCGAACTTACCCGTTCAGCAACTTTTTTGATTGAAAATTCTCTCCTTGATTAAATTGACCATATACTCGGGCGCGACGACTTTGACAAACTGACCGAATTGCAGCAGCCTGATCAAGATTTCCGACTCGTCGTTTTCATTGTATCGGAGCGTCACCAGAAACTTCTTTCTCTCCAATCTCACCGTTTCCTTTTCAAAGGATGAAAAATGAATGAGCGCTCGTTCCAAACAGTTTCTTTCGTTTGTCAATTCAAATCGCACTTCCAGTTTCTTTATTTTCAGAGGCAAAAGGCTTTCTCTTCGGAAGGGATCCCCCGGACAGCATTTTACGATCCTTCCGAGGTTGAGGATGTTGTTTTTAAAGATATTGCCCGTATAGAGGCGAAATTTATCTTCTTTCGGGGAATATTCCAGACGCCGGGGAACAAAGTCCCCTTCGTGAAAATATCCTTTTCCCGACTTATAGGCGATATGGAGCTTTCTGTCCTCTTTCAGAGCTTTCAAGATCGTTTTAAAAATTTTCCGATAGTCCTCCGACTCGTAATCGTCGCCGCCTGAAAAACGATCGGGATAAAGAATGTCGTCGGGCGAAAACAGAGGCTCTGTTTCTTCCAGCCAGGACGGAACCTCGTCGATAAACAACTTAAACTTTTTATCGAGGCTGACGGTTTTTATCCAGCGTTTTTCCGTTTCGGTCAAGGGCATACGGGGCGAAAATTCGTAAGGCGTGTTATAGCTTTCGTCGATTACTTTCCATTCTCCGCTTTTTATTGCGGATTCGATAAACAATTCGCTCTCCGAAAAGGCGGTTTCCCTGACGATCCTACAAAAAGATTCCCTGTCGAGCGTCCCCGACGACGCCTCCGCTATCAATTTTTCCATGGTACGAAAATACAGACCGTAAATTTCGGAAAAAATCATAGTTTCTCGCCTCCGTAAAGCTTTTTCATTTCCTCTATATCGGCAAAAAATCGCCGAACATAACTCTTTTGAGAACATTCCAGCTTTTCTATTCTGCCGATAAAAGTTCTCAGCCACGGTCGGATTTCTTCGAGATCGTACGTTTCCAAGCTCAGACAGTACAGATTTTCCCCCGCCTTTTCCAAAACGCCCGTTCGCTTTTCTTTTTGCAGCCTGTGCACGATATAGTCCTCGCCTTCGCGGACGGAAATGTAAACTTTGAGCCATTCGGGCTTTTCAGACGAATCCACATAAACGCCCCATGTCTTTTTCAGTCTTTCCTCTAACGCCTGTTTTTTATCCCGGAAAGACGCATACGGGGTTTCCGATACCCGCACATTTTCGATACTGTCTATCCGACAGGATAAAAAGCGCTTTGCGGAAAACTCGTAACACATCAGATAATTTCTTCCGCTCTGCGTCGTCAGCGCGACCTTCAAAGGCAGGACTTCCCTTTGTTTCTTTCCCCGCCGATAGCCGTAAGAAGTCAATACCACCTTTTTTTGTTCTCTAATCGCCGAAAGCAGCGCACAGATAACCTCGCTGTCCACGGCTTCCAGAAGATATTTATGTTTGGAAGTAAAAATGCGGTTCTTTTCCTCGAAACGATCGAGAAGAAAGCTGCCAACCACTCCGAGCGGGAAATTTTCGGAAAAAAAGTTTATCGCGTCGAACAAACCGTCGAGAGCGGGCGTTTCCGAAAGGGAAAAATATAATTTCCCCTTGACTTTTTCCGACTTTAAGATACCCAGCGCGAGATACTCTTTCAGCTTATTGCGAAGCGTCGCTTCGTCCCATATCTCGTCGCCCTCGAAAAAATCCAGGACTTCTTTTAAAATGCGTCCCAACATCTCTTTGAGCGTCAGCGCGCCGTGCTTTTTCAGCACGTAGAGAATCGCAAAATGCAGGGAAATATCGTTTTTGGTGAAGCTCTTTGTCTTAAAAGATTTATAGAAGGGATTGGACAAAAGCTCCGCGCTGTCCGCCGTCAGGAATACCTTTTTTCCGTCTTCTTCCTGACGGAAATACAGAATATCGCCCAAATAACTTTCTATCCTGCGCTTTTCGTTGTCGTAGCTCCGATTGCTTTTGCCGCTGTAATCGTCGCGGGAACGAAAACCGTATATGTAAAAATCGCGGATATAGTCGCGTATCTTTGCGTAATTTTTTATCAGTTCGCTATACTCGCTCATTTTTGTTCCCGCCCCTTTTGTCCGCGCCGCGAAAATTGCTTTTTTTAATTATATCATAAATGCGCTCGCAAGTCAATCCGCCGCCTGCGCCGATCGCCGCGCTTTTTTCGCTTTTAAATGCCCTATAAACCTTTTCTTTCCTCACAAAAAGAGGAAACTTAAAGAATTTCCCTCGCTCGGCATCAACGCTTTCCCGCTAAATCGGAACTTTTATATAAACTTTAAAGGACAGTGCCTCAGGCTCTTCATCGCGCTCTTACAAGTAAGTTTCCCGCGCCCGAAAAAGCCTTTTCTTTTTACCTCGCTGTTTTTTATACTTTCTATCGAGTCCGCACTCGCCCTTACATCTTTCATAGAGCGAACGCCGCTCTTTCCCGGCGCGACGGGATATAACTCATTGTACGACGCTTATTCCCCCTTTGCTTAAAAAACAACTTTTCTCTTTCTCGATTTTGTCTTTAATTGTAACGTCTTTTTGTTTCTCCCGCTTTGCCTTCTCCGATATAATTTCCCCGATTCATCGGGATAGCGTTACGGATTCCCGAAGTAAAAGCGTTTCGGCTATGGGGAGGGGGAATTTATATCGCGGGAGTCAAATTTTCGCCCTTGTTTTTTCAACGAAAAACCGGGCGGTTTAAAACCGCCCGGCTGCCGAAAACGCCCTGTAAAATTTAAAGCGTTTGATTAAAGTTAAAGGAGTCTTTCTCCCCGTCGCCTTCCTTTCTCTCCGCTTCCTTTTTCGCATACTCGATCACCATGAGGATATTCTGCGCATAGTTGCCGAATTTTTTTCCGAACAGGTTGATGCCGCCTATATTTTTCGCGGTGGGTTTGATTCCGATTTTAAAAGAAATATAATTGCGCGCGGAAATGTCGAGCTTTTTAAGATTCGTGGCGCTCACGAAAATGTCGTCCAAAAAACTGCCCGTTTCCGTGACGCTTATCTTTTTCAGAGTCCCGTACTGCGTGGAATTGATCGGCCACCAGCTGGGCGTATACGTTCCCCTTACGCCGCCGAAATCCCCGGGACTGCGCCAATCGCAGATCTCGATGTCGTTGATCCAAAAAGTGATGTCGGAAGGAAATTCGTTCCTGTAACCAGGCGCTTCCGAGCAGCACTCGAAAGAAAACTGAATGTTTTTAAGATAGAGATATTCGAAATTTCTCGGGAAGCGATATTCGAGATACCCGTCGTTGAACCAGAGCAGCTGCGCGCGCACTCTGTCGGGATTGTAAAAGGAACACACGTCGTCGTCTTTGCCGATAAATTTATATTCGTCCACCATGCCGCAGGTGGGACGGATATCCATATCGAAAAACTCGCCGATGGGCATATCGACGATATAGCGGCTCCATTCTTTGCTCTCGGGGGATTTTGTAAATTCCACGAACACCTTTTCGTATTTTATCGCGCAGAGCTTTATGGAGCCGTGCTTTCCCGCCTGATAGGACGTGCGGACCAAATCCGCCTCTTCGAGCATCTTCACGTTTGCGGACGCCGTGGACATGGGAATGTTGAGTTTCAGCGCGATCTCCTTTACGCTCATGGCGTTCGCCGCAAGTTCCTTCATGATCCGCATCCGGATGGGAGAAGAGAGCGCCGCCGCGAAATCGAGCAGCTTGCCGTATTCGTCAAAAAAAATCGTGCAGTTTTTTTCCATGTTTACCTCAAAGGACGATATCGCTTTTTTCCATATTCACCAAGGTCTTCCCTTCGCAGGAAAACACGATTCCCGAAGCGGTTTCGGCATTATAGGAAAGCGAGGTCATCGTCAGTTCCCCTTTGCCGAAAAATATTTCCACGCTGCTTTTATCCAAAAATATCTCCATTTCCAAAACGCCGTTTTCGAGGGGATACTTTGCCAAACGATACCTGCCTTCCGACATATCGCGCTCGTCGGCGGTAATCGGATAACCGCTTTTCGAACGGTCGAATTTCACCGTCTGCGTGCTCTTCTCGTAAGAAATATCCGTATGACAATCTCGGCCGACAAAGACGGAAACCGTGAAAGACTCCGCTTCTTTCAGATCTGTGGAAATTTTCAGGCGCACGCTTCTGCCCTCGACGTTTTCGTACGATCTACTTCCTTCCAGCGAGTCCTCTATGCGCACGGTATTTTTGCAATACCCGTAAATCGCCTCTGCGGGCTTTTGAACGAGTTTTCCTTCCCGCAGGCTTACTTCCCTCGGCAGGATCTGGGTACCCGCCCAGCCGTCGCCCAGCCATGACGTCACGTTTTTTCTGTTCCACATATTCATCCAGGCAATCATCACGATTTTTTCGTCTTTGCCTCGGATGAGCTGCGCCGCATAAAAATCCAGTCCCGCGTCGATTTCCGAAAACGCCGACGCCTGCATTTTTCCCGTTTTATAATCCACTTTCCCCGTCGCGTATACATTGGAGTTATAATTCCAGAACGCATACTCCCCGTGCGGATAATCCACGGGCGCGCAGACGAACAGATCCGTTTCTTTCAGTGTAACGAGGCTCGGACATTCCCAGCAATATCCCGCGTGCGTGCGGCGCAAAAAGTCGTTTGCGTACGACCAATGAAAGAGATCGTCCGACTGATACAGCTGCACCTTTGCCGCGCCCTCTTCCATGGTGCCGATCAAAATATAGTATTTTCCTTCGCGTTTCCAGATATACGGGTCCCTGAAATCGGCCGCGCTCGTCCCTTCCGGAAGCTGTGCGGGACCGATGATCGGATTGCCTTCGTATTTGAAAAAATGAATTCCGTCGTCCGAATAGGCGAGATTTTGCGTCTGCACCCTTTTCCCGTTTCGGTCGTAATGCCCCGTATAGACGAGATACAGCCTATCGCCTTCGACGATCGCGGAACCCGACCAGCACCCGTCCGCATCGTAATCGCGGTCGGGCGCCAGGGCGACGGGGAGATATTTCCACGATACGAGATCCTCGCTGACCGCGTGTCCCCAATACATCAGCCCGCCGTCCGCGCTGTACGGATGGAACTGATAAAACAGATGATAGTTGCCTTTGTAATAGACGAATCCGTTGGGATCGTTCATCCAGCCGATTTGGGGCTGTAAATGATAATCTCCGCGGAATCTGCCGTTGACCGTCCCTTGATTTGCCTCGATGTATTCGTTTGCTTCCTTTAACATTTCGCTTTCCTCGTAACCGATCTCGCTTTCGAGCAGTAGTTTTCCCCCGCAGGCGACCGCGCACAACAACTGCGCGGCGATCAGCAGGCTTAGAATGGCATAGCGGGCTATTTGCGAACAGGATGCGCAAAGCCCCGCAAGCGCCTTGCGCATAGGTGCTTTCCTTTGCGCGGCGACAGAGCGCGTCATAGCCAGAGAAACGGCGAAAACATATGCGATCTCTCCGCGCCCGCGCCCCTTCGCCTTCCTTAGAGGACGGCAGAGTTTGGGGTCAGGCATAAAACTATGTGCGGCTCCTTCGCGCTCCCCTGTTCTCGTTTTTATTATAGCACACGCCGAAGTTTTTTTCAATACCCTTTTTGTTTTTTCTTTTTTCATCGCGGAAATTCCGTCGCCCTGTTTCTTTCTTTCGCTTTATATTTCGCCGCACGCGCCCTTTTTATTTATTTTCCAAACCGAGAGCGCCGCGGAGAATTCCCCCAAGCACCTCGTATCCCTTGGGAGAAAAATGCAGATAATCGCCCGTAAAATATTCGGGATTGGGCTTCTTGGTATAATCCTCGTCATCGTAAAAGGCGTACTCCGTTTCCACGATTTCCGCCCACTCTTTTTTCTCGCAGAAACTTCTCATCAACTCGTTGCAGGTCTTGGTTTCTTCCCGCGCTCCCCAACGGGTTTCTTCCCCGCAAATGGGGATCGTAAGGAAGTATATGTAAGCATTGGGACAAGCCTCGTGAAATTTGTTCAACATCGGCTGCAAACCTTCTCTTCCCGTCGCCGCCGTGACGCCCTTTTGCCCCAACCCGATATTGTTCGTGCCGACGCAAACGACGATCTGCGTCGGATTCTCATTTTTGAGTTTTGCGAGCTGCAAAAGCCAATAGGCACTGGTGGATCCGCCGACTCCTATATTCGTGAGATCGGGCGCGCCCGCAAGGGCGGATTGACATCCCTCTTTCCAATAATCGAACAGGGAATCCCCCACCAGAAGGCATTTTTCCGCCTGTTCCGCTTCGGAAGAGGAAACCATCGTCGACTCGGCGCTTTGCCGCGATGAGTAGGAGGAAGACTCCCCACCCGAGGACGATTCGTTCTTTTTTCCGCCGCAGGCACCTACCAAAGCCAAAAGCGCACATAATGCCGCTATAAAAAATCCGCGTTTTTTCATATATTTTTCCTCCGCCGTCCGATCAATCCAATTGCAGAGCGCCGCGCACGATGGTCTTTAATCGGGAGTATCCCTTCGAAGAAAAGTGCAGATAATCGCTTACAAAATATTCGGCGCTCGGTTTCTTTGTATAGTCTGCGTCATCGTAAAAAGCGTACTCGGTTTCCACGATTTCCGCCCAGTCGTATCGACTGCAATATTCGCGCATGATGGAATTGCACTCCGTTATTTCGTCTTTGAGGCTCCAACGGATCTCTTCCCCGCAGATATTGACGGTGAGCAGATAAATATAGGCGTCGGGGCACACTCTATGGAAAGTCTGCAATACATTTTGCAGACCCGTATCGCATTCCGCCGCCTCCTTTCCCGTGCGCCTGAGGTCGGCGATGTCGTTCGTGCCGAGCGAAATGATGATTTTTGTCGGATCCTCCCTGATAAGGAGCTTTTCGCTCTTCGACCAATAAATGCCGTTCGTGCCTCCGACCGCGATATTCGTGAGATTTTTCGCGCCCGCGAGGTCCTTTTCACAGGTGGCTTTCCAAAGGTCAAACAGCGAATCGCCGACCATCAATACCTTTTCTTCCCTTGCGGCGCTCGACGAGGAATCCTCCGTTTTACCGCCGCAGGCGCAAAGTCCCGCCGCGCATAAAATCGCCGCAATGAAAACGTATATCGATTTTTTAAGAATTTTCATGTTTTTCTCCCTTCTCTATTCCCGCCTTCAAAGAAAAGGCTCCGCTTAAAAGCGCAGCGGCTGCCTTTTCCTCAAAAACGTCTTGCTTTACTTTGTTTTTTCCATCGTCTGCAAAAGGAGGGGATTCGACAAAAATTCCGCCCGTTGCGCTTCCGCTTCTTCATAGACGACGGAAACGTTCGACAAGGTCTGTTCCGTCTTTTCTTCTACGCACGTCGTGTTTTCCCAAACGCCCGTCACCACTCTGCCGTCCGCGTACCACATCGTGCCTTCGCCCCAGATCCAGCCGCTGTTTTTTTCCTTGGAAAACGCGCCTTCGAACTTGACGAATTCGCTGCCCGACTCGAAGTAGTAAACGCCGTGTTCGTCGCTGCGGATGCCCGTGTCCCAATCGCCCACGTAAACGCCTCCCGACTCCTGAAAATACATGATTCCCCAGCCGTCGGGAAAGTTGTTCTCCATATTTCCCACGTATTTGTTATAGGTGGAATAGTCGTTTTTGACGCTGAAAGCGGCGTCGTAGAATATCTTACAGCCAAAGCCCTGCGGGTTGCCGTTTTTCCATTCCCCGAAATATGCGTCGCCCACGGGCCAGGTCATCCAGCCCATGCCGTGCATAAAACCGTCCACCCAGCCGCCTTCGTAGACGCAGCCCGTCGTATATTCCATTCTTCCCACGCCGTTCTTGGCGCCCTTTTCAAACATACCCCAATACTCGTCGCCGTTTGCGCCGCTCTGGTGTCCGTAGCCGCTGAATTCCCCGTCCGCGAAAAAGCCCTCGTATTCCACGAGATCGTAGCCGAGATAGGTGCCGTACCCTTGAAGCTTGCCGTCTTTGAACGTTCCCTTCCATTCGCTGCCGAGAAGGTTCGTCAAAGTGCCCTCGCCGTTCGGCTTGCCATCCGTCACGATGCCCACATACTCGCTGCCGTCTTCCAATTGGATCGTCTGTACGTTATTTTCCGATCCCCTTCCGCCGCAGCCGTAAAGGGAAACGAGTCCGAGCGCACACACCGCGAACAGCGCCGATATTTTTTTTGCTTTCATCCATGTCACCTCTCTGTTTTTAAGTATTGCTCTTTTATCTTATTCCGCTTCGGCGGGCTGACCGTTTACGACTTCGGTCCCGTCTTCGAGCGTTCCGTTGTACCAGCTCCATGCGCCCGTTTCCGCGTCTACCGCGATATAGCCTTGAACGCCGTCCATCTGACCGTAGCCGTATGTACCCTTCTTAGGAGAGCCTCCCTCGAACGTTCCCGTCCAGAAATTGCCGCCTACCCAATGGAAAGTGCCTTCGCCGTTGATCCAGTCGCCCGCGAACTCCCCGTAATAATAGCATCCGTTATTAAACTGATAATATCCGTCTTCGCCCACTCGCTGCTGATTTTCCCAGTTGCCGTAATACCAATCGTAAGCGCCTTCGCCCTGCGGCCAGACAAAGAAAGCGGTCCCCTGCAACTTTCCGTTCTTCCACTGTCCGATGCCGTGATAGCCGCCCGTATAGTAGACCTGTCCGTAGCCGTCCATCAGTCCGTTGACAAACGTGCCTTCGGACCAGCCCGCGTCCTCGCCTTTATAGGTCAGCTTTCCCGTTCCCGTGAGTTTGAACCCGTCCTCAAAAGTGCCCTCGTAGGTATACTCATCCGTCACCAGTTTTCCTTCGGTCGGTTTGCCGTCCACCGTCGTGCCCGTAAAGGTGCCGAAGCCGTCGTAAACTTTGTCGGTGACTGTTTCCACAACGGGTTCGGGGATCGATTCGGAAGAAGTTCCGTCGCCGCAACCCGCAAAGCCGATCATCATTCCGATAGCCAGAAGTACGGGCAAAAAGATTTTTTTGAGATTCATACAAAATCCCTCCTTAAAAAATTTATTTTAAAACCGTTTTCACGGTTTCATCCGATTTGTATAACAAACACATTGACGCTGACGGGCTGCAACACCATTTGAGCAGGCGCTTTCGTTTCCGTCCTTTCGACGTCCTCTTCCGCAAAGTTATTCATGGACGCGGGCGTTTTTCCGACCACTTCGATCTGTTTTTCCACCTTGCCGATCTGTCCTTTCCAAGTGAGCGCGATCGTCTTTTCGGACGGATTCGCCACCGCTATCGCAAGCGTCTTTCCGTCTTTGCTCACCGTCGCCTGATAGTTTAAGCCCGTCGTTTTATCCGTCTGGCGGATCGTCATTTCCGCGGCATAGGGCTGCATATGCTGCGCGTAAGCTTGCAAGACATATCCGATAGGCGAAAATACGAGGCGGTGTTCGGAGGCATAGAGAGCGCCCGGCGCGTTCGCCGTGGAAATGCTGAATACGGCGTCCGAATAGTTTGCCATGCCGACGACGTCCGCGTTTTGGATAAAGAGATTGAGAGCGCTCGCAATCCCCAGGGCGTCCCGCATCGTCGATTGCGCATTCCACTGATAGGCGTATTCGTCGAAGGCGATCTTCACGTTTTTCGCCGCGGGAATCTCCGCGATAAGACGCCGATGATTTTCGATGCGCATATCGAGGTTGTTCGTCATGCTGAGCATATGCAAAGAGGTCGTCACTTCTTTATCGTTCACCGCGTAGAGGTGTTCCGCGATATAATCCAGACGCCCCGCGCAGTTTTTGAACATTTCCTCCGTCCACTCGCTGCAATTGTCCCCGCAGCCCGTGACGACGATTTCTTCGTCCGCCTCTCTCATGGCGTCCACGAACGCGTTGTGTATTTGGACGTAATTGGAAACGGAGGTGTGACCGATCTGCCAGTCCCCCTGCATTTCGTTGCCCACGCACCAATACCTGATCCCGTACGGCTTTTCCCGTCCGTTTTGCGCGCGCATCGCGCCGTACGGCGTAGACGAATCGCCGTTGCAGTATTCCACCAGCTGCGCGGCCTCCTCTTTCGTGCCGCTGCCCGTATTCACCGCCATATAGGGGATCGTCCCGATATATTCGCACATGGCCATAAATTCGTCCGTACCCATATCGTTCGGCTCGATCCTGCCGTAAAAGCCGCTTTCCAGCCGCTTTTTGTCGTCCTCGATATTTCCCGTTTCGGGAAACCACGCCTGATTGCGCAAGGAAGCGCGTTTATCCCTATCGCCGATGCCGTCCTTCCAGCAATACCCCGATACGAAGTTGCCGCCCGGCCAACGATAGATCGTTCCCGCCAGCGCTTTCATCGCGTCCAATGTGTCCCTGCGCATACCGCGATAGTTGTCCGCGGGCATCAGGGAGAAACTGTCTAATTTAACGTTTCCTTGTGTACAGGAAAAGGAAACCTTCCTTTTTCCCTCTGCCGCGCTGTCCGCTTCAAAGGCGTATTTTTTAAATTCGCCCTCTATCTCGAACTCCTTTTTGACGCCCCCGATATCCGCTTCTATCTTTCCGTCGCCGCTCGCGTAAAAATATCCCGCGTACGCTTTTTTCGAAAACACGACTTCCTGAGAGATCTCTCCGCCTTTTTCGAGAACGGCGGCGTAGCCGTTGAGAGAATAGCACTCGCTGTCGCTCGTCACGCCGCCTTTCGTCTTCCAGGGGGACAATCCCTCCTCTCCCGCGGGATAATAGAATTTCCTGTCTTCCAGCATTTCCGCCCAAATGACGCCGTATACGCAGCCCGGAATATGCTCCAAAAACTCCCCGTAAATGAGCGGGGATATTTCGTTTCCCGCTTCTAAGGACGTGATCGCCATCGCGTATTCGAGGTCGTATTCGGCGGCGCTGTTTCCGCTATTCTGGCTTTGGGACGTTTCGCCTCCGCCGCAGGCGCAGACACACGTCAGCGCCGTCAAGAGCGCCGCGGCCATTGTCAGAATTCTTTTTTTCATAGTTTTCTCCTTATAAATCGATTGCGAACACGCTGACGCTCATGGGCGGAGCCACCACGTTGGCGAGATTGTCTTTCTCCTGCATATACATCTCGTCCCGCGCGACGGAATTATAGGAATCGTAATAGTCCCCCGTGAGGGTGCGGCGGGCAATTCCCTGCGCCTTCGTAAACGCCGCGTTGTTCAGCCGCACCGCAAACTCGCTTGGATTGACGACGGCGACGGACAAAGCCTTTCCGTCCCCGGAAATCGTCACGCTGACGTCGAGCTGAAAGGTCGGATCGAACTTCACTGCGCTTTGGATTGCGTATTCCTGCATATAATCCCGATACAGCTTCAAAACGTATCCCGCGCCCTGCATCGTCGCCCCGCCCACTTCGGTGGTGACGCAGCCCTGCGTCGCGTTGACCGTCGAAGAATAACAACACATTTCAAACACGTCCGCGTTGGCGATGACCGAGTTTAAAAATTCCCCGATGCCCATGCCGTCCTTTAAGCGGGAAGGATTGGTCGCATTGGCGTAGGCGTATTCCGTAAAGGCGATCTTGACGTCCGAGCAGGCGGGATATTTCGCCAGCAGCGCCCGATGATTGGAAATGCGACCCTCGATATTCGTCTTCATGTTTCTAAGGTGCGCAAACACGTCCGTATTGTCCTGTACGGCGTACATATGCTCCGCAATGAAATCCATTTTCTCTCCGCAGGATTTAAAAAGCGAATCCGACCAAGCGGAGGAATTTTCTCCGCTTGCGACGATCAGGATGTCTTTGTCCACCTTTTTCATCGCGTCTACGAAAGTATTGTGCCGAACGGTGTATTCGGCTACGGGGACGTGTCCGAGCTGCCAATTGCCGAACATTTCGTTGCCTACGCCCCAATATCGGACGGCGTACGGCTCCGTATGCCCGTTGGCGGCGCGCATCCCCCCGTATTTCGTGGAGGCGCTGCCGTTGCAGTATTCCACCTGCGCCGCGGCGTCCTCCACGCTCCCCAGTCCGTCGTTGACCATCATCAAAGGCTCCGCGTCCAAATATTCGCACATCGCCATAAACTCGTCCAGACCGTAATCGTTCGGCTCTATGCCGCCGTAAAAACCGAGGGAGTTCAATTTGATGATGTCCGAAGAAATCATCGCTTCTTCGGAAGCGAAATCGCTTTCCAGCCCCATATAGTGGAGATTGCGCCGCGAAGGCCGTTCGTCGATATTTCCCACTCCGTCCAGCCAGTCGTACCCCGAAAGGAAATTCCCGCCGGGCCAGCGGTACAACGGACTGTTCAGTTCTTTGAGCGTTTCCAGCGTATCTTTGCGCATTCCCTTGTAATTGTCGGCGGGCATCAATGATAAACTGTCGAAATACCCCTCTCCTTTCGTCACTTCGAATTTGTACGTCCCTTGCGCGAGCGCGGAAAAATCGCAGGAAAGGGAATACGTAAACTTCGTAAACTCCTTGTTCGCGGGCACCTGAACGGAAGCGCTCACCTCGCTGTCCCGATAGGCAAGAGAAATTTTAACGGTGCAGCCGCTCTCCGTATAACAGTGGAAATATCCCGCATACTCCTTTTTTTCAAAGGACATTTTTTGCTGATAAATATCCCCGCCCGCGCAAATTTTCGCGGAGTGCCCGCCCGAAAGCGTAAGGCTCGTTTCGCTGACGACCTTGCTTTCGTCCGTCGTTTTCCACGGCGAAAGCCCCGACTTTCCCACTTCGTAATAAAACTTTCTGTCCAGCACCTGCTCCGCCCAGATCCCGTCGTAAATACACGTTTCGATATGTTCGATAAACTGCCCGTAAATCAAGGGATTGACATACTCTTTCTCGCCTGCGGCGGAAAAGCTTACCGCCAAAGAAGCCTGATACGGTTCTTCCTCCGCTTTTTTTTCCGTTTCGCCGCAGGCAGGAAGCGAAAGCATCAGACAGCCGGCGAGAAGCAAGCCGAGAATCCATTTTTTCGTTTTTTTCATGTCCGCCTCCTTATTTTCGTCGGGAGAAAATCTCCCGAATCGTCTTTATGGGCAGCTTGGGGCGCCTGTCTGCGTCGAGCAGACCGTTTACTTCCTGCTGAACGTCGGTGAACTGCGTATAGCAGCACCCCGTCAGATACGGAATCCCCATCACGGAATCGACGATTTTTCGCAAACGGGTTTCATACTCCCTGCTGTTCTCCGCCTTATCTCCGTATCCCCATCCCTCCTTGCCCTCGACGCCGATTCCGCCGTATTCGGAAATCATCACGGGCTGTCCGCCGTAGCGGTAGCCGTCGGCAAAGGCAAAGCCGTAAAAATTCGCGTTGATTTTTTTATTCGCCACCACGTACGCCTTATCCGCGTATTCTTTGGCGACCGTTTCGGAATCCTGCTCGTATTCGTGCAGGGAAAGGATGTCGCTTCCGAGGTGATACCACCCGTCGTTGGTGATGATCGGCCTGTCGTCCGCTTTTCTCACCTCCTCGTACATTCTCTGTACGAAATTCTGTTCTTCTTTGTTCTCTTTGATGTCGCTGACGCCCCACGTTTCGTTGAAGAGCACCCAGCTGACCACGCAGGGATGATTTTTCAGCTGTTCCACGATATCCGTGCAATCGCGGAGAAACTCCGTTTTCATTCTTTCGTCAAAGGCGTACGCGCTCGGAATTTCTCCCCATACGTACAGGCCGTATTTGTCGCACAGCGAATAAAAGACAAAACTCTCCACCTTCTGATGCATCCTCACGCCGTTGAATCCCATTTCCCGGATGGCGCGGACGTCTTTTTCGATCGCCTCGTCGCCCGGCGCCGTCAGCATAGTGTCCTTCCAATATCCCTGATCGAGGATCATCTGCTGAAATTCGCGTTTGCCGTTGATATACACCCCGTCTTCCCGCGCTTCGATCTCCCGGATGCCGAAATATGTATGCACTTCGTCCGCCGTTTTTCCTAAGACGCGGATTTTTACGCCGTACAAATGAGGGTTTTCTCCGCTCCAAAGCTTGGGCGAGGGAATGTCAAAAGCGTATCCGACCTTTTTTCCCTGCTTCGGCAGGCGCGCCGCGTAGACGTCGGCGCCCTCCCCGTCCGTAACGACGAATTCCAACTCTTCCGCTTCGCTCAACAGAAATTCCGCCGCAACTTTACCGCTGCACTTCGCCTGAAAGCAACAGCTTTGCAAATACGCGCTCCCCGCGTACTCTATCCAGACGGGTTTCCAGATTCCCGTCGTCTGCACATACCAGCAATCGTAATTTTCCGTTTTCGTCCGCTGTTTGCCGCGCAATTGGGATTTATCCAGACTGTCCAGCACTTTGACGGTGAGCTTGTTTTCCCCCGTCTTTGCAATCTCCGTAATATCCAGACAAAAATGGGTAAATCCACCCTTGTGTTCGCCCGCGAAACTTCCGTTCACATAGACGAACGCCTGATAGTCCACTGCTTCGAAATGAAGCAGAATCCTTCCCGCGTGTTCTTTGAGAAAAAACGTCCTCTCGTACCACACGCATTCGTGAACGCGCTCGTCGCCTATCCCGCTCGCCCTGCATTCGTAGCTGTACGGGACAATAATTTTTTTGTCAAAGGCAGGAGGTTCGCTCTGTCCGTCGGCAAAAGCGAAATCCCATTCCCCGCACAGAAAAAAACAGTCTTTCCTTTCAAATTGCGGATTCGGGCAGCGTTTGCCGTAATTAGTAATTTCTCCCACTATCCCTTAATTCCTCCTATGGCTATTCCTTTAATAAAGTATTTCTGCCCGAGCACAAAGATCAGAAGAATGGGCAGAGCCGAAAGCACAGCGCCCGCCATCTGTTTTCCGTACTGATGGGCATAGCTTCCCGAAAACGTCGCAAGTCCCGCGGTCAGCGTTCTCGACTGCGCCGAATTGGTGACGATCAACGGCCAGACATAATCGTTCCAATTGCCCTGAAAGGAGAAGATCGCCAGCGTGACCAGCACGGGGAGGCACATGGGCAGAACGACGTACCAATAGATGTGAAACTCGTTGGCGCCGTCTATCTTCGCGGCCTCGTCGTATGCCATAGGCACCCCTTTCATGAACTGTCTGAGCAGGAACACCCCGCCGACGCCGCCCAGACCCGGAAGGACCATGGCGAACATATTGTCCACCAAACCCAATTTATCGATGATGATATAATGGGGAATCATATTGATGACGCCCGGAATCACCATGGACGACATACCCAGCCAAAACATGGCGTCCCTGCCTTTAAATTTCAGCCTCGAAAAGGCAAACGCCGCCATCGAGGAGATGAGAAGATACAGCACCACATACGTCACCGCGATCTTAAAGCTGTTGAAAAACCAGCGGAAAATGGGCACGTTATGATTGGATAAAATATGCCTGTAATTGTCGAGTATATATTTTTTGGGAAACAGCGTCACGTTGGCGTCCAATACTTCCGTTTCCTCTTTAAACGAAGTCATCACGGCCCAGATGGAGGGCAGAAAAATCGCCATGGCGCAAAGGAAGAGGAGGAAATACAGGGCGGCGGAAGCAGCGATGGATTGTGCGGAGTGATTCAGCCGATAGCGTTTCCATTTTTCTTTTAAGGATACTCTGTTTTGCTCGTTCATATCAGCCCTCCGTGTCGCCGGCTACCTGCAACCGATAAGCCGTCACCGTAAAGACAAGCATAATGGCGCCGAACAGAATGGACATCGCGCACGAGCGCCCGAAATTATTGACGCCGCCGAACGCGGTATCGTAGATGATCATCATCGCCGTTCTCGTGCCGTAATTCGGACCGCCCGCCGTCAGCACCTGCGCCTGCCCCAGCATATTGAAGCTCCCTATCGTCGTCGTGACGATGGTATAGAGCATGGTCATTCTCATGCACGGCAACGTGATGGAGAAAAACTTTTTCACCGCGCCCGCGCCGTCCAGGGTCGCCGCCTCCAAAAGCTCCTGCGGGACATTGGCGATCCCCGCGATATACAGCACCATGTTGCCGCCGACGCCCCACCACGTGGAGAGCAGAAAAATAGAAATCCAGGCGTAAGGCATCTGTGTGATCCAGGGAATCTCCCTGCCGAGAAAATGATTGATGATGCCTGAATTCGTATCGAGAAGGAAATTCCAGAGAATACAGACGGTGGTGATGGAAAGAATGGTGGGGAAGTAGAAAAATCCCATCGAAAACTTCCGCACCGCCGAGCAGCGGGTGATGAGAAGAGCGATCAGCATCGGCACCACGATGAGGAGAGGCGTTTCCACCACGACGAAAAGCAACGTGTGCAAAATCGCGCTTCTAAAATCCTTCGCCACCTTTCCCGAGCCGATCACGCCCAAAAGCAGCTTGTAGTTGTTCAGACCGTACCACTCCATGGGCGAGGCATAATCCCACTTGCAGAAGCTGATGACGACGCACATGACGAGCGGAATCAGACCGAACGTGATAAACGCGATCATAAAGGGCGCGACGAATAGATACGGCACCGCCTTTCTCGCGGAAAACATTGTCCGCTTTTCTTTTATCTGCGTATTCATGGCAGTAAATTAAAGCTCCTGATCGATTACGAAGTCGTTGAAATCGCTCACCGCCGCATTGAGAGCATCCCGGGGCTTCGAGATATCGGAAATCGCATTGGATACCGCCACGCCCATGTTGTTATAAGCTTCGTACCAATATTTATAATCGATCTCCCCGAGCGTCGAGTTATATGCCATCTGCGTAAACGGTTGAAGCGCGGCGAGGCTCTTGTATTCCGCCGTTTCGTGAATGGATTTTTTCGCGGGAACCTGCCCCGCTTTTCCCCAGTCCAGGGAATGGTCGCTGACATATTTCATAAACGTGTAACACGCATTTCTGACCGTGTCCGTGGTGACGGTGTTTTTCATCAGGGTAAACTGATGGGAGCCTGCAAAATTCAGCTGTCCTTCCCCTAACGAATCGGGACAGGACGCCACGCCGATATTGCTGTCGGGATTATCGAAAAGCCCGAAAGTGTTGATGACCCAGGGACCGTCGAAATAGAACACGGATTTTCCCTGCGAAAACAGGGTGAAGTCGCCACCGGAGCCTACGTTCTCCGGAGAAACGGGATTTTCGCCGTGCACCAGATCGTAGAGATATTGCAATTTCTCCTCCGCTACCGAGGAATTGAAAACGGCTTTGTTTCCATTGTCGAACATGGAGCCGCCCGCGCTGTATAACATATTGAGAAACACGTCTTTTGTCACCGAGTACATGGAAGGGACCGTCCAGCCGTAGACGCCGTCTTTCGTCTTTTCGATGCACACGTCGAGAAATTCGTCCCAGGTAGAGGGAAGTTCCTCTTCGGCAATCAAATTCTTGTTATAATACATCGCCGTCGGATGCACGTCCAGCGGAAAACCGTAACGCACGTCGCCCAGGACGCCGCCGTTCCACGCCGCGGAAATATAATCCGACTCGGAAACGCTCAGATATTCTTCGATTCCCTCCAAGGGAAGAAGGATTTTTTTTGCCTCCATTCCCGCGATACGGCTCGCCGACATCGCCACGATGTGAGGCGCGGTCTTTAAATTGGAACTCGTCGTCGTTATTTTATTGAACAGCGTATCCCAGGGGAGCTTATCCGCGACGACCATGATCTTTTCGTCCGCATACGCCGCGTTGAAATTGGAAACGATTTTATCCATCGTTTCGCCGTCGGCCCCCGTAAAACCGTTCCAGAAGCGTATTACGGTAAAACCGCCGCCCGCACTTTCTCCCGAGTCGCCGCCCTGCGGGGCGCAGCCCCCGAAAATACAGCTCAACGATAAAATACCCGTCACTAAAAATCCGATTGATTTTGCCGTCTTTTTCATTTTCATCCTCCTGAATTTTTATTTTTGTAAATTCATTATAACACCATTTTATTCCCGTGTAAATACTAGTTTATGATACGTTTTTCCGCGTTTACTTCCGAAAAAACGGAACTAAAACAAAAAAAATGTCCTATACGCATACCTTTCGCCGCCCCTTTCGCCCATCTTTTCGATACCTTTATTATGGCGCAACTTTATTAAAACGCCTCTCTCCGGAAGCAATCCCTTCGGCGGTATAATTTACCAGCGTTTAAAGAGCAATTTTTCCCGCTTCTCCTCTCCCCTTTCCCGACGGCGATAAAAAGAGATTTTCGGACGAAAAAAGGGCGCGGGTTTCTCCGCGCTCTTGGCTTTTTTACGTAATATATATTATGGAAGCACTTTTTCCAGAGTCGAACGCAAAATCTCCATATCGATGGGTTTCGCCACATGAGCGGTCATGCCGACATTTAAAGCGTTTTGAATGTCCTCGGTGAAAGCGTTTGCCGTCATGGCGATGATGGGGATTGTCCCCGCGTCAAAACGGTTTAGACTCCGTATCCTGCGCGTCGCTTCGTAGCCGTTCATTTCGGGCATCTGAATGTCCATTAAAATGGCGTCGTACGTGGCGGGCGGCATCTTCTCGAACTCACGAACCGTCTGCGCGCCGTCCTTTCTCACCACCGATTTTGCCCCGTGCATCGCCAGTAGTTCACACAAAATTTCCGCATTGATCGCATTGTCCTCGGCGACGAGAAACAACCGACCTTGAAAGATCCGATCGTCGTCTTTCTCTGTCCCTTCTGCGGGCAGAGGCGCCTTCCTAATCTCTTTCGCCCTGTCGAATTCAAGTTCCACGACGAATGTCGAGCCTTTGCCGACTTTGCTTTCCACGGAAATTTTCCCGCCCATTAAATCTATCAGGCCTTTGGTAATGCTCAATCCCAGTCCCGTGCCCTCGACATTTCCCGCGCTCTTGCTTCTCGCAAACGGTACGAAAAGCTCGGAGATAAACTCTTCGGGCATACCGATACCGGTGTCCCGCACGGTAAAGCGATAGCGCACCCGCCCCGTCTGCGCGGCGGCGATCTCCTGCGCGACAAACTCCACCCTGCCGTTTTCGGGAGTGAATTTTATGGCGTTGCTCAATAGATTGATCAAAATTTGATTGAGGCGCAGAGAATCTCCGTAAAAGACCTCGCCGCGGAGATTCTCCCTGCGTATGCGGAAATCGATTCCGCAGGACTTTGCCTGCGGACCCATGATGTCCGAAAGCTGGCCGAGTACGTCGTTCAAAGACAATTCGACGAGATTGAGGGCGATTTTGGAACGATCCATTCTGCTCATATCCAAGACGTCGTTGATAAGGCTTAAAAGATGCCGGGACGAAACGGAGATCTTTTGCAGGCAATCCGCCACCCGCTCCCGTTCGTCCAGATGCGCCACAGCCAGCGTCGTCATACCCATAATGGCGTTCATCGGCGTGCGGATGTCGTGACTCATATTCGAAAGGAAATCCGATTTTGCCCGATTCGCTTCCTCCGCGGCCGCCAACGCTTTTTCCAGAGTCGCTTTCGAGCGGCGTTCGGCAAGAAGCATATCGGTGACGTCCGCCCGCACTACGCAGACAGTCTTGCGGTTCTGATCTCCCCAAAGCACGTTGATCTGTTTATAGCGAATCTCCGTCTGGGAACGATAGGGAAACACGAAATCGTAACCGCCCGGCTCCGCGTCGAGGCGGCGAAGCATCGCTTGCAGGCTCAGCTGCTCCTTCGCCGTTTCGTCGTCCGTCGTTCCGTAATGCTTCGTAAAGCTTTCTATCTGACGGCCGTAATTCTCCACGACGTAGGGGGGCAGATTTTTCAAAATCGCTTCGCGGGTATACATGATGAGCCGTTCTGTGTCCGCGTCTATAAAACACGCCAGCTCGAACGTATAGGCGATCATATTCAAAAGCCCCTGCTGTTCCCGCACCGAATCGGTAATGTCCGTGCAGACAAGGCATACCCGCCCCAGCCGCAGATCTATCGCGGACACCGTCATATTTTTCGTGCGGATATTTCCTTCCTCATCCGCCAGCGAATAGGAAAAGGTATACGAGCCCTCCTTCTTCAACCGCCTGCGGATCTCTTCGGGTTCCAGCGCGTTGGCGTACCGCGCCCTGTCTTTGGGCACGACGGCATCCCGAGTCATTTCCGAAACGCGCAGAGAATGGCAGCCGCGCTCGGACGGCACACAATGCGCGTTTTTGTTGCATACGAGGACGGAAAACGCGTCTTTATCGAGATTCAGATCCACGATGTAATCGTAGCTGGTGACGGAAAGCTGGTGCATGATGCGATCGAAGACGGTCCGTTCCGTGACGTCCGTGACCGTCAAAATTCCCGTGATGTCCCCCGTATCGGGAGATTCGACGAGATTGACTTTGAATTGGACGTAGCGCCCCTTTTCCTCTTTGGGCAGCTTGATAAAACAGTTGACGATCTTTTCCGTTTCTTTTCTTTGGAAAGCGGCGAGGGCGGGCGCGTTGAGATAGGCGCCGAGGAAAGCTTCGCGCTCCTTTTCGTCCACGATCAGGCTTGCGATGCCGCTGAAAAATTCCTCGCGCACGCTCCCGAACGTTTTGAGGAGATCGGAATGGGTATGATCGTCGATTTCCAAAATCCGGTTGTTGCTGATGTCGCAATGGCCGAGGATGAGAATATCCGGGTCCTGAATACGGTAATGCTGCAAGAGAACGTCCTCATAGTGCTTGCGGAGCGTTTCCTTTTCGCGGACGGTCTTGGAAACGTCCGTATAAACGGAATAGAGCCGACGGACGCCGTCTTTTGATTGCAGCAGGGAAAGCGTGCTTTTTACCCATATGTATCCGCCGCTGCCCTTCTTCATGCGGGCGACCAGTTCCAAATGTCCCTTTCCGTCTTGCAGATACCTTTGCAGCTTTTCCCGATTCGCCTCCGCGTCTTCGGGATAAACGCCCGCAAAAATATCCGTCTTGTAAAGTTCTTCCGCTTCCTCCTTTGTCATTCCCACCAGGGCGGCAAATCCGTCCGAGATAAATTCCGGCGTCATGCCGCCGTCGCTTTCGCAGCGGATGACCGAAATTCCGCCGGGGAGATTTTTGATGACGGTCTGGAAATACATTTCAAGACGTTCCTTTTCCTTCCTCGTCCTGAATTCCTCCGTCGCGTCGCGGATATATTGCACGTAAGCGGGAATGCCGTTCCAATCCGTTTCGATAAAACGAGCGGTATAAAAACAGTCCCCGCCGATTTTTATCTCGTGTTCCTCTCCGTCGGGCTCATGCGTCTTCAAAGTGCAGAATTCGCAGGGCGCGCTTTTTCCGTGCAGCGTCGCATAACATTTCTGTCCCGCGAGATGGGGACCGCCCGAAAACATTTTCTTGGATTCGTTTGCATAGAGAAGCTCGTAGCTCTCTTTATCGATGACGTAAATGCCGTCCGCCGTTTCGTTTGCAATACTTTGGAACAACCTGGTTTCCGCGGACATTCCCGTGAACACCGCGTAAAATCCCATTACGTCGGACAAAGGTCCCATTCGCCGCCCGTTGAGGTGGATCCAGACCACATTGCCGTTTTTATGGCGTATCCGATAGGATACGTCCAAAACTTCGCCCGTCGCGAGCGCGGAATTTACCGCCGCCGTCACTCGCGAACGGTCCGTTTCGTAAACGCTGCCCATCATACTATATTCGTCCTTGGAGTAGCCCGAAAGCGCGGTTACTCCGTCCGAAACGAATGCGGGAATGAATTTTCCCGCTTCCACTTTAAAGCTCGCGATGCCTCCGGGGATGGAATTGACGAGATGATCCAATTCCAGCTGCGTTTCTTTGAGCTTGGAGATGTTGTGAAAGACGCACTGTAAAAGGGGCAGACCTCCGTCTTCTCCGATCTGTTTCGCCTGAATATGCACCCAGACGATATGCCCGCTGCGGTGCATTTTTCGAAACTCGAAGTCCGCCACGGTATGATTTGCAATCGCCTCTTTCAGCTTTGCGACCACCATCGCGGTATCTTCCTTATACGTCATCTCGGCGGCGTCGCCCTTCGCCAATTCCCGATATTCCTCGACGGTATACCCCGAAAGTTCGGGCACGCCGTCGGAAAAATATACCGTTTCAAAGATTTTTGAAACCCTATAAATCGCCACGCCGCCCGGAATGGCGTTGACGATATCCTGCATTTTTGCATTCGTCTGAGTAAGCTCTCTTTCCAGCCGCATCTGTTCGCTCACGTCCGTATAGACGGCATATAAAAGTTTGCTCCCGTCCCCCTGCAATTTGGCGGCGCCTTCCAGACGGATCCAGCTGTATTCCCCCTTTTTATCGTTCCACAGACGATACGTGTGGCGCACGACGCCGTTCTCCTCTACCGTCTTTTTTATTTTTTGTTTCAACTCTTCGGCGTCTTCGGGATGCACACCCAAAAATTCGGTATCCCGTTCGACGCTGCGGATATGTTCTTCCGAATAGCCCATGACCTGATAAAAGGCGGGATTATGGAATAACGGTCGGATCTTTTTTTCATCGAATCGGTAAACGCACAAGCCCGACGGAATACCGCTGAACGTGTCCTGCAACGTTTCCTGTAACGTTCTGCTGCGCTCTTCTTCCCTTTTTTCTTCCGTGACGTCTTTAATGTATTCGATGTGCGCGCGCCTGCCCGCCCAATCGATAACCTTTCCGCTGATCTCATAAACGCGCCCCGTCGACGGACGCTTGAACTCGCGGACGAGGAGTTCGTCCCCGACCATATTTTTCACCTGACAAAAGGGACACGGCGCGTCGTAACCAACCGTTTGATAACATTTTACGCCGGGACGAAAGTCCTCCCCATGCAGCATTTCCGCCGCTTTGCGGTTGACATAGAGCAGTTCCCAATCGTCTGCCGCCGTGACGTAAATCGCCACGGGCGCATTATCCAAAAGCGCCGTCATCTGCTCCGTAGAGAGATCTTTTTTCTCCTTCATGCCCCTTTTACTCCTTTCCGTTTTGTCCGAAGTTTATCTACCCGTCAAAAACCCGTTCCGACCCTTTCCGCCAAATAGGAACGCTTCCCTCTTTCTCTTTTAAAAAGCCCGCGCGCCATCTTTCCTAATAAAAAATCTTTTCCGATCGACACCGGCGATTGTCGCCGTATAAGCCGTTCGGAAAAGAAGCTTTGCCCTTGAATCCTGCCCCCGCACCCGCACAAACTATTTATTTTTTTACATAACGTGAAAAACGACAGAATCCCGCTCTTTCCTTTGCGAAAAAGAGCGTCGGATTTCGTTTTTAACCATCGCATAAACGGCTCTTCTTTGCCGCAAAAAACCGTCGCGTCGGGCGAGGAGTGAAAAATTCAAAAATAAGGAAGCGACAATCTCTCTTCTGATTATTTCCTAAACAAGTATAACAAATAAAAAGATATTTTGCAAGTAGACAGCGCGCTTTTCTCGGAGATTATAAATATTTGTCGGATTTGGGAGAATAAAGTCGAGGATTTCCTCTTAAAAGGACGAAATTTTCTATTTTTTCATGAATTTCCTTTTTATAGATTCCCGCCTCCTTACAAAGTTTTAACGAACTTCACAATCATTTTGTCCTCTCTCCCCGTCTATTTTCGCCGCCGAATTTTATCTGAAAACATTTTTTCTGCGTCCCCACGATGAAAAGTTATGCGGACTATGGTGCAAGCGCCTGCCGTTTAAAGAAACGCGGTATAGAAAAGATACAGCGAGAGCGCAAATACGGCGAAGCCTAAAACAATATTGAGTATCTTGCCCGCCTTTTTGAATTTTTCCGAACGGGACATCTGTTTGACTGTCCCCACTCCTGTCCCCGCGGCGACCAGCAGCACGCTATGTCCCAGCGAATAGAAAAGCAGCATGGCGATTCCCAGGGTGACGCGGTGTTCGGCCGCTACTACGGCGAGGATCGCCGCCAGCACGGGCGTAGCGCAGGGGGAAGCGAATATCGCGCCCAACGCGCCCGTCAGCAGCGCGCCCAGCGCGCCTTTTTTACCGGAAGATTTATATCCGCACTGTTTGGGCAAAAAATCGACGACTCCCCAAAGCTGTAAAGCCATCGCCGCCATCAGCGCTCCTAAAATACCGTACCATAAGGAATTAGCCACCAACAGAGCTTTTCCAAGCAGCGCCGTCACGGCGCCGAGCGCCACGAACACCACCGTCATGCCGATGCAGAACAACAGCGAATACAAAAAGGCGCGCCTGCGGCTTTCGGAATATCCCGCGGTATAGCCGATCACCAAGGGAATGCTGGAAAGAGAACAGGGGGTAAAAGAGGTAAGAATCCCGGCAAAAAAAGCCACGACCAGGCTCAGCCACGGATTGCCGCCGATAAAATCGCTGAGCCCTTCGAGAAAAGCGGTCATGACGTCCACCCCAGCCGCGCGAATTCCGTTTCCAATTGCAATTCGGTACGCGCGCCCTCCGTTTTTTGGAGAACATTGCCCTCTTTATCCAAATATACCAAAGTGGGAAGAACCCGGGCGCCGTATTTTCCTACGATTTCGGCGTTTTCCGGCGCGTCCACGTCATAGAATCGAAAGTTGATTTTTTCGCCGTACCTTTCTTGAAGCTTGACGAGAACGGGCCGGAGCTGACGGCAGGGCGGACACCATTCTGCTCCGAGATCGATAAGCGTAGGGAGATTTTCGTCGTACGTATTTTCGACAGAGGGTTTCTCGCGGGTGGCGGCATAAGCGGATACGCCGAAAATAGCCGCTACGGTCAAAAAAATAATGAGTATTTTTACGGAAAGCTTCATAGGCTGCCTCCTATCGCACGGCGGAAAACAGGTCGTTCAACCCCTCCGCCATCGTCGGGTGCGTAAAAATCATATCCCGCAAAACGGTATACGAAAGTCCCGCATCCATAGCGAGCTTTATAAGATTAATCAATTCGAAAGACTCCGCGCAAAACAGCGAGCAGCCGAGAATCTTTCCCGTAGGACGATCGATCACCGCTTTGAGAAGTCCCCGCGTTTCCTCCAAAACCTTCGCCTTGGGAAATCCCGCGCACGCCGTCAGTCCCACGGCGACTTCGTATCCGGCGGCGCGTGCCTCCGACTCCGTCATGCCGATGCGGGAATAGGCGGGCCGAATAAACACGCAGTAGGGCACCGCTCCCCTATTTTTCGCCGTCTTCGTCCCGCCTTCCAGCGAAGACTTGACGATTCGATAATCGTCCAAAGAAATATAGGTAAACATGGGGCCGCCCTTAACGTCCCCCATCGCCCAGACGTCGGGGGCAGTCGTCCTCATTGCTTCGTCCACCTTTACGCTGCCGTCAGGCAAAAGCTCCACGCCCGCGGCGTTGAGGCTGAGTTCCTCTACGTTCGGTTTTCGCCCCGTCGCCAACAGCACGGCATCCCCTTCGCAGGCGTATTCCCTTCCGTCCCGCTTAAAACGCACGGTACGATAAGTGCCGCGATCCTCTATCGCGGACACGTCGGCGCCGAATTCGAACGCCACTCCCGCGCTTTCCAGAACGGATTTTACTTCCGCCGCTATTTCAGGTTCGTCGCGGGGAAGAAACAGCGAAGAATGGGATAACACCGTCACCTTTGTGCCGAAAAGCGCGTAAAAAGAAGCAAATTCCAGCCCGATATATCCTCCGCCCACGATCACCAGCCGCTCGGGCAAAACCGCTTCGTCGAGCATGGTTTCGCTGGTGTAAACGCCTTTCCCATCCGCGCCCGCAATCGCGGGAATTACCGCCCTGGAACCCGTGTCCAAAAACACCTGTATTCCGCGGACGCGAACGACCTCTTCAAGACACTGCACTTCCAGCTCCCGCGGAGCGATAAATCGCGCCGTACCCGTGATGACATCCACCGTCGCCAGATCCGCCAACTTATGATAATTCGCGCCGCGCATACCCGCCGTGAGCGCGTTTTTATCCTCTATCGCCTTTCGATAAAAGGCTCTGCGTTCGTCGAAACCCGAAAAATTCCTGCGCGAAGCGTCCCGCGCGCGTTCCACAAGAAACTTGGTGGGCACACAGCCCACATTCGGGCAGGTGCCTCCGTACATTTTAGGCGATTTTTCTATGATCGCCACGCTCTTCCCCTGTTTCCCCAAATCGTAAGCGAGCGTTTTGCCCCCTTTTCCGAAACCGATAATCACCGCATCGTACTGTTTCATTTTCTTTCTCCTCCAAAAATTTTTTTGTCCATATCCGCAATCGTAAGCTGTGCGAGCGTTTCTCCGCACACGCGATTCAGCCGTCCGTATACCTCGTCCATCGCCGCCGCCATTCCCGAAGCGATCAGACACTTCATATCCGCATCCCCCGATCGCCACGCGGGCTCTATCAGGCGTATGCCCACGGCGTCGAGCACGTCGAGCAGCGTCACCTGCTCCGCTTCCTTCACAAAAAGAAAGCCTCCTTCCGCGCCCTCGCGCGCTTCCACCAGCCCCGCGCGGCGCAGCTGCGCCATCACCTTCCGAATGCGGGCGGGATTCGTGCACACATTCTCCGCAATCGATTCGCTGGACTCCCGCTTCCGTTTATGATTGAGATACACGAGCGCGTGTACCGCGATACCGAATTCTCCTTTCATTTCTTCACCTCTGTCTTTTCTATCTGTAATTATAAATATTACAGATTGATTTGTCAAGCGTTTTGAATAAGAAAAATATTTTTTATAAAGTCCGAGTAGCGGGATACAAAAAAGAATAGCCTTCCTTCGCCCCAAATCTGCGTAAAAAGACCGCGCCTTCCCGTGCGGCGGACCGCGTTCCAACGTCAGGCTTTCAAATCGCGGCGGCGAAGTCGGACTCCAGCGCGCCACTCCCATCAACGTCCCGCCGTCATCTGCGGGGCTTTATGAGGTCGAATCTCGGGGGGATTTTTGAAATTGCGCAAAAGGAAAGACACGCATCCGATTTCAAAAAGAATTTCCCATCCGTCAAAGATCGCGTTTTAAAAATTTTAGCGCCGTACTCCTTAGCGGATACGGCGCCGGAAAAAAATATTTTTCATTCGTGCTCGGGGCAGGAGAGAACGCGCGCAAAACGGAAGTTTATTCCCCTTTCATCGCCACGACGTTCTCCGTTTTATGATCGAGAATTTCCACGCAGAGCTTCACCGAATCGCCGATTGCAGCATCGATATCGTCGGGCTGAACGCCGAGAAAATCGCAGCCCAAAGATTTATCGATAAATTGGTTGCTGCATTGCATTTTCGAAAATTTTGCCATATCCAGTCCGCCTTCTATCCCCGCTTTTTTCTGTTTTCTTTTCAGCCATTTTGCGACGGCGGAGAACATCCACTCGGGAACGCAGACGATCTTTTTGCGGGGACAGCCAAGATATTTATGAAAGACGCTGAGCAGTTCTTTCCATGTCATATTAACCTCGCTTCTCCGCGTCCCCTTTTCGCCGCTTTGCGCTTATCTCCTATGGTCATTCGGTCAGCGCGTCGGCTTCAAAGGGCTGCGCCACGTACTCCCGCGGCGTCTTGCCGTATCTTTTCTTAAACGTTTTCGAAAAATTGGAATAATCCTCGTACCCCACCATTTTGCAGATCTCATAACAGGAATACTCGGTGTCTTTCATCAGGCTGCGCGCCTTGGACATCCTCTGATTGATGAGGTACTCCTTCGGGGATACGCCGATCTGCTGTTTGAATATCTTAAAGAAATAGCTGCGGTCGAATCCGACGTAATCGGCGACGTCTTTTATGGTGATGGGAAATCCGTAATTTTCATTGATATATCGCACCGCCCTGTCGATATAGCTCTCATTTTCCACGACGGGAAGTTCAAAATTTTTATTTTCCCTGAACATCTCGGCAAACAGAACGTAAAGACATCCCAGCATACCCAGCGCGGAGGCTTCGTCCCGGGCGTTATAATCGTTGATCTGCTTAAAGATGGAAAAAATCTTCTCGGGGGAGGAAAAAGACTTTATATAGACGCCGTTTTCGATAAACCCCGATTTAATCAAAAACTCCTTGGCGTTGAGCCCGTTGAACCCTACCCAGCAATAGTGCCAGGGCAGCTCTTCGTCCGCCGTATACGTCGTATCCGTATCCGGAAGAGTGAGAAACACCTGATTGCGGGAAAGCTTGTAGCTCGTGTGATTGACGGTGAGAGTTCCGCGTCCGTTTTCGATAAAATGCAGAAGAAAATATCCCCAGCGCGCCGGTCCGTATTTGTAGCCGGGGCTGCAATGCTGCCAGCCGCTTTCATAAATGGACAACTGCGCATTTTCGATATATTTGTTGTAATGCAGTTCCCAAGGATATCGGACGTCGAAAGGCTTGGTTTCGTCCACAGGCTCCCGATAAGGTTCCTCGTCGCTCCATTCCGCCATTTTTTTATCTCTCGTCGTATCTGTTGTTTCCGTCATCTCTGCCGCCTTTTTAAAGCTTTATTTTTTCCTTGACTTCTATCACAATGCCAAAATAAGGATACAACATTTTTCCAGGAATTTGAATAGTAGAATGTGTTTTGTTCTTGTAATTTTGTTGTTTGTAACGCTTCCACAAAACATTTTTCTATTTTTTATTCCTGTTTTTCCCCGATTTGGGCAGGACTGTGAAAGTATTTCAAGTTCTCTCTTTCAAATACTCCCGATTGCGTCACTGTAAATGTGGGCGATAAACGCCGCGGCTATGCACTCTTTTTGTCAACGTTTCTTTTAAGAAGTTTCGGCGCGCGTCGAAACAAAACGGCGCACATAAAAAAACGCCCTCTTCGGACGTTTTCCTATCGCGTCTATAAAAATTTTTTTAAGCGAAAATAGCGATACGGATGCGTTTGGTTAAAAATCGCTTTTCCTATCTGCCGTACAAATAGAAAAACGCCCGTTTCTATGCCTTTATTTTTGTTTTGGCATACGCAAGCGTTTGTAAAAATTGCAGAAAAGGTGTATACTGAAAGAGAGGTGATTTAGTTATGTGCGGAAGATTCGAATTCAATCTCGGCGATCCCTATATGGAATTCATTTTCAACGACCTTCAAAAAAGATACAATTACGACGGTCTTCATCCGGGCGAAATTTTCCCCAGCGAGAAAGTTCCCGCTCTGGTGATGAAAAACGGGAATGTGACGACCGAATTGCTCACGTGGGGATATGATAAATTTAACGAAAAGGGCGTCATCATCAACGCCCGCAGCGAAACGGTGACGGAAAAGCCGATGTTTCGGCGGGATTTTTTCGAAAGGCGCTGTCTGCTTCCCGCAAGCGGCTTCTATGAATGGTCTTCCTCCAAGCAAAAATATCTGTTTCATCGCTCCGACGACAAACCCTTATTTCTCGGCGGCTTTTACAAACGGCTTTCCGATAAGAATCCCTGTATTATTCTGACGAAGGAAGCCACTCCGCCCGTCAAAGACTTTCACGACCGCATTCCCGTTTTAGTAAACGAAGCGGACATCGAAGCCTGGCTGGGCGATATCGATTTTGCGTTCGGCTATCTTCAAAAGAACTATTCGTCCCCGCTCGTCTATCGGCAGTAAAATAAAGGAATCGCCTTTTACTCTTCCCCGTTCTTTCTCTCGTACTTACAAGCTTTCACCGCAGGCTCGGAAAGGATATTGCCGTAAATGTCGAAACGGGAGCCGTGACAGGGGCAATCCCACGTATTCGTATTGCCGTTCCAAGCCAATTCGCAGTGCATATGCGGGCACATACACCCGATGACGTGCAGATTTCCCTCTAAATCCCGATAGACGGCGCGCCTTTTGCCGTTGTAAAAGACGATCATGCCGCTGCCGGCAGGCACGTCGGCGGCAGTTTTAAAAGAAACGCCGAAATAGCCGAGAATAAGTCCCTTTGCGTTAGTCATCGCATTCGACGTAAAATCCCCGAACGATTTTTTAATATGCCTTTGCGGAGAAAAAATTTCCGCATAGGCGTTTTTTCTTTTCAAAAGGGCATCCGTCAATACGGACGCACAGACCATGGCATTGGTCATACCCCATTTATTGAACCCCGTCACCACGTATACGTCGGCGGTATTTTTCGAGTATCTCCCCGCCATAGGCATCCCGTCGAAGGTCATGACGTCCTCGGCACACCAGCAATGCGTGACGGCGTTCGCCCCGAAAAGACTTTTCGCGCGCTCTTTCAGTCTATCGAAATGCCGTTCGCTTTCTATCCTTCCCGTCCTATGGTCCCCGCCGCCGAAAAGCGTGCCTTCCGCATACGGACGCACGGAGAGTCCGTCTTCCCGCTCGTTGAGATACATATTTTCCGTACATTTTTCCCGAACGGCGACGGTGTAGGACATGGATTGCCTAAGCTTCATGAAATAGCCGCCGCGCGAATTCACGATGGGATAGTGCGTCGCTATAATTATTTTATCCGCCCGCACCGTCGCCCTGTCCGTTTGAATGAGTTTGCGCTTCGTATCCACCTTTACGGCGCGGGTGGATTCGTATATTTCAAAGCCGACGGGCAGCGCGCTCAAAAATTTCAGCGGATCAAACAAATACTCCCCCTTCATTTTCAACGCGCACACGCCCCGAAAGGGCGGGAGTTCGTATACCATTTCACATTCCGCTCCGATTCCGCGCAAGACCTCGAATGTATTTTCGAGATTAGAACCGCCGTCCTCGGAAAAGACGTAACTGTCCGTTTCCATCCAGTCGCACTCGATATGATGCCGTTCCACGAGTTCCGCATATTCCCGCTTTCCCTCTTCCTGCGCGCAGTAGTACAGCTTTGCGGCGCGCTGTCCGTAACGAGCGGAAAGCTCGGCGTAAACGCTGCCCTGGTTAGCGGAAATTTTTGCCGTCGTGCGCCCCGTCGTTCCCGAAAACAATCTGTCCGCTTCCAAAAGCGTCACTTTCCGCCCCGCCTCCGCCAGTTTGAAAGCCGTGAGATAGCCGGCAATGCCGCCGCCGATTACGGCGATGTCGCAGTCGATATCTTTTTCCAGCCCCGGATATTTTTTTGTTTCACCCTGCCAAACCGATTCCAATTTCAATTTCTTTTCCACCTTATGCTTTTAGTTTACCCTTTGAATCCGTTTGCCATACCAGGAGTTTTCTCTTCGGCTCTTCTCAAAATTTCGTATTCCGCGGCAGAAAAATTTTTGCGACCCTTCGATACGTTTTCTTCCTTTGCCCAAACGAAAAAAAACGACCGTCGTAAAACGACCGTCGTTTCTATTTGCGAATTCATGGAAACTATTTTAAATCCTTTTAAGTGCAAAGCAACAATCCCGTATAGGGAGGAAGACGCTCCTTGCGCAAAAAAAATATTGTATTACAGAGCGAAACGGATTTGCCGCGGTTCGTCCCGCGTCACAATTTTTTGAAGTACGCGAGAGAGTTTTCCAGATCGGCGGTGCATTTGAGTTCGAGCAAACAGTCCGCGCCGATTCTTTCCGCGACGCGTTTATAATACGCGACGTCCACCTTTCCGTCGCCCAGATTGACGTGATCCTTTTTCATGCTCTTTTCCGATTTGACGTCGTGGATATGGAACTCCTTGACGCCGCGAAAGTCCGTTTTTTGAAAAATTTTTCGCGGCAGATTGCCGCAGACTTCGTCGTGACCGATATCGAAAGTGAAAGAGAAGCCCTCGTGTTGCAAAGCGGCATACGTCTTTTCCATATAGGGGACGGTTTTGGAGTTTTCGAGCGCCAAAGCCACCTTATTTTCGCGGCAGAGCCGCTCCACGCGGGAGAGCGTTCTCTTCAAACGCGCGATATATTCGTCGAACTCTTTTTCGTACACGTAATTTTTCACGCCGCTGATCGTGACGACGGGACCTTCGATCAGATGCACCACGAGCGTTTTCAGTCCTTCTGCCGCCGCGGGCAGCAGATACCTTTCCAAGAGAATTAAATAGCTTTCCGCGACTTCGTCATAAGTGCCGAAATCCGCTTCGTCGAAAAAATGCAGCGTAATTCCCAAGCCGTATTTCTTGATCAGAGAGCCTAAAAGCCCCTTTTCGAGAAGCGCTTTGCGGCAATAGGAAAAATTCAGATTGAGTTCCACAAAATCGAATCCGCCGCGCGAAGCAAAAGCGAAATTATCGAGAAGCGAATCGAAAGAATACAGAATAGGCATTCCGATTTTCATTTGATGATTCTGACCCTGTAAACGTTTTCAATCGCGGAGAGTTCCGCGGCGATCCCCGCGGGATCCGCTTCCGCGTCGATGACGGTATAGGCGCAGTTCCCCTTGCTCCTATTCGCCATATTGACGATATTGATCCCCTTTTTTCCCAAAAGCGCGGTAAACTGCCCGATCATATTGGGAACGTTTTTATGCAGAACGGCGATACGGTATCCGCCCGCGATGCTCCCCGCGTCGAGTGCGGGAAAGTTGACCGAATTTTTGATGCTGCCCGTCGCGGCGTAATCTTTGAGCTGCCCTACCGCCATTACGGCGCAGTTGTCCTCGCTTTCCGAAGTCGACGCCCCCAAATGCGGCACCGCGATCGCGCCCGGCATATTCCGTACCTTTTCGTTGGGGAAATCCGTCACATAGCGGTGCACCTTCCCGCTCGCGATCGCGGCGCACATATCCTCGTCGTTGACGAGAAGATCCCGGGAAAAGTTGATGATATTCACCCCGTCCTTCATTTTGGCGAAAGCGTCCGCGTTAAAAAGGTATTTCGTGCTTTCCAGCAGGGGAACGTGAACGGTGATGTAGTCGCATTCGGCAAACATCTCGTCCAGCGTTTTCACCGTGATGATATTGTTTTTGAGGGCAAGAGCGTGTTCTATGGAAAGATTGACGTCGTAGCCGTACACCGTCATGCCGAGGGATATGGCGCTGTTGGCGACGAGAACGCCGATGGCGCCCAAGCCGATCACCCCCAGCTTTTTCCCCGCGATCTCTTTGCCCGCAAACGCCTTCTTGCCCTTTTCCACCGCCTTTCCCACATCGCCTTCGATCGTCCTGACCCAATTCACGCCGTCGATGACGTCGCGGCTGGAAAGCAGCAGGGCGGCGATGACCAGTTCCTTCACCCCGTTTGCGTTCGCTCCGGGCGTATTGAACACGACGATCCCCTTTTGCGCGAATTTGTCCACGGGAATATTGTTTACTCCCGCGCCTGCACGCGCCACGGCGAAAAGATTTTCCCCCGCGTCTATCTCGTGCAAAGACGAACTTCTCACCAAAGCGACGTCCGCCTCCGCGATATCGTCCGTAAAAACATACCCGTTTCCGAGCTTATCGAGTCCGCACTTCGCTATCTTATCAAAACATTTTACTTTATACATCTCTTTGCTTCCCGTGTTCCTTTTCGAATTTTTCCATGAAGCGCACTAATTTTTCAACGCCCTCTTTGGGCATCGCGTTGTAGATACTGGCGCGCATACCGCCCACCGTTCTGTGCCCTTTGAGATTGAGGAGTCCCTCTTCTTTCGCCTCCGCGACGAACTGCGCGTCGAGCTGTTCGCTGCCCGTGACGAAAGGTACGTTCATCAACGAACGATCGCGCTTTGCGACGGTGGGCGTAAACAACCTGCTCGCATCGAGATACTCGTAAAAAATTTTTGCCTTTTCCTCGTTCACCTGCTTCATCGCGGCAAGTCCGCCGCGGGAACGGATCCATTTGAACACTTTTCCGCAAATGTAAATGCCGTAACAGGGCGGCGTATTGAACATACTGTTTTCCTTGGCGTGAACGGAGTATTTCAGCATAGTGGGAGTACCCGGCAGCGCGTCCTCCCGAATAAGATCCTCTCGCGCGATCACGACCACCGTACCCGCCGGTCCGATATTTTTCTGCGCGCCCGCAAAGAGTAAGCCGTATTTTTTCACGTCAAAGGGTTCGGACAAAAAGCACGAGGACATATCCGCCACCAAAGGCTTGCCCTTGGTATCGGGCAGCGCATGAAATTTCGTGCCGTAAATCGTGTTGTTTTCACAGATATATACATAGTCCGCACGAGAAGAAACGGGCAGGTCGGAGCAATCGGGGATATAGGAGAAGGTTTTGTCCTCGGAGGAGGCGAGAATATTCACCTTGCCGAAAATCCCGGCTTCCTTAGCCGCTTTTTTCGCCCACACGCCCGTGAGTATGTAATCCGCTTCCCTGTTTTTCATCAGATTCATCGGCACCATCGCAAACTGCGTGTTTCCGCCGCCCTGCAAAAACAGAACTTTATACTCCTTGGGAATATCCGCAAGAGAGCGAAGTTCTGCTTCCGCTTCCGCGATGATTTTTCCGAAATCCTTGCCTCTGTGACTCATTTCCATCACGGACATTCCCGTGCCGCGATAGTCGAGCATTTCCTCCTGCGCCTCTTTGAGCACCTCCAAAGGCAGTTGCGCCGGTCCGGCTGAAAAATTATAAATTCTGTTCATAGCCACCCTCATAATAGAAAAAATCGTTTCTATTATTATATGCGCAAAAATGAAATAAGTCAAGTAAAATACTTTTATTTGTCGATACAAAATAAAAGAGAGGCAAAAAGAAGCAGCCGTACTGCTCGTGTACGGCCGCCAAAGATCCTGCGCGCTTTTTCCCTATGCGGTTCCTCTTCTTTTTTCCGATCGGGAAGACTTCCTCTAAAACATAGACGTTATAAAATTATGTAAGCGCTCTCTATACGAAGCGGCGCAAAGATTTGCGCCGCCTTTGTACGTTTTCTTCCAAAGAATAGAGGCAAATCTTTGAAAAAATTTAAATCAGCGATTTTTTCTTCTTTTGAAAATCGCCGCGGTCAACAGCGCCAGACCTCCCGCCAGGGGCACGGAAACGCCTCCGCAGCCCTTGCAGCCGCCGATCACAGTCCCGTCGGAGCCGCCGTGCGAATCGGACGCCGTATCCCGGGAGTCGCTCTCCGACGAGGAACCGCTTACGGAATCCGAAGCGGACGTTTCTCCGTCCGACGTAGTTTGTTCGGGAATCCACTTCGTATAAAGGATTAAATCCCCTGTCACCGTCTGCGGCAGCGAAACTTTTTCTCCGCTGAAATCCGCTTCTTTATAATACCCTTCCAATCGATAGCCCGCCTTTTGCAAAGGGGCGATCTCGGGCGACGTTCCGTAATCGTAACTTTCGTTGAAAAGCTCCGTTTCGCCGTCGTAGATCTTCACGACATACCGATTGACGCTCCATTTCGGGGTGAGAGTCACGTTTTCGCCGAACGCGTGCGGCTCGGTGAGCGAATAATCGTTCGTACCGTCCGACCAGCCCGTCAGCGTGTACCCCTCCTTTTGCAGAGATATTTTAGAGAGATCGACTTCTTCCTCGTCCGTCGTTTCCAACGTGTCGATGATTTTTTCGCCGTCCGAAAAGCTGACGGTGATATTTTTTACATATTTGGCGTAAAGCGTGAGATTCCGCGCGATGCTTCCGTCAAATTCCGCGATTGTGTTCTGATACCCCGCGTCCGTGTACCACCCTGCGAAAGTCAGACCTTCTTTATAGGCGTCGGGCAGGACGACCCTTTCCTGATCGATCCCGAAGCTTTCTAAAATATCGCCGTTCAAACTCCCGCCGAACGCGTTGACTTTCACCGTCCATTTCTTCGTTTTGGAGAAGAGCCAATGCAGGAGTTCCGCGTCCTGATAAGCGACCAGCCAGGACAGATGTCCGATATCTTCGACATGGGTATACCTCGCGTCCAGTCCCGCGTCTTTCATATTCCCGCACAGCTGCGCAAGGGCCTCGTAACCCACCGTCGTATCCGAGTTGCTGTTGTACCCCGCCAGCGCCGTCGTGGAGAGCAGTGCGAATTCGCCGCTGTCGGCGCCGCCCGCGCTGTTTACGATGGCGGCGAACAGATCGGGATAGCGCATCGCCATATCCGTGATGCCGAAGCCGCCCATGGAAATGCCCGCCCCGTAGACGCGCGACAAATCGACCGAATACTTTTGGAAGATTTCGTTATAAAGCAGGGAGGCCGCCAATTTGGAAGGGACGGACTGCGGCACTTCGTCTATCTTATAGCCGCCCGGCGTCCAATCCGTTTCCACCCATCTTTTATCGAGCGGGCACTGCGGAGCGACGATGATGACGTCGTTCCGATAGCTGCCGAAGATGATGCGTTTGAGCGGAAACGTCACGCCGAGGTTGGAGCCGGCCACCTGCGCCATATTGTCGCTCCCGCGTTCGCCCGCGCCGTGTAAGTATAAAAGAACGGGGTATTTCTTCGACGAATCGTAATTTTCGGGAAGATATAACCGATAGGGCAAAGTAGTGGTTTGAGAAACTTTTTTATCGGAATAGGTGAGCGGCTGCATCTTGCCCAGCACACCGTCGTTCGCCGCGTAGCGCACTTCTTCGCCCGTCGCCGTATTCAAGATCATCTCATTGCCCGTCGCCACGAACCCCGTATCCGAGGCATCGACAGCGGGAATCTCCGTGACTCCGTGCAGCAGGGCGTCGTACTCGTAAGGGAAATAAACGCAGTCCGCGATATAATCCCTGCCGTCCTTTTCACAGATCAGCCAAAGATAGGAAGCCGAAAACACGTTTCCGTCACGCGGCTCCACGCGAATCGAACACTGTGCTCCCTGCGGGGAAAAGTCGGAGAGTCCGAAAAATACGTCGCCGTATTGTTCCCCTTTTACCGTTTTCCACGTCCCGTAACTTTGCCCGTCCGCGTAAATTTCGGCGGCCTGCGCCGTTTCGCCGAGCGGCGTTCTGCGCGCCAATCTGTAATTCGTGCCGCCGGAAAAAGTTTTGAAAAACAGGGTGAACGGGGAGGAGAAACGCGCGTTTTTCTGATAGGTGTCCGCTCCTTTCCAATCTTCTCTGAAAACAAATTCGTCCATGCTTCCCTCGGACTCTATCAAAACAAAATTGTCATAAGAAATTTCCGCGTCGCCGTTTAAGAGGGCGATTCCCGTTCCCGCGGAATATTTATCCGTCATCTGAAAGGTGTTCCACCCGTTTATCATCAGCTGAACGGCGGAGCCTTCCACCGTAATTTTTACGATATAATCCAAAGCGCCGTTAAAATAAGTGTGTTTATAGGCGTATTCCGTATATTTACCGTCCGCATAATAGCCGACGGAACACATCAGTTTATCTCCTTGAAGCTCGAAACCGACGAGGGTGCCGTTGAGTCCCTTCAAGCTGTAAAAGGCGTGCAGAAGGACGCCGTGTTTTGCTCTGTCGCCCTGCGCTCCCGCTACGTTCAAAGTGAATTGAAACATATACGAATTCAGTCCCGTATCCGCAATCGCGCTCCAACGGTTTTCGGCGGAGCTGACGTACTTACCGTCTTTCACAGCGACGGGGGCTTCGGACAAAGGCGTCCAAAAATCAGAAACGCTGTCGCAGGCGTCCAGATAGGGAAGCGACGGCGGACTCTTTACGACGATCTTTTTCGACGAATAGGTAAGCTCCGTGCGCAGCTCTTCCCCCTGCGCGGAAACGAATCTTAACACGATAGGCCCCGTCTTTTCCTCGAAGGGCACGGAAAACTCCGTTCCCGAAACGAATTCCCCGCCGAACGCGGAATAGCTCCACTCCCCTTCCTTTGCATTGGTGCGGACGTAATCCAGAAGTTCCAGCGTCTGCCCTTCCCTCGCGGCAAAGACCTCTATATCGGAAATTTTTTCGAGATATGTTTCCTCTACCGTTTTAATCGTTTTATAACTTATCGTCACTTTCTTTTCCCCGAAATCCAGATTGCCGCTGGCGTCGTTAGCGCCCGCAGGGAGAATTTCCACAAGGATCGTTCCCTCCGCGTTGTCATTGGGCAACACGATCTCGTCCGTTTCCGCTCCGTCGAGGAAATATCTAACCTGACAGCTGAAATGATTGGTCTTTACGCTCACGTAATCTTTCAAATCGAAAACTTTTTCTTTTTCGTCCAGGGCAAAGGTATATTCGATATCCCCCTTTTTGGCAATTTCGGGCGTGCGCAGGATTTCCGCTTTCGCGCCTCTCATTCTCGAAACGAGCATGGCGTTGTCCTGGGCGATAAACTGATAGCCGAAGAAATAGCTGGACGGCTCGGCGCTCGCGTAAGAGTGCGCTTGCTTATTGAATTCATACGCCATATCGAAATAGTCGGACACGAAAATTTCCCCCGCGGCGTTTTCCCAGAGCAGCCAGTATTCGCACGCCGAATACCAGCCGTCCGTATTCTTTTTCAAAAAGAATCCCGCATTCTCTCCTTCCCCAAGCCCTTCAAAACGGGAGGGATCGAGAGCGACCGTATTCAAACCGAAATCCCGATTGCCGTAAGCGCTGTCCCCCCAGTCCGCAATCTTATCCGTCCACTCGTCCGCAAGCGTCAGTTTGCCCGTTTTGTCGAGATAGACTTCCACGTCCTGATCTAAGTCCGCAAGCTTGGACTGTCTGGCGAGGTAGTATTTTTTCACCTGCGTCAAATCGTCGGGGAGCCTCATTTGAAAAGTCTGATTTTTTCCCGTTTCGTAAAAATAATACTGCGCGCCACAAATATTGTAGCCGCCCCAGTTCGCCCGCACCAGCTTGGAAGCAAGACAGAAATCGGAATCCAGCGGCGTCACCGTGAGGTTTTTATAGACGCCGGAACAGCCGTCCGCCAGGAGGGAGATATATCCTCCCTGCCTGTACGGAAGGGAAAAGCTCGTAAATATCCATCCGTTTATCACGACGTTCGCCAGATCGCCCTGCACGTAAATCTCGTAGACGTTGTTTTCGGCGCCCGCCGTATCCCAGCCCGTGTGATTGCCGTAGAGGAAAGCGAACTCCCCGTTTCTGTAATATCCCGTAGAACAGTACAGAGCGCCGCCCCAGTCGTAAAAACCGACGTAAAAGCCGTCGAGCGAATCCGCCGAATCGTTTAAAATCAAGCCGTTACAACCCATCCAGGGTTCTTCCCGATTCGTGCCCGAATAGCGATATTCGAAGCTCAATTTATAATTGTCGAAAGAAGCTTTCGTGCGGTACAAAATTCTGTTTTCTCCCGCGTCCGCGTCCTTGTCCGAAATCAATTCGGAATTTCCGCCCAGAGTCTTGCCGCTTTCCACGTCCCAGCGCTCCGATGTAAAATCGAGAGCCTCGCCCTCTACCGTCGTCTTTTCCATGCGCAGTGCGGCAGCGGCCAAAACGACCAGCAAAAGCACGAAAACCATCGCCGCCGTCCATATTCTTCCCCTGTTTTTTTCCAGGCTCATTTTTCCCATCATTTTTTTACCTCTCTTTCCTTTTTCTTTCCCGCTTTTTTATCGGCGCCTGCCCTTCGAAAACGTTAAAGCGGCGGCAAACACCGCGAACGCCGCAATCGGCAGGGCCGCCGATTTACAGCCCGAGTTGCATCCGGAAGAGATCCCGCTCCCCGAAGCGTTTTCGGAGGTTTCGGAAGAGGAATCGGGGACCTTTTCTTCCCATTTCGCGTACAGCGTCATATCCGCCGTGACGGGCGATTGGAAATCGTAAGCCAGCGTCAGCGCTTCGTCCGTATACCAACCCTCAAAGACATAGCCCTCTTTGGCGGGCGAAGCCGGACGTTCCAGTTTATTTCCGTCCGCCACTTTCTCCGGCAGTACGGCGGTGCCGCCGTTCGATTCGAAAGTCACCGTATACGGCTCCCCCGTATATACGTATATTAAGGCGTCCCTGTAATTCGCTCCGCCTGCCAAAGTTTCGGCTTCCGCCAAAGCATATACCTCTATCTGCGAAACGGAAACAAAATGTCCGCTGCCGCCCGCTTTGCCGTAAAGTCGGATACCGTCCCCTTCGACGGGCGCAAAGATAAATTCGAAAATTTCCGACGACTCGCCCGCCTCCGCTTTATTCGAGATCGAAGCCGGATAGCCCGGATCGTTGAGGAGGGACACGTTCGTCCATTCCCCGCCGTTTCTCACCTGTATTTTGAGCGACGAAGCGTTTTGAAACCACCCGCCGTCCGCCCAATGATCGCCTTCCTGAAAGACGAGTTTGGAAAAGGTGAGAATATCGTCGAAATCGTAACCCATCCAGAAATAGTTTTCTCCCGTGCCCGCCACGTAAGAATCGTATTGAGCGGGACCGACGCCCGACGTGCCCACGGGATAAATTTTTTCGTTTTTGACGACGTTCAAGTCCTTATTTCCCCCGCCCGTCGGCGCAGGTACGGAGGTGATGACGTTTCCCACCTGCGCGAGATTATAAGTCGCGGTATAGTTTTCCTTACCGATGTTGATTTTGAGAAAATCCACCGCGTGCCACTTTCCTTCGCTGAGCGTACGGATTTCCACTTCGTGCCAGGATTCTTTCAGTCCCGAGAGCCGCGCGATCTGTTTTTGATAGGTTTCCTCTTCGTCCGAAGCGGAATATTCGCCTTTTTTTTCACCGTCGAGCGAAATTTGGAAATCGCCGCCCTCTTCGCCTGAAAAGCCGTAGACGGCGACGCCCGTACCGAAGAAACGGTAGGAAATGCTTTCGCCCGCCCCATAGGTGCCGTGCTGCCAATTTTTAGAAGCTTTGTCGTCCTCGACGAGCTGAAAGCCCTCCGAAATCTTAAAGCCTTCCGCATCCGTTTCCATTTTCTTTTCATAGCCGACGACAGCCGCCCGGCTCTTCGCCACAGGCAGACCCGCCGACAGAGCCAAAGACACCATCGCCGCCGTTATTATCCCCGCGCCTAAACGCAGGCGTTTATTTTCATAAATGCTCTTATGCACAATAGACCTCCAATTCCCCGCAGGATACGAATTTTTGCCTGCCGCCCGGAGTTCCGATGATTCGGATGCCTTCGCAGGCGACGGGTTGCGTCAAAAGAAAGGTATACATTTCTCCGTTTTCCCCGAATTCGGCGTGCGTACTGCCGTTCGGATAAAGCGGCGACGCGGTGAATCCCACTCTCGTCCATACGCCGTCCACGAGCGCCTCGACGCGCAAACTGCCGTCCGCAAACCAGCCGCCCTGATCCCACTGCGCGCCCTCCTGAAAGACGATGCGCTTTACGGAAAATTCCCGGGAGAAAGTGTAGCCGTAATAATCCTCGAAATTCTTATCGATTTCCTTTCCGTTGCCGTCATAGCCCAGGAAAGTGTCGTTCTGCGACTGCAAATCGCCCGTGAAATAATTTCCGTCGCAGATGACGCCGAGGTTATGATTGCCGCCGTTGCCGCTGCCCCAAGGAGAGGGAACGGATCCGATCACCGTTGCGGCGGGCGTACGGGACAGATTCAAAGAGGCATCCGAGTAATATTCTTCCTCGCTGCATTCCGTCACCGCATAGTCTACGGCGTGCCACTTGCCCGATTCCTTGCTGACGAGTCTGAGCGTATGTTTTCCGTCCGAAAGTCCCCGCACCTTTTTCAGGGTCTGCGCATACGACATGGAGATAAAGCGGGATGCCGTGTACGTTTCCGCAGACTTTAAAGAAACGTCCCCGTAGGATTTCCCGTCGATAAACATCTCGAACGTGCCGCCGTTTACCGAAGTACAGCCTTTAAGAGCTATTTGCGTACCGCTGAACGTCAATTCGGCGGAATCGCCCGCGCGCACCGTTCCCGCGCCCTTTCCGTTCAGATATTTCGAATTATGGAAGAAAGACATTCCTGAAAATTCCCATGCTTTGTCTGAGGCAGGAATCTTTTTCTTGTATAACGTATCGTCCGTTTTCGGTTCGAACGCTCTATCTCGTATTTCGTATACGGCGGCCTCCCCTTCGCCCGTAATTCTGCCGCCCGCGGAAAGGAGGATCTCTTCCCCGAAACGCAGGCATTTTTCCGCGATTCCGCTGATCGTATCGTCGGGAAGTCCGGGACGGTTTGTATTTTGATAGACATTTCCGGACTTTTCCAGAAGGTCGGCGGGAAGCCCCGATTCGCCGCACGCCGCCCCCATGATCGTCGCCGCAGTCGCCGCGTTGCAGTCGTTGTCGTACCCCGCCAAAACGGCGATTTCCACCGTCTTTTTAAAGTCGTTCTCCCCGTACAGAATACTCATCAGCGTCGAAGCGAAGTTGATTTGACTGTCTATATTGACGTACGGTTGATACGCGTTGTTTATGTAAAATTCCCGATGGAGAATATTTCTTGCCGCGCGCCAGTCGGAAGGATTCTCTCTGTGCACCTCTTTGACGCGCAAGGCGGTGGCATACGTTTCCGAATCTGCGGGAAAATACTCCATCACCGTGTCCACGGCGCTTATGACGTCCGACGTAAAAAACGCTTCCGAACAAAGCATCGCGTAAAAGGCGGCATTGGTCAAAACGGCCCCGTCGCCCACGGCGGCCATCCACCACTCGGTGCGGGTCTTTGCGTTCAAAAGCATACCGGGCGTAATCAGTCCGAACACCTCGCATTCGATCTGCGCGTCGATGTCCCGCCAATCTTTATTGTATTCTTTACTTCCCGTTTCGGGGGGCAGAAGACCGCTCATCATCAGGCCGCGGGCGGTGTAATTCCCTTCCCAGATATAGTCCTGAAAATGATAGAGCCATTCCTCGGGCATATCCGCATAAGTGATGTCGTTGGCGCCGTAGACGTCCATCATGTGCAGGAACACCCATTCGAGGCTGGTGTCGTCGTCCGTGACATACTGTTTCCCCACCACCCAATCCACCGTATCCGAAGGATTGGGAGTATCCGTATAGACAAATTCTGTGGGAAGCCCCGTAAAATTGCCCCAAAGAGCTCCCGTCCATGCTCCTTTCAATTTATCGCGATATGCCGAGCGCGTCAGCGTCCTCGCCGTCGAAGCCGCCTCCGCAGTCCTTTCGGGAATCGAAAGGGCGACCGCACGGCAAAGGGGCGCCGCCCCCAGCGATACGGCCAAAATTCCCGCCGCAAATCTTGTTTTTCCCGTCATTTTTTACCTCCTTTCGCTTATCAAGCTCTTGTTTTTTCTTCCTTTTTTATTTTCTTTTGCATATAGATCTTTCGTTTTTCGTCCTCTTTTATCTTGTTTTATACAGTTCCCGCTTTTTATAGAGAGCGACAAACCGCTCCGCCATCTCCGCAAAGGAAAACTCCCGATGACCGCGGAGATATGTCTGAAATTTATCGTGGAAGGGTCTGTACCAATAGGCGGGAATTTTATCCACGCCCAGGCAGGCGCCTGCGATGCTTCCCACCGTCGCTCCGTTGCAGTCGTTATCCAAACCGATGGCTATGGAAGAGGAAATATTTTTCGTAAAATCTCCTTTTCCCAGCGCCAGAGCGAATACCACCGCGCACATATTGTTGATGGTGTGCACGCAGTGCATATCGGAAAATCTCTCGTCGATCTTTTTTCTCGCGTCGAGGTAGTCCTCTATCTTTTCGCTTTCTTCGAAAGCCCAATAGAGCTGTCTTTTCAGCTCGCAGTCGGGAAGCAGATTCGCCGCCGTGACCGCCGCCTCCAAAGGCTCCGCCGCCGTAAAAGCCGCAGCGACCGCCCCCGCCGTGAACATCTCGCCGTAAATCCCGTTATTCCGATGCGACAGCCTTGCGTCGTTGAAACAAAGCTTTGCCGCAGCCGACGGATCCCCCGCGCAGACATACCCGAACGCATCTCCCCGAATCGCCGCGCCGATCCATTCGTTATAGGGATTTTCCCCGCAGATTTCGGCGGCCTTTCCCGCATTGAGTCCGTTGAGAGCCTGCTCCTCCGCCGTACACGCATACGGCAGCAATTCTTTCCAGATCGCGGCGGTATCTTCCAGCGTATACTCAAAGCCGTATCTTTCCAAGAGGAGCAAATTGAGCGCCACATAGGTAGTGTCGTCGTCCACAGGCGCGCAACAAAGCCTGTCGCGCCCATAGTTTTTCCTTGCCTCCACGTCGTATTGCAAACCTTCGGGATTTTCTATTTCCGTCCAATAGTCCTCGGGGGGATACGTCATCCCGCCCGCCGCCGCTATTTCCCGCATTTTTTCCACGGAAAAATTTTCGACGGGCACCCCCAATATGCACCCCGCGCATCTGCCGTATAGAGCTCCGAGCATCTTTTCCCTGAGCGTTGTGTCGGAAAGGGGAAATTCTGATTTTTGCATACTGCAATTACCTCTCAATTAATTTTTTAAAACCTATTGACAACTTTGTATTTTTATTTTATAATATTTTTATGATAAATTCAACGCAAAATCAATCAAATATTATGCAGAATCAGTCAGTTCCGTTTTTTTCAGAGAATCGCACTTTTACCGACGAAGCGCCGTTTTTTCCCGAAAAGGGATTGTGGAAACACATTCCCGACGCAAGACTGAGTTTCATGCACGAGCACAATTTTCTCGAAATCGGCTTTATGGAAAAGGGCGCGGGATTATTCAACGTCGACGGAGATGTCTACCACGTACAGGAACCTTGCTGTTCCATCCTCTACGCGGGAATGCTGCACAGTGCTCAAAGCGACAGGGAAAATCCTTCCGAATGGTATTTTCTCTACATAGACGCGGGAAAAGTTCTCCGCCACCTCGACGAAACCTCCTTAAAGAGTTTAAAAGCTTTTCATTATCCTCAATATTCCTTTCCCGCCGTTCTCACCAGACGGGAATATCCCGAAATCTTCTCTCTTGTAAAGATGATCGAGGAAGAAGCTACCGCGCATAAAGAACGCTGTAATGAAGTCGCGGAGGGGCTTTTATTTTCTCTGCTCATCCTCCACGGCAGACTCATGGTTCAAAAGACGGAAGAACCGCGCGATAACGGAGAAACCTTTCGCAAAATCAGCAAAGCGATCGACTTCATACACAACAATTATATGGAGAGTATAGCCGTGGAGCAGCTTGCGGATATGTGCTATATCAGTCAGCCGACTCTGCGCCGTTCCTTCCTTGAATTTACGGGATGCGCGCCCCTGGAATATGTGCATAAGGTGCGCATTCACAACGCCGCCGTCATGCTGCTCTCTTCCGAACGTTCCGTTCTCGACATTGCGGGAAGCACGGGATACACTACCCTGTCCAGCTTCAACAGGCAATTTTTCAAACACTTCGGAATGTCGCCGCGGGAATGGAAAAAAAGCGAAAAGAAGAAACAACCCGTCGGCGGAAACTGATTTTTTCAAAATTCCGTCTTAAAGCAGGCTTTCAAATATTTAGCGCGAATAAAAGTTTGCCTCTTTCGCTGCGTGGAAACCTTCCCTTTGCTCGGATATAGACTTCCTTTCAGATTTTACGGCTTTATTCCTTTAAAATTTTGATTTTCCGCTCCTTTCGTTTACAGAAAACGGAAACGTTCCTAAGCGGAACAAAAAGTCGTACACGGATAATCTGAAAACGAAAAAAGCCGCACGAACTTGTATTCGCGCGGCGTTTCTTTCTTATAGGGATCGCTTAGAAACGCATTTCCCTATAAAAAATCACTTGTCCCATTTTTTAACGCTTCTTTCCCTGTCGAGCGGCACCGTTTTTCTCACTTTCCTAACGCGGAAAATTTATAAAAAGTCATAACGATGCGTCAACTCCTAAGGTCCATCTCCTTTTAAGGGTATGAGTATAAGCAACGGCGCCGTTCGCGCCGGAAAAAAGTCACCGCATTTACGGCGCCGAAGCCGAAAATCGTTTTCGGCGTTCCCCCGCCCGCTCTTCACGAAGCGACCTAAGGCGTGCGTGCGGCTATCCGTTTTTATGACTTCAATCGCCCGAGCTGCGCCCGCATTCTATTTATCGAGAGTCCTCTTGTTTTCCCGGCTTCTTCCGAGTGAAAATTAAAAAACAAGGGCAGGAATTGCGTTCGACGCATCCCTGCCCTTTCCTTTTTCAGACGTTTTCGTGTATTTTGACAAGTTTGCCGCCCGCCTTGCGCGATTCCTCCGCACAGATTCCGATCAGATGGCTTTCCACGGACTCTTCGAGCGAAGTCGTCGTTTTTTCACGACCGCAAAGCACCTCGTATAACTCTCTGACAAGCCCGTAATCGCCGCCTCCGTGACCATACCCGCTCTCGTTCAGCGCGCTCAATCCCAGCGCCCGTTTTTCGCCGCCAAAAGGCTTTACTTCTATGACGTCCCGCGTTTCGTCCAAGACCACCTCGCCCGTGGTGCCGTAAAATTTCATAATTCTGCCGCCATCCGCCGTGAACGCCGTCATCGTCAGCGTGGCTTTGACGCCGTTTTGAAAGGTCATCTGCGTCAGCTGATGATCTACCACGTCGTTGTCGCAGGCAAAGACGCACCTTCCGTAAGGACCGTTTTTTATCGCTTCTCCAATCGCTTCCTCCGTCAAAGGGAGCGCCATGGTAAGCACGTTATACGGCCAGCAGTTTTCCGGGCGTCCTTGCTTTTTCCATTTCTCTATGTAAAGCGTTTTGGCGCTGTACGGACAGCTGTCGAGGTATTTACAGTCCAAACAGCGTTTTGCAGCGCCTTCGGGCGCGTTGACCGAGGTGAAATAAGTCAGATCGCCCACCGAGGAAACAGACTCGCATTTCGCCCCCGCAAAATGTTGAAGAAGATCGAGATCGTGACAACACTTGGCGAGAATCATGGGCGTAGTGTCCTCGGCGCGCCGCCAGTTTCCGCGCACATAGCTGTGCGCCTGATGCCAATACGCCACCTGTTCGATTGCCTGTATCGCCACCAGCCGCCCCACCGCGCCTTCTTTTAACAGTTCCTCCACCTTGCGGAAGGCGTTTGCGTACCGCAATACGTGGCAGACTAATACCTTTCCCCCATATTTTTTCTGCGCCTCTAAAAGAGCAAAACACTCTTCTTTTTTGTCTGTAACGGGCTTTTCCAGCAGAATGTCATACCCCGTTTTCAACCCGGCAAGGCACTGCCGCACATGGTCGGCGTCCAAAGTCGTCACCGTGAGCAAATCGGCGCGTTTTTCCTTAAAAAATTCCTCCTCGCTCGAAAATCTGTTTTCCCGGGGCACCTGAAAAATCTGACCGTATTTTTCCAATTTTTCGGGACAGATGTCGCAAAGCGCAACGACCTTGTACCGATCCTTCCCCTCCAAAAACAACCGTCCGTAACTTTCCGCCCCGCGCGCTCCGCAGCCCAAAATTGCCACCGTAAAAATTCTATCCGCCATAGTTTCTCCTTTTCCGTCCCCTTTTCGACGGAACTCGTCTTATAATACTATTATAGCAAACCGATTTTACGTTTTCCAGCCTATTAACGACAAATTTATGTCAAATATTGATTTGTTTTTTGAAAGAAGAAAGGCGCGGGCTTTTACCGAATTCCTTTTTATAAGCGCGGTAAAAAGTGTTTGCGCTTTCAAACCCGCATTCGTAGGCGATTTCAAGTACATTTTTGTCTGTGTTTTCTTGGAGCAGGCGCTCCGCCTGTAAAGCGCGAAGACGATTGACGTAATGATTCCAATTTTCTCTAAGATAGGTATGCAGAAGCCGGGACAAGTGTTCCCGCGAATATCCGAACCGGCGACTCAGCACCGTCAAAGACAAATCTCCTCTCGCATTGGCCTGCGCATAGCGCAGAATCTCGCAGACGAGAGTGGAACGCTTATCTTCCCGTTTTTCCTCCATGGGCACGCTTTCCGCCAAATTCCCCAATAAGATGTCCGTCGCCCCGCGGAACACCATATGCGCATTGTCCTTTTCTCTCTCCGCGCCACAAAGAGTTAAAAGAGTTTCCAGCAAAGCGTAGTCGGAAAAAGAAAAGAACTTGGGAAAAGTACGGCCGCTTTTCGCCCCGAAAAAGTCTTCAAAATAGCTTTTGTCGCCGAGCAGGACATAGACCAAAGAGCCTGCGTCCCGATAGGAGTGAACGCAAAAACTATCGGCAAAGCACGCCTGACCCGTTGAAAGCAGTCGGCACTCCCCGTCCAGATTGACTTCCGCGCATCCCTTTTCCACAAAGACGAATTCGAGCGCGCTGTGAAAATGCGCCGCACCGTACAGGATAGGTCTATGCGCAAACAAATAATATCCGCGTCCTTCTGCAGGAAGTTCGTAATAACTCATCGCATCTTTTCTCCGTCTTATTTTCAAAGGGTCCCAATCCTTTCGTCCAAAAAAAAGAATCGGCTCTTCCCGACGACAATTATAGCACAGGTAAAATTGCAAGTCAACGATTAGAAAGAAGAACGGATTTTTGAAAGGGGATAACAAATCTGAAAAATCGAAACTCGCCGGAATAAGAAAAGAAATCTTGGCAATACTCTTTGACGGAGAAGATAAATAAAAAGGAGCATTGCGCGGCAGATTTTCTCCGTTTCTACCGCGCAAGTATGGAAAATGAAACTGAATCAGAAAGAAACCCAGCTTATCACCGAACTTAAAAACCAGGAACAGCTTTGCATCCAGAAATATGATTTTTATGCGAAGCAGGCAAAGGATCCCGAGCTGAAAAATTTATTCAAGACGATCGCCAAACACGAACAGCAACATTTCGATATGTTGGAAAACTTGTTGGGCGGTACCCTTCCGCAGATTAAAAATCATGAGCCTCGCGCCGTAAAATACGAACCGCAAGCCTCGCACAAAGGGACTCAGGAAGAAAAGGAGTTCGATAAATTCTTATGCACGGACATCATTGTCACGGAAAAATACGTGGCAACGGACTACAACAACGATCTGTTTTACTTTGCGTCCACCGAAGTAAGAAACGTCCTCAACGCCATCATGACCGACGAACAAAATCATGCGGAAATGATCTGGAAATACAAAGTCGCCAATAAAATGGCGGCCTAAAACGTCGCAACATTTGCATCTATTCCTAAAAGAGCCGAATCGTCAAAGCGATTCGGCTCTTTTTAAATTCCAAAGCTCCTTAAAATCCACACTTTTTTATCGGGAAATATTTTAGCCTCGCAATTCGTTTTCCCTATACAAAGAACTCATCGAGAGTCTTTCCGTAGAGTTTAATATCTCCGTCGCCGTACTTCGCCCGCCATTCGCCGTCCATAAAGCCCGAAAAGGTGGTGATTCCGCCCACGCCCAAATCGGAGTAATAGGAAACGTCCCGTTTTAATTTTTCCGCGTCGAGATCCAATGCTTTGGCGTTTTCTCTCTTCCATTGACAAAACAGGGAAACGTCCAAAAAATATTCGAGTATCTGCGTCGTCCGCGCAGGAAAAATATTCAACAGTTCTTCCAGAGTTTTTCTCGTCTTTACGTTCGCCGCGTCGTCCCCGTCGAGAGGCTTTGCATGATTGCGTCCGATGGGAGCGAATTCCAAAAACAGATCTTTATCCGGTCGGATTGTGGGAACCTCCGAGGAATCCTGATAGGAAAGAAAGCTAAGTTTCGCGTCCTTGTCGTATCTTTTCAGTCCCTTCAATATATGCTTCATGATAATCATATTCTGATCCGCCCCGCCATAGCGCCGACACTTGTCGCAATAGCAGAGGCTGTTTACGCAGTCGTCGCTCCAAATATAGTAGCAGTGGGATTTTTGTCGAAGTAGCAACGCCAGCTTATAAGCGGAAGTTTCTAAAAACGCGAGCGCAGTTTGATTGCTGACGCATAAATTCCAGTCGTTTACCCGTTCGCCCTTGTCGTTTACGCGGAACCAGTCGGGATGCAATTTGAAAAGACTGCGGGGAAGCAACCAGTCCACGGCGTGCAGCTGATGTTCTATTTCAAAGCCGTTTGCTTCGAATTCGGAGATCAGCTTCTGCGTGTCCTCATTCAACAGCCAATTGAGATGCCCTTCCACGCCGCCGTATTGGTAGAGAGAATGAAAGCCGATGGTATTGATGCCGCTCTCTTGGAGAATGGGCAGCCATTCCCGAGAAAAATCCCTGTTGAGTATAATAATTCCTTTTTTCTTCATGTCCTAAGTCCTATAACAAAGCGTATTTCATAATGCCTTTATATCCGTGTTTTTCCACGTAATTCTTTTCGGGAAACACCGTAAAGGTGGTCAAAAAACCCACGCCCAGCGAGCGATAATAGTCAATATCTTCGACGGTCCGTTTTCCGTCCCGGCAAAACGCCGCATAATCGTAGCTCAAAAAATATTCCAGGATTTCGCTCTCTTCCCCGCCCCATCGACTTATTAAGTTTTCGCAGCGCGCGCGATAAGACGCATTGGTTTCTCCTTGCGCAAGGGGAAGATCGTGACTCCTTTTAAAGGGCGCGTATTCCAGAAAAAGCCCCTCGGGAGGCTCCCCGTCGAATGCCTCTTCTCCATAGACGAGAAAGGAAAGCTTCGCCTTCCCGTCGTATTTCCGAATTCCCCGGAGCATCGCCTCGCAAAAACGCAGATTTTGTTGCGCCGCGCTTAGCCTTCGACATTTTTCACACCGACAGCCGATATCTCCGCCGAGATCGTCGTCGGGCCAGAAATGATAGCGGTGAGAGTTTTGCCGTAAAAGGCGGGCGAGCCGCTCGGCGTCCCTTTCGATGAGCGCCAAAGCCTCAGAAGACGAGGGACAGGCATTATAATCGTCCGTCCGTTCCCCCTTTTCGTTCATTCTGAACAGCGCGCTGTCCGAAGCAAACAGCTCCCGAGGCAGGAGATAGGCGAGCGCGTGCAGTTTATACTCCACCCGTATCCCCGCTTCTTCGAAGCGTTCGATTGCCTTCCTCTGCCGTTCGACGAAGTCGAGAAATTCCCGAACGCCCGCGCGCCGAGGGTCGGCGTGCAGACCCAAGAGTCTTATTCCCGCCTTTTGCAGAGGCGAAAGCCAGCCTTCGTTGAAATCGTCCTGCAACAATACAAGTCCCTTTTCCAATCCAGTTACCCCGTGATTTTCAGATTTTTATAGGACATGGACGCCCCGCCCGAGTAGAAGCCGAACCGCCCGCCGCCGAACACGATATCATCCGTAAACGACAATCTTTCGGATACGCCCTTTGCGTTAGTCACCAAAACGTCTATCGAGTTGCCCTTCACTTGGATTTTTATGCGATTCCACGTCCCGACGTCGAGAGAGAGTCTTTCCGCCGCCGCGTTGCTGTCCGTGTGCGTGTAATTGAGTTTCTCGATCTTTACCATCCGCTTGTTGAAGGCGACGTAATAGCCCTGCATATACTTATAGTCCTCCGTCACGTATGCGGAATTGGAATACCTCGCGCCGTGAACGATGAATCCCGCGGTGTAAACGCTTTCTTCATTGATGCGGAAATCGCATTCCACCGTATAATCGAGCAGTCCCTTGCCTCCGAAATACGCCAGCGACCGCGCGCCCTCTCTCGATACCAAAGAGGCCGTTTCATCCCCTTCGCGCTTTTCAAACCGCCAAAGCGAAAGCTGTTCCATCCCCGCGGGCGGCGCGCTTTCCAAAGATTGCGCATAGGAAAAAAGATTGCCCGTGCTTTCCGTAAAGGTGAAGGAATGAAATTCCACGTCTTCGCCCAGACAGGTAAATTCGATTTGTCTTACGCCCTTGCCGACGGGGATTTCCGCAATCGTCGTCTTGACGAGCGATTCGCCGCTCGTCGGGAGCACTTTGGGAATTTCCGCAACGAACATTTCTCCTCCGTCCACGCGCACTCCCAGCTTTTTTCCCGCCTGATTTTTGTTTAAAGTCATTTGCAGCGCATAATACCCCGTATCGGCGCCCGTCCTGTCCGCGGCGAAATCGACGAGATATACCGCTTTATCGCCGGCATTTTTCAAACGCATTTTCCCGAGTCCCACGTGCGCCCCGCCGTACTCTTTCCCGTCCGTTTCCGCATATCCGCTTTCCGCGCCGAACGAGGAGCCGTGCCCCTCGTAAACGCCTTGGGGAAGATAGCTTTCCGCACCGATGTTGACATAGGAGAGTTTCGGCTCTATCGCGTCGCTGAGCCCCTTTGCCACCGACGAGAGCGCCGTATAGCCAAAGCGCCCGCCGGAGCCGCCGTAACCGAATTTCCCCTCTCCGACATTCAATTCGAGGTTTTCAATCTTTAAAAGGTCGTCGAAATAGACGTCCGCTTTTCCGTCCCGACAGGCCACGCGCACCGTCTGCAAAAGGTCGGGCGCGTCGTAGGCGCGGACGATGTTTCCGCTTCCCTTTTCCGCCGTCTTGCCGTCGGCCACGCTGAAAACCCGTATCTTTTTCGCCGCGAGATCCGTTGCGACATACGAATAATTGTTTTCGTCTACATATCCGAAGATACATTTTACGCCCCCGCCCGTAAAATTATATTCCGCGGTAAACGTCGAGGCGCCCTTTTCTTTCGAAAGGAGGTTTTCTCCGCTCTTGATAAAATTTTCGTCGTTCTCGGGCGAATAGCTGTAAATCTCCGGCCGCTTCGGCTTTATCGAACGGAACTGCGTCTGCGCCGAATCCATGCCCGTCCCGTTGAAGGTGAGGCGGTCGATGGCAAACGAACAATTGGGGCCAGACGAATTAACGCTGAAATAGTGATAATACAATCCGTCCATGTCCGGTCCGAGCACGGAAGTGGCATGACCGAGAGAATAGAAAGCGGGATCCGTTTCGCAGCCCATGGGCCAGTCGATTCCCTGTTCGAATCCTTCGGCGTTCACCTTATTTTCCGTCCCGAACGCCCGTTTCCAGCCGTCGCCCCGCGCGGTGGAATAATGGGTAAGATATCCCGGACTCAGAATGTTGGAGCCCGTATACATCAAGTAGTAATTTCCGCGGCGTTTAAACATCCCGTTGCCTTCCGTCCAGCCGCCCACCGAGCTTTCCGCGAGATTGATATAACTGTTTTCGTCATAGGCTACGCTGTCCATCGTCGGCATTTGAAAGGCGCGGATTCCCGTAAAATAGTTATCCTGATGCCCGCTCATAAAATATACGTCCTCGTTGTCGTCGATGAAGATATCGCAGTCGATATTCAGCGTCGTCGCGTCGATCGTATAGCAGACGGGCTCGCCGTCCGCTCCCGTCACGAATTCAAACGGACCGACGGGCGAAGCCGCTTTCAGAATATAGTTCCCCTGCGCGATTACGTCGTTTTTGATATAGACATACATATAAAAAACGTTGTTGTACTGTCTGACGCAGGGCGGATAGGTGTTGTTCAGGCGCGGATCTTCCGCAATAAAGCCTTGGGCATTTACTCCATTGTCCGCTTTTTTCCAGGTCATCAGATCTTCCGAACTCCAACAGGGAAGCGAGGAAGAAGCGAAATTCGAGGATCCCATATACATATAGTACAGGCCGTTATAGCGCAGAATGAACGCATTTCCCGAGCCGTAGATTCCCTGATCGGGCAGATGTTCGGCAGCGCCTTCGGGATTATAATAGGCATTATACTGATAATTGTCGTAATATTCCGTCTTATAGTCGGGCGCCGTCCACCCCTCGATGGGAGCGGCGGAGATCGTCTTTCCCGATTCTTGGGGCGAGCAGCCCGTAAGCGCCGTCGCTCCCGCCAGAGCCATGAAAAGTATCCCTTTCCAAAATTTTTTCATTTTTATCTCCTTATCCCTCGTCGGTATCCCATCTGACAAAGTTTGCCGTGCCGCCGTCTATGGCGATTTCCGCGTCGCCCTTTTTCATACAGTTGTAAATGCCGAATTGCGATCCGCCCTCGTTGACGACTTCAAAAAGACAGAGTCCGATCGACTGAAAATCCGCCTCTATTCCCAGCATTTCATAGCTCAGAAAGAGCGTGGAGATCGTCCTGCCGTCCGCGGTCGAACGCGCCGCCGAAACGCCGAATTCGGAGGGCAGTCTATACTCCCAGGCCCACGTCCCGTACGCGAGTTTAGAGAGATTCCCCGTCGTGGCGTAAAGCAAACTGACGTCCTGCGCTCCTCCGGGCAAGTCAAGGCAGATCCCGTAGCCGAAAAGCTGGGACGTTTCCCGCGCCGCATACGTCAGACGTATTCCGTCCGCCAGCTTTTCCAGAGTCACAAAAATATCGTGAACGCCCAGATGCTCGTAAGTATAGGTGCTTTGCGGGAGATCTTCCGCCGTTCTCCATTTGAGGAAAGAAGCGGCGCCTCCGTCAAACGGAAGAGGCGTTCCGTCCCCGCCGTTGATGCAGTTATAGACCGCGTAGAGATTGCCCGAGCCGTCGAGCACGTATTCGAACATCTGAATGCCGATGTCGAGCGTATCCGCAGAGATGCCCAATCCGTACTTTTCGCCCTGTAAAACGGCATAGCCGTAAAACAGCTCGATCGACGCCTTGCCGTCGGTCGTTTTTTCGCTTGACAGCACGCCCAGGGAGGATGCGGGCGCGTAATTGCCGTTCCACTCCCAGTTCCCGTACTCCCGATGGTCTATCGTGCCGTACTCGGGAACGTAAAGCTGGGTGATCCCCTTTCCGGAAGAAAAATCGAAAAACATTACACCAAAACCCCAGAAACCGTCCGTCGGCGTATAGTCGATCGTCACTCGGATGCCGTCCGTCCGCCCTTCGACTTTTTCGAATAAAGCCGTCGCGTTCGTCTTCCCGAAAGAGCCGATGCGGTAGATAGAAAGCACCGTTTCGGGAAATACCAAAGAGATATTTCCGTCAGCGGCAAGAGTGGGATATTTCGCCAAAAAAGCCGCGTCGCCGAAGGGATAGGACACGCCGTTTTCGTCTTCGTACCAGGCGAACGGCCCCGCCGACGTGTATTCGAAGGGCGCGATTTTAAGCTCTGCCCCGTATTCCACACCGAGATTTTTATAGGGAACGACGAAAGTGTATACGTCGCGGCCGCGGGAATCCGTCCGTTTTTCCGCGTCGATGCCGTAGGAGGAAGGCGGCGCATAATTCCAGCTTTGCGTCACGAAATCGGTAACGCACATCGTCCCGAAGGAATGATACAGCACCACTGTTCCCGTCTTTCCGTCCGCCGAGAACGCCACGCCGTAGCCGTTCGTCGGCTCCGTACCGATAAGCCGTACAAACAGGCCTTCCTTCGTCCAGCCGAGATAACATTCCGCATTTCCGTTCATCCCGAAATTTTGTGCCAAACGACTCATAACGGGTAGCTCGAAACTCTTTTCCACTTCCCCCTTCACGGCGTCCGCAATCGAAATTTCCGTTTCGTAAACCGCGTCGGAACCCGCCGCGCTCACCGACATTCTCAAAACGGGTCGGTCGAACACACAGCTGAGCGAATACCTCCCGTCGGCGGAAAGCGTCGTTTCCGCGTCCCCTATTTTCACCGTCGCGCCTTCGACCTTTCCAAGCGAGGTAATCGTCCCTTTCACCGTCTGCGTGATCTTATTTTTCTTCGTCAGAAGTTTCGGCGTGACGGTGAGCGTCCCGCCGTTCAGTACCCGCATTTTGTCACGCGGAACGGAAAACTCCTGTTCGCCGAGCAGACTTTCTCCCGTCGCCGTCAAGACCAAATCCCTGTTGGCGTCTACGTTCTCCATCACGAAATTACCGTTGCGGTCAGTCGTCACGCCTTCGTCGAACGTCACGCCCGCAAGCGCCTCGCCCGTAATATAGTCGACAGCCGTCCCCTTCACGGTGACGTCCGGCATCTTATAGTCGTAATACTCGTAAAGCCGATTGTCGCCGCCCCAGACAATATACGTATTCGGCGTATTGAAATGGTGCGTGTCGCCCTTGTACCACCACTCCCGTTCGATCATGGAATTGCTTGCGCTCACTCTGTCGCAGGAACGGAAGGTGACGCCTACGGGACTGTCTTTTTTCAAACCGATCTGAGTATAGGGCACGACGAGTTCCACGCCGAAGCCCGTTACGGTCTTTCCGTCGTCCGCATAATGCAGAGAGGCCTCGTAATCGAGCACGCCGCTCCACGCGCCCCAGGTACCCGCGACGTTGGCGCCGCGGCGGAAACAGTTGTTGCCGAACGCCGTGACGATAAAATAGTAATCGTCCGACATGGGGACGACGCCGCCGTCGATCGCCGTACAGAGATTGACGAGAATGTTGTCCGTCCAGATGGCGGGATCGCCGTCTTCAAGGCTCAAATAGGCCACGTCGTCGTCTTTCACCTCGAAGCCGAAATGAAAGCCCACGTTTCCCCGGAACATTTTGATGATGGCCCGCTTCGAGTGCACGTAATCGGCGGTATCGGAAACGATCGCGCCGTATTCCCCGCTTTCGGCGTCCGCGTCGTTCCAGCTTCCCAGGGAAATGACGTCTTCCCCCGCCCACCGTTCGTCGTCGAGAAACCCGTCGAGCTTCACGTCCGCCGAAAAGGAATTGGACGGGAAATCGAAATCGGAATTCCCCTCCGATTTATTCGGCTGAAAAACCGAATACCCTCCGTTTGCCCCGACGGCGCAGCCCGCCGCAAACATACTTGCCGACAAGAATATTCCCGCCGTAAGCAGCAAAGTTCTCCTTTTCATTCTTTTCCTCCTTATGGATTCTTCCCTTACCCCTTTATGCCCGAAATGGCAAGAGATTCGACAAAAAATTTCTGACAGGTCGTAAATACGATCAGCATGGGAATACTCGAAATCACCGAGCCCGCCATCACCATGTTCATGTCCATCAAATTGTTCTGCTGTTGCTGCAAAGAGAGCAATTGAAGTTGCAGCGTCTTTACCTCGGTTTTGTTGAGATAGATGGACGGAATGAAATAATCGTTCCAGGTACCCACGAAGGCAAATACGATCTGCGCGCTGAGCGCGGGCTTCACCAGCGGAAGCATGATGGCGAAAAACTGATTGAGATATCCCGCGCCGTCGATTTTCGCAGCTTCGAACAGATCGGTGGGAACGCCCTGCATATATTGGATAAAGAAAAACGTCATCAAAGCCCCGCCAAAGAAATTCGGAATTATCAACGGCCAGAGCGTGCCCACGAATCCCAGCGACTGCCAAATCTGATACTGCGGCAACATCAACGCCGCATAGGGCACCATCATGCTGCTGAGAAGGACCAGCAGCAATACCCGCTTGGCGGGAAGCACGAGCTTTGCGAATGAAAACGCTCCCATTGCCGAAACGACGGGCGGAAAAAGCACCGCAAAGACGACGAGTACGAGAGTATTCTTGATCCCTGTCCAAAGGTTGAGTTCTTCAAAGGCTCTTCGGTAAGCCGTAAAATTAGGATTTTTGGGAAATATCCGTTCGGGATAGGTAGAGATCTCTATTCCCGTTTTAAAGGACGCCAGCACCATCCAAAGATAGGGGAAAATCGTCGTGATCGCCGCCAGACCCAAAAGCGTATAGATAAGAATTTTGATTCCCGCAGACGAAAACGGCGTTTTCTTTTTGCTCTTTTTCTCAATTTCTCCCATGGCGTTACTCCGAATAGACCCATTTATCCGACAGCTTGAATTGCAGGACGGTGATGATCATCACCGCAATCGCCAGCAGAACGGACGCCGCGCTCGCATAGCCGTAGCGATAGTTGTTGATGCCGTTGTCGTAGATGAAATATACGATTGTCTGCGTCACGCGCGTATCCGCCAGCAGCTGCGTATCCATGAATGCTTGCAGTCCGCCGATGACGGAAGTGATGAGGTGATAGAATGTGATGGGCGTCAGCATGGGGACGGTGATGGCCAGAAATTGCCTGATCTTTCCCGCGCCGTCGATTTCCGCCGCCTCGTAATAGCTGGAAGAGATATTCAAAACGCCCGCCACGTATAAAAGAATTACCCCGCCGATTCCGCCCCATATGTTTTTTAAAATGAGCACCAGCCGCGGATAAATCGTACCCGAGGTGATCCCCAGCCAATTGATGTTTTCGTCGATCGCCCCCATCGCTTTGAGCGCGACGTTGATGATCCCTTGCGTTTCGTTGAACATCAATTTCCACACCAATGTAATCGCCACCGTTCCCGTCACGGCGGGCAGGTAATACACGACCCGGAAAAAAGTGCCGCCGCGAAAACTCTTCTGACTGATCAAAGCCGAAAACAACAGTCCCAGCAAAAGATTGACGGGAATGCTCAACATGATGATCAGCGTGTTGAGTATCGCCTGGCCAAATCCGAGCATCGTGAGTTGATTTTTGAACAAACTGATATACACTTTAAAGCTGACGGGAGAAATTTTGCCTTGAAGCGGCATATAATCGACGAGGCTGTAAATGACGGCGACGACCAGAGGAACCGCCGTAAACAGCGCAAAGCCTATAAACAGCGGCGCCACGAAACCGAGCGCGGCAAACTTTTCTCTTGTCTTCAAGCTGCTTTTTGCCATAGTCTGTATTTTTCCTTATTCTACGATGATTCCCGCGATTTGATTGGAGTGATCGAGATACGACTGCATCTTCGGATCGTACGCTTTCAGCCGCGCCCTGATATCCGCTTTGTCTTTCAGTGCGTAAATATCCGCGATCTCCGTATTGAGGGCGGTCAGCCACGAATTTTCAAACGTGTGATAATGCGGCCGTACCTTTCCCCCGATCTTATCCCCGCCCGCTTTTCCGAGCGCCGCCTTCGTATCCCCGCCGAAGCCGTCGACGATGTCGCAATACACGCTGCGGTTTTGAGGCCAAAGCGCCACGGAATCGTCCTTTTCCGATAAAAAGGTCTGCGTGTCCAAAGCCATCGATTTTAAATTGGGAATCAACTGACCGCGCGCATAAAAATCCTTCTGCGCGCTCTCGTTCAGACTGAGATATTTCATCAGGGCAAGCGCCGCCGCGGGCGACTTCGTCGACTTGCTGATCGCCAGCCCTAACGTGCCGATCCAAGTGGTGCTCCTCGCGTCGGCATTTTCCCCGTTATACGGGACGGGAAGCAGGCGATAGTTCATCTTCTGCTGATGATACATGGGCGTGAGATAAGGCCCTACCCAGCAGAACGCCGCATTCCTCGCGAGAAACATATTTTGCGCAGAATCCCCCGTGGATTTGGGCACGACCTTGTACGTATACATGAGATCCCAAAGCCATTCTATCGTTTCGCAAAATTCGTCGCTCGAAATCGTGCTGTGCATGGCGTTTTCATCGAAATAATCGGCGTTGTTTGACCAGATTGCACTGCTCAGTTCGTAGTACGGAATAGCGTAAAACTTATCGTTATTTTTTTCCATACCGAAATAGCTTTGTATCTTTACGCAAATGTCCGTAAACTGTTTCCAGGTGAGAGCGTTGTCCGAGTCCGCCAGCAAATCCGCTTCTCCCTGCGTCAGCTTCCCGTTTCTCACCATTTCCTCTACCATATCGACGTTATACATCAGCGTCCACGGACCGATGTCTTTGGGCAGACAATACAAATCCGAGCCTTCCGAAACGCCCAGCGTTTTTTTCGCGCGGTTATACGAATACCAGTCGACCGCAGTCGACCAAAGGGAGGAATATTCTTCTTCCGTAAAGCCGTTGCTGATGGAAAGAAGCCTTCCCGAATCCACCCAGGGACGGAATTCGTATTCGGGAAGATAGAAGAGATCGGGCATAGTTCCCGAAAGCCGTCCCGTGAGCGTACTCATATACTGCGTCGAATCCTGCGTCGTGATGCTCACCGTGATATTCTCGTTTTCATCCATGAATTTATCGATCAGCGCCGTATAGTTGTCCACCTCGTCCTTCGCGCCCCACATCATGAACTCTATCTTGTATTCCCTGGCGGGATCCAGCGTAAAATCCGACGCCTCTATATTGTCGTCGCCGCTCCCCTGGCTGCCCGTAAAGAAACAACCGCTCGCAAAAATCAGATTGAATCCGAAAAATATCGCCATCAACAGTTTGCCGGTCCTTCTCATTTTATAATCCTCCTTGTTCTTTTCAAATTCATTTTATCATATCGCACTTACACTTTCAAGCCACATTTTTAAAATACGCGCAATCTTCATTTAAACTTCGATATCCATCGAAGTTTAGGGCAATTTTCTTGACTTTATAAAACGGCGCGCGTATAATGAAAGAAAAGAAGCCGCGCGCTAAAAAAGGAGAACGCTATGCCGAAAGATTTTTTCGCCAACAGGGATTTGTTGCTTCAAAAAAAGCTCACCCTCACGCTTTGCAACGACGAGCATCTCGAACGGGTAGCCAACGCGCTCAACGCACCCACGAGAAGAAAGATACTTTCCCTGCTGACGGCGAATTCGTACACGATACAGGAAATTGCAGATCGGCTGAATATGTCGCTGTCCAACACTTCCTTTCACGTAAAATTTTTACAGAAAGCGGGGTTAGTCAATCTCACGCAAAATCACTCGAAACGGGGAAACGAAAAGATCGTCGCGCTGGAAAAGCATTGTTTGGAAATTTTATTTATAAACGAAGCGGAAAATTCTTTTCCCTCCTCTTCCCACGCGTTCAGCACCGAACTTCCCGTAGGCAGTTTTACTCTTTTCGATATCGTCCCTCCGTGCGGGATCGCGGACGCGGACGGGAATCTCATCGGCGCCGAGGCTCTTCCCGATATTTTTTATAACTATAAGCGGATCAAAGGAGAAATCATCTGGTTTACGGAAGGGTATCTCGAATATCACGTTTCAAACGCCGCGATTAAGAATAAAGTGCTCGAAGCCCTGCAAATATCCTGCGAAGTCTGCTCAGAATGCGCCAATTATAACAATTCCTTCAAATCGGACATCACCTTTTGGATGAACGATAAAGAGATCGGGACGTACACCTCTCCGGGGGATTTCGGCGGACGCAGCGGCAAATATACGCCCAAGAGCTGGCCGGCGGCGTCCACGCAGTATGGAATGCTGGTGCAGATAAGAATAGACGAAATGGGCGTGTGGATCAACCAGGTAAATGTTTCCTCGGAGATCTCGATAGACGATTTCGCCTTTATCACCAAGGAAAAATGCCTGCGTTTTAAGCTCGGCGTCAAAAAGAACGCCAAATATGCGGGAGGCTTAAATTTATTCGGAAGAAATTTCGGGGATTTCCAGCAAGGCATCCGAATTTCCGCCACCTATTTGGAGCCTTAAAAATTTTCCCCTTTCGCATACGACGGACAAGCGTTCGGCAATCGAAACTGTAATTTGAAATGCGGAATCAGAACTTTTGTCCGTTATCTCATAACAGTCCCGCCTCGTACGCAAAACGGCTCTGTATCTCTGCGGGAAAGTTTTACCTACGCAATACTTAACTCATCCCATAAAATCCTTCGACAAAATACATTTACTCCATACAAAAAGGAGCAAAAACATAACGAGCGTTTCGTCCTGCGATAAAAAGATACACTCTACTCGAAAGCTCATAAAATATCATGTTTTACTTGTGAATAAAAAGCCCTCGGCAAAGCGCTTTGCCGAGGGCTTTTTATACGTATTTTGTTTTCTCTCGTCCCGAATTTCCAAAGGCGAACCACGAGTCGGAATAGGGCGAAAGAACCGCCGCGTTTATCGATATAGTACGAAGTCGCAGAAAAAGAAGTAGGAGGAGAGCGACGCAAGCGCGAAGAAAGTGTATCCGGACGTTCTGTGCCACATATCGGTTGATCAATTAAATTTCTGCGCGTCCATACTCGTCTTATGCGCCGCCGCTTTTCCCGCCGCCTTGCCGATTATCTTCATCGCGGCATTGTTGTAATGTCCCGCCGCTTCGGGATTGAGCCAACTCTCCTTTAAAGAAATCCGTTTCGAGATATCGGTCAGCAGCAGAAAATCGGGATCTTCCCGGCAAACCTTTTCCTGCGCCCGCATAATCGCTTCGTCATATTTCCTCTTCCTGTAATTCGCCGCAAAATATCCCACTTCTATGATCATAAATTTATCGATGCCGAGATCGCGCTTCAAGTCGTTCTTCAATTCTATTAGTTCTTCCGCATAAATTTCAGGACTTGTTCCAGCAAAAGCGTCGCTTTCTCCTTGCAGCCAAACAAGATATTTTTTATCGATGTTGCCGCTCTTTTTTTCGGCGGCAACGGCTTTGCGGGTAAGTATTTCGTATCTTTCTTTTCCCTCCGGCGCTCTTTTTATCCATTGTTTCGCCACCGTCGCGCCTTTTGCCGCGTGGACGGCAACGACTTTGCGTTTTGATTCGGCAATATACGCCTGCGCAAAGTACGGCAGCAAAGACCCGTGTCCCAAATGCGACGCAAGCAATAATTCCCCGATGTTTTCGCCGACGGGATTTTTAAGCGGAAGCAAAGAATCCGAAAGCAGCCTGTATTCTTCGGCTCCTTCGACGGGATTTTCGAAAATCGCCGCTTCCGTCTGCCCCTGCATATTGCTTTGCCCGCTGAAAATGAACATATCCGTTTTTTCCATTTTCTTATTCCTTCAAGCGTCTTCTCGTTTCAGTTTTATCTCGAAAAATCTTGCCGCGAACTCCTCCGCAAAGCGGATGGTAAGCGTATTTCCCGAAACGGAAAAATCAGAGGGCATATTTTTCGGATATTCCACCGACGCCGACAAAATCGTTTCATCCAGCGGTATTTCCGTTACTTTTTCACCGCCAAGATTCCACACCGCCAGATAGAGTATCCCGTCCGACGTAAACCCGCCCGCCACCGTCTTTTTTTCAAAATCGGCGAATCCCAAAGGAAAGCAGGGGAGCGCCCGCTTTTTGAGCGGAGTCAATTTGTCATAGCAGGCGATTCCCTCTTTAATCAGTTCCTTTTTTTCCTCGCTCAAAAGCCCTATGCGGCTCGCAAGATGCATTCTGCCCATAAACGAGTTGATCATATTCATAACGATCTGCTCTTTGCCGATATTCTTTTCCACCCAGCTTTCGTCGGGAGCGAAAAGGTCTTCGGGACCGCCGTTCCCTGCGACGGGATAGCTCCATACCGCCGCCTGTTCGGGCAATACCGCAGACAAAATATTCCCAGCGATATACGGATATTTTTTATAGTCGATCTGATCGGAAGTCGATACGATAGAAAAATGTTTCAGCGTTTCATAATCCATTCTCATGCCGCCCGAGGAACAGGTTTCTATCAAGACCTCGGGATAAGCAGCCCGGATTGCGTCGATCCATTCCAAATAGGCTTTGCGGTCCTCTTCAAGGCCCTCTCCTAAACTTTCCCCTTCGGCGCCCGTTCCGATCCCCATATCCTGATTATAATCCATCTTGATGTATTCCGCGCCGTACTCTTCCACCATCCGCCGAATCGTGTCGGTAAGATAATCGACGACCTTTGTATTTCGGAAATTCAAAAAATACCGTCCCATCGTACAGATCTTTTTTCCGTAACGGTGCAAAAAACAATCCTCGTCGTAATAGGCAAGCATCTCCTCGCACTGATAGCCGACCACTTCCGGCTCAATCCAAAGCCCCGCTTTCATTTCCAAAGAGCGAACGGCGTCCGTCACAGCTCTTATTCCGTGCGGAAATTTCGTTCGGCTTTCTTTCCACGCCCCGACGCGGGGATAAATCTCATCTCCCGCAACGTCGTCGTGCCAGCCGCAGTCGATCACGTAATATTTTACGTTAAACGAAGCTATTTCCGAAAGGTACTTCCATGTGTTTTCTTCCGCGGGACTCTCCCAGGACAAGTGCATATATTCGTTGAAGATGACGGGCAAATTCTCGTCCGCACGATTCGTCCCGCGTATTGCGCGCCGATATTTCGTCATCTCGCCGATAACGCCGTTTAAGCTGTCGGAAACGCTTATCGCGACGTTTACAGTCCGATAGCTCTCCGCGGGCATCAGCTTTTTATACCATCCTCCGAAAGTCCCGTTCGCGCCGCCCAGATATAAATAGATACTGCCGTTGTCGCTGATTTCGTAATACCAGGAATGATTGCTTTCGATTTGAAACATCGCGTATTTCCCGCGGTACGACAAAATCCCCTGCGGCAACTCCTCTTTGGTGGACCAGCTGCCGACATTGGAACAAAAAATTCTTTTCTGACTCGTCGGGCGGGTCTTGAACAGACCGAGATCGTATAAAAAAGCCTTTCTCGGCTGACATTCGCCGTGGTGACTTTGCAGGAATCTGTAAAACTCGATTTCCGCCGAATTTTCCGCGCCTCCTAAAAAACCCGAATAGACAAACGAGGATACCTCGTCCAATACAAGGGCGCCGTCGGAGATATTTTCGACTTCCGTATAGACGCTTACGGTGTTTCCCAAACGGGCAAAATGCGTCCTCGTTTCCACGAGTTCGCTCCGCTGTACGATAACGAGCGAGTCCTTCGCAAAGCTATGCGAAACGTATTCGAGTGCGGCGGATTCCGAAGAACAGATCATTTTGTTCCCGAAATGGCTGTCCCGATTTTCGCCCGCCACGTTTACCTCGGTAAAAATCCCGGCCGAATCCGAGCCGTCGACGGCGCAAAGACGAACTTTTTTACCGTCTGTCCTGAATTTCAGAAACCCGAACGTAAATTCCATATGGTCACCTCGCATGAAAAATTTTCAATTTTTTTCTTCAAAGCTCAAAGGATACTCCATGACGTCGGTGGCGTTATGACAAAGCAACGCGGAGATTTTCCCGTTCAGCGTCGAAGCGGGCAGACGGCGGCTGTCGGATACCAACGATATGTAATGATTCCCAAAATATCCGTCCTTCCCGCCGCCGTAAGGCAAACGAATGGGTGCGCTCCAATGGAGCAAATCTTTTCCCGTACGAAATTCGGCATAATCCGCCACAAAGGAATTGATATCTTTACAGTTCCGATTTATTCGCGTGGAAGTCATGACATAGAGATCCAATTTCTCCGAATAGGCGATTTTGGGATGCCACGCATATTTCACGACGGACGTTTCCCTGCCGAGATTCCCCGCTTCGCAAAAACTGCCGTTATAGTACTTGACGAAGTCGCCCATCGTGCCGTCGGTGCGGATGCGGCTGCGCGCGTAATATGCGTCGCAGCGCTTTGCGTTCCCCGTATCTTTTTCTATCGTCAGAATATTATAAATAAGATAGAGAAACCCGTCCTTCCGATTGACGAACAAAGTGAAATCTCCGCTGCCGAGAGAGATCGTTTTTCCCCTTTGACCGATAACGTTTATTTTATCGGGATTGTAACGCTCGCTGAAACAGACCTGCTGCGAGGTGACGACCCACCGGGAAAAATCCCACGTCCTTCCTTCGTCGTCCGAATACATCAGCCCGATATGCCTAAAATCCGAATCGAAACGGGGTTTTTCGCAAAGTCCCCAGGAATCATAGCCGCTGCCCTGTCCGTTCCAGCCCGTTTCGTTGTGAAAAAAACAAAAAAAGCGATGCGTTCTCGGACAGATATATAAGCCCATCGGCCATACCGATCCCCTGGATAGGATCCCCTCCGGGTACTTTATCCCATCGAAAGCGGCGCCCGCTTTTCCCGTATGAAAATTCGTATGCGCGGGATACGCTTCACGGAGGTCGGAAAAACAACTGCCTTTAAAGACGCCGATATGGCCGACGTGCGTATGCCCGCTGATCGCCCACAGCGTTCCGTCGGAATCCCGATACATCGGCAGCGTTCCGTCCTGATAAATGTCATTCTCGTTGGAAAAAACGGTTTTGCTCCCTTTTCCTATGCCTATTTTATATTTTTTTAAAATATTCTCCATTGAGCCACCAAGTTATAAAATTTGCCGCGGCGTTCCCGCCGCTTTGCCGTTTTATGCCGCTGTGCTATATATTCATAAAAATCGTTGAAATCAGCCCCACCAAAAATCCCGCCAGCTGTCGTCGGGTGAGCTTTTCCTTAAAAAATAATAAAGAGAGCAGAAGCGTAAGCGCCAAGCTGATTCCGCAAATCGTCGAAAAGATCAGCCGCGCGGGAAGCAGTCCGACGCAGACCATCACCAAAAGATTCAACACCGCGTTTGCGATTCCGTAAACAGCGGCAATCCACCCTCCCTTTCGGAAATTTACAGCGACCGTTTCTTTGTCCCTGCGGGCGAAAATATACACCGACACACAGCTGAAAACGAACACGACCGCCATGGCGATCATCATAAATTCACTTTTATAGAATCCTTTTTTTTCCGTCTGCTGATAAGTCTGCAAAATCGACAGCGTTCCGTTCACGAGCATCGCCGCGAGCGCAAACGCGATCCATTTTCCTCCACTCCGCTTTTTTGCCGCGCCCTCTTCCGCGCTCTTCGTTTCTTTTTTCTTTCCGATAAGAAACACCGCGATCATTAAAAGCGCCAGACCGACATAAAAAAAGGCGCCGGGATAGGAACGATAAAAAATCAAGCCGAATAAAGTCGGAATCATCAGCGAATACGCTATGATGAGCGAAACGAGGGATACGTATCCCGACGCAAGAGCGCGCAGCATAAATACAAAGTACAGACAATAACAAACGCCGTACGCCGCCCCCATCCCCAGCGTCAACCAGTCGAACGCAAAAGAGAATCGGCCGTATATCCAATAAAACAGAAAAACCATGACCGAAACGATCAGCGTATAGCAAAACGGATTCGTTCGCTTGACCCTGCGGTTGTAACATTCCCCGACGACGTTGCAAACGCTGTTGAGTACCGCAGCCAGAATCATCGCCGCATATCCCATATTCCCTCTTTCTTCCTTTTTTCAAAATAATCAGCCGCCCCCTTTACAAACGGGAGCGGCTTTCCGTCTTTTCTTTTCCGCCGTCCGCGACGGCTGCCGCCTTATTTCAAAAACATGAAGTCGTCGATATAGAACGTGCCGATTTCGCTGGCGGGGGTGTAGGCGAAATTAAAGTAAATTTTTCCGACGTGAGAACAAATATCGTCGAAATCCCCTCTGCAAACGCCGTTGATCGTCATATCGATCACGACACGCTGCCAGGAGCCGCCCTTTATGGTCTGACCGACGCCGCAGTTAAACACATCTCCTCCGTCCGTCTTCCAGATCTCGATGCCCTGACCGATCGCCACATCCTTTTCAAAATACGCCCAGAACGAAATATATCTGTATCCGGAAATATCGATATGATTTTCGTCGTAATTCCCGTTTTGCCAATAGCCGTTGTATTTCGTTCCGTTATCATCTCGTTCCAGCAAAGAATTCGGCTGCAAGATAAATCCGTATGCGCCGTCGGGCGTCGAGCTTTTTATGCTCATGTCGCCGCCGTGCGCCTTCTCATTAGACGCGGTGAAATTCCCCACGCCGTCCCCGTTGCTCTTTCTTTCGAAATCATCGGCGAGCGCGCCTTCCAAGGTCGTTACTTCCAGTTTCTCCGCGCCCGGAACGGAAGCCGAAGCCGTTTGGGTGGCAGGTCTTCTCGCCTCCACATAATACGTCGTCTTTCCTTCGAGTCCGGAGAAAATGCCCGTGCTCTGCCATTCGCTCACGCCGGCGCCCGACGCGTCCGTCAATCGATATTCCGTATCCTCTTCCGCGACGATCGCAAATCCGTCGTCCATCACCATCGTATTCGTATCCAGAGCGGGGGCAGTTTCGGGCACGTCCGTCCTCTGAGGCAATATGACTTTAAAAGCCGCGTTCGCAGTGGCGGCCTCGTAATTTTCGGTCGCCGCCGCAGTCGCCGTTACGATATACGTCCCCGCGGCCGTGGGTTTTACAGAACTCGCCGCATACACGGTATCCCCCGTCCCCTCGTAGAGATAGGTGACTTCGCCGCCCGAAAGGTTCGTTTTTACCACGGGAGATACGTCCGTTTGAGAAACCGTGTAATCGTCCATCGAGATCACAAGACTGCCCGCCGCCTTTTCGACGGAAAACGCCGCTTCCGCCGTCGCGGAGAGGTAGTTCTCCGTTTCCGCCGCCGTCGCGGTCACTTTGTAACTGCCGACGCCGCCGGGCTGCTGAGCGCTCGCTTCATACGCGGTTGTCCCCGTGCCCTCGTAAACGTAACTGACCGCGCCGCCGGAATTCCCCGACACCGTCGGAACTACGCCCGTCTGTCCGTAAGTATAATTCGGCATCGAAACGGTAAAATGATTCTCCGCCTTTGCGATGATCAAAGACACGGTAGCCGTATATTCGTTGTATTTGGAATCCCCCTCGAAGGAAATGGTGACGGAATATTTCCCCGCGTTCGTAGGCGCGGTTTCGCTCTCCGTATACACCGTCCCGTCAATTCCCGCATATTTTACGGTAAATTCCACCGACTGTTCGCTCGTCGTCGTCACGGCGACGGGCGCTCCGTTGTAGACGGCGTTCACGACGCCTTCCTCTGCGCCCGTAACGGTCGCGACAACGTTTTGCTTTTCGGCGGTGCAGGCGGCCGTCATTCCCACGGCAAGGCACGCCGCCATCAACAGACACAGCGTTTTTGTTTTGTTGTTTTTTGTCATCTTTTTTCTCCTTATTCCTCTATTTTTTACCGACGCAGTCCTTCCCGACGGAAAGAATTTCGTCGTGTAATTTCTTCCAGTTTGCATCTCCCTCTTCCTGTCCGAAAAGATGATCCAGCCCGATATTTCCCAATTCTTCCACTTCACGCGGAAAGGTGTAATAGGTGAAACACAACAGCCCGCCGGGATTCTTTTCTTTTTTGAGAAGTTCGTAACAGCCGTTCAAATGTTCCAGACAGTGCGCCTCGTCTTTATCCCCCCGATAATTCATGACGCAGGGAATATACCAGATCCTGACGTCCGCTCTGTTGCCGAGCCGCTCTTTCATTTCGTCCGCGATATGTTTGTACTTCCAATCGAATTTGTGATACATATCGAACGCCACGTCGGTGAGATATCGCCCCGCTTTCTCCGTAATCGGCTGAATGTTCCCCGTCGTCCAGATATCGGGGGCGACGCCCGCGACGGAGAAGCAGCAAAAGATTCTCTTTCCCTTCCACGCGCCCGCAAGGTATCCCGTCGCCTTTTCAAAATCTTCCAGCGAAATCCCGTTTAAAAGCGGCTCGTCTATATAAAATCCTTCGATGGCGTCGTCGCAGCCGAGCGATTTCAAAAAAGCAATTTTTTGGTCTATGATTTTTTCCCAATCCTTCACGAGCACGCATTTCACGGAATACTCTTCCCCCACATCCACCATTTTCTGATAGGTGACGTGGCGGAAAATCCACGTGAAAAACGCGACGTATAATTTCTTGCCCTTTTGCGCGATCTCTTTCGCCATCTCTACGGAAACGGGATCCTCGGGGTTCCCTTCCGAAAGAAAAACGTCGACATAATCGCTTTTCAATAATTCTTCGAACACGTCGGGATATACGTTTTTAGCCGTATGAAAAATTCCGAAATTCATTCTTTTCTCCTTATTATTTCAAACCCACCACGCCGATTGAATCGATAAAGACGTTTTCAGGTTCCCGATCCGTCAACAGCGTGATCATGTGCATATGACTGAGCGTATATTCCGGCGTCGAGGTGATGCCGCTGAACAGGGACAAATCGAAGGAAATCTTCGTCCACGTATTCTTTTCCACCGCAAACGACTGCGAGGTGCCGCACCCGCCCCAGGTATCGGCAATGAGCCACGCGCTTAGCGACAATTCTTTATCCGAATAAATCCAGAATTCGAGTTTGATACAGTCCGCGATCGAATAGAGATTGGAAGAATTTGCGGGATAAAGAAAATCCGAAAAATAATTCTCGCTCATATACTTTCTTTCGTTGTCGTTGTATTTGAACCTGAATTTTCCCGAATACGCGCCGTCGTGCTTGACGATTCCCGACGGTTCGTAAGAGGAATAGACGGGAATTTGTCCCTTTTCAAAATCCTGAACAATGATCGTTTCGTACTTTTTGACTTTATAGGCATACGGGGCTTTTTGCCCCTCTTTCAGCCACACGTATCTCGCGGCGCCTTCCGCTACGATCATATCCGTCACGTCGATTTCCGAATTTCTTTCGTACGGAAGATAATCGATTCCGTTCAGGGACACGGCATACCCTTCCACGTCGAATTTCACCGTTTTTTTGTCCGAAGAGTAGTCTTCCGTGATCAGATCCGCCGCGATCATCGTATCGGTCGCTTCCGTAATGGCAAACGCGACGATCTTTTCGGCGGCTTTCCGATAAAGGCTTTCCCCGACGGAAATTTTCGCGGAATATTTGCCGATTGCCGACGGCGCCTCCTTCGTCCAATCCTCCGTTCCCTCTTTGGCGTATTCGCAGACGAGATTGGGAATATACGCTCCGATCGCGGGAGAGTGCGGCGCGGCGTCGTAGATAAACGTCTGATTGTCGGCGCAGACGATCTCCGTTTCCGCCTTGACGAGCTTTCCTTCGTTTGCCGCGTTGATTTCCGCGGCGATTTCCCCGATTTTTCCGGCGAGGCGGGTCCAGGGAACGAAGTCCACGCCGGGCGTCACCTGCGTCCCGTCGTCGTTGTAAAATTTATAATAATACTTTTTCCAAGGATTCTTTTTATCCTTCCACGTCATAAACTCTTCCGTGGTCGTATACGCCATATCGCAAAATCCGATATTGCCGATATTTTCCACTTCCGCGGGATAGGTGTAGGCGTTATAAAGCATCATGCCCATCCCCCCTTCGGCTTTTTTCACGACCTCCCAGCATCCTTCGACGCTTCCTATGGCGTCGTCCTCGGTCACTTTGCTCGCGTAATTCATCACCATGGGCACCGCCCAGTAATTTTTATCCATGCCTTCGAACATTTGCGTCATCTCGTCCCATAAGTCGAGATAATAATCGCCGAACGCTCCGTAAATGTCGAATCCGATGTCCGTGATATACTCTCCGCCTTCCCTCGTCAGCCGATCTTTTCCCGCTCCCATCGCGTATTCCGTACTGATTCCCGCCGCGGAAAAGATCACCATGAATCTTTTGTCGGGAAAAGTTTTCATAAACGCTTTGCTCGCTTCGTGCAGATCGTTGAGCGGAACGCCGAGCAGCAACGGCTCATCCACGTAATAACCGAGAAAAGCGTCGTAATAATTTTTCGAACAAAGCGTTTCTTTCATCTTGTGCATACGCACGTAGATATCTTTATACACCGTATATCCCGCGGAAGCGCTCCAAAGATACGTGGAGTCGAAAATGAAGAACCTCTTTCCCTTTTCGTAAATTTTGTTGCAATAATAGTCAAACTGCGTTTCGTCGGGAATTTCCACGCGGCTCATCAAAAATACGTTGAACAGATCCCCCTCTACCGCGTCCTCGAATTTTATCTGATTTTTTACGTCGTCGATTACGGGCGTGATATGATACATTCCCAGCATCATCCGCTCGTCCGTATACTCGTTCGCCGTCTTTTCGGCAAGCGGCTTTTTCTCGGGGGGATCGTCCGTTTTACAGGCGGCGGAGAAAAAGCAAGTAAAAATCATCATCAACGCCGCAAAAAATGCAATTGTTTTTTTACTCATTTCACACCTCGACTCTGAAATTATCCAGATAAATATTGATTCCGCCGCACTCCTTATATCCCGTGCTGTCCACGAAATAGAAGCTCGTAATCAATCGGTCGTCTATCTCCGTCCATGCCTGCCCGCCGAGCGAGAGAGTGGAACCGCCGAAAATGTATCCGCCGAGTACGCTCTCGTAATTTTCCCTCGTCACCGTGACCGTTTCCCATCGATTGGACGCGATCTTCTTCGTGAGCGTGCCCTTTTGCACCTCTGCCGCCCCTTGATCGTTCCAATTGTAATAGAGCACTTTGGCGAGATTGAAAGAACGGTTTTCCGAATCTTCTATATACACGTCGAAGCTAAACGATTTCGTCAGGGAAATGTTTTGCAGAATGTTGTTTTCCGTGAGATAAAACTGCGGTTCTCTCGCCGTGCTGCCGTTCACAGATTCGTCGGTGACTTCTATCTTGACTTTTTTGGTCGCGTTTCCGCCGATATTCTCCTCGGACAACTTTACGGGCGATACCACGCCGTAGTAATAATAGGTGCTGCTGACAGCGGAAACGTCCCCGTCCTCAAAGTCGTAAGCCATCCCTTTCTTTCCCTTTTCGAATACGCCGAGTTTGAGCGAGTACGTCGCAAATTCCTTGGTCTGCGCGTCCTGCGCGTAAAAGGAAAGATTATACAGTCCCTTTTTCATCGGCGTAAAGACAAGCCCGTTCGTTTCGACCTTTTTTCCGCTTCCGTCCGTCACCGTGAGAGAATATTTGACGTCGCCGTCCTCCGCGACTTTTCCCTTATTCCAAAGTACGGGTCTGAAAGAATCGGCGTTATAGACCGTTTCCGCCTCTCCGTAAGGGAGCACCGAGTCCCGCGCATCGGTGTCGGGATTGAATTCCAGCTGCGGCCGGACATAGAACTTCTTGATGACGGAATTGTGGATGCCGTCCTTTTCGTAATAGAGCGACAGCGTGTGCCACCCCTCCCTTGCGGGCGTAAAGGAGCCGCCGTTGACGACCATATTCGCGCCGTTGGAATCCTTCACCCAGAGCACGGAGCTTTCCTCGCCTTCCAATAACGTCCCGTCCAAGCCGAAGACCCGGAAATCTATCCGATAGCTTCCGTTCAAGGCAAAACGAACGCCCTCTCCCGTCGCCGCATTGTAATCCGTAGTGGTGATTTGCTCGGAAAACGCCGCTTCTTCGACGTCGCCGTCGCGGTAAATCCGCAAATCGTCGAAATACAGTGCGCCGTTTATTCTGTCCGCGGCGTTATCGACGCCGTATACGGTGAATTGATTTTTCTTCCAGTCGAAAGACGAGGAGAAGGAATCGGTATAAAATACGACCCTGTTCCAAAGTCCCGAACGCAGGAGCTGTCTGTTTAGCAGATCGCCCGAACTGATGAGATAGAGATCGCTCCCCACGTCGTTATAGACCCAGAAACTTAAATAGTGTATTCCCGATTCGCTCGCTTTTGCGTACGGGAACTTTTCCCCGAAACAGAAAGAGGGAAAGCTGACGCTGTTGATGATGCACGACAGGGAAGTTCCCGTTTGATCCGGCTCGTATTTGGCGTACAGCGACGAACGTTCAAACGACAGTCCCGACACGTCCGCGGCACAGAACAGTCCCGCGCTCTCGTCGCGCGAAAAATCGGAAACGAGTCCCTTTGTTCCGCTCGCCCAGACGTATTTTTCGTACGTTTCCGTATTCTCGACGCCATGGTCGCTTTTGGAAACGACGTACTTCAACGTATAGCACCCCGCGTCCCGCGGCGTAAATTTTCCGTCGGCAAGAGGGACTTCTTCCCCCAACGCATCGAATACCTGCGTTTCCGTCCGCGCGCCTTCCAGCGCATTGTCGCCCGTGGGATCGAGCAGCGTAAGTCGGGGAACGGAATAAGGCTTCCCGACGACGGCAAGTTCCGTATTCGTATCCGCCACGGCGACGAATTTCAGGCGGAAACTGCCGTTATACCTTCCGACGAATCCGTCTTTTTCGTAACTTGCGGTCAGCGTGTATACGCCCGCTTTCCAGGCGAGGAAGGAATTATCCTCTATCTCGACGGGAAAACCGTCGCAGTCCGTCACCGAAACGGTCGGCTTTGCATCGAACAATTCCGAGCCGTCCGCGCCGAGGACTTGAATTTTCGGTATTTCATACGTCCTGCCCACCGCGCCGTCGGGCAGATCCATCCGTCGATTGTTATTGTCGGCGTCGACGACATACAGTTCCGTTTCGCCCGTCATTCCCTTTTTATATACGCGAACGTCGTCTATATAGACGTCGTAATCTAGCGGCGCGTTGAAATTTTCTCCCGTTCCGCAAAAGATGAATTTTCCGTAAGGCAGATAATACATCATATTGTCATAGAACGCGTCGCCCTTTTCTATCTTGATTTTCGTCCAGGTGTTCGGCTCCACGGAAGACTTGATGTAATATCTGTTTAAGACGACGGAACCCTGATAGTCCCCCTCGTTTACCGTATTGGAAAGACTGATGGGCGAATCGCCGTCCACGTACATCCAAAAGCTGAGATACTCATATTCCGAAATGTCCGTTTGGGAAGCGTTTTCGGAAAAGGCAAATTTGGGAACGGACGCATGAGAAACGGAGATCTTTACCGATTTCTTTCCCGTATTGACAAACTTCTCGTTCTCATTCCAGGAAATCTGCGCGCCCGCAAACCCTTCGAATAAAGCCTCGGACCCTGCCTCTTCAAACCCGTTGACGATGTCTATTTTTTCCACCGGGGGGAGCTTTTCCGATCCGGAACTGTCGCCGTTCCCGCCGCAGGCAGCAGCGCCCAGACAGCTCAACGCACAGACCGCCGCCGCGATGCCGATCATTATTTTTCTTCTCATTTTCCTTCTCCTGTCATTCTTTATCAATACCCCGCCTGAGAGAGCATTCTGTCCCAGCAATCTCTGTACGAGCCCCAATCGGTATCGTAAACCTGTTTCGGAGTTTTACTTCCGTTATACAATACTTCCTCGAAACCGCGCTGATAATTTATGCTGTTCCAATAAGTAATCAAGAGGTTTGCTTTATAGCGGATGGGATATTTCATGTCGTCTATCCAATACCCCACGCCCGATCTTCCGCAAATTTCCAATGCGGAACGCGTAAACGTCGTAAAGCCGTTTAAAAGTTCCTGCGAAACTTCATAACGGAAAGGACTCGCGGCGCCCGAATACTGCGCCATGATCTTCTGCCCTTCGTCGCTCGCATAAAATAACAGAAATTCTTTCGCCGCGGAAATATTATTGGAATAAGCGGGAATCACCGCTCTGTCGAGAGCCGCCTGCGACGAGGACACGAGCAGCCGCGCCGCGGAAATTTCGGCGGTGATTTTTTCGGCCGCCACCGCGTCCTTTCCCGCATACGTCGGAGCTGTTCCCGTTTTTCCTTCCGAAGTCGCGTCGACGTAATCGATCGCGGCCCTCAATTCCGCCTCCGTAATATTCAGTTTGACGGCAAGACGGCTGGTAACGGGCGTTTTCATAAAACGAACGTCGATGTCCTTTCCTTCCTCCCGATACGCTTTTGTGGACTCGTTTTCCATCCAGTCCCCCGTCGGGATAAACGCCGCTTTTCCGTCCAAAAAATCTATTTGAGAAAACAGATGATCGCGATTGAGGGAATCGGGATGCATATATCCGTTATTTTTATTGATAAATCGATCCAATTCCTCTATGGAAACGAGCTTTCCTTCCTGTTTTAAGGCGTTCCAGTCGGGCAAACTGTTTTCGGCGGCGTCCGCCGTTTTCGCCATAAAATAGTTGCGTACGTTGTCCATGCCCTCGTACTGCGCCCACCACGTCGGCCATACGAAAGCCCAATACGCGGAATTGTTGGCGGAAATCAATCCGCTGACCTTTTCCCCGTTTTCCGTCGTCACAGGCTCTCCCGAAACGGAAAGACCGCTCTTGATCTGTTTCAATACGCTTTCGAATTCGTCGGTCGTTCTGGGAATATCCGTGATCCCGAAAGAATCCAGCACTTTTTTGTTGTAGACGAGTCCGTCCATGGGGGCGATCCAGGGAACGGTATACACCTTTCCGTCGTCGGTGAGCTGCGCCTCGTACATTCCGTCTTTAAGATACTCTTTCAACGTCGCGTCTTTCCCCGGGACCTTCGTATCGTATAGGTCGCTGAGTTCGAGATAGAGATTGTCGTATCCGTTCTTGTTCGCCTGTGCGGCAATGTTGCTGAACAAAGGCACCTGCGTAAAAAAGAGATCGATGGTATTTCTCTTTACGGAACCGATTTTAGAGGTAATGGTGCTCGATGAATTATCGTCGTACGTCGGTTCGCATTCGATGCCCGTCTTTGCTGTAAAGGCGTCCATCAAGGGCTGACAATACGCCCTGCCGTATCCGCCGATCGTCCAGTTGATTTGCAGCGCCTCGGTTTCCTTGCTTCCGCCGCAGCCCGCAAACAGGGCCATGCCCGTTGTCGCGCACAGCGCAAGCGCAAGCCGTTTCATAATTTTTTTCATCTTTTATCCTCCTGATTTAAAATATATATTTATCCTTTTATACCGCCCGCTACGGTGTTTACCATGATCATGTTCTGGAAAGACGCGTATAAGACGACGATCGGCACGGTCGACATGATAATCGCCGCATAATAGAGCGGATAATGGGAGCGGATTTCCGGCTGCGACTGAAACAGATATAAACCCGTCGCAAGGGTCGGAAAATCCGGCAGGAACAAGAGCACCGTCATATAGTCGTTCCAATAGCCGATAAAGGTGATAATCCCGATCGCCAGCGACATCGGCAGCGACATGGGGAGCATTATTTTCAGCATGATCGTATAATGCCCAGCTCCGTCCACCTTTGCCGCTTCCGCGTATTCGTTGGACACCCCGCCGTAAAAACCGTGAAAGAGTATAAACTGATAGGCCGTCCCGCCGACGTAAGTGATAAGAAACATCGGAGAATTGATCAGCCCGAGATTGTCGTATAAAATATACTGCTGCGGCAACGCGCCGATAATGGGAATCAGCATGATAAAAATAGTAAGCGTGTAATAAAATTTTGTAAAAGTCGTTTTATATTTTGCGACGGCATAAGCGAGGATATTGGACGCCATAACGCCGATCGCCGTCGCCCCGCCCGCATACCAGACGGTATTGACAAACATGAGCAGGAGGTTAGTTTCTCCGACCTTCAACGCCTTAAACGCGTCGATATAGTTTTCAAAATGCAGGATCGTCGGCAGCGCAAAGGGGTTGTGTAAAAACTCCAATTTTTCCCGCAAGGAAACGACGAACGCCCATCCAAACGTAAAAAGATAAGTTCCGGCATACACAGCGAACACCGTAAAAGCGAAAATAAAAACAATTTTTTCCTTTTTGCCTCTCTTTTTCAGTCCCAGCTTTACCCCGCTTTTCCGAAGAGCTTTATCCATATCAATACTGCACCTCCGTAAATACTTTTCCCGCCAATCTTTTCACGGCAAGCACTATGGGCACTCCGACGAGGGTAAAGATAAAACCCACCGTAGCGGGATAGTACGGCGCCACCTGCGCCTGTACCTGCTGATAAATCCAAAACGACAGCGTATTGGTTCCGTACGCTCCGTTCGTCAATAACAACAGCGGTCCGGAAGCCATAAACAATCCCGAGGTCGTGGTGATCAATAAAGTGCTGACCGTCGGCCAGATCATCGGCAAAATGATGCCGAACAATTCCCTTCCGACGCCGACGCCGTCGATCTGCGCGGCTTCTATCACCTCTTGCGGCACCCTTTCCATGGCGCCGTTAAATAGCACAAGATTAACCGAAAGCCCCGTCCAGATACAGTACGCGACAACAGCGCCCAACGCGTAAGTTTCGTTCATTAAAAAATTGGGAGAGGCCCTGCCCGTGAATAAGGTGTATAATTTTGTAATCGTTCCGCCGAGGGAGGGATTCAGCATAAATTTGTAAAGAGTTGCCAATACCGCCGCGGAGATGAGATTGGGGGCAAAAAATATCACGCGGAAAAACTTATATCCCCTGATTTTTTTAAACAGGAAATAGGAAAAGACGAAAGAGATGGGAAGGATTACGCAAACATTGGTAAAGAAAAAAATAAGCGTATTGCGTAAAATCAAAGGCATATCCACCATAGAGCCGCTCTTTGTCAAATCCTGCCAAAAATATTGCCAATTTTGAAAAGACCACGTCAGTTTTCCGTTCACCTCTAAGCGAAAAGCATTCAAAAGCGACTGGATATTCACGTAGACCCAAAAAACGGCGAACGCGATCATGGGTATCAGAAAGACCGAAAAGAGAAAAAGATGTTTCCGGACTTCTTCACGACTGAATTTTTTTGCACAAAAAATTGAGATTTTTTTATTTTTAGGCGTATTGTCGTTTATCATCCCCGATATATAGACCTCCTTACTTTTTTCGTTTCTTATTATCTCAACTTTCTTGCGAAAAATCAATAGACTATACTAAAAAGCATGGACAATTTTAAGATTATTTGTTATAATACAAATATGGGAAATATAAACGGTCTTTTTACAAATACAATAAAAACAATCCGTATCGGAGGAATTCCGCAAATTTGGTTTGCGCATATCTTTTCCGCGCAGACCTATAACGGCTTGGTCGATTTATTGCCGAACAGCATTGAAATTTTTTATTTAAAAACGGGAAATCTGACTTGCATCGATAAACATGACGCCTCCTTTATATTGAAGGAAGGAAGTATTTTCATCAACACGTTCGACAATATAAAAAAAGTACAGGCCTCGCAATTTCATGAGCATCATACTTTTTCGCTGCTGCTTTCTCCCCCTACGGAGTCAAACAGTTTTTCCTTCACGTTTTCTCAAATCCTTTCGGATGAAAAAATTTGTAGGGACGTTTCCAAATATCTCGATCTGTTAATGGTAGAATATAAAATGAACGGCAACAGTTTAAAGGCTCTCTCTTATATATTCAGGATTTTAGAAATCATAGATACCTATTCTATCATCGTAAAGGAGACCGATTCTTTCGGGAATATACGCTATACCAATCTCGCAAAGAAGTATATTGCCGAAAATATCGATAAAAAAATATCCGTCAATGAAGTAGCCGCAAAGGTCAGCATTACCCCGCAGTATCTTTGCAATATTTTCAAGAAAGTGACGGGAACGACAATCATTTCCTATATCAACCGTTTAAAACTCGAAAAAATAAAAAATTTAGTCATCAATAAAGGAATCTCGCTCAGGCAAGCGGGCGAAAGCGTCGGGATATACGACGAGAATTATCTATCCAGGCTTTTTAAACAATATTATGGAAAAAGCATTTCTGAATTAAAAAAATATCCCGACTGGCGTCTGAGATACGATAAGCGGGAATTTCTTAAATAACGGAAAAGCCCCGCTCTTTTTCGGAAAATCCATATTTTAATCGGCGGATACTTCGCCCCGGAAAGAGCATCTCCTGTTTTCCTTAGCTTTCCCATAAAAACATTAGTTCACTTCTTTCTTTCATTCCGTTATTTTTTTTCAGTTCTTTTCTGCACAATAAAAAAACTGCGAATACTCGTAGTTCTTTTTGATAATTTATCGATTTTAAAGAGGTTGATGGCCTGAAATCCGTGATTACAAATCAAAGTCACCGAATAAACTAAGCAAGCGAATCAACTTATTCTCTCTTGATTTTACGTTCAAGACAAACACTTCTTCGCTCGTTTCGACGTGAGAACACATTTATCGGTTGCGCCCAAATTTTTGAAGCCAATTGTCGCTTATTCACTCTATATTTCTTCGCGACTGTCGTTTAAACGAACTTGATATTACTTTTACAAAACATTTCAAAGCGCTGTTCCACCCCAAAAAGAAGTCTGACTGTCTTTTGTTTCCCGTCTGTTTGCGGTAATATCGATTGCGTTCCCTTCTTTTGCAGGCTCTATTTGATTATGTTGTAGTTTATCCCTTACACGCTTTCTTTCGAAAAAAGTCATAATTACTCTGCCTTCATCGTCTTCAATTTCATTTAAACCTCTATGGAAGAAAAAAGCAAGTCCCTATCGGGGCCTGTTTTTTTCTTATTTGGTTTTCAAGGCATAAAAAACCTCTCAAAAGAAAGTAACAAAGACCATGGAGGGAGGCGGCGTATCCTTTTCTTAATCCGAGAGGCACTAGTCGCCGGCAAAATCGCCGGCAATTGCGAGCGTGAGGCTTTTTCTTGATACAATAGGCGTCATTCGCATGATACAAGTAAACGTTACACTCATGGAATAGGCTTTGCCGTTTTGATATCCTCACGGTAAACTTAGGGATCCAATACTTCTTCTATTTTGGAAAGAACGTTTCCTCGCACAAAACAGAGCGTTTTCCCTCATGATGACGTTTTAGCAAACGCACCGTAATAAATCCCTTTTTATTTTTCTTCCGTCATGATCACATCGATAAAATATGCGGCCGCTGACATCGGAAACCCCGAAAAGATAACCGACGCCACGTTTTAAGTTACCCGCTGAATTTATAATTCTTTATTAATAAATTCAGCGGGTAAAGTAAGGAGCGATAGATATATCGGGTACAAAAAAACGCCATATTCTTCCTATGCGTCGACATCTTTTATGCCATATTAAAATCAGTCGTGATTTTCCTTTTTTGATCTTATGCTTTGGAAAACGATGAATAAAATCAAAACTGAAAACACAATCGCGGCCACGATCTGAGTCCCCGTAAAAATCCCCATAAAAATTTTCTGATAGGCGTAGGACGCACGGATAAACTCTGAAAAAAATCTATACGGCAGATAGATAAGAAAAAACGGATAAAAAACTTTTACTTTTTTCCAGAAATACAACGCTGCGAGCAACAGCGCGAAACCGCTTTCGTAAAGGTTCAAATGAAAAATAGTTCCGCTTCCGCCGAGCGGCTTTGAAGCACAACAGCCGTTAAAAAAGCACCCGATTTTCGCAAAAAACAGGAATACGAGAAGACTTGCCGCAAACGGCTCTTTGATCTTTTTAAAATCCCAGCCGAGAATAAGCGAAAAGATCTTCACCGTAAACATGAAAAACGCCGCCGTATATAAAAACGAAAAATCGGTAAAATAATACTTTTCGTGTTTTGCTGTGATTATCTTATTAAAAAACGTGTTCAGCGCATATGTCAAAAAGAATGCAAGAATGAGTCCTATCGCATAAACGACAGTAACCGCCCTAAATTTCTCATACTTTTTCCGATTGACAAAATGCGCCGTAACTGCCCCCATCCCGCCCAGCAAAAGCAAAACGGCGTAAACGGGATTCAGATTCCCGATAAAATCGATTGCTTCCCTCAAATTTTACCTCGTCACTCTATTCTCGTTGAAATCTCACAAACGCTTTCAAGGTTTCCCTTCGCCAATTCCGAAATCGCCAACGATTTGATATTGGCGCCGCTCACGGCGTAAACAAAGTTTTCGCCGAAAAACGCTCGGCGCAGGTACAAGTCCTGAACTCTGATCTCCGACTCCGATTGATAGGCAAAGCTCTCCCGATTTTCGACAAACCCCAATTCTTCCAGCTCTCCCTCGTCGGTAATTCGATAGAAGTACAGCCGCTCGGTAAGCGTCGCCGCATCGACAATTTCGATAATCGGTACGGCAAAAAGCTTTCTGCTTTTGTCGACACAAAAGGCTTTACTGTTGTCGGTCGCCTCCGAATAAGCGTTATTCTTTACAAATGAATTAATCTCTCTGGGAAGATCCTTCTCCGTAGCAAAAAGCGAAATCTTGATTCCGCCCGCTCCGTCCTCTCCCACGCCGACTGTATAGCCGCCTTCAAAGTTTATGGTATAAGATGAAAAGCCGTCCACCGAAACAAGTCCCTTCACTTTCATATTTCCCGGATCGGTCACGTCTATTTTGAACAGCGGATCGAGATTGATTGCTTCCTGATAAGTGACGATAAAGCAATAGAGTCTGTCGCCATCCTCGGCATAGGACACCGATTTAACCTCTTCCTCCTGGCAAATATCGCTCAAATATCCGACTAAATTCAAATTTTCATCGGTAGCAAGAAGGACTACCGCGCGATAATCGGTGTTCAACATGGCGAAGTAAACGTTTTTGCCCGTATCTTTGACAGCGTGACGGGAAACAAGACTCATTCCGTCAAAGAATTTTTGTCCCGTGAGTTCCAGCGTCTTTCCGTCGATTTTAGCGATCATCGAATGGGTGATCTGCCAGACCGTCCCTCCGCATCCCCCGCTCATCCTGCGGTTTTCCACATAGGAATACGCCGTATAAAAACCGTATTCCGAAACATATAACGTTTGGAAGGGAAAGCCCGAAGTGGCTTTCATCTTCAACTCAAACTTATTTTCCGATAAATCGATCGACGCATAGACGGTGATATCGTGAGAAATCAATCCTTCGGGAATATTTTTCAGCGGCTCCGCGTCCGCAGCCGTTTTCTTTTCTCCGTTCACCTCATAGTCCATCTCTGTCGCGCGATATTCGGAAACGGGCCTGCCATTTTCGTCCACGTTTACCGACTCGATTTCTTCTCTGTCCTGCAATCCGTAACAAAGAAGCATTTTTTTCTGCTTGATTACAATGCGCGAATCCAAATATTTCCCCTTAAAATCCAAAGCATACATTTCATTGTTTTCAAAGGAAAAATTTTCGCTTATGCCCCTCACATCAAAAATACGTACGCTGCTCCACACTCGGCAGAAAACACCGTCACGGCGAATGTACGTATAAATCGCGATCAAACGATCGCTGGAAATATACATTTCGCAGGGCGTTACTTCGCTTTGTTTGTAGGAAGAAACAAGTTGAATCGCCCCGTTTGAAAGGGTACGGGAAACGGTAATGCCATCGGGCTGCAAAACATAGAGATACTCTCCCACATATTTCGCAATATCTCCTTCGTCTACGCCCATTTCCTGAACGTTGGTCCCGCCAATATCCGAATGACTCCCTCCGCCGTTATCGCAGGATACGAAAATCGCACAGATTCCGGCGCAGACCAAAACAAATAATACGCATAAAGCGATTCTGCCTTTTATCGTAAAATTACGCTTCATATCCGTTGACCTCCAAGACAGTGGCGTCATAATATATGCCATAATAGCTTGGAACTAAAACCGTGCCTAAAAAAGTCACTTTTCGAGTAATGATATTTACCAGAAGAGTACTGTAATAATAGGTGGATTTGCTTTCATTACGAAAGGAGTCATCGGAAAAGACCCCCGTCAAGACGACATTGTCCCCGACAAGGCCGGCTGTTTGAAAATTTGCCGATTTTTTCATCAGTGCCGCGATATATTTATTTTTTTTCAGCATTTTAGAGGGTATCGTTTCCGAAAAACCTATGTATTGGATACGTATATCGGGCTTTGAACTCGAACCGAGTATCTCTGGCCCGAGCAATACTCTGTCTTTTTCGAGATCGTTTTGAGTTTTGTCGACAAAATCCGCATTTTTCAAATATACATAAGAACGTTCGGCCTTTGTTGAAATAATGCCTTTTTCTTCGGAAACAATATAGTGTGTACGAGTATAATAACTTCCGCAAAGATAATCGTGTTTAAACAAACAATAGTTGTACTCGTCCGCAGCGATCTCATAAATGAACTTATCGGTGACGACGCAATCGTCGTAAACGCGGAATAATCTGTAATTCTTATACCCTTTATATAAAACGGTATATTCTCCCGTCGTTTCAACCCTGTCCCCCTCGTCTGCGATTTTCGCCGTACTGATCGTAATACCCGTATCCGATTCCGACTTTCTATACAGATTTCCGTTTTGATTGAGAAAATACTTGTCGGGAACTTCAATTTCGAAAAAATCCGACAAATTAATAAAGGAATAAGAATTACTATTACCATTTCCCTTACATATAAAAATATAATTCTGATAGAAAAACAAAATATCCAAAGAGGGACAATTCGCAAGAATGACGGAAACGCTCCCCTCCCGTAAATCCAATCTGATAAAATCGTAAGTACTACGGTCGCCAACCAATGCGTTACGCTCAACGATTGTATACATATAAGGACCGTCGTAATAGCTGTGTCTGTAAGAAGAACCGTTGCCGTCGGAACGCTCGCTTATATAGGAATTAACGCACTCATCGATCGAGAGAACCTTATCGCCGTAAACAGCCTGATCCTTGACGACCGCGATATAGTCCGTCGTTTCGGATGTGGCGCATTTCAGATCTTCCACATTCATTCCGCATCCTGCGAACGTAAAGCAACAACCGAAAAGCATAACCGCTGAAAGCGCCGCGCATAACCGTATCAACCTTTTCATCACTCTTCCTCCCTCTCTTTTCATAAACGTTCCCGTTTATATTATATCATATCATTGAACCAAATGCAATACCTAAAAAATAAATCGAGAGTACGAGATATTGTAGCACAATTGCTTTGTCAATGTCAAGGAGAGGATTATTTTTATTATATTTCATCACAGCGCTTCGCTCGTATAAACGGCTGTTTTTTCCAATTTGATTATAATAAAAAATAATCTGACTGCCTCATCAAAGTCTTGGCTTTGATGTCGCAATCAGATTATCTAATCTTTTTTATCTCATCTCATATTGGATATGATAAAGAAAATTCGTTTTCCCTTCTTCGTAGGATAAATACACCGTATCTTCAATCTTTGCTCCCACTATCGGAAAATACCAACCATCCCACCATATAAGAAAAGATGTAATAAACTCTATTTCCGTATCACTATCCATCTTTTCATAAAAACCATTTTTCTCTAAAATCTTTTCGTTCGCAGCTTCTATTTCGAAATAATTACTTCTCCAATAATTATTAGGCAACAATTCTTCATAGTCTTTTAAATATTGTTCTTCATCTATTTCAAGAGATAAATATCTTTTTTCGTTTGCGGCATTATTATAAGTTATTTTTCCTTTCACCGTTACATAGTTCGCGTCGTTACTGTAGTATGCATATAATTTCTTTCTTTCCCACGGCTTTATCGCAAGCGGATTGCAACCTGAAAACAATAACACTATACTCAAAACCCCCGCTAAAAGATATCTCTTTCTCATGCCCCCTCCTATCTGCTTAAAATATACCAATATTTATATTTGCCTTTAATTTTTTCTCCAAGTTTCAAAATTTTCGGCGGTATATATACAAATCCACTTGCGAAGACAAAAAGGGAACCTAAATAGCCTATTGCTCTTCTTCGTTCTATTTCCGTATGGACTGTCGATTGTACCCCGCCCAATATATCTGCCGAGGTTTCCCATGGCGCATTATAATAGTCGCCCCATTCCCCTATTTCCAGCCCCGAAGGTATACCTATCCCCAGCAAAAAAACAATCGGTCCTAACATTATTTGCTGCGCGATGTGTCCCCATTCATGCCTCAATATATCTTTAGGATAATCACGTTTATTTGTTTCTCTTGTTAAAAATATTCCTAAAAACGTGCCTGAGCGATCGAAATTCGTTCTAAAAACTGGCGCTCCCTTATAAAAAGAAACATATTTTGACGCCAAAACTGCTTCTTCATTGGCATTAAAAGGATTCCAGCCGATATTATTCATATCCGTTCTTATATCTTTATTGAAATTCGCTGCTCTTGCTATTCCTAGATAAGAACCACTGAAAAAGCTACTTGAATGCTCGTTCCGCGAAAAAATAACGCTGTAATCCCCGATTTTACCCAATTCCCAAATGATGTGCCCTTGGGATCGACATTCATAATAGGATTGTTTCCACAGTAAGCGTACAGATTCAATCCGTTGATGGTGTCGGGCGCAAGATACGAAATGTCATCTATTGTAATAAATCTGCCTGTTTCGGGGTCATAGTATCTCGTTTTTAAGAAGTTCAGCCCCGTTTCCGTATTATATATTTATTTTAACATATTCTATATATTTTGTCAATTCTCACATAAAAAAGTTGCAATGTTTTTCTACATCACAACTTTTTAATCAGTTTAATTGGAATTTACTTTATTACTTGCTTCAAAATTAAAGCGGAAATCCCTCTATTTTTTCTCCAATGAATTCTCTTCTATGATTTATGTTATAAGAAATATTTATAACATTTAAACAGCTAAGGTAATTACTTTTTTTTGTGTTTATTTAACTTTTTTTTTAATATCTTTAAAAGTATACTATTAATAATTCCTATGAAGAGTGTGGCAATTACTACAGATATTATCCATAAAAAATAATTATTTGTCAACTTTAATATAATAAAGCCAATTATCACAGCAAAAAATATAGTAATGAAAAATAAAATAGTTCGAATTCCTTTCACTATAAAGTCCTCCGTTTAAGATATAAGATCAAACAACCAACTTATTAAACCACTTATTATTCCCGTAATTATTCCGCCTAAAATAGTTAAAGCTAACGTAGCAGCCGCAAATGTAGCTAAAAATGGAACATTCCAAACTACCAAGGCACCAACAATACCACCTATAATTCCTATACTTACATTTTTTATTAATTTTTGATACCATTTATCACCATTTAGCCAATCCCAAGCAGGAACAATTCCTTTATCCCAAACGATTTCTTTTAAAAATCCTCGTCCGAATTTATCTACTATCCAATCGTCCCATACGGTTTCTTTTACAAAATATTTAATTCCATTCCACCCTTCTCTTAAGGTATCTAATATTCCTTTCGGCTTCAAACTCGGGTCGGGAATACGATCTATATCAATATCGAATCCAAAAGCATTTGAAAGAAGCGATACTCCTACCCCTATCGCTGAACTACTCAATTCACTTCCTACACTTAATCCACCGCCTATCCTGAGAATACCTGCACCCGCTTTTAAGACATTTCCAACCCTTCGCCCCGTATTTCTAAACCAATTTTTTACATTATCCCACCAACTTGTTCCTTGGCTATCCGTTCTCATCACGGGATTATTGTTACAATAGGCATACAGATTCAATCCGTTTATCGTATCAGGCGCAAGATACGAAATGTCATCTATTGTAATAAATCTTCCCACTTCGGGATCATAGTACCTCGTTTGCAGGTAAATATAACTCCATTTGTTCGGAGACTCTGCAAATAAACCTTAACTTTTTATAGCTTGTCCACGTATAAAAGGCATTTCAATTATGAAAAAAATTGGGAGGCAAAAAGGTCTAATTTTAAGACTTGATAAGGAGTTGCTATAATACGCAACTCCTTATCCAAAAGCGGGAAACTCACTCTGAATAATTACGCCAAAATTCATATACTTCCCAAGCATCTTCCACGGAACAGCTCACAGCCCCCGAAAAAAAGCAGTTCTCTGCGTCAATCAATATTTTGGGAATATTGTGAATTGCCTTAAAGGTATTTTTTATCGCCGTTTTATGATTTTTGTTTTTTTCCAGCAACAATAAGTGAATTTTTATTATCTCATTCAACATAACAGAACATATTTCTTTTTCCTTCTCTGTCAGTTCAACTTTTCCTTCTTTTAATATCTCCTCCATTTTTCCGTATTCACTCATAAAAAATTTTTGATCAATCTTTTCCTTTTCTAAAACAGAGAATTTACTAAAAAAGTAATTCGTGTCAATAGGCGCTCCGAATAGAATTTCTAAAAAGTTTCTGCAAAAGTAAACATCCGTCATAAGTTTATGATACAATTTTTTATTCCAAAGCTTTTTCTGCGTTTTTCCTTTATCATAATTGCAAATGATATACATTAATTCGCCTATTAAGTTCTTTTTGCTCAACATTCGCTTTTTCCTCCTGCTATACTTTAACAGACAAAAAGTATAGAATAATTTGCTTTTTTAATTTATCACCTAAACTATAAAAGAAAGGTTAAATGTATATTTTTCTATATTTGTACTTTTTCATAAAAACTATCAAAAACCTTTCTTTTACGGCATGAAGTTTTAGCTAATTAAGTTTTGCCTTCGTACTAAACGTTATAAATAATACTTGCTTTACGGTTACGGTTTGATTTTTATTGCTTTTTTCCATATTTCATACCATTTTTTCGTCCAATATATATCAGTAGCAGAAGGGGGCATATTTGTAGACATACCCATATTGAACCCTGTTCCTTGTCCGCGCATTTGACTTGCAATTGTTGTATGGTGACCGTCCACTATATATCTTGTCCTTCCATCCGAATAAATTGAGCTCTGGGCTTTTGTCGAGTCATAATTATTATATATTTGCAAAATTTTGTTTTTCGATACTTCTGTTTGTCCCGGACGTAACCCCGATCTATCCAGCTCCTTTAAAGCCTTCTCAATTTGGATATCATCGCTGGTCCGAGGATGAGCTAACTTATAGGCTCCAAAGCCCATTAATCCTCCGAATATACCGCCTCCAATCGTCGCATCTAAGGCTGTTGTTCCATAGTCTTTTATTTCGTTCAGTCCAGCAGAAAAACTCCCCCCGGTAGCCCAAGTTTCAACCGCATTAATCCCGGCAACAACAGCCGATGCAGTCAAAGCCACCGCTGCGCCTATAGAAGCAAAAGCTAGAATAGTCGTTGCCATCGAAGCTCCTGCCATCACCATTCCATTTGCCGCAAATCCGATTGCCATTAATCCTGCGCCAAATCCTCCCGCTGTAGCTATAGTAAGCCCTACTAACACGGCTACTACTATAATGCCAAGCACCCAGTGCCACCAAGCATTTCCGTTCGGATCTACTCTCATAACGGGATTGTTTCCGCAGTAAGCGTACAAATTTAATCCGTTTATCGTATCGGGCGCAAGATACGAAATGTCATCTATGGTGATAAATCTTCCCTCTTCGGAATCATAGTACCTCGTTTGCAAATAGTATAAATTCGTTCCCGTATCATATATTTTCTTTATTTTAACATATTTTATATATCTTGTCAAACATAAAATAAAAAAGTTGCAATGCTTTTACACATTGTAACTCTTTTATCTCATTGTTTGTGATTTCTTTATCTTTTAACTTATCTTCGATATTTTAAGCTAATAATTGATACTACGAGTAATAAAATCGATGCCCCACCAAAAAAAATGGACCAGAGAATTTTATATACACTATTTTTTTTTATTAGATATAATGAACCCAAAATAATAGCAAGGATATATAATATTGCGGTAATAAATCGTATAATTTTTAAATGCATTTATTTTACTCCTATTTTTTAATCAAATAGAGACCTAATCCACAAAATCACCCCAATTGCCGCTAAAACAATACCAGCCACAGTTACGACGGAAGCAATAACGGGAGCACTAACCACAACCCCTACAATAGCAAGTACTAATCCTCCAACAGCTACAATCCCATTTATTACAGGATTTTGACTTGCCCATTTCAATGCATCATTCCAAACCCAATCCCAAGCAGGAACAATTCCTTTATCCCAAACGATTTCTTTTAAAAATCCTCGTCCGAATTTATCTACTATCCAATCGTCCCATACGGTTTCTTTTACAAAATATTTAATTCCATTCCACCCTTCTCTTAAGGTATCTAATATTCCTTTCGGCTTCAAACTCGGGTCGGGAATACGATCTATATCAATATCGAATCCAAAAGCATTTGAAAGAAGCGATACTCCTACCCCTATCGCTGAACTACTCAATTCACTTCCTACACTTAATCCACCGCCTATCCTGAGAATACCTGCACCCGCTTTTAAGACATTTCCAACCCTTCGCCCCGTATTTCTAAACCAATTTTTTACATTATCCCACCAACTTGTTCCTTGGCTATCCGTTCTCATCACGGGATTATTGCCGCAATAGGCATAGAGATTTAAGCCGTTTATCGTGTCGGGCGCGAGATACGAAATGTCATCTATTGTAATAAATCTTCCGATCTCGGGGTCATAGTATCTCGTTTGCAGGAAGTATAACCCTGTTTCCGTATCATAGTAATATGAACGATAGCGGAACGGATTGAGAACGTTCACCTTGTTTGCCGCTGTATAGCTTTCCAACGTCAGCTTACTTCCGTTTCCATTCAATACTACATGATTTTCCCATCCGTCGTATTTATATTTTACACCATTTTCTTTGCTCTTGTCAATAGTATATAAAAATAATCTGATTGCCGTATAAAAAATTCATTCTCATACTTCAATCAGATTATATAATAAAATTAATATTTATTAATTATAACAAATGAGCCGCTTAATAAAATAATCATCGCAAGTGATAAACGAATTGCATTAGAAAGAGAAGTTATAAACAATAGATTGCTTGTAATTAATAAAACAATACCTATAATATGCACTATTATATTAAAATTTCTTTTTCTTATATTTTTGCTATTTAATAGTGCAATTAAGATTAAAACAATTGCTGCTCCATAAAAAATCGCACATAAAACATTTTGTGAAATTGCGTCTATAGAAGAAATGAGTAAAATACTTCCTATACTCAAAACGAGTGATGACCAAATATTCTTATTCTTTTTCACTTAATTATTCCAACCCTTGTCTATTATATCCCAAATTAAAGTAATTAACGCAACAACTGCACTCCCTACTATCACTGCTGGGCTTATAGGTCCTAAGAGAGAAGAAACTCCTATACTTATTCCCAAAAATAGAATATTTTTCGCTAAAATTTGATACCACTTATCCCCATTTAACCAATTCCAAGCAGGAGCAAATTTTCTATCCCAATTCTTTTTTATAAAATCCCCATAAGATTCGATACCATGCCGGAGTCCCCTAATAAAACGATCAAACCCGCTCTCTAAATCAATTCCAATATCTATATCATCGCCGATATTAAATCCAAAGGTACTCATTACAAAATTACCAATTTTGTAATTGCTTGAAGAATTGTTAATCTCCAATATTCCTACTCCTAAAACTCCCAAGCCTCCCGTTAAAAAAGTATTGATTAATTTCTTTGATGTATCCTTAAACCAATTTTTTACATTATCCCACCAACTTGTTCCTTGACTATCCGTTCTCATCACGGGATTATTGTTACAATAGGCATACAGATTCAAGCCGTTTATCGTGTC
>CAJLRM010000006.1 GCA_905209085.1 uncultured Eubacteriales bacterium
AGGGCAAGGGCAAGGGCAAGGGCAAGGGCAAGGGCAAGGGCAAGGGCAAGGGCAAAACAAATCTGAGGGAGAGAATGCGTTTTTGGGAAACGCGCGGAAAGGCAAAAAATAGGCGCAGGAAAAATAGAGAAGGAAAATAAAAAAAGGGAAAGATACGGAAAAATAGGGGAAATCGATGGTCGGAAAGAGCGGGGATTTTATCCGTCGATGATGACGGCATAAGGCGTATTTGCTTCTTGAAAAAGCGGGGAGGCTGCGGGGAAAAGGAAGTTCGAGGGGGAGAAAAGAGCAGATTTAAGAAAAATCGCCGACAGAGAAAAGCCTATCTTCGCAAGAAAATTCCTTTTGCGTTTTTTGCCGACGGAAGCCGAAAGAACGAGGCAAAGGAAAAAAACGGGGCGGGAAGGAGTCAAACGGGACTTCTTCCCGCTTTTTTCGCAAAAAATACTTTACAGGAAAGAGTTTATGTTGTATAATAGAAGCGAAAATACAAAAGCGCGAAGCGTTGAGCGGTATTTTGCCCCATTTCAATATAACGTCAGTTGCGTTATAATAGAAGAAAAGGAAAAAGCTTTCTATGAGATATACGATTCAATCCATTAAATACGTCTTTAAAAATTTTTTCTACATATTTCCGTTGGCGCTGCTCCCGGCTCTGTTCCTGTCCTTTTCGCTCGATAAGGACGCGATCAGTCGGGTGCTGACGTCGTATTTTACGGGAGAACCCAGCGCTTCTTTTCCCGACATTTTCCGCGCCGTTTCCATTTTCAATTTCCGCTCGTTGAAGGCGTTTTTTGCGGGACTCGCGGGGGTCGTTCTGATGGTCTTATGTACGGCGCTCATTTTTGCTTTCGTCGAAAAACATATGCGCATCGGCAAACGCACGTTCAGCGGAATCTTCTCCAAACTCAACGACAATCTGATCTCCACGTGCGGGATCTGTCTGCTTTACGTGCTCCTTTACGAGGTCTGGGCGCTGATTACCTCCGCGCTTTTGTTTTTGGTGATGATACCGGAAACCGTCGGAGTCGTCTATGTGCTTTCCGTCATCGTGTTTTTCGGGATGCATTTCGTCCTTTTATACATCGTTTCCATTTTTTATCTGTGGCTGCCCTGCCTCCAAATCACCGGCTTCCGCGCCTTTGAAGCGCTGCGCTATTCCTATCAGCTGGTGTCGCCCGTAAAGAAGAATATCGTCTTCGGGCAGTGGATCAGCGTGACGCTGGCGGAAGTATTATTGGGACTTTGTTCCCTCTTTGTCCCCGGAAGAGTGGCGGGCTTTGCTTTGGCGACGGTTTCGTACGCGCTGATGACCGCGATATTCTGCGTGCGTATGCAGGTGGTCTATTTCGACCGCGCGCAGCTGGAAAGGGCGGATCTCAAACGCTATTATCATTTTTAAAAATTTTAGGCGGTCGGACGAAAGCCTTTGGACGATCGCTCGCCGGGATTTGGCGCGGACGGATTTTTGCAAACTCCCGCGGGTTGAAACGGATAAAAAGAACTGCCTGAAAACGGGCAAGGAGAAGGATTATGCGGTTTCGGAACAGTACGAGATTACTGATTGAGAATTTAAAAAACGTTTATAAAATATTGCTTTACAAACTGGCTATCGCGGTGGTGGCAATCGCGCTCTCCTGCGCGCTGCTGCTTCCGAACCTTTGGGACATCGTCCACAGCGCGGAAGTCACTAACCTCATCGACATCGTCAAGGACTTTTTCCGCGCGCTCGTCACGGGCGACAGTCAATTCCTCGCGGGCTTTCAGGAACAGTTCAAGACCATGGGCACCGCGCTGTTGAAATTACTGGATTCGAGAATGTCGAAAATCGTCTGGTCGGTGGTGGGCTGCGGCGTCGTTTATCTATTGGAACGTTTCCTCGATACGCTGTGCTATTTCTCGATCGGCAGCATTCTCAACGACAGAATGGCGACCTATGCGGAAACGCCGTTTGCCGCCGCGTATATCAAAAATCTCGGCAAAGCGAGCATTTACAGCATCGTATACGTCCCCGTGGTATTTTTATTCGACGTGATGACGATAGGGCTCTGCTATTTTCTCTTTTTCTATCTCCTGGCGTTCAACGTCCTCGCCTCTCTGTTCTTCTCCATGACGTTCATCGTGCTCTGTCAGGCGCTGAAACTGACGATCACGTCCATGTGGCTGCCCGCGATGGCGGCGGATAATATGAGCATCGGTCAGGCGATGCGCTTCGGGGATAAACAACAGAAAAAACAGTGGAAAAAGGTGTTTTCCACCTACGTCGCCACTATCTATATCATCATTATCATCAACGTGATCGGCGCCGTCTGCACGTTTGGCAGCGCGTTGCTGTTGACCGTGCCCGCTTCCTTTATGCTCTTTATCTGCGAGCAGTTCGTCAACTATTACACGGTGCAGGGCAAGCGATATTTCATTACCTATGACCGAATCGCCATCAACCGCGACCGCGGCGACAGCGAGCATTTCTTCGAAACGGTGGAAGATCCCGACGACTTTTCCATTCTTCCCGAAGGGGAATATACGGGGGAAGGTTCGGCGCCGAGCGATCTCGAAAATGCGGAAAGAATCGCGGCGGATCTGGAAGAGCAGCTCCAAGCGGCGGACAGACAGCTGGAAGAGGCGCTGAAATCGAAAGCGGATTTGAACGCGGAAAAAAAGGCGGAAAAGAAATCCGCCGCGAATAAACGCAATAAAAAAGAGGAAATCGCGCGCCGCTTGAAAAACGACGGCGTGCCTGCGCGGGAAGGGCAAGCGGAAGGAATCGTCCCCGCCGACGCGCATTCGGAGGAAACGAATCGCACGGAAGAGAGGATCCCCGAGGCGGAAAATAGAGAAAACGCCGATGCGGTGCCCGCGGAAGAGAATGGGGATCTTGAAGCGGGCGGAGCGGACGAGAGAGAGCCCGACCCCGGGAAGGAAGAGAAATAAGGCGTTCCTGCCCAAGCGAGGAGGAGCCGAAGGTCGGCTCGGAGGGAAAAAAGACGGGCATAAGGGCGGGAAGCCCTTTTCGCCGCGGCGGGGAATAGATCTTGCCGCAAGAGAATATAATGGTAAGGTGCGCCGAATGATTCGGGGCGCGGAAAAGCAAAAAAATTTCAGGCATTTGAGGACAAATATATGAATTATCAGGCAAATTATGAGAAGTGGCTTTCCGACCCTCGGCTTTCGGACGAGGGCAGAAATGAATTAAAGGAAATCGCGGGCGACGAAAAGGCGAAGGAATACCGCTTTGGCGGCGAGCTGGAATTTGGCACCGCGGGGATGCGCGGCATCATCGGCTACGGCATGAACATGATGAACGTCTACACCGTCATGCGCGCCACGCAGGGGCTTGCCGAGTTTATTAAGGAACTCGGGGAGGACGCCGTCAAAAGCGGCGTCGTCATTTCCTACGACACGCGGCGCAAATCCGAGGAATTCGCGCGGGCGGCGGCGGGAGTGCTGGCAAAGAACGGCGTCAAGGCGTATCTCTTCGACGACGTGCATCCCGTTCCCATGCTCTCCTATGCGGTGAGATACCTGCGCACCGTGGCGGGCATCATGATCACGGCGAGCCACAATCCCAAGGAATACAACGGCTATAAGGTATACGGCGCCGACGGCGCGCAGATGTCGCCCGAGGATACCGAAAAAGTCGTCGGATACATTTCGAAGATCGACGATTACCTTTCCGCAAGCGGGGAGGAAAACAGTCCGCTCATTCTTCCCGTACCCGAAAAGCTCGACGAAGACTATATCGAGGCGTTGTCCCGCCTGCGCCTGTCGCCCGAAGCGGTGAAAAAGTGCGGCGCGAATCTGAAACTCGTCTATACGCCCGTACACGGCAGCGGCTACGTGCCCGTCACGACCATACTCAAAAAGCTGGGCATCAACGTCACCGTCGTCGAGGAACAGACGACGAAGGATCCCGAATTTTCCACCGTCAAAGTGCCGAACCCCGAATTTAAAGAAACGCTGTCCATGGGCATCGCGCTTGCGAACAAAATACACGCGGACGTGGTGTTCGGCACCGATCCCGATTCCGACCGTTTAGGCGTCGCCGTCAAGGACGACAAGGGCGAGTTTACGGCGCTCTCGGGCAACCAGGTGGGAATTTTGCTGCTCGACTATATCCTGACCCGTCTGGAAGAGGAGAACGCGATGCCCACGAACGCCGCCGTCGTAAAATCTTTCGTGACGACGGGGATGGCGAAAGCGATCTGCGACGATTTCGGCGTCACCCTGTTCGAAACCCCGGTAGGCTTTAAGTTTATCGGCGAAAAGATCAAACAGTGGGAAAAGGACGGAAAATACACTTACGTATTCGGTTTCGAGGAATCCTGCGGGTATCTTCGGGGCACGCACGCGAGGGATAAGGACGCGGTGGTCGCTTCCATGCTGTGCGCGGAGATGGTATGCTATTATACCTATGTGGGAAAGACGGTGTACCGCCGTTTGCAGGAGATCTATCTCAAATACGGCTACGTATTGGATAAGAACGTTTCCGTGCAGTATTCGGGGCTTAACGCCATGAAGGAAATGAACGCGGTCGTGGACGGACTCAAAAAGAGAAAAGTGACGGATCTCGGAGGGATGGCCGTGGAAGCCTTCCGCGATTACAGCGCTGCGAAACGAGTATCGTATGCGGACGGGACGACGGAAACGCTGGATATTCCCAAATGCAATTGCGTCTATTACGAACTTGCGGGCGGTTCCTTTGTTTGCGTTCGTCCGTCGGGCACCGAGCCTAAATTGAAAATTTACTATTCTCTGCGCGCAAAGGACGAGGCGGCGGCAAACGCCGAGCTGGAAAAGCTGCAAAGAGCCGTCGACGAGCTTTTGGAAAAGGCGAAAAAGTAAAAAATAAAGAGCAAGGAGAACGGTCGCAGGATACTACCCGCTGCAAACCTGTTCGATTGCGAAAAAAATGACCGGGCATGAGGAACGCTCGGTCATTTTTGCAAAACAGGCGGTCGCTTAGGGGCGGCTCCGGAAACAGGCGGAATTTAAAAAACGATTGGGGCGGGAACTTGAAGGCAGGAAAGATTCGAAAAAATCAATTTTTGCGATAAAGGAAAAAAAGGGACAGGACGGCAAAACTTAACGGACATACGCGGGATAAACGGAGTCGGGAAAAAAGCGCACCCGCGTTTTAAGAAGTCCCGAGGGGAAACGGGGAACGCGGAGGAGGTTTTATGAAAAATCGGGATATTGAAAAAGCGTTGAAATTAAAAAAGACGGAAGTCGTACAGGGACTTCCCTTTCGGTTTGTCATCGATATCCTGTTCTTTCTCTTGGAAATCTCCCTGATCGTTTATCTGTTTTTGTTCCGCGATATGAAGGAGCGGATCAATATCCTGTATCTTTGCGGATACGTATATTTGGCCGCCGTGGTAACGACGGATTTTTTCCTCTGCCGAAAATGCGGTCGGAATGCGGAAAAAAGTTGCCGTTTTTTCTATAAATGGACGGTCGTTTACAGCGTGCTCATTCTGGCTTGGGGAATCGGACTGAATTACCTGGAACTTTTAAGCGGCAGGAGCGAGATTGTCTTCTTTACGATTGTGACGATATGCGCGGGCGGAGTAAATCTGCACAAAAGGGAATCCTTCCTGCTCTTTCCCCTGACGATTCTCTTTAATTACGTCATGGAGCTTACAATCGGCAATCAGCCGTTCGATCTGGGATTTTTGGTGAATTATACGATTTTCGGCATCACGCTCCTGTTTATTTCCCTGACGAAAAACAAAAGTCTGATCAACGAAACGGAAAAAGCCGTTCAGTTAGAAAGCAACGCGCTGAAATTGAAGGCGGCTGTGGAAGAACTGAACGAGGCGAATAAAAAGCTGCGGAAAATGTCCGTAACGGACGCGCTGACGGGAATCGGCAACAGGAACGCCTTGCATGAATACCTTTTAAAAAAACTGTCGGACTGCCGAGAAAAGAAGCGGGCGCTCTGCGTCATCATGTCCGATCTCGACGATTTTAAGCGCATCAACGATACTTTCGGGCACAAGGCAGGGGACGAAACTTTAAAGCAGGCTGCGAATATCTTTGTGCAGGCGGCGGGAGAGAACCGCGTTTTCCGGTACGGCGGGGAGGAATTCGTCGTCGTCGCCGAGGAGGGCAGGAACGACTGCATCGCCTTGGCGGAAAAGCTACGCAAGACGGTTTCTCTCACGCGCTTTACCGAAAAAAAGCTCGCGCTGACCGTCAGTATGGGACTTTATTGCGTCGTGCCCGACGCCGATACGTCCGAGGATCGCTGCCTCATTCGTGCCGACAAAGCGCTGTATACGGCAAAAAACGGAGGTAAAAATCGCGTCTGCGTCTATCGCGAGGAAGAAACGCCCGAAAAAAATGCGCCTTTCTCGGACGGAGTTTTTGTGGGGAAGCAAGAAGACTAAACAAAGCGGCGGACGCCGATAAAAATTGAAATACAGGCATTTATTGTCTGAAAAAAGGGAGGAAAACCGATGAAAAAGACGGAAAAAAACGAGCGGGCGCCTCGTCGTCGTAAAAGCGGCGGAGGAATAAAAAGAGGCGTCAGAACAGCGATAGACTTGCTTTCTTTTATTTTGGGAGGGAGCGCGTTTTCCATAAGTTTTTTCCTGATGATTCTTTGCGTGGGCGGAATGGGGGTAGGCGTAGGCATCGGTTCCTCTTCTGCGGAAAATCCTTTGTTGAATTATCTTCTGTTGAATGTCTTTACGATGATACTCACCGGCACTTCGCTGGTGGTGTCCTCCGTCGCGTCGCTTGTGACGGAATATACCGAAAAAAAGGAAACGATGAAAACCTCCTCGTTTTTTGTGACGCTCGGCTCGGTCGGCATTTTTTCGGCGTTTTCTTTGCAAATCCGCTACTTTTTCCTGATCGCAATCGCTTCCCGCGCATGGATTTGGGGCGTGCTTCTGATCTTGCCGGCGGCGGGCGTCGTTTTAGCCGTCGTACAATTCGTTTCGGCAAACGGAAAATATGACGCGGCAAGATATTCCTTTTGAAAAAGGATTGGCAGGGGCGGAACGGGGAGAGCCCGAAAAATAAAAAAGAATCCAAATCGCGGGACGGGGCAAATGCTCCGTCTTTTTTCCTGCCGAAAAGACGGAGCGGGAAAGCATAGGCGGCTCCCGCGCGATACAAAAAACCGCAACACGGCGAAACGGAAGGGCAAAAACAGGAACAAAAAACCGCCTTCGGCGATATACTGAAAGGGGAGGCGGCGGTTATGCGGATTTGTTTTGTTAGCAGAGGTTCGTTGAACACATTTTGGGACAATTACAGCGGCAGCGATGCGGACGTTCTTTTTTTCGGCTTTCAGGGACTCGGAGAAGTCAGCTACGAGAAGGAATTGAAGGGGGAAACGAACTGTTTTGAGGACGTGGCGATTCTCTCCAAAGAGAGCCATAACATCGTCGTCTGCGGCTGCGTCACCGATACGCGGGGAATAAAGCGCAAGTCCGCCGTGGTGGCAGAAAACGGGCGCATTTTAGGCGTTTCCGATATGCTGAACGCGGTGGACGGGGAATTTAAAAGCGGCGCGGGATTGCGCGTCTACGAAACGAAAGCGGGGCGGCTCGGCATCGCCGTGGCCGAGGATTTGTATTTTCCCGAGATCCTCCGCACCCTTTCCGTCTGCGGCAGCGATATGATTCTCTGCCCTTTCGGTATCGTATCCGATTATACGGAAACTGTGCTTCTCCGCGCGGGCGCGTTTTCTTACGGCGTGCCCATGTGCCTGTGCGGGATCGGGTACAGCCAGATTGCGGACATTTCGGGCGCGACTATGTTTTCCTCGCCCGACAGTCCCGTTGAGTTTTCTTTCGATAAGAAACAGGAATATCATTTGATAGAAACGCGGCGGCGCGGATTTTATAAGGCGCCCAAAAAGGATTTTTAGGACCGAGTCAAAAGCTCGTTCAGGCTTTTGCGCGTTTTTCTGAAAAAAATTGCGACGAAGGACCTACGACGAATACTTTGAAAATCGGATAGGAACTTTCTTTTTTGCTTGTCGCCATTTTGACGACAAACGGCGATCTTTTCGGAAAAAGATCGAAAGGAGGGGGCACCGCTCCCTTTTATAGACGATACGCGAGAGGCGTTCCTTTGTCGGGAAACGCCGTTTTGCCGTAAAAAATCTTTTGCGCTTTAAGGCGGGAAAGGGGCGTTTCATTTTGCAAAAGGGCGGAATCGAAAAACGGGAATGTGCATTTCTCGAAGGAGAGGGAGCGGAGCGGCGAGATGGCGTTTTTTTAAAGGAAAGAAAGCGAAATTTTTACTTTTGTAGGCAAAATAAAGGGGCGGAATAAACGCCGCCCTGCGATATTAGGTGTATTTGCACAAACTGTAAATATCCATTTTTGATTGCTTTTTCGCAATATATCGTTGATAGCCTATGGAATACGTCGCGGTATTCGCGCCGTCCCCGCGCCTTGTCATACGAATAATGATCTCCAAAAATGCCTGTTTTTATCTATGTCAACACACGATAGAAGACAACTCTGCGCCTGAAAACGGAAAGAGAAAATCAAAGCTCCCTTTCCACAAAGTGCGAAGGATATTTGTTCCAATAGCCTCTATAAATCCTCTCGTCCTTTCCGTCCAGATTCCGCTGATACATCCGAAAAGTGACGCGTATATTTTTCGGCTGCCAATCTTCCTCGTAGGAATAGCAGTAACGCATTCCCGCTTTTTTCATGACGGCGCCGCTTCTCGGATTATGGATATCGTGAGTCGCCGTGATATACGGAACTTTATCCCGCATGAGCCGCTCGATGACTGCGTTTACCGCCTCTGTCATGATGCCGCGGCGCCAAAACTCTTTTTTCAATACGAAGCCCAAATCGCGGCTCTCGTCTTGGCTCGCGTGTATCTCTCCGATCGGAATATTGTCCTCTTTCAGACAGACTGCAAAGCGATAGACGTCGCCTTTCTCATAGGCGTCGAGATAGCGCTTTTTTAAATGCTCTTTCGCTTCGTCGAGAGAAGTCAGGGGAAATAGGGGCAAAAACGCGGTCGTTTCTTCGTCCTTCAAGATAGAAAACAAAGCCTCCGCGTCGGTTTCTTTAAAGTGCCTAAGCGAAAGACGCTCGGTGATCAAAGGGGAAAAATTCATAAAATAGCTTCCTTTATATTAGCGTAAAAAACGAAAACGGGCGGGGCAGGGTTGCGTTGAATGAAAATCAATCCTCGAAACGATAGGGTGTGACCTGATAGACGCAATAGTTTAGCCAATTGTTGTAAAAGAGATTGGCGGTAGACGTCCAGTTCATTTTTACTTTCGTGCACTCCTTGTCCGCGAAATAGGAGTAAGGCTTTTGAATGGGCAGTCCCTTGCCGACGTCCCGTTCGTATTCCCTCTTCAAGGTGTCCCTGTCGTATTCCATGTGCCCGAACACAAACACGCGCCGGTCGTCTTTGGAGGCGATGACAGAAGCGCCCGCGCGCGCGGAGGTCGCCAGGATTTTCAGTTCCGGGATCTTCCGCACGTCGCTCACCTTCACCGTCGAGTGGCGGGAATGAGGCATATGAAATTCGTCCGAAATACCGCGCATTAAAGGCTCGGGTTGTTCGTAAAGGACCTTATGGTGCGTAAATACCCCGAACAGCTTTTCTTTCAAGGGATACTTTTTTAAGCCGTAAAAATAATGGAGCGCCGCCATCGCCCCCCAGCAGATGAAAATGGTAGAGGTGACGTTGGTTTTCGTGTAGGCGAAAATGCGCTTTAATTCGTCCCAATAGGCGACGGAGGAAAATTCCATCTGTTCGACGGGCGCGCCCGTGACGATCATGCCGTCGAAGTGCTTTTTTTCCACGTCGCGGAAAGATTTGTAAAATTTCCCCAGGTACCCTTCCGCCGTATGCGTCGAATGATAGCTCTCCGTACTCAGCAGCGTGACGTTGACCTGCAAGGGAGAGTTTGACAAGAGCCGCATAAACTGCGTTTCCGTTTCCTCCTTGGTGGGCATGAGGTTGAGAACGGCGATTTCGATGGGGCGGATGTCCTGAGAAACGGCGCGCGTCTTATCCATGACGAATATCTTTTCGCCGCTTAGAATTTTATAGGCGGGCAGAGCGCCGTCGATGACGATAGGCATAAAATCCCTCCCGTTAGATCTTTTCGAGCGCCCGGCTTAAATCGGCGAGAATGTCCTCGGGGTTTTCGATGCCGACGGAAAGCCGAACGAGATTTTCGGGCACGCCCGCCTTTTCGAGGTCGGCTTTGGACAGCTGTCGATGGGTGGTGGAAGCGGGATGCAGGACGCAGCTCCTCACGTCCGCCACGTGCGTTTCCTGCGTGATGAGAGAAAGCGCCTCCATAAATGCGGCGCAGCGCTTGGCGTCCCCCTTGATGCCGAAGCTCATCATGCCGCCCGTACCCGCAGGCATATATTTCTCCGCGAGCGCGTGATATTTATCGCTCTTCAAAGAGGGATGTTTCACCCATTCGACTTTGGGATGCGCGTTCAAAAACGCCGCCGCGGCCGCTGCATTGGAACAGTGTTTTTCCATTCTCAGCGCCAGCGTATCGCAGCCGAGCCAGGTCAGAAAAGCGTTTTGCGGGGACATCATCGCCCCCATGTCCCGCATCATCTGCGCGCGGCATTTCGTGGCGAATGCGGCGGGCAGGGAAGCGTACACGAGTCCGTGATAGCTTTCGTCAGGCTCGTTGAAAGCGGGATAGCGGGGACTATGGAGAAAGGGAAAATTGCCTTTATCGACGATCATGCCCCCCAAAGCCGCCGCGTGGCCGTCGAGATATTTTGTCGTGGAATGGATGACGACGTCCGCGCCGTATCGGAAAGGGTTGCAAAGTACGGGCGTCGCCAGCGTGTTGTCCACGGCAAAAACGACCCCGTGACGCTTGGCGATCCGCGCGATTTTGTCGAAATCGAGTACGATGATGGCGGGGTTCGCCACCGTTTCCGCAAAGATGAGTTTGGTCTTTTCGTCTACGAGTTTGTCGATCTCCTCTTCCGAAGCGTCGGGATCGAAGAATCTGCACTCGATGCCCAGTTTGGGCAGCGTAGTGCCGAAGAGATTGAACGTGCCCCCGTACACCGCCTGCGCGCAGACGATGTTGTCCCCCGCTTCGCACAAAGTGACCGTCGTCAAAAGGGTGGCGGACATACCCGAAGAACAGCCGATTCCCGCGACGCCCCCTTCGAGCGCCGCGATTTTGTTTTCTAACGCCGCCACGGTGGGATTGGCGAGCCGGGAATAAAAATATCCGGTTCCTTTCAGGTCGAACAAGTCCGCCATCGTCTGAGTGTCGCCGTAGAAAAAGGTGGTGCTCTGATAGATGGGGGGAATGCGGCTCTCGCCCGTTTCGGGATGATAGCCCGCCTGTACGCATAAGGTGTCTTTTCGGTAGGTCTTTTCTCGTTCGTCCATTGTCGTGATCTCCTTTGTGATGTATTTTATAAATCCGCGCAAAATCAACTCGTCGGAAAGTATCGGAAGAAAAGCGTCGGCGCCGCGCGTTCAAAATCCCTTTTCGTCGTCGAAAGTTTCTCTGTAAAATAGGGCGTTGCGGCGAAGAATAAAGGATAGGGGCTTTTTAGTCCGCGGAAGCTATAAGCGCAGCGGATAGGAACGGGATTTTATACGATGCTCGCCCCCCCCCCGAATAAAACCGAAATTTTTTGGAAGGGAAAGCGGAGCGAAGGAAAGGGGATATTTTTAACCGCCAAAATCCAAATTCCGCGCGTATGTTTTGCGACGGGAAGACGCAAGACCGTATTTTTCCGAAACAAAATTAAAATTTCGTGCCTGCCGCCACGGCAGGGAAGGCGAGGGCGGATAAAACCAAACCTCCGCGAAGCCGTCAATTGTGCGTTCGGGGAATAGAACCAAACTGCCGCGCCGTTTCCGCTAAAACAAAAATGGGAACGTCCCGTTCTCTCTGCGGAGAAATCGAAGTGATTGTCTGAGCGGACAAAGTCAAAAACCCGCGTTTTTCACGGCGCGGTCGGTCGCGCGTTTTAAGTCCCGTTCGGCGATCGATTGTTTTTTGTCGTAAGTGTGTTTGCCCCGGCACAGCGCCACTTCCATCTTGACGAGGGAATCCTTGAAATACAGTTTGAGCGGCACCAGCGTATACCCTTGGCGGTTGATTTTTCCCGCGATCTTGGCAATTTCGCCCTTGTGCAGCAGCAGGCGGCGGTCCCGCCTCGTTTCCTTTGTGCTGAACGCATCCGACTTGTCGTAGAGGGCGATGTGCATATTTTTCACGGATACGGCGCTGCCGCGCACGAAACAGAAGCTGTCGTTCATGTTGACGGCTCCCTGCCTTAAAGATTTGATCTCGTTTCCTTCGAGTACGATGCCCGCCTCGTACTTCTCCTCGATGAAATACTCGAAAGAAGCCGTTTTGTTGACTGCGATGATTTTCATGGCTTTTTACCTTGTTTTTTGAATTGTCGAAAGGATAAACGCATACCTGCTATGCCCGTTTTAATCTTCCCGCTTTTCGAGCAGCGCAAAACGGGTGCGGCGCTGCCCGAAATCGACGTCCGTGACCTCGATCCTTATTTTTTCACCGATCGAATAGCTTTCTTTTGAGCCTTTCAAAAGGAACCGTTCGGGGATATATTCGAAGTTGCCTTCCAACGTTTCGAGGGGAATAAAGCCCTCGATCGTATTGGGAAGCTCCGCGAACAGACCGAAGGAAGTCACGCCCGAAATAACGGCGTCGTATTCCTCTCCGAGATGCTCGCTCATATACATCGTTTCGTAAAGGGCGTCCACCTCCCGTTCCGCTTCCGCGGCGCGGCGCTCGCATTCCGAAGATTGAACGGACGCTTCGCTGACGAATCCGTTGTACGTTTCCGCGCCCTCGGCGTATTTCCCGTCCAGCACTTCTTTGATGATGCGGTGAATACAGAGGTCGGGATAGCGGCGGATGGGGGAAGTGAAGTGACAGTAGCAATCGCTCGCAAGCCCGAAGTGCCCGACGTTGACAGGGGAATAACGCGCCTTTTGCATGGAGCGCAGCATCACGCGGTTGATGACGGGGAACACGGGCAGCTCCTCGGCGGATTTCAGAAGTTTCTGATAGTCGTAGGGCTTGACGTCGTCCGAATCGAATTTTGCTTTCAGACCCAGATTCTGCGCGAATTCCCGGAACATTCCCGCTTTTTCCTCGTTCGGCTTTTCGTGGATACGATAGACGAAGGGCATTTCGATGGAGTTCATATATTCCGCCACCGTTTCGTTGGCGAGCACCATGAACTGTTCGATGATCTGATGGGAGAGGGCGCGTTCGTAGTCGGGAATGACGATATCGCCGTTTTTATCCAGCATGATTTTCGCTTCCTTGACGTCGAGCTCGATGCTGCCGCGCTTTTCGCGCATGGTCTTTAAAATGCCCGTCAGCTCTGCGAAGAGGAATACCATGTCTTTGACGTCCGCGTATTTTTCGGCGGTTTCTCCGTCGCCGTCGAGGATCTTCTGCACCTCGGTATACGTCATTCTGTGCGCAGAGCGAATGATCGATCCGACGATCTCCCGATCCTTCACGGCGCCTTTTTTATCCACTTTCATCAGGCAGGAGAGCGCGAGTCTGTCCTCGCCCTCGTTGAGCGAACAGATGCCGTTGGAGAGCGCTTTGGGGAGCATGGGGAGGACTCGGTCGGGAAAATAGACGGAAGTGCCGCGCGCGAACGCCTCTTTGTCGAGCGGGGAACGGTATCTGACGTAGTGAGAAACGTCGGCGATATGCACGCCCAGGAGATAGTTTTCTCCCGATTTTTCCAGGGAAACCGCGTCGTCGATGTCCCGCGTGTCCTCGCCGTCTATCGTCACGATCAGTTTTTCCCTCAGATCCCGACGATTTTCGATGTCGGAAGGGGAGATTTTCCTTTGCGCCTGTTTTTCCGCTTCCTTTTCCACGCCTTCCGGAAATTCCTCGCGCAGTTTATAGGAGCGGATAATGGATAACTCTTCCGCGAAAAAGTCGTCGCCCTCGCCCAAGACTTCGATAATTTCCCCGCCGGGCGCTTTTCCGACGGGATATTCGGTGATTTTAGCCACTGCCTTCACGCCGTTCGGAATCCGAAAACATTGGGAATAGGGAATATAAATATCCTCGAAATATTTTTTTTCGTCGGGATGAAGATAGCCGGCGCGGTTATCTTTCCAAAAGGTACCGACAATTTCCGTATAGCCGCGGGAGAGGATGCTGACGATTTCCGCTTCGTCGTCGCTCCTGCCGTATACCCGCTCGGCGTATACGGTGTCGCCGTGCAGGGCGCCGTTGAGATTTTTGTGGGGAACGAAAAAGTCGTTCGCGTACCTGCTTTTATCGGCGGGAATGAGGAACGCGAAGCCGCGTTCGTTGCCCGAAAGAGTGCCCTTGATGAGTCCGAGCTGTTCGGGCGTGCCGTACTTTCCGCCGCCCGTGACGTACAGCGCGCCCTCGTCGCAGAGGGAGTCGAGCAGGGCGAGAAGATTCTTTTTTTCCTTGTGGGAAATTTTTAAAAATTTAGCGATTTCGGTAAAAGTTTTTCCCGAAAGGGTGCCGTTTTCGAAATATTCGATCAGTGATTCTTTTGCGCTCAAAGGGAGCCTCCAAAATGTATTTTATGTAAGAATGCTGGAAAAAGGGGCGCCGCCGAGCGGGCAAACAATAGCGGGGGAGCAAACAATAAAAAAGGCGGCTTTCCCTTGAAAAGCCGCCGATTTAAGATTCCCGTTTATGCCCAGATGGATTCGAGCTGCAAGATGTAAAAGCAGATGGAGAAAATGACCAGTACGACCAGACATATAACCGTCCACTTTTTCATTCTCGATTCGATGGATTTGCCCTTGTTCTTGCCGAAGAAGGTTTCGCTGGATCCGCCGAGAGCGTCGATGCCCGTCGAGTTGCCGGGCTGCAATAATACGAGAATAATCGCGGCAATGGCAGCGAGGCACATGAGTGCGATCATCGTAACGCTCAAACCCATATATAAGTTATATAAAGCGTCACTCTTTGTAGGAAGCAACAAATTCACAAAATCCAACATTTCCGTTTCATCCTTTTTGCTTTTTCTTTTGACGGAACAAACCGCTGTTTCAAGATACCCGTAAATTATACCATACTCTTTCAAATATCGCAACTGTTTTTCCGCGGTTTTCTTAAAAAATTCGGAAAAATTCCCTTCCCGGGATTCGGGAAAGAAAGGGAAATCCCGATTTTCGCGTCGCCGCAATTTTTTCGCTTCCGCTTTTCCCTTATTTCACTAACAGGGATTTTCCCGTCATTTCCTCGGGCTGAGGAATTTGCATCAGATCGAGGAGGGTAGGGGCGAGGTCCGCGAGAACGCCGCCCGAACGCAGTTTGGCGTTCTTGTATTTCTCGGAAACGAGAATCACGGGCACGGGGTTCGTCGTGTGCTGGGTGAAGGGAGTGGTTCCGTCCTCCGCGATCATCTGATCCGCATTGCCGTGATCGGCCGTGACGAGCGCGCTGCCGCCCATCGACAAGATCTTGTCCGTCACTTTTTTCACGCATTCGTCCACCGTATGCACCGCCTTGACCGCCGCTTCCATTACGCCCGTATGTCCCACCATGTCGCAGTTTGCGAAATTGAGGATCAGCACGTCGTAAACGCCCTTGTCGAGTTCTTCGAGAACTTTGTCCGTGACGAGATACGCGCTCATTTCAGGTTGAAGGTCGTAAGTGGCGACTTTGGGAGAGGGGATGACGATGCGGGTTTCGCCTTCGACGGGCGCTTCCAGCTTGGCGTTGAAAAAGAAGGTGACGTGCGCATACTTTTCCGTTTCCGCAATGTGCAGCTGCTTCATGCCCAAAGAGGAAATATACTGAGGCAGGGTATTGTCGATCTCGTCGGGCGGGAAAGCCACGCCGACGTTTTCGAAGGAGGAATCGTACACCGCAAAGCCGACGTACACGGGGGCGAGAAAGCCCGTTTTGCGCTCGAATCCGAGCGCGGCGCCCGTCTTTGCGTCTTTAAAGGGAAATTCCTTTTGGGAGAACATACGGGTAATCTGCCTCGCCCTGTCGGGACGGAAATTGAAGCAGACGATGCTGTCGCCCTTCTCGATCAAAGCGATCGGCGCGCCGTTTTCGATGAGATTGGTGGGAAGGATAAACTCGTCGGTGACGCCGTTTTCGTAGGACGCCTTCGCCGCAGCCTCGGCGCTGCCCTCGAAGCGCACGCCTTCGCCGAGAGTGAGCATATCGTACGCCTTTTGCTCTCGGTCCCAATTGTTGTCGCGGTCCATGGCGTAATACCTGCCCGACACGGACGCGATTTTGCCGAATTGAAGCTCGTCGAGCTTGTCCTGCAAATCTTTCAAAAAGCCCGCGCCCGAAGTGGGGGCGACGTCCCTTCCGTCGGTGAAAGCGTGGATATACACGTTATCCAGTCCCTGCGCTTTCGCCATTTCGACGAGCGCGTAAAGATGTTCGATATGGCTGTGTACGCCGCCCGTGGAAACAAGGCCGTAAAAGTGCAGCTTTTTGCCGTTTGCTTTCGCGGCGTTCATCGCGCGGAGCAGTTCCGCGTTTTTAAAGAACGCCCCGTCGCGGATGTCCTTGGTGATTTTCGTCAGGTCCTGATAGACGATTCTGCCCGCGCCGATATTGAGGTGCCCGACCTCGGAATTGCCCATCTGACCGTCGGGCAGTCCCACGGACATACCGCTGGCGCCCAGGCGGGAAGTGGGGTAGATCTTTTCCATCTCCGTAATATTTTTACTGCCGTCCGCATAGACGGCGTTGCCGTTATGATCCTCGTTGATTCCGTATCCGTCCATGATGATGATGGCGTAAGGCGTTTTCATTGCGTATTCTCCTTTTCTGAAATTCAAAAAGCAGGGGGCAGGTATGCGGCGAATGTAAAATCCGCCCGTTCCGCCCCCCGAATGATCGATTTTTATTTGTCGAAATTTACGATCGCCGCGAAGTCGGGCGCTTTCAAAGAAGCGCCGCCGATCAGTCCGCCGTCGATCTCTTCCATCGCCATGAGTTCCTTGCAGTTGCCGGCGTTCATGCTGCCGCCGTATTGGATGCGGAGTTTTGCCGCGCACTTTTCGCAGAACATCTCCCCGATCGTCTTGCGGATAAAGCCGATGGTTTCGTTCGCCTGCGCGGCGGTAGCGGTCCTGCCCGTACCGATTGCCCATACGGGTTCGTAAGCGACGACGATTTTCTCGATGTCCTCGATTCCTTTAAGCCCTTCGCGGATCTGCTTTTCCAGCACTTCTTCCGTCTTGCCCGTTTCCCTTTCTTCGAGGGATTCGCCGATGCAGACGATGGGGGTAAGGCCCGCGGCAATGGCGGCGAGAGTTCTCTTGTTGACCGTTTCGTCCGTTTCCCCGAAATACTGACGGCGTTCGCTGTGGCCGACAATGACGTATTCGACGCCGTATTCTTTCAGCATCGCGGCGGAAATTTCGCCCGTGAAAGCGCCTTTTTCGGCGTAATGCACGTTTTCGGCTCCGAGTTTGATATTCGTGCCTTTGAGCGCTTCGCCGACGGCGGGAATGTCGATGGCGGGTACGCATACCACGACGTCGCAAGCCGCTTCCCTGACGAGAGGCGCAATCGCCTTGACGAGCGCGACGCCCTCGGAGGCGGTGTTGTTCATTTTCCAGTTGCCTGCAATAATGGGTTTTCTCATAATATTTTTATCTCCTTGAATACAGAAAAGGGGCGGACGGATCCGCCCGCCCCCGCGCTTTGACAGTCGGTTCACTCCTTGTCGTTGAGGCAGGCGATGCCGGGAAGCACCTTGCCTTCGAACAGTTCGAGGGAAGCGCCGCCGCCCGTGGAAATGTGCGTCATCTTATCCGCGAAGCCGAGCTGCTGTACCGCCGCCGCGCTGTCGCCGCCGCCGATGATGGTCGTCGCTTTGCCGTACGCGTCCGCGAGAGCCTGAGCGACCGCTTTGGTGCCTTCCGCGAGAACGGGGTTTTCAAACACGCCCATGGGGCCGTTCCAGATAACCGATTTCGCGTCCGCCACGACGGCGGCGAAAAGCTTTCTCGTTTCGGGACCGATGTCGAGTCCCATCATGTCCGCGGGGATCGCGTTCGCGGGAACGACGGTCGTTTCGAGCGGTGCGTCGATGGGATCGGGGAACGCTTTTGCCGCGACGGTGTCCACGGGCAGCACCAGCTTTTTGCCCAACGCAGCCGCTTTTTCGAGCATTTCCTTGCAGTAGCCTACTTTTTCCTCGTCCACGAGGGAAGTGCCGATGGAGCCGCCCTGCGCCTTGACGAAGGTATACGCCATGCCGCCGCCGATGACGAGGGTATCGCATTTTTCGAGGAGATTGGAGATGACGTTCAGCTTGTCCGCCACTTTGGCGCCGCCGAGGATCGCTACGAAGGGACGCTGAGGATTTTCCAGCGTGTCCGCCATGACGGAAAGCTCCTTTTCGATGAGGAAGCCGCAGACCGCCGTCTTCACGAGTCCTTCTTCGACGATGCCCGCCGTGGAGGCGTGGGAGCGGTGAGCGGTTCCGAACGCGTCGTTCACGTATACGTCGCAGTAGCCCGCGAGCGCCTGCATGAAGTCGGGCGCCTTCTTTTCTTCGCCCTTGTGGAAGCGGAGGTTTTCGAGGAGCACGCATTCGCCTTCCTTGCACGCGGCCACTTTCGCTTTGGCGTCCTCGCCCACGACGTCTTTGGCAAACGTCACCTTGCCGCCGAGCAGTTCGTTGAGTCGGGCTGCGACGGGCGCGAGCGACAGTTTTTTGACGTCCTTTTTCGCCTTTTCCAGCGCTTCCTCGGTCGCCTTTGCCTGTTCCGCTTCGGGCAGGGCGGCGATTTTCGCCTTTTCCTTTTTATTCAGTTCCACCTTCGCGTCGAATACGTTGTGCGGCTTGCCCATATGCGAGCAGAGGATCACCTTCGCCCCCTGTTCCATCAGATATTGGATGGTGGGGAGCGCGCCCACGATACGGTTTTCGTCGGTGATGACCCCGTCCTTCATGGGAACGTTGAAGTCGCATCTCACGAGAACTTTTTTGCCCTTGACGTCTACGTCTTTTACGGTTTTCTTGTTCATAAAAAAGAGATCTCCTTGATTTAGTTTTTCATACGGTTATATAATACCCCATTTTTTCCCTGTTTGTCAACCTTTTATAAAAATAATCCCGAAAAGTTTTTGATAAATCTGTTGACAAGCGCTTTTCGGTATCTTTCGGTATCTTAATATAGTAATATCGATTCCTGACAAAATCCGCAAAAATTCTTTTACGGACTTGACAAAAAAGGAAAAATCCGCTATACTGTCAAACGAGAAAGGGCAAAGGAGATAACTGCCATGAAAACCGTTCTTTTGGGAAAGACGAAAAATTTTTTTAAAGCGAATCTGCATATGCACACGACGATTTCCGACGGACAGATGACGCCCGAGGAAGTCAAAGAGGCATATCGAAGCAACGGATATTCCATCGTCGCGTTCACCGATCACGACGTCATGGTGCCGCACAACGATCTGACGGATAAAGATTTCCTCGCCATTACGTCCTGCGAAATGGAGATCAATCAGCCCAATCCCGAGAACGATTTTTCGCTCATTTCCACCTATCATCTTAACTTTTTTTCCAAAGATCCCGGGGCGGAAACGCTCCCCTGCTTTTCGCAGCGGTACGTATGGCTTGCCCATTCTAAAAAATACGTCACCGACGAAATGCGGAAAACCGATTACATACGGGAATATTCCGTCGAATGTATCAACGATATGATCTCCAAAGCCAACGCGGCGGGGTTTCTCGTTTCCTACAATCATCCCGTGTGGTCGCTGCAAACCCGCGACGACTACGCAGAGTTAAAGGGACTTTGGGGCGTGGAATGCTATAATACGGGCTGCGCCCGCGCGGGAATGACCGACAACGAGCAGCCCTTCGACGACCTGTTGAAAAAAGGCAACAGAATTTTTCCTCTGGCTACGGACGACGCGCACACCCGCAGGGATCTTTTCGGCGGGTTCGCGATGGTGGACGCGGAGAAATTGGAATACGCCGCCGTCATGCGCGCGCTGGAAAAAGGGGACTTCTATTCTTCTACGGGACCTTTGATCCTCGAACTTTGCTTCGAAGAGAATCAATTGTCCGTCCGCTGTTCCAAGGCGGTGAAGATCGTTTTGAACACGGACAGGCGCTTCGCCCTGACGATCGCGGCGGAGAGCGGGAAAACTTTGGAGGGCGGAACTTTCGATCTCTCGGAATTTCTGCGGGGGGCTTTGGCGCACGATACGACGCGGTATCCCTTCTTTTTCCGCGTCACCGTTGTCGACGAACGCGGCGACAAGGCGTGGACGCGCGCGTATTTTGAAGAGGATCTGCGGGAGAGTCTGTAAGCCCCGCCGAGCAGAAAAAGGGGAAATTTCCAAATAAAGCCGCGTTGTCCGCCTTTTAGGGAGCCGTTTTTGTGAAAAAGGGAAAGTTTTACAAAAATTTTGCTCCAAATAGTTGACAAAGCGGTTTTTTCGTGTTAAAATCAGTAATGCTGTAATGCGGAAAGGGGGTATTTCGCCCTTTTTGTCCGTTTTTACGGCGGAAAAGACCGGGGCGGACAAACCCGCCGAAGGGGCCGAAAAAACGCGGCGCCGTTCGGAAGATCGCCGCCGCGGCTCGTCATATCGCTTTCTTTAAATTGCGTAAGGGCAATTTCGAGAAATATATTCCAAAATTCTTACAAGGAGGTCAAGTAAATGCCTACTATCAACCAACTCATCAAGAAAGGCAGAGAAAGACAGATTTTCAAGTCCAAGAGTCCCATTTTGGACAACTGTCCTCAGAAGCGCGGCGTATGCCTGTCCGTCACCACGACTTCTCCCAAGAAGCCCAACTCCGCTTTGAGAAAGATTGCCCGTGTGCGTCTTACCAATAAGCAGGAAGGTACGGTCTACATTCCCGGCGAAGGTCACAACCTTCAAGAGCACAGCTCCGTTCTGATCAGAGGCGGTCGTGTCAAGGATCTGCCCGGCGTGCGTTACCACATCATCCGCGGCGCCCTCGATACCGCCGGCGTTGCAAAGCGCAAACAGGCCCGTTCCAAATACGGCGCGAAACGCCCTAAATAATCCCTCTTCGAAAACGTTGAGGAAAAACGGGTTTCGCTGACGAGGAAAGCGGTCGCTTTGCGAAAAACCGCGGGAACGTTCCCGCAACCGAGCGCTTGGAAAAGCGCGAAAGAAAATCCTACTTGTAAATCGGAATATAGCTCGAAAAAAGCCCCGAATGAAAGTAGGCAGTATGCGGCGAAGTCCGCAGAAGGTTCGCCCCGCCGGAAGGAGCGCGCAAAGGCGCGCGAAAACAGGTCGGCGGCAGCGCGATAGCCGTACTGAAGGGTAAAATCCCTTATCAATATTATTTAAAGGAGGATAAAACTATGCCCAGAAGAGGTAATGTCCCTAAGAGGGACGTGCTTCCCGATCCTATGTACGGGAGCAAGGTAGTGACCAAGCTCATCAACCAGATCATGCTCGACGGCAAGAAAGGCACGGCTCAGGCAATCGTTTACGAAGCATTCAAGATCATGGGGGAAAAGCTGAATATGGAACCCATGGAAATCTTCAAGCAGGCGATGGAGAACGTGATGCCCGTCGTGGAAGTCAAGGCCCGCCGTGTCGGCGGCGCCAACTATCAGGTTCCCATTGAAATCAGACCCGAGAGGCGTCAGACGCTCGCCATTCGCTGGCTCGTCATCAACACGAGGAAGAGAAGCGAGAGAGAGATGTCCAAAAAGCTCGCGGCGGAACTGATGGACGCCTACAACAACGCCGGCGGTTCAGTCAAGAAGAAAGAAGACACGCACAGAATGGCCGAAGCGAATAAGGCGTTCGCTCATTTCAGATTCTAAGAGGTAATCTATGCCCAGAGAATACGATTTATATCATACCAGAAACTTCGGTATCATGGCCCATATCGACGCGGGCAAGACGACCACGACCGAGCGCATCCTGTTCTATACGGGAAAGACGCACAAGATCGGGGAAACGCACGAAGGCACCGCGACGATGGACTGGATGGCTCAGGAGCAGGAGCGCGGCATCACCATCACTTCCGCCGCCACCACCTGTGTCTGGAAAGGTCATCGCTTCAACATCATCGATACCCCGGGACACGTGGACTTTACGGTGGAAGTGGAGCGTTCGCTCCGCGTCCTCGACGGAGCCGTGGCGACGTTCTGCGCCAAGGGCGGCGTCGAGCCGCAGTCCGAAACCGTATGGCGCCAGGCGGACAACTACAAAGTCCCCCGCATCGCCTACGTCAACAAAATGGATATCAACGGCGCGGATTTCTTCCGCGTGGAGAGAATGATCCGCGAGAGATTGGGCGCGAACCCCGTTCCCATCGAACTTCCCATCGGTAAGGAAGACACCTTCCGCGGCATCGTCGACCTCATCAGAATGGAGGCGGAAATTTATTACGACGACCTCGGCAAAGACTACCGCAAGGAGCCGATTCCCGAGGATATGCAGACCCTCGCCGAGGAATACAGGGCGAAGCTCGTCGAAGAGGCGGCTTCCGCCAGCGACGAACTGATGGAAAAGTATTTCGAGGAGGGCGATCTGTCCGCCGAGGAGATCGTCAAAGGGCTTCGCGCGCGCTGTCTGAAAATGGAAGCGATCCCCATGCTCTGCGGTTCTTCCTATAAGAACAAGGGAGTCCAGTTCCTTCTCGACGCGGTCATCGATTTCCTGCCCAGTCCTCTCGACGTCGATCACGTCAAGGGCATCAATCCCGACACGGAAGAAGAGGAGATCAGAAAGACGGACGACAACGAGCCTTTCGCGGGGCTTGCGTTCAAGATCGCCACGGACCCGTTCGTGGGATCCCTCGCCTATTTCCGCGCTTATTCGGGCGTACTTTCCGCCGGCTCCTACGTGTATAACTCCACGAAGGAAAAGAAGGAGAGAGTAGGGCGCCTCGTGCAGATGCACGCCAATGAGAGAAAGGATATTTCCGAGATCTACTCGGGCGACATCTGCGCCATCGTCGGACTTAAATACACGACGACGGGCGATACGCTCTGCGATGAAAAGCATCCCATCATTCTCGAAAAGATGGAATTCCCCGAACCCGTCATTCAGCTTTCCCTGGAGCCTAAGACCAAAGCGGGGCAGGAAAAGATGACCATGGCGCTCATCAAGCTCGCCGAAGAAGATCCCACTTTCAAGACGTATACCGATCAGGAAACGGGACAGACGATCATCGCGGGCATGGGCGAATTGCACCTCGACATCATCGTCGACAGACTTTTGAGAGAATTCAAGGTGGAAGCCAACGTCGGCGCGCCGCAGGTCGCTTACAGAGAAACGTTCAGGAGCGCGGTGGACGCAGAGGGTATGTACAAGCGGCAGTCTGGCGGTAAAGGTCAGTACGGTCATTGTAAGATTCACCTCATTCCTCAGGAACCGGGCGCGGGCTATGCGTTCGAGGACGCGACGGTGGGCGGATCCATTCCCAAGGAATATATCCCCGCCATCGACAAGGGGATCCAGGAAGCGGCGAAGAACGGTTATCTCGCGGGATACGAAATGGTGGACTTCAAGGTGGTCGTCTACGACGGAAGCTATCACGAAGTCGACTCTTCGGAAATGGCGTTCAAGATCGCGGGTTCGCTCGCGTTTAAAGACGGTATGGCGAAGGCTCGTCCCGTACTGCTGGAACCGATCATGAAAGTGCAGGTCATTACGCCCGAGGACTATTTCGGCGACTTGATGGGCAACATTTCCGGTCGCCGCGGCACCATTTTGGGCACGGACGATCGGAACGGCGCGAAGATCATCGATGCGGAAGTTCCCCTTTCGGAAATGTTCGGCTATGCGACGGAACTTCGTTCCAGAACGCAGGGTCGCGGACAGTTCACCATGCAGTTCGACCATTACTTCGAAGTGCCTCAAAACATTGCGAAGGATATCATCGAAACGCGCGGCAAGAAGGCGTAAGGACGGCGCATTGACAAAATTTGCGTTTTGCCCCGACTTTTCTGCGGGGCAAAACGGAAATTTTCAAAATTTTTCAAAAAACACCGTTAAAAGATTTGATAAATTTGAAAAATTAATATATAATAAGTACGTCCATAGAGAATTGGACAAAGCTTATGTATAAAGAAAATGATAGATAGCTGCGTCCCGAGATAAGGATAAGTTATCATTTTAAATTTTTTATAAACAATATTGGAGGATTTATTATGGCTAAAGCTAAATACGACAGAAGCAAACCCCACGTCAACATCGGTACTATCGGCCACGTTGACCACGGTAAAACTACTTTGACCGCAGCTATCACGATGGTTATGGCTTGCAAAGGCGACGCAGTGAAAATGCGTTACGACGAAATCGACAAGGCGCCCGAAGAAAAGGCCCGCGGTATTACAATCAACACCGCGCACGTAGAGTATCAGACCGACAAGCGTCACTATGCGCACGTCGACTGCCCGGGGCACGCCGACTATGTCAAGAACATGATCACCGGCGCCGCGCAGATGGACGGCGCGATCCTCGTCGTTGCCGCGACGGACGGTCCCATGCCCCAGACCCGTGAGCACATCCTGCTCGCCCGTCAGGTAGGCGTTCCTTACATCGTAGTCTTCATGAACAAGGTTGACCTCGTCGACGACGACGAACTTCTCGACCTCGTCGAGATGGACGTGAGAGATCTGCTTTCTTCTTACAACTTCCCCGGCGACGATATTCCCGTCATCCGCGGGTCCGCTTTGAAAGCGCTTGAAAAAGCAAGCTCGGATGCCCCCGCGGCGGAGATTCTTGCAGCGCCCGAATGCAAGTGCATTCTCGAACTGATGGATGCAGTCGATTCCTATATTCCTACCCCTACTCGTGAAGAGAATAAGCCTTTCCTTCTTCCCGTCGAGGACGTATTCACGATTTCCGGACGCGGCACCGTCGCTACCGGTCGTGTCGAGAGAGGCGTTGCGAAGGTCGGCGAGCCCGCTGAAATCGTCGGTCTTATCGAAAAACCCGTTTCCACCGTCATCACCGGTCTTGAAATGTTCCACAAACAGCTCGACGAAGCGATGGCGGGCGACAACGTCGGCGCGCTCCTTCGCGGCATCAACAGAACGGACATTGAGAAAGGTCAGGTCGTCGCGAAGCCCGGCACCGTTAAGACGGGTACCGAGTTTGAAGCGCAGGTTTACGTTTTGACCAAGGACGAAGGAGGTCGTCATACGGCGTTCTTCAACCATTACAGACCCCAGTTCTTCATCAGAACGACGGACGTTACGGGCGCTATCGAGCTTCCCGAAGGCGTTGAAATGGTTATGCCCGGCGATAACATCAACATGAAAGTCGTCGTGATCAAACCCGTCGCTATGGAAGAGGGACTCCGTTTCGCTATCCGTGAGGGCGGCAGAACGGTCGGCTCCGGCGTTATCTCCAAGATCCTTAAATAATCTAAGAGATAATATAAAACCAAAACAAAAACAACTTGTCGATTTTCGGCAAGTTGTTTTTTTATGTCCCGTCGCTTTTTCTCCGCGTTTTTCCCGGGAAGAATGGTGGGCGAAAGCTTTTTCGTCGGATAGGCGGACGCCTGTTCTCGCGGAAAGTGTAGAAATTTAGAAATCGTCATCCAAAATCGGACGTAGGAGCGGACTTTCAGGATAGACCGCATTTGTCGGAAACGGAGTGCCTGTTTGATGAAAAGCGCTTTGCCGTGCCGCCTCGATTTTTTTCTTTTGAGCCGCGAAAAATTTGAAAAATTTATTAAAATATTAAAATCCTCTATTGACAAGAGGAATATATTTGATATAATGAATAACGTTTTAAAGATTACTTTAAAGAAATGCGGAATTTGATTCCAAAAGATTGAAAGAATGATATTTTTTTGGAAAATGTAAAAAATATGTGCAGGCGCATCTTGACCGAAACTGAAATTCTGTTATAATAAAGATGCTTTCGGGCGCGGCAATCGACCGGGAAAAGCGGAAAACAAAGGCGCGCTTGTACGTACTACCCGTACTACGTAAAAAACGCGTAAAAAGCCGTGACTATATTCGCCTTAAAAGGGAATTTTCCGAAGAGGAAAGACCTTTCGGAGGATTTGGGAATAAATAAAACGTGCGGATATAAGGAGGAAAAGATGAAAAGATGAAAAGAAAATCTGTTGTATTGCTTGTCGGCGTCCTGATGGCGGGGTGCCTCGCGTTCGGGGCGTCGACGCTCGCGCAGAGCGCGGCGGCGGAAGAAGAGGGGTATTCCGTTTCGGAATTCGCCGAGCTTCCCGCCGATTGGCAGCTCAACGATCAATGCGACGCCGAAAACACTTCGGTGACGTTTGAAAACGGGGAGATGGTGATCAGGAGCGAGGGAAGCACCTCTCCCCAAAAATATTACGGGGCGATGTACTTTATCGACAAGGATAGCGTCTACGAAGATTTCACCTTTGAAATCACGGTGAAAATGACAGATCCTGCCGATACGTCGAGATGGCTGGGCATCATGTATCATACCCAGACGACGGACACCAATACGATAGGCTACCTGATGAATTATCGCTATAACGGAAATTCCGCGTCGTCCGCCGTAGACGCAGGCAGGAACTTTTACGACGACGCCGTCAGTACGGGCAATCCCGCGCTCAGCGACGGGGAATATCATACCTTGAAGATCACCCTGCGCGGCACGACGGCAAGGCACTATATGGACGGCAGGATCATCAAGGAATGGGACGTGGCTTCCAAAAACGACAAAGTGGGCGGCGCTCCTCTGACGTCGGGCGGCTTCGCGCTCCTTCTCAACCGCGCGACGCTGAACATAAAGAGCTGCTCCATCAGCCGCAGCGTAGAAGCCGAAGAGCCGGAAGCGCCTGGGATTTTCGGGGACGCTCTGCCCGAAAACTGGGAGCTTTATGGCGAGAGCGACGTTGCGCACACCGCCTCCGCGTTCGAGAACGGCGATCTGGTGATCACGCACAACAATGCCGCCATCAACAATCAGCTGTATTACGGCTCCGTCTATCTCATCGACACGGACGCGGCGTACAGCGATTTCACGTTTGAGATCACGGTGAAAATGACCGATCCCTTCGACACGTCGAGATGGTTCGGCGTTATGTACCATACCCAAAAGGTGGGCAGCAACCTGGTCGGATATTTGATGAACTATCGCTACAACGGGCAAACGGCGTCCTCGGCGGTAGACGCTTCCCGCGGTTTCAGCGACGATGAGAAGGACAGGGGGAACGCGCTGAGCGACGGTCTGTATCATACGATGAAAATCGAAATGGCGGGCACGACGGCGAGGCATTATATGGACGGCGTTCTGATCAAGGAGTGGGACGTCAAGACGAAGGACGATACGCTGGGGGGCACCCTAAAAGCGGGCGGCTTCGCGCTCCTTCTCAACCGCGCGACGCTCAGCGTCAAAAATTACAGCGTCAGCGGCACGCCCGCCAAGATTGCGGAGGCCGACGACGCCTTGGTGGAAACCTACCGCGCCGAATCCGCGCCGACCAACGCCCCCACCGTCGTTTTCGACGTGAAGGACAAAGCGGCGCTCGACTCTTTAAAAGCGAACGGGGAAAGACCTTCCAACGCCATTCTCCGCTTCGATAAGGATTATAATATCGTCGCCGCGGACGGCACGGTGCTGGACAGCTTTACGAATATCTATACCGATGTTTTGCGGGGAAGGATCCTCCCCGTTCTCCATCTCGCGGACGAAGGGGCGGCGGACGCCGCTTTGAAATATTTTGAGGAGGAGGCGGATATACTCGATTTGGCGGTCATGTCGGAGAATCCCTCGCTCGTGAAGAAGGTCAAGGAAGCGAACGGCAAGATACGCGGCATCGTTTCTTACGCCGCGGGCACAAATCTTTACGAGATCGTAAAGACGACGAACATGAGCTACGCGAACGTCGCCGTGATCCCGCAGAGCATGGCGACGCAGGAGAACGTGCGCTACATTCAGGCTCGTTTCAAGACTGTGTGGGTGACGGCGGACGATACGGCGGGACTGGGACTTTACGACTGCGTGAACAGCGGCGCTTACGGCGTCATCGTTTCCGACTTCTCGGCGGCGTACGACGTCTTGGAAACTTACGCGAAGAACGGGCTTTCGAGAATGCCCTTCAACGCGGCGCACAGGGGACTTCCCAAACTGTACAACGAAAACTCGGTCAGCGGGGTAAAAGCCGCGATCGCGGCGGGCGCCACGCACGTGGAATTGGACGGGTATCTGACGACGGATAATCATATCGTCCTCATGCACGACAACACCATCGACAGGACGACGAACGGCACGGGCAGCATCGAAAGCATGAGCCTTTCCCAGCTCCGTCAATACAAGCTCGACCAATTCGACGCGGAGGAGATTCCCACCCTCGACGACATCATCGCCGTACTCAAACAGTCGGACGTCATTTTGGTGTTCGAGATAAAATCGGGCAGGAACGAAATCGTGGATATTCTCAAAGAGAAGCTCGAAAAATACGATTTCTGGGAACAGACGGTGGTCATTTCCTTTAATACCGCCATTCTCGGCAGGATGAAGACGGCGCTTCCCGAAGTGCCCACGGCAAACCTCAACACCGCGACGGCGGGCAGTTTTGCGGCGGTGCTTTATTGGATGGGGCTTTACAATACGGGCGTGGACACCTCTCTCGGCAACGCGACCGCGGCGTTCAACGAATCCTATCTGCGCGACCGCGGCATCATCGGCTGGTATTGGACGTACGACAACTCCGCCTCGCTGATGAGCGCGCAGAATCTCGGCTACGTCGGCCTCACCAATAATGCGGGCGATTCGTATAAGACGGCGGCGATGTTCGTGGAGGGAATCGCCGACAAAGCGAGGGATCTGAAAGCGGGGGACGCCGTGGATTTGAAGGCGACCCTCTATACGGGCGAGGAAAAGACCGTCTATGGCTCCGTGTTCCAATGTATCGACAAAGGGGAGTATTACGAGGTGATTGCCTCTTATCGGCAGGGAAACAATCTGATCTATACGCAGAGTTTCCGTTTGGAAAAGGACGACTCGGACGAACCGCCCGTCCATTCTTCCGCATCCGACTCAGCCTCCGCTTCCTCGTCGGAACAAAGTTCGTCGGATGCGCAGTCCGCTTCGGACTCGCTCCAAGCGTCCTCTTCGGGCGGGGCGGACTCTTCCTCGGGCGCAAGCGGCTGCGGCGGCTGTAAAGGTACGGCAGTATTTCCCGCCGTCCTCGCCTTTGCGGCGCTCGCCGGCATTCTCGTCAGGAAAAAGCGGGGATAAAAATAACGATTGCAATAAAAGCCGCCGCGGAAACTTTCGCGGCGGCTCTTCTGTGGAAGGAGAGCGGGAAAAAGGCAAACGCGGCGCGCCCTTCTTTCGCTTGACTTTGCGGGGAAAAGGGGTATAATGAAAGGGGAGAAAAACGAAATGAAAAAGACGCTCGACGAAATGACGTTAGAGGAGCTTTGGACGCTGTTCCCGATTCTTCTCAAAGAATATAATCCGCTCTATCCCGTTTGGTACGAAGAGGAAGCGCGAAAGATTCTCGCAACGGTAGGCGATGTCTTTCGCGTCAGCCATATCGGCAGCACGGCCGTCGAGGGGCTTTTGTCCAAGCCGACGGTGGATATTTTATTGGAGTTGACGCCCCGTGCGGACGCCGAAAAAGCGGCGCGCGCTTTGAAAGGGGAATGGACCTTGATGTCGGAGTCGGAAGATCCGTGGAAGCTTTCCTTCAACAAGGGCTATACGCCCGACGGATTTGCGGAAAAGGTATTTCATCTGCACGTGCGGCGCGCGGGGGATTGGGACGAACTGTATTTTCGCGATTATCTGCGCGAAAATCCCTCCGTCGCGGCGAAGTACGCCCTCTTAAAAAGGGAACTGAAAGAAAAATTCGAGCGGAACAGGGACGGATATACGGCGGCAAAGACGGATTTTATCAAAGAGATGACGGCGCGTGCGCGCCTTTGCTACGGAACGAGATACCGCCCGAAGCTCCGTCCGTAAACGGGGAGAAAGACAAAAAAATAAAGAACGCTCTGCCCGCCGGGGATGCAAAGAAAAGAGGAGATAGAGGATGAACGTTTACGAAGAAGGCTTACAGGTCATGGAAAAGCTGTTTGCAAAGGATTGCGCTTTCGCTTTGGCGACGGCGGCCGCGGGGGCGCCCGACGTGAGAATGGTGGACGTCTTTTACGACGACGGCTCCTTTTACATAGTGACGCACGAAAACTCCGCCAAAGCCCGGCAGATCGCGGAAAACCCCGCCGTGAGCTTCTGCGCGCAATGCTTCCGTTTTTACGGGGAGGCAAAGAGCGTCGGTCATCCGTTAAAGCCGGAAAACGCGGGCATCCGAGCCAAGCTCGTGCGGGCGTTCGCGCCCTGGTACTTCCGCCACAACGACGAGAACGACGAGGGAATGTGCTATTTGCGCGCCGAGCTGAAAAAAGGTTTCTTCTATTGCGACGGAACGGGATACGACATGAATTTCGCCGACAAGACCGCACAGAGTTTTCCCTTTGTTTTCGACATCCTGACGCCCGTGAACGGTTAAACGCTTTTAAGGCTCTTTCAGTTTCCGTTTTCCCGCTCTTTGGCAATAATGACGATAAAATTCCGAACAAACGTTTAAACGCGTCTAAAAACGCTTCAAAATTGTAGGACGAGGAAAGACTCGTCCGCGCGCCGTTCGGCTAGACAGCCTCGCAAAGAATGCGTTTAAACGGGTTTTGGAAAGACATTCCAATTCGGGGACAGATAAAAACAGGACGGAGAGAAAAAAATACAAACGAGAGGACAAAGGGCGCAGTCGGGAAAAAACGAGCCGAGGGGAAGCGGAAAGCGGCGGGGCGCAGGGAAGGCGAACGAGAGGACAAAGGGCGCGGGCGGAGAAAGAATAGGCGCGAAGCGAAAAGGAACGCGCGCAAGACAAAAGGCGCGCAGAATGCAAAGGAGGAAACCATGGAGGAGCTTTTATACGGAACGGGCAATCCCGCGAAATTCGAATATATGAGAGAGTGCCTCGCGCCCTTGCCGATAAAGCTTTTGTCGTTGCGGGATATGCCTTTTCCCCCGCCCGAGGCGGCGGAGGTCGGGCGCTCCCCGCTCGAAAACGCGCGGGAAAAAGCGAGTCTGTATTTTCGTGTTTACCGCGTTTTCGTCTTTTCCTGCGATTCGGGATTGTATTTTGAAGACCTTTCTCCCTCTCTGCAACCGGGCGTACACGTGCGCCGTCCCTTCGGAAAAAAGCTCTCCGACGAAGAGATGACGAGATATTATGCGTCGCTCGCCGAGAAATACGGGGGAGAGAGGGGGCTTTTACGGGCGAGATATAAAAATGCCGTCAGTCTGTTTTTAAAAGACGGCAGGCGCTTTGAATGTGAGGACGACTCTCTCTGCGGGGAATCCTTTTTTCTCGCGTCCGTACCTCATCGAAAGCGCGAGGAGGGATTTCCCCTGGACCGTTTATCCGTGGACGAAAGAACGGGCGCCTATTATTACGATTCGGGCGAGCGGGCGGCGGGGGACGCCTTTGAAGGATTCAGGCGTTTTTTCGCCGTCTGTTTCGGTCTATGAATAAAACTCCCGCGCAAGCGGCGGGAGTTTAACGGTATATCCCCCGCGTCAAATCGGGGGGACAACAAGGGCGAAACTGTCATTTTTGAAGGATAGTTCCTCTTTGGGTACAATAAAATCGAGCGCGGAAAATTCCATAAGAAGAAATCAAAAAGAGGAGATTCAAATGCGAAGGAAATCCGAAAGGAGAAAGAGGAAAGAAGATTGGGAAGCCGGGAAAATAGCCCGCTCTAAGGAGTATTGGGCGAATGGCAGCGTTTCCTCCCCCTGCAAAGGGCGGCGGCGCAGGAGTGTTTGGGAATTGTCCCGCGGCTTGAAGCAAAGAGCTCTGTTTTTTCGGTGGGAAATCGGGAGGCGCCTACGAGCGGCTTTTCGGGCGTTCGCGAAAAGGCGCGCTTTTGAGGGGAAGGGAGAAACTATTTGATGCTCGACTTGTATTCTCCCGGCGTCATGCCCACGTATTTTTTAAAGACGTAATTGAAATGGGAGAGGGAATCGAAACACAATTTTCCCGCGATCTCCGAAAAAGAATATTTTTGTCGGATGAGTTTTTTCGATTCGTCGATTTTGAGTTTCAGATAGGTCTGATAGATGCTCATGCCCGTCTTTTCCCGAAAGAATGTGCAAAGGTAGGTCTTTCCGTAATGGAGGGCGGCGCAAAGATCGTCCAGCTCGAAACTGTCGTAGAGTTTTGAGGAGAGAATGCGCACGATTTCGTCCTGTAAATCGGAGGAGGAACTGATTTTGGAAATAAAAAATTCCTGAGGCGCGCTCTGCCCCGTCGCCGTGCGCAGCATATACACCAGCAGCAATTCGAGCGAGTTTTTGAGGACCTGTTCCCCCCCGAGATTGGGATTCTCCCGCAGTTCCAGCTTTTTGAGATGCGGATCGAAATCGGGAATCACGAAGGTTTCCGTCGCTTCCGACATGATGTTCTGCAAGAGATAGCGATAGTTATCGGGCACCGAATATTTCTTGTCGAAAAAAAATTTCATGCTTTCCGAACGGCACTCGAAGGAGATGATAAAGATATTCGGCTCTTTGCCGCAGCTTTCGACGAAATGGCGCTGATTCGGCTTGATGAAGATCATCTCCCCCTGCTTCAAAGGCACCCGCTCGCCTTCTTTGACGATGGAAACGTTTTCCTTGTCCGCGTAGATCAGTTCCCAAAAATCGTGCGTTTCCTCCTCGGACGCGTACGTCTTGTCGAGTTCCTGATAGTGTATCGTCACGATTTTCTGCACGTTCAGGAGATTGGCGATTTTGTGCATATAAAATTGCTTTGTCTTTCCCTGTTTTTCCATGCCTTTATTATAGCAGAGATCTTTTCGTTTGTAAAATATTTCACGGCTGTCTTTTGAGAAATATTTTATAAAAACAGAGAAACATTTTCCATTGTTATCTTCAAAAAAAGTAGTATAATAAAGACAAAAACGAGGGAGGCGAGGGCATGAGAAAGCCTGTGCTGGACAAAGATTTTTATCCCATGATCAAGGCGCTGGAAGCCTTTGAGGAAAAAGTGAACGCGGTTTCGCCCGAAAAGAGGGCGGAGATCGCTCTTGTAGCGGAGAGAAACGGCGGCTACAATTACGTGTATCGATACACCGCCTTTCGGGACGGAGTGGACGACGAACTCAACTACCGCGTTGCGGAACGGCTCATAAAGACCGTTTTATGGGTGGTGGGCGGCTATAAAATTTACGTCGCGGGCAGCCGCAGGATATACGAACGTTTAAAGGACGCCTATACGCCCGAAGGCGCGCGCGCCTTCGACGCCGATTTCATGAGCGGCGTCTATGAAAAGCCTTTTGAGGTGGAATGGCTGGAAGCGGGGCAGGTCCCCGAACAAAAGAACTGTTCCGTGAAGGTGGGCGGCTATTTGAAGGGCTGCCGCATCGGTTTCGACGCGGGCGGGAGCGACAGGAAGGTGAGCGCGGTCATCGACGGCGAAGTGGTGTACAGCGAGGAAGTCGTCTGGCATCCCAAGACCACCGAGGATCCGCACTATCACTACAACGAGATTCTGACGGCGATGAAGACGGCGGCGTCCAAGATGCCCCGCGTGGACGCCATCGGCGTGTCGTCCGCGGGCGTGTATGTGGACAACAAGATCATGGTCGCCTCCCTTTTCATCAAGGTGGACAAGAAAAAGTACGGCGATTTCGTCAAAAATATGTATATCGACATCGCCAAAGAAATGGGGAACGTGCCCCTCGAAGTCGCTAACGACGGCGACGTCACCGCGCTTGCGGGTAGCATCGATTTAAACGACACCCGCGTTCTCGGCATCGCCATGGGAACGAGCGAGGCGGTCGGCTACATAAACAGGGACGGCGGCATCAACGGCTGGCTCTCCGAACTTGCCTTCGTGCCCGTGGATTTCAACGAGAATGCCATGGCGGACGAATGGAGCGGGGATACGGGCGTGGGCTGCAAATATTTCTCGCAGGACGCGGTCATCAAACTGGCGGAGGCGGGCGGATATTCCTTTAAAGAGGGCGCGACGCCCGCGGAGAAGCTCAAAGAGATTCAGGCGCTGATGGAAAAGGATAATCCGTTAGCGCGGCAGATCTACGAGGATATCGGCGTCTATCTCGCCTACGCCCTTCCCTTCTACGCGAAATTCTACGACATCAAGCACGTGCTTCTTTTAGGGCGCGTGACGGGCGGCAAGGGGGGCAATATCCTTCTCGATACCTGCAAGAAAGTGCTCGCGGAAGAATATCCCCAATTCAAGGACCTCGATATTTCCCTCCCCGACGAAAAGAACAGGCGGGTAGGGCAGAGCATCGCGGCGGCGTCGTTGCCCGCGAACGTGTGAGCGCCGCCCACTCGTCGGCGTGCGCAAAAAAATATAGACGAGGAGGAAGGGCGAGCGGCGTTTTTTCGCAGGTGTTCTTAGAGCGGGTGTTCTTAAAAGCGCGGACGGAAAAGAAAATTCTCGGGCGCTCTCGCTTCGCTTTTTCCTGAACGCCCTGAGGCGCAACGTCTTTTGGGGACGCGGAACGGCGGAACGGATTTGAAAAATTTGGTTTATAAGGCAGGAGGTAAATCGGAAGATATGAAAGTAATTATCGCAAAAGACTATGAGGAAATGAGCAAAAAGGCCTTCGAGGTGATGGCGGAAGTGGTGAAAACCAATCCCCGCGCCGTTCTGGGGCTGGCAACGGGGTCGACGCCCCTCGGACTTTATAAAAACATGATCGAGGACCACGAGAAAAACGGCACGAGCTATCGGCAAATCCATACCGTCAATCTCGACGAATACGCGGGGCTGGACGTTTCCAGCGATCAAAGTTACGTCTATTTCATGCGCCGCAACCTTTTCGATCATCTCGATATCGACCTCGAAAACACGAATATCGAAAACGGAAAGGCGGCGGACCGGCAGGCGGAGTGCGAGCGCTATAATAAGCTCCTCGAAAAGACGCAGCAGGACATTCAGGTGCTCGGCATCGGCTCTAACGGGCACATCGCCTTCAACGAGCCGGGGACGCCGTTCGGGAGCGTCACGCATATCGTGGATCTCGCGGAGAGCACCATTAGGGACAATTCGAGAATGTTCAGGAGCATCGACGAAGTGCCCCGTCAGGCGTTTACGATGGGACTGAAAAATATCATGAACGCGAAAAAGATTCTGATTTTGGCGAACGGCGCGAACAAGGCGAAAGCCGTTTACGGACTGGTTAAGGGCGAAGTGACGGAAAACGTGCCCGCCAGCGTTTTGCAGCTGCATCCCGACTGTACGCTCGTCTGCGACGAGGCGGCGGCGAGTTTGCTATAAGCGCCTTTTAGGAGTCAAAAAAGGCGGGCGCTGCTTAAAAAGTTTTTTATCGAGGGGCGGAGGCGCCCCCGAGGAGGCAAAAATGAAGGCTTTTAAAAACGCCCTCGTATACGTCGAGGGCGAGGGAATAAAAAGGTACAATCTTATCTTCGACGGGAAGATCCAAAGTATCGGCGGCAACGCGGAAAGCGCGGACGTCATTTCGATTCCCGAAAACGCGACGGTCTTTCCCGGATTCATCGACGAACACATCCACGGCGCGGGCGGCGCGGACGCCATGGACGGCACCCTGTCCGCGCTCAAAACGATTGCGGATACCATCGCGGGCGAGGGCACGACGACGTTCCTCGCCACGACGATGACGCAGAGCCGGGAAAATATCCTCGCCGCGATGAAGGCGGTGAAGGAGTACCGCGAAGCGGCTCCTGAAACGGGCGCGAGGCTTCTCGGCGTCCATTTGGAAGGTCCCTTTATCGCCGCCGCTCACAAGGGCGCGCAGCCGCTGGAATACATCGTGAAGCCGAATATAGACGTATTCGACGAATATAACGCCGCAAGCGGCAACGCCATTAAGATCGTGACGCTCGCTCCCGAGGAAGAGGGCGCGCGGCAGCTCGTCGCGCATTTAAAGGAGCTCGGCGTCGTGCCGTCGATCGGGCATACGGGCGCGAAATGCGCCGATATACAAAACGCCGTGAAAGCGGGCGCTAAAAACGTCACGCACGCCTACAACGCGCAAAGCCCTCTGCACCATCGGGAGATCGGCACCGTCGGGAGCGCGCTCTTGTACGACGAACTCAACGCGGAACTCATCGCGGACACCATTCACGTTTCCGTGCCCGCCATTCAGTTGCTCGTCAAATGCAAACCCAAGGAGAAGCTGACGCTGATCACGGACGCCATACGCGCGAAAGGGCTTGCGGACGGCGAAAGCGAGCTGGGAGGTCAGGTCGTCATCGTCAAAAACGGCGAGGCGCGGCTGAAAGACGGCACTTTGGCGGGGAGCGTCCTGCGTATGAACCGCGCCGTGCAGAATCTCGTCGAAAAGGCGGGCGTGCCTCTGTTGCAGGCGGTGGATTACGCCACCATCAATCCCGCGAGATCGCTGGGCATCGACGGGGAGGCGGGCAGTATCCGCGTCGGCAAACGGGCGGATTTCGTCGTGCTCGACGATAAGTTCGACGTCTTGTATACCGTTCGGGACGGAAAGATCGTCTACCGCGCCTGAAAATCGCGGCAATTTAACATCGCTTACACCACATTTCCTCTTATTGAAAGATTATGGAGAAAGGCGCAGGGGCTTCCTTGCGTCTTTTTTCATGCGAAAAGGAGGGGACAGGTATGCGATCACGGACGGAGGCGTTCGGTTTCCCGAAAGTAAAAAAGACAAAAGGGAGCGCGGAAAAAATGTCTTGCGAAAAAAGTCGTGGCTTCGTCCGTCGGAAAAGAAAAGGAATTTTGCGATAAAGAAAAACGCCCCGGCGCAGGAGGGCGGCGGGGCGCGGCGGCAACAGAGAATGGGAATCGGGAAAGGAAAAGGAAAAAAGATCGGAAAGGGGCGAAAAGCCGCCTTTTGTGCGCCCATGCGGGGAGATAGGGGGAGATATACGGAGCGGGGAGATAGGGGGAGTTATGCGGGGCGCGAGTCTTAACTGTCAGCGGCGAAACACCGTTTCGCCGTCTTTTATCGTCCGTTCCACAACGATATCGCGGAGTTTTTCCGCGGGCGTGCGAAGCGGATTCCCGGAGAGAAGAACGAGATTTTCCCGTTTTCCCGCCGCGAGCGTTCCCGTCGTATTTTCCTCGAAATACTGATACGCGGCGTTTTCGGTCACGGCGCGCAAGGCGGGCAGGACGCCGATGCGTTCATTTTCGCCGAGGATCTTTCCGCTCTTCGTCCGCCGCTCCGCCGCGCACCAAATCGTTTCTAACATATCGGGCGAAACGACGGGCGCGTCCTGGTGAAGGGTGAAGCGGATTCCTTTTTTCAGCGCGGAACGGAGCGGACTGATGGCCGAGGCGCGTTCGAAACCGAAATTTTTGACGTGCACGTCCCCCCAATACAGTACGTGGGCGACGAAAAAGGAGGGCAAGATCCCCGCGCGTTTCAAATCGTCCAGCTGATCGACGCCCAAAAGCTGCGCGTGTATCATCACGGGACGGGTGGCGGGATCTCCGCAGGCAAGCTGCGCCCGAATGAATTTTTCCGCCGCCATATCGCCGTTGCAGTGCACGAGAAGCTGTAAGCCGCGCTCTTTGGAAAAGCGCACGTTTTCCACAAGTTCGCTTTCGGAAATGGAAGGATAGCCGCAGTAGCCGTCCTTTTCGGGCGCGCCGTTTTCATTGAGATAAGGGGTGCGCATCCAAGCCGTTCTGCCCTGCGGCGATCCGTCGGAAATGAGTTTGACGCCGCCGATTTTGAAGTTTTTGTCATAGGCTTTCAGGCTGGCGGGAAAGGCGGTTTCGTACGCTTTAAAGTCCTGTAACGCGGGATAGGCGACCACGTCCGCGCGCAGGCGGTTGCCTTGCGTCAGCGCCTGATAAAGCGGCAGAAGTTCCTTGACCGCCAGTCCCTCCTGAACGGTGACGATGCCGTGGGAAAAATACATCTCCTGCGCCTTTTCAAAGGCGTCGAGCAGTTTGTCCGCGCCGGGCATGGGCACCTGTTGCAGGCGGGAAACAAAGTCGGCTTCTTCCATATATCCCGTGGGGGCGCCGTCCGTTCCCTTTTCGATGACTCCGCCTTCCATGGGGGGCGTGTCCGCGTTCACTCCCAAAATTTTCAGGGCGGAGGAGTTGAAAATTCCCATATGTCCCGAGGTATACTGCACGACGAGCGGATTTTTCGCAGATGCCTTGTCGAGCGGGGCTGCGGTGAGGCGGTTTCCTTTTACGAAGGCGTGATCGTAATCGCTGGCGAGCACCCATTCGCCCGCGGGAACGGCGTTTTCCGCGATGAAAGTTTCGATCGCTTTTAAAATTTCTCCGACCGTTTTACAACCCGAGAGCGAAAGCTGTAAAAAACGGTTTGCGCAGGCGGAAAGATGGCTGTGGGGATCGAGAAAGGCGGGCAGGAGGGTCCTGCCCTTCAAATCTATTTTTTCGGCGCTTCCCGAGAGGGAGGCGGGCGGAGCGCCCTTCCCCGTCCCTTTGATCCTCCCGTTTTCGGCAATCAGATAATCCGCGTAAAGCTCGGATTCCATCGTCAGGATTTCCCCGCCGTAATAAATTCTTTCGGACATAAAAACGCCTCCCTTGATTTTTTGGTATAAATTCAGTATAACACATTTTTGGAACTTTGCAATAGAAAAACGGAAAATTTCACCAAAATACCCCGATTTTATGCGATTGTCGGAAAAGAGTTGCAAAATGCCCCGCGCCGCCTTGACAAAAAATCATTCCGTGCTATAATTAAAATAAGGCGAATTAAAAACAGGAAAAATTCCTTTAAAGACAGGATAAAGGAGAAAGAACATGACGGAAATTTTAAAACGTTTGAAGGGCACGGGCACGCCCGTCGCCGTCTATTACAAGAGCTCGGGCGGATTCTGCGCGGGATTCGTGCACGAGGCCGACGACGAGTTCGTACTGATGGAGTTCATCTCTCCCGCGGGGAGGTTCGACGGCTTTCATTGCATCCGCATCGAGGAAATACTCAAAGTGGACGCGGGAACAAAATACCTTTTTAATCTCGTCAAGGTATACCGCCACTACGGGGAGGAAATTCCCGCTTTAAAAGTATCCCCGAAAAACGTGCTGGAAAATTTTATCGATTTCGTCATCAAGAGCAAGCGGCTCTGCACGATGGAGATCGGTTTCGAAACGCTGGATAAAATCAGCGGCTACGCAGTGGGCAGGGATTGGAACATCCTCGAAATGAGGCTTTTGGACGAGGACGGAAAAGCGGACGGATATACCCGGCTCGACCTCGAAGAAATCGTCTATCTGGGCGTCGATTCGGAATACGAAAAGTACCTCGCTCTGCTTTCCGGACTCAACGGCGGAGTTTCTCCCGACGGCGGCGAGGACGGCGGAAAGCGGGGCAAAAAGACAGGGGATAAACACATTTTGTCCTTTCCGTTCGGAAAATAAAAGGAAAAAACGCTGTAAAGAATCGACGGAAGGAACGAGAAAAGACAGGCGGTTTTTTCTTAACGGCTTCGAAAAATAGCTTTCGCAATGGATTCCATGACGCAACGGCCGAGTTATAAAACTTTGCAATGATAGAAACGGACCGCTTAAAAGTACGTTTGCGGATTGATCGGTCTGAAATAAACGAAATAAGCGTTGTCACTAAGGAGGCATACGGAGGGAAACGCTAAATAGGGAAGGCGAACGGAGAATATAGCGGGAGCAGGGGGAGTAAACGAAACTCTCCGCCGCGGAATAAAAAGTTTGGGAACAGATAGATAGGAGAAAAGGCAGGTCTTTTGAAAGATCTGCCTTTTTGGTTGTTACAAGAAAACTCTCCTGTAAAAGGAAGGGAACAAAAGAAGCGGAAGCGTTGCAAATATAATATGAACAGGACATAGGCGATTTAAACGATATAAAAATTAATCGCGGCGCTCGTCAGGGGGCTTCGTAACGACAGAAGAGAAAATAGATAAGCGGATCCTCGCCGCGCGGACAGCGCTGATTTTATAGGGTTTACGAAAATTGTGCGCGTAACGATAGTATAATTGCCGAGCAAAGAGCGCTGTTTAGCTCATGCCCTTACAGAAATTCGCTAATATTTCTTTATCTATTATGTATGAGAAAGGAAAGATTTTGTCCGGAAAGCCCTTGAAGTAAGGGGGGCTCCTTGCATATTTCCTGTGAGCTTTATAAAAAATAAAAAGATTTTTAGAAAAAACACGGAAAACAGAAGCGTTTTACTGTCGGGGGAAAGGTATTCCTTTTTGGACATCTTCGTCGATCTTGCCGTCGGGGCGGATGGCGCGGGAGCGTATATGCCTGTAATCGGCGGGGGAAATGCCGTATTTTGCCACGAACGCGCGATAAAAGACGGAATATTCCTCAAAACCCACGGCATAGGCGATGACGGCGACGGGGCGCGCGGTGGAAAGCAGAAACTCGCAGGCCTTGTCGAGGCGATAGTCGAGAAGATAACGATGGGGCGTTTTTCCGTAAGCGGCGCGGAACACGTTGATGATTTGGTTTTTTGAAAGGAATACTTCCTTGCGCACGTCGTCTAACGTGATCTGCTTTTCAAAGTTCGTCAGAAGATAGGAACGGATATTTTCCGCCGTCGTTTCGTCGTGCTGTTGTTTGGAGAGGAGGGACAAAAGCGCATAAAAATTTTTTTCGTATTCGAGTCTGGGGGATTCGATTCCCAAAAGTTTCAGGGCTTGCAGGATGGGCCGCGCGGATTCGTTGTTGAAGGAGCCTCGGAGAGGAAGTCTGCCGTTTTCTTTAAAAACGCCGTGAAAATGCACAAAAAAATAATTCGGCGCGTCGCTGGGCAGCAATCCCTGTTGATACAGTCCCGCCCGTTGGATATAATATTCTCCCGCGTGCAGCTCCGCCAAAACGCCGTCTTCGTGAAAGCGCAGGACGCCTTTTCGCACGAGCAAAAGGACGTCTTCGCCGCAAAGTCTGTCTATATGCCGTTCTCCGGGCAGAAACTGGCGGTTATCGGAAAAGAGATAGTGGGGCAGTTCGTCAAAACTCAATTTCAGCATTTTTTTTCTCCCGTTTTTTCTATGATAACATATAATTGTGATTTTTGCAATATTTTCGATTCCTTTTGATATTGAAAAGCGAAAGAAAAACGTTTATAATGATTATACGAAAAAAAAAGGAGATAGAAGTATGGTATTGGAAGCTTTGCTGCCGAAAGAGATCCTTCCGACAGGCTGGCTGAGAAAACAGCTGGAAACGCAGGCGGAGGGACTCAGCGGGAATTTAGACAAAATCTGGCCCGATATCCGCGAGAGCAAATGGCTCGGCGGCGATAGGGAGGGCTGGGAACGACTGCCCTATTTCCTCGACGGGTTCATTCCGCTCGCCTATCTTTTGGGCGACGAGGACAAAAAGGCGCGCGCCCGAAACTACATAACTTGTATTTTGGAAGGACAGGACGAAGAGGGGCGCTTTCGCCCGAAAAACGATACGGACGAAAAAAACGAGGATATCTGGTCGCAGTTTCTGCTCTTGAAGGTTTTGACCGTATATGCCGACTGTTCAGGGGATTCCCGCATCGAAAACGCCGTTCGCCGCGGGCTTGTCTTTATCGACAAATTGCTTTCCGGGCGCACGCTGTCAAATTGGGCCGCGTCGAGATGGTACGAATGCCTCGTTTCCGTTCTCTGGCTGTATAAGCGCGGACGGGAAGAATGGCTGATACGGCTCGCCCGACGCTTGAAAGCGCAGGGGATAGACTTTAAAGAGGCGATCGGGCTGTGGAAAGAGGCGAGGAACGAGTGGACTTACGAAACGCACGTCGTCAATATCGCCATGGCGCTGAAAAGCGACGCTTTATTCTGCGAGCTTACGGGAGAGAAAAGCGCGGGACTGGCGGAAGAGATGTTGGAAACGCTCGACCGCTTTCACGGCACCGCTTACGGACATTTCACGGGCGACGAGTGCCTGTCGGGAAACAGCGCCGTGCAGGGCTCCGAGCTGTGCGGCGTCGTGGAGGCCATGTATAGCTACGAATGGCTCGCCGCCCTTACGGGGGAAGGAAAATGGGGGGACAGGCTGGAATCGTTGGCGTTCAACGCCCTCCCTGCGGCGATTTCCGCGGATATGTGGACGCATCAATACGATCAGCAGGTCAATCAGATCGCCTGCGTCCGTTTCGAAAAACAGATCTTCCGCACGAACGGTCCCGAATCCAATCTATTCGGCTTAGAGCCGAATTTCGGCTGCTGCACCGCAAATTTCGGGCAGGGGTGGCCGAAGTTCGCTCTGTCCGCGTATAGGAAAAAAGGCGAAAGGATCGCGGTGCTTTCTCCCGTTCCCGCGCGGATAAAGACGAGCGTACACGGCAAAGACACGACGCTCGTGTGCGACTCCGAATATCCTTTCCGCAGCCGTTTTACGCTGACGGCGGACAGGCGGACGGACGTGCTCGTGCGCATTCCCGCATGGGCAAAGCCCGCCTGCAAAGCCGCATATCGGCAGGAAAAGGGGTGGATGGAGCTTACGCTCGAAGCGGGAAAATCCGTCGAAGTGTCCTTTTTGTCCGAGCCGCGTCTGGAAAAGAGCCCGGAAGGCGGCTATTGCCTTAAATACGGCGCTCTGCTGTTTGCCCTCCCCGTAGCGGCGAAGCGGGAAATGCGGGAATATACGGCGGACGGCGTGGAACGCAAGTTTCCCTATTGCGACTATTCGTTGTCCCCCGCGGGGGAATGGCGGTACGCGTTTGCCTCCGATTCGTTCGAGGCGGAGGAGTGCGAATATGAGCTGCCTTTCGACCGCGAACGCCCTCCGCTCAAAATCAAAGCGGAGCTTGCGCCCGTGGAGTGGAAATTCGAGCCGGGATACGATTTTGTGGCGGCGAGAATCCCCGGAAATAAGAGGCGGGGGAAAAACGTGGCTTTGAAATTGCAGCCTTACGGCGCTACCGACCTACGGGTGAGCGTACTTGCTCTGACGCGGGGGGATTCTTCGGAAAAAGAAGAATAAAAAGTATACCGCAAAGTGCCGCGGGGAGTTCTTTGCGCGATTTTCGCCGCTTCTCTTCTCCATGCCTTGGGCGGCGTGGGACGGTCTGCCGCGTCGCGACGTCCATATTCGCAGGGCGAACGGAAACCGTTTGCCGCCGGATAGGACAAGAAGAGGAGCGCACCGTGGAAGCAGGCGGATTTATAAGATAGCGCTTAGGATTCCTTCAACGTGCATCGACGGCGAAAACAGTTTTTCCGACGAAGGAAGTTTTCCCGCATCCTAGAAAGATAAAATGCGCCCGCTGTAAAAAGCGGGTTTTTTATCGCCATGTAAGCGGAAAACGCAAAATTTCTTCAAGAAACGGGCGGATGAAGATTGCGGGAAATCGTGGAAGGGCGTTTAAAGGGCGGCGAACGGTCTGACGATAAGGACGGATAGGAGGGAGGATTTTTTTGAAACGCAGGCGCGGGGAGCATACCTGCGGCGATAGAAGAGATGAGGAAAGGAGCGGGGCGTATTGACGATAGAAGAGATAAGGAAAAGAAGAGATAAGGAAAAGAAGAGATAAGGAAAAGAAGAGGGGCGTATTGGCGATAGAAGAGATAGGGGGAAGGAGAGGGGCGTATTGGCGAGGAAAGTGGTCGGAGAAACGGGGAAAATAGATGGGTGAGAAGAGCGATTTACGCGGCGCCGCGGACAAGATGCAAAAGTGCGCATAGTTGAATGCGGAGCCTGGCAGGGGGCAGCGGCGCGACTTTTACGGACTTTATAAAATAGCGAGCGCAGAGCCGGAATCATTCGTGGAAGTCCTATAAAAACGGATTCAAGGCGAAGAGATAGGGCGTTGATTCCTCGAAAGCGGAAACAAGATCGGAATGACAAAAAAGCGACTTGGAGCGTACAAGAAATCGCTTTTAAAACAGAGAAAAACTTTTGAGGAATAGACCTGTTTTTTAAGGCGGGTTTATTCCTCTTTGCAAGTACGGACGTCCTGCCGACTTCCGTGACAGAAGCCCTTTTCGAGAGGTTTTGCGAAAAAGAAAATAAATTTACAAAAAGTTTACACGGCGAGAAGGCGGAAACGATTGTGCGGCGAAAGAAAAAAATTTATAATATACAATGATTTTTCGCCCGATTTCCCGGCGCGCAAAAAGGAGAAGATAAAAAAATTCCGCCGATAAAGGCTCGGCGGAAAGGGGATTTTTGACGCTCTGCTCTGTCAAACGCGCGGAAAAACGAAAGGAGCGGGGATACGGTTACTTTTCAATGCGGGAAATCTGAAATTTTTTCGGCGAAACGCCCACTTTGATTTTGAATATCTGTGAAAATTGAGTATAGTCTTCGTAGCCGCATTGAAGCGCGACTTCCTGCAACGGAAGGGTGGTGCCCGACAGAAGATATTTTGCCAATGTAATCCTCTTTTCAAGGATGTACGTTTTGGGGGAAACGTGGTAGGCGGCTTTGAATTTCAGGCAGAAATGATCTTCGGAATAATGGGAAAGCTCCGCGAGCCGAGCGACGGAGAGATTCGTCGTGTAGTATTCGTCGATATAGTTTTTGATGACCGCGATCTCGTTGTCGCTGTTGATCTGTTTGTTTTCTTTGCGATAGATATGGGTGAGCAGCTGCGTGATGAGCGCGCAGATCATATTTTCGTAATTGGTAAACTTATTCATGTATTCGTCGCGGATCTGCTTTACATAGGGCAGTATGGAGGCATTGGCGTCCTTGTGGGCGCTGTTTTTTATGTCCAGACCGCACGAATCGTCCAGATAGAATCCGAAGGCGATGAGATCCGCCTGTTTTTCATGGCGTTCGTCATGGACGGTATACGGCCGGAAAATCGCGTAGCTGTCGTCGGTGAAGCGAAAGGATTTCGCGCCGCTCATATTCTGACCGTTCAGATAGCAGATGATTTTATCCGTGACGGGCGGATTTTCGTTCGTGTTTTCCACGTACATTCCTTCGCCCTGCGCTTTGTAATAATATACGAATTCGTAGCAATCGTGAACGTGCGGACGAATTTGCAGTTTTTCGCTCTTATATTTTCGGATAAACAGATATTTGAATTTAACCATTTCGCTCCCCCTCCAAAAATGAAAAATATGGGAAATTCCGATTTTTATTATAGCCGACCCTTCGTTCTTTGTCAAGAGGGAAAACGGAAAAAATGAAATTTTTATTCCGTCGCCGCCGCGGGGACGGAAAAGAAAAACCAAAGACAAATGCGGAACGAAAAGGTCGTTTTTTTCATAAAAAGGGGAAATAAAACTTCAAAATTGCTCAATTTATCGTGAAAAATGGGGCTGCGTAACGGAAGATTTATTTTTAAGGACCGAAGAGGAAAAATCAGGAAAAAAATTTAAAAAGACGGAAAACATAAAATTTATATCGGTTTTTAATATTGAAAATCGCGTTTTTGTATGATACAATAAATTCAGACGAAGGAAAGGGGGCAAAGAGGATGAAAAACAAAAAAATCCGGCTTCGCGCGACAGCGGCGTTATGTCTTATGGCGACGATACTTTCGGGCGGGTGCGGCGGAGGAAAAGATATGAGCGGCGACAGCATCTCCAAAGAAGAAACGAGTTCGGTGGAAAAAATTTGTGCGGCAAAAGTGATCGTGATCTCGGGACAGTCTAACGCGTCGGGTTTTACTTGGTCCAAATGTCTGAAAAACAACGTTTCCGAGGAAGCCTACCGAAAGTACGAGGAGGGCTTCGGCAATGCGATGATCTATTACAACGTCGATACGGCGGAAGAGAACGGATACAGTTGGAAAGACGGCGGGGACAATACCTCGGGCGGCGAATTCGTAAACGTAAAACTCGGTCAGGGGCATACCGCGGAGCGCTTCGGAATGGAGATCGGGATCGCCGAGAAGCTGGCGGAAATAAAGCCCGACGAAAAACTGTATCTCATCAAATGCGCCTGGGGCAGCGCTTCGCTCTTCAACGACTTCGCCTCGCCGTCGATGAAAAATTATCCGACCTCCGTTTATTACGACAAGTTTATCTCGGTGGTGAAAGCGGGAATCTCAAAATTGGAAGAGATAACCGATCTCCCCGTGGAGATAAAGGCCCTTTGCTGGATGCAGGGGGAAAAGGACGCGGCGTATTATTCCGAAGCGAGTCAATACGGTCCGAATCTGCAAACGTTCGCGGGAGATTTCCGCTCGGAATTTTCGGCGTATAAAGGAAGGGGCGAAATCGCGTTTATCGACGCGGAAATTTCCGAAGGCGAATATTGCGCGTACGGAGAATACGTCAATCAGCATAAGGCATGGTTTGCGGAGAAGTCGGACGACAATTATCTCCTCTCCACGCAAGGCTTCTCCTACGGCAAAGAGCCGGAGGAAAAGCCGGATCCCTATCATTTCGATTCCCTCTCGATGCTTCGGCTCGGCTATCGATTTGCCGAAGTCATCGCCAAGTTATTGTGACAAAAGGAGGCGGCTCTTTGAAAAATATGATTTCAGACGAAACGCGGACGGCGAAGGCCTCTGTGGAACAAACATTCCGCAAAAAGCCCAAGGCGAAAAAACATCCCTGGACGCAGCGCAACTGGACGATCTTTTTCATCGCCACTATCGGCCTGCTGCAATTGTTCGTGTTCCATTACCTGCCCTTGGTCGGGATAGGGCTTGCGTTCAAAAACGCCGATTACAAGGGAAATATTTTGAAGGCGTTTCTCGATTCCGATTGGGTGGGATTTCAGCAATTTTCGCTCTTTTTGAAAGACGTGGATTTTAAAAACGTCCTGATGAACACGCTCGGCTTGAATCTTTTGATGCTGCTCATCAATTTCCCCGCGCCGATCATCTTTGCGCTGCTCATCAACGAAGTGAGAAACAACGCTTATAAAAAGGGATTGCAGATCGTCGCTACTTTTCCGCACTTTATCTCCTGGGCGATCTTCGGCGGGCTGATCGTGTCCCTAACCGATCAAACCACGGGCATTGTCAATCCCATTCTCAACATTTTGGGCCTTTCGTCCAAAGAAAACCCCGTATATCTCGGCGGCGCGGATTATTTTTGGACGATCATGATCGTCGGCTCCCTGATCAAAGGAGTGGGCTGGGGGTCCATCGTATATCTCGCGGCGATCGCGGGGATTTCTAACGAGCTTTACGAGGCGGCGGCGATCGACGGCTCCAATCGTTTTACGAACGCCGTGTACATCACGCTGCCTTCCATCGCGCCCACGATCACGGTGTTTCTCCTCCTCAATATCAGCAGGATTTTAAACAACTCTTTCGAACAGTTCGATTCGATGCAGAATGCGGTGAATCTGACGAGAAGCGAAGTTTTGGCGACATTCATTTACAGGACGGGCATTTCCGCGCGGAGATATTCCTATACGACGGCGGTGGGGCTGTTCGAATCGCTCGTCAGCATCATTCTTCTCCTCACGAGCAATTTTATCAGCAAAAAGACGACGGGACGGGGAATCATATGAGAAAAATCAAAAAGTATACCGCGTTTGATTACATAAACATGATTTTTCTGACCTTGTTCGGAGTCGTTACGATCTATCCCTTTTATTACGTCGTCATCGGCGCGTTCAGCAACGGTCAGACCTATATGAGCGGAGGCGTATTCTTTGCCGTACGCGGGTTTACGTTGGACAATTTCAAGGCGATCATAGGGGATTCGACTCTTTGGACGGCGTTTCGCAATTCTGCGCTGAGAACGGCGGCGGGCGTCGCGTCGGGGCTGCTTTTCACCTCCCTCGTCGCCTACGCTATGGGCAGCCCGCATTTGAGGTGTAAGGCGCTCTATCAGAATCTTTATATCTTTACGATGTTTTTCAGCGGCGGCACGATTCCCTTTTACCTTCTGATCCGCGTGCTGGGGCTTTACAACAGCTTTTGGGTGTATATCGTTCCCGCGCTGTTTTCCGTCTATAATATGATCGTCATTTCCAATTTCTTTCGGGGAATCCCCGACGGACTGCGCGAGGCGGCGGAGATCGAGGGCGCGGGAGAAATCACCATTTGGTGGACGATCTATATGCCTCTTTCGAAAGCGGTGCTGGCGACCGTCGGACTCTGGCTCGCCGTCAATCACTGGAACAGTTATATGGGCACGATGCTCTATACGGACGCGGACAGTTCGACGATCACCCTTCAATATTACCTGAAACAGATCATAAACAGCGCGGCGAGCATTTCGGGCGACTATGAAACGGTTACGACAAAGACGGTGGCTTACGCCGCCATCGTCATTGCGACGATTCCCATTTTATGCGTGTATCCCGCCGTGCAGAAGCATTTTACGAAGGGCGTGCTCGTCGGGTCCTTGAAGGGATGAGGTGAAGAGGATGGAAAAGAGAAAAAAAATCAAGCTGGTCAACGTCACGGCGTTCGTCCTTGCTCTCCTTATCTTTTTTACGGGGCTTTGCAGCGTCGTGTATTTTATCGGCGGAAACGGCATCTTCAACATGAAGGGGCTGGAATATCCCGATTACCCCGCGGCAAACGTGAATCCCGAGATAGACAGCTGGACGCAGTGGAAAAGCTATGACGACAACGTGATCGAGATCGATTGGTTTGTAGACGATACGGCGGCGGCTTTTCCCGATCAAAACAGCATGATTTATAAACGGATACTCGAAAAAACGGGCGTAAAAATCAATTTCAAGAAAGCGACGTCGGGCGACGGAACGGAAATTGCGACGAAAATAGCGGGCAACAATCTGCCCGACGTCGTCAGCATCAAAGCGAACACCACTTTGAAAAACGAACTCGCCAAGGAACAGACCTGCTATCCCATACAGGAGCTTGCGTCGCGCTGGGCGCCTTCCCTTTTGAAAAGACTGCGCGAAGACGAGGAAATGGTGAGCTATTACGAATATTCCGACGGATACATCTACGGGATACCCAATAATTTTTATATGACGAAGGACGTGGAAACGTACGGCGAATCGGGCAGGTCGCTGGTGCCCACCGGCGCGGCGCTTGCGAGAAAGGATTATCTCGACGCCTACCATGCGTACCGGCGGGAAGCGGATCCCGATTTCGACGAGGCGGAGGTGGCGACGCCGCAGGGAATGCTCGACTTTTTGCTTTGGGTGAAGGAAACTTATCATTTGTCAAACAGCAATCCCACCGTGAATATTTCCGCGTTCGAAAAGGATCGAACGCACGGAAGCCTCGGGATGCGCTGGCTCATGGAGTATTTTTCCGTGCCGGAAGAGAACGCGGACGGCGAGTACGTCTATCAGCAGGCGCAGGACGAATTTGTCGAGATGATGGCGTGGCTGAACGAGCTGTATCGGGCGAATCTTTTGACGGAAGGCTCCCTCGGGGCAAACGCCTCCACCGTCGGACAATACTTACAGAACGGCGACATCGCTTTGTTCGTCGGCTCCACCGTCAATTATGCGACGCAGCTTAAAAACTGGGAACTGAACATCAGCGGGAAAAATCCGATCGGGGAAGAAGCGAGATACGTTCCCATCATCTTTTCCAATTCCGCGGGAACGACGCCTCAGCTGGCGATAACGGGAAATTCGTATATGTATACGATGATCTCCGCGAACTGCAAGCGTCCCGACAGAGTCATAAAGCTTTTCGATTATCTCTATTCGGACGAAGGGCAGGAGCTAGTCTGTTACGGAATCGAGGACACGGAAGAGCAGGCGGGGAGTTTTGTCTACGCGAAACGTCCGGGCGCTACGGAAACTTTGGCAAACGGAAAGACGTACACCTACAAATACGGGCAGATAGAATACAGCGCCGCCGCGAAAGCCGCCTGGAACAGCGGCAACGTCAATTCCTACGGGTTTTATCAGATGACTCTCTTTTATAAGCCCATGTATATGTATTTGTCTTCCGCCTCGGGCGGGCAGTTTAACAATTACCGCGACTATGTGAAGTATAACTCGAAAGCGGCGATCATTCCCTATGCGTACAGCTATCGGGGCTTCGAATTCGAGTTGGATTCCTCCGACAAGCGGTATACCGAATTGTATACGGTAGAAGCGACGCTTCGCAATAAGTGGTTTCAAAAATATACGGGCATCATCGGCTCGGATTCTTCGGAAACGGTGGAAAAAGAGATCCGAAAGATGCTCGTATGGTGCGAGTCCGTGGGACTGGACGACTACATCGCTTTCAAAAACGAGTGCTTTCAGGCGCATAAGAAAAAGATGGGGATCGCTTACGCTTCTCCCATCAACGATCCGAAAAACACCGCGTATAAAAATCTGACGATTTCCTCCGTATACGGCGATACCAGCCGCTATCTGCAAGTCCCCGAAGAAATCGCGAGAAATTAATCTGGACGGTCTTTATGAAAATAATCATTGATACGGATATCGGGGACGATATCGACGACGCTTTTGCGTTGCAGCTGGCTTTGAACACTCCCGAGCTTGAAATTCTCGGCGTCACGACGGCTTTCCGCAACGCGTACAAGAGAGGAAAAATCGTCGCCGCGCTGCTCGCCGCAAACAAGAGAAGGGATATTCCCGTCTACGCGGGCGAGGACGAGGCGCTAAGCGGAGGAATCTGTAAACTCACCTATGAAACCGAGCCGGTGAAAGACGCGGACGGAAGCGTAAACGTTCCGCAGTATCGGGAGGAATTTTCTTCCTATGAAGTAAAGAGAGGAGGCGTGGAGTTCCTTTTGCGGGCGGCGGCGGAAAATCCGGGCGAAGTGACGCTGGTGTGCCTCGCTCCGCTGACGAATGTCGCGGCGGCGTATCTCAAAGACGGCGAAACGTTTTCAAAACTGAAAAAAATCGTCATGATGGGCGGACAGGTGAACGGGGACTACGCGGAATGGAATTTCCGATGCGACGCGAAGGCGGCGAAGATCGTTTTCGAAAGCGGTATGCCGATAAAGATGATCGGCATCAACGTCACGAAATACTGTAAACTCACGGAGCGGGAGATTTCTCTCGTCAACGCCTCCGAGAGCGGGAGCGGAAAATTGCTCTCGCAAATGCTGAAAAAATGGCTCGCGGACAACGACTACGAAAAAAGCCCGATCATGCACGACGGATTGGCCGTCGCGGAACTCACCGAAAATTTCTGCGTTTACGAAACGAGAAGCGCGACCGTATGCGAAAAGGGCGAAAACGCGGGAAAGCTCGCGCCGGGAAAATATCCCGCAGAGATGGCGACGGAAGTAAAAAACGAGGAATTTATCGACTTTTTAATGAGTCGGTTGAGGAGGACTATATGAATAAATGGAAAGCGGTTTTGGCTTGTATGACGGTCTGCGCGACCGTCGCCGTCGGGACGAACGTTCCCGCGGGATCGGGGCGGGCGAACGCGGGGGCAAGCAAGGCGGATTTCAGCGAAGCGCCCGTTCTCGTCAGTACGGACGTAAAGCGCAGCGGCAGCGAGTCCATGCGCGTGGAGCTCGATTCCGCGTACACCGTGACGGGAAATTGCGCGGCGGTGAAGGTGTACGTAAAAAACGCCAGTCTGCCCGCCGTGCTCATGAGCGTTTCGCTCACGGACAGCGCGGGAAAAACGTATAAGAGCAACACGTTCGACGCAGGCAAGGTAAGCGCCGTCGATTACGCGGCGGCGGGGGACGAGTATAAAAAGCTCAATCGCGTCAAAGACAGCGAGTTTATCGAGGTCCCTTACGGCTTTTACGGCACCGTTTATCTCCCGTATGCTTCTTTCAATCGCAACGCGGGGGAAACGCCCGCGGATATTCAGTCCGTCGAGGTGGGATTCGGCGCGCAGAGCCTGGGCTACGACACATTGGAGGCGGACATTCAGAAGGTGTACGTGTTCGGCGTCTACGACGCGGCGTTCGACGAAGAGAAACGGACGGAATCGGCGCGTTCGACGATCGTGGATTACAGCGAAAAGGCGATAGCGGATATTTCCGTGGACGGCGACACCCTCGTCCTCGCCAAAGCGGACGAATACGATATGGACAGTTTGGAATACGCCTACAATCATAAAAAAGACGCCTGCAAACAAATCGGGGACGTGAAAATTGTCAACGATTTCGATATTCCCGCGTCCTTGACCGCGCTCAACGCCGAAAAAGCGCAGACCGACAGGCGCTGGCGGTATTCGAAAATGGGGCAGACGAGCGAGTATTCTTTCGTGGAAAGCGGGATAAGCGGGGAGATGCTGAAATACACCCTTCCCACAGAGCAGAATCCCGACGTTTCCAATGTATATTCCAGTCTGCATTTCAATCTCGCCGACGACGCGCAGGATTGGTCGGGCGCGAAAGGGATCACCTGCTGGGTAAAGAATCCTGCCGCCACGGAATACAGCGTCAATTTCGAGATCTTTCTCTACAACGACAAAACGGATATTCTCGAACAGTACAATTTGAACAGCTCCTCCTCGGCTTATAAGACGGTATACGCCTACAATACGGCGACGGGAGAGGAGTTCAGCTATAACACGCAGACGTTTATCCGCGTCCCCGCCTCCTTCGAGGGCTGGCTGAGGATCCCTTTCTCGCAGTACGAGGCGCCCGCGTGGACGATGAACAAGCCGTATAACAGCGAGGGCGTATTCGATATCGACCGCTATAAGGTCTACAAGATCTCCTTTTCGCGGTTGTTGAAATCCAATTACGGCTCCACGTTATACATGGATAATCTGGGCGCGTATTACGACGATTTTTCGGTGGGCGGGCTGTTTGACAAGACGAAGCCCTCCATCAAAGAGTGTATAAACGGAGGGAAATAAAATGAAAAAAATATCCTGCATTTTAAGCGCGCTGTTTTGTCTTTCGCTTCTCTTCGCCTCCTCCTGCGGCGGGGAAAAGACGAGCGAAAGCGACCATTCGGGCGGCGTTTCCTCCGAAGAGGAAACTTACGAACAGAAAAAGCTTTCGGGCATAGACCCCGTATTCTCGGAAAGCCAGGGCTATTACAACGAAAGTCCGTCCGTATTCGAGGCCGCTTCGGGAGAACGCTATCTCTATTATACCCGCAATACGGTGAAAAACGACGACGCCACGGACAGCATCGCGGTCAGGAAAGCCACCTACACCGCGAACGGCTGGACATACGGCGAGGCGAAAACGCTTCTCGTGCCCTCCGAAAGCGGCTGGGATTCAAAGAGCGTATTCGGCGCGGACGTCGTCAGGGGGAGCTTTTCTTATCGAGGAACCGATTATTCCTATCTGATGGCGTACAGCGGCAGCGACGAAAAGAATCGGGCAAACGCCGAGATCGGCCTCGCCGTTTCGAAAACGCCCGACGGAGAATGGGTGAAAGTCGGATCCTCGCCCGTCGTCACATTCGACGCGGGGCATTACGACCCGATGGGAATCCTCTCCTACCGCGGCGCGATAGAGCCGAGCCTCGTCAGCTTCGACAAGGGCGGAAAGGTGTATCTGTTCTACACCTACTACGAATATCTCAACGGCAGTTATGTGCTGGAAATGGACGCGGGCGACCTCGATCATCCCGTCCTCGGCGGCAGAAAGCTCGTCCCCGTGTCGGGTTTACAGGATATGGGCGCTTCCAATACTCAGCTATATAGCGGCGATTTCGTGTTCGACGAAGAGGACGATTCCCTGATCGCCGTCCGCAACGTAGCCACGACGGTGACCGTGCAGCCCAAAGTTTCTCAGGCTTTGCAGATCGTCAGGGCGAAAGCGGACGTCCTCGACGCGATCGAACAGGAGTGGAAGCCTGCGGACAAAAAGACCGTATGGTGGTCGCAGGTCGGCGCTAACGGGAAGATCGACGGGGACAGCACGGCGGTAGAGGACGACGTGGATAAGATGTTCGGCTATGAGCGGATCTTCGGCGGCGCGATCGTTTCCGACGAATACGGGCATTTGCTGACGTACGGAGAACTCGACGTCTACTTCACGACGCAGGGAATATACGGCGACGCTTCCTTTGCCTTAGAAAACGACTATAAGTATTCGCAGATGATCCATATGCTTACGGTAACGTTATGAAAAAGAAAATCTTAAAATTATTTTCCGTATGCCTTGCCATGATGGGAGCGCTGCTCATGAGTTCTTTTCGATTCGAAACATCTTTATCGACCGCTTCTGCGGCGGCAAACGACGGAATTACGATCCGCCGTTCGACGGACGAGGGCGTTTTGGATACGCCCGTGTCTTCGGGTTCCTCGGAAACGTACAAGGAAAGCGATCGGCAATGGCTGGGGCTGCCCACGATCTCCAAGACGCCCGGAGGAAGGCTCTGGTGCGCGTTTCAGACGGGGGACGCGAAAGAGGGCGCGGAGGGCACGGACAATTACGACGTGATGTATTACAGCGACGACGAGGGCAGGACTTGGTCCGAGGAATATTTCATCTTCGACGTGGAGGACGAAAGCATCCGACTGACGGACCCCAGACTGTTCGAGGACAATTTCGGGAAGCTGTGGCTCGTCCTGATTCGGGGCGGCGGAAAGGGAACGTATGCGATGCAGATGAAAAACCCCGACTGCGAGAGTCCGATGGAAAATCTCCGATTCGGAGAGCCTGTCTGGTGGCTGACATATCCGCCCGCGCACCGTCCCACCGTTCTTTCCAACGGCAGATGGACGACGCCCGTCGAGGCGAACGTAAAGAGTCAGTCCACGTACATTTGTAATCCCGACGACGAAAACGGCACGTATATCTGGCGCGAAATTACGGCGCCTGACGGTCAGGCGGTCACCTCTTTCCCCGACAGGAAATCTTACGGGGAATCGCAGATCATAGAACTGCAAAGCGGCAGGCTGATGATGGCTTCCCGATTGCAGAAAAATGCGGGCAACGGCTTGGAGGTGTCTTATTCCGACGATTACGGCGCGCATTGGACGCCCTATCGATCGGGGCTCGACTTTCCCTTTGCGGGACCGAGCAGCAAATTCCATATTCAACGCCTGAAAAGCGGCAATATCCTCTTCGTCAATCACGAGAGCCTGAGCGACAGAACTAACCTCACGGCATGGCTTTCGACGGACGACGGAAAGACGTTCCCCTATAAAATCCTGCTGGACGACAGGCAGATAGACGGATTTTGGGGCGTTAGCTATCCCGAAGCCGCCGCGCAGCAGGGCGAAAACGGAGAGATCTATATCGTCTACGACGGAGGCAGGTATACGCAGAAAGAGATCCGCATGGCGATTCTCACCGAGGAGGACATAAAAGCGGGCGAAATCGTTTCCGAAAGCGGGACGCTGAGGAGAGCCGTGATCAGCGGAGGCGGGTATACCGATCTGACCGAACTGGACGCGTCGACTCTTTACGACAGATACCGCTACGTGGAAACGGGAACGAGCAGGGAAGCGGTGATAAGCGATTTGCCCGCCGAAGTGAAGGCTTCGGACAAAGAGGGAAGGACGTATACGCTTACGGGCGAATGGGTAAGCGGGAATTATAACGCAAACGAAAAGGGAAGATATACGTTTGAATTCATCACGTCCGATCTTCCCGACAAAGTGCAGGACGGACTCGGGCTGTTAAGGGTGTACGTGGGGGTCGGACTGACCGACCCGAAGGAAAACGGCGGCGATTCGTCCGATTCGTCCGGCGCGGGAACTTCGGATTCGGGAAACACGGAAAGCCCGGGCGGAAACTCCCGCGCAGGCGGCTGCAACGGGATGATTGGCGGGATCGCCGCGGGATTCGCGGGGCTTGCGGCGATTGCTTTCATCCATAAAAAAAGAAAATCATAAGGAGGAATTTTATGAAAAAATTGACAAAAATCAAATTGGCGGCAGTGTTCGCCTGCGCCTGCTCGGCGATCCTTGGCGCGGCGATGATGCTCGGCGGGCAGATCCGCGCCGGCGCGGAAGAAAATATGACGGCGATCACTTCCGTTCCCGAGGACGAACTCGTCTGCCTTTCCAACGACGACGCGGCGATGTTTTATTCCAATAAGACGGGGGCGACAAAGGTGCGCTATACGGCTGCGGAGGACTATGCGCTTACGGACGTCACCGACATCGCGGTGCGCCTTACGAACTCGCAGCGCCAGACGAACAAGTCGAACGCGAGCGCGGGACTGACCTATTATCGGATAAAATTCAAGGATAACGATACGGTTTACAATATCAAGAACGAGCAATATATCCTGGGCGAGGACGGAACGACGAAGTTATATACGCACTTTAAGACGATCTCCCCGACGGGCTCCGTCAAGAGGACGTTCGGCATCACGGGCGCAGGGCAGATGTCTTTCACGGAAACTTTCGACGGAACGGTGTATATTCCCCTTTGGATGTTATACGACGGAAAAAGCACAGAGGAGGCGGACTGCCTCACCTCCCGCAGCGATTACGCCGATTTGAAGATAGAATATGTGGAGTTTGAAGTTTCCACGTACAGATGGGATCTGATCGTCGGCGACATGGCTCTCGTAAAGCACACGGGCGAAGAATACACGGAAACGGTGATGCGTTTCGAGAGAGAGGCTCAGGATTCTAACTGCACCCTGCTGACGGATATTTACGACGACGTGGAACTCGTCGTCAACGACGTAAAGGCGACCGCGGACGGACAGGGCGCGTTCGCTGCCGCACTGGGCGAGATGGGGAGCGTGCAGATGCCCGCGGACAAACTGATGTTCTTCCGTCCCGTTTCGCTGTCGTCGAAGCTCGGCGCGGGATACGGCATCACGAATATTTTGATCAATTATTATAAAGACGACGTCCTCATTGACGCGGCGACGAGAAATCCTTTAAGCGAAGAGTATGCGCTTGGCGGTGAATACACCGTCCGCGACGGCGGAAGGGAGGAAAATACGTCGGCGCTCGGGCAGTCGCCCGTCAAAGTGGAGATAAGGGCGACCGTTTCCCCCTTGATAAAGCTGAATCTCGCGGGAGAGAGCGAAGGCGTAGAGATTTCTTACAAAAAATTGGACGACGGCAGCGACGGCGTCATTTATCTCGCCAAGAATCAGGATTCCACGCTTACGGTAAAAGTGAAAGAGGGCTTCGACTTCGCGGGACTGAAACTGGGAAATAAGGAACTTGAAAACGTCGGCGCGGAAGGAACATACGAATACGTCGTGAGGATCGCGGAGGAAAGCTCTCTCACCGTACTCGGGCTCGGGGAAGAGGTCAGGCTCAACGTCCTCCTCGCGGACGGCATAAAGGCGGAGGTTGCCATCGGCGATAGGATATTCACCGCGGCGGCGACGGAATACGCGAGCAATCTTCTCAAAAAACTGACGCTCAGCGTCCTTCCCGACGCGGGCTATGCGGTTAAGGTGGAAAAGGTGATTCCCGCGACGGAAACGGAAGAGGAACAAATCACCGAGATTTTATCCGACACCGACGAATACGTCATCTCCGTAGACGGCGCGTTCAATATCCGCGTTTCGACGTCCGTGCTCACCTATCGTATTACTTACCGACTGAACAACGGCGTCCTCGCGGAAGGCGAGAGCAATCCCGAAACGATCACCGTTCTCGACGCCGTCGAATTGAAGAACCCCGTCAGAGAGGGATATACCTTTACGGGCTGGAAGATCGAGGGCAGGGATGGATATGTGACCGAGCTTAAAAATATCTCCGAAGACATCACCGTCGTCGCGGAGTTCAAGAGGGAAGTCGCTCCCGACAGTTCCTCCTCGGCGGACGCCTCCTCGTCCGTGGAAAGCTCCGGCGAAAACAGCTCTTCGGTCGGAACGGGCTGCGGCTCGACGATAGGGGCAGGGATGGGAATAACGATTGTTTTTCTCGCCGCGGGCGCGGCAATTCTGAAAAAGAAAAAGCGTTGAAAACGGATTGCCGACAGGCGATCGAAGGATTTTTATGGACATAATTAAGATGGTTCTGCGCGAAAGTTTGAGCTGTGAGGCGATTTTGCGCAGAGCCCCCGACGGGGATTTGATTATTCTTTCTCAATGCGGGGGAACGAACGAGCCGCAAAAGGAAAACAGGGTGGTCCTGCTCCGTTCCTCGGACAACGGGAAAACGTGGTCGAAGCCGACGAAAATTTACGACGACGGCAGAGCGCTTTACGTTTCGGAGGTGTTCGTTGCGGATGGGGAAATTTGGGCGTTTGCCCTGGCGCACGACGGGGATTTTCTCGGCTGGGAAACGTTCCTTTTAAAAAGCTTTGACAGCGGTTATACTTGGCAAAAATGCGAATCGGTATGGAAAGACAGAGCTTTTTGCTTTATTCGAGGCGGCATTCGCGTAGGGGACACCCTCGTTTTTCCCACGCAGTATTACGAGGTGCCGGACGCCGAATGCAGGCGTCTGAAAGAAAAGGGCGAGCTATTGTTAAGGGCGGAGATTCCTTTCGTCAAAAACGGCGCGTTGATCAGCAAAGACGGCGGAAAAAGCTTTTATAGGAGCAGGACCACAGCCGATTTGCCGATGGCGATCGACGGAAAACGGCTCTGGAAATGGTCTGAGCCCACTCTGGCGCGCCTTCCCGACGGGAAAATCGTCATGCTGATGAGGGCGGACGGGGAAGGTTTCCTTTACAGAAGCGAAAGCGCGGACGGCGGCGAAAGCTGGTCGGCTCCGCAAAAGACGGGGATCCCAAACCCCAATAATAAGCCCAAGCTTCTCCATCTTGCGGACGGAAGAATCGCGCTCCTCAATACGCCCGACAAAAGGATCGGGTTCAACTACCGCACCTGCCTTTCGCTGTGGATAAGCGGGGACGGACTGAAAACATTTGCGTATAAGAGAGAACTTCTCCGTTTCCCCGGCTGGCTCTCCTATCCGGACGGATTTTACGACGAGAGGGACGGAAGGATCAAATTTGCTTTCGAGCTGAATCGTCACGACGTCTATTTTGTCGATTGCGCCATCGAGTGAGGCGGGCATGGATCTGTTTATCGACGTGGGAAGCACGAATATCAAATGGATGGACGAAAGCGGCAAAGCGAATAGGCTGCCTTTTCCCGCTCCCGAGCGTTCCGACTATCCGTTCTTTGAGGTGGACGCGGAAAAAATCTATGCGGGCATTGAGGAAATTATCCGTTCCGTCCTTCCTCAACGGGTGTTTTTTTCCGTACAGATGCACGGATACGTGCTATTAAAACGGGGAAAAGCGGTTACAAAGTATATTTCCTGGCGGGACGAACGCGGGGGAAAACTCGTGCCCGAATTTTCGCTGAATGCAGAGTACGGCGTCAAAATCAAGCCCAATCTGCCTCGTTTGAGTTTACAGGCGCAAAGCGTGGAAGCCGACGAATTCTGCACCCTCGGCTCCTATCTCGTATACAGGCTTACGGGAATCAATAAAACGCATATCACGGACGGCGCGGCGAGCGGATTTTTCAACGTCGTAAAGCGCACGTCGGATAGGTCCCCATATTCTCTGCCCCGCGTTGCGTATTCTGTGGAAGAGGCGGGCAGGTATGCGGCGAGTCGGATTTTTACGCCCGTGGGCGATCAGCAGGCGGCGATCCTCGGCGCGAAAAAACGCGCCGAAGCGAACGGCTTTAAAGACTGCTATATCCTCAATCTCGGTACGGCGGCGCAACTTTGCGCGATTTCGAAGCGTTTTGTAAGCGGCGATTTTGAAAGCCGGCCGTATTTTAACGGCGAAACTTTATGCACGGTGACAAAGCTTTTGGGGGGCGGATATCTCTGCGAAGCGGCGGGGCGGAAGAGCGAAGCCGAGCTTGCGGAGGAGTTGTACGCCGATTATGCGGCGGCAATGAAAAAATTGCCCGAGCGGAACAGGCTCCTCATCACGGGAGGCGTCGTGGCGCATAGGCGGCGTCTGCTTGAAAAAGTCGGGGAAAGGCTGGGCAGAGAATGTATGTTCAACGATTCCTGCGACGCATTGGACGGATTAAAAATCATATCGGAGGTCGTAAAATGACGGAAGCGGGGATCATGCTTTCGGAAGTGCCTTTTTCAAATCTTCCCGTAATTTTAAAAAAGGGAGGAATGGACTTCTTTATTCTCGACTCGGAACACGGAGGTTTCGATTATTCGGATATTTCGAAAATCATCATGACGTCCAGGCTCGCGGGACTGAAATGTATCGTCAGGCTTGCGGACAATACGAGAAAAGACATCACCAAATTTATGGATATGGGTGCGGACGGACTTTTGCTGCCGATGACGAATACGGCGGCGGATATAGAAAAAGTTGTGGAGTATGCGAAATACGCTCCGCTCGGCAGGCGCGGGCTTTCGACGATGCGGGCGCATACGCTGTACGATCCTCCCAAGCTTCTCGACTATATGAAGGCGGCAAACGAAGCCACGGAAATCTATGCGCAGATAGAAACGGCGGCAGGCGTCGAAAACGTCGTGGAAATCTTATCCGTGGAAGGCGTAAGCGGCGTTTTGACGGGACCGAACGACTTATCCTGCGACTTCGGTTGTCTGGCGGACAATCACGCGCCGCAAATACTTTCTTCCATCGAAAAGACGGCGTTCGAAGCTGTCGGGCGAGGGAAAAAGAGCGGCATCATTACAGGCAATGAAAATTATCTTGCCAAGGGGAAAGAGTGCGGCATGACGATGTTCTGCGTGGGGAGCGAGCTGAATCTCCTGAAATCGGGCACGGCGAGCACCGTAAAACGGATTAAGGAAATTTAACAAAACTTTTTGCCGACGAACAACGAGGACGTTTTTAAAATATCCACGTCCTCCGTGTTTTTTCGATTTTCCTAACGGGAATGAATATGCCCTTATCAATTTTATTAATAGAAATCCGTGCGGGGTGGACCCGAACGGATTTTTTACGCTTTTTTGATAGCGAAACGGGAAAACAGACGGGCAGCCCGAAGGCAAAAAAGCAGGACCTTTTTTGCGTAAGCGGAAAAGGAAACCTATCAAAAGCGGGACATTCACGGGCGGACCTATTTGGGCGAGCCGCGTTGTAAAATGGAGCGGGAAGAAGATCCGGCGGCATTTTTTCGGCGGCGCGCCCTCCATAATTTTACAAAAGCGGTTTGCAATGGGCTCTTTTGTCGAATCCGCTTTTACGGGCGATCCCTTTTATATTTTTGCGCTTTGAAAGAACGGGAACGCCGCAAAGGTAGTTCCGAGGACGGAGTTAAACGAAACTTATGTCATCGAAGAACGGTCGGGATTCCTTCCTTTACAGCGAGCGCTTACAGTATATCCGGAACGTCGCCGCTTCCCTGCTCCTGCGAAGAGGAAAGCTATACGCTGGCGGAAAACCGCGGCGACAACGCCTCGGGAGGCAGGCGGGGTACGATTTCGATAACGTCGAAAGCGACAAAATGGGAACCGGAATTCTTGGCAACGCTGTGGAATCGTCTTTGAAGAAGATCTTTCTGAGGGAAAAATAGAATTATTTTGTGAAAAGATCGGAAAAAACAAGCAGGACTTGGATCAAGAATCTTTCTGAATTCCGTAGTGGCGAGGCGATGATTAAAATTTTCCTCCGTGCAGGAAAGCAGGGGAATAAAATGCAAGGCATCAGTGGACGTCGCAGTGCGCGTCAAAAATGGAGAACGGGAAAAAGGCGTTGAACGGTTGACCTTTATTTACAGGGACGCGGTTTAATTCCCCGAGCTTTGGCAAAACTTAAAACATATGATTTATTTTAACGGCATCAAAGGAAAAAATTATTTCGAGGGTTGGTTTTTTCGTGTCTGCTCCGATCATTTTAACTGCGCGCTCATTCCTTCCGTCAGCGTATGCGGGGGAGAACGAAAGGCATATATTCAGATAAACTGCAATCGCGTCAGCAAAAGAATCGAGTTCGACTTCCGGGATTTTTCCGCCACGGATCAGGAGGTGCGTATCGGAAACAATCGTTTTTCCGACCAAGGGATCACTTTTTCTTCTGAGATCGTATCGCTGGACGTAAGCTTCGGCGGGTTTGCGGGACTGGAAAAAGACATTATGGGCTGCTTTAAGTTCGGAACTCCCTGTAAACATAAAATTATCAGCATGAAACACGAAGTAAGGGGAACGGCGCGCTTCCATCATAAAAAGATGACGCTGTATAACGCGGTGGGATATATCGAAAAGGATTGGGGAAAATCTTTCCCGCGGGCGTATTGCTGGCTTCAATGCAACGAGTTCGCGGAAAAAAACGCCGCGTTCTTCTTATCCGTCGCCGATATCAATCTGCCGATTTTAGGTTTGATTTGCGTCTTGCTCGTGGACGGCAGGGAATATCGGTTTGCCACCTATAATTTCGCGCGGATCGAAAAATTGAAGAAGGGGGAAATTGTCTTGAAGAAATCTAAAACGCGCTTACAGATTAAGTTTTGGGGCGACAACGCGCAAGAACTTTCCGCACCCGAGAAAGGAAGAATGAAAAACGTCATCAAGGAAGATCTGGACGGCACGATAGAGCTGAAATTGTTTGAAGGCGAAAAGCCGGCGTATACGTTTCACGGCAAAAACGCGGGGGTAGAATGGGTGGACTTCCCTTGACGGAATTGTAAAAGCAATCTGAATTTCCCTATTGACTTTGACTTTCTTCTATGTTATAATAAATTGCGTAGGAGGAAGAATTATGAAAATGATAACGGCTATTGTCAACAAAAAGGATGCGGGTTCCGTGTGTGACGCGCTCACGAAAGCGGGATATTTTTTCACCAAAATGGCGACGACGGGCGGATTTTTAAAGGCGGGAAATACGACGCTGTTGATAGGCACGGATAACGATAAAGTAACGGCAGCGGTAGAAATTATACGAAAAAACTGCGCCCAAAGAATGCAGATGGTGCCGACTATGCCCTCGGGGGAAGGCGGGTATCGCGGCTTTAACTACTTCCCCGCCGAAGTTTTGGTGGGCGGAGCGACCGTATTCGTCACCGACGTCGAATATTACGAAAAAATGTAACGGATAGAAACGGCTCTTCGCTTAGCAGAAAAGAAAAATCGGCGTCATCACGGCCGCGACTTTCTTTCTTTGAGGGCGCCGGTCGTTTCTTAAATCGAATAGGGGCAAAGCATTTGGAGCGTACAAGAACTCGATACTGAAAAAACACCTTGAAAGCGGTCGTTTTCAAGGTGTTTTAGTTTGTATAACAACAAAAACGCGGTTTTTTATGGGAGGAGAGTTTAAGAGATTGGACTAACCTATAAGAAATTATTATGGAAAAATAATCCATATTTTCTTGACAAAATAAAAAGAAAGAGGTATAATAAAGAAAAAGCGAACATATGTTCGTATTTTAAGGCAAACAATAGGAAAGATAAGGAGAAAAGACCAATGCAGAATACGAGAACAAATAAGGCGAAGTGAAAAGATAGGCGTCAGATGTTTAGTGAGAAGCAGGAATCGAATTGATAGGAAGTGTGAAAGATGAAATACGTAAATTGTCCGGAATGCGGGCATAAGCTGATGGAGGGAGAAGAGTGCAATAATGTACAGGTGAAATGTACGAAATGCGGAGCGATTATAAAAGCGAGCATCACTGCGAGTGAAGTGCTGATAAAAGTCAAGGATATGCTGTTGTGTCGATAAATTTGCAAGAGGCATCATCGAAGCGTTGACAGATGTGGGCTTCACTTCCGATACGATGCCAATCATTACAAGTTTTGGCGGGAGCACAGAAACATGGCATAATATTAAGTCAGGACTGCAAAGTATGACGGTAACGATAGACTACAAAGGACTTTCTGAAAGAGCTGTGGAGGTGGCGGATAATATTATATGCGGGATAGAGCCGGATTCCGAAGGAAGCGTGGATAATGGCTCGGGAGAGATTGCGACGGGAAGTATTCCGGGAGAATTTTATGACCAACACAGCGAGCTGCCTCCTGATGACGAAGAAAAAATTTTGGAACGCATAGAAGTAACAAAAGAGCCTGCAAGGATGAGATATCTGAGATACGAACAGTTTGACGTATACGGGATGGTAGTGACCGCGTATTATGAAGACGGTTCATCCAGGAGGATTTCAAATTATTATTTGAAAATAGTTCCCGAAATTTTGGAAAGTAAAGGAAGCTCGGTTACAGTTGATCTTTATTATCGGGAAGGAGGACGCGAGGAAACGACGTCCATAGAAGTGGAAGTGGTAGAAAGAAATTTGAGTAGTTTGGAAGTTGTAAAAAACCCTAATAGGACACAATATCTCCTCGGCGAAACTTTTGATATGACGGGCATGATCGTGAAAGCGGTATATGCAGGCGGAATCGAACGGGAAGTTCCGTTAAATAAACTCGAAGTGCTCGAACCGTCTATGAATAACACAGGAACAAAAAAGATAGAAGTTTTTTATAGCGACGGGAATAAAGTAAGCGCGACGGTAGATGTAAAGGTTGTGGAAAGGTCGTTGAGCGGTTTGAAGCTTGTCTTTCTTCCGCATAAAGAATATGTAGAGGGAGAAATTTTTGATCCGGTGGGAATGAAAATAGAGGCGCAATATGGGAACGAAGTTTGGTTGCCGGTGGAAGATTATTATTATAAAAATAATATGGGAACGAAGACGGATACTCCGCCGTCTTTAACAACGGGGAAAAGTATGGTGGAGGTGTACTATAAAGAGAACGATACCGATGAGATGAAAATTGAAGTGTGGATTACCGTATTGAGTAAAGGGTCGGCAAACGGAAAAATAAGGCAAACGAAATTAAACTATGAATGCGGAGCGGGCCAAGCCGCCGTAAACGTTTATACGGGGAACCTGGAATTTGAACATTCGGACGTCGTTATCGGAACAAATGATTATCAGGCGGGAATCAGTCATATTTATAACAATAACGGATTTGGTTTGTCGCAAAATATAAATACCTATATGGGGAAAGGCTGGAAGCTGAACGTTCAACAGTATTTATATGAAGATAATAACAAGTATTTATATATCGACGGCGGCGGAGCGACGCATATCTTTGAAAAGCTGGGGGACGGAGAAAGATGTTAGTGTGGGAAGGGAATGAATATACGGCGGCCTCTGCAAATATTTCAAAATACGAAGCCGCGTTTCGCTGCCCAATACTTCGCATATTTCGGCTATAATCGGAAGATCCTCTTCCCGCGCGATCGTTAAATTGAGATCCAGACTGAGATTTTTATAGAATTTTTTTGTGTTTATTCTTGACATTTTGATAAAATCCTTTTCTTTAATTCTATCATATCGCGGCGCAAAAGTAAACTAATTTATTAGTATTCTTATATGAAACAATCTATTATTTTAGTCTGTTAAAAATTTAGATAGATATTGACAGGCGGGAAGGAATGGCATATAATGTACTCAATCGAATCAATTTTTCGTTAGGGAGGATGTTATGAAATATAAGAAAGCAGGAATGGTACTTACCGCCGCGATATTGGCGCTGGGCATGGGCGGATCGTTCACCGGCTGCGGCGAAAAACCCGTCGATTATAAACCCATCGATATGCTCGAAGAGTCGCCTGCGCAAATTCCGGACGGCTTTTTGACGCCCGAGGAAATTCCGGCAGTGGAGCCGCCCGACGACGACAAAGACCCGTGGCTGCCCGACATTATCGATCGCGACGAACCCAACGACGATTTTTCGGGCGATTTTGACGATTCTCAGCAATACGTCTATCAGCGGGAAACCGTTACGCTTGCGAAAGTGAGCGGCGGAATTTCGATGGGGGAAGAGGGTGCGGGCGGCTTACAGAATTGTGTAACGACGGAAACTAATTCCATGGCGGTGAGCACGACGGAGAGCGCGCCCTTTCCTTATGGTACGATTACCTGTTCGGTCAGGACCAAGACGAACACCGATTCGGGCATCGTGTTCGGATTGAATAGCAATGCGTCAAGTTTTTGGGAAGGAAACGGAATCAGCTATTACTACTTTTTCCTCGGCAGAGATGGCACGGCCTATTTGGGCAAGACGGACAACGGCAAATGGACGGTATGTCACATCGTGAACTATACGTTCCGAGCAACTGAAACCTATCGGTTGAAGGTCGTGTATAGGGGAAATAAAATTTGTTGTTACGTCAACGGGGAACTCATGTTCGGATTTCGTGACGACGCCGCGTTGAAAGGGACTCGTTACGGAGTTCGCAGCGGCGCAAGCGACGTGGAATTTACAGATCTTTCGATCACGAACGAATATCTGTATGCTTGATAAGGAGAAAATTTATGTCCAAGAGATTAGATAAGATATTGGCGGCGGGGGTTGCCGCGCTTACGGTGACTTGTTCGGCGGCGGTGCTCGCCGCCTGTCAAGACGATTCGGTAGAAGGCTACACCGTTACCTTTGTGACCGACGGCGGAACTTCCTACGGAAAGATCGAAACGCAGGCTCCCGGGCAGGCGATCGTGCTCTCTGTGCCGGAAAAATACGGCTCTGTGTTTAAGGGATGGTACGAAACTTCGACCTTTGAGGGCGAAGCGATCGTAGGGGAATATGTGCCCGCGGGGGACGCGACGCTGTATGCCAAATGGGAAGCCGTGGAGTACACCGTTACCTTTGAAACGGACGGCGGCACGCAGTATTTGCCCGTCGTGAGTCAGGGACGGGCGATTGCGTTGCCTTTGCCGAAAAAAGCCGATTATAAGTTTCTCGGTTGGTACGATAACGCGCAAGGCGAAGGCGAAAAATTGGGCGATTCTTACCTGCCGCAAGGGAACGTCGTTCTCTACGCCAAGTGGGAAAAGCAATATCGGGAAATTTCTTTCCGGTCCGACGGCGGCACGACGCATACCCCTTTGAAGGATTTTGGGGAAGGGGTGGAGCTTCCGACGCCTCAGAAATACGGCTATGAATTTTTGGGTTGGTACGAGAATGAATCGCTGACGGGAGATCCCGTTTCGCAGACGTATGCCGCGACGGAAAATATTACGCTGTGGGCAAAGTGGAAAAAAGTCACTTATGTGTATCTGTATTACGGCACATTGACCGAACACGTGCGCCTTAGCTACGACGCGGGGACTGCGATCGACGTGAGCGAACTCGCTCCGCCCGAAGAATTGGTGATCGACGGGATTTCCTGTCCCTTTGTCAAATGGGTTTATGACGGGGAAAGCGCGCAAGACGTTCCCGATTCGATTACTTTGGGCGAGGATCATATATACCTTGTGGCGGTTTATGATTTTTCGGCGCTGCCGCCCAAAGAAAACGTTGCGGAGAATGCGGACGGCAGCTGGACTTCGACGGGAAAATCGATTAAAATTTTAGTCGACGAAGGCGAAAACGAAGGGGCGTATACGATGGACGCCACCTTCCGCAAGGGCAAGTCGGGAAGCGTGAATCTGGCGCTCCGCATGATTCACAGCGGCGCCGATTACGCTTATGAAGATTTGGGGACGGAGTATATCGCGCTGGGACTGATCCCTTCGTCGGGCGGTTTGCAGATCAGCAAGGTCATCGACGGGAAATGGTCGACCATCCGCGGGAATATGGCGCTTGAAGATTTGCCAAAGTCGTGGCAGGACAGATTTAACGCGGCTTCTGCCAGCGATAAAATTACCGTCAATATGCGCGTTTACGATTACGGCGATCGTTTTGAATTTTATATCGACGGCGAGCTGGCGTATACCTGTTCGGATCGGGCGCTGCTCCAATCTTTCGAGGGAACGGGATTCGGTATGCGTTCTTCGACTGCGGACGCCGTATTTTCCGATTTTGAATACCGCGCGTTTAAGACGGTGCGTTTTGAGGCGAACGGCGGGACGGAGTGCAACGCAGTCCTCTATGCAATGGGAAAACTCAATGCTCCCGTTCCTACGAAAGAGGAGTATGTGTTTACCGGTTGGTATTACGATCAGGCGTGTACGAAAGCGGTCGATTTGGATAGACCCGAGATCGACGGGGACGAGGCGACGCTGTATGCCGGTTGGAGGGAGGCGCGTTATCGCGTCACGCTGTCTAAGGACGGCGAAACTTATCGAAGCATCGGTTATGAGAGCGGAGCAATTGCGCTTCCCGATCTTTCCAACGAACGCAATAAAATCTTTACGGGCTGGTATTACGACGAGGCGTGCACGCGCAAAGTGGACGCGGACGCGCCCGAAATTGCGGGAAACGTTACGCTGTACGCGGGATGGCGGTATCCGACGCATAAGAATTTTATCGACAACGGCGACGGCACTTACGGCGTCGGCAACGGCAGCGCGGCGGCGGTGATCGGCGAAGCCAAATTCGAATATTATCAATTTTCTATGAATTACGTCTTTGCCAAAGGCTCGGGCGGGGCGGGCGGCATCGCTTTCCGTATGGCGATTTATGCAGACGATTCCTATGAAAAGCACGAATTGGGCTGTCAGTATATCTCCGCAGGAATCGACCCCAATGCGGGACTTTTACAAGTGGGCAGGATCGACAACGGCTTTGCGCAGATGAAGGGCAGTAAAGTCGCTCTGGAAAAACTGCCCGCCGCCTGGCAGCAAAAGTTTAATGCCGCGGCAAGCGGCGAGCAGATCGCGGTGACTATTTCGGTACGCGATTACGGCGAGTATTTCGAGATTTATCTGGACGGCGGACTTTCGTTCACCTCGAACGAAGACATCGGCGGTTTTCAGGGCAGGGGATATGGCGTGCGTTCGTCTACGAAGAACGTTTCTTTCACCGTTTCCGTGGCGGAAATTCCTTCCTACCGCGTTTCCTTTGACGAAAAAGGCGGGGGATCGGTCGACGACCTTCTCTATATCGAGGGCGTAAGCGTCGCTTTGCCCAAAGTCGAAAAGGCGAGTTATATCTTCCTCGGCTGGTATTACGACGATGCCTGCACGCAGGCGGTGGACGAAACGCTGTTCGCTCCCACGCAGGACATTACGCTGTACGCGGGGTGGAAAGCGGCGGCTTATACGATTTCTCTCGAAAGTAACTGCGAGAACGCCTTGGACGACGTCTATTACGAAAGCGGCGCGATCGAGTTGCCTACGCCGGCGACGAAGCTTGCGAATAAGATCTTTAACGGCTGGTACTACGACGAGGCGTGCACGCGCAAAGTGGACGCGGACGCGCCCGAGATCGCCCAAGATATGACGCTGTACGCAGGTTGGCGGTATCCCACGCACAGCAACTTTACCGACAACAAAGACGGAACGTACAGCGTCGGCGCGAGCGGAAAACTCGCCGTAGTCATCGGGGAAACGACGTTCGGGCATACGGAATACTCCATGAACTACACGTTTAAAAAGGGCGCAGGCGGCGCAGGCGGGCTTGCCTTCCGTATGCAGTTATATGCCGATAACTCCTTTGAAACGAAGGGTTCCGGCACTAACTATATCGCGGTCGGCGTGACTGGCGCGGGCGTGTTGGCGGTAAGTAAAGTCGAGGACGGCGCATGGGCGCGTATCTGCGGCGATATTGCGCTCGCCAAGCTGCCGCAGGGATGGCAGGATAAAATGAACGCGGCGCAAACGGACGCAGAGGTTACCGTCAATATCACGGTGCGCGATTACGGCAGTTATTTTGAGATATATCTTGACGGCAGTCTTGCCTACACCTGTGAGGATACCGAGCTTTTAAGCCGCTTTACGGGTACGGGTTACGGCTCCCGCTCGACGACGATGAACGTTACGTTCGATTGCACAGTCAAAGAAATAAACGTTGAGGAGAATGTAGGATGAAAAAGAAAATAAAGAGGGCTCTTATTTCTGCGTTGACGCTCTCGCTGGCAATGGGGGCGGCGGGCATCGCGCCGAGGGTACGCGCGGAGGAAAACTTTTCGAATCTGGCGTCCGTTGCGGCCGTGAACGAGCGCAAAAACGCGTATACTGTCATGAATCATTATAAATATCGCATGGAAAAGGCATTCGAGCGCTCGCCCGATACTTTCGAGGCATGGATAAACGTGCCCGAGGGATCTCTCGGCGGTACCATCATGGGGAATTTATTTTACGATTCCCTGCAATATGAGGGAACGATCGAGTGGGCGGTGGACGCGATCGGCCGCATCAAACTCAACTGGGACGACGGAAACTTTGTCTACACCTTCCAAAACGCGCACATTGACGACGGACAGTGGCATCACGTCGCGGTCGTGCGCGATCCCGCCGCGCATACGTTTACGCTCTATGTGGACGGGGCGGAAAAGGATCGCGTGAGATCGGAACAGGACGACGCCGTGAATGCCAATATGCCCATGAGCGTCGGCGTGGACTATCGTACCTTCACTTCTTCCAAGACGCCGTTCGAAGGCTACGTCCGTCAAATTACGGTATACAACGGGGCGATCGACGAGGAGCGCATCCGCTCGGATATGCAAACGGAGCAGATCGCCGACGATTATAACGGCCAAATTATGGGAAACTGGGTATTCGGGGAGGAATGGACGGAGCGCTTTTTGAGCGATACGACCGCAAATGAAAATCACGCGGCGCTGCAAACGTTCGATAAATACGTGGGGGTGGCGAGCGAGGATTTCGAATACGATTATATGCTTGTCGGCATTCCCGACGTCCAGACCTGTATGCGTTATCAGTATGATACGTATCTCGATATGATGCAGTGGCTTGCCGATCACGCGCAGTCGAAAAAGATGGCGTTTGCCTGGCAGGTGGGCGACCTTTCCGACGTCGGATCGACCGAGAGCTTTTATCGCGACGCCGCGGCGGGAATCTCCAAACTGGACGGAAAACTGCCGTACAGCTTCGTCCCCGGCAATCACGATTACGATCACAATTGGGAGCCGAGCCGCCAGCAGACGTATTTTGATCGGTACTTCCCGTATGATAAGTATAGCCGGATGTCCAATTTTGGCGGCGCGTACAAAGAAGGTTCGATGGCGAACACCTATTCGCTGTACGAAGTATGCGGCGTGGAATATATGGTCATCAATTTAGAGTACCGTCCGCGCAAGAGCGTGCTGCGCTGGGCGGGCAGACTTTGCGAAATGTATCCTCAGCGCCGCGTTATCGTCAACACGCACAGCTATATGAACAACGACGGCTCGTTTATGACGGACGGGGACGACGAGTCGCTGGGCGGCGAGGACGTGTTCGAAGGACTCGTCAAGCAGTACGATAACATTTTCATGGCATTCGGAGGTCATGTCTGTTCTGACGACGCGTTGGTGCGTTTGGATCAAGGCGTTCACGGCAATACGGTGGCGTCGTTTCTGATCGATACCCAAACGGCGACGCACGATAACGGCGTAGGGGAGGACATTGTCTTTTTGATGAAGATCAACGAGCAAAAGAAACTCATGAGTTGTTATTATTATTCGCCTGCGAACGACGGCGCGTATAATATACAAAATCAATTTGAAATATCGTTTGCCGAGTGGAACGATCTTATTTAAAGCAGGGGGAAGCCGCCCTTGTGGAAGAAAGAAGAGCGGAATACCCTAACTCGTTCCGTTTGTCGGGCGATTCGTGTCCTCGTAAATCTCCTAAAAAGCATAGAGCCCGTTAACATAGAAAGAATGCGCCGTACAGATATGTACGGCGCTGCTTTTTAAGAATCACAATACGGCCGAGAATTATATCCTTCTATCCATTCAGTCCATTGATTTTCGATACCGTCCGCGAGGCAGGGCGGAAAATGCGGGACAAAAAGGATGCTTCTTTTTTTAAACCATGCGCCTTAAAATCCTTCGGCGCGGATAAAAATAAAGGGCAAAGTGGCAAAGGGATTTTAATCTCGATTACGTAGAAGAATTTGAAAATCTCGGTTGCGGACTGTTCCGGCAGTTCGGCTGATACAGCGTTTTAGGCAAAGGAGAAAAGGACTAAAATTCCGCCGCGGAGAAACTCGGCGCATACCTGCCCTCGCGAAACGGGATAAAGCGGAGTTTAAGAACGCCCCCGTCGGTAGTCGTGCGCTCCCTTGTAGTGGGGAATATTTACTCTTCTTTCCTAAAAGGATAGCCCTAATTTGAAGGGATAAAATTTTATTGTAAGCAGCTTTTTATCTTCGGTTTATTTTGAAGGTATCCATATAACCGAGCGCGTTACATTCCGAACAAATCAGCTCCCGGATATACGAAAACATAGTTTCGCATTGTTGGGAAAATAAATCCTTATCGTCTTTACATAGCGACTTTACGGCTTCTAAGGAAAGCTCATATACTTGTCTGTTGTGCCGTTGTCTTGTATGGGAAATCAATCCGGGAATACTACAAGCATAGCTGAAATTAAGACGGTAAATTTCATAAATTTCGCGCAGGCCTTTGATAAAGGTGTGGGAAATAATAAAATCCAGCAAAAAAACGGGGGTTTTCAGATAATCCACTCCGCTGTGCCAATGGTTTTCCATGCGGAGGCGCAATTCTTCCGCCTCGGAAACGGTTACATTTTTCGCCGCGTAGCGGGAAACGCTTTTTACGGTCAATTCCAACGCTTCCAAGGTGTTCAGATATTCCCGAAAATGTCTGCGTGTAATTTTGGGATCGAGCGCCAAAACGATTTCGTCGGCCTCCCGAGGGGTGATATTAATATAAATCCCTTTGCTTCGGACGGAGGTGACGGCGCCCAGACCGCGAAGATAACCGATCGCCTGTATGGTGGTGTTATGCGACACGCCATAGATGCGGCAAAGCTCTTTATGGCTCGGGAGCTTGCCGCCCTTAGGATAGGCGCCGACGGAAATTTTACCGAGAATATCCAAATAAACGGAGGAAAGCCGAATATCCAAAGAGAGCCTTTCGCTGATGCCTTTCGGCCAATCTGCGGAAATAACGTCCGACGCCGCCGAATATCGAATGTTGCCGAGGAGTGCCTGACTGCGTTCGCTTTCCCCCGAGGGATGAGGGCGGAAGCTCCCGTCTTTCAGCTGTGCCAGCGAATTTTCAAGATAGCGTTTCAGAAGCGATTTATGCGCCTCCGGCTGAGGCAAGGGATAGATTTGCGTCACGCCGAGAAGATCGACGGTTCTGTTTATCAGATCGTTGCCTATTTTATTGATGAAATACCGCCAAAAATGTCGGTAGCGTTTCCAGATAGAAAGGTCGCTTTCATCGGAAGCGATAGGGCCTATAATCGCTGTCAGCCGTCGCCAGTCCTCTTCCCGGCATAAGGCCGCTCCGTAAACGGCGAGCGGCGTGCAAAAATATTCCCGGGTCGAGAGAATATCCACAACTGTTTCGCGGTGAAGGGAGATCAATTCGTCTTTTCGGTCGGAGGCGAGCTTTTTGACGATCGGGGCGCGGCCCTGTGTTTTTTCGATCAGCCCGTCCTTTTCCAGGAGATCGAGCGCATAGCGGACAGGGGTATCCGAAATGCCAAATTCCAAGCATAATTTTTTTTTGGAAGGGAGCTTGGACCCCACGGGATAATATCCCGATTCGATTTTATTTTTTAACGCCGCGTAAACTTCGTCCCTCGAAAAAATCTTCATAAACGCTCCTTCTGTTTCTATTATACAATAAAATTTGCAAAAAAGCACTTAAATTAGGGCGAAAGAATTGCTATTTCCCGATAAAAGTGATAAAATACTGTTAAAGTACTAAGTTTGCGCGAAGACGGGTGCGTTACGGCCGATGTTGAGGGACTCACGGTTTTCCGATCAATCATTCTGCGAGGAGAAACAACCTATGAAAAAATTTGTAAAAATCGTCCTGCTTTCTCTGTGTCTGATTTTTTTCTCACCGTTTTCCGCTTGTTCCGGGGGACAAAAGGCAAATGAAAAAACGGTCGTTTCCATTGTGTTTGGCCGCGAATTGAAGGGACTGGAAGAATTGATTGAAAGCACATATGAGGATATCGATTTTCAATGCGAGGTTAATGCGGCGTCGAGCGTCATTGATTACCGCTTAAAGGCGGGTAGGGGACCCGACCTCGTGGTTACCTCTCAGCCCGCGGATAAGGAAAGCGTGCAATATGTGCTTCCTTTGGGCGGACAGACGTTCAGTACCTATTATGAAAGCACGTTGATGAAAAGTATGTCGATAGACGACGTCTTTTACTATCTGCCGCTGCCGGGACAGTATTGGGGCTATGTGGTCAATAAAACGCTTTTTGAAAGTCAGGAAATAGAGCTTCCGAGCACGAACGAACAGCTGATTTCTTCTCTTCTCGGGTTGAAGGCGAAGGGATTGGGGATAACGGAAGAAGGCTATGCGTTTAATTACGAGGGACTGGATAACGTTTCGGTGGGGAACTTTTTAGTGGCTTGTATGGTTCCGGGCTTTTTAGGCAAAGGCGCGGGCATAGACTGGCTGGATAAATTTAATCGGGGCGAGGCGGCGTTTGCCGACAGCGAATGGGAGCACGCCTTTGATTTATCTCAGGAACTGATCGATAACGGTCTTTTGAAAAAAGCGTTGTTTACCAAAAACGTCAACGCTCCTTCGTTTATCCCCTATATTGCAAGGGGCGAGTTGGCAATGGTTTACGGAGATAGCGCGCTGTTTCGGGAAGTGACGCAGGAAAATCAAAAGCTTGTAGCGGAAGGGAAAGCGGAAAAATTTGAATACGTAATGCTGCCGTTTTTAAGCGACGCCGAAAACGAGGAAAACACCTGGACGATCGCCGCCCCGTCGTCGTATATCGGAATCAACAAAAAGCTGACGGAGGCGGGCGGCGAAAAAAAGCTTGAAGCGTGCAAAAGGGTGATGGAACTGATTTCCACGGCCGAGGGACAAAGGGCGCTTATGGAGGACACAAATTCTTCCATTTCCTACCTGAAAACGACCGAAAGCGTCGCGCAATATATTCCCCGAGGTTTAGAGGATGTCATCGGGAAGGGGTACGTCTATAACGTCAAATTTCCGGGTCGTATTGTGGAATATCTCGGCAATCAAGGCTGTGCCGTGCTCGCGGGAACGATGACGGCCGACGAAGCGTTGAAAACCGTCGATGAGTATTATCTCAACGGTTCGTCCGCCGTCGATTACGATATGTCAGTGGTGGGCTATCTGACGGCGGATATGATTGAGCAAAATTATAACGTCCGCAAACGGGAAACCGAACTGGGCAATTTAGTGGCGGACAGCGTGGCGGAATGTGCAGACGTGCAGCTTGCGGTGGTCAACGGCGGCGGAATCAGGGCGTCCTTGTATAAGGGAAACATCTATGGCGGCGATCTTAAAGTCGTGTGTCCGTACGATAACAAAATAGTCGTTGTGGAAATGACGGGCAAGCTTCTTTGGGAGATGCTGGAAAACGGCGTTTCAACCGTGGACGGCGCCGAAATTCCCGGCGGCAGATTTTTGCAGGTTTCCGGATTGAGATACGTTTTTGACAGTACGCAGCCGGTCGGGAGCAGGCTTGTAAGCGTTAGCCTGGCCGACGGCGGGAAAATAGAACCGACGGCAAAATATCGGGTGGCGATCAATGATTATATGGCGGGAAAACGAAGCTATACGGGCGGCACAGGGGACGGCTACCTCATGCTGAACATATACGACGACACGCAGCCGCGTTTGGAGGGGCTTTCGCTCGTAAAGGAAACCGACGCGACATACCGCGACGCGCTGAAACTTTATTTTGCCAATCACGGCGAAGAAACGATTGAAAAGAAGATCGAAGGCCGGATTATAGACACAGGAGCGTAAACATGGAATTGCCGAAAAGGAAAAAAGGAAGGTATATCGGCATAGGCGCCGTGCTTCTGAGTTTTGCCGTAATCATCGCTTCTTTTTTGAGCATGCTGAATTCCTATAATGCGAGGACTCATAACTCGATCAACCGGATCAGCGAAATATATCTTGCGGAAATTACCGACCGGATGACGGGACATTTCACCACTAGTATGGACAGTCTGTTCGCCCAGGTGGTGACGATCACCGAAAGCGTGGACGCGGAGGATTTGAAGGACGAAGCGGCTTTGAAAAGCTTTCTGGAAGCGCAGAGCGATAAAAACGGGTTTTCCTATTTGGCATTTTTGGACGGGGACGGAATGTGCTATACCAAGGACGGCAGTTCCCCGGCGGCGGGAAAAATCAATTCGCTGGCGACTTTATTGCGGAGAGAGGGACGGATTATTTCTTCGGACGAAACGATCTCCGGGGACGATATGCTTTTACTCGGTACTCCCATCGAGGAGGTGGCTTTCGGGGAAAATAAGTTTGTGGCGGCGCTGGTGGGCATGAATGTTTCGGATCTCAAACAAAAAATATTCATTCAGCAGGAATCCTCCATCTCTTATTCGAGCGTTATCTCCCGACAGGGGGCGTTTATCGTTCGATCGGAGTATCGCGCGAATATGGGCGCCAATTTTTTAAGGACGATACAGGAAAACGCGCAGTTCGATAAAGGCTATGACTTTGAGGGGTTCAGCTCTAAAATCGTCGACGGAGAGCGGGGAACCGTTGCCTTTACCTTATACGGAGTTCATGAATATCTGCATTATTCGCCCATACAGGGAACGGAATGGATGATGCTTTCCACGATTCCTTACGGAAATTTAGACACGATTATCGAAGCGATGAGCAGACAGATGACCTCTATCGCCGCGACGGTGGTGAGCGTCATCGCGGTCATGACGGGGATATTTTCCGTCGTGTATATTTTGGTGACGCGGCGGAATACAAAATTGGTGGAAGAGGAGAAGGATAAAACGGAAAAGGCGCTCGTCCAGGCCGAACGCGCCAATCTGGCCAAAAGTGAATTTTTATCGCGTATGTCGCATGAAATCCGCACTCCCATGAACGGGATTATCGGCATGACGATCATCGGTATGCAGCACGTGGAAGAAACTTCCAGGGTCAGCGATTGTTTCAAAAAGATCAGCTTGTCGTCCAAACATTTGCTGACGCTGATCAATGACGTTCTCGATATGTCGAAGATCGAAAGCGGCAAGATAGAAATTAAAAGAGATGTGTTTGACTTTAAGGCGTTTATCGAATCCCTTTCCACGGTCTATTACGCGCAGGCAAAAAATAAGGGGATAGAGTTTGAGGTTATTCTCGTAAAAAACGTAAGGGAAAAGCTGGCGGGGGATTCTTTGCGGCTCAATCAGATTTTATCCAATCTGATTTCCAATGCGATTAAGTTTACGCCTAAATGCGGCAGGATTGTCGTGCGGATTGAGGAAGAACGTGCGGAAAACGGAATCGTATGGCTGCGCTTTGACGTTTCGGATACGGGGTGCGGAATCGCGCCCGAAAATCTCGGCCGCATTTTTGAAGCGTTCGAGCAGGAAAACGCCGACGTCAGTCACAAGTATGGCGGAACGGGGCTGGGGCTTTCCATTTCCAAACGTTTTTCCGAGCTGATGGGCGGCAGCCTTACCGTAACGAGCGAATTGGACAAGGGGAGTACGTTTACCGCTTCCCTGCCCTTCGGTTTGCCCGAAACTCAGGCGACCGAACCGATAGCGTATGAAGGTTTAAAGGCTTTGATCGTGGACGACGATGTGGAAACGTGCGAGCATATTGCCCTGCTGCTCGACGAGCTGAGCGTGAAATCCGATTGGGTGAATAATGGCGCAGACGCCGTGCGGAAGGTGAAAGAGGCGCATAGCCTCGGCCAAGCTTACGATATATGTTTCGTCGATGGGCGAATGCCCGGCATGGACGGCATAGAAACTACGCGGCAAATCAGAAGGGCAGCGGAAAACGAAAGTACTGAGTCCGTGCTGATCACTGCTTACGATTCGACCGAAATTGAAGAAGCGGCGAAAGCAGCGGGGGCGGTGGGGATTATCAATAAACCGTTGTTTTCTTCTACGCTTTACGACGCTTTTTCAAATCTCCGGGGAGTCAACCCTCACGGGGTGGAAAAGCCGAAAAAACTGACCGATTACGACTTTTCCGACAAGCGTTTTCTGCTTGTCGAGGATAACGATATAAACGCCGAAATTGCGCAGGAGATCATCGGTATGTCGGGGTCCAAGATAGACAGAGCCGCTAACGGACAGGAAGCCGTAGAGATGTACGTCGCCTCTCGGCCGGGGGACTACGATTTGATTCTGATGGACGTTCAGATGCCGATCATGGACGGCTTGGAGGCCACCCGAAGACTTCGGGGGCTTGGACGCGAGGACGCTAAACGTGTGCCTATCTTCGCCATGTCCGCCAATGCTTTTACCGAGGATATCGAAAAGAGCTTGGCGGCGGGCATGAACGAACACATCAGCAAACCGATCGAACCCGACGTACTGTTCGAAAAGATTGCCGCATACTGCAAAAGCTCATAAAATTACAGCTTGCTGTTTAATTGAAAAGCGCCGGCTCGCTTTAATCGAAGGGAATGGATAGGTGAAAACAGCTTAAATAAATAATATAGAAAAGCGGCTTACCGAATGAAAAGGTTGCCGTTTTTTTTGTTGTAAAAGCTAAACGAGGACGCTTGGATTGCTTATTTTTTGAAAAAAAGTACGAAGTATGGTAAGATAAATCCAAGGAATAATATTGAAGTCGGAAATCACCGAACAAATCCAAACAATATTACAAGAGAGAAGAATGAAATACGGGATATGGCTGGACGAATGGTTTTGCAATTACATACGGCCTTCTTCGAAGAGGAGGACTTGTGAAAGGTACTCGGAAATCATAGAAAAGCGATTAAAGGTGAAATTGGGTGAGTATGAACTGGACGAGTTGACGCCGCTCGTTTTACAGCGGTATATTACGGAATTGATAGAGAGCGGAAACATGAAAACGGGAAAAGGTTTGGCGGCGAACTCGGTCAACGGTATCATTACCGTGATTCAGAATTCTTTGAAGCTTGCCTATGCGCTGGGGACGATAAAAGAGTACGCGGCGGACAAAATCAGACGCCCGAAAACAAAAGAGAAGGAAGTGACCTGTTTTACGTTGTCGGAACAAAAGAAAATTGAGCGAGCGGCGCTTGCAGGCAAAAAGACGAAGTGGCTGGGAATCGTCGTATGTTTATATACGGGATTGCGTATCGGGGAATTGCTGGCTTTGGAGTGGAAGGACGTCGATTTTCAAAAAGGGGTGCTTACGGTATCGAAATCCCGCCACGAGGGAAAGGACGAAAACGGCAGGTATGCGCAGATCGTGGAATCGCCGAAAACGGTTTCGTCGAGGAGATGTATTCCTCTGCCGAAACAGATTTTGTGCGAACTTCGTATGTTAAAACGGAAGAGCCGTTCGGTGTATGTAATATCGAACGGCGAGAGTTCGATTCCCGTGAGGTCGTATCAAAGGAGTTTTGAAAGACTGCTAAAAAAGCTGGATATACCGCATAAAGGCTTTCATGCTTTGCGTCATACGTTTGCGACGCGAGCATTGGAATGCGGAATGGACGTAAAAATGCTGTCGGAACTATTGGGGCATAAGGACCCCGCGGTGACGTTGAGAAGGTACGTGCATTCGCTGATGGAACAAAAGAAAGAGATGATGAATAAGGTGGGGAATACCTATTTTAAAGAGGCGAAATAGAAGTAAAATACCCGCCGAAAGAAAAAAGTTCAGCGGGTAAAAAGTACATCTATTATGATAATAGGCGGTTTTTATATGTTGTAATTATAGCATAAATTTATAAATAAGGCAATGATTTGGGGTAACTTATTTCAAATTTCATCAAAGAATATTATATCCAAATTTTAGAAGCCCATATTTCAGGTTGTAGGCGGTCGTTTTCTCAAAAAAACGACCGCCTATTATCATAATAGGCGGTCGAAACGAGCGAATCGAAGTACGCCTATCATCGGGCATTTCAAAGAGATATAGACAAATTATGGCAATAAAATTGTATGAACATAATCAAGTTGCATACGAAAGAGCAAAAGCACTCCTGGAAACGGAGGGTAAAGCCGCGATTGTCCATCCTACGGGGACGGGCAAGTCTTTTATTGCCTTTAAGCTCTGTGAGGAGAATCCCGACAGGAAAATTTTATGGCTTTCGCCGAGCGAATATATCTTCAAGACTCAGCTCGAAAATCTGAAAAGCACTTCGGACGGATATGCGCCCGACAATATCGCTTTTTATACCTATGCCAAGCTGACGTACCTTTCGGACGGGGAAATTGAAGAAATAAAGCCCGATTATATCGTTTTGGACGAGTTTCACCGCTGCGGAGCGGAAGTTTGGGGCAAAGGCGTGCAAAAAATCCTAACGACTTATGCCGACGTTCCCGTCCTCGGTCTGTCCGCGACGAATATCCGTTATCTGGATAATCAGCGGGATATGGCGGACGAATTGTTTGAGGGAAATATTGCGAGTGAAATGACGCTCGGCGAGGCGATCGTCCGCGGGATACTCAATCCGCCGAAGTATGTACTGTCGGTCTATTCCTATCAGAAAGAACTGGAAAGATATAAATACCGCATCAAGCGAGCGAAGAACAAGGCGGTGCGCGATGAGGGCGAAAGATATTTTGAGGCGCTTCGCCGCGCTCTCGATAAGGCGGACGGAATAGAGGAAATTTTCCGCAAGCATATTACTAACAAAACGGGGAAGTATATTGTATTCTGCGCGAATTACGGACATTTGCTTGAAATGACGGAAAAGGTCCCCGAATGGTTTGAAGACATAGATAAAAATCCGCATATTTATACGGCATATTCGGATGATCCCGAAACGAGCAAAGAATTTGCGGCGTTCAAAGCAGATAACAGCGGGCATTTGAAACTTTTATTCTGTATCGATATGCTGAACGAAGGAATCCACGTGGAGGACGTGAGCGGCGTGATTTTACTGCGTCCTACGGTGTCGCCGATTATCTATAAACAACAGATCGGCAGAGCCTTGTCCGCGTCGAAGAAGAACAATGCCGTGATTTTCGATATCGTATTGAATATAGAAAATCTTTACAGCATCGGCGCGATTGAAGATGAAATGCAGATAGCGACGGCCTACTACCGTTCGCACGGCGAAAGCGAGAAGATAATAAACGAGCGTTTCAAGGTCGTGGACGAAGTACGCGACTGTATCGCGCTGTTCGGTAAACTCAACGAAACTCTTACGGCTTCCTGGGATCTGATGTACGATTATGCGAAGGGATACTTTCAGAAATACAAAAATCTGGAAGTGCCGAAGCGCTATAAGACGTCGGAAGGGTATTCGCTGGGTACATGGTTGCAAACACAGAGGAAAGTGCGTGCGGGAGAACAGTACGGAAATTTAGACGAACACCGTATCAAAAAGCTCGACGAGATAGGTATGGTATGGGGCAGTTACCGCGATTTATCATGGAAGAGGTATTACGCGGAAGCGAAGAAGTATTATAACGAACACGGGGATTTGAATACGAAAGTAACAGATATTACGGAAAACGGTACGGATTTGGGGGCGTGGATTTGTCGATTGCGATCGTACCGAAAAAGCGGTGCGCAGCAAAACTATCTGACAAAGGAGCGGATAGCGGCTCTCGATGAAATCGGAATGCTTTGGAGCGTTCCCGATTATCTATGGGAAGAAAATTTCGGCGCGGCGATGAGATTTTATAAAGAGAACGGACATCTGGATATACCGGTGGCTTATGTCGCGGAAAACGGTCTGAAAGTCGGGACATGGGTGCGCCGGCAACGGAATTTAAGAAACGGCAAGGCGGTGGGAGCGGAATTGACCGATGAACAGATCGCAAGACTCGATTCTATCGGAATGATATGGAAAAACAAAATTGAAACGGCATGGGAAAATGGGTATCATGAAGCGAGAAAGTATTTTGAAAAATACGGCAATCTCGACGTGGCGGTTTCATATGTGACGGAAAACGGGTTTAAACTGGGCGGTTGGATAGCCGACAGACGGGAACAGGCAAGGGCGAATAAACTGGCGAAGGAAAAGGTGCGACTTTTGGACGGTATCGGTATGATATGGCAAAAAGTGGACCCTTGGGAGATCAGGTATTCTTTGGTCAAAGCATATTACGAGGAACACGGAAATTTGCTTATTCCGCCGAAATATAAAGCGGACGGTATTTGGATATCCAAATGGCTGAACGAACAAAGACAGATTTATATCGGCAACAGAGGTAAGCAGAAATTGACCGATGACCAAATTAAACGCCTTGAAAGTATAGGTATGGTTTGGGAAAACCGCAGCGAAATCAGGAGCACCAATGCCTGGGAGCGTATGTTTCATGCGGTACGGGAGTATTTTGAGCAAAACGGGAATATCTGCATCCCGACCGATTACAGGACAAAAGAAGGGAAAAAATTGTCGGCGTGGCTGGCGGTTCAGCGCAGATATTATAAAAACGGAAAACTTAACGGCGAGCAAATAGCGAAGTTGAATTCCGTAGGCATGGTTTGGACGTTCGAAGATCCCTGGGAAATAGGATTCGAGCACGCGAAACAATATTTTCAAGAAAACGGAGATTTGCGGGTAAGTTGTAAGTACGTATCGCCCGACGGATATACGCTCGGAAGCTGGATTACGAACCAACGAAATAATTATGACAGTAAGGACAAATACAGAAAATTGGATAAAGACCGGATAGCAAGATTGGAAACAATCGGAATGATCTGGAAAATAAAAGATATTCAATGGGACGAGGCTTACGCCCGAGCAAAACGCTATTATCGGAAACATAAGGATTTAGCCGTTCAAAAAGGGTGCAAAGACAACGACGGCTACGACTTATATGAATGGGTCAGAATACAGCGGGAAAAGTACAGAACCGGCGAGTTGACAGCTCGGCAAATCGAGCTCATGGAACAGATCGGAATGGATTGGCTGACGACAGTCGAGCGAAATTGGGAAACGAACTATAAGTCTGCGGAAAGATATTATAAAAAGTACGGAAACATTGAAAAAATGCCTTGTACTTATGTGGACGAAGACGGTTTGCCACTCGGTATGTGGTTGTGGCGAATCAGGAAAAACAAAGTCAAACTGAAAACTTCGGGCGCAAACGGAAATCAGGTGGAAAGATTGGCGAAGATCGGATTTGTTATTTGATATTCCGATAGTTAAGAGAATAGAGAAATTGGAGTAGTTATGAATAAGAATTTGTTAATTGTCGGTACAGGAATTTATGCGACCGTCGCAAAAGAGATCGCGGAAAGCATGAAATGTTTTGATAAAATTGATGTGGTCGAATCTGTAATTGAAACAGCCGCTGATTCCTATTTTAGAATCTTGTTAGCGTTGCCGCTTTCTGAAATGGCCGTTTGGAAAGAAAAATATCCCAATTTAAAGCACAAAATATTGAAACTGTCAATTTCGTTAGAAAATGGAACTCCTTTTTTTCCGAATATAGAACAGAAGAGTCCCGAAGATTATGATTTTGATGCGATTATGTAAAAAGGATTAAAAAGATTATGAAGATACAAAAGAATATTCCTTTTTCTCCGCCGGATATTTCAGAGACTGAAATTCAAGAAGTAGCAGAAGCTCTCCGTTCCGGTTGGATTACTACCGGTCCGAGAACGAAAGAATTTGAAAAGAAAATAGCGGAATATGTCGGTACAGAGATGTGCGTTTGCTTAAATTCGCAAACAGCCTGTGCGGAAATGGCGTTGCGGGTGCTTGGTATTCAGCCGGGCGATGAAGTTATCACCTCCGCCTATACATATACCGCGTCTGCTTCCGTGATTGCTCATCTCGGAGCCAAGATTGTCTTGATTGATACGCAAAAAGATAATTTGGAAATGGACTACGAGGCAGTGGAAGCGGCAATTACGGAAAAGACGAAAGCAATTATTCCCATTGACCTTGGCGGAGTAGTTTGCGACTATGACAGACTTTTTGAAATTGTCGAGAGAAAAAAGAATCTGTTCCATGCAAACGGTAAGATTCAAAGCGCACTCGGCAGAGTTGCGATTATGGCGGATACCGCTCATTCTTTTGGGGCAAAGAGAAACGGAAAAATGGCGGGTGCGATTGCCGATTTTTCAAGTTTCAGTTTTCATGCGGTAAAGAATCTCACTACCGCAGAGGGCGGTGCACTGACATGGCGAAACATTGACGGTATCGATAATGCCGATATTTATAAACAACTCCAATTGTTATCTCTTCACGGACAGTCTAAAGACGCTCTTGCCAAGACACGGCTCGGGGCATGGGAATACGATATTATCGGCACATGGTATAAGTGTAACATGACCGATGTTATCGCTGCGATTGGACTGAAACAGCTTGAACGTTATTTCGGTATGCTTCAAAGAAGGAAAGAAATCATTGAAAAATATGATGCCACATTTCACCCTCTTGGGATAGAAACGCTTCCGCATTACACGGAAATTTCGCAATCTTCGGGGCATTTGTATATTACAAGAATTCCGCACATCACTTGTGAACAAAGAAACGAGATCATCATCAAAATGGCGGAGCGGGGAATAGCGTGCAATGTTCATTACAAACCGTTGCCAATGCATACGGCGTATAAAAACTTGGGCTTTGATATTAAAAATTATCCTAACGCATATGCGCTGTTTGCCAATGAGATTACTTTGCCGCTTCATACGTGCTTGACGGATGAGGATGTGGAGTATATTTTGTATAACTACGTTTCGATTGTTGAGGAATATCTTTAATATGTATAAACATTTTATTAAAAGATTATTAGATATTATTTTGGCGCTTATTGCTATGCCGTTTGTTTTGACTATTATTGCAATTTTTGCACCGATTATTTATTTTACGGATAAAGGTCCCGTCTTTTATAATTCTGAACGAGTTGGTAAAAATGGAAAACCATTCAAGATGTATAAATTGAGAAGTATGTATGTGAATGCTCCGGATATTCGTTTATCAGATGGCTCTACTTATAATAGTGAAAATGATCCTAGGGTAACTCCTATAGGTCGCTTTATTCGCAAGACTAGTATAGACGAACTTCCTCAATTAATAAATGTGCTTCAAGGTAGGATGAGTTTGATCGGTCCCAGACCAGATCCGATTGATTGGTTGGAAAAATACCCTGAAGATATAAAAGTTTTTTTAACCGTTCGTCCAGGGATTACTGGGTATAGTCAAGCATATTTTCGCAATAGTGCAGATGGAATAGAGAAAATGAAGAATGATGCGTATTATGCACAGAATTGTTCGTTTGGGTTGGATTTAAAAATCATATTTAAGACGATTTCTGTTGTTTTAAAAGGTGAAAATACATATAAAGATACTACGAATGAAAAAGAAGCCGAAAGTGCGGCGCAAGAATTAAAGAAATAAAAGATACGGAGACGTTAGCTATGGTAAAAGAATATGGCTATGAGTATAATGCCGTAGTTGATGAAGAATTACTACTTAAGACGCAATGGCGGGGTACAGAAAAAAAACTGTGGAATGCGTATTGTTTTCGTTGCGGAAGAGATGCATTAAAGGTTATAGCAAGGGAGCATCCCAATACAACCGTTTATTTGCCGTCCTTGTGCTGTGATTCTATGATAACTCCATTTGAATTATATGATTGTAGAGTTGTGTTTTATCCATTGCAAGAGAGTTTGAAGTGCGATTATCATGCATTAATAAGCCTTATAAGTGATTTAAGGGAAAGAGCAATACTGTTGTTTTATGATTACTTTGGTATTTCGATGTTCGATACAACGCAACTCGTGGATATTAAAAACAGATATGAAAATTTAATATTGGTAAGGGATGTTACTCATAATTTGATGAATTGCAAACGGCTTGATCTATATGTGGATTATACTGTAGCAAGTTTGCGTAAGTGGTTAAATATTCCGGATGGTGGATTGCTGTGGACCGAAAAATCATTATATTTTAAGGATTTTTTTGATGATTCAACATTTGCTCGAAAAAGATTAAACGCGCAATACTTAAGAACCCTTTATTTCGAAACGGGAGATGAAAATGTTAAGAATACATATAGAAAAGAATTTTCAGAAGTCTCCGCTTTGTTGGATGAGAATAAGCAACCAGTAAAAATGACGGAATATTCATTTGAACTGATTTCTAAGACGGATTGGAACGAAGTAAAAAATATACGCGTCAAAAATGCAAAAATTTTAGTTGATATTTTTTCTAAGAGTCATGATATAAAGCTAATTACCTCCAATTTTAAAGATGGTTGTTTATATGTTCCTATTGCCATAGAGAACAGAGATGTTGTTCAGTCTAAATTATCAAGTAAAGGAATATTTAACACAATAATTTGGCCGCTTAGAATGGAACAAGTTAATACTTGCAAAACAGCAAAATATGTGCTTGAACATATGTTGGCTGTGCCATGTGACCAACGATATAATGAAGACGATATGCAATATATTGGAGAAGAGATTGTGAGGGTTTTGAATGAATAAGAAAATTATGATTTTAGGTGCAAGCATTCTTCAACTTCCAGCCATTCAAAAAGCAAAAGAAATGGGGCTTGAAGTTGTAGCGGTTGATATGAACCCTAATGCTATAGGTTTCTCTGAACCTGGAATCATCAAAGAGGTTATAAGTACGGTTGATATTCCTGCTGTGGTAGAATGTGCGAAAAAGTATAGCATTGATGGCGTAATGACTTTGGCGAGTGATATGCCAATAAGAACCGTAGCTGCGGTTGCAAAAGTGTTGGGGCTAATAGGTGTTTCAGAGGAAACTGCACTTAAAGCAACCAATAAAGCAGTGATGAGAGAAGCATTGCAAAAAGGTAATGTCCCAATTCCCAAATTCTTTAAGGTAACTAATGAGAAAGAATATAGAGAGGCTGTATCAAATTTTGCTGCTCCTTTTATTGTAAAACCGGCAGACAACTCTGGAAGCAGAGGCATTTATTTGGTAAGTAATATAGAGGATGCTGAAAGTATTTCGGTTGCCTATTCATATAGCCATAGTTTTTCAAGAAATGGGGATTTGGTTGTTGAGGAGTATATGATTGGTCCGGAAGTTAGTGTTGAAACGCTGACTGTGAACGGCGAATGTAATGTTATCCAAATAACTGATAAAATCACAACGGGCGCTCCACATTTTGTTGAGATGGGACATACCCAACCTTCGCAACTGCCCGAAAATACCAAACAGAAAGTAGCACAATTAGCGAAGTTGGCAAATCGAGCGATTGGAATCATAAACGGTCCATCTCATACGGAAATTATTGTCACCAATGAAGGTCCCAAAATCGTAGAACTTGGTGCAAGACTTGGTGGAGATTGCATTACCACGCATCTTGTGCCGCTCTCGACCGGTGTTGATATGGTTGAATGTTGTATCAAAATTGCGTTGGGAGAAACTCCGGATATTTCCCCTACGCTTAATAAAGTTTCTGCGATCAGATATTTTACGCAAAATCGTGGAACTATTAAGAAAGTTAATGGAATCGAGAAGGTAAAACAGCTTAACGGTGTAAAGCAAATTAGTATGGTTCATGCTATTGGAGAAACTGTTGAAGAAATAAATAGTAGTTCGGACAGAATAGGGTTTGTTGTAATGCAATCTGACTCTATTGAAAACATTGAAGCTTTGTATAATGATGTGATTGACAAAATTAATATTGAAATGGAAAGGTAAATAAATATGAAAAGAATATGGTTTGTTAGTCACTATTCAATGCCACCTCAATACGAAATGAGAGTAAAAACGCAAAAATATGCTCATTATTTAGGAAGTATGGGGTATGATGTAACAATTTTTTCTGCAAGCACGATACATAATACAGATATAAATTTGATTGCAGATGATAGTCCTTATATCGTAAAAAAATATGATGATTTGAATTTTGTTCATATTAGATGCGATGGCTATAAGGGAAATGGTATCCAGCGAATAAAGAATATGCAACAGTTTGCATCAAGATTCGTGAAGATAGCGAAAGAATTTCCTCAACCAGATGTTGTTGTTGCTGATGTTAATTGTACTAATTACAAACAGATTTACAATTATTGTAAGCAAAGAGCGATACCCTTTTATATAGATATGCGCGATTTATGGCCGATGTCTATTGTTGAATACAATAAGTACAGCGAACACAATCCTATTATCAAGTATCTGTACCATCGAGAAAGAGTTATGTACAAGAACGCTACAGGAACTATATTCTCAATGCCAGGAGGCAAAGATTATATTGCAGACAAGAAGTGGGAAGATATTGGACTTGATAAATTTCATTATATAAATAATGGCGTGGATATTGAATCTTTTTATAATGAAATTGAAACGAATTACTATCAAGATGCAGATTTGGATGATGAAGGAATTTTCAAGGTTGTATATGCTGGCTCTGTTAGAATGGCAAACAATTTGTTGCCGGTCGTACAAGCTGCTAAGATTTTAGCGGATAGAGGACTCAATAACATCAAGATTTTTATTTTTGGTGACGGTGATGACAGACAAGCACTCGAAACTTTTTGTAAAGAAAACAACGTGTCTAATGTTCTTTTCAAGGGACTGGTTGAGAAAAAGTATATACCTAATATCCTAAGCAGATGTGACTTGAGTATCCTAAACTACAAAAAGGCAAAGACGCTAAAATATGGTGGAAGCCAAAATAAACTATTTGAGTATTTAGCCGCTGGTACACCAGTCCTTATGACTGTTGATATGAATTATAATATTGTGACAGAAAACAATTGTGGAATTGCATTGGATGAGCCTTCACCTCTCAATATTGCAAATGCAATCGTTGAATTACGCAATATGGGTGCCGATGATAGAAAGCAAATGAGTGAGAGAGCAAAGCAAGTGGCATCAGAATATGATTTTAAGGAATTAACAAATAAACTTTTGAAAATAATTGGAAAAGAGGATATGTAAAATGATTAATGTAATTGGTCTTGGATATATTGGACTGCCCACCGCTCTCATGATGGCTTCTCACGGAGTTGAGATTGTTGGTACAGACTACAACAAGGAGCTTGTAGCGACCCTTAATGCAGGTAAGACAACTTTTAAAGAAGATGGACTTGACGTGCTATTTGCAGAGGCTGTCAAGGCGGGCGTTAAATTTACCACAGATTATCAAGTAACAGATACATACATTGTATCTGTTCCTACACCGTATGACAAGTTTTCCAAAAAAGTAGATGCTTGTTATGTTGTGTCTGCTGTAAAAACGATTATGGGAGTATGTCCCAAAGGTGCAACTGTTGTAATTGAATCTACGGTATCCCCAGGTACTATCGATAAGTATATTCGTCCTATAATCGAAGCAAATGGATTTGTCGTCGGAAAGGATATTAACCTCGTTCATGCTCCCGAGAGGATTATTCCGGGCAATATGGTGTACGAACTTCTACATAACAACAGAACAATAGGCGCGGACAATAGGGAAATCGGAGAAAAAATCAAAGATATTTATGCTTCGTTTTGTCAAGGTGAAATTGTTGTAACGGATATCCGAACCGCAGAAATGACGAAGGTCGTTGAGAATACTTTCCGAGCGGTTAATATTGCTTTTGCAAATGAGCTTGCGAAGATTTGCCGTCACGACAATATGGATGTATATGAAATTATTAAGATTTGCAATATGCATCCCCGTGTAAACATTCTTCAGCCAGGTCCTGGCGTCGGCGGTCACTGTATTTCCGTTGATCCGTGGTTTCTCGTGGGCGACTATCCGAGCCTGGCTAAAGTAATAGACGAATCCATGAAAACGAACGACAGTATGCCTGATTTTGTTCTCAATCGAATTTATGAGATTATGAAAGAAAACAACATTACTGACATATCGAGAGTTGGCCTGTACGGACTCTCTTATAAAGAAAATGTGGATGATCCTCGTGAATCTCCGACAATTCAGCTGCTTGAAAGTCAGGAAAGACATTTGGCGATGCCGATAAAATCTTATGATCCGTATTTCCACAATGATCTTGTGCCCAATCAGTATCACGATTTTGATAAGTTCCTTAAAGATACCGATTTAGTTGTCATTATGGTCAATCACAATCAGATTAAGGAAAATATGGACAAGCTCAAGGGTAAAATTATATTCGATACACGCAAATGCTGTGATTTGCCCGGTACATACAGATTATAAACCTAAAGGACATAAGATATGAAAACAGTAATGCTTGTCTTCGGAACTCGTCCCGAAGCAATTAAAATGTGTCCGCTCGTTAATGAGCTGAAATCAAGAGAAAATATCAGAACGGTAGTCTGTGTGACAGGTCAGCATCGTCAGATGCTTGATATGGTTCTCGATACCTTTAATGTTGTACCCGACTACGACCTATCTATTATGAAAGCGGGCCAGACATTATTTGACATCACAACAAACATTCTTAATAGAATTGGTGATGTTTTGGAAAAAGTAAAACCCAATGTTGTGTTGGTTCACGGGGATACTTCTACCACTTTTGTAACTGCTCTTGCTTGCTTCTACAAACAGATTGCGGTGGGGCATGTAGAAGCCGGGCTTCGTACATACAACATTTATAGCCCGTATCCCGAAGAGTTTAACAGACAAGCCGTATCTATTATTTCTAAGTACAATTTTGCCCCTACTGAACTTTCCAAGTCTAATCTTGTAAAAGAGGGCAAGGATGAAAGCACGATTTATATTACCGGTAATACTGCTATTGATGCTCTCAAAACAACTGTACGTAAGGACTATACTCATCCCGAGCTTGAATGGGCAGCAGATAGCCGCTTGATTATGATTACGGCACACCGCAGAGAGAATCAGGGCGAACCGATGCACAATATGTTCCGTGCGATTCGTCGTGTTATGGATGAACATCCCGATGTGAAGGCGATTTATCCGATTCATATGAACCCTGCTGTTCGTAAAGCTGCAGAAGAAGAACTTGGTGGTTGTAAGCGAATCCATATCATTGAACCTCTTGAAGTTCTTGATTTTCACAACTTCCTTGCTAATAGTTACATGATTTTAACAGACAGCGGCGGAATCCAGGAGGAAGCACCCTCGCTCGGCAAACCTGTCCTTGTTATGCGTGACACGACCGAGCGTCCCGAGGGTATTACTGCCGGCACCCTCAAACTTGTCGGTACGGACGAGCAGGTGATTTACGACAATTTCAAGCTGCTTCTTGAAAGCAAGGAAGCATACGACGCAATGGCAAAAGCAAGCAATCCCTATGGTGACGGCTTTGCTTGTAAGAGAATTGCGGATATTTTGGAAGGATAGTCGTATGAAAAATAAGGTATGTATTATAGGGCATTTTGGGGGCGATAAAATTTGTTTGGATGGGCAGACGATTAAAACAAAAATTATTACTGCAGAATTGAAAAAACAATTAGGGGAAAATCAAGTAAATATTTTTGATACATACGGTGGAAAGAAAACATTACTTAAGTGTTTTTTTAAAACTTTTTCCGTACTGAAAAACAATGAAAATATAATAATGCTTCCCGCACACAATGGTGTGCGATTTTTCACGCCGGTCTTGTTGTTTTGGAATATTTTTTTTCATCGTAAATTGCACTATTCTGTAATTGGCGGTTGGTTGCCTAAACTTGTTAGTACAAAAAAGTCATTATGTAAAATGTTGAAACGATTTAACTATATTTATGTAGAAACTAACACAATGAAGCAAATACTTCAAAAACAAGGGTTTGAGAATGTGTCTGTTATTCCTAATTGTAAGGAATTGCAACCTTTAACGATCGATGAGTTAGTATATAACACGGAAGAACCGTACAAGTTATGTACTTTTTCCCGTGTAAACAGATTAAAGGGAGTTGGAGATGCTGTTGATGTAATAAAAAAAATTAATACTCAATTTGGGAAAATTGTATTTAAGCTTGATATTTATGGTCGCATAGATGATGGAGAGGAAGAGTGGTTTAATAAACTTGTATGTAATGCTCCGGCATATATCAATTATTGCGGACAAGTATCCTTTGAAAAAAGTGTAGATATTATAAAGAATTACTTTGCATTGTTATTTCCAACGAAATATTATACCGAGGGTATCCCTGGAACAATCATTGATGCATATGCAGCCGGAGTACCGGTGATTAGTTCAAGATGGGAAAGTTTTTCTGATATTATAGACGACGGTATTACGGGTAAAGGCGTTGAGTTTAATAATGATGATGAGTGGTACAATGTACTGATAGATATTCTAAAAAATATAGAAGAATTTAATAAATTAAAGATAAATTGTATCAAGAAAAGTGCGTGTTATTTGTCACATATTGCTCTTCGTAGAATTATTGACAATATTAATAATAAATAGTGCTTATGAGGGAAGAAATGAAAATAGTACAAATTATACCATCGTTTGAAGTTGCTGGTGCAGAAATAATGTGTGAAAATTTAATATATGAACTTATTAAATTGGGACATCAAGTAATTACAGTAAGTATGTATAACTACAAATCTGCGATAACAGAGCGATTGGAAAATTCTGGAGTTAGAATCACGTATTTGGATAAAAAACCGGGATTTGATTTATCTATTTATAAAAAGATTGGTAAGATACTTAAAAAGGAAAAACCCGATGTCGTACACACTCATTTATATACTACAAAATATGTATTTCCTATTGCTTCAAAGCAAGGAATAAGAGTAGTACACACTGTACATAACATTGCGGCAAAAGAAAATGGTTTTCTTTCCCGAAAACTAAATAAAAGATATTTTGAGAAGCAAAAGGCTATTCCGGTTGCATTAAGCGACCTTATCAAAGATACAATTGTGGAAGAATACGGTATTTCAGAAGAAAATATACCAGTGATTTTAAATGGCATTAATTTATCAAAATGTCTTGTAAAAACCAAATATAGCTACAATGGGGATTTTATAATTTTACATATTGGAAGATTTTCGGAACAAAAAAACCATATGGGATTATTGCGAGCATTTTTTATTTTTAAGCAGAGGTACGATAATGTAGAACTTTGGCTAATTGGAGATGGAGAGAAAAAGGCAGAGGTAGAGCGATTTATTGACGATAACAACTTAAATAATTCTGTCAAATTTTTAGGCATACAGAAGGATGTCTATACTTATCTTCACCAGGCAGACATTTTTACTTTGCCTTCTAATTTTGAAGGTATCCCTATGACTTTGATTGAAGCAATGGGAACTGGACTACCAATAGTCGCTACTGCGGTTGGTGGTGTGCCTAATATGCTAGACAACAACAGTGCGTTGTTAGTTCCAGTGGATTCTATTGCTATAGCGGACGCTTTTGAAAAATATTACTTGGATGAAAAATTAAGAACAAAGCATGGAAAGAATGCGTTACTTTTGTCGGAGAGCTTTTCAGCCCAATTAATGGCTAAGGAATATGTTAAAGTGTACAGTACAGGAGGTAAACGCAATTGAATAGCGAAAATAGAAGTGCGACATTTTTATTAATGAAAATATTTTTGTTGATATTTGTACCATTCATATTATGCTTGTTTGATTTAAACATATTGATGATTTTAACTGTGGAAGTATTTGTTGTTTTATGCTTTGTGTGTTTAAAAGATATAAATTCAAATATATTTTTCTTTTGCTTTCTTTTATCTTTTTTTGTTTTCTTAATGAGTGGTGACATAGTTTCGGAGTTGTTTGGAGAGTATTATTACATTCGATTTGGCAAAGATGCGGTTAATCATTGTTGGATTACACTACTGATTTGTTTGGGATTTCTCTATCTGGGTTATAAATGCAAAAGAAATAAAGACGTTTCAGTGCAAATTGTAACAGAAAAAAATTTGAAAATTAAATATTCAGCTAAAGTTATTTACTATATAACCTATTTTGTTTTAATTTTTAATACAATCGATAAGATAATATTTGTTGCACGGAATGGTTATGTCGCATATTATTCATCATATAATCCATGGCTACCCTCTATTATTGCTGAACTTGGCGATTTTTCTCCTATAGCTTTATGTGTATTTCTTGCGACATTTCCTACTAAAAAAGAGTGCAAAATGCCACTAATCTCTTTTTGTATTTATGCAGTGATGACAATTTTAATTGGTTCGCGCAGTGGATTGATATATAATATAGTTTTTATATTGGGCTATATGTTATTTAGAAATCGTCATGATAAAGACAGTAATATTTGGATTTCCAAACATATGGTAGTTTTTTTGTGCTGTTTGATACCTTTTTTACTTGTTTTCCTTTTCGTGTATGGATATATTAGACTTGGACAGAATGTTGTTTACGAATCTTTTTTTGGAAGTATAGTTGATTTTTTTGTAAATATTGGTTCGTCATCTACAGTAATTAAATACGGATATTTATATGATGACGCAATAGAAAATTTTAAATTTTACTCATTAGGCGATACATTAAATTATTTTCGGTATGGACGATTATTTAACTTGTTTAGTTTAGACAATATTCCATCCACCCACTCTGCTGAGTTTGCATTAGAAGGTCATTCATTTGATGCGTTTATCTCATATCAATTTATGCAGACTCAATATTTGAATGGTGAGGGCGCTGGTTCATCGTTTGTTGCAACTTTATTTGCGGATTTCGGATATTTAGGTGTTGCAATTGGTAGTTTCATATATGGTGTTGTTTTTAAAAGCCTGTCTAACTTGCGAGAAAACAAATGGCTGTCTAATGCAATTAAATTATATTTCTTCTTCTCGTTAATTGCGGCGCCTAGAAGTTCCTATGACGGATTCATTGCGGGGATAGTGAATATTAATTTTTGGCTATTAATTGGGACTATTTATTTTGTATCACAAAATTTAAGAATTAAGAGGCACGAAAGATAAAGTTGGGGGCAATTTATGAAGATGAAAATCTGTTTTTTTATAGGAAATTATAATAATGGGGGCGGCACAGAAAGAGTTACTTCTCAAATTGCCAACGGATTAGTTGAAAAAGGATATGACATATCCATTATCAGCATTGAAAAAGGATTGTTTCCGCATTTTAAAACAAATGACAGAATTAAGCTTTTTGAATTGGGACATACTGAGCGCTTTGATGAAAATACTATATCAAACACTTTGTTTAAAAAAGTTAAATTCAGATTTTGGAGCATTCGAAAAATTGCTTCCATTAAAAAATCTTTTGCTAAGTTAATAAAGGATATTGCGCCTCAATTGGTGATAGCGGTGGATATTCAGTGTTATCGTATAATTGATCCTTTTCGAAAAAAATATCATTATAAAACGATAGGATGGGAACATTTTTCATTACTCACTCGTGGCGGATTGGGAGTAAATTATTCTAGATACTTAGCGATAAAACATGCATCTAAATTGTTGGTATTAAGCGATAATGATTTGCATGATTATCAAATGAAGTACCCTAAAGCTACGAACGTGATGCGATTGCATAATCCTCTTGCTTTTAAGCCAGCCCGTAATTCAGATATGAGCAACAAAATAGTGATCGCGGCGGGAAGGTATGCCCCCCAAAAAAATTTTAATGCCTTGATTGAGGCGTGGAGCAAAGTTGCTGATGAAAATCAGGATTGGGAATTGAGGATATTTGGTGATGGTGAGGATAAAGAAAAGTTACAAGCGTTAATTGACAAACATAAGCTGACTAATGTAAAACTTATGCCTTACGCCAAACATTTAGACGAAGAAATGGATAAAGCTTCAATCTATGCGCTTTCTTCTGTATATGAGGGATGGGGACTTGTTCTTATTGAAGCTCAAGCCAGAGGCTTGCCGTGTATAAGTTTTAATTGTAAACACGGTCCGTCTGAAATAATTACGGATGGGGTAAATGGATTTTTGGTAACACCAAATGATACAGAAGAATTTGCCAAAAAACTATTGGAAGTTATGAAAAACGATGAATTGAGACGGACGTTTTCAAATAATGCACAGAAAGATTTATATAAATTCGATATTAATAATATTATTGACCAATGGATTGAAATGCTGCAAACAATATAGGAGAAAATTAAAGTGGATAAGAGAAAGAGCATAATAAATGTTTCGGTTTCAATATTTTTTAGATTTTTTATGCTTATCGGTTCCATATTGGTAAGGCGTTTTTTGATTCAATACATTGGAAATGAAGTTAATGGTTTAGATTCGCTGTATGCAAGCTTGATAGGTTTTTTGTCGGTGGCAGAATTGGGCGTGGGCAGTGCTATTACGTTCTGTATGTATAAACCCATCGTTGAACAGGATAATTCCAAAGTAGCAGCCTTATATCAACTTTTTACAAAATCATACCGAGTGATTGGTTTGATAATGTTTGCGGTTGGTGTTTGCTTAATTCCTTTTTTACCCTACTTGGCAAAAGATTATGTTGAACTTAATGTCGATTTAGGTTTGACATTTTTCCTAATGTTACTCTCTATTGTCCTTTCGTATGTTTTTAGCGCCAAAACCTCTCTTATTAACGCATACAAAAACAATTATGTAACGACGTCAATATCTTCAATTGGAATGATTGTGCAGTATGCATTGCAAATATTTGTGGTAATCATCACAAAATCGTTTGTGGCTTATTTAGGTTGCCGTATAATTGCAATGTTGTTGCAGTGGGTTTTAACGGAGGGATATTCGTATAGACACCATAAGATTATTCTTAATTATAGTAAAGAAACTGTTGATGGGGAAACGAGAAAAGAAATTATAAATAAGGTAAAAGCCTTATTTATGCATAGAATTGGTGGTATTCTTGTAAATTCTGCCGACAGTATGATTATTTCTGCTTTTATTGGTGTTGTAGTATTGGGAAAATATTCAAATTATACCTCAATAGCGATTTCTATGTCATCATTAATGGCTTTGGTGTTTACGCCTCTTACATCAATAATTGGGCATACATATGTTTCTGAACGGGAAAAAACAGAGCAATATTTTCAGAAATTTTATTTTTTGAATTTTGCGTTAGGAATGGTATTTTTTCTTGGGTATTATGCAGTGATAGACAACCTCGTGTTAATTTTATTTGGAAATAATCTTGAATTATCGAGAGGTGTATCGTTTGTCGTAACTGTTAATTATTTTGTTCAATTTATGCGACAAGCGACACTCTTATTTCGAGATGCCACAGGAACTTTTTATAACGATAGATGGAAACCTGTTTTTGAGGGATGTTTGAATGTTGTCTTATCAATTATTTTTGTGAAATTGTTTTTAAAAGTTGGAGGGGACGAACTGGGGATTATTGGCGTTATCGTTGCGACAATTATAACTAATCTGACAATTTGTCATATTGTAGAGCCGTTTGTTTTATATAAATATGCTTTTCAGAAATCGGTAAAAAAACATTTGTTAAGAAATTATTTTTATGTTGCTCTATTTATTGTAGCGTTGTTAGGAATGACTGCTTTAATGCAAAACAATGATAATCAATGGATTGAATTATTATCTAATGGGGCAATAGCTGTAGCCATATCAGTAATTATCATAATTTTTACCTTTTTGGCAGATGGAAATATTCGCCGTAATTTGAAAATCAAAAGAAATAGAGGGTGAGCATGATCGATTCAATAAGTTAAAATGTACTATGTGCCTTAATTTATTTATATAAAATTTTTATTTTTTATAAATTATCGTGAAAAATTGATGAAATACATCGTGGATTTTTTTTGGAGTATTAGAATTTCATAACATAAATTTGTTGGAAGTAGGGATTCTTTATTGGGCAGAAATAGAGGGGCAGGTTTATATTTTTAGCATTTTATTATTAAAGGAAAGAATGACAAATTTTTTTAACGATAAAAGAATTGAAGCAAAAAATGAAAAACCATATAGCTATCTTTTTTGAATAAACTATGTGTAAAATTAGATTGATTTACAGTTTGTGGGGTTGTTGTAGTGTAAAAAGCTCTCAAAACGATTAAAAATTAAACAAAACCTTACTTATCAGCTCTTTCATAAACTCGGCTGAAAAAAATATGTATAAACTTTACCGACAAACTTTTCGAAACTATCCTCTGTCCAAGTTCAACGATATCGTATAATACGGTATTCTTAACGCTTTATAGCAAACGTATGACGTAAACAATAATGGGGTACATCGTTGGCTGAAAAAGTGGGATTAAACTTTTTATTCAAAATCACTGCTCTGACAGGCTTTGAAAAAATCAATAGAAAAATTTATCATTCCCTGTATCCTTACGGATATGGGGAATTTTACCGTCTTTGCGTTTGATATGCTCATTCTCTATGTGTACTATACGCGTTTCACAAGGGCGAAATTGTTGTGCATTATAGACCTAATACTTGATTTTTATTTGGAAATATGATATACTCTTAATGAAAAACAAGGAGTTTGAAAGGAGGAACTTTTGATGGGAGTATATTATAATCCGGGGAACGGAAGTTTTGTCGATGAGTTGAAACTCAAAATATATGTTGATAAGTCAATGGTAATACGCTATACGAATGAGGCGATAGAAGAACGGAATAAATTCCTCTGTGTATCGCGTCCTCGTCGATTTGGAAAGAGCATGGCCGCGGATATGTTGGTTGCATATTATTCGAAAGGATGTGATTCGAGGGACTTATTTAAAGGATTAAAAATCGAGAAAGAGCCATCGTTTGAAAAACATCTGAATAAATACGACGTAATTCGAATGGACTTTGCGTCGTTTGATGGAATGGCAAAAGAAAGCGGGGAAAATATTATTTCTGTCGCTCAGCAATCAGTGTGTGCAGAATTAAAAAGTGCATTTCCCGAAGCCGAGCCGTTGATAGAAAATAGTATCGCAAATATGCTTATAGCGATTAAAACAAAATATCCGAAACAAAAATTCATGATTGTTATAGACGAATACGATCTTATTTTTCGCAATTATGAAAATGATCTGAAATTGCAGGAGAGATATTTATATTTTTTAAACAGCTTATTTAAGAACGGAGATATAAAGGATATAATCTCTTTGGCGTATCTGACGGGAATTTTGCCGATTATTCGCGAAAAAGCACAGTCGAAGTTGAATGAGTTTGATAACTTTTCTATGTTATTTCCCGCGCAGTTTGCGGAGTTTGTGGGATTTACGGAAGAGGAGGTAAAAGACCTTTGCAAACAGTACGGAAAAGATTTTTCGGAAATGAAGAAATGGTATAACGGGTATCGTTTCGGAAATTGCATAGATATCTATAACCCTCGGTCGGTGGTGTATGCGATTCAGAAGAATAAATACGACGATTATTGGGTGCAGACGAGTTCTGCGGAAACATTGTTCGGATATATCGACTATAATTACGAAGGCTTGCAAGAGGACGTTGAGAGATTGATAGCGGGAGAAAGAATACCTGTAAAGACATCTCGGTTTGATAATACGCTGACTGCGATCAAGACGAAAGACGATGTATTGACGTATTTTATCCATTTGGGATATTTGGCATACGACGATATAGAAGGGAAGTGTTATATCCCGAATTATGAGATAAAGCAGGAGTTTGTGAATACGATAGAAGAATCGTCGAAATACGATTATGTAGTGAAGTATATCAATGGTTCGAAGAAGCTGTTAACAGAAACGTGGAAAGAAAACGCGAAGTATGTAGAGGCGGCATTGGATCAGGCGCATACGGAAAATACGTCGATCTTGCAGTATAACGACGAAAACTCATTGAGCGCGGTGGTGTCGTATGCGTATATGTATGCGAATACGTATTATACGATAGTGCGTGAAATGCCGAGCGGAAAAGGTTTTGCCGATATGGTATTTTTGCCTGTGCATAACGACAAACCGGCGCTTATCGTAGAACTTAAATTCAACAAAACAGTCCAGACGGCGATGGGGCAGATTAAAGCAAAAAATTATCCGGATAGTTTGAAAAATTATGAAGGTGAAATATTATTGGTGGCGATTAATTACGATAAAGAAAGCAAGAAACATGAGTGTCAGATAGAGCGCTTAAAGAAGTAAAAATATCTTAGGAGTTTTTGTTTTTAGGATAGTGTATAACAGAGGGACTAAAGTTTAGGAAAATTCCTGTAAGAATGGTGAATTGAATTTTATATCGACTGGCGGATTTTACAAAGAGGAATATATCGAAGTGAAACGTTTGAAAAATAAAGTATTAAAAAATATTTTGCAATAGACTTCACGCTTCTTGAAGAGGGTAATTTTACAATTTTTATCGATATTAAAAATGGCGGAGTTTTGGCGGAGTGTGCCTGAAAGCCTTATGGCAAAAGGGATTGAGAAATCGAGCGACAGCTTCAAGTCCTGTCATCCGCACCATTTATGCAGATTATCGAATAAAAACTCGGTAATCTGCTTTTTTTGTGCCGTTTTTGCATAGAAAATGTATAAAAAGGCGTGTAAATTGGCACGTTTGGGGAACGTTTTGGGGAACAAATAGGGCTTAAATATCGAAAATAACCTTATCCATTTGCTCTTGCATAAATTCGTCGGAAAAATGCGTGTAAACTCGTCCGACAAGCCTTTCGGAGCTATCGCCCATCCATATATCGACAATATCGGGGCGCACGTACTCTTGACATTTGGTTGCGAATGTATGGCGCAAATAGTATTGCGTCGCGGTTTCGTCCCCGAGTATGCGCTTAAAAATCCGATTGAGTACGTCCGTCCTATGAGGCATTATCACACTATCTTGAATATTAAGTTTTTCCCTTGCCTGTCTGCAAATAGGGATTTTTTTGTACTCGATTTTCCCGCCTTTGCGCTTGGCGTTCCGTGCAATCAGAGAATTGCCTTCGAAACGTGCGTCTTGAAGCTCACAAGGTCTTAACCCGAAAAACAGCATAATGAGAAAGCATTGTCTATACGGCGCATATTCGGGCTTTTCAAGGTTTTTTAAGAAGCGTATCAATTCTTCTTTTGTCAAGGCTCTGCGGGTGTTACGCTCTGCCTTTTTGAACGGAATAAGGGCAACGGGATTGTAAGTAATAACGCCGCTGTTTATGGCGTATTTGAAAATGGAATTGAAAACTATTCGCAAGTCCTCGTACAGTCTGTCTGAAAAGTTTGACATGACTTTATCAATGTCAATTGTGTGTATGGCTGCAATCGGATTTTGACCGAGTTCGGGTGAAATGTACCGCCTGTAATAGCTTGTGTAATTTTCATGAGTGCGAACGACGATTTTTCCGTTTTTATACAATAGCCATTCTTCCGCGATTTCGTCAAGAAGATATAAACCCGTGCGGACTGTTTTTACTTTGTATTTGTCAATTTCGCTCGGTTCGGTCTTTTTGAGAAACTTTCTCTTCGCTTCTGCTAAGTCGGTAGAAGAAGCGGAAATATCATAGCCGTTGCTTCGGTATCGTAATTCGTAGCAAATGCTTTTTTTACCGCTGGGGCGTTTTGTGCAACGGGTAACAAGCCCGTTAAGAATAAAGTATTTTTTGAAAGTAGCTGACATCTTTGAAATTTCCTTTAAGGTAAATTTCAAAGTTCCTGTTGTTGCTTTTTGTGTAGAGAATTGTTTTCCGTCGTTCTCTGCTGAAATAACTTTTTCGATAACTGAATTAAATTCGGAAGCGAGGTGGACAGCCTCGCTTTTTTCATTAACAAGCATGAGCTTGTTAGTAAGTAAAATTAGATCATCGGACAGCTTCATTACTTTTTCAATCCTTTCCCGCTATAAAATACGAACATATGTTCGCTTTTTTCCGTATTATAGCACAAAAGAAAGGATAAAACAAGCCTTTTGAGAAGCTTTTCCAATAAAAAATAGAAAATCTATTTATTTTGTAAAGTCATTTCTAACATTTGCAAAACAGCGGAGAGATATTTTTCGCCGAGCTTGTCCTTAACACGGTTGAGGAGGTCAAGCCAGTATAATTCCTCTTGTTCAAGGGCAACGGGTTCAATTCCTGCGCCCTGTGCAATTTCTTCTTCCGTCCATTGGGAAGTAATGCCGAGCGCGTTTTCAATGGCTTGCATGGTGTCTATTCGGGGATTAGGGGTATCGCCTTGAAAAATGCTTAAAAGTGTTCTACGGGCAATTCCCGACTTTTCGGAAAGTTCGTCGAAAGTCATTTTAAGAGCCTTTTTTCTTTTTTTGAGAGTTTCAATATTTTGCATTTTTGTATCTCCTTTCTACCATTATAAAAAAAAGTGAAAAATATTGCAACTTTTTTAGATAAAATACTTGACAAGTGCGAAATAATGCATTATAATAGATACAGAAAGTGCAAAATAAAGCACTATTTAAGTAAAAGGAGAAGCAGTCATGACAAAGTACGAAAAAGACGAGTTTAAGAAGTGGAACATTGAAATCAGCGTAAACGAAATGCAGGCAAGAGAAAAGGCAAGAGCAATCGAAGAGAAGTATATGAAGCTCAACGGTTCAAGAAGTTGTAACCCCGAAAGATTTATACTTGAAATCGCTACTACTGAAAATGTTGAGCAGGACGAAAAACTTACAGATATTCGGAATTATGTTTCATATCTTGAAAGTTGTGCGAAAGGTCGGGCGTTAGGTGATATATTGCATATTTACCGATAAATAAAAAACGGCTGTGCTAACGGCTATACGGGTAAACAATCGGTCTGACGAGTCTTTGAGAATTAAGACGAAACGGCGGGAGCCGTCACCGAAATAAAGGAGGTATTGAGGAATGGTGAAAAATTTACCTTGTACGCTCTCAATCGTGGAAAAAACGAGTAAAGAGGGAAAGCCTTACAGAGTCATTATGCTGACGATTAAGGGCAGGGAAGTGCAGGCAGGTTTTGTAAACGTATATACCGAAAACGCGCTTTTGCGTGCAGGTATCGACGTGCGGAACGACTAAAAGGAAACGGTGGCAAAAATCAAAAGGAGGTGGTGTTCAATCAAAAACTATAAAGGAGGTGAAACGGTATAAATGGGTGATATGGTAAAGACAATCTTTTCGAGCTTTTCCGAGGTAATTCAAGGTCTTGCGACGGGTATCAAAACGGCGTTCGTCAATATCCTGTATGAAGATCCAGCGGCGGCAGAAAAAGTAATCTCCGCTCCTGTGAAATTCGCGTTGATATTCGCGGGTGTGGCACTTGCAAGCGGTCTTGTCATGGGCGCTTTCCATTGGATAAGAAACAGAAAGTAAACAAATCAAACAAACAAGGAGGTGAGAGGGGCGGCAAAGACCGCCCCGCAATTTTATGAAAATAACAACAAAAAAACGGCTTCAAAAAGCCTTAAAAATTGGCGCGGTAGCATTGGCGGCGTTGGTCTTGCTCGTTCTTCTCGTGGGCGTTGGCGCGTCGTGTATCAAGGATAGGCATAAGAATAGAGAGCTTATAACCTGCGCGGCAGAGGAAACAAGTGCAACAACGGAAGAAACAAGGACGATATACCCGAGTGAGAATTTAATTCCGTATCCATATGTGGATAAAACGACCACGGTGAATGGTGTTACATTTACCGTCAATAATGACGGGACGGTTAACGTTAATGGGACTGCTACTGCGCGGTGTGATTTTTCCTTATCAAATTATGTACCTGTTACTGTCGGTGCATCTTATTTTTTTAGCGGCTGTCCCACAGGTGGGGGGTCTAATACGTTTATATTTTATTTATATGATGGTATAAATGGATTTGCGGATAAAGGCGAGGGGATGAAAGTTGTTGCCAGGGTCAATTTTTTTGTACTTAAAATAATAGTTTATACGGGCGCGACGGTCGATAATGTCGTTTTCAAACCTATGTTAAATGTTGGCGACGTAGCTTATCCGTATATACCTAATTTAGACGGAGTTCGTCAAGACGGTTATAACAACGGTTACGACATAGGCAGACAAGACGGAAACGAAAAGGGCTATGAAAACGGATATGAGGACGGCTATGGCGCGGGCGTGGAAGATAGCGTATTTTTTGGCGTATCGGTCACGGCGGCTTTGCAAAAGTTAGACGGAAGCTATGAAAAAGCATATACCGCAAGCCCTCGCAAATCTTCTGATACGTTCGAGTTTGGATTTTTAACGGACTATTTCAAAAGAAACTATACCGAGGGAAATTATATGGCTTGTAGTTTATCGTTGACATTTGAAAAGCCTGTGCCGTATTATACTTATCTTTTTGAAATGCACGATTTATCGGGCGCACTTGCTCAACTTTGTACGGTGGTAGCGGAGGACGGAACGGAATACACAAAATTTCGATTTAGCCGACAAGAAGGAAAAACGGGACAGCTTGAATATTGGGGGGATAACATAGAAACTCTAAAAACCTTGAAAATCAAACAAATTAAGGACATTTATCTTTCCTTTCCCCTGTTCGATTTTTCGCCGTTTCAATTCCTTTCCATGACCTATAAAGACGTGGCATATGAGAATGGCTATGCGATAGGCAAACAAGAGGGTGAGGACAACGCCGTTTTCACGTTCGACAATCTCAAAAGCGGGTTTTTCAGTATTTTGGACGCACCTTTTAAGGCAATAAAGGACGCGCTTAATTTTGAGTTTTTCGGCATCAATATTTCTAACCTTGTTCTTTTCCTGTTAACCGTCATTGTCGTGGTGATAATCATTAAAAAGGCGGTGGGGAAATAATGCTTTGTGAATGGTTTATAGAGTATCTCTTGCCGCTGTTTTGTGATGTTTCGAAACTCTCCCCCGAAGTGCTTTCCGACGTTCGGACGGTTTTTTGCCTTGTGATAACGTGGTGTGCGGTGTCCCTGCTGATTATCATACCTTACAAATGGATTAAGTATCTCCTTTCGGGAGGTCGTAAAAAGAAAATATGAGTAAAGGCAAGGTGATCGGAGTTGTTCTTGGCGTTTCTGCTGTGTTCGCTGTATTGGCTCGGACTGCCGATATAGTGAATAAAGATTTCAGTTTTGAAAAGTACATCACGCATATCACGGAGAATGTACAGCCTTTCCCCGAATTTCCGTCTTTTAACGCTTACACGAATAGCGGGAACGAATGGGAAATGATAAAAGGCTTTTTCTCATGGGTAGGCAATTCCGTTGCGTTCCCCGTAAAATGCGCGGGCGTAATTCTGCATAATGTGACACTTGTTTTTGACGGCTTCCTTAATTTCGGCAGTATCGACGAAAACGGAAACTTTGCGGGCGGAGGTCACGGAGGCGGAGGAGGTGGCGGGCGTTGACTTGGTTTATTATAATCGCCGTTGCCGTCGTTGTGTTGGTGTTCTTTTGGAAATCCTATAAAGTCAAATATGATACCGTAATAGCCTATACGGGTGGTCTTGGCTCGGGGAAGTCTTACAACTCGGTGAAAATGTCCTTGCGGCTCCTGCGCAAAAATAGGCGGCTTGTAAAGCGGCATAATAAGTGGGAAAAGTTCAAACAAATTATCGTGAAAAAGTACGTACCGAAAATTTGGGAAAAGCCTATGCTATACGCTTCTATTCCTGTCCGCATAACCCGTAAAGAATGGGCGTTTGTGCTGACGAAAGAACATTTGCTGTTGACAAAACAGCTTATACCGCGCTCTATCGTCTTTATCGACGAAATCGGCAGCTTTGCAAGTCAATTCGCGTACGAGTTGCCAAACCTTAAAGACAATTTTAATGAATTTGTGCGCTTCTATCGTCATTACACTTTCGGCGGGTATTTGGTAGTCAATGATCAGTGTTCGGAAAATATCGTGCTGTACGTTCGGCGGCGTGTGAATACGGTGTTCAACCTCATGCACTTCAAAAAATGGTTTGGGCTTTTCTACACCGTAAAGGTGCGCAATATTTCCATATCGGAGGAAATCAAGACGATAGAGGAAGAAGATACGGAGGACAACATGACAACGCTTTTCGGCTTTCTCGGCTTCTTGAAACACTATGACACATATTGCTATTCGGGACGGTATAAGACCGTGCCAGCGTGGAAAGAGCGCGTTTACAAAGGATATAAGAAAAACAACCTTTTGACCGTGCCTGAAACCCGTGTAAAGAAAAAGACCACGGACGAGGAGGACATGGAAACGGTCGGAAAGCTGTTGACGGATAAGGACAAAAAGACGGCGTGAGCCGTCTGCCGCGCGTGAGCGTGGCGCGGTGGGCGGCGGCGGGAGCGCCCCGCCCCCGAAAGACACAATAAAGCCCCTCGGCAGATAAACAGAACAATTCCACTTAATAGGAGAAGTCCCGCTCTGCGGGCTTCATGCGGAGCATATAGCCGCTTTGCGGCGTAGCTTCGTGCGGTGGAATACTCGGCGGCAGGATAAAGCGAAAAAACCCCGCCACATATCTGCGTCATGTGGCGGGTGAGTTGAGTTGATTGACTCACTAATAACTCATTGAGTTGATATTTTGAGTTGAAAAGGAGGTTTATAAAATTGACAGAAAAAAAAGAACGTGTCCGTAATTGGGCATTAATTACATATCATTCAGAAGAAGTTATTAAGACTGTGTTACAAGGTAATTCAGAACGTATAAGGCATTGGGCATACATTAAGCATGATAAAGATATTAATGAGGATAAAACCTTGAAAGAAACTCATTGCCATGTTTTATTACAGCTTAACAATTCAATTACTATGTCGGCGGTGCGTTCGCTGTTCCCCGCGGGACAAAACACATTAGCACAACCACAATACGACAAAGCGGCTTCGTTCTTGTATCTCAATCATAGGGATAAGCCCGATAAGTATCAATACCCCGATACCGATATTATTTGCGACAATCCCGACTATTGGAAAAAATTGCAGGAGAGCGGAGAGGACGACGATAAGACCGTAAACATTATAGACGATATAATCGCCTGTGTGCCGTTCCGTGAGCTTATGCGTCGTTATGGTCGTGACCTTGTAATTAATTATAGCCGCTATCGGGATTTTGCGGAAGCTGTGAGAATGGAAGAATGTGCCGCGCCGTCTATTCCGTCAGATAAAGCGATAGTATTCAAGGATAAGACGGGCGTACAGATTATAAACGGCGAAACGGGTGAAACTGTTGTAAGGCATAGGTAATTACTGTTTAGGGCGATTGTGCCGCTCGGGAAATAGGTCGCTTTCTTTTTCTTTCTTTATAAGTCGTTCTATTCCATAATATAAGAGCAAGCCTATAACGGCGCAAATGTAAGCGATTATCACTTCTTTTGCTCCAAACCAATGGACACAATAAAGCGTAATAAGTGCAGTAATGATAAAAAGCAATAATTTAATAATCATAAGTGTACCTCTTATTTTTTATTATAGCTTTTTTGGAAGAATTTGTCAAGAACAATACTTAAAACAGCAACAGAAACTTTGATTGAAAAATGTGTGGGGAACGAATGGGGAATAATTGCTGAAACCCTTATAAATAAAGGTTTATATTGATTTCGGTCGGGGTTCAAGTCCTGTCATCCGCACCAATTATACGGGCTTTTGTGAAAAATATTCGCAAAAGCCCGTTTTTTCGTGTTGTTATATGTATAATTATAATACCGAAATTATGTCAATTCGGTGAGAATGGGGACGAAAACGGGGATAAAAAAGCCCCGTGTATTTATGCAAAACCGCTTGCCGCTTAATATTCAAGCTTTGCCATTTCCTCCCGTTGGAAGTCATCTTCCCAATGCGTATAAACGCGGTCTGTTGTATTCGCGCCGCCTCTATGCCCGGTTACATAGTCCACCCAGGATTTATAACAATGCGCTTGCTGTGCGGCGGTGGTGAACGTGTGACGCAAGTCGTAAAGCCGAAAATCGGCCGGGAAATGCCGATGAAAGGCGCGTTCGAGAAGAAAAAGGGAAACAGGCAGGGCGGCGCGGATTTTGTCGATATAAGGCAAAAGCGCGGGGTGCAGGGGGATCCGGCGGGTTTCGGGGTTCTCCCATTTTTTCTTTTTGGCGGTTTGAATGGAAACAAAGACGCTTTTGTCGGCGTTGGAATGCGTGCGGCAGTGTCTGAGAGAGAATTGAACAAAGGGGCGGGCGGGTCGTTTGAGAGCGCCCGCCCGCTTCTTGCCATAGAGAGGGAAACACGGCGCTTAGGAAAACAAAAAATTGTATATGAGGAAGGAAACCTGTCTGTAAAATCTTCCGCGGCGCTGCGCGGGGTTATAAAACATGGAATATAGATGAGAGGAGCGTAAAAGACGCTTTGAGATTGTATCGGACGCGCATTCTTTAACGAATGTATAAAATTTCTTCCTTTCAGGGCGGCGAAGGTATATTCTTCCCCGCGGTCGGTCAAAATGGAAGTATAGCCATTGATCCGAGGCGCCGCCGAAAAAAATTTTGATAGACGCAGGCGGCCGTATCCGCTTCCAAAGCGAACTCGGAACTTTGTTTTCAGGAGAAAACTATGAAGAGCGCGATCGTTATTTCTGTGCTGTTGCTGGCACTGTATATCGTAAAAATCGGAATCATGATATGGAAAAAGGACGACTGAGCAGCCGACTTTCCTAAAATAAAGCAGTCGAATAGAGTGGGCTTCTCGATTGTCCCCGTAAAAATATTTTTTCGAAATGCCGTTAAAAATGTAGAATGTGTGAGTCAATCTCTTTTGCGTTAAAGCATACTATGGTAGGAGCGGCAAGCGGCGAAAGTTCGTTTTTTACGTTTGATTCAAATCGTTTTAAACGGGTTATAATAAAGACAAAGACGTCAAAGAATTTTTTGCGTCGCGGCTTTTTAAGCCTTATAAAAATAAAAGTTCACAAGGAGATAACGAAAATGACGGAAATCAACAAAAATAATTTTGAGAAAGAAGTTCTGCAATCGGATATGCCCGTGGTAGCGGATTTTTGGGCGCCGTGGTGCGGCTATTGCCGCAGGCTTGCTCCCGTGGTGGAACGCCTGGATAAGGAATACGCCGATAAAATTAAATTCGTCAAGATCGACACGGACGATAATGCGGCGCTCGCTAACGAGTACGGAGTGGATACCATTCCCACCCTGATTCTTTTCAAAAACGGAGAGGTTTTGGGAACGGCTGTCAATCCCGGTTCTCAGTCGGCGATCGTCGATTGGCTGAAAGAAAAGCAGGCGTTATAAAAGCTTGGAATTTACGGACAAGGGCGGGAGATAATTTTCGCCCCCTTCAAAGGAGAAACAATGGACGAGAGAACGTATGACGTCGCCGTGATCGGCGGCGGTCCGGGCGGGTATACGGCGGCTCTGTACTGCGCGCGCAGCGGCTATAAAACGGCGGTCATCGAGAAGATGTCGGCGGGCGGTCAGATGGCGACGACCGACCGCGTGGACAACTATCCGGGCTTCGAAGAGGGAATAGACGGCTTCGAACTGGGCGAACGTATGCAAAAGGGCGCGGAGCGGTTCGGGGCGGAAACTCTTTACGAAGAAGTAACGGGCGTCGAGCTGGAAGGCGACGTAAAGCGCATTACGACGACTTCGGGAAAATTGACGGCCCGGGCGGTGGTGATCGCGACGGGCGCGCACGCTCGGGAACTCGGTCTGCCCGAAGAAAAAGCGTTGGTCGGACGCGGGGTCGCCTATTGCGCGACGTGCGACGGCGCGCGGTATAAGGGGGGCACGGTAGTGGTGAACGGCGGCGGAAACAGCGCCGTTGCGGACGCTTTATATCTTGCGGGCATCTGCAAAAAAGTATATCTCGTTCATCGTCGGGATACGCTGCGCGCTTCCAAAGTTTATACCGAGCCGCTGAAAAAGAGCGGCGTGGAAATGGTTTGGAACAGCCGCGTCGAAGAAATCCTGCACGAAAAGAAAGTGACGGGAGTGCGCGTCGAAAACGTAAAAACGGGCGAACGGCGGACGATAGACTGCGACGCGCTGTTCATCGCGATCGGACGGACGCCGGAAACCGCGATTTTCGCGGGACAGGCGGAGCTGGACAAAGGCGGGTATCTCGTTGCCGACGAAACGACCCGCACGAACATCGCAGGCGTATTCGCCGTGGGCGACGTGCGGGTGAAGGAAGTTCGGCAGATCGTGACGGCAACGGCGGACGGCGCTACCGCCGCTCATTATATAGAAGAATACCTCCATTAAAATGTAAACGGCCGGATAAAAATACGCTCCTCGCGGGGCGTATTTTTTATTTGCCCAAAACCCTTCGTTCCATTTTTTCTGCGCCAATATGATCTAAAAAATTTTATCGGATTGGACAAGAGAAAAAATGAAGGGGACAGGGCTGCGATGAACGGGAAAAGTCCGCGGGGAAAAGTTTTGAAAACGCTTGACCTGAGGACTTTTTATCTGTTATAATAAATACGCTTGGGAATCGCCCGAATAAAGGAGTTGCGAATTTATGAACGATTGCGAAAAAATGCGGAGTGTGACAAACCGGGAGGTTTGCGCACTTTAAAATCTGCATACCTCCCGCAAGTTTATTTGACGACTTTCAGGAGGATAAAACATTGTATAAAACGAATAAATATACCGTTCGGCAAAGCGCCGATACGGAAACTTTTACCTGTGCCGTATGCGGAAGGACGGTTACCTCGGCGGGTGCGGGAAGTCTTCACAGAAACCATTGTCCCTATTGTCTTTCCAGCGTGCATTTGGACGATCAGCCCGGGGACCGCGCCGCCGAATGCGGCGGGATCATGGAGATCGTGGGCGTATGGGTGCGGAAAAGCGGAGAGTGGGCGATCATTCATCGCTGTAAGCGCTGCGGGATTTTTCATTCCAATCGCGTCGCTGCGGACGACGATCCGCTGATTCTGATGTCGGTCGCCGTAAAGCCGCTCGCTTCGCCGCCCTTTCCCCTCTCTTCGTTGGAAAAAAGGGGCGAGAAAGAAGAAACGGACACATAAGACATACGGAGAAAAAAGAACGCGTGCCGGGGATGTTTTTTGCCGCGCGTACGCGCAAATTTCGAAAGTGGGAATTTATGCGTTTGTTCAACAAAGAACGTTGCCTCAGCGCCTCGTTTGCCGAGGCTCAAAGAAGAAAAGGCGGCAAAAAGCGGAGCGGAGAAGCGCTATGCCTTTGAAGCGGAACGACTTGAATCAGAGTGCTTTCAAGAAGCGTTTTAAGGGCATACTATGTTCGTGAAGCTATCTTTCGATAAAGAATAAGCAAACGGAGCAGAAATCATCTGCTCCGTTTCTTTTGGATTCGTCGAAAATTTTTGCGCAAAAATGCGCAGGAGATAGGCCGCGGGAAGAAATCGAGTGGGAAATATGCGAAATTGTATTCTTTAAGCCTGTCTTTCTATCGGAGTAGTGCCGAGCGGGGAGTTTTCGTTGCGATAGGAAAGTTTTAAGAGAAGCGGCGCCAGGATGGAGGTGAGAATAATGATAATAAATACGAACGGATAGACGGCGGGAGAAACGAGTCCGCTCGAAATTCCCTTATCCGTACAGATGAGGACCACCTCCGCGCGTACCATCATTCCGCAGCCCACTCGGAAGCTGTCTTTTCCCGAATATCGGCAAAGCCGCGCCGCCAGAGAACAGCCGCCCAGCTTTCCGACGATCGCCGCGAGGACGTAGCAGAGCCCGAACAGCGCAAACGAGCCTGTAAAACCGGAAAAATTGAGATTCATGCCGATATTCGCAAAGAAAATCGGGGAGAAGAACATATACCCCAGCATATCCGCTTTGACTTCCACATAGGGCGTTTCCTGCAACGTGCCGCCGAGCATGATGCCCGCGACGTACGCGCCCGTGATGTCTGCGACGCCGAATATCTTTTCCGCCACGTAGGCATACACGAAACAGGTGCCGAGGGCGAGAATAGGCACTCGGCGGTTATGCGGATATTTTCTTTCGATCTTATTGAAGAGCTTTCTCAAAAGGATCCCCAGCCCGACGGCGATGACGAAGAAAATGAGAATTTTCAGACATACCAGCCACCACGCCGCGTTTTCCCACCATTCGGGCAGAAAGGACGGAGCGCCTGCGCTTCCTCCGCTTTGCGGGGTGAAGCCCGTAAGAACGGAAAGGATGATGATGCCGATGACGTCGTCGATGACCGCCGCCGCGACGATGGAGGTGCCCACTTTCGTATTGAGTTTCCCAAGCTCTTTGAGCGCGGCGACCGTGACGGAAACGGAAGTGGCGGTCAGGATTGCCCCGTAGAAGAGATGACCTAAAAATCCGTCCCCTTCCCCGAACGCCCATGCCACCAACGTGCCCAGCGCCATGGGGACCAGGACGCCGAACGTCGTGATGACGACGGAGGAAAAGCCTGTCGATTTCAGTTGTTTGAGATCCGTGCCCAGACCCGTCGAGAACATGATGAGCACCACGCCTACTTTTGCAAAGACGCTCAGCCATTCTTTGATGTCCTCGGAAAAGAAAATATAATCGATTGCATCGGAGTGGATGTTTTTGAGAAGTCCGATCAAAAGTCCTGCGATCAGCATACCGATGACCGCGGGCAGACCGACCTTCTGAGAACCTAATCCGAGCAGTTTGGTAAGGCTCAGAATGAGCGCTAAGGGGAGAAGAATTTCAAAAGCCGACATAGATAAACTCCTTTGTACTTCCTGAAACTGCCGTGTGAAGGAAAAAAGGGGGGAAGAGGAAAAAATTTCATTTCACCTCGCCTTCACCCCGTTTTCAACCGCACACCATTATACTCCTTACGATTTGGAAAAGCAAATGTTTCAGCGTGCTAAACACGTGAAAGAAGACTAAATTTTCAAAGAAATCGCAAAAAAGCTTTGATTTGTTATTGACAATTACAAAAAATATGATATAATAAATAACGGTGTCTAAATAATGAAAAGAATCGGATACCGCGTCAAGAAATTCAAGGAGATGTTGAGATTATGTATCGGATTATCGACAAAAAAGCGCTGAACCCGACGGTCACCTTAATGGAAATCGAGGCACCGTTCATCGCCAAAAAAGCGCTGCCCGGGCAGTTTATTATTCTGCGCGTGGACGAGGACGGCGAGCGTATTCCCCTCACGGTGGCGGACTACGACAGAAAGAAAGGAACGGTCACGATTATTTTCCAGATCGTAGGCGCTACGACGGAAAAACTCAATCATAAAGAAGTGGGGGACTGCCTTCCCGACTTCGTGGGGCCTCTCGGCAGACCGACGCACACGGAAGGACTTAAAAAAGTCTGCGTGGTCGGCGGCGGCGTGGGCTGTGCCATCGCGCTTCCCGTCGCCAAGGAGCTTGCCGCACAGGGCTGCGAAGTCACCTCTATCATCGGTTTCAGAAGCAAGGATCTCGTCATTTTAGAAGACGAATTCAAGGCGGCGAGCAAGCGTTTCTTCATGATGACGGACGACGGCTCTTACGGCAGGCAGGGCAACGTCTGCGTGCCCCTCAACGAGATGCTCTCCGCGGGCGAAACCTTTGACGAAGTCATCACGATCGGACCGCTCATCATGATGAAGTTCGTCTGCGCGGCGACCAAGCCCTACGGCATCAAGACGATCGCCAGTATGAATCCCATTATGATCGACGGAACGGGAATGTGCGGCGGTTGCCGTCTGACCGTCGGCGGAAAGATGAAGTTCGCCTGCGTGGACGGGCCTGAATTCGACGGACACGAGATCGATTTCGACGAGGCGATGAGCCGTTCGAGAACGTATGCGGATTTCGAATCGCACGAAAGAGATGCCGCGTGCAACCTGTTCCAGAAGGAGGTAAAGTAAGATGCCTAAATTCAATATGACCCCTCTTAAAAATCCCATGCCCGCACAGGAACCCGACGTGCGCAACAAGAACTTTAAGGAAGTTGCGCTCGGATACACCGAGGAAATGGCGATCGACGAGGCAAAAAGATGTTTAAACTGCAAAAATCGTCCCTGCGTGGCGGGCTGTCCCGTCAATATCGCCATCCCCGAATTTATTTCCAAGGTGGCGGAAGGAGATTTTGAAGGCGCTTATCAGATCATTTCTCTTTCCAGCTCTCTGCCCGCGGTCTGCGGCCGCGTCTGTCCGCAGGAAACGCAGTGCGAAGGCAAGTGCACCCGCGGCATCAAGGCGGGCTGCGAAGCCGTCGGCATCGGCAGACTGGAAAGATTTGTCGCGGATTATCATAATATGCACGCGACCGAAAAACCGACACCCGTTCCGTCTAACGGACACAAAGTGGCTGTGATCGGTTCCGGTCCCGCAGGGCTTACCTGTGCGGGGGATCTTGCGAAACTCGGATACGACGTGACGGTTTACGAGGCGCTTCACGTGGCGGGCGGCGTTCTTGTCTACGGCATTCCCGAATTCCGTCTTCCTAAGGCGATCGTGCAGAAAGAAGTGGATAACTTGAAGGCGCTCGGCGTCAAGGTGGAAACGAACATGGTCATCGGCCGCGTCATTTCCATCGAGGAACTCAAAGAGGAATACGGCTACGAAGCGATCTTCATCGGTTCGGGCGCGGGACTTCCCAAGTTCATGAATATTCCCGGGGAAAATTTGAAGGGCGTATATTCCGCGAACGAATTTTTGACCCGTTCCAATCTCATGAAAGCGTATAAAGAAGGCAGTCCTACCCCCATTCAGCACGGCAAGTGCGTGGCGGTCGTGGGCGGCGGCAACGTCGCTATGGACGCGGCGCGCACGGCAAAGCGTCTGGGCGCGGAAGTGCATATCATCTACCGCCGCGGCGAAGAGGAACTTCCCGCGCGTAGAGAGGAAGTGGAGCACGCCAAGGAAGAGGGAATTATCTTTGATCTGCTCACCAATCCCACCCGCATTCTGCCCACCGCCACGGACAATCCCCGCGATCCCGCTTACGGCTGGGTAAACGGGATCGAGTGCATCCGCATGGAACTCGGCGAACCCGACGCCAGCGGCAGACGTTCCCCCGTGGAAATCGCGGGCAGCGAATTCACCATTCCCGTGGACTGCGTCATCATGTCCCTGGGTACCTCGCCCAATCCGCTTTTGAAGGCGACGACGCCGGGACTCGAAACGCTGCGCCGCGGAGAAATTGCCGTGGACGAAGTCGGCAAGACCTCCATCGAGGGCGTGTATTGCGGCGGCGACGCGGCAACGGGCGCCGCAACGGTCATTAAAGCCATGGGTGCCGGTAAAGTGGCGGCAAAAGCCATCGACGAGTATATCAAGAGCAAATAATTTTTAAAGATTTGAGTCTGCCGGTCGGCGGACGAAAGCGAAAAGGAATACCAAAGAGAAAAGCGCGGACGCAAACGTCTGCGCTTTTTGGCGCCGTCGGGAATGGAATGTCGAGGGCAACTTTGGGATAAGGCGCCTGTTTTTCGCGGACATAGGGAAGAAAGACGGGCACGGCGACTGATTTTTATGTCTTTCGATTCGGGAATTTATTTAGAACAAAGAGTGCGGGGAGGCTTTCTTCCTTTTTATGCAGAGTCGGGCGGAAAGGAAAAATTCAACGGAAGGCAGAAAAAAACAGGCGCGGGGCGTATCGGGAAACGGAAAGGAACGACGCGAAAAAGCAATCTGCAAAGAAATATCTATAAAAGGTATTGACAAAATACGTTTTTTTATGCTATCATAACATTGCAGACTGCGTTTGAATAGAGTGTGAAAATGTCTGTTAAAGAATATATTTTCGCATTTATTATAAAAAGATTCAGATTCCCGACGGGCATTGGTCGGAAGAAAACTTCGGGAAAAGGAGAAAAAAGATGAAAAAATTATGGAAATCGGGTGCGGCGCTGGCGATGAGCGTGGCGTTTATCGTATCGAGCGCCGCTTGCGGCGCACCCATAGACAACAGCGGCGAATCGTCGTCTTCTTCCGGCGGGAAGGAAAACTCCGCTTTAAGCACGGAGTATGTCGCCAAAGCGTTGGAACAATTTGCTTCGGCCAAGAGCGTAAAGATTTCGATAAACGCGGAAACCGCGGTATATGCCGGTCGGGTGAATAACGCAAATTCCGAAACGCAGGTGACGGCGAATGACACGCAAACGATTCAGGGCGAGATCCTTCTTTCCGAAACGGAAACGGGCGTCGATATGAGCCTGAACGTCACGGGGAGCACAAAGGACAACGCTACGTCGGAAACGACGGACGTCAGCGCGAGCGTGTACGTTCTCGGCGACAACGTTTACGTATATGACGAGGACTGCGGCGCGTATATTATGCAAAGCCTGTCCTCGCTCATCGAGAACGCGCAGCCCGACATCTTCGACGCGCTTTCGATGGCGGACTTGGAGGGAATGACCGCGGATATCGATACGGCGGAAATGATCGGGATGCTCGCCTCTTTGCTGGATGAATACGGAACGGTGAACGAAACCTCTGCGAGCGTTTCGCTCTCTTATGACGCTTCCCTTATGCTCAATCTGCTCATCGCGCAAATCAACGGCATCGATGAAACGACAAAGACTTTGGAAGAAGCGATCGACGATCTTCTCCGACTGGTCGGCGACGTCCGCGTGGACGACCTTCTCGATGCGGTGAAGCCGTTGGGCGCGTTGACGTTGACTCAGGCGGCAGCGCAAATCGACGCCTTGCTGACCTCCTACGATGTTTCCTTAAAGGACATTAAGGACGCCGCGATACAGGAGATAGGAGAGGAAACTTTCGAACAGTTGGTGGCCTCGGGCTCTTTGACGCAGGCTCAGGCGGACGCCCTCAAAACGGGAACGATAGCGGAGGTGCTCGCGGCGTTTGATGCGGCGGACATGACCGTCAACGCGCTGATCGGACTGCTCATTTCTTCTTCCGGCGGAACGGAGGTTCCCGACACCCCCGCGGATGTCGTCGAACCCGGAAAAGAGAGCGAATGGACGAGTATGTATGCCGCGGGCGCCGCTGCGGAAACGGAGCCGTTCGATTTGGCCGTATTTATCGAAGATACGGTGAAACCCTATTTGAAAAACACTACCTTGGCGGAAGCTGATATTTATCTGCCCGAATTGGACGGCGTTTCGGTGACGAAGGCAAAGGCCAATGCCCAGATCGTTTTGGAAAAAACTGCCGTAAAAACGATGGAAATGAGCTATGAATTCGGATGTACGAGGCGCGTGAATGCTTCCGACGGCTTCGCGACGACCAAGGTCGACTTGAAGGGGAGTATCGCATTGGAAGAGCTGAGCGCTTCCCCCGTCGACATCGGCTTGCCCGCAAACGCCAAAGTGGTGTATGCGCTTTGGACTGAAAATTGGAAAGCGTATGCCGACTCGGAAGAATATCGCGCCCATATATCTTTCTATTCGCCTGTGTTTGAAGAGGAAACGCTCAAATATTACGGTGAGATATGCATTGCGGACCCTCAATCGGCGAGCGTCATTACGTATGCGTTCGAGTATACGCCCGCGGTTTCTGCCGATGTGCAGAGCGTATCCGTCACGGTGCTCTCTGCGAATTGGTACAGCGCTCAGATACCGGAGTGGAAGACATTGACGGACGAGGAACTGAAAGCGCTGCTCGGCGGCAAAGTTACTCTGACGCTGGGAATTGATGCGGGCGTCGTCGATGTTTCCGCTTTTCCCATGTATGAGCCGTCTGCGCAATAAAGCTGTTAAAAGAGAGGAAAGGGGGAAGGAGTCGCCGTTTTTGCGGATCGGTGTTCCCACTTTCTGTTTTTAGGGAGGAAAGGAGATCATGGACATCGGAATTTATAAGTCGAAGGTGAAAGAAGGCGTCGTCGCCGAAATGCTTGCTTATAAGAAGGAAGTACCGGAATGCGGCTATCGGCGCGGGCACGTCGCAAAATGCAGGCGTTTGCTTTTCGGATATTTAAATGCCCTCGATAAAAATTCTTCCCCGACGGACGAAAAAATTATGGAGCAAGTGAAAAACTTGGTGCTTGCTCTCAATAAACTCAACGAAAAAACCGATTACAGCCTCATAGAAACCGATGCGAGGGAATGTATTTGGGAGATTATTCAAAGCAGCGCCGTGGAATGCGGTCTGAGGGAAGCGTCCGAGGACGTCACGGAAGAATGGCGGGAATGGTAATTCGCTCCTCCTATAAGGCAATGAAAAACACGCTATATTCACTTTGCGGAGTGTAGCGTGTTTTTTAGTTTTTCAGAAGAGCTCTTTTGCCTTTTTACGAATTTGTCTGCTTTGTAACGGCAATCTCTTCGGCCGCGAAGGATAAGAATTCTCTTTATTGACAAAAGAGCGGGAAAACTATTTTTTTCGCAACCAATTATAGGAAATTTTCTACTTATCTATGTGTGTACGGTGGAATAGAATTGACTAACAAGGTGAAAAATGGTAGAATAAGGTTATGGACAAGTCAAAGGAAACGAAAAGAAACATGAATATTCCGAAAAAAAATCCTGAAAAAAAGACCGCGGCGACTTCCGCGCAAGTCCCGACGGAGGCACCGGTGGGGAACGCTTCTGCTGCCGGTAAGGGCGCAAACAGAGGAGAAGGTATCTTAAACGCCAAAGAAGGAAAAAAGAATCCGAAGGACGGTCCGTCGGCGGAAAGAGGGGAGAATAGCGGGGCGGACGTTTTGAAAGCAGTCGACACAGATGCGCCGGGGGATATTTTTAGGACGGGAAGAGAAGACGGCGCAGAGCGTGTCTTGACCCACGTAAAAGAGGAAAAAAATTCTGATTGCGCTTCGGAAACGGGAAAAGACGAGGGGAAAGCCGTCTGCGCTTCGGAAACGGGAGATAACGGGAATAACGCAAAGCGTGCTTGGGAAGCAGAAAAAGACGGAAAGAGAGAGGGGGATACCGTGAAAACCGGTAAGGCCGGGAACACAGAAGAAAACGGCGCGGCGGCGATTCAAGATGGGAGTAAGGATAAAAATTCCGCGATAGCCGCTTTTGCCGCGGAGGGACTAAAAGAGAAGGAGAACGCGGAGAGTGCCTCTTGCGGCGTCGTCGAAGGCGGCGCGGAAAATACGCGGGAGGGCGTTGCGGAAGACGAGGAAAAAGAAAAGGAAAGCGTTTTTAAGACGAGTTTTCCCAAAGCATATGCTTTTTGGACAAAATACTGGGGACTTTTTCTCGCGCCGATCATCGCCTTCGTCATTTATTTCGTACAGCTGGCGGTGTCCGAGGTATATCCGTTCGGATCCAATTACGTGGTGGCAAGCTACGACCTGTCCGCGCAGATATGTCCCTTTATCGAGCATTTATTCGACGTCATGGACGGAAAATCCTCCCTGTTCTATTCTTACGCGATCGCGGGCGGGGCGGACGTTTTCGGCACTTTCGCGTATTTTTTCATCAGTCCGTTCAGCTTTATCTATCTCCTTTTCGGGGACGGAAACGTATATAACGCCTGCGGCGTGGTCATGGCTTTCAAACTTGCCGCCATCGCGTTTGCGGGAGCGTGGTTCGTCAAAAAACTTTTCAAGGAGATCCCCGATTATCTCGGCGTCGGAATCGGGATCGTTTACGCCTTCTGCGGCTATGTATTCGTCGCCAGCACGTATGTCAACTGGATAGATTTTCTCATCTATATGCCCTTCTGCGCGGCGGCTTTCGTGCATTTTGTCCGCACGAAGAAATTTCTGCCCTTCTCCATTTTGATGGCGTGCTGCATTTACACCTGTTTTTCCATTGCCTGTTTCTCCATGCTGATCGTTTTTCCCACGCTGATCGCCTATGCGTTTATCTGCGTGAAAAGGGAAGAGAGAAATTCGTTCATCGCATACCTGTGCCTTGCCTTTGTCGTGGCGGTCCTCATCGCGCTGCCCGTTTTGGCGGCGGCTTTGATGGCGTATTTAAGGAGCGGGCGCGGCGGCGGACTCTTCGACGATTTTTGGTACGGCTTCTTTTTGCAGGATGAGAAGTACGCCTTTAACGTCAAATATTACTTTGAACGCGCAGGCGAAGCGTGGTATAGAAAATTCAGCTATATTTTCAGCGATTCCGTATTCGTTGTACTGACGATTGTCTGGTTTGTGCGAGGGAAATTAAAGACCCCGCTTTCTAAATTCATGCTTGTCGCGGGAATCTTCACCATGCTGCCCGTATTCGTGGACGAGGCGATGCTGCTCATGAACATGGGCTCCTATATGTCCTATGCGTTGCGTTTCGGCTTCCTCAACGCCTTATATTTCCTGGGCGGGGCCTGTCTAGCCATGAGGGAATGCAGCTTTGCGCCCGAAAAAGCGTTCGACGGCAGCGCGCTCAGAAAGAAGGGACGAGAAGGTTCCGTCCTCTTTTACGCGATCGTCAGTCTTGTCATCGCGGTGATTTTGGCGGTATTCGTTTCCAGCGATCTATATCTCAATATCTGGGACAACTTTATCACCGACAGTGGAATGCTCAGCGACATACACGGCTTTTCGGGAATGTTCGCCCATTCCCTGGGAGGGCTGCAAGTGACCGTGGTGTTCTTCCTCTTCATCGGCTTTGTCGTGGTTTTGGGCGTTTTGATGCTGCGAAACAAGGAGATCGGCGCGCGCGTGATGTCGATTATGCTCCTGTGCGTCGTCGGCGTGCAGGTGATGTTTTACAACGAGCAGCTGGTGGTGGGCAATCGTGCGACGCATTACAATTTCAATCACTATCAGACGATGATGGCGGAACTCAACGAACGGGACGACAGCTATTTCCGAGTCAAGGATTACGAGGACAAACTGACGGCGAACGCGCCCTTTACGGGAGATTCCAATTCGTTCAGCGTGTTTTCCTCCGTCATCGATAGGGACAATTTCGAAATCGTGCAGCTATTCGGGTATTCGGGCAACGGTCGCAACAGCATGAAGAGCGTCAACGGCACCGTGCTCGGGGATGCGTTTTTAGGGTACAAATATTTCTTTGTTTCCGCGCAGGATCCCGACAATCCCAAGAGCGGGAAGTGGGAACAGGTGAACAATTTGTCCTACACGGAGCCGGTATTGGCGACGGGCGAGGACGGCTCCTCGTCGCAATTGCAGGCAGGCGGATTCTGTATGTTTGAAAACACGATCGTGTTTCCCTCCGGGTATACGGTGGCGGACGGAGAATTCCGCTTCGCGGCGGAAAACACGAGTTCTAACCGCACCAAAAATCAAGTGGCGCTGTATGAATTTTTGGGCGGGGATAAAAAGGCAGGCTCCGTGACGACCAACATGGTGAAAGAGCTTTCCACGGATTTATGGGCACGCGCCGCGGAAATCGAGGTGGGACAGGCGGAGATCACCGCCAAAGTGACCGCCGGGGAAGGGGAATGTCTGTTCTTGAATTTTGTGGCTTCCAAAGGCTATAAAGTTACGGTCAACGGCAAAGAAGCGCAGCTTATCGACAACGATCTGCACTTTCTTTCCGTAAAATTGGAAGAGGGAGAAAACGTCGTCGTCTTCACCTATTCTTCGCCTTACGTCAAATATCTGGCGATAGGGCTGGCGGGCGCCGTGGCGGGGCTGCTGGTCGTGGCTTTGATCGTCAAGAAGACCAAATTTATGGAAAAGTGCGCGCCCGTCATCGCCTGGGCGGGAGTGACTCTCGCGCTTGCCGTCGTCGCCTTCTTCATGCTGTTCCCGACGCTGGTGTTCCTCGGAAAATTGTTGAAGGCGGGCTGGATAAAACTCGTCGCGCTCTTTTAGTAAGGTGGGAAAATAGAGAACAATCCCGAAAAAGAAAATAAAATTCTTTTTAAAAATTGCCGAAAAACGCTTGACTAAATTCTTTCGTGTAAGTATAATAGTTTATGCTGCTTTGAGAGATATTTTCGGGCGCAATGGACGGCAATATTGAGGCATAGCGCAGTTTGGTAGCGCGCTTGGTTAGGGACCAAGAGGTCGTGGGTTCAAGTCCCGTTGCCTCAACCAAAAAGGAACTAAGTTCAATCGACTTAGTTCCTTTTTATTATATGTATATAGGTTTGCTATGGACGAGTGTGCGCGGCGGCGCTTCGCTTTTGATTTTCTAAGCCATTTATAAATTATTGTTCTGCCGAAAGGAAGCTATATAGAGAATCGGGTATGCCCGCATTCAGGCACCATCCCGACTTTGTTCGTTTTATAAAAGAAAACGCGTTGCCGTTTAAGACCTAAGGCAAAGTGAGAAAAACTCGATAACCAAGGGAATCGGATTGTTTATTTTCTCATTTCAATTCGTCCGGAACGCAAAATCAGTTGAATAGAGATAGGGAAAGGCGGGCTTTTCGGCTCGCCTTTTCGATTGCCGCAAACGAGAGCAAGACGTATATATCGCACGGGCGGATAAGGAAAAAACAGGCGTAACGGGAACGGAAAGCGCGTTAAAAATATACGAATATTCTCATGTTTTTTCTATCGACAAAATAAACCGTTCTATGGAAAGCCCGCGGGAGATTGGAAAAAGGTTGCGTATCCGCCGCTGTCCGCGCTTTAAAGCAATATAAAAAAGGAAAGCCGCTCTTTTAAAAGGAAGGGACGAGAGGGCTTGGGAAGAAGAAAATTTGTCTTTAAAAGCGCGTAAAGTTTTCCGAAACGAGCACAAAATAATCTTTTGTTAACCGAAAAAAAGCCATTGAAACAAAGAAATATTTGCGTTATAATGAAACCATAAATATTTGGGAGGGGAAACTATGGACAAAAGCGGTTTCACAAAAAAACGCGCGGCCGCCTTATGCGCGATGAGCGTATTGACGGCGGGGGCTTTCTGCGGGGGAATGGCTACCGCGCATCTTGCAAAGGCAAGCGAAACCAAAAGCATTGCTTTGACGGAAGATCTGACCGCCGTTTCGACGCTCGCCGACCTCGAAAATACATCGCTTAAACTGTACGGCGCTATCGACTGGGCGGGATACGGGCGCATCGCGTTAAACGAAACGAACCGGGGGAACTTTCATAACGCCTACGTCAACGACGTAAAACTGGGGGAAAACTCCGATTTCAAAAACACGAATTTCACGGCGAGCGGCAAACACACGGTAGGACTGTTGTCCGAGGCGAATTCCTGCCGCATTTTTTCCGTTGCCTACACGGCAACCGCGGACGGCTATCTCACGATTTCGAGCGGGAATTTGAAAGTTACGGAGGAAGGCGCGCTTTGGAATCCCGCTGTGACGTATAACGGAAAGCTCGCCTTATCCGTTACCAAAAACGACGCGGATAACAAAATCACGCCCGATACGGCGGGTTGGGAATATTACGAGGCGGGACGGGCGTATACGCCGGAAGACGAAACGGTGCAGGTTGCGGCGGGCGATACCGTGTATCTCAATTTCAGGGCGGTGAGAGTGGACGATTCCGTTGCGCATTGTTACGTGGCGTTTGAATACGCTCCCGTCTTTACTTATTCGGAAACGGAGCCGACGACGGAGCCCATCGATTACGATAACGTTTCTCTCAACGAAGACCTGGCGAGAGTGAATTCGCTTGCTTCGTTGAAAGACACGGCTTTGTCATACTACACGGGGAACAGTTGGGCGGGCTATGAGAGAGTAAGAATCTCCGAAGCGACCAAGGACGAACATCCGCAGGTTTATCTTAACGACGTGATGATCAATAACGCTTCGGAATTGGAACTCGTCAATTTGAGAAGCAGCGGGACGCATACCGTCGGGGTGTGGAACGAAAATGTCAACAGGGTGGTTTCCGTAGGATATACGGCGCAAAAGGATGGCTACGTCGTCCTTCCCGAAACGACGTTGGAAGTCGTATCCGACGCGACGGGCGGCATAGGAAAATCCTTTAACGGCAGACTGGGAATCAACGTCACCGTAAACGACGCAAAGACTTCGCCGCAGGACGCGGGCTGGGAGTATTACGAGGCGGGAAAAAGCTATACGATTCCCGCGCGGGCAGTTCAGGTGTCCGCGGGCGACATTCTCTATCTGAGCTTTTTCAGCGATAGGATTTCCGCGGCGGAAACCAATTTGAGCTATGTGTCCTTTATCTATAATCCTTCTTTCGTCTATGCACAAACCAATCCCCTGGTGCCTTCCACCGTACATGAATTCAGTCATGCGGGGAAACTCGTCAAGAATGCGGAAGGAGAGCTTATCAACGACGTGAAAATCGCCGATGACGACGCTGCGACCTATCCTTTCTCCTATCTTTACAGGACGACGGCGGGCTCCGCGTCGGGATATCCCGGTACGGAAGACTCCACGGGGATTCTGGAAATGAGCGCGAATTCGTCTTTGGGTGCGAAGAATATCTACGCGGCGGGGTCTTATTCGGGCTTTCAGGCAAGCGACGGTTCCATCATCACGGTGGCGATTGTGCCCGATCCGAATAACGTCATTCTCGGCTTTACGTCCCCCTACGACGGAAAACTGACCGTTTCGGATATTTCATTCGGATACGTATACTATCCGAATGCCAAAAACAATTACGAGTTTTATGGAAATGCGGTCGGCAAGCCCTTCCTCGGCTATGCGTTCCGCGTATTGCTCAACGGAAAACAGGTATGGCCGGCGGACGGGGGCTGGGATAAATCGCTGGCGAAGCTGTATGAGCGGGAGGACGCGGGATACGCGGCGGGAGATCTGATTCCCTCGCAGTCCACGGAAGATATAGGGGATATTTACGTCCGCAAATACGACAAAGTGTATTTTGAGATCACGCGCGCCGATCTGTCCGCGGACGCGGTGCAAAACTGCGATCTCGTAAAATTCAATCCCACGTTCAGCGTCGATACGCAGGCGGATATGTCCCTCTACAAAGATTATCTCACCGCCACCGATTATTTCGACACCGTGGAAAACGAGAACGAAGCGAACAGCCGGATTTCCTATTGGTACGTAGATACTTCCAAAGGACTTTACGACAAAGCGGAATACTTCCTGATGAGCGACGTCGACTATGCGGCAAACGCCTATACGTCGGGGCTTTTGGATCCGTCGTCCGCAAAAATAGGCATGAATTATCTCATGCCCGTCAAAGGAAAGGACGCGGCGCTTCAATATGCGGTAAAGGCAAAGGGAAACCTCACGGTTTCTGCGGAAACCCTCTTTCGAAACGGAAATATGACGCTGTGGCAGTATTATGATTTGGCGGCTTCGGGAAACGCGCCCTCCGCGGACGGCATACGCATGAGAGTGGAGATAAACGGGCAGCGGGTATGGCCTCTTGACAGGGTTTGGAAAGAATATAAGCCGACGGAAGAAAATCGCGGCGTATTCGATTTTCAAGACCTCACGTTCGGCGTGAACGAAGGAGATAAAGTCGTTATTCGCATCAACTGCGGCGGCGACGACGGCTATGACGGGCTGAATTTTAATCCTGTTTTCGCGCTCGCGGAAACGGAAACGCCCGTGAGTAATCCCGCCGTCACCGTTTCGGACCCCGTCGACCCCGAAGGCGGAGGAGAAAGCAGTTCCGGCGACAGCCAAAGCGGAAGTTCGGGCGGCGACAGCCAAAGCAGTCAGAGCGGCAAAGACAGCGGAGAGGAATCGGGCGATACCGGGGCAGGCTGCGCCGGCGGCTGCGGCTCTGTCGCGGCGGGCGGGATCGCCTTCCTTTCGCTTGGTATGTGCGCGGCAGTATGGCTGAAAAATAAACGCAGGCAATAAGCCCGCCGCCGAAGGGAATACAAAACAGGGAGCCGATTTTATGCGGCTCCCTGTGTCCGTGATTGCCGCCTGTTTCCGTATACCCGGGCGGAAAAAGACAAAAAATGAGTAGTGGGAAGCGCGGGACAAGCGTGTTATATAAAAAAATGGGGACGTTGCGTTATGCGGAAAAGGGAGCGATAGGGCGTGGAACATCAGGGAAGAGGCGCGGCAGAGCGGTATTTACGGAAAAAAGGAACGGGATTCGCAAGAGGTAAATAAAAAACGTCGTGCCGCGGAAAAAGGAAGCGCGCTGTGCCAAGAGAAACATAAGGGCGTCGCCCTATAAAAAGAACAGGGCATTGACGGCGAGAGCGTCGTCCGCAACTTGCCTTTGAGATAGGCGTTTATAGCTGCGCGCGCTTTTTTAGGGAAAAAAGCGGATACTATACGAGAAAAAGCGGCGGCATACAAAAGGGCGTTTTCCGTCGCGGACGGGAAAGAAAGTATATCGCGATAAGAGAGAAAAATAAATCGGAAGGAAAAACGTCGGGGAGGGAGGTCAATGAAGAAAACGGAACGCGCGGATAAGATTTTCGGCACGAATTATAAACTGGTGATCGGCGCCTTTTTGTTCCTTATTTTCGCTATGCCTATGGTTTTGTTCTTTTTCGAGCATAAAAGCTATGTGGAGGAAAAGAGAGGCGCCGTCTATCGGATTCAGTCGAAAACGGACGAAAAAATACAGTCGGTGAAAACCCTTCTCAACTATACTTTTTTCGACGAGGAGTTCCAGGAGCGCCTGAAAAAGATCGGGGCGGGCGGGGAACAGGAGGACTATGAAAAAATTTCCGCGCAGCTCACCTCCATGACGATTCTAGGGGACGTCATAAAGGATGTTTGGTATTTTCCGAAAGCGGAAAACGGGGGCGTCGTAGAGAGCGGAGCGGTGGTCTGTTCCGACTATCTCACCGCCTATCTCGCCGACAACGCGGCGACCGTCAACAAGTTTGCCCTCGACGAGAGATACGCGCGGGGCGAATATTTCTTCTTTCGGATCCGGGAGCCGGGCGGGGAAAACCTCCCCTCCGACTACTCGGCCATCGGGCATTGGGTGACGAGCACGGCGGCGGAGGACTATTTCGAACCTATCGGCATAGGACTTGCGCTCCTCAATCTGCCCGTACTCGTCGATAACTTTTCCGAGATCAAGGATATGCGCGGCGTGCACGCCGTATTGTGCGACGGGGAGGAAAACGTTTTAAGCGGTACGGCGGGCTATGAGTACGGCGGCTGGGATAGAGGCGGAACTTTGAAAATGAAGGTTTCCTCCCGCTTTTTCGGCTTAAAAACCATACTCTATTTTGAAAGATACCAGATTTTTCTGGATTTTCTGCCCTTTCTCTTAGGAATTGCGGCGGTGTTCGTATTCTTGTGTTTATGCTTCTATATCTATCTCCGAGCGAACGATAAAAAGCGGCTTTCCTCCTATCAATCCTTTATCGACGCCTTTCGGAGAATCAGCGAGGGGGATCTTAGCAGCAGGCTGGAACGCTGCGGGATAGAAGGGCTTGACCTCGTGGCAAAACAATTCAACATCATGATGGATTCCGTCCTGAAACTCAACGACGAGCTGGCGGAGGAAGAGAAAAAAAGATTGCGGACGGAGCTGGAAAAGGACGCTTACGTGCTCAAATATCTGAGCACGCAGATGAACAAGCATTTCATCTTCAACACTTTCGGCACGATCCGATCCTTCATTTCCTTAAACAGAAACGAGGAGGCCGCGGAATGTATCAATCGTCTGTGCGAGTATCTGCGGTTTACCTTTAAAAGCAAGGACTACGTGCGGGTATCCGACGAAACGGAGGCGCTGGAATCCTATTTGAGTATACAGAGGGTGCGATTTTGCGGAATCGGCGTGGAGATCCGCATGGACGACGAGCTTGCCGACTACAAAATGCCGCAGTTCATCCTGCAACCCATAGTGGAGAACGCTTACAAGCACGCTTTCGAGCGCGAGAAAGGAAATATCCGCATCCGCGGCAGAGTATCCGCCGACGGAAGAATCGTCTTTACGGTTTCGGATAACGGCGTGGGACTGGAAAAGGAAAAAATCGAAAAAATCAACGCGCAGCTGGCGTCGGGCGAGGAAACCTCGGACAACGGAGGGATCGGGCTTATCAATGTGCAGAATCGGCTGAGGCTTTTGACGGGCGAGGCGGCTTACGTCAAAATCGGAGGGAAAAAGGGCTGCGGAACGACGGTGGAAATAAAATTTAAGGGAATCGGAGGGTTTGCATGATAAAAACGTATCTTGTCGACGACGAACAGGTGATCATCGACGAGCTTTTAAAAATCGTCGATTGGGAAGGAAGCGGATATACGGTGTGCGGCTATGCGAACGATTCGAAAACAGCGCTCAAAGAGATAGAAAAACTGCGCCCGATGATGATCGTCTGCGACATCAGCATGAACGGCATGAACGGATTACAGCTCATTTCCGAGGTGTTAAAGGTGTACCCCGAAATGGGCGTGATCTTTCTCACCGCCTACGACAATTTCGAGTATGCCGTGGAGGCGATCCGTCTGCACGTCGCCGCGTATCTCATGAAGCCCGTGCAGACGAAGGAACTCGTCAAAGTGCTGAAAGAGTTTCGCCAAAAATGTTTTCGTCCCCTGTTCGACAAATTCATGGGGCTGGCGCTTTCGGGCAGGGCGGACGAAGCCGTCATCAAGAGCGCGGAAAAAGCCTGCTGGGAGTACGGCTTTATCCGGGCGGGCAAGGAATACGTCTTTGCCGTGTGCGGCGCGGAGAGAGAGGTGGCGCAAGAGCCGATCGCGGCTTATACGGAAAACGGCAGAACGCTTATCCTCATGGAAAAGTCGGACGCGCCGAAAGAGGATATTTCCGGGACGATCTTTGTGGGAAAACCCTTCCGCAATGAAAATAATTTTTTCCGATATGCCAAGGAGGCAGTGAAGCGGTACGAGGAGGCAAGGGCGGCTTTCAATGAGGAAACGGAGGTGAAAGCGGTATTAAAACAGATGTTGGAGGATATTTCCGTCGAGTATGCCGAAAAGATTTCCCTGCAAAGCTACGCGGTGAAATATCACTATAACACCAGCTATCTGAGCGAGCAGTTCAAAGCGTATGCGGGCGTCAATTTTATCGATTATCTCGTCAGGACCCGTTTCGAAAAAGCCAAGGAGCTGATGAAGGACGAGAAACTGAGCATGAACGACGTAGCGATGTTGGTGGGCTATGAGGATTACAGTCATTTCAGCAAACTTTTTAAAAAACACGAGGGATATTCTCCCGTGGAATACCGAAAAAATTTTTGCTGAAATAAGCACAAGACAGGAGGCGGACATCAAAAAATAATACATTTATTTTGCGCGCGCCGTGTGATAAAATGATCTTAGAAAAGAGGAGGCTCCGAATGACTTTGGAAAAGGGAAAATTAAAAAAAACCGTCTTTCAGAATCGCATATTTTACGCTATGCTGATTCCCGGGGTGGCGCTTACTTTCATATTCAGTTACCTGCCCATGTACGGCGTCGTGCTCGCCTTCAAGGAATATTCCATCCGCGCGGGGATCCTCGGCAGCAAGTGGGTAGGGCTGGCGAATTTCAAAACCCTGTTCGATATTCCGCAGTTTTGGGTGGCGTTCAAAAACACTCTCGTCATCAATTTGCTGAAACTTGTCTTTGCCTTCCCCGTTCCCATCGTGCTCGCCGTGATGATAAACTCCGTGGAAACAAGCTACATAAAACGTCCCCTGCAAACGATCTTATATCTCCCGCATTTTGTGTCCTGGGTCATCGTGGCGGGCATCGTGTTTTCGCTTCTGGATGAAAACGGATTCCTCTATCAGATGCTGGAAAAATTCGGGGTAAAGGACTTCGATATTCTGGCGGATAAGGGCGGATTTCTGGCGATCCTCATTCTCTCGGACATCTGGAAGGAAGCGGGATGGAGCGCCATTATTTATCTGGCGGCGCTTACCTCCATTTCGGGCGAATATTACGAAGCCGCAAAAGTGGACGGCGCCTCCAATCTGAGAATGTTCTTTTCGATTACGCTGCCCCTGTTGATGCCTACCGTTTCCATCATGCTCATCTTGCGGGTTGGGGGGCTTATCAGCGGCGGATTCGATCAGATCTACAATCTTTATAACGAGCAGGTGTACGACGTCGCCGACGTGCTCGATACCTTTTCCTACCGTTTCGGTATCGGGGACGGGAATTTTGAACTGGGTACGGCGGTGGGGCTTTTTGCCAATGTCATCAATATCGTTTTGCTGCTGACGGCAAATAAAATTACGACGCTTATCGGAGGAGAACCGTTATACTGACATGAAAAGCAAAATGAAACTGTCGCCCGGCGATTGTATTTTGAAAATAATAAACGCGGTATTCCTGCTCGTATTCGTTCTCACCATCGTCTTTCCCTTCTGGAACGTATTTATCAAATCGTTCATGACGGATAAGGACATCATGTTCCACCCGCTTTCGCTCTGGCCGCAGTCCTTTCAGTTCGACGGCTACAAAACGGTGTTTACCAATAAGCTGTACGATTTCGGCAGGGCGTTTGTCAATTCCGTCTATATCACCGTCGTGGGGACGATATATCAATTGATCGTAACGACGTTTACCGCCTATGCGCTGTCGAGGAGAAAACTGCCCGGAAAAAAGATTTTTCTCGTCTATTTTCTGTTCACCATGTATTTCAGCGGCGGCATGATTCCCTATTATCTGATCATAAAACAGCTGGGGCTTCGGGATACGCGCGAAGTGATGTATCTCCCCGCGTATATGAGTATGTTCAATATGCTCGTCATGCGCTCTTACTTTATGGGACTTCCTCAGGATCTCGAATCGGCGGCGATCATCGACGGCGCGGGGAATTTCCGGATTTTTCTCAGCATCGTCCTGCCCCTTTCCAAAGCCATTCTCGCCACCATTTCCCTCTTTATCGCGGTGGGGCTTTGGAATAACTGGTACACGAGTATGCTCTTTATCACGACGAAATCCAAACGGCCTCTCGCCTACGCCCTGCAAGTGATCATCGAAATCAGCAAGGGGACCAGCGCTTCGACGCCGGACGGGGCGGTCGTCGTGGGGCGGAGCATTCAATACGCGGCGATCATGATCACCGTCGTGCCCATCATGTGCGTATATCCCTTTTTGCAAAAGCATTTTGTGACGGGCGTCCTGATCGGCTCGATAAAGGAATGAACTTCTGTTTTGTCGTTGAAACGACAGGTAAGAAAAGACAAATTTTATGAAGACGGAGGAACGGTATGAAAAAGAAGATTTTTGCTTTGCTTCTCGCGGCCGCCACGGCATTTTGCGCCGCCGGCTGCGCAGGCAGTTACGAGGACACCCTGAAAGACGAGTACGAGGACGGAAAACTGGTCATCGACTTTTTCGGGCACGGATTGGATTCCATGCAGGGGCTGACGCCCGATTCCCAAAAGATCCTCGACTATGTGGAAAACAAGTTTCAGATAAAATTCAAGACGACGACGGCAACGGTTGGCTCGGCTCCCACGCTCTTGAATCAGCTCATCAGCGGCGGGGACGTTCCCGATATGTTCATCCATTTCCTCAACGAGCCCGCCTATTCCAAATGGCTGAAAGAGAAGTATCTGTTCAATTATTCGGAGTATCTCGACGACTATCCCGCGCTCAAAGCCAATTTTACGGCGCTGGGCACGGAAAAGGTGGTGAAAAACTTTCTCGGCGGGGATTATTACAGCTTTCCCATCGTGCTGCACAGCAACGCGGAATCGGGCGCGCTCAGCGTGGAGATGGCGATGTATTACAGGCGGGATTGGTATCGGGCGCTCGTGGAAAAAAATTGGAAACCGTCGAGCGGCAGGGATTTGGTCGATCCCGAAGATCCCGATTTCAGTTATCTCAATTTTTACGATTTGTGCGAGGGGTACACGAAGGGGGACCCCGACGGAAACGGGGCGGACGATACGATCGGGTACGGACTCAACAAGGACAACGGCATCTATTGGTGGTATCCGCTTTTGAATATGTTTAACATACAGGCGGAGGGCTGGGAATATAACGAGGCGGAACAGGAATGGCGGCCCGAAATTCTTTCCGACCGCGCAAAACAGGCTGTGATGTGGATCGCCGATATGTACGACAACGGTTTTATCAACTCCAATTATAACACGACGACCACGTACGAGATGGCGAAGAGCGATTTTTGCAGCGGCAAATCGGGGATCATCACCTACAACGCCATTACGTCCGTGCCGGAAGGGACGCTGGAAATGATGACGCAGTTTATCGGCAAGGTGGCGGGCAGCAAGTCCATGGGCGACGTCGTTCGGGGAATGCCCGTCGTAACGGGCGCAGACGGCGTCAAGAGAATGCAGGGCGCGGTGAACAATTACGGCTATCTCGCGATCAACAACGACGTTTCCGAAACCAAAAAGCGCAAGATACTCGAACTCATGAACTGGATTTTTACCGAAGAGGGGGATACTGCGCTCACCTGGGGATTGGAAGGAGAACATTGGGAAAAGAGTGAAAACGGGGAAAAGAAAAGCCTTCTGCCCCTCGACAACGCGGGCAATCAGTATCTCCTCAAAAGCGATTCCGTCGCGCCCGCCGCGTATCGGATCAAGGGAATCGCTTCCTGGGAAACGGAGTACACGAATTATCCCCGCTCTTACGTGACGGAGTCCGAGCAGATAAGGACGGCATGGGATACGCGGCATCTGATCGTAGACGAATTGTATTTCGTCCGCGTGCCGAACGAATATATCACTTTGGAAACGGAGTTGAAGGATAAGGTGTCCACGGTCTGTAAAAATATCGTGGCGACGATCAGGAAAAATCCTGCCGAAACGAGAGAAAATCTTTGGAATTCGCTGCTCTCCTATTGGAACGAGCGGGGCGGGGACTATATCAGGGCGAAGAACGAAGCGGCGAAAGCCGTTGTGGAATAAGGAGGAAAAGGGGATGAAAGTAAAGAGGATTTTTGGAACGGCGTTGTCGTTGTGCCTTCTACTGCCCTTCTCCGCCTGTACGGGCGGCGGAGAGAGCGCGGAAAGCGGAGAAAAGGAAACTGCCTTTTACGAGTTTCGATTCGAAACGGATCTGGCGGAAAAAAGCGCGGACAGATATCCCGCGGCGGGCGGCGGAAACACTTATTACGTTTCTTCCAAAGGCAGCGACGAAAACGACGGGCTGAGCGAAGAAACGCCGATCAGGACGATCAAAAAAGTGAACGGTCTGCAACTGAAAGCGGGCGACACCGTCCGCTTCAAGGGCGGGGAAACGTTTTCGGGCGCGACGCTTACCGTTTCGGCGAGCGGCACTCAGGACGCTCCCGTCACTTTCTGCGGCTACGGCGACGAAACGGCAAGGCCGAAAATCGTCGCCCAAAAGGTGGACGGCATCAATTTTTTCAATTCGAGCAATCTCGTGATTCGGGATTTGGAGATCGTCGTCGTGGGCGACGAGCGGGTTTCCGAAGCGGTTTCCCGCTCCGTCGTGGGCATCGAAGGCTCGTATACTTCCAAGGAGGGTTGCGAGAACGTATATATCGTCAATAACCTCATTTACGGTGCCTATAACACGGCGACGAGCGGTATCCGCGTCACTTCCTCGTATACCTTCGCGGAAGGGGCGGAGGACGTACTGAAAAACGTACATATCGAAAACAACGAAGTGCATTCGCTGGGCATCGCGGGTATCTATGTGGACGGCTGGCTGAGCGACATCAATAAAATGAACGCCTCGCCCAGGCTGTATTCGGAGGTTTACGTCAACGAAAACACCGTCTACAATATCGGGCAGATCGCCATTTACGAGGAGTGCTGTCACGATTCGGAGATGAACCGCAATCTCGTACACGATGCCGCCATTTTCGACAAGCCCTTCCTTTCCATCGGACAGACGGGCATCATGGCGCTCGGCTGCGAGGATACGGATATCATGAATAATATCGTGTATAACGTGTCCAATGCCTGTCAGCCTTTCGACGGCATGGGGATAGACATCGACTGGAATACCAATCGTATAAACGTACAATACAACTGGGTGTACGACTGCGTGGGCAGCGGCGTGGGGACGATGGCGAATCAGAATTGTTTTATCCGCAATAACAGGATCGAAAACAACCGCTGCGAAGGCAATCAGCACGGGCAGATTCATGTTTCCGACTTTACGACGAGATACGAGGCGGTGGCGGAGGATAGGCACGCGGTGACCAATCTCACCGTCAAAGACAATCTCATCGTCAGCGATAAGGAGGGCAAAAGCCATTTCAACGCCAACGAGCTCGGCGGGGACTCCACGCTGTGGGCGGGAAATACGTTTGAAAACAACAGGCTGGTTTCCAATACCAAGACGAACGATATTTGGATACAGGTGTCAAGCGCGGTAGCCTGGCACAAATTTGCGCAAAACAGATACTACAAAGAGAACACCTCGAAGTTTACGGCGTTCGACACCACGCCGCAGGAAAAGATAAACGAGGGCGCGCTGGCTTACGACGGCACGGGATTCGAGGCGTGGAAAAAGAGGGACACGGGCGCGGTTTTCCAAACTCTGAGCGGGGCGAAGCCCACTCTCCCCAAAAACGTTTGCGCCGTTTACGAAGACGGAAAGGTGACGCTGACATGGGAAAAGCCGTCGGGGGAAGTATGGCATTACAACGTATATCTGACGCAGGAAAATGAAGAAATAAGCTATCTCAATCTGTCGGGAGAGGCGTTTTCGGAAACGTTTACGCAGGAATTTGAAGCAAAGGGCGTCTATTATCTCGCGGTGGAGCCCGAATCTAATCAAGGGCACTGCGGCGAAGTAGTAAGGGTGAAGATCGTTCTCGAATAGAATCGTTTGGGAAAAGGAGAAAAAAATGGACACGAAAAATCTCGCCGTGATAGGATTCGGCGGCAGGGGGCATATTTACGGGGAATTTTCCCGCAAATATCCCGAAAAATTCCAATTGAAAGCGGTTGCAGAAACGGACGAATACAGGCGCCGCGACGCGAAGGAAAATTTCGGCGCGGAGGTGTACGAGGATTATAAAGAGCTTTTAGATCAGGGCTACCGCCTCGACTTGGTGGCGATAGCCACGCAGGACGCCCAGCACAAGGAACACGCCCTGTACGCTTTGAACAGAGGCTACGATCTGCTTTTGGAAAAGCCCGTCGCCATTACGGAAAAGGATTGTCTGGAAATTTACGAATGCGCAAAGAAGAACAACCGTCGGGTATACGTCTGTCATGTTTTGCGCTATACGCCCTTCTATTCCAAAATAAAAGAAATTATCGACGAGGGAACGCTGGGGGAGATCGTCAACGTCCACGCCAGCGAAAACGTCGGCTATTATCATCAGGCGCACAGCTATGTCCGGGGACCTTGGCGAAACAGCGGAGAAAGCAGTCCCATGATCCTCGCAAAGTGCTGCCACGATATGGACATCCTGCGCTATCTGATCGGCGAAAAATGCGTTTCCGTCAATTCCTACGGTTCGCTCAGCTATTTTAAAGAGGAGAACGCGCCCGAGAATGCGGAGGCGTTCTGCACCGATTGCCCGCGTAAAGAGGACTGCGCATATAATGCGCAGAAGCTGTATACAAAGTACGTCTGGCCCGCGGGATATTTTACAAAGGGAGCGCTCACGGAGGAAAACATTTTGCGGGATTTGAAATATTCGCCCTACGACCGCTGCGTTTTCAAATGCGACAACGACGTGGTGGATCACCAATCCACCCTTTTGCTGTTTGAAAAGGGCAAGACGGCGGTACATACGATGACGGCGTTTTCGCGGGAAATTTATCGGGACATCAAAATTTACGGCACGAAAGCGGAACTGGCGGGCGTCATGGAAAAAAATCTGATCGAGATCCGCCCCTTCGGCGGCGAGCCGTTCAAAGCGGAGGTGAACGCGTCCGCCGCGTCCGTAGGCGGGCATTGCGGAGGCGATTACTACATGATGTGTCAGATCTGGAACGACCTCAACGGCATAAAGGGAAAGGGCATTACCTATCTGGACGTGTCCATCGAGAGCCATCTCATGTCCTTCGGCGCGGAAAAAAGCCGCTTGCACGGCGGCGAAAGCTGCAAGATCGAATTCGTCGAGTGAGGAAAGCATGATGAGAAACGGTTATTTCGACGATTCCGGGAGGGAATACGTCATAGAAAATATGTACCCGCGCCGACCGCTCAAAAATTATCTTTGGAACGAAGGAATGCTGGCGGAGCTCGATCAATTCGGATTCGGTCCTTCGAAAGCGTGCATAGAAAAACAGTTCCGCACAGTGGTCGCGGGTGAAAGGCTAATCTATATCAAGGACAGGGACAGCGGGGAGTTCTTCGACGCGAACCGAAATTTTTTACAAAAAAAGTTTTCGGATTTTCGCGCGCGGGTAGGACAGGGATATCATGTGGTCGAGAGCGTTTATCTGGGGATAAAAACGGAATTTACCGTCCTTGTGCCGCAACGGGATTTTGTGGAAATGCACAGAGTGAGGGTCCGCAACGAGTCTTCCGCCGTCAGGAATCTAAGCGTATATATCTATCTTCGCCCCTTCGTCAATCTTACGGGCGTAGACGCTTACGGGCGGGCGCGTTACGACGAAGAAATGCGCGGAATCCGCTATACCTATCGGGGATTCCGTATCGCGCAGAAATATACCGACGTTTTCTACGCCGCTTCCCTGCGCGCGGACGCCTACGATTTGTCGGACGAGTCCTTTATCGGCAACTATCGGGATCTCTCCCGTCCGCAGGGCATAGACGGGGATTTTCTCTCCAAGGAGCCGACCGTTTTCGAGCCGTGTTATGCGGGCGCCCTGCAATTTGAAATTCGCCTTCAACCGAACGAGGAAAAATCTTTGTATTTCGCTGCGGGCACCGCCCGCGAAGAGGAGGAATGCCGCGCACTTGCAAGGAAATACGCAAACGAAGCGGCGTTTGAAAAAGAACTGCGTTTACAAAAGGAAACGAACGAAAAATACATAGAAAAGACCATGATAAAAACGCCCGATGCTTATCTCGATTCCATGGTGAATATCTATCTGAAACGGCAGATGACGCTCGGAAAAACGTGGGGACGGGTATACGGAAAGGGATTCAGGGACGTTTTGCAGGACATTGCGGGATTCGTTTCTCTGGATCCGGAAATGGCGCGCGAAAAACTTTTGAACGCCTTGACGCATCAGTTTATCAGCGGCAACGCCCTTCGGATGTTCGACCCCATTTTAGACTATCCCTATCAGGATATGCCGGCCTGGATTCCGCCCGCCGTGCTCGCCTATCTCAAAGAGAGCGGGGATCTTTCGCTGTTGAAAGAAGAAATCCCCTATTACGACGACGAACAAAAAGAGAGCGTATTTCTGCACGTGAAAAGGGGAATGGAGTATCTCTTTCGGATGCGTGGAGAGCGGGGACTGAGTTTGTGGGGCGGCGGCGATTGGAACGATTCTTTGGACAACTGCGGCATGAAGATGAAGGGCGAGAGCGTATGGCTGTCTATCGCCGCGGTGCGGGCGGCGAAGGATTATCTTGAAATCGTGGGGAAAACCGCAGGCGCACAAAAGCAAAAACTCCTTGCCGATACCGAGGAAAAAATCGAAGAATTAAAAGCCGCCGTTTTGAAATACGGATTCGAGGGAGATCATTTTCTCTACGGATATACCGACTGGGGAGAAAAGGTCGGCTCCGACGACAATCGGGAGGGCAAAATTTTTCTCAACGTACAAACGTGGGCGGTGATGTCCGATCTCCTTCCGTTGGAAAAAAAACAGGCGTTGATGGATACGGTGGAAAGGCGGCTTAAATGCGAGTACGGGTATCTGCAAAACGATCCGCCCTACGAAACGCCCGACGATCATTTGGGCAGACTCACCTATTTTTCCAAAGGAGTCTACGAAAACGGCTCCGTCTACAATCACGGCGTGATGTTCAAAGCGGTCGCGGACTGCTGTATCGGCAGGGGCGACAATGCCTTGAAAACACTGGAAATGATCCGATACGACAATCCTTTCCATTCCGACTCGGGCGTAGAGCCCTACGCCGTCTGCAATATGTATTTCGGACCCTCGGCGGAGGCGAAAAAAGGTTTTGCGCCGCAGGCGTGGATCACAGGCTCCGCCGGCTGGATGTATCGGGCGGTGGTGGAGTACATTTTAGGGATAAAAGCGGAGTTTGACGGCTTGATGATTTGTCCCTGTATGCCGTCGGCATGGGACAGGGTTGAGGTGACGAGGACCTTTCGCGGAGTCGTCTATCGGATATGCTTTTTGAAATCGGAAACGTTTTCTCTGACTTTGGACGGAAAAAGATTGTCGGGAAATAAAATTCCGCTCTGCCGAGAGGGGAGCGTACACGACGTGATTTGTCGTTTTCGATAAAACGAGAGCGGAGAGTGGGGTACGCTTATAGGAATAAAAAAATGCCGTCCGCGGAAAAGTCTGGTGCGCGGGCGGCATTTTTTTATTGAAAAAGGCATAGGAATAGAGAAATAAAAAGCAAAAGCCTCGGGAAATATTCTCGCAAAGAGGGCGTATTTTGCTTTACATTTCAACGGCCGTATGCTATAATAATCAGGAAATTTGCGCCTGATAATCGAAAAAATTTCGATAAGATGCGGGTGTCCTTTTCGGGCAGAATTAAGATAAATAAATCGAAGTTCAACAAATGCCTGAGAAGATTAGAAAATCGAGGCGTAGCGCAGTTGGTAGCGCGCAGCGTTCGGGACGCTGAGGTCGTGGGTTCGAACCCCGTCGCCTCGACCATTTTAATCATGAAAACAGACCAAAACTTTAAGTTTTGGTCTGTTTTCTGTATTTTACGTATTCGTCAGAAGATTCGCGCATTTTAATCTATATGTAAAAGTGTAGGGGCAAAAGTAGATTTTTCTAATTTTAGCGACTACAAAAAATATCGTAGCGTGACGGGAAGGCTCGAAAATATCAAATGATTTCCGGGACCGGCCGCGAGTTTTTTTGCGGTCGGTTTTTGCTTTCGTTCGGAAGGAGTAAAAGTTGCCGAGAAACTGTTTTATAAGCACAGGTTTTCTTAGGAGGTAAGCTTTTCAGGACGATAAAACAAAACGGGAGAAACGTCCGTTTTAAGGAACGTTTGCGCATAGGAGAAAGGGAGAAGAAAGCGAAAATATTTAAGGAACTCGGAAAATTTTTTCTATGAGGTATAAAAAGAGGCGAAAAATGGAAAAATTGAAAAAAGAAGTGAAAAACAAAGAAATTTCTCTTGATTTTTTCCGAGGAAGAGTGGTATAATAAAAAAGTTGAAAGGGAGTAGTTATTTCCATGCGGTCAACATTCTTCAGACGATGGTCGGTGGCCGCACGGGCTTTTTTGATAAAGGCGACGAGACTTTCGACACTGCGAGCAATCGGTGTCGGGAGTCTTTTTTATCGCCGTTTACATAGGAAAATCATATCGGAGGATACGAGTATGTTTTCGGTCGCAGGCTGGCCTCTTTGGGGACTCATCATCTTGTTTGCCGTGGGGCTTGTGCTCATCATCAAAGGCGGGGATTTCTTTGTGGACGCCGCAAGCTGGATCGCAGAAGTATCGGGAATTCCTCATTTCATCGTCGGCGCCACCATTGTCAGCATCGCCACGACGCTGCCCGAACTTATCGTTTCCTGTTTGGGCGCGGCGCGCGGCACTAATGCGCTCGCCATAGGCAACGCCGTCGGCTCGGTCACGGCCAATACGGGGCTGATCATGGCGATCTCCATCATCTGTATTCCCGCCGTCGTCAAGCGCAGTCAATACGCTCTCAAATCCATTCTGTTGCTCGTCGCTACGGCGATTCTCTATCTCGCCTCTTTCGGAAACGGCTTTTCTATTTGGGGAAGTATTCTTTTGCTGATCATTTTCGTGGCGGCAATGGCGGAAAGCATTTTCAGCGGCAAAAAGGAGGCGACTCTCGGAGAAAAGACCCCTTTTCAAAAAAAGGCCGTACCCGTCAACGTCGGCAAGTTCATTTTCGGGACGGCGGGAATCGTTTTCGGAGCGGAGTTTTTGGTCGATTCCGCGACGGAGCTGGCGGTCGTCAGCGGCATTTCTCAGGCGGTCATTTCCGCAACTATCGTTTCCCTCGGCACTTCTTTGCCCGAACTTGTCACGACCGTCACCGCCGTCGTCAAAAAGCAATCCTCTCTTTCCGTCGGCAATATTATCGGGGCGAATCTCATCGATATCACCATCATTCTGCCCATATGCTCCTTTATTTCCGCGGACGGGCTCACTGCCTGCGCTCAGAATCTATACCTCGATATTCCCGTCTGTCTGGGAATCCTTTTCATCGCCATCGTCCCCATGCTCATCCGCAAGAAATTTTCTCGGGTACAGGGCGTTATTTTACTGCTGCTTTATATCGCGTATATAGCGGTGATGGCGTTTTTCAATCCCTTTCCCTCGGTTTAAAAGGGGCTTTTAAGCCGTTATAAAAAAGCGGGGAGTCTATGGCGGACAATTATGGCGCGTGGAGGGAGCTTAAAAACAGATCGGAAAACGAGCGGCTCTGCGATTCTTTAAAGGAACGGGTGGAATAGTATGATATATGAACTGCCAAGAGGCGCATAATGCGTATCCCTGCGGGAAACTATGCGTGGGCGAAAGAAACGAGCTTTCGCCAGGACAAAGAATTCAGAATCGAGAGTCGAATGAAAAGGCAAAGGCTTTGCCCGAAAAACTGAGAAGTATCTGCCGCCCGCGGATGAAAGCGAGGACTTCTCTTTGAGGATACATAAGAGGCGGAGGGAGGCGTTTTAAAAAAGAGCTTCTCGCCTTTCCGCCGCAGACCCGCGCTTATAAATAGAAACGGAAAGAGCGCGACGGGATACCGTCCGAGAAGATAAGACGCCCGAAGGCGTCTTTTTCTTTGCGGAAAAATGCGGCGCGCGTATTGCGCGCGGGAGCGGATCTCGGTGTGGAAAAAGGAGAGTAAGACGTCCGCTCGCAGGTAAGACATAAAAAACGAAGAAGCTTTTTGCCTTTAAAAAATCGACATAATTTTTATTGTTCGCCGCATTGTAGCGAAAATACCCTTTTCGACAAAAATCGGCAGGAAAAGGGAGGAAAAACGACGCGGCAAAGCAAAAATTAAATTTTTGGAAAAAATAAAAGCGCAAAGGAAAGAAAAAAAGGTTGCTTTTTAAAAGGGGATATAATATAATACTGACATTGTATTTTTAAAAATAAATAGATTTTATTTAAAAATAAAGCGCAAAAGAGGAAACGGGTAAACGGAGAGAAATAGAGATAGTTTTTCTTTCGCATCGTCGGGATCAGGAGAAAACATTGAGAAAAAAACCGACCATTTATATTATCATCGTATGCGTTTGGATCGTATGCGCGGGGCTTTTAATAGGCTCCTGCGCTCATATTGCCGATTTTTTGTTTTCCACCGAAGGCATAAACGCGAAGAGCGTTCTCATGGCGCTCCTTTTAATGTCCAATTCGCTGATGCTTTCGTATATGTGGTTGGGAAGCGTCAAGGACTTTATGTTTTCCTTTGTCTTTTTTCTGCGCCGAAAGAAAATTCTCGGGCGCTACGAATCGATTATTTCCATCGAGCCGGACGAGTCCCTTCCGAAACCCAAATTTCTGCTTCTCTATTGTACCTGTAACGATTTCAACGAAAAGGCGCTCGAAGCGTGTATGCGGCAGGACTATGAGAATTTCGAAACGATAATTTTAGACGACAGCAGCAAGTCCGAATATCTGAAACGCATTGATGATTTCGCCGAGCGTCCGGGGGTAACGGTGGCGCGGCGTTCCGATCGGGCGGGCTTTAAAGCGGGCAATCTGAATCACTATTTACAGGGACGGACAGATTACGATTATTTCGTCGTCTTGGACAGCGACGAGGTCATTCCCGAAAATTATATAAAAGAAGTGCTCAAATATTATGCGTACAGTCCCGAAGTGGGCGTGGTTCAAGCCGCGCATCAAGCTTCGGAAGGGGAAAACGCCTTTCAGAGCCTGATGGGGCTGTCTGTGCGGAGCAACGGTCAGATCTGTCAGGTAATGAAAAATTTTTACGGCAGCAACGCTTTGATCGGCCACGGCATGACGATCAGCCGCGCCTGTTACGAAGCGACGCACGGTTTTCCCGCCGTGGTGGCGGAGGATATTTCCTTCGCGGTGGACGTGAAAAACAGCGGCTATCGCGTGCTGTATGCCCCGAACATTCTCTGCACCGAGGAATTTCCCGTCAATTATATCTGCCTGAAAAAGAGGCAGGCCAAGTGGGTGCAGGGCAACGTGGAATTTATGAAAAAGTACGGCAAAAGCATTGCGTATTCGAAAATGACGTGGTACGAAAAATTGGACGTCAAGCTGTCCCATTACAATCTGCCCATCATTCCCATGCTTTCCTTTTTCATCATCTTAAACGCTATCTTTATGGGCTTTTTGGGCTTCAATATTGCCGTGTATTCCGGTTTTATCATCGGTCTGATGGCGCTGTTTTTAATTTCGCCGCTGATTCCCGACATTTTCGTTCACGGCAGAAGCGGAAACATCCTGCGCCTGATGGGGTATTGCGTCCTCAATTTCGTCGTATACGCCTCCTTGGTACCGATGATGATAAAGACCGTATTTCTGGCGGTCTGCGGCAAAAAAGCGAAATTTATCGTCACTCCGAAAGAAAGCAAAAAGATCACGCTGAAAGAAACGTTTTTATATTCTTACGATTCTATCCTCTTTGCCGTCGCCATAGGACTTTTGACATATTTCACCTATTATTCCCTTTTCCCGACGCTGTTGATCGTCAGTTGCTGTACGTTGACGCCTATGGCGATTTTGATTGCGAATATCAAATTTAAAAAGCGAGCCGTCTGCGAGAGAAAACGCGCGACGACGTAAAAGGGCGTTTAAAAAATCTTATAGCGCCGCAAAAGGAATCTTGGAATAAGCGGGGGAAATCAGCCGTAAAAAACTTTCGGCGGAGCGATGAAAACGGAAGATTCGCCGCGGGGAAAGTAGTAGAGAGAAGAAGAGAAAGACGAACTAAGGACGCAAAAAGTACCTTTAAAAAGAAGGGGACAGGGATTTGACGACGAAAAATAAAGGCTCCTATGAAAAGCAAAAAGAAGACGCAGCTTTAAAAAAAGAAACAACGACAGGTTGTTTCTTTTTTGTTGATACTCCTGACTATGCGGGCGCGCTTGTCGATACGCGAAAAAATACGTTCCCGTTCGGGAACGTATCGGCCGAAAGAGTCTTTTCGGCGCTATCTCCTTTCTTTTAAAAGCGCATAGCGAGCTTTGGTCATCAGATAGACGACTTCGTCGAGCACTATGCCGTCGTAGCGCCGCCAGCTTTTTTCTATCCGTCCCCAATATTCGAATCCGAGTTTTTCAATCACCCGTTTGGACTGAAAGTTAAAGGAAAAATGCGAAACGAGCAGCGTATCCGCGTTCAATTCTTCGAATGCAAAGGCGAGGGCACGCCTTGCGGCCTCGGGGACGAGCCCGCGTCCCCAATACGGCTCCGCCAGAACGTAACCCAATTCGAAATCATAGGGAAGCGCAACCCCTGTCTTTTGACTTTTGTGCAGACCGAGAGATCCGACGACTTTACCCGTTTCTTTGAGTTCCAAGGCCCATGTTTCGTCCTTTTCGGCAAAGATTTTCAAAAGGGATTTCGTTTCTTCGAGCGTTTCGTGCGGCTTCCATCCCGCCATAGGTCCCACTTTGCGCCCCGACGCGTACGCATAGACGTCCTCCGCGTCCGTTTCCTGCCATTGCCGTAAAAGGAGCCGTTCGGTTTCCAATGTTTTCATGGATAAATACCTCGCTTTTCGATACAGTATAGCATAACCGGGGATAAAAAGCAAGGGGTAGGCCTCATTTCGGACACGGTAGTTTACGTATACGGTGGTTTACGGATGCGCGCGGGCTGAAAGAGGAGCGCGCAGCAGAGGGATAGCCGCTCCCATGGGAAGGGAAAAAAGGAAACAGGGGAGAGAAAGGACGGCGCTACATCTGGCGCTTGGCGAGGATTTTGCCCTCCGTGGAATCGACGAGCAGGGCGAGTATCCTGCCTTCCCTGTCGATGATTCCGACGTAATAATAGGGGGCGTCTTCATAAATGAGCCGCATATAGATTTCTCCCGCAAACCCGTTTCTGTCCGTCATCGAATTGAACGTTTCGCTTTCCGCTGTCTTTACTTTGTTCAGGATATCCCGCGGGGAAAGGGTTTCTTCCGTGCGGACGGAGGCTGCGGTCAGCTCTGCCGTGGTTTCGTCGAACGCCACGGTAAAGACGATTTCGGCCGCGGCGGAAAGGTCTAAGGAACAGGAATAAAAATATTCTAGCTTGACGTTGTCGAAGGACATATCGCCGCCGTACTCCTTGCCCTCGTAGGTAAAGGAGATGTCGTACGATTCGACGCCCGTGGGCGCGGTGAGATAAATTTCCGCGCGGGGCGTGGTTTCCCTCTTGATCCCGTCGGCGGCATAGGGCGTTTCCTTTTCCGTCGCGTAGACGGCGAGGGAGAGATTGTTCTTCGACGCGACGAGCACGTTGCTGCGAAGCTCGGAAACGTAATCGAAATAGTCGATTTTTTTCGAACAGGAACCGAGGAAAACGAGCGCGGCGGGAACGGCGAGCGCGGCAGAGAAAATTTTAAATGCTTTGTGCGCGCATCTGGGCGCGTTTTTCTGGGAAAAATTCTTCATGGTAACATTATATTAAAAAAAGGTTGAAAACATGACGGACAAATTTCATTCATTCAGTTGATTTTTGCGAAGCAATGTGATAAAATAGATAATAATAAGGAAAACGGAGGAACGAGAGGTGCGAATGGACAAGGTTATCCTGAAAGCCGTATTCAGTACGTTGATGGCGATCATCGTGCTTTGCGGCGTCATGACCGCGGCTCTCGTGTTCATTTATCCCTCCACCATGATGGGGCTTGCCTACGACGTCGGTCTGGACAATGCCAGCGCCTGGTTTGCGGGCCGCGCCTACAATCAGCTGGACAACGTGTATTATATCGCCTTTGCCACCGAGGTTTCCATCGGTACGGGAGATATGGAAAAGATTGACGAATACGGCAGCAAATTCATCTTGGACGAAAGTTTCGGCGAATATTGCTCGCGGATGGACGAGCAGACGAGCGGCATCGGCAATTCGTATGCGCAATACGTTTACGGGCAGGTATGTATGGCAAAATACCGCCTCGGTAAAGGCGAGGAAGCGGTGGAACTTTCCTTCTCGATAAACGAAGATTGTTTTCCTCCGAAAAACGCCGCCGCGGCAGTTCTTTTAATCGCGTTGCAACGGAACGGTCAGGAGGATCTGCCGTTTATAGAAAATATCCTGGCGAGGCTGAAAGCCTTGCAGGAGGAACAAAAAACGAATAAAACCTTTTCGGACGAAGATCTCGAATATCTCGAAAGTATGATCAAGTTGACCGAAATGCGGATGGAAAACTTCTCTTGACAAAAGTCAACGAGAGTTCGCCCGTCCGTTTTGTTTCATTAAGACAAAAATTTTAACTTTTCATAAAGACAAGGAGAATACCAATGAGCAGCAGAATTGTAAAAGAAGGCTTGACGTTCGACGACGTACTCCTCATTCCCCAGGCTTCCGACGTAGTGCCCGCAGACGTGGAACTTAAAACGAAGCTCACCGACGACATTCAATTGAATATCCCGTTGGTCAGCGCCGCGATGGACACCGTCACCGAGAACAGAATGGCGATCGCCATTGCGCGAGAGGGCGGCATCGGCATCATTCACAAGAACATGACGATTGAGGCGCAGGCGGAACAGGTGGATAAAGTGAAGCGCAGCGAGCACGGCGTCATCACGGATCCCTTCTTTTTGGAGCCCGAAAACCTCGTCAAAGACGCGGTCGCGCTCATGGAAAAATACCGTATCAGCGGCGTTCCCATTACCAAGAAGGGCAAACTTGTCGGTATTCTTACCAATCGCGATCTCCGTTTCGAAAGCAATTACGAACAGCCCATTGCCAACGTCATGACCAAGGACCGCCTCGTGACGGCTCCCGTGGGGACTTCCTTGGAGGACGCAAAGCAGCTTCTCGGCAAACACAGGATCGAAAAGTTGCCCATCGTAGACGAGAAAGGATATTTGAAAGGACTGATCACCATTAAAGACATCGAAAAGTCCATTCAGTATCCCAATTCCGCGCGGGATAAGAACGGCAGGCTCCTGGTGGGCGCGGCGGTCGGCACCGCGGCGAATACGCTGGAAAGAGTCGCGGCTCTCGTCGAAGCGCGCGCGGACGTCATCGCCATCGACACCGCGCACGGGCATTCGAAATTCGTTCTGGAAAAAGTGACGGAAATAAAGGCGAAATTCCCGCAGATTACCCTGATCGCGGGCAACGTCGCCACGGCGGCCGCCACGAAGGCGCTGTTCGAGGCGGGCGCGGACGTCGTCAAAGTCGGTATCGGTCCCGGTTCCATCTGCACCACCCGCGTGGTGGCGGGAATCGGCGTGCCGCAGCTCACGGCCGTCATGGACTGCGCGGAAGCCGCGGACAAAATGGGAAAACGGGTCATTGCCGACGGCGGCATTAAATACAGCGGGGATATCGTCAAAGCCATCGCGGCGGGCGGCAGCGCCGTCATGATCGGCTCCCTGTTCGCGGGAACGCTGGAAAGCCCGGGAGAGGTCGAACTCTATCAGGGCAGGAGTTTCAAGGTCTATCGCGGAATGGGCTCCCTTTCCGCAATGGCGGCGGGCAGTAAGGACAGATACTTTCAGGAAAATTCGAGAAAATTCGTCCCCGAAGGCGTAGAGGGCAGAGTTCCGTATAGGGGAAGCGTCGCGGAAATCATCTATCAGATGAAGGGCGGGCTTCGTTCGGGAATGGGCTATTGCGGCAAACGCAATATCGAGGAGCTTCGGACGGATTCGGAATTTGTCCGCATCACGAACGCCGGACTCATCGAAAGCCACCCTCACGATATTTCCATCTCTAAGGAAGCGCCTAACTATTCTCCGAGAGGCTGACGGGGAAAACGGCGAAAATATAAGGGCAAACAGGAGAAAAAACGGCGCTCGTCGAAAACATGGGTGCCGTCTTTCGGCTTTTTGTACACGATCCGACAGGCGGAAACGCGCCTCGATAAAATCAATCATCTAATTCTAAGGAAGAAAATACGAATGTCACAACACGAAAAAGTTTTGGTCCTCGATTTCGGCGGACAGTACAATCAGTTGATCGCGCGCAGAGTGCGCGATTTAAACGTTTACTGCGATCTTAAAAGCTGCGATATGACGATAGAGGAGATCAAAGAATACGATCCCATCGGCATCATTTTTACGGGCGGTCCCAATAGCGTTTACGAGGAGTCTTCTCCGCACGTGCCCGCGGAAATTTTCGGACTCGGAATCCCCGTCCTCGGCATTTGCTACGGCTGTCAGCTGATTGCCTATACGCTGGGCGGCAAAGTCACTCATGCGACGACGAGCGAGTACGGAAAACGGGAGATCCGCGTTTTGAACGGAGGAAAGCTCTTTCAAGACGTCCCCGAAAAGAGCGTCAGCTGGATGAGCCACACCGACTATGTTTCCGAGGCGCCCGCCGGATTTAAGATCCTTGCGGACACGGAAGCGGGCACCTGCCCCGTAGCCGCATTTGCGGACGAAGAAAAGAAAATTTACGGCGTTCAGTTCCACCCCGAAGTGGCGCATACCGAGTACGGAAATCAAGTCCTCAAAAACTTCCTTTACGAAGTTTGTAACGCGAAGGGAGATTGGACGATGCGCGGTTTCGTCGCGGAACAAGTCAAAAAACTCAAAGAAAAGATCGGAGATAAAAAGGTGTTGTGCGCGATGAGCGGCGGCGTCGATTCCGCCGTCGCGGCTACGCTCATTCATAAAGCCGTGGGAAATCAGCTCGTCTGCGTGTTCGTCGATCATGGACTGCTTCGCAAATACGAGGCGGACGAGGTCATGGAGGTGTTCAAAGGCAAATTGGGGATGAACCTCATCAAGGCGGACGCGGGCGAAGTTTTCCTCGGAAAGCTTGCGGGGGTTTCCGATCCCGAAAAGAAGCGCAAAATCATCGGCGCAGAGTTCATCCGCACCTTTGAAAAGGAAGCGAAAAAAATCGGCGCGGTGGACTATCTGGTGCAGGGCACCATTTATCCCGACGTCATCGAGAGCGGCAAGGGAAAATCCGCCGTCATCAAGAGCCATCACAACGTGGGCGGACTTCCTTCCGTGGTCGATTTCAAAGAGATCATCGAGCCTTTGAGGGACCTCTTCAAGGACGAGGTGCGCCGCGTGGGATTCGAGCTGGGGCTGCCGAGAAAAGTGGTCATGCGCCAGCCCTTCCCGGGACCCGGACTCGCTATCCGCATCATGGGCGAGGTGACGAGGGAGAAGCTGGAAACTTTGCGCGAAGCGGATTTCATTTTGCGGGACGAGATTGCCAAAGCGGGCTTGGACGAACAGATTTGGCAATATTTTGCCGTTATCACGAACAGTCCGACGGTGGGCGTGATGGGAGATTTCCGTACCTATGAGAACGTGATAGCGCTGCGCGCCGTAACGAGCATAGACGCGATGACTGCGGACTGGGCGAGGATTCCCTACGATATTTTGGAAAAAATAAGCACCCGAATCGTCAACGAAGTCAAGCACGCAAACCGCATCGTCTACGACATCACCTCCAAACCTCCCGCAACCATCGAATGGGAATGATTGGGCGGAAAACGGAGGCGTCCGAGGAATCGTTTAAGGCAAACGGAAATGAAAAAGCTCACAGTAGCGCTGCTGCAAATATTGCCCGCAAAAACGCGGGCGGAGAATCTGCAAAAGGGAATTGAGGCTTGCCGCGAAGCGAAAAAATCGGGCGCGGACATCGCCCTGTTTCCCGAAATGTGGAGCGACGGATATCGTATCCCGGAAGATATAGAAGCTTTGAAGACCGAGGCGGTCTGCGCGGACGGAGAGTTCGTTTCGGCGTTTGGAAAACTTGCCGCAGAATTGAATATGGCCGTCGGGATCACCTTTTTAGAACGCTGGGAGCCTTTGCCGAGAAATACGCTCGTCCTGTTCGACAGGCACGGTAAAAGGGCGTTGACCTATGCCAAAGTTCATACCTGCGATTTTGGCGACGAGGCTCGGTTGACGGCGGGCGAGGATTTTTACGTCGCACAGCTCGATACCGCCGCAGGCGAGGTCAAGGTCGGCGCGATGATCTGTTACGACAGGGAGTTCCCCGAAAGCGCGAGGATTCTGATGCTGAAAGGCGCCGAGATCGTCCTCGTGCCCAATGCCTGTCCCATGGAGATAAACCGCCTTTCGCAGCTTAGAGGCAGAGCCTATGAGAATATGTTTGGCATAGCCACCTGCAATTATCCCTGCGGTCAGCCGGACTGCAACGGTCATTCTTCCGCATTCGACGGCGTCGCGTATTTGCCCGAACTTTCGGGATCGAGAGATACCTGCCTTTTGGAAGCGGGCGGGGAAGCGGGCGTCTATCTCGCGGCGTTTGATCTGGATATGCTGCGGGAATACCGCAAAAGCGAAGTCCACGGCAATGCTTACCGCCATCCTCAAAAATATCGCTTGCTCCTTGACGAGCAGATTCAGGAGCCTTTTATCCGAAAAGATTACAGAAAATAGAGTTTGTGCGGCGCGGGCACACGCGGTTACGGGAAGGGCCTGAACGGGAAAAGCGGCGAAAAAATCCGCAGGGGGGGCAAATACTCGTTTTCATAGGCGGAAGAGGCGGGAATCGAATAGAAACGGATAAGCCGCGTGGCCGTGGCTTTTGAAACTCCCGCGCGGACGTTCCGCGCGGGAGTTTGGATTCTAAAAAATAAAAATTCCGAACAATCGAATGAGATTGAAGAAGGGAAGGAGAAGGAACATGAAGACGGCTTATTTGCACTGCATTCTTTTAGACGGCAGTGAAAACATGACGGCGCAGCCGGATATGACGGTGATCGTCGAGGACGGAAAAATAACGGCGATAGAAAAGAATTTGCCCGCGGCCGCCGATAGCGGCGAAGTCATAGATCTTGACGGAAATTATCTGATGCCGGGGCTTATCAATCTGCACGTGCATCTCCCCGGCAGCGGCTATCCCAAGAAAAAGCCGCAAGACAGCGCAAAAGCGGCGAAATTCGTTATGAAAAACGCACTGACGAGAGCTTTGGGGCGCAGGCTGTGCGAACATTACGCAAAAACGGAACTCCTGTCGGGAGTCACTACCATCCGCACGGTAGGCGGGCTCGGCAATTTCGATTCGACGATTCGGGACCGTATCGACGCGGGGAAAATCGCGGGGCCGCGGATGTTGGTTTCCGATACCGCCGTTTCCGTACCCGGCGGGCATATGGCCGGCTCGGTGGCATACGCCGCCGAAAACGAAGCGGAATGCCGCGTTCTCGTCCAAAAGATTATCGGGGGCAGACCCGACTGGATCAAACTGATGATTACGGGCGGAGTGCTGGACGCGAAAGTCAAAGGGGAGCCGGGCGTTCTTAAAATGCCGCCCGAATACGTGAAGGCGTGCTGCGAGGAGGCGCATAAGGCGGGCTACCGCGTCGCCGCGCACGTCGAAAGTCCCGAAGGGCTGCGCGTGGCTCTCGAAAACGGAGTCGATACGATAGAGCACGGCGCGGAGCCCGACGAAGAGATAATCTCGCTGTTTAAAGAAAAAAAGGCGTACGACATCTGTACGCTCTCTCCCGCGATCCCCCTTGCAAAATTCGATCGTGCGCTGACGGGCGCGACGGAACTGATGCAGTATAACGGCAATATCGTTTTCGAAGGGATCGTCGCGTGCGCGAAAAGAGCGCTTGAAAACGGGATTCCCGTGGGGCTTGGCACGGATACCGCCTGTCCCTTCGTCACGCATTACGATATGTGGCGGGAACTCGAATATTTCAGAAAATACGTGGGCGTCAGCCGCGCGTTTGCGCTGTATACGGCAACCAAGCGCAACGCGGAAATCGCGGGAATCGGGGACGAAACGGGAAGCGTGGAGGTGGGTAAAAGCGCGGATTTTCTCATTACGGAAAAAAATCCGTTGGAGGATTTTTCCGCTCTGCGGACGCCTCGCCTGGTTTCCGTGCGCGGCAGAATTTTAAAAAATCCGAAAGTGAAGAAAAACAAGACTTGCGAAAGGGAATTGGACAAATATATGTAACGCCTGTTTTCCGGCGAACAGGAGTTTTTGAAGAGCGGCTTTGGAGGTATGGCGGAAAAAGAAATGGAATACGAAATACGCAAAGTGAAGGGCGAAGAAGTGGATGCGGCTTTAAAGATGGTTTGGAAAGTATTTCTCGAATTCGAATCTCCCCAATACGCGCCCGAAGGGACGGAAACGTTCCGTCGCGATATTGTAGAAAACATCGATTTTTATGCGGATTGTCAGGCGGGTATGTGTCCGTTGTACGGAGCGTTCGACGGAAAAAGGATCATCGGCGTAATGGGGCTGCGGAAAGACGGCGTTCACGTCAATCTCGCCTTTGTGGATAAAGAGTATCACCGCCGCGGCGTGGGAAGCGCGCTTTTTCGTTTTCTGCTTTCGGAACGGCTGAGGGAAAATCCCGAAATAGAAGAGATTACGCTCAATGCCTCGCCCTACGGCGTACCTTTTTATCGGAGCCTGGGGTTTGAAGCGCTTTCCGGGGAACGAGAAAAGAACGGGATTCGCTATACTCCGATGAAATACGAAGTCAAGACTAAAAAATAGAAAGCGAAGCTTACGGAGGAAAGAGAAACGGGAAAGATGGCAGGTTTTAAGGAGATATTCAAAAATCGTAAGGCAAATATCGGGCGTTTGCTCGATTTCGGGTTTACGGAAAGTAAAGAGGGATATACGTACCGCACAGGCGTATTGGAGGGGCAGTTTACCCTCGGGATCGACGTATCGAAGAGCGGAGAGGTCGATACGGAGGTGCGTGATACGGAAACGGGCGAGGAATACGTCTTGATTCGCCTGCCCGACGCGTGCGGGGCTTTTGTGGGAAAAGTCAGAAAGGCGTGCGAAGAGGTCCTCCGCGTCGTTGCGGAAAAGTGTTTTGAGAAAACGCTATTCAAAAACACACAGACAAACGAGCTCTGCGCTTATGTAAAAGACGCTTACGGGGACGAACCCGAGTTTCTTTGGGAAAAGACACCGGAAAACGCCGTGTTCCGGAGAAAGGACAACGCGAAGTGGTACGCCGCCGTTTTGAGCGTATCAAAATGCAAATTGGGCTTGGACGAAGAAGGAGAAACGGAAATCGTCGATCTCAAAGCCCCTCACTCCGAAATATCCGCACTCGTAGACGGAAAAAGGTATTTTTCGGGTTATCATATGAATAAAAATCATTGGTACACCATTTGTCTTGACGGGACGGTGCCGAACGAGGAACTTTTTAGACGCATCGGCGAAAGTTATGCTTTGGCGAAAAAAGGATGACCTTTGAAGATGAAAAAAAGATAAAGGAACAGGAAAATGAAAAAGAGAGAATTGACGAAAAAGGAATTTCGTCGGGCAATGCTATGCGGTCTGGGCCGATGCGTGACGGCCTTGAAGGAAACTGAAAATCCGGCAAAATATTCGGATTCGGTGCTCTGGGCGTGTACGCACGTGATTTCTTACGATCCGCAGTGCGAAGGGACGAAATGCTATTATATCCGCAAGTTAATAGCTTGCTTCGACGACCCCGCGCCCTTCTTCTCCGCGATTGCGGAGGGCTTTGAAAAGTGCGATCTGCAAAGGAAATGGCTTTTTCAGCATTATGCCTCGCTGCTTCGTCTGTTCGCTGCGGAAAAAAATTCGGAGGCACGAGCGCTCCTTTTAAAAAAATACGAGCAGTTATACGCGTCTTTGTCTGACCGAAAACGCCGTCCGCGACGCGGTATCTTTTACGAGAGGGACGCGTTCGAAACTCTCTGCATCGAGTTTGTATTTTTGGGCGAGGAGGAATATTTCCGCATCGCGCGCGATCTCGGGCGCTTGTTTTTGCAAAACAAACTGTATAGCGGCGACGATTTCGATTGGTTTTCCTGGTACGGGAAACGGACTTACGGAAAACGGCATATCGACGCAGAGCTTAAAAAGCGCGCGAAAAGGGATGCCTGCATTGCCGAGTACGCGAGGCAGAAGGCCGCGTCGGAAGAAGAAAGCCGAAACATAAAGGAATGGTCCGGGTTAGAAGCGGAGCAGGAGGACGGAACGCAAACTTTGACGGCGGTTTTTGAGGAAAAAGATGATGAAAAGCAGGCGGAGCTGCTGAGCCGGATAAGAGTTTCCTCCCTGGAAAAAAATCGGAAATTCATCGCGCCGCTTCTCTCGCTGACGGACTCAAAAAGCGAGAGAGTGCGGGATTCGGCTTTTGAAATCCTGGACGAATTGAAAGACAAAGCCGTGCGGGAATTTGCATTCGAGTTGTATCGCAAGGCGAAAACGGACGAGGAAATGCGCAGCGCGGCGATCTGCATGATTCTCAATAACTACGAAAAGGAGGATAAGGAGTTTATTTTTCAAGCCGTTTCCACGTTGACTTTCAGTCAGGATAAAGGGTGGCACGCCGTGGTCGGCAAAGTTCTATCGCTGTTCGAAAAAGGGGGCGTGAAGAATCCGCCTAAGGAGCTGTTGAGGTGGATTTATGAAAATTCGCGCTGTTCCTGCTGTCGCTTTTATGCCGTCGCAAAGATGTCCAAACTGCGTATGCTGACGGACGAACTTCTATCCGAGTGTCTTGACGACAGCGATGAGGATATAAACGTACTCGCTGTGCAAAAAATAAAAAATAGAGAAAAAGAGAGGGAAAATTGAAATGAGAGGATATTCGCAGCTTCCGGAGGGATATGCTGAAAAACTGCATATCGATATTCAAAAGGACAAAAAATTATCTATTCTGTTAAACGTCTTTTCTATCGTGATCGCTGTGACGATGATTGTGATCGCCGTAATCTGCCGACCTTACCGATGGGAGCTTTCGCGCGCTTTGCTGAGGCGGCTGATGGTACTCGTCATCGGAATGATCGCTTATCTGTTTTTACAAGGCGCGGCGATTTGCGTCTGTATGAAGATTTTTAAAGCCGAGAAAATAAAATACGGCTTTACGGGGCTGTACGTCTATGCGGGCAGCGAAAATACGTTTTTCGATAAAGTTTCCTATCTGATCATCACTTGGGCGCCTTTTATCGTTTGGGGAGTCGTTTTTCTCCTTTTAAATCTGCTTTTGCCCGAAGCGTGGTTCTGGGTCGCCTACCTTTGGCAGGTGTGTAATGTGTCAAGCGCGGTGGGCGCTTTCTATATCTCCTTTCGGGTGATCAAAATGCCGCGCGATGTCTTTGTCAGGGATACGGGGCTCGGCATCACCTTATATACAAAAAACTGATCGCTTTTTTTGAGCGGTCGAAATATTCTTTCCCCTATTCGCACAAGGAGATGAAATGGGACATTTCGGCTTTTCTTACGTCGGGTTTATATGGCTTTTGATGCTGTTTATCCCCAATCTTTTATGGACAAAGCGCAAGCCCGAAGGATATTCCGCGGATGGGGAGAACAAATTTCTCGCCGCTCTGGAACGGATCGGAGAGGTTTTGGTCTGCTGTGCGGCGCTCGTATTTTCCGATTTCAATTTGCGGGCATGGTCGCCTTGGAGCCTTTGGCTGATCGCCTCTTTTCTTTTGATGCTTTGTTACGAAATATGGTGGATCAAGTATTTTTCGGGCGAACGGAGGCTGCGTGATTTTTACGGGAATCTCGGATGTATCCCCTTGGCGGGAGCCACCCTTCCCGTCGCGGCGTTTCTGTTTCTCGGGATTTACGGAAAAGTCGTATGGATGATTGCGGGCGCCGCCGTGCTCGGCATCGGGCATATCGGCATTCATGCGGGACATCGGAAGAAATGGAAGGAAGCGGAAAGGAAAAACGAGGCGGAACGCGTAGAAATCGTTTTGCACGTGCCTCGTTTCGAGGAGCTTTGGTATCGGCAGGAACTATTGGCGGATGCGGAAACGATGGCGTATAATCGGGGATATGAATCCCGCGATTTAGAATATGATAAAGAGAGCGGGTGCATCGATTTTCCGAAAGAACGCTGGCGAACTTGGTACGATTCGTGGATCGGGAACGAGAGGCGCTTTTATGCGTACATTGTCCGCGCGGCGGACGGGCGGTTTGTAGGCGAAGTCAATTTTCATCAAACGAAAGAGGGAAAATTCTATGAAATGGGCGTCGTGGTCGAAAAAGAATCGCGGGAAAAGGGCTATGGGAAAAAGGCGTTGGAGCTTTTGCTGAAAACCGCCTTTATAAGATACGCCCTTCCCGCGCTTTGCAATACGTTCGAAAAATCGAGAGAAACAGCTTTACACCTCCATTTGCAGGCGGGATTTCGCATCGTGGAGGAGGAAAACGGCATCGTAAAGCTGGAAATGACGAAAGAGGAATACGCGGCGAGAGAAAAATAACATAAGAGCGCAAAGCGGCATATAATACAATATGAGGTTTCTCCTCAAATACACAAGAGGAAGTTGGATTATGTGCAATACTTGTTGTAATACTTGCAACGCCTATAACACTGCTAATGCGTGCGGCGGCGGTCTTTTTAACACTCTTTTCGGAAATTCTTGTCAGTGCTGCAATTGCGGCAACAACTGCGGCTGCAACGCGGCTCGTGTCGCGCGCAATGCGGCTGCAAACGCGTGCAGATGCGCTGCGGTAGCTGCGCAGGCGGCGGCGCAGGCAAATTCGGGCTGCTGCGGCTGCGGCTGTGGCTGCGGCTGCGGTTGCAGAAGAAGGGTCGCCGTACCTATCACGGGCAGAATTTATCTCGAACTGCCTTACGGCGGGTTCGGCGCTCAGGCGGCCGAAGCGACGACCGGAACGGGCGGCGGATGCACGATGTGCAATACGGCGGTTACGGGTGTCAATGCAAACGGCGGCGGATTCGATTCTTATTATGCTCGTCAGTATGGATTGTATCCTTACAGTGCGACCAATACCTGCGGCTGCGGCAATTGACGTTGTCTGAAAAAGGGGGCGGATCTTTACGGATTCGCCTCCGTTTTTTGTGGCTTATAATTTCCCTAAAAGGGATAGGGGCTACACTTTTAACGGTTTTCGACTCTTTTCGGCATTGCAAAGCGTTTCACAGCGCTTTTTTAATATCTTAAAAAGGTGCGCTTTCTTTCGGAAGGGAAACAAAGTTTTCTTAGATTCTCTAAACACCGTCTTCAAAATCAATTTTTACATAAAAATAGGACAAGATAGAAAAATATGGTAAAAAAATCTTTTTCGTTGGGCATAATAATACAATGAAAAAGATCCGAAATGCGATCCGCTGGCTGAAAGAACAATATCAAATACTGGCGGAAAAAAAATATACGACGATTGCGGGGACCCTGGTCTATTTCCTGATCATGTCCATTACGCCCCTTGCGTTTTGGCTGACTCTTCTTTTCGGGAAACTGAACATCAGCTCGGAGAGTATGCTGGAACTTCCCGTGTTTGAATCGGTGAAAAATATTCTGCTGTATATCCGCGACGAAGCGAACAAAGCCACGACGGGGGCTTCTGTTTTTCTGATCGCCACGACTCTCTATTCCGCCACCAATCTCTTTTATCATATGCGGAGGAGCGGTGAAATCATCTATGACTACCGCCGTCAAAAACACGGGATTCTCGTCCGGCTGGGAGCTTTGCTGCTTTTGTTCGCCGTCATGCTCGTCGCCGCGGCTTCCGTTCTCATCTTTGCGGGCGGCGCCTTTATCTTCTCCCGCCTCTTTCCGCGCTGGCTGGAAGTGACGGCGGATTATTCCCTTCTCATCGTCGTTTCGTTCGCTCTCGTGCTTCTTTTAAACGTCTATATCTGTCCTTACAAGTCAAAACTGCGGGAATTGCTGCCCGGTACGCTGATCACCATGGCTGCCTGGGCGGTGACCTTGATCGGCTTTACGATCTATCTTAAAATAGGCAATATGGGAAGGCTGTACGGTGCTTTGAGCGCGATTATCGTCTTTATGCTGTGGCTGTATGTGCTGATGATCTGTTTCGTGGCAGGCGTCATTTTTAACAGCGAAAAAATTTCTTCCCGCGAAAGCAAGAAATTGTAACCATAGAAAACGGGCGGGGCAGAATGGCGCTGAAAAAACGCTTTCTTCGTACCAAAAAAGATCCGGGACGGAAAATATAGGGTTAAAAGCGGTGCGGCCGACCCGTTCTCATAGCTCTTATATAGAGAAAAATTTTGGATTTATGGAATAGAGCCGAAATGAGTTTGGGATGGAGATGAATAAGAAGACAAAAAAGGTCCGTATAGGCAAAAGAAAAGCGCCCTCTTTTTAAAAAGAGGGCGCCCCTTTGTCGGGATTATTTTATGACTCTCGTACACGCGACCGCGAGCGCGCCCGGACCGATATGACAGGCTACGCTCAGAGAAAGCGGATCGGAAAAACGGAAAGGAATGTCGGGAAACAATCCTTTAAGCTCTTCGACGAAAATTTTTGCTTCCTCATCATTCGCCGTATGCGCCACGGAGATCGTCATTTCCCCGTTTTCCGCGAAGTTCCTGAATCGCGTCTGCAAATCCTTCTGAACGGCGTTTTTCATCGTTTCTTTCGCTTTTGTCAGGCTTCTTGCCAAAGCGAATTTATCTAACTTTTCGCCTTGTATTTGAAGCACGGGCTTGATCTTTAAAATCGATCCGATCGCCGCGGCGGCAGGGGTGACTCGGCCGCCTTTTTTGAGATACTTCATGGTGTCGAGAGAGATATAGATAGAGGAATCGAAGCGGGTCTTTTCCAGATACTCCTTGATTTCTCTGCCCGTTTTGCCCTTTTCCAACAGTTTTAAAGCGTCGAATACGCTCTCTTTTTGCGTAATGGAAATGCGCTGATTGTTGACGACGTGTACCTTTCCTCCGAAATCCTTGGCGAGCGCCGTCGCCGTGGCGCAGGACTGACTCAATCCCGAAGACATGGGGATATGCACGAGTTCGTCGTAATTTTTGAGAATGTCGCTCCAAAGCTCGGAAACGTCCCCGATGCTGGGCTGGGAGGTGGAAACGTTGGAATCGCCCGAAAGACGGACGTAAAACTCTTCCTGAGTGAGGTCGATATCCTCGAAATAAGAGGCGTTGTCGATCAAAAAAGGCATGGGCAAAACGAAAATGCCCAGTTCCTTGCCCTCCTTTTGCGTAATACCGCTGTTGCTGTCTGTAACGATAGCTGTTTTAGCCATAAAAACTCCTTCCGTTGCGGCGTGGCGCCGCTTCACCATAATCCTTCGAGTTATTGATACCATTCTGCGAACGGTGTATAAAAACGCAACGCTTTTTGCGCCGAAGTTTCATATACTATGATAACAGAGTAGATAAAGAAAGTCAATTGCTTTTCATACAAATGTTACAGATTGCATAAAAAAGTATTACAAAACGAAATTTCAGGGTACATACAGTATGCGGAGAAAACACAGAAAAAACATATTTTCGGCATAAAAAACAGAGAAAAGAAAAGGGAATTTTTTGGGAAAATACCGAAGCGATGTTTTACAAAAACAAGCGGATATGCTATAATAGAAACGAAAAATGCGGAAGGGAAAAGCGCGCGGCGGCATTTTCGGAGCTATCCGAATATAGCGTCAGCGACGCTATGATAAATGACGCAGATAAGTATTGCCGAGGAGTGTTTCATGAAACTGACTTTTTACGGACTTTGGGAGGACGAACGCCCCAAGTTAAACGAACTCACGCAAAAATACGGCTTTGAATGCGTTGCGACGAACGACGTCCTTTCTATGGACAACGCGGCTCTGTGTAAGGGAAGCGCGGGCGTATCCGTATTGGGAAAATGCGCCGTCGACGAAGAACTTTTGCGCACTTTACACGGATACGGGATCAGGTATTTGTCTACGCGCAGTATCGGATACAATCATATCGACTTAAAAGCGGCTAAAAAATACGGATTCCGGCTCTGTAATTCTCAATATCCGCCTGATTCGGTGGCGGAATTTACCCTTATGCTGATGTTGATGTCTTTGCGCAAATATAAACAGGCGCTTTGGCTGCAACAGGTCAACGACTATGCGCTCGACTATCTTAAAGGCGATATTCTTCGGGATAAGACGGTGGGAGTCGTGGGAACGGGGCATATCGGCGGACGAGTGATCGAGTTGTTGTCGGGCTTTGGCTGTCGGATTTTATTTTATTCGGTGGATTACGATCCGAAAGTGGCGCAGTCTGCGGAATTTGCCGATTTGGATACCCTCTATGCCGAAAGCGACATCATCACCTTTCATCTGCCTTTGCTGCCTGCGACAAAGCACATGATAAACAGGGACTCGCTGAAAAAACTGAAAAAGGGCGTGATCCTCATCAATACCGCCCGCGGCGAACTGTTTGAAACGGAAGCGCTGATAGAGGGAATCGAATCGTGTAAAATCGGCTCTCTCGCTATGGACGTATTCGAAGGGGAGGACGGGATTTATCATGTCGATCTCACCGACGATATCGTACGGAACCGCGACATGGCGTATTTAAGACAGTTCCCCAACGTAGTGCTGACGCAGCACATGGCGTTCTATACGCAGCTGAGCATGGACAGCATGATTGAAAACAGCGTGCAGGGGCTTGTCGATTTTAACGAATCGGGTGCCAGCAGGTATGAGATCAAATACTAAAAAGATGAAATCGTTAAAAGAATTGTATCGAATCGGGAAGGGACCTTCCTCTTCCCATACTATCGGACCGGAACGCGCCTGTAAGCTTTTCGCGTCCGAAAATCCCGAGGCGGATTCCTTTAAAGCAATCTTATACGGTTCCTTGGCGAAAACGGGGATCGGTCACGGTACGGACCGCGTGATAAAGAGCGTTCTCAAAAACGTGGACGTGATTTGCGATACGGACGCGGAAGTGCCGCATCCCAATACGATGGATCTCTACGCCTATCGGGAAGGCGGACGGCGGGCGTTTTTTCGCGTATACAGCGTCGGCGGCGGCGCTGTCCGCATAGAGGGGCGTGTGGGAGAAGAGGACGCGGAGGTATATCCGCTGCAAAATTTTTCGGAAATCAGAAGCTATTGCGAGGAAAATTCTCTTCGCCTTTCCGATTATGTGTTCGAATGCGAAGGGGAGGGAATACGCGAGTATCTCTTTGAAGTGTGGAGAACGATGAAAACCTCCATCGCGGAAGGTCTGAAAGCGCAGGGCATTCTGCCGGGCGGCTTGAATGTGGAGCGCAAAGCGCGGATACTGTATCGGCAAAAACATATCGACGAAAGCGCCGAAACGAAAGAAAATCGGTTGGTATGCGCCTATGCGTTTGCCGTCAGCGAACAGAACGCGGCGGCGGAAACGATCGTGACGGCTCCCACCTGCGGCGCCAGCGGCGTTTTGCCCGCCGTGCTCAGATATGCTCAGGAACGCCGCAGGTATTCGGACGAGGATATCGTCCGCGCCTTGGCGGCGGGAGGGCTCGTGGGCAATCTTATCAAGACGAACGCTTCCATTTCGGGCGCGGAGTGCGGCTGTCAGGCGGAAATAGGCAGCGCCTGCTGTATGGCGGCTGCCGCGCTCGGCGAGCTCTATGAAATGGAACTGGGACAGATCGAATACGCGGCGGAAATCGCGATGGAACACCATTTGGGACTGACCTGCGACCCGATCGGAGGTTTGGTGCAGATCCCCTGCATCGAAAGGAACGCCGTGGCGGCGATGCGCGCCATGAACGCGGTTTCGCTCGCCGATTTTCTTTCCGACAGCCGGAAGATTTCTTTCGATTTAGTCATACAGACCATGTATGAAACGGGAAAGGATATTTCCCGCTGCTATCGGGAAACGGCGGAAGGCGGTCTTGCAAAGCTATATAAAAAATAAGCGGGGTTTTTTAAAAGCCTTGTTTTCAAAGGTGGCGGAATGAAAGACTTATATATGCCCGAAAAAATCCGAAGGATGATCAAAGGGAAAACGTATGTCGCCGATACCGTGGGTATGTCCGATTCGCAAGTGATTCTATTCAAAGATTGCGTTTTAAAAATACAGAAGGAGAGCGAGGAATCGGACAGCGAATCCCGCATGATGAAATGGCTGCGGGACAAGCTTCCCGTGCCGCAAATTCTCTGCGAGGAAAAAGAGAACGGCGTAGAGTATCTGCTTATGAGTAGATTCGGCGGGCGGATGGCGTGCGCGGAAGAATTTTTGAGAGAGCCGAAGAAGTTGATAAAATGGATGGCGGAAGGTTTGGAAATGCTGTGGCGAGTGGATATTTCCGCTTGTCCTTACGACAATTCTTTGATAAATAAATTGAAAAGAGCCGAGGCGCGAGTGACAAAAAATCTTTGCGACGTCGAAAATACCGAAGAGGGAACATACGGCGAAAAGGGATTCGCGGGGCCGGCAGAATTGCTGGCGTGGCTGAAAGAAAATAAACCCGCAGAAGAACTCGTTTTTTCTCACGGGGACTGCTGTCTGCCCAATATTTTCGTGCGGGAAGAAAGAATCGAGGGATTTCTCGATCTGGGAAGAAGCGGCGTTGCGGATAGATATCAGGACATCGCTTTATGTTACAGAAGTCTGAAAAGTAATTTCGCGGGCAGATACGGCGGGAAACCGATCGAATACGCCGATGCCGCTTGGCTTTTCGACGAACTAGGGATTTGTCCCGATTGGGAAAAAGTCAGATATTACATTTTACTCGACGAATTATTCTGAAAGGCGAATGGAAGTGGAGTCTTTTGCATCATAATAAAAACGAGCGGGGCAGGGCTTTGACGAATGAGGATTTTAACGGAGGAAAGCACATGGAAAAGACGGCTTTAAAAAATTTTTTGGATGAACGCGGCAGACTCACGGCGTTTCCCGCAAAAAGAAAAACGAAGATTTACGCGCTTTGCTATCTGGCGGAAAAATTTGAACGAGATAAAAAATATACCGAAAAAGAGGTAAACGAAGTATTGAAAGCGTGGCACACGTTCGACGATCCGGCAACTTTGCGGCGCGAGCTGTACGATTACAAATTTCTCGATAGGGAGAAGGACGGCAGCGTCTATTGGCTGGAATACGAACAGCCGACATTGGAAAATTTATTAGAGAAATATTTTTGAAAAAACCTGAAAAAAATTTGTGTTTTGCCTGAAAAAAAGCCGAAAAATACTTGACGAATATGAAAAAATAGATTATAATAATCAAGCGTTCTTTGAAGTGCGCGTTTTATGGCCCAATAGCTCAGTTTGGTTAGAGCGCCAGCCTGTCACGCTGGAGGTCACGAGTTCGAGCCTCGTTTGGGTCGCCATTTGCCTTGATAGCTCAGTTGGTAGAGCAAAGGACTGAAAATCCTTCTGTCGATGGTTCGATTCCACCTCAAGGCACCACACGCCGGTGTAGCTCAATTGGCAGAGCAGCTGATTTGTAATCAGCAGGTTGTGGGTTCGAGTCCAATCACCGGCTCCACAGCTTGCGCGCTACACCATAATAAACGGACAGGTTCCAGAGCGGCCAAATGGATCAGACTGTAAATCTGACGTCTTCGACTTCGGTGGTTCGAATCCACCCCTGTCCACCAATGAAAACCTAAATCGAACCACTTGTTCGGTTTAGGTTTTTTCTTTATGTTCGCTATTTTTCATAAAGTGATAGCGGCATAAAATGCTGCTGTGGATATTTTTTAGATATGTAATTCAAGTTCTACGTTTATCTTTTGCAAGTTTCTTCTTTGCGGTATTTTGAAGGTACGGTTTACCATATCTCTATAAAAGGAAAAGCCCCGACTGTCGTCGGGACTTATTTAATTTAATTTATTTTTTATAGTCAATAGTTGTAGTGGCGGTATATCCATTCAAGCTCTTCTATGTCTTTGATCACCTTGTCGATATATTCCACGGTAACCGTTTTTTTCGTATAAATACAAGATAGATATAATTCGCAGCTACCGTTTTTCTCCACGGCTTTTTGCTTTTGACAACATACCCCCGCTTTTCCCTCTCTGAAAAGTTTGCCAGTCCCTTTTCATAATACGCGCTGTAATATCGACAGCTTTGACATTTCTTTTCCATTACAAGTTTTTCTTCTCCTCTTCATTTTCCTGAATGATTTGTCGGATAGCGGAAATGTCCATTAAGATTTCGTATAACGCCCTTGAAGCAACTCGGTTTCTTACTAAATGTCTTCTGCTGTTTGTTCTCCAACATTCGCAACAATCCTGATTTTCTACGATTTTATGGTGTTCCGAGCAAAATCCCTGTTTCGTTTTATCGTAACGCCGTAAGCCTTTGGTATAGTACCCCTCAAAATTGCCGCAGTAACAACATTTCTTGCCTTTTTGTTCGTTCTCTTCCATTTGCCTATAACCTCCAAAATAATTTTTGGCACGTAGGAACGTGCATTTATTATATTATATACGTAGGAATGTGCAAATGTCAAGCATTTTAAGGCACATTCCTACTATAATATTTTTAAGGAGATTATCATGGAAACCGAATTGAAAACGGGCGCAAGAATATCGGAATTATTGGTCGAAAGAAATATTTCCAATAAAACTTTTGCCCAAGCGATAGGAGTAAACGTAAGTACCGTTGGAAGATGGAAACGTAACGCAAAATATATGCGTCTTTCACAAATATTAAAAATTGCAGATTATTTCAATTGTTCTCTTGACTTTTTGGTAGGACGTTCCGAAAAGGACATAGATTTTCAACCGAAAAAATGTCCTCCGTTTTATGAGCATTTTAGAAGTTTATTAGAGGAAAAAGGTATTTCACGGAATAAAATCAATCAGGAAACTCGTATTAAGTCCTCCCATTTTGTTGACTGGAAAAATGGTGCTGACCCACATATCTTTTCTCTGATTGAGCTTGCCGATTATCTCGATATTACGCTTGATGTTTTAGTCGGTAGAGATAGCTGATTTACAGTTCGATTTACGTTGCATATTCTCCACCACCCTTTATGACGAAAAAGGCACCCCTTACGGGTGCTTTTTTTGTATGAGGAGAGCCGCGGTGCTTCGCACAAACAAGCCGCAGAGCTGATGAAAGATAAAGCGAACGGTGGGCGCCGCCGCGACTTTCCGAAACCGAAAGCAAGGACGCAATCTCTTTTTCGTGCTCCATAAAAGAGTTCATTTGATGACTCGCATTCTTTAACGAAAAGTGTGATCGTTACATAAAAGTTACCGCTGCAAGGCAAATCGAAAAACGAAAGAGAGAATTTTCCCTTTTTTTAATCGTACGGCTTTTGAATAAGGACTCATTTAGTATGAAGGAGGGCTTGTCATCCGGGACTCCCGTTCCATTGACGGATCACAGCAAGCGAAATCACAAAGATTTAAGGGGGACGATCTGTATTGTAAATTCCGGGAATTTAATATTCCGCTGCGCTCTAACAGAAAACTTGAAGCATCTCGTCTAAACCACTTTGTAGAGGCTATGCTTTAAAGAATTTAACTGACAAAAGGCTTGACTTTGGACAATCCTTAATGATATAATGAAGATACAATTAATACTTGGAGAATGATTTATGAAAATCAAAAATGTTGTAGTCGCAGGCGGGGGCGTTTTAGGGAGTCAGATAGCTTTTCAAGCAGCGTATTGCGGCTTTCACGTCACAATTTGGCTCAGAAGCGAAGGAAGTATCGGCCGTACGCAGCCAAAACTGGATTCTCTCAAACAAGTTTATATCGACACGATCAATAAGATGGCTACCCCGGAGGGACAAACGCCCAATATTTGGGCGAGAGGAATCGCCGATTATGAAACTTTTGACAAAGAGGAATGTTTGGAAAAAGTCGATAAAGCGTATTCGGGCTTAAAACTCGAACTCGACATGAAAAAGGCGGTGGAAGACGCCGATCTCGTCATCGAATCGATGGCGGAAAACGCGGAGGAAAAAATAGCTTTTTATAAAAGTTTGGCGCCGTTACTGCCGGAAAAAACCGTAATCGTCACCAATTCTTCCACACTGCTTCCTTCGAAGTTCGCAAAGTTTACGGGAAGACCGGAAAAGTTTTTATCTCTGCACTTTGCTAATTCCATTTGGAAAAACAACACTGCCGAAATTATGGCGCAGTCTAAAACGGAGAAAGAATATTTCGAGCAAATTATGAAATTTTCAGAAGAGATCAGGATGATCCCGCTTCCCGTTTTAAAGGAAAAATCGGGATACCTTCTCAATTCTATGCTCGTTCCGCTGCTCTTTTCGGGTATGGATCTTTACGTCAACGGCATCTCCGATCCGGAGAGCATCGATAAAGCCTGGACTTTGGGAACAGGCGCGCCCAAGGGTCCCTTCCAGATTCTCGATACCGTCGGACTTACCACAGCCTATAATATCGTCATGATGTATGTGAAGATTCCTTCTTTCCTCGCTCCCTATAATTTTAAAGGAATGGCAAAGATGCTCAAAAAATTTATAGACGAGGGCAAGCTGGGTATGTCTTCGGGAGAAGGTTTCTATAAATATAAGGATAAAGAATAATTGATAGTCAATCAAAACGCCCGAATCGAACTTCTTGTTCGTTTCAGGCGTTTTTTTGGCGATGTCAAGCAACAGTTTAATATAAGGTTTCAAAAAGAGCGGACGGAAATAGAAAAGGAAGGAAAACAGGGCATGAAAAAAGAAAAAATAAGAAAAATAATAGAAGAGGGAGTGAATTTTCAACAGCTTTGCCGTGTGTTTTTTAAATATGAGGAAGCTTACCGTTACTATTTTCCTCTCAAAACAGGGGAAAAGCTTTTTCTCGGTGCGGAAGAGGACGATTTTATCATCGACGGGTATTCCGTCCGCCGCTTCCGGGATATAAAAAAGGTGCAGAAAAAGGAAGATAAGTGCCTTGAAATCAATCGTCTGGAAGGAAATCCGGAAAAGATCGTCCTTCCCGATGTAGACGTGGACGATTGGAAAACGGTGTTTTTATCTCTTCAAAAAATCGGACATAATATTATTGTGGAAAAGAAATGCCTTCAAGAGGACGAACAACTATTTTGCATCGGTCGGATTGAAAAGGTAGGCAATAAAAAAGTGTATATGCGCTATTTCGACGCCATGGGCGTTTGGGATGAAAATCTATGGGAAATTCATTATTCACAGATTACAAGCGTCACGTTTGGATCCCGTTATGTGGAAGTGTTTTCAAAATATCTGCCTCCTGTTCCTGATACGGAATAAGAGAAAAGAATGGTAAGAAAGGGAAACAAAATAATTTGTAGATTTTTCCGATTTTAAAATCACAAGTAAAAAGGGATTTGGGTAGGAGGGAAGGAAGAAATGAAACTCGGAAGTATCCATCATGTCGCCATCATCGTCAGCGACTATGAAAGATCTAAAAAATTTTATGTGGAAAAACTCGGCTTTGAAATTATCCGTGAAAATTATCGCGCGGAAAGAGGGGATTATAAGCTCGATTTGAAGCTGGACGGCTGCGAACTCGAAATATTCTCCGCCGTCGGCAATCCGCCAAGACCCTCTTATCCCGAAGCGTGCGGGCTTCGCCATCTCGCTTTCCGCGTCGAGAGCGCGGAGGAAGCGGTCGCTTGGCTGAGAACGCTCGGTATCGAATGTGAGCCTGTCCGCATCGACCCGTTTACGCGGAAAAGAATGACTTTCTTTTTCGACCCCGACGGGTTGCCGTTAGAGCTTCACGAATAGGAGAAAACGTTTGCCTATAAGAGTCGAGGTCATCAAAAAAGCATGGAAAGACAATAAAGAAGCCCGTCTTTTTCAGACGGGCTTCTTTGACAAATAAAAACTGTGCGACCTTTTTTGTCGGAATTTACCGAAGCGGAAACACCGCAGGTGACTCCTTCAAAGCTCCCTTATGGCACACGCAAAAATCCGCTTAGTGCTGCTGCATTCCTGCCCTGACACGGTTCACGGCATTGCGTTGCATAAGACCTTGCTATCAACGTTCCTTACGGTGCGCTGCCTTCCATAAATGCCGCCGGGAAAGGCGTTCGGTTCTGCTATAGCGGATTGCAGATACAGGGTGCCGCTAACTCCCCACCTAGCACAGCTTATTTATTATACACTATTTTCGCTTTGAATGCAACCGTTTTCGAATGGATTTTTTTGTCACTTTTTTAAAGATTCCCGCGTCAGGAAATTGACAAACCGGGCGAAAAGCTTTATACTCTTGATAACATAGTTTCATTCGTTTTGTCGATTGCAAAGTTTTCCCGCAAATCCGATTCGAATAAGGATTTTTTATGACCAACCTATCTTTTGGCGCCAGATATTGGAGAAAATATTGGCCGCTCACTTTGCTCTCCTACGTAAGCAGTCTTATCGCTATCGTCAGCGATCTGTGCCTGCCGCTTCTGACGGCGGCCATGCTCGATTATGCGGTGTGTTACGATCCCGCTCATTTTAAAGCGCCGAGCGGCCTTTTCGCCTTTCTCTTTACGGGAAAATACGGCGATTTCGGCACGTTGGAGCTGTTTTTTTCCTGCGCGGGGGTATTTGCCGTCATTCTTCTCGTTCGTCTGATTTTTATTTACGTCAAAAACGTCAGTTTTCAAAACGTCGGTTTTTGTATGGAGAGCCGTTGGCGCGACGAAACGTATAAAAAACTTTTGGATCTCGACGGCAGCGCCCTTTCTCAATTTAATACGGGTGAATTGATGACGGTGATGAACCGAGATATCGTACAGTCGAAAGAAATGTATTCGCGCAGTTTCATCTCCTTCTTCGACAGCGTCACGGTGATGATCGTGACGAGCCTGTTTTTAAGCTCGATCAGCCCCTGGTTGCTGCTCATTCCTTTGGCGATAGCGTCGCCCTTAATCGTCACGCTCGTTCGCTACGTAAAAGTGATGCGGGGGATATTCACGGATATGCGCCGCGCGTACAGCGATATCAACCTTACCGTACAGGAGAATATCCGCGGCGTTCGGTTGGTCCGCGCTTTCGCCAACGAAAAATACGAAGAGAAAAAATTTGAGCGCGACAATTACGCCGTGCGCGACCTCATGTTCCGCCTCGACGATACGGCGGCGAAGTATAACCTGTTTTTCAATTCCTATATGCAGCTCGCTTACGCGGCGACGATCATCGTCTGCGTCTTTCTCGTGCTCGACGGCTCGCTCCTGATCGGCGCGCTGACGGCCGCGGGCGCGTACGTCATGAAGATCATGAATCATATCACCCAGATCAGCCAAAATATCAGCAATATGCAGCGACAGCTGGTTTCTTTGGGCAGACTCCGACATTTTCTCGAAACGGAGAGCGGGATAAAAGAATATCCCGAAGCGCTCCGCGTATCCGTGCGCCCGCATATCCGCTTTGAAAACGTTTCGTTGACGCTGGGCGACAAACAGGTGCTGAAAAATATTTCTCTCGATATTCCCTACGGCAAGCGGGTGGGGATCATGGGCGGCACGGGCAGCGGAAAGTCCGCGCTTTTAAAATGCCTTTCCCGCGTCTACGACGTGACGGCGGGTAAGATTACCATTGACGGCAAGGACATACGCGACTATTCCCTGAGCGCGCTGCGCGACGAATACGCTTACGTTTTTCAGGACGTTTTTCTCTTCTCCCATACGGTGGATTCCAATATCGCCTTCTATGACCCCGAAGCCCCTGTGGAGGACGTGAAAGAGGCGGCGGAAACGGCACAGGCCGCCCGATTTATAGAAAAGCTGCCCGACGGCTACGACACGATCGTGGGAGAGCGCGGCTTAGGGCTTTCGGGCGGGCAGAAACAGCGGCTTTCCGTGGCGAGAGCGTTGATGAAGAACGCGCCCGTGCTCATTCTCGACGACGCTTCCAGCGCCCTGGATATGGTCACGGAGAAAAAATTGCTGGCTGCGGTAAAAGAAAAGACTCCCGAAAGGACGCTTCTCATCGCCGCGCATCGCGTTTCTTCCGTCGCAGACTGCGACGAGATCGTCTACCTCCAAGACGGAGAGATTATCGAGCGGGGAAGCGTTGAGGAGTTGGCGGCGGAAAACGGACGCTTTGCGGCGGTGTATCGCAGGCAGAGCGCCGACGGCAACCTTGACGATTCCTCTTACGGCAAGGAGGCGGACTGAAATGAAACGAAATACCTATTATATAGACGAGAAAGTGGAGAAGGAAAAGGTAGACGTCAAGCTGCTCAAACGCTTTCTTAAATATATCGCCCCCAAAAAGCAGGCGTTCAAGATCACGGTGATCCTTCTTGCGCTGAGCACTTTGACGGCGCTCGTACCGCCTCTTTTCATCAAGGCGATCGTGGACAAAGTCATTCCCGACAGGAATTATTCTCTGCTCGTGAGCGTATTGGCGGGCTTTGTGTTCGTTTCGGCGCTGCGCGCGATTTTGCCTTACTTTTACGAAAGAATCATGTGGAAAATGGGGGACGGCATCGTAGCGGACATCCGCACGGAGATCTTCGAAAAACTGCAAAAGCTTCCCTTTGAATACTTCGACAACCGCCCCGCGGGAAAAATCTCCGTTCGCGTCACCGATTATATAGACGAACTGGGGGACTTTTTCGCTTCGCAGCTGATGCTGTTCATCATCGATATTTTGAATATCGTCGTGGTGACGGTGTTCATGTTGTTTTTAAGTCCGCTCCTGGCGCTCGTCGTCTATGCGATGGTCATTCCCCTGGCGGTGTGCGTGTTTCTTTTAAAGGGCGTTATCCGCAAACTCTTCCGCACGCAGAAGGCGAAGGATTCCAATCGCACCGCCTATATCGTCGAATCCATCAACGGAGAAAAGGTCATCAAGAGTTTTAACAGAGGGAATTATAACGCGGGCGTCTATCACGAACTGCAAACGACCAGCCTCAATCAATGGAGGAAGATCGTCGCCGTCAACGAACTCAACTCTCCCGTGGTCGATCTGTTTTGGAATATGGGCACGCTGCTCATTTACGGGGTATCCATCTGGGCGATGACGACGGGAAAATGGAGTATTCAGACGGGTACGGTCGTGGCGTTTCTCAATTATATGAGCCTTTGCGCCACGCCGTTTATGCAGCTTTCTTCTGTCTTACAAAATCTTTCGCAGGTTTCCGCCAATCTCGAACGGGTATTCGAAACCATCGACGAACCCAATCCCATTCGGGAAGAAGAGGGCGCGCAGGAGCTTGGCTCCGTCAAAGGGGAAGTGGAATTTGAAAACGTCACATTTTCCTATGAAGAAGGCGTCAATATTTTGGAAAACTTTTCTCTGCACGTTTCACCGGGAGAAACGATCGCTTTGGTGGGACCCACGGGCGCGGGAAAAACAACCGTCATCAATCTCATTACCCGTTTTTACGACCCTGTCGGGGGAGCGGTGAAAATAGACGGAAAGGACGTGCGGGAGGTCAGTCTGCACTCTTTGCGAAGTCAAATCGGCGTACTGATGCAGGATCCCTTTATCTTCAAGGGAACGATCATCGAAAATATCCGTTACGGCAGACCCGACGCGACGGACGAGGAATGTATCGAAGCGGCAAAGCGCATCTATGCCGACCGCGTGGCGGCACGCTATCCGGACGGTTTTTACGCCAAGACGGAGGAGGGCGGAGAAGGTCTTTCCGCGGGCGAAAAACAAATGATTTCCTTTGCCCGCATGGTGTTGAAAAATCCCGCTGTGGTGATCTTGGACGAAGCGACTTCTTCCGTCGATTCGGAAACGGAGGAGTTGATTCAAGGCGCGCTGGATATCCTGTTGAAAGAAAAGACTTCCTTTGTCGTAGCGCACCGCCTGTCCACCATTCGCAAGGCGGACAGGATTCTGTATATCGCCAATAAGGGCATCGCGGAAAGCGGCAATCATCAGGAACTGATGGCGCAGAAAGGGCTCTATTATAAACTCAACGCAGGCGCGTAAAGCGCCTTGTTTTGAAAATCCGAGGGGATTTTTAAGGTTTGAGGAAAGGCGTTTGGGTTGACAAATCCTTGACAAAGGTGTATAATGATAATATTTTAAAAAAGGAGAAAATTATGTCGGAAAATTGTACGCATGACTGTTCGAGCTGTTCCTCCGACTGCGCTTCGAGGAAAACGGAGAGCTTTTTGAAAGCGCCGCACGCACGCTCGTCCATTAAAAAAGTAATCGCGGTCGTCAGCGGCAAAGGCGGGGTGGGAAAATCGCTCACCACTTCCCTGCTGGCTTCCTATGCGCATAAACAGGGCAAATCGGTGGGCATTATGGACGCCGACATCACCGGTCCCTCCATTCCCAAAATGTTCGGCGTTTCCGAACGCGCCACGGGCAGCGAGGAAGGCATAGACACCGTACTCGCGCCGTCGGGGATACAGATGATGTCCATGAATCTTCTTTTGGACAGCGAAACGACTCCCGTCGTCTGGCGCGGTCCCGTCATTTCGGGGACGGTTTTACAATTCTGGACGGACGTCGTCTGGAAGGATTTGGACCTTTTATTCATCGATATGCCTCCCGGAACGGGCGATGTGCCTTTAACGGTGTTTCAAAGCATTCCTTTGGCGGGCGTCGTCATTGTCACCACGCCGCAGGATCTGGTCAAAATGGTGGTGGAAAAGGCCGTGACCATGGCGCGAATGATGAAGGTCCCCGTTCTCGGTCTGGTGGAAAATATGAGTTATTTGACCTGTCCGGACTGCGGCAGAAAAATAGAGATATTCGGTCAGAGCAAAGCCGCCGCTCTCGCAAAGGAGTATGGGATTCCCGCGATTTCGAAAATGCCGCTGGATGCGGAGATCGCCAAACTTGCCGACGCGGGGCGGATCGAGGACTACGATACGCAGTCGTTGAAGGAAGTATATACGGCGATCGAAAAAGCGTAAAACGCTTGTCCCGGCTGAAAAAGAGAGCGGCAGCCGTTTACGGCGCGGCAAAATAAAACGGGAGCGGAAATTTCATTCCGCTCCCGTTTCTTTGAAGTAAGGAGGATTTATACGGCGGCTTCTGCGAGGTCTTCGCTATCCGCCGCGGTTTCTGTAAATTGATTGTCGCTCTCGTCCGCGGCCGAAGCCATGCGGAAGACGGAAGCGGATGAATAGGCGGCTGCCGCTTGCTCTGTTGCGGGCGCGGACGCGCCGCGAACGGGGGCGGCCGATACGGGCGCTCTCTGCACCTTTACTTCGGTGAGATTTGCCGTCTTGATGTATTCCGTATATTCGTAAGTCGAAGCCTTGCTCCTCTCCACCATGGCGTTATAGACAAGCTCTCTCAGGCGCTTTTGATTTTCTTTCGGGGTGAGATTCTTATCGGGGAAGAAAGGACCGTCCACATAAATCGTTTCTTTGGGATGTTTGAAAAACTTTCTCTTTTGGAAGGTGGTGGTGAAACAAAAGACGGGTTTATCCGCTTCCGCGGGATAGCGGAAGGAAACGTCTTTAAAGGGGCGTATCTTCGTATAGTAAGGCCAGATATGCGCTTCGGGATAAATGACGATACAGTGTCTTTTTTGCGCATGACTGAGCACGGCGTCGTGAAAATTTTTCATGCCGCGGCGGTGCGTGGGGAGCGGAACGCCGCCCAGCATCTCCACCGCTTTGCCTACCACGGGAATGGAAACGCCGTCCGGATTGATGAGAATATATGCCTTTTTGGGGAAGGTGACCAAGGTCGGCGTAAAAGCGTCGCTGACGGCGGACGTGTGATTGGCGTAGATAAAATAGCCGTTTTTACGGTATTTTTTTAACACCTTTTTATTTTTGAATTTCTCGCGGAAGACAATCTTTTGAAAGAGGAAAATAAGGGGCGTGACGATCAGCCGATAGAGGATAAATTCAAAAAATTTCCTCACGGGATTGCTCGAAAAATAGGGATAGTCCGCAGGCAGTTCCTTGCGCTTGATATTCGTGCCCGCAAAGTCGTCGTTGATTTCGTCGCTGTAATAATATGTCTTTTTCATGATACTTTCTTATGCTCCTCGATTGCGTTTAAAAGCATCTGTTCCATTTGTTCCATGCACGCCTTTTGCGAAAAGGAATCGCGTAAGGCTCGATATTTTTGCGTATACTCGTTTCTCAAAGATTCGTTATCGTACCAAAAATCGATTTTCGCGGCGAGATCTTGCGCGTCGTTCTTTTTAAAGAGATTGCGCTCGTCCAAGGCAAAGTATCTCGTCGCGCTGCGCTCGGAGTTGCAGATGACGGGCACCAGACCTCCCGCAATCGCTTCCATACAGGCTATCGCCTCTATCTCCACCAACGCCGTATGCACGTAAAGGTCCGCGCCGTGCAGCACTTCCAAAAGCTCTTTTCTCGAAAAGAGTTTGAATTCACAGTCCACGCCCGCCTTCTGTGCGCTCTTTTTCAACCGCTTTTTATAGGGACCGTCCCCCGCGAAGATGAGCTTTATGTCCTCTTTATGAACGGATTTCGCCGCCGCTTTGATGAGTATGTGCTGCGCTTTCTCCCTGCTGTAACGCCCCGTGCAAAGAATGGTGAATTTTTCGGAAACTCTCTTATGAGGGCGCGTTTCGAAAAATGCGTCGTTGACGCCGTTGGAAATCACTTCGCCGGCCGTGGGGGCGGTTTCCCGTTCGAATACATCCTTGATAAAGGCGGTGGGATAGTGGATTTTGTCGCAGTAGCGGAAAACGTTTCGATAAAAGACTTTATAAGTAAGGCGATTGGCAAAGGGGACGTTCATCATTCCGATATGGGAAGTTACGTTTTCCGCCTGGCAATGGAAGCTCGCCGTCACGGGTTTGTTCATGCGTTTGGCTAACTTTGCGCCCGCAGCGCCCAAAGAAAAGGGAAATTGGATATGGACGACGTCCGCGTCCTCGATCGCTTGCGTCAAAATTTTTTTGTCCGACTTTGCCAGGCGCACGCCGTTCCTTTTGAGCGCGGCGTTAAAGGGACCGAGATTGAGCGCGGGAACCGTATAATAATTTTCTTTGCCTGTCGTATCGGCGTCGGCGGATACGATTTTTACGCGATGTCCCTTATCCGTCAGGTAATGGATAAGATTAAGCGTGGCTATCGTCGTTCCGTTGTTCGGTTCGCCGAGCACGTCGCAGATTATGGTGACATTCATAGCAGTTCTCCGTTTCTTTCGTGGATTGCAATTCCCCGTATTCCCTTTAAAAAGAGAAGATGTAACAATTTGTCATGACAAAAAGCGAAAAAACAACATTCTGTCATCTATTTCTATTATACCCGCCGCCTCTTTAAAAGGCAACGGCGAGTTCGGATAATGTTTTTCTACCGCTATATAATTATGAGAGATAGGCGCTCTCGCTTTAATCGACCTCATTTTTTGACTCTACTCACAGTAGAATTTTATAAAAAGGCGGCTTGTGGAGTTGATTTTTTGTTGAAAATATGATATAGTAACGATATGGACAATACGATTAAAAATATTGTGGCAAAAAATTTAATCGAACTGAGAAAGAGCCGCAATCTCACGCAAAGCGAGCTGGCAGAAATGCTCAACTATTCGGACAAGACGATTTCCAAATGGGAAAACGGGGATTCGCTGCCGGATATTTCCGTGTTGGCGGCGTTGGCGGAGGTTTATGGAATTACGCTCGACGATCTCGTTCACGAAAAGGCTGCGGAGAAAATTGCGGGCAAAGCGGAGGAAAAAAAACTGCGTGCGGGACATAACCGTTTGATTATCCTCTGTTTGTCCGTTTCCGTCGTATTCCTGATCGCTACGCTCGTATTCGTCTATTTAAAACTCAAAGCGAATATGGATTACTGGCAGGCTTTTGTGTGGGCGGTTCCCGCCTCCTGCGTCGCTATGCTCTATTTGAATCGAAGAACGGAGAAAGAAAAGGAGGCGCCGGGCGGAAAAGTATACAGGACGGTGGTCCTTTCCGTTCTTTGCTGGTCGCTTTTGGCTGCCGTTTATCTGCAATTTTTATATTATCAGCTTTGGCTTATCTTTATTTTAGGGCTTCCCATCGAAATGATCATCTGGCTCGGCTCGAAACTCAACCGATAAAACCGGAAGACGGCAAAGGAGAAATCAAAGTCTGTCAAGCGTTGAAAAAATGCGGCTTTTTTTCGGGACGCTGCATCTGACGGTATAGGACAAGAGTTTTCCTGCGCCTACGTGTGATCGGACGAGGATATTGCGACAAGGGAAAATGTGGTTTTTTAGAAACGGAACGATAAAAAGGCTCCCGCTTGCAAGGCGGGGGCCTTTTTATTAGAAAATAGAAATCGACGGCACAATATGAGTATGCTCGCACGCTGATTTTCCACTGTACCGGGGCGTAAACGATGACGCGCAACAAAAAAGAGGCGCATTGAAACCGAACTTCGGGCGCCCGTTTAAGTTTTTCTTTCGAGTTTTGAACTTGCGACGATTACTTTTCCCATAAAAGCGGTGCGACACCGAAGATCAACAGGAACAAAAGCAAAAACATTTACGAATAAAGCAAAACGGAAAACATAAACGATAAACAAAACTCCGTTTCAATTGATTCGGGTTCAAAACGACGGAAGCGGAAAGGGCGGCAGGGTGAAAAATAAAAAACAGGCGGTTAAACTTCCGTTTCGTAGATGAGATTCGTCTTGTCTATCGCCATTTGCAGTCGGGAGATTTCTTCCCGAAGCGCGGAAATGTCCTTTTTAACCTCCGCTGTGTCGCACAGGGTGTCCGTATATTCGATGACGCCGTTGAAGGTGACTCTTCGCATGGATTGCACGGTAGGCAGCGCTTCCAGCTGAGCGCGTTTTGCGGACAATTGCGCCAGACGGATCAGCGCTTCGCTGACGGTATAGGGATAATCGCACACGACAAGCTTGGCGTTTACTTTTGCAAGGATGGATTTCAGACGCAAGGTTTCTTTGTCGAGCGCGTCGAGCGCCTCCCTCGTGGCGCGATAGTCGTAACCCGTGTTGACTTTGTCCTTTTCGGAAACGTAGGAAACGCGGCAGTTCTCGTTTTCCTCCGCGATAAGCGCGCGTTTTTGTTCGTCGAGTTCCTTGACTTTTTTCATGATCGCGGTCAGACTCATTTTCATATCCGCTTCCTCCTTCTTTGCTATGGTATAGATTCCGTCTACATTATAGCAGGAATGTCGCGCTCTGTCAATGGCTTGCGGATATTTAAATAAGAGGCAAAAATTATAATGATAATATGATAAAGCGAAAAGAGATTTCTGCCTTTCTCCGCATAGCTGCTTTTTTAGGCGCCGAGAAAAACGGCGGGCGTATTAAAGGGGCGCAGAGGACGTTTGGAAAAACTCGGCGTATTCGGAGGGGCGGAGATTAAAAAACGCGTTCGCCTTCCTTGACGAAAACGTTTGCGTGTGCTATAATAGAAGTGAAAATGCGTAAGCCCCAAGCATTTGCAAGCATTTTCACTCCCTATTCAAACATAACGCAATTATGTTATAATAGAAACAAAACGAGAAAATCGCGGAGTAATTACGGACACTTTCGCGCCCCGCTCCGAACGGGACTTCGGCTGCGTTCTGATAAAAATAGAAGCGCAAATCGCTCGTAAACGGGGGCGCGCGGTGCTGTAAAGAAGTTTGGCTTTTGATGATAGATAAGGAAATTAATCGAGGAATATAAAGGGCAATCAGTGTTGTAACAGCACTTATGCTGTTGTGATAAGATAAAAATAAAACAAAGGAAGTGCGGTATGAGCAGAGCGGATAAAATTTTTGTGGAAAATATGACGGAGATTATGGAACACGGTTTTTGGGATACCGATTTAAACGTGCGTCCGCGCTGGGAGGACGGGACTCCCGCGCATACGGTAAAAAAATTCGGGGTCGTCAATCGTTACGATTTAAGAGAGGAACTTCCCATTCTCACCATCCGACGCACGGCATTCAAATCCTGTATCGACGAACTCTTATGGATATGGCAGAAAAAGAGCAATAACATCCGCGATTTAAAATCTCATATCTGGGACAGTTGGGCGGACGAAAACGGCTCCATCGGCAAGGCTTACGGGTATCAACTGGCTCAGAAATCAAAATATAAAGAAGGGGAGTTCGATCAGGTGGACAGGGTTTTGTTCGATCTTAAAAATAATCCTTCCAGCCGCCGTATCATGACGAATATTTACAACTTTGCCGATCTGCACGAGATGAATCTGTATCCCTGCGCCTATTCGATGACGTTCAACGTATCGGGGGATACCCTCAACGGTATCCTCAATCAGCGCTCTAACGATATGCTGACGGCGAATAACTGGAACGTAATACAGTATTCCGTTCTGCTCATCATGCTCGCGCAGGTGTCGGGCTTAAAAGCGGGCGAACTTGTCCACGTCATTGCCGACGCGCATATTTACGACCGACATATCCCCATCGTCAAAGAGATTTTGGACAAGCCTCAACATCCCGCGCCCAAGCTCGTCGTCGACCCGGACGTTAAAAATTTTTACGACTTCACGGTGGACAGCTTCCGTCTTGAAAATTACGAATACGAGAAGCTGGATAGCAAGATCCCGGTGGCGATATGATCCGCGCGATCCTGCACGCCGACAAACATTGGGGAATCGGTAAAAATAATTCTCTCATGTTCTCTATCCCCCGGGATATGAAGTTTTTTCGTGAAACGACGAGCGGGAAGACGGTGGTGATGGGAGGAAATACCCTTCGCTCTTTTCCCGGCGGCAAGCCGCTTAAAAATCGCGTCAATATCGTACTTTCCAGGGGACAGGTAAGGGACGACTGTATCATCGTAAGGGATTTTGACGCTCTGAAAGAGGAGATGAAAAAGCGCGGAAGCGAGGATATTTACGTCATCGGCGGAGAGAGCGTCTATCGGGCGCTTTTGCCCTACTGCGAAGAAGTGCTCGTCACGAAAGTGAATGCCGACGGCGGCGCGGATACCTTTTTCCCCGATCTCGACGCGGACGAAAATTTCGAGCGCGCGGAAGAGAGCGAAGAGATAGCGGATAACGGCTTTGAGATCCGTTTTATGCGATACAGGAATAAAAAGGCCGAACGCCTGTGAAAGACATTTCAGGCAAAGGGCTTTCCGCGGAACCGGAAAAAGGGGTTTCGCGGAAATTTTTTGATGATTTTGCAAGAAAAATTCCGCAAACCCATGCGAATTTGTTGTCATAATCGTAAAAAAGTATTAAAATAGTAAAGTTAAAAAGTTTTTATGAATTTATGAAGGAGAAATTGTTTTGATTAGAAACGATTTGAGAAACGTCGCAATCATAGCCCACGTCGACCACGGCAAGACCACGCTGGTCAATCAGATGCTGGTGCAGGGCGGTATGTTCCGCGACAATCAACAGGTCCAGGACAGGGTGATGGATTCCAATGACCTCGAAAGAGAGCGCGGGATCACGATCCTCGCTAAAAATACTTCCGCACATTATAAGGGCGTAAAAATCAATATCGTCGATACGCCGGGACACGCCGATTTCTCGGGCGAAGTGGAAAGAGTTTTGAAAATGGTGAACGGCGCCCTCATTCTCGTGGACGCGGCGGAAGGTCCTCTCCCGCAGACTCGTTTCGTCATGCAAAAGGCGCTGGAATTAAAACTCAAACTCATCCTCGTCATCAACAAGGTGGACAGACCAGACGCCCGCATTTCCGAGGTAGTGGACGAGGTTTTGGAACTGATGATGGATCTCGACGCCACGGACGAACAGCTGGAAAGCCCTATCGTTTACTGCTGCGGACGTTCCGGCACCTCTTCGCTTACGCCCGACGCGCAGGAGCCCAATTTAAACGCGCTCTTCGATACCATTTTAACGCATATTCCGCCCATGGATATGGACGTGGAGGGAGCGGGACAGCTCCTCGTTTCCTGTATCGATTATAACGAGTTTGTCGGGCGCATCGGGATAGGTCGCATCGAACGGGGCGTCATTCGCGCCAACGAGCCTGTATCCATCTGCAATTATACGGACAATAAGGTGCGCACTAACTGCAAGATAGCCAATCTCTATCAGATCGAAGGTCTGGAAAGGGTGTCCGTTCCCACCGCGCAGGCGGGCGACATCGTCGTGTTTTCGGGGATCGACGGATTGAATATCGGGGACACCGTGTGCGAGCCGACCAAGGTGGAACCCGTCCAATTCGTCAAGATAGAGGAACCCACGGTGGAGATGACCTTTTCGGTCAACGATAGCCCGTTCGCGGGGAAAGAGGGAAAATTCGTCACGACGAGGCAGCTGCGCGAGAGGCTGTACAAGGAGCTTTTGCGGGATGTGTCTTTGCGCGTCAGCGACACGGACAGTTCCGATTCTTTCCGCGTCTGCGGCAGAGGAGAAATGCACCTTTCCATCCTCATCGAAACGATGAGAAGGGAGGGATACGAATTTCAGGTTTCCACGCCCAAAGTTTTGTATAAGGAAATCGACGGGGAACTTTACGAGCCTATCGAACGGCTCGTCGTGGACGTCCCCGAGGAAATGACGGGTCCCATTTTCTCCGCCATGGGCAACCGCAAGGGCACCCTTGCGCACATGAGCGCCATCGGCTCTCGTATGCGCCTCGAATTTACCGTCCCCGCCCGCGGATTGTTCGGCTACAAGAGCGAATTTTTGACGGACACCAAAGGCCTGGGAATCATGAACTCGATTTTCTTTGAGTACGAGCCGTATAAGGGAGATATGCAACGGCGCAGCACGGGTTCGCTCGTGGCGTTCGAAACGGGCGACGCCGTCGCTTACGGACTCTTCAACGCGCAGGGGCGCGGCACGCTGTTCGTTACGCCGGGAACGCCCGTTTACGAGGGGATGGTGATCGGATACACCAATCTTTCCGACGATATCAACGTCAACGTCTGCAAGACCAAGCATCTCACCAATACCCGCTCTTCGAGCAGCGACGACGCTCTGACGCTGATTCCCGTCAGCAGAATGAGCCTCGAAGAATGCCTCGAATTTATTGCCGACGACGAGCTTTTGGAAGTCACGCCCAAGTCGCTGCGCATTCGTAAGCGCATTCTCGACAGCGAACTTCGCGCCAAGGCGAGATTTCGCGAAAAGAACATGAAATAAAAGCGGAAAAGATGGCTTCTTTTCGCCGTTTTTCCAAGTGTCTATAAAATGAGGAATTTGAAAGGGTTTGCCGGCTTCCGCAAAAGAAAAAATAGAAAACAGTCATAAAAAATAAGCGTTCCTGCATATCATACGGTATGCAGGAAATTTTACATTCTTTGGATATCGAACAACAGAAAAGCGTCACCGTCACGGGGATAGAAAGCGTGGCTTCCTTTTCCGAAAGCCAAATCGTGCTTTCCCTGTGCGGCAGCAATACCAAGCTCTATATCACGGGTACCGGACTGAAAATTACGGGCTTTTCCAAAACGAGCGGCACTTTCACGGCGACGGGGAGCGTCAACGGAGTGCGTTACGGCGGGAAGAGCCTCAGATCCAAACTGTTTAAATAGAGCGGGGGCGGGCGATGGATGCGGCGGATCAGATTTTCATTTTCCTCGTCTGCGTCCTCGTTGGCGTGGCGAGCGGACCTTTATACGAGCTTTGTTTCGTATTTCGTAAAATCGCGGGGGACAGGATAATCGCCGCGGTTATTTTCGACGCGCTGTACTTTTTGCTGTTCGCGGCGATATGCGTTTTCACGGCGGTTTTGTTTTCCTTTCCCGATTTTCGGGTATATATGTACCTCGGGAATCTTCTGGGACTGGTATTATATTTAAAAAGTATTCATAGAATAGTTGCTTTTTTGTGGAAACTATGCTATAATAAAGCTAGAAAAGTAATAAAAAGGCGAAAAATCACGAAAAACACAAAGAAAAAAGAGGTGCATTCCCTATGACGCAGGAAAAATTGAAACGGGTAGTTACCGCGGCTGCGGTAGCGGGGACGTTGATTGTCGTCTGCCTGCTTGCCGTTATTGTGTACCAAATCGTTCATATGATCGTGTTAGACAACAGAATAAAAAAGGTGGAAGCCGAAACTTCGTATTACGAGGAACAAATCAAGAAAGGCGAGAACGATTTGAATTATTATCTCAGCGACTTGTATCTGGAACAAGCCGCGCGTGAACATCACTTTATCAAACCCGAAGATATCGTAGGGGGCAATCCATGAATAAAATTGCCGTAATAGACATCGGCTCTAATTCCGTTCGCCTCATGCTTGTGGCGGACGGAAAAGTTTTATATAAGGCGCTCAATACCACCCGCCTCGGCGAGGGGCTCGCTTCCTCTCCCCGTTTAAAGAGCGAAGCGGTCGCGCGCACGGCTGCGGCCGTCGCGGAATTTTTCCGCAGGGCAAAAGCCGAGGGCGCCTCTTTCGTATGCGCTTTCGCTACGGCGGCGGTACGCACGGCGGAAAACGGCGCGGAATTTGTTAGCCTCGTCAAGGAATCTTGCGGCTTGGAAGTGGACGTCATTTCCGGCGAGGAAGAGGCGGAAATCGGCATTTTGGGGGCTTTGGGAAACGACGACGGGGGAATTGTCGACGCGGGCGGCGCCAGCACGGAGATCATCGTCAGAAAAGGCGGCTTGGTTCTCTATAAAAAGAGCGTGAATATCGGAGTCGTGCGCCTTAAAGATATGTGCGGCGCGGACAGAAACAAGCTGGAAGAGGCGGCGAAGGCCGCGGCGGAAAGCTATGGGAAAGTCCCCTGCGGCGTACCCATGTACGCAATCGGCGGCACGGCGACCACTTTGGCGGCAGTGTTGCTGGAAATGAAAGAGTACGACCCTTCGCGCATTACGGGAACCGTAATTACCGTGGAGAAGATCCGTTTCCTGGCGGAAAAACTGACGGCGATGAGCGCGAAGGAAATCGCCGCCCTTCCGGGCGTTCCCGCAAAGCGAGCGGACGTTTTGGGCGGAGGCGCGGTGCTCTATTGCGTACTGATGGACAAGCTCGGTTTTTCGCAGATCGTTGTCAGCGACAGCGACAATCTGGAAGGCTACGCGAAAAAACACGGACTTTTGTGAGTCCTATAACAAGGAGAAGGGAATGAAGCGCGTTTTCGGGAAAATATATGCGGCGCTGCTGCTGATTCTGATGGCGGCAGGCGAAAGCTTCGTGATTTTTTATTTCGCATGGTTTAAGGGGACGAACCGCGTTGCCGCCGTTTCTCTGGGGCTTGCGGGGTGGCTTCTTTCCTGCGTACTCGCGCCGACAATTCACGAACTCGGGCATATCGTCGCCGCAAAAAAGCAGGGGATGCGCCTGAAAATGAGCAAATTTTCTTTTTTCCGTTTGTCGGAGAGTGCCGGAAAACTGCGTTTTTCTTTCGCCTCGCCGTTTGCCGCGGAGGAAACCCAATGCGTCCCTTTAATGGGCGGCGGCATGAAAAAGCGGGCGATCCTCTATACGGCGGGCGGACTGATAGGAGGCGGCGTCTACTTGCTTATCGTATTGCTTGCGGCGCTTCTTACGGGGCTGTTTTCTAAAAACGCTTCCTTTCTTTTTTGGGGCGGCGTACCCTATGCGGCATACCTGCTCCTGCTCAACGCCCTGCCTTTCGTCTACGGCGAGGGCAAGACGGACGCGGCTGTCCTGAAAGGAATCGTAAAAGAGGCGGGCGCCGAAAAAGCGATGGTATACGCGATGGAAATTTACGGGGAATTGTCCGAAGGCAAAAGTTTTTCCGAAATAGACGAAAAATACTATTTCGATCTGCCTCAGCTGCCCGAGGACGAACCCATGTATGCGATGACCTTGGACCTGCGCTATCGGTATTACGTAGAAAAAGGGGATATGAAGAACGCCGCGGACTGTCTTAACCGCCTGGCGGCGTCCGCGCAATATCTTCCGCAGGCGCAGTTTGACGAAGTGGCTGCGGAGCTCGTCTATATGCACAGCCTGAACAAAGATACGGAACGCGCGGAAGAGAGCGGAAAGCTGTGCAAAGAGTATCTCGGAAAAGATACGGCGCAGGCGAAACGGATCCTCGCGGCGTACTGCGCGATGCTGGGCAAAACGGAGGAGATGAAGGCTCTCAAAGCACAGGCGGAAAACTGTCTTTCCCGCGAGGATACGGAGGGTATAAAAAAGTTTGAAAAAATACTGCTTTCTCGAATCTGCGAAGCCTAAAAGAATATAAAAGCGGGAAGCCGTTTGGTGAACATCTCGTTCGTGAATAAAGTGTGAAAAAATCCGATCTCTGTTGATTTTCCGTTCCTATCGGGTATAATATATATGGTAGGAAAAAGTTGGGGAGGAAAGGATGCTGAAAAAGGACTTTTACGGGAACGTCACATTTGAGGCGGGGAAGGGGCCCGACGCGCCTTTTATCAAGGAATATATGCGTTTAAAGCCCCTATATTCGGGGGCGCTGAAAACGGCGTGCGCCAAGTTTGAAATACTCGACGACGAGTTCAGCATGATCCAGGGGCACGATCCTATACATAACATCGAAAGCCGCTTAAAGACTGCGGAGAGCGCTTATGAAAAGCTGAGAAGGCGGGGCTATGAACAGACTCCGCAGAATCTTTCCAAATTGACGGATATCGCGGGCGTGCGCGTCGTTTGCGGCTACATCGAAGATATTTATAAGATCGCCCGCGTTTTCCTCAATCAGACGGGCGTTCGCCTTTTAAAGGAAAAGGATTATATTAAAACTCCAAAGTCAAACGGTTACAGAAGTCTGCATCTGATCGTGGAAATTCCCGTTTCGCTTTCGACGATTCAGATGGGCGTACCCGTCGAGATACAGCTGAGGACGATTTCCATGAATATGTGGGCAAGTCTTGAACACGAGGTTTCCTATAAAGTCAACTCTGACCTGGTGGACTCCTACAAGAAAGAATTAAAAGCCTGCGCGGACGATCTATACGCGGTGGAGGAAAGGATGCAGAAAATATGCCACAGCATCCGCGAATGCCCGTGTAAAACGGAAAACTAAAAAATGAGTTACGCGAAAGAAAAAGAAAAAATCCGGCGAAAACATCGGAAAATCAAGTATGCCGTCGTTACGATTCTTATGATTGCCGTCGCGGGAGTGTGTATATTTTCCTGGTTCGTTCCTCCGTCTTCGTGGAAATATTACGTAAGTCTTCCCGATGTTTCAAAACGGAGAGAAGGGGAACTTCGGATCCATTTTCTCGACGTGGGACAGGGCGACTGCACGCTGTTGGAATTTCCCGACGGTCAGACGATGCTGATAGACGGCGGCGACGGGCAAGAGCGAAACACCGCCGCCGTTTTGCGCTATCTCAACGCTTTGAAGATAAAACGGCCGGATTTTCTGTTGCTTACGCATTCCGATTCCGATCATTGCGGCGGTTTGGCCAAAATTTTAAAGATGAAGGGTGCGGGCACGATTTACCTTCCCGCGATAAACAATTATTATATCAACGACGAATACGCCGCGTTTCGAGAAGTGATTTTGACGGAGAAGTATCATTCTGTCGATTCTCGGCGGTACTTGCAGATAGTGTCGAATTCGGCCGCCTATCCGTACACCCTTACTTTCCTTTGGCCATATCGCGCAGGAAATCCCGGAAGTCCGTACGATAAGGTAAACGGCGGCGAGTATACGGAGGACGATCTCAACGATTGTTCCGCCGTGGTCTGGCTGGATTATTTCGGGACGAGCGCACTGTTTTGCGGGGACGCCACTTCCAGGGTGGAAAAAATACTGATGCAGGATTACGAAGGAGATTTTTTTAAAGGATACGGAGTGGAATTAGACAACACGGAAATTCTCAAAGTTTCTCATCACGGCAGCGCTTCGGGCACGAGTCGGGAGTTCATGGAATTTCTCGGCGTGGAAACCGCGGCCATCTCCTGCGGAAAAAACAATCCTTACGGGCATCCTTCCGCCGAGGCGTGCGGCGCTTTGGAATCCGTGGGCGCGGAGATTTACCGCACGGATCGTCAGGGAAATATCGTCGTCACCATTTCCTCGGGCGGGAAATATCGCACACACGCGCAGTACGCGGCTTAAACGCGGAAAGGGAAAGAAACTTCTTCCTTGGGAAAAGCAAGAGAAAAGATATGGAAAAAACGAATGCAATGCGCCTTTTGGACGCCAAAAAGATCGGGTATACGGCGCGGGAATATTCCGCGGAACTCACCGACGGCGAAGAAGTGGCGGCGGCGCTGAAAGAGGAAAAGGAGAGGGTTTTTAAAACGCTGGTGACGGCGGGGAGCGATAAAAATTATTACGTATTCGTCATTCCCGTTTCGGAAACTTTGGATCTTAAAAAAGCGGCGCGGGCGGCGGGAGTCAAGAGCATTGCCATGCTTCCCGCAAAGCGGCTTTTTCCGCTGACGGGATATGTCCACGGCGGCTGTTCGCCCGTCGGTATGAAAAAGCAGTTCAGAACTTTTATCGAAGAAACGGCGCAGTTGTTCGATACGATCTTTTGCAGCGGGGGACGACTCGGCTGCAATATCGAAATTTCTCCCGATTCTCTTCTCGACGCGGTCGGAGGAACTTATGCCGGATTGACCGTTTGAACAAAGGACGAAAAAAGCGCAGCCTGAGAAAAGCAATATAAAATAAAGAACAAGCCCCTCCAAACGTAGTTTCGTTTCGAGGGGCTTTTGTCTAAGATTGTATCCCGTTTTATGTAGCAAAGTCGTCGTTTGGGTATGGTCCGCCTTATACGCGTTTATCGCGCGGGGGAGTTCCGAAATATTTTTGATAAAATTCCACGATTTTCCGCCGCGCGGCGTCGGGCACGAGAGGGGGATTTTTCGCGGGCTTGGCGATATAATATCCCTGCACGAAATCGCACCCCAGACGAATAACCGTTTCCAGCTCCTCCTGCGTTTCCACGCCTTCCGCGATACACAGCATCTTGCGCTCTTTGGCGAAGCTCACGAGATTGGAAATGATTTTCTGGCGCTCGTTGTCCTTGTTGACGTTTCTCACCAAAAGCATATCGATCTTTATAAAATCGGGGAAAAATTCCAGCAGTACCGCCTCGCCGTTGTATCCCGTACCGTAATCGTCCAAGGCGATGCGGGCGCCGCAGTCGCGGATATGGTTGAGCTTATGCTGCATGGCATTATAGGAGGCCCGCTCATATTCCGTAAATTCGACGACGATATGCTGGAAATCGCGGCTGTATTTGTCTTTGAGTTCCCGCCATTCTTCGTCCTTTAAATCCTGACTGGGAACGGAATTGATAAACAAACGGACGGAAGGGGGCATACGGAGCGCTTCAAAGTCCCGGATCCCCTTAAAGAAGGTCAGTTTTTCCAGCTGTCCCAAACGGTAGTGGAACTGCGCTACGTTGAAAATATCCTGCGGGGATTTGAAGATGGGCAAAAGAGAACGCATCAGCGTTTCATAGCCGTAAATTTCCCCCGTTTGCAGACTGACGATCGGCTGATAGTGAAACTCCACCAGCTCGTTTTCGAGCAAATTGAACAGGTCTTCTTTGCTGCCGAGCAGGAAGGAGTTTTTAAGGTAAGTATTGCTGTCGTAATAAGCCAGCTCTCCCTTGGCGGTGGTCTTGATCTCGTACATGGCGAAATCCGCAAAGCGCATCAGCTGTTCGTGGCTCTGGCTGTCCTGAGGAAACAAACTGACCCCGCCCGAGATGCGGACGCGGATATTATCGCCGCCCGGCACCGTGACAAACCCGTTTTTAAAGGCGAGATAAATTTGTTTCACGTCTTTTTTTACGGCTTCCACGCTGTCGTAGCCGTAAATAAACGCATAAAATTCGTCGCCCGAACGTCTGCCGTAAATTTTGCGCGGCAGTTTTTTACATTCCGCCACGAGGCACTGCGCGGCGCTTTGGATATACCGATCTCCGAAGTCGTGGCCGTAATTGTCGTTGATGTATTTGAGATTGTCGATGTCGAACATCATAAAGGCGCCGATGCCCAGATTGCCTCTTTCAAACAGTTTTTCGATGTTTTCGGAAAAAGCTCTTCGATTGTAAATGCCGCACAAAACGTCGAAGTTGCGTTCGAAAATGAGCGTTTCCTTTTCCCGATAGGAGGAAGTGACGTTGTTGACGATGCCGAGCACCCGCCTTCCGTCGTCCTGTTTCACTCGGCGCATTTCCACCCAGCGGGTATTGCCGTCATCGTCCTCGAATTTATAGACGATCAGGGATTGTTCGTCGTCGGGCAGTTCCTGAGTTTGAATGACGCGGGGTTCCATTTTGTCGAGAAAATCGGAAAAATCCGCGAGGGAAAACTCTTTGAAGGGAGGGTGCTGGGCAATCCCGAACACATCTCCGAAATTTTCCGTCATAAAAAGGTAGCCGCTCTCGACGTCGTATTCGAAAGACGCCACGGGCATCCCCGTAAGGGCAATCGTTTTTTCGAGCTTCATATTCGCTTCGAAAACACGGCTGCTGAGCTGCTCGATAGCGCCTGTCAGGTTGTCTATTTCCTTGATGGCGGTAGGCGTGAATTTCAATACGGGCACGGCGGCGGTGTCTTTGATCTTTTTGGTGAGCGCCGTAATGGGGCGGGAAATGAGATAGGAAACGAGCGCCGCGATCAGGATGGCGACCAAAAAGGCGAGAACGAGAAAACGGATGATGGTGGAAAAAATCGAACCGATTTCTTCAAAGAGAATATCCTCGTCGATCACCGCAAAGAGCACCCATTGTTCGTCGGAAAAGGGCAGGCCGTTTTCGTAAAGACGGATTTGTTTGACTGCCAAACAATATTTTTCTTGCCCGGTCTGTATCGTATAGACGTTTTCGGCGTCTGTGGCGGAATAGGTCATGTCCGAGCGCTTGGCTTGGGTGAAAAATTCATCGCCGCCGAAGCCCGCGATGATGGCGTTGGGTTCGGAAAAATATCCCGTTGTGTTCGCCAGCGACAGAAGATAAGTGCCTTCGTTCTGGTCGTTCAATTCGTAGAACGGCAGCAGCTTTTTGAACAGCGTTTCCGCGATGTCTATGCCGTACACGCCGAACACCGTCCCGTCTTTGGCGATCAGGGGAACGCTGTAAGAGGACACCTTGACGGATTGATTGATAAAGGTCCTTAGAGGCGACCACCAGCCGCACTGCGCATAGGAAATATCCGATTGATCCTTAGATAGTTCGGTATAAGTGAAAAGCGGCCGCGTAAAAAATTCCGACCACGTTTCGTTTTCCGATTGAAAGGAAAATTTGAATTTTCGGTAGCTGCTGCTGATCATCGGACCAGATTCAAATTCCATAGGCGCCACTTCGATCGTGAGGTCGGAATTGTCCGCCGTGTTTGTATCGGGATCGTTGTCCCGCAAATACAATCCGTAACGATTTGCGAGAGCATTCTCTCCGAAAACCACGAAAGACCCCGTCGAATAGGAAATGCGCATAGAGTCCGCGACGGTTACGGCCACGTCGTTGATGAGGCGCGTGCTTAGCTCTTTAAGCGCGTCGTCTTCTAATTCCATAAATTCTTTTGCCGTCAAATTTTGTTCCGCAAAGAGCGTTTCCGCGGCGGTTATGATTTTGTCATAGGTATATTCGACGTTCATCCATCGATTGGCGGCGGTACTTTCGATACTGGAAATTCTCAAATTGGTTTGGTTGTAAAAAGCAGTCCGTTTGTTATATCGCATTTTGTCGAAAGTGCCGCTCAAAAACACCGCGGAAAGAAATATCGCGGTTTGCATCATGAACACGAGGGTCATGGGAATGAGTATTTTCGTCATTATCGAACGATTCTTTTTCGGACGGCTGCCTTTCTTTGCCATAGAGTGACCTTTATCGAAGAATGAATAAAAAACGGAAAACGCGGGTTAAGAATTATAAAGTCTGACGCGGGTCATCCAAGCGCGGCGACGATTCCGGAAAGTTCGTTGAACCAGTTTTCGAAAGGATAGGCGGCAAGCTCCGCCTCGGCCGCTTGTGAACGGGTTTCGCCATTTTTCACGCGCTGTTCGACGAGCGCCAAAAGATCCGAGGCGTTTTTTAAATTTTCCATGCCGAGTCCGGAGGGTTTTGTGCCCGTCAGGGCGTATTCGAAAATCTTGCGGATTTTCGCGCTGTTTTCATAGGGGAAGGAGGCCCAGACCTCGTAACTCGTCATGGTTTCGTAGGTGGCTTTATAGGTATCGAGTAAAATTTTGTTGGATGCTTTCAAATCGGATTTGATCTGCGCGATCTCTTGCGCCGTGAAATCGCTTTCTCCCTTTTCTTCCTTTTCCAGATAATTTCTCCATTCGTTGTTTATGACGGCGGTCTGGATTTTATCGAGTCCGTCGCTCGCGTAAGCGGATTGAAGGACGGGAACATAGTTCATGGAAGCGGCAAAGTCCTCGTTTTCCGAAAGATATTTGATGAATACGGCGGAGGCGTATTCCGTCACCGTATCCGATTTGCTCACGGCAAGTCCCGCGCCCTGCTGGATGGCGACGGCCTTAGCGTCTTTGAATACGGGGATGGGCGCCACGTACGTTTCGATGTCGTAAGAATGATCGTCGTCTATCTGCACCGCCTTGGGAAAATAGGTGGCGCTGGACGTGGAGCCTACGTAGGAGAGGATGTTCCCCGTCTGCACATCTCCTGAACGATAACGTTCCTTGCTGTAAAAATATCCTTTTACATAAGGGACATAAAAATTATCGTAAATACGGCGGAACGTTTCTTTGTCGAGAATTACTTGTACGGAATCTTCGCTCGGCTGAATGACCGTTTTGCCGAGGGAATGCGCGGAGGTAAGGATATAATTCGCCAAGGCGTCGCGTCCGAAAAAGGCTTTTCCCTCCGACCATTGATAATATTTCTCCGCGGTGTCTGTGACGCCCTCGATCGTTTTTAAATCGTCGAGGCTCACTTTGTCCTTTTCCGCGGCCTTCGCGTTATAAGCCGTTTCGAAATTATCCCAATCTGTTTTATTCAGCATGAATACTTCCGTAGACTTTGCCGTGGGAATAAGCTTCAAACCGTCGTTTATGTAGCCTTCTTCGAAAAAGTTTTCCACGTAATTTTCCGTTTCGCTCTTTGTGAAATAGTTGTCGAGGGAAGCGATATTATGATAGGTGTCATCCAGGGATTTCAGGTCGTCGGAGTAGACTTGGAAGATCTGAGGCATATCGGGCTTTCCGGGCGTCTTTTTGGAAGAGGCTTCAAGCGCTTCCGTCAGCTTGGTAACGCTGTCGTAGCTGGTATGCTCGACATAAATATTTTTTGATTTGCCGCGGGTCTTGTTGAATTCGTTTATCGTTTTGCCGAAAGCGATGGATTGCTCGTTATTGTAATAGGTCCACACGGAAAGGTTGATTTTTTCCTTGTGGCCTTGAAGGAGCTTTTCATATGCTTCGAGGCCGGCGGCGGCATCGGAAGAACTGTTTGAGCCTTCGTCATTGTTTCCGCAGGCGGCAGCCCCGAAAAACGAGCAGAGCAGCGTAAGAACGAGGGCTGAGGTAAGAAGTTTTTTTAATTTATTCATAAATGTTCCTCAAATAATTTATCTCGGCAAATGATTTCGTACTTCGAAAAAATTAGTCTGCATTCATTATACTACATATTTTTGCAAAATGCAAGCCCAAGCGGAAAATATTATCGTTTTACGGAAAATAAGCGCAATAAGGGCAGAAGGGAAAAGATGAGAAGAACAGAGGACTTGCGAAAGAAAAAAATGGTTCCGAAAGGACTTTTCATATAAAAAATCCTTCGGAACCGCAAACGATTTTATAAATAGTCGAAGATTTATTGATAGTGGTTGAAAATTTTTTTAAGAGCCAAAAGAGGAAGAGAAAAAAACGGCGTTCCGAGTTTATTCCTTTTCCCTAAATTGAAAGGGGCAGGGATGGGATGAATGAGAAGATATTATTTTTTATTCGTTTTATCCGAAAGAATTTCAAAAGGATTTTTTCTCGGATGATTGTCGAATTTTCCGTAAACTTCATTGACGCGGCAGGAATAAGAGAAAGACGTGCTGTATTTTTTGAGGATTTTTAAAAATTCTCCCACTTGACGTTTGCGGACAATACAGATGAGCAGCGCTTTATTGCTGTGCGTATACATTCCTTCCGCATTCAGGGTCGTCACGCCCCTGCCCAGCTTTTCCATGAGTTCGGCGGAAAGTTCCTCCGCTTTATCCGTAATAATTTCAAACTTATAGCCGCTCTTCAAGCCTTGCAGCATGAAATCCACCACGATGTCGGAAATGAAGATATTGGAAAGGGTGGAAATCACGGAATTGGTCCCCGAACGATAGACAAAAAATGCCAGAACGACGACGGACGCATCCATGGCGAAGGCAAGCCAGGCGATATTCTTTTCGGGATGAAAACGCTTGATGAGGGCGGAAATCGCGTAAGTGCCGCCGGAAGCGCCGAAACGGCGGATCATTAGAGAAAAGCCGAAGCCCGAAATGACCCCGACTCCGATAGAGGCAAAGACGAGATTGTTCCCCTCCTGAAAACAGCCGCCTCCGCGGATTGCCCCATAATAGGGAAGTCCGTAACGGGTATGGAGGGATTTGAAGAGCATTAAAAGCAGGGACTGAAATACCAGATAGACGATCAGCATGATGCCCGTTTTGCGGCTCACGAAAATGACGGCGAGAATAAAAATCGGAACGTTGAGAAGGAGCATAAAAATGCTCATGTTCAGCGTCACTTCGCCGAAATAATCGGCGGTCAGAGAGCCGAGAATAGAGGCGATGCCGGTAATGCCGCCGGGAGCGAAACGGTTGTAATTGGAAAAATAATAGAGAGAAGCGGAAACGAGCAGCGCCGAAATAAAGCAAATAAAAACGTCGAAAACAAGAGTGCCGGGGCGAAGGTCGTCTTTCTCCGGGGCAGGCAGGTCGGGACGCTTTTTTTCGTTCTCTTCGGACGGAAGATGGGTAGATTCCGCTTCATTGGTAGTATCCATATTAAAATTCCTCAGTGGGATGATTTACTCTCTAATAATATAGTACATTTTGTTGAATAAAACAAGTGATTTTATGTGCTTTCACAAGAAATTTTCTTTGAAAAAAAGGATGCTCGGGCAGTTGTACGGGAATTTTTGAAAAAGAAGAAAATTTTTTCCGTAAAAAGATTGACAAGAAAGAAAAAAAGTGATATACTGACAACGTTCTATTCGGATAGTTGTATAAAATGGTCTCGTAGCTCAGTTGGTTAGAGCGCATGCTTCACATGCATGAGGTCGAAGGTTCGAGCCCTTTCGAGACCACCATGATAAATAAAATGTTTTGTCCAAAGCCCCTGATTTTTTCAGGGGCTTTGATTTTATAAATGGGGATAGCCGCAAACGACCTCACAAAGAAAGCCGCGCGATTATCGCGCGGCTTGGAAAGAGAAGCGATGAATGGAAATAAAAAGTTCGATTTCGCATCATGCGAGCGCTGCCTCCCGACTATAAAAACAAATCAGATTGATTTTGAAAAGATACGCATCTTTCTATGAGCGGCAGAATGGGCGCTGTTTCGTTTGAAAAACTAAAAACGGATAAGTTTTGGAAAAAATGTAGTAAGATTTATATGCGATAGGCAATAAAGGAAAACTTAAATTTTACGTGAAGGCCCTTTGTGCGAATTTTTAAAGCGAGGGGATTTTTACGCGCAAGACAGGCTGGAAGGATGATGCGCCAAGACTTCAAAAACGCAGGAAAAACGATGAAAAGAAAGACAAAAGCGATGGACGAAAGACTTGGGATTATGTTATACTGATAAAAGTAAGGAATAACGTCCGCATAAACGCGGCGAAGGGGACAAAATGAAAGAAAAAAAGTTTATCAATGAAAAGTTTTCACACCTTATGTACGGCGGGGACTATAACCCGGAGCAGTGGATAGAAGACAAGCAGGTATGGGATGAAGATATGAAGCTCATGAAAAAAGCCGCCTGCAACGAGATGACTGTCGGAATTTTTTCCTGGGCGACGCTGGAACCGGAAGAAGGGAAATACGACTTTTCCTTTTTAGATGAAATTATAGAAAAGATCTATCAGAACGGCGGCAGAGTCGTGCTGGCTACCCCCAGCGGCGCCCGCCCTCATTGGATGGCGGATAAATATCCCGAGGTCCTGCGCGTAAATTCTCATGGAGAACGGCAGCACTTCGGCGCGCGTCACAATCACTGCTATACCTCTCCCGTCTATCGGGAAAAAGTGCGGGAAATAAACACGCTGCTCGCGCAGCGCTACGGAAAGCATCCGGCTGTCGTCGCCTGGCATATTTCCAACGAATACGGCGGTATGTGTTATTGCCCTCTCTGTCAGGAGGCATTTCGCAATTATCTGAAAGAGAGGTATCAGGGAAGCATTGAGAAGCTCAATCGCGCTTATTGGTCGACGTTTTGGAGCCATACTTATACCGGCTTCGAACAAATCGAAGCGCCGTCGGAAATCGGAGAAACCTGTATTCACGGCTTAAACCTGGATTGGAGGCGCTTCGTTTCCCATCAGACGCTGGATTTTATGAGGGCGGAAATTAAGCCGATAAAAAAATTCTCTCCCGACGTCCCCGTTACGACGAATATGATGCCCGCTTTTTACGATCTCAATTACTGGGAGTTTGCGGATTCTTTGGACGTCGCTGCTTGGGACAGTTATCCCGACTGGCATTTGCACGGGCACTTTCGGACGGCGGCGCAGACGGCGTTTTGGCACGATTTTTTCCGTTCCCTCAAAAAACGGCCCTTTATGCTGATGGAGAGCGCGCCTGGCTTGGTTAACTGGAAGGAAATCAACAAACTTAAACGCCCGGGTATGGACAAACTTTCCGCTTTGCAGGCGATCGCGCACGGCAGCGACACCGTACAATATTTTCAATGGCGCAAGAGCCGCGGCAGCGTAGAAAAATTCCACGGCGCGGTGGTAGACCACGTCGGCACGGACGAAACGCGCGTTTTTAAAGCGGTGAAAGAAACGGGCGAACTGCTGCAAAAGATAGACGAGGTCGCGGGAAGCGCGGTGGAGTCGAAAGTCGCGATTATATTCGACTGGGAAAACAGGTGGGCGCTGGACGACAGTCAGGGCTTTAAACGTTATGAAAAGCGATATGCGGATACTTGTGTGGACTATTACGAAACGCTTTGGCGGCGTGCGGTTTCTGTCGATATCGTCAGCGCGCACGGCGATTTTTCGGGGTACGATCTCGTCATAGCTCCCATGCTGTATATGACGGACGAAGACACCGTTTCCCGCTTGGAAAAATATGTGCGGGACGGAGGGACCCTGTATGCAACTTATCTGCTCGGAATGGTGGACGGAACGGACCTTTGCTATCTCGGAGGATTTCCGGGCGGAAAATTAAAGGAGGTATTCGGAATCTGGAATGAAGAGATCGATACGCTGTGTGCAGAGGAACGGGGCAGGATTGCGTCGAACGATAAAAAAGAGTATGAAGCGCAGGATTTTTGCGAGGTGATTCATTTGCGGGGCGCTAAGGCTTTGGCGGAATATGCGGCGGATTTTTATCGGGGCGCGCCCGCGTATACGGTCAACGATTACGGCAAGGGACGCGCTTATTATCAGGCGTTCCGCGATACGGGCGAATTTAAGGGGTGGGCGCTCAAAAATATTCTCGACGATTTAAAGATAAAAGGGGCGGTCCCGACCGCGGACGGAAATCTGCCGCAGGGCGTCACGGCGCATAGGCGCACGAACGGAGAGGACGAGTTCCTGTTTGTGGAAAACTATTCGGGAGAGGAGGTCGAAAATATATCGCTCGGAAGGAAGTATACGGATATGGAAACGGCGGAAACAGTATCCTCGATATCCCTGTTTCCTTATGGGATAAAAGTGTTAAAGGCGGATAAATAAAAATTAAAAAAGACACGGCGGAATTTCAGTTTCACGCTGTGTTTTTTAGTATCTTTAAAAAAAGGAATTTTCCGATACATTGGTGAAAGAATTTAGGATAAAAGAAAGTGAAAGTTTGCTCATTCTATGATATAATAAAAGAAAAGCCGCAAAAGGAGAGGGGAAATGCCGACATTTAAAAAAGCCTCCTGGATATGGAAAGAAAATCCGCGGGCGGGAGAATATATCCGCATCGAAAAAAAACTTCCCAAAGGAAGCTATCGCCTGCGCGCCGCGTGTGAAAGCGGTTTTGCCGTATACGTCGGGGGAAAAATGATTTTTTCGGGGGGATACGACGCGCCTTACGGCAATGCGGGGGCGGACGAATTTTTCTTCGATTTGGAAAAAGAGGAAACGACTTTAAAGCTCGTCGCTAGGTACGTGGGCGTGTCGTCTTCCGTCTATCGGGCGGGAAAAGCGGGGCTTCTCTATGAGATAGAGCGAGAGGGGAAAATTCTTTTCTTTTCGCAGGCAGGGGAGCCGCTCATTGTCTGCAAGGGTATCGTCACGGAGGAATGGGCGATAACGCCGCAGCTGGGGCGCGCCGTGTCTTACGACTTCACGGCGCTGGAAAATACCGTCCCCGCTGTACCCGCGGATAGGAAGGACGAGATCCTTTTCCGACCTTTTCCCCGCTGCGTTTTTCGGGAAGAGAGTCCGAAAATCACAACGCAGGGGAGTTTTACTTTAACGAAAGGCAATACGCCCGCCGAAAAAATTGAAAACACGCGCTTGGAAGAATCGGCGCAGACGGGAAAATTTCCTTTGGAACTTTTGCCGAATCGGTTTTTTATCGCTGATTTGGGTCGGGAAAGCGCGGGGTATCTCACGTTCGATATTTTTGCGGAGGAAGAAACGGAAATTTTGGTCGGCTACGGCGAACACCTCGCGGACGGACGGCCCCGCTGTCGCATCGACACTCGCAACTTTGCCTTTTCCTGTCGTTTGAAAAGGGGAGGGAACGTATTTACGCAGCCCTTTTGGCGGCTCGGATGCCGATATATCGTCTGCCTCTCGCTCGGTAAAATCAGGGTAAACAAGTTCTCTTTTGTTCATTCCGAATATCCCGTGAAGGAGAAGAAAACGGAGATTTCCGACGCGCGGACGCGGGCGATTTACGAAACGGCGGTGCGCACCTCGCGGCTCTGTATGCACGACCATTTCGAAGATTGTCCCTGGCGGGAACAAGCGCTCTATGCCATGGACGCGCGCAATCAAGCGCTGTATAACTATTATATTTTCGGCGAAACGGAGTTTTCTCGCGCCAATTTCGAGTTGTTTCTGAGTACGCAACGGGAGGATGGTCTGTTCGATTTGTGCGCTCCGTCGGAGATCTCCGTTACGATCCCCGTATTCTCTCTTTTTCTGCTCCTCGCGGCTTGCGAGTATTACGAATTTACGGGCGACAGTGCGTTTCTCGAAAAACACCGCGGGAGGATAGAAAGGTGCTTTTCCGCCTTTTTGGAGGAAAAGGAAAGCGGACTCGTGCCGAGATTCAAGGACACAAGGTATTGGAATTTCTACGAGTGGACGGAAGGTTTGGACGGCGGCGAAATTTTCCGCTCGAAAGAACAGGACCCCGTTCTCGACCTGCCTTTGAACGCCGTGCTCGTCATCGTTTTGAAAAAAGCCGCGCGGGCGTATGAAAAACTCGGCTGGAAAAATGAGTTTCAAAGGCGGAGCGATACCCTCTATACCGCTCTTTTAAAGAATTTTTATGACGAAGCGGAGCAGGCTTTTTATTCGTTTTCCTATGCGGGAAAGAAATGGGGAAAACACGGACTTTCTCAAATGTTGATGCTGGCGGCGGGTGAAACGCATCGGGAAGAATTGCTGCGCAATATCCTGACGGATAGATTCCCTCGCGTGACGGTCGGATTTTTGAGTATAGAATACGATGCTGTGTTGGAACGGGATATAAAATTAAAAAATTGGGTCCGAAAAGACATGGAGAGGATCTTCGGCGGAATGTTGGAAAAAGGCGCCACTTCTTTTTTCGAAACGGAAAAGGGAGAAGCGGATTTTAACGGGGCGGGCAGTCTTTGTCATGCCTGGGCGGCCGTTCCCGCCTATATTTACCGCAAATATTTTATGGACGAGAGTAAATAGAGGACAGAGAAAAGAAGGGGCTTGCAATTATCGCAAGCTCCTTCTTTTATTGTCGATGGAAGGAATAAAAGGCTCGACAAAAAAAGCCCGTTTAAAAATGAGCTTCAAAAAAATATGCGGACGGGCGCAGGAGAAAAGCCCTTCCGAATTCTTCTCGCACAGGAGAAAGAAGGGAAAGGATTTTCAAAAAGAGCAAACAAAAAAAGCCCCTCATGCGTCGTCTTTTGAGATGGGAGGAAAAATGTTGTTTTTAAAACTTGCCTAACGGGATTTGGAGAGCTTGTCCTCAATCAGCTCCGGCAATTTTAGGGTGATGCCGTAAGCGTTCATGCTGTTCATCGTTTCCCGCAGCATTTCGTATACGTTCTCGTATTTGCGAAAAGAAGGAGCGTCTTTACGGTATTCCTCTTCGCAGACGGGAATCATCGTCGCCGTATCCAAAAGGCAGTTCAGAGTTTGTTTGAAAACTTCTTTATTTTTTTTGTAAAAGTTCCTCTCGGCGTTTTATGTAATCCAAATCGTCCGAGAAACAGTTTTTGTAATTTGAATTCATGAGCGTTAAAAATAAATGATAAATAATTAGTCTTCGTTGTCGGAAAGGTTTTCCAGAGTGAACGTTTCGTCGTCGAAAAATTCCTTCAATTCGATGTTCAGGCCTCGGCAGAGATTGAGAATGGTGCTCAGTTTGACGTCTTTTACTTTCTGTCGGCAGATCATCGAGATCGTGGAGCAGGCGGTGCCGCTGGAACCGAATAGATTAAACTGCGTTATTTCGCGCTCTTTCAAATATCCCTTTATGCGGCCGGCAACAGCTTCGTTGAGTTCCATAAATGAAAATCCTCCTAGTATTAACGATATCTCTATTTTACCGCTTTCCAAACGGTAATCATTTCAATAGATTGAATTTTAAGAAGAAATATTTTATTATTTTAAAAACACAATAAAAATCTGATTATCCGCTAAAACACAGTATCTATCAGCATTT
>CAJLRM010000007.1 GCA_905209085.1 uncultured Eubacteriales bacterium
GAGCTGGAAGAAGAAATTGCAAAGACAGAGGGCGTAAGCGCGGCTTCCGTTTCCTTTGTCCATCAGAAATTGACGGTGGAATGCGATTCCGAAAAGACGCTTTCTGTCGTCAAAGAGAAGGCTAATCATTTTGAAAACGTGAAAGTGGCGGAAGAGATCGCCGCGGCGGAGAGCGGAAAGAGAGCGGACGGAAAAATTCTGCTCCGCCTCGAAAATTTGCACTGCGCGGCGTGCGCGATGGATCTCGAAGACGAACTTAAAAAAATCAAGGGCGTCAAAGAGGTGCAGGTGGATTTTATAACGCAGAGCATTTTGCTGGACGCCGAAAACGACGACGCGGCGAGAAAGGTGATCAAGGCGGCGGGACGCTTTGAAAAGGTGAAAGTTCTGAACGGCGATAAGGCGGTCGCTAAAAAGGAAACGCATCTGAAAGAAATTTTGCAGATCGTCGTCGCCGCCCTGTTTTTCGCGCCGGGATTTATACTCGAACACTTTATAGACGGAAAAGCCGCGCAGATCGCGTCCTATGTTCTGTTTGCGGTCGCCTATTTCACGGTAGGGTATCCCGTGCTTATTTCCACCGCCAAAAACATCGCAAAGGGAAAGATTTTCGATGAAAATTTCTTGATGACGGTGGCATCCTTAGGCGCTGTTTGCTTAAAGGAATTCGGCGAGGGCGTCGCGGTCATGCTCCTCTATCAATTGGGGGAATTGCTGCAAGGCATCGCGGTGGGGGCTTCCCGCCGTTCGGTATCCGATCTCATGGATTTAAAGAGCGAAACTGCCACGGTCCTCGACGACGGAGAACAGAAGAGCGTTTCTCCCGAAAGCCTCAAAATCGGGGATATCGTCCTGGTAAAGGCGGGCGAGAAGGTGCCTGCGGACGGCGTATTGCTGAGTAAAACGGCGTCGCTCGACACGAAATCGCTGACGGGCGAATCCGCGCTGCGCGATGTCGGAGAGGGCGGAGAACTCCTGTCGGGCTGCATAAACGCGGGAGGAGTGTTCGAAATGAAGATTGCCCGCGCCTATGAAGACAGCGCCGTGGCGAAAATACTCGATCTCGTGGAAAATTCTTCCTCGAAAAAAGCGGCGCCGGAAAAATTCATCACCAAATTTGCCAAATACTATACGCCTGTCGTCTGTTGTCTGGCGGCGGCGATCGCCCTCATCGTCCCCGTTGTTTTGGGGCTTGCGAACGGCGGCGGATACGGCGGCTACTTCCGCCGCTGGATAAATACGGCGTTGAATTTCCTCGTCATTTCCTGTCCCTGCGCGCTGATCATTTCCGTGCCGCTCACGTATTTCTCGGGAATAGGGAGCTGTGCCCGCAACGGCATCCTCGTCAAGGGCGCCACATATCTCGATACGGCGGCGAAAGTTCGGGCGATTGCGTTCGATAAAACGGGTACTTTGACGGAAGGGAACTTTGCCGTCTGCGGAACCTTCCCCGCGGACGGGATCGGAAAGGCGGAACTTCTGGCAATCGCCGCGGCGGCGGAAAAAGACTCCTCTCATCCCATCGCAAAGGCCTTTGAGGGCGTGGAAACGGGATATAGGGCGGAAAACGTCCGCGAAGTCGCGGGGCGGGGCGTCAGCGCCGAGATCGGCGGCAAAAACGTTTTGGTCGGCAATGCCGCGCTATTGAAGGAAAACGGTATCGCGGCGCCCGAGGCGGACAGCGCGTATACTCAAATTTATACGGCGCTGGACGGCAAATATCTCGGCAGAGTGGAGATCGGAGATCGGCTCCGCCCCGAAGCCAGGGACGCCATCTTAGAACTGAAATCCCTCGGTATACAGCGCACCGTCATGCTGACGGGCGACAGCCGCGCCCGAGCGGAAAAAATCGCGGACGAAGTGGGTATGTCTGAGGTGAACGCTCAGCTGCTCCCCGACGAGAAGCTGGAAAAAGCGGAACTTCTCAAAAAGGACGGCGCCTTGCTGTATGTGGGCGACGGCATCAACGACGCGCCCGTAATGGCGGTGGCGGACTGTTCGGTTTCTATGGGAAAATTGGGCAGCGCAGCTGCCGTGGAGGCGTCCGACCTCGTTCTTATTTCCGACAACCTCCGCGCGATTCCCCGTTGTGTGCGCATCGCCCGAAAGACGAGAAAAATCGTCACCGAAAATATCGCCTTTTCCATAGCGATGAAAGTCGCTTTCATGGCGTTGGGCGTCGCCGGCGTCATGCCTCTCTGGCTGGCGGTGTTCGCGGACGTAGGCGTCATGCTGCTGGCGGTGCTCAACTCCCTGCGTATGCGCTTGAAGATCAGGGGAGAAGGAGTTTGACGGCTCCCTCGTCGTGGCGGATAGGCGGATTAAAAGCCTTAGAAGGGGATTTTACGGGTAAAGAAATGTATTTAGAAGAGCAGGGCGTATCGATAAAAATAGGATCCAATAGACTGTCTTTCGGCCGGGCGGGTACGAAAAAAATATCGGGGCACGCATAAACTTTTTATTCGGCGCAAAGAAGCGGCGATAGTCGCCGGCTTCGGCGTTTAAAGCCGACAGGTTTATCGAAAGGATGACAAAGCTTTTCGGCGGGAAAAAAGTTTCCGATATTTTGCCGTCCGGAGCGATAAGTTCCATTTATAACCATAGACTTCTTAGTTTTTTAATATTTTTTGCGGCAGGCGTTTCGACGGCGTCTGCCGTTTGCTTTTTTTAAACGGATGTGATATAATGGCGAATATGAAAATCGGAATCGGAAAAACGACGGAGAAGGACGCGCCCGCGGTGGCGGAGATGTACGGGCAGGGACGGGCGTTTTTACGCGCGGCAGGGGTCGATCAATGGCAGGACGGCTACCCGGATTTGACGGACGTTCTGGCGGATATAGAGGAGGGCGTTTCCTATCTTTTGACGGCGGACTCAAAAGCGGCGGCAAGCATGGCGGTGACGGAAAACGAGCCGACGTACGACCGCATTTACGACGGGAAATGGCTGACGGGAGAAGAAAAGAACTATCTCGCGGTCCATCGCGTCTGCGTGGACGATTCGTTTAAACGCAAGGGATTGACGAAGGTTTTATACGATTTCGCGGCGACGTTGGCGAAGGAAAAGGGAAAATTCAGCCTGCGCGCGGATACGCACAAAGACAACAGGGCGATGCGGGAGGCGCTTAAAAAGAACGGCTTTTGCGAGTGCGGGAGAATCTTCCTCGAAAGCGGCGCAGAACGGATTGCTTACGAGAAAATTTTAAATAGGGAGGAGGCAGGTATGCGACAAGCGCAAAAAAAGAGAATCGTAGTGGCGACGGGAAATTCGCATAAGCTCCGCGAGATTGCGGAGATATTTCCGGATTTTGAAATCGTTTCGCAAAAAGAAGCGGGTTTTGACGGGGACGTGGAAGAAACGGGCTCTACGTTTGAAGAAAACGCCCTGTTAAAAGCGGAAGCGGCGGCGCGCGCGCTCGGCTGTATGGCTCTCGCCGACGACAGCGGCATCTGCGTGGAAGCGCTCGGCGGCGCGCCCGGCGTATACAGCTCCCGCTATTCGGGCTGTCACGGCGACGATAGGGCAAACCGCCTGCTCCTTCTCAAAAACATGGAGGGACAGACCGACCGCAGAGCGTACTTTCAAAGTGCCGTGGCGCTCGTCTGTCCGGACGGCAGAAAGACGGTCGCCCAAGGGCGCACTTACGGAAAAATTCTTTACGAGGAAACGGGGGAAAACGGATTCGGATACGATTGTATCTTCGAGAGCGACGATCTCGGCAAATCCTTCGGCATTGCGTCGGCGGAAGAGAAAAATGCCGTTTCTCACCGCTTCCGCGCACTTCAAAGCCTCGCGGAAAAACTCGACGGGGAGCTGTAAAGGGCGCGGCTATGAAAACTTTGGTGGTGTTGTCCGATACACACGGACACAAAGAGGGCATCGAGCGGCTGACGGGACTTTTTGCGGAAAACGATTATATTTTGCATCTCGGCGACGGAGCGGCGGATATGCGCGACGTCATAGGCGCCTATCCCGAAAAAACTTACGTCTGCCGCGGAAACTGCGATTTTTTTCCCGCCTTGCCCGAAGGAGAATTGGAGGCGGAGGGCGTCAAAATCTTTTTTTGTCACGGGCATAAATATCGCGTGAAATCGGACTTATCCGAACTCGCCCGGGAAGCGAAGCGGCGGGGCTGCCGCGTCGCTTTATACGGCCATACGCACCGCGCGCTCATTTGCGAGGAGGAGGGCGTTCTCCTCGTCAATCCCGGCTCTCTTCGTTTTCCCGCCGGCGAGGGCGGCAGCTATTGCTATCTGACCGTAAACGGATCGAGCGTCTATCCCGTGCTTGTGGGAGAGTCTTTCTATTGAAGCGCGGACAACAGTCTTTTTCCTTTCCCGCGGAGTGAAGCTTGGGGAAAGAGAAGAACAAAAGCCTGTGGAGAAGAGCGCCTTTTTGTCAAGAAACGACTAAAACGCAAAAATGCGTTTTTCGTTTCGAGATACCTGGGCGCTTTCGTTTGAAAAATCGATAAACTGCCGAACGGAACTTGGAACGCAAAGAATTCCGTTCGGTTTTTTGTTATAAAAGTGGTTTTTTAGTGCATAAATGCATAATATTTCCGAATAAAATTTATAATTCAAAAATCAAATCGCATCTATCTAAAAATTAGATTTATTGATATTTTTAAAAGTACAAAGAAAAAATTATACGATTATTTTTTACGCGGGCTCCTAAAAAAGGCGTTACAATCGGGAAAATATATAGTTAAGGAAAAGGAAACAGGAGCAGCGGAACAAAGGACAAGGGGAGAAAAAGATTTGTGAACGCAGAGAAAAAAGTGTGAAGCCATAATGATAACTTATTGAAAGTATAAGTATTTTTTAATCTTTAATTTTCCGAAAGTGCCTCTGAATCCTTTTCTTTTAAACAAAATTGTTGTATAATAAAAGACAACTTTATAGTGGGGAGAGGAATTTTTCCCGACTTGCTGTAAGGGATTTTAAAAACAATGCGTTTCGACAAGGTTTGCCGTTTCGTTTCGCCCGGCAGGATGACACCATCCACGAGAGTCACGGTCGCATAAAGCGGAGAAAAGCGTTCGTTAGGGCGCGGTCAGCGCGAGAGGATGAGGCGTTGCGGGGCGCTCCCGCAGCGGCGTTTCCCTCCCAAACGGCGGAGTTGCCAAAGTATTCGGGGCGGGGAGCAATCTTGAAAGAATCGTTTGTTTTTATCTCGTGCGTTTGTTTTAAACGCACAGACATCTATTCATAAGATTTTGGAAAAATTACATTGCGACAGGCGCGGAAGCCGAAAAACAAAAATTCCTTTCCCCGAAAACGGAAAGGGGCATCGGAAGGGGGAGAAAAGCCTGTGCAAGCAATGCAATGACCGAAGTATTTTTCAGGTCGTACCGCAAACAATTTTCCGCGGGATCATCCCGTAGGAAAATTTTTGTATGTAGATTTATTTTTAAGCGGTTAAGTTTTGAGAATCACGGATTTTACAAAAAAGCCACAAAAAAATCCGCGTGTTTTTGACTGAAACGGTACAAAAACAAGTTTAAATTAACATTTAAGTAAGTGCTTTTGACAAAAACGACAATCATAATCTGACAAGAGCTTATTTAAAATATAAATCAGACAATTTTTTAACGGAGGCTATTATAGTGAAAACTAAGGCGAAAAAAGTTTTGCTCTCATTGATTTCTCTCGCATTGACGGGAGCCATGGGCGCGACGATTGTCCTGACCGAACCTTCCAAACAGAAGGCCGCGGCTACGACGACCGTCCGGGGCTCGGGCGATGCGATTGACGTCACGGAGCAATACCGCGACCAATTGAGTACGGAACAATTCATCAACAAGGATCTTGCCGTAAACGCGCAGACGCTCAATGTAAAAAGCGACGGAACGAGAAGGATCATTGTCGAATTCGAATCCGATTCTCTTTTGGATACTTACCTCGGTGATACCCGGTTGCAGACTACTTTCAGGGATTTTACTTCTTACATAAACGCCGCATCCGGAAAACAGTACGCTTCCGCACTCGAAAAGGAACAGGTTTCCTTCTTTAAAGCACTGGATAAAAAGGCGTTCGATTACCAATTAAGGCATACTTATACCTCGCTGCTGAACGCGGTATCCCTGGTGGTGGACGACGAAGACGTGGCGAAAGTCGAAAAGATGTCGGGCGTCAAGAGAGTCGTTTACTCGGAAACTTACGACGTTCCCGCCGTCGAGGCGACGACGAACGTAGTCGACGTTTACAGCACAGGTATCTACAACTCTTCCAGCGTCAACTATAAGGGCGAAGGAATGTTGGTCGCCGTGCTCGATACGGGCTTCGACAGGAGCCACAACGCGTTTCAGGAGATGCCCTCCGTCCAAAAGATTTCTCTGAGCGACGTGGAGAGCGTCTTCGATACCCTTGAAGCCGCTACTTACGGGGAAGAGGTGACTGCCGAAGAACTCTATTACAATCCCAAAGTGCCTTTCGCGTACGACTACGCGGACGGCGACGGCGACGTATTCCCCAAGAGTTCTCAGCACGGCGTGCACGTCGCGGGCATCATTGCGGGCAAGGACAACACCGTGACCGCTTCGGACGGCGAAGCGTTTGAAAACGGCGAGAAATTCCTCGGCGTGGCCCCGAACGCGCAGCTGATGATCGGAAAAGTCTTCTCCGATAAGGACGACGGCACCGATTCGGGCGCGGAAACGGACGATATTCTCGCCGCGCTTTCCGACTGCGTGGCGGTCGGCGCGGACGTCATCAATATGTCCCTCGGCTCTTCCTGCGGCTTCTCCCGCGAAGAGGATAACAGCGCGGTCAACGCCGTATACGACAAAATCTACGCGGCGGGCATCAATCTCGTCGTGGCCGCCTCTAACGATTATAGCGCGGCTTTGAACGGCGCTTACGGTTCCACGAACCTTACCTCTAACCCCGACAGCTCCACCGTCGGCTCCCCGTCCACCTATGTGGGCGCGCTCTCCGTCGCCTCCATTTCGGGACAGAAATCTCCGTATATGGAGCTGGACGACGGCACGGCGGTATATTATAACGAATCCTCCAACGCCGCCAGCGTCAAGGGCGATTTCATGGAAGAGCTTTTAAAGGGCGCCCAGGAAAAAACTTTCAACTACGTCGTCATTCCCGGTTACGGGGAAGCTCAGAACTATGCGATAGAGAGCGTAAAGACGGAACTCGCCAAGGGGAACTGCATCGCAGTGGTCAGCCGCGGCGACATTTCCTTTGAAGACAAGCAGAAAAACGCGTTCGACAACGGCGCGGTGGGCTGTATCATCTATAACAACGCCTCCGGTAAGATCAGCGCCTCCCTCGGCACCGGCAAAAAGGTGCCTACCTGTACCGTTTCCGCGGATATCGGGCAGATATTTATCGCCAATGAAAAGGGGACGATTACCCTCAATAAAAATAACAAAGCGGGTCCTTTCATGTCCGACTTCTCCTCCTGGGGCCCCACGAACGATTTGAAAATCAAGCCGGAAATTACGGCGCACGGCGGGGAGATCACTTCTTCCGTCGTCGGCGGTTACAGCATATTCAGCGGCACCTCCATGGCTTCCCCGAATATGGCGGGCGCGGTGACGCTGCTCCGTCAGTACGTTTCGGAAAATTTCGGCCTTACGGGGACGGCGCTTTCCGACCGCGTCAATCAGCTTTTAATGAGCACGGCGACCATCGTTTACGATGAAAACGGGCTTCCGTACTCCGTCAGAAAGCAGGGCGCGGGACTCGGAGATATCAGCAAAGCCAGCAGCACGGACGCCTATATTTACGTACAGAACAATTCGAAACCCAAACTGGAACTCGGCGACGACCCCAAGCGCGCGGGCGTCTATACGATGGAGTTCCACGTTTCCAATACTTCGTCCAAGACAAAGACCTATTCCATGGACCTTCTCACCATGACCGAAAGCGTTTCCATCGACGGGATCACGGTTGCGGAAAAAGCGTATATGCTCGACAACGCGCAAAAGTCCTTCCGCGTCAACGGAAAAGCGAGCGGCAAGACGCTCACTCTCGCGGCGGGCGCGGACGCTACGATCAGCGTCACGCTGTCTTTGAGCGCGCAGGATAAAGAGTATCTCGACAAAAATTTTAAAAACGGTATGTATGTGGAGGGCTTCGTCACCCTGACGGACAAAGATTCCGCGGGCGTCGATCTGTCCCTGCCTTATCTCGCCTTCTACGGCGACTGGACGGACGCGCCCATCTTCGACAAGAGCGCTTACGAAGTGAGCGAATCCAAGCACGATACGAGCATTCCCGACGAAGAAAAGACGATTGCGGCGATTTACGAATCCGTCGCCATCGGCAAATACGGCAAGAACAACGTCGATTTTTATCTGCCTCTCGGTCAGTACATCTATACGGTGGATGAAAACGAAAGCGACAGCGGCGTCCTTTCCAGCGTCGATAAAATCTCGGTGGGCAACTATGAATACGGCATTTATGAATTTTACGCCATGTATTTCGGTCTGCTCCGAGGCGCCAAAGAGATGACCGTGGAAGTGAAGAATACCGTCACGGGCGAGATCATCAAGAGCGAAACGCTCAACAATGTCCGCAAGAGTCACGGCTCTACTCCTTCGTTTACCACGCTGGAAATGAGTCCCTATGAGCTCGGTTTGCAGAACAATACTCAGTACAGCCTCGTATTCGAGGCGAAGCTGGATTATGACAACGGCAAGACAAAGACGGAAAAACAAGAATTTTCCTTCTACGTCGATTATCAGTCGCCTATTATTTACGAGAGTCAGTTCCGTTACGAGTACGATTCGGAGGATAACCGCCACGTCTATCTCGACTTATATCTCTACGACAATCATTACGTGCAGAGCGTACAGCTGTTTACGCTGCCCGATAAGGACACGCTCGATTATCTGACCGATTATCCCATTCCCGTCAAGGACGGCACCCGCGGCGGAATCGTGAAGGTGACGCAGGAAATTACCGACTGGATGGATAATTTTGCAAACGCTTACGGCGAGTATAAAAATTACGTGGGCGTTCGCGTGGACGACTATGCCCTGAACGGCGCCGCTTACATCGTTCCCATCAAGACGACGGAAGTCGATTCCATCGGCATCAATTATACTTACAGAACCGAGGCGGGGAAAGACGTTACGAAATCCGTCGCCGACGGGCAGATCCTTTTGCAGCCGGGACAGGAGCTTAACCTGACCGACGACTTCGGAAAAGTGATCACGACGGAGGGCGAAACGGTAGACGCCGATTTCAGCGTCAATATGCTCGGATACGCAACGTATACCTGCAACCATGTGGACGAACACGGCGCTACCTGCGGATATATATATAATGAAAGAAAGGGGCTTACCTATCAAAAGGGCGAATATTATTACGACGCGACGACTCAAACGGTGAAACAGAAGGCGGCGACGGAGGAAGATGCCGCTTATCCCGCCTACACGCTGTTTACCGATATGATCGCGGAACCGATCACGGATAAAAAAGCGCCCGCCTCCAAACATTTCGTCTGTCCGCACTGCGGGACGGAAGTGACGTTTACTTACAATACGAGGACGAATAAGATCGTTCCTACCACTTACGACAAAACTTCGCAGGATCCGTTGGTCGAAGACTACAAATGGTCGACGAGCAATCAGAAGGTCGTTATGGTCGAAAACGGCAAGCTGTACGCGGTTGCCGTCGGCAGCGCTACCGTCACCGTGTATGCGGAAGCGGGCAATACGACTTTCTCCTTTATGGTAAAAGTGCAAGGGGAAAAAGTCGATAAGAAAATCACCAAAATGTCGGTCGGCTCTTACGACGACGTCACGCTGGGCGTTTCGAGAGAACTCAGCGGCAGTCTGCTTTCGATAGACTGCGGAACGATACTCGATCTGTATCCCAAGTTCCCTTGGTACGTCAGCAGCGTCAGCGATTTGCAGTGGACGTCGCAGGATTCCGAAATTGCCGAAATCACATCGTCCTCTAACGCTTCTGCGAGGGTAGTGTGTAAAAAGCAGGGCGTCGTCAGTATTTATCTGAGATCCAAATCGAACACGCTGAACGCGACTCTCACCTTGAATATCGGCATCGAATACAAGCTCACCAGCTATTATTTCCATGAATATCACGGCGTAGGATACAGCGAAACGTATATTGACAAATACACTGAAAATCCCACCTTCGATTCGCGCAACATACTCGTCATTCCCGCGAATCTCGGTATCGTCAATATGGGCTATATCACCACTTCGAGAAACGGTCCATTCTATCAGAACAAAAATCTCGACACCGTTGTGGTGCCTCAGGGCGTAACGACTTTGGGCATCAACTGTTTTGCGGATTCCACGCTCCGCCGCATCTATCTGCCTTCCTCTTTGGAGTCGATCGCCTATAATGCGTTCAGCAATTGTCCCAATCTTCAAGAAGTATATTGGTACGACGCGGACGAAAAGAGCGACAGCGGCATCGTATACGACGCGGACGAAAATACTTACAATTGGGATAAGTTCTATGCCAATGCAAGCGCGAAGTGTTCCGCCAAAAATCTCGTCGTCGGTTCCAACGCATTCAATTCCTGCGCCAAATTGACCACTTTTGACTTCTCCAAAGTGACGGCTCTGTACACCGGCGCCTTCTCGGGCTGCAAACTTCTGACAAGCGCCGATCTCACAAGACTGAGATACGCCAATGCGGACGTTTTCTCGAACTGTACGGCGCTCAAAGAGGTTTCTCTTTCCGAACATACGACGTTAAACGCCAATATATTCAGCGGAACGGGCATTGAAAAGATCGACTACTACGCAAGCAGCGTACCCGCTTCGGCTTTTGCGGGGACGAGGTCTTTGCAGGAAGTCGTTTTCCACAACGATTTGCAGTCCGTCGGTGAAAAAGCGTTCTATAACTGTATCGCGCTCAAAACGGTAACGTTTGAAGGCTCGTGCGTTTCCATAGGCGCGTCTGCGTTTGAAAATTGCAGATCGCTTTCCGAATTCACCGTTCCCGAGGGAGCGGAACTCCTCGGCGCCCGCGCGTTCGCAAACTGCAAGAATCTCGTGACTTTGTACGTGGATCCCGAGTCCGACATTCAGGACGTGGGAGCCGACGTCTTTGCCGGCAGCAATGCCCTCAAAAAGATCGAAATCGCGGGATCGGGAAGCAGCGACCGCTACAACACCGTTTCTTACGATAACGGCGTGCACAAGATGCTCACCGACGGCAAGGGCACGCGCGTCATCCTCGTGCCTCCCACCTATCAGCTGGAAACGGGAGAAGACGATATTTTCTATGTGCCCGATTCCTTCTCCGCGAACGGAGAAAAGGTGACGGCTATCGGCGCTCAGGCATATGCCAACAACGCTTCTCTGAAAGGAAAGGAAGTAGTGATTCCCGAGGGGATCACCAGCATCGGGCTCGGTGCGTTCCAGGGCAGCGGCATTACGAAAGTAGTCATTCCCTCCACGGTAAAATCTATCGCCGCCTATGCGTTTGCGGGATGTTCGAATCTGGAAACGGTGGTATTCCTCGGCGATATCGAAACGATTGCCGATCACTTATTCAACGGATGTACTTCTTTAAAATACATACAGCTTCCCGACTCGGTGAAGAGTATCGGCGATTATGCGTTTGCCGGCTCCGGACTTGCTTCTGTCGAAATCGGCGCAAACGTCGAGAGCATCGGCGTCGCTTCGTTCGACAGCTGTGAAAATCTGACGAGTTTGACGTTCGTATCTCAGACGAAGCTCTCTTCTATCGGCGAAGGGGCGTTCCGTTATTGCAGCGCTCTCAAATCCCTGTCGATGGCGGACAGCGTCAAGGACATCGGAGCGTATGCTTTTGCCGACTGTTCTTCACTCACCGATTTGTACGTTTCGGCGGGAGTCGAAAAAATGGGGGCATATGCATTCAGCAACGATTTGCTTCTCGTGAATGTCGAATTCGGCAAAGGCGCCAAAGTCGTAGGGGATTATGCGTTCTGCACGCCTTACGGCGAAGAAGGCTTCTACAACCAAAAGAACCTGAAAAACGTGAAGATACCCTCTACGGTAGAATCGATCGGCGTCTATGCGTTTGCGGGAAATATCGCGCTGACGGAGATCGATCTTTCCGGCGTCAAGAGCATCAATGCGGCGGCATTCCTTGGCACGTCCGCCTTGAAGAGCGTCAAGCTGAACGGCTCCATGGAATATATCGGCGCGGGGGCTTTCCTGAACAGCGCCGTTGAAAACATCGATCTTTCCGGCGTCGAATATTTCGATTCTCAGTGCTTCTCGGGCACGAATGTCATCGCGGGCGAGTTTACCGATGCTCTCGTCATCGGGGCCAATGCCTTCTATAACTGCCGCAATATCAAAGAAGTCAACCTTCCCAATGCGGAATATATCTATTCTTCGGCATTCTTTGCGCCTACGAAAGTCAATAACGCGGAGTCGACCGGCACCATCAGAAAGGTCACGTTCGGAGAGAAACTGAAAGGTCTGGGGGGCGGGGCGTTCTTCAATTCCGTCATCACGAGCATCCGTTTGCCCGCTTCGCTCGAAACGATTGGCGCGCCCGCTTTTGCCGGCTGTTTCGAACTTGGCAATATCGAGGTGGATGCCAAGAATCCCGTATTCTTCTGCGACGATTTGACGGGGGCGCTTTATAAGCATCTCGACAACGGCACTTACGAACTGGTGGCCGTACCTAACGGTATCCACATGGAATCGATCGGGGAGGAGATGACGCCGTTCCAAATTCTCGACAATACGAGCCGTATCGGAAGCTGGGCGATGGGCTATTGCGAATATATCCATGCGGTCGAAATTCCCGCGTCGGTCAAGAGTATCGGCACTTACGGCTTCTATTATATGGGAATGGGCATATTGATGGACAACGATTCTTCCGATTACGACGTCGCGGATCGTATCCTGTATCCCAAATATATCTTCAAGGGATTGGAAGCGCCCACTCTCGAAACGGATTACGACGACGAATCGACTTCTCCCATAGATCTCTACATGAATTTCAGCTATCCCATCGGCTATTTGATGAACGATATGATCATTCCTGTCAACTCCAAGGGATTTGAGAATACGCTCTATACCCTGTTCTTTAAAACTCAGACGTATACGGATGAATTGATAGAGTCCGACACGCAGGCGCTCATGGACTGGCTGGCGGATTTGGATGTGGAAAAGCTCACCTTGGCGGATGCAAATACCGTCACTACCATGAATTTGGTGTTCTCCATGCTGAAAGACAGTCAGAAGGAGTTTATCAGTACGGCGAATCAAACCAAGCTTGCCCAAGCGGTCGCAAAGATCGAGTCGCTCCGGGAGGAGGAAGGGGATAGTAACTCTTCGAATTCCGGAAACTCCTCCGAAACTTCGAGTTCGGATACGACAAGCGAGGAAAATTCCTCCTCCGAAGGGACGAGTTCCGAATCGTCTTCTTCCAAGGGGTGCGGCAGTTCCCTGATGATCGGAGGGGTGGCGACGCTTGCGGTACTTTCCGCTTTGAGCATTCTCGCCGTTCGTAAAAACCGTAAAAACGACCGTGACGGGAAGGAGAACTGATTTATGAAAAAACGTGCTTTATTGGTTTTGACGCTGGCGGCAATTCTCTCCGCGGGAAGTTTTGCGGCGTGTAAGGATAAAAATCAATCCTCCTCCTCCGAGAGCCAAAGCTCGTCCGAGGAGAAAAGATATGCCGTCAGCTTTGTCTGCAACGGCGGAAGCGAAGTGGAACAAAAGTCCGTGATCGCGGGAGAAGAGATCGATCTCGGGGAGATCCGGACCGAAAAAGAGAATTTTTACTTTTACGGCTGGTGTCTGAACGAAACTCTGACCCACCGCGCCGCGGAAGTGATCGTTCCCGAAAGAGATATGACGTTGTATGCGGAATGGGGAGAAATCAAATTTTACACCCTTTCTTTCCAAACCGCAGACGGTTCCGCCATCGCTTCAAGGCAGTATAAGCCGAACGATTATTTGGCGGCGCCTGCGGATCCCGTGAAAGAAGGATATGTTTTCGCGGGTTGGTATCAGGATGCGCAATACGCCAAACAATTTAATTTCGCGGGAAACAGAATGCCCGCAAAAGACGTAACCGTTTATGCCAGGTGGAACGAAACTCCTGTGATCCGCTTCGATTCCGCGGGCGGCAGCGAGGTGAAAGAAATCGCCGGGGAAGCAGGAGATAAAATCTCCGCTCCCGCCGCGCCCGTAAAGGAAGGATTTATTTTTGACGGATGGTATACCGATGAAAGTTATACTTCCGTTTACGAATTTACGGCGATGCCGGAAAAGAGCGTCACGGTATATGCAAAATGGCACGAACAGAAAAAAGACATCGCCTTGAAATTACATATCAATAATCCCGGTTTTGAAGGCGCGACGGTTTTATCTGTGACGCAGGATGAGGGAACGATTTTACAGGATGATTCCGTTCTTGCGGCATTCCAAAAGGAGATCGCGGAAACGCTCGCTTCTGAGGTCTTGGACAGTAGTATCGATATTTCGAAGAGTCCGGTTTATACCTTCAACGGATGGGCGTACGATGCGGCCGGAACAAAACGTTTCGAGGGCGTCGTTCCCCATGAAAACGCCGATTTGTACGCGACTTGGGTACGCTCTTCCAAATACTGCAAGGTTACCTTCCTCGTCGAAGACGCGTTAGAAACTCCCATCGTTTACTATGTCGTTAAAAATACCGCTTTTCCCGACTCGGTGTTGAAGGAAGTGGAAGATCGCCTTAAACCGCTTTATGAGGCGCTCGGTTATGCCGTAAACGGTTTTTCTACGTCCGGACAGGCGAGCTTTTCTTCCGTTCAGCCTGTGGCGATAGATACGGTGCTTTTGCCGAATCTCACTTTACTGGCGGAGAGCGGCGGTACGAATTGACCGGGTTCGTAGGAGTTCTTTATGAAAAGGGAGGAATCGGGGAAAGATTCTCCTCCCGCCTTTGATAAAGAAAAGTATATAAATTCATTATGGGGCTGATGGCGCCGCCGAAAAGAAAACGGTATCTGATGGAATGTTGCTTCTCGGCAGTATAAAGATTTGAGAAAGATAGTATCATCGATCCTTATAACAGGGGGCGAATCTTCGCAGGGAATAGACCTTTCCTGGGGAGCGTCCGCTATAAAAAATACTTTCACAAAAAAACTTTATATGGAATCGGCAATGTTTATCTTGACTCTTGCGAAAAATTCGAGTATAATTATATTATTAAGAATATAACGTTGTAAAGCATTTTTATCAATCGATATTTTGTAGCGCCGATGGATACGAAAAGCTCTGAAAACCTCTGTTTCTCATAAAATCGGAGGACGGGAGCGCGCCGTTTGAATTTGTTTTTTGTACGGTGTGCGTCGGAAAAAGAAAAAAGCTTCCGTTATTCCGAAAGATATTTTCACAGATTGTCGGAGCGTTAAGAGCGTGCACGCCGCAAAAGAGAAAGAGTTAAACGCCGAGGCGTTTATCGTCAGCGATTCGCAAACAGTTTGCAATCGTTCGGGACGCGGGCCGGCTGCTCTGACAGAAACCATTATATCCGACTGCAAAGCGGGTGACAAAAGAAAGATTTTCGAGAAAGCCGTTCAGTGGAATTCGTAAGGCTTTGGAAGATCGAGGAGGATGTATTAAACCGTGAAAAAGGTGTTGAAAAAAATTTTAATAGCCGCTGCGTTTATGCTTTTAACCTTTACGGCGGGATTGTTATGCGCGTGTAGCTACGGTCCGTCGCGCGAAGATGACGTAATAAGCCAGGGGTATACCTGTCAGGTTATCTATGACGCCAACGGCGGAAAATTCGGAGAAAACGCGCAGACGGTGAAAATCTTGGCAAAGCCGGGATCCATGATTCCGTTTACCGGATATACGGGTGATTTCAAAGACCCCACCCGTGAGAGATATACGTTTGGCGGTTGGTATGTCGCGCAGACGGACGAAGAGGGAAATATCATTTACGAAGAAACGGAAGAAGGAAAAACGCCTGTCCTTTCCGATTCGAAATGGGATTTCAAAAAGGATAAGGTGACGGGCGATATTACGTTGCTCGCAAAATGGCAAAGAGATTATAATTTCATTATCGTGGCCACGGAAACGGATGAGAACGGAAACGAGGTGGAAGAAGATATTTCGGTTTACCAGACGCAACCGGGCAATACTATCGCGGAGAAACTTTACAACTCGGATGTCTTGTACGGAGAAAAAGAGCGCCGACCGGACAGAATCAAAGTCACGTACAACGGAATCACGATCCTGGAATTTTATGTGGATAAGGAATTGACAAAAGAACTCCCTTTGGATACGGTACATCCGGGCGGCGAAATTTATGATTTCAAAATTTATATAAAATATTTGAAAGGAAACTACACCTTTGTTTCGCAGGAATCCCTTTCCAAAGTTTCTTTTGCGGACAACAGCTCATGGTATTTGTTGGAGGATGTGGATTTTTCGAATGGAGAATGGATTCCCGCCAAGGAATTTACCGGCAGCATTTACGGAAATAATCACACGATTTCGGGCGTAAAGATAAGCTCGCAAGCGCAAAAACCTTCTGCCGGCGCCGATTTTGTTTCCCACGCTATTTTCGGAAAGATGAACGGTCACGTGGAAAATCTGACTTTTAAAGACATAACGTTCTCCGTTTGGGCTTCCGCCTTTTTATCGCAAAGTATCGGCGCGCAAAAAATATCTTTCCTCGCAGCCGAATTCGGAGAAAACGGTCTTTTCTCCGGGGTGAATTTGGAAAATTGCAAGATAGAACTCGTCAATAAGGAAAAGTATGAGCCTCAGCTCAACTCGGATTCAAAATATTATTGGAATGTTTTGGACGATAAGACACAGGAAGGATACATCGCCAAACAGTCGGTGACGGGTGTGATTACGATTACGGAACGTGAGGATCCGACACTTGTCGGCTAAAAAATATCCGAAACCCTTTCCCCAAAACGTATAATTTTAACTTTTTATAAAGGAGAAACCTATGAAACAGAAAATTTTGAAGTGGGCAAGTTTCAGCTTGGCGTGCCTGATGTCTGCAACTTTCTTCGCTTCCTGCGGGGACAACAATCCGTCGAGCGATTCCAGTTCCGAACAAAGCAGCACCCCGATTTCAAAAAAATATTCCAATGAGGACGATGCCCTTGTTTTCAGTTCGGGAGAATTCGATAAAGTATTCAATCCCTTCTTCTCTACGTCCGCATACGACAGCACGATTGCCGGACAGACGCAAATCTCCATGCTCAGTTCCGATCCCGAGGGAAAAACCCCTCTTTATGGAAAGGATCAGCCCGTAGTGACGCTGGATTACAGCGAAACGATGTATGACAGATATGGAAAAGTAACTCAGTCGGGCGACCAAAGGGGTACCACCGTCTATCAGATGGTCCTTAAAAACGGTATTCTTTTTTCCGACGGAGAGCCTTTGACGGCACACGACGTTCTCTTCAATATGTATATGTATCTCGACCCCGTCTATTCGGGATCTTCCACGATGTATTCCACGGATATTCAAGGGCTGAGAGCTTATCAGTCGCAGGATCCCAATGCCGAGGATAAAGATGAAGATACTTTGACCGATTCTTTTAACACTCTGGCAAAACAGCGTATTTCTATAATTTGTACGTACGTCACCAATCAACAGAAGTGGTCTTCGGTCGCTTCGACCGTCGGAACCTATAATTCTTTGCGCAGTGACTGGAAAATTACGGAACAATACGACGAAAACGCGTTAAAGAAAGATATAGAAGCGATCAAAAAGGAGTGGAAAGAAGAACTTACTTCCGATTGGAGCACTTACGCTTCCGATCTCGAATCCTATCAGAAAGAATATCCCTTCACCGAAGGCTGGCAGGTATATTTCTATAACGAAGGGCTGATTTCGAGAAAGTCCAAGACCGTGGGCGGCGTTACGACATATGAAAAAGACAGTGACGGAAAATACGTCATCGAATGGAAAGGGATCGATAAAAACGCCAATTATGAAAAAGATGCTGCCATAGAAATGGTCTATAACTCCAAGATGACCAGTGATGAGTTCATCGCTGAGATTCTTGTCGGCGGCTGGGCGACAGGCTCCACGATGAAAGCCGCTTTTGCCGGCGAGGACAGAAGCACATATTTTAAGCAGTTAAAAGAGGAAAATAATGGGAAAAATCTTGTAAAAAGTATTTCCGGCATCAAGATTTTAAACGGTTCGCAATTCAAACCTAACGGCGCGAAAAAATATGAAGAGGATTACGGCGATTACGAGATGCTGCAAGTTACCATCAACGGCGTCGATCCGAAAGCCAAATGGAATTTTGCTTTTTCCGTAGCTCCCATGCATTATTATTCTACTCCCGAGCTTACAAAGGCCGCGATGGAGGACACTGAGTACGACTCCAATTTCGGCGTCCAGATTTCCGATATTGACTTTATGAATCAAGTAAAGCGCAGGAATCTCGTTCCTATGGGCGCGGGGATGTATCGGGCGTCTACCATGTACGATTATACGTATGAATGGAGCACGGACGCGGGGAAAGAACAGGCAAGTTTCGAAAAATTATCTCAGGAGTTTTTAAAGGATAACGTCGCGTACTTTGTCAGAAATGAAAATTTCTATACGACGGGCGGCAATACGAAAGAAGTCTATAACGCAAAGATCAAACACATCCGATACAAGGTGGTCAACTCGGCCAATACGATGACGGCGCTTCAAGGCGAGAGCATTCACTTTGCGGATCCCTCCGCAAGTACGGAAAACGTCAATACCATCGACGACGCGAAAAATTCCTATCTTTCCCGAATCATGGTGAAGACGGCGGGGTACGGATATATCGGAATCAACGCGGAATATATACAAAATATCTACGTCCGCCGCGCGATTATGTCCGTAATGAATATCGACCTTGTCAAAAACTATTATCCTTCTTCCCTTTCCGAGGCCATTTATCGTCCCTTCTCCAAAGTTTCCTGGGTATATGAAGCGGACAAAGAAGACGGACTCGAAGCATGGGAGCCTAAATCTTATTACGGTTACGACGAATCGTTTGAAACGGGCAAGAAATTACTTCAAGAGGGCGGGTGCACCTTCAAGAACGGAAAATGGTACGATAAAGACGATAAGGCTTTGAAATATACGTTTACGATTGCCGGCGATACCACCGATCACCCCGCTTACGCGACTCTTTTGAAAGCGCGCGAGATTCTCAATAAGAACGGCTGGGAGGTCGAGGTGATTCCCGACGCCCGAGCTCTTTACAAGCTCGCCAGCGGCAGTCTTGCCGTGTGGGCGGCCGCGTGGTCTGCGTCCCTTGATCCCGATATGTATCAGGTATATCATAAGGACAGTAAAGCGACTTCCGTCAATAACTGGGGCTATGATTGGATCAAAGACAATAAGACGGACAAAGCGAGAACGGAATGGAACATCATCGAAGAGCTCAGCACTCTCATTGAGGAAGGGCGTGAAACGATCGTACAGTCTGAACGCGCCAGAACTTATCGGGCAGCTTCCGATTTGGTGATGGATTTGGCGGTAGAGCTTCCTCTTTATCAAAGAAGCGATATGTATGTTTACAACAATACGATTCTCGACGGATCTACTTTCTACGCTCCCGCTACGCCTTATGCAAGCCCGCTCAACGAGATGTGGAAAATCAGTTTCAAACAATAATCTCTCCTTACACCAATGACAGAAAGTTGCCGTTGGCATAGTTCTGCCTCTATAAAATTTACTTTGGCCCCAAGGGGAGATCTCTCTCCCCTTGTCGGTCCCCCGGTGGCTCATGTTAAAATACATAGTAAAAAGATTATTACTGTCCATATTGATTCTCTTCGGCGTATCGGTGATCATTTATACGCTTCTGCGTTTGATGCCCGGCGATTACGTGACGCGAAAGCTTACTTCAAATCCGAACGCCAATATCACCGAAGAGCGTATCAATGCCATGAAGGAAGTTTACGGACTCAACGATTCGACGATCGTCGGATATTTTAAATGGCTGGGTAAAGCGATACGAGGCGATTTCGGTATGTCGTTCAAATACGAACGAAAAGTCACGGCGGTCATTAAAGATTATATGTGGACTTCGTTCGCCCTGACTCTTTTAAGTTTGGTCATCTATTATCCGCTTGCCATTTTTCTCGGCATTCGCGCCGCTGTCAAACAGTACGGACCTTTCGACTACGCGACGACCGTGCTTACCATGCTGGGAATATCCTTGCCGTCCTTCTTTTTCTCGGCGATTCTCATTAAAGTGTTCGCTTTTGACTTGGGATGGTTTGATACGAGTCTTGGACTTGTAAGCAGCAACTTGCCTCCTACGGTTACAGACTGGGAATTATTCTGGAATAAAGCGTGGCATTTGGTTCTGCCTATCGTTACGGTGGTCGTCCTCAGTTTGGGCGGCTTGATGAGATATACGCGGACGAATATGCTGGAAGTCCTCAACGCCGACTATATCCGCACCGCGCGCGCCAAAGGTCTTTCCGAAAACGCGGTCATCTATAAACACGCGTTTAAAAATACCATGATTCCTTTGGTGACGATGCTGGCGGGGCTATTGCCGGGACTCTTCGGCGGCTCCATGATTATCGAGCAGGTGTTCGGAATTCCCGGTATCGGAAGCATTGCCTATACTGCAATTGATTTCGGTGATATTCCTTTTGTCATGGGATACAATATGTTTATAGCGGTACTCACCGTATTCGGTATTTTATTGGCAGATATCATGTATATGATCGTTGACCCGCGCGTCAAGATTTCCAAGTAGGAGGGCATATGAAAAAAGAATTTGACGAACAGGAAGAAAAGATGCCCGAAGAAACTCCCGAAGAAATTTTGACGGACGGCGAGGAGAATGTTCCTACCCCTCCCGAAGAAGGGGAGCCTGAATTTCTTTCGGACAGCGTAAAGGCTCTCAGCCCCGGACGATTGGTATTAAAGCGTTTCTTCCGCTCCAAATTGTCCATCGTAGGACTGGTTATGATTGCTGCCCTGTTCCTTTTTTCCTGGCTGGGACCGCTGTTTTCTCCCTGGGGAGAAACAGAGATCGATTACGAAACGGACAGGTACAACATTACCGCCACGGCTATAAACTATGAAGTAGACGCGGTTGATGAAAACGGCAATTTTATATATGACGAACAGGGCAATGTCAAAAAGGTCACTTATACCGTTTACGTCATAGAAAAAAGTCTGAAACTCGTGGACGATCACGCGCTTCCGACGGCGGAACATTGGATGGGTACGGATGCTTACGGCATGGACGTATTGACGCGTATCATGTACGGAGGGCGTATCTCGCTCTCTATTAGCTTCCTGGTCGTGTTTTTGGAAGTAATCATAGGAGTCCTTCTGGGCGGATTGGCGGGTTACTTCGGCGGCTGGGTGGATATGATTATCATGCGTATTGTGGATATTTTCAACTGCCTGCCCGATTTGCCGCTGCTTTTAATCGTCGGCGCGGTCCTCGATGCCTTGGAGGTGCCGGCGACGAATCGAATCTATTTCATGATGACGTTTTTGACCTTCTTCGGTTGGACGGGCACGGCGCGTATCGTGCGAGGGCAGATTTTATCCTTGCGCGAACAGGAGTTCATGGTTTCCGCGACGGCGAGAGGACTATCTACCCGCCGCAAAATTTTCCGTCATTTAATCCCGAATATCATGCCGCAGCTGATTGTCACGATGACGCTCGGACTCGGCAGCGTCATTCTGACAGAGTCGACGCTCTCTTATCTGAATCTCGGCGTTCCCAAGCCTTACGCGGCGTGGGGGAGTATGATCAGTGAAATCAAAGACCCCGTAATTTTGCAACGCTATTTCAACTTGTGGGGACCTCCGGGCTTATGTATCGTATTGGCGGTTCTCGGCTTTAACTTCGTCGGCGACGGTCTGCGCGACGCCTTCGATCCCAAGTCGAGGAGGTAAAAGATGCTGCTGAGAAAAAAAGAAAAGGCTCAGGAAGGAGCCAAGAAAAACGTTCATTACCTGACGGGGAAAGAAACGCGGGCGATCGCAAAGAGCAACGCCCGCACCATTCGGGCCTTGGAAAAGAAAAAGAAGCGTTCTCATGTAGACGAAAGCGAATACCTCACGACCATGCGCGATGAAAACAACATCGTCGAATTCGACAATCTGCATACGTATTTCTTCACCGACGCAGGCGTCGTAAAGGCCGTGGACGGCGTTTCGTTCGACATCCCCAAAGGGGCTACGGTGGGCGTGGTCGGCGAATCGGGCTGCGGAAAATCCGTCACGAGCCTGTCGATCATGCAGCTCGTTCAGGGACCTCAGGGACAGATCGTGGAGGGCGCCATCCGTTTCAATGCGGGGGACGCCGCTTACGACATTGCCAAGATGCCTATAAACGCCATGCGCAAAATCCGCGGCGAGAAGATCGCCATGATCTTCCAAGAACCCATGACGAGTTTGAATCCCGTCTTCAAAATCGGGTATCAAATGGATGAGATGGTTCTTCTGCACGTGCCCGATTGCACGAAAGAGCAGGCTAAGACGCGCAGTTTGGAGATGCTGCAACTCGTCGGCATCGCCGCTCCCGAGCGCGTTTATGGCTGTTATCCGCACGAGCTTTCGGGCGGTATGCGCCAGCGCGTTATGATCGCCATCGCGCTGTCCTGTAATCCTCGTCTGATCATCGCGGACGAGCCGACGACGGCGCTCGACGTCACCATTCAGGCGCAGATTCTCGACCTGCTTCGGGAGATTAAGAAAAAGATCGACGGATCGGTGATGCTGATTACCCACGACTTGGGCGTCATCGCGGAAATGGCGGACTACGTCGTCGTCATGTACGCGGGGCGCGTGATCGAGCGCGGTACCACGGAAGAGATCTTCGACAATCCTCTGCATCCCTATACGATCGGTCTGCAAAAGAGCAAACCCGTCGTAAAGCGTAAAGTGGAGAGACTTTACAACATTCCCGGTCAGGTGCCCAATCCCATCGATATGCCTAACTTCTGTTATTTCAAAGACAGATGCGACCGCTGCATCAATAAATGTTCGGGAGAATATCCCCATTTTGTGCAGGTTTCTCCTACGCATAGCGTCGCCTGCTATTTATACGAGGACGGTAAGGAGGAAAAGCATGACTGAGAATGAAGTAAAACGGGAAGAAACATTGGAGGAAACGAAAAAAGATTTCTCCATGACGTCGGGAACGGTAGCTTCGGCGGCAGAAACTCCTCCCGATCCGAATGCGCTTCTCGAAATCAGACATCTTAAAAAGTATTTCCCCGTAGCAACAAACTTTTTCGGGCGTCCGACGAAATTTTTAAAAGCGGTGGACGACGTAAGTTTCAAAATTAAAAAAGGGACGACGTTGGGGATCGTGGGCGAATCGGGCTGCGGCAAGACGACTTTGGGCAGAACGATTCTCCGCTTGCAGCCTGCTACGAGCGGTCAGATTTATTTCGAAGAAAAGGATATCAACAAACTCAATACGTCGGAAATGAACAAACTGCGGCCGAGTATGCAGATTATCTTTCAGGACCCCTATTCGAGTTTATCTCCCCGTATGCCCGTGGGAGAAATCATCGGCGAGGCGGTTGCCGAACATCAGCTGGTTCCTAAAAACGAACTGAAAGAGTATGTCCTCGGCGTCATGAAAAAATGTGGACTTCCCTATCACTATTACGAACGTTATCCGCATGAATTTTCGGGCGGTCAGCGCCAGCGTATCTGTATCGCTACGGCGCTTGCTTTGAAACCAAAATTCGTCGTCTGCGACGAGCCTGTTTCCGCGCTCGACGTTTCCATTCAGGCGCAGATTATCAACCTCCTGAAAGATATGCAGGAGGATATGGGACTGACGTATATCTTCATTTCGCACGATTTGTCCGTTGTCGAGCATATTTCCGAGTTTGTCGGGGTCATGTATTTGGGAAGCTTGGTGGAATATGCTTCCACCTCGGAAATTTTCGAGCATCCCATGCACCCTTACACGGAAGCGTTGTTTTCTGCCGTGCCGGTGCCCGATCCCAAGATAAAAATGAAGCGCATTATTCTCAGCGGCGATATTCCCAGCCCCATCAACGCGCCGTCGGGATGTAAATTTCATACCCGTTGCAGTCATTGCATGGACATCTGCAAGGAAGTGGCGCCTGTCTTCAAAGATTACGGAAACGGCCACATGGTGGCTTGCCATCTCTATTCGCAGGACTAAAAAAACAAGAGGGCGGGCGATTGCCTTTCGAGGAGAACTCGCATGAAAAAGAAGAAAGAAAAATTCGTAGACGACGGCAGAACGATTGCCGATATGGATTACGAACATATTACGGGCTATAAGTCGAAATCGGAACGCAAAAAGCACAACGAAATTCGTTCCCTCAACCTCAGCAAACAGGAGCGGAGGGCTATCTATAAAGCGGCTTTCACTCAATATATGCCTATGTTTGTTTGCTTTCTTCTCGCTTTCGGATTGGTGATAGCGTTTCTGTATTTTGTGTGGTTAAGCTGAAAAGAAGCCGTTTCGGAAACTCCGATACGGCTTTTTCTTTTTAGGCGGAGCCGACTTTTTGAGTTTATAAAAAGGAAATAAAAATTTATGCAGGACGAGAAATATTTAAAATTATTGTCTTCCCAATACCCCAGCAGCGCGAAGGCGGCGTTGGAGATCATCAAGCTTTCGAGTATTCTCAATCTGCCTAAGGGCACGGAACATTTCGTTTCCGATATCCATGGCGAAGCCGCTTCCTTTCTGCACGTTTTAAAAAACGGCTCGGGTTCTATCCGCAAAAAGATAGACGACGAGTTCGGAGAAACGCTGAGCGAAAACGAAAAGCGGGAATTGGCGACGCTCATTTATTATCCGGAAGAAAAATTGGAGATCGAAGAGAGCGGGAAAAGCAATTTCGACGAATGGTGTCGGACGGAATTGCTGCGTTTGATTCGAGTCACACGCCGCGTCGCTTCCAAGTATTCGCGCAACACGCTCAAAGACGCTCTCCCCGACGAATTCGGCTATATCATCGAGGAACTTCTCACGGAGAAAGCGGAAGTCGCCGACAAAGAAGCGTATTACAACGAGATCATTCAAGCGATCATCGCTACCGGACGCGCAAAAGCTATCATCGCCGCCTTTTGCAGGCTTTCCCAAAGGTTTGCCGTAGATAGGCTGCACGTTATCGGGGATATTTACGACAGAGGAGCGGGCGCGGTAACGGTCATGGACGCGCTCGAAAACTATCACTCTGTCGATATTGAGTGGGGCAATCACGATATCTCTTGGATGGGGGCTGCCAACGGTTCGGAACTCTGTATAGCCAACGCAATTCGGATTTGCGCGCGCTATGGAAATCTGTCCACGCTGGAAGACGGCTACGGGATCAATCTCGTGCCCTTGGTGCGATTTGCTGACGAAACGTATCGGAACGACGACTGCGCGCGATTTTTTCCCGAATTCACCGAAGAAGAGGCGGGAGAAGCGGAGCTTACCGCAAAAATACATAAAGCAATTGCCGTCATTCAGTTAAAGCTGGAAGGGCAGCTTGCGCACCGGCGTCCCAAGTTCCATATGGAAAAACGGATTTTTTTGGACAAAATCGATTATGAAGCGGGAAAAGTGGAGATAGACGGAAAAGTTTATGTCCTTGCGGACAAAAATTTTCCTACCGTCAATCCCGATTCTCCCTATGAATTGACTGCGGAGGAAAAGCGGGTCTGCAAAAAGCTCAAAGAGGCGTTTCGCGGGAGTGAAAAATTGCAGCGTCACGTGGATTTTCTCTATACGCACGGCAGTATGTACCGAATCTATAACGGAAATCTGCTCTATCACGGCTGTGTTCCCTTGGAGGAAAACGGAGAATTTCGAAGCGCGGAGCTTGCGGGAAAAAAATGTTCGGGAAAAGCCTTATACGATTTGCTGGAAGAACAAATACGAGGGGGCAGGTATGCGTCGAACGCCGAAAAACGGGCTTATGGAATAGATGTGATGTGGTTTGTCTGGTCCAATGAAAACTCTCCTTTATACGGCAAGGACAAAATGACCACCTTCGAGCGGTATTTTATCGAAGACAGGGAAAGTTATGCCGAAGAAAAGAACGCTTACTATCGGTTATATGACGACGAAAAGACCGTGAGGAATATTTTTCGCGAATTCGGTATCGACGAAGAGAACGGACATATCATCAACGGTCATGTTCCCGTAAAGGTAAAGAGAGGGGAATCGCCCGTACATTGCGGAGGCAAGGTAATCGTCATCGACGGCGGATTTTCTTTGGCGTATCAAAAAGTAACGGGAATCGCAGGATATACGCTCGTTTCCGATTCGCGCGTGATAAAACTGATCGCGCATGAGCCGTTCGTATCGACGGAGGAAGCCGTGCGCAGCGAGCGGGATATGCATTCCACCGCCGAAATTATCCGTCGCGCCGAGCGTCGCCTCTGCGTGGGGGATACCGACCGCGGCAGGGAAATGCGGGAGAAAATCGTCGATTTAAAGATCCTTTTAGAAGCCTATAATAGTGGAAAGATTAAAGAGCGATGAGAAAAAATAGAAGGCAAGGGGTTATATAGGTTTCCTACGGAAACGGCGGCAGGAATAGGGGCCTTGTCAAAATCAAACCGAAGAGTACGCTTCTTCCCGGCCTTTGTCTAAATTTCAAAATATTAGGGAAGAATTAAGGCGAAAAGACTGTCTTTCAGAGCCATTGAGAAATGTAGGAATCGGATCTTTATAAAAAGAAATAAGTAAAAAAGGGAAAACAGATGTTTTCCCTTTTTTATATTGAAACCTCTATTGTATCGGATTAAGCCGCTTCGATCTTTGTAATCGTCGCAGTCTGCGTTCCATCGTCGTTTGTAGTAAACCCGACCGTATAGGAGCCTGTTTCAATCACGACCGTAAACGTTCCGTCTTCGTTTGCAACGCAGGATGTCACGTCGTACTCCACGCCGCCGATAGTAATTACGTATATTTCTTTAACCGTCCCGTTTTCGGTGTCGGCAAGGGCATACACATAATTTCCGTTCGCCGTTTCGATTTTCGTTGTTTCGTATTTGGAAACCGTCCCTCCGTTGATTGATCCTTCTTCGTCGACTGTATACAAGAAATAGTAGTAATAGGTTTTATAGGAGCTTTTCGCATATTGATAGGACTCAAACACCAAAGTGTTCTCTTCGTTCCCTTCGCCGACGAAAGCACAAATCAGTTCTCCTTTATAGCGGAGAGAGGGGAGATACTCGTCGCCGACCTCGTAATAAGTAGCTTCGCCCGTGGCTTCGTCCGTAGACTTGGTAAGATTGAAAATCGTATAGACGAGTTGTTCCGAGTAAATGAGCGTACCGTCGCCGAGATCCAGGGTATCGGTAACGAGCGTCAGCGAGTAGACGAGATAGCTAAAATACCCGTTGTATTGATTCATAAAGAAGCTCAAATGATAAGTATTGCCATCGCTGCCCGTAAATTCGCAGAGGAACAGGTTGCCGTAGTTTGAGTTATAATAGCCTGCCGTGCTGAGGGTTCCGTCCGTGAAAGTAACGGCGTTTCCTTCCGAGTCTTTCAGATAGTTGAAGCCGCCCGATAACGTATAGCTCGTTTTATCTCCCGAATCGTTGCCGACTAATTGAAGGGCTCCGTAATATCCGCCGAACAAACTACTGTATGAAGCTCCGTAATAAAAATAGAGATACAGATAGTAATAATCGTAGAATGTAATACCATAAGTGTAATCGGAGCTGTCAAACACAAACGTTTTGTCGGCAAAGTCTAAGCTAATGTCGAGAGTATACGTGGCGTTATACCCAAGGACGCTGCCGTTCGGATAAATCATTCCCGTATAGGCAAGATAGCTGATGACTTCATAATCCTGATAATTTACGACGAAGGTATAGCTCGTCGTCGTTCCGTCTTTCGTTGTATAGGTCGCCGGTACAGAGAAGATCGCTGCCCCCGTAGGCTGGAATTCGAGAGTGTTGCCCTCGGCGTCGGTGAACTCGACGTAGTGACCGTCGAATTCCTTATATGTTCTCGACACGGAGGTGTTGAGATCCGTATAGTCAATCGAGTCGCCGGTAATCGTGAATTCTTCCGTCACGAAGCCATATTGGTTAGCGTTTTCATTTTCGGGATCAAACGAATACAGGGAAATCTTCCGACTGTCTTTATCGTAACTGTAATAGTAAGTTGTTTTATAATTAAAGCTTGCATAGCCTTCCTCTGTGAAGACAATAGAAGAGAAATCGCTTGCATAATAGGTCTTGTCGAAACCGACATAAGCAACTTTGCCGACGCCGTCTTCGTAGGTATAGGCATAGACAAAGGAGGTGTCGCCGTCGTCGCTCGCATAATAGAACAGACCTTCTTTAATGATCATGTAGCGTCCCGATTCCGCTTCGCCGTAGAGATCGTATCTCGTGGCGCCGCCCGTGCTGTCGAGCACGAGAACGGACAGATCGCTTTCATTGAGATAAGAGCCGACGATCGTTTCCACAAGGATATAGAACGCGTTATATTTTGAACCGGAATAGGACATGGTACCGAGCTTTCCAATATAAGTTTTGCCGTCGGTCAGCGACACCGTGTAGACGTCGCCATTCAGCGTGTAAGTACCGGAAGCGGAGGTTTCGTCTATCGTAACGGTAGCCAGACCGTGTCCGTCCAATGTGATGACCGTACCGTCGATGACGCCATTTTTAACCGTCAGGTAAGAGGCCGCTTCTATCCCGCGAAGCTCAAAAATATCGTTTGCACTGTCAATGTCAAAATAGCGGATCACGTTGTCGATATACAGGAAGATCGAAAGGTCATATCCTTCGGGACTATCCGTATCGAAATAGGAATAGTTGTCGTACTCTGTGCCGTCAGCGGTCGTATATCTTGCGATATTCGCTTCGCCGTTTACAGTCAGCGTGCTGCCGTCGAAAGAAGTGTAAGTCGCGTCGGCAACGCTTTCCACAAAGTAACTGCTGCTGTTGCCTTTGCGCAAAGAGAACTTAATTTTGGTCGCGCCGTCCAAAGAAGTAAACGTATAGATGGTGACTTCGTATTTATCGAACGCGGTTATATCCTTGGAAACAACGGTTCCCTCGGTTACGGTATCGTCGAGTTTGTAAAGGAATACGAAATTGTTGCCGTCGAGCTTATCCGTGAGTGTGAAAGAGGCCTTTTCGTTATAGCTGTCCGCGACGCTCAGAAACTCTATCACGTCGTTGGTTTCGTAATAATTGAAGTAATAGGTGACAGCGCTCGAAGAGGAAGTGTACGATACCGTAAATTTAAAGGTTTTATCCGTCGCGACGAACGTATAGACGGAGGCGCTCGAACCGAATCCCGATACCGTAGCCGAGAGATAATAGTACCCCTCGTAACTCGTCGTAACGCCGTCGATCGTTTCCATATAAACGGCGGTGTACTTTTCTTCCTCTCCGGGTATCGTCGTACCGTCTATGGACAGGACACAGTTGCTGTTCGCCGTACCGTCCTTTCTCATGATCAGGACGAGAGGCGCTTGGGTAAGCTGTTCAAACGTTTCGCCTTTTATAGAAAAGTAATTGGTCGTCGTACCGTCGCTTACGCTGATATATCCCGTATTTTGACTTATAAAGCCCGAAAATACCGTACCGTCCGCTTTACTATAAATAGCGAAATATTTTGTAAGTTTAAGATTCGAGCCGTCTGTCGCCGTATAAACGGTAGTATAATCGGTGGTGTTGTCTTCTCCTTCGGAAGAGGAAAGAAGATAAAATACGTCATAATTGGTCGAGGTGGTGTCGAGCATGAACACCATCGAAGTCGCCTTCATTGTCGCCCAATCGGCAACGGTTCCCGTAACCTTATAAAGGTAGCTTTCGTCCGCGGCTTTTTCGATCGTACCCGTGGAAATAAGGCTGATTTCTCCCGCCGCGTCTTTTTCATAGAAAGTTGCCGTGCCGTCGCCGTTGATGGTAAGATAGGGGAAGGTGACTTTACCGGCGTCCGTGACAAAACGGTATTCCGCGTAACCTTCTTCTTTTTCGGTAAACGTTCCGTCGGAAATGGATACGAGATAGAGGTAGTTATCGTCGCCTACCGTGACAGTGACGATATATCCGCCGAAAAGAGAGGCGGTATAGCTGAATGTTCCCGTAAGTTTCGTATTGCCCTTTTCGTATACGGCGGTGCTTCTGCCGTCCATCGTGAGCGTGGCGTCACCGTTTGTAAAGGTGGCATCGAAAGCGCTTAAATAGAATTCGAAGCCAAAGTGAACGGCGCCCTCTTGTTCAAAATTGTCGAGAATAACGGCGCCCGCTGCTTTTCCGCTCGTGTCGTAGAGGGTGAACTTATCGTCGCCATTGGCAATATAGTAATAGTAACTGGAATTCGTCTTCGTCGCATACAGCGCATAGCCGTATCCGTTGAAAGTCAACGTAGGATAGTAAATCCCCTGATAGGGAAGGGTACCGTAATCGGCTTCTGCCCCGCGGATCATGAACACTTTTTGAGAGGAAACGGTATCGACGATAAATTGAATCGTCGTTTCCTCACCCGTCACCGCATCCGTAAGCGTGGCTGTATAGATTCCGTCGGAATTTATCTTATAAGTACCCGATTTTTGAACTTTCGAGGCAGAATCGGTATAGGTGCATCCGTTTCCCTCGTCAAGCGTAATTTTAATTTCGCTGTTGAGTCCTACCCCCATGGTATAGAGCGTATAGACTCCGATACGATTGGAATAATACAGGAACGTACCGTCGTCGTTGACCTTTGCGGTAAGGACGACATCCGGGTTGGTTCCGGTAAAAGTGTAACATTCGATGATCTCGTCGTAGACGCCGTCGATAGAAATCCCGCCGCGCACGAGGACCGCCGTATTATCCGCATAGTTGATATAAATTTTATCCTTTCCGCCGAACATATCGACATAGCCCTGATCCCAAATGGCGTAAAGAATGGTATCGGCGGTAATGGAATAACTTTCTGTTTTGATGACGTCTGCATAGTTTCCGCTCGCCGAAGTCGCCCAGCCGAGGAATCGATAGTCGCCCACCTCGAAAGAGTTTTCCGCGAGAACAAAGGAGGAACCGCTCATATGCTGTTCCTGTTTAATTTCAGACGTGCTTCCGTCGGGGTTATTGGCGTGATAGACAAGCGTATAGAACTGTCTGTCAAAATAGTAGCTGAATACGTTTTCCGACTTGTTTCCCGAAATCAGCACCGTTGTTTCATCGCTTTTTTCGGCGTTTAAGGCGTAATTCGAAACCGCAATATCCGTCGTGAAATCCTCGTCGATCAGCGCGTAACCGCTCTCGTAGACATACGGGGCGGCATAGGAGGAAAGATCTTCGTTTTGGAGATAGACGTTAAGGGTGTATTCCGCTTTATATTTCGCGGTAAGAGTAATGCCCGAGGTCGTCATCGTATCGGAAGAGGAAAGTTCGTCCTCCCCGGTATACCAACCGCCAAACTGATACTCGCCTTTGGTGGGCGTATAAGACTGCATGAACTCCGAGATGGAGGCGCCTTCTTCGAGATAAAACACGCCCGTATTTTCAAGGCTGCCCCCATCCAAATCGAGCGTTATGGCATATCCTTGTGCCCATTTTGAATAATAGGTGGTATCAGCGCTGAAAGTCGCTTCGCTGAAAGATTCTCCCGAATAATCTTCGGTCAAATACCAGCCTTTAAATATGTATCCTTCTTTGGAAGTATCGGGAAATTCGACTTTCTCGCCGGCTTTTCCCGTGACTGTCACCGTTTCGCCTCCGTAAAGGACAAAGGTGTATTTAATTTGCTCGTCTTTGCTGCAAGCTGCAAACGATGCGCCCAAAAGGGCGGCGGCAAATGCGGCAAGTGAGCTCAACAAGATCCTTTTATGCCTTTTCATTATATTATTGATCCTCCTTGAAAAGAAAATAACTTATTAAAGTGTATAAGAGCAAGTAGATATTTAAAACTTATCGCAGTGATGATTTTTCTATCCGTCAAGTGGTTTACTTTCAGTTTTTCTTTTCATGAAAAATTCACAAATAGGCTCCGAAAATAAATTTTCAAATAGTTTGTCATAATTGGATTTTTTATAAGCACAGTTGCAAAGATTCTTTCCGCCTATATGTTTACGAGCACATTTTAAACGGCGGAGGGCGACGAAGTAGATTCGCCCGTCGAATCGGAAGGGAGGTCCTCGGGGATATCCTCCGCAGAACCTTCCGTCCACGTAGCAATGACGGCGGTTCCTTCTGCAAGCTCGGAGATGCGGACAGTGCCTTCGGGAAGCACGGTTTCGGCTTCGGCGTCGAGGACGACGGTGACTTGCGTTCCGTTTACGACGGCTTTCCATCCCGCAAAAGTGTATCCCTCGCGGACGGGCGCCGTAATACCATTTTTAGCCATAGGATTGGAAACGCAGTTTTCAGAAGCGACGAACGATTCCACATAATTTCCGTCCGCAGAGAGGACGCAGCCCCAAAGTACCGGGCGATAGCCCGAATTCCATCGACTATCCCAATCGGCAGGCTGCCGGGACATTTCGCAGTAGAGAGTCAGGTATTTACACCCGTTAAAGGCGTGAGAGCCGATGGAGAGTATATTTTCGCTCAGATAAACGCTCGTCAGGCCGGTGCAGCCCCTAAAAGCATAGTTCCCGATGCTTTCCAAAGTGGAGGGCAATTCAATTTCCTTGATCAATTTACAACCTGAGAAGGCATAATTCCCGATAGATTTTATCGCATTCCCCAAAGTAATCCTTTCAAGAGCCGCGGCTCCGTAACAAAGCTTATCGCCGATGTAGGTCAGAGTATCGGGAAAAACGAGTTCTTTGAGGGAAGAACAACCGCTGAAAGCCTGATTTCCCAGCGAGGTTAAATTTGCGTTAAGCTCTATTCCCGTCAAGGAAGAACATCTGTAAAACGCTTTTTCGCCGATAGAGGTAACGCCGACGGGAATTTTAAGGGCCGAAATTTCTCCGCCGGAAACCGGGGTCCCGAGAAGAGCAGCACAATTCGCAAAAGCAAAATTTCCGATGGACTCCAATGCGGAATTTTCCGCAAAATTCACGGAGAGAAGGTTGGTACAGCCATAGAATGCATAGTTGCCGATAGAAGTCGTGTTTTTGGGAATAGTGACGGTGAAGATACCGCTATGATAGAACGCATAATTGCCGATGGTCTGCACGCCGTTGGGGATATTGAAACTTTGTAAGTCCCCGCAATTTCTGAACGCATTGGCGCCGATTTCCGTCAAATAGCTGACCGAAATGCTGACAAGACTGAGTGCGGAACAGTCGGCAAAAGCCCATTCCCCGATGTATCGGACGGAACCCGCGATACTGATTCCCATCAGTGTAGTGCTCTTATAGAAAGCATAGTTAGAGATCCCTCTCGTCCCGCTTTCCAGAATCACACTGCTCTCGGCGCCGTCCGAATTGTTGATGAAACCGACGACCCAATTTCCTACGTATACCGCACTGCCCTCCGGTGTATTATTCCAAAGATATGTTTTGCAGAAACTCCAAGTTCCGATGGAACGAACGGTATCGGGAAGGGTTATTTTTCCATATGCCGTATTTCCGAAATCCGGACAATTATAAAAAGCGTAGCTACCGATCGTTTCAAGAGATTTGCCAAAAGATACGGTGCCTCTTCCGAGAACTTCGCAGTTCGCAAACGCGTATCTGCCGATCGATACGACCGAGTCGCCTATAATCAGATTGGTGAGTTTCTTGCATCCTCTGAAAGCATAATCCCCGATATATCTTAAAGTAGAGGGCATATTTTCCACTCGTACAAGTTCGGTGCAGCCATCGAAGGCATGGCCGCCGATCCCGACGGTGCCTTCCTTGAATACGATAGTTTTAATATCTTTCGAAGCGCCGACGATCCAGTTATCCACATAGATCAGATTATTATCCGTAACAGTGGAAATCAGCGTGCCGTCGAATGCGGATTCGCCGATAGAGGCAACGTTTCCGCCGATGATAACCTCGCTGAGATTCGTGCAGCCGTTAAACGCCTTATTACCGATAGAAGTCAACTCGTCGGTAAAAACAATATTTGTCATTTGCGTGCAGCCTTCAAAACAACTGTTTCCGATCGACTGCACGGCCTCGCCGCCCGTTACAGTAGTTAAGCTGTTGCATTTAAAAAATGCCGAATCCCCGAGCGTAGTTACGTTGGAACCGATTTGTACGTTATCTAAAACATCGCAATAAGCAAACGCTCTTTCTCCGACGGAGCGCACGGTATCGGGGATTTTGACGGACGTCAGAGCGTCGCATTCTTCGAGAGCAGAGATGCCGATAGAGGTAACGTTGGCAAGATCGATCGACTGTAACTGTTTACAGGAACGAAACACATAATCGTTTAATTTCGTGAGCTTGGAAGGAAGTTTGACGTTCGTGAGTGCGCGACAGGACTGAAACGCATTGACGCCGATACTCGTCACGCTCTCGGGGATCGTTACGGAGGCGAGATAAGAACAGCCGCTGAAAGCGAAATCGCCGATAGAGGTAACATTGTTGCCGATTGTTACGCTTTTGACTAACGCTTTACTATAAAAAGCACGAGCTGCAATTCTTGTTACAGGCTTGCCGCGGTAGACATCCTCGATAATAATATTTCCGCTTGCTTTTCCAATGTCCGTTATTTCATATTCGGTATTTCCGTTGATCAGCGTATATACCATGCCGCTTTCGTATTCTTTTGTAAAGCTGACAGGCTTTGACCATTTGGATTCGCGGTGAGCGCCCGTCGCGTCGTTTGCTTTTATCTTGACAGTATATTCTCCTTCTTCCAAAAAGGAAAGGGAATAGGTTGTTTTACTGGTAAGGTAAGGTTGGGGCTGACCGCTAATCTCTATGATATAATTTGTCGCGTTTGTTACGGGTATCCACGATAGGGTAGAGTCGATAATCGTAACGTTCGTGGGGGCGGCGAGCGCGGCGCCGCAGGCAGCTAATATTGCCGTACAGCACACGATCAGTATGGAAAGCAGAACCCATCTTATTTTTTTCATAACATTCTCCTTGGAAACAGTTACCAAGTTCTTAAAAGCACTTTTATGAACCGAAAGAACAGGGGGACGAATCCGTATGAAGTCGATAATCTTTCGGCTTTTTAATCGCAATTCTGTTCTTTTTCTTGTTTTTTCTCTTTGTGTTCGCGTATAAACTCATGTATCCATTTGAACTTGAATTTGCGCACCGCTCTCAAAGAAACCTGAATATTTTATGGGCGAATATTGCCCGAAGGAAACAGTTTGTTTATAATGGACAGAAGGAGGTTTTGGCCGGAAGAATCACTCATGAAATCAGAGGACCAGTTGCCGTTTAGATCGCACATGAAGCTGCCGACCATGCCCGCGCCGAATTTCCACTGCGCGTAAATGGGAGCGCCGTAGGTGTTCGTCATGACGACTTCCGCGTTCGTACGCGCTTTTGTGCCGTAAAAGCCATAGAGCTTAGGCATTTCTTCCTGTTTGATGATGGACGCGTAGGAAGAACTCGAATTGAGAGTAGGTACAAATTCTCCCGGTTCCACATCCTTGATTTCGGGAACGCGGATATCGTTTTTCAGCATGATAGTCAAATCTCGAGCCGAGCTATTGATCGCATAACCGCCGCCCGCTTTTGCAGCGGCTTTTAACTTTACCATCTCCTGGTTTGAAGCATTGATCGCAATAAAGGAATAAGTGACGCCCAAGTTATTATAATAGGCGATAGACTCCATATATTTTTCGTAATCTGCCGCGGCACCGTCGGTAATGACGATCGTGTGCATTTTCTGGATCTTATTTGTCGAATATAGATTCCTCAAATCTCGTCCCGCACGGACGATGGAAGGATTGAAATTCGTCATGCCGCCCAATTCAATCGAATTGAGGGCGGAAATAATTTCATCTTTCTGAGTCATAGGGGACATCTGAATAATCTCATCGGCATCCTCGCTTAACGTAATGATGCCGCAATAATCTCTCTCTGTCAGACAGGTTTCGTCTTTTACAATATCGAGTACTGCGAGTCTTGCCGTTTCTAAGTAAGAACTCATAGATCCGGAAACGTCGATGACGATGACAAGTCCCAAAGGAGGCGTATAGTTGATTGCCTCCACGGGCAGCATTTCCTGATAGAGGGAGCCGAGCATATCCGCGCGGTCATAGGCATGAGCGGTTTCGGGATCACCGTTCTCACCGCCGCCGACGGTAAATAACCCGCCGCCGACCGTATAGACGTAATCATAAAGAATCGTAAAGAAATTTTCGCTCGAAGCTTCATCGGCAAAATCTTTATTGGCAATGTTGTTGAGTATAATTTCGTCGTATTGTCTGAGTTCGTCGAGTGTTGTCGGGAAATCCGAATCGTGGACATTGGCGATCGTGACCTGATACTTTGTGTCGGAAGAAGTTTGATTTTCGAGAAAAGATTTCAGGGTAGAGCCCTCGCTTTCGATACTTTCCACAATCAAAATTTTGTCGTGTTCCATAACAGAATCAGAGCTCGTTGCGGAAGTGGAATCGGAGCTGGTGTCACTGACAGAATCAGAGGTCTTTTCAGAAGTAGAATCAGAATCGGTTTTACTAGTAGAATCAATGCTGTTTTCGGAAGTAGATGCAGCGAGAGGTCCGCCGCAGGCCGTTAATATGGTCATGCAGCACACAGTCAATATGGAAAGCAGAACCCATCTTATTTTTTTCATAACATTCTCCTTGGAAACAGTTACCAAGTTCTTAAAAGCACTTTTATGAACCGAAAGAACAGGGGGACGAATCCGTATGAAGTCGATAATCTTTCGGTTTTTTAATCTCAATTCTGTTCTTCTTCTTGTTTTTTCTCTTTGTGTTCGCGTATAAGCTCATGTATCCATTTGAACTTGAATTTGCGCACCGCGATATCCAAAAGGAAGAGTACGATTGCTATAATCATCATCAGATACCGTGGATCAAAACTCTTTTCTATACCCGTGATGAACCCTTCGAAAATTTTATAGGCCTCTGCGTCAGCCAATTGCACGGCTGTACCGTTTCCCGAAGCCGCCAACGATTGCATAAAAGCGATTCGGTCGGTGTCGTTGAACATATTGTACTCATCGGAATAAGAGAAGGCTTTGTAGAACGTATAGGAATCGATGACCGTACCGCTTGCGTCGAGTCTTTGCACCGTCACCCGATAGATGCCGGCATCTTTTGCAATTAAAGTGGCGCGGCTGTAATTATCCCCTTGGGAAGGCTGAATCAAAGTGACCGTCGAAGTATTGAGGGATAGATTTTCCGCCTGCACCTGCATGGTTTCGCCTTTTTTAAGGTCGGAGGAGGGATAGATACTCAGCTGAGTGATATAGTTTTCCTCTCTCAAAGAAACCTGAATATTTTGAGCGCGAATATTGCCCGAAGGAAACAGTTTGTTTATAATGGACAGAAGAAGGTTTTGACCGGAAGAATCACTCATGAAATCGGAGGACCAGTTACCGTTCAGATCGCACATGAAGCTGCCGACCATACCCGCGCCGAATTTCCACTGCGCGTAAATGGGAGCGCCGTAGGTGTTCGTCATGACGACTTCCGCGTTCGTACGCGCTTTTGTGCCGTAAAAGCCATAGAGCTTAGGCATTTCTTCCTGTTTGATGATGGACGCGTAGGAGGAACTCGAATTGAGAGTAGGCAGAAATTCTCCCGGTTCCACATCCTTGATTTCAGGAACGCGGATATCGTTTTTCAGCGTGATGGTCAAATCCTGCGCCGAACTGTTCATCGCATGACCGCCGCCCGCTTTTGCTGCGGCGTTCAATTTTGTCATACTCTCCGGGGAAGCATTGATCGCAACAAAGGAATAAGTGACGCCCAAGTTATTATAATAGGCGATAGATTCCATATATTTGTCATAATCTGCCGCAGCACCGTCGGTAATGACGATCGTGTGCATTTTTTGAATCTTGTTTGTCGAATACAGATTCCTCAAATCGCGTCCCGCACGGACGATGGAAGGATTGAAATTTGTCGTACTGCCCAATTCGATCGAATTGATGGCGGAAATAATTTCGTCCTGCTTGGTCATAGGGGACATCTGAATAATTTCTTCGGCATCCTCGCTTAACGTAATGATTCCGCAATAATCTCTCTCTGTCAGACAGGTTTCGTCTTTCACGATGTTGAGCGCCGCGAGCTTTGCCGTGTCTAAGTAAGAACTCATAGAGCCGGAAATGTCGATGACGATGACAAGTCCCAAAGGAGGCGTATAGTTGATTGCCTCCACGGGCAGCATTTCCTGATAGAGGGAGCCGAGCATATCCGCGCGGTCATAGGCATGAGCGGTTTCGGGATCACCGTTCTCACCGCCGCCGACGGTAAATAACCCGCCGCCGACCGTATAGACGTAATCATAAAGAATCGTAAAGAAATTTTCGCTCGAAGCTTCATCGGCAAAATCTTTATTGGCAATGTTGTTGAGTATAATTTCGTCGTATTGTCTGAGTTCGTCGAGTGTTGTCGGGAAATCCGAATCGTGGACATTGGCGATCGTGACCTGATACTTTGTGTCCGAAGAAGTTTGATTTTCGAGAAAAGATTTCAGGGTAGACGCCTCACTTTCGAAACTTTCCACAATCAAAATTTTGTCGTGTTCGTTGACGATCGTATAAGTATAATAGGAATTGTTTTGGGAAAGTGAATCAGAATCTGCCGAAACGATAAAGTTGAGCCTATGCAATCCTGTGCTCGTAAACGAATGCTCCAAAACTACATCCCGCGAATTCGCGGAAATGGAAACAGTAGTCGGTTCACCGCTTTCGTCATTATCAATAATCGTTACGGAAACCTCGGTAGCGGTAGGGTAATTGTTCTGAATTGTCAACGTGATATCGAAAACTTCGTCGACTGCTACATTATAATCCGGTAAAACAGAATCGACTACCTGCACCTCACCGTCGGCCTTCAATGTTTGAGTACAAACCGTGTCTACACGTACTCCCCTCGCTGCAATGCCGCGAATAACGGAAGACGCCGCTTCGTCCGTTTCCAAGCCGTCGGAAACGAGTACGATCTTTGCGCTCTCGGGATAATCGAGCAGACTGTCGGCATAAGTCAGCGCCGACGAAATATCCGTTGCCGATGTATCGAGCGTAGTCGATTCTTCAAGTGTTGCCGCAAGATATTGATCGTAAGCGTTTGTAAGGTCGTTTGTCAACGGGACGGCATATTGCTGATCGAAGCCGAAAACGATAATTCCCAATTTATAGGCTTGCGTATTGGTAACGGAAATGACGTCGTTTACGTAATTATCTTTCAGATCCTTTTCTTCTTTTGTGCTATACGACGCGTCCACGACGAGCAATATTTCGTTTTCGGGATTATAGATTTCGTAAGTAAAGCTGATCCCCGCAAGCGTGAATATCGCCATGACCATGACGATAAATTCAAGCACCATCGCTACGATTCGATTGCGATTGCGCCTATACTTTTTTGAAATGAGAAAATAGGGGATTAAAATCGCTGCAAGCGCGGGGATAAGCAATAACAGCCAAAAAGGAGAAGAAGAAAAAACTACTTTAAAATTATGCATGACAATTCTCCTTTAAAACCCTTCGCGCGACTGTAAAATCCATTCGATGAACAACAGGGCAGTAATTGCCGCCGCAAGATACACCAACAAATCGTCGTAAGTGAATTTATCTTTTTTGACTACGTTCGGATTTGTCAAGACGTCTTCCACCTTGACGATGTTACTTTGGGAAGAGGCGATTCTCACATAAAACTTTTCGGTTTGCGAAGCATTGGAAATAAGAGTCTGTGTAACCGTGTAGGTTCCGGGCTCATAAGCAACGAAAGAAACGGAATCCGTATCAAAAGAAGTTGTCTGATCCCCTGGTGATAAAAGAGTTAATCCGCTGCCACGGGCATTCAACGTTACTGTGCTGTATACGTCGTATGCATTGTTTTCGAATGCGGCAGGAAAATAGTAGTGAAAGAAATTCGTCATAAGAATAGAAAAATAAAAGCTGATGCCCAGCGTAGAGTTATTCAAACTGAACGGCAGGACTGCAATTTTAGAATCTGTTTCATTCTTTACAAAAAAAACGGGATTTCCTTCGTAATACATCAATACTTCATAGTCGGTCAGAGTACTCTCATTTACCTGCGTATATTCCGTTAAACGAATATTGGTGGCATCGATATATCCCATAATAGGATGAGCGATTCCAGGCGAAAGGGTAGCGCCGTCGCCGGACCAATTGGGAATTTTAACAGTCCGTCCCAAAGTAAAGCCTGCGTTTACCTCGTTGTCGGGATTGATCATAAAGATCACTCCGTCCGTCGGCAAAACAGAGGGCATCTTATGCTCGAATATATACATATCGTAGCCTTTTATTTCGGGCGTGTCGTTTTTTGCCTCGGTAATTTTTAATTCATACTTGTCAAACCAAGAATTTTCTTTCTTGGGATCGGGGGTTTGAACAGCCTGCAACGCTTGTTCAACATAGGGGTTGGGTAGTGTACTGTAATATAAAACTTTGATGATTTGCTTATTGCCGCCGTATATGTAATACTCATTATCGTACGAATAGTTATCCGCAGCGTCCGCGTCGTCAATATAAACCCGAACGGAGTCAAACGAATAAGTTTTAGCTTCGTCCTCACACGTGACGTAAGTAGTGTTATAGCCGTTTTCCCTCGTTTCGACGGAATAAATAATTTTATACGGTTCTCCGTTATATGTTTGCACCGTCGTCGTCGGTAGGGCAACCGTATACCCCTTGCCGTTGGAATCGGAAACGTCTACGCAAACATTGAACATCTTGTCCGCGCCATAGGAGGCTACTTCAATGGTAAATACATAAAAGTTGTCGACGAGCTCCGCCTTTGCGCTCAAAATCGCTATATTCCATTCTCCTTCGATTGCGACGTTTTCCACAGTCACCAAACCTTTGTTGGTGTATTCCGTACCGGTGTAGAGAATGACCTCCGCATCGGAATTGGCATTGAGCACTTCTTCGGCGAGCAACATTGCTCCGTCGATGTCGCCTTTACCATAAGAACACACGAGTTCTGAAAGACGGAGGGTAACCAGCTCGCTTTGAGCTTTCGGAATACGCTGAACAAGGAAGGACGCTTCTTCGCCCGCTTGAATGATCGTGACGAGTTCATCATTGGAAAACGCTTCGTTTGCGGCGTTTTGTACTTTGTCGACTGCGCGCTGGAAGCGGGTTTCTCCGTCGGACGCCGCCAGCATATTCGCCGAAGCGTCGATGACGAAAATCTTTTCGGACTGCACGGAGCCGTCGCCGTGGACGATGACGGGATTGGAAAGAACAAACGCGGCGCCGCAGAGAATGAAAACCTGACAAAGCAAAATAAGCAGGTGGCGAAGCCTGCTGACGGGAACACGTTTTTTCTTGTACTTCAAACTGAGTTTCCAGATGTAAGTACTGGAAACCGCTTTTTGCTGATAATTGGGTTTGAGGATGTAAATCAGAAAGAGGATGATTAATGCCAGCAATCCCAGTAACCCAAGAGGGATTAATAATTTCATTCCATTATCCCTACCTTCAGTAATTCGCCGAAAAGCGCCTTTTCAATGGGCTGATCGCTGCTTACCGTAATAAAATTTGCGCCGCGAGAATTACAGAACGATTTGATGTCGCCGATAAAATCGCGCATAGCTTCGTCGTATGCGAGGCGCATACTGCGCGTGATTTTCATTTTCATATTTTTCGGATCCGAAATATCTCCCGCTTCCGCGTCGAGCAGATTTACTCGGCCGTCATAGGCAGGATCGAGCTCGTCGGGCGAAAGCACCTGAACAAGCAATACCTGTCTTTTTTTATAGCAAAGATAATCGACCGCTTTTTTCCACTCGCTTTCCGTAAAGAAATCGGAGATGATGATGGTCAGTCCGTCGTTGTTTCCGACGTCGGAGCAACTGGTGATTGCCTTTTCAATATCGGATTCTTCCGCGAATTTAATATTCTCAAATTCGCTGACCGCTCTGAAAAAGCTTGTTTTTCCGACGATTGTCCCGAACGGATTTTCCGCGATGTCTTCTTTGATTAGACGGAAGGAGAGCTTATCCATGTTGTGTACGGATAAAAAACCGAGAGCGGCGGCAAAGCCGATGGCATATGCCGCCTTGGAGGGGGTTACCTTTCCCATAGACGCGGAGCAATCCAGAAAAATCTGCGTATGCATCTGACGTTCGTCCGTGAAAAGCTTTAAAAAGTATTTTTCGAAACGACTGTACAAATTCCAATCGATACGACGAATATCATCTCCGAGCATATATTCACGATAATCGGCGAACTCCACCGTCTGTCCATAGGTCTTGACAAGGTGTTTTCCGCCGAAAAATCCCGCTAAATTTGCTCGTAAATGTAAAACCGACGTCTCCAAACGACTGAAAAACTCATCGTTTAAATAAGAGACTTTCATTATTTTTTACCCGAATTACGCTTTTTCTTTCCTTCTTCTTCGATAGCCGCTTCCTTTTGGACGGAAATTCCGAATTTCTTGCTGACTTCCTCGACGAGCATTTTGACGACGTCGTCGGGGGACATACGCTCCGCGATTGCTTCGAAGTTCATCTTCATACGGTGACGGAGAACGGGGGCCGCAAGCTCGTTTATGTCGCAATAAGCTACGTTGAAACGTCCTTTCATAAGAGCTTTTACTTTTGCGGCGGAGATAAGAGCCTGGCCTGCACGAGGGCTGGCGCCGAGGCGGACGTACTTTTTCGCCGCTTCCGAGGCGTATTCGCTGTCCGCATGAGTTGCGGAACAGAGAGTCATGGCGTATTTCATCACCTCGTCCGCGACGGGAATGGCGTTCGCCGTTTCGCGCATCATCAGGAGCTGTTCGCCCGTACAGGCGGCGTCCGCAACTTCGGCCATCGTTTTCTGAGTCATGTTGACGATATCGAGAAGCTCGTCAAGTTTGGGATTAGGCACTAAGAGTTTGAACATAAAACGGTCCATCTGCGCCTCGGGCAGGGGATAGGTACCGTCTTGTTCGACGGGGTTTTGCGTAGCGAGGACAAAGAAAGGTTCGTTCATTTTTCTGGATACGCCCATCACCGTCACCGTATGTTCCTGCATCGCTTCAAGAAGCGCGGACTGCGTTTTCGGCGTGGCACGGTTGATTTCATCGGCAAGAATAATATTGCTGAAAATAGGACCGGGCTGGAACTGGAATTTGGAGTTGCCGTTGTCGTCCTTTACGATGATGTTGGTACCCGTAACGTCCGCGGGCATGAGGTCGGGCGTAAACTGAATACGCGAAAAGGGAAGACTGAACACGCGTCCCAAGGTACGTACCAATCTGGTCTTACCGACTCCGGGGACGCCTTCGAGCAGTACGTTGCCGCCTGCAATCATGGCAATGACGGTTCCTTCGACGACTTCCTGCTGTCCGATGACGTCGCGGCGGATCTGCGTAAAAATATTTTCGCATTGTTTGCTGAATTGAAGAATACTTTCCTCTGTAATCATAACTTGTTTTGCCTCGCTTTATATCTGGAAATCTTTAAAGTGTTTTTTGTATCCTTATTTTGAATTTTAGAGAAGAATCAGCTGAGAGAGCCGTAGTAAGCGTCTATAATCGCTTGAAGATAAGAGGGAACCTCGGCGCCGGAAGCGATATAAGACTGATACATTTCGAGGTATTCAGCCATACGATCGCCGTAATACTGATCGCCGTCGACAGCCGTGCTGCCCTTGTTATCTCTGTCGCCGCCGCCGGTGCCATCGCCGGGATCTTCGCCGTCGTCTGGATCGGAAGGATCGTCGCTTTCATCGCTCGGAGGCGCGTCCGAAGGTTCTCCGTCTGAGGGGTCGCCTTCTCCTTCGCCTTCTCCCACGGGAGCTTTAATACATACGGCGCGATAGTTAATTACATAGTAGCCCTCTTCATCGATGGTAATTTCCGCGCCCGCTGCCAGACTGTCGGCGAGCGTAATGTTCATATCTTGTCTGTAAGGTGAAGTGGAAATAGGCTCTTTTGTGAAATCTCCCATCAAACCGTCTGCGGTTTCTTTCATATCGATGGCACCATACCACCCATAAAATCCCCAAACATATTCCTGATCTTTATCGGGAAGAGGCTCGGACTCTACGCTGATATCGATTGCTTCCGCATTGCCGCCTATGGGTACGACCTGTTCGTCGTTTCCTAAGAATTCGCAGCCGAATTCATTTTCGAGTATATATCCGTATTGATCGATATAGATGAGTTCGTATTTAACGATATAATATTTTTCCTGCTTGGGTGTGGGGATAACGTTGTCAACGATACCTTGACCGTCCGGAATAGTGCCGTTGTTACTGAGCGCATTCACGGTAGTCATCGTCGTGCCGAATACGAAGGACACGATGAGCGCCGCGATACTGAGTCCCGAAACAGCAAACTTCAAAGTGGTGCTCTTCACGGTGCGGAGCGCTTCCAAAGCCGAATTGCGCTGATAGGTCGCAATAAGCGAATCGTCGCCTTCCAATTCGGTCATGGTGAGAATTTTCTCGTCGAGTCCGAGCGCGTCGAGTCGTTTTGCAACGGCTTTAAGCTGAGGACGATACTTTTTAAAATAAAACAAAGGAACCGTCAAAGCGAGTACACCCGCAAAAACGACGAGTGCCACCCATACGCCGTTGATCGGAGTAAACCAAGTGACGAACGCGGCTACAAACATACAAAAAAGCGCGATACTCCCGCCTGAAATGAAGGCTTTGAGCACGCTTTCACGCCGTAATCTCTTGTAGTAGGTTTCCAAGATCTGTTTTGCTTCCATGAAATATAACCTCCTTTCGCTCCCATTGCGGAACGATTACAACTTTTTACATTTTTTGGTATTTTTTCGCATAGAAAAATGTAGAGTTATATATTTGTATTATTTTATCATAATATATTCTTTAAGTCAAATAAAAGTTTGCTAAAATCCAATATTGATTGTAAAGTTTTTTTATAGAGGATATAAAAAAAACTTATTATAAAGGGAAATAAAGCAAAATAAATAACAATCAACAACTTTTATAGCGGGGAAAAAACAAAATGCTGTCTTCCCCGCTATAAAGTTTTTTGGATACATGGTTTGCGGCTTTCTCTGCAAAGCCCATATCGGGAGCGTTGAAATCGATGCCGACGTATCGTCGGCATCGATTCTTTGTTAAAAGGCGAACTATAAGCTAAGCTTAATCGTCGCTTTCGCTTGCCCAAGTAGTAACCGCTTTACAGGTTTCCGTCCAATTCTCTTTGAATGCCTCCGAAAGAGCGCTCCATTTGAAAGTGGGAATAAAGATACTCTGTTCCTCGGTCCATCCCGAGAAGGCGTTGCTGACGATGTAGCTGAGATTCGTAAGCGTAGCGGACTGAATGCTCGTGCAGCCCCGGAAGCTGTTTGCGTATACCTTTTCGACTGTACCGAAGTCAAACGACGTAAGAGCCGAACAGCCGTCGAAAGCCTTTTCCCAAACAATTTCCATAAGCGGACAGTAGACTGTTTTGAGGCTCGTACATCCTTCGAACATTCCGTATGCACATCTCAAGTTGATATTCATGGAAACCGATTCGAGAGCAGTACATCCCGCGAACATTCTGACGTAACTTTCAAAGTAATAGGACGAAGTCGTATAGTCGGGATTATTGTAATTATCGGAGGAGCCGAGTTCAAGTTTCGGTGCATTCACTATCCGGAGCTTTGTACAATTTGCAAACGCTTCTCCGTAGAGAGATGTCAACTCCGGCATATCCGCCGCAACGAGTCCGGTATTTCGGAATGCGTAGACATATATATTTTTAACGCTGCTGAAATCGAAGGAAGTGAGAGCGGCGCAGTTTTCGAACGCGCTTCCGTAAATACTGGATACGATGCCGAATGTCGTGTCGCTGAGCTTTATACAATCTTTGAATGCATAGTTGTAAACATATTTCGCATTAGGAGCGCTTACGACGGTAAGATTCTGACAGTTTGCGAACATACTCGATCCGACGGACTGCGACTTAGGCAGAGATACTTCCCGCAAAGCCGTACAGCCTTCAAATATTTCGGTATAGGAGGCATTATAGCCGGAAGATTCCTGAGCGCCGCTGTAAACGGGAAGAGTTATCTTTTCGATTCCCGCACAGCCTGCAAACGCTCTGGCGTTCAGGGTGGTCACTTTGGGAAGAAGCAACTCGCCCGTCAATCCCGAACCTTCGAATGCGTGGTCTTTAATCGTGGTGATTGCCGAAAAGTCGAAAGTTTTAAGTGCCGTACAGCCTTGGAACAATCCCGTGTTGACGTTAGTGACTTTTGCCGGGAAGGTAACACTGGTAAGAGCGGTACAATTTGAAAACGTATAAGTTCCCTGATAGCTGGCTGTTGTGGAAAGGTTAGGCAGGTCAATCGACTTTAATGCCGTACAGTCGGCAAAAGAGTAATCGGAGAGTCTGGTTACGCCGTTGAGATCCACCGATTGCAACGTGGTGTTTCCTCGGAACGCGTCCGCGCCGACAATCGTCAGCCCGTCGGGAATCTGATAGGAAGAGGCGGAGCCTAAGTATTTGATGAATACTTTGGTTGTCTTATTGTAAATCGCATCTTCGGTGATCGTCGTCGCGCTTCCGTCCCAAACGAGTTGTGCTTTGGGACTTCCCTCGAAGATATTTTCGCCTAAATTACCGACGGTTTTTACCGTCACCGCCGTAAGAGCGGGACAATTGGCAAACGCATAATCGCCGATACCGTCATAGGCATAGTAAGAAGTCTGGTAAAGTTTCACGTTCGAGAAATCCAATTCCAGCAAAGAGGCACATCCGTCGAACGCGTGTTCGCCGATACCTTGGAGCACGGTATTGTTCGTAAGGTCGACGTCGGCAAGAGCCGTACACCCTTCGAACATATAACTTGCGATGTACTTTGCCTTCGGCAGCTGTATTGTTTCGAGCTTCGTACAACCGCTGAATTGTCCCATATAAGACGTACTTGTAATGTAAGAGCCGCTACCGAGGAATACGTCGAGAGTGACCTTGGTAAGTTCCGTGCAGTCCGCAAAAGCATAGGCGGAAAGAGTGGTCGTTTTTGTAAGAACAGCCGAAGTTAACCCCGTGCAGCCTTGGAACGCGCTTGCTCCTATACTTGTCGCCAAAGGCAGGTTCAATTCGCCGGCAAGAGGCGTATCCCGGAATGCGCTTGCGGAGATGTTCGTAACGGAAGAAAAATCGAACGAAGTAATTTGTGTGCCCTCAAAAGCATTGGCGTAAACATATTTCACTGTATTGCCGGAAACTGCAGTAAGCGATTCGCAGTTTTTAAACATACTTCCCGCAATACGTTCTCCCAAAGGCATATCCGCTTTCGTAAGTGCCGTGCAACCGCTGAATTGTCCGATGTAACTTGTACTGTAAGAACTGGTACCTACGAAGGAAAGGAGGTTGACTTCTTCCAAAGAAGTACAGTCTTTGAAACATTCTTTTCTAAGTTCCGTAACGGCATCGAGTTTGATGGTTTTAAGTGCCGTGCATCCTTCGAAACAAGATGTACCGATTTGAGTTATGCCGCCGAGTTCAACCGATTCGAGTTTTGTACAGCCATAGAAATTATAGGTGCCGAGCTGGGACAAAGAATTTCCGAACGTCGCCTTCGTGAGCGAGGTGCAGCCCGCAAAGATATATCCGTTTGAGGTGACGGAAGACGAAGAGGCGCTGTTTGTTCCGCCGAATAAAGTCAACGAATCGGGCAAAGCAACTTCTGTCAAAGAGGTGCAATTCTCAAACGCATGCCAGCGAATGTCGGTTAATTTTGTACCGAAATCGACGGAAACGAGATTTGGACATTCCGCAAAGGCATAGATACGAATCGATTCGACAGACGAAAGCTCAATAGAAGCGAGAGGGACGGCGTAGAACGCATAGTCGCCGACGGAAGCGGCGCTGCCTGCGTTGACGGGAGCTGTGAGCGCGTCGCAGCCGTAAAAGGCGTACGATCCGATTTCGGTCGTCTTGGAAATATCGAATGTCGCGTTTGCCGCAGCGTTAAGAGATTCACATCCGTAAAAAGCATAGGCGCCGATACTCGTCACGTTTTCGAGATTAATCGTCTGAAGGAGTGTGCAGTTATAAAAAGCATTTGCACCGATTGTTTCTGCCGTTGCGGGCAAAACGATCTTTTTCAAGGTGGCGTTATTCATGAATGCACCGGCGTTGATCGTTTTGATTCCCGAAGGAAGCGTAATTTCCTCCGCTTCGCCGACATAGAAGATAAATTCTTCCGACGTATAGATCATTCCGTCTTTGGCATTAACAGCGCTGCCGTCGGCGGGGACGAGTTCAAACTGGGTCCCGTTAAACGCTCCGAGTCCGATCGAACGAATAGAATCTATCAGCACCTTTTGAAGAGAAAGGCAATTTCTGAAAGCATAATTCCCGATGCTTTGAACCTTACTGATATCCACGGCGCCTGTCGAACCGAGTTTTCCGCAGCCGTTGAACGCATAATTTCCGATAGCGGTGACGTTATTAAAATTGACTGTTTCGAGAGCCGTACATCCTGTGAAGCAATAAGTCGGAATCGTCGTGATGTTGTCGGGAAAAGTAATTGATTTCAGGGAGGTACAGTTGCGGAAGATGTATCCGGTGGAGGTTTCCGAAACCGGATATTTGTTGAAATCCAAAGAACTTCCGCCAAGGGTTTGCAGCGAAGCCGGAAGAACAATATCGCGCAGCGAACTACAGCCGTCGAAAGCATAATAGAGAATATGCTTCAATACGCTGTTTTCAGCGAAATTGACGGAACTCAGCGACGTACATCCGGTAAAAGCGTCGCCTCCGATGAGTTCAAGAGAAGCGGGAAGATTGATCGTTTTAAGTCCTGTGCAATTAAAGAACGCATAATTGCCGATCGTAGTTAACCTCGAATTTTCTCCGAAATCAACGGTTGTAAGATTTGTGCAATTGTTAAAGATTCGATAGCCGAGCCATTCGATGTTTGCGGAAAGTTTCACGCTTTTCAGTGAGGTGCAGCCGTCGAAAATATAAGAATTTGTCGTGAGGGAAAGGGTGCTGGTATAAGGATAAGAGGACCCTATTATACTTATTACGGAGTCGGGCATAGAAAGCGATTCAAGCGCCGTACAGTTTTTGAATGCAAAGTTCAACACCGCTTTCAACGCCGTCGTATTTTCGTTTATCGTCACGTCTTTGAGCGAGATGCAGTTTTGGAAAGCGTATGTTCCTATAAAACCTTCTCCGGAGCCTTCGCCGGTATAGGAGAAGGAGCGGAGATCAGCACAGCCGTCGAAAGCGTAATTTCCTACCGTGATACAGGATTTAGGCAGACTAATTTCCGTCAGACTCTCGCAATTTTGGAAAGCATAGTTCCCGATTGTCGTAAAGTTTGCGGAAGAACCGAACGTCACCGTCGTAAGATTCGTGCAGTTTTGGAACATATAGTTACTGACAGCCATAACCCCGTTATACGTTACCTCTGCCAGTGAAGTACAATTCGCAAAAACGTAGGTACCCGCTTCTTTCAAAGACGAGGGGAGCGCTATGGAAGTTAACGAAGAACAACCGTTAAAAGCGCTGTTTCCGATTGCTCTCCATGCAGGAGTCCAAGAAGCGTCCTCACTGCCGTAATTCACTGTGGTCAATGCCTCACAGCCGGAAAAAACAAGACGTCCCATCACTTCGAGATTGGAAGGAAGTTTCACCGTTTTAAGACTCGAACAGTTCTGGAAAGTATAGCCGCCGATCATGGTAAGATTGTCGGAAAGGGTCGCCGTTTCAAGACTGGTGCACCCCATGAAAGTATAGGTATCCGTCGTGTAATATCCCGCGCTGCTGCCGGTATAATCCTCCGCACCGAGCGAATTAACCGTAATCGGAAGCGTAATTTCCGTAAGCGCCGTACAGTTTTGGAACGCACGGACGCCGATTGACTTCATCTGACTGTTTTCCGCAAAGGAAATCGTGGCGAGATTGCCGCAACCACTGAACGCATACGCGCCGATTGCAAGGACGTTGGCGGGGATTTGGATTGATTCGAGCGCCGTACAGTTTTGGAACGCATAATCCGAAATCGCGCATTTAAAGCCGTTTTCAAATGTAACGGAATTCAACAAAGTACAGCCATCGAAAATGTAGGGACCCATTTCAGTTAAGCGAGCAGGCAAAACGATAGATTCAAGGTTACAGCCCGCAAATACGTTGTCGGCGATCGTAAGAGATTCCGTGCCGGCGGCAAAAGAAACTTTTTTAAGCGTCGTAGTACTCGCAAATGCGTTCGCCGAAATTGTTGTAACCGTAGCGGGGATGATAAGTTCGGCTGCCTGCATTTTGGGAAGGGCGACAACGAGGATAGTGTTATCATAGCTGTATATAACACCGTTTTCGTCTTTAATGGATTGGTTTGCTACTGGAATAATAACTGTTTCTATGGCTGTCGCGCCGATAATGAGCTCTGTGAGCATTGTGGCATCCGTAGATTCGGAAACATTCAACGTCGTGAGTGCATCGCAGCCCTTGAACGGTTCTTTGCCTATCGTCGTCACATTAGAAGGCATGGCAAAGGATTCGATATATGTGTTTTGGAACGCGCCGTCTCCGATCGTCGTCAGTCTGCAACCTTCCGCAAAAGAAATATGAATGAAGCCGTTTGCGTAACTTGTAGAAGAACTTGAACGGTAAGAATAGAGTGCATAGGCGCCGATCGAAGTGAGCCGTTTCGGGAATACGACGCTTTGGAGATTGGTACAGGAAATAAATGCTTCCGTCGAATAGGTATAGCTGTTTAATGAACCGTCGCTGGTATTGCTCTTATTGATGGGATATGCGTCGGCAAGATAAAAATCTGTTTCCGCTGTTCCGTCGGGAGTGGCTTGGAAAACGACGCTTTCAACGTTTGTGCAGAAACGGAACGCACAAGGAACGAACGTTTCCGCCTGGTATGCGATTTCTACCGTTCCTTGTCTTGCCTGCGGGCAGAATACCACTTTGCTCAACCCTGCGGTATACAATACGCCGTCGTAAGAGGCAAAATCTCCGCCCTCTTCCACATTGATACGTTGCAAGGAGGTATAGTTTGTGATTGACGACGAAGAAGTTCCGATAAAGACGCCGCTGTATGCGTACGCTCCGTAGGTCGAATTAGTCGTATAGGCAAATACGTCGTAGCCGGAATAGTTCGTCACCTTGTCGTTCAGCCCTTTGGGAATTGCCTGCCCCGCCGCCGCAATACGGTTGGGAAGGTTGAGTTCGGTCAAAGAAGTACAGTCATAGAACGCCTTATCGCCGAAAGACAAAGGACGCGCGGTTATTTCTTCTATTTCTGTCGCGGTATAAATCTCGGAGAGTTTTGTAAAAGTAATATCGGAAAGCAAAGAACAATTATAAAATGCCTGGACTCCTACGCCGTACTGGAATACGCCGTCGACGGTATCGTTGCCGACCGTAGTGGGAATCGTAATAGTCTTCAACGCACTGCACCCGTAGAACATATTGTCGGAAATATATTGAAGACGTTCGGGAAGGATCACTTTGGTAAGGGCTGCGCATCCATAGAATGTCGACTCGGCAACATAAAGAGAAACCGATTCCGCGGCTTTTGCCGTAGGGGTGAAAGTAAGAGAGGTGAGTCCATTGCAACCGTAAAAAGCTTCCGTTCCGATCTTTTTCACTGTGCTGGGAATGACGACGGAGCGAAGAGTCGTAATATTTTTGAAAGCCGTATCGCCGATTTCTTCCAGACCTTCGTTCAAAGTGATCGCGGTGATTTTTGTTCCGTAGAATGCATTATTCCCGATCGATTTCGTGCGGGAAGGAAGCGTGATTTCCGAGGCAAGAAGTGCGCAGTTATAGAAAGCGTTATCGCCGATGGCAAGAGCATTGCCGCCCGACATATCGAAGATGAGTTCTTGCAACTGTGAACAGCCTTCAAACGCGCTCACACCGATGCTTTCGACGCTCTTGGGAATATTGATCTTTTTAAGATTCGTTTTGCCTTGGAATACGGCGCCCCCGATGGTGATAACCGTATCGGGAATAACATAATCCCCGGTATAGCCCTCAGGGAAGTAAGAGATAGCCGTTTTCTTTTTATTATAAAGAACTCCGTAGTTATCCGTGGAATAGTAAGGACTATTGGAATCGACCCGGATGGTGGCAAGCGAGGTGCATTTATAGAACACCGAGGCGAAAGACACATATCCGACATTTTCGGTGATTTCTATATTCGTAAGTCCTGTGCAGCCGTTGAATACCATATCGCCGAATTCAAGCGTGGGACTGATGTGACTGAAATCGAGATTGACAAGCGACGTATTGGCGCGGAATGCATTGTCCTCGATCGTTAAGAGAGTGGAAGGAAGAAGGAGTTTTGTTTCTTTGCAGCCATAAAAAGCGTCTTCGCCGATACTTTTAACGCCGCAGCTCTTGGTATATTCGAAATAGTACTGCGTGTAAGCTTCGCCCGTTTCGCTTTCTTCTGCGGAAATCTGGCGGGATTTGAGCGAGCCTTCTTCCTCAAAAGTGATCGTTTTTGCGAGAGTACACCAATAGAACGCCTGGTTGCCGATCGAAAGCCCGAGCGGGGCGGTAGAGGCTTCAAAGACGATTTCGGTTACTTTGCGGTTATTATAGAACGCCATTTCGCCGATGGAAGACATACCGCTGTGGAATACGAGCTTCGTAAGTCCGTTATAGCCTGAGGAGGGCTGTGTGGTCGAAGTCGAAATGGTACCCGCGAAGGCCCTATCCGCAATTTTTGTGATTTGGGTGGGGACGACGTATTCGCCCGTTTTTCCGATCGGGCAATAAAGGATCGTGTCGCCCGTTCTGCCGCCGCTCGCGTTACACAATACGCCGTCGATCGAGGAATAGTAGCGATAATTGCCCCCCGTGACATTAATATTTTCAAGCTTTGTGAGTTTCACGAAAGCTTCGGAGATCGTCAGATCCGACTGGCTATCGTATTTCGCAAACTCATTAAGACGAGCGGGCAGATTGATCGTGGTAATTTTCGTGCAGCCCGTACCGATAAATTCGATATTCAGCGTCAGATTATCTGCAGTTTCTCCTTCCGCAGGTTCCAGGAAAGTGATTTGTGTGAGTTTCGAGCAACTGACGAACGCATACTGTTCGATTTTGGTGACAGATGTGGAAATATAAACTTCTGTAAGTCCCGACATCGATTTGAATGCGTTTTGAGGGATTTTTTGAACGCCCGAAGGAACCGTATAGGCGCCCGTCGTAGCCAAAGGAATGGCGATGATGCTTATACTGCCGTCGCGGTCTTTTCCGACCAGCGTGCCTTCGAGAGAAGAATATTTGGGCTCGAGAGAACCCTCGTCGCGGACGGTGAAGGATTGGATTTTTGTGCAGCCTTCAAAAGACGATTCGTCTATGGAAACGATCGTATTGGGAATGCTGACCGTAACAAGAGAGGTGCAGCCTTTAAAAGCGCCCGTCGTAATGTCCGTTACGGGTTTGCCGTTGTACTCTTTGGGAATATACAGGTTTGTAATTTGAGAGATGCTGTCGCCCGCTCTCACGACGTAGGCGTTGCCCGATTCGACGTATTCCAGACCGTCTACATAAAAGGCGTACAGAGTGATATCGTTGTCGGTATTTACCCACGAACCGATGCTTTCGCCCTTTTCGTTCGTATAAGGACCGACGCCGTTTGCGGAGGAACACCAGCCCTTAAACACTTTTCGTCCGTCGGTGATGACGGGAACGGGCAGTCTGTATTTCTTGTTGTAGGTGACTTCCGCGCTCGTCACGGAATCGTCGGCCGCATAATCGCCGTAATTCAGAGTGACCGTATAGACCTTCGGCGCCCAATACGCGTACAGGGTGACGTTTCCGTTCCCCGCGAAATATTCATTCTCGTATTCCGCGCCGTTTGCTTCCGCGCCGCCGGGAATGTTGTACCAGCCCGCGAAATCGTAGCCGGCTCTCGTGGGAGGATCGGGGAAAGTCATTACGTCGCCCACCGCTTTATACAGATTGCCGACCGCGCTTCCTCCGCGGGAATCCAAGGTGATCGTATAGGCGTAAACTTCCAACGTTACCCACTCGCCGGCGGTTTCGCCGTCGAAGAAGCGGACGGAAATGGTGTTATAGCCGCCCTGTGTAAGTTCGACGAAAGCGGAAGTGGAGCCGTCGGTGACGCTGACGGCGGCGCCGTCATTGACTTTGACCTCGTATTTCGTCGCACCGATCACCGCGCGCCAGAAAACGGTGTTGCGATTATAAGTCATGCTTTGATAGAGGGCATAATAGCGCGCGTCGAGTTCGTCGCTCCAAAGGGAGTCGTTTGCGGTATTCGCGGCGAGAGCTCTCACGGAAATCTGATAATCTCCGCCTTCCGTCCATTCGATTCCCGTGCCTTCCGCAGAGAGATCGTACGAGGTGCCGTTCACCTTGAAGATTTGACTGCCGATCTGCACTTCGTAGGAAGAGGCGCCTTCGACGGCATTCCAGCGGAGGGTATCGCCGACGATGGCGATAGAGGAAGGGGTGGCCAAAATGGATTTTGTATAGGAATAGGTAGTGGCGTCGGGGGAATTATAACCGCTCGTCTTTGCATAGACGCTCACGGCGATGTTCCCCGAATAGTTCTTTAAACTGAAACTCGTTTTGTTTCCGATGTCGACGGGAGTGCCGCCGTTTACGCTCACGACGTAACTCGCGGCGTTTTCCACGCCGTCCCAAAGGAGAGTGTCCGTTTCTTCGTCCAGATAATAGCCCGTCACTTTGCCGAGCATATTGTTATATACGAACGTCGTCGCGACGGAATCGGCGTATCCGTACGCCTTTGCCGTAACGGTGAATTGAATGCCGCCTTCCTGCATTTTGCAGTTCGCAAAATTGAAAGTGGTCGAATTGCCGTTGTCAAAATTTTCGTGAACGTGGCCATCGTCCCCGCAATCGACGGTTACGATATATTTTTCGGCGTTTTCCACCGAGTTGAAGACGAGCAGGGATTTTCCGACGACGGAGAACTGCCAGACTCTCCCGAGCGCTTTATTCCTGTAATATCTCGTCGTAGTCGCGCTGCCGACTGTCAGACTGATCGTGTAATCGCCCGCGGGAAGCGCGGCGAAATCGATCGCGTAGGAAGTCCCCGCCGTCGCGCCGATCGTTTCGTCAACGGTGGTGAATCCCTGGGGACCTTCTATGCGGAGCTTCGCGGCGGAGGACTGTTTGTTCCAGGAGATCTTTGTCGAACTCACCTCAACCATGGGGGCGTCGGTCGAGCTCGTCGATGCCTCCCAGACGGCATACAGGGTCCTGTTCGCGTTGAAAGCGGTGCCTTCGTCGTATGCGGCGGTGAGCTTTTCGCCGTCTTCGTAATCGCTGAGCCACCAACCTTTAAACGTATATCCGGTGCGGGTAGGCTCGGCAATGTCGAAGAGCTTACCGCTGATGGTCGTCAGCGTTTCCACTTTTTCGTCGTAGCCGAAATCGAGCGTAATCGTATATTCCGACTGCGCTTCGATGGCTTTCTCCCAACAGGCGTACAACGTGATGTTTTCGACGATCGGCATGGCGCCGAACGCGAACAGCGTCTTGTGGGAAGGATCCGTATACCAACCGATGAAATGATAGCCGTCCTTTACGGGATCGGCGGGTTTTGCGAGCGTTCTGCCGTTCCAAACAACGGCAGTGCTCACCGCGCTTCCGCCGTCTGTATCAAAGGTAACGTTATAATTGACCTTTTTCAAAAAGCGCATCGTATCGCTTCCGTAGGTCAGCGTAAGTACTCCGTCCTCCCACGTCGCCGTGACGTCCGAATACTCGTCGGAGGAGAAATTGAAACTTAAAGTACCGTCGTCGTTGAGAGTATAGCTCCCCGATTCCGTAGTGTCTTTCACCATGAATGTGAAATTATTTTCCCCGTTTAGGTAAATAAAATATTCTCCGTTATCGGCGTCGTAATAGTAAGCCCCCGCTTCGGGACCGATCTCCGAAACCGGCTTTTTGGAACAGGCGACGGCGACCGTCGATGTTCCCAGGGCCAACAAGGCAAAAGGGATGATTTTCTTCCATTTCTTTTTGTCTTTCATAATTACACTCCTTAAAAGATTTTTTATGTGTCATGGGCGAAAAACAGAAAAACGAGGTAAGGGCAACGCCGATTACGTTAAAATATTTTATCGCTGCAAAGTATAAGAGAAAACAATCATCGGCTTCAATAAAAATGATTGTGATAAAATGATGATTATTATATGTTAATAATTATAATCACACCCATTCATTTTGTCAATTAAAATCTTAGCAAAAATTGAAAAAATTGATTTTGAAATCGCTTTTTTTTCCGTGAAAATGGAATGAAATAAAAAAAACTTATAGATGATATAAGCAAAAAGAGGGGGCTTTGAGTCAAAACGCCTCCAATAAGGAAAAAAACGGAAAAGACGTCGGCTGTTCGACGTTAAAAAAAGGTGAAATTTCTCGCCGTATCGCTAAGTTTTGGCATGAAAAAGACAAATAAAAAATGTTTAGCATAATTGTATAAAATATTGCATAAAAAGAGGCTGCCGATCGCGGGCGCAAAAAAATTTCAGAGTCAGGCAAAGCGTGTCGACGCAACGCGGGCGCAGAGCTTTTTCGGCAAGTTTTGCGTCAAATTGTTCCCGCTCTTCGGGCGAAGAGGCACTGATACTCTCTCCCGGCTCCTTGCCCGGCGAAAATCGCTCTCTGTTCTCTTTGATTTTGTCTGTGTGCGCCGATAAAAAAAGAAACGTTCCCGTCCGTAAAGACGGGGCGTTTCTATTTAAGCGGTCGGGAAATTGTCGCGCGGGTAAAACGTATTTCTAAAAACGCGTCTTGTCCGCGCAAAAAGAGGAATTTCTGAATTTTTCGATTAGGGGCGGTGGCGGCGCGTTTCTATGTCGTTTCTCGGTCTTGCGCCGCTTTTCAATACAAACTCATTCGGAAAGTTCGATGCTCCAAGTCGTCTGATAGACGCCGCCCGCCCTGAGATGGTTCATGTCCGCTTTGTTTTCCAAAGCGTCGATTTTTCCGTCCGTCGCAGGCAGAGCCGACCACGGTTCCACGCAGACAAAGGGCGCGTCCGTCTTGGGCGTGTGCCAGATTCCGAGATATTTAAAATCGGGATAACGCAAGGTGACGGAGCGGGAATCCGCCTTGTTTTTCAAAGAAACGCTGCGGCAGGTATTTCCCAAAATGACGGCGTCGTTATCGAACAACTCGTGCTGCAAGGGCAGGCGCGTGCCGTTCGTGAGAGGCAGCGGGAGCGTTTCTCCCGTCATGAACTTTTTTTCCGACAGCGTATGCAGAGCGACTCTCGTCTGCTCGGTAAATTCGAGATAATAGTTTTCAAAGTTTCCGTGCGCGAAAGGAACGTTAAAACCGGGATGACCGCCGAGCGCGAAAATAAGTTCCTTCTCGTCGGTGTTTTCCACTTTGTAGGTGATTTCCAGTTTTGCGCCTTTGATTTCGTAAGAGATGGTAAAAACAAAGCGGAAGGGATAGGCTTTCAGCGAGTCCTCGTCTTCCGTAAGGCGAAACACGAGTTTTGTCGCGGTGCGGTCGGCGAGCTGGAAGGAACGATAGCGCGCTATGCCGTGGCAGAGTAGAGAATAGTTGTTGCCCGCATAGGTATAGGTGTTTTTATACATTCTCCCGATGATGGGGAAGAGGTTATATGCCCTGCCCGACCAATAGGCGGCATCTCCCTGCCAGAGATATTCCGTTTCCGTCGTCTTGGAATAGACCGACTGCAATTGTGCGCCCGAAGTGTCCGCCGCTATTTTCAGGACTTTGTTTTCAATGGTGTAAAGCATCTTTTTCTCCTTTCGCAAAATCTTTTTTATTATTTTATCATAAACCGGCGCTTTTGTAAAGGGACGGAAATTAAATTTTTTATAAAAAACGGACGGAATTTTCCGCCCGTTTTCGCATTCCGCGTTCTCGACTTTCCCAAACGTCTGCTCCCGAACGTATAAGAAGAGAGGAAACGCTTGCGTTTTATCGGATTGAAGACTTAGGGACGGTTTTGTCCTTCGCCGGAAAGCGACGTTTTTTCTTCCGCGTTCTGCCGCCGGCGCCTTTTTCGCCAGGCGAGAAAGCCGTATACGTCGTTGATGAGAAAAACGACGAACGTAATGAGGGTGGGCAGGGAGGAAACGCCGTAATGATAGACCCGCAGCCCCCATAAAATCAACAGAATGATATCGTTGACGATGAAACAAACGGCATAATATTCGCTGCGACGAAGCATGAGATAGGCGGCGGATACGCTCGATACGAGGGAAATCGTGCTGACGATGAGTTCGTCTGTGCCCAGCGCTTTCAGCAGAAAATAAAAAGCGACGGTAACGATGCAGTCCGCCATTCCCAGGAGGAGATATTCCCGCGCGCGAAGGGAGTTGATTCTCACTTCCGCAGATTCGGGATCGCGGCGGTGGCGTATCCAGGATACGATACAGGCGACGTGAATGGGAATCATCAGGAACAGATATATGAGCATTTCGCCGTAATACCTCGATTGATAGGATACCACGGAATAAAAGACGGCAAAAACGATGCTCAGATATTGCGCGACGGGATTGCCTTTCGCCGTGAAAATTACGCAGACGATTCCGAAAACGGAGGATAAAAGCGACCAGGGATTTTTCTCCTTGCCGAGAAAAAATATCGTCGCGGTGGCGGCAAGGCTTATGGAAAGGAGCAGAATTTCAAACAGATTCCATTTTCCGAAAAATTTTCGGACGGCGGAACGAAAGGCGGCGTTTTTTGCCGCGGGAGCGTGATTCATAAAAACCCTTCTTTTGCAAAGACTACCAAAGAGAAAAAAGTATATTACAATCGGTTTCGATATTGCGATTGCAACGTTTTTCATTGTATCATATCCGGGAGAAAAAGGCAAGTAAAAGTCCGTTTGAAGGTAAAAACGAGGAGTTGTAAAAAATAAGTTACACTTGTAACAAAGAAAAGACTTATTTATTACGATTTTGTTACAAAATAATGCGGTTTTTTTTACAAGCAAGGCTTATGATATAGGCACAAAGCAACAAGGAGATAAAAAATTATGAAATCGAGAAAATTCATGGCGGTTGCAATGGCGGCAATCTCAATCGGTACGATGGCGGCGTTTGCTTCCTGCGGCGGCAACGACAATTCGGGTTCGTCAGAGAAAAAGAGCTTGAACATCACGGGCAGTTCGTCCGTTTCCCCTTTGATGGGGAAGCTTGCGGACGCCTATAAAAAGGAACACGGCGACGTTAAAATTACGGTTACGACCAGCGACTCGGGTACGGGCGTCAAAGACGCGCAGAGCGGACTCAACGATTTCGGTATGGCTTCCCGCAACTTGAAGACTTCCGAAACGGGCGTCGTCAGCAAGCAGATCGCCACGGACGGCATCGCGCTCATCGTAAACAAAGAATCCGCCGTAGCGAACGTGACGTCCGAAGAAGTTTACGAACTCTATGCGAACGGGACTGCCATTCAGTCCGCCATCACCGCGGGCATCACCCGCGAATCGGGCTCGGGCACGAGAGATGCTTTCGGGGAACTCATTAAAAATTCCGAGGGGAATACTTTAAAAGCCCTGACGACGCTTGCGAGCGTCATTACCCAGCAGGGAAGCACCGACGCCGTCAAGACTTCGATTGCGGGAAATGTGAATCAGATGGGATATATTTCCCTCGGCTCCATGGACAACACGGTAAAGGCTCTTCAATTCAAGGGCGTGGACGCCACGGTAGCCAACGTCAAAAACGGTACCTATGAACTTTCCCGTCCTTTCAATATCGTCTATCAGTCCGAGGATAAACTCAGCGACGTTGCCAAAGCGTTTATCGAGTATATCATGAGCGCGGACGGGCAGAAAATCGTCGAAGAGGAAGGATATATCACGGTTGCGTAAGCAAAAGGGGCCGATACGGCTCGGCAAATTATTTCCGCTTAAACGGTAGGCGTCATGAAAAAATTTTTATCACAGGGCAGGAAGGAGGCGGCGATTGCCCCCGCTTCGCGCCAATCCAACGAATCGAATACGGAAAAATCGGCAAAGGTACTCTTCTTTGTCTGCGCCGCGTTTTCCATTGTCGCCGTCTTTACGATCGTCTTTTACCTTTTGTATGTCAGCATTCCCGTCTTTCGGGAAGTAGGTCTGTTTAATTTCCTGTTCAAACGGATTTGGGCGGGAAGCCACTGGTCGGACGGCCTGCTTCCTTCCGAGGACGCTTTCGGCATCTTCCCCGCGATCGTTTCTTCTGTCGTCGTCACCGCGGGCGCCGTGCTGATCGGCGGCTTTTTAGGCGTCTGCGCGGCGATCTTCATGGTCCATTATTGTCTGAAAAAAATAAAGGGGATTTACGTACAGCTCATCAATCTCCTGGCGGGGATTCCCTCCATCGTCTACGGCTTCGTCGGATTACAGGTGCTTGTTCCCCTGCTGCAAAAAATATCCGGCGCGCAGTCGGGAATGGGACCTCTCGCCGCCGTTCTCGTGCTCTCCATGATGATCCTGCCCACCGTCGCCTCCATCTCCAAAAACAGCATCGAAGCGATCCCCAAAGAATATTACGAAGGCGCGCTGGCGATGGGGAATACGAAAGCGCAGGCGGTGTTCAAAGTCTGCGTTCCCGCCGCCAGAAAGGGGATCTTTTCCTCGCTGATTCTCGGCGTCGGAAGAGCCGTAGGCGAAACGATGGCTGTCCAGATGGTCATCGGCAATTCCCTCAATTGGTTCCCCACGGGGCCTTTTCAGGGCGTGTGCACGCTCACGACGCTCATCGTTTCCGAAATGCCCTATTCCGCGGGCTTGTGGAATCAGGCGCTGCTTGCGGTCGGCTTCATATTGCTTTGCTTCATCCTGCTCATCAATGTGGCATTGGGACTCATGCAGAGGGAGAAAAAAGGCGGCGATTCGCTCTTTTCCAAAAGACTGAAAGAACGGACGGAGGCGAGAAGGACACCCTATGAATTTCGCCAAGGCGGAGCCGTTCAGGAGGGCTTTAAATACGTCTGTATTTCTTTGGCGTATGCCGTCATCGCGGTGCTCGGCGTCATGGTAATCTTTATCACGGTGAAAGGCATTCCCAATCTGACTTGGAATTTTATGTTCGGCACAGCCACGAATTCCAACGCGACGCTGAAATCCGCCTTCGTTTCCACGGCGATGACGATCGGCATGACGCTGCTGATCGCGCTGCCGATAGGGATCGGAGCCGCCATTTTTCTCAACGAATACTCCAAGAAGGGAAGCAAACTGATCAAATGTATCCGCCTCTTTATCGATACGCTCTCGGGAATCCCGTCCATCGTTTTCGGCCTCTTCGGGATGGTATTCTTCGTGGAAATTTTAAAAGTGCGCTGCATTTTGGCGGGGGCGCTGACGATGGTGCTGATCATTCTGCCCACCATCATCCGCTCCACGGAAGAGAGCTTGCGGGAGGTGTCCGACAGTATGCGCGAAGCGTCGCTCGCGCTCGGCGCTTCGAAAGTGAGGACGATTTTCAAGATCGTGCTGCCCTCCGCTTTGAGCGGCATCGTCACTTCGGTGATTTTGAGCGTAGGCAGAATCGTAGGCGAATCGGCGGCTTTGATCTATACGGCGGGCGCCACGTACTTGCAGCCGGACGGATATTTGTCGCCGGGGTCTACGTTTGCCGTACTCATGTATAATCTGTCCAGCTCGGGCATTACCGACGAATTCGGGCAGACGAGCCTTCAAAAAACCTATGCCACCGCGTTCGTTCTTCTCGTTATCGTCGTATGCCTCAACTTATTGGTCACCTTATTGGAAAAGAAAATCAAGAGGAAGATGTCGGGCGATTCGAAAGTCGAAAAACACAGCAAGCCGAAAGCGAAAGAAAAAGAGGAAGCGGGCGAAGAAACGACGGCGCCCGCGGAAGCGAAAGCGACGATTTTTTCGGGCCGCGCAACGGACACGGCGAGCGGCGGGAGGAGTGAGAGAATTTACAGAGGAAAGGAAGGGAAACAGACGATATGAAAACGATCGACAAATTTATATTCGGCAACCATGTCGCCATCGAGATCAGGGAAATGAATCTTTTTTACGGGGATTTTCAGGCGTTGAAAAATATCGATATGACCATCCCCGAAAAACAGATAACGGCGATGATAGGTCCCTCGGGCTGCGGCAAATCCACTCTCTTGAAATCTCTCAATCGCATGAACGATCTGGTCGAGGGGTGTAAAGTGGAAGGAGTCATCCAGATCGGCGGACAAAACATCTATGAAAAGAGCCTGAATCTCGCCATGCTCCGCAAAAACGTCGGCATGGTGTTCCAGCGGCCCAATCCCTTCGCCATGAGCGTTTACGACAACGTGGCGTACGGTCCGAGAACGTTCGGCATTCGGAGAAAGTCCGATCTCGACGGCATCGTGGAAAATTCCCTCAAAGGCGCGGCGATGTGGAACGAACTCAAAGACCGTTTGGGCAAATCCGCGCTCGGTCTTTCCGGCGGACAGCAGCAGCGCCTTTGCATCGCGCGGGCGCTCGCCGTCGAGCCGCAGATCCTCCTGATGGACGAACCCACTTCCGCGCTCGATCCCATCTCGACGGGGAAGATAGAGGAACTGTGCACCGAATTAAAGAAAAATTTTACCATCGTCATGGTAACGCACAATATGCAGCAGGCGGCGCGCATTTCCGATAAGACGGCGTTTTTCCTCCTTGGAGAAATGGTGGAAATGGGCGGTACGCAGCAAATATTCTCCGTTCCCAAAGACAAGCGGACGGAGGACTATATCACGGGGAGATTCGGCTGATACTATGCGCACGACTTATTTAAGCGAGTTAAAAGAACTGAAAATGAATATGTTGCAGATGGGGTCCGACATCGAAGACGCCATCAAAAACACCATGAAAGCCCTCCGCACGGACGATCTTATCATGGCGCAGGAAGTCATCAACAAGGACTGCATCATCGACGACGCGGAACGCACCATCGAAAATCTGTGTTTGAAGCTGCTCCTCACGCAGCAGCCCGTGGCTACCGATATGCGTATGATCTCCTCCGCTTTGAAGATGATAACGGACATGGAAAGGATCGGCGATTTCGCGGCGGACATCGCGGAAATTATCACGAAGGGAGGACGGACGGGAACCTCTTACAATATCGACTTCGTGGACAGAATGGGGGAAGCGGTGATCCGCATGGTGGACAGCGCCGTGCTTTCCTTCACGAATACGGATTTGGACCTCGCCAAACAGGTCTGCAAGGCGGACGACGAAGTGGACGGTTTGTTCAACGGCGCCAAAAACGCTCTCTTCGACTGCATCAGAAAGGACGAACAATTCGCCGAACGCGCCCTCGATTTGATGTTGGTTTCCAAGTACCTCGAAAGGATCGGCGACCACGCCACCAATATAGCGGAATGGGTGATTTTTTCCATCACGGGAGTTCATGTCAATACCGAGAACGGATATTGATAACCTGTTATCGATAAAAAACGCAAAATTCGATATTTTTTTGAAATTTTTACAATTTTATTACAACTTTGAGGTGACATTCGCCGCGAGGTATTATATAATTAAAAAGGTAAAAGGAAAGAGTTGTATAATACGGGTGTAATGTTTTTACAAGGGAGTAATAATGGATTACGTATATTCGGTGATTAAGATTCTCGCGGGCTGCGGGGCTTTTCTCCTCGGCTTCAAGCTGCTTTCGGACAACATGGAAAAGTTGGCGGGCAACAGTTTGAAGTCTTTGTTCAACAAGACTTCCGAGAAGAAGCTGGTGGGCGTGGGAATGGGCGCCGTGACGACGGCGGTCGTGCAGAGTTCCGCCGTGACGACGGTCATGGTGGTCGGCTTCGTCAACGCGGGGATCATGTCATTGAATCAGGCTGCGGCTGTCATTATGGGCGCCAATATCGGCACCACGATCACCGCGCAGATCGTCGCCTTGCAGGCATTGGACATTCAGACTTTTTTCATGGCGCTCGCCTTTATCGGCATGGCGCTCGAAATGTTTTCCAAAAACGATAAGGTAAAGATCTGCGGGCTTGCTCTGGCGGGGCTGGGGCTTGTCTTTATAGGGCTCAGCGTCATGTCGGGCGAGATGGTGTATTATAAGGACGACGTCAACGTGCAGCGCTTTTTGACGGCGATCGAAAATCCCTTTTTATTGCTTGCGTTCGGCATCGTGCTCACCGCGCTGGTGCAGTCGTCCAGCGCCGTGACCTCGGTGATCATCACCATGGCCGCGAACAAACTCGTCATCGGCGGGGGCGGAAACGCCGTGTTATATATCATTTTAGGCTCGAATATCGGCACCTGCGTCACCGCGCTGATTTCCTCCATCGGGACGAGCGTCAACGCGCGCCGCGCGAGTATCGTGCATCTGCTCTTCAACGTGTTCGGCGTGTTCATCTTCATGGTGCTGCTCTTGTGCTGGCCGAATTTCCAGGATATGACGTTCGGGAGATGGTTTTCCTCCGAAGCCACGCAGATCGCCATGTTCCATACGGCGTTCAACACCATCTGCACCCTTTTGTTCCTGCCTTTTACAAAAGGCCTGGTCAGGATGGCTACCTTCCTCGTTCCCGACAAGAAGGGCAAAGCGCCTGTCGAGGGCGAGATCACGTTTATGGATAAACGTTTCCTTTCGACGCCCGCGCTCGCCATCAATCAGCTGACGAAGGAAACGTTCCGTATGGCGGATATGGCGATGGAGAGTTTGCAGACGGCGTTCGACGGCTTTGTGGAGCGGGACCTTTCCGCCGTGGACAAGGTGCTTGTTTCAAACGAGAGCATTTCCCGATTGAGCGAGCAGATCAGCGATTATCTCGTGCAGATTTCCGCAAGCGGGATCTCTCTTGGCGACGAGAAGCTGGTTTCCGCCCTGCATAACGACGTGGGGGACATCGTGCGTATCGCCGAACTTGCCGATAATCTCACCAAATATACGCGCAAAGAGGTCAACGACAGTCTGGTCTTTTCTTCGGTGGTGGGAGAAAAGATCGCCGCCATGTACGATCTGCTGCGCAAGCAGTACGATTTGGTCAAGCGGATTTCCCTCGAAAAGGATTACGCGCTGATGGCGGATTCGGACAAGGTGGAGGACGAGATAGACAATATGCGCAGGGATCTGATCGCGGACCACATCGCGCGGATGGGGCGGGGAGAATGTCGGCCCGAAAACAACGCCGTGTTTATCAATTTGGTTTCTAATCTGGAACGTATCGGAGATCACCTCAATTATATCGCGCACAGTACCGACAATATCTGAAACGTTCCCGTCGGAGGGAGTATTCCCCGAGGTAAATAATTATGAAAGGTACCATTTACGTTCTGGAAGACGACAGCAGCATCGCGGGACTCATCAAATTCTCGCTGGAAAGGGAGCAGCTCACCTGCCGCGCTTTCGGCAGTATTCAGGAGTTTAGGAACGGATTGAAGGAAAAATCGCCCGACGTGGCGCTTCTCGACATCATGCTGCCGGACGGCAGCGGTCTGGAAGTGCTGAAATTCGTCAAGGAGCGGTATCCCAGCGTCTGCTGCATCATGCTCAGCGCTCTGGGGCAGGAAGGCGACAAGGTGACGGGGTTGAATCTGGGGGCGGACGATTATATCGCAAAGCCCTTCGGCGTCATGGAACTCGTGGCGCGGGTGCACGCGGCGCTCCGTCGTCAGGCGGGCAGCAACGTCATCAAAATAGGGGATTTGGAACTGAACAGCGACACGATGAGCGTGACGCTGGAAGGACGCCCGCTCGAACTCAACAAAAAGGAATTCGAGCTTTTGAAATATTGTATGCGCAACGCCGACATCGTTCTTTCGCGCGACGCCCTGCTCACCGAGATATGGGGATACGTCGATACGGAAACGAGGACGCTCGATAATCATATCGCCCGTTTGAGAAAAATGGGAATAGATAATTTCGAAACGGTATTCGGGGTAGGATACAGATTTAAAAAGCGATAAGAGTTCCGAACGGGTAGGGCAGGTGTGCGTCTATCCGTTTTTTATCGGAAAAATTCCTTCGCGGAACACGGGGGGACAAGAAAAAATGCGTAAAAAAATATTGTGGATTTCTCAGCTGATCATAGCGGTGGTGCTGCTGATTTATGCGGTGCTTTCCACGCAGGTGTTTTACAACAATTTAATCGCTGGCACGGAGAAGAATCTGAAAGTATATATGAACCTGTTTGACATCAAGGAATATACGCTCGACGAAGAGGGCGCGGATCGTTTTTCCGCAGAGCTTTCGGGACTTCGCATCACCTTTTTGAATGTCGGCGGGGACGTGCTGGCGGATAGCGAAAAAGAGGAATTGGGCAATCATGCGGACAGGGAGGAAGTTCGCCTCGCGCTCTCGCAGGGCGAGGGCTATTCCGTGCGCCGCAGCAGCTCGCTGGGCGAAAATATGATCTATTATTGCCGAAAGATTTCCGCGGCGGACGGGACGGATTATCTCGTGCGCATTTCGGTGCTCACCTCTTCGGAATGGCGGGTATTTAAAGAAAATCTGCCCACGCTCGTCTGGTTTCTGCTGCTGGATTTCCTCATCTGCCTTTTGTTTACCTATATTGAAACGGAGTATATCATCAGTCCCGTGCGCAAATTGGCGAAAGACGCCTCCCTCAATCTGAAAATTTCCACGAAATATTCCGAGTTGCAGCCGATCGCGGATATTCTCAACAGGCGCAACCGCGAAGTCACCGAGCAATTTGCCGAGCTTTCGGAAGAAAAGGCGCTCGTGGAACGCGCCCAGCGCTCCAAAAACGACTTTATCGCCAATATCACGCACGAAATGAATACGCCGCTCACCTCCATCCGCGGATATTCGGAGCTTCTCGCCGGCGGCGCGCTCAACGAGGAGCAGACAAAGACCGCCGCGGCGACGCTGGTGAAGCAGAGCGACAGACTTTCCAAACTCATCGCCTGCATCATCAATTACAATGAAATAGACAACGACGAGCTTCCCGCGTACGAGGTAAACGTTTCCCGGTTGGCGGCGGAAACGCTCGACGTGCTGGCGCCGGAGATTTCACAGCGCGGCATCGTCTTATCCGAGAAAATCGAGCCGGACATTGTGGTGATGAGCCGCCACGAGCGGCTCGCCGAGGTGCTGGGGAATCTCATCCGCAACGCGGTGCGTTACAATAAGGAGGGCGGCAGCCTTTTCGTGGGCGTCGGGCGCACTGAGGACGGGCATCCCCGCCTGACGGTCGCGGATACGGGGATAGGCATCGCGGAAGAAAATCTCGAACGCATTTTCGACCGTTTTTTTACGGTGGATAAATCGCACAGCGGCAAAAACGGCGGCTTCGGACTGGGGCTTGCCGTCGTGAAGAAGATCTGCCGCAAGGCGGGATGGCAGTTAGAGGTGAAAAGCAAGCTCGGGGAAGGAACGACGTTTACGGTCGATTTCCGTTAAAGGAGAATTTCAAAAATCGGGAAAAACAAAGACGGGAAAAAAGGCGGGTGGGGATGCCCGTCTTTTTTGCATACAAAATGCAAATCGCAAAAATCCGAAGTCGTAATTTTAAATCCAAAAAACAGAGCTGCCTATGACGGGATACGGCAACGCCGCCGACATCTATTGGGCGGATTTGTGTAAACAAAACAGGCGTGAAAAAGAGGAGCCGCAAAAGACAACCGCTCCTTTTTTATGCCTCGCAACGAAATTTTTTCTTTTTTTTAACAAAAACGACATGGAATGTATTTTGTTTTAACAAAGTCGGCAGTTAAAATATAGATACAAAAATTCAACAAATCGTTCGGCAGGCGATTTTTTTTTCGGGAGGAAGATCATGAAGAAACAAGTGTTGCTGGCATTGTCGTTATCGCTGTGTCTTTTGCTCGCCGCGTGCGGCGAAGCGGGAAATTCGTCGGGGAGCGGAAGCTCGGCGGACAACGGGCATTCTGCCGACGGAAGTTCTCCGTCCGACAGCTCGTTTGATCCGTGGGACAATATGGGCGGGGGCGGCACGGCGGAATCCGTCGGCGCTTCTAAGGTGAGCGTCGCGGACTACGCGCCCGACTCTTATATCGTCGTTTCCGACGAGCAGAAGGCGGTCGGCGCGGAAAACGCGACGGCGGTGGATTTATCCTCGCTTTCCGATGCTACCGCGCCCGCGGGGACCTCGTTTCAGAAAAATAAACTCACCGTTTCTTCCGCCGGCGTTTACGTTCTGACGGGAAAGTTAAACGGCTGTATAAGCGTCGAAGGCGTGGACGGCACGGTGCGTCTGATTTTAAACGGCGCGGAAATTTCCACGACGGCGGAACAGACGAGCGCGGCGATCGTGTTTAAACAAACGGATTCCTTGCGCATTCTCACGGTGGCGGAGGGGACGACGAACACGCTTTCGGACAGCGCGGGCGATACGGACGCGGACGGGGACGGCGCCGCGGTACAGGCCAAGAAGTGCTCCCTCACCGTCAACGGCGGCGGTAGGTTGCTCTTAAAGGGAGTCGGGGAGAGCGCCGCGGGGCTTAAAGTTAAAAAGCAACTGACCATTCTCGATACGACGCTGGAAATTCAGGCGGTCAAGAACGGGATCAAGGCGGATAAAAAAATACTCGTCTTCGGCGCGGACGTCACCGTTTCGGCGGGCAACGACGGCGTCAAGACGGACATGGAGGCATCGAGCGCGGAGGAAGCCGCCGAGTATGCCGCCGATCCGGAAGCAGGATATATCTATGTGGAAAATTCCTCTTTCGACATCACGGCGGGCGACGACGGCTTTTCGGCAAATAACGGCATTTATTTTGCCAATCGCGACGAGGATACCGTGAAAATACAATCGGGCGGCGGCGCTCCTTCCCAAGTTACCGAATCGTCGTCCGATAACGCGAGCGGAAAGGGCATCAAGACGGACGGAATCACGCTGGTCGAGGGGGAATCCGAAACGGAGATTTCCGCCTCGTACGAAGAAAATTACAGCCTCGTCGTCACGGGCGGGAATTTTCAGCTCGACTGCAACGACGACGCGCTCCATTCAAACGGGAACCTTCTGATTGCGGGCGGCGTTTTTGCGATAGCCACGGGCGACGACGGCATACACGCGGATTATCTGACGAAGATCACCGACGGGGAAATTGCGATCGATCAAAGCTATGAGGGAGTCGAAGGCGCGGGCGTGGAGATCTGCGGCGGAAAAATTTTTATCACCGCCGTTGACGACGGCATCAACGCGGCGAACGCCGATTTGAAAAATTACGATTTTTATCTCTATATCGGGGGCGGAAACGTTTTTGTCGACGCGGAGGGGGACGGCATCGACAGCAACGGAACGGTGACGATCGAGGGCGGCAAAACCGTCGTATATGGTCCCACGGGGCGCGATGACGGCTCTCTCGATTCGGAGAAAGGGGTGCTCGTAAACGGCGGAGAACTGGTCGCCGTCGGTTCGGTCGGCATGGTCGAAAATCCCGCTTCCAATTCCGCGCAGTGTTATTTGAGCATCCACCTTTCCTCGGCGCAGGCCGCGGGAACTCAGATAGCCGTATACGACGCGGACGGAAACGAGCTGCTCTCTCTGGCGCCGGGTAAGACGTATCAATCGGTGATCGTCAGCCTTTCCTCCTTCGAAAAAGGAAAGACGTATACGGTGACGATAGGAGAAACGGCGTATACGGCTACGCTCAATTCTGTCGGCACCGCGCTGGGAAGCAATCAGCACGGCGGCGGCAATCAGGGATTTAATCCCGATTGGGGCGGCGGAAAGTCGGGCAGGTAAACAGTCGAAAAAGAGAGCCTCTGCGGGGAAAAAGATTTCCGCGGAGGTTTTTTTATGTCCGGAAATAAAAAATTCTATGATTCTCAGACAAAATCGCGGTCTTCGTTATTGCTTTTTTTGTCGGGATAAGGTAGAATAATAGCCGTAAAGCGCATTACGAATATCATAAAAGGAAATTTTGAGAGCGATGGAGAAACAGACGATAGGCGGTTTTTTGGCTACCCTCCGAAAAGCCAACGGGTATACTCAGCAGGAGGTGGCGGAAAAGATCGGCGTATCCAATAAGACGCTGTCGAGTTGGGAAACGGACAAAACCTGTCCCGATCTGACCCTTATCCCCGTTTTGGCGGATTTATACGGCGTCACTTCCGACGAGATCCTCCGCGCGGGGCGCAGGCGTTCGGAAACGGCGGAAAAAGAACAAGCTCCCGAGGAGCGGGCGGCGCTGAACGAAAAAAATATCCGCGCCGTGCTCAAAAAACAAAGCCGCTCTTTCAGAAACAGAAATTATGTCCTGCGCGGCGTTTCCGTCGCCGTGTGGATCCTGTTGGCGGCAGCGGTCTTGTTTTGGCTGTACGTAAGCATGGCGGCGGCAATCGTGTTCGCGGTGCTGTTTGGAGCGGGAATGGTGACGCTGATCATTCTTCTGCATATCTTTTCGGACAACGTCCTGGGTTTCGTTTCGGACAGCGGAGAAAACGGGGAGAAGATAGAGGACGTCGCGGCGTATAAATTGGACGTTTATAGGGAACGGTACAGAACGATCGCGGCTTTCTCTCTTCCCTTCGGTATCATTCCCGTGGGGCTTACGGTGGTTTGCTGGGTGGCCTGGATCGCGGGAGGATGGGATTCCGTTTCCGGAATACTGGCTCTGCTTGCGATTCTGGGAATCTGGATCACCGCCCTCGCCGCGTTCGGCATATTTCGGGCGTACCGAAACCGAATCGAAAAATATCTTCTGAGCGAAAAGGAGAAGAGCCTCTTTTCATTCCATGGAAAACTGTTGAAAAAGTGTATGATTTCGGGCGCTTGGGCGAGCGCGGTCGTCGCCGTTTTGTTCGTGATGGTTTCCGCTTTCCCGTCGCTTTTTATCTGGCGCGACGAGCTGTATTCCGCGGAGAAAGAGGACTTTCGCCGTTACGTGCAGACGGTGGAGCTTCCGACGGGATATCACTATCCTTCCGAGATGCCGAAAGGAGAATATTATTTCGATATAGCGGCCGCCGTAAAAGAACTCAGCGAGAACAACAAAAAGACGGAAATCGAATTGGAAAACGGCTTTTTTCTGAGCGGAACGGCCGCCGAACGCAATTCGCAAGACGGACTTATGACCTATGAAAATTTATCTTTGTGTTGGAAGGACGAGAAGGATTCGCAGGTGGAGATGGATTACTATATCGTACAAAATATCGTATATGCCGAAAAAGCCGACGCCTTTTTGCTGCGTTATGCAAGTTATGAAGCGTCCGATCTCTTCGTCAGGGAGAAAAAGGGCGTGTATACGGTAGGTACGCAAACGACGCTGGCGAGAGGTCTGAGAATGGCGATTTGCTTTTTGGGATTTTTGCCCGTGCCTGTCTGTTTTTCCGTATACTGTATAAAGCGCAGAAGATAAGCTTTTGCGGCGGCGAACGGCGAAATTCCGAGTTTTTATCTCTTCGCCGTGGGGGAAAATTGACCGGCGATCTTTTCCGTAACGCAGAAAATCCGACTTCTTTGCGCGGCGTCCGCGACATTTCGGGAAAAGAGAATCAGGGAAACGCGACGGTAAGACGGAATACCCATGGGCGAGAGAATTGTAAAAGCACGGCCGAAAGCCGTGCTTTGTTTTATATAAATCGAACGGATCAGTTTCCTCCGTTCCCGCTGTTGTCACTGATCCCCGGAATCGTGATCATAATGCCGCTGTCCCCTGTGACGACCTGAGGCAGTTTGCCGTCCCATTGGGAGATATATTCGATGTATTTCATGTATTCGGCGATATCCGCGCCCGTGTGCGTTTCGTCGTAAACAATCGTGTAGACGGTTTCGGTGGTTTCGCCTTCGGCGTCTTTCACGGTTTGGGTCGTTTCGTTGACTGTGTAGCCGAGCATACGCGCGATCTCCACGCTTTTGAGCATGATGCCTTTTGCCTCGGCTTTCGCGGCGGCTACCTGAGCGTCCGCTTCCGCCTGCGCTTTTGCAAGGAGGGCTTTCGCCTCTTGTTCCGCGACGTAAAGGGCTGTTTCCGCCTTCTCTCTTTCTTTCTCATTCTCGTATTCCGCCTGCAATTTTTCCTGCTGCGCCATCATTTTTGCTTCCACGGCGGCCTCGAAGGCGTCGGAGAAAGTAATGTCCGTGAGGACGGCGCTGTTGAATGTGACGTAATATTTATCGCCGATAGCGTCGGAGATGGTTTTTTCCACGGAAGGGGAAATGGTGTTTCTCTGTTCGATCAGTTTTTCCGCCTGGTACTTGGAAAGCTCGGCTTTCGTGCGTTCGATGGCGACGCTTTGAATGCGGTTGGTGAGCGCTTCCAAGCCGCCGTAATTGAGCGCTATTTCCTTGACGTTATCCTGGCGGATCTGAAACTGCACGGTCATGGAAATTTCCATGGGCTGGCTGTCGGAAGTATAGGCGGAAGTGGTAATTTCCAATTGCTGTACTTTGGCGTCGTATTTTTCATAACTCCGGGTCAGCCAAAAATCAAAATAGGTACCCGGAAGCTCCGTGCTGACGATGACGCCGAGTTCTTTGACGACGGCGATTTCTCCTGCGTTTACGGTGTGGAAGGATCCCGGGATCATCACCAGCAGCAGTCCGCCCGCCGCGATCATGGGAATGGAGAGAGCGATAGGCGCTCCCCGTCTGCCCGTTCTCTTTTTTCTCTGAACGCGGGCGTGGATAAGAAGCGCCAGCCCCAACGCAATGAGGGCGAGAAAAAGTACGGCTGTAATGAATGCGAAAATCATAGTTCTTTACTCCTTGTAATATGATAATAGAAAACAAATAAAATAAAAGGGACAAAGACCGGTCGGGAAGAAACGCTTTCCTTCGGGAGGGGACAAGGGGCGCAGGCGCAAAAAAAGACCCATACCCCGCACAAAATATGCACGACGCATGAGTCTCATTTTTTAAAAACCACCCGGACGGCTTTATGGCGCCGTCGATTGACGGGTTTCGTTACGTTTGCCCTGCGCTTTTCCGCGCCGGGGCAGCCGCAAATTACTCCCTCAGCCTGTCGCCCCCAAAAGGGACAGACATTTTCTTCTATTAATATTATTATAGCACGATTTTTTTATTTTGTCAATAGGTTTGGCCGCAATTTTTTGTGAAATCGTATGCGGCGGTAAGGGGGCTTGCAGGTAAAAAACTTTTTACAACTTTATTACAAATGTTTTTTTGTTTTCTTTGGCAAACGTTTGGATTTTTTTTGGGAATATGTTACAATAATTTTACGTATAAGATACAAGATAAGGACAAGTGTAAAATAAAGATGTAACCGATAGGTAATGAATTTGTCGGTTGCGGGAAGCAGACGGGAGAAAGAGGAATCCATCAGATATGACATTATCCCAGTTTATTCAGCAGCTCTCTACGACGCCGGCGCTTTGGGTGACGGCGCTCCTGACGCTCGGCGTCATCCTCGTCAACGGCTGGACGGACGCGCCCAACGCCATCGCCACCTGCGTGGCGACCCGTGCGATGAAGCCTCGCCTCGCCATCGCCATGGCGGCGGTGTGCAACTTTCTCGGCGTGCTCGTCATGACGCTGTTGTCACCGAAAGTGGCGGAAACGATATATAATATGGTAGACTTCGGTCCCGACGCGCGGGAGGCGTTGATTGCGCTTTGCGCCGCCATGTTTGCCATCGTCGTATGGGCGGTGCTCGCCTGGGCGTTCGGAATCCCCACGAGCGAAAGCCACGCGCTCATCGCGGGACTCACCGGTTCCGCCATCGCCATGCACGGAAATCTGAGCGGCGTCAACGGCGCGGAGTGGGCGAAAGTGCTCTTCGGACTCGTGTTTTCCCTCGCCATCGGATTTGCGCTCGGGTATTTGGTGACGAAACTCATTCAAAATATCTGCCGCAACATGAATTATCGCAAAGCAAATAAATTTTTCGATAAGGGGCAGGTGGTCGCCGCCGCGGGAACGGCGTTTATGCACGGCGCGCAGGACGGTCAGAAATTCATGGGCGTATTCCTGCTCGGGCTGGCGCTCGCACAGGGCAGCACCTCCATGGGGGCGGTCAGCGTACCCGTTTGGCTGATGGTCGTCTGTTCCCTCGTCATGGCGTTCGGCACCTCGATAGGAGGCATGAAAATCATCAAGTCCGTCGGCATGGATATGGTGAAACTTGAAAAATATCAGGGCTTTGCGGCGGATATTTCCGCGACGGCAGGACTTTTGGTCTGTTCCATGACGGGAATGCCCGTTTCCACTACGCACGCGAAAACGACGGCGATCATGGGCGTGGGAGCGGCGAAGCGGGTCCGTTCGGTGAATTGGGGCGTGGCGAGGGAAATGGTGCTCACTTGGATCCTCACCTTTCCGGGCTGCGGACTGATCGGCTTTCTGATGACTAAACTGTTCATCTTTATTTTCTGAAAAATCAAGCGGGAGATTGCATATGAAAACCAAAAAGAAAAATTTTGATTACTTCGAAAGCCTCGTCAATATGTCCGTTTACGCCTTAGAAGAAGCAAATCTTCTCAAATCCATTTTCGTCGATTTCAAACCCGAGGAATTGGAAGAACAGCGTTCCCGTATGCACGATCTGGAACATAGGTGCGACATGGAAAAACACGACCTGACGACGGCGCTCGTCAAAGAATTTTTGCCGCCCGTCGACAGGGACGATCTGTTCCGCCTTTCGCACGTCACGGATAATCTCACCGACAGCGTAGAGAGCGTAGTCGCCTTTCTCTATATGGCGGATATCAAGTCCCTTCGCGCGGATGCGGTCGCGTTTGCGGAGCTGATCATCGAATGCTGCGAGAACGCGGTCAGACTTTTAAAGGAGTTCCGCAATTTTAAAAAGTCGGAAAAACTCAAAGATATCGTCATCACCTTGAACGATTTGGAAGAAAAGGGCGACAGATTGTATGCGGAAGCGGTGCGCCGACTGTCGCGGGAAGCGCAGACGACGCGCGAGGTCATCGAATGGCGGGATATTTATAGGAATTTCGAAAACTGTTTCGACGCCGCGGAATCGATCGCGGACAACATCGAATCGGTGGTGATGAAAAATACCTGACGATGGACGTATTTTAAACGAAAAGAGCCTGTTTGCAACTGTTTGCAGAGAGGCTCTTTTTTGGTAAGAAAGGGGGCAGGTATGTGTTGAAATACTATTTTAGAAAACTCATTCGAAATACGCGCAGGGCGCGTCCGCCTTTACGCGTTCGAGATTGTTTTCTTTGATTCTGTCCGTAAAAGAGAGGGGGAGGGGTCTGCGGCGCAAACGTTCGGTGAATTTTGCGGAAAAGGCGATAAAGATAAAATAAATATAGGGCATCCCGAGATTGGTTTCGAGCAGCGAATTGACGACCAGCGTCATCAATTTTGCCGAGAAGCTTTCGAAGCCTGCGCTGCGGATGCCGCCTAAAAGCAGAGCCGCTTCCCAGCCGAACTGCACGAGGATGCCGATGGCGAGCAGCCAGGGGATATTTACCCGTTCCGCTTTATCCTTTCTGGTGATATTCCACGCGATCAGTCCTAAGTATCCCGCAAAGAGAATAAGCGCCATATATCCGTGGTAGGCGCCCGTCGTGCGCTGAATGACGACGGGATTGCCGCCCTGTCCGAAGGTTTCTGTAATCAGCGGACAGCAAATCCACCAGCTTAAAATGAGAAGCGACCATTCGAAGAGATTTTTGTCTTTGGAGATCCAAAGCCATATCCATACGAAATTGGTGAATCCATAACTCATCGACATCCATAACAGTACCCAAAAAAGACTATATCCCTCGGAGATCTCGCGGGAATGACAGAGGAGATGAAAGATGCCGTAATCGACAAGCATATAGACGATTCCGAAGATAAGCCCTACCATGGTGGCCGCATATTTCTTTTTGATGACGAGCAGCGCGGCAAATACGACGAGAAACACGATGTCCAGCCAGATATAGAGCGGATCGAATTGTCGGCGCGCGATGATTTCAGGCATGATTGTATACTCCTTACAGAAAAGGTATTTTTTGGATTCGTAAGGATTATACCATATATTTTCAGATTGTCAAGAGATCGCAGCCGTTTTTTATCGGTTTATTTAAAAAAACGTTAGGGTCAGGAGGCGGCGCCAATTTCTCCCGCCCACTTGAATGCGTATTTTGCGACGATGACGGCGATGATCTCGTTGATGATGGCCGCCGCGACGATCGTCCCCGAAACGACGGCCGCGAGGGAAGGATCTATTCCAGTCAAAGTTTCTACGGCAATTCCCGTAAATACCAGCGATACGCCCGAGTGGGGCAGAAGCGTGAGCCCCAGGTATTTCGTTACGGTTTTTTCCGCTTTCGTAATTTTACCGCCCACATAGGCGCCGCCGATTTTTCCGCCCGCCCTCGACAGGATATAGACGAGCGTAAATACTCCCGCGCCCGCGATCAGACGGTAATTCAGCGGCAAACCGAGATTGACGATCACGATGATCAGCGAGAGATTTAAAAGCGGCCTGTAAAGACGGAGTATTTTTTCTAATTTTTCTTCTTTGAGAAGATTGGCCGCCGTCGCGCTGAACGACATACCGATCAGAAGATAATTGAGGCTGAACGAATGATAGAGATAATAATCCGTCAGCAATCCGACCGCTGTGGAAAGACATAATCCGACGATCAGCACGGCGAAGCAAACGCGCGCGTCTTTGAGTTTGCGGAGGAGTAAGGCCGTTAAGCCACCTGTTCCTATGCCGATCGCGAACGGCAGAATCACCATGCCGACGACGGACAAAACGGACGCGGACTGACTGCCCTTGGTCGCGCTGATCACGGAGATAACGGTAAAGAATACGACGACGCCGATTACGTCGTCGATCGCCGCAAGGGGGATCAGCGTGTCGGTGACCGGACCTTTCGTGCGGTATTCGTTAACGATAGACAAAGCGGGGGCAGGGGCGGTGGCTAAGGCGATTCCTCCGAAAATAAAGGCGACGTATACGGGAATATCCGCGATTAAAAAAGCGACGGCGAAAACGAGCGAAACGAATAAAAACGTTCCGATCGATTGGAAAAAGGTGATTCCGATGATCTGTTTTCCCGAACCTGCGATCTTTTTAAAGATAATTTCCCGTCCGATCATTACGCCCGCGAAACATTCAAAAACTTTCACGAAAATTTTATACCATAAAGCGTTCGTAATTTCTAACGTGACGATTTCCGTAAGGTAAGGACCGAATACGATGCCCGTGATCAGCCAGCCCAAAATGGCGGGGAGTTTAAATTTTGCAACGATTTTTCCGACGATTATCGCTATGCAGATGACGGCGAATACCCGCAGAATTTGTATGATCATAACATCGCCTCCAACTTTTTGATGACTCTTTTGGGAGGAACGAGGGAGAAACACAGCTTTTCAAAGGTTCCGTCCACAATGATTTTTACGACCTCTTTTTCTTCTTGCGTACCGATTAGCGCGTTCTCCATAATCGCCCAGATTTGCCTTTGTTTCTCTTCGACAAAAGACTGAATGGCCGCGTTCAGTGCGTATTTATTAAAGAGCTCTTTTCTTGTCATATACTTCGAACGATAATAAACGAACAGCAACTGATAAAGTTTATCGACATCGTCGGATTTTGATATAGAATCCGCTTTCGCCAACGCATCCTTGTAGTATTCTTCATAAATCGCCCGCGCAAGGTCTTCTTTGGTGGGAAAATATTTATAAACGGTCTTTTTGGAAATTTTCAGGCGTTCCGCCAATGTGTCCACGGAAAATTTCAAGCCTTCCGTTCGTAAACTGACAATCGATTCTTTGATGATCTTTTCTTTCATCGTCGCCCTCCGTTATGGAAACAAAATATTAAAATTATGTTTCCTATTATAACTCTTAAAGCGGCGAAAGTCAATAAATATAGGTATAGAATTTTATTTTTTCCGAAAATAAAATACGGCGTCGTCCGAGCGACGGCCGCGGCCGTAGAAATAGCTTAAAAAGCAAGTCTATAAAAAATCAGCGTCCCGATATGCGGGACGCTTCAAGATTGAAAATATTTACGCTTCCGTGGACGTAGGGGCGGAATTGTCTTTCAACGATTCTTCGGCGGCAGATTGAGCGGGCTCGCTTTGCGTTATGCCCGATAAAGTCTGCGGAGCGGCGTTGAATTCCTCTCCGAAAGGATCTTCGGCGGCGGGGATCTGTTCCTGCGGCACGCCGTTTTTGATGTTTAAATATTCCTGTTTGCCGATGGCGACAGCGTATCCGCAGCGAGGACACTGCAAAAAGTAACGTTTGTCCCATCTGATGATGCGGATGAAAAATAAGCTGATATAGCTGTATTGAAGAACGACCTGTTGCGAAACAGATTCTTGATTGCAGCTTCTGCACGGCCGATTCCGGTATAAAGGAAGTCTTTTGGAATAAGTCCCCCAACCATAAAAAATAAACATACTTGTTTATCCGGATCGCCTTGCACAGGACATTTTCAAGACGCATTGCAAAAAGGAATGCTTAGACCGCATCGTTTTTGTGACTATGTTTTTGAATGATAGAAACGATCATTTCATAGAATCCGAAGATAATCCCGACGATAAATCCGCTGGCGTGTCCCAGATTATGCAGCAGATCGTAGGGATAGGAGGCAAACGTCACTTCCCTTGTTCCGCCGTTGAAACACATCGCAAAATAGATCAATCCGAGAATCACTATCCCCGCGATAACGTTAAAAGGATAACGTTTTTGTTTTTGAAACAGTACAAAGAAATAATCGACTATAATATAACCGTACAGTCCGTAGTTTACTCCTGAAAATCCATGCCAACCGAGAGATATATCGTTAGTGCATATTGCAAATGCCGTAAAGACGGACATTATAAACATAAATATCAGAAACCGCAGACTGCCTTGTTTGCGTTCCAGATAAATTCCCGCGACAAAAAAGCAGAGCATATTCAATAGACAATGCTGCCAGTTCGAATGTTCATAGGAATTGACAAGCGCTTGGAATAAATTGTCTGCTGTAAATTTGCCCCAATTGGAGCGAATCGCATAATCCCCCAGGTGCGATCCGTGCACGGCATACAAAGTAACATTTAGCAAAACAATCATTGTCGTAACGGCAAAGAAGTAGTTTCGGCTAAGCCAGGTGATTTTTTTGCTCTTGTCATTAACCGCGATATTATTCATTAACTTTATCATGATTCTATTTTATCATACCGATCATGCAAAAGCAATAAAATCGTGAAAAGAAATAATTTTTGCGGCACGTTTTTTGAATAAGCCAACTATGGAAATTGTATTTTCTATGTTCGCATTAGACGCCGGGAAATTTTGCTCGTTATGGCGGGAGTTCGGAGTGCTGCTTGCTTTTTTAAGCCGCATTGCGAAAAACGCCGCGGCTTTTGCGGACCGCCGAAACGCCGTTTCTTCAATTGCCGCTCAACATACGAAAAAGGAGTTGCCTAAAACGAATTTTTGTTTTGCTATATCGCTCTGGTTTATATAATAAAATTTTTATTCTACATTGTCGTTACCATCGTTTTCAGTAGAATTTAGAAGTAATTATTTTTTCGTTTCAACTTTGCGCAAGAATAATTTTTCTTCGATAAGCGATACCGCCAAGTGCACGACCATACCGAAACCAAACATTAGTATTATAGCATTCATAGAGAAAGCGATTGTATTCGTAAGATATAGTATATAGAAAATACCGTAATACACTAAATTAATGATCAATGAATTTATTGCATTGTATAGAGTTTTGCCTAAGCCTACGAAGATATTGTCAATTATTGCACACCCTGCATAAGCAATATAAAACGGCGCAAGTTTAATAACGATTGAAAAAATTTTATTTGCGTTTTGCAGATTTTCCGCATAACGTAAAAACGGTGTCCATAAGGGAACTGTAATAACCCAAACCGAAATAACTACGGCGACAATAAAATAGTAATTAAATTGTTTTAACTTTGCATATCCATCTTTACAATCACGTCGTATAACTTCTGACAATGCCGTTATAGGAATAAGCAACCAACCCCAAATAAAATTATTGGCAATCCAATAATTGCCCTGTTCGGCAACCATATTTACCATTTTACAAATCATTATCGCATAAATGAAATTGTCTGCGAATTGTTGCAAACCCGAAAAAATGCCAACTTTGCACCATTCTTTCAAGATAGGCAAATCGCTTTTATGAAACCAACATAATTTAATATATTTTTGGACGTAGAGCAAAACAAAACCCGAAATTGCAAGAATAACATTTACGATTATATTTGAAACGGCTATGCCATATATGCCGAGATTAGGTAGCAACACAAAGTCAGCTATTAACGACAATCCCGTCTGTATTGCTAAAAATATATAAACGTTTTTATCTTTTCCAACAACTACAAAAACAACATTTATGAAACTGACGATTAAACCTACCATAAACGCAATCGTTTCAAGTTGGAGATAAGCGTTTGTGGTAACAATATCAAGTTCATTAGGGTTCATTGCTTTTAATAGTAGAACACCATAAATCAGCACACTTATTGAAAATAAAGTGTAAATAATAAAAGTCAAAATCCCCGTCTTGAATGTATGCCTTGCAAAATTTTCGCTATGGTTTTTGAAAATTTTATTGAGTATGGAGTAAAGCGGAATGATTAAAAATGCTTGTAAAGTTTCGTTGATTAAATCAAACCATTCCATTTGCCCGATTATGTTAAAAGCTGCGCTATGTGCGTTTGACGAAATAATAAAAGTTTTAACGGTCTGATAAATTGCAGGAATAAGTGCTAACGTACATAAAGCCGTAAACAATCGCCAATTAAAACTTTTGAGTTGCTTAAATCGCTCTTTCATAATTATCCTTTGTACAAACTTCACATATTTCTTAATATTTCGGAATTTAATATGTCCCATTGAAAAATAAGTCAGAGCAGATTATCTCTCTTAGTTATACCGTTTTGCCATAACGTTATATATGGGCAAAGTAAGTTGTACCAATATACTATATCACGAAATAAATTAAAAATCAATTTAAACGGCACTATGACGAGCTCTTGAATAAATAAGTAACCACTATTTATTCCACGTGCCGCTTGACATGATCCGCGCAGAAGAGTGTATATAGGCAAATAAGGGCGAAACATACACCCCACGGAAATAAATCTCGGTGGGATGCGGTTTGCCTTTGGCAACGATAGCTTGACACGCTCCTTTCTTACGCCAGGCAACTTTCGCGGCATAAACTGCCGTTTGAACGTAATATGGTAAATTTTATACAGAAGCGCAAAGGCTTAATATTGGCAATGACATAGCTTATTTAGAAAAAACATCGTAAAAAATAAAAACCTAAACCGAACAAGTGGTTCGATTTAGGTTTCTATTGGTGGACAGGGGTGGATTCGAACCACCGAAGTCGAAGACGTCAGATTTACAGTCTGATCCATTTGGCCGCTCTGGAACCTGTCCGTGTGGTGCCTTGAGGTGGAATCGAACCATCGACAGAAGGATTTTCAGTCCTTTGCTCTACCAACTGAGCTATCAAGGCGTTTCCCGTTTTACAGATACCGAAATAGATACTTATTTTATAACCTCTTAACGAGGAAAAGTATTTGAAAAACGAGTAAAAAAATGGCGACCCAAACGAGGCTCGAACTCGTGACCTCCAGCGTGACAGGCTGGCGCTCTAACCAAACTGAGCTATTGGGCCGTACATAAAAAGTATAAAATTTGGTGGGCCTTCACGGATTCGAACCGCGGACCAATCGGTTATGAGCCGACAGCTCTGACCACTGAGCTAAAGGCCCACACGCTGCTTGGGCGCAGTTTTCCGTCGCACAATGCTTGTATATGATAAACTATTTGAGATAAAAAGTCAAGCGTTTTTTGGTAAAATTTCAAAAAAAATTTTCGACAAAAAACGGCGGCATTCCGCCGAAAAGCGCAAAATACTCGTTTGCGTATCGGGTAAAATGGAAGCACACAAAATACGGGAGGAAAAAGACATGAATCTCGCGGCTCACTTAGCGAAGGGAATTTTATATATTGTCATGGACGGAGAAATCGACGAGCATTCCGCTGCGGACGCGCGCCGTATCGCGGATAAATTGATAGACGAAAATACGCAGGCGGAAAAGGCGGTGTTCGATTTGGAGAAAATCACCTTTATGGATTCGACGGGCATAGGCTTTCTCATCGGCAGATACAAAAAACTCAAACGCTACGGAATCCCCATGTACATAACGAATCCCAATCTGCCCGCCGATAAAATACTGTCTTTAAGCGGCGTTTATACACTAATTCCGAAACTCTGAGAATCGGAGCGGAACAATCAAAAAAGAGCAAGGAGAAAGAGCATGAAAAATTATATGAAATTGGAAATCGCGGCAATCGGGAAAAACGAGAGTTTCGCACGGAGTACCGTAGCGGCATTCGCGCTGCCCCTCAATCCTTCCCTTTCGGAACTTTCGGACATCAAGACGGCGGTGAGCGAAGCGGTCACGAACTGCATCGTCCACGCCTATGGAAAGAAGGGCGAAGCGGAGGAGCAGACAAACGAAAACCGAATTTTGATCGAGTGCGAAATAGAAGATACGCCGGGCGGAGAGGACTCGGGCGGCGTTTTACATATCGGCATCACCGACTACGGGTGCGGGATAGAGGACGTCGAGCAGGCGATGCAGCCTTTTTATACCACTTTGTCGGACGATGAGCGCTCCGGTATGGGCTTCACGATCATGCAGACCTTCATGACGGACTTTTCCGTCACGAGCGAGAAGGGGAAGGGCACGACGGTGAGGATGAGTAAAAAATTCGGCGCAAAGGACACGGTCGATGCTTGATGAAAAGGAAACAATCGAATATATCCGCCGCGCGAAAGGCGGCGACCAGACCGCGAAACAGGCGCTTATCGACGGCAACGTATCCCTGATAAAATGTATCGTCAAGCGCTATCTCGGCAAAGGCGTGGAATACGACGACCTTTTTCAGCTCGCCTGTATGGGATTTTTAAAGGCGATTACGGGCTTTGACGAGAGCTTCGGCGTGCGTTTTTCCACATACGCCGTGCCGATGATCGCGGGGGAAATCAAGCGCTTTATGCGCGACGACGGTTCCGTGAAGGTATCCCGCGCCATGAAGCAGACGGCAAAGGATATGAATACCTTTGTCGCCGAATATACCACCGCCCACGGCACGCAGCCGACGGTGGGGCAGATCGCGGAAAAATTCGGACTCGACGAAAGCGAAACGGTGTTTGTGATGGGGTCCTCGAAAATGCCCGTTTCCATTTACGGAGGATCCGAATATAAAGACGGCGGCGAAAGGGAACTTATCGAAACGCTGCCCGCCGAGGATAATCAGGAGGAGATGATAGACAAATTACTCCTTCGCACAGCGATCGAATCTCTCCCCGAACGTGACAGAAAAATCATTGTCCTTCGCTATTTCCGCGATATGACTCAAAGCGAGGTGGCGGAAAAGATCGGCGTGAGCCAAGTGCAGGTGTCGAGAATAGAAAGCCGCATCATCAAGGAATTCCGGGAAAAACTTACGGGGTGAAAAATACAAAATCCGACGCGTGACGGCGTCGGTTTTTTTCGTGAATATAGAAAAACGCTTGAAAATCGGTCGCGCGAAATTTTCCGCCGCGAAAAGAAGGCGGGCAAAAACTTGCATCGGTTAAAAAAGCCCGCAAAAAGGAGGGATTCGCAGGCATATTCTCTGTCTTGCTGAAAATGATTTGCGTAAAATAAGTGCAACAAGAGAAAGGCGAAAGGCAGGTTGCAATAGGAAATCTGTAAAGCAAAGATTATAACAGAAAAATCGCTTGACTTTTTCTTTGTTTTAGATTATAATTTTAACTATTCAATTGCTTTTATATGTCTTGTAGCGAATGTGTATTTCACGGAACGAGCGCGTGAAAATATTTCCCTGACAGACTTTAAGCAAGAGAAATTCAAATGATGTAAAAATATGGGGCTTATCTTCATCTATCATGCTCGTTAGGATGATGAGAAAATAGTTGCGTGTGACTTTTAGTAGTTCCCCTATGTTCCATTGCTTTACACGACAAAATATCAAGCCAATAGCGAATCTGTATTGTTGGCTCGTTTTTTGTGGTGTAGGCAACAGGTTAGCGATGTGATCCATGCACCCAAAGTATGGATTTTTTATTCGCTTGGAAGGAGGTAAATATGGCAAAAGGAAAAGTTTCGGGTAAAACGCATACGCAGGCACAATTAAATGATTGGGCAAATCAAAATAATTCCAATAACAAAGCATATAAAGCCAATACGGACAATCGTGCTAACCAGCTCAATCCCAAGCAAAAGACTCACCAACAACTTCATAATCAAGAAAGACGTTCGCAACCATGGGTAGATTGGGCACCCGATTATATTGATTACTCAAATAATTAATAATTCAGAGCAGATGCCGCTAACCATCTGCTCTTTTTTATGAAATGTATACCATATCCATATCTCACGAGGCTACAAGTAGCCTCGTGAGTCCACGAAATCAAACCAAGAAAAGACGTAGTATTCACTACGTCTTTTCTCTGTCAAATTTATTAAATTTTCTATTTCCTATGGAACGCACCCAAAGCCTGATTTTCCTCTTTTGCACCGATCGGATAATTTTAAGAAAAACGTCCTAAAACGTCCTTCCGCTTATTATAAAGAGAATCAAAATTCCCTCTTTTCCTTTGCAAAAGCCGCGGCAAGGCATAAGGCGGAACTCAAAAAGGATGCCGCGGTAAACACGTAAAATACCCAGGGGATATTCAGTTCCATAGAGATCCCGCTCGCCGCGACCGCCGATCTGTCCGCCAAAAGGGGAATGAGAATAAAACACCAGACCAGCACGACGACGGCTGTTTCGACGATTCCCGCGAGGGCGAAGGGTTTTTTCGAATAGAAGCGCGCTTTGAGAAAAAGAAGCAGCGAGAGGATCGCCACGGCAAAGAAGTAAACGAGAATAAGAGCGGCAATGAGCCGCCTCTTAGACGTCAGCGCAGAGGAAGACATGACGATCGTAACCAGAGCGAAAACGAAAAGACACGCGCAGAGTATGAGATTGCAAAGCAGCAATTTATGCCTTTTGTCCATATCATATAGCCTCGTTAAAAATTATAGGACCCGACCGCGCGCAGCGATCGCGGAAGGATTGAGGAAAATGCCGAAAGCCTGAAAAAGAAATGGAATTTTCATTTCGGCTTGTCCGCGGCTTTGAAAACGCAGTCGTTGGGGTAGGGAAGCATTCATACGATAAACAGTATAGCACAATGAAAATCGTTTGTCAAGAGGCGTTTTTTGTTTGCCTTCTTGAAAAAATCTGCTATAATATAGATATGGAACAAAAAAGAGGACAGAGTTCGTGGCTCGGCGAGATGACCGAGGAAAAGAAATCGGGATTGGTATACTCGGCGGCGGTCGCGGCTGCCGTGCTGCTTTCCTTCGTGCTGCTGATCGTCGTCAGCGCGGCGGGATATACCGATTCGGCGCAGTACGAAAACGCCGAATGGTATCGTTACGTCAGCTTTCTCCTGGCGCCCGTCGGCTTTGCCGCCGTGGGGGCGATTTATTTTTTCAAGACGAAAACGCCCGTCAGGGAAGTCGCGGGAAAGTGCCGTTTTAAATATTTTGTCCTCGCCGTAACGTTGCAGGTCGGGCTGTTGTCCCTCGCGCAGGTGAATACGCTCTTCCTCGAATTTTTGGGGCGCTTCGGATATAAAAGCCCGGAGATCCGGCTTCCCTCGTTAAACGGAGCGGGGCTTTTCGGCGTCCTTCTCACCGTGGCGGTGTTGCCCGCGGTCTTTGAGGAACTTATTTTTCGCGGACTCCTTTTAAAGGGATTAAAAAATTTCGGAACGGTCGCCGCAGTCCTTCTTTGCGGCGCGCTGTTTTCTCTCTATCATCAAAACCCTGCCCAAACGATCTATCAATTTTTATGCGGCGCGGCGTTCGCGTTGGTCGCCGTCAAAGCGGGCAGTATTCTTCCCACGGTTCTTTCCCATTTTTTAAACAACGCTTTCATCATCGTGATGGAAAAGGTGTCGGGCGGAGAAATTCCCCGAAGCGTACAGATTCCTCTGCTCGCGTTTTCCGCCCTCTGTCTTGCGGGAAGTCTTGCCTATCTGATTTTTTTCGATAAGAAATCCGCTTCGGCAAAGGGAAAAGAAAAAGCGGATAAAAAGGGCTTTTTCCTCTGCGCGGCACTTGGAATCGTCGTCTGCGCCGTGGTGTGGCTGAGCGCGTTCGCCGCGGGACTCGGAGGCTGAGTATGCAGAAGCTCTGTTTCGTAGTCGTGGGGAAAATCAAAGAAGCCTTTTATCGGGACGCCGTGGCGGAATACGTCAAGCGTTTGTCCCGCTTCGCCAAGGTGGAGATCAAAGAGCTTCCCGAAGGCGCGAATCCCGAAGCGGAAGCGGGGGAGATTCTCCGCGCGATGAAGGGATACACGATAGCGCTTGCCGTAGAGGGCGAAAAGGCGTCCAGCGAATCGCTGGCGGCGCGGCTTAAAAAACTCTGCGACGAGGGCAGGGAAGTGACTTTCGTCATCGGCTCCTCCTGCGGGCTTTCGGACAGAGTGAAAAATGCGGCGGATTGGCGGCTCTCCTTTTCGGACATGACCTTTCCGCACCAGTTGATGCGGGTCATTCTCGCCGAGCAGGTCTATCGGGCGTTTATGATCAACGGCGGCGGCACGTATCATAAATAGGCGCCTGCGCAAGGCGGGACAATGCAAAAACAAAGCCGTGCCTGCGGATTTTGCGGCAAAACGTGTCCCGAAAGCGTCCTTTTCCACATATACTGATATGTGGATATTTATAAAGAGATAAGCGCTTTTTACGAAAGCGCGGATACGGAAAAACGAATTTTCGGGAAGAGCGTCTTCGGACGCGGACTTTACGCCGTAAAACTCGGAGAGGGCGCGCCCGTGGGAATCGCGCAGTACGCCATTCACGGTCGGGAATGGATAACGGCGAAACTCGCCCTCGCGCATTTTCGGCGGGGGATAACCGTAGGCAGCGTGTGGATAATTCCTCTGATGAATCCCGACGGCGCGCTTTTGAGCGGGTACGGTGTCGATACGGCTTTGGAAAGCGAGCGCGCCAAGCTTCTGAAAATCAACGGCTCCTTCGATTTTTCCCTGTGGAAAGCCAATGGGGCGGGGGTGGATCTCAACGTCAATTTCGCCGCGAATTGGGGGGAAGGGAAGCGCAACGTCCGCGTTCCCGCGAGCGAGAATTACATCGGTCCCTCGCCTTTTTCCGAGCCGGAAACGCAGGCGCTTAAAAAATTTACCGAGGAAATACGCCCCGATTTTACGCTCAGCTATCACACCAAGGGCGAAGAAATCTATTGGTACTATCATCAATCGCTCGCGGCTTGCGCGCGGGATAAACGGCTGGCGCTCGCCCTGTCGGACGCTACGGGGTATCCTCTGTGTCACGCGGGCGGCAGTACGGGCGGCTATAAGGATTGGTGCATAAAGAAATTAAAGATTCCCTCCTTTACGATAGAGGCGGGAAGCGACGGCTTTTGCCACCCGCTCGGAGAGGACGAGTACGGGGATGTCGAGGAACATAATTTAGACGCGCTGCGCGCTTTGACGGAGGCGTATAAAGCGCAAAAGTAAACGACGGATAAGGAAAGAAACGATAACGGAATGAAAAAATTGTCGAGAGAGGAAAAATTCATGCGCGCGGCGATCCGCGCGGCAAAGCGCGCGCTGAAAGAGGGCGAAGTTCCCATCGGAGCGGTCGTCGTTTACGGGGAGAAAGTGGTGGCACGCGGCTATAACCGCCGCACGAAAATGCAGCTCGCCTCCGCGCACGCGGAGATGATGGCGATCGACTGCGCCTGCCGGAAATTCAAGAGCTGGCGCCTGCCCGAAGGGTGCGAATTGTACGTCACCTTGGAACCCTGCCCCATGTGCATGGGCGCGGCGCTGGGCGCCCGCGTGGACAAGCTCTTTTTCGGCGCTTACGAACAAAAGGGGCGCTCGCTGACGAACGCGCTTGCCGAGTCGAATCTTCTCAACCACAAAACGGAAGTGAAGGGCGGGGTGGAGGAGCAAGAATGCGCGCGGCTATTGACCTTCTTTTTCGGGGAAATGCGCAGGAAACAAAAGCGCGAAAAAGAGGAAAGAAAAAATAGTGAAAATAATTGCGGGAGCGGCGCGGAAACGGTTGACTAAAAATTTCAAACAGGCTATTATATTACTGTAACGAAATGACAAATCATAAAGAAATCAAAGTTCGAGAGAAATCGTAAGGGGTCCGGGAAGTCATACGGCAGATAAAAAAATCCGTTCGCGCAGGACGCGGCAAAGCGTCTTAAAAAAGAGCGGATAAAACATACAAGGAAGGTACTTCATGATAACTCACGGCAATGAAATCAAGTTGTTCTCCGGTAACTCCAACCGTCCTCTGGCGGAGTCGATTGCCCGCAAGCTCAATACCGAGCTGGGCGGCATCGAGGTTACCTCCTTCTCCGACGGCGAAATCAACATTCACATCGAAGAAACTGTCCGCGGCAGGGATCTGTTCATCATTCAATCCACCTGTACGCCCGTCAACGACAATCTCATGGAATTGCTGATTATGATCGACGCGGCAAAGCGCGCCAGCGCGGGGCGGATCACCGCCGTCATGCCCTATTTCGGCTATGCCCGGCAGGACAGAAAAGCCCGTTCGCGCGATCCCATCACCGCAAAGCTGGTCGCCAATCTTATCACGGCGGCGGGTGCGGACAGAGTGCTGACGATGGATTTGCACGCGGAACAAATCCAGGGCTTTTTCGATATTCCCGTCGATAATCTCTTGGGAGGTCCCACGCTTTACAACTATTTTGCGCGGGAGGGGAACATCGACGTGGTGGTTTCTCCCGACGTCGGCAGCGTCAAGCGCGCGAGAAAGGTGGCCGAGAAGTTCGGCGTACCCATTGCCATCATCGACAAACGCCGCCCCAAGGCGAACGTCATGGAAGTCATGAACATCATCGGCGACGTAAACGGCAGGAGATGTCTGATGATCGACGATATGATAGACACCGCAGGCACCATCTGCCAGGGCGCGCAGGCCTTGAAAGACGCGGGCGCGGCGGAAATTTATGCGGCGTGCACGCACGCGGTACTTAGCGGTCCTGCCGTGGAAAGATTGGAAAATTCCGCGATCACCAAATTGGTGATGCTGGACACGGTGCATCTTCCCAAGGAAAAAATGCGGGATAAGTTCAGTATTCTGACGGCGGCGGATATTTTCGCCGCGGCGATCGAAAACGTCTATCTCGATAAGCCTATGTCAAAGCTTTACGACTGAGAAAATTTCTTCGGAACGAAAAAAACCGCCGTCGCCCAAAAAGCGCCGGCGGTTTTGGTCGGTGTTTGCGCCGCGCTCCGTCGAAGCCGCGGGGAGGAACAAAGCGCGCGAAGGAAGCGAAATTCGCAAGGCGGATCGCCTGCATCTTACCTGCATCTTATAATTTACGGACGGAAGTCCTACGCGCTCCGCGGAAAGAGGATCCTTTTTGCGGGGCGGGAAACGAGGGAGCAATATGTATCTGATAGTGGGACTCGGCAATCCCGAGAAGCAATACGAAAAAACCTTTCACAACATGGGTTTCATCGCGGCGGGGGACGCCGCGGAAGCCCTGGGCGCCAAGTTCAGGAAAAAGGAGTGTGAGGCGTCCGTCGCGGAAGCGCATATAAACGGCGAAAAGGTGATTATCGCCCGCCCTTTGACGTATATGAACAATTCGGGCAGAGCGGTGAAGCAATTGATGGCGAAATATAAGATCGACGAGGAGAATCTTCTCGTCGTTTACGACGATTACGATCTCCCGAAAGGAAAAGTCCGCATTCGCGCGGGGGGCAGCGCGGGAACGCATAACGGGATGCGCAGCATCATCGGCGAAACGGGACTTACCGCGTTTCCCCGCATCCGCATCGGAATCCGCGACGAGGAAGTGAAGATTCCCCTTATCAATTACGTGCTTTCCGAAGTAAGGCGGGAGGATTACGAACTTTTCGCCGAGGCGTGCAAAAAGGCGGGCGAGGCGGCGGCGGAGTTTGCCCGCGGCGCTTCGATAGAGATGGTGATGAATAAATTTAATTGAGGGAAAGCCGGACGAACGTCCGCGCTGCAAGTTCAGAAAATGCGCCGGAAACGCGCGGGGCGAAAGAAGCGTAGCCTTTTCGGAAAAGTTGATTTTTTCGATCGGATGCAAAACGACGCCGCGATCGTTTGTTTTTGCGCAAAAGCCGAGGCTTTCACGCCTCCCGCGCAGGATTGCGGCGAGTGGCGGCGTCCGATTGCGAAAAGGGCGGAACGGGGGATAATTTTTTCTCGGAGAGGTTGATTTTTTTGAAAGAAAGACGTATAATAGACGGGAAACAATGAAAGAAAAATTCTTTACGGTTGACAAAATAGGAGGGGAATACCCCCTTTTCGGGGAAGAAATCCGCCGGGGCGCGCCCACGGCGGTTTTCGGCGTTTCCGATTCCCTCAAATATCTCCTCGCGTCCCTCGTCGACGCGCCCGTCGTGTATATCGCGGCGGACGCGGTCGCCGCGCAGAAAGCCGCGGAAAATATCGCTTCGCTCTCGGGCAAGCGCACCGCCGTGCTGGCGGCAAAGGACGAGGTGCTCTTATACCGCAAGGCCCTTTCCAAGGATTCCCTTTTCAAAAGGCTAAGCGGCATTTACGCGCTGCAAAGCGGCTGTCCCGTCGTGACGGCGGAAATAGACGCCCTCGTTCAGCTCTTTCCCAAACGGATTCCCTCGATTCTATTAAAGGAGGGAGAGGACGCCGATTTCCTTTCTCTGCCCGCAAAGCTCGTGGAAATGGGCTATACGCGCGGTTTTGAAGTGGAAACGAAGGGCGCCTTCGCGCTTCGCGGCGACATTCTCGACATCTTTCCCGTCAATGCGGAAAATCCCGTCCGCATCGATTTCTTCGGCGATACGGTGGAAAAGATCAAGCCGTACGATCTCGTCACGGGAAACCGACTGGAAAGTTCGAAAGAGCTTCTCATCCTTTCCGCCACCGACGTCTTTGTGGAGGAGGGGGACAGGGCGCGCGTGGAGGAGGCGTTTAAAGACGGACTGAAAAACTTTACTACGACGGAGGCGTATACCCGCGCGGTCGAAATCGCGGACGAGATCCTGTCCGATCCCGCGGGCGAAAAATCCGCCTTTTTGATGCCGCTCTTAAAAAATTCCGTCGACTTTTTCTCGATTTTACCCGAGAACGCAGTGCTCGTATTCGACGAGGGCAAAACGCTCTGGGACAAATTCAACGCGCTTTATAAAGAACACGAGGAGCGCTTTCGTCGCCTGCAATCGGGCGGGGAGGCGTTTCCCTTTTCCTTCGGTCAGTATACGGAGAGGGAAAGCTTCCTCTCTTCCCTGTCCGCTTTCCGCCGCGCGGCGTTGCAGACGTTCACGGGCAAGCCCTTTTTCTTCGAGCCCTTAAAGATATTCAATCTGACGGCGACGCCCGCCGCGAAATACCTCAACGGCTTTCCCGCGCTCCTGACGGACGTGAAAAACTGGCTGCGGGGAGGGTATCGGGTGCTGCTTTACTGCGGCGACTCTGCGCGTGCGGCAAAGATGGAATCCCTCCTGTCCGACGAGTACGTTTCCACCGTCAAGCTTCCGGACGACCTCGCCTCTTTCAAGGGCGTGTGCGTTTTGCCCGAAAACTTGGACAAGGGCTTTATTCTGCACGAGTGCAAGCTGGCGGTGATAGGTTCGGGGGATCTCTACACCAAGCCGCCCGATACGAAGCGCATCCGAAGGAAGCGGGGGGATATGTTCTCCGCGCCCGAGGTGGGGGATTACGCCGTGCACGAAACGCACGGGATCGGCAAGGTCGTCGGCACGAAAAAAATCGAAACGACGGACGGCACCAAGGAATATATCGCCCTCGAATACAAGGACGGGGACGTCTTATACGTTCCCGCGGAACATATGGACATCCTCTCCAAGTACGTGGGGGACGCGCATCCCGCTCTGAGCAAGATCGGGGGCGCCGATTTCGAGCGGGTGAAAGCGCGCGTCCGCGCTTCCCTCAAAAGGCTCGCCTTCGACCTTAAAAAGTTATATGCGGAGCGGGCGGAGTCCAAGGGCTTCCGCTTTCCCGAAAACGCCGCTTTCATGCAGGAATTCGAGGACGCGTTCCCCTACGAACTGACTCCCGATCAGGCGTCGAGCGTGGAAGAGATCAAGGCGGATATGTGTTCGGACAAAGTCATGGACAGACTTCTTTGCGGGGACGTGGGATTCGGCAAGACGGAAGTCGCTTTCCGAGCCGTCTACTTATGCGTTTTGGGCGGCAAACAGGCGGCGCTGATGTGCCCCAGCACCATTCTCTGCAATCAGCATTTCAACACCGCCTGCGAGAGATTCTCCGATTTCGGCGTGCGCGTCGCCGCGCTCAACCGCTTCAATTCGCCCAAGGAACAGGAGAAGATCTTGCAGGGACTGAAAGACGGCACGATCGATTTCGTCGTAGGCACCCACCGCCTGTTGTCCGGCGACGTCAGATTTAAGGATCTGGGACTTTTGGTGCTCGACGAGGAACAGCGTTTCGGCGTCGAGCATAAGGAGAAGATCAAACATTTGAGAAAGGACATCGACTGTCTTACGATGACGGCGACGCCCATTCCCCGAACGCTGCATATGTCCCTTTCGGGAATCCGTGACATCTCGACGATACAGACGCCCCCCGGCGAACGTCTGCCCGTGCAGACTTATGTGGTGGAAGAAACGGAAACGCTCATCCGCGACGCCTGTATCCGCGAGCTTTCGCGGGGCGGGCAGATATTCATTCTCTATAATAAAGTGGAGAGTATTTTCACCTTCGCTGCCAAGATCAAGCGCATTCTTCCCGAAGCGGAAATTTCCGTGGCGCACGGGCGCATGGATAAAACGGTGCTGGAAAACAGCGTATTCGATTTTTACAGCGGCAAGAGCAACGTCCTCGTCACCACGACGATCATCGAAAACGGCATCGACCTTCCCAACGCCAATACGCTCATCGTCGTCGACAGCGACAAGCTGGGCATTTCTCAGCTCTATCAGCTCAAAGGCAGAGTGGGGCGGGGCACGCGGCTGGCGCACGCCTATTTCACGTTCAAGCCCGAACGCGTGATGACGCAGAACGCCTCCGAGCGATTGAAGGCGATCATGGAATTCACCGAACTCGGCTCGGGCTATAAGCTCGCCATGCGGGATCTCGAAATCCGCGGCGCGGGCAACGTTCTGGGCGCGGAACAGCACGGGCATATGGACAGAGTGGGATACGAGCTGTACGCCAAGCTCCTCAAAGAGGAACTGACGGGAGAAACGCAGTCGGTCGCGGAACTCGACATCCGCGCCAACGCCTATATTTCAGAAAAATACATCGAATCCTCGGCGGGAAGGCTGGATACGTATAAACAGATTGCGGAAATTTCCACGGTCGCCGACTATAAACGGGTGTATTCTTCTTTGGAAGAGATGTACGGACCGCTGCCGCAGGCGGTCGTCAATCTTCTGGTGATCGCGGTGCTGAAAAGCTACGCGGCGAAATTCAACGTCCGCAAGATCACGGTGGCGAAAGGCGTGGGAGCGTTGGAGTTTCCTTCCCTCGAAGCTTTGGGGGATAAACGAATCCTCGCCGCGATGGATAAATATAAGGAAAAAGTGCGCCTGAATATGGCGGAAGCGCCCGTCGTCGAAATTTTCGGAAAGCGGGAAGCGGCGGATTTGATGGCGGAAATGACAAAATTTTTGAAATTTGCCTTAACTTTCACAACTTTATAACGAAAAACATTTGCACATTTGCGCGGAATCGGTTATAATATAGGTTGTTGACACATACCCCCAAGGGAAAATTCTGCATTTTTGTGGCACAGGCAAAGTACGATAAAAAATCGGAGCGGTTTTATGAAGAACAGAAACACAATCAAGAAGATAACGGTATCGGCGTTGTGCGTGGCGTTTGCGCTGAGCGCTGCCTCCTGCGGCGAAGGACTCATCACGACCAACAGCCAGAAGGATATGGAGCAGATCATCGGCAACGTCAGTATTGCCAATCACGAAGAGTTCAAGGGCGACGGGCAGTACGCCGATTACGCGAGCGCCATTCAGAGCATGAACACCAAAATTTTAAAACGCGATTTGGTGGCTTATTTCCTCAATACCGGCTATACCTATGTAAACAGCTACGGCTATACGTACGAGCAGACTTTTAAGCTGCTGATGCAGAATCTCGTCAGCCGCAAGATCATGGTGCAGTACGCCATGGCATATTATTTCGCTTCCACGCCCGAAGAGGGAGAATATCGGTATACGGTCGAAGCCTATAACAGCTATATCGAAAAAGAGTCCGCAAGCCTTCCCGACGCCGTGAAGGGGCATTACGAGGCGCATCCCGAAATACTCACCATGCAGTATTTCCTCACCGAGGGCGGCACGGATTCCGTCGATTACGACAAGGCCGTTTATACGCTGAAAGCGATGATCAACAACACGCTCGATTCCGCGGAGGAAAGCTTCATCGACAAAGAGGACGAGGACGGCGATGCAAGTTCCGATACGAGGACCACTCCCACGGGCGTCGGCGAAGAAACGGAGGACTATTACGACGCCGATTACGAGATCTATACGGGCTTCAACACGCCCGACAGCTGCGGCTCCTACGAAAGAAAGGACGGCTCCACGCAGACGACGAGAAAGCGCGCGTACAATACCTTCCTTTCCAATCTCTCCGCGAATAATCTGTTGATTAAGGGAGAGGACACCACCGATTTCACCAAGATAAACTACTATTATGTGGAGCTGGCGAGCCAATTGGAACAAGCCCTCATCACGAAATACAGCGACGATTTGAACGACGAAGCGAATAAGGAACTGACGCAGTCCTATGTGGAAGGAAAATACGCTTCCCTGCTCGCGTCGCAGCAAAATTCCTATTCGGAAGATCAGAGCGCTTTCGAAACGGCGATCGGCAGCGTTTCCGATACGTCTTTCGTGTTGTATAGCCCGAAGGAAGGCTTCGGATTCGTCTACAATATTCTGCTTCCCTTCTCGACGACGCAGACGCAGATTCTCTCCACCTATACCAATGACACGGGGCTTACCAAGAGCGAATTTTATCAGAAGCGCTCTCAGCTTTTAAACAAAGTCAGCGGAAAAGATCTCCGCGCGCCCTGGTTCTCGACGGACGAGGAAAAGAATTACGCGTTCGAGGTCACGGCGGAGGACGAGTATTATACCAATGCGGACACAAAGGAAAACGAGAAGAACTATCTCTTTTTCGAGGACAACCTCAAAAACAGCGCGGGGGATAACGCGCGCTATAAGGAGCTCGGTCAGTATTACGGTCAGTATCCCTATAACGGCACGGTGACGAAGGACGAGGACGACAAGTACGTATGTACGCCCAACGAAATTTCCATCGATGAATTTTTGGACGAAATGGAAGCCTATCTCAATTATGCAAATCCCTCTTTCGACGCGAAGGGCGCCGAGAAGACGGGCTATGTGAAGGACGGAAAATATACCCTTTCGGAAAACGGAAAATTCGATTATTCAGAATTCCTGTACTATGAAGGAAAAGTGACGCTCAAAGATACAAAGCATAAGGATTATTTCGTCAAGGGCACCGATTCCTACACCGCGGTTTCCGTCATCAATGAATTGATGTTCGCGTACAGTTCGGATACGGGCAATCTCAATAAATATATGGGTTATACCGTTTCTCCGTATAAGACGAGCTATGTGTCGGAATTCGAGTATGCCGCGCAGTACGCCATCCGCGCGGGCGCGGGCACCTATGTGGTATGTCCTTCCGATTACGGCTGGCACGTCATTTACGTTTCTTTCGTCTATGACGAGGGAGAGGTCTACGAAAACGGATTCAACTGGAACGAGAGGGAAGAGGAAGGCACTTTCTCCTATCTGTTCTACGAATCCTTGAAGTCCGATTCTTCTTCGTCCTCCTCCTATGCGTCGATGATACAGAATCAGATCCTCGGCAAATACAACACCGACACCTGCGTCACGCTTTACGAAAACAGATATAAGGATCTGTTGAGCCTCGATAAATAATTTCGTAAAAGCGTAAGGGAATGCATAAGTCGCCGAAAAGTGCTCATACTGAACATAAGCCGTTTTGATACGGCGGTTAAGGAGGTAATAAGTATGAGATTGCACAGTGGCGATATTTGTCCCAAGACCGGAACTTACAGAGTTATTAACGAGGACGGCAAGACGTTGAACAGCGTGTTCGTAGGCGAGGGTGAAACCATGCCTCCCACGCAGCACTCTTCTTGCTGCTATGAATTTGCAGACTAAAATTTAAAACCGCATAGAGAAATCCGCTCCGTTTTACGGTGCGGATTTCTTTCGGATAGAGGGGAGCGCCGAAAACTTTTTCGGGAAAGCGTCTGACGTCGGCGCGAACGCATAGGGTAGATTGGTATTTAAAAAGGAGCAGCAGAACGTTTCCGCGCAAGTCCGAATTTGAAATAAGGACTTATGCGGAAATTTTTTACGAAAAATTCTCCTGAAAAGAAAAAATATGGCAGTCAGCCATTGACAAAGCCGAATGTCGGGTATATAATAAAAAGGACAGTCAGGAAAATTGACGAAAAAGGGAAAAGGAGAAAGAAAATGCTGATCGAAAACGGACAAAAAATCGTATTTGCGGGGGATTCGGTAACGGACGACGGGCGCGTCCGTCCCATAGGGGAGGGCGGCTCCGCGGCCTTGGGCAACGGATACGTGCGCCTCATCGACGCCTATTTCAGCGTGGATTATCCCGAACGCTTTATTCATACCGTCAATATGGGAATTTCGGGGAACACGTCGCGGGATCTCGCGGCGAGATGGGAAACGGACGTCAACGCTTTGCATCCCGATTGGGTGGTGATGTGCATCGGCTTCAACGACGTCTGGCGGCAGTTCGATCTGCCTACCATTCCCGAAAGCGGCGTTTCGCCCGAAGAATATCGCGCCAATCTCAATAAAATGGCGGATGCGACGAAGGCGAAAATGATTTGGATGACGCCTTATTATTTAGAGCCGAATAAAGAAGACGCCATGCGGAAGCGCATGGACGAATACCGCGCCGTCATGAAAGAAGAGGCGGCAAAAAGGGGAATTCCCTGCATCGATTTGCAGGAAAAATTCGCGCATATCCTGAAATACCGCTATCCCGCCTATATCACTTGGGACAGGATTCATCCGGGCGTGGTGGGCAGCGTGATCATCGCGCGGGCATTCCTCAAAGAAATCGGCTTTGAGTACGGGGAATGAGCGGAAAAAAGAGAAGTTTACATAACGGAATCTGTTAAGTGAAATTTATGCGCGATTATTTATTCGAATTTGATTGCTTAAATCCGAAAAAAATGATAGAATAAATAGTGTGAAAAAACAGTACTCGGGTGGAGCTTTATGACGGAAGAAATCATCAAATCGATCACGGAGGCGGAGGCGAGAGCCGCAAAAATAAAAGAGTCGGCGTTTGCTCAGGCGGCGGAGATCGCCGCCAAAGCGGAAGAGCGCGCTTTTGAAATCGAGAAATCTTCGGAAGAGGTGTGTCGGGCATATCGGGAAACGCAGTTAAAAGCGGCGGAAGCGGATGCGGAAAAGGCATATCTTTCCGCTCTGACTCAAAAACGCGAAGAAGCGAAAGAATATGCCGACCGCCTGCTCGAAAATACAGAACTGCCCGTAAGCAGAATCGTAGGGAGGATCACCGGTGGCAATCGCTGAAATGCAAAAATTCAACCTCGTTGCCATGTCTTACGACAAGGAGGCAGTTTTGAACGCCCTGCAAAGGACGGGCGCGGTCGAGGTGAAACTGCACGCGGAAACGGAAGATACGTCCGTTCCCCCCGTCGACGCCGACGAACTGCGCGCATATATCTCCCGTTTGGAATCCGCTCTCTCCCTGTTGAGCGGAGCGGTGGAGAGTTATAATCAGGACAATAAAATAAAATCGGGCGTATTGAAGGACGGATTCGACGTTTCCTATTCCGAGTTTATGGCCGCGGGGGATAAAAAGGCGGAAATGGACGGTTTGGCCGCCCGCATAGAGGCGCTCTTTTCCGAAAAAAACGACTTGCAGGCAGAGCTGTCCGGAGCGAAGCGGACGCTGCTTGCCGCGGGCGTTTATTCCGCGCTGGAAGTCCCTTTCTCCTTCTTTTCAGATACCCTTCATGCGCGCGTAAAGCTGGGGACGGTGCCTGCCGTCGTGCGCGAGGATCTTTTAAAGAGCTTTGCCGAACAGGATTTAGCCTGCGCGGAAGTGCTCGCTTCGGACGCCGAAACCGCGCTTCTTTGCGTGGTCTTTCATCGGGAAATCGCTGCGGAAACGGAGGGACGGCTCTCCGATTTCGGCTTCTCGCCCTGCCCTTTCGAAGGGGAAAAAACGGGCGCGGAAAATTACGATTCTCTGTGTGGGAAAGTCAAGGCGATCGAACGCGGATTAAAGGCAAACGAGTACGCCATGTACGAGCTGAACACACAAATTCGACCCTTAAAGGTCTATTGCGACTATCTCGGGTTTCAGCTTGAAAAAGAGGAGCTTTCGGATAAACTGCGCGCCACAGAGCGAACGTTTCTTTTGGAGGCGTATGTGCCCAAAGAAGCGGAGGAACTCGTCAAAGAGGCGCTTTTATCGGTGACGAAAGCGGCGTATTTCGAATTTTCCGAGCCGTCGGAGGACGAAATGCCGCCGACGCTTATGAAAAACAACGCGGTGATTAAGAATTTCGAGGCGATAACCAATATGTATTCTCCTCCTAATTCCAAGGAACTCGATCCTAACGTGGTGATGTCATTTTTTTACAGTCTATTTCTCGGCTTTATCATGGGCGACATCGGCTATGGGCTTGTGATGATTTTGGGCGGCGGTTTCATTTGGTATAAACAGCGGGCGAGGGAAAGCGGCTTCAAGCGCTTGGCAGGAGTTTTTGCCGTCGGCGGTCTGTTTGCCGTCGTGTGGGGAATTTTATTCAATTCGTTTTTCGGCGTTTCCCTGCCTTTCCTCAAAGCGGTGATGCCCGACGCGCAGAGCGATAATTGGACGTTTATCGGAATCAGTGTGCCGAGCGTACTGATAATCAGCCTTTTGATAGGCATCGTACAGCTTTTTGCGGGATATATGTGCCGCGCCGCTCAGGAATGGCGCAAGGGGCGGCTGTGGGATGGCATTTGGGACGGCGTGGTTTGGGCTGTGTTTTCCCTCGGCGTCGGGCTTGCCGTCATCGGACTTATCGAAGAGGCGCACGCGGCTTTGTTGGTCACAATCGGGGGGATCGCGGCGGGAGCGTCTTTGGCGGCGGCGATGTTGACCGCGGGCAGAAAGGAAAAACTTTTGGGGAAATTTACCAAAGGTTTCGGCGCGGCTTATGGGGTCATCAATTACGCGTCGGATATTTTAAGCTATGCCCGCCTTTACGGACTCATGCTTTCCGGCATTGTGATCGCTCAAATCGTATCGCAGTACGCTCTCGGCTTTATTACGGGGGGAAACCCGATCGTCGTCGTTTTCGGCGTTGTGCTCCTGATCGTAGGACATTCGTTCAATTTGGCGATCGGTCTTCTCGGCGCCTATATCCACGACGCAAGGCTGCAATATGTGGAGTTTTACGGCAGGTTTTTCGAGGGCGAGGGCGAATTGTTCACGCCGCTCGGTTCGCAGCATAAATATATTTGGCTTGCTCCGTCCAGGAGCCTATAAGCGATTCGAAGGAAAAAATTGCCTTCGTTGCATTAAAAAATCAGGAAAAAACAAATTTCGGAGGATTCATTCATGTTTACAACAGGTTATGCCATTGCTATGGCGGGCGTCGCCCTTTGCGTGCTGCTGTGCGGCATCGGTTCGAGTATCGGTCTTTATAAGACGGGCAGCGCGGCGGCGGGAGTTTTGGGGGAAAATCCCAAGAAATTCGGCAAAGTTTTGGTGTTGGTGCTGCTGCCCGCGACGCAGGGGATTTATGGCTTCGTTATCGGGCTTATCGCCTCGGGAAAACTCGGAATGGATATAAATACCGCGCAAGGCTGGTCCATTTTCGGCGCCGTGATGCCCATAGCGATCGCAGGTCTTATCACGGGTATTTTTCAGGGCAAATCGGCGGTAAATTGTATTTACGCGGTCGGAAAACAGGATTCGCTCGGCGGTAAACTGATCGTTTATCCCGCGATGATCGAGTTTTACGCGATTTTGGGCTTTATCATTTCGATTATGCTCGTCGGTAAATTTTAAGGGCAGACCATGAGTAAGGAAGCGATAGTGGAAAGGATCCTTTCCGACGCGGGCGCCGAGGCGGAAGCGATCATCAAAGACGCGGAGGAAAAGGCCGCGGCGGTCGTCGCGGCGGCGTCCTCCCGCGCCGAAAAAGGCAGGCGGGACTCGGAAGCGGAAGTCAAAGTAAAGACGGGGAGCATTTTCGAAAGAAAAGCGGCTACCGCGAGGCTGGACTGCGCGAAAATTCTGCTTTCCGAAAAGCGCCGGGTCATCGACACCATCTATAAAGAGGCGCTGGATAAACTCGTCGCGCTCTCGGAAGAAGAATGTCTGGCTTTGACGGATAAGCTCTTGAAGGAGTATGCCGAAAGCGGCGACGAAATCTTCTTTGCCGAAAATTATTCCTACGCAGGCGCAGCCGCACGGCTGCCCGTCATGGCGGAAAAAAATCTGACGATTTCCTCCCGGCGCATCGAGATAGACGGCGGGTTTCGGCTTCGCGGCGTTTCCAGCGACAAGGATTTGTCCTACGGAGCGCTTCTGGCGGCGGACCGCGACGAATATCAGGCGGATATGGCGGCGGAAATATTCAAAACCAGATAGTTTCACAAATGGGGACGAATCGTTCGCCGCGGGGAAAAGATCGGTCGGAGAGAAGAGGCGAAAGGAAGGCTGTTTGAACGGAAAAAATTTAAGAGGACGCTGTCGGAGCGTACAAAAGCGCCGGAAGAAGCGAACGCCGTTCAGACGGTAAAAGTTTAAGCGCGCTGCGTTAACGGCGCGAAAAGTTCGGGCGATGGAAGGGCGTTCGCGGCGAAGAGAGTTCAACGCTCGAAGGCTGCGCGCGGCGGAAGCGGATTGACGGGCGGAAAAAAATGGGAGTAAGGTATCTTAACTCTCGAAAGTCGCGGGCAAAGAGTTCGGGCGTGGAAAGTTCGGGAAGCAAAAAGTTAAAACGTAAGAAAAGTACGGGCAGTCACAGAGTTTGAACGATGGAAGACGTTTCCGACGCAAAGTGCAGACAAATAAAGTATTATTTGTCGTGTGGAGCGAAACTGAAACAAACGGCTCATGAAATTCTTTTTCCGTCGCGGGACGACGGGAAAAAGGCGGTAATATTCTTTTTCTTCGCTTCCTTCGCCGTAAAGCGGATTGACGGGCGGAAGCAGAAACGGGGCTTTTGAAACCTTCTTTCGAGAATATGAAAAAGCCGATTTCAGTCGCGTAAGATAAAAAATACGTTAACGCGGGGCGCGGTGCGTTGCGCCGATATTCGTAAAAGCCGACGGCACTCGGGCGCAAAAGGGAGAATTCGTACAATTATGGGCAAAGACGTTATCTATACAAACGGAGTTATCGCCTACCGCGAGAAATTTCTCCTCAAAGATAAGCTGTTAAAACTGTGCGAGGGGACGGCGGAGGACGCTTTCAAAAGTTTGAACGAAAGCGGCTACGGCAACGGCGCGGAAGCGGCTTCTCTCTACGATTACGAGCTTTTAACGGCGGCGGAGGAGAGCGCTTTGGACGATTTCATCCGCGAATACGCGCCTTCGCGGGCGGAGAAAGCCTATCTTCTCGCGCCCCGCGATTTTCATAACGCAAAAGCGATTCTGAAAGCGGAATACCTGGGCGCAGACGCCGAGAAAATGCTCGCGCCCGACGGAGAGATCCCTATCTCGGACCTTTCCGTGAGCCTTCGCAGCGGGGATTTCTCTTCGCTCGGGAAAGAACTGGGAAAGACCGCGAAAGAAGCGGCGGAGCTTTTGAAAGAAGAAGGCGCCTCGGGCGCGGAGATAGGCGGCGTTTTCGAGCGCGGTCTGTATAAATATCTTGCCGCCGTGAGCTCCAAAAACAAAGTTCTCAAAAAACTTTTAGCCGCCAAAGCGGACATGACGAATATTTTGACGGCGCTTCGTTCCTCCGATAAGGGATATGCCGAAAAAATGTACGTGGACGGGGGACGGCTTACCAAGAAAGAGCTTGCCCCGCTCTTTGGCGACGATCGGGAAAAGGCGGCGCGCTGCCTGGACGATACTCCTTACGCGGCGTTTGCGAAAAAGTGTTTCGACGCGAAGGAGGCGGGAATGCCTTTAACGGAGGCGGAACGGCTGCGCGATTCTTACGACGCGGATTTTTTCGCTCCGCGGAAATACGAACTGGAAAAAAATCAACCGTTTTTGTATTACGTTTTCCGCCGACGCGCGGAAAACGCCAATGTGAGAATCGTATTCGTGTGCCTGCTGGCAGGTATGCGCGAACAGGACATCAAGAAGCGCCTCAGGGCGTTTTGAGGGAGGGCGCATGACGGGAAAAATGGCAATCGTCGGGGACGGCGACAGCATCATGGTGTTCAAAGCGGCGGGCGTGGCTACCTTTCCCGCCGAAAACGAGAAAAAGGCGCGGGATACGCTGCGGAAAATCGCCAAAGAGTATCAGATCATTTTCCTGACGGAGGAATTGGCGCGTCCGCTCGGAGAATTTTTAAAGCGTTTCGACGAAGAGCCCTATCCCGTGGTTTTGAGCATTCCCTCCAAAAACGGCAGTTCGGGGCACGGCGAGGAATTGTTGAAAAGCGCGATGGAACGGGCGCTCGGCGTAGATATTCTGTTCCATAAAGATTAAAAAAGATTCGCATTTTTTTCCTTCCCGTAAGTCGGGAACTGCGATGGTAAGATTTGCGCGAACGTACTTTGAATAGAGGGAACGCGCGAAAAAGCGGAAGGCGCGGGGAAATCGAAAAGTTCTTAACGGTGGGAAAGATTGGAATGCGGAGCGAGCGGAAAAATCGAAAAATCCGAAAAAATAAAAAGTTCGGGAAAATGGGGACGCGCGGAAAGACGGGAGAAAAGCGGTTTTGCATTCGGGAAGATAAGAAAAACGTTTTAGAAGATAAGAAAAAACTTTTCTGCAAAAGAGCCGAAAAGCGGCTGCCCGCTACTTGGGTAGGGACGAAAGAAACGGGAGCCGAGAGAGTTTCTTTCGGGCGGAAGGACGGTTATCGATTCGACAATATGCTTATGCCATTTTTGCGGAAAGCATTTTCGCAAAAGAAGGGCGGGCGGACACAATAAGTGAGGATTGCATACATGGCAGGTAAGACAGTTAAAATTTCGGGACCTTTGATCATAGCCGAGAATATGGCGGATTCGAAAATGTACGACGTCGTCCGCGTTTCCGACAAGGGACTGATCGGGGAAGTGATCGAGCTTCGGGGAGATAAGGCTTCCATTCAGGTCTATGAGGAAACTTCCGGATTGGGTCCGGGCGAGGACGTTTATTCCACGGGCGAGCCGCTTTCCGCGGAGCTTGCGCCCGGGCTTATCACGGGTATTTTCGACGGGATTCAGCGCCCTTTGACCGCGCTCTATTTCAAATACGGCGACCGTATTTCGAGAGGCGTTTCCGTCAACAATCTCGACCGCGAGAAAAAATGGCACTTCATTCCTGCCGTTCAAGCGGGAGCGACCCTTTCCGAGGGGGACGTTCTCGGCGTGGTCTGGGAAACGGAGATCGTCGAACACCGCATCATGGTGCCTCACGGTATGAAAGGAAAAGTCGTTTCCATCTCCGAGGGGGATTATACCATCGAAGAAACGGTGGCCGTCCTCGAAACGGAGAAGGGAAATATGCCCGTGTGTATGCTCCGCAAATGGCCGGTCCGAAAGGGCAGACCGTACAGGGAAAAGCTTTCGCCCGATAAGCCCATGGTCACGGGGCAGCGGGTCATCGACACTCTGTTCCCGATCGCCAAAGGGGGCGTGGCGGCGGTGCCGGGGCCTTTCGGCAGCGGCAAGACGGTGGTACAGCATCAGCTGGCGAAATGGGCGGACGCGGACATCATCGTCTACGTGGGCTGCGGCGAGCGCGGCAACGAGATGACGGACGTGCTCAACGAATTTCCCGAGCTCAAAGACCCGAAAACGGGCGAGCCGTTGATGAAGCGCACCGTGCTGATCGCAAACACCTCGGATATGCCCGTGGCGGCGCGGGAAGCGTCCATTTATACCGGCATCACGATCGCGGAATATTTCCGCGACATGGGCTATAACGTCGCCATCATGGCGGATTCCACCTCCCGTTGGGCGGAGGCGCTGCGCGAAATGAGCGGGCGGCTCGAAGAGATGCCCGGCGACGAAGGCTATCCCGCCTATCTTTCAAGCCGTCTGGCGGAATTTTACGAGCGCGCGGGCATCGTCAAGCTGCTCGGCGCGGGCGATCGGACGGGATCCGTCACCGCGATCGGCGCCGTGTCCCCTCCGGGCGGAGATTTGAGCGAACCCGTTTCTCAGGCTACCTTGCGAATCGTCAAGGTGTTCTGGGGGCTGAGCGCGTCGCTCGCCTATAAGAGGCATTTCCCCGCCATCGACTGGCTGATCAGCTATTCGCTGTACGCGGACAGGATGAAGGAGTGGTACGACGAAAACGTCAACCGCGACTTCTTCAAATACCGTCAGTTCGTCATGACGATCTTACAGGAAGAAGCGGCTTTGGACGAAATCGTGCGGCTCGTCGGCATGGACGCGTTATCCTCTAAGGACAGACTGACGATGGAAACCGCGAAGATCATCCGCGAGGACTATCTGCATCAGAACGCCTTTCACGAGATCGATACGTACACCTCGATGCGCAAGCAGTTTCTGATGCTCAAACTCGTCTACGAGTTCAACCGTCTGGCGGGAGAGGCGGTGGCTAACTATGCCGATCTCGACGACATTCTCGCTTGTTCCTGTAAGGAGAAAATCGGGCGCGCAAAATATATTTCCGAGGACGACATTTCCGAGTTCGATGGAATATTCAAACTGATGAATACGGAGCTTAAAGCGCTGGCGCAGGGAGGAGGCGACGATGTTTAAGGAATATAAGACAATCCGCGAGGTGGTCGGCCCGCTCATGCTGGTGGAGGGCGTCGAGGGCGTCAAATATAACGAGCTGGTGGACATCGTCGGCAAAAACGGCGAGATCCGCCGCGGCAAGGTGCTCGAAATCAACCGCGACAAAGCGGTCGTGCAGCTCTTTGAAAATTCTCAGGGGTTACAGATCTCCGAGTCCAAAGCCCGCTTTTTAGGGCACAGTCAGGAGCTTGCCGTGTCCGAAGATATGCTCGGGCGGGTGTTCGACGGCATGGGCAATCCCCGCGACGGCGGCGCGCCCGTCATTCCCGAAAAGAAGATGGACATCAACGGAGAGCCGATCAATCCCGCCGCGCGCGACTATCCCAATGAATTTATCCAAACGGGCATCTCTGCCATCGACGGACTCAATACGCTGGTAAGAGGGCAGAAACTGCCCGTGTTTTCGATGAGCGGTCTGCCGCACGCCGAACTCGCCGCGCAGATCGCGCGGCAGGCGAAGGTCAAAAGCGGGGATTCCAAATTTGCCGTCGTGTTTGCGGCGATCGGCATCACCTTCGAGGAAGCGCAGTATTTCGTGGACGATTTCAAAAAGACGGGCGCCATCGAAAGGACGGTGCTGTTCACCAATCTCGCTAACGATCCCGCCGTCGAGCGTATCGCCACGCCGCGCATGGCGCTTACCTGCGCGGAGTATCTCGCATTCGAGTGCGAAATGCACGTGCTCGTCATCATGACGGACATCACGAACTATGCGGAGGCGCTGCGCGAAGTGTCTGCCGCGCGCAGAGAGGTGCCCGGACGCCGCGGCTATCCCGGCTATCTCTATACCGACCTCGCTTCTTTGTACGAACGCGCGGGCAGGATTCGCGGAAAGCAAGGCTCGATCACGCAGATTCCCATTCTGACCATGCCCGAGGACGACAAGACCCACCCCATTCCCGATCTCACGGGATATATCACCGAAGGGCAGATCATTCTTTCCCGCGATCTCTATAAAAAGGGCATCAATCCCCCCGTGGACGTGCTGCCTTCCCTGTCCCGTTTGAAGGATAAGGGGATCGGTCGGGGAAAGACGAGGGAGGATCATGCGGACACGATGAATCAGCTGTTCGCCGCCTACGCGCACGGCAAGGAAAGCAAGGAACTTTCCGCTATTTTGGGCGAAGCCGCCTTGTCGGATACGGATAAATTATACGCGAAATTCGCGGAAGAATTCGAAAAGTATTATATCAATCAGGGATTCGATACGGACAGGACGATAGAGGAAACGCTCGATTTGGGCTGGAAACTTTTGAAGATTCTGCCCCGGGGAGAACTCAAACGTATCCGTCAGGAATTTATCGACAAATATCTTCCCGTTAAAGACGATTCAGAGGAATAAGGCACATGGCAAGACTCAACGTCAATCCTACCCGCATGGAGCTGAAAAAGCTCAAAGCGCGCCTTTCTACCGCGGTTCGGGGGCATAAGCTCCTCAAAGACAAATCGGACGAAATGGTGCGGCGGTTTACGGTCATCATCAGAGAGGACAAACGGCTTCGGGACGAGGTGGAAAAAGAACTTTCCCTCACGTTGAAGCAGTTTTCCGTCGCTCGTTCGGTGACGCCTGCGTTTGAAGCGGAGGCGGCGTTTTCCATGCCCTCCGTGGCGGTGAAGGTAAACTGCGGCACAGAGAGCATTATGGGCGTGGAGGTGCCTAAGGTGGACCTGGTCAAGGAAAAACGGGCGGACGGTCTGCCTTACGCCTACGCGGAAATCACCAGCGAAGCGGATTATTCCGTCGGTATGGTTTCCGCGCTGCTTCCGAAAATGGTAAGGCTCGCCGAAACGGAAAAGGCGGTGAGGATGCTGGCGGACGAGATAGAACGCAACAAACGCCGCGTCAACGCTCTCGAATACGTTATGATTCCGCAGCTGGAAGAAACGATCAAGTATATCAAGGACAAACTGGACGAAAACGAACGCGCCGCCGTGGTACGGCTGATGAAAGTGAAAAGTAAGGCGTAAGGGCGCCGCCGTGGCGCTGTCGAGGAAAATGAAAAGCAGGATGTAAAGATTGCGTCGCGTAGAAGGGCGGGGAGAAAAAATCTCCCTGCCTTTTACAATACGGGTGCGTAATTTGGAAAGTTAAAAAAATTTGAAAAATCGGAGATACCTTTTCGTAAATCGGAGGATTTTCAAAAAAGCGCTTGATGGAAGGGGAATTGTCTGATATTCTATACAAAAACAGGAGGGAAAACGGGAATGGAAAAGAAAAATCTTTTCGGAATGTGCTATCTGTTGGAGGAACGGAAAAATTTTCGGGCGGAGGAAGAGGCGGAACTTTTGAAAAATCTCGGCGTCAGGACGATTCGGCAGTGGATGCACTGCACCTACCTCATGAAGGATAAAAGGACTTTTGACGCGCCCCGTACCTCTTTAATGCACGAATGGCTGAGTCGCTGTAAAGACTACAAAATGGCGAATATCGGGCTTAATCACTGCAATTTCAACGAGGGAACGCTCCGCTGGGGCAAGCCCGCACGGGATATACGGCGGGGAAGCACGTATGTAAAATGGCTGAACGACTACTATGAAACGTGGTTCGCGCTCGCGTCCGAATTTCCCGAAATCGGGGTTTGGGAAGTGGACAACGAGCTGAATAATCCCGATTTTCTCTGCGGCGTCAACGGCGAAAAGATTTACAATGTGGAGCAGATGGCGGAAATCGCGCTCGACGTGTTGTATTACGCTTCGCGGGCGATTCATGCGGCAAATCCCGCCTCGAAAGTCGTACTCGGCGGTCTGACCGAGCCGGAGGGACTCGGCAAGGGGAATTTCCTTCGCTTTTTGCGCGTCTTTTATGAGAAGATGCACAGCGGAAATTTCGGATATCTATACGGAAAGGAAGAGAAGAGCGCCGCGAGCAGGGACCCCGAACAATATTTTCAGATCATGTGCTGGCATCCCTATGTCTGGACGGAATTTGACGAGTCTTATTTTATAGATAAAAATTTTGAGTATTACGAAGAATTCGCCCGATTGGACGGACGGCGGCTGCCCGTATTTTTTACGGAAATGGGTTTTAACGACGAGGGAGCGGGCGAGAAGAAAGCCGCCGAGAGGATGCGTTCGTTTTTTGAGGCGGCGGCCAAGCTGCCCTTTTTGGAAACGGTAAATTATTATAAGATGTATGACGTGGGGCAAAAGGATTGCTTTGAAGGAAACGGAACGTACTCCCGTTTCGGACTTTTTTATGATCCCGACGAAAACAGAGCATACCCCACCCCGGCGGGGATTCCCGCACGCAACGGCGCGCCTAAGGATAAAGCGTTTGTTTTTCAGGACCTCGCAAAGGGCGCGGGGCGGCTCGACCTTTTACTTGAAAAATAAGGAAAAACGGCAGGCGCGTTTTGCAGGGGCAGACCGCCGCCCGTCCGCGGGAAATTCGGTGGAAAAGGAAGGAAAAAATATTTTTTGATGTCTATTCCGATGAAAATCGGTACATACTGACGATATGAAAAAAATTTTGGCTCTTTTTACAACGATGGTATACTTAGTCGTCTGTCCGATCGCGGGGGGCGCGGCGATCGCAAAGGCGGAGGGAAAAGGACGGCAGGTTTTTTCCCGTCAGACGGCGGTCGTAGACGGGCAGGCTTACGAAATACGGCTCAGCGGCGTCGGAACGACGTATAAAAAACAGATAAAAATCGACGTCTTCGAGGCGGATAAAAACCCGGCGAAACCCGTCTGTTCCCTGACGCCGACGAGAGATTACGGATTCGATCCCTCCGTCAAGTTATACGATTTCGTCGCGGGAGAGCCGTTTATTTTTTATTCGGCTCAGTCGGGCGGCAGCGGAGGCTACGGTTTTTATTACGTGTATCGATTGAAAGGCGGCACGTGCGCGCTCGTGTACGACGACGAAACGGATTCGCGGGAAAACCGTTTTTCGGGCGGTTTTATAGACGGCTGCAAGATGACCCTCCGCAACGAAAACCAAAAAAGCAGCTTGATTGTGGACGTTTCCTACATGGCGGCGGATTTCTTAAATCAGATCTTTACGGCGGACTGCAAACCCAAGGGGGAAGAGGTGAACGTAAACGATATTTCGGTGGTGTTCCCATACTTCAATGCGGCGGTCGGCTATTATCAGATGATGACCCATCGATCTGTGAATGCCGTCGCGGAGGTAAACCGTTTGGGATATATTACGGAAAATCTCGATTTTTCAGAAAACGCCTTCAAACCGTATTTTGTCAATTTTTCCATTTCTTTTTGAATAAAATCGAATCGGAAGAAGAGAATATAAATGGGTTAATCGTGCGACAGCGCGCCGCTGTATGGGCGAGCGAAGAAAAAACAACGCTCGCCGAGATGCTGTTTTTTCAGAAAGGACCCGAAAGCGCCCGAAAAGAAAGCGTCGTTTTCGCGATTCAAAAGGAATCGGGGAGAAAAGGGAAAAGAAAAGCGGATTTTATACCTCCTTCACCTTGACCGATCGAAAAAAAAGGTCTATAATATGTATACACGTGCATAAAACGTACCTACGACGGGAAAAACGGAAACCGGGGGCAAATTATGGAAACGGGCGAATATCTGTGCGATTTGACGAAAAGGATCTGGCAGTATTATCTGCTGGAACCTACGAAAGAAAATTTTGAAGAACTGTATAAATTATGTCCCGAAAATCTCGTCATGATCGGTACGGGCAAGCATGAGTTTTTCACCGATTTGGCGCACGCGGTGCGCGATCTTCAAAAAAATCAGTTGGAAGCGGCGAGTATCCGTTTCGAGGTCCTGGACGAATGGTACGAGTCCCTAAAAGTGACGGACGACGTTTATATCGTATACGGCGGGCTGTGGGCGCGGCAGCTTCCGCAGAAAGACACGCAGGTCCTCGTGGATATGGATACGAGATTCAGCGCGGTGTTCCGCCGCAGGGGAAAAATATGGATGCTGGTGCACCTTCATCACTCCGTCCCTAACGCCGAACAGAGCAACGGGGAATTTTATCCGAAAACCATCGCGCAGCAGGCGTCCGAGGCGCTGGCGCTCGCCAAACTTTTTCAGCGCCGTTCCGAACTTGACCTCATGACCGGCGTTTACAATCACGAATCCTTCCGCAACGCCGTTCAGCAAAAGCTCGACGAAAATCGGGGCGGAATTCTTGTTTTATTCGATATCGATAACTTTAAACAGTTCAACGATAAATACGGGCACCTTTCGGGCGATTCCATTTTAAAATTGTTTGCTAAGCTACTCGGACATATCTTTAAGGGCGGCTGTATCGGCCGGGTAGGAGGCGACGAATTTGCCGTCTTTTATCCCGAGGCAACCAAACAGGATACCATAGAAATATTGCTGCAAACGCTTAGGCGAGAATTTTCCGGGGAAGCGGAAACGCTGGTGGAAAACGGCAGCTTCGGTTTTTCGGCGGGCATTGCCGGCGTGACCGCCGATACGCCCTCTTTTACCGAGGTGTTCGATCGGGCGGATAAGGCGCTTTATCGCGTGAAAAACGAAGGCAAAGATTCTTATCGGTTTTACGTATGACGAGAGATGGCAAGATTGAGAAGGGGAAAAACTCTCCTTCTTTTTTTGATGAAGAACGTTTGGGAATGGCGGACTGACCGGCGTGGAAATAAGAAAAGGGAAAAGGTCTGCGATTTCGCCCGGAAAATAACGAGAAGCAAAAGAAACCCCGTTTGCGTGGGTGTATACCGACGAGGCGAGAAGTGCTGTTTATTTCGACGGCATCGTCGCGGAAATGGGGACCGGAAGAGATTTTGAACTCAAAGAATTACGAGGCGGATGAAAAAGAGATAGAGAAGACGAAGGTGAACGGAGTGATTTTTTTTGCTCTCCCTGATGGGAGAGCGTAGCCCGCACAACGACGTAACCGCAAAGGGCGCGTTTATCGGGCTGAGCGTCACGACGAGCGGCGAAAGGAGCAAAGCGGTGATGAAAGGAGCGGTTTTTGCGCGGAAAGACTGTCGGAAAGCCGCGCAAGGGGGCAAAGCGGGACCGAAAAATACGAAACTTTGCGGAGGGGGAAGGAGCCAAGTATGGGGGCGAATCCTGTCGAAGGTGCGGTCGCTTCCCGTACAAAATTTGGAAACGGAGCAAAGCCCCGCGTTCGGGAAAAGGATATTGGCGATGGCGGGCTGCGGGGAATACGAAACGCTGGAAGAGGCGGCGGGTAGGATCGTGCGTGTAAAGGAAGCGATAGAGCCGAATGCGGGAACGGGCGCAAGAGTATAAAAGGAAGTAGGAGAGATATAAAAGGTATCCGTTGTTGAAAGATACTTTTTAGAAAATGTGACATATACGTCAAGTGGAAAAGGAGCGCTTTTGCGCTCTTTTTTTGTGTGGAACTCTATAAGTAGGAGAAGAAAATATTTTTATGGCGATACGGTCCGAAAAGTAAGTCGGGAAAATTTTTACCGCCAAAAAAATTTTTTCTAAAACCCGGAGGACAGGACCGGGAAAAAAAGCTCTGTTTTCTATCGTAAACAAGCCTGCCGTTCAGGACTTCCGTTTCCGATTTTACGATAAAAAGCCCGAATCCGAAATTGCCGCTGCCGGCGTCCGTTATGTAAAAATCGAATATCGGCGCGTTTTTGGCGGGTCCGCGTCTGAGGAGGGGCGAAAAAATCAGGAAAGGTCAGGATTGCGCGATATAAAATTCCGGCGCTTTTATCAGGGGCGTAAATGGCGGGGAGGGAAACGAGAAAGGTAGAAGAATGATTGTGGATTTAGGAAAGTTGTTCTTTCAAAAGTCGGAAAAGGAGAAAACTTTTGCCCTCCGCTTCATTTCAAGCGAAAATCGAGGGAAAAAAGAAGCGAAATGCCGATCCGTCGAGTGTAAATACGAAGGCGAAAAAACAAAATAACCTTGCTTACGCTTTCGTCGCGGAGAGAAAAGTTTAAACGTTTCCTTGATACTTTTTGTAAAAATTAGAGATATACTTTTTCCCGCAGATATTGACAAAACACAGTTTACATAATAAAATAGAAACACATTTAAAAATTAAGTGTAGTTAACAGTGAAGACGGGTAGGGAGGTTTAAAAATGACATTATTTTCAAAAAATTCGGGGCGTATCAGAAGAGCGTTGATCACGGCGTTCTCCGTTTTGGCCCCCGCCGCATTGGGACTTGGTTTTGCTGCGGCAAAAGCGGAAGCGCCCGCGGACATCGTCGCGCCCGAAACGGGATTTAATTCCGTAGTGTGGTATGCGTTCGAGGACGAAGCCGATCTCGGCAAAGATTCGCTCGGCAATTACGACCTCGTGGCGAAAAACGTGGCGCTGGACAACATCAACGGCGGCGTGGCGTTAAAGGATAACGGGCTCTTATATGCGCCCGCGCTCGGAGCAACGGAAGGGGACGTCTATACGGACTTTTCCGATCTTGTCAAGGGCAGTTTTTCCGTGAGTATGCGCATTTATGCGCGCAGTAACCACGGCGGCGGAAACTATATTTTTACAACAGGCAGTTACGGCTCTCACTTCGGCGTCAATTGGGTATACGAGGGCTTCGGCGTCGATAAAGTGCGCGATTTTCAAAAGGACGAAAATCAAACGGCGCTTTTCGACTCCACCTTTTCCTGGTATCGCATCAATATGATTTACAACGAAGCGGAAAAGAAATTCAGAGTGGAAGCTTCCAAAGAAGGGGATGAAACTTACGCCTTTTCTTCCGTGGCTTCGTTATCCGAAACGCTTACCTTCGGCGGTCACGACAAATACGGCTTCACGATCGGCGCGCAGTCCCATCTCGGCGGCTGGGACGACGGCCACGCCAATGCGGAATTGAGCGACGGAACGAAAATCTATCCGAATATCTCCGATTTCAGACTGTATTCGGGCGTGATAGATGAAACGGAAGTAAACGCGATTAAAAAATACGACGCGGATAAGCTCGCCGAACAGGAGGCTCCGAAATTTGACGCCCGACCGATTGCCTCGTGGGATTTTTCCGATCCCGAAAACATCGGGAAAGACGGGCAGGGGAACATAAACCTGATCGTCAAGGACGCGGCGAAGGCGAGCGTGGAAAACGGCGCGCTTACCCTTACAAACGGCGGACTGCTGTATGCGGGAGATTTGGGAAAGGGAAAGGACATTTCGGATTTTTTGACCCGTTTCACCCTGTCCTTTGACATCAGGGGCGCCAGGATTACCTCGGACGACGGGGAACACGACATCGTTTCCACCGCCCGTTACGGAGAGGGCTTCCGCGTCGTACAGTGTCAAAACTCCCTGCGCGTCTATTACGGCGGGGACAAAAATTTCTCGATAGACAACGCGTTTGGCGATACGCCCGAGTGGTACAAGATCACGGTGGCGGGAGATACGGACAAAGGCAGTCTGATGGCGTACGTCAACAAAATCGCCGACGCCGAAGCGACGGTGAAAGGCTCGGTTTCGGGGGCGCAGGTGATCCTTTCGACGGAACTTTGCCTGACTTTCGGCGGCTGGTCGAAGTTCGGAGCGGAGGATACCAATTATTCCAATCCCACGCTCTCGGACATTCGTCTTTATGATTTTATGTTCTCCTCCGCGCAGGCGACGCAGCTTTTGACGGAGGGCGGAGAGATACGGGTACAGACGACCGATTCCAAAATCAAGAGCATAGCGGAAGTGGCTTCCGATCTCGAAGTTCCCGCTTCTGCGACGGAGTCGGAAATTCTCGCTCTGGATTTGCCCGAAACGGTGAAAGCGATCAACGAAGCGAATAATACGCTCACGGCGGAAATTATCTGGACTGCCGTGGAAAAGAAGGAATTTTCCGCGGAGGTGACGGGTTTTATTACGGGCGAGGGGATCAATAACGCCGACAATATAAAAGTCAGACTTACTCTCTCTTACCTCGTGGACGAATCGGAAAAGACGGATATTAAACCGCTTGTTTGGTATGAGTTCAAAGACGCGGATAATCTCGGCAAGGACTCGATGGGCAATTTTGATCTGCTTCTCGGCGGCAATCAGCAGATAGGACATAACAAAGAGGAAGGATATATTACCTTCGAAAAAGAAAAGCAGTCGTATCTGTACGCGCCCGCCCTGTTCGGAAATACCGATTGGAGCGACCTTCTCGAAGGCGGCTACACCGTTTCCTTCACCATGAAAGCGGACAACAGCATTCAGGCGGGCGATCAATACGCAATCACGACGGCCGCCTACGGGGAAGCGTTCCTCTTTTACGGCTGTTACGACGGCTACGAAGTGATCTATTCTTCGGGCGGCGTGTCGGCGCATAAGCTGCGCTATGACACGGGCAGCAAAAAGGATTCGTGGGTGACTTTGACTTTTGCAATGGACGCGGCATCGGGTATGGCTTCTTTCTATGTGGACGGAGTTCTGTTCGCGGCAAGGGCTGTCGATAATTTCGAAAAGTTTTCTCCCGACGGGCTCTATACCTTTGCGATCGGCGCGCAGGCGAACGTCAACGGTAAAGACGGCGTGCAATTTTTCGAAGGAAGCTTCGCGGACGTCAAAGTATACGACTTTCCCCTTTCGGCGGCAAACGTCAAGGACGCCTTTATAAACGCGGCGACGGAAACGCCTCTGCGTTCCTCGGCGAACTATCGCACCGTCAGGGAAATCTCGGCGGATACTTCCGAACTCGACCTCGTATTGAGCGCGGATAATACCGTGGACGCGATTTTAGCGGCGCTTCCCGCGACGGTCACTGTCAAAGACGACAAGGACGAGGCGCAGACTTGTGCCGTACAGTGGCTGGGGCGTAAGGGCGGCAGTATCGTAGGATATGTGAAAGATTCCGACGCCGCGAATATCGGGGGACTTCGCGCGGAAGTCAGGCTTTCCTATGCGTTGCAGTTCGACGTCAAGGAGCACGGAAAGCTCTCCGACGTCAAAATGGACGGAGTTGCCTACGCGGACGGAAATACGTTCGACGTTGGAAAAGATAAGACGCTGAGTTTCCGTCTGTCCGCGAACAATTATTATTCCATCGCCTCCGTTACGGCAAACAATCAAAAGCTGACGCCCGACAAAGACGGCGTTTACAGTACAATCGTAAACGACTTTACTAAAATTTCCGTGTTTGTAACGGCGAACGAATATACGATCACCTATGTACTCAACAACGGAGAACCCGACGAAACGACGACGTACGCTTACGGGGAGAGCAAGGAGCTGGATACGTATTTCACGCGGGAAGGATATGTCTTCGAAGGCTGGTATCGCGACGAAAATCTTTCGGGCGAAAAGGTGACGGAGATAGACGCGGAAAATCCCGCCGACATTACGCTCTATGCAAAGTGGACACCCGTTGCGGGCGATTCTTCGGGCGGCGGTGCGGACGATTCTTCATCGGGAACTTCGGGCGGCGTTGCGGCGGGCTGTCAGGGCTGCGGCGGCAGTATGGCGATCCTTTCCGCGTCACTCGCGGCGCTCGGAGCGGGTGCGTTCGCGTTGTCGATCAAACGGCGCAAAAACGACTGAGAAGTCGGAAGAAAACGCGCTGAAAAGCAGTAGCCAAAGCCGTAGAGAGTATTCAGGGCTTTGATAAAGAAATAAAACGGCATGAATTTTGTCCCCGGAAAGGTTCGGGGACAAAATGCCGCAAAGGAGCAAAATTCAAAAACGATGAAGAATTTAAGATATATCCTTTCGTCCTTATTTTTGGCGGCGGCTTTTTTATGCGCGGGGGCGGCATCCCTGCCCGTAAAACGCGCGGCGGCGTCCGAAAAAATTAATATGGGCAGTATCTTTTCGGACAATATGGTGTTGCAGCGCGAGAAAAAAGTGGAAATTTACGGCCAAGCGGAAGCGGGGCGCAAGGTCAGCGTGTCCTTTAACGGACAACTCAAAACGTGTACCGCTGACGAATACGGAAGATTTTTGGTAGAACTCGACGGGATGCGGGCGGACGCGACGGGAAAAACGCTCACGGTGAGCGCGGGCGGCGCCGAAAAACGCTTCGAAAACGTGCTGATCGGAGAGGTCTATTACGGATCGGGGCAGTCGAATATGGCCTATCCCATGGATGAATTTACCTATGCGGAATCGGTGATAGAAGCGGATCCTTCCTACGGAGAGGATTACGAAAAATATAACGCCCGGGAATCTTACCTCGAAGCATTCAAAGATTTTAAAAACTATCATTTGCTTCGCTTCTATACGCAAAAAATGCTGCCCGAAACGAACGGAGTCGTCAATAAGGGCGAATGCAACGTCTGGACGGTGCCCGCTTCGGTAAACGATTTGAAGTACACATCGCTCACGGCGGTGGCTTATGCGATTCAGCTCTCCCAAAAACTTGAAAACGTGCCCGTCGGGATAATCGTTTCCGCCGTGGGGGGCAGTCGGATACACGAATGGATCGATGAAAAGGCGGCGGCCCGGATCTTTCCCGGAAACGGCGATTCCACGCTGTCGCAGCGGTATCGGAATATGCTTTTGCCGATGGGAAGCTTTACCGTGCGCGGCGCGCTCTGGTATCAGGGAGAATCGGACGTGTACGGGGATTTGGAAACTTATCGGCTCTGCTTTAAGGCATGGCTGGAAGAAACGAGAAGATTTTTCAAAGACGAAAGCCTGCCCGTCATCACCTTTCAGCTTCCTCAGTACGAGGACGAATCCTGTAAAGGGCTTTGGCCTGCCTTCCGACAGCTGCAAGAGAAATTGGCGAAAGAATGCGAAAACGTGTATTACGTCTGCGGGATCGATCTCGGGGATCATCGGAATATTCATCCTGTGGACAAATATGAGTTTTGCGAAAGGGCGGCGGGATTGGCTTTAAAATATATTTACGGCAAAGAATATTCCGGGGAAGGCTCGTACGGAAAAAATCCCGAAGTGTGCGGGCTGTGGAGAAAAAAGGGCGGCGACACCGTATATATGCGCTTTTCCGACGCCGAGAAAGTCTTTTTGAGCGAAGGAACCGCTTACGGTCTTTCCGCGACTTCCAATAAACAGGCGTACGTCGCAATCCCTTCCTATCGGTCCGTCGGAAAACGCACGGTTTCCTTCAAAACGAAATTGAAATATGTGAGTTATTTACAGGAAAATGTTTTCGATTACGGAACGGCTTTTCTGTATAATGAATTCGGTTTGCCCGTCGCCCCTTTCGTCGAACGAGAGGTGCAGACTTATGATTTCGACGTTTCCGCGGAATGCGCGGGAGGCAGCGTCGAAGGCGACGAACGATTCTTTCTCTCCGCAGGCAGCGACGCGTCTTTCTCCTTTGTGCCGAAAGACGGATACGTCTTTAAAAGCCTGTCTATCAACGGCGCTGCGGCGGCGTTAGACGGGGGCAGGGTAGAGCTGAAAAACGTTTCCGAAGATATTGCCGTCGTTTGCGTTTTTGAAAAAGCAGGAGGGATGGATTCCTCCGATCAATCGGACGTCGTTTCTTCGGTCATGGGGGAAAGCGATAAAAACAGCGAAGATAGTTCGAAGGAGAAAAGCGATTTACAAAATTCCGACTCGTGCGTAAAGGGCTGTGGCAGCGCTCTTATGCTGCCTGTCGTCTTGTCCGTTTGCGCGGCGGGTATTGCGCTTGGGCAAAAAAGGCGCAAATAGAGGTAAAAAAAAGACGTTGGGCATAAACGGGAAATAGGAAATCAGAAAAAACGGCTTTCCGATCGCCGCTTTGACGCGGAGGCGGAAAAGCCGTTTTTTTAGGGCAGACAAACGCAACCGTTCGCTTAGACAAATGGGGCGCGGCTAAGCGGAAAAAGGGATTATTTGATGAGATTGCCGTGGATGTCGTAAGAAATGTACTCTTCGGAAAGGGGAGTATGCCGAAAATTTTTGTTGGTGTATTCGTTGCGGTAACTCGTCGGCGTCGTGCCCGTCTGCATCTTAAATTCATAGATGAGCTGCTGACGATTGTTGAATCCGACATGGCTGCATATTTCGTCGATGGTGAGGTTGGTTTCAATGAGGATTCTCTTGCATTTCGTGATGCGGAAATTATTTAAAGACTGCATGACCGACATACCCGTGTATGCGTTGAACAGACGTTGAAGATATGCTTTATTGATCCCCGCGTGCCCTGCGATGTCGTCTACCGTCAAATTGCGATTAAAATTGTTTTTTATGTAATCCTGCGCCTTTTTGATATAGGTGATGCCCGTGGCGAGATTGGACGGGGTAAGACATTTATCGATTTCCATCAATAGCTGAATAAATCGGGCGAGAATACTGCAACTTTGCGCAAGGGAATCCTTGTTCTCCAAGATCAAATCGATATAATAGATAAGGCAATGTTCGAGATTCTCGCTGTCGAGCGCGACGAGATAACCCGCGGGGGTATTGGCAAAGCGTTTCAAACCGTCGAAACGATCGAAAAACGAACGCACGTCGAGGTGAATGAGCGAGGAGAGTTCGCGGTCGGTTTCTCCTATCGGCATGGGCGTCCATTCGATATTGGAAATGACGGCGGGGGAATTTCCCCTGATGATCAGGCGGTGCATCAGTCCCGCGTCGAGCAGGATAAACTGTTTTTCGCTCAGCGTCAGCGTTTCCTTTTTTACTTTCCCGTTCGCATTGGTGACTAAAAGCTCCATTTCCATTTCCCCGCTGCGGCAGTACATCAGTTCGATATACTGATGGCAGTGCATATCCATCGAAAAAGTGTTGTCGAATTTGTTATGATAGTAGGAATGGGGAACGAGCGAAATGTTATGCAGTTCCCGAATACGCTTATAAGTCATATTTTCCCTCCAAAGGTGCGAAAAAATATCAATTTTTCGTTTGTGTTTATTATACAACGCAAAAAATCTCTTGTCAATAGCCCTTGGGGAAATTTGGGTACACTTTTTCTTACTAAAAGTAAAAATAGAAAGGTATTTCCCAAATTTACAGAAAAAAAGAATTTATGTTTGAAAAAATCGCTTTTATAAAAGATAAAAAAATAAATTAAATTTTTCTATTTACGATTCGATGTAAGAAATCGTGATATTTAAAATCCAAACCGTATTGACAGGAAAAAGTTTCGGTATTATAATCTGTTCACATCCTAAAACTCGAAGAAATTTTAAAGACGGGAGGGAGCACGCTTGACAACGATTGCAGAATGTAAAAAGATAGGCGGAAAGCGCCTGCAAAAGCGGGAGGCACGCAAAAGGCGGCGAAAACAGCTCTTCAAGAAAATGGCGGAGCACAAGCTCATTTATCTGATGCTGCTGCCCGTGGCGGTGTCGTATCTGGTATTTTCCTATCTTCCCATGTACGGCATTATTCTTTCCGTGAAGGAATACCGTCCTTCGGCGGGGATCTGGGGAAGCGCCTGGGCGGATCCGCTGTTCGTCAATTTTCAAAGCGTTTTCGATACTCCGTATTTTATGAGGGCGATTAAAAATACGCTCGTCATCAGTTTTTTAAAAATCCTGTTTTGTTTTCCCGCGCCTATCGTATTGGCGCTCCTTCTCAACGAAGTGCGGCTCTCGGGCTACCGAAAGGGGATACAGACGGTGATCTATCTGCCCAATTTTATTTCGTGGGTCATCTTCGGCAGCATCGTCTACGATATTTTCGGCTACGAGGGCGTCGTCAATAATCTGCGCGTAATGCTGGGATTGTCCCACAAAGCGTTTATGTCGGACGCAGGCTGGTATTATCCTATTCTGATCCTCTTTTCCGTTTTGAAGGATGCGGGCTGGGGAACGATCATTTATATGGCGGCGATCAGCGCCGTTTCGCCCAATCTTTATGAGGCGGCTACCATAGACGGCTGCGGACGGTTCCGCATGATGTGGAGCGTAACTCTTCCCTGTATAGGGCCGATCATCACCATTCAATTTTTGTTGGCGATGGGGAACATCATGAACGCGGGCTTTGACGCCGTATTCAATACCTATAATCAGCAGATTTACGACGTGGCGGATATTCTCGACACTTACATATATCGAACGGGATTCGCGGACAGCGGCGATTTCGAGATGGCTACCGCCATAGGTCTATTCAAGTCCGTCATCAATTTTGGGTTGCTGCTGAGCGCCAATTTCGTCGTCAAGCGGATAAACGGAACGGGCATTTACGAGCTGGGAGAGTGAGGAGACGGGCCATGGAAAACACGAAAAAGAAAAGAAAACTGCGCTTCGGCGCCTTCGATATCGTCAATATGCTCTTTCTGCTGTTGTTTGCGGCTGCCTGTCTGTTTCCCTTTATCAATATTCTCTTCACCTCCTTTTCGACGGAAGTGGACTACTTCGCTTCGACGATCATCGTCATTCCCCGGCATTTCACTTTCGAGGCGTACAAATATATCTTTCTGGAAGGGGGGATGCTTCACGCCTTTTTGATTTCGGTGGGAGTGTCCGCGGCGGGCGTGGCGTACAGTATGCTGATGACCTCGCTGGGCGCTTATGCGCTCACTAAACGGGATCTGCCCGGGAAGAACATATTTTTTACGATGATACTCATCACGATGTTTTTCGGCGGCGGCGTCATACCGTTCTTTCTTATCCTGAAAGGGCTGGGAATGTATAACTCTCTTTGGGGATTATTTATTCCCTTTGGAATCAACACCTTCAATATGATTTTGCTGCGCAACTTTTTCGCCAATATTCCCGAAGAACTCGTGGAATCGTCCAAATTGGACGGGGCAAACGATTTCGTCGTGCTGTTCAGAATCGTCATGCCGCTTTCGCTGGCGGGAATCGCCACCATCGCGCTCTTTTATTTCGTAGAGCGCTGGAACGATTGGTACTGGCCGATGCTGCTCTTGAAAGACGAGGAATTGTATCCGCTGTCTTTGAAGCTGAGAAATATCCTTTCCGATCTTCAATCGGCGGATTATTACACGTCCATCGGGGTGGATACCTCTCAGCTGTATTCCAAAGGACAGGACGCGGCATCTATCGTCGTTTCTATTTTGCCCATTCTCTGCGTGTATCCGTTCGTACAGAAATATTTTGTCAAGGGCGTGATGTTAGGCTCCGTAAAGAGCTGAAATACAAAATTCTATATTGCGAAAAAAGGGAGGTCTAAGATGAAACTCAGAAAAATACTCAATGCGGCGCTCGGATTCGCGCTTTGCTTTTCCTGTCTGGCAGGGTGCGGAAAGAAATGGGAAACGGGCGAGGGCGGGCGCGTCATCTATCCGGGCGGCGACGGTATGGACGACAATCGGCTGACGATATTCCGCTGGAATTTCGCGGGCGTCAACTCCGCCAGAAAATCGAATACGGAGATCTATAAAAAACTCAAAGACGTAGCGGGCATGAATCTCTACGCGTCGTCCGCGGGCGCTGCCGATTGGCAGACGAAAGTGAATACGATGTTCGCCACGCAGATGCTGCCCGATATTTTCGTGAGTAAAGGACCGGAAACCGCCAATCTTTACAGCAGCATGATCGACGACGGGGTATTGGTCTGCATTTCCGATTTCGTCAGCGAAACGAAATACGCCAATATCTATCATCATTTAAAAAAATTCGACTATCTAACTAAAAATATGTATTATGCGGACGGAAAGCATTGGTCGATTCCCGTCAATTGGACGCTGGAACACACGATGTATATCCGCCTTGACTGGATCGATAACTTAAACAAGCCCGAAAAACTGAAAAAAATTATTGCGGACGAACAGAATATCCCGGAATCCGCCGTAACGGAAGGAATGCTGGAAGAATACCGCTTTTCACCGCCCGAGGACCTGCTGGAATTTTATCGGCTGTGCCGCGCTTTCACGCTTTACGATCCCGACGAAAACGGCAAAAACGACACGTACGGATATACGTCGAGCGGCGGCGACGATCTGTTTGCGGATAACTGGATGTATATCGCGTTCGACGCGGGCTGGAATTTCATGACCGACCCGGACGGGGACGGAAAATACGAGCCGAGTTGGACGACGGAAAATACGAAAAAGGCGATTTCTTATTTTAACGATCTGTATAAATCGGGATATATCGATCCGAGTTGGTACGAAAACAGCACGGACGCCAAACAGGAGGCGTTTGCCAAGGGAACGGTGGGAATGATGGAAGGGCACGCCTGGTTCAATAACATCGTTAGAAATTATATTTCCGCAAACACCACCTCCACCTATAAGCCGAGCATCGAAGAAGCCTCCGCCGCCATCGGTATGTTCAATCCGCCCTCGGGACCGAACGGTACGTACGGCATCGCGGGAAATCCCAATTTCTGGACGGTCACTTGTCTTAACGCGGGGATGAGCGACGAAGAATTGACCGCCGCGCTGAAACTTGTCGATTATATGTTGAGCGAGGAAGGAAACGATCTGCTCATCTACGGAGTCGAGGGGGTGCATTTCGAATACGACGGAAAGGGAAATCGTGTCAGTAAGCTCGGCAAGGCGGCGGACGGATTCAATCGAACGCTCACCGAAGCGGACGCCTGTTCGGAGATATCCTCCGTCACCAATTGGTCCACTAGTTATCTCTGTCCCTATGCCACCAATGCGGAAAAAATCATCAACGTGATGAACGAGGCGAAGACATACGTTCAGTATCCCGATTACCCTTTCCTGCAAACGCGCAGCTATGTGCAGTATTGGGAAATTCTCACCGACTTTGCCGAACAGGAAATCTTTAAAATGCTCTGTTCCTCGGACATCTGGACGGGAAACAAAACGTTTGAAAAGGGCAGGAAAATCCCTCTTACGTGGGCGGAACTCGCGGGCGCGGGCGATAAGCTGAATGCTTCGTTCTCTTCGTTTAAAGCGAGTTACGATAAGCAGGGGGGCACGAAAGTGACGGAAGATTACAACAACGCGATTGCGGGCGCCGTCAAGGCGAACGTATCGAAAAATTAAAAAGTAAGGGGAAAAATTATGCGAAGAAAAAGATTGACGATATTGTTTTGCTCCGCTATGGCAGTACTTCTCATCGGCTTGCCGCTCGGCGGCACAGTCGCGGCGGGCGCGAAAGAAACCGCGCAGGCGGAGGGAACGGCGCTTACCTACAAGACGGGAAATAATATTTCCGCGCAGGGAGAAAACGGGTTTTATTACGCCTGGGGAACGCCCGAACATTACGTATTGATGGAATACGGATTGGGATGGAGCGGCAGCGATACCTGGCACGGAACGGAGCCCTATTCCCACATCGCGGGCAGCAGCCTGCACCCCGGCGACAATTGGGGCGTCATGGTCGTCTGGGTGGCGGGCGGCAGCGGCAAGGTGCGGCTCAACGGGCATATGGAGAAGGGCAGTTCGCAGGGGGACGGCGTTACGCTCGGAGTTTACCGTCAGAAAAACGAAGGAGAATTGGAAACCGTCTTTGAAAAGTTTGTGGAAAACGGCGCGGAGGAATTGAAGTTTCCGCTCGATCAAGAGTTTGACGTGCGCAAAGGAGATTCGTTTGTCTTTTACTGCGATTCGGGACTTGCGCACTCGAATTCCAGCGACAGCAGCGGCTGTCCGTTCGAAATTACCTATTTTCCCGGAGCCGATTACGAGGCGGATGCCGAACTTTCAGGATACCTTCGCGCGGGGCGCGCGGGCGACGTCGGAGGCTTTCAGCATATCGAAGGGGGATTCGGCGCGGAAGTGAAGGACGGTACGTTGACGAAAAAGACGGTAAAGGCGACGACGGGCTGCGCGTCCGTTGCGGGCGTACCTTTTGCGGGCGCTGCGCTCGCCGCTGCCGCCGCTTGGATGGCAAGGAGGAAAAGGAAATGAAAAGAAAGGCTTGGAAACTGCTGCCGCTTATCCTCACGGGCGCCTTTTTGCTCTGCGGCGCAGGCTGCGGCGGCGAAGGACAAACGACGACGTATTCGCCCTCGCTTCCCGAAGCGCAGAAGGACGACTATACGCTGTATTTGGAGGATACCTTCAATAATAATGCGGATCTTTCCGATTGTCAGGGTTATAGGAATTGGTACTACTATTGCGGCGACCCCGAGGACGACTCTCTCTCGTTGATGGTTTTCAACGATTATTACGGGAGATGGTGCAGCAAATATCAGCAGATTTATTATTTCACCTATCTGTGGAGCCGCGCCTGGCTTCCCGAAGATCAGCAGGGTTACGGCATCGGCATGGGCTTTAAGGCGCCTGCGACGGGCACCGTGCACATTACCGCTACGGTCAGACTGCTGGCGGAAGAACGCTTCAACAGCGGCGACGGAGTCGTGTTCACCATTTCCGACAAGCGGGGAGATCCTTACGACGGCGTGGCGATTGCGCCCGAGAACGGCGCCAAGGATTTTGTTTTGGAAAAGGATATCGAGATTGCGATGGGCAGTGAAATTCTCTTTATGGTCTTTCCCAACACGAGCAATCAGAACGACTTTACGGATGTGGACATCACAATAAAATATATTCGGAAATGATGCGGAGAGGGACATGACGATTCATCACTTTAAGGGAATAGAAGCGGTATACGCCACCGATAAAAAGAGCGGAATCACTACGTTTACCGTTCTGCCGTCAGGCATGGCGGATCGGATTCTGGAAGAAAAGGTGCTTTGCTCTTACAATCGTAAATACGGGCATATTCATCCCGAGCCTATGTTTCAGGCGGCGTTTTTGGGCGATAGTCCCACCCGCGATTTTTCCGCCGGCATCTCGATGCGGAACGCCGAAACGGCGCTTCGGCTCCGCGTTATAAAACAGGAAACGATCCGAAAGGATGGGGGCAGGGAAGTAATTACATATTTGGAAGACACCGAACGGGGGATTCGCGCAGAACATCACGTCCGTCAGGAGGACGGCTTCGAAGGACTGGAATGCTGGAATACAATCGTCAATACGGGCAAGGAAGACAAAACGCTCGAATTTATCGACAGCTTTTCCGTCAGCTGTATTTCTCCCTTCGTGAAAGAGAACGATCCCGATAAAATTCTCCTGCACCGCATCCGCAATTATTGGTCCGGAGAAGGACGCAAGGAAAGTCTGCCCGTTTCCAAATTTGCGATGGAGGATACGTGGAGTTGCTACGGATATCGCATGGAGCGTTTCGGTCAGGTCGGGACGATGCCCGCGAGGGGCTTTCTTCCCTTCGTGGCGATGGAGGACTTGGAAAACGGCGTCGTGTGGGCGGCGTCGATGGACGCGCCCGCTTCCTGGCAAATAGAGGCGGGACATCACACCTGCGGTTTGCACTTGTCGGGCGGGCTTGCCGATTATAATTTCGGGCATTGGCGAAAAACTTTGTCGCCAGGGGAAAGTTTTACGACGCACAGCGCCTTTCTCGCGGCGGTGCGAGGAGGGCTTCTCGACGCCTGCCAAGTCCTCACCGAATATCAAAAAACCCGCCTTCGTCTGCCTCCTTCGGAGGAGGAACTGCCCGTCGTTTACAACGAATATCTCTGCTCCAACGGCAGTCCGACGCTCAAAGGCGTCGCGGAACAGATCCCCTTTTGTAGGGAATGCGGCGTCAGGTATTTCGTCATAGACGACGGGTGGTATACCGACCCCGAAAAGAGGCGCAACTATCTCGGAAATTGGGTCGCAGACGGGGAACGCTTCCCCGGCGGTCTGGAAAAATTCGTCGCTTTGACAAAAGAAAACGGCATGAAAGCCGGCGTGTGGTACGAGTTCGAAAACGTGACCGAGGGCGCGCCTATTTCTCGGCGAAAGGATTGGATGCACACGCGCGACGGCGTTCTCATTCGGCACGAAAATCGTATTTTTCCCGATTTTCGGAAGAAAGAGGTGACGGATTTTCTCGCGGAGCAAGTGATCGGCGAGCTGAAAAGGAGCGGAATCGGATATGTAAAGATCGATTATAACGAAAATATCGGTCTGGGAGTGGACGGCGCGGAATCGATCGGCGAGGGATTGCGTCAGCATATGGAAAAAGTGCTGGAATTTTATCGGCGTATTCTGCGGGAAGTGCCCGATCTGGTGATGGAAATATGTTCTTCGGGCGGTCTTCGCCACGAGCCTCTGTTTATTTCCCTGGGCAGTATGGTATCTTTTTCCGATTTGCACGAAGTTCCGGAGGGCGCTGTGACGGCCTGCGATCTGCATCGGGCGCTGCTTCCTAGGCAAATGCAGGTATGGGCGTCTATCCGCCCCGAATACGGCGAGGAACGGGTTTATTTTACTATGGCGGAAGGGATGCTGGGCAGACTGTGTCTTTCGGGAGATCTCGCTTCCTGTTCCGATTCGGTCAAAGAGATCGTCAAGGAAGGGACTGCCTTCTACGAAAAGATAAAATATATCGTCAAGGACGGGCGCACCGTTGCGATCGATACGGATAAGGCGACGTCGTTGAGCCATCTGCACGCGGCGTTCTCGCTGACAAGACTCTCCCGCGACGGAAAGAACGCGCTCTTCTACGCCTTCCGCGTGCGGGGGGAGGAACGAGAAATTTTTGGCAAATTGCCGGGGAAATATCGGGCAGTCGCCCAATACGGCAGGGGCAGGGTAGAAACGAACGGAAATACCGTCACCGTTTTTCCCACCGATGCGGAAATATTCGCCTCGGTGGTATTGCTGGAAGAAATAAATTGAAGGGGAAAAAGGAATGAAAAAAATTATCACATTGTTTACGGCGGCGGTGCTCCTTACGGGAGCGGCTGCCTGCGGCAAGACGACGGAAACAATCGACTATATCAATCCCCATTCGGAACTCTGGTCGATTCGCTATGATACGGACTCGACGGCGGATATGGAGATAGACTTTTCAAAGAAGGACGGCGGGCAGGTGCAGAACGTCAAAAAAATCGATATGTTCTCCCCTACGTGGGACTTTGTGTACGGAGAAACGGTCAATTACGCCTCTTTGGAACAGCTGAAATATTTGCAGGAGATCAAGAGCGAGGCTTTCCGTATCGATATGGTGTTCGGCGGCGGGGGGATCGGCAACAATTCGCTCATCAACGGCGGAGTCGTGACGACCGACAATGCCTGGAATCGCGTCAATCAGTTTTCCGACGCTTTGGAGGATAACGGCGTACTTCCCTATTTCATCATGCTCGGTATTCCCAATTATGCGCAGGCGGACGGAGGGAACAATCTCTCCTATCCCGATATGGAAAAGTATGCCGATTTTTGCGGCAAGGTTTCGGGCTATTTCAAAGAGAAAAACAGACGCGTCATCTATGAAACGTGGAACGAGCCGGACCTCAACGCCACCGCTTACTGGACGAGCGGTATGCCTCAGTTCATCGATATGAGCGTCGCGGCGGCCTCCGCCTATAAAAAAGGGGATCCCGACGCGTATGTGGCGGAATTGGGACTTTGCTGGCCCGTGACCTTTTGCAAAGACAACGTACCTTCCTTAAACGGCACGCTCTGGGATTACTATATGAAGAAGACGGAGGAAGCGGGGAATACCATAGACGCTTTCACGTGGCACTATTACGGGGATTCGGCTGCAAATATGGAGGGCTGCGCCAATCATTATCAGGATTTTTCCTATTATAAGGAAGCCGTCCGCGCGTCCATCAACAGGGACAACGACGAATACGCACTGCATACGATGACGCAGCACGTCACCGAATTTTCGCCCGCGGCTACGGGATCGGGGATTCTCGTGCAGACGGGACTCGTCCCCAAACTCTACGACAGTATCGGCATCGTCCTCGATTCCACGGATATTTCCCGCTTTTCGTGGGCGTCCTATCTGATGGGGGAATTTGCGCTCATCAATCCCTATTCCTGGCAGAAAAATCCCGTTTTTTACGTCCTTTGGTCTTATGGCAGACTGCCCGTAGCTCCCGCTTTTGTAACGGTTTCGGAAGATACGGAGGAAACGTTCGGATGGAGGACGGGCGTGGATTCCCACCGCGCCGGAGCCGTTATTTACAATAAGACGCTGAATCCCACCTACACCATTTCCGAGAGCTATCAGCAAAGGGCGGAAGACAGCCGAGAAATCCATGTCAAGCTCAAAAATATTCCGTTTGACGCGAAATCGATGAAGGTGTATCTGATCGACAACGAACACGTTTCGCATAATACCGCAGACGAGGAGCCTTACGTCGTCATGGATCTCGACGACTCGAAAGTGAAGGACGGGGACGTGACGCTGGATTTAAAGATTCCGGGCAACGCGGCGTTTTATATCGAAGCGGACGACGGAAAGGGGATCGCGGAAACGGACGAAAAGAGCAATCTTCACGATCATATCGTGAGAAAAGACTACTATTACGAAGAGCGCGCCGACCTCATGCCGTATACGGATATTTATGAAAACAGTTTCGACGTTTCGCTGGGAATGCTCGGCCATGCGGAAGGGCAGACGGCGCTTTCGGTGACGATGGAGGAGATGAACGAGTTTGCCGCGCTCGATCTCGATTGGAATGTCTGGGGCGAACACGCGTCCGCGGGAGCGAATAAAGCTTTGGGCGTGCGCATCGACTACCATACCTCAGAAGGGTATGTTTCTTCGGCGGAATATTATTACCGCAATTATAAAGGCGGTTTCGCGTACGAAGGCTGGGGCACGGGAAAAGCTGCGGACGGGGCAAAACAATTCGGCAGCTCGGAGAACGGATCCTATCAGATTCCTTTGATGCAGAACGCGCCTTCGGGGTGGGACGGACGCATTCAGATTACCTATTTCATGAAAGACGCAGGCACGGGCGCCGCGGCGAAAATCCGTACGAGCGGCGTGAACTAAATAAAAAAATGTCGCTTTTCTCCTTGCAGACATCGCAAAATCGACCGCAATATGCCGCGTTTGTTTTTGTCGCCGGGAGAAGCGCCTGAAAAATAGGAGGTGTCGCGTTTGTGCGCGACATAGGATATACGCTGCAATTCATGCCGCATTTTCGCAAGGAAAGGCGGCATAGAGCTTAGGAAAAGAGGGGGAAAAATATGTTTCAAACCGACGGTGAAAAAAATGTCGTCTGCCTGGACGAAACTCTCAACGAACTGACCGCCCGGGAAGCCGCTCTTGCGGGAATCGGATTTTCGAGTTCCTTCGTTCGTGTCAACGAGCGGATAACCCGCTTTGAACTGATCTATAAAAACCTCGGGACTGAAAAGCCGTTTATTCCCGTATTTCAGACGGCCGCGGAAGGGACTCCCGATTTTTATATGATTCCGTGCGTCGTCTATAACGGCAACGAATGGGGGGACGGACAGGAGCCGAAGGGAACGGAGAAGAACGGCGAGCCGTGGGTATTCCCTTCGGACAGAGTGGGGCTTCCCGGCTGCGCGGTCTTGGAAAGCGAGGGTAAATGCAGGGCGATATTCGCGGGAAAAGATACTCTTTCCGCCGATTGCTCCGTGTCCTTGATACGCTGCGCAAAAAAGACTGTTTTGCGCATCTATTTTTCTCATATCGAATCCCCGCTTTCCTATTTGCGGAAATTCGAATACGGGGAGCCCGTCGTCCGCTTTGCGCGTTTAAAAGAGGGCGAGGAAAAACGGTATCGTTGTTATGTTTACGAGGCGGACGCGGAAGAGCCGAATTACGGCAGTAAAGAGCTTTTCGATTTTGTCAATCTGCACTATTTGGAGGCTCCGCCGCTTCGGTTTTCCCCGCGGCAGATCAAGGAAGGCGCCTTCCGTTTCCTCTCTTCTCTGACGGAAAAGACGGAATACGGTTTTTTGTCGAATATGGGATTGCTGCCAAACGGCGAACATCGGCTCGGCGACGGGAACAGTCGTTTTATCTTTCGCAAATTCGGAAAGTACGAGATCGGTTGGTGCGGGCAAAACGTCACCGCGGCGGAAATGTATCTTCGCGCCTATGCGGAAAGCGGAAATGCGGATTTTTTGGAACGGGGCGAGGGGATTCTCGATACGTGGCTGAAACGCACGCATGAAACGGGCGCCGTAAGCTGTCAGTACGACGTTCCTTTTTCGCTAGAAGAAAAGATCGATTCCTGCAACGAGGGATGGCTTTTATATAAGCTTGCCGTGTGTTGTCGGCTTTTAAAAGGCATGGGCAGGGATGTGACGAGATACGAAAATGCGATAAAAGGGATCTGTGGATTCTATCTAAGATATTTCCCCGAAAACGGTTTTCCGCAGATAGCTTTGCCCGATGGAACGGCGGCGGTCGAAAGGGGCTGCGCGGGGACGATGCTGGTTGCGGGCTTTCTTGCCGCCTATGAGTTATTGGCTGAAAAGGACTATCTCCGCAGGGCGGAAAGCGCTTTCGAATTTTATTACGAAAACTATCTTTCCCGATCGGTTGCGGCGGGCGGCGCGCTGGATACTTACTGCATAGACAAGGAGAGCGCGGGACCCTTGCTTCGGTCGGCGCTGACGCTCTATGAGATAACGAAAGAAACAGACTATCTCCGCAGAGCGGAAAATATCGCGCATTATCTGATGACGTGGTGCTTTTACCACGACGTGGTCTTCGAGGAAAACAGCGACTGCGCGCGGCTCCGCGTGCGCACGTCGGGCGGCACGTCCGTTTCCGCGGCGCACCATCACATCGATTGCTGGGGGCTTTTTTATGCGCCCGATTTATATAGATTATACGGGATTACGAAAAACGCCGCCTATCTCGCGCACGCCCGCGCGCTTTGGGCGTTCACGGTACAGTACGTCAGCGACGGCACGCTGCGGCTGCACGGCATGACGCGTCCCCTGGGAGCGCAGAATGAGGCGGTGCTTCAATGCGGCTGGCACGCTCTCGACGAACGAAAGGGGCAGTTGAACGATTGGCTGGTGGCGTGGGTAAAGACTTTTCAGCTGGACGCGTACTATGCTTTGAAAAACACGGATTTTTTTGAATAGAAAGGAGAAACGGATGAAAACACACGTGTGCGGGAGGGAATACCTCTGCGAAGATTTCGGTCAAAATTTTCGATGGACTCTCACGGGCGAGGAAAAGGAAGGCGTCACGACGCTGTCGCTTACACTCGATTTTAAAGGGAAGCTTCGCCCGAAAAAAACGGCGCTCTCCTTTTCCCTGCCCGCTTTGGGAGCGGACGGCTGCTGGTCGGCGTGCGGCGGCGTCAATCGCGTCCTGACGCCCGATTGGGGACCGTTTACCGTAAATTCCCGTTCGGTAGCGGGAATGCCCGTGCTATCCATCCTTTCGGAGGACGATGTCAACGTATTGACGGCGAGCCTTTCCGATGCCGAAACGCCCTGCGCGTTAAAGGCGGGTTACCGGGAAGAAGATTCGTTGCTCGCGGTGACGCTGGAATGGTTCCTGGACGTCACCGAAAGTATGACGGGGTATCGTGCGCAGATTGTCATCGACGAACGGCGTCTGCCCTTTTACGAGTGCGTGAAAGAAGCCTCCGGCAGGCTTCGAAAAAAATACGGCGCCGTGAACGCGCCGCCCGCGGCGCACGCACCCGCGTTTTCCACTTGGTATTGTTTTCACCAAAATCTCGAATACGAACGAATTTTGAAAGAGTGCAGAGCGGCGAGGGATTTGGGTTTGGAAACGGTAATTATCGACGACGGCTGGCATACGACGGATAACAGCCGCGGCTTCGGCTACTGCGGCGATTATCGTCCGCAGAAAGAAAAGGTAGGAGATATTCGTCTGTTGACCAAAGAGATTCATTCGCTCGGTTTAAAAGCGATGCTGTGGTATTCGGTCGCCTTTTCGGGAGATTTTTCAGCGCAAAGCGAGCGGTTTCGCCCCCTGTCCCTTTATCACGATGGCGCCCAAAACGCCTGCGTGCTGGATCCGCGTTTTCCTCAGGTGAGGGAGCATATTTGGAAATACTGCGAGGAAGCGATCGGGGATTGGGACTTCGACGGGCTAAAACTCGATTTTATCGACAGTTTTCGCCTTACCCAAGAAACGGCGGAACGCGCGGGCATCAACTGCGAGTCGCTGGAAGAGGGAATCCGCCGATTGACGGAAGGGCTGAAAGAAAAGCTCGTCCGCATCAAACCCGACGTTTTGATCGAGTTTCGCCAAGCTTATATCGGACCGTCCATGCAATCTCTCGGCAATATGCTCCGCGTGGGCGATTGTCCCGGTTCGTCGCTGCAAAATCGAGTGGGAACGATCGATCTTAGGCTGATAGCGGGAGGCGCCGCCGTGCACTCCGATCCCTTGGAGTGGAATGAAAAAGAAACGCCGGAAAATATCGCAAGAGCGTTCATCAACGTAATTTTTTCTACCGTTCAGTTTTCCGTGTATCCCTCGAAGCTTACAGAGGCGCAGCGCGCCGTTTGCGAACGATATATTCGTTTTATCAAGGAATATCGGTCCGTTTTGCAGGCGGGAGAATTTTATCCTTGCGGAGTCCTCCATAATTACCTCGCCGCGACGGCGGCGGGAGAGAATAAAGAAGTGACGGCAATCTTCTCCGATACGTGCGTGAGAGTAAAAAATAAGGAGGCGGTGCTTCTAAACGCCGGGGGCAGGTATGCGGTCATTGCTGAATTACCTTCGCTATATCGCTATCGGATCGAAGACTGCATGGGGAAAAGCCTCTTTTTTGGCACGGCATCGGGACTCGCCTCTCTGCCTGTTCCCGTAGGGGGAATCGCGTTTTTGACGGCGGTATAGATTCGTTTATGCAATCAAAATTGCCTGTGGGAGAAGAAATCTTCTTTCTCACGGGTAAAAGGAAAGTATTTAAAACAGAAACCGTTAAACTGTTGAGTCGAAAAATCTATTCAATATTCTGTTGGAGAATACTTTTTGTTGTACCATGAAATACGGATGCAAAGAAAAGGTGTCGATAGCTCCTGACGTCTAAAAAAGCGTTAAGCCTGCCGCGGATACGATTAAATTTATCTATACGGGAAAGGATCAGACCTATGCGGTGGCTGAGGACGGAGAGTATTCAGCAACTGTTCCCGCCGAGGCCGGTACCTATTGGGTGAAAGCCGTGCTTGCGGAAACGGCGAATTATAAAGCGGCGGAATCGAAGCCGATCTCCTTCGTCATCGCGGCGCAGACGAAGCCCGAAACGGGGCTTTCAGGCGGCGCCCTCGCGGGAATCATCATTGCCGTCGCGATCGTCGCGATCGCCTTTGCATTGTTTGCGCTGTTTATTTTCCGTAAGGATAAAAGTATCGGCTTGTCCGATTTTTATAAAAAGCTTTGGAAAAGGATTGTCAAAGGTCGGACGGAAAGTATAAAAGAAGCGGAATTTCCCGCCGAAGAAAACGAAATAGACGAGGACGACAAGAGGGAATAAAAGCGAAAACGAAAAATTTTAAAAGGAGAAAAGGGAGCGTATCACCGCTCCTTTTTCTATATGTCTTGACGGTAAACGCAAAAAGGGAAAACGAACTTTTAAAGACGAATTGCCGGAAACGTCAGTGTACGGTGAGGGGGACGGACGTGATTTTGGATGGGAAGAACGGAAGCGCCCCGGAAAACGAGTCATGCCGATAAAAGGAATTGTGTGTTGTAAATACGTTGCATGATAAGGTTCCCTCGAAATAAAAATTTCGTTTTGTGAAAGAAAATTTACGATTTGTTAAAGTATGGTTGATTTTAAGGTTCAAATGTGTTAAACTCAATAGGAATAGATTTTGAAGGAATGTTTTTCACTTATGAAACGTCGCCTGTCCATATAGGAGAACCGTAGGTGGTTTGGGGGAAATGCATATGAGAATATTCGATTTTTTTACAATCATATATGACGAAGTTTTTATACTGCAACTTTTAGCGGTATCTTTTTCTATTGTCTGGATTTTTTATGATTGGAAAAAGGAAACGAAAAATATCGCAATCGGAATCGCATATATTTGCGGCACATTTTTGGTGGGAACGCTGCTGAATTGGTTGCTGTTTGCTTTGTCGACGGTTTGGCGGGCCGTCGCGGGAATTCATTTTCAGATTGCCTGGCTTCTGACAATATTTTTATATCTCGGCATTTTCGACCGCACTTATGTCACGAGCCGCTTTATTATCGGAGCGACTATATTTATCACCGCTATCACGACTGCCGAATTCGGCCATGAACTGGGCGGCTATCTGGGAAGCGTCTATCGCGGCCGATCTTGGGATTGGATATGCTATTTAGCCGATTTGTTCATGATAGGCTTCGCTTTTGTCATTCATAAATACACCTTGAAGAGATACAACGATATTCCGGTGCTTTCCGTGGTGCTGATTTTGATAACGACGATTGTTTCGACTGCGTTAATCATCAGCAAGACCGTTATAAAGATGTCGGCGGGAATGCGATTCGAGGCTTATTATTGCATAGAGCTCGCGGGGATTTTTGTAATATCCGTAATAAGTTATTTAATGGTCTATTATCATTGTAAAGTGCGAAAAGAAAAAACGATTTTAGAAGTACAGAATAAATTGCTGGAAGCCGATAAACAAATGCTCATTATTTCCGAGCAGGCAATAGAAGAAATGCGCTCTTTGCGCCATGATATGAAAAATCAGCATAAAGTCATGGAAATCATGCTCAAAGAAGGAAGGTACGATGACTTAAAGGAATACTTTTTCTCTATGGAAAAAAGCGATATGCAGTCTACTTTCAGCGGATTCATTAATTGCGGAAATCAGCTTATCAACTCGATTGTCAATATGGAGATATTAAAAGCCAATTCCTACGGAATATCGCTGGTTTCGAAAATCAACGTTCCGCAGTTTCTGCCCTTTGAGCCGAGCGATTTGTGCCGCGTATTGGTAAACTTGCTGGATAACGCGATAGAGGGCATTTTGCGCACGGAGAGCCGGGATTATCTCATTGACTTGAAGATAGGAAAGCGAATGGATTATTTATATATCAGCGTGCAGAATGAAATTCGCGACGATGCGGACAGAGAAAGTTTGTTGAAGATGAATACGGCAAAGGACGATGCGGTGAATCACGGCTACGGACATAAGATCGTCAAGCGCATCGTAGAAAAATATAACGGTTACGTCCATTATACGATTGTGGAAAACGAATTTGTCGCCGAAGTGATGTTAGAATTGAAGCGGGGGGGGGGTAATGAATAAACAACTTAATTTTGCCGTTTGCGACGACGATGAAATCGTCTGCGAGGCGATTTGCGAAAAAATCAGCAAAATCGTAACGTCGTGCGGAATTTCGGTTTCTTGCGATAAATACGTTTCGCCGGTGTCCTTATATAATAATATCAAGAACGGGGAACGTATTTACGACGCATTATTTTTAGACATCGATATGCCTAAGCTTGACGGAGTGGAGCTGGCAAAAGCGCTCAGAAAAAGAGAAAGTACGGTGGATATTATTTTTGTGTCGAACAGAGAAGATAAAGTTTTTGAAACGTTTCCCGTCAGACCGTTCGGTTTTATCCGCAAAAATAATTTTACGCACGATTTGAAGGATACGCTGCACTCTTATATCAACGCGCGCGTTATAAATAACAGTTACGTGGCGCTGAAAACGGCGAACAATTCCGTGATTCGCAGAGTCGGCGTTTCGGATATCGTCTATATCGAGAGTTTCCGCTATAAACAGTATGTCTATATGGAGGACGGAGAACAGATCGAGATTCACATGACGATGAGGGAATTGGAAAGCAAGCTGGAAAAGTTTGACATCGTCCGCGTCTATCAGGGATACCTCGTGAATTTAAAATATGTTCAGAGAATAGAACGGACGGATATTTTGTTAAATTATAAGGACGGAATTACGATCAGCATCAGTCGGGAAAAAGTACAGGAATTAAAAGCGCTGTATTTGAACTATTTACGAAAAATCGGAGCGGTTCTGTTTGACGACGAATGATCGCGCGTTCCGTTTTCAAGCTTTCCATAAACACGGATATTTACCGAACGGGTAAGTATCCGTGTTTTTTTGCGCTTGTTTCGGCGTGCAGTTTGTACGTGAAATTTTACAGTTTGCAGTGATTCGGCGCAGAATATATGCGTTTTGCCGCCGTTTGTTTAATTGCTCTTGAAATTTTATGTCGCATTCTATATAATCTTACCCGTAAAGTATTTGCAAAACATGAATTGCAAATAACAAAAGTAAGAGGAGGAAATTTATGTCTAAACAGAAAAAGACAGCTAAAAAAGTCGGCTCGCTCATTGCGTTGTCGATGGTATTGGCCGTCGGGGCAACATCTTTGGGGACGTCGTTGAGCGCTTTTGCCGCCGCGGCTTCCGATTCCTATGCCGGCAAGTACTACACCGACTACGATTCGTTGAAAGACGCAAAGAAAGCTGCGGAAGAGCTGACGCGCGAACTCGCGCAGGAGGGCGACGTCCTTTTGAAGAACAAGGACAACGCGCTTCCGTTAAGCGGCAAAGAATGGGTGAGCGTATTCGGCGTCACGTCGGACAATCTGATCGGCGCGTCCGACAGCGCGGGCGCGTTCAGCGGCAGTTCCACGGGCAGCGATTCGACCGTGGCGTCGGCGCTCGAAGCGGCGGGATTTAAGGTGAATCCCACGCTGAAAAGCTATTACGCCAACGACACTTCGGAACTCGGACACGAGGACACGACGTTTAACGGACAGGTCAGAAACTCGTTCAGCCTCTATAAAGACGCGGCGTTTATCGTCCTTTCGAGAGAGGGCGGCGAAGGAAGCGACGCCGAGCGCGTAACGTCCGAAACGGTGAAAGGTTCGGAGGACGATCATAAGGCTCTTTTGAAGAAAACCGCTTCGGGCGGCGGAGAAGGCCCTGTGGCGTACGCCGAAGAGGACGAATACTACAAGCATTCTCTCATGCTCACCGAAAGCGAAAAAACGCTCATCAAGCAGGTAAAGGAACAGTTCGAAAAGGTCGTCATTTTAACCAATACCTCCAATCCTATGGAAATTGCCGACTTAAAGAACGACGATGAAATCGACGCGATCATACATATCGGCCGTCCGGGCGTGGGCGGACTCGACGGGCTTGCGGATATCCTGATCGGCAAAGTTTCCCCCTCGGGCGGACTTGTCGACGAATGGATGACGGATTTCACCGCGGATCCCACTTGGTACAACTTCGGCAACAATAATCAGACCGCGGGATACAACGGCGCGGCAGGATCTTCCGCCTATTTGCACGCCGACGGCAAGAAGACGGGCACCGCGGGAACTTCCACCGCCTACGAAGGCAGCGAAGGCTACTATGGCGTGGATTACGAGGAGGGAATTTACCTCGGATACAAGTATTACGAAACGGTATACACGGAAATAGCCGAAGGCAATCTTACTTATATCGGCGGTACGCTCGCGGAAGTCGCCGAGAAGAATACAGAAGGCACCGTCGAGCAGGCTAACGCCTGGTGGAATGACAGCGTCACCTATCAGTACGGCTACGGGCTCTCTTATACGACTTTCAGTTTCAACGCCAAAGGATTGTTTACGGACAAGGCCTGTAAATCGGCGCTCGGAGAAACGGTTGCCGCTTCCCGGTTTAATTCCTCGAAGGGCAGTGAAGCTCAGGTGGATAAACTCTATGTTCCCGTGGAAGTGACCAATACGGGCGACGTCGCGGGCAAAAAGACCGTTCAGGTTTACGTCACCGCGCCTTATGTGAAGGGCGGTTTGGAAAAATCGGCGGTGACGCTGGTCGGATTCGCAAAGACGGACACGTTGAAACCGGGCAAATCGCAGACCGTCGTGGTCGAATTTAACGTTCAGGATATGGCTTCCTGGGATTCGTCTGCGGAAAACGGAAACGGCACCAAAGGCCACTACGTCCTGGACGCCGGCGAATATGTCGTAAGGGTAATGGAAGATTCTCACTACGACTATGCAACCGATTTAACAAGCAAAGAGGACGCTTACGACGAAGAGCGGTTTATGTTAAGCGCGAAAGCCGACCTCAAACTCGACGACTTTTCGGGAGGCGAGCTTAAAAATCTCTTTACCACGGGCGATAACGACGCTTCGAAAGGCAACGACGTCAAAGTAGACGACCTCAACTACGGAAACGTGCGCACATCGGATATGATGGCGGACGGAGAGAGCGGAATGACGGTGCTTTCCCGTGCCAATCTCGTGAGTTCTTTCCCCGAAGCGCCTACGACGAAAGACCTTACGTTTAAGGAAAGCGTGCTTGCAAACTGGGCGTTCTGGGATAACTACACGGTGAGCGATAAGGGCGTGGACGGCAACAGCGGGAATCCTATCCAACACGATACAAGCAAGACCTTCTATGACCGTACCGCGACCACTACTGCGAAATATGACGCGCAGAAAAATTATGTGAACGACAAGACGACCGATCCTTGGTATAAGTCTAAAAAAGACATTCCCGAAAATTGGACGCAGGCCACGGGTACATACGACGAAAATCATAAAGTTCAGAACAACAGAACGGAGCTGCTTTTCCCGATGTATGTTTCGTCTGCGGAGAACAGTCCTATTAAATATAAGGATATGTACGGCGTTGCGTATGACGACGCGAAGTGGGATCAATTCCTCAATCAGCTCACTTACGACGAGCTTTGCTCGGTAGTGGAATTCGGCGGATATTCCACCGTCGATATCGCCTCGGTAGGCAAAATCAAGACGGAAGATTCGGACGGCCCTAACAATTGGGACAGCAGTCATTGCTGGTGTTCGGAAGATATTATCGCATCCACGTTTAACGTGGAACTCGCCGAAAAGCAGGGCAGAATTATGGGCAACATCGGTCTTTTGAAAGACCCGACGAGCACCCAGACCGGCTGGTATGGCCCCGGCGCGGACATTCACCGTTCGCCTTTCTCCGGACGCAACAACGAATACTATTCTCAGGACAGTCTGCATAGCGGTTATATGGCGGCGGCGGTTATCAACGGCGTTCAGTCCAAAGGGATCGTGTGTTACGTGAAGCATTGCTTCATGAACGATCAGGAAAGCAACCGCGGCAACCTCTTTACCTGGGCGACCGAACAGTCCATGCGCGAAACGTATACCAAGTCCTTCCAGATGGCTCTCCAAGAGGGCGGCTCCAAGGGCGCGATGGTCGGCTACGGCAGACTCGGCGGTCTTTCCAACACCAATAACTATAACCTCAATACCGAACTTTATCAGAATCAGTGGGGAACGCAGGCTTGCTTCGTCACCGACGGCTACATCGGTTGGAGAATGAGAACCGACCCCGATATGATGGTCCGCGCGGGCAACGTTTTCGAACTTTACACAACGCCTTTCGTCGAATACCTTTCGGGCGAATGGAATGCCAAAAATAAAACAGTTATGGTCGGCAGCGAAACGAATCAGGTGGAAAGTTATACGCAATGGTATTGCGTGCGTATGGCTGCCAAGAGCGTGCTTTACAACCATGCGGGCACGGTGGCGCAGCGCAACGGCTACTCCGAAATGACCGTTCAGGGCGGCGCGCTTACGGCGGGTATGCAGGGCGTCAAATATGAGGCCAGCGTGTCTATCGACAGTTTGTTAGACCGCGATTCGACGGCGACGGTTGCGGTAACGGGAAAACTTCCCAAAGGGCTCGAACTCGATACGCTTACGGGCGGGATCAGCGGTACGCCTACGGAAGCGGGCAACTTTGAGTTTTCGATAAGTTATCTCATCGACGGATATATCACAAAGACGGCGAAGTATTCCATTAAAATTGATTCCGCACTTGCTTTGGATGCCGACGGCGACAAGGTCGGCGAGATGAAAGTCGGCGAAGAATTCATGAACCGTATCGTTTCCGCCGAATTTACGAGCGACAAATACGACACTATCAAATATGCGGTAAAAGACGGAAAACTTCCCGCGGGAGTTCAGCTTTCCGAAGACGGTACGATTAAGGGTACGCCCACGGAAGCGGGCACGTATACGGCCGTTATCGAGATGACGGCGACGAAGTCCGGCGGAGGCGGCGGCAGCAAGGATAATAAGGGCGGCAACAAAGGCGGCTCGACGACGGAAACGACGAAGCTCGACTATGAAATTACTTTTGTCGTTGCGGGCGACAGGCAAACTCCCGAATGGACAGAGAACGTTCCCTATATCGGCGAAAACGGCAATTGGTTTGTAAACGGCGTCGATACGGGTAAGACCGCTCAGGGCCCTGCGGGGAAAGACGGCACGGACGGTACGAACGGCACGGACGGAAAGGGCGGTTGCAGTTCCTCTATCGCGGGTGCAGCGGGAATCGTGGGAATGACGTGCGTATGCGCGGCAGTAAGCGTGATCTGCCTGATTAAGAAACGCAAAGAGAATTGATTCGTTTGTAAAACAACACAATAGGTAACACTGGTAAGGGTGTGCCGAACACTCGGCATACCCTGAATGTGTATTTGGGATAGAAGAAAAGGAGAATTATCATGAATAAATTAACCAAATGGACGGGCGTCGTCGCGGCGGTCCTCCTGGCGGCAACGTCGTTTTCGCTGGCGGGCTGCGGAGGCGGAAATAACGATAAAAACAGCGTCAAAAAATATACGGTTGATTTTGAAACCAACGGCGGAAGCGAGATCGCATCTCAGCAGGTCGAAGAGGGCGGGAAAGCGACAAAGCCCGAAGACCCGACGAAAACCGATTACGTTTTCAGCGGCTGGTGCAAAGACGAGGCTCTGGAAACTGTTTACGATTTCGAAACGGAAACCGTGACTTCGGATACCACGATTTACGCGAGCTGGGCGTCCTCCGCGGACACGTCGATTGCGAATTTTTATTGGAATTACGAGGGCGCTCCCGAGGAAGTGTATTCGTCCAAGGCATTCGGGAACAATTCCCGCATTGCGGATCCCGGCGCGCCTGAGCGCGATGGCTTCTATTTCGGCGGCTGGTACTCCGAAGACGGCTCCGCGGCTTACAGCTCGATGAAGAAGTATACGGGAGATCAGAATTTCTACGCGAAATGGCAGCAGATTTTTACCTTTGAGGCGGAAAAAACGCAGCTTACGGGACTGATCGGCGACTACGAATTGGGGCTTGCCACCGAAGCGGGCGCGAAACTCGGCTATAATTTCTCAGGCTCGGCCAACGGCGCCATGCTTATAAAATCGCATAGCTCGGCGAGCGGCGGCTATTACGTTTCGGGGCTTTTCTACCGCGGAGGGTATCTGCAATTCGAGATCGACTCCGATAAGGCGGTGGAAGGGGCGACGCTTCGTTTGATCGCTTCGTGCGAATATGCGGACATCTCTTTGACTTCGAACACCTATAAAATCGAAGTCAACGGCACGAAACTCAAATTCGACGATTTCTCGCTCGGCTCGGGCGCGGCCATGTCCACGGATCCGGGGCCCCGCGGCGGATTCAAAGAAATTTTTATCGGCAATATCAGCCTTAAAGAAGGCGAAAACGTGATCAGACTCACCGTAAACAACGCGCAGACTCCCGCGGGCGACGCAGGAACGGTCGACGCGGCTTCTCCCGCCGTCGATTGCATCAAGGTTTATGCCGACGCGGCGCTTACGATGACGGAATATCAGAATAGCTGAACGAAATAAGGTAAACGTTATGGAAAAGGTAAAAAAGTTTTTGTCGGGGAAAGGAGTGGGATACTATCTTACCCTTCCCTCGATCGCATTCTGTATCGCGGCGCTGTGCCTGTATCGCGAAAACGGAGTCACTTCGTTTAATCCCGAACTCAATACCGGCGCGATCGCGTACGTCGCCGTATGCTTGGCACTGTGCGCCCTCAGCCTCGTCGTCGATTTCAAGCCGATCAGATACGTCGCGTATTTGTTTTGCTTATATGCGTTCATGTGGTTTATCTACTCGCAGGTAACGTATATCGCCAACGTTTTCGTCGCGATCGACGGTTATACTTTTACGGCGGGATTTATTGCGACGGCGGTGATGTACGTGCTCTCGTTTGTGTTTACTCTGATGTCCGGCATACTGAACGATTGGAAGCCGTGGAATAAAAAGCCGAAAGAGGAGAGGTGGGCATGAACAAGAAATTTGAAAAGTTTTTAAGCCGTAAAATATTCAAAAGGCGACTTTGGGAGGGACTTTCTGTTACCTTTGCCAGTTTGCTGGTAGTGACGACGGGCGGGCTCTCGATCGCCAACAGTCAAAGCGCGGCGATCAATGACGCGCTGGGCGTCGCAGGCTCGGAAATAAATCGTTCCGAAGACGAAAAGTATCAGTATTTCAAGTCCGGGTATACGGCGGACGAATATGCGAAGCTTCAAAAGGATTATCTCGACGTTTGCGAACAGATCGAAGGCGAAGGCTTGGTTTTGTTAAAAAACGAAAACAATGCGCTGCCGCTTGCCGATTCGGAAAAAGTCAGCTGTTTTTTAACGGGGTCTGTTTCTTTTAACTATGCGACTTCGGGATCTTCGGGCGCGGACACGAAGGGATACACCGATTTCAAGACGGCGCTCGAAAACGCAGAGCTGTCGGTAAACGAAGAACTGTGGAATTTCTATCGGGGAAAAATGGAAGAGGGATACGGCCGGTATAAGCAAGGCACGCTGTATGTCATCAACGAAGTGCCCTATGACGAGTATGAGGACGACGTGATTTCTACTATTCACGAGTATTCCACGGCGATCGTGAACATTGCGCGCGACAGCGGAGAAGGCGCGGATCTTACCGCTTCTTCTCGCGTAACCGACGGGCTTGACGGAAGTTGCCTTTCTTTAAGTCAAGAAGAGATCGACGTTTTGGAAGCCCTGACCGAAATGAAAAAGGCGGGAACGGTAAAAAAGATCGTCGTACTTCTCAATTCGTCCGCGACGATTCAGCTTGATTTTCTCGATCGGGAAACGATAGACGTCGATTCGTGCCTTTGGATCGGAAACGTAGGCAAAGGCGGGATCGGGGCGGTGGCAAAAGCGTTGACGGGAGAGATCGTTCCTTCGGGAAAACTCTCCGATACGTATTTGAAAAATAATTTTTCTTCGCCCGCAATGATGCAGCAAAGCTATAACAACAGCAAGAATTTTATGTCCGCGTATGAAAACGGCGGCAGGCTAACCGACGATTCCCAAAAATATTACGGCGTTTACAGCGAGGGGATTTACGTCGGGTATCGCTATTACGAAACGCGCTATACGGACTATGTAAACGGCGCGGGAAACGCGGGCGAATACGAATATTGGGACGACGTGGCGTATCCGTTCGGCTACGGTCTTTCTTATGCCGATTTCAGCTATACGGCATTTGACGTGCAGGAATCCGAAGACGGAAAGAGTTTCATCGTCACGGTAACCGTAAAAAATGACAGCAAAACCTACGACGGAAAAGAGGCGGTCTGCATTTATCTTCAAAAACCCTACACCGGCTACGATATTGAACACGGCGTGGAAAAGGCGGCGGTAGAACTTGTAGGGTATACCAAAACGGACGTCATACCGCACGGGGAAGAGAAAACGGTAACCGTAAACGTGAAGAAGGAACAGTTCAAAAGCTACGACGCAAACGGCGCCAAGACATATATTTTAGACGAGGGAAAGTATTATCTCACAGCTGCGAACGGGGCGCACGAAGCTGCCAATAATATTCTTGCGTTGCAGGGCAAAACGGCGGAGAATACGAAGAACAGAATGGATAAAGACGGAAAGAGCGACCTTGCGAAAATGGTTTGGGAAAACGACAAGCTCGATACGACTACATATTCCGTTTCTTCCTATACGGGAAACGCAATCACCAACCGGCTCGATTTTGCCGACTTGAATAAGTACGAGGGGAGCAGCACGAAAGTGACTTATGTTTCGAGAAACGACTGGACGGGCACCCTTCCCAAAGAAAAGATCAGCGTTTCCGTTACCGACAAAATGTTGAGCGACTTGCAGAGCAAAAAGCCTATTCCCGAAAATACGGATGCAAAAAAGCCCGCTTACGGAAAAAAGAACGGCCTGACGCTGGCCTCGCTCCGCGGGAAAAGCTATGACGATCCCGATTGGGAAAAACTGCTCGACCAAATGACGTTTGAGGAACAATCCTACCTTCTTACGAACGGTATGTACACCACCGTAGCGGTAGAATCGGTGGCGAAACCCGATACAAAGGATTACGACGGACCGACGGGCGTCGTCAAGTCAAAGGGCGAGTTGTCCATGCCCAGCGAAGGGATTTGGGCGTCTTCGTTCAACGACGAGCTCATTAAAAAAGTGGGCGAAATGCTTGCCGAAGACGCGCGGGCGTTAGGGTACACCGGCTTATACGCCAACGCGATCAATATTCACAGGATGCCGTTCGGAGGAAGATCGCACGAGTATTTTTCGGAAGATCCTTATCTGACGGCGATCGCGGCGGTAAACGAAATTCAGGGGATTCAGTCGAAAGGGGTAATCGCAAACGTGAAGCATATCGCCTTTAACGACCAGGAGGACCATCGCGCGGGCGGCAGCGTATGGCTGAACGAGCAGGAGGCTCGCGAGATTATGCTTCTGCCTTTTGAATATGCGCTCTCTTCCGCGGAAGGGATGGGCAACGCGCACGCGGTGATGTCGGCGATGAACCGTATCGGCACGGATTGGGTCGGCGCAAACACGAACGTCCTCGTCGATATTATGCGCGGCGAATGGGATTTCGACGGCTATTGCATTACGGATATGGCGGCTTCCAATACGGCGTATATCATGAACTATCAGGACGGTATTTCGCGCGGTACGGACGTATTTCTCGGCAGCGGTTCGAAAACGGCGTTGTCTTCGTTTAAAAACAACGCGAGTTACTGTCTGCGGATGAGAGAGGCGTCGCACAGAGTCCTGTATGCCGTATGCAATTACAGCGCGGCCATGAACGGAATTACGCCCGATACCAAGGTGTCCTCTTCTGCGTGGTGGTGGCAGACGACGATTATCGCGGTCGATTGCGTTTTCGGCGTCCTCACGGGCGGCGCGGCGGCTATGTACGTTTTGTGTCTGATAAAACAATACGGCGCAAAAAAAGAAAACGATTGAGCAAACGACAATGCGCCCTTCGTGTAAGTTTGGGGGGCGCCTTGTTTGTTTTGGGGAGGCAGCGATGAAAAAAACGAAAAGACGCAAAATCGCCGCGATCGTCTTGTCCTGTCTTTTTGTCCTTTTTGCGGTTTGCAGTCCCTTTATCGGTATTTACATCGCAGGGCAATGCGTGCCGGCCCAATATACGCAAACCTATTACGGAGCGCTTGCAAACCTCTATGCGCGTCTGAAAAATACGACGGGCAAAAAAATAGTCGTGATCGGAAATTCCAACGTCGCCTTCGGAGTGGATTCGGCGCTTGCCGAAAAACTGCTGCGGGAAGCGGGAATGGAATATTCCGTTTGTAATTTCGGGCTGTACGGCGCGCTCGGCACGAAAATGATGTGCGAACTTGCCTACGAACAAATCGAGAAAGACGACGTGGTGATTTTTACTCCCGAACTTGTGGCGCAGTCGCTCTCGACATATTTTTCCGTCGAAGAAGCGTGGTATGCGCTCGACGGCGACAGGAGTATGTACAAAGGATTTTCAAGGGAATCGAAAAGCGCGCTTGCGGCGGGCTATATCGGCTATACGGCCAAAAAATTTGCCCTGTACGAAAAGGGCACGCCTGCGGCGGGCAGCGGCGTTTACGCAAGCTCGTCCTTCGACGAACGCGGCGATTTGAAAAATTACGCCCGTCCCTATAATATCATGCCGGACGGCGTGGACGTGAATAATCCGATCGTGTTCGACGGGGAGCTGTTTTCCGCGGATTTCGTAAACTTTATCAACGGATACGCCGAAAAGCTGCAAAAGAAGGGCGCGCGAATCTATTATTCTTTTTCGCCGATGAACGCGGGGGCGGTCGCGTTTAAAGAAACGGAAAAATTGACGGGTTTTTATCGCCTTATAGAAACAAAACTGCGGTTTCCGCTCATCAGCAATATCGAAGATTACCTGCTGGATAAAGAATGGTTTTACGACTCCAATTATCATTTGAACGAAAACGGCATGAAGGTGAGAACGGTCCGGCTCGTAAACGATATTAAAAATCAATTCGGAAATACGACGAAAACGGATTATCCGCTCCCCGACAAACCTGTTCTGCCCGATGCGGACGTGGAGGGAGAAGGGGACAATAGCCATACGGATATGTTCGAATACCGACTCGACGGAAGCTATTATACGGTGGTGGGGCTTACCGAAAAAGGCAGGAACGCGGAGGAATTGATTATTCCCTATCAAGTCGACGGAATTTACGTAAAAGCCTTTCTGCCTCTCGTCTTTTTCGATCATAAAAATATCAAAAGCGTTACGGTGCAGAAAAATATTCATACCCTTTCCAACGGAAGTTTTTTGGGCTGCGATCATTTGAAGCAAATTGTTTTAAGGCATTCCGAGCCCGCGGAAATTTCCGTCGGTTACGAATTATTGACGGGCGCGCCGCAGGATTGTAAGATATTCGTTCCGAAAGGCGCTTTGAGTCGGTTTGAGAACAATTATTTTTGGGGGCGTTATGCAAAGCAATTGCAGGGATATGAAGAATAAAAGACTATCTCGCTTAGTCGTTTTGCTTTTGGCTCTATGCGTCTTGGCGAGCGGTTGTGCGCAGGCGGAACAGCAAAATAAAGTGAAGGTTTCCATCGTGGACAGCGTATTGTTTACGGCGGAAAACGCGGTCGGGAATGTGGAAAAGGGAGAGGACTTTATCGCCCTTTTGTCGCTTCGCGCCGGGTATGAGTTTGTATCCTGCGACTATTCCGATTATAAGGCGTCCGAAAAAGACGGCAAAACGCAACTGACGCTGAGAAGCGTCGTTCGTCCTTCGAGAGTCACCGTAAAATGCCAAAAGAAAGAGGTGCAAAACGCCGTGACGATCGATTTAAAATGCGCGGTGCGTTACGATTTCAACGGAGGAAAAGACGCGGACGGGTCGGGGACGCGCACGGTGCGTTATTCCCTCACCGCCCATCACAGGCCGAACACGATAAACGGCGCAAACGTCAAAAGAAGCGGATTTGTGTTGATCGGATGGAATACGCAGGCGGACGGAAACGGCGCGCATATCGGATTGGGCAGCCGCGTTACCGTTCAAAACGGCGAAGAGAAGACCTTATATGCCGAGTGGAAAAAAAGCATCGACGGCTCGCAATTTCTTTACAAAGAAGCTGCGGAGGGAGCGATCGCCCTCACGGGATATCGCGGAGCGGGCGACGTTCAGCCGTTCGTGATCCCGTCGGAGATCGACGGAAAAGAGGTCGTAGAGATTTCAAGTTCTTTTACGACCAATATGCCCTGTCGGGAACTTAGCTCCGAAACGCTCGTTTTGCCCGATTCGGTGAAATTTATCAAGAGCAATTCGTTTTTGCATTCGGCTTTTTCGGAGTTGTATTTTTCGGACAATATCGAAGAGATCGACGAGAAAGCGTTTCCCCGCAATATCAAAACTTTTCATATCAACGCGTTTCGAGAGCCGTGTTTTCAAGCGGTCAATAACAGCACGATCTTTTCCGATAACATGGACAGACTGATTTTGAACGCAGACAGACGCAAACTTGTCTTTTTCTCGGGATGCAGTTTCGCGTACGGACTGGACAGCAATGTCGTCGACGAAGTTTACGGCGGGGATTACGTCGTGTTCAATATGGGCATGAACGGAGATATAAACGCCGCGTTTCAAATGGAGATATTGCTCGCTTATATGGGCGAAGGGGACGTGTTTATCCATGCGCCCGAAGAGATGAGTCCGAGTCAGCTGATGTTCGGGTATTTTGTCAACAGCATCATGTTTATCATGGTGGAAGGCAATTACGATTTGCTTGCCCTTGCCGATTTTTCAAACAACAGCGGGGTGATCCGCGCGTTTTTTGACTATATCGAAATTAAAAAGGATGCCGATCCCTGCCGCTATGACGAGGGCAGGTATGAGGATTTCAACATTTACGGGGATTATATTTATGAAAGACCTTACGACGAAGCTACGGAAAGCGAGCGCGACGTTACGTACAGCGATAACGCCTACTGTTATGCGCCCGAGCTTTTGACGGATGCGGGAATCGAAAAACTTGCGGGGTATTACGACGAAATCCGTGAAAAGGGCGGGAGGGTTTATCTGTCGTACGCGCCCGTAAATATAAGTGCGGGAACGGGAAACGACGTGAGGGAAAAAGGATATGAATTTGCCGAAAAATTTGAAAATATGTTTTGGGGTTACGGTTACGAGGCGATTTCCGACGTGGAGGAATATATGTTCCCGGGCAGATACTTCTATGACAGCGATTATCACTTAAACGATTTGGGCGCGGCGTTGCGCACGGAGCGTCTGCTTGCGGATTTAAAGGCGGCGGGAATCTGACGGGGGAGGAAAAAATTATGGAAGACAGCGTAATCGCAAACAACCCGATCCTGATCGTCGGCTTTATCGCCGCGCTGTTGCTGGGCGGATACGGATTGATCAAAAAGGCGCGTTTCTGCGTCACGGGCCTATCCGTTTTTCTCTTTCTTTCCACCGCCACCTACGCGTTGCTGAGAGGCGCAACGCTCTATGAAGTCGGTGCCGTCGCCGCCTTGTTCTTTGTAATAAATCTCTTGCCGCTCGGGAAGAAAGGAGGAAAATGAGTTGAGTTTCAATTCTTTGGAGTTCTTGCTTTTTCTTCCCGCCGTCGTTCTTTTGTATTGGCTTTTGCCCCATAAAGCGAGATGGATATTATTGCTGGCGGCAAGTTACATATTCTATATGAGCTGGAACGTGTGGCTGATAGGCTTGATCTTAGCGGTCACGGTAACGGCGTATGTCGCGGGAATCGCAATCGACCGCGCCGACAATCGGAAAGCGAAAAAGGTATGGTTGATCGTTACTCTCATTGTCTGCTTGGGATTGCTCATATTTTTTAAGTATATAAACTTTATTTTGGAGAGCGCGGTGGGCGTCATAAGGCTATTCGATGCGGGGCAGGAGGACATCGCGTTAAACGTCATCCTACCCGTGGGTATTTCCTTTTACACTTTTCAGACCTTATCTTACGTCATCGACGTTTATCGCGGAGAGTTCAAGGCGGAAAGACATTTCGGATATTTTGCCCTATACGTTTCGTATTTCCCGCAGCTTGTCGCGGGGCCGATCGAAAGGCCTCAGAACTTGTTGCCGCAGTTGAAAGAGCGGCACCGCCTCGACGAAGACGATATGCGGACGGGTGCGAAATGGCTTTTATCAGGTTTTTTCCGTAAATGCGTCGTGGCCGATTTTTGCGGAATCTTCGTCGATAAAGTTTACGCGGATCCGGGCGGAGCGAACGCTTTGGCGATGTTTGTCGCTTCGGCGCTGTTTCTGATACAGATTTACAACGATTTCGCCGGCTATTCGGAAATCGCTTTGGGGGCGGCGAGGCTCATGGGCGTTAAGCTTTCGAAAAATTTTGACAAACCGCTGACGTCAACGAGTTATACGGAATTTTTCCGCCGTTGGCACATCACGCTCAATCAATGGTTTACGCAGTATGTATACATCCCTTTGGGCGGCAATCGAAAGGGAACGGCAAGAAAGATAATCAATACTTTGATTGTATTTACGCTGTGCGGTTTATGGCACGGCGCAAATTGGACGTTTGTCCTGTGGGGCTTGGTCGCGGGAATTGCGGTAAGCATCGAAACGCTTTTAAAAAAATTTATAAAAAAACCGTGCGGATGTACGAATGCCGATGACGAAAAAACCGAGTTCAGACTGTTTCGGCAAATTGTAATATTCATTCTTTTTACGTTCAGCTGCGTTTTGTTCCGATCGCAAAGCCTGAACGAAGCCGGCGTGGCGTTCAGGCAAATGTTTACGGCCTGGGGCTTCGGAGAGGAATATATGAATGCCGCCATGTCTTCTTTGGGAATGAGTCCCGCGCAGATTTTTCAGCTTACCGTCGCGATTGCCGCCATGGTTTTCCTGTATCGGCTCACGGCGGAGCGCCGGGAAAGGCAAGAGGGCGGATTGTTGACCTCCGCCGCCCGAACGGGGGAGGGGACGAACGTCGTGGTGTTCGTCTACGGGATATTGGCTGTCGCGCTGTTTTGGCTGGCTTTGATTTCTTCGGGGGATATCAGCGGGTTTGAGTATTTTCAATTTTGAGAGGTGTTTATGAATCCTAGCGAGCGATTGCTTTACGATTATTTTGAAGAATATGCTTTGGAGTGCGGATGCGATACGTTTCTTTTCGACGAAAACGTTTCTTACACCGTCGGGCAGGCGTTTGCCGCCGCGCAGGGGCTTGCGCGTCAGCTGCAAAGGAAAGGGATTAAAAGCGGAGATTTCATCGCCGTAAAGGCGGAGAGAACGATTCGCACGATTTTGATTTTTTATGCGGTCCAGTTTATCGGCGCCGTTGCGGTTATGCACGATCCGCGCGAAAATATAAACGATAAAATCAGAATTGTCGACGACAAATTATATAGCGGAGAAACGGAAACAGCGCTTATATTTGACGAAGGGAAAGAAGAGCGTTTACAAACGGCGGCGAAGAGCAAAGCGACGAGCGCGGTCATCTTTACGTCGGGATCTACCGGTGAGAAGAAAGCTGTTTGTCTGAGTCAGTACAATTTTATCAATAATTCTCTGGATACGTTGTCTATCGGCGGCTATCGCGAGGACGACGTCAATATCCTGATCGTGCCTATACACCATGTGTTTGGGCTGGCGCTGATCATTACGGCGGTTGTGGCAAGGCACGGTATTTTTGTTCCGCGATTTGTGGAAACAGAGTATATAGTCGAGTGTATGATAAAGTATAACGTGACGCGTTTGAACGGGGTACCATCTTTATATCTGGCTTTGGCCGAGAGTGCCCGCGCGGAAAAGATAAAAAGTCTGTGCTGCGGACTCATCGGCGGCGCGCCCTGGAACATGGAACAGTTTAGGAAAATAGAACGGAAGCTCGGCATCACTCTCGTTCCGGTATACGGCATGAGCGAATGTATTGGAATATCCTGCGGGGATTATCGGGATTCCGTCGAAAAACGCTGCGGCAGCGTCGGCAGAGTTTATTCTATGAACGAGCTGAAAATCGAAAGCGACGGAGAAATTCTCGTGAAAAGTCCCGCGATGTCGGCAGGGTATGTCGGCTGCGGTGCGGCCGTAGATTCCGACGGCTGGCTGCATACGGGCGATTTGGGGTATCTGGACGAAGAAGGGTATTTGCATATCGAAGGCAGAAAAAAGGACATCATCATTCGCAACGGCAATAATATTTCCGCCGTAAAAATTGAATCCGCGCTTCTCGAACTCCCCTATGTGAAAGATGCGGCGGTGATCGCGGCATACGACGAAAGCGCGGGTGAAATCCCTTGCGCCATGGTAGTGCTCAACACGGGAGAAAAAAGGTCGGAAAGAGAAATTTTGCGCGATTTGACGAAATCGCTGACGAAGATAGAGATCCCTTCCGAAATAAAGTTTGCGCAAGAGTTGCCGTTGACATCAACGGGAAAAACGGATAAAGAAAGAATAAAAAGAGTATTTTCCGAAAGAGGCGAAGGCCCGCAAAGGGAAAAAAAGGAAATGTCGACTATTTAACGCCGTAAGCGAAAGTATTTGGCGGGAGAGTCTTTCAGCGGAAGACTCTTTGTGGGGGGCGGAAAAGCCTGCCGGCGACATTGACAATATGCCCTTAACGAGAGATAGGAATAGACAAGGATGGGAAAACAAAAAAAGAGATGAAAAAATATGAGTCTTTAAAAAATCCGACTAAATGTTTTTAAGAGGTTAATAAATAAGTGGAAGAATTGACGAGAGGGATAAAAGTTTTATGGGGTAATAAAATAAAATCCCGCGAGTAGGAAGAAAATCGATACTCGCGGGACGTTTCTATTTAAATAACGAAAAAACCATGAAAAAGAAAAAGGAGCGTACAGAACGCTCCTTTTCGTCATAAAGGGTGGTGGAGTTGCTCCTTCTAAATCCGAACTCAATTCTTCTTCCGACTCAGTTATTGTTACCGCTTTTGTTCCGTCTTTGTAATTAAATGCAAACACAATCTTATAAAGCTGACAACGAATATAAGCATTATTGCACTGTCGGTCGGTTCACCTCATATAAAATAAATGCTTGCCGCAATAATCAGCAACAAAAACATAGGCTCGCAAATAGTACGCAGTGATTTAACAAAAAAACTGCATTTCTTTCGGGAAACCAATTCGTTTTTTTCGTATTCGACTTGCAACTTTTTTTACTTCGTCCGAACTAAGTTCAGACAATTTTGTTTCGTTTTGGTTGTTTACCATTGTAGTTTGTCTTCTTTTTATTAGTACAGTTATTGATTTTTTTTTCGCAAAAAGTATATAAAGAGCGCGTTTGCGGAACATACATCCGTCCCATAAACGCGCATAACGTCTGTCGCTATGATAAACCCGGCTTAATTATCTTACGGTGTTATAGCCTATTCGGTTTGTACTGTGGGATTTCTCTCAATAATGCAAAAAATGCGGTGCAAAGAGCTTGGTTCGTATAAGTTCAGATTAATTTTTCCGTTAAACATCCTTCCGTTAAATTTTCTTTTTCTTTAACCCGAATGCAAGCACGATAGCCGCAATCAAGGATAAACTTCCGCCGAACAGAAACGAAGCAAATGCGCCCCGTCCCAAAGTAAACCCGCTATAACGCTTGCGGGAAGAAGTGCGATTCCCACTACTGTTGAATGTAAACCAAGCATTGTGCCTTTCAAATCGGGCGGTGCTATTTCTGCTATGAACGCACGTTCTACCCCAGCTACCATTGCGGTATAAATGCCGTATAAAACAAAAATTCCTATCATCGTGCCTTGATTCGGGCAAAATGCAAATCCGATATAGACAAGAGCAAAAACAATATAACCCGATACCAATAATTTCTTTTTGCCTATTTTATCCGATAGCTTTCCGAAAGGAATAGAAAGTATTGCCGCAGTTACATTATATGCAAAGTATAATAAGATTGCATTCGTACTTGAAAATCCCATATCCGTTGCTCGCATCAACAAAAAGCTGTTCGACGAATTCCCAAGCGTGAAAATAAAGGCAACCAAAAGATAAAGTTTTAAATGTTTATCCAAAGAAGAAAACCGTTTCCAAAACTTTTCCCGTTTGGGCTGTTCGTTCGGTTTCGCTTTGTTTTCATGCACGAATAAAAACAATATCAGCGCAAGTACGACAGGGATTACGGAAATCAGAAAAATATTTTGATAACCGCTTTCCCCGAGATTTTTCAAAAGCAGAAAGGCAATGAGTATACCGATAGCCGAACCTGCCATATCGAGCATTTTATGTATTCCGAACGCTTTTCCCGTTTTGCCTTGCTGTGCGCTGTCCGCAACCATAACGTCGCGCGGAGCGGTCCGTATTCCTTTACCCAACCTATCAACAACTTTTGCAGCAAGAACTCCCGCCCAAGAAGCTGCGAAAAATAATGCTATCTTATAAATAATACCCGTTGAATATCCTGCCGCCGCAAGCGCCTTTTTGCGCTTGAACTTATCGCTGATATATCCGCTGAATACTTTTAACAGACTTGCAGTACTTTCCGCTATACCTTCGATTAAACCTACCAATGCGGGCGTTGCGCCAAGCACCGTCGTAAGATAAATCGGAATTAGCGGATAGACCATTTCACTTGAAATATCGGCAAAAAAACTGATAAGACCAAGCAATACTATATTCGTTACGCCTTTGCGCATTGCATCGTTACTATTCTTTTTTATCATTCAAATCGACCTTTCCGTAAAACTTTACGTTATCGTGCAAAGTTTTTATTTTAGAGTATTCCGTTGCCTGATTTTCCGCTTTGCCGTACCAATACCGTAGGTAGAGCGGAATCTCTATTCCGTTATAGTGAATTTTTTTGCCGTTCAAATCAGCTATACTCAACGCAAGTTGCTCTGCTTTCGTAATATTATCATAAGGGGTAAGCACAGCAAATTCATCTCCGCCTATTCTGACAAGATACATTTCTTCGGTAATATTTTCAAGTATTCGCTGTATCGTTTCCGAAAGCGCAATATCCCCCGCATGTCTTGATATGCCGTTAATTTCTTTTAATCCTACTATATCGAAACAAACAATATAATTTCCCTCTTCGGCTTTCATTCTGTTTAGAAGTTCGGGGGTTGATCTGGCCATACCGCCTTCGTCAAGAATAATAGAAGAAAAGGCGTCGCCAAACTTACCCGATTTACGAAAATCAGACGGCAAACATCCATAAACTTTCTTAAAAGTTCTACCGAAACTTTCACAAGTAGAATAGCCGTAGTTTAACGCTATTTCCAATACGGTTGCTTTGGTGGTTACAAATTCTTGCGCCGCCAAAGCAATGCGTCTTTTAACTATATATTCTTTAACGCCGTAATTAAATGTTTGTTTGAATATCTTTTGCAATAATGACAAAGAGATAAAGGTAGCCTTTGCAACCTCATCTGCGGAGATATCTTCCTTTAGGTGGCTTTCAATATATTCTAATACCACTTGTAATTCGTAATATTTCTGCATAGCTGCCCTCCTTTGACAACCTTTAATATTATACTATAAAGAGAATGTACAGTCTTGACTTTTCTATCATTTTACTATTTTGCGCACAAAACTTTATTCTCTGCAATATTTTCGAAAACAGCACTATAGTCTTCTGCTCAGCATAAGCTAAGTCAAATCAAGATTTCTGTACGGGGCAGTTTTATCAATTCGAATTATAACGATATAAAAATAATACAGGGCTTGCATATGAATAAGCAAGCCCTGTATTATTTTAGTTGAATATAACAACAAATCCGAACCAATCACGCGTTACTATGATTGAGTTCGGATTATTTTGATTTGGTGGAGATAACGAGATTCGAACTCGTGGCCTGTACGTTGCGAACGTACCGCTCTACCAACTGAGCCATATCCCCGAAAGCATGATATATTATAAACCATCTTTTTTCATTTGTCAATAATTTATAAAGCATTTTTAGAAAATATTTTCATTTTTTATATTTCATTTTTTTCTGTGATAGTTTCCCTATACAATATATAATAGAATATGCGCTCAGTTAAAAAAATTCACTATAAGCAAAGGCGAATAGTTCGGAGAAAGAACATAATAATTACCTCCGCGAAAAGGGGAAAAGGGTATAGAGAAATGATAGCAGAAAGAGTTGAAGAAGTCAAGCGAAGGGAGAGGGGGAGCGGG
>CAJLRM010000008.1 GCA_905209085.1 uncultured Eubacteriales bacterium
ATATCGGCATTTACCAACTTATGAAAAGATAATCAGAAATTTAGTAAGTTTTTGTTATAAAATAAATTTACAATCTATCCGAAAAAGGGGAAAAATCGTTTTTTCAAAGTTGTGGCCTGAAAAAAATAGCCTCCTCCCGTGTCGGAAGCAAGGCGTTTTTTTCAGGAACAAAAATTAGGAAAAGAGAGGAAAAAAAGAGGCTTTACACAAGAGAGCGAAGGGGAGAAAAGAAGGGATAAGGAGGGGCAGGGAAGTAACGAGGAAGAGGAGAAGAAAGGAATAAGGAAAAAACAAGGCAGGGAAAAGCGCAGGGGGCGGGACGGCGGAAAGGGTAAAAAGAGTAAGCGACGACAGAGTTGCCGCCAAGAGTCCTTTGTGGAAAATCGCAAAATCCGCGTCGCTTGAAGATTGCCTCTTCGAAAAAGTTAAAAAATAGGGAAGCGACGGTTTTGAAATAAGCGCCGCGGGGAGTCGTGCCCATGTTTCTATTTTGCGGAATGTTTTTGTTCGCAGAGCATACTTGACGATCAAAAACAACCGTTTACCCCGCACGGAGAAATACTTTGCCGAACGTCGTGACGATTGGAAAAGAATGGCCGGCGGGAGGATAAAAAGAACGCCGTAACACCGAATGGCGTTACAGCGTTTTATGTAGATAAAAACAATTCAATCGTTTGTGGCGACGCTCGTTCCTTTATGGGAGTTTTTCTTTCGGTATTCCGAAGGCGTCATTCCCATATGGGTCTTGAATGCCTGGGTAAAATTTAAAGGCGTAAATCCGACGGCTGCGGCGATCTGGCTGAGGTTGAGTTCGCTGTCCAGGAGCAGAACTACCGCGGCGGAAATGCGGATACTGCATAGATACTGCCCGGGCGTGTAACCCGTTTCCTGTTTAAACAGCTTGATGAAATAGGTACGATTTACAAAAAGATGGGAGCAGATATCCTGACAGGTGACGTCGTACTGATAATTTTTCTGCATATAGTCCAGCGCTTTGGCGATCAGGGCACTTTTTTTAGGCGGCGTGCTATTTTCCGATTGTTCGCGGAAGAGAATGGCGAAGATATTATAAAAATCGGAGAGCATTTGAAGGGGCGCATACGCTTCGCGTTTTTGCATCGTTTCAAAGACCCTGGCAAAATAGCGGATGAGGTGCCTGCTCTTTGTTTCGAGAACGGGAGATTCGGGGGAAAGCCCTGTCCGCTTTAACAGTAAATTGGCATATTCTCCTTGAAACGTAAGCCAATAATAGCGATAGGGATCGGTGTCGTCCGAGCAGTAAAGGCACGGCGTCATGGCGGGCACAAGAAAAATACAGCCCGGATAAACGGGGTGCTTTTTCCCCGCAATTTCGATAAAGCCCCTGCCTTTTGCCACATATTGAATGGTGTTCGTCGGGTTGAAACCGTCGGCGTTGTAGCGGTGCCGGGTTTCGTTTTGCAGGCCCGCCCCGACGATCTGAACGTCCACGCAATTGACAAAATCGTTCCAGATAGAGATGTTTTTTTCGTGTCGGTCGATATGTTTCATGGAAAACTCCAAACAGACAAATTCTATGTTTTTGTAAACAAATAATATTGAAATGGGCGCCGATTAGAAATTATAATAGAAATGCAAAGAAAGGGTGAAAAGATTATGTAAAAGATAAGATGTTTTATAACGGAAGAAGAGGGAATATTTTACAAATAACTCGCTTCCGCGTGCGGAAACTATATGTTCTCTGCCGATACGCCGAAGAATTTATCGCTTTTATTTTATAATAAAACGCACGAAAACGCAAGCCGAAAAGAGCCGTTTTTAAAAAGCGTCAAAAAGAATTTCCGGCGACGGAGCAGGAAGGCTTTTCCGTCAGAAAAAGACAGACGACAAAAAACAGGGTGCCGCCCGATCGGCGCCGCGAGGGAGGAGAAATCCGCATGAAAAAGGAAACGACAGCAGAAGCCGAGAAAAACGTAGGGGAAGCGAGTCGGAAGGGGGCGGCGGAAACGCCCGGAAAGAAAAATATCTTTCAAAGACTTTGGAAGGAACGTGCCGGGCATTCGATGGTACTGCCGGGCATTATTTTGTTGATTATTTTTTCATACATACCCATTTACGGCATCGTCGGTGGATTCAAGGATATGTCCTATAAGGCGTTCACCTTTTTCGACGCGCCTTGGGCTAGAAACGAAGCGGGGCAGCTGGATCTGTTCAAACATTTCCGCGCCCTTTTCCGCGATCCTAAAATTTGGCGGATTCTGTGGAATACGGTAGGAATCAACCTGATCTGCCTCGTCGTCAGTTTTCCCTTGAATATTATCTTCGCACTGCTCTTGAACGAACTCAAAAGTCAGTCCTATAAAAAATTTGTGCAGTGTATTTCTTATCTTCCCTATTTTTTGAGCTGGATCGTTTACTGCGGCATCGTCATCAAGATCCTCGATCCCGTGCGCGGACTTTTTCCCGGCTCTAATATTTTGGACAATCCCCGTTATACGTGGGGAATCGCTATCGTTTCGGGGATTTTGAAAAATATCGGCTGGGGCTCCATCGTCTATGTCGCCGCTCTTTCCAATGTCGATTCGAGCCTTACCGAAGCGGCGGCGCTCGACGGGGCAAATCGTTTTCAGCGGATCGTTCACATCAACCTTCCCTGCATTACGCCCACCATCGTGCTCTTTCTCGTGTTTACGATCAGCGGACTTTTGGGCAGCAATTTCGATCAGATGCTGGTCTTGAAATCCAATATTGTGGACAGCACGAATGCGGAAGTGCTCGATACGTATATTTACGACATCGCGCTCGGCAATACCCGCACCTTCGCAGGGCAGTCGATGGCGACGGCGGCGGGGCTGCTGCGTTCGCTCATCGCGCTGGCGCTGCTGCTGCTTTCGGATCGCGTTTCGAGAAAGCTGACGGGCAGCGGAATTTATTGAGGAGGCGAAAAATATGATTGTCGGAAAACAGAGTCGGGCGTCAAAAATTTTCGACGCCGCCAATGTGATCTTTATGATCGTCATTCTCCTTTTGACGCTCTATCCGTTATGGTACGTCGTGGTTGGCTCCTTCAACAAGGGGCTGGACTTTATGAAGGGCGGAGTCTATTTCTTTCCGCGCGCGTTTACTCTGGAAAATTATAAGGCGGTGCTGCGCGAGGAATCCATTTACCGTGCGTTCGGCGTCACGGCGCTCAGGACGGTGATCGGGACGGTGGGGCATATCGTCGTGGTGCTTACGTTCGCTTACGGATTCTATTTCTGCAAACTCACGGGAAAGAACTTCTACGCGATACTCTGCCTGATCCCCATGTTCGTAGCGGGCGGAACGGTACCCTATTATCAGGTGATCGTCAAGCTGCACCTCAACAATACCTTTTGGGTGTATATCCTGCCGGGACTATTCAGCTATTGGAACGTGCTCATCGTCAGAACCTTTTTCACGGGGATCCCCGAAGCGTTGGTGGAATCGGCGAGGATAGAGGGCGCGGGGGAGTATCGGATACTGTGGCAGATCGTGTTTCCCATTTCCCTGCCCGTGGTGGCGGCGCTCGTCATTTTTACGAGCGTAGGGCATTGGAACAGCTATTTCGACTCCATGATCTTCATGAGCAGCCGCAAAGAGCTATATACGTTGCAGCACATCGTCATGAAACTCGTGACGGAAAAGGACGCGGCGAAAAATATGGCGTCTTCGGGCGTCAATCTCGGCATCGTCAGCAACAACGTCACGTCCGATTCCATTCAATTCGCGTCCATCATCGTGTCAATTCTGCCCATCGTCGCCGTGTATCCCTTCATGCAAAAATATTTCATCAAGGGCGTGCTCATCGGCTCCGTAAAAGGCTGAGGAGAATAAAAAGAGAATTTCAAGGAGGAAATCAGTACATTTATGAAACGAAACAAACTGCTTTTTTGCGCGGCGAGCGCCGTATTGACGGTATCCATGCTGTCCGCAGCCTGCGGCGGTCCGAGTACGGAAAAGGACGGAAAGACGCATTTCGATTGGTATGTCAATATCTCGGCGTTTAAGGACTACGAAAATACGCTGGTGGATCAGGTGCTGGACGAAAAATTCGAGGGCATGGTCATCGATTTCCGCGACGGTTCCAGCGGCGACGATCTCTTAGGCATGATTATGGACAGAAATCTGCCCGACATCGTGACGGTGGAGGTGGGAAAAACAGAGCTTATTCAGACTATGGTGGAAAGCGGTCAGGTATATTCCTTAGACGAGTTGTGCGAGCAGTACGGGGTGGAAAATTTCATTCCCGAGGATATGCGTACGCTTCGGGGCTTCGACGGAAAGATGTACGGCGTCGTCAGTCATTTCTGGAATACAAATACGCCCAAGGAACAACTTTTGTCCTCCAATATCATGATCGCAAGGAAGGATATTCTCGACGCGCTGAATATCGACCCCGCGGAGATCACTTCCCTCGGCGCTTTGGAAGACGCGTGCGCGAAATATATGGCGAGCGATTTAAAATCAAACGACGTGGTGGCGTATTTCGACAGCACGAAGGGGGAGAGCTGGCGGGAATATATGGCGGTGGACAGGGAATATGACGAGAGCAATTTAAACGCGGGCGACCGCGGCGTCGAGTCCCCGAAAGCGGGCGATTTCCGCGAATGGAACGCCACGGACGAAACGCGGGAGATCATCGCGCGGCTCAACCGCTTCAAGACAAAGGGCTATCTGACGGAGAACGTGCTTTCAGGGCGGCTCGACGAGCATACGATGCTGGCGACGAGCGGCGCATTCATCGCCAATATCAATTGGCCCAACTGTTATGTGCGTTTGCAGGAGTCTATTCGGGGCGGCACCGAATGGGTGGAAGTGGGACCTATCCGCAACGACGAAAACGACGAGCCGATGCTGACGCCCTGGACGATGAACGGATATCTGGAAACGTTCGTTTCCAAAAATTGCAGGAATCCCGAAAAGGCGATAAAACTGCTTTCCTTTCTTTACAGCGACGAGGGACAGGTGCTCAGCAAGTTCGGCATCAAGGGCAAGACGTACGACGTGGATGAAAACGGTCAGTATTATTATCTTAAATATTATTACGACCACACCGAAGAAGAAATGATGCGGGAAGTGGGGCTGGGCTGGCTCTCGGTGCTGCTCGAAAGGACGGATTTTCTCTACTCCGTGCAGGCGGAGCCCGACGATCCCGCCGCGCAAGCCGTATATAACTTTCTCCATTATTTTTCTCAGTGGGCGTACGACGACAGGCTGTTCAACAATCTCAATCCCGACTCGGGAGATCTCGCGGTGCTCAACAATCAGATATGGGGGCAGTTTAACTGGACCAAGATGGTAAACGCGGGCAGCGAAGCGGAAGCGAAAAAAATGTTCGACTCTACCTGGGAAACGATGGTGAATATGAAATATCAAAAATGCAAGACCTTTATGGACGAAAGATTCCATTCGAAGAAGGACGCCTTGGGGCTCGATTATGCCTGGCCTCCTTTCCAAAAATGAGCTTTTAGGCGGCGGACGCTATAAAAAAACCGGGAGGAAATAACGATGAAAATAAAGACGAAACTAATCGCGGCACTTGCCCTTGCCTGTGCGTTTACGGGCGGCGCGGGTATTTTGAAGGCGAGCGCGGCGAACTATCCCGCACAGAGCCTTCGACTCGATTTCGACGGGGATTTGCCCTCGAACGCGGTGTATGACGGACTGGCTCCCGTCGCGGGCGGCGTAGGGACGAAAGGCAGGATGATCTCTATGGAGGGCGCAGGCAGGGTAGAAGTCAACGCTCTGCCTTACGCGGAGGAGGGATATACTTTTTCCGCGTGGGCGAAGATCGGCAGCAAAGACAACCGCCTGTTCAGCGTGGACACGGAAAACGGCACTTATTCGGTGACGGCCGGCGGTTTTAAACTGGAAGGGGACGACGGGGTGGCGGCGGACGGCACACAATCGGACGGCGCCTATGTGTACGGCACGGACACCGCCGAGAAGCTCGTTTCCTCCGACTGGCATTACATAACCGCCGTCATCACCGACAGCGAATTGAGATTTTATCAGGATACGGAGCTTTGTTATATCCACAGCGCTTCCAGACTCGCTAACGTGAAATTTTTTAAGGGCATGATGGCGGAGCTGCGCAAGGGTACGGTATATATCGGATCGTCGCAGCAGGAGTTGGACACCCTCTGTCTGGACGAAGTGACCTTTTCTTCTCAGCCCGTCTATGTCAAGGGAGATATGCTCCGTTTGATGAGCGTGGGCAGCCACAGCGCCGACATTCAAGCTGTCATCCAGGGAATGAAGGGGGATTCTTCTCTCCCCGCGGGCGCCGCGCCGCTCCTGCACTACACCTTCGACGAGGACGCGGACAGGGATTCCGCGGGCGGCAACGTGGTTTCGTTTGCCAATCAGGGTACGCGCACGACGGCGGGGAGCGAGGTGCAGGTGGGCGGACTCGATTTGGGAAGCTATATCGCGGACGGAAAAGTGCATCTCAGCGGAAAGCAGGGATATGTCAAACTGCCCGAAAATATGTTTAAAAACGTTTCGGAATTTACGCTCTCCTTCGATTTTCAACGCGAGGTGCCTTCGAGAAACGACTGCATGATCTATATGTCCCGATACGAGGGTCCGCATACGCTGAAAGCGGACGGCGGCTCCACCTATTATGAAAGCCGTTTGCAGGCGTTTAACGGCGTGTTTGTTCCGTCGGGCGCTACGGCGAGCCTCTGCCACGATTTATACGCCAACCGCGACGCGGAGCAGTCGACGGGCTGTCAATATACGAAAATGCCCATTTGGTCGGACACCGCCTGGCATACGTACACGTGCACTTTCAAGGGCGGCACGATGAGCGTCTATATGGACGGACTCTTTATCGTTTCCTCTTCGAACAGCGTGGATCTGCAAGCGTACGTCTATAACTTCATCGGCGGCACTTCTTACGACGCCGCCTCGAAGGACCCCGGTCAAACGGTGCAGGACGCGTTTTTCGACAGGGATTTCTTTAAAGGGAGTATCGACAATATTCTCTTTTATGACTATGTGGCGGACGCCGGTCAAATCGCGGCGTTTACTCATAATGTGGAGGAGGTCGTGGTGGACCTGCCCTCGGGCGCGTCCTCCGTGGGGGATAACTACGCGGTAAACTTCAATAAGTACGGCACTTCCTTCACTCCCGATTTTTCGGGAATAGATATTTCCCGTTCGGGCGTTTCCTATGTGCAGCATCCCTATACCCGCGCCATGTATCCCGTCCGCGTGGTGGTCCGCGACCCCGTGAACGCGGAAAAGAGCGTTACGGCGGACTATCTCACCCGCAATGCCCTGCCCGATCTTTACGAATTTGCATACAGCGACGGCTCCAAGGAAACGCTGGCGCTCTCTTGGGATAAAAAGTACGCCTATTCCGAAACCGCGGTTCTCTATACGGGCACGGCGACGGACAGCTCGGGGCGAAAAGCGTCCTTAAAATTGACCGTCACGGGAAAGATCGGTGAAAGCGACCTTACGGAGCTGATTGCCGAAACGGAAAAGATCCTTTCGTCGCAGGAATACGTCGCCTCCACCCAAACGGCGTTCGGTGCGGCGGTGAAGAAGTCCCTGGCCGCCGCGAAGGCGTATGCGGGCGGCGCGGCAGGCGCGGAATATAAAAGGATATACGTCGCGCTCGCAGACGACTATCTTTCCGTAGCGGACCAACTTCTTTCCTCTGCCGAAATCAAGACGGCGCTCGAAGAATTCGTCGCGGACGGTTTCGACGAATATTGCGACGAGGAGGCGGTGGCGGAGTACGCGGACGCGTATAAGGAGGTGCAGGATCTCCTTTCCGAGGCGGACTCGGCGGAAGAGATCGCAGAAAAAATAGAGGTGCTGGCACAGAAGTACGGAAAACTTAACGTGTTGAGGAAGTATCTGGGACTGGTGGGCGACGTGGTAACGGATAAGGGCGGATACAAGCTGCAAATCCCGCAGACGGGCAGCGATAACGTCAACCTTCTCGCCACCAATTATCTGACGGGGGAATTTACGGTGGAATTCGACGCGCTGTATCCCGATTTTGTGGAAAATCAGCTGTCCTATTCGGCGCTTAGCTTTAACGCGCAGCATCTGAATATCGGCAGTATCCGCTATTTCGGGGAATGGTACAGCGCTGACGTCAAGCCCACCTCCCTTTTGAGAATCGATTACAGCGATTATATCCTCATGCCCTACCAAAAGCAGATGGAGGAAATAAATCTCCAAAACTCGCTCAAAACCATCGATTTGAGAGCCAAAGACCAATCTTTAAGCGCGCTTACGGGCGCGGAAAAAGAAAAGGTACAGGCCGAAATGAAAATTTTGGAAGCGGAGATCGCGGAACTCACGCGGCAATACAGAGAATTGGACGAAATGGTCAAACAGCTGGGCAGACAAGAGTCGTACATACTTCTCACCCGCGACGAAGCGGTGCATATCGTCGCCCGGAGGATGATCGACGGGGACAGATCGTATATCGAAGTCACACTTTCCCAAAGCACTTTCGAGCCTGTCGTTTACGTCATCGATCTGGACGGATATAAGGGCGGTGTGCAGGTCGTTTGGGGCGGTTACTATTCCGGTTGTAATATCGAAAATCTCGTCGTCAAAGGCACGCCCAGGGAACGGGGGACACAAACGTTTGAGGATGTGTACGGCAACGCGCAGGTGACGGAGGAGAAAGTGAGCGTCGCGGCCGGCGAAAGCTTTTTGACGAGCGGAGAATCTTCGCAGGACTTTATTGCGGGCGTGGATTTCCATTTGGAAGAGATCGGGGAGAAGGGCGCGCTGTACGTATATGCCACGGACGCCACGGGGCTTGTCAAGGACACCTTTGCGATAGACTTGAAAACGGGAAAATTCTCCTCCCTTCCCTTCGGCGCGGACGAGGCCGCGGAAGAGGATACGGAAATTACTTTTAAGGCAGGCAGGTATGCGGTGACGCTGGCGCGGCAGACGGGAGATAAGGCGGTGTATAATCTGATGATCGCCGACGCTTCGGGAAAAATGCTGTTTAAGTCCGCGGATTTAAAATCCACCTCTTTAAACGACGTATGCTTTTCATTCGGTTCTTCGGACGTAAAATTCGCGGCGGAAAATTATAAGAATTTTTCTATCTCCAAAGTCGTGGAACTCAAATCGTACGATCCCAAGGCATACAGTAAAAATTCCATCGATACCTTCGTCAAAAAAATCTCCGCGCTCGACACTTCCGTGGAGGGCATGGCTGCGATGAACGCAACGGAATTTGAGGAATTGGTGGAAAAACTGGAAGACGCGAGAAAATATCTGCGTCCCAGCGTCATCGAGAGCTATACAAAGCCCAAGAACGTGACGGTTTCCGTCGGCGACGATTTGACGAAATTTATTTACGACACCGTCCGCGTCACTTATACGAGCGGCTATAAAGCGACGCTCAGCGTCAAATGGGGAGAGTGGAATACCGATAAGAACGGCACTTTCGTCTTGAAGGGGATCGTCAAGGATTACGACGGCTCCGATTATGAAGTGGAACTCACTTATATCGTGGGTACGGGCATCAACGAACCCGACGATTCTTCGGATTCGGGCAGCGGTTCTCACAGCAGTACGGAAAAAAGCTCTTCGGACGGCGGAGGCGGCTGCGGCGGCTGCAAGAGCGCCGCGGGATTTTCGGGGCTTGCGGCGGCGACGATGGGCCTCGCCATGATACTGCGCGGAAAAAAACGCGATTAAAGGAGGAACGAGAATGAAAAAACTCATTTCGGTGTTGATGTCCGCTCTGCTGATTTTTGCTTTTGCCGGCTGCGGGGGAAACGAAGGAAAATCCTCTGTTTCCCCTTCCGATTCATCCGCTTCGGATTCCCGGAATTCGTCGGATTCGAATACTTCTTCCGGCAGTTCCCAATCACAATCGAGTCCTGAGGAGGACGCAATGGAATATATTACTAAAACCCAGGACGGCTATGAGATCGCTTCCCTGGACGGAAACACTACTTTTATTTTGCATACGGCCGACAGGAAACTGACTTACGAAGTGATGCGTTACGACGAGATCAAGTTCCGCGAAGCGCAGTTGGGTATGAAGATCAACGACAAGGAGTATACAAAACTTTGTACGGTCAAGGGGATAGACGGAAAGGTCGTGCGAGGCAGGGAATTTTATGTTTACGGCAGGCAATACGCGCATATCGAGGACGTCGTCATCGCCACTGTGCACGTGGAGAGGAGCAATATTCCTTTCGACGTGGAAATAAGGGTTTATAACGACGGCGTGGCTTTCCGGTATCTGTTCGGCAAAGAGGCGGGACAGTACGTACAGGAGGAAAATACGGAATTTCTCTTGGAGGAAAACAGCAAAGTATACGCCACTTTCGGCTGCCGTAATCCCGCCTGCAATAACGCTTTCATGGGATATGAATCAGTCTGCTACGAATGTAATTACGCGGAATACGATCCCGCGGAGAAATTCCAGGCGACGAACGACGTCAAAAAGTGGGACAGAATCGGCAAGGACGAATACTATAATTACGTCCTCACGCCCATGGCGATCGCATTCGAAGACGGCAGCTTCGGCGCGATTCTCGAATCGGATATTCAAGACTACGTAGGCATCAATCTGCGTCCTTTCGGCGGATACAAATTCGGCATCAACACCACGGCGAAGACTTCCGACGCGAAAGAGGGGCAATTCCGCGCGTTCACCATCGCGGGCGAGTCTGTGACGACGCCCTATCGCATCATGAGCTTCGGGGATACGCTGGACAAATTATATAATAACGACATTGTCAACGCCGTTTCGCCCGCGCCCGAAGGGGATTTCTCCTGGGTGACGCCGGGGCGTTCCACGTGGCATTGGTATGCGGAAAAGAGCAGCACGGTCTGGCACGGCAGCGCCCCCACTTACGAAATGATGATGAAATATACCGAAACGGCGGCAAAACTCGGTTTCGAATACAACATTTTCGACGGCGGATGGAAGGGATTGGGGCAGGAAATTGAAGGCGTCTATAACGATTGCTATGCGCTGGCGGGCAGAGTGGCGGAGTACGGAAAGGATTGGCAGGTGGGACAGATCGCCTGGGGCGGTTACACGGGAAACGAATTGAATCCCTATTCTTTCGACGAGAAAGGCGGCGCCCAACAGAGCGCCAAGGAATTTGTGGATAAGATCGCCGAAGCGGGTTTCGTCGGTGCCAAAGTGGATTTTTATCAGACGGAAGACAGCCTTTACAGCGGCGTGCAGATTTACCGCGACCTGTTGGAATACGCCGCGGAAAAGCACCTTATCATCGACAACCACGGCTGCAACAAACCCACGGGGCTTGCGGTGCAATATCCCAATGAGCTCAACCGCGAGGGCATTTACGGCATGGAGAATTGCGCCTATACCGAAAACGGGACCAATAGCTATTCCAAACAGGCGTATGTGTTCACCACGATGTCGTACGTGCGCGGCCTGGCCGGTCACGGGGATTGGACGCCGCAGATTCAGGACGGCATCGGGTTGGCGGAAATTGTGTTGACGGACGCTCCGTTCAACGCCATCACCGCCACTTGCGAAGAACTTTTATCTCATCCCGCGATAGAGATGATCAAGAGCATACCCACTTCGTTCGATCAAACGCGGGTGCTCGGCGGCAGTGCGTTCGGCAAATACATCGCCATGGCGAAAGAGCTGGACGGAAACTGGTGGGCGGGAGGCATCAGCAATCAGGGCAAGACGATTGCGAATTCCATTCCCTTGGACGAGTTTTTGGGAGAGGGCGAATACGTAATGGATCTTTGGTACGATTCCAATGCGGGGCTCCAACACGAAACCCGCACGGTTACCGCGGAAGACGAAGTGACCTTCAATCTCCCCAATGCGCGGGGATGGGCGGCGAGGTTTTCCAAGGCGGACTATAACTATCACGGGGGCGAGATCGTTTCCGCTGTCGAGATAACGACGCCGATCAAAGAGGCGGAAATCCGCTACACGCTGGACGGCTCTGATCCTGAAAGTAGCGGCACCGCAGCCGTATACACGGGCGCATTCACGCCCGAAACGAGCTGCCGTATCCGCGCCGTCGTAAAGGAAAAGGGGAAAGTAGCTGCAAAACTCGATTATCGTTTCAATAAAATGGATTGATATTTCGAGTAAAAAGAAAGACAAAGCTTTGTCGGACATTGACGGATCGGGAGGTTCCCTTTTTTCTCGGACGGCCGCCGGGAGAAAAGGAGGCAAAGCGACCGCAATACCGATATCATTATCATTCAGGGAGGAAAAAATATGAACAAGAAACAACGCCGGGCGGCGATATTCGCCCTTACGGCGGCGATGGCTCTCGGACTTTCGCTGGGAGCGGGCTGCGGCGGAAAAGAAAGCTCTGAAAGTGCTTCTTCGGAAACTTCTTTCCATTCGTCTTCCTCTGGGGAAACTTCTCATTCGTCCGCCTCCGATTCTTCGGAGGAGAGCAGCGAATGCACCGTTTCCATCACGGAGAAGAACGCGTCCGTCACGCTTACGGATAAGGACTACAATTCTTACGCGGACGGCGGAAAAGTGGAAAAGGGAACGCAATTGGTGCTGGAAGCGACGGCGGATTCGCATACGGAAAATCTCGTCGTCAAACTCAACGGCGAAACGGTGACGCTGACGGACGGCGCTTACGAATTCACGGCCGACGGCGCCATCGTCATCGAAGCGGCTGCCGAAATGGAAAAATTCGCCGTCACGGTAACGGGGGACAATATCTCCGTCGTTATTACGGACGAAAACGAAAAGACCTATCGAAACGGCGAGGAGATCGAGTACGGGAAAAACGTTTCTTTCGAGATAAGCGCTTCGGAAAATTATATCATCGACACCATTTCTATCAACGGCAAGTCATATGCCCCCGACGCTTTGCCTCAATTGGATATCGAGGGCGCGCTGACGGTGAATGCGACGGCGATTGCGGCGCGCACGGTGACGGGGCGCCTCGGAGAAACGGATTCTCATTATGCGAACAAGGCGGGAGAGATCTTTGTATCCGCGTGCGAAGGAAAATATAAGGCGGATGCACAGCTCGACGAGGAGAGCGGCACGCTCACCTATTCGCTGAAAGTTCCTTCGGACAGGGACGTAACGGTGAAGGTGGATTCTCCTTTGTTCGTCGCGCAGGAAGCCTCCGTATCGGCCGGCAGCGATCAGGCGACGGCGGATCTTCCTCTCGTTCCTGCGGCGACCCTGTCCCTTTTGCAGGGCAGCGGCGGCTCCGCTTCCTATGCGGACGGCACGTATTCCGTACGGGGCAGCACGGAAAACTCCGCGGGCGGCTGGGCGGCGAACCTTTTGTTCGACGGCGTGCAGGATCAGTATTGGGTGATGGAAACGAAGGTGAAAAACGTCCTCGGCGGCGCTTACGCTCAATATCAATTCGGATTCGCCGTCGGCGACAGATACTCGATGATCTTAAAAGACAGGGACATCGATCGCTTCTGCGCGACGGCATGGAACAGCGGCGGGGGATTCTCCACGCAGACCCTTTTGCACGAATCGCAGATCTCCCGCTTCGACGCCGCTCTCGGCAAGACGCATATCGGCGCCGCGGGAAGCGAGTCCGAGGGCAGCGTTTCCTTGAAGATGATACGCAGCAACGACGATCTGTATTTGTTTATAGACGGCTTATATGCGGGGAAGATGAACTATTCTTCGTGGAGCGCTTCGGGACGCGGTTCTATGGCGTTCGGCTTTGCCGTCCGCTCGGGCACGAGTGCGGACTTTTACGATTATTATTACGAAACGGGCATGACGGCAGTACAGGAAGAACTGGAAGAGTTAAAGGTGGAAATCGTCATCGAAGGCGTCGTCAACGGCTCCGTGACGGCGGAAAACACCTATGCGGGCGGCATAGAGGTCGTTTCTTCGGATAAAGAAACGAAACTCGTCACCTATCGCGGCGGACTCGTCAATTTCGGCGTAGAAGCGGAATATTCTTACGAACTTGCTTCGCTTACGGTGAACGGCACCGATTATAGGGAAGAGAGCAAAACCGGCTCCTTTGCCTTTACGGCGGAGGACGACGCGCGCATCCGCGCCGAATTCGTCCGCATTGCGCAAAAGGGAGTCCTCTCCGTCAACTTTACGGCTACCGGCGAGATCGATTATGCGTCGGTCACGGCGGCGAGCGCCGTCAGCAAACTGCAATTTACCGTGGATGAAAGCGGCAAAGCGGAAATCGATTATATGCTTCCCGGAACGTACGACGTCGTATTCTCCTGTAAGGGATATTATCCCGAAACGAGAAAAGTGACCATAGAAGCCGGCGGAACGCCGTCTTTGGACATCCGCTTTGACAATGCGATCTTGCAGCATTTTAAAGGACATAACGGCTGGTCGGCAGATCCCGACGTGGCGGCGGGAACGCTGGAAACCAAAGACGTTTCCCTCACGGCCGAAGGGACTTATTATCTCGGCGTCTGCAACTCCGTACGTTTCCCCGACGAATTTGCTTTGGACGACGATTTTGTCCTCGAAGTGACGGCATGGAAAAACGACAGATGGAAGTTGCTCGTCGGTCCGGGACTTCATTTTTACGGCGCCAACGGATACCTTAGGGACATTCAGTTCGGATGGCGGAAAGGAACGGGCGAGGGCAAGGGCGAATATCGGGTCAATATCTGCGACAATACGGCGCGGAGCGTAAGCCGGTATTCCTATGAAGGCGGGGTGCTCACGACTCTTCCCGAGGCGTTCGGGACGCCCGACAGTCAAGGAAATATCCGGGCGACAAGAATGCGCATCATCAAGAACGGAAATTATATTTATTATACGATCAGCACGGTGGGCAAAGCGGAAAAAGAGGAATGGGTGTTCGCCTCGCGCTATCTTCTCACCGACGCGGATTTTGCGGGCGCCACGAAATTTTACGCCAGCGTTTCCTCCAAGGACGAAGGCGGCTGCGCGTTCAAAGACACCGTTCTCTATAAGGAAAAATCGATCGTCGACGAATATATCGCGCAGGCGAAAAAGAACTATTTGTGCACCGTTTCCACGACCGCGGAAGGAAGCGCCTACGGCTCTTATGAAGTCGCGGGCGAAGCGTGGAAAAACGACCGCGTTAAGTTTGAGGCAAAGCCGAATGAAAACGGCATCGTCAGACTGTTCGAAGTCAACGGAAAGGATCATACCGCCGAGCTTATCGAAAATAATTATCTCTATTATTTCGACGTGTCCGGCAATACGCAGATCAAGATCATTTTTGAGGAAAAGAGCGAGCTTATCGAAGTGAGCGGAAGTATAGACTGCGGGGCATACGGTATACCCAAGGAAGCGACTATCGTCAATCTTACGGTAGGCGGCGAGGGAACATACAATCCTGCGAACGGCAGCTATACCGTATCGGTGCGCAAGGGGAAGACGGATTCCGTTTCCGTCGCGCCCAAGGGTTTTGCCGCCAAAGTAGTTTCGGTGACGGCATCCGACGAAACCTATGTCATCGAGGAACAGTCGGGATTCATGCCTTCCTTTACGGCGAGCGCCTATAATAAGCCCGGAACGGCGCCGACGCTTCCCTACTCGTACGAAGAAGGAAGCTATACGCTGGCGGGAAACCGCGACGGCAACACTTCGGGCGGCTGGCAGGCGGGGTATGCCTTCGATAACGTCGAAAGCGACAAATGGGTGGTGGAATACTCCGCGACGTTCGCCTGGGGCGGCTGGTCGCAGTATAAGGCGGGATTCCTTCTCACCGAGGGCATTTTGCTCATCATCGAAGACAGGGATATCCGCATCCAGTTCGCGCAGATAAACGGCGAGGAATGGAATCTCGCCAAGGCGTTCCCCCTCGCGCAGCTCCAAGACGCGGGGCAGGACCTTTGGGGAAATAAGATCGACGGGCTCGTCTTCGAGGACGCCTTCCGTGCCAGCTGGACGGACGACGAGTATCGCAATAAGCAGGGCGAAACGGCGCTTACGCCTATCAAGCTGAAACTTGTCAGGAACGGATACGACATTTATCTGTTCATCAACGACGAATTTATCGCCAGGGACAATTTTAAAGCTTATGCGGACAAAATCGGAAATGCAGGCTCGGATATTTTCGGCGTCGCGGCGATGAGCGGCACGGCGGTGAACATTACGGGGCTTTCCTATACGGTGAACGTCGAAGAGGTCAATGCGGCGATCCAAGAGGCCGGGGAATGCGAGTATTCCGTTGCCGCGGAAACGGCGGGAAACGGTAAACTCGTCCTTTCCGAAAACAAGGCTTGGAAGTATACGCCCGTCACCGTCGAGATAATGCCCGACGAGGGCTGGACGCTGTCCTCTCTTTTGATAGACGGCGTCGATTGTACGGAAGCGGCGAAAGAGGGAACGTATACGTTTTTTATCACAGGCAATACCGCCATTAAAGCCGTTTTCGAAGAATTGACGGAAACGATCGGCGCCAGGCTCACGGTGAGCGTCAAGGGCGGCGTTTCCGTCGCCGTGCTCAACGTCACGACGGGCGCGGCGGGAACTTATGAAAACGGCGTTGCCACCGTTCCCGTCCGCAAGGGAAAAACGGACGTTATCCGCATTACGCCCGCGGGCTATAACGCTTTGACGAAAGAGATTCTTGCCACAACGGACGGCTTTAACGGCGGCGAAATCAAAGGATTCACATTAAAATTTACGGCGGGGAATATTTCCGACCCTATTTTCTGCGATGCGGAAAACGGAAAATACACGACGACGGGAAGCAAGAGCGGCGACACGGCGGGCGGCTGGCAGTCGGTATTCACTCTGGACGGCGTGGAAAGCGATAAATACGTCATGGAATATTCCGTCGTCATGGATTGGGGCGGCTGGACTCAATGGAAAGTAGGGTTCCAGATTTCCGAAAAGATACTCCTCATCATTCAGGACAGAGATGTGCGCGTCGGATTTGTGGGATACGGACAGGATTGGGCGTGGACGAAAAAATACGCCGCGGCTTATGCGGACGACGAAAAATTGGTGTTCGACGAAGCGCTGACGGCCGCCCGCACGGACAACGGCGGCACGTCTTCCCCGATAAAATTCAAAGTAGTCAGAAACGGCGACGACGTGTACCTGTTTGTCAACGGAGCATATATGGGCAAAGAAAGCCTTGCGGCATATCTCGTGGAAGGGCACCAGACGCAGGTCGACGCGGGGCATTCCGATTGGGAATTTACTGCGGGAGCAAACAAATTCGGACTTGCGACGATGAGCGGCACGAAAGCGGAATTCACCAATGTTTCTTTCAGTATCGACGCGGCGGACGTTGCGGCGGAAATCTCTGAAATAACGCAGGCTTAACCTTACGGGATTTTCCGAAAGGCAAAGCGGAAAGAAGGCGGCGGATTTTTTCGAAAACGAAAAGATCCGCCGCCTTTTTTGCATTCGGGCTTTTTAAGATAAAGATACGAACGTAAATATTGGATCGTTAAAGAAAAAAACGTTTTTTCAATTATCGTCCGCGCAGAAAGATAGGAAAAGAGATTCTCTCTTTTATCTTTACAACAAGAAAAAGAAGCGTATCGGTAAGAGCCTTTGAAAAACGAGAGCGGAAAATAGAAAAAAGCGCCGAAAGAATCCGTCGCCTCCTTGACCTCGGCGGATAGGCGCAGCGAAAAATTCTATCTTTTCAAAAGGACGGCTATAAAATCGCCGCGCTTTGCGGTACGAATGGGAAAAATCTAAAAAGTAGGGGGCAGGGATGCGATCAGCGCAAAAAACGTCTTTTTTAAATCATTCCTTATGTATGACTCCTTTTATTTCCGAGGGCGCTTTGCCCGACCATTTTTTGAAACTTGTGCTGAAATAATTTTGATTAGAAAACCCTAAGGAAAGGGCCGTTTCCTTCACGCTCGAACCTTCGGATAAAAGTTCGGCGGCTTTTTGCATCCGCAGTTCGTTGTAATAGGACATGGCTCCGCAGCCCGAATATCGGCGCACCGTTTTTTCGAGAGAGGGAACGCTCATATTGCACAGCTTTGCCAATTCGGCGGAGGTCAGGGCGTCTTCCAGCCTGTTTTCCATGACGGAGAGGATACGGATATAATTTTCCGTGCTTCGGCTGCTGTATTCGGATTTGGCGGCGTTGTCTTTTGAGAGCACGGATAAGAGAAAAAGCTCCAATCTCTTCACGACGGCGGAAGCCTCCGTTTCCATTCCCTCGCGTATGCCCTCCACATTGCTGCCTTTCAAAAGGAAAGCGCTTTCCGCCTCGCGGAAAATCGTTTTCAGCTCGGAAATTCGTTCGGGCAAAAGCGTGTAAACGCGGGGGGACAGCCGGGGAAAGGCGTCTGCGCGAAAGGAAAAAATCACCGTTTCGGGCTCCGTGCCGCAGTCCGACCAGATGGTGTGAAACTCTCCCGGCATATGCACGATCATTTGCCCTGCCGAAAGGACGTAGATGTTTTTGTCGACGGTGATGCCCGCCTTTCCGTCCGCTATACACACCACTTCGGTGAAATCGTGCGTTTCGCCCTTGAAGGAATAGCCTTCGGGGAATTTCCGATTGGAAAAAGTAAACAGGGATTGGATGGACAGAACGTTTTTGACGGGACATTCGGGATAGAGATTGCTTTCCATAATCTTTCCTCAAAAAATATCAGATTTCGAAGATATATGATAAAAAAATGTATAGGGTTACGGTATTTTATATGCTATAATTATAGCATAACAAAACAAGAAAGTCAATGCGAGGTAATAAAAACATGAAAACGACACTTGTGGTCATGGCGGCGGGCATGGGCAGCCGTTTCGGCGGTCTGAAACAGGCGGAGCCCGTCACGGCGGACGGAAAGGGGATTCTCGATTTTTCCGTATACGACGCGGTCAAGGCAGGTTTTGATAAAACGGTGTTTATCGTCCGCGAGGACATGGAAGAAGATTTCCGCCGTCTTGTAGGCGACAGGATTGCAAAGCATACCGCCGTGGAATACGTATTGCAGGATAGGAGCGATCTGCCCGCGGGCAGAACTAAGCCTTTCGGTACAGCGCACGCGATTTTATGCTGTGAAAAAGCGGTCAAAGAGCCTTTTGCCATCATCAATGCAGACGATTATTACGGACATAACGCCTTTTTCGATATTCAAAAGCATTTGTCCGAGGCAAAGAACGGGGAATATGCGATGACGGCGTATCTGCTCGAAAATACGCTCAGCAAAAACGGCACGGTTTCCCGCGGCGTGTGTCAATCGGAGAACGGATACTTGAAAAAGGTGACGGAAATCACGAAAATCGCTCCCGACGGCAGTTATGAAAAAGACGGGGCGAAGGTGCTTCTTCCCGGCGATACGCCCGTTTCCATGAACCTTTGGGGACTCACGCCCGACATTTTCGGGATTCTCCGGGAGGAATACGCGAAATTTCTCCAAACCGCCGATCTGCAAAAGGACGAATTCTTTATTCCTTCCGTCATTTCCAAAGCATTGGAAGAGGGCAGAGCGACCGTGCGTATGTTCAAAAATTCGGATAAATGGTACGGCATCACCTACCGCGAAGATCTCGCGGAGGTCAAAGAAGCGATAGGGGGATACGTAAATGACGGATTGTACGAAGGAATATAAGAAAGCGGCGGACAGCTTCCGCCTTTTGGGAGAAGTGACGGATATCCGTCCCTACGGCGAAGGACATATCAACCTCACGCTGCTCGTCACGACGACGGAAAAGAGGTATATCCTGCAAAAGATGAATACCCGCGTCTTTCCCGACCCCGACAGTCTGATGAAAAACATCTGCGGCGTGACGGAGCATTTGCGTTCCCGCGGCATTGAAACGCTGAACGTAGTCCCCACAAAGTCGGGCGCGCCCTTTTTGAAGGACGAGGAATGCTTCCGCGTATACGAGTTTATAGAGAATACGGTCACTTATCAGCAGGTGACGGATAAAAAAGTGTTTTTCAATTCGGGCAAGGCATTCGGGGAATTTCAGAACTATCTTTCCGAATTTGACGCGTCCGGACTGACGGAAACAATCCCGCACTTTCACGATACGCCCAAGCGTTTTCAGGACTTTCTTACGGCGTTCAAAGAAGATAAATGCGGTCGGGCAAAAGACTGCGCAGAAGAAATAGAATTTATTTTGTCGCGCAAGGATACCTACGGCGACGCGGCAAAAGCTTTGAATGACGGTTCTCTGCCCCTTCGCGTGACGCATAACGACACCAAACTCAATAATATTTTAATGGATGCGAAAACGAAGGAAGCGCGCGCCGTCATCGATCTCGATACGGTGATGCCCGGTTCTATGCTTTACGATTTCGGGGATTCTATCCGTTTCGGCGCTTCTACCGCCGCAGAGGACGAAAAAGACCTCACCAAGGTACATTTCGACATCGAATTGTTCGAAGCGTATGCAAAAGGATACTGCGGGGCGGTCAAAGACAGCATTACGGATAAAGAAAAGGAGCTTCTTCCCTACGGCTCTTATCTGATGACGATGGAATGCGGGATGCGTTTTTTGGCGGATTACCTTGCGGGCGATACGTATTTCGCCATCAAGTATGACGACCATAATTTGGTGCGCAGCCGCACGCAACTGCGCCTTGCGGCGGAAATGGAAAAGAGTTTTTCCGAGATGAAAAAAATCGTTGCGGAAGCGGTAAAATAACAATGGATAAAACGCCTTTTTCTTAGCGGAAAAGGGCGTTTTAGTTTTGTAAAAGAAGAAAGACGGGGCGTGAAAAGCTGGCTTTTTGAGAAAAGGGATGATATAATAAGGGAAAGGAGGAAGAACAAAATGGAAGAACTGCGGGGCAATGCGCAAAGGTATGCGCCCGAAAATGTAAAGAGGCTTCCCGATATAGGTTTGACGGGAAAAACGATCTGTTATCTCGGCTCCTCGGTGACGTACGGAGCGGCGGCGAAAGGCGTTTCTTTCGTGGAATATATCGCAAAAAGGAATGGAAACGAGTATACCAAGGAAGCGGTGAGCGGTACTACATTGGTCGATTGCACCCCCGATTCCTATATTGCTCGCCTGAAAAAAATCAAGGAAAAAAATTTTGATTTGTTCGTTTGTCAGTTCTCTACAAACGACGCGGCTCAGGGAAAGCCGCTGGGGAAAATTTCTTCGGAAAAGCAGGAACTCGATACGGCGACGGTTTGCGGCGCCGTCGAATATATCATTCGTTACGCGAGAAGCGCGTGGAACTGTCCCGTGCTTTTCTATACAAACCCTTTTTACGAAAATGAAAATTATGCGGCGATGGTCGCGTCGCTGCACAAGATAGCGAAAAAGTACGGAATCGGCGTTCTCGATTTTTATACGGATAAAAAATTTAACGCCATTTCCGCGGAGAATCGCGCCCTTTATATGGCGGATCCCATTCATCCGACCCGGGCGGGATATCTCGAATGGTGGACGCCGAAGATGGAAAGAGCCTTTGCGGCTTTTCTGTCGTCTTCCGTTTTATAAGAGCATATTGACGATTCCATTGCGTTTTATCTATATTTCCCACACAAAAATTTTCGCGCAAAAAGGGGACTTTTCCTATCCGTAAGGAAGACTTTACGCCTTTTTAAATTGCCTCCTGCTCGAACTGACTTTTTTGGCAGGCAATAATCTATGCGGAAAATGAAATTGCTTGTTTTATAAGAAATTGGGATGAGAGAGGTCGCGCGAGAAACGCGGCCTTTTCTTTTTATCATAGAATGAAGTTTGGGAAATATAGAAATAAAGTATAGGATAAAAAAGAGAATAGAAGGTTATTTCTGAATTTTCGAAAACAAAAAACGCCCGAAATTTTATATAAAATACAATCTCTGAATAAAAGACGGAAGGCTGTTAAAATCCTTTCTTCCTGTATAAAAATTTACGGGTATTTTTAATTATAAATATATTGAATTTTCAATTTTTCTAAATTAAAGAGAGCGACAGAGAAGGACAAAAAAACGAAAATAAATAACATGGATTGGTATTAAGGCAAAAGAATATAAAAAGCGATAAAAGATTGAGAATTTCTTGACAGAAAGGGAGGTATCTGATAAAATATTTATCATAAGATTATTATATAATCAACAAAATAAAGAAACTTTTATTAATTTTTAATCGAGAGATAATCGAAAAAACAAATTGAATTAATTTATATTTTTGATTATAAAAAGTTTTATATCGATGGGATAAAAGCTGTTTATATTTTTCTTCCCGTATTTTTCAAAGGCTAAAAAATGCAAAACAGCGGCTGAGAAATAAGAGAATATGGAGGTACATAGCAAGTAATGAGAAAGAATAAGAGAAGGAAACTGCTGATTGCTCTGGCAGTTTGTACGTGTGCGGCGCTGACGATGTCCGTCGCTGCCTGCGGCGGGAACTCGTCCGATTCTTCGCAAAACGGTTCGGTGTCGTCGGAAAGTATTTCCGATAGTTCCTTATCCGAAAATTCCTCTTCGGATTCATCGAGCGATTCTTCGATGAGTGAATCTTCAAGCAGTTCCCCGACGGATTCTTCTTCGGAATCTTCCGCGGAAGGCACTATCAAAGTCACCTTGTATAGCGAAACGTATCAAAAGAGCGTCTATAAGCTCAATCCCGGAGATCCGCTTCCCGCACCTGTTTCGGAAAACGACGACTTCGAGGGATATTGGACGAGCGGAGATTACGCCGAAAAGTATGAAGGCGAGGCGGTTCCCGAGGCCGATATCACCCTCTATTACAAATGGGTGCCGCAGACGTATACGGTAAAAGTGGATTACGGTCAAGATGGCGTTCGCACGTTTACTTTCCGCCGCGGCAGAGAGGAAACGCTTCCCGAACTCGCGCCGCAGGGCACGAAACTCGTAGGATACGCGGAGTCGGCTGATGCCGATATGAAATGGGCCGCCGGCGAAAAAGTAAAAAATCTCGCCGAGAAAGGCGGGGTGGTCACTCTGTATGCGATTTGCGAGGTAACGGACTCGGAAGGCTTTACGATTGAAAACGGGGTTGTAACCGGATATACGGGGAACGCTACGGAAATCACGCTGCCGTATTCCGCCACCAAAGTGGAAGCGAATGCCTTTGCCGACAATACCAATCTCGTTTCCGTCACGATTCCGGAGTGTTATGTTTTGCTCGGAAAGGGAATGCTTGCGGGCTGTACGTCTTTGGAGGAACTGACCGTTCCCTTTATCGGCGCCAGCGAAAGCCGATATATGTTCCTCGCCTATTTATTCGGGGCGGATAGATATCAGGATAACGAATTTTCATTCTCCGGATATACGGACGGTATATCTTTATATATGGGGGATACGCATTTTGAGAATCTGTTGATTCCTCAATCTTTAAAAACGGTACGGGTGACGAAGGCTCTCAACGGGATTCCCGCAGGTGCGTTTTACAGTGCCTATGGATTGGAGAAGGTGATTTTGGAGGACACTTCCCGCCTTGTGAAGGTCGGAAAGGACGCTTTCCGCAATTGTGTCAATTTCGGTTATGATTCGGGGCTGAGCCGCTCTATTTCCATCGAATGGCTCTCCCGGGTATCTATGATCGACGAAGGCGCGTTTGCCGCTTATACGGGCAATTCGGAAAGTCCGGTAAAGGTGATTTATCCTTACGGGGAATCTCAGCCGGAAAAAGCGGCGTATCTGATGGATTATCCGTATCCCTTCGCGCAGATAAGCGATATTCCCAAGCTGGAAAAAATCAAGACGATCCGCAGCGAAGCGTTTTATTATCAGGCTTCTCTTTCTAAGCTCGAATTCGGCAACAGTTTGGAATCCATCGGGCAGAGCGCTTTTTACTTCTGCATCGGAATCCCCGATCTGGTCATTCCCGATTCCACCAAGGTCATCGACAATCTGGCGTTCTACTCGAATACGAGCCTTCTTACTGTGACCATAGGCAAAGGAATTCAGGATATCGGCGCTTTGGCTTTCGCCAATAACAGTTCCCTCACGCAAGTGGTATGCAATGCGGACATCGCGCCCAATATTTATACCGTTCCTTTCTCTAACACCTTGGATTACGACGAAGCGGCGGAAACTTTTGTCCCCGGATATACGCGCTTCCGGATTTATGTGGATGCAAAGAACCGGGATTCCTATCAGTCGAAATGGAAGGACTATACGCAATATCTCTTTTCCAAGCACACGCCTCGTCCCGATGTATACTGGTCGCAAGACGGCAAGGATTGGGACGCAAAAATTCAATTTACGGACGGCTGGATCGTCTACGTCACCGACCCCGGGCAGAAATTTATCAACAGCGTGGACTATTGGACCATAAACGGTTCTTACAGCACCACCTGCGGAGAATATTATCCCCTCGTCTGCGAGGAGATCTCCTGGGAAGAATATGAGAGCGCGGAAACCGATTCCCTCAAGGGAAAACACAATCAGGGCTTTTACGACTGCCGCGTGCTCCTTAGACTCTGGCATCCCGAACTCGTCGATTACGAAGGCTCGATTTTAAACGATTTATATTATACGCTCACGATGGAAAAGCGCGTCGTGAACGGGACCGCTTATAAATTCCCCGTACTGCAAGAAACCCTCAACGATAGACTGTACGGCGATACCACCTTAAACGGCAGTTACGTCGTTTCCTATAATAAATACGGGATTCCGGCAATCGGTCAGGTAAAAATCACAGCGGGTATGCCTTCCGTAGTCTGGCTGGACGATCCGGAAGGGACGTATTACTCGACGATCGATAACAGCATTGCAACGGAGTTCGTCGTCACTTATTACGACGAAGCCTATAACGTGATTCAGCGCGACGTATATACCTGGCAGTATAATTCGTCGACGGGCTGGAAGATTCCGATTTATAAGACGGACGGAGAACATATCACCGTCTATTTCGATACCCCTTACAATAATTACAGTTCGGTGCAGCTGGACGGCACGGGTAAAGTTTCCATGGCGCTGAACGACGGAAAGACGGTGACGAACTATAAAGGCATTGCCGTGGATATGGAAGGCAAGGAAGTAGGGGCGGAAGGATATACGGTGGCGCTTTCGGGCGTTTCGTCCTCCGTTTCCGCTTCGGAAAATCTGAGCGGAACGATCTCCCTGTACGATTGGTTTGACGGAAAATATCACCGCGCGGAGCTTACTCTCGGCGAAAAGAAATGGATATTCCTCGACGTATACGGCAGCTACGGAACCTATTTCGACCAGGTCAGCGAATTCCAGCAGCGTCTTCCCGCCTATACGGATGACATATATTCCGAAGCGTGGAGATATACTTCCTATCTCAAAAGCGTGAATATAAACGAGAGCGTCAAAGTATATTCTTTCTATACGGACGATACAAAGACGACGCTGATAAAGAGTTATGTCCGTAAGTATGACAGCAAGGACATAGAAATAGCCTTCGGATTCGGATCGCAGCCCGACAAGGACGGGCATTTCACGATTACTTATCAGGACCAAAGCAAGGAAGAGGCGCAGATCATCGACGCCCGCGGTTCCTATACGGTGGGGGATACCGTATATACTCGTTATGTGGATGCGGAGGATTTGACTCTCGTCTATTACGAAACATTTTTGGGCACTAATTTATATTATTACACGGTGAAGCTGGACGGCTACGGGCATATGTATTTCCTCGATGAGCACGACGACGGCATCTGTAATATGTATACGGGTACGTATGCCGACTTCAATTCCTATCCCAGCGCTACCTCTACCTATTACGAATACGAGTTTAACGGTTTTCTGCTCGATGAAGACGGAAACCAGACAGATCAGGCTTACCGGATGTGGTTCACTTTCGATTGGGCTTCTCTCTACGCTTATTACGAAGACGAGCCAGACTGTTCTTGGGTAGGCACCATCAGTATGATCACCGAGGATCAGCAATCGCAGTCTATTACCGTTTACGATTCGTTCGGATATAAAGTATATGACATTACGGTGGATTCTTCCGGAAATGCGACGTATATTCAATATTCTTACGTCATCGATTGGGTGGGCAGAGTAAAGTATACCGTGGTGGAAACGGGAGATATAAAGGAATTCGTCGCCGTCATGAGTACGGGCGGAAAAGTGGTATACTGTCTGGCAGTCAATGAAAACGGCGTGGCCGAATTCAGCGTCCGGCAAACGGGCGAGAAGGACGACGGAACTCCCGTTTACACGATCGTACACGACGGTGGCACGCGGATTTACGGCGCAAACATATATACTGTCGTCGTGGATTATTCCCGAATGGAAACTTTATAAAATACGGAGATTGCTTGATTTATACGGCGGATGTAAACGTACCGCCAAAGCAAAGGGCACGTGCCCTTTGCAGTAAGTGAAAACTTACTGCAAAAATATTTGATAGTAGAATTAAAAATTGTTTTTTCATTTGTTTGGAGGTTAAAATATGAAAAAGAAAGGCATTCTTTCCTTGCTCGCCTGTCTTTGCGCCACGACGGCTGTTTTTGGAATGGCGGCGTGCGGCGGCAACGACAGCTCTTCTTCGGAAACTCCCGTAGCTTCGGATTCTTCGTCCGGCGCATCTTCGGATAGTTCTTCCGATTCTTCGTCAGAGTCTTCTTCGGATTCTTCGTCTGATTCTTCCTCGGATTCCTCTTCGGATAGTTCTTCGGATAGTTCCTCCGATTCTTCGTCGGAATCTCCGGAGGAGCCGGAGGTGGTGTCGATCGCGCTCGATAAAAATACAGCGACGATCACGGTCGGAGAAACGTTAGACTATTCTTCTTTCACCGTAACGGCTACCTATTCCGACGACACCGATTTCAGTGCCGCTTTGACCGCGGCGATGATTTCGGATGAGGATAAAGCGCTCTTGTCCGAAGTGGGCGTCCATCAGCTCACCGTCAATTTTATGGAGCATACGACTACGCTTACCGTGACGGTCGAAGCCTTGGAAATGAATGCTTCCGTAGAGGCGACGATGAATACCGTATATAACGGTAAAAACGTTCAGCCCACGGTGACGGGGGCGCCTGCCAGCGCGAAAGTCGTTTATACCTATTATACGGGTACGGAAGCGACGGATGCGAATAAAGTGAACGAGGCGGTAAACGCGGGTACTTATACGGTAGTCGTCACCGTTTCGGCAAAAAATTATACGACGAAAACTTTTAACGTGGCGCTTACGATTGACAAAGCGAACGTCGATACGTCCGAACTTGTATGGGACGGCATCAGTTATACTTATTCGCAGACGGAAAAAACCTTGTCCCTGTCCGTGGAAGGATTACCCGAGGGCTTCGAGATAGATGCCGTTTCGGGGGACACGAAAGCCACGGAAATCGGCGAATACACCGCGAAAGTGACTTTTAAAGGAACGAATCCCAATTATAATCTTCCTGCGGAAGTTTCCGTAAAATGGCAAATCGTCACGGTGGGGGAATATCCGCTGATCGGAAATTGGTATGCGTCCAAGGATAACGGATTTACTTCCGTTTCATTCAACGACGCGAAATTTATCTACGGCGGCGCGGAGTATGATTACGAGGCGGGCGTCTACGACGAGGAAAGCAAAACGGTCGTCGTTGCGGTGGATTCCGATAAATTCACCTCCGTGAAACTCACGAACGGCGTCCTTACCGTCGTGACGGCTGCGGGTACGGAAATCTATATTCCCGAGGCATTCTATAATAGATTTATAGGCGATTGGTCTATCGGTATCCAGACGTTCTCTGTTTCCGCGAATGCGGTAAAGACGGCTTTTGCGGGCGGCGCGGAAGAAACGCTCATGCCCGTATTGACGGTGAAAGAGGGAGAATCTCCTCAAAGCGCGGTAATAAACGTCGGCAAGGATTGGACGCTCGCTCTGGATTCGTCGGGAGTTCCCATCGTCAAAAACTATGCCAACGCGGGAAACTACGACATCGTGGGCGATTATACTCTCTATTCCAAAGAGAGCGTGGACGCCTTGTTCGATAAGTTCTCGGCGGGTACATATTCCACCAAAGACGGCGCGGTGCTTACGATCACCGAGGACAAGAAGTTTAAATGGAATGGTACGCCCGTATACGTATATGTCAAAAACGGTACGGAAAAGTTGTATTACGCACAGGATAGCAATAATCGGGAAAAGCAGATTCAGCCGGGCGATGAAAATTACGTGATGGTCAGCGTTTCGTACAGTATGGCGTTTGCCGTCAAACAGGTATATGCGAAATACGCGGGGACTTATTTCCTGGCGGGCGAGTCAAGTCTTGACTCTACGAGTAAAGTTGCGTTCCTCAGCTCTGATTTCTATTTCCAGGTAGAGTATACGCTCGCGGGAAGTAAAGTCGGCACTTACAACTATGAAAAAGGTTCTTTGACTCTGTCCCAAACGAACGGAGCCGTGACGATGAAAGGCATCAACGAAGACGGGAGCGAATTGAAGTTTTCTTTCGGTCCGGACGGCGTCGTTGTCGGCGAAAACAAATTCGTGAAAACGCAGACCTTGCTTCAAAGTTCCTCTTACAGCGTATATCCGTACTATAACTCCAAAGGGGAAAAGCTCTCGTATAATTACAGCAAAGGCATTCTCACGTTTAAGGGCGTGGACTGTAATAATTTCACCGTGAATATCGAGGACGGCAAAACGACCATCACGCTGAAACTAAATGCGGGGGAAGGAACGGAAACGCACACCATCGAGTTTACGGACAATAATTTCCTGTTGGTGGACGGGAACGACCTGTTCTATTATCACGATATGGCGAGCAATCCTACGGGATATACCAACGATACCTATTACGCCGGAGAAAACACGTTCCAGCTGAACGCCGACGGCAGGTTTATTCTCAACGGAAATGCTTTGGAGGATGTAAAACTCAGTCTTGTCGAAGTAAATGAAGGCGCGCGTACCGTCCTCAAAGCGGAAGGCTCTATCGGCTATACGAAATATACGGTGATTTTCTATTCGCTGACGACGGTTTTCGTCAACGATACGGTCTATTATCACAATACGTTTAAAGAAATCGTGGGCACAGAGTATCTTCCTTCCGCCGATTCCACCGATTCGTTCCTGTTTGATACGGATGGAAAATTGTATTTCCGCGGCGAAGAGATCTTCCTCAACAGTGCCAGAAGTTATACCAGCTTCTTCTCGAAGAAAGACGGCAGACCCTATCGCTATTCTTTCGATATCAACGGCATGAATCTCACTTTTAACGACAGCGTCGTTTACAATGTGGTATATCTTCCTTCCGCCTATTACGAATTCGGCGGCGCCTATATTTCCGAAGACGGCGACAAGGGCTTCTATTTCGCTCCCAAAACCATCTATTATCATAACGGCAGTCAGCCTACCACGACGACGAATTTCACGATAAAGTTCGACGGGAATATGGCGACGATGACTTTGAACGGCAAAGAAGCGACGTTTATCCGGATCGGATCCGCCACCGTTCTCTCTTACGAAGGCGTTTCCTATTCCTCCGTTGCCGATTTTGATTTTGCAGACTATAACGGCAGGCATATCGGCTACGACGGCGGGACGGGAATTGACTTTACGTTTAACGCTGCGAACACCAATACTGATAAGCCTTACGTATACGGACTTGCCGCCGTCGACGGCGAACTTTGTCCGATCATTTATGTCAATTATAATAAGTACTATATGCTTCCCAATACGGATGCTGCGACGAAGGATTCTCTTCCCTATCTTGTCATGCAGGAAAAATTCCTCAGCATCCTCGGCTCCGAAAAATTCAACGGCAAACAGTTTTCGGTGATCCCTTCGGCGGTGAAGGCGGCGGATGGTTCGCAGTATATCACGACGCTTGCGGTTACTTACGGCGACGAAACGTGCGTCCTTACAAGAGTGGATGCGAGCACTTATTCGCTCAAACTCGGCGGCAAAACTTATTATTTAAGACAGAACGAAGACAAGAAAACTCAGAAAGAGCTTCCTTTGCTCGTATTCGATTCATGGTTTGCCGATTATGAAGGTAGTTATACGCTCAACGGCAATACGACAGTGTTCGCCGTGGCAGTGGGAGAGGTGGACGTCAACGGTACGTCAGAAAAGCAGGCTGTGCTGAAAGTTACGTTCAACGGCAAGGAAGTGGAAGCGGCTTATACGGACGCCGCCGGCGGCAAGTATGTGGATTTCGAAGTGGCTGGCGTCGATTACAGGGGCATTCTTTCTTCTCTGAATACCGTTTTAAAAGCGCAGATCTATACTTTGGAGCAATATAATTGGCTGTTCTTAACGGAAAACAGCACTTATACGATCGGTGGAAAGACGCTTGTGCTCCCCGTTTCGTCGAAGCCGGAAAAAGAGTTCCCTCTTCACGACACTTACGTGACGACTTTCGATAAGGAAAACGCAGCCTTCGACGGCAAGGCGATCGTCGATCTCTATTATATTTATTCCGATAGAATCGTCGTGTTTACGGTGAAAGACGGAGAAAAAATCACCTCTTACGCATTGGAGCTTTGCGGAACGACTCTCTATACGGACGTTCTCCCCGACAATGCCGAATATCTCGGATCGACGGAAGAGGGCGAGTACGGGACGATACTCGACGACACCTTCATTCAGGGCAAACTGATCTCTTTCGATAAGACGACTGAAAAAGCGGTGCTCGGCTTCTATTTCGTAGACCAATGGCGCCGTACCAATACTAACCTTGCGCAGGCCGCCGAACTCGCGGACGGGGGCTATAAGCTGATCGGGCAGAATGCGAACGGTACGGACATTGCCGTATGTTTCTTTAAGGAAGAGGTTTCGGGCAAACTCCTTTGGATGTCCGAAGACGAATATTTTGCGGTGGGTACCTTTACCGTGGACGGCAAAACCTTAACGGTCGCCCGGACGTTCTCCAAGGACGGTACGGCGAGCTATACCGCTTCCTACGACGGCGCCGCAGCGGTTGCGATCGCTCCCGATTTTGCCGGCAATTCTTTCCGGATCGACGGGGAGAGCGTCATGATGTTCTCCTGGACGGTAAAAGACGGAACTGCTGCCTATACGATGATCGTTGTTCCCAAGGAAGTGTTTGATTTTGTCGGAGAAGGATTGGTGAATCAATCCCTCTATTCTTCCGCTTATCCTGAAAAATGTAAGTCTTTGGAAATCTCCCTCAAATCCGTTACGGCGGATAAAGTTACGTATACGGTCAACTATTATCCTTGGGGCACAAATTCCTCCAAATATTCTGCAGAGGGTACTCTCAGCGAAGATAAGACGTATATTTCCACAGATGTTTATTATGGCAATTATATAATCTATCTCAACGGCATTAAGGATTCCTATGTAAAGTATCTGATGTATAAAACTTCGGACGCGGAGGTGTCGTTTGCCGGCGAACATACCGATGCGGACGGTAAAGCGCTCTCTGTAAAATTTTCGGCGAAATCCACGGTGGTGGACGACGGCGAAGGCGAGGATAAAATAAGCGCGGTAAAAGTCACCTTAGTCGTCACCTACGACGGCAAAGAATGCACGGCGGCCTCGATCGAAAGCAAAAAACTGACGTTTACCTGCGAAGGAAAGACCTATGAGGCATCGTTTGTCAACGACGTACTCACCATAACGGAAAAAGCGTAAAAGTAATTTGCGGGGTACGGGCGATACAGCTCTCCCCAAGGGAAAGAACGGTTGAAAACAAGAAAGAGTCGATAGGCGATCATTCTTGAAGTAAACCGTTCTTTTGTTTTTCCCATATCGTTTTGACGTGTATAAAAAGCCCCGTCCTATAAAGGACGGGGCTTTTTGAGTCCGTATATGGCTTTTATCAGGATACTGCGACGGCTGCGAGCGAGCAATTGGAGCCTGTCGTGCGATAAATGATAAAGGTTATTTTTTCTTCCGCCGATGCGGTGACTGCAAAATCTGCCTCGTAAGCAAACGTTTGTCCGTTTACTTCATCGTGCATCTTTTCGTTGAAAATAATATTGCCCTTAGAATCCACGGCTTGCATATAATACGTGCTCTGCCAGCCGCCGACATAGAGGAACACGTGCGACGTTTCCGCGTTTACGAGCACGTCTATCGACACATAGGCGCCGCATTTTCCGTTGTTGGTGCCCTGATTGTCGCAGTCGCCGTCGACAAGAGAGGTTTCGTTTACCTTTCCGTTCGTCCAATTAAACGCCGCTTTATAATCCCAGAATTTTCCGTCGCTCTCTACTTTCAAAGAGGAAACGTCGATGCCGGCGCCGTCCTTCATTTGGTCGGGATTATGCTCATAATTGAGATAGAACCAATCTTTCGTTCCCTTTTCGGTGAGATTGATGTGATTGTCGTGTACGCCCGTCATTTCCGTTTTCGTCAAGGCGAGCGCCGTGGTGACGTTCGAGCTGTCCGCCGTGCCGAGGACTGCCACAGCCGTAAGCGATACGTTGCCTGCATCTCCGAGGTCGGACGGCGTGATCCTGATCGTTACGGTCTGTTCGCTCTTTACGTCGAGCGCGAAGGTGACGATTTTCCCGACGGAAGACTCGCCTGCCGTAAAGGGCTCGCTTTCCGCAAGCTGAATGCCGTTTAAGAAAAGGGCGGAGGTATTGGTCGCTCTCCAAGCGCCCGTAAACAAACGGATCGCTTTGACGGAAGGGTTCACCTTGATCTCCATGGCGACTTCGGATCCCATGCAGGAGCCGTTGGTATTGCCGCCCCACGCGGTGATATTCGAGCCGTTCGTCCAGGAAAGTTTTGCCGCGTAATCATAAAAGAAGCGGTCTGTGCTCTCTATACTGTTAGAAAGAATGTAGTCCGTGGTGTTCAGTCTGCAATCGGTCCCCTGTTCCTGATAGTGCTCCCAATAGAGCGTATCCAAAGTATCGTCGCAGTCGTTGAGGTCGATATCGCCTTCCGCCGCTATGGAAGCGACCGTCGCGGTCACGTCCGAAGTCACGGAAACGGTGCAGGTTAAGGTATGCCCTTCCACTTCGGCGGTGATGACGGCGGTGCCGAGCCCCGTCGCCTCGACAAGCCCCGTGGAGCTTACCGTCGCGACGCTTGTTTGCGAAGAGGACCATACGGCGGCAACCTCTTTTTCGGGCGTGACGATCACGTTTAACCTCGCCGTTGCCCCGGGTTTGAGGTTGAGCGTGGTCTGATCGAGTTCGTAGGCATACTCGATCTTTTTCGGCGTTACGGTGACCGTGCAGGCGAGCGTTTCTCCGTCCACCGCGGCGGTGATGGTCGCCGTACCCGCTTTGACTGCCGTGACGGTGCCGTCCTCGCCGACTGCCGCAATCGCCGCGTCGGAAGTCGACCAGACGGGCGAAACTTCCTTTTCGGGATCCACGTTGACGATAAGTTTTTTCGTCTTGCCCGCTTCGAGTTCAAACGAAGTGAAATTGAGCGAATATTCGTAAACGGTTTCCTCCGAAGAAGACTCCGTTTCGCTGGAAGCGTCGGACGAAGAGGAATCGCTCTCGGAAGAGGAGGGCGAAGGGGCGCTCGTTTCCGATTCGGAATCCTTCGAAGAGTTCGAGGAGTCGTTGACGGAAACTTCCGACGAGGAGCTGCCCTTGGAAGAGTCCGATTCGTTTCCGCCGCAGGCGGCGACGGGAACGAGGATGGAGAAGCAAAGGAGCATAGTGATGATGCGTTTTGTAAGTTTTTTCATGGTTTACCCTTATCCTTTCGGTTGATTAACCGTATTTTTATTGTCTTTGAAACTTTGGAAAAAAAGTATAAAAATTTCAGCTTACGGCAACTGCCGCAAGACCGGCGTTGCCGCTTCCCGAGCCGCCTTTATAATAGACGACGGTGAGAGTCTGCGCCCGCTGCGCCTCTACGGAAAGCTTTATGAGGAAACTGTCCATGGAGGAATCCGTATCCCGATGTGGCTCTGCGCGCAGGAGGGCGTTCCCGTTTTCATCCAGAACGACGATTCCCGCCGTCGCGTCGAAGACGCTCGCATAAAGCTCTATATAGCGGGTATTTGTATCGATCGCGACGGTGAAACGCGCATAATCGAAGGCTTTTCCTCCCGTGAGCGAAGCCGCGGAGCCGTCGTTTCCGTCCGCATAGGAAAGCGAAACGCCGTAGTCGTTGAAGTTCACGGGTGCGCCGAATTGTATGTTCGAAAGCTCGGGAAGCTTAGCCCCGTCTTTCTTTTTTGCGCCCGTACCGAAGTAGAGCCAATCCGCGCTTCCCCGCGCCGTGAGGTTAACAGCCTCGGAAAGCTCCGTGCATTCCATGCTTACCGTCGCAGTCGAGCCTTTGGGCGTTCCCGTCACCGCGACGCCCGCGAGGGAAACGTTCCCGCCGCCCCCTTCCTTGCTCGATTTGATCAGAACGATCAGCGTATCCGCTTCCTTGGCGTCGACGCCTATCGTCACTACCTTTTCTTCCGCAATGCTGCCTACCGTGAAGCTGTCCGCCGCGGAGAGAAGCCTTCCCTTGCGGGTATAGACTTCTACGGTATTGGTCGCCTGCCAGGCTCCCGTATACAAGCGGATGTGTTTAACTTCGGGCGTCACGGCAAAGGTGAGCGTGATGCCTCCCGGCGTGCAGGTTCCTTTCTTGGTGCCCGTATGCGCGCAGAGTTCATCGCCGTCTGTATAGGAAAGAGTCATGGGATAGTCGGAAAATCCGCGGCCTTCTCGGAACGTGACGTTTTCGATCGCGGTTCCGCCGATGCGCCTCACCGATTTCACGCCGCCGTCGTCGCCGAATTGCATCCAATCCAGAGTTTCTTCTTTGAGATCCGCGCCCGCGTCGCTTAAATCGGCTGTGCCGGCGGCGGTTACGGAAGAAACGACTTGCGCGGAGAGATTCGTGTCGGGCTTGTCGGAAATGTCGGGAAGAAGGGAGGAGGCAAAGCCTCCCAGCAGCGTGACATTGGAAGGGGAGCCCGTACCGTCCGTTTCGCTCGCCTGCATTGCGTAAGTCACGTAAAGGGTGCTTTTCGTGTCGTCGGGGCACTCGATGACGATGCGGCGGAGGAAGCTGCCGTTGAGATCGCCGAATACGAGAGTGCGCACGTTGCCCGCGCGGTCGCGGACGGTCAGTTTCGCCGTGCACTGATTGCCGCCGACATAGAGCACGTAATAGGCTTCTTTGCCCGCCGTCTTGATTTCCAGCGAGAAATCTTTTTGCGAGGCGATTCCGCCGTTGCCGCTTCGCCACTCCAAGACGTCGCCGTCCGAATATTCTTTGAGGAAAAAGTTGTCGTATACGAGCCAGGGCGAATCATAGCCGGACGGGAAAGAGAATAAGCCCGCGCCGCCGTTTTTGCGGACGGCTTCCGTCGCCAGCTCGTCGCCGTAGGAGATCCAGTCGATGCTCCCCGCTTCCGTCAAATCGATGCCGTCGCCCGCTTTTTCCGCGCTGACGCTGAAATTGAGCTGCGTATCGTCGTAATCTTGATTGACTGCGGAATCGGCGGCGCCGTCGAAATAAAGTTCGATTTCGTACTTTTCATACACCGAGCCCTCTACGGTAAATTCGTACAGATCCCCGTCGCGGGCGGCGCCGGAGAAGGCGAAGGGCATGGCTTCGGACGACTGCCCGAAGAAGGAAAGACTGACGTTCTTGCCGTTTACTTTGGCTCGCAGAAGATCCCCCCACTCGGGATTCGTGTGTACGCGCACGTTCCAGCTGCGTTCGCCGAAGGCGCGAATGCCCGAAAAGGTTCCCTTCGCGGCATCGATCGTCACGCACAGGGCGTTTTTCGTTTTGTCGTAACACATGGCGATATCCGTCGTGCGGTAATGCCCCGATTTATAGGCGACGGTCGTCGTATCGTCTTCGTACAGCGTAGTGCTCGCCGTAAAGTTTCGGGAAGGATAGACGTCCAGCGCCATTTCGCTCCAATCCTTTTCTCCCGTATTCGTCATATTCTGTGCCAGCGTTATCAAAGCGCCTTCGCGGACGAAAATAGGGGAGGTTTCCAGGGGATGCGTGACGGTATACGTGGCGGGGCCGACAAAGCGTTTTCCCGACCACACATCTATCCACGTTCCCTCGGGCAGGAACACAGTGCGGCTGTTATTGCAGATAGAGCCGCCCGCCGCGGGCTGTTCCATGTAATACATATAAATGTGGGCGTTGTATTGATACTCGGCGTAATATACTTCCAGCGTATGTTTGGTGTTTGCGGCAAGGACTTTGGTCGAAAGATAGCAGTCGTAGACGTCCGAACCGTCGATGACTTTTTCGCCGTCCAGCCATACGATCACGGCGTCATCCGCAAAGAAGGAGAGGGCGGCGGGATTCTTGCCGATCGTGATATTGCCCGACCACTTCACGGAAAAATTGTCGGTGCCTAATCCCGCGGGGCCGCCCGTTCCCCAATCGAAGAAAATATTGGCGTCCGTCTGCCTGCGCACGGGCGTTCCGCTCCAATCTTTATTCGCGTAGTATTCCGCGGCAAGTCCTGCGGTTTCCTTTCCGTTTTCGAGGTGCGTCAAAGCGGAATTGTCCACTTTTTGGTTGGTCACCGCTTCGTCGATCGGAGCGACGACGATGTAGCTGCCCAGCATATACTCGTCGTTGCGCTGCGCCTCGACGTATTCGGGATATTCGATGTCCAAACGGCGCATAACGGGCAGTCCGTCCGTATAATTTTCATAGGAAAGGGAATAGAAAAGAGGAAGCAGCCGATAGCGCATACCCACGTACGCTTTGGTGACGTCTTCCGCCGTTTCGCCGAACAGCCACGGCATACGCCCTTCTTGGTGGATATATTCGTAATTCGTGCAGTGGACGCGGCAGATGGTGGAGAGCGCTCCGTACTGCATCCAGCGGGAATACATGGAATCGCTCACCGCCGCATTGTGTCCGCCGATATCCGAGGACATATAGGGAAGCCCCACTTCCGCGCCGCCGAATACGGAAGCGTAGATCTCCTGCGCCAAAGCGTTAGTATCCGCGCCGATGTCCCCCGTCCACTGAATGGAATAGCGGTGCGCGGAGAGATCGGAGGCATAGTTCCATTTGCCGTGAAGACAACCGTCCACGTTGCCCATGATCAACGCTCTTTTCGCGTAGCCGTCGAGGTCCGTGATGCTTTCGAGGTAATCCTGCGTGATCCATTGATAGGCGTACATCCCGAAGGCGTAAACGGAAATATCGGGGTCGCAGGAGTTGAGCGCCACGCTCCAATTCCTATCGTACCACCAATAATCCAATCCCATGGAGAGGAGGAGCGTGAGATTCTTGTTGCGGTATTCCACTTCGCCGCGGTCGAGTCCGTTGCTTCCGGAATTGGGCTCGGGGTGATCGTTGAAAGCCACCTGTACGCCCAGCTTATGGCATTCCTCCAAAAACGCCGCCATGTCGGGGAAAAGATCCGTGTTGATATCGTAGCCGATAGAGCCGTTTTTCCGCCAGTCGGTGTCGATGACGAGCACGTCGATGCTGTATCCGCGGTCGGTATAATCCTTGATCTGCTGCAAGGCGGTTTCCGAGCTGTACGCATACCAGCGTGAATCCCAATATCCCAGCGTTTGCAGCGACACCATTTCGGAAGAGCCGGTCAGCGCCGTATAATCGGAACAAAATTGCTTGTAGTCGCCCTGAGGCAGGAATACGAACACGTCGGTGGCGTCGTTTTTGAAATCCCAGCCTTGCAGCGGCTTTCCGTCCTCGCTGACGGAATATCCGTAGTCGGAGGGGATGATGCGCGGGCTGTCCGTAAAATACCAGCTGGCAAGTTCGTCCGACGGGCTTGGAATGTAGACGTTGGTATCGGTCATGCCCGCGAATTCCCAAAGGGCGTTGCCCGAGGCGTCCGTCACGTACACATCGGCGGCTTTCGCGCCGTCGGGGATATGTACGGTGTACGTTTCCGTGACGATGTTCTTTCCGCCCGATACGTTTTCCAGCGTATAGGCTACCTTGTCCCAATCCTCGCGATTGGAAACGATGTAGCTGGCTCTGTCCTCAAAGCCTTTCGCGCCTTTTTCCTCGATGCGCAAAAGGGTGGGGGAAAGCAGCTGGATTCTGAGATCTCCCTGAATCACCGTCGACAAACTTTCGTCGGCAGGATCCTCGGCGGAAGAGGAGCTCGAATCGGAATCGCTCGCAGAGGACGACGAGGAATTTCCCGAGGAATCGCTGTCCTCGCCGGGACCGCCGCACGCTGCCAGAGTTAGTCCTCCCGCCAGGCAGAGCGTTCCCAACAAAGTGAAGAGTCCGAGTAAAGTTTTTTTCATAAAAACCCCCTTTATATGGTTTTTAAAATGCGTAAAGCTTTTCTTTCCGAATGTTTCTCCGCGGCAAAGAGCCGAGGTGAAAAAAGTTTGAAAAAAGGGAAAATTATTTTTTGATTGACATTCGGGAACAATTATATTATAATGAGCTTACGTATGGTTGTAAATGAACAAAAAACCTAAAAAAATGAGGATTAGTAGCATAATTTAAGCCTTTTGGGGGAGGAATCCGCGAAAATGTTGCATTATGAAGAGAAAAAGGTGGACCCGAAAAAGAATATCCTGTACGGAAGCACGCAGAAGGAGGAGTTTATCCTGTTTTCTTCTTCCGAAGACGAGGAATATCCGTTGCGGGTGGAGATGGTGGGAATCACGCATCCGGACAGGGAGTATTTTATTCAGCGGGAACATTCCGACTATTTTGTTCTCGAATACGTGGCGTCGGGAAAGGGATACATATTCGACGGCGGAAAAAAATACGCGGTGGAGGAAGATTGCGTCTATGTTCTTCAACCGGGCAAGAAACATAAATACGGGGCGGATAAGAAGGAGCCTTACGAAAAAATCTGGATCAATTTTTTCAGCGATATCATGACGGACGTATTCGCCGCATACGGTTTGTCCGACAGGACGGTGTTCCCGCATTCGCACTGCCGAAAATATTTCGACGAGCTGATGGAGATCGCACAGGAAAATCCCGTAAACGCCAAGAGTTATTTAAAGGTATCGGAAGTGATCTTCCGACTGATCCTCGCTCTGGCGGAAAGCGTCGAAAAAAAGCGCGAAGTTTCGCCTACGGCGAATCGCGTCAAAGAGGCGCTGGATTCTTCCGTATACCGCAAGATCACGATCGATAAGCTGACGGAGGAACTCAGCGTTTCCAAGTCCCAGATGACGCGGGAGTTTAAAAAGTATTACGCACTGACTCCCTATCAGTATCTTTTAGACAGAAAAATAGATATTGCCAAGAGTCTTTTGAACACCACTTCCATGAAGGTTTTTGAGATCAGCGAAACCCTGGGCTTTACGGACGAGTATTATTTCTCCAATCTTTTCAAACAAAAGACGGGGGAATCTCCCCTCGCGTTCCGTTTCAGGACGAAAGCCGGACAAAAACGAGCAAAAATTACAAAAAATCGTAAAACGACAGAAAAAAACGAAGGGGAAAATCAATAAAAATTTATTTTGCGCGACGTATTTTTTACTTGTTTAATATTTCGCTCCGCCGAAGTAAAAAAATGTTTTGGAGGCGGCAGGGCAGCATTGAGTTATAAAAACTTCCGAAAAGGAAAGAAAAATACTCTTTTTATGACGAAGAAATAGGGCGGATTTTTCATAAAGAATGAATAAATGAAGGAAAATTTCGTTTAAAATTAAATTTTTCCAGTAAAAAAGTTCAAATAAATGCATATAAAATCAAGGGAAATTATTGACAAAGTGACGGATATGTGATATTATGTATAAGGTAAAGTACAGAAAACACATTTTGCAGATTGTGCTTGTTCAGGTCTTTTGACTTTATGAGGGGCGCAATTTATGCAAAGCATCATTTTATATACAGGGATACTCGGTCGAATCAAACGTTTTTACGAAAGCGAGGGGAGGAAGTTGTGGAGAGCGACATGACTTTCACAGATGCGGGAGAAAGGGCGCCTCAACGAGGCGCGGATTTTTTGAATAGAAAGAAAAATGGCACGGCGGCTGCAAATTCTGCATCGATTGATAAAGTCGATGTGTTTTTGCGTCCGCTGTTTTTGTATGTATAGCGCTCAACGATAAAATTCATCGCAAAAAAGAGAGAATTTTTGCGAAAAGGTGGACGGAAAGGCTATATTTTCCGTAAGATAAAAAGAGGGCTTCAAATTTGACGGCGAGGAGAGAAACCATGACGAAAATAACGGAATTATATGACTTGGAGCATACGCAGGCAAGAGAATATCTTTCGGCGTTTGTCTATCCCTGGGAGGCGCTGCAAGGAATCAAGGAGTTTATTCTCCGTTTGGGAAAGACGTTATCCCCCGCCGAATACGAGGAAATATCTCCCGGCGTATGGGTGCATAAAACGGCGAAAATAGCGCCCACCGCATACCTGGGCGCACCCTGCGTCATCGGCGCCGAAACGGAAGTGAGGCACTGCGCGTTTATCCGCGGCTCCGCTTTGGTCGGCGATAACTGCGTCGTGGGCAACTCGGTGGAATTGAAAAACGTCATTCTTTTCGACAACGTTCAGACGCCTCACTACAACTATGTGGGGGACAGTATTTTGGGCTTCAAGTCGCATATGGGCGCCGGCTCCGTCACTTCCAACGTGAAATCGGACAAATCGCCGGTGGCGATAAAAGACGGGGAAGCCAAGACGGAAACGGGTTTGAAAAAGATGGGCGCCATGCTCGGCGATTATGTGGAAGTGGGCTGCAACAGCGTGCTCAATCCCGGTACGGTGATCGGCAGACGTTCCCATATATATCCCCTCTCCTGCGTGCGCGGCGTGATCCCTCCCGACAGTATCTATAAAACGGGCGGAATCATCGTGAAAAAACGCTGACCGAAGAGTTACAAACGCATAATTTTCAGAAAACACATAAGAATACTTTTTACGGAAGAAATAAACGAATAATAAGAGGAATGTTTTATGGGTAAGTATTTCGGAACGGACGGTTTCCGCGGCGAGGCGAACAAGACCCTCACGGCGGGGCACGCCTATAAGGTCGGCCGCTTTCTCGGCTGGTATTACGGGGAACTGAAAAGACGGGCGGGCGACGCGGCTTCGCCCCGCGTCGTCATCGGCAAAGACACCCGTCGTTCGAGCTATATGTTCGAATACGCGCTGGTGGCGGGATTGACCGCTTCGGGTGCGGACGCGTATCTTCTGCACGTGACGACGACTCCCTCCGTAGCGTATATTGCGCGGGTGGATTCGTTCGACTGCGGGATCATGATTTCCGCCAGCCACAATCCCTATTACGACAACGGCATCAAATTAATCAACGGTCAGGGCGAAAAGATCGACGAAAAGACCATCGCGCTCGTCGAAAATTATCTCGACGGAAAGCTGGAAGTTTTCGGCCGGCAATGGGCGGAAGTCCCTTATGCCGAGGGCGAGAAAATCGGGCGCACGGTGGACTACGTTTCCGGGCGCAATCGCTATATCGGCTACCTCATCTCTTTGGGAATGTACTCGTTTAAGGGAGTGAAGGTGGGGCTGGACTGCGCCAATGGCAGTTCGTGGAATATCGCAAAGGCGGTATTCGACGCTTTGGGCGCCACCACGTACGTCATCAACGCCGAACCCAACGGGCTGAACATCAACGAGAACGCGGGCTCGACGCATATCGAGGGACTGCGGAAGTTCGTCGTGGAGAAGGGGCTGGACGTCGGCTTTGCCTACGACGGCGACGCGGACAGATGCCTCTGCGTCGACGAAACGGGAGAAATCGTCAACGGCGATCATATCATGTATCTCTACGCCCGCTATATGAAGGAGCGGGGAAAACTGGTGACGAATAAAGTCGTCACGACGATCATGTCCAATTTCGGACTTTATAAAGCGCTGGACGAACTCGGAATCGAGTATGCCAAGACGGCGGTAGGGGACAAATATGTGTACGAATATATGGCGACGCACGGCGACAGGATCGGCGGCGAGCAGTCGGGACACATCATTTTTTCCAAATACGCCTCGACGGGCGACGGAATTCTCACCAGCTTGAAAGTGATGGAAGTCATGATGGCGCAGGAAAAGCCTTTGAGCAAACTGAGAGCGCCTATGGCGATGTATCCGCAGGTTTTAATCAACGTGAAGGTGAAGGATAAAGCGGCGGCGCAGGCGGACGCCGACGTGCAGGCGGCGGTCAAAGAGGTCGCGGAGGCGTTGGGCGATACGGGGCGTATCCTCTTGCGCGAATCGGGCACGGAACCCGTCATTCGGGTGATGGTGGAAGCGGAAACGAAGGAAATCTGTCAGAAGTATACCGAAAAGGTGGTGGCGGTGATTCGAAACAACGGTCATGAGTCGGCATAGAAGCGAGGGCGAGAGAAAATGTGCGGAATTGTAGGATTTACGGGCAAACATCAGGCGGCGCCGATCTTGCTCGAAGGGCTTTCAAAACTCGAATACCGCGGGTATGACTCCGCGGGGCTTGCCGTGCGCGACGGGACGGCGGACGTGGAGATCGTCAAGGCGAAGGGACGGTTGAAGGTGCTCGCGGAAAAGACCAATAACGGCTTGACGCTCAAAGGCTGCTGCGGCATCGGACACACCCGCTGGGCGACGCACGGGGAACCTTCGACGGAAAACGCGCATCCCCATTGCAGCGACGATAAATCTGTGGTCGCCGTCCATAACGGAATCATAGAAAATTATCAGGAACTGAAAGAAAAGCTCGTCAAGAGCGATTATAAGTTCTATTCTCAGACGGACACCGAGGTGGCGACAAAGCTGCTCGACTATTATTACAAAAAATACGGCGGCGGCCCCATCGATTCGCTGGCGAGATTCATGATGCGCGTCCGCGGCTCTTACGCTTTGGCGGTGATGTTTAAGGACTATCCCGAAGAGATATACGTGGCGCGCAAGGACAGCCCGATGATCATCGGCGTCGAGAAGGGAGAAACGTATCTCGCTTCCGACGTGCCCGCCATTTTGAAATACACGCGCAACGTCTATTATATCGGTAATCTGGAAATCGCCCGCCTCAAAATGGGGCAGGTGCAGTTTTTCAATCTCGACCGAGAGGAGATCGAAAAGGAGATCACGCAGATAAAGTGGGATGCGAAAGCCGCCGAAAAAGCGGGCTTCGAGCATTTCATGATGAAAGAGATCCACGAGCAGCCCAAAGCCGCGCAGGATACGCTCGCTTCCGTGATCGTCGATAAAAAAATCGATTTGTCGGCGGTAGGGCTGACGGAGGAAGAGATCAAAAAGATCAGTCAGATCTATATCGTGGCGTGCGGTTCGGCGTACCACGTAGGCGTCGCGGCGCAGTATGTGATGGAAGATCTGGCGAAAATTCCCGTCCGCGTGGAGCTGGCGTCGGAATTTCGCTATCGCAAACCGCTCATCGCCAAAGACTCCTTGGCGATCGTCGTCAGTCAGTCGGGAGAAACGGCGGACAGTCTTGCCGCGCTGCGAGAGGCAAAGAATCTCGGCGCCAAAACGCTCGCCGTCGTCAACGTCGTCGGCTCTTCCATCGCGCGCGAAGCGGATAACGTATTCTATACGCTGGCGGGACCCGAAATCGCGGTGGCGACCACGAAGGCGTATTCCACGCAGCTGATAGCGGGCTATCTTCTCGCCGTGGAGTTCGCCAAGGTGCGCGGGCAAATCTCCGCCGAGGAATACGCGCGTCTGATTGCCGAGCTGCTGGCTCTGCCCGAAAAGATGAAGCGCGTACTGGAAGATAAGGAACGGATCCAGTGGTTCGCGGCAAAATTCGCCAACGCCAAGGATATTTTCTTCATCGGCAGGGGCATCGATTACGCCATCAGCCTCGAAGGCAGCCTGAAAATGAAAGAGATCAGCTATATTCACTCCGAAGCGTATGCGGCGGGCGAACTCAAACACGGCACCATCAGCCTCATCGAGGACGGTACGCTGGTGGTCAGCGTTCTCACTCAGCAGAGGCTGTACGAAAAAATGATCAGCAATATGGTGGAGGTAAAAAGCCGCGGCGCCTATTTGATGGGGCTGACCACCTACGGCAACTATAATATCGAGGATACGGCGGATTTCACCGCGTATATCCCCAGGACGGACGAACACTTTGCCGCAAGTCTGGCGGTGATTCCCCTGCAACTCATGGGCTATTACGTAAGCGTCGCCAAAGGTCTGGACGTGGATAAACCGCGCAATCTCGCAAAGAGCGTAACGGTGGAATAAAGAGGTGCGGAAATTAACTATGAAAAGTAAAAATGCGACGGTTTGGCATAAAATTTTTTTGATACTCGCAGATGTGCTGTCTGTCGTCGTTGCGATTCTGTTCGCGTATCTCATTACGGTGGAGGACAGGGGATTCAGCGCGGGGCTTCTCGGATGGACGCTCGGCAATATCGTCTGTACGATCGCTCTGTTCGGATTCTTCGGAATGTACGCGGTCGTGTTCTCTTCCGTGGGGATCATCGACGCGCTTAAACTCAGTCTTGCCGTCGTCTGTACGACGGCGCTGAACCTGATTTTCGCGGTCTTGACGCAGAAGGCGTATATCAATATCGGCACGGCGCTCGTTTACGGCGCGTTGCTCTTTTATGTCGCCGTCATGGTACGTTTTTCCAAACGCATCGTCGTCGTGATGAAATATTATCTGTCGGGCGGACATTCGCAGAAAAAACGAGTGATGATCGTCGGCGGCGGAAGCGCGGGACTCACCCTCATCAAGGAGATGCTCACGTCGGATAAAATCGCTTTGAAGCCCGTATGTATCGCGGACGACGATCCGACAAAGCTCGGAAAATCCATCAGCGGCGTCAAGGTCGCGGGGACGACGCACGACGTAAAAAAATTGGCGGAAGAGTACGGCGTTCAGGAAATATTCGTGACGATGCCCGCCGCCAATAAAAAGCTCCAAAGCGAAGTGATCAATCGCTGTAAAGACTGCAAATGCCCCGTCAAGGTGCTGCCCGGCATCTATCAGTTAGCGGACGGACAGGTGACCGTTTCCAATCTCCGCAAAGTGGAGATACAGGATCTGCTCGGCAGGGAACAGGTGAACGTCAATATCGAGGAGATCATAGGCTACATCGAGGATAAAACCGTCCTCGTCACGGGAGGCGGCGGATCTATCGGCAGCGAGCTTTGTCGGCAGATAGCGACGCATCATCCCGCGCAGCTCATTATTCTCGACATCTATGAGAACAACGCCTACGACATCGAGCAGGAGTTGAAGCGGAATCATCCCGAACTCAATCTGCTCGTGCTCATCGCCAGCGTCCGCGACGTGGGAAAAATGCGCGATGTGTTCGGAAAATACCGCCCGCAGATCGTATTCCATGCCGCCGCGCACAAACACGTGCCCCTTATGGAAACGAGCCCCAACGAAGCCGTGAAAAACAACATCTTCGGCACGCTCAACGTGGCGCGCTGCGCCGACCAGTTCGGCGTGGAAACGTTCGTGCAGATCTCGACGGACAAAGCGGTCAATCCCACCAATATCATGGGCGCGACCAAGCGCATCTGCGAGATGATCATTCAGACGATAGGCTGCCACAGCAAAAACACAAAATTCGTGGCGGTGCGATTCGGAAACGTACTCGGCTCCAACGGCTCGGTGATCCCGCTTTTCAAAAAGCAGATTGCGGACGGCGGACCCGTCACGGTCACGCACAAGGATATCATCCGCTATTTCATGACCATTCCCGAGGCGGTTTCCCTCGTCCTTCAAGCGGGCGCTTACGCCAAGGGCGGGCAGATATTCGTCCTCGACATGGGCGAACCCGTGAAGATATACGATCTCGCCTATAACCTCATCAAGCTTTCGGGGCTGGAACCCAACGTAGATATCGATATCGTCTGTACGGGGCTGCGTCCTGGCGAGAAGCTGTATGAGGAAAGATTGATGAAGGAAGAGGGGCTGCAAAAGACGCCGAACGGCCTGATCAATATCGCAAAGCCCATTCAGCTGGACGAGGATCTCCTTTGGAATACGCTCGATAAGCTGTATGCGGAAGCGTACAGCGAAACGGACAGCATGAAGGAATCGGTAAAAAAATTAGTCCCGACTTATACGATAGAAAAGCGGGACTGCATGATGAAATCTTTTTTGCAGGCGGAATTGTGCAACGCGAGCGCCGACTGCGGAAGAACGGAAAAAATATTGATGAATAAGGTTGAAGGACTATGATGGCAGGGGACGAGCAGATTCGGGAAATCTGTAAAATTTTTCAGATCGGCGGCGAATACCGTTCGTACGAGCCGATCACGTACGGACATATCAACACCACATATAAAGTGTTCTTTTTCCGCGGCGGAGAAATCAAGGACTACATTCTTCAACGGGTGAACACTTACGTTTTCAAAAATCCCGTGGAAGTGATGGAAAATATCATTTCCGTCACGGGCCATATCCGCAAAAAGATCAAGGCGACGGGCGTGAGCGCAAAGCGCGGCGTTCTGCACTATCAACAGACGGCGGAGGGGAAATATTATACCTTGTCGGAAGACGGCGGCTTTTGGCGCTGCTGCCGTTACATAGACGACTCCGTCACTTTTTTGACCGCAGAAAACGCAAAAATAATGGAGGAATCGGGCAGGGCGTTCGGCGAATTTCAGCAATATCTTGCCGATTATCCCGTGGAAAACCTGCATATTCCCATTCCGCATTTTCACAACACGGTGATGCGTTACGATACTTTCCGCCGCGCTGTCGGAAAAAATTTAAGCGGCCGGGCGCGGGAAGTGCAGTCGGAAATCGGGCGCTATTTGGAGCTGGAAGAAACCGCGACGGAGGTCTATAAAATGCAGCGTCGCGGCGAACTGCCGCTGCGGGTAACGCATAACGATACCAAATGCAGCAACATATTGTTCGATAAAGATTCCTTCGAACATCTTTCCGTCATCGACCTCGATACCGTCATGCCGGGATTGGTGGCGTTCGACTTCGGCGATGCCATCAGATCGGGGGCGAACACGGGCGCAGAGGACGAAAGGGACATAAAAAAAGTCGCTCTCGATATGGGGAAATACGAGGCGTTCACAAAGGGCTTTATCGGCGCCGTAGGCGCGTCGCTTACGGAGAATGAGAAGAGCACGATGGCGCTGGGCGCGGTTTCCATGACGGTGGAATGCGGGATGCGTTTTCTCACCGATTATCTCGACGGGGATAAATATTTCAAGATCCATTATCCCGATCAGAATCTCGTGCGGGCGAGATGCCATCTGGCTCTCGCCGCAGATATGCTGAAACGGTTGAACGAGATGAAATCCGTCGTCAAAAGATATAGCTGAATTTCAAGACCGTGCCGTTAAAACGGCGCGGTCAATTTTTATTGATTTTGAAGAGCGCCATACAAATGACGCCCATATTTCCGCCGAGTACAAAACCGATCAATATTCCAAGCCAAAGCATAAAAAATCCTCCCGAGTCTTTTTTCTCTCTATTATGAACGTTTTTTCGAAAGGTTATGCGGGTACGCGATAATGTTATTATATGATTCGGCGGGGAAAAGCGGAACATCGCAAAGCCTTCCTGAAACGGCGCGATGTTAAATATGAAAAAAATTTTCAAAACGAAAGTCAACGATCGCGCCTTCGAGCAAAACGACGAGCGCCGAACGTCGCTTTTCTCGAAAATTCGTTTTTCCCGAGGGCTTCGGGGGTGCCAAGGGGGAAGAAAAGGAAAAAAATTGCAAAAAAAGTCTTGCCGACAGCGAGTATGCTTTTTGAAAAAGGGTGCGGAGTTTGGAAGTAATTTTTATATTCTTTCGGAATATGGACAAAAATCGCGTCCGAAGAAAAGACTTTTCGGATAAAAAAATGGGGCTTGTTCGTTTTGGATGAAAAAATTTTTCAAAAAAGGGTTGACTTTTCATGAAAAATTACGTATAATTTAGTTGATACGAAAAAGGTCTGTTTCTCGTGAATTCGGAAGGGGAAAAGGTAGGACGAAAAGAATGGAAAAGGAAGTTGTCTGGATAGACGGTCGGGATCCGCGCCTGGGACTTTGCGGCTGCGCGGGCGGCGAGGCGTATTGCCGTTTTTCCGCCGAAGAACGGGAAGCGTTGAAGAAAGTCAATCCCGACGAGGCGTATTTATCCACGAATCCCGCGGGGGTGATGCTTCGCTTTTTCACCGATTCCTCCATCGTCGCGGTGCGGGGAAAAGTGGAGCGTCCGTCCGATATGACGCATATGCCCGCGTCGGGACAGAGCGGCTTTGATTTGTACGTCCGCGATTCCCGCGTCGGCGGGTATGCCTTTCGCGGCAACGTGCGTCCTGCGGCGGGCAGCGTCGATTTCGAAGGGGAGTTTCCTTCTTTCGCGGAAAGCACGGGAAAAAGCTGCCTCTTATATCTCCCCCTCTATAACGGAGTGGAAAGGCTGGAAGTCGGTTTGCAGGCGGGCAGCGAGTGCGCGTCGGAAAAGTTCAAAGGGGGAAAGATCGCCGTTTACGGCACGTCCATCGCGCAAGGCGGCTGCGTGAGCCGCCCCGGAATGTTGTTTACGAGTATCCTTTCCCGCGCTCTCGAAAAAGAGGTCCTCAATTACGGCTTTTCTGGCTCGGCGTTTGCGGAAAGGGAAATCGCGGAGATAATCGCGAAAAGGGACGTAGCTCTTCTCGTCGTGGACGTGGAGGCGAACGCGGGGGTGGACGAGCGCATGGAGAACAATCTGCCCGCTTTTCTCGATTGCTATTTTGCCGTTCGTCCCGACGTTCCCGTAATTTTGGTTTCCCGCAACCCTTTTGCGATGGATTTGTACGACGAGGATCGCATCAAGCTCCATCTCTATTATCGGCGGTGGCTGCCCCGCCTTGCCGCCCGCTATGCGCGCGCGGGGCGGAAGGTCGTGTTTGCAGACGGTTCTTCGTTTTTTCGCGGCAATTTCACCGAATATACCGTGGACGGGGTGCATCCCAACGATTACGGCTCCGTGGCGCTCGCCGCGGCTTATTGCCGTCGTATCAAAAAGGTATTGGCTCTGTAACGTTTGCTTTTGCTGCAAAAACGGACTCTAAGGCAAACGTATAAAAGCGCGTGGGAGCCGAAAGAAAATCGCCGTCTGTAAATAAAGTAAAATCGAGAGGGAAGAAAATGGCTGATCTATTGGTGAAATTATACGATTTCAAAATGCCCGAGGAAGCGTCCGCTCCGAAGGGGATACGCATTTTTCGTCCGATGACGCCGGACAGAAAGTTCGTGACGGACTTTGTCCGCGAGAATTTCGGCAGGCAATGGGCGAGCGAATGCGAAACGGCGTTTTTCGACTTTCCCGTGCGGATGTGGGTGGCGGCGGACGGAAAAGAAATCGTCGGCTTCGCCTGTTACGAATGTACCTGCCGCGGCTTTTTCGGACCGACGGGCGTCGCGTCCGCCTATCGCGGAAAGGGAATCGGCAAGCTGTTGCTTTGGCACTGTCTCGAAGGCTTGAAAGAATTGGGCTATGCCTATGCCGTGATCGGCGGCGTAGAGAAAAAAAATTACGGCTTTTACTCTAAAACTTGCGGGGCGGCGCCCATCGAGGGAAGCGACGAGAGCATCTACAAAAATTTGCTTTGAAGGGGAGCGGTATTTCCCCGCGGGAAAAAGGTGGATATAGGATATGAACGATTCGATTGAAAACAGAATGGAACGAATCAAGAAGGGAAAGACGACCAAATCGCAGCGCAAGCTGATAGAATATCTCGAATCGGTGGATTACGAAAACATCATCTATCTTTCGATTACGGAACTCGCCGAATATACCAAGGTGGCGGAGGCGACGATTCTACGTTTTTGCCGTTCGCTCGGCTTCAACGGCTATCAGGAATTTAAACTGAATATGGCGCAGGAGCTCAGCAACGCCCGTTTAAAACCCGGCGATTCGGAGTACATCCGCGATATTTCGGAAAATTATGTGGACGCCTTGGAGAAATGCCGCAAAAGCCTCTCTTCTTCCGCGGTGGACGAGGCGATCGAATGTATCCTTTCCGCCAAAACGGTCTGCTGTTTCGGCGCGGGCAACTCCTATGTGCCCGCATTGGAACTGCACAACCGCCTGATGAAAATGGGGATCTATTCGCAGTGCGAAAGGGACGCCCACCTGCAAAACATACTCATCTCCTCCTGCGGCAGCGAGGACGTAATGGTGCTGTTCAGCATTTCGGGCGGCACCAAAGACGTGGTGGACGCAGCCGCTTTGGCGCGCACCTGCGGCATGAGGATCATCGTGGTCACCAGTCACGACAAATCGCCGCTGACCAGGTTTGCAGACGTTGTGCTTTCCTCCGTGCCCACCGAGTCCCCCACGGAAGCGGGCGCCATGGCAAGCAAAATCATCCAGCTTTTTCTCGTGGATATTCTCTGCACGGGCATTTATTTTAAGGATAAGAAAAAGTACGGGGACTGTATCGCCAAGAGCAACGCGGCGGTGGTGGGAAAACTTATCTGAAAAACGGGAAAAATCGTTTCGGAAAGACGCTGCGGAATTTGTCCCAAACGGTTTCCCTTTCAAAGCGATACGCACAAAAGGACCGCGGGCGATTCTTGTACGCCGCATGGGGGATCCCGATCCGCTTGTTTATACAGATGGGAAAAAAACTTTTCGAAAAGCGTCCGCGTTCTCCAAAACGAATGACCATAATCAAAAAACGCGCTCTGTAAAAACAGGGCGCATTTTTTTTGCGCGGAAAATCAGGCGTTGACGCCGCCCGGCGGGAAAAAGGCGTTTGCTAAGAAAATAGGAGGCGCGTCGGGCGGGAGAAAGAAACGCGGCGCTCTTGCGGAACCTTTCTTCCTCCTTGAAAATAGGGATAAAAAATGAAAAAATAAATTTTGAGCTCTTTTGAAGGGGCTTGCGGTAAAAAATGAAATTCGCAAGGAGGAAAATAAAAATAATTTTCAAGATTTAAGGAGTTTAGACCTTAAAAAAAGCTAAAACATCAAAAAAAGAAATAAAAAAGAAAAAAAATTTCAAAAAAGTCTTGACAAATGGAAAAATAAGGGATATAATACAACTATCTTAATTCAGGGGATCAAAAATCTCCGAGGAACGAGGAGGAAAAAAATGAAGAAAAAGGTTGTTGTCTTTTTACTGTGTTCCGTCATGGCGCTCGGAACAGCGTCGGGGTTAGGTTCCTGTAAAGGGAATACGTCCGACAGCAGCACGGACGGTTCAAGCAGCTCGGGACAATCCAGCAGTTCAAACAGCACGCAGGATTCGAGCGGTACGAGCGATTCTTCGACGGGGGGGGGGCAAGTTGAGCAGCCTTTTGTCGAAGGAGGGAAAGTCTATAATCCCGTAACGGCAAAGGACTATAAAGCGGCCCGCACGGACGCGAGAGTCGCCGCTTATACCGCCTATACGCCCGAAGGGACGAAGATTGGGGATTATAAGGCTTTGGCAAACGCCATCAACGCCGCGATAGAAAATGACGCAGCGGGACATTATGCAGACGAGAGTTATGAATTCGGCAGCTATGTCACCCAGAAAAACGGAACGAAAAAGATGTTCGTCAGCCGTCAGGGCTATCAGCAGGACGAGAATGGCAAGGTCATCAACGACGAATGTTTTTGGTACTATGAAAACGGCACTTCTTTGGACGCTTTCGACTGCTATAACGAAGTGGACACCGTAGCGAGTTTGAAGAACAGCAAATACATAGTCGCGCGCCAGCAAAGCGGGGAAAAGACGCATGATGAGGAAAATACGGGCGGCTTAAAAGCCACGCAGGGTTGGAACAGCTATGGGGTTCTCGATAAAAAAGGCGAGTATTCCACGTCGTTGTCCGCGGCATATTACGAACTGTCCGCCACCTTGGACGCGGCGGTTATTGCCATGCCCCAACGTTTCAGCGGCAATACGAAAATGACGTATACCATCGACTTGTCCGACGTCAAAATCACTCCTTCTTATACGACGGGAAACGAAAAGAGCGACGTTTACGCCTTTATGGGATATTATGCGTGGCAGGATTGGTATGTTCTCAATTTCGGTATCGCCTGCGACGTCACGACGGGCAATTGGTACGCCTACGAAGGTTCTTCGCGCGACGACAGCGCTTCGAACACCACCTATAATCTCGGCGACTGCATCATGACCTCTACGTGGAACGAGGCGGGTTATTTCGAACCCGACGCGGACGAAGTGGTGCTTTCGATAGAGAGTAAACTTCTCGAAGACGATATGGGCGAGTATCAGGTGGACGATTTCACGGCGGCCGTCAAAGACGGGGCGATCTATAAGAGAAGAATCACCGACGAGGACGTAAATACCTATTTCCCTACACAGCAACTGAATATGGAAAACAGCTATGTTTTCGTGGCGGGGCTTGATATAAAAAATGAGATTTCCATGGGCGTTCGCACCGAAAACACCGACTATTTCAACGGCGCCAAATTTGAGAATTTTGCCGTTACGAAAGCGGAGGCATACGTTCCCACCGAGGAAGAATTATCCGACGTCGATTATTCGCCGAAGGGAATCGAGCCTGCTTACAGGGGCAAAACGTTCAATATGCTTCTCGGCGATCCGAACAGGAAAGATGACGACCTGTGCATTATCGACTACAACATTCTCAATAATAACCTTTGTACTACTTTTCAGGTAAAAGACGGAAAAAATATTTACAATTTCAGTTATGACATGACGGCGGCAGGCTCGCCCGAACTCGGTACGAAAGCGAAAGAATATCAGGACACCATCGATAACCTGAAAAACGCCACCGTGGAAAACGTGTCGGATTACGAGGACGACATCAATCTCGTGGCGACTTGGTACGGCGACGACGCAGACGGAACAAACAGCCAATTGCAACAGAAATTCCGTAATATTATGGATTTCGCTCCGTATATGACGGCGAAAGAAATTTTAGAGTCCGCGATGGATATCAGCGACGACGCGAAAGCCGTGGCGGAGGATTTCGGAACGCTCGGCAATCTCGCTTCCTACGCCTATAAAGGCTGGACGACGGACGGAACGGACGTCGCGGGGTACCTGTACAGCGAACTTGGCAAATTCAGGACGATCAGAGCCGCTTACGACGCTTTGGACGCTACGGATAAGGCAAAGATGGGCTATCATATGTCTTTGACCATATTCAACGCCTGGGTGGAGTTTGACGAAGACGTAAAGGCGTTTGAAACGAACGCAGCCTATTCCGACGAAGGCATAAAAGCCTATCTGATCGGCACGGGCGAAGACGGCGGTAACACGCCGGGTGAAGAGATCCAGATGACTCCCGCAAAAGCGCTCGAAAAGATGGCGGAAATTCTCTTTACAGTCAAGTCCAAGGGACAGCTTCTCAATTGGGACAACAATTTCCAGAGCGCGGAATTCATTTATGTGGCTTGCGATTATCTCGACGGACTGGGCATCGAAATTCCTCAGATCTATGTGGATATGATCGGGGAAATGGGCGACGAAACCTTGCACGTGGACTACTACGCTTTGCAGGCGACCGTCAGACTCGGCTCCAAATGGATCAAGGCGGCGGAAGATCCGCTGCTCATAAAGCAGGAGATCGAAGAAGCGGATTTGGCAATCCTTAATAAGTATTTTGTTAACAGTTGGACGTATTCGGACGGCGGCATCGTATGGGGATTTGGCGGCAACGAATGGGTATTCGGAGGCAGATTGTCCAATCTCCTGCAATACAACAGCGAAGTTTCGGGCATCAACTTCATGGATTGCCTGAATAAGGTGATGGAAGTCCTCGTTTCGCAGGGCTATACGAAGGATACGCTCCCGTATCGCGTGACGGAAAGCGCCATCGAAGCGAAAACTGGCGAGAGCATGAATATCGAAGATCTCACGGCGGAGCAGAAAGCGTTTTACGACGCATGGTTGAATATCGGCAACATCGAGTCTTTCAGGATGAAGGGCTGGAAAGCCGGCGCCGACGTCACGGACACGACGGGGTATCTCGTCGACACGGCGGAAAAGATCGCAGACTTAAAGGCGCAGTGGGAAGGCTTCGAAACCGAGGAGCAGGATAAGATCGCGGCGTTCCTGATTAAAGATGCGGCTATCGTCACGGCGGAAATCGCGGGATGGACGACGTTTAATACGGAACTTGGGGCTCTGAAAGCGAACGCGGCTTTCACGGGCGCGGCGGACCTGACGACTCTTTCTCAGGATGCCACGGACACCGAAATCACGCTGACTTCGGAAGGGGCGCTCGGAAATATCGCTTATTGGGCGCTCGCCATTAAAAACGGCGGAAGATGGGAAGGCGAGGCGACGCTGGTGATGGATAACGACAATTCCTGGTTCCAGAGCGCGTACATCGTCACTTTGGTGGAATATGTGGAAGGTTTGGGCGTGGAGCTTCCCACCTTTATACAGAACGTCCTGACGGCGATAAAGTACGACAATTATTTCACGGCGTTCGATTCCATCCGTTCGACGGTGGCTATCGCAGTGGCGATTCAATCGGGAAGCCTTACTTCCCTCGATCAGCTTAGCGCGGCTCAGCTTGCCTCGCTCAATCAGTATTGGGTCAGCGGGTACACCATTCACAGCTTTTTGAGCTGGAACTGGGTGAACGAAGCTGGAAATCAGTTCGAAACATATTATCAGGGGCGTGTCGGCAGAGTCGTGAAGCTTGCGGGCGGCGCGATCGCCGACGGTTCGAACGGCGCAAAGGCGTTCCAGGGCTATGTGAAAGTCCTCGGCGATTTCCTGACGGCAAACGGATATACGGTAGACGCCGAAAAGAAGGGCTGGGGAGTCACCGAAACCGCGATCACCGTTAAAGCGGAAGCGTAAAAGGATAAGCGAAAATCAGACAGGCGGTAATCCATTGCCGCCTGTTTGAAATAACGGGGGTATTAAAATGACATTGAAAAAAAATATTTCTTTGGCGATCGCGCTCGTATTGACGGCTTCCTGCATCGGTCTTTCCGCGGGCTGCGGCGAAGTATATGAGGAAAGCGTCGATTGGAGCGTGGATCTAAACGATAAAATCACAATCAAAGCTCTGTTTCCCGAAACGGGAATGCCCGCATTCGGCACCGACCGCACAGCTCAGCTGATAGAACAGGCAACCGGCTATAAGACCAATTATCGCGAAGTTGCCGACGGCAGTGCGGACAACGAAATCAACAGTATTTTATCTACCCAGGGTCAGTATCATATTCTTAAACTGACGGAAGCGCAGTATCATCCGTATGTCGAACAGGATGCGTTTCTCGATTTGACGCCGTTTTTGGAAAATACGGAATCGGGGCGTATTCTCTATCAGCTCATCGATTTGATGCCTTACGGATGGGATGCGGTACGCTATACAAAAGAGGACGGTACGACGGGAATATACGGCATTCCCGACTTTGGCTATACGGTCATGGAAGACACGGCGCTCGTATGGAATACGCAGCATTTAGACGCTATCGGATGGTATGACGATCACGATTCGGTGCCGCAGACGATTGGAGAACTGACGGAAGCGCTTACGCAGTTGCAGTCGCATTTCGGGACGGATAAGGATTATCACGCCCTCGGTATCGGCGGGGCGAATATGTGCGACATCAATCCGATCATGGCGGCGTTCGATTGCCCGCTGTTCTTTTACGTGGACGAAGATGGAAAAATCCAAAAGGACGTTTATAACGAAGCTTTCACGGGCTACGTGAAATATATGAACGCGCTCCGTAAAAACGAAATCATTTCCGCCTCGTGGCAGTCCGCGGAATCGGCTAGTATATGCAGTATGTTTGCGAACGAGAAAAGCTCCTGCGTTTACCTTTCCTATTGGTGGATACAGCCGCTTTGCAACACGATTGTCAACAGCAAACTCGCCCAAAAATACGGCATGGAGAATACGTACGACGCCGCCCACGACGAGATTATCGAATGGAACACCCGTATCCGCGGCGACGGAACAAACGGTTCCGTCAATCAGAAGAAAGCGAGATATTTAGGCGACGACGCGGGGATCGGCTATTATACCGTCATTCCTTTCTATATGGCGAAGGACGCGCTCTATATCATCGATTATCTCTCCAAAAAGCTGCAAAACTTTTCCCTGTTCTACGGCGGCGAAGAGGGAGTGGATTGGACGGTCATCGACCCGCCCGCCGACGGCAAAGAGGATTTTGCAAACGACATCATCTATATGAAACCCTGGTCGTATACGCTGGAAACGGAGGACGGGACGGTCACGAAGTCCGGCGGCGGCAAATGGATTAAGCTGACGAAAAGCTATATCGATAATATCGTCAACAACTCCATGTATTGTACGGGAACAAACTCGATAGAGGCGAAAGTATTGTTCCATTTGAGAGAAACGGGTTTTGACGCCTGGCCGGTCGGGGTGGAAAAGGACGAAACGATCATCACCAATCCGATGGGAATGATGCCCATTCTCGAACATTGGGCGCCGATATCCATTCTGTCGAGGACGTATGCCAAGCGCGGCTTGGCGGGCGCTATCGACGCCGCAGATCCCGAACGTACCATCAATATCACTCGGCAGGGATTAAGAGAAAAGAGCGCAAAGAAAAACGGCGTTAAATACTATTATTGGTCGGACGATATCGTCAACGAGATGACGGAGTGGTACAACCGCGTCAAATTGGGAAAATCCTGAGAAGGGTTTTGTGAGGTAAAATATGGAACAAACAGTCAAGGAAAATTTCGCCCGCAAAAAGGAGCGGAAAACGGGAGGATATTGGGCGGAACAATGGCATCGCGTAAAAAAACACCGCTTTTTGCTTTGGTTCATTCTCCCCGCCGCGGCTTTTACGCTGTTCTTTTCCTATGTGCCGATGCTCGGCGTCTTGTTTTCGTTCAAAGGTCCGAGCTTTAATCTGACAAAGGCGGACGTCCTGTATAACGTCACGCACGGGGAATGGACGCTGCAAAATTATCTCGACATTTTCGTAGACGCTTCTTTTTATAAAGCCGTGGGCAATACCCTCGTGATCAGCCTCATCAAGCTGGCGCTGTGTTTTCCCTTCTCCATCGTCATCGCTATCCAGCTTTCCGAGTTGAAAAACGCCACGCTCAGCAAACTGATTCTCATCATCATCTGTTTGCCGAACTTCCTTTCCTGGGCGGTCGTCATCGGTCTTTGGAAAGGCCTCATGGACGCACAGGGCGGCGCTGTCAATCATCTGCTCGTGACGCTGGGCATCATCGACGACAACTATGCCCTGATGGCGCAAAATTCCTGGTTTAAAGCCATGGTCATTTTCCTCTCCGCCTGGAAGGGCGCGGGGTGGGGCAGCATCATGTTTTACGCCGCCATCATGTCCATCGACAAAACGTATTACGAGTCCGCCACCATCGAGGGCGCCAATAAGCTGCAAAAGATCTGGTATCTCACCATTCCCTCTATTCTGCCCACCATCGCGTTGATGCTGGTCATGAATATAAGCGGCATCATGGACGCGGGATTCGAGCAGGTGTATACGATGATGCGGGCGAATGCCGAATTCGAGGAAACGCAGATCATCCTCGGCACCTATCTTTATAATATTTCCGTCGTCAATCGCACGAACATTCCGTTTGCGACGGCGCTGGGCGTGTTCAACGGCTTGATCGCGCTGTTGCTGATGCTGGTGGGCAATCTCATTACCACCAAGACGATGAAGCGCAGCCTGTGGTGAAAAGGAGGAATCGGATATGACTAAATTTCGACATAATCCCAATAAAATCCGCGAGAGCAAGCTGGATATTTCTTTGAACGTCGTCAACATCGTGCTGATGCTCCTGGGAGTGATCCTCATTCTCTTCCCCATGTTCAGTTATTTTTCGCTGGCTTTTTCCGACGGGGCGTATAACGTTCAGGTGGTTTTGTTTCCCAAGGGATGGACGCTGAAACCTTTTAAATACATATTTTTCGGCTATGAATCGCAGTATTTCTGGCGTTCCTTCCTCAACTCCGTCATCATCACCGTCTGCATTACGGTGGGCTCCAATCTCGTGGAAGCGCTGGCGGCATACCCGCTCTCCAAACCCGATTGTCCCTTCCGGGGCGGCATCATGATGTATTTCATCATTACGATGCTCTTTTCCGCGGGAATTATTCCCATCTATCTTCTCATGCATATGCTGCACCTTTTGGACAGCATTTGGTCGATTATCCTCATTTCCATCAGCAACGTTTTCAATCTGCTTCTGTTCAAGACCTTTTTCGAAGGTCTGCCCGCGGATATCGAGGAAGCGGCGAGATTGGACGGGGCAAGCGAATTAAAGATGTTTTTTCTCATCATTATTCCCATGTCTTTGCCCGTGTTCGGCAGTTGCTGCTTCTTTTCGATGGTGGGCAGCTGGAACAGCTACGGCTCCGCGCTCCTGTTCATTTCGACGGGCGCGAAAGAGGCGCAACCTCTCGCTTATTATATCTATCTGCTCATCAATCGGGTGACCTCGCAAAAGGAAGATCCCTGGCTTTTAATGAATATCAAAAACATACAGTCCGCGGCGATACTTATGAGCATTATCCCCATTCTTTGCTTCTATCCGTACATCGTCAGATATATTAAAAGCGGACTCACCATCGGCTCGGTAAAGGGCTGAGGAAAATTAAAAATATCAGTTGAAAAAAGGCATAAACATGAAAAGCAAACGCATTCTGATGATACCTTTGGACGAACGTCCCTGCAACTACCGTTTCCCTTTGCTGATGCCCAAAGCGGGCTTCACGCTTGCGATGCCTCCCAAAGAGTTGATGGGGCTGAAAAAACGTCCCGGGGATACGGCGGGACTGGCAAATTGGCTGCTCGAAAACGCCGCGGCAGCGGATTATGCGGTCGTCGCCATGGATACTTTGATTTACGGCGGACTGATTCCCTCGCGGCTGCACGGGGAGTCGGAAAAAGAGCTTCGGGCGCGCGCGGATGTCCTGCGCCGTCTGAAAGAAAAAAATCCTCTGCTGAAAATTTTTGCCTTTCAGACGGTGATGCGCTGTCCCTGCTATTCGCTCAGCGACGAAGAGCCGGATTATTACGCCGACTGCGGCACGGAGCTTCATCTCTACGGCCGCTATTCCCATAAAGAGCGCTTAGGCGCCCTGACGGAAGAGGAAAAGACCGACTTTGAACGGGTGAAAAAGCAAATTCCCCAAAAGGCGCTGGACGATTATACCGAGCGAAGAAAAAAGAATCTCGACACGCTGCTCTATACCCTGGAAATGGTGAAAGAGGGGATCGTGGATTCCTTCGTCGTCCCGCAGGACGACAGCGCGCCTTACGGCTTCACCTCTCTCGATCAGCAGGTGGTGCGCCGCTATCTCAAAGAAAACCGTATGCAGCTGAAAGTGCCCGTCTATCCCGCGGCGGACGACACGGGCATGACCATGCTCGCCCGCGCCGTCAACGATATGACGGGCAGAGAGCCGAAAATATACGTGTATTACGCTTCCGCAAAGGGACCTTTCGTTATTCCCGCTTTCGAGGACCGTTCTCAGGACGCGACGATAAAGAATCAGATCCGCGCGGCGGGATGCAAGCGGGTATACAGTCTTCCCGAATGCGATATTTTTCTCGCCGTCAACATCGGCTCGGAAATGCTTGCGAACGAGAGCTTCGAACGCATGACCGCCGCCTACGACGTGGAGCGCAGTCTGCCCGAATACGTGGAGCAGCTCAAATACGCCCTCGCGGAAGGCAAGACGGTCGCCGTGGCGGACGTCGCGCACCCCGGCGGCAGCGATCTGGAACTTTTAGAGCTTTTACGGGACGAGGGACTGCTGTTTAAGATTCACGCTTACGCGGGCTGGAATACGTCGAGCAATACGCTCGGCACGGTCATTTGCGAGTCGTGCCTGTATTCTGCGGGAAAAGACGAGCGCGGAAACTGGGATTTTCTTCTGCACCGCTATTACGACGACGTGGGGTATTGCTCGCACACGAGGCGTTGGATAGACGAAAACGCGGTGCCTAAGTACGGCTGCACGGTGTTTCTACTCGACGGGGAGCGGGGCAAGTGCGTGGAGGCGGCGAAGGGGGAGCTGATGCGCTATATGGGCGAAAATTTCCCCGAAGCGGCTGCGCTGGTGGAGGACGTGGACGTCAGTTCGCCCTGGAATCGCACGTTTGAGATGGATTTTATAATAAAGACAAAGGATTGACGGGCATTATGCAAAAAATTGAAGAAAAATACATAGAAAGAACGTCCGACGGATTCGCTTGGACGCTGCGGCGGGCATACCGCGCCGCATACGGTTTCGGGGAAAAGTTCGACAGCGTCGATCAAAAGGGCAAACTCGTCCGCGCTCTGGTGCGCGAAAAATGCTTCTATCAGGGAGAGTACACCTATCTCTCCATGCCCTTTTTCCTTACGCCCGACGGCTTCGGGGTCTACGTAGATACGCGCGTCGAGGTGGATTTCGATTTTCGCGCCGACGGAGAGATCGGAATCAGCTTTGCCGAAGGGAGCAACGGCGAGCGGGCGGAGATTTATCTGTTCGAAGGCACCCCCAAAGAGATCATGAACGAATTTCGTTCGATGGCGGGCTATCCTCGGCTTTTCCCGAAATGGGTATTGGGCGCCTGGATGAGCGCCAATCGCTGGAAAACGCAGGCGGAAATAGAAAAGCAGGTGGAAATTTCCCAAAGGCTTGGCTTTCCCCACAGCGTCATCGTCGTGGAGCCTTGGAGCGATTTAAGCACCCATTATCTTTGGAACGGCAGCCTCTGTCCCGAGAAAAACGGGGACGAATTTTCTTCCTATTCGGAAATGGATTTTTCAAAGTCGTCGTATTGGCAGGATCCCAAGGAAATGGTGGAAAAACTGCACGGCGAGGGATTGAAGCTGCTCTTATGGGTAATACCTATCTATGCGCAGGGCGCGAGCATCGAAACGGATTGGAACGTCGCCCAAAGACTGAAAGACAACGAGTACGTCAAAGAGCACGGCGAGTGCGTGAGGAACGCGGACGGCACGCCCTACGAAATCCCGCATACCTGGTGCGTGGGAAGCATGGTTCCCGATTTTACCAATCCATCCGCGCGGGAGCATTGGTTCAATCACTTCAAGCATTTGAAAGAGATAGGCGTGGACGGCTTCAAGACGGACGGCGGGGAATTTATCCACGACAGAACGGTCCGCTTTTCCGACGGCACGACGGGCAAAGAAGGGCAAAACGCCTATTGCGAACAGTACACGCGCGCCTTTGCCGAGTTTGTGGGCGAGGAGGGCATCGTGTTTTCCCGCGCGGGCGGGCAGGGAACTCCCGCCTACTCGGTCGTCTGGGCGGGGGATCAGGAATCGACGTGGTCGGAGTTCGCCTCCGTTATCAAGGCGGGCTTGTCCGCGGGAATTTCGGGCGTGGGATGCTGGGGCTTCGACATCTCGGGCTTTTCGGGATATCTCCCTTCCGCGGAATTATACCTTCGCGCGGTGCAGACGGCGGCGTTCCTGCCCGTCATGCAGTGGCACAGCGACCCCGTTTCGAATAAGCGCTGCGACTTTACGGGCGCCTGGAAGATCAACGACAGAAGCCCGTGGAATATAGCGGCTTATCATAAGGACAAAAAGCTTTTAGGACTTGTGCGCGAGCAGTTCTTTCTGCACTACAATCTCCTGCCCTATCTGTACGCGCTGATGAAGGAAGCGCACGAAACGGGCGTTTCGCCTATGCGCCATCTCGTCACGGAGTTCCCGGGCGACGAAAAAGTTTTCTCTGTCGAGGACGAATTCATGCTGGGCGATGCGCTCCTCGTCGCGCCCGTGTTGCAGGATTATATCGACGCGCGGGAAGTCTACCTGCCCGAAGGCGACTGGTTCGAGCTGTTTACGGGCAAGAAAACGGCGGGCGGAAAACATAGGGCGGCGCTTCGCAGGCGCTATACGCCCGTGTATATGCGAAATAACCGCTGCGTACCCCTCAATTTATCGGGCGGAAAGCTCTGCTCGGACGTGGGCAGCGGTATGGACGGCTATCGGGAACTCACCTTTTTGGTGAGCGGCAGGGGCAGGTATGCGTTCAGCGACGATTTGGGCAACAATATTTCTCTCGAATGGAACGAAAATTCTCACCGCGTTCTGCAAAACGAAAAATCTCTGGATTTTCAGGTGATCCATATCGAGGGGAAAACGTTGCTGTAAGCGATAGAATCGATGATAAGGAGAAACAGGATGATGAAATCCGAATATTTAAAAATCAAAGGAAAATGGAAGATATTGGCCTCGCTTTGCCTTGCGCTGTCTTTTGCGTTCGCGGCGGCTTGCGGCGGTCCTGCTTCCGAAAATTCTTCGAATGCGGACAGTTCCGCAAGCGCGGGCACGAGCACGGGCGAACAGAGCGAACGCCCGACGTCGGATTCTTCCGACACGGGAAGCGGGGAAAGCTCCTCTCAAAGCAGCGCCGAAGAAGTGCCCGAGGTCGTTTACGATACGAGCTATGCGCCCACTCTTTTCGACGCGGAATCGGTTTCTTTCGAAACTTCGATGCTGAGCGAGGGCGTAAGGCTCGTGAAAAACACTTTTTCGCTGAATAACGGAAACGTATCCGCGGTGTATACGTTGGAAATCGATCTGAAAAAGGCGGAAATCCACGCCGGCAATACGGACAACGTGACGGTCGGCTATACGTGGAAAAAATCGGTGCCGAACGCGCAGGCGCTGGCGTGGGAAAAGGCGACGGGCAGACAGGTCCTCGCCTCCATCAACGCCGACTTTTTCGGGGATAAATGCGTCAACGCGTTCGTCAAGGACGGCGTCATTCTCAAAGCGGGGCATAACGACAAAGGCGTTTACGACTATCGTGACGACGCGGCGGACGTTCCCGCTTCCGCGCCCATGCTCTTCGGACTCAAAGACGGCAAGGCGCAGATAGGCCCCATCGTCGGCTATACGGGGGACGTCACTTCCGCCGAAGTCAAAAAGACGCTGGTGCAGGCGAAGCTCGTCTATCAGGGCAAGCTCTCCCGCCATACGAGCAAACACGTCGTCGAGGAAAACGTCGCTCCCGCCGCCGATGCCTGGGCGCTGCTCACCTCCGGCACCTATAAAGTGCCGAGCGGCTCCGTCGTTCTGAAATTGGATATTTCCGAGGGCTACGGCGAAATGGCGGTGCTGGAAAAGACTACCCTGACCAAACTGGAAACGTATACCCCCGAAAGCGGCTGCGGCTATCTCGTCATGCATCCCGACTATACGGGGAACAAGAGCGCCATGCGTCAGTCCGCCGTCGGCGACACGGTTTCCCTCGCCGTGACTTCTCCCGACGGGAAATGGGACGGCTTCGATACGATACTCGGGTGCCGTCAGGCGCTGGTGACAGACGGGGAAATCCCCGACACCGTGGCGCTGGAAAACAGCAACGGCGCGCAGACTACGGACATTCCGCGCACGTCGATCGGAATCAAAAAAGACGGCACGGTGGTGCTCTTTGCCGTGGAATCCATGCGCTACGGCAAGAAATCCACGTCGGACGAGGACACTTACGGACTCAATCTTCCCGAAATCGCGCAGTTTATCCGTTTTTACGGCTGTCCGAACGCGGCGAACTTCGACGGCGGCGGCTCCACGCAATTGATCGTGCGCCAGGACGGACAGAGAAAGGTCCTCATCCGTTCCAGCGATACGGGCAGCTACGATTTGGACGCTTCCCGTCCCGTCATGAATACCTTTTTGATCGCGGCGAAGGAAGGAAACTGAGATGAATGGGAAAAAAGGAGCGCTCTTTTTGGCGCTGGCGGTCTGTATGGCTTTTTCCGCCTGCGGAGGCAGTCCGTCGGACAGTTCCGAATCTTTGAGCGACAGCGCGGATTCCTTTTCGGAAAGCAGCGAAAGCAGTTCCCTTCAAGAGGAATCCTCGCAAAGCAGCTCGTTTTCGGGCGAGCTGGAAGTGACGCTCAGCGAAACTTCTTTGGAACTTTTTGTCGGGGAAACGTTCACATTGGAAGCGTCGGTGAACGATCCTTCCGCGGAAATCAAATGGGGCACCAGCAGCCGCGCCGTCGCAGGCGTAGAAGCCGACGGAAATACCGCCGTCATTACGGCAAACGGCGAGGGAACGGCGCAGATACGCGTCCGCTATAACGAAAAACTGATAGCGAAATGCGACGTCACCGTTATCCTGCCGCCCGAAAAATTATCCGTTCTCGTGCCTTCGGGAAAGCTCATTTTAAGCGCGGGGCAGAAGGCGACGGTGAAGGCGATCAAGGATGCGTCTTTAAGCGGGGAAGCCGTCTGGTCGAGTTCGGACGTTTCGGTCGCATCCATAGAATATCAGGGACTGATTGCAGTCGTCACCGCCGCGTCGGCGGGCGAATGCACCGTCACCGTATCTCTCGGCGGCGAAAGCTCGGAATTTGTCGTCGTCGTGGGCAAGGAATGAGGAGGACGCCATGAAAGTATTTTTTAAAGCGGTCGCAACGCTCGCGGCGGCCATAGTTCTCGCGGCGGGAAACTTGCGGACGCTCTCCGCTTCGGCGGCTGCTTATACGCAGACGGTGGACGTCGTTTCCTCGGGCAGCGCCTTGAACGTCGAGCCTACCCTCATCCTCGAAGCGGACAGTTTCGGCAAAATGCAGGAAATAGAGCAGGCGGCGGTCCGCCCCGCTTCCGTGATCGTCACGCCCGACGCGGATATGAACGTATCTCTCGGCGGCGAAAGCAAAACTTTGGCGGAAACGTTCGACGGATACATGAAAGGAAGGTTTATTCCCGTCGTGAGGCTCACCGCGGAAACGGTGGATAAATTCGCGGCGTGGATGAAGAATACCTATACGGTGTCCGACATCATGGCCGTTTCTTCGGAGATAGAGGTGATCGAAAAGCTGTACGCCGACGAGGTGTGCTATATCGTCAACACCGTATACGATCTGACCTCCGTTTCCATTCCCGAAAATCGTTACGAATTATGGCAATACGTGGGCGAGGCGAACGCGGCTGGCTGCAACATTCTGATGTTCGACGGCGCGGACGGACGCATCTCCCTCGCGGCGGAATACGTGTCCTCCCTGACGAAAGTCTGCTGGGCTTACGCGGACGATAAAACGGAAGCGGTTGCAGCCATGGCAGCGGGTTGTTACGGGGTGGCGGCGCAAAGCGCGGACGCGCTGACACAGGCCGCGGCGATCTTTGCAAAGGACGGATTCGCCCGCGCGCAGTATCTGGCGGCGCACCGCGGCGTCACGGCGTATGCCAACGAAAACTCGCTCACGGCTCTCGCCGCGGCGGCAAACGAAGGCGCCACGCACGTGGAGATCGATTTGCAGATCACCTCGGACGGTCAGCTGCTCATCTGTCACGAATCGGACGCGGGCGCGCGCAGCACCGCTCCGGGCGGCACGTGGTTCGCCGTCAATTCTTCCGCCAAACTGAGGGGATACACGCTCGACGATTACAGCGAACGTTACGGGGAAACCTTCCCGCTTTTGAGCGAGGTCGTGAAGCTGATGAAAAATACCGACGTCATCCTCATTCTCGAATTGAAGCTGGATAACGGCTCTGCGGCGGCGGTGAGCGGTCTGAAAGCGATAGAGAAACTCAAAGCGGTGATGGACGAATATCCCGAGATGGCGGGACGGTGGTTTGCCATCACGTTCTTCGCTCCCTACGCGGAGGAGATGAGGCGGGTATGCCCCGAGATCCCCGTGGGATTTTTAGGCTATGCCAAAGCGGATAACGGTACGGCGTGGAGTTCGCAGCCCGCCATGACCGCGATAGGCAAAAAAATCGCGTTTTTGCGCAAATACAATATGACGCTGGACGAGGAACTCTCCGCCGCCACCTATACGACGGCTCGGAATTATCTGGCGCGCGGGTATACGCAGAACACGTGGACTTTTAAGGATATGTCCCATTTTTCGGGCGGCGCGAATATCGCCACCACCGATAAAGCGGAGGAAGGGGCGATGCTCGTCAGACAGGTATGCCCTTCGGGCGAATTGAAGGCGACTTCCGCGCAGCTCGCGTCGGGAAAAATACAGGCGCAGTGCAAGACGTATAACGGCTGGAACGTGGAAAAGGAATGCGAAATAATCCCCGTCGCGGAAGTTTCTCCGACGGAGATAAAAGCGGTGCTGTATTATCGGCAGGACGCGAGCAGTCCCTACGGAATTTACAGCAATTTGATTACGTTGAACATCGCGTAAAAAGTGCGTAAACAACAAAATTTTAATGACAAAAGTACCGTTTACGGTATCGTTGTATATTTTATTTGGAGGAAAGAATGAAAAAGATCATGGCAGTTTTATTGGGTACTTTTATGATGAGCGCTTTTTGCTTCGGAGGCTGCGGCGGACCCTCTTCGTCCTCGTCTTCCTCGGAAAACGACGTCGATTCTTCGAGCGGTCTGCCCGACAGCTCTTCGGACGATACATCGGACAGCTCGGACGACTCCTCTTCGGGCGGACCGCTTCCGGGCGATATCATCACCGACCGCGAATCGATCGAATTCGCATACGGCGGCATCTATAAGGACAACGAGCTTGCGGACGCGAAAAACGGTTTTTCCGGCGCGTCGGACATTACGGGCGCCCGTTTTATGGTAAACGGCGAATATAAAAGCTCGTATAGGGAATTTAATTCCCGACAGGACGTTAAGCTGGAACTCTATAACGGCGACAAAGTGCGCATGGTAAACGTTTCGGCGGGCATGGCGTATACGCTGCCCGCCTCCGACGCGCTGGAAGTGGATTATTCCATCGCCAAATACCGCACGCAGATCGCGCTCGGCGATTCCATTCTGACGATGAGTGCGGAGAGCAGCAATCCCTATACGTCCAACGCGGATCCTTGGGGGATCTATCGCGACGAATGGCTGCTGGAACATATCGACAGCGACGAATACATAGCCAAAAACAACCTCACGCGGACAGCTCCCGTCGTCTATAACGATCTTACCGTGAAAGAGGGCTTTGACGTCTATATGTATTCGGTCAGGATCGAGGATGAAAACAACGTCGTCGAAAGGCCCTATTACAACGTCGCTGTCATTCGCGAATCGGACGACGTAGTCAATTTCGCGCTGTTCGTCATGAAATCGAAGACCGACCGCACCGACGACATGAAAGCCATCGTCGACAGTTACAGCCGCTTCAATTCCCGCGGAGTCAGCCGCAATTATTATAAGGGCGGCACGCCGATCGCCAATCCCAAGTGGAACAGCGAAACGCTGGAATATTATAATTCGCTGACCTCTTCCGATAAGGTGAATTGGGGGGTGTTCAGTTGGTCGATGCCCGGTCTTGAATCTCAGCTCGACGAAAAAAACAGCTATTATAAGACGATTCTGAACAACAGTCAGAAAATGCAGAACGCCATAGAAACGGCGTGGGACTATCAATACGACATCTATCCCACCTATACCCATATCGGTTACGGGGACGGGGATTCCAACAGGCATCACTTCCCTTCGAAGATGGCGGAAACGCTGGCGGGCGGCAACGGCAAGAACGGAAAACCCGTTTTGCAGTTCACCTATCAGTTTACGCTCAACAACAACGACACGGGATCCAATTCCACGCCCATGTTCGACATCCTGCGCGGCAGGCACGACGAAGCGTTCCGCCGTTTGGCAAAGGATATCAAGGCTTACGGCAAGCCCGTTCTCTTCCGCCTCAATAACGAGATGAACACGGACTGGACCAGCTATTGCGGCATGATCACCCTTCTCGATCCCGATATTTTCGTGATGACGTGGCAGCGCCTCTATGATATTTTCGAGGAAGAAGGGGTGGATAACTGCATCTGGATCTGGAATCCGATCGCGGATTCCTGCCCGTATTCCTCCTGGGGCGAGGATCTTTGCTACAATCCCGGCACGGAATATTTCCAGCTCCTCGGCGCCACCAGCTACGAGATGAACAACGGCACGACGCTGACGAGCTTCAAGGAACGCTATACCAAACTGTACAATAAGAACAAGGACACTTTCCCCGAATTTTCCGTAATCATTTCGGAGTTTGCCTGCGGTTCGGGCGGAGATACTTCGGGTGCTCTGGGCAGAAACGCGGCTTCTCAGGCGAAGTGGGTCGAGGATATGTTTAAGGAATTCAATGCGGCGGAAAAAGCGGATTACGTCAAACAGATCAAGGGCGCCGTTTGGTTCAACTGCAACGATTCCGCAGCCGACGGAAAGATTATCAACCGCCTGCGTTTCATGGATCCCGACAGCGACGCTTACGACGATCTCGGCGCTACCATAGAAGCTTTCAAAAAGGGACTGAACCCGTAAAGAGAAAAAATGCTGAAAATCGGAATTGACATCGGAGGCACGACGATCAAGGGCGCGCTGTTCGACGGGGCGAAAATCCTCGAAGAACACTCCGCGCCCACCTGCGGCGGCGAGGGACGAGAGGCGATAGTAAGACAGCTTTTTGAAGTGGCCGATTCTTTACAGGCGGAGAAAGCGTCTTTCATCGGCGTTTCTTCGGCGGGAAACATCGACCCCGCCTCGGGTCGCTGCGTCTATGCGACGGACAACTTAAAGGGCTGGACGGGAACGGAGATCGTTCGGGAAATGGAAGAGCGCTATTCGGTGGCCTGCCGCGCGGATAACGACGCGGTCTGCGCTTTGATCGGGGAACTTTCCCTGCGGGAAGCCCCGAAAGACGTCACCTTGCTCACATTCGGAACGGGGGTGGGCGGCGCCAGTCTTATCAACGGCAAGATCGTGAGGGGCAGGCGTTTCGACGCGGCGCGCTGGGGGCATTTTTCGCTGCACCCCGGGGGACGCGTCTGCAACTGCGGAAAGCGCGGCTGTGCGGAGCAGTATTTGTCCGCCACGGCGCTTTTGAGGGCGGGCAGAGAAAGGGACGAAAAAATTTCCTCCTGCGAAGAACTCTTCGCGGCCTTTCGAAAGGAAGAGGGCAGGGGAGCGATGACGGAAGTCGTCGAGGCTTTCGCCTCCGATCTTTTGCTGCTTCTCGACGACATTATCACGGCGGTTTCGCCCGATTGTATCCTGCTGGGCGGCGGTTTGACGAACGCCTGGGATATATTCGCGGGGATCGGAAATCTTCCCTCCGTGGTCGGGCGCGCGCAGCTGGGGAGCAAAGCCGGGATATACGGCGCCAGTCTTTTGGAAACCGCGGCGTATTGAGCGGACGCTTTATAATTCTCCGACGATTCTAATTTATTAATGCAGAGAGGTATTGCTATGAGCAGAGAATTGCCGCAAGGCTTAGTCGTATCCTGTCAGGCGCTGAAAGGCGAGCCCATGTACGGCGGGGACAGCATCGTCAAAATGGCGTATGCCGCCGTATTGGGCGGAGCCGCGGGGATCCGCGCCAACGGGGTCAAAGACATCAGAAAAATATCCAAAAAAGTAGACGTGCCCATCGTCGGGCTGATAAAGTCGGACTACCCCGACAGCCCGATTTACATTACGCCCACGCTCAAAGAGATCAAGGCGCTGATAAAGAGTCCCTGCGATATTATCGCCATGGACGCCACCGCCCGCCCCCGCCCGTCGGGAGAAACGCTGGAATCGCTTGTCAACTATGTGCGGGCGCATTCGGATAAGCGGATTATGGCGGATATCGTGTCCTTGGAGGACGCGGCGCGCGCGGATGCGCTGGGCTTCGATTATGTATCCAGCACCCTCCGCGGATATACGGAGGAATCCAAAACGGCGCCCATTCCCGATCTGGATTTTCTCGCGGAGTTCGTCCATTCCCTCAAATCCGCCCGCCCCGTGGCGGAGGGCGGCATACGAGATATTCCCACCGTGCGTCGCCTGCTCGGGTACGGCTTTGAAACGATCATCATCGGCGGCGCCATCACCCGTCCCCTGGAAATTACAAGGCACTTCGCGCAGGCATTCACGACGGAGTCCGCAAAGGGGAGCTGTATGAAAAAAATTCAGGAGAGCGCCCATTTCTAAGAGTTTTTTCGATAGGTCGGGTACGGATTTGCCGCTTACCAAATTTTTTATCGGCCGCCCTTCGGGAAGTTTTCCGAAGGGCGGTTTTAAACGCAGACAGTCGGAAAAAAGAGCCGTTTTTCGGAGCAAAGGGAAGAATCGCGGGGAATAGAGGGGAAGAGTAAGGAAAACAGCGCGCGGAAAATGCGCGCGTCTTTATTTATACGATTTCACCATATTTTGTATTTGCTTTTACTATTCAGAGGCGAAAAAATCCGTTAAAATAGAACTCGGAAAATAATAGATAAGGAGAAAACATATGCGGACATTCGTATTCGGCGGAAAAAACACCTTTCTCTCGTTTGAGATAGAGGAAAACAGGATCTATCTGAAAGGGGACGCTTACGAAGAATTGAACGAAAACGCCCGTTGGCTGGTACGGAAAAAATCGGGTATCTGCGAAATCCGATTAAGCGGCAGACCGACCACCGAACACACGGGGGACAGAAACATTTTTTGCGGCGAAGCGGAAAGCCTCGAATACGTTTCTCATCGCTTCCGCGAAGAAAAATTCGGCAAAAGCCTGATCATCGAACAGAAAAACGACGTCGTCCGCGTCCGCTCGTACTTTGAATATTACGAAGGCGCGGAAACCATCCGCTGCCATAGCGAGGCGGAGAATATTTCCGATCGGACGCTCTCCCTCGAATATATCGGCAGCTTTGTCGTATACGGCATGACGAGCGTCAACGCGTATGGAAAATGCAAAATATACGTCCCCCATAACGGCTGGTACAGCGAAGCCATGTGGCGGGAATATAAGCTTTCCGACCTCGGCATCTATAACGGAAACGACGTCAAAAGCTTTAAAAAATTCTGCGTTTCCAATACGGGCAGCTGGTCTACCAAAAACTATCTTCCCATGGGGATCTTAGAGGATAAGCCGAAAAAGAAATTCACCCTTTGGCAGATAGAATCGAACAGCTCTTGGAGCTATGAATTGGGCGACTTCGGCGGCAGCGTCACGCTGAACGCCGGCGGCGCGAATTTAAGCGAGAACGGCTTTTTGAAAAATCTGTCCCCCGGCGAAAGCTTCGTCGGGTGCAACGCTGCCCTGACCTGCGGAAAAACTTTGCAGAGCGTCGTCGAAAATGTCACGAAATACCGCCGCGCGATCAGCGTCAAAATCGGAGATAGCGATTCTCTTCCCGTCGTTTTCAACGAATATATGTATGCAAGTTGGTGCTGCCCGAGCGAGCGCACCGCGCACGAGCTGGCTCCTTACGCCAAAAAGGCGGGCGCGGACGTATTCGTCATCGACTGCGGCTGGCACGACGAAGTGGAAAATCCTTTCTATCATATCGGCAGATGGCGGGAAAGCGCAAAAAAATATCCGCACGGCTTGAAAAATACCATGGATTACATCAAGAGCCTGGGGCTTAAAGCGGGGCTTTGGATAGAGCCGGAATCGGTAGGCGTTCTGGGTGACGCCAAAGAGCTTTACGGGGAGGACTGCTTCTTTCAGAGGGGCGGCAAACCGCTCGTCCTCTCCAACCGTTATCAGCTGGATTTTCGCAGCGAACGGGTGCGCGCGTATTTGAGCGACACCGTGGACAGAATGGTAAACGAGCTGGGGGCGGACTATCTCAAATTCGATTATAATATCGAGGCGGGCATGGGCACTTCCTATGCCTCCGACAGTTTGGGCGAGGGGCTTTACGAACACGCCAAGGCATATTTCGAGTGGTTTCGGGGACTGACGGAAGCCTATCCGCAGGTGATCTTCGAAAGCTGTGCCAGCGGCGGTAATCGGATGGACTATCTTTCCTTGTCCGTTTCCGACCTCGTGAGTACGTCCGATCAGACCGATTATCTCCGCTATCCCTATATCGTTTCGAACATTTTGTCGGCGGTGCTTCCCGAACAGGCGGGAATATGGAGCTATCCGTGGTCGGAGGCGATGGACGCGAAGGAGATAGACGAGGAATGCGTGGCGATGAATATGGTCAACGCGCTCGTCGGCAGAATCCACCTCGCCAGCAAGCTGTATCAACTGAACGAGAATCTGTTTGCCCTCGTCCAAGAGGGGATTCGGTACTATAAAGAAAACGAAGATTTCAAACGGCAGGCGCTTCCCTGGTTTCCCAAAGGATTTTCGAAAAACGGCGATAAAACGCTCGCGTTCGGCTTGAAAGGGGAGAAAAAAGCGCTGTTGTTCGTCTATAACATGAAGGGGAAAAATAAGGTGAAACTGAAACTTCGCGGCGTTCGTGCGGCGGAGGTCGGCTACCCGAAGCGCCTGAAAACGGAATATGCCTTTAAAGAGGGGCTTTTGGAAATTTCTTTCGACGATCGCCCGCAGGCGAGAATTTTCGAGCTTAGATATTGAGGCACACGACGTATTTTCCCGCGCCGCAGAGCCTCCTTTTGCCGTCGGGAGCGGTGTACGCTTTGCATAAATTTTCATGATTTCCGTAAAAAAAGTCCGGGACTCTTGTCCCGGACTTTGCGCGCGATATAGGGTATAAAAAGGGATTATTTCGCTTCCGCCTCCCCGCTCGGCGTTTCGTCGTCTTTCGCCTTCCGCGCCGCGGCGAAAAGGAGCATTTCCTCCATCTGTTTCATGCATTCGCCCAAAAGGAAACGCTTTGAAAAGCTGCGGTAATTTTGCAGGCATTTTTGTTTTTCCTCTTCGTTTTCCAGCCAATAGTCGATGGCGTCCGCAAGCGCCTGCGGGTCGTCGTAGGGAAAGAGATTTTTAGGCGTCAAGGCAAAATAACGGGTGGCGCTGCGCGGCGAATCGGCGATGACGGGCAACAGCCCGCCGCAGATGGCTTCGAGGCACGCCACCGCTTCGATTTCCACCTCCGCCGTATGCACATATAGATCGGCATAGCCGATGATCTCGGTCAGTTCGTCGCGTTTAAAAAACTTAAAGAGGGGCGGATTGAAAAGCTCGGCCGCCTGTTTTTTAAGTTTTTCCTTCAAGGGCCCGTCCCCCGCGAGGACGAGCTGTATCTTCCGTTTGTGCCGTGAGAGCGTCGCGGCTTCGAGGAGGATGTGCTGCGCTTTTTCCTGAGAATATCTCCCCGAACAGAGGATGACGTATTTGTCCTTAAACGCTTCGGGCTTGTCCGTCTTTTGCAGTTCGCAAAAAAGGGGATCGACGCCGTTGGAAATCACGAAGCCATTGGTGGGACCCGTAGAATTTTCAAAGACGTTGCGAATGAATTGCGTGGGATAATGCACGCAGTCGCAATGCCGATAGACGGCGCGGTAGAAATTGCGGTACACCTGTTCGTTAAACCACTGATTATTCATCATTTTCAGGTGATTGGAAAGGTTTTCCGCCTGACAGTGAAAGCTCGCCGTGACGGGAATATCCAATTCCTTGGCTATTTTCAGCGCCGCGCGGGCAAGGATAAAGGGAATGAGCAGATGCACCACGTCCGCGTTTTCGATCGCCGCGCGCAGGACTTTCTTTTGCGGCTTTCCCAGCGTCACGCCGTTCTTCTCCACGTAGCCGTTGAGGAACAGGAAGTTGATTTTCGGAACGCGCACCTCTCCTTCCAGCAACGGCACGTCCGATTCGGGACAAACGATAGTAAGAGCATGACCCTGTTTTTTTAAAAAACGGATCAGATTCATAGCGGCGACCACGGTGCCGTTATTTTCTTTCAGGGGAACGTCGCAGACGATAGTTATGTTCATTTAAAATTCCTTATTCCCTTCACTTTTGCTGTTTATCATTATAAGCGTTTTTCCTGTTTTTGTCAAGAAAACCCGTAACGGTTTTTCACAAGTCTTGACAAAAGGGCGGAAACGCGCTATAATGACGGTATACCCAAAATAAGAAATTTCCCGAAAAACGGGGAATTTTGTCTAAGGAGAGAAGAATGAGCATCCAGCGTCCCGTATTCCACTTTGCCCCCGAAAAAAATTGGATGAACGATCCGAACGGTACGCTGTATCGCGACGGGATCTATCATCTGTTTTATCAGTATAATCCCTGCGGCGCCGAATGGGGAAACATCTGTTGGGCGCACGCGGTGAGCGCGGATCTCGTCAATTGGGAAAGAAAAGGCGTCGCGCTCTCTCCCGAAACGCAAAAAGGGGAGCGTTGGTGCTTTTCCGGCTGCGCCGTGGAAACGGGGGACGGGAATAAAATTTTCTATACCTCGATCGGCTTCGAGGAGGACGCGGTGCGGTTTCATGCCTCGCAGGTCATTTGCGAGGCAAATCGGGATTTTTCCGTCATTCGCCGCAGCGGACATCGCCTGAAAACGGGGATTCATCCCTTCCCCGTCACGGAATGGCGGGATCCGTTCGTCTTTTCCTTTCGCGGCGCGCAGTATATGGCGCTGGCGGGAATCGCGGAGAAAGCGAGCGTCTTTCTCTATAAGGCGTCGGACGCTTCCCTCAACGAGTGGGAATATAAAGGCGTATTGTTCTCGGTGGATCAGGATTTCGTGGAATGTCCCAATGTGGCGGTGTTCGGAGATAAGATCGTTCTCTTATACACCCTCATGGAAGATTGCCGCGTCCATTATGCGGCGGGCGCCTTTGACGGGGAACGCCTTGCCGTCGAATCCGAAGGGGTGATCGACAGCGGAAACAATTGTTTTTACGCGTCCAATCTCTCCCGCACGAAAGACGGCGGCTACGCGCTTTACGGCTGGCTTCGGGAAAGCCTCGGCGGACTTTCTCCCTGCGCCGGATACAGCGGCTGTCTGGCGCTTCCCCGGACTCTCGATTTTGTCGAGGGCAGAGTTCTGACGTTTCCCGTAAAGGAATTTGAGAAGCTTGAAAAGGGAGTGCTGTTTTCGAGTACGGAGGCGCGCGGCGTCGAATGCCGCGCAAAGACGGCGACGGCGCGCATCCGCTTTTCGTCGTCGGAAGACGTGGAATTTGAACTTTTGAAAAACGAAAAGGAAAGGGTACGGGCGACTCTTACGGACGGAAAATTAAAGGTGGAGCGGTTCACTTCTTTGTCGGAGGCGGATTCGAGAACTCTCTTTGCCGCGGTGGACGGGGACGAATTTTTCTTCGACGTCTTTATAGACGGCACGGCGGTGGAGATATTCGTGGGCGGAAGCGCCGCGCTGAGTTTTCGTTTTTATACGAAGGCGGAGCACGACACGCTTTTTGCCCTGCGGCAAGGCAGCGTACGCAACTTAAAAATTTCCGAACTCTCTCCCGCGGAGATTCGCGGAGAGTAAACGCTTTGAAAGAGCGCGCAGGGCAGGGCTGCGTCTATCGAATAAAAACGGATAAATTTTGCAAAAAAGTCGAAAATTGTCGGATACGATATTGACAAAACTTCGAAAATGAGATATAATAACGGAAAGCGGTTTTCTATGTGCTTTCCGATGGAGGAGGGAACGTCTGCAAGAAGATGATTACGAAAATTATTTCTACGATGGCGGTTCTCCTGGAACTGATCGTCATATTGGTGATCCGTTCGAGGCGGGATAAAACGGGAAGCGTGCGTTTGGAAAAATCGGGGGAGGGGCGTTTCGTCGTCCTGCTCGCTCCCATTTCGAGATGGATCGCCTATACGGCTTACGCCGTGGGAGGGATCGTCTGCCTTTGCGCGGCGCTGGAAAAGACGCGGGGAGATATTCTCTACGGCTTCGCCTTGGGGAGCGTTTTTCTTTGTGCCGCCACCTATTGGATCGTCAGATGTTTCCGTTGGAAGGTGGAACTTTCCGGGGAAAGGATTTATTGCCGCGGAACTTTGGGCAGAGCCAAAGTTTTTTCGTGGAGCGAAGTTCGTACCGCTAAAATGCAGTTCGAATACGTGCGCGTGTGCGGAGAGGTCATGGTGCAGTTCGACGATACGAAGGGCAGATCCGTTCGTTTCCCCATCCCCGCGCTGTATGCGGACGAAGTGGGGGCGCTGATCAAAAGCCATCCGAAAGTGATCTTCAACTCCACGCAGAATAAGTCTTCCATGAATTTTAAAATTTAGCCGCCGCGGGGATACGGCGTATACGGCAGGGAAAAAACGAAAGGGCGCTCGGTTCTTTCGGGTTAGGAGAGATATAGAAAAGAGATGAAAGAAGACAAAAGAATCGTAAAGACAAAAAGAGAACTCAAAAAAACCTTGGCAGAGCTGTTAAGGGAAAAGCCTTTCGAGCAGATAAGCGTAAAAGAGATCTGCGATCGCTCTTCCACCAGCCGTATCACTTTTTACACCCATTATAAGGACAAATGCGATCTGCTGAACGACCTTTTTAAGGATTTCAGCGATCGGGTACGGGAGTCGTGCGGGGAAATGTCGGACTGCGGCGACCCCAAAAACGGGTTGACGGCATTTTTGAAAAAGCTGCTGCACGGCGTCGTGGAATGCGTGCAAGAGAATAGCTTTTTGATCAGGGAAATCGACGCGGAAAAGAATTCGTATCTGACGTTTGCTTTCAAATGCTACATAAGCGAGGCGATCGAAAGCGCGCTTCGGCTGCTCACCCAAAAGTTCCGATGCAGATATAAGTCGGAAGAGGCGTTTGCCTTCGTGCGGGGAGGATTCGTTTCCCTCTGCGTCTATGCGGTCGGCGCCCATTGTTCCCAAACCGCTTTGGAAAAGAAGATGGTGAAGCTGATGCAGGACGTGGTGGAGTCAAATATCCTGTTCGTCCACGAATAAGGCGTTGCGCAAAGAGTGATAGGCGGGCTTTCCGAGCGCCGAAAAGAAGGCGGGAGCGCGGTCCGTTTTTTAAATCTTCCCCGCGGGTTATCCATCGATAACCCGCGGGGCGTTTTATTCCCTCCGTCAGAGGCGAGGGAAAGGGCGCTTTCCTTTATCGCTCTCGGCTAAAAGGAGCGTTTGAGCGCATAAATAAATCCCCGACGGAATTTTCCGTCGGGGATTTTTGAGTGCAGTCTGAAAAGAAATTATTTGCCCGCCATCTTTTTATAGCCGGCAAGACGCTCTTTGGAGGCTTCTTCCGTTTCCTTATACAGCTCTTCCGCGAGGGCGGGCTCCGTCTTCTTCAAGGAAGCGTAGCGGACTTCGCCTTGCAGGAACGCCTGATAATCTCCCGTGGGATCCTTGGAATCCAGCGTGAAGGGATTTTCGCCCTTTTCGGCAAGCTCGGGATTATATCTGTAAAGCTGCCAGTATCCGCAGTCCACCGCGTTCTTTTCCTCGGTCTGGGATTTGCCCATGTTGATGCCGTGGTTGATGCAGGGCGCGTAGCAGATGATAATGGAGGGACCGTGATAAGCTTCCGCTTCCTTCAACGCCTTGACGAACTGCGCTTTGTCCGAGCCCATGGAGCACTGCGCGACGTAGACGTATCCGTAAGTGGCGGCGATCATGCCGAGGTCCTTCTTCTTCACTCTCTTGCCGCCCGCCGCGAACTTCGCAACCGCCGCGATGGGAGTGGCTTTGGACGCCTGACCGCCCGTATTCGAATACACTTCGGTGTCGAGCACGAGGATGTTGACGTCCTCGCCCGAAGCGATGACGTGGTCGAGTCCGCCGTAGCCGATGTCGTATGCCCAGCCGTCGCCGCCGAGGATCCAGAAGGATTTTTTGACGAGGCAATCTTTGTCTTTATAGATTTCTTTGGCGAGTTCGTCGCAGTCGCAGCCGCAGTCCTTGCAGTCTTCGAGGCATTTCACCAGTTCCGCCGCCGCGGCTTTGCTGCCTTTCGCGTCGTCGAGATTGGCGATCCAGTTTTCGCAGGCGGCTTTGCCTTCCGCCCATGCGTTCCATTTTTCGGCCAAAGCGGCTACCTTGTCTTTCAGCGCAAGTCTTCTCGCCTTGTATGCGAGGCTCATGCCGTAGCCGTATTCCGCGTTGTCCTCGAAGAGGGAGTTCGCCCAGGCGGGGCCGTGACCTTCTTTGTTCACCGTATAGGGGCAGGTGGGGGAAGAACCGCCGTAAATGGAGGAACAGCCCGTCGCGTTGGCGATGATCATTCTGTCGCCGAAAAGCTGCGTAAGCACTTTGACGTAAGGGGTTTCGCCGCAGCCCGCGCAGGCGCCCGAAAACTCGAACAAAGGCTGAGAGAACTGAGATTTTTTGACGTCCGCCATCTTTGCGATGACGTCCGCGGGCGCGTAGGGAAGTTCCTGCGCGTAGTCCCAATTGGCGGCTTCTCTCGCCGCGATGGTTTCCAGGGGAACCATATTGAGGGCGCGGTTTGCGGGATCGACTTTCGTGCCGTTTTTCGCCGCGTCGCTGCCCGCTTTCTGATTGACGGGGCAGACGTCCGCGCAGACGCCGCAGCCCATGCAGTCGAGCGGGGAAACCTGAATGCGGAATCCGTAGCCTTTCGCCTGCAAAGCGGGTTTCGTCTTGAAATCGGCGGGCGCGGAAGTGCCTTCGGCGACGAGATAGGGGCGAATGGTCGCGTGCGGGCAGACGAAAGAGCACTGCGCGCACTGAATGCACTTGTCGATATTCCATTCGGGAACGAGAACGGCGACGCCGCGTTTTTCGAACTTGGTCGTACCCGTAGGTACGGAGCCGTCGGCGTTGAACGCGGAGGAGGGCAGTTTGTCGCCTTCGAGCGCGAGTATGGGCGCCACGACGTTCTTGAAATAGTCGTTGTCCGCAAGTTTCACCATTTCCGCGCCTTCCGAGGTGGTCGCCCAGGAAGCGGGAATGTCTATTTTCACGAGGTTTTCCTTTGCGGAATCGATGGCGTTGTAGTTCATCTGCACGATGGCGTCGCCCTTGCGGGAGAAGGACTTGTACGCCATGTATTTCATCAGCGCCACGGCGGTGTTCTTGTCGTTTTTATCCGCGCTCTCATAGGGCATGATCTGAGGATTGATGCAGAAGAACGCCGATTGCAAAATGGTGGACGTCTTGCCGCGAAGTCCCAGTTCTCCCGCGATCTTGATGGCGTCGATGACGTACAGTTTCGCGTGCTTCTTGGCGAGAATATTCTTCATTTTGGCGGGAAGCTCTTTTTCGAGCGCTTCCACGCTCGTCCATTCGCAGTTCAACAGGAACGCGCCGCCCTCTTTGAGGTCGGATACCATGTCGTAACGGGTGACGTAGGAAGGATTGTGACAGGCGATGAAGTCCGCCGCGTCGATGAGATATTCGGACTGAATGGGCTTGTCCCCGAAACGGAGGTGCGAAACGGTGATGCCGCCCGATTTTTTGGAATCGTAGAAGAAATACGCCTGCACGTACTTGTCGGTGTGATCGCCGATGATCTTGACGGTGTTCTTATTGGAGCCCACCGTACCGTCGGAGCCAAGTCCGTAGAATTTACAGGAAGTGGAGCCTGCGGGCGCCGCGTCGAGTTTTTCCGAAAAATCGAGAGAGGTGTTCGTGACGTCCTCGTAAATGCCCACGGTGAAGTGGTTTTTCGGCTCTTTCGCTTCGAGATTCTTGTAGACGGAAAGCACCATGGTAGGGGTGAATTCCTTGGAGCCGAGTCCGTATCTGCCGCCGTATACTTTGACGTTCGCCCTGCCCTTTTCGAGAAGCGCGGCGCATACGTCGAGATATAAAGGCTCGCCGAGGGAGCCGGGCTCCTTGGTCCTGTCGAGGACGGCGAGTTTTTTGCAGGAAGCGGGGATCGCGTCCACGAACGCGGTCGCGTCGAAGGGACGGTACAGGCGCACTTTCAAGACGCCGTATTTCTTGCCCTGCGCGTTGAGCTTGTTGACGGATTCCTCGATGGTTTCCGCGCCCGAGCCCATGACGACGATGACTTCTTCCGCGTCGGGCGCGCCCACGTAATCGAAGAGGTGATAGCTTCTGCCCGTATAAGCGGATACGGCTTCCATCATTTCTTTGACGATTGTGGGGACCGCCTGATAGTAGGCGTTCGCGGTTTCTCTGTTTTGGAAATAGGTGTCGCCGTTCTGCGCGGTGCCCTTCTGAATGGGATGTTCGGGATTGAGGGCGCGGGCTTTGAACTCGTCCACGTACTTCTGCATCCCCAGCTTATCGAAAATCGCCTTGATCTCCGCATAGTCGTTTGCTTCGTCGAAACCGTCCACTTTGGAATATTCGTGGGAAGTTCTGAATCCGTCGAAGAAGTGGAGGAAGGGCACGCTGGATTTGAGCGTGGCAAGGTGCGCCACGAGAGCGAGATCCATCGCTTCCTGCACGGACGAAGACGCGATCATCGCATACCCCGTCTGACGGCAGGCCATGACGTCGGAATGATCGCCAAAGATGTTCAGCGAATGCGCCGCGAGCGCACGAGCGGATACGTGCATGACCATGGGCAGAAGTTCGCCCGAAATCTTATACATATTGGGGATCATCAGGAGCAGACCCTGCGACGCCGTATAGGTAGTAGTGAGCGCGCCTGCGGAAAGGGAACCGTGAACGGCGCCCGCCGCGCCGCCTTCCGACTGCATCTCCGCGATTTTGAGCTTTTGGCCCCACATATTGGTGCGGCCCGCGGTAGCCCATTCGTCGGCGGACTCCGCCATCGGCGAAGAGGGAGTGATGGGGTAGATGGCGGCAACTTCCGAGAACGCATACGCGACGTGCGATGCGGCGGTATTGCCGTCGATGGTCATTTTTTTCATCAAAAAAGCCTCCGTTTATATAATATCGTGTTTATGTCAGGCGCAGGCAAAAACATTCCCGCCGTTTACGGCGGAAAGTCATGCCCGGCACCCGCTCTATTTCACATACAGTAATATTATACTTTCTTTTTTTCCATAAGTCAATACCAAAATACCAAAAAACAAAAGAAATTCCGTTAAAATTCGTGTAAAATTATTTTTTTTCGCGTTTATGGCGCAAAAAATGCGGGTAGCGCTTTCGTCCGGGAGGTCGAGCGCGCCGCGGGGAGAAATCGCGCGCCGCCCGGAGAGCCTGCGGACGGAAAAAAAGCGGCGTATGTTTCTTTGTGAAAAGGCCGGCGCTTGCCCGAAACCTGCGGCGGGAGAAGCGGGGCGTTTTTTCCCGTTTCTTAGTCCGCGCGCAACAAATAGAGTTATCGGAAGTGCCTTGATGTAAAGTAGGACATAAAATAAGCATTTGCGAAAATTCCGCTCTCGGAAAAATCCCTTTCGGGATGCGTCGGAGGGAATAGCGGGAGCAAAAAGGAGCCGACGAAGGAAAGCGTAAAGAAAAATCGATAAAAAAATCGTCGGAAAAGGATAATTTCACCTCATTTTCATTGTAATGGCAAAAGAAATTTGCTATAATAATAAAGTACACAAAAACTTATGCGAAAACGTAAGACTGAAAATCGGGCGAAGGAAGAGCGATTGCCGCAAGACAATTGATTGCGGCAGTGTTTTTGCGCCTGTGCGGGACAGGCCGCCGCGCGGAGAATTGCGGTCGCGGCAAAGACGGAACTTGTGCCGCGGACGTTTGGAAAACGAGAAAAAATGGAAGCTATCAAATTTGAAAACGTATATTTTTCATACGACGAAGGGGAGAAGGACTCCTTTTCCCTAAACGGGATCGATCTCTCCGTGCAGGAAGGGGAATTTTTAGCCGTTTTAGGGCATAACGGCAGCGGAAAATCCACTTTGGCGAGGCTCGTGGACGGTCTGTTGTCGCCTTCTTCGGGAAAAATCACGGTGCTTGGCATAGACGCCTGCGACGGCAAAAATATCTTCGAAGTGCGCAAAAACGTCGGCATCGTCTTTCAAAACCCCGACAATCAGACGGTGGCTTCCATCGTCGAGGACGACATCGCGTTCGGACCGGAGAACATCGGCGTGCCCCGCGAAGAAATCGGGGAACGCATCGCGTTTGCCCTCGACGCGGTGGGAATGTCGGAATTTCGGCATTCCACGCCCGCCCGCCTTTCGGGCGGACAGAAACAGCGCATCGCCATTGCGGGCGTACTCGCCTTAAAGCCGAAAATCATGATCCTCGACGAATCCACCGCCATGCTCGATCCCCGCGGTCGGAAAGAAGTGATGGACGTGGTGCTTCGCCTGAATAAAAAAGAGCATATCACCGTCCTTCTCATCACGCATTTTCCCGAGGAAGCGCTGCTTGCCGATCGGGCGGTCGTCATGAATCGGGGGGAGATCGTCATGCACGGCGCGCCCGCGGAGATCCTTTGCCGGGAGGAGGATTTGGAAACGTTCAATCTCGCGCTTCCCCGTCCCGTCGCCCTCTGCCGCGCCCTGCGAAAGGGAGGATTGGCGATTGAGGACGCGCTTACGCCCGAACGGATCGCGGAGGAAATATCCGCCGCTTTGCCGGAGGAAAAGCTCCCCGCGCCGCCTTCGGACGGGGAAGAAGGGACAGGGACGGAGAAACGGCAGGTCGATTCCCTGCTCGGCGAGGGCAGGGTGGCGTGCGAAAATCTGACGTATACCTATAACGCGGGCTCTCCGTTTTCCTCGCAGGCTTTAAAGGGGGTCGATATCCGCATCGACACGGGCGAATTTTTCGGCGTCATCGGGCACACGGGGAGCGGTAAATCGACTTTCGTACAGCATTTGAACGCCCTCCTTAAAGTGCCTTCCGCCGAAAAAAAATATAGGCCGAAAAAACTCAAAAAGGGACAGACGCCCCCTCCGAAAATCCGATTGGAGGTAGGCGGGTACGACTTGACGGATAAAAAGACAAACTTTCGGGAACTGAGAGGCAAGGTCGGCATGGTCTTTCAGTATCCCGAATACCAGCTCTTTGCCGAAACGGTGTTTGCGGACGTGGCGTTCGGCTTGAAGAACTTTTCGCCCTCCCCGCTCACCGCGGAGGACACGAAGAGAGCCGTCCGCGAAGCCCTCGAAATGGTGGGATTGGACTATGACGGAATCAGGGACCGCTCCCCGTTCGAACTGTCGGGCGGACAAAAGCGCCGGGTGGCGATCGCGGGCGTCATCGTCACGAAGCCGCAGATTCTCGTCCTGGACGAGCCCGCGGCGGGGTTAGATCCTCTCGGAAAACGAGAAATTATGCAACTTTTACACAAAATTCACAAAGAATGGTGTAAAACTGTCATAATTGTGTCGCATGATATGGATGAGATCAGTGAAAACTGTACGCGCGCGGCGGTTTTTTCCGAAGGAAAAGTCGTGGCGGAGGACGTTCCCGCGCGTTTGTTCTCGCGGCCTGAGCAGCTCGCTTCCCTCGGTCTGGACGTTCCCTTTACGGCAAAGATCGCGGCAGCGTTGAAGGAGCGGGGCGTGCATATTTATTCCGATTTCACCTCGGAAAACTTCGTCGAAAAAGTGCTGGAATACGCGGCGCTTTGCAAAGCCTTTGCGGGGGCGGGAGAAACGGAGAAGGGAGGTGGCGCGAATGCGTGACGTTTCTTTCGGACAATATTATCCCGCCGATTCCGTCGTGCATCGGTGCGACCCGCGGACCAAGCTCCTCTTTCTAATCGTCTATATCGCGGCGGTTTTTACGGCGAAAAATTTTTACGGTCTGGCGGCGTGCGCGCTCGTGTTCGTTTTGGTGGCCGCGCTGTCGCGGGTGCCGATAGGGAGCGTTCTCCGCTCGGTGAAGGCGATCGTCTTTCTTTTGATCTTCACCGCCGTGCTCAACCTGTTTTTCTATTCGGGCGAAACGATCCTCTGGCAGTGGAAATTTCTCAAATTCACGAAAGAGGGAATCTTTTATACGATTTTCCTGTCGGCGCGCCTGTTTTTGCTCGTCATGGGCTCGGCGATCCTCACGCTGACGACTACGCCCGTATCTTTGACGGACGGCATCGAAAGTCTGCTGTTCCCCCTGAAACTCATCCGTTTTCCCGTGCACGAACTCGCGCTCATCATGTCCATCGCCCTCCGCTTCATCCCCATCTTGACGGACGAAACGGGGCGGATCATGAACGCGCAGAAGGCGCGCGGCGCGGATTTCGAATCGGGCGGACTCATCAGGCGGATCAAGGCGGTGATCCCCGTGTTGATTCCTCTTCTCATCAGCGCTTTCCGCCGGGCGGACGAACTCGGCGACGCGATGGACGCGAGGTGCTATTCGGGCAGCAAGGTGCGGACGAAATATAAAAAACTGACCTTTGCCCTGCGCGATTTGTGGGCGTTTCTCCTGTGCGGGGCACTGCTGGCGGGCGTCATTCTGCTCCGCGTCTATTTCTCCAACGTCATTTAGGGAGGCTTGCCATGCGATACGTTTTGAAGATTGCCTATGACGGCACGGGGTACGCGGGCTGGCAAAGGCAGAAAAACGCGCTCTCCGTGCAGGAGGCTTTGGAGGACGGAATGCGGCGGGCGCTCGGCGCCGACTGCCGGGTCACGGCGAGCGGCAGGACGGACGCGGGCGTGCACGCGGCGGGGCAGATCTGTCATTTCGACGCGGAGGGGCTCACCGTCCCGCCGGGCAGGCTGCCGGACTGCATCAATCCCTTTCTGCCGCCCGCAATCCGCGTCCTTGCGGGCGGCGCGGCGGAAGAAAATTTCGATTGCAGCCGCCGCGCCAAGAGGAAGACGTACTGCTATTCGCTCTACGTTTCGGAGAGGGAAATGCCCTTAAAGGAACGCTATGCGGTGCGCCTCGAATCCGCGCCCGAGCTCGCGGCGTTGCAAAGCGCGGCGAAACTCTTTGAGGGCGAGCACGATTTCAAAGCCTTCTGCGCCTCGGGCTCCTCTGTCAGGACCACCGTAAGGACGGTATATTTCGTGCGGGTGGAGGAATCGGAGAGCTGGGGAAGCAGGGATTTGAAAATTTACGTCTGCGGAAACGGATTTTTATATAACATGGTGAGGACGATGACGGGGGAACTTTTAGAACTCGCCTCGAAAAAGCGGGAAGTACGGAGCCTTTTCGAAGCGTTTGAAACGGGAAAACGGGAACTTTTGGGTAAAACGATGCCCGCCAAGGGGCTGACGCTCGCGGGCGTGGAGTACGGGGAGGATATGTCTTTATGAAAGCAAACGATCGATATAATCCCAACAGCTTCAACGCGCTGCACGCGGGTGTGGCGTTCCTCGCCTTTTGGGCGATGAATCTGGGGCTTTCTTTCCTTTTTGCGGCGTTTGAAAAAAACGGCGTCCGCATCGAAGACGAGTATGCGGAGATGTGTCTGCAACTCATTCTGATGGCGGCGGGACTCGCTCTGATCGTTTTGATCATGAGCCTCGCAGCCAGGTCGAACGCGATAAACGGAGGCGGCTTTCTCGTGCGAAAGGGCTGCGGAACGGAAATTTTGATGGCTTTCGTTCTCATTTTCGGCTTGTGCTCTCTGCTTATGCCGCTTGCGCAGTCTTTCGCGGAAAATTGCGACTTTATCCGTTTCCGCGGGAACATACCCAATGTAGACCCTCAGGCGCAGGTAGATGCCGAAGACGTGAGCTATTATCCGCTTCTCCTCATCGTGCTGATGCCCGTTTTGCCTGCGATCTTCGAGGAACTTTTGTTCCGCGGCGTCATTTTAAAGGGATTGCTGCAATTCGGAAAGGTACCGGCTGTGGTGCTTTCCGCCTTGATGTTTGCGCTCGCGCACGGCTCGTACGAACAGTTTATCTATCAGTTCATCGTGGGGATAGTCGTCGGATTCCTCTTTGTGGAAACGAAAAATATTTTCGTTTCGATGGCGGCGCATTTTGCCAATAATTTTTTCGCTTCCTGGGTATTGGGCATCAATCTGCTGGCGGCGGGAGAGGGAGCAAACAGCGCCATTTATCAGGCCGTCGTACAGGTGATGTTCTATCTCCTCGGCGCCGTATGCATCGTGGCGGCGTTTCTCTATTTCGGAAAACGGATGCTCCATATGCGCAGCTTCCCCGAGAACGCGCGCGGGGACGTCGCCGCGTCCTTTGTGGTCAACGATATGGTGTCGGGAACGCTCGTCGAGAGAAAAGCGTGGTACGCCTGCGGCGCTTTGCTGCAAAAAAACGCCGAGCCGAAATTTTTTGTCAATAAAAAAGGCGGCAGAAATTCTCTCAATCGCAAATCGGGATTCGTTCCGGCGGCGATCGTGATCGGGATCGGTCTTGCGATAGCCGTAGGCTTCCTCGTCCTGTCTTTGGTCGTCGTATAATACGTACATAGGGCGTGTCCTTGAAATTCTCGAAAGCCTGTTTAAATGTTTCGACGTAAAGGTACGGGGAGAGAGGGCCGTTCTTTTGTGCGGCGCTTCCCGAAGGGACCTCCCGCCGCAGGAGGCGCTTTTAAAGTTCTTTCGCGCTTGCGGCAAAGAGCTTTCGTCTTTTGTTAAAATAAACTTTATCTTGTAGGAGTCTGTGCACGGGACGCGAAAATCAAGCCTTTGGCGACTTTTGGCAATACGCCGCTGTGTTCGCCCGACTCGCGCCCCGCCTTACGCAAAAGGACTCTTAAAATCTTTGATTTTTCGTTTGTGCGGCGGCGCCGCGCAGAAATACATACTCGGGGAAAACGGGAGAATTTAAAAAATGAACGGGGAAAATCGGAGCGGGTATGAGAGCGTCCGAACGGGCGTTCGGGAGTAAGAATGGAAATTTTCGAAATTTATCAAGTGGTTTTGTTTTTCGGACTCTTGTTTGCGAAAGGCGCGGTGAGCGGCCGCCTTCTGTATGGCTGTGTTTTCATCGGGCTGGGGATCTGGCTGGCGCTGTTTGTCTTGCAGGGCGTAGGTATGTACAAGATGGCAAAAAACAGAAGCCTGAAAAACAAATGGCTGGCGTTCGTGCCCTTCGTCAATATCTGGTATATGGGAAAGCTGGCGGGGACGTGTAACATTTTCGGCAGAAAGATGAAGAGGGCGGGGCTTTATACCATGCTCGCCCAAATTCTGGCGGTGGTGGTCTGCGCGGCGACGGTTGCGGCGAAAATCATGCTCTACACGACGTATGCGGGCGACATGATTCAGAACGAATCGGGCAGTCCGCAGTGGCCGGGTCTGACGGGCTTCGCCATGTACGTTCGCAATTATTACTATTTCAGCGATTTCATCGTTTCCATCGCCCAGCTCGCTTACACCATCATGCTCTTTATCCTCCTGATGGGGCTTTACAAGAAATACTACGCGCGGGGATACCTGCTCATCTCCTGGCTGGCGCTGTTAGTTCCCGCTTCGAGATACGTCGCGGTGTTCGTGCTTCGGAATAATAAGGCGATAGACTACGACGCCTATATGCGCGCCAAGCGCGAGGAATTTATGCGCCGTCAACAGCAGAATCCTTACGGGAATCCGTATAACCGCGGACCGTACAATCAAGGACCTTACAGTCAGAATCCGTACGGGGGAAATCCCTACAATCAACCTCCTGACGGCTACGGACAGAATAATAACCCGCCGGGCGGGCAGAAGAGCGCGCCGGACGATCCCTTCTCCGAATTTGCCTCCGGTTCCTCGTCGGGGAAAAATTCTTCCGACAAAGGGAACTCCGCGGACGGCACAGGCGGCTCGAATCCTTCGGGGACTAGCGGCGGCTCGGGGGGCGACGACTTGTTCGGCTGAGCGAAAGACGAGCTTTTTAAACGGAATAGACCAAAAGACGGAAATAAGCGAAAGTTATAATTTCCGTCTTTTTTTGTGCAAAAGGGGCGCGAAATGATTTACAGGGCAAAATTAGTGTGATATAATAGGATTAATTATAAATTTCAGTTATAACTGCTGTTAGAAAAACGAAAGGACGGACGCGATCGGGAGGCGGCGTTTATGCTTGAAGAAAATATATCTGCTATTGCCACTGCGCCGGGAAAAGGCGGAGTTGCCATCGTCCGCGTCAGCGGAAAGAGTCCGCTTTCCATCGCGGAAAAAATGTTCTCTCCCGCGGGAAAAACCGCGGTTTCCGATTTCGAGCCCTATCGCCTCTATCCCGGCGCGATCGACTGCGGCACGTTTACCGATTACGGTCTGTGCGTCTATTTCAAGGCCCCTTACAGCTATACGGGCGAGGACGTGGTGGAGTTTCAGTGCCACGGCGGGGAGAGCATCGCGCGCGGGATTTTGAAGCGCACCTTTTCTCTCGGCGCGAGGAGCGCGGGAAAGGGGGAGTTCACCAAGCGCGCCTTTCTCAACGGCAAGCTCTCTCTGGCGTCCGCCGAGGGCATCGCCGACATGATCAACGGCGAGTCGGAAGCCGAGGTCAAAGCGGGCTATCTCTTATACAGCGAAAAACTCACGGAGAAAGTCCGCGCCCTGCAAGCGGAATTGAAAGAGCTTCTGGCGGGAATAGACGCCTCCGTCGACTATCCCGAGGAGGACCTCGAAGAGCGGGAAATTGACGAACTTCGCAAAGGGCTTGCGAAGATACGCGCCGAGGTGTCCGTCCTGGCGGCGGGGTACGCGAAGGGAAAAAAGATAAAATCGGGCGTCACGGTCGCCATTTGCGGCAAGCCGAACACGGGCAAAAGTTCGCTTTTAAACAGATTGCTCGGCTATGAGAAAGCCATCGTGTCCGAAATTGCGGGTACGACGCGGGACGCTGTGGAGGGAGTCGTCGAGATCGGGGGGACAAAATTCAATCTCTACGACACGGCGGGCGTGCGCGAGAGCGGCGACAGAATAGAGTCCATCGGCATCGAAAGAGCGGAAAACATCGTGCGCGGCGCGGACGTCGTCGTCTTTGTCGCGGATTCGGCGGCGGGCACGGACGAAGAGGACGCGCGGGTTTTGGAACTCGCGCGGGAAAAGCCGCTCGTCAAGATCTTCAATAAAATCGATCTGACGAAAGACGAAACGCCCACGGACGCGGACGTGCTCACTTCCGCCCTCACGGGGGAGGGCATTGCCGAACTGAAAGAGCTTTTATACGAAAAGAGCTTCGGTCCGCGCGGGGAGGACGCCGCGTTTCTCGTCGAGGAGAGGCATTACGACGCCCTCAAACGCGCGGGAGAGGCGTTGCAACGGGCGGTCGCCGCCTGCGGGAAAGAGCCGCTCGATCTCGTAGGCATAGACGTAAAGACGGCGTGGGAAACGCTGGGGGAAATCACGGGAGAAACGGCTTCGGAAGCGATCATCGAGGAGATTTTTTCCAAATTTTGCGTGGGTAAATAAGAAAAAGAATCGAAAAAACGAGAGAAAACAACGAGAAAAACGAGAGAAAAGTTTGCCCGGGGCGTTTTTGAAAGAGGGCTTTAAAACGTTTTACGGCGGGAAAAACAGAGGTGTAGTATGGCGAATCTGGAACTTTACAGGGTATTTTACACGGTGGCGAAATGCGGGAGTCTGACGAAGGCGGCGGAGGAATTGTACATTTCTCAGCCCGCCGTTTCGCAGTCGATAAAACAACTGGAAAATCAGCTGGGAATTTCCCTTTTCAACCGCACGCATCGCGGTATGGAGTTGTCCGCGCAGGGGGGGAAACTGATCTTTTCCAAAGTGGAACAGGCGCTTTTCCTCTTGGAGGAAGCGGAAAGCATGATAGAGCAATTGAACACCTCCGCCACGGGCACCATTCGCATCGGCGCTTCGGATACGATCTTCGAATATTTCCTCGCGGATAAAATCGTGGAATATCACGAGAAATTTCCGGGCGTAAAAATAGAGCTGTTATCCGACATTTCCCCGCGCACGCTGGAAGGACTCAAAAGCAACAAGTGCGACATCGGCTTCGTCAATCTTCCCATCGCGGTGGATCCCGACCTCAGCGTATACGGCAACTGTATGCGCCTCACCGACATATTCGTCACCAATGAAAAGCACCTCGAACTGACCGAGGGCGTCGTTCCCCTCGCAAAATTGCAGGAATATCCGCTCATCATGCTGGAACCGCACACGGGCGCCCGCCGTTCGCTCTCCACCTTTTTGGAAACGATCGGCATCGATTTGAAGCCCGCCATCGAAATCAGCAGCTGGGATCTGATGAAACGCCTCGTCATCCGCGGCATGGGCGTCGGCTGTATCCCCCGGGAATACGCGCTGCACCGCCTCGCGGACAAGTCCATGTACGAAATCAAGACCGACCCCGCGCTGCCCGCGCGTTCCGTCGGCATGGTGCTGCCCAAAAACGCGCAGATTCCCTACGCGCTTCGGGCGTTTATCGAGCTGTTTAATCTCGACGTTTAAAAAGAGGATTTATCGGCGCTTTACGGCGCGGCAACGCTTTCGTCGGGGGAAGAGTCGGGCAAAGCGCTTTTTCTTCGCCGAGAGCCTTTTAAAGGCGTTTAAACGCATTTTGGAAAATAATTCCGAACGTATGTTTGTATAAAATAGGAAACATTATGGCGAAACCCAATTCGAATCTGAGAAATTTTTGTATCATTGCGCATATCGACCACGGCAAATCGACGCTCGCGGACAGGCTGATCGAGCGCACGGGGCAGGTGTCCAAACGGGATATGGAGGAGCAGCTCCTCGACAGCATGGACATCGAGCGGGAGCGCGGCATCACGATCAAGCTGACTCCCGTCAGGATGTATTATACGGCGAAGGACGGGCAGGAATACGAGTTCAACCTCATCGACACGCCGGGACACGTGGACTTCACCTATGAAGTCAGTCGTTCTTTGGCGGCGTGCGAGGGGGCGATCCTCGTCGTGGACGCGACGCAGGGGGTGGAGGCGCAGACGCTTGCCAATGTCTATCTCGCCCTCGAAAACAATCTGGAAATCCTGCCCGTCATCAATAAGATAGACCTTCCCAGCGCCCGCGTGGACGAGGCGAAGAAGGAAATCGAGGAAGTCATCGGGCTGGACGCGAGCTATGCGCCCTGCGTTTCCGCCAAAGAGGGCACGAATATCGACGACCTTCTGGAAGCGATCGCCAAATATTTCCCCGCGCCCGACGGCGATACGGAAAAGCCTTTGAAAGCGTTGATTTTCGACAGCTATTACGATAATTACAAGGGCGTCATCCTCTTTGTACGGCTCAAAGACGGCAAAGTGAAGGTGGGGGATAAAATCAAGACCTTTTTGTCCGACGTCGTGTACGACGTCACGGAAGTGGGGGCGTTCGCGCCCGGACTCCTGCCCAAGGCGGAACTCGCGGCGGGCGAAGTCGGCTATATCGCCGCTTCCATAAAGTCCATTCAGGACGTCGCGGTGGGCGACACCGTCACCTTTGCGCTCCGTCCCGCGAAAGAGCCGCTGCCCGGATATAAAAAGGTGCAGCCCGTGGTGTTCTGCGGCATTTATCCGCTCGACGGCAGCCGCTTCAACGATTTGAAGGACGCCATTCTCAAATTGCAGCTCAACGACGCTTCGCTCATCTTCGAGCCGGATACTTCCGTCGCTTTGGGCTTCGGTTTCCGCTGCGGCTTTTTGGGACTTTTGCACATGGAGATCATTCAGGAGCGCATCGAGCGGGAGTTCAATCTCGACATCATCACCACTGCGCCGTCGGTGAGCTATCTCGTGCACAAGACGGACGGCAGCGAGTTTTATGTGGACAATCCCTCCCATCTGCCCGATCCTTCGGATATCGAGTATATGGAGGAGCCTATCGTCAAAGCGGAAATTTATACCCCGCCCGACTATATGGGACCCGTCATGGATTTGTGCAAGGAAAAACGGGGGGTGTTCAAGAACATGACCTATCTCGACGAGCGGCGGGTGAAGCTGGAATATACGCTGCCCTTAAACGAGATCGTCTACGACTTTTTCGACGGACTCAAATCCCGCACGAAGGGATACGCGAGTTTCGATTACGAGATCGCGGGGTACGAGCGTTCCAAACTCGTGAAGCTGGATATTTTGTTGAACGGAGAGATCTGCGACGCCCTCTCTACCATCGTTTTCGAGGACAGAGCTTACGAGCGGGGCAGAACGCTCTGCGAGAATCTCAAAGAGGCCATCCCCCGTCAGATGTTCGAGGTGCCCGTGCAGGCGGCGATCGGCGGCAAGATCATCGCGCGCGAAACGGTGAAGGCGATGCGCAAAGACGTGCTCGCCAAGTGCTACGGCGGCGACGTCACGAGAAAGCGCAAGCTCCTCGAAAAGCAGAAAGAGGGCAAAAAACGTATGCGGCAGGTGGGCAGCGTCGAGGTTCCGTCCGAAGTGTTCATGGAGATTCTCAAAACAAATAAAGATTAACGCCCTTAAAAATGGCGGGGGCAGGTATGCGGCTATGGCATTATACGGTCGTGCCGCGGCGGGAAACGAAGGGAAGGGGAGCGCGGAAACGCTCGGAAAATACGGAGGAAAAATATGTCGGAGTCCTTTTTCGGGCGCGTATACGCGCTTTTGAAACAGGTGCCGTACGGAAAAGTGGTTACGTACGGGCAGATAGCGATGATGCTGGGCGCCCCGCGCATGGCGAGGCAGGTGGGATACGCCCTGCACGTCAATCCCGAGCCCGGCGTGATTCCCTGTCACCGCGTTCTCAATCGCTTCGGCGCGCTTGCGCCCGCGTTCGCGTTCGGCGGCAGGGAAATTCAGGCGGCTATGTTGCAGGCGGAGGGAATCGAGGTGAAAGAAGATTTCACCGTGGATCTGTCCGTCTATCAGTGGGACGGCGAAGGCGCCGCCGTCGGGTTTTGAGCGACGGAAAACGGCGCGAAGAGGCGTTCGCGTTAAAAGTGAGATGCGGCGCGCAAAAAGGCGGTAAAAGAGCCGAGAAACATTCAAGGAGAAATTATGGCGGGGATTTATATACACGTTCCCTTTTGCAGACACAAGTGCAGTTATTGCGATTTTGTGTCCTTTCCCGATAAGATCGAATACGCGGAAGCGTATATGGCGTGTCTTTACAAAGAATTGAAAATGCGCGGCGAGGAACTTAAAGACTATACCTTCGACTCCGTATATTTCGGCGGCGGAACGCCCTCGTACATTCCGCCCAAACTCATCCTCGGCGCGATGAATCAGGTGAAAAAGTGTTTTCATCTCGCGAAAAACGCGGAAGTGACGCTGGAACTCAATCCGGGCACCATCGGCGAAAATAAGGTGAAGACCTATCGGGAGGCGGGCATCAACCGCTATTCGATCGGTTTGCAGACCGCCGTAGACGAACAGCTGGAAGATTTGGGGCGCATTCACAACGCGCGGGATTACGTCTATGCGACCAAACTCCTGCAAGGGGAGAATTTCAGCACCGACGTCATGCTGGGGTTAAAAAATCAGACCGCGGACGACGTTAAAAAAACGATAGAACTTGCGGCGGCCTGCGGCTCCAAACATATCTCCATGTACGCGTTGACCGTGGAGGACGGCACGCCTATCTATACCGATTATCTCAACGGCGAACTGCCCGACTCCGACGAGGTGGCGGATCTGTACGATTTCGGAAGAAAACTCCTGAAAGAAAAGGGGTACGAGCGCTATGAGATTTCGAATTTTGCCCTTCCCGGATACGAGAGCCGGCACAACCTCAACTATTGGCGCCGCGGGGAGTATATCGGCGTCGGCGTCGCGGCTAGTTCGTTCATGAAAGGAAAGCGCTTTACGAATACGTTTGATCTCGACGAATACATGAAGTGCCTGATTTCCGGCTTTTTCCCCGCCGTCACCTGCGAGGAGGTATCGGAAGCGGACGCCAAATTCGAATTTATCATGCTCGCGCTTCGTACAAGATACGGCGTTTCTCTCGCGGAATACGAAAAACGTTTCGGAAAAACGTTCGGGGAAGATTTCCCCGTGGCTCTGCAAAAGAGTTCGCGCTATTTAGAGCGGGAGGAAGATAGTATCCGCATCAAAGAGGAGTATCTGTACGTGCAGAACTCCGTTTTAATGCCCTTTATGGAAGAGCCGCGCCTCAGAGAGTAAAGGCGGTTAGAATAGGGCAGGGTTGCGACGAATAAAAAAATCGCGGGAAGTCGGGAAGAAAACGGAAGAAAAAATGAAGAAGAAAACGGAAGAAAAAATGAAATGGAAAGAGGCGTAAGGGAAGAAAGGGCCTGAAAGAAGCACAAGGCGGGAAAAGGCTCGGAAAAAGAGTTTTGAAAAGAGTGAAAATAGACGCGAGAGGAATGAGAACGCGTGGAAAGAAAAGCGGGGAAGAGAAGGGGCAATTCTCTAAAAAAGACGAACAAAGGCGCAGGGCGTGAGAAAACGGAGGGGACAGGAAAGGAGAAAAGGGGCGTAAAAGCGAGGGGCGGCGCGGGAAAGAGGAACGAACGCGCGGGAAAAGCATACCTTCGGGAAGAGAAAAACGCTCGGAAGGCGTGCGGAAAAACGCAGGGACGGAACGACTCGCCTCTGCGATTGCGGGCGGAAGAAAAAATAAATTACGCGGCGAAGAAAGCGCTCGTTCGGGGGGACCCGACGGGCGTTTTTGCTCCTCAAAAAATCGGAGGTGAAAATTTTGGGAAAAAGAGGAAGGGAAAAAAATCCGAAAATCGAAAAAATAAAATCCCGATTCCGTTGCAAAACATTTTCGGATATGCTATAATGCCGATAACGACGGGGCGAAAAATGTCCGTTTCTCAAAAGAAAAGCGTGCAACACAAAGGAGGAAAAAATATGATTTGTTTAAATCAGGCGGGGGGGGGGTACAAAAATGATTACCTCTAATCTGCTTTTTTGCATCAAGCATTCTTATGAGGACGATTATTTCGGAGTGGAACATTCTCATCCCTGCTATGAGATCGTTTATTACTGCGAGGGGGAAGGCGCCGTATCGTTCAGCAAGAAGGAGTATCATTTCAAAAAGGACACTTTTATGGTCTGCGCGCCCGACGTGAAGCACATCGAACACGGTAAAAAGGGAACGGAAGTTCTGTATATCGGATTCGAACTGTACGGCGACATCGCGCTTTCGGAGGGATTGTTCGACGAGGCGGATTACGGCATACAGGAGTATCTCGAAAAGATTTATTACGAAACCAAGCACTGGACGACCTTTTCCTATCAGCTGATCAATCTGTTCTGCACGATCATTGCCGTCAAACTCGTCAATCGCAGCGAAATCAGCAAGGAAGTCGCCGTCAATCATAATTTCGACAATATCGTGGGCTACATTTCCGCGAATTACCGGGAGAATATCAACGTCAGAAAGTTGGCGCAGATGGCGGGATACAGCTACGACCACTTTCGGAAAATGTTTGTCAAAAAATTCGAAATGACAGTCAACGATTTTATTCTGCAAAAGCGCATCGACGCGGCGAACGATATGCTCAAATCGAACAAATATCTCATCAAGGAAATCGCGGCGGACTGCGGCTTTTCCTCGGTGGCGCAGTTCTGCACGAAATACAGGGAAGTGATGGGCATTACGCCCAAGCAAATGCAGCAAAAGAGAGCGGAGGACGCCCGGGATATAGAAAAAGATAAATTTTCCTGACCGAAAAACAGAATTTTCCCCGGGCTTTTTTCGGGAAAATCGCATAGACAAACGTACCTCAAACAAAGGCCCGCCGACAAAAAGAGGCGGGCGGAAAAGGGGGATTGCAAGAAAAAAACAATATGAAAAAATAAACAAAAGCTCTTAAAAAATTTTGAATTTCAGCGATATATATTGTAATCAGGTTGTCTTGCGGAAATCCGCTTGACAACCTTTTTTTATTCGATTATTTTATAACTGCCCGAAGCGTCCGAGGAAATCGGGCGGGAAAATATAGAGATGACGGAGGAAGGAAAAAAATGGATTTGTTCTTAAAATTGAGAAAAACGGTCTGCCTGGCTGTCGCGGGACTCGTGGCCTGCGCGGGCGCCTGCGGCGAAAAGGGAATCCCTTTGGATTCGCGGCACGGCATCGCCGATCAATCGCTGCTTTACGGAATGTGCTATTTGATGGAGGAGCGGAGCGCCGAATCGCTCGATATTGAAAAGGAAGTGGAACTGATGAAAAATCTCGGCGTCAGGACGGTGCGGCAGTGGATGCATTTCACGCATTTCATGAGCAGTCCCGCAACGCTGAAAGAGAATAACGCGGCGACGGAAAATATGCACGCCCTCCTCGCGGAATGCGAAAAGGCGGGAATGGTGAATATCGGAATGAATCACCATAATTTTTGTACCACCAAGAGCAAGTCTTCGACGACGGCAAAGCCTTTCGCCCGCGACGTGTCCGAGGGCAGCGACTATGTGCAGTGGCTGAACGATTATTATACCTCCTGGAAAACGCTGGTGGGAGAGTTCCCCGAAGTTTTATATTGGGAGATCGACAACGAAGTGAACAACCCCGACTTCATGACAGACGGCGGCGAAAAGGGATCGTCCGCGTACAGCGTCAGGCAGATGGCGGAGATTGCGACGGATATGTTCTACTACGCCACCCGCGCCATTCACGACGCCAATCCCGAGGCGCAGAGCGTCATGGGCGGTCTGACCGAGCCGACGGGACTGGGAAGAGGAAACACCGCAAGCTTCCTTCAAATGCTCTACGACAATATCGCAAGCGGGGAGTACGGGTATTTTTACGGCAAGGAGGAGCCGTCCGCCGCCTCGAAAAATGCCGACGATTATTTTGAGATCGCCTGCTGGCATCCGTATATGAGCAATTTCAACAAGCAGAATTTCATCGATATCAATAACGAATATTACGAGATCATCCTCAAAAACGAGGGAAAACATAAAAAAGTTTTCTTTACGGAGATCGGCTGGAACGACGATTCCATCGGCGGCGAGGAGAAATCGATCGAATTTATGGAACAGATGTACGACGCCCTCAAATCCATGCCCTATGTGGAAACGGCAAATATTTTCAAGCTGTACGACACGGGCAAAAAGAACAACTGGGACGGTCCCAATTATCTTTACTTTGGGCTGGTCCACGACCCCGACCCGACGCGCGCCTATACCCCGTGCGACAAGACTTCCGATCCGCTGAATATCGACGAAAAGGGCTACTGCATCAACGGCGCTCCCAAAAATAAGGCGTATTCCTATCAGAAGATAGCGGGAGGAAGCGGAAGTCTTAGTGTGCTCGTCGACGAAAAATGAGTTTCCGCCGAAAGGCGTGAGGAAAAAGCGATTTTGAAAAACAGAGCTGCAAAAGAGAAAACAGGCGTTTCGATAAAATCAAGGAATAAAGAAAGGGAAAAATGGAGGAAAGCATGAAAAAGAGAAAGTTTGCCGCGCTGCTGCTGGCGGGCATCGCCTTTGCGCTCTGTGCCTGCGGCGCTCCCGAGCCCCGCGATTCCGCGAGCGAATCGGGGAAAAATTCTGCCCATTCCGCCGAGGAAATTCCGCTCGATACGGAACACGGAATCGGGGACCAAAGCTATCTTTACGGGATGTGCTATCTTTTGGAAGGGCGCACCTATTGGGGCTCGCCGTTTGAAAACGGGGATATAGAAGCGGACATCGCGCTGATAAACAACCTCGGGTGCAAAACGGTGCGGCATTGGATGCACTTTACCGCGCTGATGAAGGACAAGGATACGATGAACGAGGAAGAGTGCGAAAGAATGCACCTCGCCCTCGAAGAGTGCCTGAAATACGACATCGTCAATATCGGCATGAATCATCATAATTTCAACGGCGGTCTGTCGAGCGTCGGAAAAGTAAAGCGCAACATGGTGAAAGGCAGCGATTATATTCTGTGGCTGGACGATTATTATACCTCCTGGTACAATCTCGTTTCGGAGTTCCCCGAAGTTCTATATTGGGAGATCGACAACGAGCTGAACAACCCCGATTTCATGTTTAACGCTTATGATAAAACATATTTTACCGCGTCGGAAATGGCGGAGATCGCGACGGATATGCTCTATTACGCCACCCGCGCCATTCACGACGCCAATCCCGAAGCGCAGAGCGTCATGGGCGGTCTGACCGAGCCGCTGGGACTGGGAAACAGCAACCTGGAAAACAGCCGACCCTCTAACGCCTGGTTTTTACAGGCGATCTACGACAATATTTTCAGCGGCGAATTCGGGTATTTCTATTCCTCGGAAACGAGCGATACCGCTTCCCTAGATCCCGACGATTATTTCGACATTCTCTCCTGGCACCCCTACGTATGGAACAAAGAAGCTCTGGACGAGGACTTTTTCGTCGAGGAGAACAATAAGACCTATCAGGTGGCGTTGGATAACGAGGGCAAGCACAAAAAGGTCTTTATCACAGAAGTGGGATTCAGCGATTTTTCACGCGGGGAGAAGGTCGTCGCGGAATCGACGAAGCGTATGTATCACGCCATTTCCACACGGATGCCCTATGTCGAAACGCTGAACGTGTTTAAGATGTATGACAGCGCCGCTCCCTCCTTTGACGGAAGCGCGGCAGACAACGGCTATTCCCGTTACGGCTTCTTTTACGATCCCGACCCCGCGAGAGTCTATTATAAACTCGACGGGGAAAATCCCGTGACGGTGACGGACGAATTGTGCGTTCCCGGCGCACCCAAACCCCTCGCGTATGTCTTTCAGAAAATGGCGGGCGGGAAAGGCTCTTTGGAACTGATGAAAAATTATTACAGAAATAAGGGATAGAAAGAGGGGGCGTTTTTAGAATACCTTTTGCGTTTCGGAGGGATCCGTTTGAAATTTGGGCGAAAATCGCCCGGAAGCGGACGCGCGTTTTCTGAAATTCGCGGCGGGGACGGAAGTCTTTAAAATTCGCGTCAGGGGAGGCGGGAAGCGCCGACGAGATTTGTTTGAGGCGTGCGCACCGGGTCGCTTTGCGGGGGCGGAGAACGGACGAATAGAGCGCGGAGGGAAATTTGCGGGCGTTCGAATTGGCGCGCGGGAGCGGGCAGGGAAGCGTTGAGCTTTGAATGGCGGAAACGCGCGCGGAGAATCGCTTACGCCCGAGGACAGCCGCGGAGATTCGGACGGGGGCTTTTGCGGCGGGGAAAGAGAGAAAAAAGAGTGCAAACGCGCGCCGACTCGTCCGAAAATTATTTCAAAAACGCGGAAAAAGAGCGAAGGCGAAGCGGAGTTAACTTTTTCCGCAAAAGGAAACTTCCGCCTTTATAAAATTTTGAATTTCAGTTGTTTATTTCCCCGAGCGGTCAGATTTGAAAAATCCTATTGACAGAAAAAAGAATTTATATTATAACAAAAAACGCAAGAGATAAAAAGTCGAAATAGAGAGTTTTCTGCGATTTTCGGCGCGTTTGAAAAAGGCAATCAACCGCCTAATAGTCAGTGATTTTTCTATACAACAAAAACTCTTAAAAGATTTTATCTTTCGAGTCTTTTTAAAAAGTTGTAAACGGCAAGTTTTTGCCTCTGTTCTTGTAAAAAACGGAGAAATTTATTTATTCAAGGAGTGGAAAAATGAAAAGACACAACAAAAAGACGGCGTTGCTTCTTGCTTCCCTGCTGTGCGTCGGTATGATGGGAACGGGTGCGGTGACTGCGTTCGCGGAAGAAACGGGCGACGCTCCGACGGAGGGGGCGGATCTTTCGTACGCTTACACCGTCGGCGATCTGCCCTATCACACGGGATACAGCAAATTCGGCTATTACGCGACGGGATATGCGGATTACGTGATGAAAGCGGGCGTCTTCGACTCCGCCGCGGAAGGCTACGGTCTGACTGCGTTCGATACCTGGGAAGAAGGCAGCAACAAAATCACCTCGACAAAAAAGAGCGGTCTGAAAATCGAAAACTGGAAATGGACGTTTGGAGCAAATACCAGCGTCGTCATCGAAGCGAAAGCCAAAGTGACGGGCACTATGAAAGTGGATTTCAGCACCTGCACCCTCGGCGGGTGGATGGAACCTTATAACACCATTTACACCGTTCACAGGCTGAACGTCGAAAACAAGACCTTGGATACCCTCGTCAATTACAGTCACGGAACGGACTCGGTCGGCGGCGGTACGCTGGCAGATAATGCGGCGTGTACTTCCGCGGCTACCTATACCCTCACCGTGGACGTTAAAGAAGGGGACGTGATCTATTACGAAGTAGGCTCGCTTGCTGCGGATAGAAATCTGCAAAGCGTGACGGACGGAAAGATCATCGTTACGCCTACGGAAATGAACGAAGCGGTGGTGACAAATTACGTCAATCTTCTCGAAGAGCAGGTGAAAGCGCTGACGCAGGCGAATTACGCGGAGTCCGACTGGACGATCATTCAAAATTACGTAAAGACTTTTAAAGAGGGCACGTACGCGACGGCGGAAGAACTCTATGCCGCCTATACCGCCTCCAAAGAAGGCATTGAGGCCGTAAAGCCCGATCCCTTGAAGGACAAGAGGACGGCGCTTTTGAAGTCGTTGGAAACCTATTACAAATCCTTGAAGGAAAGCAATTACACGGCGGAAAATTGGACCGTTGTGAAAACGGCTTACGAGGCGTTCGTGTCCGGCGCGGAAGCTTGCGAAACGGAAGAGGCTTTGCAGGCGCTCTACGACGAAAAATACGAGGCGATGGACGCCGTGAAAGCGTACAAACAGACGCTTGTCTATCTCGACCTGCCCTCCTCTCTGATCGCCGCGGAATACGGCTGGATAGAGGGCGACGTATTCGACGTGACGATGTATACGGGGTCCGTGGAAAAGGGATTGGTGGAATTTGACAAATCGTTGGATAAAGACACCGTCATCAACGAAAGCGTAGGCGACATCACCAAGGCGCAAAATTGGAAATGGTTTATTTCCAGAGATAACGGCGTCATCGTCGCCTATAAAGCGAAGACGGACTGCAAAATCACGGTGACGGACACCCGTCTTAAAGACGGCGGCGGCAGCAACGGTTGGACGGACGATTGCGTTTTGACGAGCTATATCGTGCGCGACGGCGTCGCTAAAAAGATAAATTCCATCAACGCGCCTTCCTCGGACGCCGATTTCAGCGGCACCTATTATGCGAAGGCGGGGGATATGATCTATATCGAGTTCAATACCTTCACCGCGGACGCGGGATCACAGAGAAATACCGAATCTCCCTACGCCACGACGGCGGAAGCGGACAGCACGGCGTTTGACGAAGAAGCGTATGCGCAGCAGAATCACGATCTGCCCGCGGAAGTGACGAGCGCGATAGAAGAAAAGACGCAGGCGCTTTGCACCTATTACGAAGGTCTGAAAGAAGAGGACTACTCCACGACAAACTGGCTGACCCTCGCGCAGTACATCGAGGACTTTGTCGCGAAATGCGAAACGGATGTGAATACCGTGGACGACGTCACCAAGCTCTACGACGAGATCCTTGCGGAGATGAAAGCCATTCCTACGCTCGCACAGGCTGCCGCGGAACTGAAAGCCGCGCTCGACGGATACGCAGCGGATTTGCAGGCGGAATACGACAAACTCGTCGCGGAAAACGACTATACGACGGAGAATAAAGAGGCGCTGGACAAAGCGCTGGCTGACGGCAAAGCGGAAATACAAGCCGCCAAGAGCAAAGCGGCGGGCAGCACCGCGCTCCGCAAAGCGACAAGCGCTCTGCAAGCGGTGGAAAAGACGGCGAAAACTTCGGGCGGCAGCGGCGGCTGCGGCAGCGTCGTGGGAAGCCTGGGAATGTTGATCGGCGCGGCGACTCTCGCCGGCGCGGGACTCCTTCTCGGCAGAAAGAAAAAAGATTGAAAAAACGCGGATAGTGAGAGAAAAAATTTCTTTTTCGAATGAAAAAAGATTTTTTCGGACGGGAAACGAGCGTTTCGGACGAAGAATAGACCCTTTCGGACGGAATCGTAAAGATTTCGGACGGAAGAAAAATAAAGGCTCCGAAGTTTTTGGGAGAGAAAGTAAAAATTTCAGGAGAAACGGAAATTTTTTGAGTGAAAAATAGAAAATCGAGATCTATCGGTTTTTTCGGGAACGCTTTCGGGCGGCGCGTCGCCGCCCGAAAGCCCCGAAGGCGCTTTCCGAAAAAAAAGCGTTTCGGACAAGACAAGGAGAAAAAGGATGGAACACACGAAAATAACGCCGGCACGTCCTTTGAGAAAGACGAAGGGGCAAAAGACGCTGGATTATATAAAACGTTTCTGGCCGCTGTATGCGATGCTGCTGCCGCTGGTGGTATATCTTGCCATCTTCAATTATTATCCCATGACGGGATTGCAGCTCGCTTTTAAAGACTATTTTGTACGCAAGGGAATCTGGAACAGTCCGTGGGCGACGAACGACGAAGGGGGACTGTCTTTGTTCAAACATTTCAAAATCCTCTTTTCCACTTCCGAATTCGGGACGACGCTCGCGAATACCCTGCGCATCTCGTTTTTGAAATTGCTGTTCGGCTTCCCCGCCCCCATATTGCTCGTGCTTTTTCTCAACGAGCTGACTTCCATGAAGTTCATGAAGTTCGTGCAGTCCGTTTCCTACATTCCGCATTTCATATCCTGGGTCGTGCTCGGCGGTATCTTTCTTTCCATCGACAGATCTTCGGGATTTCAAAGCGCCATGCAGGGACTGTTCGGGAAAGAAGTGCATTTTTTCAGCAACAACGCCTTGTACGTGGTGTTTCTGGTCGCTTCCGACATCTATAAGGGAATGGGCTGGGGAACGATCATTTATCTCGCCGCGCTCATGAACGTGGACCCTCAGCTTTACGAAGCCGCCGATCTCGACGGCGCGGGCAGACTGAAAAAGATGTGGTACATCACTTTGCCCGGACTGCTGCCCGCCATTTCGATCAACATGATCCTCAGTCTTTCCAATATCATGTACGCGGGCTTCGATCAGATCTATAACACATACAACACCGTGCTGTCCGATTACGGCAAGACGCTGGAACTCTATCTGTTCGAACTGGGCGTCACGGGCGGAAATTATCCGCTGTCTACGGCTGTGGGACTGTTCAACTCCCTGGTGGGATGCATCCTCGTCCTCATCGCCAATAAATGCACAAAACTTGTGGGAGGGGAAGGCATATGGTGACGCAGGACGCGGAAAAATCCGCTTTCAAAGAAAAAGTCAAAACGGGCTGCAAGCATATTTTCGGCGGCACGGGAAAGGAACGGACCTTCAATATCGTCTTATATACCATATTCTTTCTCTTTCTCATCGTGATGCTTTCGCCTTTCGTATACGTGATTCTCGAATCCTTTAAATCCAAGGAACTTGTCAACGGCGTCCCCACGGAGATTTGGAGCTTCGCCGCCTATCGCGCCGTACTCGGGGGAAAGGAAAGCATCGTCCGCACCTTTTTGAACACCGTGTTCGTCACGATTTTCGGAACGATTTTCGCAGTGACGCTGACGACGGTGGGCTCTTATCCGCTGTCGAGAAAGAATCTCAAAGGCAGAAGCTTCTTTCTCATATACGTCCTCATCACGATGCTCTTTTCGGGCGGTCTGATTCCTTTTTATCTGCTGATCAGAAACGTGCTTCAACTCACCGACAGCTATTGGGTGTACATTATCATCGGCGGGGCGGGCGCCTTCAATATTTTTATCGTCAAGGGATATTTTCAGGGCATTTCCGAGGAGCTGTACGAGGCGGCGGCGCTCGACGGCGCGGGAGAATTTAAAATATTTCTTTCCGTCTATCTGCCCCTTTCGAAACCCATCATTGCGACGATAGCGCTCTGGATAGCGGTAGGCAAATGGAACGATTATATGACGGGTCTTCTGTATATCAAAAACAGCAATAAGCTGCTGATTCAGAACACCCTGCGGGGGATGCTTTCCAAGGCCACGAATACGTCGGGCATCGGCGGCGATTCCAGTCAGCTGGCTCTCTCCGAGTCCATCAAAATGGCTGCCGTCATCATTTCTCTGATCCCCATTATGTGCGTCTATCCTTTCGTGCAGAAATACTTTACGAAAGGCGTGATGTTAGGCTCCGTCAAAGGTTAAAGTAGGTAACGGATTTATTATGAAAAAGTATATCATCGATACGGATATCGGCGACGATATCGACGACGCGTTCGCTCTCGATCTGGCGTTGAAACTCGATCTCGACCTCGTCTGCGTCACCACGGTTTTCCGCAACGTCCGCGAAAGGGCGGCGATTGCGAAAAAAATGCTCCGTCTTTACGGAAAAAAACTCCCCGTATACGCGGGGTACGGCGCAACGCTGGACGGGCGCGACGAAAATTTCAGGATCTGTCAGTGGACTCCCGATCTGGAATGGGAGGAGTACGCCCCCGACAATTCCTCGCCCGAGGAAGCCGTGGACGCGATTCTCTCGGCGGCGCGGGTCTACAAAAAGGAATTCTGGCTGCTGGCGCTGGGCCCTCTCACCAATGTGGCGTCGGCGATCTTAAAAGACAGGGAAGCGATGCGGGGCATCGGCGGCATCGTCATGATGGGCGGGGATTTCGTCAATCATTACGCGGAGTGGAATATTCGCTGTGACGTCGCCGCGGCGGACGCGGTCTTTTCGTCGGGCGTGAACATCGTCGCCTTCGGACATGAAATCACCTCGCAGACGAGGCTGACGCCCGCGCAGCAGCGATATGTCTTTTCCATGAAACAGGACGCCTATCACGCGTATCTGGCGGAACTTTCAAGGCTTTGGTACAAATCGAAGCCCGACGGCTGGCTGATGGTGATGCACGACGTGCTCGTAATACGATACGCGGCGGATCCCGCCTTCTGCAAGACGGTGTCCGCGCCCGTGGAGGTGGAACGGCAGGGGAAATATACGTCGGGAATGACGGTGAATCTTTCCAAGATGGAACTGCCCGTTTCCGCGCCGCACAAAGTCGAATACGCGGCGGAAGTGGATATTCCCGCCTTTATCGAATATTTTATGAATGAAATCGGCTTTCATGCCGAAGGAGGAAATAAAAATTATGAAAAAAATACTCAAAGCGACGGTAAGTTTGTGTTTGATTGGGACGTTGGCGGCGACTGTGACAGGCTGCGGAAATCATAATAATTCCGAAAACGACGGCAAAAACACCATTCGCATCTTCACCTATTCGGGGCAGGAATTTGAGTCGGTCACAATGGACTCGGTGATGAAAAAGATCGAGGACACCGTCGGCGTCAAGCTCTCCTTCGAGGGCGCCGTGGCGGACGATTATTATACCAAGCTCACCCCGATGATGAACTCTCAGGATTGGCCTGACATCATCTGGTGCGACCCCGAAAATTCGGGCGGCGCCTTTCAGAACTGGTCGGATCCCAAGCAGGAAATGCTGTATAATCTCGACGATCTGCTCGCGGGCAAAAAGGATCGCTATCCCTATCTCACCAAGCTCATTTACTGCGATCAGTATAAGAATATCATGTATCACGACTCGCATTATATCGTGCCCGCCGTGAATACGTCCACGGCGTGGGCGATCTATTATCGCGCCGATTGGCTGGAACAGATAGGCTTTGTGGACGAGGCGGGAAAGGCGAAGGCGCCCGAAACGCTGGACGAGTTCGAGTACGTTATGAGTAGGTTTTCAGGCGAGGGGCTGTTCACGGACGCCAACGGTCAAAAGACGGGAAAAACTTACGGCATTTCTCCGAACACGCAGAACTTTTACGTCAATCCGCTGTACGGCGCGTTCGGCGTTACGCCCGATTGGGACATCACCGAAAGCGGCGACGTGTCCTATATGTATGCCCGCGACGAGTTCAAGCCCTATCTGAAATGGATGAACGCCATGTATAAAAACGGGTATATCGAAAGCACCTTCAATCAAAACGTGGGCTTTACCGACCGCGATTCCTGGTATAACGGACGGGTGGGCTGCATCATGACCAACGGCGAATCGCACATGGAATGGGTGGTCGGGAGTTTCGAATCCTCGCAGGGCGCGGAAGTCATCGTGGGACCTCCTCCCGTGGGAACGGGCAACACCTCGTCCCTTACGAATTGTACGCTCGGCGTAAAGGGAGAGAGGGGATATTCCAACTGGGGCGGCTATTATGGCGGTTATGCCGTCACACAGGGGACCAAAGACCCTTATGAAACGCTCGATCTTCTGGAATACCTCGTTGCGCCCGAAGGCTCCATGCTCAGGCTGTACGGCATAGAAGGCACCCATTATACCTTGGATGCGGACGGAAACGTGGTCGTCGATCTGGACGGCAGAAACGCCGAGAGAGTCAATTATTTCTCCTCCGTCACCAATGTGGACGGAACGCAGAGCAATTCGGGGCTTCACTCGATGGGCAGTCGTTTCGGATATAACGTGGATTGGGAATATTTCGAGGAAACGGGTAAAATCGCGGTGGCGACGGATATCGGCTCCCTGTATCCGAAATATCGGGCGTTGGTTCAGAAGGCGATCGATTATACGAAATATTTGCAGACGCCGAAACTTCTCAACGTCACCGCTTTCCCCTCCACGATCGACTCCAAAAAGTCGGAGGTGATGAACATTTCTTCGCAGTTCATCAACAAGGCGATCATCGGGGACAAGAATCTGACCTCCGATTGGGATAAGATGATCGCGGACATGGAGGGCGCGGGCTATAAGACGGTACAGGCCGTCATGAAAGAAACCGCGATCGCGCTCGGAATCATCGACGGCTGACGGAAGTTTTTTCCTCGGTCTTCAAAAAGGCGGCGCACGCCCGATAGAGAAAGGGGGCGCCGCCGCAAAGAATAAGGAGAAGAGATGAAAGGATCTATCACGAAGCGTATTTCCCTTGCGTTGGCGGCGGTCTTTGCCGTCGGAGCGCTCTCTCTTTGCGGGTGCGCGAAAAACGAAAAGAGCGGTACGTTCGACGAAACGAATATCGTGCTGAGCTTTTCCGCCATGAGCGACATCCATCAACAAAAGGGAAAGACGCAATATGCGGATAAGTTGGTGAGGGCGCTCGACTATGCGGAGGAACTGAACGGCGGTCCGCTCGACGTCGCTCTGTTTGCGGGGGATCTCACGGAGGAAACGTGGCGGCAGAACAACGACGATTATTCCACGGAATACAACGCGGACGTGGCGATGCTCAAAGAAACCTTGGAAAGGAGTCTGAATCTCGAAGAAACGGCGGTGTTTTATGCCCTGGGCAATCACGACACCGACCCGTCGAGGCTGGGCGTCGAACACATGGGCGGCATGGCGGAGCTTTTCTATCGCCAGCTCGGAGAAAAATTTTTCTGGGTGGACGCGGCGGATTCCGAGCCTGAAATCGGACGAAGACACGCCGTGGTCAACGGGTATCATTTCCTTTCCGTCCAGCCGGACGAATATTGGACGCTGCGGGGATATTCGGACGAAACGCTTTCCTGGATAGACGCTCAGCTCAAAAAGATCACCGCGGAAAACCCCGAACAATACGTTTTCGTGGCGGCGCATCCGCCCGTATACGGCACAGTGTTCGGCTCCTATTTGGGGAACTGGGCCGACCTCGACCTATCGGACATCATGGAAAAATACCCGCAGGTCATTTATTTCAGCGGGCATATTCACAATGTTTTGCAGGAGGAAACACAGATCAGTCAAAACGGGGCTTTTACGGCAATCGACTGCGGCAGCGTCAAATATACTTCCTGGATGAACAATCTCAACGATTCGGGCACAAATTTCGATAACTCGGTGGGGACTCGGATCGACGATTTTTCGCAGGGACTTCTCGTGCAGGCGGACGGCAACGGAAACGTGCGCGTCACCCGCTGTAACTATTATACGAAAAGTCCCATCAAAGATCCTTGGGAGCTTTCCTATCCGAAATCGGACAAATCGCATCTGGCGGCTTATGACAACGAGGCGCGCGAAAAGAAAAACGAGGCACCCATGTTTGCGCCGAACGCAAAATTTGAGGCGAAAAAAACGCAGGGAGGATTGTCTTTTTCCTGGGACGCCGCGACGGACGACGACATGGTGCGCTATTATCGCATCGTCGTATACGAAACGAAAAACGGGCAAAGGACGAAGGTGGAATCGTATAATCTGGCGACGTTTACGTATCGATACGATCGGGCGGAGGATATGCCGACGGCGCTCTCTTACGAAAAGGAGGGAGAGTATCCGGGCGAATACGAGTGCGAACTTTATGCGGTGGACGTATGGGGCGCGCAGAGCGGGGCGGTGACTTCCGCGGTGACGGCGTAAACCGCCTGCGACGGGAATTGAAAAGACGGATGGCATAGCGGCTCAAACCGAGCGGCAAAACGGCTCCTTTTCGTTTGGAAGCGGAGCCGTTTTTGCTGCCCTCGCGCAGAAAAAATACTTATCAAATCACATATCTTTTCAAAAAAATCGCATTGACAACTGTCGTATAAAAAGGTATAATATCCTCTGTAAGCGGGAAAATTTAAAGAGTGACGGAACGCGTTTTTCCGCGCGAACAATAAGAAATAAGGAGAAAGAAGGCAATGTTTAAGAACGGAAGGGAATGGGAGAGAACGAAGAACTACGGCATGAAGGAGCAGCGCAGCTATTATATCCCGTTCGACCGAAAGGATAAGAAGAGCGATTCACGAAAGGACTCGTCGCGGTTTGAGTCGTTGAACGGGGAATGGAGTTTTCGCGCGCACGAGCGGATAGAGGACTGCGAACTCGAAGAGGAGTTATGGGAGAAAATGGCGGTGCCGGGCTGCGTGCAGCTGTACGGATACGATCAGATGCAGTACACGAATCACCGCTATCCGTTCCCATACAATCCGCCGTATATCGAAAAGGAGAATCCTGTCTTTCATTATCGAAGAAAAATCGAAGTGAGGGGGGAAAAGGACGTTCGTTTGGTGTTCGAGGGGGTAGACAGCGCGTTTTACGCATACGTAAACGGGAAGCTGCTGGGCTACACGCAAATTACGCACAAGACCACGGAATTCGACCTGAGCGGATATGTGAAGGCGGGCGAGAACGTATTGGACGTAGTGGTATTGAAGTGGTGCGCGTCGTCGTATCTGGAAGATCAGGACAAGTGGCGTTTCAGCGGGATTATCCGGGACGTGTACCTGTTGTATCGGGATCGGGACTGCATAGAGGATTATAAGATAGAAACGGAGATAAAGGGCGAAAGAGGAGAGGTGATCTTCGAGAATCTTTCGGAGTCTTTATGCGAAGTAGAGTTCGAAGGAGAGAGAAAGGAAGTGAAGGGAAGGGGAAAAGAGCGCTTTGAAGCAAAGGACGTAAAGCTTTGGAGCGCGGAGGAGCCGAACCTTTACGAACTGACGATTTTCAGCGGAGAGGAAGTGATCTATGAGCGAGTGGGCTTCCGCCGCGTAGAGGTCAAAGCGGGGGCGCTGCTGGTGAACGGGAAGGCGATCAAATTGCAGGGGGTAAACCGTCACGAGTTCCATCCGAAAACGGGGGCGGCGGTGAGCGAAGAGAATATGCGCGAGGACCTGGAACTGATGAAGAGTCTGCACGTAAACGCGATCCGCACGTCGCACTATCCGGACGCGCCGGAATTCTATCGCCTTTGCGACGAATACGGCTTCTACGTGATGGACGAAGCGGACATCGAAGCGCACGGGGTGGTGAACCGTGACGGAGAGTATAAGGTGGAGCAATACAACGACCTGGCGAAAGAGAAATTGTACGAGAACGCCATTAAAGAGCGCGTGTTGACGATGTACGAGCGGGATAAAAATCGCCCTTGCGTGATCATGTGGTCGCTGGGGAATGAATCGGGATACGGACCGAGTTTTAAGAAAGCGGCATTGGAACTGAAAAAACGGGACAAATCAAGACCGTTGCATTACGAGAGCCACAGCAATATCGCGGGGACGGAAGAATACTACGAGGAAACGCTGGACGTGGCGAGTCGGATGTATTGTTCGTTGGAATGGATGCGGAAAGGATTTTTAAAGGACAGAAAAGAAAGCCGTCCGTTAGTGCTTTGCGAATACAGTCATGCGATGGGAAACGGTCCCGGGGATCTGAAAGCCTACTGGAAACTCATCCGTTCGTCACAGCGGTTTGCGGGCGGGTTCGTATGGGAATGGGCGGACCACGGGATACGCAAAGAGGGGAAATACTATTACGGAGGGGATTTCGGAGAGAAAGTCAACGACGGAAATTTCTGCATAGACGGGATCGTGTCGCCCGAGAGGAAGATAAAGGCCGGGACGCTGGAAATGAAGAGCGTATATCAGCCGGCGGAGTTCACGCTGAAAAACGGGAAACTCACCGTATCCAATCGATATTTCTTTAAGGAGTTGACCGGGGAACTGACGATAGAAGTAAAGGTAAACGGAAAAGTGCGGAAGAAGCGCAGGAAAGCGATAAAACTCGAACCCGGGAAGAAAAAGAGCTTTGAAATAGAAGGCGAAGAAGAGGGCTTCGCAGGGCTGTATGTGACCTTGAAGGAGCCGGACGGAAAGGAGTCGAATGGATATTTCGAGCTGAAAGAATACGAGGGGGAGAGAAGCGCGGAGGAAATAGAGAGCAAGAGAACGGAAACGGATCGGGAAGTGAAGCTGGAAGGACGGGATATGGAGCTTCGGATCGAGAAGGGGACCGGGAAACTGCTGTCGGTGAAAAAAGAGGGAAAAGAGGTATTGGGAAGCGCTCTGGAAGTGAGCGTGATGAGAGCGCCGACGGATAACGAGATGTTCGCAAGCAAGTATTTTGAAAAGATCGGAGTGTATGATTCGTGGCAGAGGGTGCATGAGAAGGAGAGGACGAGCGGCTACGAAGGGGAAGGACAGATGCTGAGCGATTACAGGAGAAGCATTCTCGACTATAAGCTCGGATATGAATTGACGGAGAAGGGATTTTTAGTGCGGTTAGAGTATGAAATACCGGAGTACGTGGAGTGGCTGCCGTGCGTGGGACTGAGATTTTCCCTGAAAAAGCGAGGGATGGAGATAGAGTATCTCGGATACGGAGAAGCGGAGAGCTATTGCGACAGGACGGGAGGATGCGCGAAGGACGTGTACCGGGGAAAAGCGGAGGAGATGTATCATCACTATATCAAGCCGCAGGAGAGCGGGAATCACTATTCGACGGAGTATGTGAAGTTTGGGAAAGAGATAAAGCTCACGTCGAAAGAGTCGTTCGACTTTTGCGCGATCGAGTACAAGGCGGAGGAGTTGAAGGAAGCGAAGCACGATTTCGAGTTAAAGAAGTCGAAGGGGACGGAGGTGTTCGTGGGAGTGCAGGCAGGGATCGGGTCGAACTCGTGCGGACCCGTGCTCGCCGAAGAATTCAGGATTCCCCGGAAAAAGTCCTTTACTTTCTACTTTGCGATCAAGTGAACAGAAAAAAGAGAACGTCGGGAAAAGGAAAGGACGCCTCTTTGCGGCGGCGTGAGTCCGCGAAGTGAAAAGGGAAAGAACTTCCTTGGAAAAGAGAATGCAGCGAGGGACTTTATAGCAAAAAGAGTTCGGAATCGTCCGAACTCTTTTTCTGTGCCTCGTTTTTTAATCTGCGTTTGGCTTTTTATTTTTTTTCCTATACACTGCGGACGAAGGTCGGCTATTTTTTCATCTCCCTTTTCTTCGCCTCTACCCTGCGGGCGAGGGAACGGGTGACGCGGCCGTAGGTATAGAATAATTCCGCGTACGCCCTGTTGCCCTTTCCCGAATAGAGGGGAAACAGAGAGGCGTCGTATTCCAAAAGGTCTTTTATGAGCGCTTTGTTGACGTAAAAGAAAATTTCTTCGCCGCGATAGAGAACGAGCAGGCGATTACCCGCAAAGCCCTTTTCCGCGCCCGCCACGCCTTTTATTTTACATTCGTTCAAATCGACGGGATACGGCTCTCCGCGTCCCTCCGCGATATACAAAATCGCTTGTTCGCGGTAGATATAATAGCGGAAATGAGCGAATACGGCGTAAACGCTGAGTCCCGCGGCGGCAAGAAAGCAGGCGAGAAAAAAGCAAAGGGCCGTGGAAAGGGAAAAGACCGTAAAGGAAAATCCGCCGAGGACAAGGATCATCGCGGCGAATAAAAAAGGGCGGAAATTCCATTTCGGATAGTAGAGGGGATTGCCTTGAACGTTTTTCATGAAAATATCCTTTGTGTGTATGTTTTAAAGCGTAAAAGAGGAAAAAGAGCCGCTTTCGCTTTTCGGCTTCGCAAAAATTTTTCCGCGAAACGGCGCGCGGCGACAAACGCCGGCAACTTTTGTCTTTTATAGAGAAGAAAGGGAGGAACAAAAACCGCGTCGGTGTTTCCTAAAAAGACGGAGCGCGAGAAAAACTTTCTTTGCTTCAAAAAGAGCGCCGGGTGCAGACGCTTCGGAGTTGCGTCAAAAGAGCGATATGCTTTGGCGCTATCTCGGAAAGAGGGAGCGTGGCAGTCGCTTCGATTTTGCTTAAAAAGGGCGCCGGCGGCTTTGGCTCTATCTCGGAAAAAGCGGGGAAAATTGGCGATTTGGCTTTTGTATCAAGAGAATGCACGAGGCGCGGTAGCTTTTTTATCGCGAAAGTTGAAGGGAACGTTCGGCGGGTAACTCTTTTATGAAAATCGGACGGGAACGGCTTTTGTGTTCAGCCGTTAAAAAAGATAAAAAGAAAAAACGAAGCGAGAGCGAGCAGAAAGAAACCGACCGCGGCGAGAAACCAAAGGGAAACGGGCGGGGATTTTTTTCGCTTTTCCCGAAATTCCGCGTAAGATTCCCGTTCCCCGCGGGACCCTCGGAAAAAGGAGCGCGCCAAAAGCAGCTTTACGGCGTAAGCGAAGCCGTCGAATATGCCCGCGCCGCCCGCCCGAAGAAGCCCTGCCGCCCCGAGGCAGAGCGCACCGACGAAAAAGCAGGAATCGCTTAAAATTCTTGCCGTTTCCGCGCCGCTTTTCGCGGAAAATATCCCCGAGAAGGCGGAGAGGACGAACGTACAAACAACCGCTGCCGCCGCGCAGATAACCCCTCTTTTTAAATTTTTTTGCCTGCCGCCCGTTTGTTTATTCACTTAGCGCCGCCCGATATTTTTCTTCCTCCGCGTTGTTGCAGTAGACGAAATGGCCGGGAGCCACTTCCCGCAAAGAGGGCTTTTGCGAGGAATAGTCGTGTTCCGCGAGCGGATTGTAGGAGATCCTTTGTCGCTTCTTTTCATAATGGGGATCGGGAAGGGGAATGGCGGAAAGCAGAGATTTCGTATACGGGTGGAGCGGGTGGGAAAAGAGCTCCTCCGAAGAAGCCAGCTCCACCAATTTTCCGAAATACATGACGCCGATGCGGTCGGAAAAATACTTGACGACGGACAGATCGTGCGCGATAAACAAAATGGTGAGTCCCAGACTTTCCCTCAGTTCGTTTAAGAGATTGATGACCTGCGCCTGAATGGAAACGTCGAGGGCGGACACGGGCTCGTCCGCGATGATTAAGTCGGGCTTCATGATAATGGAGCGGGCGATGCCGATGCGCTGGCGCTGTCCTCCCGAAAATTCGTGCGGATAGCGATCGGCGTGCTCGCGCACCAAAGAAACGGTTTCGAGCACCTTAAACACCTCTTCCTCGATATATTTTTTATCCCTTTCGCCCTGAATGATCAAGCCTTCGGAAACGATTTCCCGAACGGTCATACGGGGATTCAGGGAGGCGATGGGGTCTTGGAAAATCATCTGTATCTTGGTGACGAGATTTTCTTTCTTCGCCTTTTTCGCGAGGGCGTCGTACTCCTTCGAAACGGCGCGCCTTTCCGACTCGCTTTGGCAGGAGGCGAGCTTTTCCTCCTTCTCCGCGCGGAGCCGCGCAAGGCGTTTTTCCCGAAATTCCGCGTCACAGTGTTTGCGGTCCCGTCTGGCGCTTCTGATTTCGCCGCGCAGTTCCCCGATCCGTTTTTCGAGCCGTTCCCGATTCGCGTTTTCTTCGGTCAGCTTTTTTTTGAGCGCTTTCATCTCCTCCGTATAGCCGCACGTTCCCGCGCAGATGCGCTGTCCCTTGAAATAGACGTTGCCCGAGGTGATATTATACAGCTTGATGATCGAGCGGCCCGTCGTGGTCTTGCCGCAGCCCGATTCGCCCACCAGACCGAATACTTCGCCCTTCTTGATGTCGAAGGAAACGTCGTCCACCGCTTTCAGTTCGCGGGAACCCGATTTGAAATATTGGCAGAGGTGCTCTACTTTTAAGAGGACTTCGCCTCGATTATCTTCCATCCTGCGCCTCCCCTAAGTTCTTCATTCTCTTGATCCTGTCCGTGACCAGCTTGGGGGGACGGATGCGGGGCGCGTCGGGGTGCAGCAGCCAGGTCGCCGCAAAGTGCGTATCCGCCACGCGAAACATGGGCGGCTGCATTTCGTAATCGATCTCCATGGCGTATTTGTTCCGCTCCGCAAACGCGTCGCCCTTGGGCGGATAGATCATATTCGGCGGCGTGCCGGGGATGGCTTCCAGCTTTTCCGTCGTGTCGAGGTCGGGCATGGAAGAGAGCAACGCCCAAGTATACGGGTGGCGGGGATCGTAAAAAATATCCTCCGCCGTTCCGTATTCGACGATTTTTCCGGCGTACATGACGGCTATCTTATCCGCCATTTTTGCCACCACGCCCAAATCGTGCGTGATGAAGATGACGGAGAGGTGATGCTCTTCTTTCAGTCGGTTGATCAGTTCGAGTATCTGCGATTGAATGGTGACGTCGAGCGCGGTCGTCGGCTCGTCGCAGATGAGAATATCGGGGTTTGCGGACAGGGCGATGGCGATGACGATGCGCTGGCGCATCCCGCCCGAAAATTCGAAGGGATACTGATTGTATCGCACTTTGGGATCGGGAATCCCCACCTCTTCCAAAAGTTTCAGCGCGCGCAGCTTCGCTAAACCGCGCGTGATCTTATTGACCGCGGCGGAAGAGAGTTCCTTGAAATAGTCGATCAGGGCGATCGTCTCCCGGCGCGCCTGATAAGAGTCTTTTAAAGAGAGTATTTTTTCGTAATGCGATTTCAGCGCGGAAATTTCGTCCGCAATCTGCGCCTTTAAAGCTTCCCTGTCGATCAGAGAAAGGGGAATCACCCCCCAATCGGGGAGCTTGCCCTTTGCCAAAATAGCGTCGTGCCTGGCCTTTTGCGCCGCGTAGCGCCTTTCTTCGCGGGGATTATAATCCGCCGCCAGACAATATTCGCCGACGTTTTTTTCGACGCTCTCCGCAAACGTATAGGCGGGGTTATCCCTGCTCGTATCCAGAGGATCGATGGAGTCCCGGATTGCCGCAAACAGCTTTTTGCTCTCCGCACGATAAAAAGTCCTGTCTTCCAGCATACGCTCCAAATGCGCCGAAGCGTCCTCCAATAGTTCGACGGCGCGTTTTTTCTTCTTCAAGCTCTCGCGATAGGCGTAAGAGAGCGCTTTTTCCGCTTCGCCGATAAAATCGAAAAGAAAGTCCTCGTTTAAAAATTCGAGCGCTTTTTCGTTCAGCTCGGGAATCTCCATACTCGCCAGATCGAAAGAGGGATGACGATAGACGTAATAGCCGATGCGGAAGAAATTGGGGCGCTCCCGTTCCTGCGCTTTTGCCAGGACTTCCAGACAGGCGTCGAGGGTATCTTTCGCACGCGCAAAGCCGTCTTCGGACTTCCCCGACGCGTTTTTTGCCTCTTCTTCCAAAACGGAAACGAGGGAAGGAAGCTCGCTTTTAAGGGGATCTATCAGAAATACATTATAGCATCCTTTGAGGGAATGCGCAAGTGTTTTGAGATTTTCTCCGACATTCGTCTTCTGCTTCTTTTCGAGCAGAAATAAAAATTCCCTGATCGCGGGCTCCGTTTCCGCGATCTTGCGCTTTGCCGCGTTGTACTCTTCTTCGAGCTTGGTGCCGCAGACACAAAAACTGTCGAAAGTCCTGCAAAGGCGTCTGCTTTTTTTTCGTATCTCGGGCGTGAGGCTCCCGCCGTACGATTCGTCGATAAAACTATTCAGGAGCTTCAATTTTTCGTTGAATTCGCTGCGGGAGCGCCGCTGACTCGTTTTTCCCTTCAACAGCATCGCTTCGGTGAGCTGTTTTCCCACCTTCATGATGGGATTCAGACTGCTCATGGGGTCCTGAAAGATCATCGCGATTTTATCACCGCGGATTTTGTGGAAGCTTTCTTCCTTTAACTTCAACAGATCTTTGCCGTCATAGAGGATCGAGCCGCTCTCCACGACGGCGTTTCCCGCCAAAATGCCCATGATGGCGCGGGAGGTGACGGATTTGCCCGAACCCGACTCCCCGATGATGGCGAGCGTTTCCCCGTCGTAGAGATCGAAGGAGATGTTTCTCACCGCCTGCACCTTGCCGTTATTGGTGCGGAAAGAGATTTTCAGATCTTTGACTTCTAATTTTTTTTCAGACATAGTTAGGCCTCCGTACCGCGCAGAGAGGGATTAAAGGCGTCGCGCAAGCCGTTGCCGAACAGGTTGAAGCTGATTTCCAGCAGCGCGATAAAGAGCGCGGGAAAGAAAAGGACGTGCGGATAAGTGCTCAAAAGCCCCTGTCCCTGCGAAAGCATCGTGCCGATGGAGGTCAGCGAGGAGGTTTCGAGATTGACGATGCCGAGATACGAGAGCATGGATTCGGTGAAAATAACGCCGGGAATGGTGAGCACCGATCCCGTGATGATCGTTCCCAAAGAGTTTGGAAAAATATACTTGAACATGATGCGTCTGTCTTTCGCGCCGAGCGTCCGCGCCGCCAGCACGTATTCCTGATTCTTGAATCGGTAGAACTGCATTCTGACCCGCGCCGCCATGCCAAGCCAGCCGGTCAGAACAAAGGCGAAGAGAAGGGAGGGCACCACGCCCACCTTGCTCGAAAGGTGCATCTGAAACAGGGTGGCGACGACGATGAAGGGGACGGAGGAGAGGATCTCCGCAAGGCGTTCCATCGCCATATCCAGCGCTCCGCCGTAATAGCCCTCGACGGCGCCGTAAATGGCGCCGATGGTGAGATTGAGCGCGGAAACGAAGATCGCCAGCAGGAAGGATAGCCTCGCCCCGCTCGCCAGGCAGGTCAAAATATCCTGTCCGTGGTTGTTCGTGCCGAATAAAAAAGAGGGATAATGCCCGTTTATGAATTTAAAATATTCGTAATAGCAGACGCGGACCTTATATCCCGTCTGATTTTTAAAGGCATAGAGATAATAACTCGGCGTTTCGCTTAAAAGGGCGTCTTCGGGAGCCTTTACCCATTTGTCCCCGTCCTTATACACGTATCCCGTGTTGTCGTTATACCAATAATACTCGACTCCGTTTTCATCCTTCATGACGGGATAGACGTCTTTTTCGCTGTGGGCGGGATCGAGGGGCGGGGCGGCAGCGGGCGCTCCGTCGGGATAATCGGAAGCGGAAAAATCCAGTTTCAGGCTCTCGTAGCCGTAAGCGGCGGGAGAGGTGGAGGACATATAATCGGGCACGTATTCCCCCTCCGCGTTGCGGAGGGCGGCGGCTTTGCCCGCGTCATCGTAGGGCTTTTTCGCCTCGTGCGCTTTCTTTGCCAGCGTCTGATGCGGTTCCTCTAACGTATACCAATAATTGGCGTTCACCGATTCGAAATTTTTTTGGAGAGGATAGACGACCTGAATTTTCGTTTCGTTCTGATAGGCTTGCAGGGCGAGGTATTCCTCTTCTTCGAGATTTTTGTAAATATAGCCCACCTGATAGTAGGTGTCCACGTTCATTTTATAGGACGCGGTGCCGTCCGCGGCGTTTTTCGTATAGCTTTTGATCGCCGCGCGCTCGGGCGTGTCCTCGTTTGTATAGCGGAATTCGTAGGCGATCCCGTTCAGATTGTCGAAGCGCGATTGGCCGCCTGTCACGCTCGTCCCGCCGTCCCAGAAACGGATATGATGCGTCCGATTGAAGTTTAAAGTGGGTTGTACGGTTTTATAATATCCGTCGCGGAAATTGACGTCGTAATGAGAAAAGAGGGGGACGACGACGGCGAAAAGAAGCTGTAAAAGGATAATGATCGCCGCCGCCACCGAGCTTTTGTTCTTTTTAAACCGCCGAAAGGCGTCTTTAAAGTAGCCGACGGGCTTGGTTTCGAATTTTTCGTCGTATATCTTTCCTTCCCGATGCACGAACGTAAACTTTTCTTTTTCGATTTTGTTTGTGTTTTCTGCCATATTATTTCTTGCTCCCCATTCTGATCCGCGGATCGATGAATCCGTAGCTGATGTCTATGACGATGCTCGAAAGCAAGCCGATAAAAGTATAAAAGAAAGTGAGTGCCATGAAAAAGTTATAGTCTTTGCTGTTGATAGACGCGATATAGAGCTGCCCGACGCCCGGAATGGAGAAGATTGCCTCGATGATCAGAGAGCCGCTCATAATGCCGATAAATTCGCCCAAGATCATCGGAAAAATGACGACCATGGCGTTTCTCATGGCGTGGCGCACGATCGCCTGTGCTTTGGTAAGTCCCTTTGTTCGCGCGAGGAGCATATATTCGCTCGTGAGCACCTCGGAAAGCTCCGCCCTCGTATACCTCGTCAGACCCGCCACGACGCCGAAGCCGAGGGAAAGAACGGCGGGAAGCATGGAAACGAACATCGTCCAGCTGAAAAAGGAGGCGTTTTCTCTCGACGCGACGGTGAGCGGAAACCAGCCCAGCTTAAAACAGAGGAGATACTGCACCAAAAAGGCGTACACGTAAGAGGGAACGGAGATAAATACGACCACCAGGGTAGAGATGACGTGGTCTTCCCACTTATTTTTTTTGAGCGCGGCATAGACGCCGAAGATAAGCCCCAAGGGAATGGCGATCAGAATGGAATACAGGTTGACGATCACGGTGTAGGGCAGCTTTTGAAGCAATACGTCCCATACGTTTTGGTTTGCGTACATCGTCATCCCTTCGCCCCAATTCCATTGGGTGAAGATGTTTTTCCAAAATTTGAAATACGCCAGCAGGATGGGGGCTTTGACGTATTCTCCGCTTTCCGTTTTCACGAGATACCCCAGCTGCACCTGTTTTTCGTATTGCAGAATCGGATCGACGCCGGGGACCCGATTGATGGGCGGGACAGGCAAAAGTCTTATCATGATCAGACAGATGGACATGATGATAAACAGCGTCATCAGCATCAGAAGGAGTCTTTTGAGGATATATTTTGCCATAAACGAATCTCCTGAAAAGTGGATTGAGGCGGACTCATGCCCCGCCGCCAAAAAAGGGCGCACGCTCCCTTTCTATAAACGATACCAGAGAGCGTCAACTCTCTGATAGCGGGGGGATATCCGGCGATGTCTGCGCGAAAATACTCGGGGCGCGTTCCCTCCGGGTGCGGCGCTTTTTAAAGAGCGCTTAGAAAAGGGGGACGCGCTTTCGCATAGATACGCTCTAAGTAAACTCTCCGCATTCCGCAACAAAAGAGCTTCGGAATGCGAAAAGTCTTTTTAATCTTTCCGTTTTTTAAACGGGTAAATCTTTTCGGTTACTTTGTGTAATCGATATTGGATTTATTCAATGCCGCCCAGGCCGCGTCGTCGTAATTATAAGTGGTGAAGCGGATGCCGCCGAAGTTTACGAGATCCACATAAGTGTCCGTGCCGTTATTGACTTTTGCGGAGTGCAGGGAGGCTACGTTTCTGTAATAGAGGGGAATGGCGGTGAAATAGGAAAGGTAGGTGCTCTCCATTTTGGCGAAGACGGGCGTCTTGAAGCCGATGCTCAGCGAGCTCGCCGCGGGCAGCGCCTTTTTTCCGTCCGCGGATTTGATGGTCACGTCGCGGTTGTTCAGCCAGTCCGCCCAATTTTTCAAGGACGCCCTATACTCGGTATATTCCAGCGTACCCTCTACATCCAATTCCATGGAAACGGAAATAGCGGAGGTGTCGAAGCCGTATTCGTTCTGATTGCCTCCGCCCTTGGGATCGTCGCAGTAAACGTTGGAAAGAATGCCCATGCCGTTATAGGGAGCGCCGCCCCAGGTGGAAAAAATCATGTCCGCCGTGCCCGCCGCGATCGCCTTGTAATAGTCGGGATTGACGGTCATGGTGAGTTCTACTTTCCCTTCCAAAGGAGTGCCCTTGCAGGCTTCTTTTATCTGCGCGTTGAGATAATTGAACATCTGCACATACACGTCGTCGCTGGCGTATACTTGAAGTTCTACGGAAATTTTGTCCGTCCCGTTGTAGAGCGCCGACGCGGAGCCTGCGCCGACAGCCGCGCCCGTCTTGTCGTGCGTGGTGGCGTAAGCGTAAGCGTCCGCCATGGCGGCTTTTGCCGATGTCAGACTGTAACCCGTAATGGAGCCGTAGGCCTCATCCAGCGTCTTGTATTCCTTGTCCGCGCCGTATTCGATGCCGTAGAGATCGCAAAGCGCCTGTTTGCCAGCGTCGGTGGAGCGATAGGGCGTGCTGGCCTCGGGATCGAAGATATACATACTGTTGAGAAGTCCGAAGCCCGCCGCGCCCGCGGCCGTGTATTTGGAGGCGAACTCCTGTCTGTCGATGGCATAGGAGATCGCTTTTCTGAAATCCCTGACGGTGAGCATCGTCTTGTTGATGCCCGCCGTTTCCCTCTTTCTGAGCGCGTCGTAATCGCTGTTGATGGTGAGTTTGGTCGTGTGGGACTGAGGCGTATAGTCGATATAAGAACTGCCGCTGTATTTTTCCATATCCTCGCTGACGAGGGTGACTTCGTCTACGTCGCCGTTGAGGAAGGACAGGAGCGCCGTCGCCTGTTTTTCGATCACTTTAATGGAAATTTTATCCGTTTGGAATTGATTTTCGTGACGTCCGTCCTTGTAGCCGTACCAGGATTTATTCTTTTCGAAGGTCAGCTGCTTATCGGGCTCGTAGTAGGTGAAAGAATAGGGACCATACCCGACGGAAGTGGCGATGCTGGTGCAGTATTGGGAGGTGATGCTGGCGAGCGTTTTATCGGGATTTTGCTTGCCCACGTCCTTGGTGCCGTCGGTATAGTTATAAATCTTGTTCGCTTCGTACAGGTCCTTGTGTACCAGCCAGGTGGAGGACAGGTAATAGGGCACGTAAAAATCGGGCTGCGCCAAAGTCTTTTCGAGAATGACGTCGAGATATTCGAGGCCGGAAGCCGTATCGCTGCCCGCCTGTAAACCGACTTCGCCAAAATCCATCTCGGGCATCTTTTCGTAGTAATAGCAAATTTCCAGCCATTCCCCGTCGTATCCGCCGCCGTTTTCGTGCGTGAAAGTATCGAGAATTCCCATAAGCGTCCCGTCTACTTTCACGAGTCCGTCGGAATTGACCGCGTCTAAATAGGTTTTGAACGCCTGATTCGTGATGATGCCCGCGTCGTAAAAATCCTTTATGGAATTTTGGGGACTCCAAACGGTAGGCCCCGTGAGATTCGCATAGAGAAAAGCGCCGCCCTTATCGGATACGCGATAGTAGCCGTCGTCGCCCAAAACGGGAGTGACGTAAGAGGACAACTCGCTGTCGTAACAGGAAACGGGCGCTTCCTGACCGTTATAGAGATAGTTTTTCGCGTTATAGATGGCAAAGTCGCCGCCGTAATAGGAATCCGCACGCCTGTTTTTCATGACGGGGTCCAGCTGCTGCCGCATGGAATAAATATAATCGGCGGCCTTGATGGGGGTATGTTTGGAATCGTCCCAGGTCGCGGCGGGATTCAAATAGATGCGGAACGCTTTGGCGGTTTCTCCCTCGCCCACGCCGTAGCTGCCCGCATAGGACGCGGTGACGTCCTCATACAGTTTTTGCGTACCCGGAACGTAAGCCGCCATTTCCGGTACCCGCGCATTGGAAGTCTTGTTCTCCGCGAGAACGAAATCGAAAAAGCCCATGGACATATATCCCAGAAGTCCCGAATCGTCGTTCGTTTCCCAGGTGTGCGGATTCCAATTGAGGTTGTTCGTGCCCGCCATATAGGTGTTGTAGGTGTAATATCCCTTATTTCCGTGGGAACCGCCCGACGAAGAATCCGAAGGATTGTCGCCGCAGGCTGCCATACCGAGCGCGAATGCCGCGCATAACAGCGGGGACAAAAGGGCGCCGAGTTTCTTTGCTTTCATGTCATTACCTCCTCAGTCTTTATCGGGCATCGTCCGCCTTTTTAGTCCTTTACAGGGAGGAGAAGAGCGGGGAGCCGATAGAGGCAGGAAACATTCCTGTCTACATTTTTATGAGATAAACGGAGGGTTTTTATGCGCTTTTTATGAAAGGATTTTTATCGTCTTTTCACTTTTCTCTTCCCCTTTTTTAAACGGCTTACATAGTTACGGTAAAAAAAGATCGGCTTATTCCGCGGGGAGTAAGCCGATCGGGAGATGTTTAGTTAAAAAAGTTTCGATTTGCTCCCTGCGCCGTGCGAAGGGACACCTGTGGAAAAAAATGTAAAAATCGAGAAGACGAAAGAAGGGATGGGGCGGGGAAAGGAAGCCTTTGACTCCCTGCAAGGCGGAGCGCATTCGGGCGTTTCGCTTGATTTTATGGATAAGGACGGAGCAAAGGCGGCTTTTTGACGTTTAAGGATGCGTTGATGCGGGGAAGGGAGGAGGCTTGCAAAAACGCTTTTTCGCGTGGAGCTTTTCAAGTCGGCGGGCGTTCAAAATTTTAGGAGCTTGAAGGCTCTCGGTCTTGTTCGCAGACGAAAGAAACGGCGTGTCTTTCCGAAAATTTTTTTAGGAAAGATTCTCCGTTTTTATCCTCGGTGCGAACGTAAATGACGAGGGGCAGGGCTTTGACGTCCGCGCAGCCCAGCAGAAAAACGCTCTCGGATAAATTTTCTTCGGCGAGTTTTTTTCTCAGCGTTTTCAGCTTGCTTTCCGCGTATTTTCCCTTTTCTATCAACCGCATCCGTATGATCATGGAGAGCCCCACGCAGGCGGCGAGGGAACCGAAAATAATGCCGCATAAGCCGTTGTAAAAGGAATGATTGCCCTCGGAGAGGGAGAGCAGGGCGGTTTGGGTGAGAACGAGGGAAATGAGTGCGGAGGCGAGATTCGTCATCTTGATGGCTTCTAACAGCGGCTCGTGGCGCCGCCGCATCGTTTTGGCGCCTACGGAGGCAAGCGCCAGTTCGCCAAACGTAAAGGCGGCAATCGTGATGCCGAGAATGGTGCCGTAAGAGGTGTTGCCGCTCTTTGCGATAAACATACGGGTGCAATAGACGAGATAGACGAGCGCGGAAACCGCTATCACGACGCCCGTAAGTGTGTAAGCGCGGTTCTTTTTATCCCGCAGCTGCGAGGCGGACAAAGTTTTCTTTCCGGCTTCCAGCTGCGTGTTCAGGGGCACGAATTTGGCTAGCCCTATGCCAAGGCTGTAAAGGGCGTTGACGAAGAGAAAAAAGGAAAGGGTAAAAAGGCTCAGCAGCGCTTTGCCTATCGCCAGCAGAACGTTGACGGGAACGGACATTTTCGTGAAAAAAACCACCCGTTCTTCTTTGGTCATGGTAAAAGGATTGCGTTTTATCAAGATCCTACCTCGTGAGCCGCTTTGAAGGGCGGCGCGTATTTCGTCTTTTTGCGCGCGTCGATGGAGCGCGGGAGAAAAGAGCAGGCTTTCTCGCCTCGTATCCATTTCGTTCGGAAGAGAGAAAGAGGCGTTTTATCCGCTCGCCGCGCGTGGACAGGTTGCGGCAGAAAAAAGCTCGTTTTAGCGGCTCTCCCGTAGCGCCTGCGACATCAGAGAGTTTTAAAAAATCGGTGGGCGGGCGCGGCTCCTCGCCCGAAAAAAGTCGTTTTTTACCCCTTTTTCGCGTTATGCCTCGTTCATGGACAGCGCCGCCCAAAGAGGGAGGAATTTGCGTCGTTCAAATACGCGCTGCGGGAAATTTCGGAAACGTTCGGATATATTTTTGCCGCCCTGCGAGCGAAGGAACGGCGGGGAAAAGCTGCCCTTCCGCTTTTTCGGCGCAGCGATAAATTTTCCGCCTTCTTTGCGGGGCGTTTTATAACTACGCGTTTAGCGACCTTCTCATGACGGAGAGGAGGCCGTTTTTTCGTTTTTATCCTGCGCCTTGCGCGCAGAGTTTATAAATAGTTTTGTCTTAAACGTGAACAGTATACGGAAAAATCGTTTGCAAACTGCTTGAAAATTGTTAAAGAAATATTAATTTATTTGCCCGGGCGAAGAAAAAGGTTTACAAAACGGTCTTTTTCGGGTATCATAAAGACACAGGCAAGGGAGGAAGAGATATGATACGTATTCTTGTGGTGGAAGACGATCTGAAATTCAATCAGATCGTATGCACTTATCTCGACAACGCGGGGTATGCCGCCAAAGGCTGTATGAATCCGCGCGAGGCGTACGACGCCATGTATAACAATCTTTTCGATTTGATCGTTTCGGACATCATGATGCCGGAAATCGACGGCTTCGAATTTGCCGAAACGGTGCGCAAGGTGAATAAAAATATTCCCATTCTCTTTTTGACCGCGCGCGACGACATTTTTTCCAAACAGCGGGGCTTCCGCCTCGGCATCGATGATTATATGGTGAAGCCCATCGTCATGGACGAACTTCTCCTGCGGGTGGGGGCGCTCTTGCGCCGCGCCAATATCGCAAACGAGAGAAGGCTGGCGGTAGGGAATCTCCTGTTAGATGCCGAAGGAATGACCGCGCGGGTGAACGAAGAAGAGATCCCCGTCACCGTGCGGGAATTCAATATCCTCTATAAGCTGTTGTCCTATCCCGGCCACACCTTTTCCCGGGCGCAGCTGATGGACGAATTTTGGGGGATCGACAGCGATACGGGACTGCGCGCCGTGGACGTTTACATCACGAAGATTCGGGACAAATTTTCCGCCTGCGACGGCTTTCAGATAAAGACGGTGCACGGACTTGGCTACAAGGCGGTCCTGAAATGAAGAAACGGAATAAAAGGGGAAAGATCTCCCGCTTTTCCTGGGCGGAATATATAGGCTCCCTGGTCTGTTTCGGCGTGCTTGCGGCGCTTCCCGCCTTCATTTACGGCGGAAAAGATGTGATCGTGGAATCGCGGAGGTGGATCGTATGGTACGTCCTTTACTGGGCGTTGATCGCGGGCATATTCTGCGCGGTGACGGCGTATCAGAAGCGCCGCGTATTCGATAAGCCCATGAAAAAGCTGGGCGAAGCCGCCCGCAGGGTAGCCGAAGGGGATTTTTCCGTCTATCTCGAACCGGAACATTCCCTCGATAAGATCGATTATATAGATAAAATGTACGAGGATTTCAATAAAATGGTGGCGGAGCTCGGCTCTATCGAAACGCTGAAAAGCGATTTCGTCGCCAATGTTTCGCACGAGATCAAATCTCCTTTGGCGGTCATTCAAAGTTATGCGCTCGCTTTACAGGACGAAAATCTCGTGCCCGAGAAGCGCAGGGAATACGCAGACACCATCGCGTTATATTCCAAAAAGCTCACCGACCTCGTGACGAATATCCTGCGGCTGAATAAGCTGGAAAATCAGGTGATAGAGCCGAAGATAGAAACATTCGATCTGTGTCGGCAGCTTTGCGAATGCATCATCTCTTTCGAGAGGCGGATGGAAGAAAAGAATATCGAGCTCCACGTGGAAACGGACGATTGCGCATATGTGCAGGCGGACGAGAGTATGCTGGAAATCGTCTGGCACAACCTGTTGTCGAATGCGGTGAAATTCACCGAGCCGGGCGGAAAAATCTCTGTTTTTCAAACTTCCGACGAAGAGAGCGTCACCGTCACCGTCGCCGATACGGGCTGCGGTATGAACGCGGAAACGAAGAAACGGATTTTCGATAAATTTTATCAGGGGGACACCTCCCATTCCGGCGAGGGCAACGGCTTGGGGCTGGCGCTGGTGTTAAAGGCGGCGGAACTGACGGAGGGCGCCGTCACCGTGGAAAGCGAGTCGGGGAAAGGCTCCGCATTCACCGTGCGGCTCCCGCTCTGCAAACGCTCGGAGTCAAACAACTAAAATCGCTTTTTAAACGGCTTTTCGCGGCGCGAGGGCCGTTTTTTCAAATTTAACAATTCGCAAACATAATGCAAGCAATTTGCAAATAACGACGGGGTATAATCGGGGTATAAAAAGCAAAGGAGATAAAAAATGATGGAAAATGCGAACAACAATGAATTTATCGGTTACGAGTACAAGGAAGTGACCATTCCCCGCTCGATGGATTCCGTTTATACGGACGGTTACGCCAATTTCGGGTGGCAGCCGGAAGGCTCCTCCCCGACCCCGTCTGTCGGCAAGATAGTCATGAAGTACAAGCGCAACAGAAAGCTCCGCAACAAGGCGGAAATCACGAGGCTGCAACGAAAATTCGACGCCTGCGCCGAAGAGATACAGGCGATGGAACGCTCCAAAAAGTCTACGGCGTCCCTTGTCGCCTATACGCTGGGACTTATCGGCACGGCGTTTCTCGCGGGGGCGACATTCGCCTACCTTGCCGAGATGATCGCCCTGTGCATCGTGCTGGCAATCCCCGGATTTGCGGGATGGATTTTTCCCTATTTCTGTTTCGTCAAGCTCCGCGCCTCCAAGACGGCAAAACTCAATCCTCTCATCGAGAAAAAATACGACGAAATGTACGAAACCTGTGAAAAGGCCAACGCGTTGCTGGCGGAATGATTCCTTTAAACGCGCGGCTCTGTGCGGATGACAATCTATTTAAAATTGTCGAATTAAGATATTTTGAGTGAAGCCGATGTCCTCGGCTTCTTTTCATTCCGAAAAATAAATTTTTCATTTCCTCCGCCCGCTTTTGGAAACAGCGTTCGCTTTTTTTCGGTGGGGAGGGATCTTAAAAAACGGAAAGTATCTGTCTTTTTAGCTCTCTATTCGCTTTTTTTAACAAAAGACGGCGGAGTTTGAAAATTTTTCCTCGGCGCGCGTGCGCCGTACCCGCTTGACGGCGGAGGGAAAACTGTGATAAAATATGTTTCGGAAAAGGCGAAAAATTCGCCCGGAAAGGAGGACGCCGTGCCTGAATTGCCCGAAGTGGAAAACGTAAAGAGAAAACTTGCTCCGCGCCTTGCGGGACGAACGATTTTAAGCGCCGTCGTCCATAAACCCGTCGTCGCCTATCCCGCGGAGGAAAGATTCCTCGCGGCGGTGCAGGGGCGGGAGATCGCGGATACGCGGCGCCGAGGCAAATTTTTAATTCTCCTTTTCAAAGACGGCGGAAAAATCGTCGTGCATTTAAGGATGACGGGCAGACTGACGGTAAACGCGCCTCAACAACCGCCGCAGCCGCACACGCACGTCGTTTTTTATCTGTCGGACGGGAACGAACTGCGCTTTGCCGACGCGAGGCGTTTCGGACGCGTCTGGCTGATAGAGAAGGGGGAAAAAGACGTGTATACGGGACTGGAAAAACTGGGCTTGGAGCCGTTTGACGAAAGGCTGACCCCCGCGTATCTCGAAAGCGCGTTTGCGCGGCGCCGCATCGCGGTAAAGCAGGCGCTTTTGGAACAGACCGTTGTGGCGGGGATCGGCAATATCTATGCGGACGAAACTCTGTACGACGCAAAAATTCGTCCCGACAGGAGCATTTCTTCGCTGAGTCGGGAAGAATGGCAGCGGATTGTCGAAAGTATGCGGCGGGTGCTCGCTGCCGCCGTCATCAAGCGGAACGCGTCCGCAGGGCCGGAATACAGGGAAGAGGCAAAGGCTTACGGCGCGCCGTTTCAGCTTCGCGCCTACGGGCATGAAAATCGTCCGTGCGGAAGGTGCGGCGAGCCTATCGTGCGCGTCAGGATAGGCGGCAGAAGCAGTTTCTTTTGTCCGAATTGTCAAAGAGAATCATAAGAAACGGAAAAGTTCAAAGGACGGAAAACGCTGTCTGCGCTTTCCGTCCTTTTATTGAGGAAACAAGGGCAAATTTTGCAGCGGCTTTGTAAAAACAGTCGGCCGTGTCAATGGTGTTTTAAGTTTCAAGAATCGGTGGCTCTATCCCTTAAAAAGTCCGTGGGGAGCGGAGAAACAGGACTGCAAGGGAAAGGAAGCGCGCTAAAAACAAAATCAAGAAAAGTGATTTTTAAAACAAGGGGAGAGCGCAAGCGTCGTGCGATGCCCCCGATACCCTCACGGGGAAGAACGGCGTTCGGCTTATAGGAATGCGTCAAAGTTAAGAAAAGGCGGGCGCGAGGGAAAGCATAAAAGAAAACGGCGAGGCAAAAAAGAACTTTCCGGACGCGGACGGCTTACTTGTAAGCGGGCGGCGAAGCGCCTGCCGATACTCATGCCTTTCGGCGCGTTGATTCGCGCTTTTGCGGGGAGCGTTTTCCTCCCGAAAGAAAAAAAATCAAAGCTTTTCCCGTAACCGTTGGAGGAACAATTCTCCCGCTTTGGAAAAGACGGTGTATTTTTTCCAGGCGATATCGAGATGGGATTCCAGACGCGGCGCGAAGGGACGGAAACAGAGGTCGCTATCCCCCGTCGTATTGACGAGCTTATCAAGACAAACGGCGTAGCCGATCCCTTCTTCCACCATCAAAGAGGCGTTATAGATGAGGTTATACGTCGCCGCGACGTTCATCTTTTCCCCGCCCGCGCCGAACCAAGCGGAAATTTCGTTTTTACACATGGTATGACGGGAACGTATCAAAGGCGCGCCCTTTAAATCCCCGGGGGAAACGGCCTGCTTTTCTGCGAGCGGACTGTCTTTGCGCACGAGTACGCCCCACACGTCTGTCAGGGGAAGCCGGAGATAATTGTACTTGGATAAATCCGCGGGTTCTATGAGAATCCCGAAATCGATAAGCCCTTTGTCCAGCCGCTCGGTGACGTCGCAGGTATCGCCGCTGAAAAGGTGAAATTTCACTTTCGGATGCTCCGCCTGTATCTCCTTTATCGTGCGCGCTATCAGCTGCATGGCGTAAGATTCTCCGCCGCCTATGCACACGTCCCCGCAAATTTCGTCCTGCGGCGAAAGCAGCTCCGTTTCCGTCTTTTCGTAAAGCTCCAAAATCTCTTCCGCGCGCTTGCGCAGGAGGCTGCCCGCGTCCGTCAGTCCGATCTTTCTCTTGCCTCGGATCAGCAGCGACTGTCCCACTTCGTCTTCGAGATTTTGCATCTGCCGCGAAAGATTCGGCTGCGTGACGTGTAAAAATTCCGCCGCGCGCGATATGCTCTCTTCCCGCGCCACCGCTAAAAAATATCTGAGTACCCGAAATTCCATGTTTCTTCCTCCCGCATTCAGTATATCAGATTTTGCCATGCCTGTCAAGCATGATTTATTATAAAATATAAGTATTTGACATATGAAATCAATTGATATATAATAGCATCATCGGGAGGCGAAACATGACGGACACAAGCCAAACCTCTTTCAGGGAAAATCTAACGGACGCGGGCTGCTGCGAGGAATCGATACGTCTTTGCGAATCGCTCAGGAGAGAGGGGAAGACCGCGGAACTTTTGAAATTTTTGACGGAGCAGAGAAAACGGCTGCTCGACGCTCTTCACAGGGAACAAAAACAAATCGACTGTCTGGATTATCTGGTCTGCAAAGTAAGGAAGGAAACGCTTTTGAAAGAGCGACAAAGCGCCGATCCGGGCAAGTCCTGACGGGAAATCGGCTCGTTTGCCGAGCGGAAAAACTCAACGGGAGTTTCGCCGGGGGAAAGGCGCGGAAACGGAGAAGGGAAGGTATTGGAAGCGCGAGGACTGACGGCGCGGCGAAAAACGGAATAAAAAAGGAGAAGGTTATTCGTGCGGGGCGGGAATCGGGCGAAAAGGAAAGCGAAATTTAAACATTCCAAGCCTTCGTGCGGATGAGAGGGGATGCGGACGGAAGAGAAGGAGTAAAAATCCGCAGGGATATCCGCTCGGTTTCCCGCGCGACGGGTACTTTGAAAACGGAAGCGGGAGGAAAGAGTCGCCCGCCTTTTGTGCGGGAAGTCGAAGGGAGTTTGTAAACCCTGTCGATGCTATCGGGAAATCCAAAAAACAAGGAGATATAAGGAAATGAGCAAAAAAATTTTTATCGTGTCGTCCACGCCGAGAAAAAACGGAAATTCGGATATTCTGGCGGAGGAATTTGCCCGCGGCGCAAGGGAAGCGGGACACAGCGTGGAAAAGATCTGTCTGCGGGAGATCGAACTTAAATTCTGCACGGGATGTATGTATTGCCATACGCGGGGCACGTGCGTGATAAAGGACGGAGTGGAAACGCTCCTTCCCCGCATCGCGGATTCCGACGTTTTGGTGTTTGCCACGCCCGTCTATTATTATGAAATGAGCGGTCAGCTGAAAACTTTTTTGGATAGGATGAATCCCCTCTACGGGCGGGACAATCGCTTTCGGGAAGTCTATCTGCTCGCTTCGGCGGCGGATACGGAGGCGAGCGCCATGGACGGCGCGGCGAAGGGCGTTCAGGGATGGATAGACTGCTTCGACGGCGTGGTCCTCAAAGGAGTCGTGCGAGGCACGGGGGCGGAAAAGGCAGGCGACATCCGTGCGACAAATGCCGTGAAAGCGGCGTATGAAATGGGAAAGGCCGTCTAAAACCGTATAATTTTTATGTGGGCGAGGCGGCAAAAGGAGTTGTCTTATGGAAAAACGACTGAAAATCGAAAACGAAACTTTTGAAGAGGAACGCGCTCTCTATCACGTTAAGGACGCGGACGTGGCGTTTTGTCGCTTCGAAGGCGCAAAGGACGGGGAATCCGCCATGAAAGAGGGGCGGAATTTGAACGTGCGAAGCTGTCATTTTGCGCTCCGCTATCCCTTATGGCACGTCGAAGGGCTTTCGATGAAAGACTGCGAAATGACGGACACCTGTCGTGCGGCGCTCTGGTACGACGACAGGGTAAAACTCTTCGATTGCAGGCTCGGAGGCATCAAAGCGCTGCGGGAATGTCGGCGGGTCGTTCTTGCGGGGTGCGAGGTGCGTTCCCCCGAATTCGGCTGGAAAAGCGCGGACGTAACGGTGCGGGATTCGTCGATAGAGAGCGAATACGCCTTTTTGGAAGGAAAACGCATCGCGGCGGAGCATTTGGAATTTTCGGGGAAATATTCCTTTCAGTACGTCGAGCAGGCGACGATTAAAAACAGCCGCCTGCATACCAAAGACGCTTTCTGGCATTCGAAAAACGTCACCGTCGTCGATTCTCTCGTCGAGGGGGAATATCTCGGCTGGTATGCGGAAAATCTCACCTTTATCCGCTGCCATATCAAAGGCACGCAGCCACTTTGCTATTGTAAAAATCTAAGGCTTATCGACTGCACGATGGAAGACGCCGATCTCGCGTTCGAATACAGCGACGTCCGCGCGCAGATAAAGGGAAAAATACTGTCCGTCAAGAATCCGATCAAGGGCAGGATAGAAGCGGACGGCTTCGGGGAAATCATCCTTTCGGACAGCGTACGCAAGACGAGGGCGAAAATCGTGGACAGGAGCCGCGGCGAGAGCGGGGAAGAGGTGCGACAAAGCATATAAGAGCAGGGCAGGGAAGAGGCGAAGAACTTTTTTTAAGTTTGTCGTTCTCTTTCCGAAAAAGAAATTTCCGTCAGGAAAGAATCGAAGAAACAAGGAGATAAAACATGAAAGCATTTACGGCGTATATCCCTACGCGTCTGTTGTTCGGCGCGGGAAAACTCAAAGAACTGCATTTGCAAAAAATGCCCGGCAAACGGGCGCTGCTCGTCCTTTCGCGCGGAAAATCCGCGAAGGAGAGCGGGGCTTTGAAACGGACGGAGGAGGAACTCGCGGCGGCGGACGTTTCCTATGCCTTATTCGACGAGATCGAGGCGAATCCTTTGAAGGATACGGTGATGCGCGGCGCGGCGTGCGCGCGGCGGGAAGGCTGCGATTTCATTCTCGCCCTCGGCGGCGGCTCGGTGATGGACGCGAGTAAAGCGATCGCCGCTATGGCGACCAATGCGGGCGACGTATGGGATTATATTTCCGGAGGCACGGGAAAAGGCAAAACGCTCGAAAAGGATCCCCTGCCCCTGATCGCCGTTACGACGACGGCGGGCACGGGCAGCGAAGTGGATGCGTGGGGCGTGATTTCCAATCCCGAAACGAACGAAAAAATCGGTTTCGGCGGCGACGACAGACTCTTTCCCGTCCTCGCCTTAGTGGATCCGCAGCTCATGCTGACGGTGCCCCCGCAATACACGGCTTATCAGGGCTTCGACGCGTTGTTCCATTCCACGGAAGTGCATATCGGAAAATTCTCGAACGGCGTCAGCGATATGTTCACCAAGGCGGCGATAGAGGCGATAGCCGCATACCTGCCTCGTGCTGTTGCCGACGGGAACGACTTGGAAGCGCGCTCGAAAGTGGCGTTCGCCAATACGATGAGCGGCTATGCGATGGTGGTGGCTTCGACGACGAGCGAGCACTCTTTGGAGCACGCCATGAGCGCGTTCCATCACGAGCTTCCGCACGGCGCGGGGCTGATCATGATTTCCAAGGCCTTTTACGGGCATTTTGCCGAGAAGCACGCCTGCGACGAGCGAATGATAGAAATGGCGCGGCTGATGGGGCGCAAGGATGCGGACAAGGCGGAGGATTTCGTCGCGGCGTTGGCGGAGCTGCAAAAGGCGTGCGGCGTGGACGGGCTGAAAATGTCCGATTACGGCATTCGCCCCGACGAGTTCGAAAAGATGGCGATTAACGCGAAAGAAACGATGGGCGGTTTGTTCTTGGCGGATCCCTGCCCGCTTTCCGTCGCCGACTGCGTGAAGATCTACGAAACATCCTACCGTTGAGGGAAAAGGATATGGGCAGGATATTTTCGCTGATCTTTGTCCTTTCGCTCCTCTTCGGTGTCGCCGCCTGCGCCTCGGAAAGTTCTCTCTCGGAGGAACTTCCCGCCGATAGCGAAGGGGAATCCTGTAAGTCCGCAATTCCTCAGCTTTCCGATTCCCGGTGGGAGCGGGAAGAAACGCTGCGAATAACGGTGAAAGGAAGCGTTTTCGAGGCGAAACTATATAAAAACGAAACGGCGCAGGCTTTCGCCTCTCTGCTGCCGTTGACGCTCGAAATGAGCGCCATGCCTCACGAGAAATACGGTTATCTTCCCTCCCGCCTGCCCTCGTCGGCAAAGAGCGTGGAGAGAATACAGGCAGGAGATCTCATGCTTTGGGGAAACGACTGCCTCGTCCTCTTTTACGAATCCTTTTCCACTTCGTACAGTTATACGCCCGTCGCGCGGATTGCAGACTGCGAGGGACTTGCGGAAGTCTTGGGAAGCGGCGGCGCGCCGATTGCTTTCGCGCTTGAAGGGTAAGCGGCCTCGTCTTTTTTAGGAACCCTTTTGATTTCAAAGAGGTTTACGGGCGGGACAGGCGGGCGCGGGTATCGCGTTTCCCGGTTTCGCAAGTGGGATTTTATTTTTTGGAATGGCAGAGTCCGCGGATCGCGGCGCCGGGATAAAAACGCTGTTCTGCCTCCTCCCGGCCGCAGGTTTTCCCGGCTCGTCGGCCTGCGGAAAAAGAAAACGGCGATGGAATGACCGAATGGAAAACGCCTCGGAATCCGAACGAAAGAAGTTCGGCGCACGGGGCGTTTTTTTGAACGCCTGTAAAAAACGGGCATGGATTGTCCTTTCGCCGCATATATTTGTCCCATGACAACCTTGAACGAATTGAAAGCGGGCGAACGCGCGGAAGTGGTGAAAATAGAAACGGACAAAGACGTCAAAGAACGGCTGAAAATGTTGAATATCTTTGTCGGGGCAAAAGTACGCATGGTAAAGACGGCGTTTTTTAAAAGTACGTTTCTGATAGAGGCGGACGGCGTGCGGGTGGGCATGAGAAAAAATCCCGCGGAGAAAATTTTGGTCGTGAAATTGTCGGAAGCCGGGGAAACGGAGGAGATTTCCGCTTCGGATTCTTCAAAGAGGAGGGCGGAAAAGTGAAAATTTTACTGATCGGCAATCCCAACGTCGGCAAGACGACGCTTTTCAACGCGCTCACGGGCGCGCACAACCGCACGGGGAATTATCACGGAGTCACGGTGGGGGTCAGCGAACGCCCCTCCCGTTTTCCCGTCCTCGGCACCGTCTGCGACCTGCCCGGACTCTATTCCCTCGACGGGTTGAGCATGGAGGAAAAGCTCGCGGGGGATTACATAGAAAAGCAAACGGGGGAGTATCTCGCCGTACAGGTGGCGGACGCGGCGCATTTGAAGCGTTCGCTCAAACTGACGGAAAGCCTGCTCGCCCGCGGCATCCCCGTCGCGCTCGCGGTGACGATGTGCAGGCAATTTCGCGCCCGCGGCGGGGAGATAGACTGCGCCAGGCTCGGCCGCGCGCTCGGCGTCAAGTGCTTGGAAGTGGACGCCCTGCGCAAAAAGTCCGTGAAAGCGTTTGCGGAGTCGCTCGGCGCGTTCTTCTCCTCGCTGCCCCGCTATCGGGAAACTTGCCGCCTCGCGGGCTCGAAAGGAACGCGTTTCGGGGATTTCTTCCCGGAGGAAAAGGAAATCTCGACAGACGGGACGGAAAGGGACAAAAACGCGGGCGCGGGGGCAAAGAGAGAGCGCAAGGCGGCTTTGAAGCCGGGAAACGCCGCGGGAAAAGGGTCTGACGGGGCAGCAGATGAAACGCGGACTGCCGCGCGGAAAGAAGTCCGAAAAACGGAAGGATACGTTCCCGCGGATTCTCGGGCGAACAGACTCAACAGGCTCTGTCTGAACGGATTTTTCGCGCTGCCCGCCTTTTTCGTTCTGGCGGGGCTGGTGTTTTTCGTCACGTTCGGAACGGGAATGCCGGGAGATTTTTTAAAGACGCTGTTTGAGGCGCTTATCGAGCGCGTGGCGGGCTTTGCGGGCGGGGCGATAGATTCCCCGATCGTGCGCTCTCTCGTGTGCGATGGCTTAATTAAAGGCGCGGGAAGCGTGTTCTCGTTTATCCCGCAGATCGCGCTGATGTATTTGTTTCTCGACATCCTCGAAGAGAGCGGGTTTATGTCCGCTTTGGCGTTCATGACGGACGGTCTGTTTTCAAAAATAGGGCTTTCCGGACGCGCGGCGTTTTCCGTACTTTTGGGGTACGGCTGTACTGCCGCCGCCGTCACCTCCACGCGCGCGCTCGAAGATAAGAGCATTCAGCGCCGCGCCGTTTCCGCGCTCTATTTCGTGCCTTGCAGCGCCAAGCTGCCCGTGTATCTGACCCTGCTCTCCTCCGTGTTCGAGAACACTTTTCTCGGCGCGGTGATCCTCTACGTTTTGGGGACGGGAATGGGGCTGGCGGTGGCCGCGTTTTTAAAGAAAGACGACAGCGTATTCTTAATGGAACTTGCCGATATCTGCGTTCCCGACATACTTTTCGTGGCGAAAAAGTTGCTTTTTCAGATCAGACAGTTTATAATAAAGGTATCTACCACCGTGCTGGTCTTTACGCTCGTCGTATGGTTTCTCTCCTCTTTTTCCTTTGCGGGAGCGGTTGCGGCGGAGGACAGCTTTCTCGCGCACATCTGCGGCGCTTTGAAGTATGTTTTTTATCCGATGGGCATCACCGATTGGCGGGCGGCGTTCGCGGCGGTGAGCGGCATCATCGCAAAGGAGAACATCGCGGGGATGATCGCCGTGCTCTTTCCCGAGGGCTTCGCCTTTTCTTTCCCCTCCGCCTGCGCGTACCTTACCTTTGTGGCGCTCATTCCGCCCTGCGTGTCGGCGATCACCGCCTGTTCGCGGGAATTGGGGCGCAAAACGGCGTGGGGGTATGCGGGAATGCAGACGGTGTTCGCCTTTGCCTGCGCCTATCTCGTGTATTTCCTCCTGACGGGCGGGGCGGGCATTTTACTGACGGTGCTGGCGGCGTTCGGCGCGTTCGTTTTCGGCAGGTGGCTCTACAAAAAAATCAATAAGAAAGAAATTCGGAAAAGAAAAACGTGAAAGAATTTATGGCGGACAGACCGCAGACTTTAAAAGAATTTACCGACAATACCTATGCGCAAGGCTCTTTTTTCTGGCATTATCTCCTTAAAAACAGAGAGATCAAGGTAAACGGAAAAAAGACGGGAGAAAACGTGCCCCTTGCGGCGGGGGACAGGGTGGAATATTATCTTTCGCCGAAACAGGAAGAAAAACCCGCCTTTTATATCGTTTACGAAGACGAAAACGTGCTCGTCGCCGACAAGGAGAGCGGCGTCAACTCCGAGGCGGTCTTTGCCGCCCTTTCGCGGGAAAGGGAATGTTATTTTCTGCACCGTCTGGACAGGAATACGCGGGGACTGATGGTTTTCGCGCTCAACGCGGCGTCGGAAAAAGAACTTTTAAAAGCTTTTCGCGAAAAGAGCGTGGAAAAAATTTATCATGCCGCCTGCTTCGGAACGTTTAAAAAGCAAACTGACGTCTTGACCGCGTATCTGAAAAAGGACGAAACGAAGGCGCTCGTAAAAGTCTTCGATTCCCCCGAGGCGGGCGCGGAACGGATCGTGACGGAGTATCGGGTGCTGAAACGGGAAAGGGGCTATACGTTGACGGAGGTCGTCCTGCATACGGGCAAGACGCATCAGATACGCGCGCATCTTTCTCATATCGGCTGTCCCGTCGCGGGAGATACGAAATACGGCTTCGCCGAGGAAAACCGCCGTTTTAACCTCGCGCGGCAATGCCTCGTGGCCAAACGCCTGCAATTTCATCTGACGGAAAGGCTCGCTTATTTAAACGATAAGAGTTTCGTTTCCCGTTTCGACGCGGATATTTTCAACGGTTGACGAGGAAAAAAGCGAAAGAGATTCCCGAACGCACTTTGCCGTTTACTCCCCGTCGTTTGCCGCTCGGAAAACGCGCGCTTTTTTGGAGCAAATGCAAAAAGTTTAAGTCCGTTTGTCCGGAAACCGGGATTGCCGAGCGGAACAGATCTTCTGCCTTTCGAAAAAAGACGGCGCGGAATAAGAAAAGTCATGCGCTTTGCGGCGTAGTCGGAAAGCATCGCCGTTTGCCCGCTTTTTTACTCTGCAAAATACAAAATCGCAAACGCTTCGCGGAAAGTTTTTCCCGCGGGCGTTTTTTTCGTCGCCGCGGCGGAACGGGCGCGGGGGATTTTTTCCACACGGCTATAAACGCCGTCCGTTTGAAGAAAAAACGGGCGGAAGAAAGGGCGGGCGTTGGCGACCGTCCGCATCGTTAAAAGGAATTTTCCGCAAAGAAACTACGGCGGCTCTCTTTTAAAGTTAACGTCAGTTAAAAAAATTTTGAAAAATACCGCCAAAACGCTTGACAACGGATTATGAAAGTATTAAAATATGAATAGTTGTTCATATATTTGAATAAACTGAAACAGAGGAAGGAAATCATGGTAAAGGAAAACTGTAATTACGAAAGCGAGCATGAGGCGGCGGTATTGAAGGCAAAGGAAACTATGCCGAGCGAAGAAAATATCGGGAGGGTGTGCAACACGTTCCGGATCATCGGCGAGCCTTCCCGCATGAAAATCGTCCTTGCCCTGTTGCAGGGCGAAATGTGCGTGTATCATATCGTCGAAGCGTGCGGCGGAACGCAGAGCGCCGTCAGTCATCAATTGAGGGTGCTCAAAGACAATCGGGTGATCAGGTCCAGAAGAGAAGGGCAAAATATATTGTACTCGATTGCGGACGAACACATCGTAAAAATTATCGAGATCAGCGAGGCACATCTGAACTGCAAATTGGAGGACTGATATGAAAAAGACGTTACAGCTCGAAGGTCTGGACTGCGCTGCCTGCGCGGCGGAGCTGGAAGAAGAAATTGCAAAGACAGAGGGCGTAAGCGCGGCTTCCGTTTC
>CAJLRM010000009.1 GCA_905209085.1 uncultured Eubacteriales bacterium
TTCCGAACAGCGTGACGAGCATAGGAGAATATGTTTTTTATGGATGTAGTAGTTTAACGAGTATCATAATTCCGAACAGCGTGACGAGCATAGGAGAATATGTTTTTTATGGATGTAGTAGTTTGACGAGCGTAACATTGTCCGAAAAATTGCCTATTATAGCAGGGAGTACATTTTGGGGATGTGTTGGGTTAACGAGTATAACACTACCCGAAAGTTTGACGAGCATAAAAAGATTTGCGTTTTATGACTGCAGTAGCCTGATGAGTATAAACATCCCGAACGGAGTGACGCGCATAGGAGAATATGCTTTTTGTGGGTGCAGTAGTCTAACGAGTATAAACCTCCCGAACGGAGTGACGAGCATAGGAGACGCTGCGTTTGCTAGATGCAGTAGTCTAACGAATATAACCATCCCGAACGGAGTGACGAGCTTAGGAGATGATGCGTTTGCTGTATGCAGTAGTCTAACGAGTATAAACCTCCCGAACGGAGTGACGAGCTTAGGAGATGACGCGTTTGCTGTATGCAGTAGTCTAACGAGTATAACGCTCCCCGAAAGTTTGATGAGCATAGGAGAATATGCTTTTTATGGGTGCGGTAGTTTAACGAGTATACTCATCCCGAACAGCGTGACGAGCATAGGATGGGCTGCGTTTTTCGAATGTAGTGATTTAACAAGTATCATAATTCCGAACGGCGTGACAATGATAGAGGGGGATTTGTTTTATGGTTGTAGCAGTTTGACGAGTATAACAATCCCGAACAGCGTGACGATCATAGGAGCAGATGCGTTTTCTGGATGCAGTAGTTTGACGAGCATAACGATCCCGAACAGTGTGACGAAGATTGGAGATTATGCGTTTAGAAATTGTAGTAATTTAACGAGTATCATAATTCCGAACGGGGTGACGATCATCCAAAATCGTACGTTTTTTGGATGTAGCAGTTTGACGAGCATAACGTTGCCAAAAAGCATGAGAGCTATATATTGGGATGCATTTTATGATTGCAGCAGTTTGACGAGCATAATATTTGAGGGAACAAAAGCCGAATGGAATGCTTTAACGAAATACAGTGACTGGAATGGAAATACAGGAGCATATATCGTCCATTGTACTGACGGAGATATTGAAAAAGCGGATTCGTAACAAAGTCTTAAAAAATAAAAAGCGCGGCAGACTTGGTTTTTCAAGCTGTCGCGCTTTTTGTTCGTACCGTATCTCTGCGCGAGAAAGGGGTGATATGCAAAGGTTAAAAAATAAGAGAAAAAAACAAGAAAAAGGAACGAGAAAGAAACGAAAATCCGGAATTTGCTGAAAAGGAAAAAATTACCTTAAAAATATTTTGTATAAAATCATCAAAACAAGTAAAAAACAGTTGACAAAACAATACTATGCGTTGTATAGTATTGTGTGTTAGGAGGTATTGCATGGATAATCAGTTGAAGCGGGGAATGCTGGACGCTCTGGTTTTGAGCGTACTCATCAAAGGGGATTCCTACGGTTATCAGATAATCAAGGATTTGAAGCCTGCGATAGACGTTTCGGAATCCACGCTGTACCCCATTTTGAAGAGGCTGGAAACGGGAAAGTTTTTGAGCGTATACAGCGTGGCGCACAACGGGAGATTAAGGAAGTATTACCGTATCTCCGAATTGGGAAAGCAAAAAATCGACGAATTTTTGAGCGATTGGAAGGAAATAAAGACCATTTACGAATTTATCGAACGTGAAAGGAGAACGAAATGAACGAAAAACAGATATTTATCCATCAGTTGAAGAAAAAGCTCGCTAATCTGCCCGAGAAGGAAAGGAAAAAATCGCTGGCGTTTTACAGCGAGATGATCGACGACGCGATGGAGGACGGCATGAGCGAGGCGGAAGCCGTGAAAAGCCTGGGCGACGTCAACGACATCGCGCGGGATATTCTCTCCGAAGCCCCGTTTTCTTCCATCGTCAAAGGCGAAACGCAGAAACTAAAAAACAAATGCAAAAACAGTCCCGCTTTCACCGTATTGTTGATCGTCGGCTCTCCCGTATGGCTGCCTCTGCTCCTCGCTGCGGCGATATGCGTGTGCGCGGTGGCGTTTTCCGCCATAGCGGTATTTGCCAGCTTATTTATCTCCGCCATTGCCGTCGTCGTGGCGGGTATCGTTTGGGTGGGATATTCGGTCTATTTTTTCCTGACGGGACTCACGCCCGAAGGGCTGTTCGTTTGCGGCGCGGGATTGGCGGCAGCGGCAGGCGCTCTGCTGTGTCTGCGTCCCTTGAAAAAGATGTGCGCGCTTTCCGTCAGGTTTATGGGAAAATGCTTTAAATCCGTCAAACGCATTTTTGTCGGGAAAGGAGAGTCAAAATGAAAAAGTTTACCATTGCATTATTGAGTTGTTTGGTCGCGATAGGAATTGCGCTCTTTTTGGTCGGCTTGGGTATGGCGGGCTGGAATTTTAAAAATCTTAACGAGGGAGGACCTTTTGAAGTGAAAAGCGTCGATACGCAGGAAACCGTGGAAAACATTTATATTGATGCCAAGGATGCGGAGATCGTCTTAAAGCCGTCCGAGGACGGGAAATTTAAGGCGGAGTATCAGGAAAACAAGCGCTATTTATACGACGTAAAGTTATCCGACGGCGAGTTTCGGCTCACGGATATTACGCGCCGCAAATGGTATCATTATCTTTTTTCCTTTAACTTTACCACGCCGCGCATCGTTCTTTATCTCAACGCGCAGCAATTGGAAAACGTGTCTTTAAGTACTCGCAACGCGGGGATTCGTTCGGAATCGACGCTGGAAGCGCTGCGTTTTACCGCGGAAACCAGCAACGCGGGGATCACGCTCTGCAACCTCGCCTCGCAGACGACGATCTCCCTCTCTTCCAGCAACGGAAAGATTACGGCGGAGAATCTTTCCGCCGTCGAAGGAATCAACATCGGCACCTCCAACGGAAAAATTATCCTTCGCTCTGTCAGGAGCGAAACCGTGGACGCGCATACGAGCAACGGAGCCGTTTCCGCGGAGTCCGTTACGGCGGAAAATATCCGTTTTAAAACTACCAATGAAAGCGTTTCCGCCCTGTCCGTTTCCGCGGATAGCCTGTATATGGAAACTTCCAACGCGCATATTTCCGCGGACAAAATCGACGGAAAAAATATTCAGATGTATACCAGCAACAGCAGAGTAAGCGCTTCCATCAGGGGAAGGCGAGAAGATTTTTTGATCTCTTCCAGAACTTCTAACGCGTCCAACAATCTCGGCTCCACCGATTCGGGAAGCTGGCGCCTCATCGTGAAAACTTCCAATGGCAATATAGACGTCGGTTTTCTCGGCTAAGCTTGGGGAAAAGTCTTTTCGACTCGAAAACGCGGTTAGGGCGCCAATAGGAAGATGCATGATAGTAAAAGAAAAAACGCCTCGGATAAATTTCGGAGCGTTTTTTAATAGGCTGCATTGCGGGAAAAGGGTATCGCTCAGATGCTTGAAGGGTCAGAGCGTATGTATAAAAACGGAAAACGGGCGCATCGGAGGCAAACGTTTGCTCTTTTTCCAAAAAGGAGAAGCACATACGGTTAGCAAACGGATCTCAAAACACTTCTTCGAGTTTTCGCGTCGTGCCGCGCGGAAGTAAGGTGCAGCCGAGAACGCAGCGTTGAGAGGGTTGCCCCTTTATCATGCTTTCTAAAATGCGGAACGCTTTTTCTCCGATTTGATCGAAATCCTGACGCAGAGTGGTGAGCCTGTAAGGAGGAAGACGGAAAACTTCCAGATCGTCGAAGCCGACGACGGAAATATCCTCGGGAACGCGTTTGCCGTACTCGCGCAGTCGGTCGATAAGCCCCGCCGCCATAAGATCGGATGCGCAGACCGCCGCGGTGAAATCTTTACAGTGAAAATACTCCGCCGCGTCGCTGCCCGCGCGGCGGGAAAAATCGCCGAAATAAGTCATTTCGCAGCGGTATTCGATGCTGTTTTTCGAAAGTCCCAAAATATAGCCCGCCAGCCGCTCCGCACTCACTAAGGATTGCCGTTCGCCGTCGAGAAACGCGATTTTTTTATGTCCGAGAGAAACGAGATAATCCACCGCGCATTCCGTCGAAAGAATGTTCTCGCTGCCTATCCCTGAAATTCGCTCGTTATCGGTAAGATAATTATCAAGCAGCACCAAGGGATAGCGCGTCTTTTTCAATTGAGCGTAGACGGGCGAAAAAAAGTTGAGATCCAAGAGAAACGCTCCGTAAAAATGATGGTCGGCAAGATAGTCGTTCAAACGGAAACCCTCTTCCGCCATCGTCTTGACGACTACTTCGTAGCGTTCTTGCTGAGCCGTTTTACAGAATGCTTCCGCGATTTTGGCGAGGGCGCCGAAGTCGCCGCTCTGTATCTCCTTGCCCCAGAGCAGCGCCAATCTGCCGTTGCAAGAGAGCGATTTGCGCGAACGATAGCCCACCTGAGCCGCGTATTCGCGAATCTGTCTGCGCGTATCCTCCGCGATGTCCGAGGAGCCGTTTAACGCCTTAGAAGCCGTGGCGATGGATACGTTCATTTTTTGCGCGATGTCTTGGATTGTCATTTTCCCTCCGCTCCCTTTCCGCTTTTGCGCCTATGCCCGCCTTCCTCGGCAAAAGCCTGCGCTTTTTAAGAAAGCGCAGTGAACTTCTTTCATTATATTCTCTTTGGATTCCTTTGTCAAGAATCTTTTAAAAATTTTTCGAAAAACGTGAATTGTTTTCATATACTATAAAAAATTTTCTTTTTTCGGGATTTTTTTGCCGTACGCTTGATTTTTCCGAGAAGATATGATAAATTAATAACATGGAGAAAACGGCGGGAAAAGGGGCGAAATAGAAAGAGGGGCGGCGCAGGAAAAGAGAAAAACGGGATAGAGAGAAGCTCCTGACATAGGCGCGAAAAGAGAAAAGCTAAAAGCGGCTACCAAAGCTCGAATGGCAACGCTTCAAAAAAGGGAACATTATGGAAAATAAAAGAAAAGCGGGCATTTTAATGCCCATTTCGGCGCTTCCCGCTCCTTACGGGATCGGGAGTCTGGGACAAAGCGCCTATCGGTTTATCGATTGGCTGAAAGAATCGGGAATGAAAATATGGCAGGTGTTGCCCCTCCTTCCCACGAATTACGGGGATAGTCCCTATCAAGCCTGCGCCTCCAATGCGCTCAACCATTATTTTATCGATTTCGACCTGCTGGCGGAGGAAGGACTGCTTCTTCCTTCGGAATACCGTTCCGTCGATTGGGGGACGAACGGCAAACGGGTGGATTACGGCAAGCTTTTTTCGCACAGAGTTTCGGTTTTAAAACTTGCGTTTTTCCGTTTCGATAAGGAAAAGGCGGAATGGAAAGATTTTTTAAGCCGCGGAGCATATGCGGATTACGCCGTGTTCATGTCTTTAAAGACCTATTTCGACAACAAGCCCTGGACGGAATGGGGGGAGTATCGGGAGTACGATGCCGCAAAAGAAAAAGACTATATCGCGGCTCACAGAGAGGAGTTTGAGTTCTGGCAGTTTACCCAATATCTCTTTTTGAAACAATGGAATTCTTTAAAGGCTTACGCGCGCATAAACGGCGTGGAAATTATGGGGGATATGCCCATTTACGTGGCGGCGGACAGCGTAGAGATGTGGAAGTACCGCAAAGAACTGTTTTTGCTGGACGGAGAGGGAAACTGCGCTTTCGTGGCGGGCGTGCCGCCCGACGCTTTTTCGGACGAAGGTCAGTTATGGGGCAATCCCGTCTACAACTGGAACGAAATGAAAAAAGGCGGCTACCGCTGGTGGAAGGAACGTATCGATTACGCGCTGGAATTGTTCGACATTGTCAGAATTGACCATTTTCGCGGCTTCGACAGGTTTTACGCCATCCCCGCGGGGAGCGGGAATGCAAAGCGGGGAGAGTGGCTGGACGGGCCGAAAGCGGCGCTGTTTGAGGGGCTGGAAAGCAGTCCGATCGTAGCGGAGGACCTCGGCATCATCGACGACGGCGTTCGCGCGTTGTTGAAAAAAACGGGATATCCGGGGATGAAGGTGATAGAATTCGCGTTCGACGGCAACCCTGAAAACGAGTACAAGCCCTCCCGTTATCGGGAACACTGCATCGCCTATACGGGTACCCACGACAACGAGCCGCTGCGTTTTTATATCGAAAATTTATCCGATGCCGAAAAGAAAAGATTTGACGGCGATTTGGAAAGGGAATGTCGGCTCGGGAAAGTGCCCCTTCGGGCAAAGACGCCTTCGGCGGAGTGCAAGACCGTCATGCGCCTGTTGTTCGCGTCGCGGGCGGATGTCGTCATCCTGCCCCTGCACGACGTTTTATGTTTGGGAAAGGAGGCGAGAATCAATTTCCCGTCCACCGTGTCCACGGAGAATTGGAGTTATCGCTTTGAAAAAGGAGATCTGAAAAAGTCGGCGCAAATCTGGCTCAAACGGTTGACGGAGAAATACGACAGATAGAAAGAGGGGCAGGGAAGAGGCTGCGAAAAAAAGCCGGGAAAATCTTTCGGCTTTTTTTTGCGTTTTTCAAAGTAAACGCGGAAAACCTCTTGTAAAAAAGGACAAAAGCAGACTGATAAAAAGCTGAAAAAGGATTTTTTTTCGCGGCGGAGGAAAATTGTCGCGGAGGGGCTTTTTTACGTTCGGCAAATAAAAAGAGCGGATTTGCGGGAAATTTTATCCAAGGGGGTTGCAAAAGGGGGCGATTTGCGGTATAATAGAAACATGGGATTTACGAGAAAAGGAGAAAAATGTTATGATGGATACTTGGGAATTGCTCAGACACGTCGATCACACCCTGCTGGCGCCTGCGGCGACTTGGGAAGAGATAAGACAGGTATGCGACGACGGGATAAAATATAATGTGGCAAGCGTGTGTATTCCGCCTTCCTTCGTCAAGCGGGCCCGGGATTACGCGGAGGATCGCGTAAAGATTTGCACGGTCGTCGGCTTTCCAAACGGGTATTCGTCCACCCAGGTAAAAGCGTTTGAAATCCGGGACGCCGTGTTGTGCGGCGCCGACGAGCTGGATATGGTCATCAATATCGGGGAACTCAAAGCGAAAAATTATAAGTACGTGGGCTGGGAAATCAAGCTTTTGGCCGACCTCTGCCACGGCGCGGGACGGATTCTCAAAGTGATTGTGGAAACTTGCCTGCTGACGCAGGAGGAAAAGATACAGATGTGTCAGCTGGTGACGGAAGCGGGCGCCGATTTTATTAAGACCTCGACGGGATTTTCCACGGGCGGCGCCACGCGCGCGGACGTTCTGCTTTTTAAGTCCTATATCGGAAAAGAGGTCAAAATCAAGGCGGCGGGCGGCATTCGTTCCATGTGGGACGCCGAGGAATTTATCCGGCTCGGCTGCGAACGGCTGGGAACTTCCTCCGTCGTAAAAATGGTGAAAGAGGCGGAAAAAATCGGCAGACTCAGATAAAAGCGCGGGAACGTCCGACGCGAGAGAAACGATTGATAATTTCGAAAAGAGTTGTCAAAGGCCGAAGAAACGCGTATGACGGCAGAAAAGGGCCGTTTGCGGAAAGAATAAATTACGGGAGAGAAAAAAGTATGGCAACGCCTCACATAGCGGCGGAAAAAGGCGCTTTTGCAAAGACGGTTTTAATGCCGGGAGATCCTTTGCGCGCGCAGTTTATCGCAAAAAATTATCTGGAAAAGGCGGAGCTCGTCAACAATGTGCGCGGGATTCAGGGATATACGGGAGAATATAAGGGAAAACGGGTGTCGGTAATGGCGTCGGGCATGGGGATGCCCTCCATCGGCATCTATTCTTACGAGCTTTTTCGTTTTTACGACGTGGACAGCATCATCCGCGTGGGTAGCGCGGGCGCCATAGACGAAAAGTTAAAGGTCAGGGATATCGTGCTGGCATTGGGCGCTTGTACGGACAGCCGGTTTGCCGGGCAGTTTCGTTTGCCGGGGACGTTCGCCCCGATCGCGAGCTATCGCCTCCTCCACGCCGCTGCCAAAGCGGCCGAAAAAGCGGGGATTCGTCCCCATATCGGCAATATATTGTCGAGCGATCTGTTTTACGACGATTCGGCTTCTACATTGGAATGGAAAAAAATGGGAGTGCTGGCGGTGGAAATGGAGAGCGCGGCTCTCTATATGAACGCGGCGCGCGCCGGAAAAGAGGCGCTGACGATTTTGACGATCAGCGATCATTTGGTGACGGGCGAAGAAACGACCGCCGAAGAAAGAGAGCGCACCTTTACGAAAATGATGGAATTGGCGCTCGAAATTTCCTGAAAAATGTATTCGGGGCTTACGAAAAGGGAACGTAAAAAATGAACGACGCAATCGAACGGGTGTTTTTAATCATTTTGGACAGTTTCGGGATCGGGGAAATGCCCGACGCGCCTTTTTACGGGGACGAAGGCAGCGACACGCTGCACGCTGTCGTCAAAAGCGATAAATTCCGAGCGGAAACGTTGGGAAAGCTGGGATTATTCCGGACGGAGGGAGTGCGCGGCTGGGCGGCTTCGGAAAAAAAGACGGAAAAATTTGCGCTCGGTAAAACCCTGCCCCTCGCATCGTATGCGAGAATGAAAGAAAAAAGCAGGGGAAAGGATACCACGACGGGGCACTGGGAACTTGCTGGCGTGCTTTTGGAAACGCCTTTTCCCACTTATCCGCGCGGCTTTCCCGAGGAGATTCTCGGTCCGTTCGAGCGCGAAACGGGTCGGGGAATATTGTGCAATCTTCCTTATTCGGGGACGAAAGTCATCGAGGATTACGGCGAAGAACACCTTAAATCGGGTAAGCTCATCGTCTATACCTCCGCGGACAGCGTCTTTCAGATCGCCGCGCACGAGAAAATCGTACCCGTGGAAACGCTGTATGAATACTGCCGTATCGCCCGTCGATTGTTGACGGGAAAACACGGCGTGGGGCGGGTGATCGCGCGCCCGTTCGCAGGGGAAGCGGGGAATTTTTATCGCACCTCGCGGCGGCACGATTTTTCCTTGGAGCCGATCGGCGAAACGATGCTCGACAGGCTGAAAGCCGACGGGTGGGATGTGATCGGCATCGGAAAGATAGCGGATATTTTTGCGGGAAGGGGATTGACGGAAAATTGGGGCGTCAACCTCGACAACGCGGACGGAATGCGCAAGACGGCTTCCTGCGCGAAACGGGATTTCAAGGGACTGTGTTTCGTCAATCTCGTCGATTTCGATATGGTATACGGACACCGCAACGACGTGGACGGCTATGCCGCGGCCGTCGCGCGCTTCGACGATTGGTTAAAAGACTTTCTGCCCCTTTTGAGGCGGGGGGATCTCCTCATGATCACCGCGGATCACGGCTGCGACCCTGCGACTTTGAGCACCGATCATTCGCGCGAATACGTCCCGCTTATCGCGTACGGAAAAAAGATAAAAAGCGGGGTGGATTTGGGCACGCGGGAAACGTTTGCGGACGTCGCCGCAACCATCTCGGATATCTTCGGCGTAAAGAGCGAATCCGGGACGAGTTTTTTAAAAGAAATAATAAAAGGAGATACCCGGGGCTGAGATGAATGAAAGGGAGAGAGAGGCGCTTCGGGCGGCGTTTGACGCGAGAAAAAACGCTTACGCGCCCTATTCGCATTTTTTAGTGGGAGCCGCGCTCTTGACGAAACGCGGCAAGCTGTATACGGGCTGCAACGTCGAAAACGCCGCCTTTACGCCTACTTGCTGCGCGGAACGCGCGGCTTTTTGCAAGGCGATCGGCGAAGGGGAACGAGAGTTTTCCCTGATCGCGGTTCTCGGGGGCGGCGCGGAGGAAAAGCGACTGGACTTTTGTCCGCCGTGCGGCGTATGCCGACAGTTCATGCGTGAATTCTGCGCGGACGATTTTGAAATCCTCCTCGGCAAGGGAACGGAGGAGGGCGCGGCATGGGAAACGAAGACGTATACCTTGGCGCAGCTGCTGCCGCTTTCGTTCGGAAAAAATTTGTTGAAATAGTCTTTATCCGCGCGAAGAGCGCCTTGGAAACGCGGCGGATGACGGGAACGACAAAACGCAGGAACGGCTGATCAAAGCAAGGGATTCTTTTTGCGAAAAGCATAAAAAGTTAAAAAGAGGACGGAGAGGCGGGAGGAAAGACTATGAGAATGTACGACGTCATTGCTCACAAGAGGGACGGAAAAGAGCTGACCGAAGAGGAGATAACGTTCTTTGTACGCGGTTATACGAACGGAGAGATACCCGATTATCAGGCGTCCGCGCTTTTGATGGCGGCTTACCTCCGCGGGCTGACTTTCGGGGAAACGAAGGCTTTGACGGAAGCGGTGATTCGTTCGGGTGCGACGCTCGACTGGACGGGCGTGGCGGGGACGAAAGCGGACAAACATTCCACGGGCGGCGTGGGGGACGGCGTTTCTTTGGCGGTGGCTCCCATCGTCGCCGCGTGCGGCGTCAAGGTGGCGATGATGAGCGGGCGCGGGCTGGGGCATACGGGCGGTACACTCGATAAATTGGAGGCGATCGAGGGATACGACTGCTATCTGTCGCAAGGGCGTTTCAAAGAGGTGGTGGATAAGGTCGGGTGTTCCATTATCGGTCAGACGGAAGCTCTCGCGCCCGCGGATAAAAAATTGTATGCGCTCCGCGACGTGACGGCGACCGTGGATAAAAAGGAACTGATCACGGCGAGCATTCTCGGCAAAAAGCTTGCGGAGGGCATCGATTGTCTGGTCTTGGACGTCAAAGTGGGCAGCGGTGCGTTTATGAAAACGGAGCGAGAAGCTCGGGAATTGGCGGAGCTGATGGTGCGAATCGCCAAAGCGCACGGCAAAAAGGTGACGGCGCTTCTGACGGATATGGACTGCCCGCTCGGCAATGCCGTGGGAAACTCTCTGGAAGTCGTCGAGGCGGTGGAATGTTTACAGGGACGGGCGCCCGAGGACTATACCCTGTTGACGACCGAGCTTGCGGCGCGAATGCTCTTTCTTGCGGGAAAAGGGAGTCTGGAAGAGTGCCGCGTGGAATGCGAAAAAGCGGTGGAAAGCGGCGCCGCCTTCCGAAAGTTCAAGGAGATGGTGGCGGCGCAGGGCGGCAATACGGCTCAGATAGAGGACACCTCCCTGTTTCCGAAAGCGAAATATTCGCGCATCGTCCGCGCCGAAACGAGCGGATATATTTCCCGCGTCGACACGGAACTCTACGGCACGGCGAGCGTATTGCTCGGCGCGGGGCGGCTGAAAAAAGAGGACGTCATAGACCCGACGGCGGGCATCCGTATCTTAAAAAAGACGGGGGATCGCGCGGAAGCGGGGGACGGCATCGCCGTGCTGTTCGCTTCGGACGAGGCGCTCTTCGAGCCTGCGCAGAGAGTCCTTTCAAAGTCGATCGTCTATTCCTCCGTGCCGCCCGAAAAACGGCCGCTGATTCTCGGGGCGATCGAGTGAAAAGCCGAGTGCGTTTCTCCGTTTTCTTGCAACTTTCATAAAAGCGGCGGCTGCCGATAAAGACGGCAAAAGTACTATGAAAATCCCCCGCAGGGCCATAGGCCGCGGGGGAAAGATATCGGCAGACATCAAAGAGGTTTATCGGCGTGCAGGTATTCGTAAGGCGTGCAGCCGAAAAATTTTTTGAAATTGAGAAAATAGGGCTGCGGACTTTGAAAACCGCATAAAAAATAGACTGCGGAGATTTTCTGCGTTTTGAGCAAGGGAATGGATTTTTGTACGCGCACGGAATTGATATATTGCGTGACGCCTGTCATGAAATATTTTTTGAACAGCGCGGAAAAATAATTGGGCGAATACCCGAAATGCGCCGCCAAAGTCCCCAGGGAAAGGGGCGAGGCGTAATGCTCGTCGATATACTCCGCGATGCGCTGGATCTGTGAACGCTCGGGAATCCGCTTTGCCGGCGAAAAAGAAACCCGTTCCATATAAATTCCGAACAGACAGTTGACGATCCCCTCGAAAAGCACTTCGTTGCCTGCCTTTTCGAGAGAGGAAATAAGGCGCAGCAGCGTTCCGTCCTTATCCGTCAGAACGGGCGTTTCGGGGGAATGCGTTTCGCAGTATTTTTCGAATCTTCCGCAGTAATCCGCGGGCACGGCCGCCACGATTTGTTCGGAACCCGTACAAGGGGGAAACGTATGGATGGCATAGGGCGGACAAAACAGCAGCTGTCCTGCGGTCAGCGTATATTTTTTGCCGTTCAGCCATGCCGTTTTTTCTCCCGAAAGAGTATAGAGCAGTTCCGCCGAACGATGGAAATGCGCTCCGCACACATTGTCTTTTTTCGAGAAATACGCGCGTTTGTCGCGTTCGGATTCGAAAAACATAATTCACCTTAATTTTTTTGATAAAATCAATAAAAAAACACAACTATCTCATTGATTTTATGATATAATAAATGCATAAAAAAGTCAAGAAAAAAGAGGATCTATTCTTATGCTGAATGAACATCTGATTGTAAAGACCCGCCCCCTCGCCGCGAAAGAGAACGTCCTTTTATGGAAAAATTACCGCGTCACGGTATTGCAGGACAGGCTTTTCCGCGTCGAACACAGCGAAAACGGCAAATTTAGGGACGCCGCCACACAGAGCGTCTGGTTCCGCGATATGCCCCCGCAGGATTTTACCGTTTCCGAGTCCGATTCCCGCCTCGTCGTTTCCACAGACGCCTGCAAACTGATTTTAAGAGAAAATCGGGAGGACTGCCTCCTCGAACTGGACGGCAAACTCCGTAAAATCTGCAACTACGGCAATTACAAAGGCACCTACCGCACGCTGGATTGCTGGGACGGCGATACCTACGTGGTTTACGGGGAGGAAGAGAAAAACGTCAGAATCCCGCTCGGGACGGGCGTATGTTCCGCGACGGGCGTCGCCGTATTCGACGACGCCTCCTCCCTTACCCTCGCCGAGAACGGCGAAATCCTGCCCGAAAAGGGGGACGGCACGGACGAATACGTATTCGCGTACGGCAAAGAGTACAGGGAAGCCGTCAAGGCGCTGTATCTCATCGCGGGCGAGGTGCCGATGGTGCCCAGATTCGCGCTCGGCAATTGGTGGAGCCGCTATTGCGCGTATAACGAAAGGGAATACCTCGCCCTTTTAAACCGCTTTGAGGAACACGAAGTTCCCCTCACCGTCGCCACCATCGACATGGATTGGCACTACTCCGACCACGTGGACGAGGAGGTGGGGATCACCGCGAAGGGGCGCAACACCTCTTTTTACGGAGGAGATAAGGGCTGGACGGGATATAGCTGGAACAAAAATCTGTTCCCCGACTATCGCTCTTTTCTGAAAAAGGTAGCCGCCAAAAATTTGAAGATCACCCTCAATCTTCACCCGGCGGAAGGAATCCGCTGGTGGGAGAACTGTTATGAGGAGATGGCAAAGGCGATGGGCAGGGATGCGTCCACGGGCGAAAGGATCCCTTTCGACATCGCCGATCCGAAATTTATCGACAACTATTTTTCCGTTATTCACAAGCCCTATGAAAACGACGGGGTTTCCTTTTGGTGGATAGACTGGCAGCAGGGCACCGATTCGGGGATCGAAGGGCTCGATCCGCTTTGGGCGCTCAATCACTATCATTATCTCGACCATGCGGAAAATCATACCGTGCCGCTCATTTTGTCCCGCTATGCGGGGATAGGCTCCCACCGCTATCCCTTGGGATTTTCGGGCGACACCTATATCAGCTGGAAGACGCTCCGCTATCTTCCCTATTTTACCTTGACGGCGAGCAACGTCGGCTATACTTGGTGGAGCCACGACATCGGCGGGCATCACTTCGGGGTGATGAACGGAGAATTATACGTCCGACACGTGCAATTCGGCGTATTCAGCCCCATCAATCGCCTGCATTGCAGCAACGCGCCGACGATGACAAAGGAGCCTTGGGTATACGGCAACGGCGCGGGAAAAATCGCGGAGGAGTGGCTGAGGCTGCGTCACCGCATGATCCCGTTCCTCTATTCGTGCGACTATCGCACGCACAAGGAGGGGCTGGCGCTGATAGAGCCGCTTTATTATGTCTGGGCGGACGCGGCGGAAGCGCACGAGAGAAAGAACGAATACCTTTTCGGCGGGCAGCTCTTAGTGACGCCCGTGACGAATAAAATTTGGAGCGACGGCTACGCCCGCGTCAAGACCTGGATTCCCGAAGGCAGATGGACGGACATTTTCACGGGGGACGTCTACACGGCGGCGGAGGGCGGCGAAACGAAAACGCTTCTCCGCAATTTGGAGTCCGTTCCCGTGCTTGCGAAGGCGGGCACCGTTCTTCCCCTGTCCGCGGATAAGGGAAACTCGGCGGGAAATCCCAAAAATCTCGAACTTTGGTGCTATTTGGGCGATGGCGGCTTCACTCTTTACGAGGACGGAACGGAAGACAAAAAACAAGGGGAATTCTTTACGGCGTTCGAGTCGGAAAACAGCGTTTCTGAGGGGACAGGAGTGCAGTCACTGCGCATTTCCTCCGCAGGGGAGGCGGCGGTCGTGCCCGAAAACAGGCTCCTTATCGTGCGTTTTAAGGACGTGTCCGACGGAAAGGCCGCGCTGTATATCGACGGCAGAGAAACGGAAATAGAGGATACGATTGCCGACTGCGTTACGGTGAAATTCCCGTTCGAAGCGGGAAAAGAATACCGCGTCGAAGTGAAGTATCCCTTAAAGACCAAGACGGAAACTTTGATCGCCCGCGCCAAGAACGTCCTCATCGCTTCCGAGGGCGACAACGAGAATAAGAAAATTGCCTGGATGCAGATCCAAAAGGCGGAGAGCGTAGAAGAGTACGTGGACGCGGTGGAAAAATCCAAAATCGAAAAGGCTGCTAAACTGCGTTTGAAGGAAACTCTTTAAATTCCCCGCGGCGGCAACGAATCGTACTTCTTTCTTTTAGCGTCCGCACAGGCGCGCGTTTGCCGTGCGGCGGGAGAAAGAGCACGAAAAATCGACGCTCGGCGCGCCCTTTCCCGTCGGGATAAGGAGAAAGGCAATTCGGAACTTTTCCGAATCCTGCGGTATGTTTTCGTGGGATCAGCGGCAAAATGACGGATTTTGAATCTTCGGCAGAGCATTTTTGAACGGAAGAACGATGCTTTCTTAATCGTCAAACGATAAGTTTAAACTTACGACAGGGTATTTTTCGGAAGAAAAAGCATAGTTTCATGCGGCGGGCGAAAAAAGAACGGAGCGGGATCTTGCGGGGAGTTCCCTTGCACGGAAGGGTACTTTTTCTTCCGATTGATAAAAACGGCGTTTTTCCGACGGGAGGCGCCGTTTTTCTCCGCCCCGCGGGCGTTGTCCCGGAGTGAGAGATTGGCGCAAAAAAAGTAAAAAAGGTATTATTTTCCGTAAAAAAGCCCATTGCGTCTATTCGCTTCTTGACAAAGAGGCGAAAATATAGTATGATATAATAGAATTAAGGCAAAAGCGCATAATGTTAGCGGGCGTCTGAGAAATTTTGAAAGAGAAACGGGGGAAAATACAGTTTCGGCAATGTCCTAAGAGCGAAAATTCCGCCCGTTTTACAACGAAAATTCCCAAATACGCACAGCGTATCATTATGCGGCGGAACTTTAAAAGGGGAGGAGAAAACATCGTCCCCGCCACCATTTTCAACGGAGGATTTATGGACATCGTCCCTCTATCTATTGCGATCGTCGTACTCATCATTCTTTCGGGCTTCTTTTCCGCTACGGAAACGGCCTATTCCTGCGCAAATAAGGTCAAGCTGAAAAGCATGGTCGTTTTGGGCAGAAAGCACTCCAAAGCGGTGTATGCTTTCGCGGAAGAAAAATACGACAAACTGATCACGGCTATCCTTATCGGCAACAACATCGTCAATTTGACGGCGTCCGCTTTGGGTACGGTGTTGTTCGGGAAAGTCCTTCTCAATTCGCAGTTGGACGCTACCACGCTTTCCACCGCGGTCATGACCGTAGCCGTGCTGATCTTCGGCGAAATTACGCCGAAATATTTTGCCAGCATCTATCCCGAACAGTTCTGTTATATGATGTATCCTTTGATGCAGTTCTTCTATTGGATACTCATCCCGTTCAGCTGGATTTTCGGCGGCTACAAAAAATTGCTCGCCAAGGTATTCAAGCTCAATCCCGACGATACGGTGACGGACGCGGAGCTGATGTCCCTCGTGGACGAGGCGGAAGAAGACGGCACGCTGAAAGAGGACGAATCGGAGCTCGTCCGCTCCGCTCTCGAATTTGACGATTTGAAGGTAGAGGACATCCTCGTACCCCGCGTGGACGTGATCGCGGTCAGTCAGGACAGTTCGATGGACGAAATTATGCAGGTGTTCCGCGAAAACTGTTATTCTCGTCTGCCCGTATATAAAGAGAAAATCGACAACATCGTCGGACTCGTACACGAGCGGGATTTTTATAACGCCTATTTAAAGGGCGAAAAAGAGATAGGGCACGTGGTGCAGAATATCGTCTTTACCAGCGAATACACCCGCATTTCCACCCTTTTAAAGCAATTGCAGAAGCAAAAAATACACATGGCCGCCGTTTCCGACGAATACGGCGGGCTCGTCGGCATCGTTACCCTCGAAGATATCCTCGAAGAATTGGTCGGGGAGATCTGGGACGAGCACGACGAGGAAGAGGTGCTTTACGGAAAAATTGCCGACGAGGAGTATTGGGTGGACGGCAAGTGCGATCTCGAAGAGTTTTTCGATCTCTACGGTCTGGAAAAGGAAGAGGACAATTTCGAATCCAACACCGTCGGCGGCTGGGTGACGGAAAAATACGGCGGCATTCCGCCCGTGGGAGAGATCCTGAGATTCAAGTTTTTGGAGATCAAGGTCGTCAAAGCGACCAAACAAAAGGTGTTGAAAGTGCGTTCCCGAAAAGTAGAAGAAGAAATCCACGAGGACGACGAATAATTCTTTTGCGCCGTCCGATAATAAAAAGTAGACCATAGTTATCAGATTTTATAGAAACAGGATAAAATTACGCATAGACATCCGTTATTTTATATGGTATAATCCTATCGCAGAGGCGAGAGAAAAGGGGAACTTTACTCTTCCTTGCCCGCATAACATAACTTTGGAAAATAATTTTTAAAGAGGTAAAAATATATGGAAACTATCTTGGTCACGGGCGGAAGCGGATTCATCGGTTCTCATACCGTAGTGGAGCTTTTAAACAAGGGTTATGGCGTGATTGTGATGGATAATCTTTGCAATTCCAGCCTCGAAAGTCTTAAACGGGTCGAAAAGATCACGGGCAAGAAAGTGAAGTTTTACGAAACGGACATTCGGGACAGAGCGGGAACGGAAAAGATCTTTCAGGAAAATAAAATCGACGCCGTCATCCATTTCGCGGGACTGAAAGCGGTGGGCGAAAGCTGTCAAATTCCTCTTAAATATTACGAAAACAACATCGGCGGCACTGTCATCCTCCTCGAAGTGATGGAAAAATATAACGTCAAGAAGATAATTTTCTCCTCTTCGGCGACCGTCTACGGTACCCCCGAAAGACTGCCTCTCGACGAGGAATGCCATCTTTCCACCACGAATCCCTACGGCAGCACCAAGCTGATGCTGGAAAGCATCATGCAGGACGTCTACAAAGCGGACGACAGCTGGAACGTCATTCTGCTGCGCTATTTCAACCCTGTCGGCGCGCACGAGAGCGGACTGATCGGCGAGGACCCCAAGGGGATTCCCAATAATCTGATGCCTTACGTGGCGCAGGTGGCAAGCGGAAAGCTCTCCTGCATCCAGGTGTACGGCGACGACTACGATACGCCCGACGGCACGGGCGTGCGCGATTATATCCACGTAGTGGATTTGGCGCTCGGACATATCGCCGCAATCGAACATTGCCGCGACACGGGCGTGCACATTTACAATCTCGGCACGGGGCAGGGATACAGTGTTCTCGATATGATCCACGCTTTTGAAAAAGCCTGCGGCAAGAAGCTCCCCTACAAGATTTGTCCCCGCCGTCCCGGAGATATCGCGGCGTGTTACGCCTGTCCCGATAAGGCTGCCAAAGATCTCAATTGGAAGGCGCAATACGGCATCGAGGAAATGTGCGCTTCTCAATGGAAGTGGCAGAGTATGAATCCCAACGGCTACGAGGAATGACTCTGTGCGCCGAAACTTCTGAAAAGGAAGAAACATGATCCTACCCGACCAAATCATCCGTTCCCGCCGCAAGACGCTGTCCATCTCGGTAAATCCGTTCGGACAGCTGATTGTCCGCGCGCCCCTGCGCTGCGGCGAGGAGCGGATTTTCGCTTTCCTTGCGGAAAAAGAAAGCTGGATTTTAAAGCAAAAATCCAAAATGAAAGGGGCAGGGATAAGCCTGCCGCAGGAAAATCTCGACGGCTACCGCTTTTTGCTTCTCGGAAAAAATTGTACGATTCGCCTTTACGGCGGAGAACGGATACGCTATGAAGAGCGCACGGACGAGCTTTTTCTGCCCGCACGGGAGTCGAGAGAAAAATTGGTGAAATGGCTGAAAAGGAATGCGCGGCGCATTTTTTCGACGATCGCGGAACGCCGCGCCAAGGAAATGGGAACTTCCTATCCCTCCCTTTCCGTAACCTCCGCAAAAACTCGCTGGGGGTCCTGTTCCTATAATAACGCCCTGCATTTTTCCTTTCGGCTCCTGTACGCGCCGATAGAGGTCATCGACTACGTGGCGGTGCACGAACTGTCGCATACGTTTTATAAAAATCACGGCAGGGAGTTTTGGGCGACGGTGGAAAAGTATGTGCCCGACTATAAGAAAAAACGCGCTTGGCTGAAAGAGAAGAGCCTTTTAATGGAAATTTTTTAACTCCCGACGAGGACGGAGGGGAAACGAGAGGTCGTTTCCCTTTTTCTATGAAACGAATTTTGGCGCGCAGGCGACATGAGCCGTCGAAAGCGGACGGCATAAAGAGAAAGGCGGAAATGCTTGACGGAGAAGGTGCGGTCTGTTATAATAAAGGCAAATATAGAGGTGCGGAACGTTTATGTACTTTTAACGCTCTGTTCCGAGATAACGCATAGTGTAAAATGGATATCGCGTTAGAGATACCGTGATAAAGAACGAAAAAAATAACGGACGGATAAAAAATGGCGGATATATTTTCCCGAACGGAACTGCTCTTGGGTCGTGCGGGCATGGAAAAACTGGAAAACGCGCGCGTCGCGGTGTTCGGTATCGGCGGCGTCGGCGGATACGCAGCGGAAGCGCTTGCCCGAAGCGGCGTCGGCGCGCTCGATCTCATCGATAACGACAGAGTGGCTTCGACGAATTTAAATCGCCAGATCATCGCCCTTCAAAGTACGGTGGGAAAACTGAAAACGGAAGTCGCCGGGGAGCGGATTCTCGACATCAATCCCGCGTGCGTCGTCCGAAAGTACGAGCGTTTTTTCCTGCCCGAAAACGCGGGAGAATTTCCTTTCGGGGAATACGATTATGTCGTTGACGCGATAGACACCGTTACGGGGAAGATCGGGATCGTCAAGGCGTGCGAGGCCGCCGGCGTGCCCGTTATCAGCTGTATGGGCGCGGGAAATAAACTGGACGCGTCGGCTTTCGAGGTGACGGACATTTATCGGACGAAAATATGTCCGCTGGCGAAGGTGATGCGCAGGCTCTGTCGGGAAAACGGGATAGAAAAATTGAAGGTGGTATATTCGAGAGAAGTACCCATGTCTTTGATGAACGCGGAAGAGATGGCGGAAAAGGAAGGCGTTTACAAGCCGCGGGTGCCCGGGAGCATCGCGTTTGTACCTTCCGTGGCGGGACTGATCGCCGCGGGGGAGGTCGTCAAGGATCTGACGGGCGTATACGGCAACGGGATCGATCGTTCGTGATGCGCTGGCAAGAGAGGTTAAAAGATGCCCAAGGAATTGGAGAGATATAAGCGGATTGAACGCTCGATCATTACGACGTACCGCAAGCAGCTGTGGTCGCCCTTCATTCTGGCTGTAAAAAAATATAGCCTGATAGACGCGGGGGATAAGATCGCCGTCTGTATTTCGGGAGGCAAGGACAGTATGCTGCTCGCCAAATTGATGCAGGAACTCCATCGGCACAGCGAAGTGCCGTTCAGCCTCGTATTTTTGGTGATGGATCCGGGGTATAATGCGAAAAACCGCAGAAAGATCGAGGAAAACGCGGAACTTTTGCACGTACCCGCGGAGATTTTCCGGACGGATATTTTCGCCGCGGCGGACGCGGCGAGCGCCGAATCCCCCTGTTATCTCTGCGCGCGTATGCGGCGCGGGCATCTCTATGCCAAGGCAAAGGAACTCGGCTGCAACAAGATCGCGCTGGGACATCATAAGAGCGACGTCATTGAAACGACGCTGATGGGAATGTTGTACGGCGGACAAATTCAGGGGATGCTGCCGCGGATTAAGAGCGCGAATTTCGAGGGCATGGAGCTGATACGCCCGCTTTACTGCGTTTTGGAATCGGACATTCTGCGCTGGAAAGAGTATAACGGTCTGGATTTTATCGCCTGCGCCTGCAAGTTTACGGAGGCGACGGCTAAGGAAACGCCCGCTTTTTCCGCGCGCAAGCGGGTAAAGGAACTGATTGTGGAGCTGAAAGAGGAGCTCCCGAACGTAGAGAGCAATATTTTTCAAAGCATACACAACGTACAATTGGACACGCTTGCGGAATACAAACAGAACGGGCGGCAACACTCCTTTTTGGAAAAATTCGGGCAGGGAGAGAAAGACGGGGAATGAATGAAGAGGAAAAAGCATGGCGCAACAGATTTTCGGAGCTTGCGCGCCGAGCGTATGAGCGGGGCAGGTATGCGTTTACGGATTTTTTATCTCTCGCGGAGGTACAATATCTCTACGCCGCGGAAAAAGAGCTCGGATACGCGGGCATTGCGCTTTGGGGAGGCTTTGACGGCGCGGAAAGGCAAGTGGCAAGGTTTGGACGCTGCGACTACGAGGAGGCGTTCCCCGTCGTCGCTTTGAAAATTTCTCCGTCGAACGTGAAGTTTGCCGAGCCGCTGACGCATCGGGATTATCTCGGCGCGCTCGTCAACCTCGGCATCGAGCGTTCCACGTTGGGGGATATTTGCGCGGCGGAAAACGGCGCGTATCTCTACTGTCTGGAAAGGATAGCGCCCTTTATCGAGGAAAATTTGAAACGGGTCCGACATACGGACGTGTCCTGCGAGAGAGCGGAAAAGACGGTGTTCGAGGCGAAGGAAAAAAACAGTGAAATTTTGTTTGTATCTTCCCTTCGCGCTGACTGTGCCGTGGCGGCTGTATTTCATCTTTCCCGAACGGACGCCGCGGCGTATTTTGAAGCGGAACGGGTATTTATCAACGGCAGAGTCTGTACGAGGGCATCGAGGGAACTGAACGCGGGGGACGGCGTCACCGTGCGCGGAAAGGGAAGGTTTGTCTTTGCGGAGATCGTCGGCGGAACAAAAAAGGGGCGGCTTCGCTGCCGTATCGAAAAAGATGTTTGAATGAAAACCGGATGAGGAAGCAAACGCCTTTTCCAAAGTCATTCGTCATTGACGAAAAAGTTTCAACGCTTTTTGTTTTTTGAAACACCGTCGAACGGCGCGAAAATATCGAACGAGGAACGAGAGTGTATAGTATATAGCCTTATGCGCCATAAGGGGAGCGCTCTTTTAAAAAGAGTAAGGCAATAGAAAAAAGGCTCTCCGTAAAACGGAAAGCCTTTTTGGTTTGTTTTTAATGATTACTCGCCTTTGAAGGGGAGCAGGGATGCGATTCTCGCGCGTTTGATCGCGGTGGCGAGAAGCCTTTGATGCGCAGCGCAGGTGCCGCTCATTCTGCGGGGAACGATTTTGCCGCCTTCCGTAACGAATTTCTTTAAACGATTGATATCTTTATAATCGATTTCGGCGACTTTTTCCTGACAGAAAGCACATACCTTTCTACGGGGCGCTTTTTTATAGCTCTTTTTTACGGCAGTCTTTTCTTCCATAGCCTTTTACTCCTTATGTTATTTTCCCTCGTCCGAAAAATCAGAAGGGAATATCGCTGTCGTCATCCAATGTTTGGAGGACGGGCTTCTTCTTGGCGGGAGCACCCGAGGAACGCGCAGGCGCAGGAGAATCGTCAAACGAATCGCCCGCGGCTTTCGGCGTCAAAAATTCCACGTCCTGCACGATGATATCCACCGCGGTACGCTTTACGCCCTGGTTGTCCTCATAATTTCTCAATTGAATGCTTCCGCTGACGGCAACCTTGTTGCCTTTTTTGGTATAGCGCGCTACCGTTTCCGCCGTTTGACGCCATGCGGTGCAGTTGAAAAAGTCCGTCTGACGTTCGCCGTCCTGCGAGGAATAATTCCTGTTGACGGCAATGGCAAAATGGCACACCGCGACGCCGCTGGGCGTTTCGGTAAGTTCGGGGTCACGCGTTAAATTTCCGATTAAAAAAACCTTGTTCATGTTTCCTTCCTATCAGTTTTGTTTTGTGATCATACGTCTCAAAACTTCGCTGTCGATGCCCGCTACGCGGTCAAGCTCGTTGACAACTTGTCCGTCCGCTTCAAACGTCATGAGGACATAGTAAGCTTCGTTTTTGAACTTAATCGGATACGCAAGCTTCTTGGTTCCCCATTTGTCCGTAGAAACGACGGCGCCGTTCATCGATTTGACGACATTCTCGTACTTCTCGATTTCCGCGTTTTTCGCTTCGTCCGTGGCGTCGTTGTTGAGCAAATAGAGCATTTCGTATTTAGCCATAGTTTTTGTTTCACCTCCCGGTCTTATTCGGCATACCTTCTGAGTATGCAAGGTTAAAAACAGCTCTTCCTATAAAGCTGTACCTATATTATAACCGATTTTTGAATTTTAGTCAATTGTTTTTTGGGGAAAATCGGTCGATTTTTAGTGATTTTGGACCTTTTTGAAGGTCGCGTTCCCTATGCCCTTGCGATTTTTCATCTTTTTCCGTCAGGACGGAAAAAACGGGCAAAAGACGGGTAAAAATTCGCTTTTGTTTCCTGAAAAGGGGAATCAGAAGAAGGCGTCCGTCCGAAAATACAGTTTCCATACAAACGTTTCGGGCGCCGTAAGGCGCGCTTTCGCCACGCTTTCGGGGACGGTAACCGTAAAGTTTTCGCGGATATATGCTTCCGTTTCCTGCGTAATAACGCCCACGTCCAAACGACAGAAAACGATGACGTTGACGCCGCTAAGCTGTTTTTTGAAAGAATCTGCGAAAAAGCCGTCTTCCTCGCGAAAATTATACGGGTCCTGCGCAAAGCACGGACCGCTGGGCAAATGTTTCGTAAACGCATAGGGATTGTATCCGTTAAATCCTATCCACAGATAGGTTTCCTCCCCCGCGGCGTCCAATACGCCGTCGAGGTACGCCGCGTCCTCTTTCAGCGTCCGCACCCGCTCGATCACGCCGTCGTTTTGCTTATACGCGGGCCTTTGACGGAAGCCGGCCGCCGTAAAGATCGAGAGCGCAAAGATACACATGAGCAAGGGGAACGCCGTGAGGGCCTTTTGCGATTTTTGGGACAATCCGTTAAAAGCGGGAAGCGCCCCGACGTTTACGGACAGCAGGGCATCCGCCGTACAAAGCAGCAGCGCTAAGTAGTAAGGCAGGGCAAATATGTAATGATGATTGTAATATTGTCCTCCGAGCCCTACCGCGAAGGAGGCGGCGTACAGGGCTGCAAGGGGCTTCAAAGCGTTGAGAAATTTAAAAAAGAAGTTGCGGACGTCGCCCTTTGCATATTTTTTCGCACACTCGCTGTAAACGACGGCGAGAAAAGCGAAAGCCACGAGAAGGGGCAGGGCGAAAGAAAAATTCGTCATATCCGCGAACAGTTTGCCGACGTTTTGCATCCTTTTAAGGGGAGAGCCGTATTTCGTGATATGGGCGGAAAACATATTTTTGATATATATCGTAAAATAGGGCAGAATACAACCCGCCGACAGAAGGACGACTACGCAAGTGACGCCCGCATAGCAGAGGGGAAAGAAAAATTTATAGAGAAGATCTTTTTTGCTGTGGCAAAAGAGCAATACGGACGCGGCGCCCACCAAGAGAAACGGCTCCTTGAACATGATTCCAAGCCCCAGAAAAACGCCGTTTAAAACCACTTTCGGGGAATAGAAGGATATCCGGCGGGGGGAGCGGGTTTCTGTCAGCGCCGCGAAGAAAAGGGAGAGCAGGACGCAGGCGGAGCCCAGGGCTTCGATCTGAACTTCCCCCGAACGGTCCTCTGCGTAAATCGTGAAAAAAGCCGCGCTGCCGAGTACGAAGAGAAAGACAAAGGAGGCAAAGAGGGCGTTTGGCTTTTTCTTTTTCCAAATCAGGACAACGAATAAAAGGGGAATGAGCAAAATCGTCAAAAAGGCGAACGCCGAAAAGAAATTGACGAGGCGATAGCCGCCTGTGAAATTATACGAGAGGGAGGCGAGAAGAAAGATCATCGGCGGCTTGTTTTCGTACATATCCGCATAGGGGATTTTTCCTTCTTTCAGCGCATGACCCACCGTATAATAGAGGTAGGTGTCCCAATTGCCGATCTCCTGTCCCTCGTAAGAAATCCGCCCGATCAGTTCGGGAAGGCATACCGCGAGCGTTGCCGCCGATAAAACGGCGAAAAGAAGAGCGAGAAAAAGCTGCGCGGGGTGCGCCTTTATAAAAGTTTTGAGCTTTGAAAAAAAGGAACCCGATCGGTCGCTTTGCCGCATAATATCACCCGTTTTTTAAATCGTGTTGCCTAAAAGACACATGGGAGAGGATAAAATCCCCCTCCCATGTCCGAAAGTGTTTATTTGGAGAATAAATTGATGACTTCGCCCACGTAATTTAAAAGTTCGGTGATCGTCAGTTCTCCGACTGAGATTTTTAAATGTTCGTCGTCCACTATCCCGTCGCGATAATATTTCGTTGTGACTTCGCCGATCGTTTCTGTTTTTGATGTTCCGCCTATCATGGGGATATCTTCGGGATAGGTGTAGGTGAATTCGAATTTATAAGTGACCGCCGAATCGAGGAAAGTCGTGCCGTCTTCTTTTTTCGTCACGTCGATAATCCCGTCTTCCTTTAAGTCGTTTAAAGTTGCTTTTTGAATATTGGCGGTCATATTGGAAACCAACGTGCCCATATCCGTAATCGTATAATCGCCTTCCTTGCCCTCCTTATCCGTCAGGAGATATTTCCACGTACCCGTCAAAACTCTTGCCGATTCGGTGGCGGGTTCAAAAGTATCGGAGGTATAGAACTTGCCGTCGGCGGGATTTTCATACAGCCTCTCGCCTTTTTGGTTGACAAAATAGATCGTCCCCTCTTCCGTCTTTACCGTCTTATAGACGTCGTCGGCAAATACTTTCTGCAATTTGAGGTTTTCCAAATCGTCCGCAAGAGAGGCGACCGTAGAATTTTGAAGATGCTTCAAAATGGTGTTGTTTTCGACTTGCGTTTTCTCCAAAATGTCGGTCAGTTTCAGGGTGTTTATTTTATCCTGATCGTTGAGATCGCCCAGAGTCCATCCTTGCATCGCTTTGAGAATGGCGGGGGAGGAATCGTCTATTTCGATGACGTCGGACATCTTTAAGGACATAATTTTTTTCTGATTGCTCAGTTCGTCGATTTTCCATGCGGAAATAGCGTTTAAAAGCTTGGAATCGCCCGTATCGCCTACGAGGTCCTGAATAGTCAGATCCTTTGTAATATCCGAAACGAGCGTGCTGTTGCCAGATAGATCCCCGATAGTGCGGGGACGATAGAGGACGGCTGCGCCTGTTTCGTCCGTCACGCAATAATATTCGATGGTGCCGTTTTCCGTTTCGGTTGTCTTTCCCGAAAGGGAAGTCAGCAGCCAAATCGTGTCGTTATACGTATAGGTGTAAATAAAGCTCTCGCCCGCGCCCGCCGCCTCGACGGCGCCGGGGAGCGCGTTGCCGCGCTCGTCATAAGCGACGTTATTCAACACGCCGACTTCGCGGCCAAGCATCTCGATTTTGTCCGTCGGTTCGTCGTATCGATAATGGGTTCCTTCGATGCCATAGAGGAGATACATGGAGATCTTGTCGTCCTTTTTCGCCGCAGTCAGAACGGCGGAAAGACGGATATTGTCGATGAGATCGCCTTTTTTCAGCTCGCTGATCGTGCGCGGCGTTGCGTCGCGGAGCATATGGATTTCGCCGTTTACGATTTCGTAGTCTTCGCCTTCGTTGCCGTAAGCGAGCGCCAGCATAATATCGCCCGACGAGGGACCCACGTCGAGTACGGTGGAAAGGTAAATGTCGTCGATGACGGCGGAGCCTTTTTTGAGATCCTTGATGGTGCGGGGCGCGTAAGAATTGCCTTCTGCGTCGGTCAGCCAGACGATCTCTCCGTCTACGATTTCGTAGTGTTGTCCCTCGTTGCCGAACGCCAAAGCCGCCATCAGTTTATCCGCGTCGGGGTCGAGCGGGGAAACTTCGAGTACGGAGGAGAGCTGCACTTCGTCGATGATGTTGCCGCTCTGCAAGTCCCTGATGGTACGGGGGGCGTATTTTTTGCCCGTCGCGGCGTCGGTGAGCCATTCGATATAATAGGTGCCTTCCGCATCCGTTTTGATTCGGTAGTGAGTGTTCTCTTCGCCGTAAGCGAGGGAGAGCATCAAAGCGTCGGGCTCTTCTTTTTCGGCGTCGTATTTATCGAGCGGGGAAATATCGAGCACGGTGCCCAGCTGAATATTATAGATGACATCCGAGGCGCTGCTCCCTTTTAAATCGGAAATGGAAGTTTTTTTGTAAGCGATCTTGCTGCCCGCGCAGCTCTCGTCGGCATAGAGGTAATAATAGCCGTCGTCGTCCGCTTTGGCATAGCGCACGGTGATGTCTTTGTCGCTCTCTTCCGTGACTGTCCAGATATTCGTATCGGGATTGAGGACCGCGTTCACCGCTTCGCCGTCGTCGTCGAGAAGGGTATCCCCCTGCTTCGTGTATTGTACGGGGAGCATGACGAAATTGCCGTTTTCCATTATATAATGGGATTCCTTGCCGTAAGCGAGGGCGATCATCAGGGGAGGGGAATCCGGCTTGATGTCCATGACGCTGGCAAGCGTGATGGAATCGAAAAGAGAACTATTGCCTGCGGTGAGGTCGCGGATGGTGCGGGGTTTGGAATCGCCCAGCCAGCGGATGACGTTTTCGCCGTCTTCCCGCGCGACTTCGTAATCGATTCCCTCCTCGCCGTAGGCGAGCGCCAGCATCAGGGGATCGGGATCGTTTTCGGCGTCCTCGTCATATTTGTCGAGGGGAGAGATGCCGAGTACGGAGCCTAACTGAATGTCGTTCAAAAGCTTGCCCGCAGATTCGTCGTCGGTGAGATCCCCGACGGTGGTGGGCTTTTTCCCGCCGTCGAGGAGAACGAGCGTCTTTATCTCTTCGCCCGTTTCCGCGTCCGTGGTCGTGACGATCTCGTAATCGGTGCCCTTAGTGCCGTAAGCGAGCGCCAGAAGAATTTTGTCCGAAGTCGCCGTCAGACCCATCAGCGAGCCGAGTTGAATGTCGTTTAAAAGGTCATTGGGACCTGAGAGAAGATCTCCCAGCGTGGTCTTTTGATAGAGCAGTTTTTCTCCCGAACAATCCGGCGTTTGATAGAGATAATAGGTCGCGTCGCCCGTTTTTTCCGCTTTGGCGTAATAAATCGTGCCCTCCGTTTCGGCAATCGTGACGGTGTAGACGCCCGTTTCTTCGTCGAGAACGGCGTGCGCTTTCTCGTCGTTGTAGTCGTAAAGACCGTCCGCCTTTAAGGTGTATCGAACGGGCAGCATCGCGGGCGCTTCGTCGCCTTCCTCCCAGGTGTATGTTTTGCCTTTCGTGCCGTAGGCGAGGGCGCAGATGACGTTGTCCGTGCGTTTGACGGTCATGATGGAATCGAGGGAGATCTTGTCGAAGAGCGCGTTGCCCCCGTCGAGCAAGTCGCTCACGGTAGCGGGCTTCGATCCGCCGAGCATGACGACTTCTTCTTTTCCGTCGGCATTGATTTCGAGTTTGAAATCGGAGCCGAGGGTGCCGTAAGCGAGCGCGTACAGCATCTTCGTGTCTTCGCTGTACGTTTTTTCGTCCAGCCCCAAAAGGGCGCTGAGCTGCACGTCGCTCAGAAGATCGGTAATATCGCCCCCTTCGCCGCCCAAAGCGTTCATGAAGCTCTTGACGGAACGGGGACTCGTTTTGAGCTCGTCGTTCTCGTCGTAGGCTTCGAATTTGCCGCTCTCTTCGGCGGCGGCGAGGCTGCATACCAATTTGCCGTCCTTGTCGTATACGCGGTAGACGTAAAGGGACGAGGAATCGCTTGCGGCGTAGGAGAATGCCGCCGCTTTCAGGGGGGCGGAAACGGGCCGGATGCGGCCGCCTTTTCCGTCCGTCCATTGTCCGGCTTCCGCGTCGTATGTATATTTGGTGCCATCGGGCGCCGTAAACGCATTTTCGTCGTCGAGCGCGTAGGTATCCGTTTCATAGAGCAGAGCGCGGACGAGCGCGTTGCTTTCGTCGAGGGAATCGGTGGCGTCGAGCAGTCCCGCGACGCTGATTTTTTCGAGAATGGAAACCACGCCGCCGCTTTCGCCTTCGCCGCCTTCTCCCGAAAGGAAATCCCCGACGGTGGTGGCTTTGGCGCCGTTTTTCATCACGGCTTTCCCGTTTTCATCGCGGACGATGTTGCCGTTCCCGTCCGTTTCGTAATCCGTCTTGTCGCCGTAACAAAGCAGCATCATCAACTCGTAGTTGTTTGCGCCCTGTTTGAGCATATCGATTTTTTGCGAGGCGAGCACGGCGCCCAGCTCGATCGGCTCCATCGATTTTTTGATGAAGGGGGCGAGCTGCGAGAGGGGGACGTCCATCAGCCCCACCAACATTTCGCCGTCGTCGCCGGTGAGTATCGCGTTGCCGTTCCCGTCCTGTTTGACGACGTTGCCGTCTTTGTCGATGATGACGTTGTCCGCGTCGTCGAGGATATTTCCCTCCGCGTCCTTATGGGGACTGTTGACGGCGAGGGGAATGTTATAGTCCGATTGCAGCGTGTCCGCGATTTTTGTCACCTGCGTTTCCACCTGCGGGGAAATCTTATTGAGGGAAGAAAGGCTGCCCTTTCCGCCCTGAAATTCGGAAACGAGGGAGGAGAGGTCGCTCAAAAGCGCGGAAATCGTCTTTTCCGCGTATTCGTCGGTGATATATTCCTTGTAGTCGATATCCGAGCCCGTGATTTTATTGACGGAAGAAATGCCGTCCTTGATTTTGATTTTGGCGAAAAGCGCGTAGCCGATCGCGGCAATGCTTCCTATCGTCGCTATGATGCCGAACAGGAAGCCGAGAAGAACGGCGAGAAACTTGCCCCAAAAGCCGCCCTTTTTCCTTTCTTCTTCGTCGTAATATGTAGCCATTTTTTTTACCTCACTTTCTGATGATCAGGAATTTGCCCGAGCCGTTTACCTCGTATTCGCCCACGCCGTCCGCTTCGAAACAGTCGCCCGCGGAAAAATCCGTTTCGCCCTGTTTCCATTTGAAATGACCGTCGCCTTCGAGAATTTTCACGAGATCTTTTTTGTCCGTATACAATTTGAAGCGCTTTGCGCCTTCCACGAGCAGCGAGTCGCCGCTTTTGCCCAGCCGCGCGCCCTGCACCTTGCCGTCCTTGAATACGAAGCTTTCCTCCGAAATTCCGAATGCGTCGGAAAAATCCGTTTCCGAAATTTTACAAATATGCATAATTTATGTGCCTTACTCCCTGCTTTCGTCTTATATAGTTACATTATAATGCATCTTGCGCAAAAATGCAAGTATTTCCCGAAAAAAAGTGCTCCCGTATAGGAAGGGAAGCCCGCGAATTTTCCGCCTTTTCCAAGACGGGAAAAAGCGGAGAGAATTTACGGAAAAAACGGGAGGGCGATAAAAATCCCCGTCCTTTGAAAACGGGGCGGGGAATAGAGATCTCGGGGGATGAAAAAATAAAATTTTCGCCGCGCGGGAAGAAAAAAAAGAGAAAAAATCTTTTAAGGCTGTTTTCTGCTTCCGAGCGGGAAAAGAAGAAAAAATCACTCCTTCGATGCGGACGCGGCGGCGGAAACGCCGAAAGAATCATCGTCCGCTTTCGGGCGGATCGTCGGGAAAATCGAGAAGGTTATCTCCCGGCACGCCCAGGTCGACGTTTTTCAGTTTCTTGGCGATGGCGCGCGTCCTGCCCGCCGCCGTTTCTATGGTATCCTGCGCCTCCTGTAATTTTTTCTGCGTCTTTTCCAAAACGTCGGTGAATTTTCCGAATTCGTGCTTGAAAACGGCGAGAAGCTGCCAAAGTTCCTGCGAGCGGCGCTCTATCGCGGACACCTTGAATCCCGTCTGTAAAGTGGACAAAAGCGCGCTCAAATTGGTGGGACCGCAGACGAGGATCCTCCTCAAAGAGAGGTATTCGCTCAAATCGGGAATCTTCAACACTTCCGCGTACAGACTTTCGATGGGCAGATACATGACGGCGAAATCGGTGGTGCGCGGCGGCAGGATATATTTGGAGGCGATGGATTCCGCCTGCAATTTCACCGCTCTGCCCAAATTTCGCATCGCCTTTTCTTCCGCTTCGCGATTGCAGGCGTTTTCCGCGTCGATGAGCCGCTGATATTCCTCGACGGGAAATTTGCTGTCGATGGGCAGATAGACGCAGGAACCGTTTTTATCGGGCAGGAGCACGGCGAAGTCCACCATGCCGTCGGCGAGGGGATTGAGCTTGACGCTTGCGGCGTATTGATTTGGCGCCAGCATTTGAGAGAGCAGAGCGCCCAGCTGCGTTTCCCCCCAGGTGCCGCGCAGCTTGACATTGGAGAACACTTTTTTGATGTCCGAAACGCTCGCGGCGAGGCTCTGTACTTCGCCTATGCCGCGGTAGACCGCTTCCAGCCGCTGCTGAATCACCGCATAGCTCTCCGTCAGCTTCGTTTCCAGCGTTTCCGAAAGCTTGGTGTCCACCGTGCGGCGGATCTCGTCCAGCGAACGCTGGTTGTTCTCCACGACGTAACGGAGCTGATCGGTCATGGTTTTTTGCATATTGTTGAGCCTGTATTCCGTCATGGAACCGAGCGAGGTAATCGATTTGTTCGTGTAGTCGGCGATTCCGCCGAGTTTGTCCATTTTTTCTTTCAGCGCATCCATGCCCCCGTCGTTTTTCGTTTCCGCGGCGGTCTTTCCCTTTTTTAAAAGCAGGGCGAAAAGGAGTGCGACGCAGAGGACGAGCAGGGCGAGGCAGATGAGTATAAGCGTTTTTTCGGTCATTGTTTTTCCTCTTTGGTTTATTTTTGCGATGCGGATTTTCAACGAGTTCGCACGTCTTATCCGACGATGGGCGAGGCTTTTAAAGGAGAAACGGAGTTTAAACGGTGACGTCCTGCCCCCTTTTTTCTTCCTGATGTCTTTCGGCGGTCAGCACCGCTTTTAAGAAGGACGGCGCGAGGGCGAGAAGCCGCTCTTTCGTGTTGTCGCGCGGCAAAAGCGCCGCGTGAAAGAGCAGTTCTTTTAAGACGAGGGAGATATATTTTGCGCACATTCCCTCGACGGCCGCCACCTCCCGTCCCGAAACGGCGAGTTGTCTGAGCGTCAAAGGCGCCCCTTCCTCCCGCATTTTTTTAAGCTCGGCGTCCCATTTCCGGTCGGTGGGGCACAAGGACAAATCGTCCATGCAGCCCGAATAATCCGCCTGTTTGAGGAGCATCAGATCTTCTAAAAGCTCGGCGTGCGCAACGAAAAAGCGGCGCAGTTTGTTAGGGCGCACTCTGCCGTCGAAATCGTACATATGGTAAAATACGAGCTCCGCCGTTTTCGCCGCCGTGTGCTTGGGCGCCTTTAAACGGGAGAGGATCTCTTCCGCAATGCGCGCGCCTTCCGCGGGATGTTCGTGTACGTTGCCGTCGCGCAGCAGGCAAAAGGGCTTCCCGACGTCGTGAAGGAGGGCGGCGAGGCGCACTCTGCCGTCCGCGTATAAGACGGCGCGCAGCGTGTGTTCCAGAACGTCGTATTTATGGAAGTCCTCCCGTTGCGCCATATTTTTTCCGAGCGCGAGTTCGGGGAGAATATAATCCAGCACTCCCGTTTCTTCGAGCACTTTCAGACCCTCGTAGTGCCCGCGCGGATTTCCGTATTTTTCATCCGCGCGCAGAATGGCGGTGAGCTCCGTCCAGATTCGTTCGGGAGAGATGTCTTTAATCAGGGACGCGTTTGCTTTCGCGCCCGCAAGGCACTCGGGCGAGGGGGAGAACCCCAGCTGACCCGCCTGACGCGCCAGCCGCATCAGCCTCAGCCCGTCCTCCCCGAACACTTTTTCCGCCCTGTCCACGGTGGACAGCCGCTTTGCCCGTATGTCTTCCATTCCGTGCAAAGGGTCGCGCCATTCCCCGCGGGCGACGTCGTAATAGACGGCGTTGACGGTGAAGTCCCGCCGTTTCGCGTCGAGGAGCATATCCTTGGTGAAAAAGGTTTCGATGGGGACATGGGTGCCTCGCACATATCTGTCCGAGCGGAAGCAGGTGTACTCGTAATCCGTTCCTTCCGCGTCTTTCAGCTTGACGGTGCCCGTGTTGCGGTAGACGGCGGCGGCAATAAATCCGCAGCTTTTTGCGGCGTCGAGAAAGGTGTCCGCGTCCATCGGCGAAGAGAGGTCTATATCGGGCGCTTTCGCGGCGAGTCCCGCCAGATAATCGCGGACAAATCCGCCGACGACGTATAACGGTTCGGGGCATTTCTCCGCGAGGGCGATCAATTTTTGCGGCAATATTTCTCTCATAGACAAAATTCCTCAAAATTTTTTACATTTACAGTATACCAAATTTAAAAATAAATTGCAATTCCCGGGAAAGTGTTATATAATATATCCGAAGGATTTTTTCTAAAAAGACGGAAAATTTCTTACGCCTTTAACAAATAACACAAAGGAAAGAGATAAAATGTATCATATCATCTCCAATCCCGCTTCCGGAAAACGTAAGGAAAAACGCAATTTGGAAACGGTGAAGCGCGTTTTCGACGAACGCGGCGCGAAATACCTCGTGTACGAAACCACCCGTCCGGGCGAAGCGACGGAAATCGCCGCGAAACTCACCGCGCAGGCGAACGAAGCCTTGGAAGAGGCTGCTTTGACGGACCGGGAGGCGACTGCCCGGGGCGATCTCCCGCGCGGCGAGGCAAAGGAAGTTTGCGGCAAACAGACCGGGGCGGACGGGGAGAACGGAGAAAAAAACGCGGAATTTTCGTCCGACGCTTGGGAAGAAGAACGGGCGCGCGTTTCGTATACGGACATCGTGGTCGTCGGCGGGGACGGGACGGCGCACGAGGTGCTCAACGGCATCGGGAATATTTCCGCCTGTCGTCTGGGACTCATTCCCTCGGGCACGGGCAACGATTTCGCGGTGGCGGCGAAGATTCCCATGGACGCGGAAGCGGCGGCAAAGCTCATTTTGGACGGCGAAGCGAAGGAAACGAACTTTTTGACCGTCGGCGGCGTTCGCTGCATGAATATCGGCGGGCTGGGCATGGACGTGGACGTATTGGTGCGCTGCAAAAAGGGGCGCGTCAAGGGCAGGATCAAATACCTCCTCAGTCTGCTGCAAAGCCTGTTCGCGTTCAAGGGCTATCCGATCGTCATCGAAAGCGGGGAGAGAAGGGAAACGCATAAGGCGCTCATCGCCGTCGCCTGCAACGGCACGCAGATAGGCGGGGGAATCCGCATCTGTCCCGCTTCCGTCATCGACGACGGCAAGATTGACGTCATGGCGGTGGAGTGCATGGGCAAAATACAGGTCATCAAAGCATTTCTCTATCTGATGAAGGGAAAAGTGCTCGACTATCCCGCCGCGGAGCATTTTCTCTGCGAAAGGGTAAAAATAACCCCCGCTTCCCCGTGTACGGTGCAGCTCGACGGGGAATTATATAACGGATTGGATTTTGACGCGAAGGTGGAGAGCGGACTGAAAATCTATCGCTGAGCGCCGAATACGTCTTTGCGTTTTTATTCAAAGGGCGGCTCTTGCGGACAAGCCCCGTGCGGATACGCGGGCGGGCAGCGGGCGGCAAAGGGCTGCGCCGCAGAAGAATTGAGGAGAGTGAGAAGCCGATGCTTGGCGGATTATATAAAAAAATATTAAACCGAATGCCCGCGGGGGTGTTCGTGTTCGACGATAAACTGCGCGTGCTTTTCACCAACGCCGCTTTCAGGCGTTCCTTTTCGGATAAGGCGAAGGGCAAGGGAAGCCTCAAAGAGGTGCTCGGGTGCGAGGAGTCGGGGGAGAAGTGCGGCGAAGGCGCGTCCTGCGTCTACTGCGCTTTTCGCGCCGTCATGGACGCCGCCGTCAAAGAGGCCGCGGAAAAGACGGAAACGGTTTCCAGCACCGTAAGGCACACGGAACGGACGGACAAAATCACCATGCGCATCCGCATTCTTCCCGCGGACGAAAGGGGAAAGCTCTTTTTGGGGCTGACGGACGGCACCTATCAGACGGAGATCGCGCGGGAAATGCTTTCCGCGCAGAAGATGCAGCGTCGGCTTCTGCCCGCGGGCAAGAGCATGGGCGGCGTGCCCTATTCCTATCTCTATATCCCCTGTTTGGAAATCGGCGGAGATCTTCCCGACGTGTACGAGTGGAATCATCAGACGTACGGGATTCTCTCCGACGTGTCGGGCAAGGGAATTTCGGCGGGTATGCTCTCCGCGTTCGTCAAGGCGGGCTTCAACAGAAAGGAAACCTCTTTGGCGCGCGCGCTTTCTCAACTGAGCGGAAAGTTTCGGGAACTCAACCTCGACGAGCGTTCCTATATCACCGTCGCGGCAGTGCGCATCGACAAAAACGAGGGGAAGATCCGCTATGCGACGGCGGGGCACAACGCGCCGATCCTGCTCAAAAACGGTCTGGGCATCAACGAGATCGAATCGCCCGCGCCCCCCATTTCCAATTGGATGCCCGATTTTGTCTACGAAGAGCGGGAATTTCCCTTTGAGAAAGGGGACGTCCTCGTGCTTTTGACGGACGGCGTCACGGAATGTTCCAATTCGGCGGGGGAGCTGTTCGGCATAGAGCGCGCGGAAAGCGTGCTTTTGCAGTCGCGCGGCGCGGAGGATTTTATCGGAAAACTCAAAAACGCCCTCGCCGTGTTTTCGGGCGGGACGTTTACGGACGACATCACGGCGATGGCGTTCGATTTGTAAAAACGGACAAAACAGAGCAAAATGCGGAGATTGCCGAGGACACTCCTGAAATAAGGAAAAAACAAAAGGCGGAGAACATTCTCCGCCTTTTGCTCGTTAATTGAGAAAGTAGAAACGTTTAATGGAGCTTGGGAAAAAATCCGCGGAGAGGCTTCGCGGGATATAAAGCGCCTATCAGAACGCAGGCGCAGAAAAGACAGCATACGCCCTGCAAGGTATTTCCGAGGATATTGGCGGCGGCGCCCATGCCCATGCCGAGGACGACGCCCTCGTAAAAGAAGTATCCGAGGACCATCAGCGCCTCCCCCGCGAGGGCGGAAATCGCTCTCGGCAAGATGTCCAGCTTGTCGCTTTTGATGAGATTTTTCAAAAGACGGCATACCAGGTATGCGGCGACGGCGTCGAGCGCCTTGACGAAAAAGGTGGCGGGCGCGTATACCGCGTAGCCGCTTATTATGTCTGCGAGCATACTTCCGACGCCCGCGGCGGCGCCCCCGTAGAGGGGACCCAAAAACCATCCCGCAAGCAGCACGAAGATGTCGCCCGTATTGAAGTATCCGGAAGCGGGCAGCGGAACGCTGATAAACAGCGTGCTGACGCAGCACAGCGCCGCGAAGAGGGCGGCGAAAGAAATATTTTTCGCAAGGGAAAGTTTTTTCGCTTTCTTTTCGTCCGTCGTTTTGACGGGAGCCTCCTTTACGGGGGCGTTTTCACCACGCGCGGTCATTCAATCTGCACTCCTTTTTGCCTGTCGGGAGGACGAAAAAATCTGTTTTCGTCCCGACGGAGAAACGTTTATTTTGCGTTACATTATAGGTCGTAATTTTTCTTTTGTCAAACGTACGGCAAAAATTTTCCGTAAAAAGGTAATTTGACAAATTTATTACGCGATTTGTGAAATAATTACAAAGAAACGAGAGAAAGCATTTTCTCCGTCAGTCGTTTGCGTTTTTGAGAGTTTTTTGTTATAATATATCATAAAGAACGGGGAAGGCGGGGAAAATAAGGAAATAAGGAAGAACGAAAAAACGGACGGAAGAAGAGGTTTTGCTTTTATGGAATGTATAGGCATGAAATGGGGAAATCTTGACGGACGCAGGTCGGCAATCGGATCCGATTGTATCTCCCTGCGCGAAAAAGAGTTCCGAAACGCTTTTTTCAAGGAAAAGAGTACCCTCTTTTCTCTTTTCGTCACCCTTTGATACGGGAAGTGCAGTCTGTTTAGGCTGTGCTTTTTTCTTGACTTTACGTTTTTTAAAGCGGCTTCGCGCCGTGTCGGAAGGAAATTCTAAGGCTTAGAGGAGGTAATGATAAATATGGCAAAAGTGGCGATACTCATGGGCAGCAAGTCGGATTTCGACGTGGTGAAGCCCGCCATCAACGTTTTGAAAAAATTTGACGTGGAAACGGAGGTTCGGGTGATTTCCGCGCACAGGACTCCCGAGGAGGCACATCTCTTTGCTGCAAACGCAAGGAAAAACGGCGTTGAGGTCATCATCTGCGCGGCGGGAAAAGCGGCGCATCTCGGCGGCGTCATCGCCGCTTTCACGACGCTTCCCGTCATCGGGCTGCCCGTCAAAACGGACATGATGGGCGGACTCGACAGCCTTCTTTCCATCGTGCAGATGCCTTCGGGGATTCCCGTGGCGACGGTAGGCGTCAACGGCGGCGAAAACGCGGGACTTCTCGCCCTGCAAATTCTCGGCGTCAAATATCCGCAAATCGCTGACGGACTCACCGGGTATAAGGCGTCCATGCGGGAAAAAATCAACGCGGACGACAAAGCGCTTCAAGAAATTCTTTGATCGGAATTCTTATTTCCCCAATCATTCCTCCCGCTTAAAAAAAGGCGCGGGGCAGACTGCCGTAAAACAAAACGGAATTTCAACAGACATTAAGGAGATAGAAACAAATGGAAAAGAAAGAACAGCTGTACGAAGGAAAGGCGAAAAAAGTTTTCGCCACCGAAAATCCCGATCTCGTCATCGTCGATTACAAGGACGACGCGACGGCGTTCAACGGACTGAAAAAGGGCACGATTGCGGGCAAGGGCGTCATCAATAACAGAATGAGCAACATGATGTTCCGCCTCATGGAAACGAAAGGGATTCCCACCCATTACGTCGAGGAGCTTTCGGATCGTGAAACTCTGGTCAAGAAGGTGCAGATCGTTCCCCTGGAAGTGATCATCCGCAACACGGCGGCGGGCAGTATGTCCAAGCGCCTGGGGATTCCCGAAGGGACGAAACTCGCCTGCCCCGTCCTCGAATTCAGCTATAAAAACGACGACCTGGGCGATCCCATGATCAACGACGATCACGCTCTCGCCATGGAGCTTGCGACGAAAGAGGAGATCGAAACGATCAGGCATATGGCGTTCGCCATCAACGACATCATGATCGAGTTTTTTAAGAAGATGAATATCAACCTCATCGACTTCAAGCTGGAATTCGGCCGTTTTAAGGGCGGCATTGTGCTCGCGGACGAAATTTCCCCCGACACCTGCCGTTTCTGGGACATGACCACGGGCGAAAAGCTTGATAAAGACAGATTCCGCCGGGATATGGGCGGCGTCGAGGACGCTTATCGGGAAGTGTTCAAGCGGCTCTCCGAAACGAAATAGACGGGGCTTATCGTGCGGCTTTTGCCTCTTTACTTTACGGGTAAAGGGGCGTTTGCCGTTACGCGAAAAATTTTTGGAACGGAACTATTTAGAGCCGGCGCTTTGCCGCTTCGCAGGGGAACCGACCGTTTTGATCCCGATTTTTGCAAGGACAATATTTTAAGGAAGAAGAAATATGTATCTGAGAGATTCGAAGCCCATGTTCGACAGTATGCACGAGGAGTGCGGCGTCTTCGGCGTGTATTCCACGGAAACGCGCGACGTCGCCAACACCGTGTATTACGGCTTATATGCGCTTCAACACCGCGGGCAGGAAAGCTGCGGCATCGCGGTGGCTTACGCAAACAAAATCGAATATTACAAGGGCATGGGACTGATTCCCGACGTCTTTTCCGGACACAATTTGCAGGAGCTTCCGGAGGGCGACATCGCCATCGGGCACGTCCGCTATTCCACGACGGGGGCGAGTCTGCTGGTCAACGCGCAGCCCATCGTCTTTACGGGCAAGTGCGGCAAGATGGCGCTGGCGCATAACGGCAATTTGACCAATACGGACGAACTGCGCGCGGACCTCATCTCCGACAACGCCGTTTTTCAGACGACGATCGATTCGGAAGCGATGGCGATGCTCATCAACAAATTTTCGGACGGGGACATCGTGCGCGGCGTTTTGAAGGCGTGCGAATACTTCAAAGGCTCTTACGCGCTGGTCGTCATGACGGCGGATAAACTCATCGCCGTGCGCGATCCGTACGGCATCCGTCCCCTCTGTATCGGTCAGAATATGGACGACGTGATCGTGGCGTCGGAAAGCTGCGCGATAGACGCGGTGGGCGCTACGTTTCTTCGGGACGTGGAGCCGGGAGAAGTGCTGGTGGTGGACAGCGCGGGGATGCATTCCTATCATATGGAATGCGGAAAGAAATGCAAGCCCGCCGCCTGTATTTTCGAGTGGGTGTATTTTTCCCGTCCCGACAGCATTTTGGACGGTGGCAGCGTCTATCAGACCCGTATGCTGGCAGGCAAGATCCTCGCGGAAAATTATCCCGTGGACGCGGACATCGTTTCGGGCGTACCCGATTCCGCGCTCGTCGCGGCGAGGGGTTATTCCCAGGTTTCGGGCATCCCTTACGTGGAGGCGCTGGAAAAGAACCGCTACGTGGGCAGAACGTTCATTCAGCCGGATCAGAAGATGCGCGAAAACAGCGTCAGCGTCAAGATGAATCCTCTGCGGGCGAATATTCAGGGGAAAAGACTTATTCTCATCGACGATTCGATCGTTCGCGGAACGACGTCCAAACGCATCGTGCGTATGCTGAAAAACGCGGGCGCCAAAGAGGTGCACGTGCGCATTTGTTCTCCCGTCATCAAGCACCCCTGCCATCTGGGGATCGATATGCAGTCGTACAGCCAGCTGATCGGGGCAAATAAGACGGAGAAAGAGATCTGCGAATATTTGGGCGCCGATTCTTTGAAATATCTGACGGTGGAACAGCTCGTCGAAAGCTGTAAGGACGCGAAGATCGGCTTCTGCCTCGGTTGCTTTAACGGCGAATACCCGTACAGCCTCGAAGGGTATAAGCCCAGCAAATTCAAATTCGAATAACGAACGGACAGAAAGGTCCGCAGGATATAGCAGGAGATAAGGATCTATAAAAAAGGAGTGAAAAGCAATGGCAATTTCTTATAAAGACAGCGGCGTAGATGTAACGCGCGGCTATAAAGCGGTGGATCTCATGAAAAAATACGTCAAGACCACCTATAATGAAAACGTGCTCGGCGACATCGGTTCGTTCGGCGGCTTCTACTCGATTTCGGGCGAGAAGATGGAGGAGCCCGTGCTCGTGGCGGGCACGGACGGCGTAGGCACCAAGCTCAAATACGCTTTCCTTCTCGAAAAACACGACACCATCGGTATCGACGCGGTGGCGATGTGCGTCAACGACATCGTCTGCCAGGGCGCCAAACCCCTTTTCTTTCTCGATTATTACGCCTGCGGTCTGCTCGATCCGGAAGCGGAAGCGGAAGTCGTGAAAGGCATTGCGGAAGGTTGCCGGCAGGCGAGGTGCGCGCTGATCGGCGGCGAAACGGCGGAAATGCCCGGCTTTTATCCCCGGGGAGAGTACGACCTCGCGGGGTTTGCCGTCGGCATCGTCGATAAGAAGAAGGTCATCAACGGCAAGGAAATACGTCCGGGCGACGTTCTCATAGGCATCAAATCGAGCGGCGTCCATTCCAACGGCTACTCCCTCGTGAGAAAACTGTTCGGGGATTCGGATAAAGCGGAGATGGAAAAATACGACGAACGCTTGGGCGGCACTTTGGCGGAGGTGCTGTTAAAGCCGACGAAAATTTACGTCAGGAGCATTCTCTCGTTGATTTCCAAAGTCCCCGTCAAAGGGATCGCGCATATCACGGGCGGCGGCTTCCTCGAAAATATCCCGCGTATCTTCCCCGAAGGCGTGGGCTGCGAGATCGTCAAAGATTCCTATGAAGTGCCCCCCGTCTTTAAGGTGATGCAGGAAAAGGCTGACATTTCCGACGAACAGATTTACAATACTTTTAATATGGGGATCGGCATGGTGGTGTGCGTTTCCCCCGAAAACGCCGAGGCGGCGGTCGCCGCGCTCGAAGAGAGCGGGGAAGAGGTCGCCCTTATCGGAAAGACCGTCGCGGGAAAAGGCGTTTCCCTCAGATGAGGCGTGCCTTTGAAGGAGGCAGGCGCTTGGTCGTAGAGGAGAGAAGGGACTTTTAGAATGAAAAATATAGCGGTTTTGGCTTCGGGCGGCGGAACGGATTTTCAATCGGTCATCGACGCCAATAAAAGGGAAAATTTTTGCGTAATCAAATACCTGATAGCCTCGAAAGAGGGAATCGGCGCCATAGAACGCGCGAAAAGAGAAGGCATTAAAACGGCGGTGTTCGCCAAGAAGGATTATCCCGACCTCGAAGATCTATACGCAGAATTGGCGGCGCTTTTAAACTCGGAGGACGTGGATTACATCGTACTCGCGGGCTGGCTGAAAATCATTCCCGCAAGCTTTACGGAGAAGTTTAAGGATAGGATCATCAATATCCATCCCGCGCTCATCCCCGCCTTTTGCGGCAAGGGATATTACGGCTTGAAGGTGCATGAGGCGGCGATCGAGTACGGCGTAAAGGTGAGCGGCGCCACCGTCCATTTCGTGGAAGCGGACGTCGACGCCGGCGCCGTGATCATGCAAAAGACGGTGCCGGTGGAGGAAGACGACACGCCCGAACGCTTACAGGCGCGCGTTTTGAAAATCGAACACGAAATTCTGCCCTTGTGCGTGAAACTCCTCTGCGAAGGGAAAATCGTCAAAGAGGGACGCAGAGTGCGCGTTTCGGACTGACGAACGCGCTGCGGTGGCGGGATTGATCGTCGCCTTTGCAAAATTTTTTTCAACGGTGAAAGGAGAAAAATATTCTTATGAACGTTTTGGTTATCGGCAACGGCGGCAGGGAGCACGCCATCATTCAGGCGCTTAAAAAATCCCCGCGCGCGGAGAAGATTTACGCCATGAAAGGCAACGCGGGCATCGGGGAACTCGCCGAGCTCGTGGACGTGGATTACTGCGACGTCAAGGCGGTGGGCGAGTGGGTGGACGCGCACCCCGACGTGGAATACACGGTGATAGCTCCCGACGATCCCCTGGCGCTCGGCCTGGCGGACGAATTGGAGTCGCGCGGGCACCGCGTGTTCGGCCCGAATAGGCGTGCGGCGGCGATCGAGGCGAGCAAGGCGTTTTCCAAAAATCTCATGAAAAAGTATAAAATTCCCACCGCGAAATACGAGATTTTCGACGAGTACGAAAAGGCGCTCGCTTACGTGGAAACCTCCCCGTTGCCCGTCGTGTTGAAAGCGGACGGACTCGCCCTGGGGAAAGGCGTTCTCATCTGCGCCACGCGAAAGGAAGCGCGGGAAGGACTCAAAGAGATCATGCTGGATAAAAAATTCGGCGAAGCGGGCAATAAAGTGGTCGTGGAGGAATTTCTCGAAGGCCCCGAGGTGTCCGTGCTCGCCTTCACGGACGGAAAGACCATTCTCCCCATGGTGACGAGCTGCGATCATAAACGCGCGTTCGACAACGACGAGGGACTTAATACAGGGGGCATGGGCACCTTTTCCCCCGCGCCCTTTTATGGCGAAAAGACGGCAAAAGAGGTTATGGATAAAATAATGCTGCCCACCATGTACGCGATGAACGCGGAGGGGCGCACGTTTAAGGGCGTTTTGTATTTCGGACTCATGAAGACGAAAGAGGGGATGAAAGTCATCGAATATAATTCCCGTTTCGGCGATCCCGAAACGCAGGTAGTGCTGCCCATGCTCAAAACGGATCTTTTGGACGTGTTCGAAGCGGTGACGGACGAGCGGCTCTCGGAGATAAAAATCGAATGGGAGGAAGGCGCCTGCGTGTGCGTAGTGCTTTCAAGCGGCGGCTATCCCGTGAAGTACGAAAAGGGCAAGGAGATTTCCATAGGCGATGTGGACAAAGACGTAATCTTGTGCCATGCGGGCACGAAGAGAAAGGACGGGAAGCTGGTGACGGACGGCGGCAGGGTTCTCGGCGTGTGCGCCAGGGGCGGAACGATAGAGGAAGCGCGCGAAAAGGCATATCGGAACGTGGAAAAAATCCGTTTCGAAGGAATGCACTATCGCAGGGACATCGGCGTCAAGTATCGGGACGAGCCGAGAGAATAAGGAAGATATAGAGAGAAAAGATAAAGCGGATGCGGCCGGCATCGCTCGGAAAACCCCAAGGCGACTTCGGAGAGGGCTTTCCAAGACTGCCGGACAAACGGGGGGCGAAGGCGCGGAAACTCCCTTCCTTCCGTGTTTTTGAGATGAATTTTTGCCGTATGCTGTTTTAGAGAGAAAGCAGAGAGAGCAATAAGGAGCTTTTATGATATACAGAATTTTTGTGGAGAAAAAGGACAACGTGCAGGCGCGAAAGGAAGCGGCGGACATAGCGACGCTTCTGGGCATCGCCGCCGAGGACTTCCGCCTCATCTTACGTTACGACGTGGAGGGGCTGACCGAGTCGGAACTGCAAGCGGCGATTCCTTCGGTGTTTTCCGAGCCGCCCGTCGATAACGTATACCTGGAAACTATCGGGATCGGCAAGGAATATAAGGTATTTGCGGTCAGCTATCTCACGGGGCAGTACGATCAGCGCGCGGACAGCGCGGCGCAGTGCGTGCAGCTTCTGACGAAAAAGGCGCGCCCCCTCGTCAAATGCGCCAAAGTATACGCGGTCAAGGGCGTGACGGACGAACAGCTCGCCGCCGTCAAAAAGCATCTCATCAATCCCGTGGAGAGCGAGGAGGTAACCCTTTTAAAGCCGGACACCTTAAAGCGCGAAACGCTCCAAAGCGCGGACGTGAAGAATGTGGACGGCTTTGTGGATATGTCGGACGCGGAGATCGCCGCCTATCATAAAGAGATCGGCTTTGCGATGAGCGCGGCGGATCTCGCCTTCGTGCGCGACTATTTTAAATCGGAGAAGCGCAACCCGACGGAAACGGAACTCAAAGTCATCGACACCTATTGGTCGGATCACTGCCGCCATACGACGTTTGCCACCGAGCTGAAAAACGTCGAAATCACATCCGAAAATCAATCGATCGAGAAAGCGTACCATCTCTATGAGGATCTGTATCGGGAGATCAACGGCAGCCGTCCCGACAAATATCCCTGCCTGATGGACCTCGCCACGATCGCGGCGAAAAAGCTGAAAAAAGACGGCAAACTCGACAATTTGGACGTTTCCGACGAAATCAACGCCTGCTCGATCTGTATCGACGCGGAGATCGACGGCAAAACGGAAAAATACCTCGTCATGTTTAAAAACGAAACGCACAATCACCCGACGGAGATCGAGCCGTTCGGCGGCGCGGCGACCTGCCTCGGCGGCGCCATCCGCGATCCGCTCAGCGGCAGAACGTACGTGTATCAGGCGATGCGGGTCACGGGCGCGTCCGATCCCCGGGAAAAGCTCGAAGACACGCTCGCGGGAAAACTTCCCCAGCGCGCCATCACGCAGAGGGCGGCGGCGGGATTCTCTTCTTACGGAAATCAGATCGGGCTTGCCACGGGCATCGTGGACGAAGTGTATCACGAAGGGTATAAGGCGAAGCGCTTGGAAACGGGCTTCGTCGTGGGCGGCGCCCGCCGCGACATGGTGTACCGCGAGGCGCCCAAGGCGGGGGACGTCATTCTTCTCCTCGGCGGCGAAACGGGACGGGACGGCTGCGGCGGCGCGACGGGGTCTTCGAAAGCGCACGACGCGCATTCGGTGGAAACCTGCGGCGCGGAGGTGCAGAAGGGAAATCCTTTGACGGAACGCAAGCTGCAAAGGCTCTTCCTCAATCGGGAAGCCACCCGCAAGATCAAAAAATGCAACGACTTCGGCGCAGGCGGCGTGTCCGTCGCCATCGGCGAACTTGCCGACGGCTTGACCATCGATCTCGACAAGGTCCCCAAGAAATACGAGGGATTGTCGGGCACGGAACTCGCCATTTCCGAATCCCAGGAGCGCATGGCGGTCGTGGTGGACGAGAAGGACGCGGACTCCTTTATCGCGCTCGCCGCAAGGGAAAATCTTTCCGCTACGCCCGTCGCGGTCGTCACGGATACGGGCAGGATGAAGATGCTCTTCAAAGGCCGCGCCATCGTCGATATTTCCCGCGAATTCTTAAACACCAACGGCGTCAAGCAGACCGCCGACGCGGAAATCTGCGATCGGGTGACGGATTGGTTCGATAAAAAGACGGGCACGGACTTCGTGAAAGAAACGAAAAAGGCGCTTTCGGATCTCAACGTCTGCGCCAAGAAGGGGCTTTCCGAAACGTTCGATTCGACGATCGGCGCGCGCAGCGTGTATATGCCGTGGGGGGGCAGGAATCAGCTCACTCCCGCGATCGCGATGGCTGCGAAGATCTGCGGCGACGAAACGGACGTCTGCACGGTGTCCGCTTACGGCTATTCTCCCTATCTCATGGAAACGAGTCCTTTTGTCGGCACGATTTATTCCATCGTGGCTTCCGTGTCCAAAGTCGTGGCGACGGGCGCGAGATACGAGGATATCCGCCTCACCTTGCAGGAGTTTTTCGAGAGGATGACCTCCGATAAAAAGGTCTGGGGCGTTCCCGCAAGCGCGCTTCTCGGCGCGGTGTACGCGCAGATCGGGCTTTCCCTGGGCGCCATCGGCGGCAAGGACAGCATGAGCGGCACTTTCGAACACATCCACGTCCCGCCCACGCTCATCTCTTTCGCGCTCGCGCCCGCCAATGCGTCCCGGCTCATCTCCAACGTTTTGAAAGGCGGAGAAAAGGTATGGCGGCTCCCCGTTCCCAAAGACGGACAGTACGTTCCCGATTTTGAAAAACTCAAAGCCGTGTACCGCGAAGTGTATAAGAATATCGCAAACGGGAATATTACTTTTGCGACGGTTGCCGAAAACGGCGGGGCGGGCGCTGCGGTCGTCAAGAGCGCGCTCGGCAACGGCGTCGGCTTCGGGTTTGTGCAGAGCGCCGACGAATTGTATACGGAATGTTACGGCGATCTGCTCGTTTCCTTACAGGACGAAACGGCGTTTTCCGCGGAGATAGAAAAGGAGTATATAGGCATCGCGAACGACAGCGGAAAATTCACCTGCGGCGGAGAGAGCGTAAGCATGGAAGAAGCTGTAAACGCATACCTGTCCCCTCTCGAAAGCGTGTTTGCGACGACGGCGCCCGCGTCGGGCAAAGCGGAAAACTGCGATTTTTACGCCGAAAAGAAGTATGGAAACATCGGCGTAAAAGCGGCGAAGCCGCGCGTGTTCATTCCCGTATTCCCCGGCACCAACTGCGAACTGGACACCGAGCGCAAATTCCGCCTCGCGGGCGCGGAAACGGAGATCGTAGTCGTCAAAAACCGTTCCGCCTCGGACATCGAAGAGAGCGTGCAGGCGATCGTGCGCGCGATAGAACGGGCGAACATCATCGCTTTCCCGGGCGGATTCTCGGGCGGCGACGAGCCGGACGGCAGCGGCAAATTCATCGCCACCACCTTCCGCAATCCCTTCATCGCGGAACAGATAAGGCTTCTTCTCGAAAAGCGGGACGGGTTGATTCTCGGGATCTGCAACGGCTTTCAGGCGCTCGTAAAATTGGGGCTCGTGCCTTACGGAAAAGTGACGGAGCTGACGGAAACTTCCCCGACGCTCACCTTCAACAACATTTCCCGCCACGTTTCGACTCTTGTGGACGTAAGGGTGGCTTCCGATTTGTCCCCGTGGCTGTCGGCCTGTAAAGTGGGGGAGGTGTATAAAGTTCCCGTGTCGCACGGCGAAGGAAAATTCGTGGCGACGGCGGCGGAGCTGGAAAAAATGAAGGCAAACGGGCAGATTGCCACGCAGTACGCCGATTTGTCGGGCAGGCCCACGATGGTTTCCCCGTTCAATCCCAACGGCTCGGCGTGGGCGATCGAGGGCGTCACGTCCCCCGACGGCAGAGTATTGGGCAAGATGGGGCATTCGGAGCGCACGGGCGACAACCTCTACAAGAACGTCGAGGGCAATTTCGATATGAAGATATTTGAAAGCGGCGTTAAATATTTTAAATAAGCGTTGAAAATTAAGAACTTTGAAAAATCTTTTAAGAACCTTTTTACAAAAATTAGTCATAGAATTTACGAGAAATGAAAAAAGTGACGGCTTTGCGCGCGGAGCTGCGAGAGGATCGGCAGCGCGGCTCGGCGCGCCGCAAGCCCGGGAGAATGAACAATGATTGATCTGCATACTCATATATTGCCCGGCATCGACGACGGTGCCGAGGACGAGGAGGTTTCGGCGAAACTGCTCGACGCCCTTGTTTCCCAAGGCGTGAGCAAGATCGTATTTACTTCCCACTATTACGGCCGCAAACGCAGTCCCAGACAATATCTGGAAGCGCGCGCCGCCGCTTTCGCTCAAATCAAAAACCTCATTCCTGCGGACGTCGAGATTTTTCTCGGCGCGGAAGTACATTTTACGAAACAGATGGCGGCGGCGAACGACTCGCTCTGTTCTCTCGCCATCGGCGACACGAGATATATCCTTTTGGAACTTCCGTTTAACGCTCCCTGGGACAGGGGACTTTGGAACAGGCTGGGGGATTTCATCTCAGACACCGATTATATCCCCGTGATCGCCCATGTCGAACGCTATAAAGAGGTCTGGAAAAAGCCCGTTCTTCTTTCCGTTCTCAAAGACATGGGGTGCCTGCTGCAAGTGAATACCGGCGCATTTTTGGACGGCGACAGCAAGAAGCTTGCGCTTGCGCTGCTGGGGCATCATCTGGTGGACTGTCTGGGAACGGACGCTCACAATTTGGACACCCGCGCGCCCGATTACGCGGCGGCGAAAAGAGCGATCGAGGAAGCGGGCTTTGGAGAAAACTTTGCCGGGATTCAGGAAAATATGCGGCTCGTGCTGGAAAATAAACCCGTGCCGCGGGAAAAGACCAAGCCCGTCAAAAAATTCCTCGGACGCTATTATTGAGCGGCTCTTTGGGGAAAAGCGCCCTGTCGCCATAGACGTATCGCGCGGGGGAACACGGAGAAAGTCTTGCTTTGTCCGCCCGGGAACGGCCGGAGCGGGGAGGCTTTTCGCTCTTTGCCGCCGCGTTTGCGTCTTTCGCTTACCCACTGTAAAGGTCCTTTTTAAAATATGTTAAGAAAAAATGCGGAGGCGCCCTGAAAAATGCTTGCGCGCGGCAGAACTTCGAGAAGACTACGGCGGGAACTTGTGAAAGGAGGCGAAAAAATTGGCGTCCGAAAAGAAAAAAATAATCCTTCGCGCAGTGCTTACGACGCTCACGGGGGCGCTGATCGGCTGGATATTTTCCAATTCCCTGAAAAACGCCGAAAGCTCCTCTTCGCAAAGCGGCGCCGTTCTCCGCGCCATTCAGAATTTTTTTGACGTCCTTTTCCCCGGCGGCGGCATCGTCGTCAGCAGTCACTTTATCCGCAAAGCCGCACATTTTTCCGAATATGCCCTGCTCGGAGCGATGCTCTTTTTTACATATCGCTCGTATACGGTGAAGTGGAAGACGTTTTTTATTCCCGCATTCCTCGCGGCGGCGGTGCCGTTTTTGGACGAGGGACTGCAATTCTTCTCCGAAGGGCGCTCGCCTCAGCTCACCGACGTGGGGATCGACCTTTCGGGCGCGCTCTTCGGAATGCTGTTCGCGTGGGCGGTGCTCTATGTCGCCGCCGCAATCAGGAGGAAACGACGCAAAAAAGCGGCTGAGAAAAGGGATATTTGAGCAAGAAATCCGCAATTCGGATAGTCGGGCGTAAAGTGCGGCGCATCGCTTTCTCAAAGCGCGTAATTTTTTCGCTGTCCGTAATGTCCGCCATGAATTCGGAAATTTTCGCCTCTCGCATTCGGCGCTCCCCCTTTGGATATTTTTCCGCGGAGCCGTCGCCGTCGGGCGTAGCTTCCCTTTGTGCCTATTCCGTTTACAGTCGCGTTTTCAGGGCGCTCTGTCCGTCCTTGCGCCGTTCTTCGTCTTTGATAACGCGCGCTTTTCCATGGCGTTTCCGCCGTGCCTTTTATTTATTGCCTTGTTACGATTAAGCTCTTATTCTGCGTATCGTCGCGGCGCCGACTTACAGGCAGGGGATGCGTTCCGACTCGTTTGCGATTCGGAATGCGGACGCCGCCGAAAGCTTTAAGACTTTGAAAGCGAGCCTGTAAAGCCCGACGATTCGACACAATCCGAAAAATAGGAAAGAAAGCGAAAGAGGATTTTTCGCAAAACGTATGATTTTTTCCATAGTCGTTTGTTTCGCCGCTTGTGCGGGACTGATCGTTTCCGTCCTTTTGAAGCCCTCCGTCCGCATCAAAGGACACAATTTCAGCATCTATTGGCTTCCCGCGTTTGCGGGGGCTCTTTTGCTTCTTTGCGGCGTTCTGCCCGCAAAGGAGGCGTGGGCGGGACTGACCGCTTCGGGGGAGATGAACCCTCTGAAAATTCTTGCCCTGTTCGTCAGCCTCACTTTCCTTTCCGTCTATCTCGACGAACTCGGCTTTTTCCGCCGTTTGGCCTGCGTGCTTCTCCGTCGGGCCAAAGGCAGCCAGAAGAAGCTGTTTTTTTGTCTTTATGCGCTCGTGTCCGTTCTCACCGTATTCACCTCCAACGACATCGTCGTGCTCACGTTCACGCCCTTCATCTGTTGTTTCTGCAAGGAGGAACGCATCAGCCCCGTGCCCTACCTGGTGGGGGAATTCGTCGCGGCAAATACGTGGAGCATGATGCTCGTCATCGGCAATCCCACGAATATTTATCTCGCTTCCGCCTGCGGGATAGAGTTCGGGGAATATGTTTCGGTGATGTGGCTGCCGACTCTTTTGGCGGGACTCGTCGCGCTTTTCGGGCTTTGGCTCTTGTTCTGCAAACAACTTTCCCTGCCCGTGGCGCCCGTCGTGCAGAGCGCCGAAATCGCGGACGGAGGACTGCTCGCCATCGGCGTCGCGCATCTTGCGGTGTGCGTCGTCTGCCTCGCCGTTTCCTCGTATATTCATCTGCCGATGTGGATCGCCGCGACGGCGTTTGCCGCGAGCCTCGGCGTCTGTACGCTTGCGTATGCCGCGGCGAAAAAGCGTTTCAAAGGCGCGGGACGGCTGCTCTTTACGTCGTTCAAACGCGCCCCTTGGGAGCTTGTTCCCTTTGTGCTGTCCATGTTTCTCATCGTTTTGTCCCTGCAAAAGTACGGGGTGACGGAGAGGCTTGCGTCGCTTTTAAGCGGCAAGGGAGCGCTTTGGAAATACGGCGCCGCGTCCTTTTTCTCCGCCAACGTCGTCAATAACATCCCCATGAGCGTCCTCTTCGGCGGCGTTCTGACCGCCTCCGAAACTTCGGCGGCAAGCGTGTATGCGACGATCGTCGGCAGCAATTTAGGCGCGTATCTGACGCCGATCGGGGCGCTCGCGGGCATCATGTGGACGGGGCTTTTAAAGACCTATCGGGTGGATTTTTCTTTCCGCAGATTCGTCGTTTACGGAGCGGCTCTTTCTCTTCCCGCTCTTGCGGCGGCGCTTTTCGGGCTTTGGCTCGTGCTTTGAACGGAAAAGCGCGCTGAAAATTTTTATACATAAAAGAGATCGACGCTGCACATACTGAATAGCATGAAAAAGCAGATTAAACTCAAAAGCGCGGCTTTTGCGTCGGCAATCGTCCTGTCGCCGCTCCTTTTCAACGTATCTTCCCTGGGCGGCTTAAAGGAGATCGCCAAGCCCTATCTCGGCACTTACGAATGTCAGAAGATTTTTTTCGGGGATGAGGAAAAAACGGACAGATTCGATTACGTGCGCATGGAGCTGATGCCCGAAGGGGAAATGAAGCTTCTCTTTAAAGAGAAGAACGGCGCCAAGAGGGAGATGGAGGCTCGTTACACCTACGACACCGAAAAGGATATGCTCACCGTGTACGCCGATTTGGCGGGCGCGGAAAAGAAAAAGAGTTTTCCCGTCAACAAGGGGGCCATCGATGTTTCGGTGCGTTACGGCGGCAAAATGCTGGTGATGAAATTTGTGAGAAAATGAAGGGCGGAGCGTATCGGCGGGAGCGTTCCCGCCGACGTGTCCGAGGAAAAAGTTTCTCTTCTCTTCTTCTCAACTTCTTTCAAACGCGCGCTTTTCAAGGAATTTGCGGCGAACGAAAGGAAACGGCGACAGGGGGAATCGGCAAGCCGACCGCATCCGAAAAAAGGGGTTCGGTCGGCGGCTTTGGTTTTTGGCAACGAGAAAGAGCCGCGTCCGGGAAAAAGAGCGTATTCGCAAAGGAAAAATAGACTTCGTATATAAAAAATCAGCGGAAATTGATAGCGTATCGCGCGAAGAAAACCCGACCGACTCCGAAAAAACGGAATCGGTCGGTCTTTTTATCGTTTACAGGGATTATATCACGTTTTTTGCCGTTGTCAAGCGTGCACTGCCAACTTTTTTTCGTTTTCGGAAAAATTTTTCCAAGGCGAAAAAGGCGGACGCTTCGGGCCGCCCCGTCCACCTATCCTGAGAGCTTCGATAGTGCGCAAAAAGAGGATGCTTTTCAAAGAAAAATCGACAAAATATGCAAACAAACGTTCGATAAGTCCTTGCTATTTTTGCCGGAATATGATACAATAATAGCGTTATGGAAAAGACGCTCACATCCGATCAGGAAAATGCGAAAAATTTAATAGTCGAATGGTTTTTAAACACCGACAACCGCATTTTTGTCCTGTCCGGCTATGCGGGCACGGGCAAGACTTTTCTCATCAATCACGTAGTGCAGGAGGTCCTGCATCTCAAAGCGGGCACGGAAGCGGTGTTCGTAACGCCGACGGGAAAGGCGGCCACCGTGCTCATCAAAAACGGCACCGTGGCGGGGACGGTGCACAGCCTCATCTATACGCGCAACGAGGACGATTTCGACGTGGACGAGAACGGGGAGCTAGTGGGGAGGGAGGTGCTTTCCTTTACGAAAAAGGAAAAGATCGACGAAAAGATCCGCCTCATCATCGTCGACGAAGCCTCCATGATCGGCGAGGACGTCCTGCACGATTTATTGAGTTTCGAGGTAAAGTGTCTGTTCTGCGGGGATAACGCGCAGCTGCCGCCCGTCAACGGCACCTGCTCTCTTTTGCAGCATCCCGACTACAAGCTCACGGAAATCGTGCGGCAGGCGGCGGACAATCCCATCATCCGCATCGCCACGATGGCGCGGGAGGGAAAGACCATTCCCTATGGGAATTACGACGATAAAGTGTGCGTGGTGAGGAGAAATTTCCTTTCGGGCGCGGAGCGCAGGCGCATTTTTTTGAAAGCGAATCAGATCATCTGCGGGCGCAACAGAACGCGCGCGGAATTGAATCGGGAGATCCGCGGCTATAAAGGCATCGACGCGGACGAGCCTCTGCCCGTGGAGGGCGAAAAACTCATCTGCACGCTCAACGATTGGGAAAAACCCCTGGACAAGTCGGGGAATTTTCACCTCGTCAACGGCATCATCGGAACGGCCACGCAAATTCAGCCGAGCATGGATTATCTCGCTTCGATGAATTTTAAGGCGGATTTTGCCGAGGAATCCGTCCGCGTTCCCTTCGATACCGCGATTTTTACGGAAGGGCATTACGTGCACGGCTACGGCGACAGGGCGGTGACGCTGATAGACGGCACCGTCGTGCACGAAAACAACTTCGCGCTGCTTCATAAGCTCAAAGCGGTTTCGGAAGAGCCTATCTGCCGCTTCGAGTTCGCCTATGCCGTCACCTGCCATAAGGCGCAAGGCTCCGAATTCGATTTCGTCGTCGTTTTCGACGAATCCTGGGCGTTCGGCAGCGAGCGCAGCCGCTGGCTGTACACCGCCGTCACGAGGGCGCGCGAAAAACTGTTGATTATCCGATAGCCGCCCAAAGAAGGGCAAAAAGGCCGAGGCGGAGAAAAGGACGTGAAGGGGGAGAAGGCGGCTCGACGAATTTGAAGTCGTTAGTCCGCGAGAAAGAAGGGGCGAAACGGCTCGCCAAGAATCGTAAAATCTAGGATAAAATCGCGTGATTTTTGAATAAAAAAGAAAAAAAATCTGTTATACTTTTGAGGAGCATTAAAAAGGAGAGGCTTATGACGGAAAGAGAAAAAGCGGCGCGGGGAGTGCTTTACGACGCCAATTACGACGAATCGCTCGCCAAAGAGCGGGAAATGTGCAAACTCAAATGCCAAAAATACAATCGGCTTTCTTACGACGATTACGAAGGGCGCAAGGCGTTGATACGGGAGATCGTCGCGGAATGCAAGGGCAGATTTTTTATCGAGCAGCCGTTTATCTGCGATTACGGCTACAATATTTCGTTAGGGGACGGTTTCTATTCCAATCATAATCTGATCATTCTCGACGCCGCGAAAGTGGAGATCGGCGACAACGTCTTTATCGCGCCCGATTGCGGCATTTATACGGCGGGACACCCCCTCGACGTCGGGGATCGAAACAAGGGACTGGAATACGCTTTTCCCGTAAAGATCGGCAATAACGTCTGGATCGGCGGACACGTATCGATCATGCCCGGCGTCACGATCGGGGACGGCAGCGTCATCGCGGGCGGCAGCGTCGTCGTCAAAGACATTCCCGCGGGGGTGCTGGCGGCCGGAAATCCCTGCCGCGTCATTCGCGAGATCACTCCCGAGGATAAAAACAAATACAGGCGCCTTTAAGCGCGGCCGCGCAAAGCAAAGATTGCGCGCCCCTCCCCTTCCCGATCCCCCGGGCTTCCCGAACGGACGCCCCGGCGGGATTTTTTTAATGCGCGGCAAAAAAAACGACGTCGCGCATAGCCCGTTTAAAATTCCTATCGATTTAATATGAAATAATAACGAATAAGGGCGTAAAATTTTGTTTACAAATTCGGCGCGTTATGATATAATAATAAACGGCAAAAAGCGGATATAAGGATCGACGCGCGCCTGTACGGGGAAAAGGAAAGAGAAAATCAGCGAACAGGAAGGAAAACTATGACGATTCAAGAGATGCAAAAGGAAATTTTGCGCTTGAAAAAAGAGAAGGACGTTTGTATTCTCGCCCATACCTATCAATCGCACGACGTTGCGGAAATCGCGGATTTCACTGGCGATTCTTTTCAGCTGAGCATGAAAGCGAGAAGCGCGCCGCAAGCCTCCGTGCTCATGTGCGGCGTCCGTTTTATGGCGGAAACGGTGAAAATTCTTTCTCCCGAAAAGACGGTGTATCTGTCCAATCCCGCGGCGGGATGCCCCATGGCGGAACAGCTTACCCCTAAACAGGTATGCGACGAAAAGAAAAAATATCCCGGCTGCATGACGGTGGCATACGTCAATACGACGGCGGAGCTCAAAGCGGTGTGCGACGTGTGCGTCACCTCTTCGTCCGCCGTGGAGATCGTGCGCAAGCTGCCCGCGCAGGACATCCTCTTTATTCCCGACGTCAATCTGGGCGCTTACGTACAGGAACACTGCCCCGAAAAAAGGCTGCATTTCCTGCACGGGGGCTGTCCCGTTCACGCGTGTTTGACCGCGCTCGACGCGGCGAACGCAAAGGCCTTACATCCGTGCGCGGAACTTCTCGCGCACCCCGAATGCAGGGCGGAAGTGCTCGCCTATGCCGATTACGTCGGCTCGACGGCGGGAATCATGGAGTATGTGAAACGGTCGGGCGGAAAGGAATTTATCATCGGTACGGAAATTTCCGTCGCCGAACATCTCGGCTTCGAATATCCCGATAAAACTTTTTATCCGCTGTCGAAAAAACTGATTTGCCCTAACATGAAAGCCACGACTCTGCCAGACGTTTACCGACTTTTAAAGGAAGGAGGCAGACCGCTGGAAATGGACGCGGCGATCCTCTCGCAAGCCCGCGGCTGTATCGACAGAATGCTGGAACTGGGCTGAAACGGAAAAGAACTTCCGCAAAAAAGAGCCTGTAAAAAGGAAAAAGGCGTTTGAACGGACGCTTTGCTGCGGTATAAATAATAAGGCGGCGGAAAAGACTTCGGCCGTCTGCCGAAAATCGGAGATAAATATGCTGGAACTCAGACACGTCACCTATCGCGTCAAAGACGAGCAGGGTGAAAAGACGATATTAAACGACATTACGTTGTCCTTGAACGAGCGCTTTGTGGCGTTTACGGGACCGAACGGCGGCGGGAAATCGACGCTCGCCAAAGTCATCGCGGGCATCATTGCGCCCACCGAGGGGCAGATATTCTGGGAGGGAGAGGACGTCACCTCCCTATCCGTCACCGAGCGCGCCAGAAAGGGAATTTCCTATGCTTTTCAGCAGCCCGTCCGTTTCAAGGGGCTGACCGTGCGCGACCTCATCTCGATCGCCGCGGGCAAGAACGCGAACATTTCCGATGCCTGCGCCTATTTGTCGGAAGTGGGGCTTTGCGCGCGGGATTATCTCGACCGCGAGGTGAACGCTTCCCTGTCGGGGGGAGAACTGAAACGCATCGAAATCGCCACCATTCTCGCCCGCGGGACCAAACTTTCCGTATTCGACGAGCCGGAGGCGGGCATCGATTTATGGAGTTTCGGCAATCTCATCAACGTCTTTGAAAAGATGTACCGGAAAACGCAGGGGAATATCCTCATCATTTCCCATCAGGAACGCATTTTGAACATTGCCGACCGCATCGTGGTGATCTCGGGCGGAAAAGTGGAAAAGTCGGGCACGAAAGAGGAGATTCTGCCCGGTCTGTTAGGCGCGGAAACCTGCCGCGTTCTGACGGAAAAATTGTAATCGGAGGGAAGCATGGACGCAATCGAAAGAGATCTACTGCTTAAAATCGCGGATTTGCACGACATTCCCGAAGGGGCGTACAACATTCGCGAAAACGGTCAGTCCGCGGGGCGCGGCAATACGGCGAATATAGAGATCGTCGGCAAAACGGACGGAAAATCGGGCATCGACATTTTCATCAAGCCGGGCACCAAAAAAGAGAGCGTGCATATCCCCGTCATTTTGAGCAAGGCGGGATGGCAGGAAATGGTATACAACGATTTTTATATCGGCGAGGACGCCGACGTCGTGATCGTGGCGGGCTGCGGCATTCATAACTGCGGCGGCGCGGAGCTTACCTCCCGTCACGACGGCGTTCATACCTTTTACGTCGGTAAAAACGCCCGCGTGAAATACATCGAAAAGCATTACGGCGAAGGGGACGGCAACGGCGAAAATATCATGAATCCCACGACCGTGGCGCATCTCGAAGAGGGCGCGTATTTGGAGATGGAAACGACGCAGATCAAGGGCATCGATTCCACCGACCGCGTCACCAAAGCCGACCTGAAAGCGGGCGCGAATCTCATCGTCCGCGAAAAAATCTACACGCACGGCAAACAGGCGGCGAATACCGATTTTTCGGTGGATATGAACGGGGAGGGGGCGAGCGCGGATGTCGTGTCGAGGTCGGTGGCGGCTGAAAATTCCCGTCAGCATTTCAACTCGACGATGAACGGCAACGCGCCCTGCCACGGACACACGGAATGCGACGCCATCATCATGGACAACGCCTCCGTCACGGCGGCGCCCTGTCTTTCCGCAAACGATATCGACGCGGAGCTTATTCACGAAGCCGCTATCGGCAAGATCGCGGGCGAACAGCTTACCAAACTGATGACGCTCGGACTTACCGAAAAGGAAGCGGAGGAACAGATCATCAAGGGATTTCTGCACTGACAGAGCGCTGTGCGGCGGCATAAAACCGTACTCGACGCAACCCTGCCCTGTTTGTTTTTAAAAATGGCGGAAAGCGCGGAAAATCAGAAAAATAAAAATTTACGAATAAGGAGAAACACATAATGAGCGATTTGGCTTATAAGAGAACGAACGTTTACGAACAGGCGGACGACAAGCTGATGAAGGAAATTTTCGATTACGCGGAGGGGTATCGGAAATTCATCGACGGCGCAAAGACGGAGCGGGAAGCGTGCGATTATGTCGAAAAGGCGGCGAAAAAGCATGGATATAAGCCCTTTAAATTCGGCAGGCGGCTGAATGCGGGCGACAAGGTGTATTACAATAATCGCGGTAAAAATATGTACCTCATCAAGGTGGGGACGGCGGACATCGCCAAAGACGGCATCCGCATCATCGCCTCTCACATCGACAGCCCCCGCGTCGATTTGAAGCAGGTGCCCTTATACGAATCGGACGGCGTCGCCCTCGCCAAAACCCATTACTACGGCGGTCTGCGCAAATATCAGTGGGCGGCGATCCCCCTCGCCCTGCACGGCACGATCGTCAAGGCGGACGGCACCGCTTTCAGCGTCGCTATCGGCGAAGACGACCGCGATCCCGTGTTCTATATCAGCGATTTGCTGCCTCATCTCGCGGCGAAGCAGAACGCCAAGCCGCTCGGGGAAGGAATCGGCGGCGAGGACCTCAATATCTGGCTGGGAAACGTTCCCTATACGGCCGCGGAAGACGAGAAGGACAGGACGGTGAAGGAAAATCTGCTCCGCATTCTCAATGAGAAATACGGAATTCGGGAAGAGGACTTTTTGAGCGCCGAGCTTTCCCTCGTGCCCGCTTTCAAGGCGAAGGACGTGGGCTTTGACAGGGGATTGATGGCGGCGTACGGCCACGACGACCGCGTTTGCTCCTATCCCGCCTATACGGCTCTTTTCGAGGAAGCGTCCGAAGAGCATACGACGATGGTCGTCCTCGCGGACAAAGAGGAGATCGGCAGCGAGGGATCCACGGGAATGCAGTGCGCCATCTTTACCGACCTTATCGACGCCCTGGCGGCTTCCTTCGGGGCAATCGGCGCGGAGGTACGCGCTCATTCCAAATGCCTTTCCGCAGACGTCAACGCGGGATTCGACCCCAATTTCAAGGACGTGTGCGAGCCGCTCAATTCCACCTTCCTTTCCTGCGGCGCGGGACTTACGAAGTTCACGGGGTCGCGCGGCAAAGGCGGTTCTAACGACGCTTCGGCGGAATTTGTCGGGGAGATAAGAAAATTGTTCAACGAAAACGGAGTCGTCTGGCAGACGGGAGAACTCGGAAAGGTGGACGTCGGCGGAGGCGGAACGGTGGCGAAATTTATCGCCAAAATGAACATCGACACGGTGGATATCGGCGTGCCCGTCATTTCCATGCATTCGCCCTACGAAGTGATTTCCAAGGCGGATCTCTACGAGGCGTACCTTGCGTTTAAGGCGTTTATCAAGTGATAGAACGGGGGCAGGTATTCGATGATTGAAAAAGCGCGGAGTCGTATGACTCCGCGCTTTTCTGTCGCCGTTTTTTATTTACGTATTGGAAACCTGTTTTATGAGAATCGTGTTATCGCGAAGCATCGACTTGAATAGTAAAAAATCTCTTCTTTTAAATCGGTGCGGAGCGAGTCGGGAATGTCGTCGGTTTTTATCGGCGAAAAAGATTTTTTTCTTGCCGCGGATACCATTCTCCGAAAGCGATGCTTCGGACGCGACCGGTTTTAAAGAATTTCGACACCGTTTTCGCCAAAAAGAATATTCGAAGAATAATACGCCGTCAGACCGTTCAAAAGTTCTTCGTAATCCGCCTTTGCAAAGCATTCCGAAGCCGAATGCATCGCTAACTGCGCCAAACCGAGATCCGCCGACAAAATGCCGGCGTGAGAGAGCGAAATCGCGCCCAAAGTGCCGCCGCTGCGCATATCCGAACGGTTGAAAAAAGTCTGATACTTTACGCCCGCCTTTTTGAAAATGGTCTTGATCACCGCGGAGGAGAGGGCGTCCGTCGTGTACGCCTTATTGGCGTGGCTCTTGACGACCACGCCGCCGCCCATCGTCGTCTTATTGGTGGGATCGCACTTTTCGGGATGATTAGGGTGCATGGCGTGGGCGTTGTCGAGAGAAATCAGGAAAGACGCGGCCAGCGCCTTATAATATTCGTTGTCGTCGAATTTCAGCGCGTAGGCGATGCGCCTCAAAACGTTTTCGAGAAAATCGCCACCCGCGCCCTGCAAGGTCTGACTGCCCACTTCTTCGTTGTCGAGGCACGCCGCCACGCATACCCCGCCGCTTTCCCCGTGCGCGGTCAGCGCTTCCAAAGAGGAACAGACGCTCGTGAGATTGTCGATTCTGGGCGAAGCGAGAAACTCGCCGTTTCTCCCGAATACGTAGGGCATATCGGCATTGACGAGATACAGATCGTAGGAAACGACCTCCTTCTCGGTGATTCCGCTTAAAAAATCCGGCGTTTCGCCGTTTTCGCTCAATGCGAAAAGGGGCTGCAAATCCGTCTGCGCGTTGACGGAAAAACCTTCGTTGACCCCGCGGTTCATATGCACGGCAAGGGAGGGCACCGTGACGAAATACTCGCTCGCCACATTTTCGCTCTTTAAAATTCCGCCTTCGTTTACGACGACGCGACCGGCGATTTTTAAAGGGCGGTCGAAAAAGCTGTACCAAATGCCCCCGCCGTACGTTTCCGCGTTCAACTTGGCGTAAGCGCCCGTCAGGGAAACGGCGTTTTCTTTGAGCTTCAAAGCGGGGGAATCGGTATGCGAAGCGACGATCTTAAAGGAGAAATCGTCGAGCGCGCCCACCGTAAAGGCGACGAGCGAACTGCCGTTTCTCTCGACGAAATATTTTCCGTTTTCCTCCAAAGCCCAATCCTCCGTTTCGCTTAAAGGAAGAAAGCCGTTTTCGAGGAGCAGCTGTCTTGCGTTTTCCGTCGCCTGGTAAGCGGTGTAAGAGGCGTTTAAAAATTCCGTAAGTCGATTTGTCATAATGTCAAAGTCCCGTTTGAAAGATATTTTCTTCTATTGTATCATTAACGAAAGCCTTTGACAACTCTTTTGAAAAAAGAAATTTGTTTATGCCGTTAAAAATATTTGCTTATCTTTTCACGAAATTTGTGTTTTCTTTTCACAAAAATATAGTATACTATCTTAAAATAGAGAACGACGGGCGTGTTTCCCTTTGAAAACGGGGATTTTTATAGATGAAAATGCGGTGAAAAGTGTTAAACAATGATTGCAAACTCTTGACAAAGGATGCAGGAATTGTATAATGAAAGTATAGCACGGGAGTCGGAGCGCTTCGGGCGGGAAACCGACGAAGGCGCGTGGAAGCGCACGCTTCGCAAAAAACAAAAGGAGAGGTAAAAAATCTATGGAAAACAACGAAAAAACTGTTGGAAAGGCGACGGAAAACAAGGCGAGAAACGAAGAGTACCTCGGCAGAATTTTCACGATGCTCAAAAAGATGGAAGGCGTGGCGTTGACCAAGGTGAAATCTCATTTCAACAATTCGGAAATGCGCCTCTTGGGCGAAGTGATCCTCGCCGGTTACGACGGGAAACGCATTATCTCTACACAATTGGCTACCCGTCTTGGCGTCACCCGTTCCGCCGTTTCCCAAATGGTGAACAAACTGGAAGCGCGCGGCGTCGTCAAGCGCGTTCCCGACGAAGTGGACAGGAAAATCGCGTATATCGAACTCTCCGATACGGCGCTCACCTACTATAACGAAGAAAAGGGCGTCTGCTGTGATTTCGTCGGCGAGATCATCGAGAAGATGGGCGTGGAAAAACTCAACAAGCTGATGGAATTGAGCGATCTGTTCATCGACACGATCGTGGATTTAAGGAAATAAGACAATCGGACAAAACGCCGCGCGGCGGGAGCACCAAAAAGAAAGGCGCGGAATGTTTTTGCGGCGAAAAGTCCGCAAAACACAACGGAGCGCTTGGGCTCGCGTAAGAAATAAAACGCTTCGTAGGGCGTAAAAGGTAAGGAAACGAGCCGAATCTCCGTGCGGCACAAAAAGCGGAGCACGAAAAGCGCGTTATTTTGCGCGGTAAGAAATTGTCGGCGGAACAGGCGAGTGCGCGTTTTTAAGAATGATAAGCCCCCCGCGCGGAGCGATTTGCGATAAAAATCAGAAAACGCGCGCCGTTTTGACATGGCGGCGAGTGAAAACACAGGGCTTTTCTCCGCTTTGCAATCGGCTGAAATAAAAGCCGCGTGCGATTGTCGCCGGGAAAGACAGCCGATAAATCTTACGAAAGATAACACGGGAATACGGCGGGATTGCGAACGGGAAAGACGGTGAAGAGAAGTTTACAAAAGTAAACATACAAATTCCGCACGGGCGCAGTCGAGAAGGATAAAGGACAGAGGCTTACGAAAGTAAAATCGGAAGTTCCGCTCGATCGGATGAAACAAATACGGACAGAGCATTTTTCCGCAAAATTTGTTTGGGAGCGCGAAAAACGCGTCCCGTAGGACGAAAAGGCGAAAGCGGGAGAAGATTCCGCTTTCTTTTATCAAAGCAGGTACAGGACCGCGCCCTGTCGTCATAAGATGAAAGAGTGTGCGGTCGGGCAACAAAATACAGGGCATCGTGAGGCGCAAGGCAAATGTTACAACTGAAAGACATCAAAAAGGATTATAAAACCGCGGGCACCGTCGTGCACGCACTCAAAGGCGTATCGCTCGAATTCCGCGCCAATGAATTCGTTTCCGTACTCGGTGCGTCGGGATGCGGAAAAACAACGCTTTTGAACATCATCGGCGGACTCGACCATTACACGTCCGGCGATCTCGTCATCCGCGGCGTTTCCACGAAAGATTATACCGACCGCGATTGGGACGTATACAGAAATCACCGCATCGGCTTCGTGTTTCAATCGTACAACCTCATTCCCCATCAGACCGTTCTCGGCAACGTCGAAATAGCGCTGACGATCGCGGGCTGTTCCAAAGAGGAACGCAAGAAACGCGCTTTGGACGCTTTGAAAAGAGTGGGCTTGGAAGAACAGGTCAACAAGCACCCCAATCAGCTTTCGGGCGGTCAGATGCAGAGGGTCGCCATCGCGCGGGCGCTCGTCAATAATCCCGAGATTCTCCTTGCGGACGAACCCACGGGCGCGCTCGATTCGACTACGAGCGTTCAGATCATGGACCTCATCCGCGAGATCGCGGGCGAGAGGCTCGTCATTATGGTCACGCACAATCCCGAACTGGCGGAGAAATATTCCTCCCGTATCGTGCGGCTCCAAGACGGACTCGTGATTTCCGATTCCAATCCTTACGACAGCGCACAGGAACGCCGGGAATTGGAAGCCCGGCTTAAAAAGAAGGGGATCACCGACGCGCAGGCGAAGGCGTGGAAAAAGCGGAAGCTGGAAAAGGAGAACGCAGGCTCCGAAAAGGCGGCGATGGCGTTTTCCACTTCTTTGGGACTGAGCGCGCGGAATTTACGGGCGAAGAAAGGGCGGACGGTCATCACCTCCATCGCGGGGAGCATCGGCATCATCAGCGTATGTCTGGTGCTGGCTCTCTCTAACGGATTCAATCGCTATATTCTGAAAACGGAAGAGGATATGCTCTCTTATTATCCTTTGCAGATCACGGAAACGTCCATCGATATGACGTCGATCATGTCGGGAATGTCCTCGTCGAGCGAAATGCCCGATCTGTCGGAGCTGGACGACAAAGTGTACGTCAACTCCTTTTTGACGAAGATCGCAAAGGGCATGACGGTGACGAACAATCTGTCCGACGACTATCTTTCCTATATCGAAAAGATGGATGAAGACCTCTATTATGCCGTTCAATACGGCTACGGAACGACGCTCTCCGACAATCTCTTCACGGGCGTCACCACCGGCGTATCCGCGGACACGGCAAAGCAGCAGTATATGTCTTTGAGCACGCTGAAAGAGTTTTACATTCAGGAACTCAATACCCATGCTTCGGAATATGCGCAGCTTTCTTATATGGTGGACTATCTCGGCAGCGTCGTGCACAGGATGCCGGGCACGGACGATCTGACGGACGAACGCTACGGAGAATACATCGCGACGCAGTACGACGTAGTGGCGGGACAGTTCCCGCAAGCGGAAAACGAGGCGGTGCTGGTGATCGGCGGCAACAACGACGCGACCGATCTGCTCCTCGCGCAGCTGGGATTCATCGAGGAATATAATTTCCTTTCCCTGTTTGAAAAGGGGGAAAGCACCGCGGACGATTATCTCACCATCAGTTTCGAAGACATCCTCCGCAAGGAGTTTACTCTCTACTATAACGATTCCGTCTATTCGCAGAGCACGTCAATGGTCTATCCGTTTACATATAACGGCGAGAAAAAATCTTTGGACGCCACCGAAAACGAAGGAATGAAAATAAAGGTCAGCGGAATTCTGCGCCTCAAAGACGGACTCACTTACGGCTGTCTTTCCGGAGGACTCAATCTGACCGAACAGACGGTGGAGAGCTATATCGCAAAAAATATGCAGTCGAAGATAGTGACTTGGATGAACGATCCGAAAAACGCCATTACGACGGAAAAGGACGGACAGAAAATCACGATTTACCGTTCCCCGAGCGAATATCTCAACGGCTATTATTACCGCTATATAGACGAGGGCACGGGGCTGGAAGGGTACCTCACCACCGATCAGTCGCGGGCGCTGCGCTCTCTGGGCGGCGACGATTCGCCTAACTCCATTTCTTTCTATCCCAAGGACTTTGCCTCGAAGGATAAGATACTCTCATATCTCGACGCCTGGAACGATTCGCACGACGAGAGCGAACGGGTGACTTACACCGACACGGTGGGACTGATGATGGGCATGGTGCAGACAATGCTAAACGCCGTCACCTACGTCCTCGTGGCGTTTACGGCTATTTCCCTGATCGTTTCCTCTGTCATGATCGGCGTCATCACGTACGTATCGGTGGTGGAGAGGACGAAGGAGATCGGCGTGCTGCGCTCGCTGGGCGCGAGAAAGCGGGACATCAAAAACCTCTTCAACGCGGAAACCTTCCTCATCGGTCTGTTTGCGGGGATCATCGGCGTGGGCGTCACTTACCTGCTTTCCATTCCGATCAATCTGATTTTCGGGGCGCTGACGGGGATTTCCTCCCTCGCCGCACTGCCTTTCTATCAAGGACTCATCATGGTGTTCATCAGCATCGTGCTGACGCTGATAAGCGGTCTTGTTCCCGCAAAGTCTGCGGCGAAGAAGGATCCCGTTATCGCGCTGCGCACCGAATAAGCGGAAAATTTACGGCAGTTATTCGCCCTCCCTTCGGACTTCGTCGGGAGGGCGTCTTTTCAAAAGGAGAGCGCAAAGAAAATCGGTTTTTTTAACCGGGCGCCTGGCGGGAAGAAAAGCGGCGCGGAGAGATTCTTCTTTCGGGAAAAGAATCCGCGCGGGAAAAAGCTAAAATAGAAATATTGTTTCGCCGCTTTCCTACGGTTAAGCAGGTAATGAAAAAATATGACAAATATTTGTGCGAATGTATGAAACGGGCGGAGTGCTTCCATCGATTTGACTTTTTTCTTTACTTCTGTTAAAATATAGATACGTAAAACGATACATACTGCGGAAATACACATCGGCGGGATTCGGCGGAAGAGGGCTTCCGGCCGAGAAAGAACAAGAGGGCTAAGGATTATGACAATCAGAGATAGTTTTATCTGTAACACCCCCATCGCGCACCGCGGGCTGCATGAAAATGTGCCCGAAAATTCGCGCGCGGCGTTTGAAAAGGCGATCGAGGCGGGCTATGCCATCGAAACGGACGTGCGCCGCACCAAAGACGGCACGCTGGTGGTGATCCACGACGACAATTTAAAAAGGCTGACGGGCGAGAGCGGAAAAGTGAGCGATATTCCGTATCGGGAGCTTTCGAAGATGCGCCTTTTGGGCACGGACGAAAAGGTGATGACGCTGGACGAATGTCTGGCCTATATCGGCGGCAGGACTCCGCTGCTTTTGGAAGTCAAGGACGTGACGATTTTCAAAAGCTTTCCCGAGCAGGTGGTGCGGGTAATGAAGCAGTACGCGGGAGAGTATGCCCTGCAATCGTTCAATCCCTTTTACGTACACGCTTTCAAACAAATGGCGCCCGAAATTTTGCGCGGTCAGCTGGCGATGAGCGTTTTTTCGCCCGACGTGCTGGTGTCCTGTCGGGATACCCTGGAAGAATTCGATATTTCCCCCGAAATTTTTGCCTGCGAAGGCGGGCTTTCCCGCAGACAGGTGAAAGAGGCTGTGGCGTTGGCGGCGCAGCAGTCGGGCTTTACGGATACGCACAAGCATTGGAAGATCGACGCCTGGGCGATCAAGACGATGATCATGAACTTTATCACCAAGCCCGATTTCGTCAGCTATTGCTGCTACAATCTTCCCTATCGCCGCGTCAAGAAAAAGGAAAACCGCGCGGTGCTTACGTGGACGATCCGTTCGCAAGCGGAAGCGGAACGGCTGCGCCCTTGGGTGGATAACGTAATTTTTGAAAATTTCCGCCCCGAAAAATCAGCGCTGTAAAAACGGAATCGACGTTATAAAAACGGATAAAAATCGGCGCGAGTTTTCTCGCACAAACAAAGAAATCCTTTTTTGACCCTGCAAAGCGAAACGCTTTTGCAGGGCTTTTCTTATGGCGGAAAAGAGAAGCGGAAGACGCGGGGAGAGAGGTAGGGGGAATGGAAGCGAAAGGGGATACCCGAGGAGGAGAAGCGAGAAAAGAATGCAGAGAGCAGGGGACGGGGAGAAAAGCGAAAAAGGAAACGGGGGCAGGGAAGGAGATACGTACACGAGGCAAGGAAAAGTTTGGGAAGGAGTTAAAAAAGAAATATAGGTAAGGAGAGGGGATACACGGGCGAAAAAACTAAAAAAGAAGATAGGGACAGCGCGAGGAAAAGCGGGGAACGAGAAAAAGGAAAAGAGCGCATAGGAGAGGGAAAAAGATAGGGCAGGGGAAAATAGGCGGGGCGGGGGAAGAACGAAGCAAGGGCGTATGATCGAAACAAAGAACGACTGAGGAACTGTGAACGTGAAAAACAGCTCTTTTATGCTTTTTTGCCGTCCGTGCATACAAAACGAATCGGGAAGAAGGCGCGGCGGAATACAATAGGGAAAAGCATAGAAGATAAGGGGGTTTTGTCCGTTTTTTATAGGCGCATACGAAAAGCCACAAGACGATTTTCGTCTATCCGATCCATGAAAGAGCACATGAAAAGCCGCAGGATATATTCTCCCGCGGCAAGGGCATAAACGCTTCGCGCCGTTTTATTCGGTCCAATGAATATCGTTTTTCTGATTGATGAATTTTTTATAGGCGCGGGGGGACATTTCCACGAATCTGAAAAAGTTTTTATTAAAACTCTGCTTATTGTTATAGCCCACCTGCGCCGCTACCTGCGCGATGGGAATATCCGTCTTTTCCAAAAGCATTTTCGCCTTGAAGATTTTATAGTGATTGAGATATTCGTTTACGGTCATCGCATATTCGTCCGAAAAAAGTTTGTTGAGATAGTTCTGCGAAACGCCCGCCTGTTCGGCTATTTTTTCCACGCTGATGGGGTGGGAGTAGTTCTCCGAAATGTATTTCGTGGCTTTGCGCAGATACTTGATGCCCGTAAACGAATGGAGTTCGTTCTGCTGCACGTAATTGTCCGCCACCTGCGATAAAAGCGCGGCGATGCTGAAATCGACGTAGGGGGAACGGTAGCTCTCCAAAACGCCGCGCTCGATGGATTTGAGATACTCGATCAGCATGATCAGGTGCCTGCCGACGTTAGAATGGTCGGTAAGGATAAAAAAGCGTTCCCTGTCCGAAAAGAAAGCTTTGAAATTTTTGTCGTTTTCTATCAGCGTTTTGACGGAGAGGCAAAGGGGCGGAACGGGCGGAGAATATTGAAGTTCCACGTTGAGGATCTGCGTTTCCTTCTCCCGCACGGTGATTTTATGCACGATGCCCCCGTCGATGACGGCGTATTCCCCCGTGGAAACCGTGACGACCTTCGTCTTTTCTCCCTCGTTTTCCGCGTATTCGATATCCATTTCCCCGAAATTGATATACATGATCTCCACGTATTCGTGAGAATGGAACAGCATATCGAAGTCTTTATAGATTCGTTTGTAATAATTGATCACGTCGAAAAAATAGAAGTACCCGCCGTGATCGTACATGGACGGCTTTTTGTCCGTAAGCATCGATTTCCCTTCCTCCCGCTTCTTTGCAAGGTGATTTTTTTTCCTTCTCCGCATTCATGATACCCTATAAAATACGTTTTGTCAATAAAATTTCGCTAATTCTTGTTTGAATTTATTTCCATAATATAAAAAAAGGCAATATAATCACGTTTTTTCCTCTTGAAATTAAAAAAATTCATGTTATACTGTTGTCGAAAACCAGCCGAAAAGGAAAGAAAAAACAAATTCGGCGAAGGAGGTTCTGTATGAAACTATTACTCAATAAACGCGGGGGGGGGGGGCATTTTTTTAGCGTTTGTCCTGATGTTGGGGATGAGCGGCTGCGGCGGAACGGAAACGTCTGAAAACAAAGCGCCGGTCGTCAGCGCGCAGATGCCCTATACGATCGCCGCCGTGGGGGATACGGTGACTGTGCCCGAGGCGAGCGTGACGGACGAGGACACGCTGACCGCGACGGCGGCGGTCTACTCGGGGGAGAAAAAAGTGGCGGACGTCACGGGCAATCAATTCACCGTGAACGCGGCGGGAGAATATACCGTCCGCTATACCGCCAAGGACAGCGGGGGACTGGAAGGCAGCGCGGAAGTAAAGGTGCGCTTTGTGGAGAGCGTGACGGGTACGAAGATCGAAACGGCGATCCCCGCGGGCGAGAGCGCGGAGATCCTTTTGGGCGCTTCCGCCATCAACGCCGCAACGGGCAAGACGGGCGGCTCGTTCAACGCGGCGGATTACGATTACATATATTCCGACATCGAGAATACTTCCGCCGATTCCTTGCTCGTGGGCACGAAAATGACCACTAAGACCAAGACGGTGGATCTGACGGCGCTGGAAAAGAGCAGTTATGAAAAGATGGAAATCGGCGCTTCCGCCACCAAAACGGTGCGCTTTACTTCCGACTATCTCGTACATCAGGGCAAAGACTCCTTCGAGGGCGTTTCCTCCGTCGTCTACTTTGTCAAAAACGAAGGGGAAGCGGCGAAAAATATTTCCCTCACCGTCAAAAACTTCGTCCTCGGCAAAGCGTCCGTATTGAGTTCGGCGCACTTTAAAGCCGTGGAATCCAAAGAGGGCGTCGAGGACAAGTTCATCGACCTCACCGATCTCAAACTCTTATACGATTTGAACGGGGAAACGGCGCTCGACTATATCGGCGAAGAGAAGGTGACGGGCAAGGGCGAGATGTCTACAACCCTCACCGAGGACAACAAGCTGCGGCTGACTGTGAAGAACGAAGCGACGCCCGCTACCTGCCAATGGCGGTTCTTCTCCTGGAATTCGGACGTGGGCGTTTCTCAGCAGGGACTTTTGAAACGGGATTTAAGCCAAGTGGAATATATCGTCATGATCTTCGAGCGGGATGAAGGCGTCGTGTACGGAGATGCCACGATCTGTCTGTATCTCCAATCGGACGAATGGGGAACGAGCTGGAATCTCGCCTGTCCGTACCACGATTTGAATAATATGTGGTTCGGCAATATCCAAAATCAGGACGGAAAAAACAAAAACCTTGTTTACTACTATCTACCTATCAAGCAGCATATCGAAGAGGAAAACATTCAGGCGGAATTCTGCGCCGAGGTGGATACCCTCATCCTGCAAATCGCGGGGCTTCCCGCCGATGCGGAGAGAAGCTTGACGCTGCACGGGATTTACTGGTGCTGACGGAAGGAGGAAACGAGGCATGAAAGGAAAAAGGTTTTTCAGCGTGTTGATGGGCGCCTGTCTGGCGGGCGGTATGCTCTTCGCTTCCGCGTGCGGCGGGAATAAGGGAAAAGTGGGCGTGTTGAGAATAGACGCTTTCGAAGGGGGAGGCGGCGGCACCTATGCGCAGGCGCTGGCGGACGCTTATCGCAAATACAATCCCGAAGTGGCGGTAGAGGTCAATTGCAACCCGCTCGTGCCCGAAGAGGCGCCTACGGCTTTGGAATCAAAATCTTCCCCGACGGACGTCTATATGCTCAACGGTCTGAATATCGGTTCCCTCTGCGAGAACGCGGACGGCGCCCTGGAACCGTTGAACGACGTTTACGAGAGCAAACCTAAGACGGACAAGGAACAAGGGACAAAGACGATCGAGGAGCTGATCTCCGCGCCGATCCTGCCCTCGATGAAGTACGGCGGCGACCGCGAGCCCTATGCCGGCAACTATTACGCCCTGCCCGTAGGCAGCAACCCGCACTCCCTCATCATCAACAAGACCTGTATGGATTCTCTGTTCGGCGCGGACCAATGGGAAGTGCCCCGCACGTCGGCGGAACTCATCGCCCTTTGCGACGCGATCAAGAACAAGAACGCGAAAGTAAACGTCGCGGGGACCGAGTACGACGTATATTCCTTCATCTACGCGGGCAATGCGCTGGAATACTGGCGCTATATGTGGTATCCGTGGGTGGCGCAGTACGACGGCTCGGACGTGTATACGGAGGCGTTGTCCTGCAAGATAGACGGCGAATACAATAAAGATGCGCCCTTCTCGGCGGGCAAGGAGGAAGCTCTGTCCGAACTGGAAACCATTTTAAAGCGCGCGAACGGCTACTGTCATCCCGACAGCATGAGCAACAAGCACACCACCGTGCAGAAGTATTTTATGCAGGGCAGGGCTGCGATGATGGTTTCGGGCGACTGGATAGAAACGGAAACGGACACCGAATATCATCCCGACCTTATGATGGTGCGCTCTCCCATTCTCTCCGCGCTGGGCAAGAAACTGGGACTCACCGACGCCAAACTTTCCGCCGCCGTCAAAGCGGTGGACGAAAACGCCGCCGCGCCCGAGGGGGTGAGCGAGGAGATCTTCTCCAAAGTCAGGGAAGCGAGAAAAATCGTCTTTACACTCGCCAATACTCAGATAGCCGTCGTTCCCTCCACCTCCGTCAATAAGGAGATCGCCAAGGATTTCCTGCGCTTTCTCTATTCCAAAGAGGGCTTCGACGTGTATGCCAAAGAAACGGGCGGCGCGCGGCTCCCCGTGAACGATTATCAGCTGGACGCTTCCCTGGTGGCTTCGATGACCACCTTCGGCAAGAGCATCAAGGAGATCGCGGAAGGGGACACCGAATATATCTTTACGGGCAGCAGCGACCCCATCCGCTATCGCGCGGGCATGAGCGAGTTTTTGAGAAGCGAAAAGCCCGAGCTTTCCCTCGCCAAAAAATCCAATCCCCTGACGGCGAAAGAGATTTTGGAGAAGGAAAAAGAACTCGTGTACTCCAATTGGAACACGTACATGAGCATGGTTTCCTGAGAGGAGGCGGAAAATGAGCGTAGTTGAAAAGAAAGTGCGTTCGGTGGGTTTCAAGCAGATCAGGATGCGCCGAAGGGTATTTATCATCGGTATGCTGAGCATTGCTGTCCTCAATTTTCTCGTCTTTTGGCTGTACGTCAATTTCAATTCCATTCTCATGGCGTTTCAATCGCAGACGAAAGGAGGGCTGGTGTGGACGCTGGACAATTTCACGCGGTTTTTCAAGGAAGTGAAGATCAGCGATTTCCAGCTGGGGCTTGCCGTCAAAAATTCGGTGCTCTTGTACGTTTCGGGTACTTTCTTCACCCTGCCGCTCAGTCTTCTCTTCGCCTACTATCTGTATAAAAAAGTGGCGTTGTCGGGCTTCTTCCGCGTCGTGTTCTTTCTGCCCTCCATCATTTCGGCGGCAGTGCTCGTCACACTCTTCAAATATGTGGTGATGCCCAGCGGACCGTTGAACGAGCTATTGTCCATCATCTTAGGAAAAGACGTGGCGATAGAATGGGTGGTAGACGAGAAATATTCCATGTTCACCATTCTTTTCTATTGCGTATGGACGGGATTCGGCGGCAATATCGTCCTCCTGACGGGCGCGATCTACCGCATCCCCGAGGACGTGATGGAGTACGGAAAATTAGACGGCATCGGGATGACGAGGGAGCTGTTCAGCGTCATCATCCCTCTCATCTGGCCGACGCTTTCCACGCTGATCATTTGCAGCACGGCGGGGCTGTTCACGGCGACGGGACCCGTACTGCTCTTTACAGAGGGGCAGTTCAAGACGATGACTTTGGGGTATTTCATCTTCGATAAGGTGCAGGCGGGACAGTATTATTATCCGTCGGCGATCGGACTTATTTTCACCTTCATCGGCGTGCCTCTCACCCTGCTGGTAAAACGGGTATGCGACAAGACGTTTGAGGACGTCGCTTATTGAGGAGGGCGAAAATGGAAAAATCGGAAAAGAGAATGCGCAGCCGAAGCGAAAAAATCGTCCTCGCCGTCGTCTTCGTCGTCTTTATGATCTATGCGGTCAGTCTGTTCGTGCCCTTTCTCTGGGCGTTCATCAGCTCGCTGAAAACGGACGACGAGTATTTCGAAAAAGTGTTCGCCTGGCCGAAACAATGGCTATTCGGCAACTATATTAAGGCGTTCAGGGAATTTGAAGTCAACGGCACCACTTTTCTCGGTATGTTCGGAAACAGTCTTTGGCTGACCGTCGCGGGCACGTTTATCTCCATCATGGTTACGTCCATGACCGCCTATACCATCGCAAAATACGACTTCAAGGGAAACAAATTCATCTACCGTCTGGCTATTTTCATCATGGTCATTCCCATCGTCGGCAATCTGCCCGCGCAGTATAAGCTGATCACCACGTTGAATATCAACAATCCCATAGGCATCCTGCTTCTCTATACGGGCGGTTTCGGCATGAATTTCATCATTCTGCACGGCACCTATCGCTCGATCAGCTGGAACTATGCGGAGGCGGCGTTTATCGACGGCGCTTCCGACTGGACGGTATATTGGCGGATCATGCTGCCGCAGGCGATGCCTTCCCTGATCGCGCTCTCCATTCTTTCCTGCATCGGGATATGGAACGACTATATGACTCCCTTCCTGTATCTGAAAAAGACGCCGACGCTGGCTCTGGGCATTTATCAATTCGACGTGATGCAGCAGTACCGTTCCAATGTGCCCATTTACTACTGCGGCGTTCTGATGTCCATGTTGCCCATCCTCATTCTCTTTTGCTGTATGCAAAAGACGATCATGACGAATACCGTCGCGGGCGCGCTCAAAGGCTGATTCGGGACATCGCCCGCGAAAACGGCGGGTAAACGAAGAAATCGGAAGAAAATCGGTTTCGACGCCTCGGATAAAAACGCCGGGATTCAATCGTAAGCGCAAAGCGGGATGCGGGCGTCAGGCGGCAATTCTCTATGCGAAACGCAAGGAGATCTGCCCGCAGGAGGCGACTCGCGTTCGGCAAAAAGTTCTTTTAAACGGCGCTCCGCCCTTTTGCGGCGCGTCGAACGCAAACAAAAACATTATAAAAGTGCTCTTAAAAATTAAGGAGGCAAAATATGAGAAAACAAACGACTCTTTTGGCGACCATCGGTTTGGTGCTCACGATGTCGCTGGGCGCCGCCGCGTGCGGCGAAACGAACCAATCCGACTCTTCCGGCGAAAATTCCTCGCAGTCCTCGTCGGGCGGAGGAAGCAGCTGGATTTCCTCCGACTGGACGGAGATGCCGGAAAATACGAATAAAAATCTCAAATATTTCGGTTATTTCCACTCGGACGGATTCGGACAGAAGCAATCCTCTTACGTAAACGAGATCGCCGCGCTCGGCAACGCCAATATGGCGATGATCAATTCCGCGTTTACGGTGGACGAGGTGAAAAAGGACCTCGCGGACGTAAAGAACGGCTGCATGAAAGCGATTTTGAGTATTCATGGGCTGTTTAACGGCGGCGCGACGGGCAAGCTGGACACGGCGCATTTAAAATCGGATTATCAGGCGGTATGGACGGCGTATCAGAGCGAGATTCAATCCTTTATCGACGACGGCACCATCTATGCGTTCTATTTCGACGAGCCGCGCTGGAACGGGATCGGGGAGGAGGATTTCCGCACTTTGACCTCTTATCTGCGCGAAACGGTGCCCACCGTGGGCACGATGGCGTGCATGACCGCCATGGACATCGGCATCGGCAATTACGGCGGCGTGGGGGAATGTTCGGAAAAGTATATGGAATATTGTACGGACGTCATGTTCGATTCCTATGCGGATTGGAACGACGAAACGCGACGGGAGTATCTCGGCAAGCTGAAAGCCAAGGCGAATGACGACGCGTGGATCTGGGGCTGTCCCAAAGGCTTCGAGTCGGAGCCGGAAGTGAACGACGTTAAGAAGATGGTGGACCATATCAAGGGACAGTATACCGAAGCGATACAGGACGAACGATATGCGGGCATCATTTCCTTCTCCTATGCCAGCGGCACGGAAGAAGGGGACTGGGGATACGGGCTTGCCGATTTCTTTGACGATCAAAACGATTATTACAGCAAAGAGCTGAAAGATCTGTATATAGAGATCGGCTGCGCCGTCACGGGCAAGACGCCGCCCGAAAGAGAGGACGTCAACTTCGTCGTCAAGGAACCGACGGAAACCTACGCGCTCGGCGACAGCGTTTCTCTGCCCGAAGCGACAGCGACGGGCGAAAGCGGAGCCGTTTACACGGTGAACGCTTCCGTGACCGCTCCCGACGGCAGCGCCGTGACGGTAACGAACGACGCGTTCGAGGCGGAGCAGGCGGGACGCTACGAGGCGGTGTTTACCGTCGAGGCGGGAACGCAGACCCTCGAAAAGAAAGTGGGCGTATACGTAAAATCGGCGTTGGAGATCAGTACGTTCGAAAGCGCCGCGTTTGCGGGGGACGTCACGGGAAGCGGGGACGATATCTGGTGCTGGCCGAGGGAAGTGACCGTCGATTTCGGACGGGGGGACAGCCGCGGCTCTTTGAAGGTGACGCCGCACGCGACGGACGGCACCTGGCCGAACGTGTATTTCAAATATCAGGGCAAAGAAGAGATCGATATGACGGGATTGGGCGGCGTTTCCATGTGGCTGTATAATCCCAGCGACGAGGAGATCACCTCCTTTGCCGTCAAGGTGAATAACGGGCAATCGGTGCAGGAAGCGACCAAAAAGATCGCTCTGCCCTCCAAGGTATGGACGGAATTTTCGATCACCGTCGCGGAGATGAAAGCGCTGTCACCCGATCTGGATCTGACGAAGGTGCACGTCGCCGTCACCAATTCGGGCAGTTCGTATACTAACAGGACGACGTTCTATATCGACGACGTGTATCTCACGGAAGTCGAGCCTGTCATCGAGGACGCGAACGCACTGACGTTTGAAAATTCGGCGTATCTTGCCGCCGTTTCTCAGGACAACGACAGCAAGTGGTGCTGGCCGTGCGCGCTCAGCGACGAACGGGCGCACGGAGGGAGCTATTCCCTGAAAGTGACTCCGCACCAAACGGACGGAACTTGGCCTGTCATCGTCTTTAAACTCGGCGGCGGGGATACCTTCGACATGACGGACTACGACGAGGTTTCCCTGTGGATATACAATCCGAGCGACACGGTAATCGAATCGTTCGGGATCACGGCAGTGGACGGAGCGGCAAAGAAGGCGGAATGCGTGGCGAATCTTCCCGCGGGCGAATGGACGAAGCTCTCGATCGGCAAAGCGGCTTTGACGGCGGCGGGAGCGGACGTCACCAAACTTACCCTTAAATTCGGCAATCATGCCTCCGGATACGTCAACAGGACTCCCTTCTATGTGGACGACGTATGCCTTACGGGTCAGCCCGCGCCTGCGGCGGCGCCCGAAATCAATTTCGAGAACGCGGCGGATACGTCGCTGCTCGTGCAGGACGACGACAGCAAGTGGGCATGGACTTGCGAAATCAGCAGCGAACAGGCGCACGGCGGCGCTTCTTCCCTCAAAGTCAACGTGCGGCAGGATAGCGGAAAATGGCCTGTCATCGTCTTTAAACTCGGCGGCGGGGATACTTTCGACATGACGGACTACGACGAGGTTTCCCTTTGGGTGTATAATCCTAGCGACAAGGTCATCGAATCGTTCGGGATCACGGCAATCGACGGAGCGGGCAAAAAGGTGGACTTTACGGCAAACCTTCCCGCGGGCGAATGGACGAAGCTCTCGATCGGCAAAGCCGCGCTCGTGGAGGCGGGGTTGGACATCACCTCACTGAAACTCCGCTTCGGCAATTACGCCTCCGATTATCTCAACAGAACCGCGTTTTACGTGGACGACATCAAATTATCGTAAAAATCAGGCTCGGCGGCGGGCGGGAATGCCCGCCGCGGGCAACGGACAGGTGCTTCATGAAGGATTATAGAGTTATCGAGAATTGTTTACAGCTCCATTTTTGCGTAAACGACGAGGGCAGGGTTGCGCTGAGCTATTTTGGCACTGCGGCGGACAAAGCGCCTTGCAAAGAAAGAGAGGCTTCGGAAAAGAGGACGGAAGGGGAAGAAACTTTCACGGAAGGAATGTCGCCCGTCGAAATCGCCCTGTCGGGCAGCGGCTTCAAAGGGCACCACGGGGAGAAAAAGATCGGCGGCGCGGCGTCGGAAAAGCTGCGGTTTGTCGACTTTTTTGACGAGCGGGACGAGGAGGGACGGCACATTCTCCTCCTCCTCGAAAGCGAGGAGCTTCTCGTGCGCGTCCATTACATTTTTTGCGGACAGCTCCCCGTTCTGAGGACGTACTGCGAGGTGAAAGCGAAGAAAAAGGTGCGGCTGGAATATGTGTCCTCTTTGCAGCTTCCCGCCGTTTTTCCCGCCCGAGGCGGAAAGGACTACGACGAGATCAAAGCCTTTATTCCGCACAATACCTGGCACGGCGAAGCGCAGTGGCGGGAATCCACCCTCGCCGAACTCGGACTGACGGGGTGTCACGACGACTTTACCGTCAAGCGGATATGGCGGGCGAATACGGGCAGCTGGTCCTCCAAGGAGTTCCTGCCCGCGGGGTTCCTTTCGGACGGAAAAAGCGTTTATCATTGGCAGATAGAGGCAAACGGAAGCTGGTATGCGGAAATCGGCAACTGCAAGGACAGACTCTATCTCGCCCTGTCTGGTCCCACCTTTTCGGAAAGTGCCTGGGCGTTGACCTTACAGGCGGGGGAAACTTTCGAAACGGTGAAAGCGGCAATTTGCCTCTCCGACGGCATCGACGGATGCGCGGCGGCAATGACGGCGTATCGGCGGCGGTATTTCGCTCCCTATCCTGCGGACGAGGGACTTCCCGCGCAGTATAACGGATATATGCACTCCAATTGGGACACCCCCGACGCGGAGAGGCTCTTAAAGCAGATAGACGTCGCCGCAAAGCTCGGTTTGCCGTACTATGTCGTGGACGCGGGGTGGTTCTGCAAGGAGTATTTTTGGAGGACTTTGGGGGACTGGACGAACCCGCAGGAGCCTTTCGAGGGCACTTCCTTAAAGGGAATTTTCGAATATGCCCGTTCCAAAGGGCTGAAATGCGGCCTTTGGATGGAGATCGAGGACGTGGGCGTGGACTGTCCCTGCCTTTCGCTGCTGGAACCTATGCTGATGAAGAGAGGGGAGTATAAAGTCTGCGACAACGAGCGGTATTTTCTCGATTTTTCCCTCGAAGCCACGCGGGAATATATGGCGAAAGTCCTCGATTTTATCCTGAATACCTACGGCGTGGAATATCTCAAACTCGATTATAACGTCGATTGCCCGGTCGGCGGCGACAACAATGCCGAATCTTACGGGCAGGGGCTTTTGATGCACAACCGCTCGTATCTGCAATGGCTGGCAGAGATGCGGCGTCTACATCCCCGGCTCGTTCTCGAAGGCTGCGCAAGCGGGGGCATGAGGCTGGATTACGCCACGTTGTACGAATACGCGCTGGGGAATATTTCCGATCAGGTGCACTATAACCGCGTGCCCTATATCGTTTCCAACGCGGCGGCGTATCTGGTTCCCGAACACACGGGCGTGTGGGCGTATCCTCTCGCGGACGCCGGAAGAAAGCAGATCGATATGAACTTTGTCAACAGCGCTTTTTTCCGCGTGCAGTATTCGGGGCCTTGCGAAAAACTCGGGGAGGCGCAGCTTGCGGCTGTGAAGCGGGGCTTGGAGTTCGGGGAACGTATGCGGCGGTTTGCGGCAACCGCGTCGCCCTTTTTCCCGCTCGGTTTTTGTCGGTTTTTCGATAAGACGGTGGCGTTCGGATACCGAAAGGGCAAAGAGGCGTACCTGGCGGTGTATAACCTCGGCGGTGAGAAGCGGAAAGAGATTCCCTGTCCCTTTGGGATAACCGCGGCGAAAATCGCGTTTCCTCTTGACGGCGGCGCCGAATGCAAAGCGTCCCAAAACGTCCTGTCCGTCGTCTTTGCGGAGGAAGAGGACGCCTGTATCGTGGAATTAAAGGGGTGAAATTCGAATGAAGGAGAAACGGTTGTTCGGTATTTACCATACCGATTGCAGCAAGGACGAAAAGCGCTTTGAAGAGCTTGCGGGCAGCGATTTCGTCAACGTATTTTTAGTGGAAGGAAACTACCTGGAAAAAGTCTTTTCCGACAATTTCGAACTTCTTAAACCTCATCCCGACAAGGGCGTCTTCGTCAGCGTTTCCTATTTGGGCTTCCGCACGCAGCCCTGCTCGGCCGCCGACGTGGGCGAGGAAGTTTGCGTTCCCGCGTGCGAGATGCTGTCCGATTTTAAGGAACGCGTCGACGCGTTCGTCCGATTTCTCAAAGAGAGAGGATATTATGAGCAAGTGATCGGCTTTTATATGGACGAACCGATGCTATGGGGGGTCACGAACGAACAATTGGAGCTGTTTACGGGATATTTTCGCACGCAGGCGGCGCCCGACAAACGCTTTTTCATCTGTTTTTCGCTGGCGGGAGTGGCACCCGAATACTGGACGATCAAGGGCGCGCAATCGATCACGCCCGAATCTTCCCGTCACCTCACCGACATCGCGTTCGATCTGTATCATCCATGGAGCGGCGATTACGAAAAAATCTATCAAAAAATGATGGAACGGACGGGAAACCGAACGGATATAAGGGTTTGGTTTATTCCCTGCACGATGGATTATCGGGGGGATAAGAGGGAGGAACACTGCCTCGAACACCTCGAAAATTGTTATCGGCTGCTGCGGAGGGCGCCGCGGGCGGGCGGTCTGATGTGCTATACGTATCATACCTTTCCCTCGCACGAGGAGGATCTCGGCAATATCGGGCTGGATAAACTCACCGATCCTTCCTATCCGAAATATTGGAAAAAGCTGTACGCGCGGATTCGGGAAATCGGCAGGGAGATACTCTCCGAGAATTGAAACAAAAAAGCTTTCGGACTTTTCCGAGAGCTTTTTAAAATAGAATAAAATAGAACAAGAGTCTTTCGGAAGATTGTTTCCAAAGACTCTTGTTTTCATAGGCAGGGCTTTATAGAAGATTGGTTATTTACAATACGTTCAGATGATATATTTGGGATCTTTGGCAGGCTGGGCGTCAAGCTCCGCTTTTTTCGCGGCATAGCCGTTTTTGCCGAGCAGCGCGAAGGTGGCCTTTTTGCCCTCTTCCACGCCCGGCTGATTGAAGGTGTCGATGTTCAGCATCGCGCCCGCATACGCCGTCTGCAATTCGAAGAGGAAAAGGAGCTGTCCTAACGTAAAAGCGTTGATTTCGGGTACCCAAAGAGTATAATTCATTCTGCCCGCTTTGGTGAGCGCGTAAGCCGTCGCTTCGTTTTCCGCCTGAATCAGCTCCTGCATGGTATGCCCGCCGAGGAACGCCACGTCGGGCACGCTTTCGCAGCCGTGGGGGATGGGCATTTCGCAGGCGTATTTCTTCACGGAAATGAAGGTGACCACTTTATCGAAGGGACCTTCCGTATAAAGCTGTACCTGAGAATGCTGATCGGTGACGCCGAGGGACTTGACGGGGGTCTGCCCCACGTTGCAGGGCTTGCCGTCCAAAGTGACGTTTTTGCCTAAGGATTCCGCCCACAGCTGGCAGTACCAATCCGCAAGGTATTTCAAATTATCCGAATAGGGCATCATGACGCCGACGTTTTTGCCCTGCTCCATCGCCGCCACCTGTAAAACCGCGCACATCAAAGCGGGGTTTTTCGCGGCGGAAGGGTAACGGCAGACATTATCCATATATGCCGCGCCCGCCAAGAGTCCGTTGATGTCGATGCCGAGCACTGCCGCGGGGAGAAGCCCCACGGGACACAGCTGGGAAAATCTGCCGCCCACGCCGTCGGGAAGCACATAGCTCTTGATGCCGCCCATTTCGTCGGAAATCTTTTTGAGGTTTCCCTTTTTCTCGTCCGTGGTGAAGATGACGTTGTCCTTGACGTTGACGCCCGCTTTGGTGAGAAGGTCGAGAACGACGAGGTACTGCGTCATCGTTTCGGAGGTGGCGCCCGATTTGGAAATGACGTTGAAGCAGGTCTTTTCCGGCTCGATGACGTCCAAAAGATCGCGCATTCTGACGGGGTCCACATTGTCCTCGACGTAGAATTTAGGTCCCTTTCTCTTGGATTTGGGCAGGTCGTTATAGTGCAGATGGCAAAGCGCGTTGAAAGCCATGATGGGACCGAGCGCGCTGCCGCCGATGCCGAGCACGACGAAATACTGGAACTTCTTTCTTACGTTTCTCGCAGTGGCGACGATGTCCGAAACGATCTCTTTCTGGTTGTAGGGAAGCTCCGTCCAACCCATATAGAGTTCGTCCCTGCCCCTGTTTTCCTTGACGTAGCGGAACGCCGCCGCAGCCGCGGTGTTGTAGGAAGCGAGCTGCTTGGAAGTGAAGCCCTTGTCGCCGAGAAACTTCTCGGTCATGTTGTTGTAATCGAGCGTAACGCGCATGGAATCGCGCCATTCTTTGGTTTTATAACCCATTGATATGATTCCTCCGAGGAAAATTTCAAACACATCTATTGTAAAACAAAAAACGCTTTCTGTCAAGGATTGGAAGGTTTAATTTTTCTATTTTTGAAATAATAGTTTTTTGAAAGGTCTGGGGGAGAAAATGTGACAAAAAAAGTAAAAAACGAAAGTCGTGATCAGCATCGCGAGTCCCGTCAGCGACAGAGCGGCGAACGCGCCGAGATATTTATTCAGAGCCGCCGCGAGGAAGTGCCCCAGAAGGGAGATGGGCAGCATCAGCGCGAACACGGTGAGGCATTTGCGTATGAGTTCCTTGGAGAGCGGACATTTTCGGCAAAGGAAAACGAGGTTTAACACGGCGCAGACGGTATAGTTGAGTCCCATTCCCACGGGATACGCGTACACGCCGATGTATTTCGGCAAAAACAGTACGGAGGCCAGCATCAGCGCGGCGCCGATGAAATAATAGACGAGCGTCTGTTTTTCGAAGTTCAGCGAGTTTAGGATGCCCGTGGAGATCATGGTCAGGCTCATCGGCAGCAGCATGAAACAACATTTTTTGATCATTTCTCCCGCGTCCGCGTCCGAATACATCACCCGCCCGACGTCTTCTCCGAGTACGAAAAACAACGGAATGAGCGCGCACGCCACGATGACCGTGGCGGATAGCCCGCGTTCGATGTTCGCGGCGAGCTGTTTGAAGCGCTTGCGATAGAAGTCCTCGGAAAGCTCGGGCACAAGCACGAGGGAAATGGAGCCGATGATGGTGGAGGGGATGGAGAGCACGGGGATCGCCATGCCCGATACGACGCCGAACATTTGCAAAGCTTCCGTTTTTGTGGCGCCCGCGCGGATGAGCATGGCGGGCAGAAGCACCGCCACGGCAGAACCGATGAGAGAACCGCCCGCGCGCACCGCGGTGATGGGCATGGCGGCGGAAAAGAGTGGCTTCAACTGCTTTTTGGGAGAAGCGAGCCTGCCGCCGCGGATAAAGAAACAGGCGATGGAGGAAGTAAAGGAAACGAAATAGGAGATAATGACGGCATACGTGGCAAGTTTTGCGCCCTGATAGACGCTTGTGACGTTGCGAAGAAGCAGTACGCCCGCAATCACCATGACCGTTTCTTCGACGAGTTCGAGGACGGAGGGCGCGAGAAATTGCTTATTTCCCCAGAAGCTGCCGCGGATGACCGCGTAGACGGAAGAGAAAACAAGCCCGATGAGAAGGATATAAAAGAGGCTGAGGCAGCGTTCGTCGGAAAAGAGGAAGGAGAATTTATTGCCGCCGATCAGGAAGATGAGGCAGACGGGAATGGTTAAAAGCAGGGAGCCGAGCATCCCCGCCGTCACCGCGGCGCTTTCCCCTTTGGGATCGTTCGAGGCTTTGCTTTTGGAAATGAGCCTGGAAACGGTGATGGGAATACCGCCCGTCCCGAGGGTGATGAAGACGGAGAAAACGGACAGGGCGACTTGGTAAAGTCCCAATCCTTCCGATCCGATGAGCCGGGAAAGGACGATACGGTATAAAAATCCGAGCGAACGCTCTGCCACGGAAAGTCCTGTGACCACCGCAGTCGTGCGATAAATATTTTTTTTCATGATTTATTGTACGGGCTGTCTGTTCAAATTATGAGGACAAATTGTATAATGCGGATTTTAAACGACGAAAAGGGCCGCGTAAAAAAATTTCGAAGGTCTGAAAGAAAAAAAGGACGTCCGACGGGGGAAAAGAACGCGGACGCACAGGAAAAACGGGCACGGCATAGAACGTTTTTTTAAGAAAGCGAAGAAAGGCTACGGCAAGTTATTCTGCCGCGCGGCAACATTCCGGGCGCGTGTAGGGAAAAGAGAAATCATGGAGTTTGAAAAAATTTTGTGGGAGGCGGGCGCAGCGATTCCGCCGACGGGACACAAAGGAACGAGGCGCGCAAATCGGGGACGGCAAGGGTAACTCAGAGGGAAAGTGCGTTCGTGAAGGCGAGGAACAAAGCGGATAAATTCTGCTAACGGCATGGAGAAAATAAATATTTTTTCGGAGCCGAAGGAAAGAGGATAAAAATATTTTTCCCCGCATATAATGAAATGATGTTAATAGCGATGATTCCCCAATTTTATAAAGTCAAGCGCGGGCAGACGGTGAAATCGATAGCCGAAGCGTTCTCTTTGCCCGAATGCGCGATTATCGGCTTCAACGATTTGAAAAAAGAGGTCTGGGAAGGACAGATTCTGCACATCCCCGCACTGCGCGGCAACCTGTACACCGTCCGCGCGGGCGACTCCAAAGAACTGCTTTCGGGCAGCAGGGAGAATTTCGAGCGCAGGAATCTCACTTCGCTTCTCTATCCCGGCATGAAGGTGCTCCTTTAAAGAAGGGAATCGGCGCGAAGAAACGCGCACAAAAATCCCCCGCCGCGCGTAAGATATACTAAGTAATTAATTACGGAGGAACTTGAAATAAACGCAAAGCCCATCGAGGCGGCTATTTCAAGGTTATTTCGTTACAGGAGGTAAAAATGTCGTTTTATTCCAATTTTCAATCGGATAAATGCCCCGGGGCGATAACGGGCAATCCGTTGAACGGTTTGACGGAAAAAGTATGTATTCAGGCGGAAAAGATTTTCGATGCCTGCATTAAACAGACGCAGCTTGAAAACTATACTCTCACCCTCACCGATTTCGTGCCCGCTAACCCTACATATCCGCTTACGTTTATCAGCGCTCGCTCCCTTTCGTCCGAAGCGACCGTTTCCAATCTCAACATAGATCGCCAGTCCGACAAGCAGTGCGCCCGCGTTCAGGCTTCCGTCACCATTCCTCTGGAAGTTTTGTATGTGGACGCTGCCGGCGTCGAGGGCAAGGCGACCTCTTCGGTGACTTTGAGCGAGGACGTCCTTTTGTTCGTGCCTTCTCCTTCCATCATGCCCTTTACGGTGAAAGGCGTGGTCAGCGCGGTGGCGCCCGAGGGAACTTTCAACGCCGCCAATAATACGTTTACGGTGAGTATGTGCACGACGGTGATTTTAAAGATCGCCATGCAGGTGGAACTTCTCGTTCCTTCCTACGGCTACTGCGCAATCCCGCCCGCACAGGAATATTCGCAGGAAGTCTGCTCCGGCTTCTTCGAACTTCCGCTCTATCCGCAGGCTCGCGCCTGCGCTTGCAAAGGGGGCGGAACGGAAAACCGCTTCTGAAAACTTCTCCTTTTTGTTCTCAATAAAAAGACCTTCCCGTCAAAAAGCGGGAAGGTCTTTTTTGCGAAAGGGCGGACGCGGAAGGACGAGCGGGGGGAAAAGCCGCTTTTTTTCAAAAAGGCAACGAAGCGATAAAAAGCCCCCGGCAATCCCTGTCGGGGGCTTTTGCATATCGAATCCTATCGGATACGCGATACTTATTCTGCGGATTTATAGCTGTCGAGATCGGAGGGGTATTTGACGGTGGAGGAGCTTTCCACGGTGGTCTTTTGATAAAATTTGACGGAGCCGTCGGCAGGCGCCGAAGAATCCTGCGAGGAAAGGACGATGTTCAACGTCGCTTCGGTGCCGGTGAGTTTGTTATTCGCGTCGAAATAGACGGAAAGAGTCGTTTCCACCGCCAAAGAAGCGTTCTCGTTTTGGAGCATTTGGAGAATTTTCTCCAAACCTTCTATGCCGCCGCCCGTCCAATCGGAATCGAACGTTTCGCTGTAAGTAAGACGGAAGCCGCTGCCCGAAGATTCCGAATAGGAATACATTTTAAAGCTTTCCGCCTCTTTCAATTCCCCGTAAGAGCCGGCAAACAGATCGGAAAACATCTCGAAAGCGTTTTCCGCTTCCAAACCGCCGTATTCGGTTTCCCCCACGTCGGAAAGGGGAACGAAGGATTTTTGCTCTATGCCTGGCGCGCTGGCTTTCGTAAAGAGTCCCTCTTCGTTGAGATAGGATTCTGTTTTGGCATTGATATCTAATGCGTGCTGAGCCGCCTGTGTCTTTAAAGAAATATTTGTTTTTAAAGCCATGGCGGAAAGCGTCGTCGACGCAGCGTTTTTCGTCCACGCATAATCCCCGTCCGTGGTGAACGTCATCTCCATTTTTTCATTTTGAGAATCCGCCGCCGCGTTTACGTTCGCGCTTGCGCTGACGTAGTCCTTTACGTAAAGGACGTTATCGAGTGCGGCGTTGTACTTGGTTTGATATTCGGTATAAGTCGTTTCCTGCGCTTCGGCCTGCACCTCTTTAAATTTTGCCGTGTTGCCGCAGGAAGCGAAGGCGAACGCCGCCGTGCAGGCGATCGTCAAAGAAACAGCCGTTCGGATTTTTTTTCATCGTTTTCTCCTTTTCGGAAACGGACTCTCCGTATCCGAACGATTAGATTGTATCATATGCCGTCCGAAAAAGCAATAGGATAAGAAAATTTTTTCATTCCGCTCCTTACTTCTTTTTTATGCGGAAGACTTATTCCTCGAAAACGTAACTGTCGAGATTAGAGGGCAGTTTTACGGTGGAGGAGGTCTGAACGGACGCCTTTTGATAGTAGGTATAGCGTCCCTTTACGGATTCCGATTCTTTCAGCTTCATTTCCGCTTCCGTGACGGTATACAAAAGCCCGCCCGCGCCGTCGAAAAACGCCGAGAAGGAAATCGTCAGCGCCGCTTCGGGCATTTTTTCGCCCGTCCAGGCGAGAAAAGTGTCGATGCCGTCGAAAAATTCCAGAGCGTCGTAAGAGGCGCCAAGCTTGCATACCGCCCGAAAACCGCTGCCCGAAGAATCCGAATAGGCGGAAATTTCCACTTCGCCGTCGTCTTTTGTCCAATCGGATACGTTGTCGTTCACAAACAGCGTGAAAAAGGAAATATCCGACACATTGAGTTTTCTTAACGCCTCGTCCTGTATCGACCCGCAAGGGTAAAACGCCGTGAGCGGTTGCGCGTCTGTGCCCGAACTTTTTGTATAGGTCCCTTTTTTGTTGAGATAAGTCGATTTTTTGTACTCGTTTTCTTCTGTGTTTCCCGTCCGAGTCGTTTTTTCCGTGGAATCGTACTCCTCGGCGAAAGCGGAAACTACGGTTTTTGCGTCCTTCTTTTCAAAGGCGAAGTCGGCGTCCGTTCTGAGGGAAAAAGACGCCTGATTGTCCCCCTGCTTGAAGGTCGCCGTCGCGAGCGTATACGTTTTCGCATAGAGGACTTTTTCGAGGGAGGACTCGTATTTACGTTGATATTCTTTCAACGCCGTCTGCCTGTTTTCGTCGGGGACTTTTTTGAGCGCTTTCGCGCGTCCGCCGCAGGAAGCAAAGGCAAATACGGACAGGGAAGCCAGCGTTACGCAAAGAAAGGAAAAAGATTTATTCATAATGATCACCTCTGCCGAATGTGAAATTTTTTATTTTTATAGCCGTCAGAAACGGCTGATGTCTGCTCGTGGAAAAACGGAAAGAGGACAAAGAAAGTAATTTTTAATCGCGGCCATGAAGAAATAGAGCCGTCAAAAAAAGAACAAGGCAGGCGCAGGTAAATATTCGTCAAAAAGCGGTAACGGGGCGGGGACGCCTAAACGTTTCAAGAAAAAACGACGGGCGGAAATTTTTTGGAAGACAACAAATTTTGTCGAGTGGCGGAACGTCCGTCGCCATAGAGGGCATCGAAAGGAAATTAAAAACAATCGCTTTCCGCCGACGTTAAAAAGTTTCGTCGAAAGGCAGGAAACTTTTTTATCCGTTTTTGCGGGAAAAGGAGGAAATGGATTTTTGCAGCCGCAATGTCCGTTTAAAACGAGGCGGCAATCGCTACGATAAGAGCGATGCAAAATACGACCCATTCGATTATCTTCCCCGCTTTCAATTCTGTTTCGCTCGGGGTATAATCGTCCTCCGTAGGGGGACGCTTCCAATGCCCCTGCCTGGTTAGCGTTCTGCAAATAGAGTCGTTGAAATACAGGCAGAAAATAGAAAAAAACATCAATATCCCGTAGAAAATCAAAAGCTCGTATTTGCCGCCGAGCAGCAGATTGACGGCGCCGAGTAGGGCGGTGACGCACTGAACCGCGATCAGCAGCAGATCTTTTTTCTTTTTGTCGTTCATCAGTCGCTTCCTCCCGGCGTTAAGCGATAGGGCAAGGAAACGGACTCCGCCGAGGTCGGATTCAAGCCGACGAAAGGACAGAAAAAGGCGAACTGCGGGCTCGTCGCAAACTCTGAAAACCTTTCACCGTTAATTTCGGCGGAAAGGGAATCCTGATTCCGGGCAAAGCCGTCCTTGAAAAGGAAAACGTATTGCGAACAAGCGGTTTTCGAAAAATCCGCGCAGCGAGTGCGGCTTTGTCTGTCTGTGACGCCGCTCAGGCGCAAAAGGAGCGCGACGACAAAAACGACGGCGGCGACGGCGCAAAGGATATATCCGAAAATCCTCTCTCCGCGCGAAAAGCCGTTGAAATAGGTCTTATAGGGCTTTCCTTCTTCGTCGGTATACCGCATCGTTTCGTGGAGCTTTACGTAATAGCTTTTCTCTTTTTTCGTCCTCGGAGGATACCTTTGCGAAGACGCTTGCGGCGCTCCCGAACGGGAAGAAAGTGGGGAAGTCGGGGCGTTTTGCCGCTCGGAAAACTCTGCCGAAGCCGACTTTTCCTCTATCGCGGCGCTCTCGTCCTCCTTCGCCTGGGGCGGGAGCGGATTGTCCTCCCCCTTTAAAATTTCGTCCACACTCACCTGCAACAGCTCGGCAAGCGGCAAGAGATATTCTACGTCGGGGAAAAATCCCGCTTCCCAGCCGTTGACTTCATAGGAACTGACGCCCAGGCTTGCGGCAACGTCGCTTTCCCGTAATCCCAGGGCAAGACGCTTTTCCTTTATATAATTCGCGCTTTTTAAAGTGTCCATTTTTATCCTTTTTTGTGAACGCCCGCGCTTTCGGATTGGACGCAAGACCGCCGTTTTATCGCCTGTTTCGAAGAACGCCGGCGAAAACGTGCGCGCGGCGGGGCGCGTAAGCGTTTTTTCGGGCTTTGCCAAAGCGAAAGTCTGCTCTTAAATGGTTGTCTTTTGCTTACCTCTATTAAGAGAAACAGTCAACGCGTGAAAACTCTCACCATGTTTCGCGCCCCCGCATTTATGATGACATAGAGCTATATTGGAACGGTGCGCGAAAATACGGAGAAATGCTTTGCCTTTCCGCATTTTCTATTCTATTATACCATAAACGGCTGTAAAAAGCAATAGTTTAACAAGTTTAGGAATGGATAAAATAAAGATTCATCTATTTTATATAAGTACAAAACAAAATACTCTCATTTTGGACGCTTCTTTTTTTCATAAACTATTGACGGTTTAAGTAAAAAATGTTATAATTTGCCAGGATATATATAAAGTGATAGGAGAATTGGAGTAAGAATTTTTGACTCCGTTTTAGAGGCAAACGGCAGCTTGATTTGATAAAGTCCGAACATTGACTACGATTGTGATATGCACGGATATTATAAACGTGGTGAAAAATTTGGAAAGACGTTTTCCTACGGATTAAAACCGAAATGGGACGGCGGTTTACTCGTGCGTAATACAATATTCGTGAAGATGGAAAATGGATAAAGGAGAAACTTATGAATTGTCTTTATGATTTGGATTGCGAAGGGTTGAATGAACTTGTTGAGAGCGTTCTTTATCTTAAACATTGGTGTGTTCGCGATGATAAATTGTCTAAGCGAACGGACTCTATTGTATATTCTGATAGATTTCAAATATTAAAAGAAAGAGCTACCGAGAAGGGGTATTATTTCAATGACATTGAAATAGTTACTTGGTTGGATACGTTAAATATATTGTATTACGTATTTGATAGAATTGAGGACGAAAATTTAAGAAACTCCGTCAAAATTTTACAAGAATACTGTATCCCGTATTCCAATAAAAGAGTGGATTATTTATTGGTTTACGATAATAAAATCTTAATTTTGGAGTTTAGTTTTAATAAGTTGGGCTATGACCTTCAATATGAAACCAAGCTGCAACAAGCTATCGGTTATAAAGAATTGTTAAGTAATATTCTGCCGAAAGAAGTGGATTTGGGAACATACACTTTTATTGTGGAAGCCGAGGAAGATAAAGACGGTCGTGCAATACACATAGAGGGGACGGACTATTATCCGAATCATTATAAAATTAGTGCATTGGCGAAATACATACAAAAGTTTTTTAAGAAAAATGAGGACTTTGCAATAAATGCATTAAATCGACTTAACGATATGGAAAATGACAATGACGACGACGAAGATTGAGATAGTCCCTTTTGATTTTAGACATTGGTAGGAACTAAATGGTTATCAAATTTAACGGAGGAAAGAAACTGAATTAAAAGCGTTGTGTAAGGGCGAAGGGATGTGAAGGGCGAATACGCGGGTGAATAAAAAATAATATTTTCGTCGTCTTCCCTCTTCATTTTGAAAATTGCGGGGGAAAATCTTGCCTTTTTGAGAAAAATCTGCTATACTATCGCCATGAATATTTACGCGATCAGCGATCTGCACCTCTCTGCGAACGCGCCCAAACCGATGAATGTGTTTGGGGGCAATTGGGAGGGGCATTTCGAAAAAATAAAATCCGATTGGCGGGAAAAAGTAACGGACGAGGACGCCGTGCTCATCGCGGGTGACATCAGCTGGGCCATGAAGATGGACGGCGCGATGGCGGATTTGCGCGCGATTGCCGAACTGCCCGGAAAAAAGGTGTTTATCCGCGGCAATCACGACTATTGGTGGAACGGCATCACCAAACTCCGTTCCCGCGCGCCCGACGATTCGTTCGTCTTTTTACAGACGGACGCTGTGAGAATCGGGGAATACGTCGTCGTAGGCTCGCGCGGGTGGTCTTGTCCGGGCAGTCCCGATTACAGCGAACAGGACCGAAAACTGTATATTCGGGAAGCGGAGCGGTTCCGTCTGGCGTTCGGCTGCGCGTCGGCTCTGAAAAGAGAGGGGGACAAGCTGATTGCGATGATCCATTATCCGCCTTTTAATCTCCGCCGCGAGGACAGTCTGTTTACCGAGCTGTTCGAAAAAAACAAAGCGGACAAAGTGATCTTCGGACATTTGCACGGCCCTACTTTTTTTCCGCTTTACACCGCAAAAAACGGGGTGGATTATTACCTCACCTCCTGCGACAAGACGGATTTCAAACTGATAAAAATTTATTGAAGCCGCAGGAAGGCGTAGCCGTTTTGCGGACTTTTGCGCGTACCTTACGATATAAAGTTTTGTGCGCAATCTGCGTTATCGATCTTTGCAGGCGCGGCGGCGCGGACGGCGGAAAGATTCCGAAAAAAGGCTTTTTGCCCTCCTCGAAAAGGATTTTAAGAAACAGAGCCTGAGAAACAGAGCCTAAGAAACAGAGCAGTTCTTTCTTTTTTATAGTTTCTAAAATTAGGAAAAGTAAAAAGGCAAAGAGTTTTCGGGAGAAACGGGGAAATTCTTGCGAGCGTTAAAAAGCGGGAATGTTTTTAAAGGCGGAGTCTAATAATACAATTAGAGGGCAAGTTAAAAGAAGGGAGCCTCTCCGCCGCCTTAACCCCGTTATTTTTCAAGGTGCGAAACGTTCCTTGGTTCTTTTAAAGCCGTTATCAAATTTCAAACGAAATTTTTTCAATGCCGTGCGCCGCCGTATCAAAGGGGGGAATCGCCTGTAAAACCGCCGATCGCGTCTTGATTTGAAAGAAAAAAGCATGGCTCTCTTTTCGCTTTTTTCGTTATGATTTTTAGGAATAAGAAAATTGTAAAAAGGCGCTTTAAATTCTTTACATTTGAAAAAGAGTATGCTATAATAAAACCATCTTTAAGAGCGGTACCGTGATGCCGCCAAGACAAAATCCCCCATAGTTTTCGGAAAAAAGTTTTCTCGCGCCGTCCGTTCGCGCAGGGAGAATTTCCGACAGACAAAGAAGAGAAGAATTTTGGTCTTGGGCATAGGTGCCCGGGACTTTTTTCATTGGGAGAAAACGTATGGCAGAGCACGTCATTATGGACGCAAACGGAATACGAAGGACGCTTGTCAGGCTCGCTCACGAGATTGCGGAGCGGGACGAGATAGGGCAGGTGGTGCTCCTGGGCATCAAGCGCGGCGGAGAGATCGTGGCGGAGCGCGTGCGGGATTGTCTTTACGAAGCGGAGGGAATACGCGTTCCCTGCGGCGGTATCGACATCGGTATGCAGCGCGACGATCTAGTGTCCGCTTTTTTTGTGCCCGACTATACGGAAAACAAGCTGGATTTTTCGGTGGAAGGCAGGATCGCGGTCTTGTGCGACGACGTTCTTCACACGGGCAGGAGCGTGCGCGCGGCGCTGGAAACGATCTTCAAACTTGGGCGCCCCAAGGCGATACGGCTCTTGGAACTCGTCGACCGCGGCGGCAGGGAGCTTCCCGTCCGCGCGGATTTCGTGGGCAAAAACGTACCTACTTCCCGCAGCGAATACGTGGAAGCTTATTTTACCGAGCGCGGCGCGGCGGAGGATAAAATCGTCATCGGAAAGGAGGACGAACATGATTAAAAGGAAGGATATGCTGGGGCTCGTGGACGCGACGGCAGAGGAGATTTACGAGATTCTCGACACCGCCGCAAACATGAAAAAACTTTTGAAACAAGGTATTAAAAAACTGCCTCATCTCGAAGGTTGTACGGCCACCATTCTCTTTTACGAGAACAGCACGAGGACCCGCACGAGCTTCGAGCTGGCGGCAAAGTATATGGGCGCAAGCACGATCAATATCGCGGCGGCTTCTTCGTCGGTGGCAAAGGGCGAAACGCTCATCGACACGGGCAAGACGCTGGACGCGATGAAGAACGATTTTATCATTATCCGCCATCCCATGGGCGGCGCGCCCTATCTGCTCGCCAAGACGGTGAAAGCGAGCGTCCTCAACGCGGGGGACGGCATGAACGAACACCCCACGCAGGCCCTTCTCGATCTGTGCACCATGCGGGAACATTTCAGAAAAATAGAGGGTCTGAAAGTGGCGATTCTCGGAGATATCAAACATTCCCGCGTGGCGAAATCCGATTTGTTCGGGCTGACGCGGCTGGGCGCGGAGGTGAAAATGTACGCGCCCGAAACGCTCATCCCCAAAGGCATCGACCGACTCGGCGCGAAGCTCTGTTCCTCCCGCGAGGAGGCGGTGGAGGGCGCGGACGTCGTCATGGGACTGAGAATACAGCTGGAACGTCAGCAGGCGGGGAATTTCCCGTCCCTCAACGAGTACGCGGAGTTTTACGGCGTCAGCGAGAAGGCGCTATCCCTCGCGTCGCCGAACGCTATCGTCATGCACCCGGGACCCGTCAACCGCGGCGTGGAGCTGACGAGCGACGTGATCGACGACGACAGAAGCCGCATCGAGGATCAGGTGCTCTCGGGCGTGGCGGTGCGTATGGCGCTGCTCTTTTTGCTGGGGCAGTACAGAAAATCCGCCCGTTGAGGCGGGAGGGCGAATTTCTCATCAAAGGGCCGTTTTTTCGGCGGCAGGCAGATTTACGGGAGGTATAAAAAATATGATTATCAAAGGCGGCAGCGTGGTTTTTAAAGACGGCGTGGAAAAGAAAGACATCCGCGTGGCGGACGGAAAAATCGTCCGCATTGCGGAAGGGTTAACCGCGGAGAAAAACGAGGAAGTCATCGACGCGAAAGGCTTGCACGTATTCCCCGGGCTCATTGATATGCACGTGCATTTGAGAGAACCCGGCTTCGAATACAAGGAAGACATCGAAAGCGGCTGCAAGGCGGCCGTAAAGGGCGGCTTTACGCAGATTTGCTGTATGCCGAACACCGCGCCGATCGCGGACAACAAGGTGGTGATAAGCTATATCCGCCATCGCGCGGAGGAAGTAAATCTCTGCAAAGTGCGTCCCGTCGGCGCCATTACGAAGGGAGAGGAAGGGGAACAGCTGGCGGATATCGGGGAGATGAAAAAAGCGGGCGCCGTGGCGATCTCCGACGACGGCAAGGCGGTGAAAAGCTCCCGTTTGATGCGGCTCGCCATGGAATACGCCGGCGGGTTTAACATGAAATGCCTCTGTCACTGCGAGGACAAGGAGCTCTCGGACGGCGGAGTCGTCAACGAGGGCTACAATTCCACGCTGGCGGGACTGAAAGGAATCCCCCGCGCCGCGGAGGACGTGAGCATCTCCCGCGAGATCTGCCTCGCGGAAAGCCTCGGCGTACCCGTGCATATCTGCCACGTTTCGACGTTCAGCGGCGTTCGGCTGATCCGCGACGCCAAGCGCGCCGGCGTCAAGGTCACGGCGGAAACCTGCCCCCACTATTTCGCCGCCACGGACGATCTGATAACGGGTTTCGACACGAACACCAAGGTGAATCCTCCCATCCGCGAGGAAAAGGACAGACAGGCGATTTTGGAGGGGCTCAAAGACGGCACGCTGGATTGCATCGTCACCGACCACGCGCCGCATCATCCCAATGACAAAAACGTGGAGTACAACCTCGCCGCGTTCGGCATCAGCGGCATCGAAACCTCTTTCGGATTCGCCGTCACCTATCTCTATAAAACGGGTATCCTGACGCTGCCCGAAATCGCCGCGAAAATGAGCGGCAATCCCGCCCGCATACTCGGACTCGAAGGCGGGGAGATCGCGGAGGGCGCCGCGGCGGATCTGACGATTGCCGACCTGGAGGAGGAATGGACGGTGGATTCTTCCAAATTCCTTTCCAAAGGCAAAAATACGCCCTTTAACGGGCGAAAACTGTCGGGGTCGATAAAGTATACTATCGTCGACGGAAACGTCAAATACAGGGCATAGAACGCGTAAAATCCGCGGTGTCGTTGTGGGCTGGGCTGCGCACTTTGAACGCCTGAACGAACAGAGCGCGGACAAAGGGAACAAAGAGCGCGCTGCGGACGCGGGGAGGCGGATGATTTGTCGCCGCAACGACTCGCTTGCATCGATTTCAAGAAATATTTGCGTTTCGGGGAACAGAGGGGCGGATGGCTTTCCATAGACTTTGGGCCGTTGTTTTTTGAAGGTTGATTTCCTCGGGAAGAAACAAAAAAAGGGTCCTTTCGTATCCTGCGAAGCAACACCCGCTCGTCGGTTTTCAGGGAAAGGGACTTCCGTTCGATAGAAACAAGACGGTGCCGCCCTACTAAAAAATTGACGGAGCCGCTTTTAAAAAAGCGCTTTACCTCTGATTGCGACAGCGGAAAGTCCGATTTCCGTATGCCCTGGGGAAAAGACCTGACGGCATTGTTTTCCGAAAAAGAGATTTGTGTTTGATCGAAACACTACAAGGAGAAATGATATGATCACCGACGCACTCATCGAACGAATTATCGGTTTGCAAAATCCCACCTGCGTGGGGCTTGACACTTCTTTCGAGTATCTTCCCGACGATATGCGGGAGGGCGTGAAGGATTTTGCCGCGGCGGCGGAACGCATTTTTGAGTTCAATAAAAAGATCGTCGATACCTTATACGACGTCGTGCCCTCCGTCAAGGTGCAGATCGCCTATTACGAAATGTACGGCGTGCCCGGCATGAAGGCGTTTGAGGAAACGCTGAAATACGCGGCGGAAAAAGGGCTGATCGTCATCGCGGACGCGAAGAGAAACGACATCGGCTCCACGGCGGCGTGCTATTCCAAGGCGTTTTTGGGAAACACCGACCTCAACGGCAACGCTCTTCGCGCTTTTCCCGCCGATTATCTCACGGTCAACGGCTATTTGGGCACGGACGGGATTCAACCCTTCGCGCAGGATTGTTCGGAAAGGAACAAGGGAATTTTCGTGCTCGTCAAGACCTCTAATCCGTCGAGCGGGGAACTGCAAAATCTTCTCCTTGAAAACGGTCTGCCCGTCTACGAATACATGGGCGGTCTTGTGGAAAAATGGGGGGAGAGCACCGTCGGAAGATACGGGTATTCGGCGGTCGGGGCGGTCGTCGGCGCAACGCATCCCGAGGAGGCCGCGCGGCTTCGGAAAGTCCTGCCGCACACTTTTTTCCTGATCCCCGGCTACGGGGCGCAGGGCGCGAACGCTCAAATGCTGAAATGCTGCTTTAAAGAGGACGGACTGGGCGGCGTGGTCAATAACTCCCGCGGCATTCTCTGCGCGTATAAAAAGAACGGCGGCAGCTATTTCGACGCAGCGCGCGCCGCGGCGGTCGCCATGCAAAAAGACCTTTCCGAAGTCATCGGCAGAATGGGAAAATAAGGCGGACGAAAAATCGGCTTTTCCCTTTTTTGCGGCGCGGGAAAGAGAACGGGTGTCGGGAGGAAACGAAATGAAAGAATACGAAGCGGAAATCATCGAAAACAAACAGATCGCGGAGGGCGTTCATTCCCTGCGCTTCCGTCTGCCCGAAGAGGCGAAGACGCGCGCGGGGCAGTTTGCGAATCTCTCGGTGGGCGGCGCTCACCTATTGAGGCGCCCGCTGGCGATCTGCAAAACGGACGGGCGGGAGATCACCGTCTGTTTCCAAATCAAGGGCGAAGGCACCAAACTTTTGGCTTCGATGGGGGCAGGGACGCGTTTACACGTGCTCATGCCGCTCGGCAACGGCTTTTTTGTCCGGGCAAACGAGCGCAAAGTGGCGCTGGTGGGCGGCGGCGTGGGAATATTCCCGATGATCTCCGTCATCCGCGAATACGCGGAGGAAAAACAAATTTCCGCTTATATGGGCTTTCGCACGAAAGCGGCTGTCTGCGGCTTGGAGGAATTGCGAAAGGCGCAAAGGCTGGTCGCCGTCACCGACGACGGCAGCTTCGGCGAAAAGAAAAACGCCGTGCAGGCCTTTGAAACGGATCTCGCCGACCCCGCTCTCCGTCCCGATGTGGTGCTCGCCTGCGGTCCTCTGCCCATGCTCCGCGCCCTCAAAGAGGCGACGAAGAGGGAGGGGATTCCCGCGTTCGTTTCCCTGGAAGAGCGGATGGGCTGCGGCATCGGCGCCTGCCTCGTCTGCGTGTGCGATCTGACGAACGGCGAACACGCGCGGGTGTGCAGGGACGGCCCCGTTTTCTCTGTCGAGGACGTGAAAATTTAGGAGGGGCAAAGCGGACTCCCGCCGTCGCATGGAAAAGTTCGCAAATCTCAGGAAAACGCAAGGAAAATATGCGTCCGCCCGCTTCGCAAGGGAAAGGCGCGCAGCGGGCAAAGGGCAGCCATACATGGACGAAGGAACAAAAATCATGGCAAATTTATCGATAGAGCTCTGCGGCGTAAAATTGAAAAATCCCGTCATCGCCGCTTCGGGAACGTTCGGCTTCGGACGGGAATTCGACGAGTTGTACGACGTCGGCATTTTGGGCGGCGTTTCCACCAAAGGATTGACTTTGGAGCCGAGGCCCGGCAATCCCGTCCCCCGCATCGCGGAGTCGCGCGGCGTCATTTTAAACGCGGTAGGTCTGCAAAATCCCGGCGTGGAACACTTTATCCGCTGCGATCTCGAATGGCTGAAAAGCAAGGGCACGGCGGTGATCGCCAACGTCGCGGGGAAAACGCTCGAAGACTACGCGGGCATTTGCAAACGGCTGGACGGGCTGGCGGACATGATAGAACTGAATATTTCCTGCCCGAACGTAAAGTGCGGCGGCATGGCGTTCGGCATCCGCCCCGAGAGCGTCGAAGAAGTGACCAAAGCGGCGCGCGCGGCGCTTTTAAAGACGCCGCTCATGGTCAAACTTTCCCCGAACGTCGAGAGTATCGCCGCGAACGCATTGGCGGCGGAGCGGGGAGGCGCGGACTGCGTTTCCCTCGTCAATACCTTTACGGGCATGGCGATAGACGTCGAGCGCCGCCGTCCCGTTCTCGCCAATAACACGGGCGGCGTGTCGGGTGCCGGGATCAAGCCGATCGCGGTGCGCATGGTGTTCGAAGCGGCAAACGCCGTGAGAATTCCCGTCGTGGGCATGGGCGGCATCACCTGCGCGGAGGACGCCGTGGAATTTCTTTTAGCGGGCGCGGCGGCGGTTCAGGTGGGCACCGCGAATTTCACCGACACTTCGGCGGCGCCCAAAATCGTCGAGGGACTCGGACGTTGGTGCGACGCCCACGGCGTAAAGAACGTGTCCGAGCTGACGGGCGCGCTTGCGCTCAACTGAAAATCAAACGGGAGGATACAAAAATGGCTTTGAATTATAAGGAAGAGTTTATTCGTTTCATGGTGCAAAGCGGCGCTTTGAAATTCGGGGAATTTACCTTGAAGAGCGGACGCAAGGCGCCCTACTTCATCAATACGGGAAACTACAAAACGGGCGCGCAGCTTGCGAAACTGGGGGAATACTACGCCGCCTGCATCCACGACAACCGTCTGGCAGGAGAAACGCTGGTCGGCCCCGCGTACAAAGGGATTCCGCTCGCCGTCACGACTGCCGTCGCGCTCTATGAAAAGTACGGCGCGGACCTGAATTACTGCTTCGACAGAAAGGAAGCCAAAGACCACGGCGAAGGGGGGGTATTCGTCGGCAAATCCCTGACGGATCGGGAAAAAGTGATCATCGTCGAGGACGTCATGACGTCGGGAAAGGCGCTTCGGGAGATCCTGCCCAAACTTCGGGCGGCGGCGGACGTGGAGGTCGTCGGCATGGTCATTTCCGTAGACAGAATGGAAAAGGGCTTGGAGAGCGATCTGTCCGCCGTACAGGAAGCTTACGAGGAATTCGGGGTCAGGGTATATTCCATCGTCACGATGTCGGATATCATTTCCGCGATAGAGAACGGCGTCATCGAGGGCAGGGAGTACCTTGCCGCCATGTATGCCTATCGGAAAACTTACGGCGTCGATTGAATGTCGTTGAGCGTCGGAAAAAGAAACCCGCCGGGGAAAAGAGCGCTTTTCGCCGGACGCGCGAAGCCGCGGGAGTCTTAGTCCGACGCGGACGCCTTCGTTCTTTTCTTTGCGGCGAGTACGAAACCGCAAGGCATTTTTGTCCGGCAAAAGGCGCGCCGAACTTGTCCGCCTCTTTCTTCGCTGCGGCAAGAGTCGGCTTTTGACAAAAGATCGCCCGACAGGAGCTGTCTTTGCGGCGGTTTTTTTCTGCAAAAGACAAAAACGGACCGCCCGCGGCTGTGGCGAAACAGCGTGGGTGGTCCGTTTTTTATGAAAAAAGCTCAATTGAAATGGAAGGTCGGCAAAAATGTGGGAACGGAAGGGAGGTTGGAAAGGGGGAGAGAGGGGAACAACAAAAAGGTGCTCACCGCGAGAAAGAGAACCGCACATAAAAACATCAATGCCGCTACGGGCAGGAGATTTTTTTTCATATGAATATTTTGCGTAAACTTCCTCCGCGGTATTTACAAAAGAGGAAAGTTGTGATATAATACATAAAAAGAAGAGAGGGTGCCTGCATGAATTATCGTGCGCTCTACGGCGAAAACGCCGACGAAAACGAAGTCAGGGAACGTTACCGCTCGGTCGCGGAGGGCTTTCGGGCATTGAAGGGCGAGCCGCCCGAGTCCTTTTATTCCTCTTCCGGACGCGCGGAGATCATCGGCAATCACACCGATCACAATCAGGGAAAAGTAATCGTCGCGGCGATCTCCTGCGACATTGTCGCCGCGGTAAAAAAGAGAAACGACGGCGTGGCGGAGATCGTTTCCAAGGGCTTTAAGCCAATTCGTTTCAGATTGTCGGATACTTCTTTGAAGCGCCATGAAACGGGCCGGAGCGCTTCGCTGGCGCGCGGCGTGGCTGCCGCGATAGCGAAGAGAGGCTTTCCCGTAAAGGAATTCGGCGGCTTTTCCGCTTATACGGAAAGTACGGTGTTCCGCGGCGCGGGCGTTTCCTCCTCGGCGGCGTTCGAGGTGCTGGTGGCGGAAATTTTCAACTCGCTGTATTTGAAGGGCAGGCTCTCGCCGGGCGACAAAGCCGCTATCGGACAGTTTGCCGAAAACGTCTATTTCGGAAAACCGTGCGGACTGCTCGATCAGTCGGGCGTCGCCTACGGCGGACTCAACGAGATCGATTTCAAACGTCCCGATACGCCGTTCGTCGCTCCCCTGCCTGTGCCGAAAGGCTATGTGCTGGCGATCACGAACACGGGCGGCTCCCATGCGTCGCTCACCGAACATTATGCGGCGATCCGTAAGGAGATGGGCGAGGCGGCGGCATTTTTCGGCAAAAAAGCGCTGCGGGAGGTGGACGAAAGGGAGTTCTTTTCGGCAATTCCGGCGCTCAGAAAAAAGGTGTCCGAGCGAGCTGTTTTGCGCGCCTTTCACTTTTTTGAGGAAAACGAGAGGGCGGATCGGGCGGCGCAGGCTCTGAAAAGAGGGGAAGCGGATACTTTTTTGCGCTTGCTCAAAGAAAGCGGCGAAAGCAGTCAGAAATATCTGCAAAACTGTTTCGTGCCGGGAAGCGAATCGCAGCCCGTCGCTCTGGCGTTAAAGATTTCGGAAAAGATCCTCAAAAACGGCGGCTATCGCCTGCACGGAGGCGGGTTTGCGGGCACTGTGCTCGCCTGCGTAAGCGAAAACGAGCTGGGAAATTACGTCCGGGAAATGTCCCGCGTTTTCGGGCGGGAAAACGTTTTTTGCGCCTCCGTGCGTACGGTCGGCGCTACGCAGGTCGATTTTTAACTTTCCCGAAAAAAGAGGAGGGCGGGGGATTACGGAGAGTTCCCCGAAACAAGAAGGGCTTTTTTCGGAGAATACGGAAGTGCAGCGAGAAGGTATGTATACCGTCTGATTCTTGCAATAAGTCTTATACCAAATAGACGGAGAGTTTCTTTGACGGGGAAAACGAGAGAGCGGAATAAGAATAAAAAATCATAAGCGAATAAAGGAGATATTTATGACGAAAATCACAAAATCGGAGTTCGGGAAAATGCCCGACGGGCGCAGCGTGTACGCGTTCACTTTCGCGGACGGGAACAGGCAGATGAAGGTGCTTACCCTGGGAGGCATTATTCAAAGCCTCGTCGTTCCCGATAAAAACGGCAAGCCGACGGATGTTTTGCTGGGCTATGACGACATCGACGGGTATTTGAAAAACGGCGGCTATCTGTGCGCTTTGATCGGCAGATTCGGCAATCGTATCGATAAAGGGCGTCTTCAAATCGACGGCAAGACGTATCCGCTGTATATCAACGACCGTTCCAATCATCTGCACGGCGGCAAGGAGGGATTCAACGCAAAGCTCTGGGAGGCGGAGATCGACGGGGAAAGACTCGTCCTTTCCTACCTTTCCCCCGACGGCGAAGAAAACTATCCCGGCAATCTCAACGTGACGGTCGTCTATACGTTTACGGACGGCGTGCTCGGCATCGACTATACCGCCGTTTCGGATAAAAAGACGGCGATCAATCTCACCAATCACGCCTATTTCAATCTGAGCGGCGAAGGGGACGGGTGCACGATTCTCGATCACGAGCTTTTGCTCGACGCGCCCTATATCACGCCGACCGATTCCGAACTGATCCCCCACGGAGAATTTCGCGCCGTAAAGGGCACTCCGTTTGACTTCACGGCTCCGAAAACGGTGGGTAAAGACGACGGCGCGCGCGCGACGGATACCGATATGTCCTACGGCGGCGGATACGATCATTGTTTTGTGTTCGATAAGAGCCGCGACAAAGCCGAGCCTTACGCCGTTTTATACAGCGCGGAGAGCGGCATCGAGATGAAGTGCTACACGGATATGCCCGCCGTGCAGTTCTATGCGGGCAACTGTCTGGATCAGAAGGGAAAGAACGGACATTATTACGGCCGCTGCGGCGGGCTCTGCCTCGAAACGCAAGCCATTCCCAATAACGTCAACGTTTCAAAGTACGCGGCTTACGGTTCGTCGATTTACGACGCGGGAGAAGTCTATCGTTTCACGGCGAAATACGCATTCGGCATCAGAAAATAACAGCTTTTGCTCTGTGCGAAAAGCCCTTTGCCCGTTAAACGGCAAAGGGCTTTTATAAATAAAAGTTTAAGAGCGATTCATGACGATGCTTTTTCTTTGTAAGGAAGATTCATAGATGGCATCTGTAATGCGGCAAAGTTCCAAGCCGTCTTCTGCGCGGCAGACAGGCTTTTCTCCAAAGGCCACGGAACGTAAAAAGGCAGCGTGAACGTTATCTTTTTTCTCATTCTTGCTTATCCCGCAAAGTTCGTAGTCGACAACTTCTCCCTTTTCGGATAAAAAAGCTCTGTATTCCGAATGCCCGGGGGAGGAAAGGGAATTTTTTAATAAAATCCCTCCTTTTGTTCCATAAATTCTCGTTTCTATACATTCGTCCTCTCTATTCGCCGCCCAACTGCTTTCGAGTTCAAATAGAGCGCCGTTTTTCGTGCGAAGCATCGCCGCCCCGAAATCCTCCACGGAAAAGTGAGATATATTCCTTTTCAGCGCTTCTTCTTCGCTTACCCCTAAACAGGTCATGCCTGTCACTTCAATAAATTCCGGGTAGCCGCAAATAAAGAGGGCGCGATCCAAAACGTGAACCCCAAGATCGATCACCGCCCCGCCCCCGCACATTTCTTGTGCCCGTTCAAGCGGATACCACCAAGGTACGCCGCGTCTGCGATGCCAATGCGTCGCTACAAAATAGATTTCTCCTATCTTATTTTCCTCAAATAACCGCTTTGCTTCAAGGACGGGCTGCTCGAAACGTTGATTAAAATTGATACTTAAAATTTTTTTTGCGCTTTTTGCTGCTCTGCACATTATTTCCGCTTCTGCCGCGGAAATAGCCATAGGTTTCTCTACCAATACGTGAGCGCCCGATTGGAGGGCGCGGAGCACCATTGTTTTATGTAAACCATTAGGCGTTACAATACTGACTGCCATTGGTTTTTCTTGCAGCAGCATTTTTTCATAGGATGTATATCGTGCGTCAAGAGGAATACGGTACTTATCCCCGATAGTGTTTAAACGGTTTTCGTCTGTATCGCAAATCGCTATACGCTTTGTAAGTCCACTGGCTAAATATTCGCTGAGGTGACATTCCCCCTGCGTCAATCCTACGACGGCGACTTGTAAAAAAGCGGCTTTATCCATTTTTACACCCTTCCTTTGAAGCGTAAAAGACAATAATTTCCAAATCTTCTTTTTCGATATTTTTAAGACCGTGCATTCCTCCGCTGCGACACACACATATATCGCCGGGAGTGAAATCGTTGTTCTTTCCGTCGAGCGTCATCACTCCTTTTCCCGACACACAGTAATACCATTCTTCGGTAGGCTCCTCTCCTTCCCAATCGTGTCGGTGTAATCCTATGGAAACTCCCGTTTTTAGGATATCCCGATGAATAAATTTGATGAATTGTTGTTTCTCATTGTCCTTAATCAAATCGTGAAAGACAAGAGTTCCTTCCCCTCCGTGACAATTCATAAGATCTGTCGGTGGTTTGGCTTTGAAAAATTGTGTTGCAGACATTTTTTATATCTCCTTGTATAATAAAATTGTGTTGGTTTTTAACGCATTTCTATTATAAACTTGACAACTGCGGATAGAAATGGTAAAATACGTCTGATATTTGTCAAAAATCGACCGGGGGAGAGAAATGTTTGAATGGACGACAGGGGGGACGCATTGCATTCCCCATTGGAGTTGGACTGTAAAAGCCGGAGAACACGAAGGATATACCCTGTGGTTTGTAGCTGGCGGAAAGGGAAGTTTATACTTAGGCGAAGAGTGTTATGCTCTGTCCGCAGGGGATATATTTTTTCTCGATTATCGAACCGGGGTGAGAGGGACGGAAGACAATACGGATTGTCTGAGAGTTTATTATCTTGATTTTTATCCTCGGGAACCAAAGGCGGTTTCCTCTTTTATAAGGTATACGCGCTGCTTGTCCGTTTCCTTTACAGAAAAGCTTTACGAACGATTCTTATCGGCCCATTTTCATAACGATAGGGAGAATGCGGCTCTTTGGGCTGAGGCGATTGTAGCGGAGTACTGCGCGGCGTCGCTGCATATGCGAAATACCTTTCCGTATGCGGAAACGGCAGAGGAATTTTGCGCGCAGGTTCAACGTTCGCCGGGAAAGAAATATGACGTTTGCGTTTTTGCAAGGGAAAGGGGAATCTCCGCCGATTATTTTATTCGTATTTTCAAACGCATTTACGGAATCACTCCTTATCGATGGCTTCTTTCCAGCAAACTGGAAGCGGCAAAGGCTTTGTTGACAATGTCCGACTGTAATGTTTCGGAAACGGCAGAACGTATCGGTTTTTCCGACGTTTACGCTTTTTCTAAGTTTTTTCGTAAAGAAACAGGAGTATCTCCCACCGAGTTCAGAAATCAGTACAAGAGGAAAGAAGTCCAAAAAGCGGGAGAATCCTTTTGAAAGAAAGAACAGTTCCTTGACAGAAGCTGCAAAGAATGCTATAATGGACAGGAAAATCTCAGACAGACGCAAGGAGAAAAACGTTATGAAGAACGTGATTTTGACGGGGGACAGACCCACGGGAAAACTGCACATCGGGCACTATGTCGGTTCCTTAAAACGCCGCGTGGAGCTGCAAAACAGCGGAGCATTCGATAAGATCTATATCATGATCGCGGACGCGCAGGCGCTCACCGATAATTTTGACAATCCGGACAAGGTGCGCGCCAATATCACGGAGGTCGCTCTCGATTATTTCGCCTGCGGCATCGACCCGAAAAAATCCACCGTCTTTATTCAGTCTTACGTGACGGAACTCACCGAGCTGACTTTTTACTATATGAACTTGGTGACGCTGGCGCGATTGGAACGAAATCCGACGGTAAAGGCGGAAATCAAGCAGAAAAATTTTGAGCTTTCCCTGCCGATGGGTTTTTTGACCTATCCCGTTTCGCAGACGGCGGACATCACGGCGTTTCAGGCGACTGCGGTGCCCGTCGGGGAGGATCAGCTGCCGATGATAGAGCAGGCGCGGGAAATCGTCAGGAGTTTTAACGGGCTATACGGCGAAACGTTGACGGAGCCGAAGGCGGTCCTGCCCGAAAACAAATCCTGCCTCCGTCTGCCCGGAACGGACGGTATGGCGAAAATGAGCAAATCGCTCGGCAACTGCATTTATCTTTCCGATTCCGCCGACGAAATCAAGCGCAAGATCATGGGAATGTATACCGATCCCAATCATCTGAAAGTCACCGATCCGGGAGATACGCGGCACAATCCCACGTTTATTTATCTCGACGCTTTTTGCAAGGACGAGCATTTCGGCAGATACCTGCCCGACTATGCCTGCCTTTCGGAGATGAAAGCGCATTACGAGCGGGGCGGACTCGGGGATATGAAAGTAAAGAAATTTCTCAATGCCGTCATACAGGAAACGCTGGAACCTATCCGCCTTCGACGGGAAAATCTTGCAAAGGATATTCCTTTCGTCTGGGATATTCTCTATGAGGGGAGCCGGGAGGCAAAACAGGCGGCGGCTTCCACCCTTGCCGACGTCAAAAAGGCGATGCGGATCGATTATTTTTCCGACAGGGAAAAGAAATAAAAATCGCGTGTGCGATTAAAAGGAAGGGGCAGGGCTTTGACGAGCGCATTTTCGGGAGATTCCGGAGAATGCGCTTTTTTCGTGTTGCCGAAAACAATGAGGAAAGTGAAGAAGAAACGCGACAGAAGATGGCGGAAGCAAAAGAAAATGGATTTTGTCGTTTTTGCAAAAACGCGGCGATCGTCGAGGAAAAAGGAAAGGGCGGGAAGAGTAAAGAAGGAAGGCACCTTGCAAAAACTTCGGAGTTTGGTAACAGGTACATGAGAGTGTGTTCACAAAAAGGGGAATAGGCATATTCAGGAGATGATTTTTCGTAAAACAAGGCGCTTTCGCGCAGACGTACAGAGAAGTACGGCAAGCGGAACGCAACAAAATATCGCGGAAAATCGGCCGTAAATTGCCATTTTTTTATTTTGTAAATAACTTTAAAGCCGTGGGAAAAGATTGGAATGAAGGAGAGGGAAAAAGCGATTTAAAGCAGGGAGGGACGGGAAAAGAAAACAAAAAAGTCACGAGTTTCATATACTGCTTATAAGCGACACTGCGCCGATAGGAAAAACGGTTCCGATAGGGCGGAATCGAAAAAGAGATTTTGGCGAAAGACGCTCCATAAGATGAAAAAGGAAAGTATTTACCGATGAATTTTTTGGAAAACCTTTCGCCTGCGTGGCAGGCTTTAATAGCTTCTTTATTTACATGTCTGATGACGACGACGGGCGCGTTCATCATTTTTTTCTCCGATAAACCCAAGAAGTGGTTTTCGGTAATAGCCGAAAGTTCCGCCGCGGGCATTATGCTGGCCGCTTCCTTCTTTTCCCTCCTCAATCCCGCCTTTGAATACCCCGCCAAACTGCCCGCTTATGTGACGGTGACGCTCGGCTTTTGCATTGGTGGCGCTTTCATCGTTCTTACCGATAGGCTCTTGTCCCGCAGCGAGCGGTCGGAAGCAAAGGGGAACAGAAAAAGCCGCCTCTTATATGCGGCGGTCACTCTGCACAATGTGCCCGAGGGCATGGCGGTGGGCGTGGCTTTCGCGGGCGGAGCTTTTTTGCCCGCGGTGATGCTGGCGTTCGGCATCGGAATTCAAAATATCCCCGAAGGGCTGTGCGTGGCCTGCCCTTTGCGCGCGGGCGGTATGAGCAGGAAAAAGAGCTTTTTCTTATCCTCCCTCTCGGGCGCCGTGGAGATTCCCGCGGCAGTGCTCGGAGCAATTGCCGCCACGTTTATCGGCAGTTTGATGCCTTGGGCGCTGAGCTTCGCCGCTGGGGCGATGGTGGCGGTGACGGCGGCGGAACTTATACCCGACAGTTTTTCGGAAAATAAGCCCCTTGCGCTCTGCGGAATGATTCTAGGGTTTGCCCTGATGATGTTTCTCGACACCGCGCTCGGATAAAAAAATGGAGAGAGAATAGATACAGAAAAGACGGGAAAAACGGGAAGAGAGAATAGATACAGAAAAGACGGGAAAAACAGGAAGAGAGAATAGATACAGAAAAAAATTTTAATCGGACGCTTGCGCGCACGCAAACAAAAATCGCGGCGATAAAGGAGGGAGGAATCTTGTCATCTTCCTTCCTTTTATTTGCTTTTTTGTCGGAGGTCTGTTATAATAGAAAGGAAAATATCCGCTCGCACGAATGTTTTTGCATGCTGTTCAACACAATGTCCTCTATTATGGCAAAAGCGAAGATACGAGAGCACGCAAGCGCGCATCCGTATTTTCTTAGTGTATGTAAATAGGTTTGGACAGGGGGCGCATGGAAAAAAGTCCGTAAGGGCAAAGCGTTGCGGAAAGTTTCGCATTCTGTTTACACAGGGCTTGTATCATCAAAAACGCATAAGAAAAACGAAGGAGAGGAGAATTATGCCTACGATTGCGGTGAAGAAATTGGACGAGAGGGCGGTTTTGCCCAAATACGGCTCCGCCTATGCGGCGGGCGCGGATTTATACGCGCTGACGGACGGCGAAGTGGTTTTTCAGCCCGGGGAAACGAAGTTTATCCATACGGGCATCGCGCTGGAAATTCCCGAAGGGTACGCGGGATTCGTGTACGCGCGGAGCGGACTTGCCTGTAAAAGCGGGCTTGCTCCCGCCAATAAGGTGGGCGTCATCGACGCGGACTATCGCGGCGAGGTCATGGTGGCCCTGCATAACCACTCGAACGCCGAGCGCAGGATTGCTTGCGGCGAACGCATTGCGCAGCTCGTCGTCGCGCCTTTTTTGAAGGCGGAGTTCGAGGAAACGGACGAGCTTTCGGATACGGTGCGCGGCGCGGGCGGTTTCGGCAGCACGGGCAAAGTTTGATCGGAGCGGCGCGTATGTCCATGAGAATGAGAAAAAAACGCAACTTCGACGCGCGCATGGACGCGTGCGGGGATTTGCTCTTGGCGCGCGGCGCGGGCGGTATCCTCAATATGAAGGAGGCCGCCGAAAAGTATCGGGCGCTCGTCGACTTTTCCGCCGTTTTCGGCAACGATCATCCCGTGGAATTGGAAATCGGATGCGGAAAGGGCGGCTTTATATGCGCTTTGGCGGAGAAAAATCCCTCCGTCAATTTTTTGGCGCTGGAAAAGATGAGCAACGTCGTTCTGACGCCGATGGAAGAGGTGCAAAAGCGGGGAATAACGAATATCCGTTTTTTGAACGTCCGCGCCGAATGTCTGCCCTGTTATCTCCCCGAGCATTCCCTGGAAACGATCTATCTCAATTTTTCCACGCCTCTCCCCAAACTCGGATATGCCTCGCAGCGGCTCACGCATCGGAATTTTCTCGAAATTTATAAAAAACTTTTGAAAAAAGGCGGTCGGATTTTACAAAAGACGGACAACAGGGAATTTTTCGAGTTTTCTTTGCAGGAATACCAAGCGTGCGGTTTCGCCCTTCGGGACGTCGTTTACGACCTCCACGCCAACGGAAATCCTAAGGACAATATCGTCACGGAATACGAAAGCCGCTTTGTCGAGCAGGGGCTTCCTATCTGTAAAGTGACCGCGGTTTATGAAGGCGAGTGAGGGATAAAAAATATGTACGGCGAGTACACGTATTATATGCCCGTGAAGGTGATTTCGGGACGGGATTGCGTCGTAAAACACGCGCGGCTGCTTTCGTCTATGGGAAAGAGAGCGTTGATCGTAACGGGGAAAAGTTCCGCGCGCAACGGCGCTTTAAAAGACGTGCGGGAGGCGCTCCTCCAAAACGGACAGGAATTTGTTGTCTTTGACGAAGTGACGCCGAATCCGACGGTGGCGTGCGTGCAAAAGGGCGCGGAAAAGGCGCGGGCGTTTTCCGCGGAATTCGTCGTCGGCATCGGCGGCGGTTCGCCGCTCGACGCGGCGAAAGCGGTGGCGGCGCTCGCAAGACAGCCCCGCGGCGACGGCGATATTTTTTCGGGAGGCTGGACGCAGGACGTACTGCCCGTCGTTGCCGTACCCACGACTGCGGGAACGGGCAGCGAGGTGACGCAGTATGCCGTGCTGACAGACGACGTCAGGGAAACGAAAAGCAGCATTTCCTCTCCCGCTTTGTTTCCGAAGATCTCTTTTCTCGACGGCAAATATATGGAAAGATTGGGCAGAAAAACCACCGTTCACACGGCGGTGGATGCGCTTTCTCACGCCGTCGAGGGAATGTTTACGGAAAAATCCTCGCCCATAAGCGACGTTTCCGCGCTCGAAAGTATCCGACTTTTATTTTCTCTTTTTTCGAAACTGGAAAAAGAGAGCCCGGAACTTTCTTTGGAGGACAGGGATGCCCTTCTGTACGCTTCCATGCTGGCGGGAACGGTGATTGCACAGTCGGGGACGACTGCCGTGCACGCCATGGGATATTTTCTCACCTACTACCACGGCGCCGATCACGGCGAAGCGAACGGCGTTCTGCTTGGCGAAATGTTGGCTCTCTGTTTCGAGCGCCTTCCCGAAACGGTGGGGAAAATCCTGGGCGCCGCGGGGCTACCCGACGTGGACGCCTTCAAAAATATTTTGAGAAAATTATTAAAAGGGCATGGCAGGTATGCGGTCGGAGATCTGAGAGCGTATGCGAAAAGGGCGTCGGAAGATCCCAAGCTTGCGGGCGTCACTTATCGTCCCGAGGAGAAAGACCTCTTGCGTATTTTTTTTAACAGCGACATTGCGGAGTAAAGAAAAGGAATGATAGAAAATGTGATTTTCGATGTGGACGGAACGCTTTGGGACTGTTCGGCGGCCGTCGCAAAGGCATGGAACGCCGTATACGAAAGACGGGGGCTTTCCCGCCGTTTTTCGGTGTCGGAAGTGCGTTCGTGTATGGGATTGACCATGGAGGAGATCGCGGAGAAATATTTTTTCCAAACGGAAAGAACGGAACGCGACGAGATTGTTCGATCTTGTATCGCCGAACAGAACGCCCTGCTCCCGAAAGAGGGCGGCAAACTCTATCCAAATATTCGGGAAACTTTGAAAACGCTTTCGGCGCGATTCGGCGTCTACATCGTCAGCAACTGCGAATGCGGATACATAGAAACCATGCTCTCTTTCGCTCGATTGGAGTCCTTTGTAGACGGATTTCTGTGCGCGGGAATGACGGGAAAGGACAAAGGGGAAAACCTCCGCCTGCTGATGGCGGAACACGCTTTGAAAAATTGCGTGTACGTGGGGGATACCCGCATGGACGAAGCCGCTTGTCAAAAGGCGGAAATTCCCTTTATCTGGGCTTCCTACGGCTTTGGCAAACCCGACGCGCCCGCGGCGGTCATCAAGGACTTTTCCGAAATTCCCGATCTTTTGGAAAGGTTTTGAACACTTAGAAGGGAGTTTTGAAAAAAGTCGGAAAAGCGCGCTTTATGGAAAAAGCGAAGCGCGGCGCGGCCGGTTGGCGCAATAGTGGCAAAAAACTCAAAAAAATCCAAAAAAATTTTCATGCAGCTATTGAAAAAGCCGGGAAGGTATGATATAATAATTACATTATAATGTATAATACCGATGAAATTCGGAAATGCAAGGAGGACAAAGATGGATTACCGGGTGAACGAAGAAGCCCCTTACGAGATGACCGCAATGCAGAAGGCGTGGAAGATTCTCCGCGCTGCCAAAAAGGGGACGCGCGTCGTGGCCATTATTCCGCCCGCCGTCCGTACGGCGATCGGCGAATATTTCGCCTTTGCGCGCGGCGAGGACGCTTTCGGCAAAATTGCGGCGGCACTTCGTGAAATCGGGGCGGATGTTGTGGCGGACGGCGCTTTGGGAACCGATTTCGCCGTCGGAAAGGCGGCAAAGACCCTTTCGGAAAGATTGACAAGCGGGGAAAAACTCCCCTTGGTTCTTTCTTCTCCCGCCTGGGCGGAAGCGATGAAAGAAAAATATCCCGAAGCGGCGGAAAACGTCGCCGTATTTACGCCCGCATTGCAATTTGCCGCTCTCATCAGGAAATATTTTAACGCGCTCGGCGACGGAAAAAAGACGAAAGTCATCATCGTGGCGCCCTGCAAAGTGGAATCGGAAGAGGATATTCTCGTTTTGACGACTCGGGAACTCGCCGTTATGTTCCAAAGCGCCGATATCAACGTCCGTATGCTGAAAAATTCCGCCGCGGACGAGCCGTTCGTTTCCTTTTCGGGCGCGGGCGTACTGCCCGCCGTTGCGGGCGGCCTCGCGGAGTCCGTCGTGCGCGGACTCTTGGAGGATAAATCGGAAGAATCGTTTAAAAAGCTTGAATACAGCGGACTGCGGAGCAGAAAATCTTTGCGGGAGGCAAGGATTTTTTGCGGCGGGAAGACTGTGAAAGTCGCCGTCGCTTACGAAGGCGAAGCTGCGGACGCCTTAGCCGAACGGATTTTCGCGGGCGGCGCGGAATACGATCTGGTGGAGATTGCCGAATGCGCGGGCGGCTGCATCATGGGCGAAGGACAATCCTGCGCCGACGAAAGGACGGAGAAACTCCGCGCCGCGGGAATCTATCGCCTCGACAGGCTCTGCAAAACGAAATCGTCCATGCAGAACGTTTCGGTGGCGTGGCTGGAAGCGTTGACGCTCGCCGAGCCCGCCCCCGAACCCGCGGAACCCGAGTACGAAGAAGAGCCGATTCCCGAATCCGCTCCCGCTGCCGTCGAAATCGCCCCCTTGTATAAGGCAGAAGAGCCGACGGCGGAAGCCTCGGACCCGACGCCGGAAGTGAAGGCTCCGATCGCCGGTACGGAGGAAGCGGCGGAAGAAAAAGAAGAGGGAGAAACCGCGTCGGAAGCATCGGAAACAGAGATAGGCAAAGACGGCGCAGAAGAAGACGGGAAACAAGAACCCATCGAAGAAAAAGAAGCGGTCGGGGAAGAATTAGAAACGCTTGTCTTGGCGGAAGCGACCGAAAAGGAAATTGGCGCCGAGGAAGAAGGCGTGCGGGAAATCGCTCCCGAAACGGCAGAGGAAGAATTTGCGCCCGAAGCGGAAACATCCGAAATTCAGGAGGAACAGCTCGAAGAGGCTGTCGGCGGGGAAGACACTTTGCAGGAAGTTGCGGAGGAGTCCGATTCGCAGCCGGGGGCGGAAACCGTAGAAACTTTCGCCGAAACGGCGGAGGAGGACGAAGCCGCCGAGGAATCCGCGGAAACTTTAAACGAAGAGGCAACGCCCGAAGCGCTCGTCGCCGAGGAAACGAAGGAAGAAGCGGCAACGGAAGAAAGCGTTTCAGAACCGGTTGAAAGCGAGGAAAAAGCGGCAACGGAAGAGGAACTTATCGACGCTGTCGAAGAAATAGAGGAGGAACCCGACCGGGAACTTCCCGAAACGGAATCCGTCGAAGACGAGATCGCCATCGCGGACGAAGCGGAAGACGTCCTGGAAGAGGACGCGCCTTTGGAGGAACTTTTCGAAGAGAATCTTTCGGCGGAGGAAGAACTCGCCGCAACCGATGAAAACGAGGAAAACGCGGAAAGCCAAGCGGAAGAAATAGCCGAGGAAAGTGCCTTAGAAGATTCGGAATCCGAAAAAGAAACGGAGGAGGAAAACGGCGGGGCGGTTCAGGAAACGATAGAGGAAATTTTAGAGGACGCGCCTTTGGAAGAAGTTTCAAACTGCGCAAAGGAAACGGACGAAGCCGAAGTTCCCGCGGCGGAAGAAACGTCGGGCGAATCGGCGGCATCGAAGACCGCGATGGAAGAAATAGAGGAGGCACCTGCGGCGGAAATCGACGGGGCGCCTGCGGAAAATGCGGGAACGGAAGAATCGGAGGAGGGCGATATACCGTTTTTCCATGAGCCCGATGAAGAAACTGCCGAAACGAAAGAAGTTTTAATCGAGGCGGCGCAGGACGCGGAAACCGGACTGCTCGAAGAAGCGCCGAAGGCGGAGGCGGAAGAGGAACTGCCTGCGGAAAGCAAAAGCGAGGCCGTGGAAGAAAACTGCGCGGAAGGGCAGACGGAATCCGCCGACGAAGAGGAAGGCGAGGACGAGAACGGGAACGAGGAAACTCCCGCGAAGGGAAACGTTCCGTATCATACGACGCTTTCCCGCAAAGAACGCAGAAAATTGAAGCGCATGAAGAAGTTTAGACATTGATCGTTTCCGTAAAAATTTGTAAGACCAATCGCTCCTGCGGCGGTTTCCTCCGAAGAAACGGCCGCAGGAGCGAAAAATAACCTACTTGAACCGAAAGAAATCTCCGACGGCAAAAGGGAAAGGTATCCGTACTCAATCGAAACGGGAGGAACTAAGGAAAATCGTACGCAACGGTTTCCGACCGCGACGAAATACAAGGCGGATAAACACGGTTTTCGGCGCATCGGGCGCGGGAAAACGGATCCTCTTTTGCCGACGGGCAAAGGAGTTTTTTTATGTCCGAAAATCGTATCGCAGCCGTCAGCATCATCGTCAGCGACCGCTCGGCGAGTGAAAAAATCAACGCCGCGCTTTCCGCATACGGCGAATATATTTTAGGCAGAATGGGTATTCCTTACAAAGAAAAGGGCGTTTCCGTTCTGTCCGTGGTCTTGGACGCGCCCGTGGAAATCACAAACGCCCTGACGGGCAAACTCGGGAAAATCGAAAATGTAAGCGTCAAGGCGTTATTCGGAAAACTCTGATTCTTTGTCCGTTTTCCAAAACGAGAAAAACGGGCGGAGTATAGGAAAGTATAAAAGACATAAAATGAAAAACAAAAGGAGAACACACGCTATTATGAAAAAGAAACTTGCGGTAATTCTTGCCGTCGCTCTGTCTTCCGTCTGCCTGCTGGCTTCCTGTGGCGGCAAAGACGATTCTCAAAACAGCAGTCCGTCGTCTGCTGCAAAGCTCGGCTTCGTAGGAGATTTGCAGGAACTCTACGGCGGCGAAAAGGGCTATCCTCAGGCAGTGCTGGTAGCGAAGACGGACTTTATTCAGTCTTACGAGGACTGGGTGAAAATGTTTCTTCAATCGGTTGACGAAGGAGCGGAATGGCTGAAAACTGCCGAGGCGCAGACGATCGTCGACGCCGTTTCCGCGCATCTCACGGAGGGAATGACTCCTTCTTTCAACATCAAAAATCTCTCTTCCACCGTCATATCCCACTGCGGCATCCGTTTCGAGGCGGCCGCGGAATACAAGACGGAAGTAAATGAATTCCTGAATAAGCTCATCGCCGTCAACTCGGGCGCCGCCGCAGTCGTTTCCGATGCGTTCTATTATACGCCTTCTTCTGCCCCGGGCAACCCGGACGACGGCATCGCATCGGGGTATCCCGTGCCTTCGTCGGCGCAAATTTATATGCCCGACGGCGCGACGGCGCTCTCTCTTGCGAAACTCATGCACGAGGAGGATATGGCGGAGCCGGACGTCGCCGAATATCACGTCGTGAACGCGTCGACGATCCAAACGTATGTGACAGGGGAAAAGCCGAAAGCGGATCTTTGCATCCTGCCTCTCAATCTCGCCTCCAAGCTTCTCGGAACGGGGGAAACGTACCGTATGTTAGGGACTGTGACCCACGGCAATCTGTATATGCTCTCCACGGATACCGCGACGCAGTACACGACGGAGAATCTGTCTTCGCTCGTCGGCAAAACGGTAGGCGTCGTACAGCTTCCCAACGTCCCCGGACTGACTTTTAAAATTATTCTCGACCAGCATGAGATCCCTTGGCAGGAACTCACGAACGACGTTCCTCCTGCGGCCGACAAAGTGAATCTGAAAGCGATGGACCCCGCGACGGTGAATCCTGCGGCAGGACTCGACTGCTACGTGGTTCCCGAACCCGCTGCCAGCGCGAAAGCGGGAAAATGATGACCGGCTTGCAAAAAGAGCGAGGACAACAGAGGAACGGACTTCGCGGCAAAGCTTTTTTTAAGAGCCTGCTTTGGTCGCTGTCGGCTTTTTTGTTCCTATGGATCGTGTGGCTGATCGCCTATAAAGCCGCGGGCAACGATTATCTCGTCCCTTCCTTTTCCGATTCCCTGCGGGAGGCGGGAAATCTATTGGGGCAAAAGAACTTTTGGCGGGCTTTTGGCGCTACGTGCCTAAGAACGCTACTCGCCTTTTTCTTTTCCTTTGCCGCAGCGTTCGTTTTGTCCGTCGCCGCATACCTGCTTCCCCCGTTCGGAAAATTTCTGGCGCCTGTCGTTTCGGTGCTGAGAAGCCTTCCCACCATGGCGATCATCCTCATTCTCCTGATTTGGACGACGCCGAAAGCGGCGCCCGTCATCGTGACGTTTCTCGCCGTCTTTCCGCTCCTCTATGCGGGGATGAACGCGGCGCTCTCCTCCGTTCCCTCGGAGCTGAGGGAAATGAGCCGCGTCTATCGCATTCCGCACGTCAGGCGGATTTTCGGACTGTATATTCCCTGCGCCGCTCCCTATCTGCTGCGGGAATCGGCCGCGGCGCTTTCCTTCTCTTTAAAGATCGCGGTGTCTGCGGAAGTGCTTTCGAATACTTTTCAAAGCCTCGGCGGTCTGTTGCAGGAAGCCCGGATCTATCTGGAAATGCCGCGAATGTTCGCGCTCACGCTCATCGTGCTGATAACGGGGCTGGCGCTGGAAGGAGCGGGGACGGCGTTTGCCCGCGCGGCGGCGAGGTGGTCGGGATGGAATTAATTTCTCTCTGTAAATCTTATTCTACCCGCAAGATATTTGAGGAATTTTCTCTTCCTATCGAAGACGGAAAAATTCTCTGTATTCTGGGCGAATCGGGCGGCGGGAAAACGACGCTTTTAAATATCCTCGCAGGACTTACTTCCTATCGCGGCACCCTTTCGGGCGTGCCCGAACAGGTTTCCTATATTTTTCAGGAACCGCGTTTATTGCCGAATCTCACCGTGCGGGGGAATCTCCGATATGCGGGGGGCGGGGAAAAAGAAATCGACGATATTCTCGAAAAAACCGAACTTACCCATTGTGCAAACAAGCGCCCGGGCACTCTTTCGGGAGGGGAAAAACAGCGCGTTTCCATTGCCCGCGCCTTTTTGATTCCCTCTCCGCTTCTGCTGATGGACGAACCCTTCTCCTCTTTGGATACGGCGTTGAAAATACGACTTGCGGGCGTTTTCGCCAAGCTTTGGACAGAGGAAAAAAATGCGGGAATCCTTCGGACGGCGGTTTTTGTCACGCACGATCTGGAAGAGGCGCTGATGCTTGCCGACCGCGTGGTGGTGCTGCGGAAAGGAAGGATCGCTGCGGACGAGTCGCTGACGAAATCGCAGTTTCCCGCGCCTTACGCCTCTCCTTCCCCCGAACGTGAAAAATTGCTTTCCGTGCTCCTGTCTGCGCAATAGAGAAAACGCCCGGCGGGCTTCGTTCGCCGCTTTTTAAAAATTGCCTCTTAAATAACGTCCTTTTTCGTCTTTTGTAAGAAAAAAGCGAAGAAGGACGATTTATTTTTGCCGAATTGGGAAACGGATCATTCGCGATTTTTGTCCGAGCGTGAGATTTCGGAAAACGGCATCGGATTCAAAGAGCGATTTTTCGTTTGAATCGTTTGGAAGGGCGGAGCGGTTTCTCTTTCGCAAAAGTCGCGCGCTATGCCTGGAAGGGGGACTTTTTGCCGAGCGCACAAAGAGGGGTGCCTAGGCATAAAATGTAAGGAACGAAAAAACGGAGAGTCAAGAAATATGCGAAAAACGGTGCGTTGGTACGTTTGGAAGGAGCATCTTTTTTCGGCGGCGGGTACGCCCGACGTCGAATTGAAAATCCTCGGCAGGACCCTGGCGGAACATACGGCGGAGAAATTCGACGCGCAGATCGTGGATGCGTTTCCCCGATACTCTTCAACGAGAAGCGATGAAATTGTCGTCGTCCTGCGTTCGTCGCATACCTGCCTGCCTAAGTCAGGCGTAGAGGCTTTGATTTCGCGCGCGGAAGCGGAGAAAGAAAACACTTTTTTCGGCGCGGGCTGGATACTCGTGGACGACGAAAACGTTTCCCTGGCGAAATATCGTCCTTTGAAGGCGGGCGCGGCGTTTTTATCGCTCGCGGATTATCCCTTCGTTGCGGAGTGTCTGCGCATGGAGATTTTAAAAAGACTGCTCCGCCGCGGCGTCGTCATCGAGAATATGTCGGGCGTATACGTGGACGCCACATCGTTTATCGAGAGCGGCGCCGTTTTGTCCCACGACGTGACCGTTTCGGGCAAGAGTCTGATAAAAGGCGGCGCCCGCATCCGTCCCTATACGCTCATAGAGGACAGCACGGTTTCCTCTTTTGCGGAGGTCGGTCCCTTCGTGCATCTTCGTCCCGACACCTGTGTGGGAAGCTACTGCCGCATTGACAGTTTTACCGAACTGAAAAACGCGGCGCTGGGCGACGGCACCAAGGCGGCGTCCCTTTCCTATATCGGGGATGCGGACGTGGGGGAAAAATGCAACATCGGCTGCGGCACCGTTTTCGTCGATTGCGACGGCAATAAAAAAAGCCGTTCTAAAATCGGCAAGGGGTGCTCCGTCGGCGGCAGCGTCATCGTCGCACCCGTCGCCATACGGGACGACAGCTGTGTCGCCGCAGGCTCCCTCCTCTCCCAAAAGGTAAGCGGCGGAGAGTCGTGTATTGCGCGCGAGAAAGAAGCGGTGCTCGGAAACGGGGCGGACAAATAGGAGAAGCCCTGGTCCGCGCTTTGGAGAAAATCAAAAAGAAAAGGAGAGCCTATGGGAAAGTATTTCGGAACGGACGGATTCCGCGGGGAAGTCAACGTGGAGCTTACGGCTTGGCACGCCTATGAGATCGGTCGGTTTCTCGGTCGGTATTATACGGAAAAATCCGCGTCGGCGTGCGCGGCGGACGGCAGGAGGCGAGGAAGAGTGGTTATCGGCAAAGACCCCCGCCGTTCCTCCTATATGTACGAATACGCGCTGAGCGCGGGACTGACCGCTTCGGGCGCCGACGCCTATCTCTTGCACGTCACGACGACGCCGTCCGTTTCCTACGTCACGCGCACGGAGGATTTTGACTGCGGCATCATGATCTCCGCCAGCCACAATCCGTATACGGACAACGGCATCAAAATTTTCGACTCCCTGGGCGGCAAGGCCGACGAAAAACTGATCGGCCTTATCGAGGCGCATCTCTCCGCGGCGGAGGCGGGCACAGGGGCGCTTCCCTATGCGCTCGGCGAGGACGTGGGACGGACGGTGGATTTCGTCGCGGGAAGAAACCGCTATATAGGTTGTCTTATTTCCCTCTCCAAAGTTTCCTTCCGCGGTCTTAAAATCGGACTCGATTGTGCGAACGGAGCTTCCTTTTTTATCGCCAAGAGCGTATTCGACGCGCTGGGAGCGATGACGACTGCTATCCATTCTGCGCCGGACGGACTAAATATCAACCGCAACTGCGGCTCGACGCATCCCGAAGATTTACAAAAATGCGTCCTCGAAAACAAGCTGGATATGGCGTTTGCGTTCGACGGGGACGGCGACAGATGCATCTGCGTGGACGAAAAGGGAGCCGTCAGGGACGGGGACGGCATTCTGTACGCCTGCGCGCGCTATCTCGCTTCTTTGGACGAACTCGACAAGGACACGGTGGTAGCCACGGTGATGTCTAACGGCGGATTGTTCGCCGCGTTGGAGGAAATGGGAATACATACGGAAAAGACGTGCGTGGGGGATAAATACGTTTACGAGAGAATGCTGGAAACAGGCGCCTCGCTGGGAGGCGAACAGTCGGGACATATTATTTTTTCCAAGCACGAAACGACGGGGGACGGCATCGTCACCGCCATTAAGCTTGCGGAAATGACCGTGGAGAGCAAAGGGGACTTTTCCGCGCTCTTTGAAGGGCTGAAAACGTATCCGCAGACGCTCGTCAATGTGCGGGTAAAGGACAAAGATGCCGTTTTAAACGCCCCTTCCGTGCTCGCCGCTGCCGAGGCGGCGGAAAAATTGCTCCGCGCCCATCGCGGCAGATTGCTGCTGCGACCTTCCGGCACAGAGCCGCTGGTGCGTATCCTCGCGGAAGCCGAGGAGGAAAAAATCTGTTCCGCCGCGGCGGAAAGCGTCCGCAGGGCAATAGAAGAGGCGAGGGATATAAAGAGTTGAGCTAAGGAAGCAGGAGGGATACGGCGAAAAAAGCCGTGTCGAAAGGAAATTTTCGCGCGAGGAAGCGTCAAAGGCGAAAAATCTTATCGTTTGGTAAAAAGGGGCGGGAAGATAAAATCGCAAGGCAAGGGGCAGGGGAGAGAATATCGAAACTCGGAGCGGGCGCGCCGCATAAAGAGAAAGAGGCAGAGGCTTCGGAAAAATATCCTCTTTATACCTGGCGCGCGGCGGCTTTTTCGCGGATTTTCTTCCCCGGTTTGCTCTTATAAGGGGGCATGATCGCGATAAAACTCGCTGCTTCGTCAAAAGCGAGGGGGGGGAAAGAAGAACCCTTTGAAACGATGAATTTGTAATATACGTGTAAAAATAGCTTGACAGAATGAAAGAAAAAGTATACAATAGAAAAACCTAAGCGGCGAGTGAAAAACGGATGTTTTTTCTCGCAGCGAAAACAAAAGTACTACGGAGCAAGGTATGAACAAAGGCAGCTTAAAGCGTTTCGCATATTCTGCGGCGGCGGGTCTAACGACTCTTTTCGGATTGTCGGCGCTGTCCGCCTGCAATCTCGAAATGGTGAAAGAGGTGGGCTACACGTCATCCAGGTATGCGGTCACCGCTCAATTTACGCAAATTGAAATCGACGCGGAAGGAGGACTCGAATTTTCTCTCTCCTACGGCGATCAGTTTTCGGTGACGTATACGGAGAGCGAGCAGGACAAACTCGTCTTTTCGACGGAAAACGATACCCTTTTCGTCACGCAGCACAGCGACGTGGCGCTCATCGGCTATAAGAAAAAAGAATTGTCCATCGTCGTTCCGACGGACAATAAAATATCTTCCGTCAAGGCTTCGTCGGGCGGAGCGCTGGAATGTTCCCTCGCGGGCGAATACGGGGCGCTTTCCTTCGAGTCGGACGGGATTCTGTCCGTAAATCTTGCGGTGACGGCGGAGAGCGTGTCTTTGGATTCCGACGGAAAAATGACCGCGGAGCTCAGCGGCAGCGCGGAGAGGCTGATCGTGAACTGCGACGGACTCGTTTCGCTGGGAAGCAGGGCGTTTTCGGCGGCAGAAGCGAAGTTTGACTGCGACGGCGGCGCAAATTTCGAGCTTACCTGTACCTCTTTTCTGTCCGTAAAGTGCAACGGCGTCTGCAACGGGACCTATTACGGAGATCCGACGGTGGAAAAGACTATTTCCGGGGCGGGAACGCTTAAAAAAGGCGAATAAAATAAATATAAAATTTTAAGAGGTGAAAAATATGGCGGTTTGGTTTAACAAGCAAAATCGTTTGGTACAGATATTGCTGCTTTTGATTCCCGGCGTAAACTGGGTGGTGGAAATACTTATCCGCTGGTCCGCTTTCCTGCATACGAAAAGTCTGTTGACGCTGCTTTTCGCGATTTTAGTCACGTTCTGCGGCTTCGTTTTCGGTTGGGTGGACCTCGTTTGGTGTCTGTTGTTCAAGCACCTGATTTTTGCGAGCACCCGTTAAAGAGAAACTTTTATCGGATAGATTGGTCGCATGGCATCCCGCACCGTTTCGGATTTTTCCGAAACGGTTTTTTTGTATTCCTCCGTATGTTAGAAATGGGACAGAAAGGGAAAGACCTATCCTTTTGGAACAATCGTTCTCCTTTTGAAGCGATAAGATCGAGGATTGAAAACTTAGTTATTAAGAAATCAAAAGAGAACGTTCAAAAATGAATAATATACGCATAGAGAAGGGGGAAAGAGGAACGCAAAAATTCACGGACAGAGTATCGGCATAGACCTTTCTAGGGGTAAGATGCAAATAGCGGAGTTTCTATCCCTTGTAGGGCGGCAGGCAGCATAGGACTCCTCCCGCCGATGAAGTGTCCGGCGTTTGGCGCGGGAATGTTTATTTTGTATTTTAATAAAAAAGGAGAGAGGATTTGACGAGTAATTTTAATTAAGTACTTGCAAAAGCGTCGCGCCTATGATATAATAAAAAAAATGTTTTTCCGTATGGAAAAAAGCAGGATTCGTAAAGGAAAAGTCTGAAAAAGGATTGATCGCGGGCGGCATTGTCGCGCATGGACTTTTGTTTGGTCGTTCGTCGTATAATCGGCGAGAATCGGGCGTTAGATTGCCGCGTTTGGTTTTTGCTTGGTCGTTTATGTCAAAGTAAATTCTCCGTGTCAAATCCGCGCCTTTTTTTCTGACCGCGCGAGTTCTTTATTCAAACGCCATTATGCGTTAAGGAGATCGGGGCATCATGAGGAAACTATGGGAACGGCTGCGGAAAAAGCTTTTTCCCGCTTCTAAGCGGGGGGCTTCTTCAAACGGAAAAGACAGCGCGGAGGTTTGGGCGGCGTTGCTGCCTTCCTTAATCAAGACTTCGGCGGCGATTTCTTTTCGCAAATCCGAAGCGCCGTTAGAGAAAACGCGCAGCAAATTCGGAGGCACGCCATATCTGCCGAAAGATTTTGTCTGGCCGATCTACGAAGGAAAGCCCTCCGAGAACATTTCGAAAGCGCCCCTCGCTTTTTTGGCACAGATCAATTTAGAGGAATTGGCGCCCTTCGACAAAGAGGGATTGCTGCCGAAAAAGGGGATGCTGTATTTCTTTTACGACGCGCGGATGGTGTGCCGGGGATTCGATCCCGTCGACAAAAATTGCGCGAAAGTATATTTTTTCGACGGAGAGAAAGAGGACCTCATTCCCGCTTTTCCGTCTTTGCCTTTGCCCGAACAAGCGTTTGAAGAGTTTGAAATTTCCTTTTCCGAAAAGCGTTCGCTTCCTGCCTTCGAGGAATTCTCTTCTTTCTATTTCGACGGCGAATGCGATTTTGAAGACTACGACGCCCGCTGCGAAAAACTCGGAGTCGCGGAAGCGGAGGACGGCGAAACGGGGAGCAGTAAGCTTTTCGGCTATGCCGATCTGATACAGGGGGAAATGCTCGACGACTGCGAGAGAATTTCCCGCGGCGTTTACTGCGGCGGCGCCCTCAGGGAGAGCGAAGAGGAAAGGAAAGATATTTTGAAACACAGTCGGGATTGGCTCCTTCTTTTGCAGCTGGGCACGATAGAAACGGACGGGGCGGACGTGATGTGGGGAGATTGTGGAAAACTCTATTTCTATATCAAAAAGCAGGACCTGACGGAGCGAAATTTCGACGGGGTATGGGTGATCCTGCAATGCTGTTGAAAGGTTGTCGAAAAGGACATATTCGGGAAAAAAATTAAAAATCCTTGAAAAGATTATCCGCATAGGGTGAGAATATGAGTGCTAAAAAGAAGTTTTTATTGATCCTGATTTCTTGTGTCTTGGCCATACCCGAGTTGATGCTTGGGGTATTGCTGTCTGACGATGGCGCTTCCGTTATCGCGCTTGTCTGCTGCTGGGTACTGGCTATTATGTTTATGATCGTCGCGATGCAGCTGGAAAAAAAGTATCTGGAAGCCCGCGTGCGCTTATATACGCACGCCGTCGTATCCTATCTTTTCTTTTATGTCTTTGCGCTGCTGAGCAAGGTGACGCCGCTGTCCGGGGGCGGGCTTTTGGGCGTCACGTTCGGCGTCTATTTTTTCCTGTATTATGTTTTGGGCGTCGTCCAGATCCCCTTGAACATACTCTATCATAAACGCGGCTATCGCTTTTTCTATCGCCCGTTCTATCCCTTCTTTTCCAAAAAACAACGTCAACGCCTTTTGTTCGGCGGCGCGGATTCCCATGCGAAGGACTTGGAGTTTTCCGTGGACAATGTGCACGGGCGCCTCACGGGGGACTTTTTATATGTGGAAGGCCACGATTACGGCGAAGTGAATATCGAACGGAAATATCTGCTCGTGGAGCTGCCGCTTGGCGCGCTCTGGACGGATAAAGAATTTTCCGCTTTCAAAAAAGCGATGTGGAAATATTCTTTCCGTGCCGTCGGCTATTCCGTAAATGAAAATGCTTCTTCGGAAAGCGCGGGGACGCGGATCGTCGTCGTTCCCGATCGCCTGAAATATGCGAAGGGGAGAGAAGCGCTCGACAAGTTTTTCTCCTCCCGAAAACTGAACGCCGAAGTGTTTGTCAACGACTATGAGGATTTCGGCAAGGAAGTCATCCCGCTCGTTCTTCCCTTTTATAGCGACGAATGCTCCCTGTATCTCAGCGAACCGTTCCATCGCTCGAAGGTGTCCGTGCTCAACCGTCTGCTCTGCTTTTATGCAGGCAAGCGCTTCAAGGAAACGAAAGGAGTGGAGGACGTCGTGTTTACGCTCGCTTTTCCGCGCGAAATACCCAAAGAACAGTTACTCTCTTTCGCGGCGGAATGCGAAAAGAAAAACTTTTTTTGCTCGGACGTATTCACCGTGGAAAAGGGAAACGAAACGCCGATTTCAAAGGACGAGGAGGCGGAGCTCTCTTCGGGGGCGGAAGCGGCGGACTGGCCCGTTTCGCTCACCTCCAAGCTGCATTGCGACAGCGGCGCAAACGCGCTTAGTTTGCGGAAAACGGTGTCCTTCAATGTCGACTATAAGCCTTCGGAGCCGAAACTTTTGAGAGCGCTGGCGCTCTATCGCGCCTCTCAGGTTTTGTATGGAGAGAAAAAGACGGGGCTTGCGCGCTCTTTTGCAAAATTTGCCGATCTCACCCTTCGCTCCGTGCGTTCGGAGGACGAAGACGACGTGATGTTCGCCTCGGATACCCTCTTTCGGCTGCGGGATTTTTCGGAGTCGCGGCTCACCTGGGTGAGCAAAGGAAAGGAGGAAGGCTATTGGGCGACGGACCTTGCGACGCCGAAGGTGGAAAAAATATTTGAAATGGTAAAAGAGGCGACTTTGCGAAAAGCGGAGTATTGGAGCGGCGATAACCTGACGGACGAAACGGAAACCATCCATACGCTCGGCGCGTCGTTGGGCGCCATTACGTTACTGTGGAGGTTGGATCGATGAAGTGGACGTTGTTGTCGTTGGCGGGATTGCTGCTTTTGTGATTGATAGAAAGATGGGAGAAGTATCGGGCGGAAAAGAACGGCGAAGCCGCTTTCCAAAAGGCTGTCATCTTATGGAAAAAAAGGATTTCATGTGCCCGCTATTTCGGAATGCGAGAGGGGACTTGCCCATCCGACTTATAAGAAAAGCGCCAAGAAAAAAATGGCGAACCTGTATTGTCAATTACAGATCGACCAGCGGGATCCGCGTTATGAAAACGCGCTTTGCTATCTGAAAGAAGAGGATGTCCTCCTCTGTCGCGCGAAATTTGCCGTCTTGACGGGATGCCGTGAAGAGGGGCGCCGCTTGTGCTCCGAACTGATGGCGAAAAATCCGAAGAAATTTACTTCTTGCGCTTATAAATGGATCGCCGACTCCTATTACGACGAAGCCGAGTACGAAAAGGGATGCGACACGTATTTTGAAGCGTTGGAACACTTGAAGAAAAAAGAACGCAATAGTTTCGCCGTCCGTGCGTTTTGCGGCGCCAAAGAACTCGGCAGTTCCGAAAAAGCCCTCCGTGCGATCTCTTATATGAATCGGAAAACGGCGAGAAACATATTGATAGAAAAGGACGAACTTTCCTCCGCCGTCGCGGCGGCGAAGAAAAAAGGGATCTCTTTGGAAAGCTATCTCCGGGAGCTTTTGGCGGCGCTGCGTCCTTACAAAAGGCAAAGCGAGGCGGTGATTTTTCTCGACACCGATACGGAAGGGGTGAGAAGTTACATAGGCGGCGCCCGCAATTACGACGACAGAGATCTCGCGGAGAAAAAATCCTTGTTTGTCGCCCAGATCGATTTCTCGGAGTTTTCGAAAACCTTTCCCGAAGGAATCCCGCCCAAGCCCTATGCGCTCCGTCTGTGGATTCACGGAGAACTGATCTACCGGGAAAACGGAGTTTACGGTCCCGAATTTTTCGATATCCGAAAGGGACTCGCGAAAAACTTTACCCCCGTTGCCCAAAACGAAACGGAACAAAAGCAAATTAAAAAATTCAATCTTTGTCATGTGGCGATTCCATTCCGACTCGGTCCCTTTTTGGAATATCCCAACGCCTGTTCTTCCGTGACGGAAAGGTTTTGCGAACAAAGCGGGATGCTTTCCCCTTTGGAGGCGGCGGGCGAAAAGACGCTTTTTTCTCGGCGCAATTCTTTATGTAAAGTTTTCGGCTATCCCGCTCTCGAAAAAAAGTTCGAAAAGGTGGATTCCGAATACGACCTTTGCCTTTTCAAACTCTTATGCGCCGATACGATGTACGTTTTCTGTATGCGTTCCGCCGATTTCATCGCGGATAATTTTGACGACGTCGTTCTCGTCAAACAGGAGAAAGAAGGAGTAAAGACCTATCCTGATATGGCTGCTTCCAAAGGATTAAACGGATAGATGTCGGGGTATAAATAATAGAAAGGTCTTTCGCTTAGTCGGAAGCTGAAAGGAGAAAAGGATGCAGATACAAAATTTTACAGTGGAATCCGTTTACGATGCATTGCCCTTATCCTGTACGATATACGAGCCGCAGGGCGCTCCCAAAGGAATTTTTCAGATCGTACACGGGATGTGCGAATATAAGGAACGCTATGAGGGTTTCCTGCGCTTTTTGGCGGAAAACGGTTTCGTCGCGGCCGCGCACGACCATCGCGGTCACGGCCGGAGCATCCGGGACGGCGGCGATCTGGGCTGGTTCGGGGATAAAAAGGCAAACGCAATCGTCGAGGACGCCGTACAGGTGACGCGACTTTTGAAGGAAAAATATCCCGGCCTTCCCCTCGTATTGTTCGGACACAGCATGGGTTCGATGGTCGTCAGATGCTATATTCAAAAGTACGATGGGGAGATAGACAAACTCATCGTCTGCGGCTCGCCGAGCAAAAATCCGTTCGCAGGCGTGGGCGTGGCGATGGCAAAGAGCGTTTCCCTGTTCAAGGGCGAGCGCCACAGAAGCGGAACGCTTGCGCAGCTTTCCACGGGAAACGGCGACAAAAAGTTTCCCGGCGAGGGCAAAAATGCCTGGCTGACGCGGGATAAAGAGATTGTCGAGGCGTATAACGCGGACGAGAAATGTAATTTCACCTTCACCTGCAACGGATTTGAAAATCTGTTCCGCTTGATGCAAAAGACATACGATAAGGGCAGGTATGCGGTGAATAATCCTTCGTTGCCCATTTTCTTCGTTTCGGGCAGCGACGATCCCGTGCTCGTGGGGGAAGAAAAATGGTTTAAGGCGCAGCAGCTGCTGCGCGACGCGGGCTATAAAAACGTTTCGGGAAAACTCTATCATCAGATGCGCCATGAGATCTTGAACGAGAAGGGAAAGGAAGAGGTATATGCCGATCTTCTCGCGTTTGCCTCCCGGACAAACGAATGAGGACAAGAAACTTTGAAACAGACCGTTTCAGCTGTTTCAAAGAGAGGAAAATTTTAGAATTTCGCCGGGTAAAAAAACGTTTATTTTGTTTAGTAACGAAAACAGATGACTTTTTTTGCGTAAAGTATTGACAAAATTCGACGTGTGTCGTATAATAAGAATATATAAAAGCGAAAAGCTGCGGCTTTTGCGCCGCAAGAATCTATCTTTTCGCGGGAGGTTATATGGCAAAGAAAAAAACAGCTTCTTTAATCGGGCTTATCCTGTTGGCGGTGGCAATTTTAGGCGCCGTTTTGTCCGTGGTGGGCGTATTTATCGATTGGGTAAAATACACGGCGGAAACGTTCCTCGGCAACAACGCGGCGTCCTATACGCTGAAAAAGTTGGCTGAAAGCAATGCGGAGCTGAAAAAGGTCGGCGACGGCATGGAAATGTTCGACGCGATGAACGCTTTTGCGTACATAACGATGATCTTGTCCGTGATCAGCGCGGCGGCGGTGTTGCTCGCCAAGTTTTTGAAGATCAAACTGTTAAGGCCCGTCGCGGGGCTGGCGGGCGTTCTGACGATCGTTTCCACGATTCTCATGATCGTTTTCGTATGTATGTTCTGCTCCAAGAACGCGGGCTTCTCGTTAGGCAGTATCGCGAAAGGCAGTTTTGGCTGGGCGGCGGGCGCTGTGCTTGCCACTATCGGTGGATTTCTTGCGGGACTCAGCGCAATGGCTTCCTATAAAAAATAAATAATCGGCTGCGATTTATTTGCTCCCGCGGGATCACCGCGGGAGTATTTGTTTGTTTCTTTTCTTTGTCCGTATAAATTATTTTTAATAAACGCATACTGAAAGCAGGAGGAAAAGATATGCGTATAGCGAATATTATTTCTTATGTACTTGTTCTGCTTGGGGCTGTCAATTGGGGGCTTTTCGGGCTTTTCAACGTCAACCTCGTTTCCCTGGTGTTTGCCGGCGCGAGGAGCATCGGTTCTATCATCGTATACTCCGTCATAGCGGCAGCCGCGATTTGGCTGATTATTTCCCCGTTTATCTCCCACGGAACGTTGGTGATGGGCGAAGGAAAATATCAGGATAAATAATTTCGAAGAAAAAAACGGGCTTTTCCTGACGGAAACGGTCCGCTTTTTCTTTTGCGGAGAGTTCCCCGCTCTCGGATGAGTTTTATGTTTTTTTGCGCAAACGTCTTTTATAGGCGGGCGATTCGTCCGTCTTTTCATAAATTTGCGAAAGGGGTAAGGAGTCGCGGAGCGGAGAAAACTTAAATTTTTTCCGCTCCGTAGAAAATCGGTTGTCCGTCCTGAAAAGGAAACGTGCGCCGGATTCTCCTTTTTCGCAAGCCGCTTTCCTGTTCTGCCGGCAAAAGCATAGAAAAAGATAAACAATGTACGGCATAAGGGCGCGTTTCTTTCGAATTTTATCCGGAACGCGCCTTTACGGAAGCCGACAGCAAAGCCTCGGGACGCCAAAAAATCCATTTGTGTCCAAACTCTTGCATTTTCTTCTACCATATAGTATAATATAAATACAAAATCCATTCATCAAGGAGAAAGAATCATGTTGAATACATTGCTTATCGGCACGGGCGCCATTGTGGGGATCGTCGTCGCAGTGGTCGCCGTAGTGTTGATAATTGCCCTCGTCGGCTGGTGGATAGGCACTTCAAACGCGCTGATCCGTTTAAGGAACAAAGTGGAGGAGGCGTGGGCTACCATCGACGTGTTCCTGAAAAAGAGATACGATCTGATCCCCAATCTCGTGGAAACGGTAAAGGGCTATTCCAAGCACGAAAGCGAAACGCTGCAAAAGGTCATAGCGGCGAGAAGCGCGGCGATGGGCGCGAAGACTCCCGAAGAGAAAATGACGGCGGAAAAAGAATTCTCAGGCTCTATCCGCACCTTTATCTCCGCGGTTTCCGAAAGCTATCCCGATTTGAAGGCAAATACCAATTTTCTGGATTTGCAAAATCAACTGAAAAATATCGAAAGCGAATTGGAAAGCGCAAGAAGGTATTATAACGGCGTCGTAAAATCGTTCAATATCAAAACGGAAGTTTTCCCTTCCAGCATCGTGGCAAAGCGCAAAGGCTACGAAAAACGTCCTTATTTCGAGCTGGACAGCGCGGAAGAGCGCAAAAACGTAAAAGTACAGTTTTAATGTGCCGCGCGCGGGAATCGCGCGGAGAGAGATGCCGGGAGTTTGATTCTCGGCATTTTTCCTCCCCGTTGCTTTTATGCGCTAAGGGAAGCCGTTTCGCCCTGAATGCCCTTTCGGAGAGGCGGTTGAATCGCTCCTGTCACGGCGTTTTTTGCGGCCGTAAAGAGAGAATTATATGAAATTTTCAGAGAAAAAAATCCCCATTGCCGCCAAGCGGCTGCTGCTTGCGATCCTGTGTTTGTTCGCGGCGTTTTTTGCCTTTCTTCCCTTTTCGAACGCATCGGACGGGGGCAGGGAAGCGATCTTCGCAAAGGCGGACAGTACCCCCGACATCGAAGTGAATAGGTATACCCTCCATGCCGTCGTAAAAAAGAATCGGGAGATCCGTATGCACGAGGAGATCACCGTGCGCTTTCTCAAAGGCGGCTTCACCATGTTCTATCGCAGTCTGCCGATCGATCAGGGGGATCAGTATTTCGATATTACGGCGGAATGTCCGGGAAATGCCGCTTTTAAATACGACGTAGTCACCAATCCCGATTCCTCCGCCTTTCTCGACGTAGAATGTATCGGCAACGTTTCTTCGGGCGCGCAGTGGACGTATTATATCGATTATACAATGATCACCACCAGCAATGAAGTGGAAAACGGTATGCTCCTCGACGTCGTCGGCGCGGGTTGGCCCGTAGCTTTGAATAACGTCAGCGTCACCCTGGAATTCCCGGATGCGCTCGTCGATTATAACGTATACAGCGGCGGATTCGGCGCTTCGGAAGGCGTGGACGTCACCAAAACTCTTTCCTCGGACGGAAAAACGCTGGCTTTGTACGCAGAGCAGCTGCCTCTCCTGTATAACGACACCTATCGCGAGAGTATGGCGGCCGCGATCACCCTGCGCTTTACGCTGAAAGAAGGCGTTTTGAAAGGATATACGGCTTCCAGAATCTTTACGAAAAATATGGGCGTCGTTCTGGCGGTTTGCGTCCTTGCGTTCGCCGCGATCGTCACAGGCGCGTTTCTGTTTCGGAAAAAGCGGGACATTATTCCGATCGTGGGACTGAAAGCGCCGCAGGAAATGGATCCGTTGAAAATGGGGCAGCTCATCGACGGAACGGTAGACAACGAGGATATCACCTCGATGATTTACTATTTTGCTTCCAAAGGTCATCTCGCCATCGATCTGGAAAACGAGAAAAACCCCGTGCTCATTCGTAAAAAAGCGCTTCCCGCAGATGCGCCTGCCTATCAGCGGGTACTGTTTGAAGGATTGTTCAAGAGCGGCGAAAAAGTTGCCGTTTCTTCGCTTGCTTATCATTTTTATCAGTCGGCGGATCAGGCCAAGACGCTGGTTTCCACAAAGGAATTTCCCTATTACGAAAAGCGCACGGAGGTTTGGTTCGGCGTGAGTCTGGCAATGTCGGTGCTGCTCTTTTTCTTGTTTCCGATGTTTTCGGCCCTTTTCCGCGTGGGCGGCGGATACAGTTATTTTTTCGGGATCTTCATGGCGCTGCCTCTCGTTTTTTGCTGGGTGTTTATTCGTTCCCTTATCAATCTTCGCTTCAAGAGTAAATCGGGCGCGAAGGCGGGCCTTTTCATAGCGGTGATCGCCCTCGCCGTGCTGTCTTCCTGTCTGTTCGTATTTTTGTGCGCGAAACACCTGCTGAACGTTTACGAAAAGTGGATGATCTGCTTTTTTGCGTGGGGGACCTTATTCGCGGGCGGCTTTACGGTTTCGCGTTCGGAAAAATACAACGAGATTTTAGGGGAGATTCTCGGTTTCAAGGAATTTATCACCGTTACTTCGGAAGAAAAAATCAAATTCATGTTGCAGGATAATCCCGAACTTTTTTACGACCTGCTCCCTTATGCGCAGGTGTTAGGCGTCACCAAAGAATGGGAAAATAAATTTAAAAATATCCTCTTGCAGCCGCCTTCCTGGTACGTCGGTTCCCGTATGACGGTGTTCGATTACGTCATCATCGGTCAATGTATGCGCCGCGCGTCGAGCAGTATGCTCTCCCGTCCGCAGAGTTCAAGCGTAGGCAGAAGCGGCGGCGGTGGACATTTCGGCGGTTTCTCGGGCGGCGGTCACGGCGGGGGTGGCGGCGGCGCGAGATGACCTTAAAGAGGACGAAAGGAAAAAGCCCGTTTCAAGAAAGGATAACTTTAAAACGATAAGATTTCTCGTGGAAAAATAAGCAAAGCGCTCCCTGCGAAAAGCAGAGAGCGCTTTTGTATAAACGACAACTTCGAAAAGACCGGATAAAAAATATTTTTTGAAAAATCCGAAAAGAGGAGAAAAAAGAGCTGGGGAACAAGTCCCGTCCCGCCCGTATGTCAAACAATATGAAAAGGATTTTTTCAGCGAAAAATGCCCAAAACAGCCCGAAAAAGCGAAAAAATACGCAAAAAAGGAGCGTTTGCCTACGCTCCTTTTTCGTATGTCTGAATGGTGACCCCAACGGGACTTGAACCTAAATCGTCGGGAAAATGAGCCTGTATTTA
>CAJLRM010000010.1 GCA_905209085.1 uncultured Eubacteriales bacterium
TTCAATATTATTCCTTGGATTTATCTTACCATACTTCGTACTTTTTTTCAAAAAAAGCAAGCCGGGCAGTTCGCTCGACTTGCTTATTTTTTATTTTAACGATTATTTCTATCTCAAATAGGGCTTTTAACATATATTTTATTCAATTTATCGTAACAGAAAACCTCCCACCATGTATGCAATTAACGGAATAGATAAAATCCAAAACTCCGTTCATCAAATACATGGTATCTTTATTTTTCTGTCGTCCGTTTTATCTCTGTTCACCCCTCTGCCTCCGAGCGAACTTTTACAGCTGTCGAGCCCTGCATTTAAAAAGCCTCAACTTTCCCCTTTCATTTCCAGTCAGGTTGAACGTATCAAAGGCAGTTTTTTTGTCGTTCAAAAAATATAAAACAAACACTTGTTTACAAAAACCTCATTAAAGCCATTTTTTGGTATCTCTGACGCGAATTTCTCTTTCTCTCGATAATTCCTCGACGATACATTTCAACGCGCCTTAAATCGAAAATTTCGCGTTTCTTGATTTTTTCTTTTCTAAACCGCCTATAAAAAAATTCTGAAAGCTAAAATCTCTTAATCGCCAACAAATGCCTTTATACTTATTTTTCGCTTGAAAGACTTAAAAAACCGACAGCTTTTTCGAGCCAAAAAGTATCCGAAAAAAGTCAAATGAGCTAACTATAACAGTCAAGTAAAATAAAGCGGTTTTCAAAAAAATTATAAATTTTGTTATTCCGACTAAAAAAGTCCAACATAACCCTGGACGGTCCATAAAACCGTCCTGATTTATCTGTTTTTTAACTTTAAGCGGATAATTCAACAAATGACTTCCCTGTTTTTAATACATGGAAAATAATTCGTATCATTTTTTTCATAGCGTGACCTATTGCCACATAATAATGTTTCCCTTGCTCTTTCTTTTTGGCTACATAGGAGGAAAATGTCGGACTCGTCATGCTTGCCATACACGTAGCTAAATAGAGAGAATGACGCAGATAGGAGGAGCCGCGTTTTACCATAGGCGTGTTATTCGCATTAAACTTTCCCGATTGATAAACACAAGGATCTGTTCCTGTAAAAGCTTGTAACTTCGAAGACGTATCAAACCTCGAAATATCCCCGATTTCAGAAAGAATTGCCGCTCCCGTTATATTTCCGATCCCCGGAATTGTAGTTATCGGAGAATTTATCTCTCTCATAATCCTCTCCACTTCCTCGTCTATTGTCGCTCTTTGTTCGTGCATAAATAAAATTCGCTCTGCCAATAATTTCAATTCCAAGGCATCGCCGGGGGAATAGGTCGCTATAGAATTTTTCGCCCTTTCCTTTAATTGTTTTGCTTTAGTTTTTCCAAATACGCCATGCGAATTGCTTTTCAACAAATTTGTCAGCACTGTTAAATTTGCTTTTGAAACATCTTCCGCACTCGGATATTTTTTTAATACATTCAACACGGCTTTTCGGTAAAGATTGACAAATAGATCCGGCAATTCCGGAAACAGTAGATGTATCGACCTTTTTATTCTACCTTTGATGATCTGTAGTTCTTTACTTAAACGATACCTCGCCCTCGTCAACGATTTTAATGCAAGGATATCCGGAGAAGAAGCTGTGTATGCTCGTAATCTTTCAGCTATAATCAATTCTGCTATATACAAAGCATCGCTTTTGTCCGTTTTGGTCCTACGTAAACTTCTTGCCTTTTTTGCATTAGCTACCGACAAGGGATTTAAGTATATTATCCTCCAGCCATTATGCTCCAAAAAAGAAAGCAATGCAACAGAATAATGCCCCGTCGCCTCAAGTCCTATCTTTACATTCAAAGGATCGGCATTACCGGCAAGATTAATCATCTCTTTTAGGTAAACAAATCCCTCTTTCGTATTAGAAAAGGAAAATGGAGCCAATAAAACTTCCTTGTCCTGTGAAAGAATCGCACACTCATGAAAATCTTTCGCCACGTCAATTCCTACATAAACCATGCTTTCTCCTTTGTTCTGTGTATAGCTCCACATATCGTTTTGTCTTGTATTCTCGTCTAATATAAAACAACAAGTGTTAACTAACTTATAAACAATTAAACATAAACGCTGTGGCTGTAAGCTCAATTCAAACGATAAACGTTAAGTGTTACGGCAACAAAACACAGAATCTATGTTCATTATACAACATTTTTTCAACCTACGCAAAAGCTGAAAAATCGTTATCAAAAAGAATCTCTTGTTTATCGCTGTTTTTTGCTTGCTTTTATTATATACGAGTGTTAGGCGTGCGCTTGGCTTTGATACAAGTCGGCGGCAAAGCTGTCGAGGGGCGTCTGGCGCCGCCCCTCGACTCCCTCGCGCTTCGCGCTCGGGCGCCGATGCCAAGCGCACGACTTTTAACTTGACTGCTCTCTTAAAACGAACCGATCAAACCGCTTCTATTTTCCTTTGTCAAATTCCCCCAATTTGCCCACATGAGTGTAAGACGTGCGCTTGTCTTGTACAAGTAAATCAACTTATCGACGGATTTTCGGGCTTTAACGGCGGGGCGTCGCCGCTGAGCCGCTTGGCGTTCGCCCCGCTTTTCCGTTTTCAGTCTCCCGAACTTTCTTTCGTCATATTTCGTTCGTTTTTTTCTCTTTGCAAGCACCTCTCCTCTTACCTGCCTTATTCATTTTAATCCCCATGCCGTGCGGCTACGGCACAAATAGAAATGAAAAACATACCGCTTAATTTTGTATTTTTCACACTATTTCCCCCTTGAGTTTCTTTTTCGGGGCGGCTATCGTAGCATAGTCCGTAGCCGAAAGTCAACGGGGAAATTTTTGTTCCTTTTCTTTCATATCCTTTTTTGCCAAGTACCGTTACTTGGCTTTTTTTATTTCTCCCATTCAAAAATTTCTGTATGCGGGTCCCCTTCCCCGCACCGTTGACTTCCGGAGTTATCTTTTCTTTTATATGCCTTTATCCCCTCCGTTCTATGCTTCTTCGCCGGTGCCGAAAAAGGCTAAACTCAACTCGGAGGTATCCTCTTATGAAAATGCTTGTTGCTTCTCTCTCCCTCGGTAAGTTCCGTAACGAATCCGAACTCTTCTCTTTCCCCATTTCTGACGATAACATCCAACTTATGGGCGAAATGATTGCGCTCCAGGTCTTTCGCAACGTCTTGATGTTCGATTATAAGGTTGTAGAAAAACTTTATAACGGTCTTATCAAAGACTTACATCATTCCAATGAACCCAATTACGTTATTTCCGACGGCTATGATTACGTTCAGATTGCTATTTGTTTTCTTCTTCAATTCAAAGGCAGATACGTTCATGAAACCTACTCCCACGACAAAAAAGGCAACCCTGTCACCATTAAAACCGCTTGCTTTAGGCATGTCGATTCTTATCTTATGAATTTCCGTAGAAAAAACGCTCAACAACGACAGATCGATTTTACTAACAACAAAGAAATGCTCGTTGCTCCCATCGATTGTTTCGACAATCCTACCACGGATTACTCCAAGGCTGACGCTATTTTGAACGCTCTTCAATTATCCGACATCGAAATGCAAGTGTTAAACTGTTATCTCAACGGTATGAAACAGGCTCAGGTCATTTCTTCTCTCGGCATTCAACGAGGTTCCGTCAATTACAGAAAAGCTCGTATTCGGCAAAAATATCAATTGTATGTCGGTTCCTATCCTGAGACGACTTATTCTTACAACTGACATTTTTATATTTTTTCCATAAAACTTTTTTTGCCCGGACAGGTTTTGTCCGGGCTAAGGTTCATAATACCTCTTGTAACTGCGAAAATCAGGTAAAGGTAAACGCGTTTATGTTTCCCGACGGGGAAGCTGACCAAAATTTTCCAAATGGAGGATAATGACCGACAACGAATTAACTTTAGCTGCTTCTTATATCACCGCGCTCGCTTCTGAGCACAATCCTAACGAAAAAATTAAAATCTTACTCTCTAGTCTGTTGACGGCTCATCGACAAGAGGCTGATTTTTTCATGCACGAAACTCAAACGGAAAAAGCCGTTTCCTCTGTTATTACTTTCTCTCTGAAGGAGATTTCTAATATGCCTAAAACTTTTAAAAAAGAATTTATTGCCAACGGTATGATTGCTCACGTTCTCAAACGCAAAACCAGCAAATATGCTTATTCCTATGAAATCCGTTACAGAAAAAACGGATACCATATTTACGTCAGTTCTTACTCTCTTGAAAAAGCAAAAGAAAAGTTTCTTTCCGCCGTTTCTCCGGAAAACATCGAGAAGCATCGGGTTAAAAAACAAAAGCTCGCTCTCAACTCTTTCCTGTTCGTCACTCAAGAATGGCTTACGTTCAAGAAAGCAGATCTCAATAAACGCACCCATAAAAATTACGAAAGTTATTGCAACCGCTTTCTCTTCCCCGTTCTCGGCGATTTGCCTATTTCCTCTATCAAGACTATTGACATCAGTAATATCATGGCTACCGTTCAAGGGCGGGTTTATGAAGATTTACGCATCGTTCTTAATTCCGTTTTCAAATATGCTCTTGCAAACAGTCTTATTACCAATAATCCCATGCTTCTTATCCCCTTTAAGAAAGCCGAACGCAACAATAGGCGTGCCTTAACGAATGAGGAACTTAAAAAGATGATACTACGTTTGAGCCTGCCACAATTCAAGGCGTATAGGCAAACCTTCCTTATTCTTCTTTTCTTTGGGCTTCGTCCCTGTGAGTTGGAAGACGCACGTTTCGAAGGCGATTTCCTTATTGCCAAAAATGCTAAACGAAAAGGCGGCAAAATCGAATACAAGAAAATTCCTATTTGTAACCAAGCAAAAGAATTACTTGACATTTCCACTCCTATCAAAGCTCTACATATTACCAACAGCCTCAACCGCATTTTCAAACGTATCATGGACGATGAACAAGTCACTCAATATTTTCTTCGTCATACTTTCGCTACAGTCTGTCAGCAATACGTTCGTCCCGACATTGTAGATATCTGGATGGGCGATTCTTCCGAAAGATTAGTCGGCAGGGTTTATACTCACTTCTCTGACGATTTCATGATGGCTCAAATGAAAAATGTTGTTTTTGATCTCTGAAAATTTTATATATTGCATAAAAGCCGCAACAGCAAAACATTCTCGGTTGCGGCTTTTATTTTGCTTGATTTTACAACGAGTTTAGCGTAAAAACTCCGCCAAAAACTCCGCCAATCTGCCACTTTTTATCGATTAAGTCAAAAGTTTTATACATTTTTCATACAAAACGAGTAAGAAAAAAGCGATTTATCGAATATAAATTCAATAAATCGCATAAATGGTGCGGATGACAGGACTTGAACCTGCATGGTCTCCCACAAGAACCTGAATCTTGCGCGTCTGCCAGTTTCGCCACATCCGCATATATTCCGCTTTTACGCGGAAATATTTTTAATTTATAATGCTTACATCCTGCAAAATTCCAAAACGTTTTCTCGTCTTTCAGAAAAGAGCAACTTTCTTTCAGGCATTTTTCAAAGCTCGCACTTTTCTAAAACGCCCTTTTTATTTACGATTCGATAAGCTTTTCCGCCTGCCGAAATACTTCCGACAATTTCTCCGTTCTCTATCAAAAGCGCGGCATTGTCTTCAATTCCGTAAGCACATTGGTAATTATAACACACAATTTTATCAAAGTCAAGCATTCTTTGCCCATAATGCGGAGAAATTATTCCCTTTATCCAATTTAATCCTTTGAACATCGCGTATCGCGTGCCGTCCTCCGCCTTTAAGGAATCGGTGTAGATATCCGAAAACCAGCAGATCGCTCCCGCGGACAGCCCCGCGAGGACGACTCCCCTTTCGTAAGCGTCTTCAAGGAGAGGCAAAAGGCCCGTTTTCTTCCAATGTTCTATCATAAAAACGGTGTCGCCGCCGCCCACGTAAATCGCGTCCGCCTTTAAAAATTTTTCTCTGAGCCTTTCCATATCCGGCTCTTTGAAGACGGTCAGCGCGACGTCCGTCTTGATGTCGAACGTGCCCGTATAGACCTTATGAAAAGAATTGTAATAGGGCATAAAGTCGTGACTCGCGGTCGGAATGAATAACGCGTTCGCCCGCTTTTCTCCCGCGTGTTCCTTTGCAAGAGCCGCGATATATTCGTCTATCTTCAATGTCGTTTTGTCGCGCAGTTCGCCGCCGCCGATCGCTACGATCCGTTTCACCTGTTCACTCCTTCCGCGTCTTGATGATCGCCTCTATCTGCGCGAGCACCCCTTCCGTCTTTTTCAGCGCCGCACGCACGTTCTTTTCGTTTTCTTCCCTTTCCGCAAACGCATTATCCGCACAGTCCGCTAAAAGATTGGCGATCTCGTCGAGATTGCTCACCACTCCGTCGAACACCAGATCCTTGCGTTCCTCCACGAGCCGCGCCGCGCTCCACATGGACTCTTCCGCCATGGAACGCAGTTTCATCAGCTTCGTCTGACTGAACATTCCGCTCCTTCCGCTCTTTTCCTTTTCATCCTCTTTCAGCGTGTCTTCCAAGCGTTTTTGGAGAGAAATGCAATTCTGTTTCACCGCTTCGGGCGTCAGATTTTTCTTAGCCCGACGTCTGACGAGCGCTAAAAGGAGAATGCCTGCGACGATGAGAATGAGATACCACCCGTATTGTATCGCCAGCTGTATTCCCCCTTCGATTGCGACAGGCGTATCGGAAACGGATTCCGAAACGTCCGCCGACACGGCGACAAGGGCAGGGAAAAAAGAGGCGACCTTCAAAAAAATTCCGTATGCTCCCATCTTTTCAAGCCTCCTTCCCGTTTTCCGCCGGTTTTCCGTCCACGACGTGTACGTCCAGCTGATCGTAGGGAATTTCGATCCCGTTTTCTTTAAATACTTTTAAAATTCCCTCCAACAAATCGAACTTGACGTCCCAGAATACGCCGGGATCCGTCCATACGCGCAAAGTGAAATTAAGCGAACTCGCTCCGTATTCCGTCAAACGGAAAAAGGGTGCGGGCAGAGAAGCGATCCGCGCGTCCCCTTGGATAAATTCCGTCACGAGCGCTTTTACCTTCCCGACGTCCGCGTTATAGGAAACGGGAACGACGACGTCCAGCCGCCTTAAAGACATACGGCTGTAATTGGTGATCACCGACTCTAAAACCGTGCTGTTGGGAATCACGACGGTGAGATTGTCGGGCGTCACGATCTTCACGGAAAACAATTTGATCTCCTTGACCGTTCCCGCCGTGCCGCCGATGTCCACATAATCCCCCGCCTGAAAAGGCTTGGTGAAAATGAGCAGAATGCCGTTGGTAAGACTCGACAGCGCGTTCTGCATACCGAGAGCGATGGCGAGCATCACCGACGAGAACGCGGCGACGATGCCCGCCGTGGAAAAGCCCAGCGTTCCGACCAGCGTCAGCGCCAGCGCGATATACGCCACCAGCGCGACGAGCGAAGTGATGAAGGTGGACGCCGCGTTGTCGAGGCGGCGGCTCTTCACCGAATTCTTTTTGACGGTCGTCGTCACGATGCGGATAATCAAAAGCCCCAGCACGAAAATCGCCAGAGCTTTTACGAGATTGAGTCCGTAACCGTTGATAAAATTCCAAAAAAACTGTTTGAGATTATTCCAAAATCCTTCCATCGGGACTTCATTCCTTTCGGAGCGCCGAAACAAATTTCTCGACGGCTCCTCTTTTCTATGTAAACGCCCAAAAACGCTTTTGCTCCCTTGCCGTTTTGTTTTGCGTTTTTCCTATTACGCAAGGACCAAAGTATATTCACACAAAATATAAAGTTCCGATTTTGGCTGCGTTTCCGCAATACATCGTTGCGCGTCGATTAAATACGTCATGGTATGCGCCCGCCGCGTGCCTTGTCATGCGAAAAATCCTCTCAAAAATCGATTCCTATTTGTAAAAACACACTCTAAATTCCCGCATTTTTCCGGAAAATCGCTTATTTGGTGCCGAACAGCCTGTCGCCCGCGTCGCCGAGTCCCGGAACGATATAGCAATGCTCGTTGAGGATGGGATCGATTGCCGCGACATATAAATCCACGTCGGGATGATCGGCAAGCACCTTGCGGATACCCGTCGGACAACTGACGATGCAGCAGAGCTTGATATTTTTGGCGCCGCGCTTTTTGATCATGGCGATGGCGTCGGAGGCGCTGCCGCCCGTAGCCAGCATGGGATCGACGACCAGCAGCGTCCTCATTTCGCTGTCGGCGGGAAGCTTGCAGTAATATTCGACGGGCGTATGCGTTTGAGGATCTCGGTACAGACCGATATGCCCGACTTTGGCGTTAGGAATGAGTTTGAGGACGCCCGACACCATCCCCAGGCCCGCGCGGAGAATGGGAACGACGCCGACGGAACGCCCCGACACCATTTTGCAGTGAGCGGTGGCGACGGGAGTTTCCACGTCCACGTTTTCAAGGGGCAGGTCCTTCGTAGCCTCGTACGTTTCCAGCATGGCGATCTCTTCCGCGAGTTCCATGAACTGTTTGGTCTTCGTTTCCTTATCCCGAAGAATCGCCAGCTTGTGCTCGATGAGCGGATGATCTACCAGATGAAATCTGGGATTGTCAAAAAACTCGTACTTTTCCATAAAATATATCTCCTCGTAATATAGTAAATATAAAAATCGTCGTATCTTGCCCACGACGGAAAATTTTTCGTCGTTTTTTTCGTATTCTCGGCGCCCCGTCAAGGCGGCCTCAACGGGAAAGGCGTTTTTCCGCCCTCTCAGGGAAGCGGCTCTTCCGAATGAGCAAAAGTCCTTCCCGCTTGTCCCCTTTTCGGCGGTTTCCGCCTTTGCCGCGGGAGAGTGAATGAAGCGTCATTTTCCCCGGACAGCGACTCCTTTTAAACGATTTTATGCAAAAAACGTTTTCTCGGATCCCTGTTGTTCGATTTTAAGGGCGGCGCTTTCTTTTATGCTCGTTTTGGGGGCGTTTTAAACTTTACGTTTTCCGGCATACTCTTTCGGCCCCGTTGCGGAACGGACGGGGCGGACGACGGAAATTAAGTCCCTGAATCGGGAAAAGAAAATCCATACCGAAAAAGGGCAGAAAAAGTCGCGCCGCAATCCGTACACTCACGTTCGTCGCCCTGATTTTTTACGCCGCAATCAAACAGCTATGCGCACCGTTCTGATTTTTGCAGCGCCATCCCGACTATCATGCGCATCATTCTGATTTTTTGCGCCGCACTCCGTACAGAATTTCATGTCCTTTCCCTTTTTCGTTGCCTTGTTCGCCGCTTTATAAGACAACCGTTTCCACAGCGGTGCCGTGCCGACGGATCATTTCCATCAAATCCTCGGTTTTCAGCCATAAAGTCGCCGTATTTTCGTTCGGATGTACGCCGATTTCCCCGCCGAGAAAAAAATCGTCTATCAGCACCTTTGTCTTTCGGTCCTCGTCGTTGAGAATCCCGAGGGGAGATACCGAGCCGCTCGAAACGCCGAGCAGTTTTTCCGTTTCCTCCTTGGAAGCAAAGGACAGCGGGCGCGAGGAAATAGTCCGTCGCAACGCTTTTAAATCCGCTCTCTTTCCTTTTTCCGCGACGACGAGATAATAATGCCGTCTTTTATCGTCGCGCAGATACAGATTTTTCGCAATTCTTTCCTTTTTGGGCAGTTCGAGCGCGTCGAGCCCATCGATCGTATAGACGGCGGGGTGCCGCAACGCCTCATAAGCGACGCCCGCATCGTCGAGCAGGGCGAATATTTCCTCCCCTTTCAGACTTCCCATACGTTACTTTTTCAAGGGCGCGGAATATTTTTCCTCTATCGCTTGGATTTTTGCTACCCGCCTTTCGTGGCGTTCCCCGCCCATAAATTCGCAGGTCAAAAACGCGGTGACGATTTCTTCCATCATGCCCGTGCCGATACATTTTTCGCCGAACGCGAGCATATTGGCGTCGTTGTGATAGCGGGTGTATTTCGCGCAGTACGTGTCGTGACAATGCGCGCAGCGCACGCCGGGAACTTTATTGGCGACAATGGAAACGCCGATTCCCGTGGAACAGATGACGATTCCCCGTTCGCATTCGCCCCTGGCGACGCTCTCCGCCGCGGGCAGCGCGTAATCGGGATAATCGCACGAATCCGTACTGTTCGTTCCGAAATCGACATACTCGTATCCGTTTTTCATCAGATATTCGATCAGCGCTCTTTTGAGATTCAGCCCGCCGTGATCGCAGGCAATTGCAATTTTCATCAGTCTTTGTCAAACCTCCGTGTGACTGTCTTTTAATTCGATTGTGGCGGCATAACCGCCCCAAAGAGCGGCGCGGAAATGATAATAACCCTTTCATGCTTCCGCCTTTCCGCTCCTATTATAACATCGCTTACGCAATGTTTGAATCGGGCGCGGAAATGCCTATAAATACTCCGTGCTTCTGCATTTCCGCTTCTATTATAACATCGCTTACGCAATGTTTGAATCGGACGCGGAAACGCCCATAAATACTTCGTGCTTCCGCATTTCCGCTTCTATTATAACATCGCTTACGCAATGTTTGAATAGGGCGCGGAAATGCTCATAAATACTTCGTGCTTCTGCATTTCCGCTTCTATTATAGCATATCTTCGTCCTGATTTTCAAGCGTTTGGCTATGTAATGTTACCCGCCTCGGGGCGTTTTCCGCTTCGACGGGGAGTTTTTTCCCGTTTTCGCGTTTCCCGAAAGTTTTTTCCCGTCTTTTGCGGACTTTTTTGCCGCGCCCGCTTTTGCGTTCTTTTTCTTCGTTCCCGATGCGGAAACGCTTTTTCCGCCCTCCGAACGCACTACACGCTTTCTCGGCTTCGCGCGCGCCTTGCGCGTTTTTTCCGTTCCCGTCGCCGCGGCGGGTTTGTTTTTTTTCTCCGCCTTTACCGCGGCCGTTTCGATAAGCGCTCCTTCCGTCCCCTTTTTTTCTTCCGTTTCGGGGAAAAGCTTTCGAATGACAAAGGACATTCCCTCCGCCAATTTACGATAGGTCAAACGGTAGCAGTCGATATCCCTGCCGAAAGGATCGGGAATTTCGTAGCCCGCAAGCTCGGAAAAGGAATAGACGTTATTTTCGATCTCTGCAAAGCCCGCCTCTCGCAAGAGCTTCCATCTCAGCTCCATCAAGAGATCCCGCTGAGAATCCGTCATGCAGATCAGCGCGTACGCCGTTTGCAGCATCTCTTTTTCCAGAAGACGGGAATTAAAATTTTCCAGCGACAGACCGTTTTCCGAAAGCACCGACGCGGAACAGGGATTGATATTGCCCTTTTTCGCCGCTTCTATTCCCGCGGAAAGAACGCCGACGCCTTGAATTTTCAATCGTTTTATCTCCGAACGAAATATCGCCTCCGCCATAGGCGAACGACAGGTATTGCCCGTACAAACGAAGATGACTTGTCTTTCTTCCATGCCTCTTTTCCTCGATTCAAACGTTGCGGATTTTTTCCTTATCCATGGGGAATATCCGCGGAAGCGCACGCCTTTTTCAATCTGTTCATCACGCCCGCCATGACGCCGCCCTTTTCGGTCGGCTCCACGGCGATGAGAACGTCCGCCGTCTTTTCCGCCTCTCTTAAAAGCTCGTACAGATTCGCCGCCATTTCCCCCGCCGTTTTTCCCAAATCGAGCGCCCGCACGCCGCGCGCGGACAGCCTTTTGGCAAGAACGTCCTCGCAGAGAATCGCCGCGCGGTTTCCCGCTTCGCTTTCGCGGCGGTATGCCGCATACGCTTCTTCCGCCCCCTCGCAGGGAAAGAGCAGCGTTCTGCACCGCGGGGAATAATGCTTATACATCATTCCGGGACTTTTTGCCCTATCCCCGGGTTTCAGTTCGGGCGCGTACACGCCGCACTCGCCGACGACGGAAGCGATCATCTCCCGCGTCACCAATCCCGGGCGCAGAATCACGGGTATCTCCCCCGTGACGTCGCACACGGTGCTCTCGATTCCGCCCGTCGCTTTTCCCCCGTCCAAAATCAAGGGGATTTTGCCTTCGAAATCGTCCAAAACGTGCCTTGCCGTCGTGGGACTGACGTGCCGGGAAAGATTAGCGCTGGGCGCCACCACGGGAATATCCACTTCCCTCAAAAACGCCTGCGCGCCTTCGTGGGAAGGAACGCGCACCGCCAGCGTATCCAAGCCGCAGGAAACGAAGGAACTGACTTTCCCCGCCGAGGGATAGACGAGAGTCAAAGGTCCCGGGAGAAAGGCTCTGCGAAGCGCCTGCGCATACGGCGGATCGTAATCGACGATCTTTTTTAAATCGTATTCCGCGTGCACGTGGGCGATGAGGGGATTGTCGTTAGGCCTGCCCTTTATTTCGAAAATGCGCCGCACCGCCTCGTCGTCGAAGGCGCTGCCGCCGAGTCCGTACACCGTTTCCGTGGGGATTGCCACGACGCCGCCGCCGAAAATAATTTCCTTTGCCTCCGCAAGCGACTGCGGCGATATTTTTTCTATGCGAGTAATCATAAAACCTTCTCTAAGCGGCCGTCCGTTTTATCGGACGCCCCATACTTTATCCGTCGCGTTTTTTTGCTCCCTTTTCGAGGCGTCATTCGAAGGGCAATTCGTCGTCATCGCCGTTCGGCTCAGCCCTGGGCGGCAGATTTTCGCCCCCGAACGCTTCCGCGGCGGGTTCTTCGTCGTCGAAATTACGGGGCGCGCGGGAATATTCGGGCGGCTCGTCGTCCCGCCCCTGCTCGTCCACGTCCACGAATTTGGTGCTCTCCCCGATGAATTTCAGCTGCACGCGCCCTTGGGAGCCGTTTCTGTGCTTGGCGATGATGAGCTCCGCCGCGCCCTTGACGATCTTGCCCGACGCCATTTCTTCGGCGGTCGCCGTCGCTTCGGGGCGGTTGATGAACATGACGATATCCGCGTCCTGTTCGATGGCGCCCGATTCACGGAGGTCGGAAAGCTGCGGTTCTTTGGATTGGATTCGGCGAAGCTGTGACAGAGCGATGACGGGCACGTTGAGTTCCTTCGCCATAATTTTGAGATCCCGCGTGATGGAAGCGACTTCCTGCTGCCTGTTTTCCGAGCCGGCCATATTGGAATCCCCGCTCGTCATCAACTGTATATAGTCGATCATGATCATATCCACGCCGCCCGCGACCGTCTTTAATCGACGGCATTTGGAGAGGATTTCCGCAGGCGTGACGCGCGAGGAATCGTCGATGTAGATCTGACTTTTTTTCAATTTATCGCTGGCGAGCATCAATTTTTTCCACTCCGCCGCGGAAAGCTGCCCCGAAAGCCCTTTTGCCATACTCACATTGGCGTAGGCGCAAAGGAGTCTTTGCACGATTTGGAGCCGGGGCATTTCGAGGGAAAACACGGCGCACACCTTATCCTTATAAAGGGCCGCGTGTTCCACGAGATTCATGGCGAGCGAGGTCTTTCCCATACCCGGGCGCGCAGCCAAAACGATGAGGTCGGACGGTTGCAGGCCGTTGGTCATCTGATCCAGACGTTTAAAGCCCGTTTCGATGCCGCGGAAAACAGTGGGGTCGGATTGAATGGACTCGAATTTTTGCAGCACCTGCTGCACGATGTCCCCCTCCTGCATTCCCGCCAGAGAGGAGCGGTCCGCCTGTTTGGAAATGTCGTACACCGATTTTTCCGCAAAAGAGATAGCGTCCCTGCTTTCCGCGCCCGTCATACAGTTTTCGATGATCTTGCGGGACGCGCGTATCAGGCGCCTGTTAGTGCTGTCGCGGTTGACGATGTCGTAATAGGATTTGTAATTTGCCGCCGAGGGGGTGATCTGCGCGAGTTCGGTGAGATAGGCGATGCCGCCCGCCTTTTCGAGGTTTCCTTCCCCGTCCAGCTCGTCGGAAAGCGTGACGAGGTCGATGGGCTGACGCCCCGCAAAGACCTTTTGCATCGCATGAATGATGAATTTATGCGATTCCTGATAAAAGTCGTCCTCGGTGAGTTTTTCCACCAGATCCGCCGCGATGTCGTTGTCGATGAGAAGGCACCCCAAAAGAGCCATTTCCGCGTCGCGGTTATAGGGCATTGTATTGATTTCCGCCATATTCTTTCCTTTTCGTCCGAAGCGTCCGAAGCGTTCGGACGAATCTTTCCGTTCGTGTTTTTAAAGCCCCCGCCGCGCGCTCTTTTGAACGGGAGTTCCCCCCCCTTATTCTTTTCCAAAAAGATTCTCGGGAAAAATAAAGGGAGAGTTTTTCGTCTTTTATACGGCGCGGCTCCTTTCGGACGCCGCGCCGCAAAGCGTTCGCCGTTTTACACCGTCAACGATTCAAACTCGTTGAGCGTATCCGCAAATTCCTTCATCGCCGTTTCGAAAGGCGCCTTCGTCGTCAAGTCCACGCCCGCCTTTTTGAGAATGGAAACGGGGTCGGTGGAATTTCCGCCCGAGAGGAATTCGAAATAATCCTTCACCGCGCCCTCGCCCTCGGAGAGAATCCGCTTGACGATGGAAATCGCGGAGATAATGCCCGTCGAATATTTGTAGACGTAGAAAGAACGATAGAAATGCGGAATACGCGCCCACTCGTAAGAAATTTCCGTATCGTGTACGACCGCTTCGCCGTAATAGTCCTTATTCAACTGATAATACGCTTCGCAAAGGTTCTCTTTCGTAAGCGGTTCGCCCGCTTCCGCTTTGGCGTGCGCAAGCTGTTCGAACTCGGCAAACTGCGTCTGACGGAACAGCGTGGTGCGCATCATGTCGATATAATAATTGAGCAGATATTTTTTAAGCTGTTTGTCCTCGGAGGTCTTGTAAAGGTACTTCATCAGCAATACTTCGTTGACGGTGCTGGCGATCTCCGCGAGGAAAATGGTGTATTCCGACTTCGCATACGGCTGCCCCGCCGTCGATTTATAGGTGTGAATGGAATGCCCCATTTCGTGCGCGATCGTGAAGATCTCGTTAGTCGTTTCCTGATAATTCAAAAGCACGTACGGATGGGTGTCGTAAACGCCCGTGGAATACGCGCCGTTGCGCTTTCCTTCCGTTTCGTACACGTCTATCCATCTCTCCTCCTTGCCGCGGCGAAGGAGCGACTGATAGTCCTTGCCGAGGGGCGCGAGCCCCTTGACGACGATTTCGTACGCTTCCTCAAAGGGCACTTTGATGTCGGCGTCGGAAACGAGGGGGATATGAATGTCGTACATATGCTGTTCGTCAAAGCCCAGAATCTTCTTTCTCACCGCCATGTATCTATGCAGAACGGGCAGAGCGCCGTGTACCGATTCGACAAGATTGTTGTAGACGACGGGCGAAACGTCCTCCCCGTCCATCGCCATCTCCAAACAGGTGTCGTACTTTCTCGCCGTCTTGTAGAAAATGTCCTTTTTCACGTTGCCGTAGTAGGTCTGCGTGATCGCGTCGATCAAGTCGATGTACGCCTTATAGTAGTCCTTGAACCAAGTTTCGCGCTCTTTTCTGTTCCCCGCATGGAGTACGAGGCCGTACAGACTGTGACTCATCTGCACTTCTTCGCCGTTGAAAGTCCCCTTCGGCAGATTGAGGTCGGCGTTGTCGAGCATGGTAAACACGGTATGGAAACCGCCCATGACGTCGGAGGCGAGCGCCAGGAGTTTTTCCTCTCCCTCGCTCAAAACGTGCGCTTTGGACTGCTCTATCTTTTCGAGCGTATAGTCGTAAGCGGCAAAGTCGGGGTCGGCGATATACGCTTTGAGTTTTTCGTCGTCGAGCGCGGTGAGTTCGGGCTCCACGAACGCCATTTCCGCCATCAGTTTGGAAACGAGCGTGCTCATCATCGCCGTATAAGAGGTGTATTTGGAAACCCTGATGTCCTCGTCGTGTTTCATGCTGGCATAAAGATACAACTTTTCGAGGCGGCGGGAAAGGGTGTCGCGCAACTTGAAAAATCCGAGAAGTTTCTCTTTGTCGCCGAGTTTTCCCTGATAGGAGGAAAGCCCGCTGTTTTCAAACGCCTTCTCGAAGTCTTTGTATTCCTTTTCCCAAGCCTCGTCGGAAGGGAAGATGGGAGAAAGGTCCCAGGTGTATTTTGTTTCTACGTCTTTTCTTTCCATGATAGTTATTTACTCCTTGCTTTTTTATAATTTTTTATACTTAGATTTACTTTTACTGAAGCCGGTATGCGTTCCAAAATAAGCTCTAACGCTGTGTCGACGTCTTCTACTCTCTCCAAGCAAGTCTTGCTTCTAATCCAAGTCCAATCACCTTTTTTCTTAAAAACGATGGTTCCCTTTCCGTTCCAATGGCGTATTAATTTGATTCTCTCAATATCGGAAAACGAAAAAAAGGCTCTTTTACACAAGGAAATGAATATCCAAACGAAATGATCGGTTATCTCATAACGCCTCGGCTTACGCACTCTGGTAATAATTATACCTATTAACGTAGCGCTCAATGGAGAAATTACACACAACTTTATAACGATATCCAGAGCTAAACCATATCTGTACAAAACAACGCCTATAAGTGCAAAACAAAAACACAGCACTGCACAGAAAAAAACCAATCTTTACATCATTTCTTTTCGTTTTTCGACATATTGCCAAAGCACTTTTTCCTTAACCTGCATATCTAACAAATCAGTCATAAATTTTTTATCCTCTCTTTACTAATCTCTATGCATGACATCGCCCAAAACAGTGTCTTTTAATCCTGCCGTCATTATACCACACATTCTCCCGTTGTCAAGCTTCGACTGCCAACTTTTTTACAAACGCAAAAAAATCGTACCCGCGACAGACAGGCGGCGTTTTATGTTTTCGGACGTCAGTTTTTAAAGCTATGAATGGGTGCGGGGAGATTGCCGCCGCGCAGGATAAATTTCGAGCTATCCGTATTGTGAACGGGCAGGATGGGCGCGCGCCCCAAAAGTCCTCCGAAGCTGACCTGTTCTCCCACCCCTTTATTCGGCGCGGGAATGATGCGCACCGCCGTCGTCTTGTTGTTGATCATGCCGATCGCCGCTTCGTCCGCGATCATCGCCGCGATCGTCGTCGCGGGCGTATCGCCGGGAATCGCGATCATATCCAGCCCGACGCTGCACACGCAGGTCATCGCTTCCAGCTTATCGAGGTTGATTTCTCCTTTTTCCGCCGCCTCTATCATGCCGATGTCCTCGGAAACGGGAATAAACGCCCCGGAAAGTCCGCCGACGCGCGAGGACGCCATGACGCCCCCCTTTTTCACCGCGTCGTTCAAAAGCGCCAGCGCCGCCGTCGTGCCGTGTCCGCCCACGCATTCGAGTCCCAGCTCCTCCAAAATCTGCGCCACCGAATCTCCGCGGGCGGGCGTGGGCGCGAGGGATAAATCGACGATGCCGAATTCCGCGTTTAAACGCTTCGCCGCTTCACGGGCGATCAGCTGCCCCGCGCGGGTGATCTTGAACGCCGTACGCTTGATCATCTCCGCCGCTTCCGTCAAATCCGCGTCGGGAATCTGCTCCAAGGCGTGCTTGACGACGCCCGGCCCCGAAACGCCCACGTTGATCACGCAGTCCGCCTCCCCCACGCCGTGGAACGCGCCCGCCATAAACGGATTATCCTCCACCGCATTGCAGAAAGCCACCAGCTTCGCCGCGCCGATACCGTCCTTTTCGGCGGTCAGTTTCGCCGCTTCCTTGAAGGTTTCGCCCATCAGTTTCACCGCTTCCATATTGATTCCCGAACGGGTGGAGCCTACGTTGACGGAGGAACAAAGCCGCTCCGTAGACGAGAGCACTTCGGGGATCGTGCGGATAAACGCGCGCTCGTAATCGGCGGTCGATTTATGTACGAGCGCGGAATATCCGCCGAGAAAATCGATGCCGAGCGTCTTTGCCGCGTCGTCGAGGGCCTTGCCGATCAGGGGCGCCTTTTCGGGAAACGCCGCGCAAAGAAGACTGACAGGCGTCACGGACACCCTCTTATTGACGATGGGAATGCCGTATTCGCCCGACAGATCGGACGCGGTCCCGACGATCTTTTCCGCGCGGCGGCAGACGAGGTCGTATACTTTTTGCGCCGTTTGCTCGGCGGTGTCCCGCACACAGGAAAAAAGGGAAATTCCCATCGTGATCGTGCGGATGTCGAGATGTTCCTTTTCCACCATGTCGATGGTTTCCAAAACGTCGAATTGCGTAAACATATTCTTCTCTCCGCCTTAAATATTGTGCATCGCGTTGAAAATATCTTCGTGCTGCATATAGATGGACATCCCGATCTTCTTTCCCATCTCCGAACATTCCTTCGACAACTCGGCAAGCGCCTGCGTCGACTCGGATATGTCCACAATCATGATCATGGCGAAATATTCGCCGAGAATCGTCTGGGAAATATCCTCGATATTGGCGTTCTTTTCCGCCAAAAACGCGCTGACCTTGGCGATGATGCCCTTGCTGTCCTTTCCCGTAACCGTCATAACCGCTCTCATTCTTTCTATCTCCTTTTTCCGTGGTATCTTACTCTCGTTCCGTCTTTTCGAGCCCTCAAAGCGCTCCGCCCGTCGGGATCTTTATGGATACATCGATATGGACAAATTCCCGTATCCGCGTTCCAAAAGCGCGGAGCCATGAAAGGCGCTCTCTATTTCGCGTCCCCGGGATTTTGCGTTTCCTTTGTCCGCGCGGATTCTTCCGCCCTTTCAGGCGCCGCCGAAACGTCCTCTTTTACGTGTGCGTCCCGACTTTCCTGCGCCCGGTCCGCCTCCCGCGCCTTTGAAGCCTCCTCCGTTTCGGCAACTTCCTCCGCGGCGGAGATCTCTTCGTCGACGGCTTCCGATTCTTCTGCTTCTTCCTCTTCTTCTACGAGCGCGCCCCTCTCGATAATTTCGTACTGCACGATGAAATTACTTTGCAGAATATACTTTACGAGGTCGCCCTTTTTGAGGTCGGGCAGGGGTTTTTCGTTGTCAAAATACGCTTCGCGTTCCATCCATTCGCTTTTCTTTTTGTTCCACGTTTTGAAAATACACGCCGTGGCGTCCACGTAGTCCTTTTGCAGATCCTTGGATTCAAAGCCGACGAAATAATTTTCCTCTACGTTCTTCAACCCCTCGGACAGATAGTACATCATCTTGTAATAGCGGCGGATGCGGTGAAACTTGATGCCCATGAAAGGGAACACGAACAGCACGTACAGCGCGGAGGCGACGTAAACGCACGCCTTGGGCAGCGACTGCATCGGATCCGCATAGGGCAGAGAAATATAATAGAGCAGCCACGCGACGCAAAACGCCGCGTAGCCAACGGTCACGCCCAAAAACGTATAAAATATCTTTTTTTTCTGGGCGATGACCTTATTGAAGTCATTGTCATTGTAAACGGTCGTCATCTGTTCTCCTTTTTGGCGGAAGGTTATTTTTATTTTTTGGCCGCGGTTTCCGCGCGCCGCTTTTTTGAACAACTTTTTTCTTGTCGATACGTCTTCGATACGTTCCTCAAAAGCCGCGGAGGGTTCATTCCGAAAGCACTTTTTTACAGTTCATGTACTCGCACATGAACTCGTCCAAACGTTCTTCCTTCGTCGGCGGTTTTTTTTGAAACGAACCGACGAGCAAACAGCCGAGCGCAAACAGGGCGACGGGAACCAAAAATACGACGAAAAGCAGAGCAAATCCTATCCATTCGAGCCATCCGCTGCGCCCGCCTTTCGTATATCCGTCGGGATCGTAGACGATTTTGCCGCGAATCGAGCACCCTGCCGCGGTCTTTTCTACGACGGAACAATACCAATATCCCGCATGGTCGCCCCTTTCGAGTCCGAGCCAAACTTCTTTATTTCCGTCTTCCCGCAGAATTTCCCGATAGAGGAGTTCTCCTTTTTCCGCAGCGTATTCCTTTACCTGACGCGGGATACGCAAAATAAATTCTTCGGGCGGCAAATCGCTCAAAAACGAAAACCCGGTCTGCCTCGGACTATTTTTCTTCATGGAGCGCCCCTCCTGAAAGTCAGTCGTGAATGAACAGCACGCCGAGAGTGTTTCTGCCGCAGTGCCCCGTGATGACCGAGCCCGCGACCGTTTCCACGACTTCGTCAAAATCAAACTCGCTTTGCACCATTTCCCTGGCGAGTTCCACAAGTTCGGCGTCGGCGCTGGAATGGGTGATGAAGCAGCGGGTTTTGTCGTAGACGGGATACGCGGCTTTGAGTTCCTCTATGTAGGACTTGATGCACACCGTCATTTTTCCGCGATATTTTTTCTTGACGCCGAGCTGCCCGTCTTTCATGTCTATCATGGGATGAATCTTCAAAATATTGGCGCCGTACATTTCCATTTTCGAACATCTCCCGCCCTTATAGAGATATTCCAGCCGATCGGGCACAAACGAGGTGTTCACGCGAGCGCGCAGCGCGTTTACCGTTTCTTCGATCTCCGCCGCGCTCTTGCCCGCGTCCCTTAAATCCACCGCCTTCATCACGAGCAGTCCCTGCCCCGAAGAGAGCGCCAGGCTGTCCACGACGCGCACCTTGCCGTCAAATTCTCTGGACGCCGCAAGCGCGCAGGAATAAGAAGCGGACGCTTTGGAAGAAATGGTAAAATGGATGACTTCGTCGCCGTTTGCCGTAAGAAGGGAAAAGAGCTCCCGAAAATCCTCTATGCCGGGCGCGCTCGTTTTGGGAAGCATCCCGGTCTTCTCCACGAAAGCGAAAATGTCCGCGGGCGCAATGTCCACGCCGTCTTTAAACGTTTCCGTGTCGAGTATGACTTTGAGCGGCATGAGGCGAATCCCATGTTTTGGCGCCAATTCGCCCAAATCGCAGGTACTATCCGAGGTAATCTGAATCATTTTACGTTCTCCTTTGATTTCACTATAATCTTTTGTATTCTTTGCGGCTCCGCGCCCCGTATTTTCGCAAAAAACGCCGCGAAACCGAGGTTTTTCTATAAGTTCTCTCCTTTTCCGTTACGTGTTATCCACGCGCATTCCGGGAATATATTTGAGGACGCTCTTATACTTTATCGCCCACTCGGGCACGACGCCGTAAATGTCGTCCACCGTGTAGAGTCTGTCCGTAAAATGCGAAAGTCCGTCCTTATAGCGGCTGTCGCGGCTGTTGGTGCGGTTGTCGCCCAGAAAAAAGATTTCGTTTTCGCCCACTTCGTAGAGAGAAAAGTCGTAATGTTCGTCGCCCGCGTAATTGCCGTGAGGATCGTCGTAGGGCACAAATTCCTCCGTGCCCGCATAGCGGATGTAGATCTGGCTGTCTTCACAGTACAGCGCGTCCCCTTCGAGCGCGATGAGTCGTTTGATCAGAAACTGCGTTCCCGTAAAGCGGTACTCCCGCACGTCCAATACGATGACGTCCCCGCGCTTTGCGTCCGCGCCGTATTTCATCAGCAGTTCGTCCCCCGTGTGGAGGGTGGGAGCCATCGATTCCCCGTCCACGTACACGCCGCCGAACGTACTTGTCCAGTACATTCTGAATCCCAGCGCCGCGATGACGATGACGATGAGAATGCTGTAAAACCATACCGAGGAACGCCGCGCCTTGTAGCGGTATCTGTATTCGTACAGGCCTCCGTCCCTCAAATCTTTTTCGTCCATAGTTCCTTACTTGTTTCCTTTCTCCCCGAGGGGAGCTTTCGCGCGTTTTTTAAGTTCGTCCCGGGTGAGATTGATCGTCCTGCCGCAGGTAAGACAGCGGAGCTTAACGTCCGCGCCCGCGCGCACGATCACCCATTCCCTGCCGCCGCAGGGGTGCGCTTTTTTCATCAAGACGACTTCGTTCATCTCATACATGGTATCCCCCTTTTAAAGCCAGAGGATATTCGTCACGGCGTATTCGTTCTCCTCGTCCTCGCAGTCGAACAGGAGCGCCTGCCCCTCGGAAAAACTCTTTAACGGAGCGCCTACGGCCTCGTTTTTAAACTCGTTCGCCTTTAAAATCATGCGCTTCCATTTGCCGCCCCCCTTTACGCTCACCATGCAGACAAACCGTTCCATGCGGTTTTCCTCGTCGGCGATGTCGATGCCCACCTTGATCTCCGCGTCCCGCCTGGCATAAATGTCGAATTCCAGAACGGCGTTTTCTTCGGGGACATAGCGCGGAGAGCTTATCTTATACGTTTCTATCCCGCCCACGGAGTAGGCGCCCTTGATGCCGCCGTATCCCTCCACCAGTTTGGGCACGGCGTCGCATTCGAGAAAGATGCCCGCGACGGAATAATCCTCGTAGGCCGCGACGCTGAAACAGTCCACGTCCTCGCCCGAATAGATGACCCGGCTTTTCACCGCGTCGGCGTCCGGAGAAGCAAATTTTTTCGCCGCGATTTTGGATGCGACCTTGAAGCCGTTGATATATTTCGCATAGGCGTACACGAACGCCGCCGCGGCGCCGCGATAGTGCGTGAGCGCGCAGGAAATTTTTTTGTTTTTGATCTCCTTGCCGTCCGCCTTAAACACGCACTGCCATTCCCGGAAAGTCGATTTCGTCCGCTCGCCCGATTCCGCGTAATAGATGCCCGCCTCGTCGAGAATGCCGCCCTCGTCGAATTCCACTTCCGCCGAAAGCGCGCCGTCCTCGCTCTTTAAGGAAATATTCAGCGGCTTGGGGATATAGATCTCCCGCCCTTTCAAATTTCTTTCGAGGAACAAATCCATATCCACGAGAGCGTTAGGTCCGATGCAGGAGCCGCTGTCCGCGGAATAGGCGATGGCGCTGCCGTCGGGGAAGCCTATCCTCGAATAAGTGTCGTACGCCCTGTCGTAGTCGAACGCATCGTCGCGCAGCGCGCACAGCATCAGGACGGGACATTTGACGAAGGGAGCGTAGGACTGCGATTCGATGCCCGCGATGTAGCGATGCCGCTCATCGCTCATATTGCTCTCGGCGTTATCCGCGAATTTGCCGATGTTTCGGTACGCACGCCACCCCGCCGCGTTGATGGGGACGCCGCATCTGACGTCGGGAGAAAGCATCGTTTTCCACGCGATCTCCCCGCCCGTGCGGATGCCCACCACTCCGATCCCCGAAATATCCTCCCGCTGTTTGAGATATTCCACGGAATAGAGAGCGACGTAGATCCATTCGAACCAGCAGGTTTCGTCCGCCGAGGTTTCGACGGTATCGAGTCCCTTACATTGTCTGTAATTGGCATAAGCGATCGATTGCGGATACACCGTGTGCGGGGCGGCGCTCCCGTCCGTTTCGCCGCTGTAATCGGGCATGAGCACCGCGTACCCCTTGTCGATAAAATAATACAAAAGCTCCTGATCCAGCTCTTTCCCCGCATCGGGCAGCAGCAGCACCGCGGGAAACTTCTCCCCCGAAGCGGGCTTGCCGAACTTAGCGAAAACGCGCACGCTGCCGTCCTCGGTCTTATGTCCCGCGTAGGTGACGTTCCAAAAACGCATCCCCGCTTCCTTGTCCTCCTCGTATCCCCATTCGCTGGGTTGCAGAGGATTGCTCATATCAAATTTTTTCCACAACGATACGGCACTTAAAATCATTTTTCAGTCCTTCCTTCCTTCCTTTCTCTCTCGCCTTTCCTGCTTTCCGCCTTTCGGCCGCTTTAATACGCTTCCACCCTTATCGAGGACCCGCAGCGGTCCGTCGCCCCCGTCACGAGGATTTTATTGTCTATCCGATGTTTCATTTCCTCGACGTGCGAAATCAGACCGATGGAAAAATGCTTGCTTCTGAGCTTTTCGAGTACGTCCATCACGGTGTCCACCAATTTCTCGTCCAAGGTGCCGAAGCCCTCGTCCAAAAAGAAAAACTCGATGGGGCGCAGGGACTTTGCGCAAATGGCGCCGCTGAGCGCGAGCGCCAGCGACAGGGACACCAAAAAGGTTTCCCCGCCCGAAAGCGTCTTGACGCTGCGCAGGGTCCCGCCGTTGAGATTGTCCCCCGCCTTGAATTCGTCGCCGTATTTGAGAAAATACCTGCCGCCCGTCAGGGATAACAGCGTTTTGCTGGCGGAAATGCAGATGTCCTGCAAATATTCCGAGGCGATAAATTCCATGAATTTTCCGCGCGCCGTCAGGTTTTTCAGTTTTTCCCAAAGCTCCCGCTCCCGCAGCTTCGCCTTATACTCCTTTTCCAGTTCCCTGTACTTTTCCTGCAAAGCGCCGAGGCGCTCGATCTCCTTTTCCCCCACCGCGATCTCGCGAAGCAGGGAATCCTTTTCGAGGGACAGACGGCGTTTTTCGGATTCCAGCAGAACGAGGCTTTCCGCCGAAAAGCCGTCGAACTTCTCCGCGGGGATCTCCGCGAGTTTGCGCCCGACTACATTGTATTCGTCGAAGAAAGCGTCGCATTCCTCTTTGGCGCGTTTTCCGTCGCCGATCTCCAAAGCAAGGGAGCGGGCGGCCGTTACGTTTTCCAAGCCGTTTTCTTTGAGGAGCGTTTCGATTTCCTCGCGCGTTTCCTTCTCCCGCAACGCGTGGGTTTCCGCAAACGCCTTTTGCTTTTCTCTCTCCGCGGACAGCGCGGACACTTTTTCCTCGTAAGAACGGATATTGTCCTCCGCCCTCTTTTTCGCCGCGCGGAGCGTTTCTATGTGCCGCGTCACTTCTTCGGGAGTGCCCAGGTCTTTGGCGAACGCGATTTTCTGCCTCGCCAGCTCCGCGCGTTCCCGATAGTGTTTCCCGTCCTCGACGATGCGCGCCTTTTCCCGCTCGTTCTCTTCGTAAGCCTTTTTTCTCTTTTCGAGCGCTTCCCGCTGCGCTTTCAGTTCCCTTCTCCTTTCTTCGATTCTTTTAAATTCCAGCTGCGCCGCCGCGACGTCGAAAGACCTTTCGCCGCCCGCCGCGAGGGTATATTTCAACACGAGCGTTTCCACGTCCGTTTCCGTTTCGGGATATTTCGCCTCCAACCCTTTGAGGTCCTCTCTGAATTCGCCGTAAGATTCCGTCAAAAGGACGTCCTTGAAATGATGCTTTAAAAACTCGGTGAACGATTCGCTTTCCCCCAAGGCCGTGAGCGCCCCGTCGTTTGCCGCGGCGAGGGCGTCAAAGTCCTCCTCGGGCACTTTATTTTTGATGGCGCGGTACTTTTCCGTGCATTCTTTGAGCCTGGCTTCCGCTTCCCGACAGGCGGCGATATCCTCTTCCGCTGCCTGCAATTTGCCCAAAACCACCGCTAAGTCCTGTATCTCGCTTTCTAACCCGCTCTCTTCCAGCTGACGTCTTTTCACTTCCAGATCCCGCTGCGCGCCCTTTAACGACATCTCCGCTTTTTCCGTCGCCGCAAGAGCAAGATCTTTCGCCCGCACGCATTTTTCGAGCGTTTCCGATTTTTCCCTGACGGCGGCTGCCGCGGGGAACACATCGAGCTTTCTCCGCCTTTCCGCGTAATAGGCGAGCCGGGCTTCCGCGCGCTGTTTTTCCAGACAGAGTTTCTCGTATTCCCGTTTCTCTTCCGCGAGCTTTTGCGCGGCGGTCAGCCGCGTTTCCGTTTCGGACAGCGCGGCTTCCGTCCGGGATTTTTTTTCAAAGGCGATGCGAAGCTTCTCGCTTTCCGCCTCGATCCGCTCCGGGGTGCCGTCCGCGTTCTCCTGCATTTTCGCCTGAATGAGCGCCGCGTCGCCCGCCGACCTTTCGCAGCGGAGGCGGATGCCCGCCGACAGCTTTTCGCCGTATTTTTCGAGATCGAAGAGTCGGGAAACAAGTTGCAGGCGTTCGGAAGGCTTCGCCTTCACCAAACCCGCAAATTCGCCCTGCGGAAGCGCGATGCATTTTTTGAAATCGTCGAAGCCCAGCCCGATGATTTCCTCCACCCGCTTATCCACTTCGAGGGCCCCCTCGGCGACCCCTTGGAGCTTTTCCTCCCCGTCGTATTCGTAAAGCCACGCCTTGGCGACGTTGTTTTTGCGGCGGCGTTCCCGCTGGACGCGGTAGACGCGGCGTTTGCCTTCGCAGGTGATCTCAAAATCGTAAACGACGTATGCCTTATCGCATTTATAGTTGATGCTGTCCGTACCCGAGGAACGCTCTATCTTCCCGTAAAGCGCGAAATGAATGCAGTCGAGAATGGTGCTCTTGCCGCTGCCCGTATCGCCGAAAATGCCGAACAGACCGCCGTCTAAAAGCTTTCTGAAATCTATTTGCGCTTTTTCCGAAAAGCTGTTGATGCCGCAAAATTCGAGATAAACGGGCTTCATTCTTCCTCCTTTGGAACCCTCCTCCGAGCTTTTTGTCAAAGTTCTTTGGACGCGGCGTTCCGGGTATTTTTATAGTACGCCATTATGTATATGTGCTTTTTCGGAGATTCCGATACCTGCCGAATCATTTTTCCAACTCCCCAAGCACCGACAAAAAGAGAGCTTTCAGCTCGTCTTGCGGCGCTTCGTCGTACTGTGCCCGATAAAATTCCTCGAACAGCCGCGCGTCGGAAAAACCCTTTCTCGACGCAAATTCCAGCGTGCCCGCCTCCCGCACCTCGGTGAGCAGGGATACCAGATTGCCGTGCGCGGACAGGGACGCGCTTTCCGCCGACGTCAGGGGAGAAGACAAATGCAGCCGCACCTCCGCAAGGCTGTCGGGATAAAGTTCGAGCAGTTCCTCCGCCCGCGAGGGGCAGTCCGCTTCCAGGCGAACGAGCTTTTTTCCCGATTTGAGAGGCACGTCGTGCAGGGATTCTACGCCGCCGCACGTCAGATCGAACACCTTGACTCCCTTTTCGCCGCCCGTTTCGTCGAAGGAATATTGCAGGGGAGAGCCGCAATAATAACAATGTCCCTTTCCCATGTGCTGCTTTTTATGCAGATGTCCGAGCGCGATATAGTCGCTCCCGGGCAACACGTCCAAGGGCACCGCCCGCGCGCCGCCGAGGTCTATTTCCCGTTCGCTCTCCGACGTGACCCCGCCCGCCACGAAAATATGGGACAAAAAGACGGAAGGCAGGCGCTCGGTATTCCCCGACTCCCCTTCGTCGATCCATTTTTTCATGCGCTCGGAAAAGGGCAGATCGGATTTTTCCTCTTTAAAACGCGCCTCGTTCGGATAGGGCAGGGCATTGACGAACACCTTTTCGCCGCGTTCGTTCCCGAATACGGCGAAGCCGGCGCCCGAGGAGAGCGGACGGACTTTGCGCATAGAATGTAAGGGGAGCGGTTTTCTCGAATTCCCCACGACATAAATGCCGAGCTCCTCCGAAAGGGGCGCCGAAGCGGACAGGCGCACGCCGTCGTCGTGATTGCCGCTGATGAGGAGCACCGCGCGGTCCGCCCCCGCCATCGCCTTGATCTTCGAAAAAAACAAATCCTCCGCTTCCGCGCTCGGCATATACGTATCGAAGATATCGCCCGCGACGAGCACGAGTTCCACGCCCTCGCCGTCGCATATCCGCACGATTTCGTCCAGAACGTCCGACTGTTCATCGAGGCGTTCCCTGCCCATCAGGCGTTTGCCGATATGCCAATCGGAAGTATGCAGGATTCTCATTTTCGACTCCTCCCGGGAACGGCGAAATTTCGGAAAATTTCACGAAAAAGCGCTCCGAAATGCCTTGCTTTTACTTTTTAAAAAGGCTATAATGGACTTACCCGCCTCTGACGGCAGGGTACTTATACTGTTTCATTATACAACATTTCTTTTGAGAATGCAAGGAAACTTAAAAGAAACAAAAAAATTTTTCCAAATAAACACACGGGGCAAAGATATGTCATTTTGTTCGTTTTCCAAAGAATTCAACGAGAACTCCTATACGGCGGTGGAAAATCAGTTTTTCACCAAGTATATGCCCGACGCGGACGGATTCGCCGTGAAAGTCTATCTCTACGGACTGTATCTTTGCCAGAACGCCGATTCCGATTTCAATATCTTCTCCATGGCGGAAGTTCTCAAAACCCCTAAGGAAAAGATCGAGGAAGCGTTCGTTTTCTGGGAGGATTACGACCTCGTGGAGATCCTTTCCCGAGATCCTTTCGCAGTCTGCTATCTGCCCGTGCGCTCCGCCGTCGGAAGGCCCAAAAAGATACGCTACGAGCAGTACGGAGATTTCAACAAGGAATTGCAGCGCAAAATGCAGCAGGTGGGAAAATTCGTTTCCTATAACGACTCCATCAAATATATGCATTTTCTCGACGAAAACAATATCCAACCTCAGGCGTTTCTCCTCATCGCGGAATACTGCATCAACAAACAGGGAGAAAGCGTTTCCCCCTCCTATATCTTTAACAAGGCGAGAAAATTCATCCGCAACGGCTGGCTCACCTACGAACAGGTGGAACGGGAGCTGAGCAGTTACAACGCGCACGAGGGCGACCTCATCGCCGTATTCAGCGCGCTTTCCGTCTTTAAAAAGCCCGAAGAATCCGACTACGCTCTCTACGAAAAATGGACGGAAACGCTCGGTTTCGAGCGAAGCGCCGTTTTGGAGGCTGCGAAGCGCCTCAAAAGAGGAAACACGGACAGCCTCGACATTCTGCTCACCGAACTGTCCGAGCACGGAAAAACCGCGGCGGACGAGGTGAAAAATTATCTTTCCGAACGGGATATGCTCGCTTCGCTCACCTTCCGTATTGGGAGAAAGCTGGGCGTCAAGGTCAGCAATCCCGCGCCCTATATCGACGAATATACGGAAAAATGGTACAACTGCGGTTTTGAAGAAAGCTCTCTCTCGGACATCGCCCTCTTCTGCCTGCGCACAGACCGCAATGATTTCAACAGCATGAACGAGCTGATCAGACAGCTCTTTACGGCGGGCGTCGTTTCCGCCGAGAGCGTGGAAGAATATTTGAAAGTCAAAAACGACGAGCTTAAACTGTTCACGCGCATTCAGGGCTTTTGCGGGAATCTCAAAAAGAGCACGGCAAATCTTTCGCTCATCGAAACCTGGCATTCCTGGAATCTGTCGGACGAGATGATCTTGGAGGCGGCCAAGCGCTCGGCGGGAAGCGGTAATCCCATTCCCTACATGAACAAAATTTTATCCGACTGGAAACATTCGGGCATCGCGCAGCCTTCTCAGATTCCCGAAAAGGCGCCCGCGGCGGCGAGGCAGACTTATACCAGCGCCGTCGTCGAGGCGGTCAATCAGCGGGCGGACCGGGAAAGGCACTACGCGCTGCTGCGCGAGAGAGCGCAGTCTTTGGCGGACAAATACGCCGCAAAGGCGAATGCGAATCCGAGATTCAAAGAAATCGCCGCGGAGCTGGCGCGAATGGAGATCGCGCAGGCGAAGGCGGAGGTGTTCGAGCCTCAGACGCTGCCCGCCCTGTTAAAGAAAAAAGAAGCGCTACAAAAGGAACGGAAGGAGATCTTAAAAACGCTCGGAATCACGGAAAAGCAGCTTTTGCCGCAGTATAAATGCAAGAAATGTTCGGATACGGGATTTTTGCCCAGCGGCGCCGCCTGCGACTGCTATAAGGCGGAAGGCGAGAACAGTACGGGCGCAAAGGAAACAGCCGGCTGAAAAATCAAGATTTTACGAAGAAATTTGAAAAAACGGGTCAAAAACACTTGCGTTTTTTTGTGAAATCATGTAATATAAAAAGGCTTCCGAAACGGGAAGCCGAATAGATGCAGAGATGTCTGAGTGGTTTAAGGAGCACGATTGGAAATCGTGTGTAGGTCTGAAGCCTACCGGAGGTTCAAATCCTCTTCTCTGCGCCATATAACATAAGGGTTACAGCGATTTTGCCGTAACTCTTTTTTCATGCTGTTTTGCCGTTTTTTACCTACACACGATTTTTAGAACTTCGGGAACAACGTGAATTTTGCCGCTTCTCGCCGCTTAAAGAAAAATCACAACGAGCAGTAGCAGTTCCATTTACGTTAACAGTCCCGTCATTATTGACGGTAAATGTAACTCCGTTTATAGTGGTCCTTTTATCCACATAAGGATAAGATATTAAATTCACCGTCGGATATTTGCTTAAATCCGTTGCCGAAGCGACCGTTTCCTCTGCGTTTACTTGAATTGCCTGCGCTTTGTCTTTCGGGGTAGCATAGTAAAATACGCACAACAACGCAAAAGCCGCAAGGCAGACCAGCATAAACACCTTGCCGCACACGATTAAAAATTTTTTATATTTTACTTTCACCTTCTGCCTCCTTTCATGCTGTCAATTTTATCTAAAAACATGGTAATTAAAAACGTAAAGAGAGAAAAAACGATATACACGAATAAAAGCGTTATGTAATACCCGACCAGCCAACAAAAGAACAACACGCCCGCGCTATCCGATAAAGTCACATAATTCGTCAACATGGGCGTTATTATGGGCTTGAAGAACGCGCCGAAATCTCCGAATGCGGTTTGTACCGTAGAAACAAATTCAGGCACGGAGCCGCCGCGAAAGATACATAAAAGATATGATACAAGCGGCAACAGAGCTAACACCATAAACACGTTATTTTTTATTTTTCGCACGATCTATCACCTCCAAGAGATTTCTTTTGAACGTCGGCAATTCCTTTGATTTTAGATTTCTGTCACCATAGAAGAAATGTAATCTATGACGCTGAATATATCGCCAATTTTCTAATAGCGGCAAATCGTCCGTAAGCCATGAATAGGTGTAACTGTCATAGCGGGTAAACATACTTTTCGGGATAAGCATATAGCTATACTCTACCGAGCTATTCAGCGATACCACATTTTTCACGCTGTCATCATCACTATAAAAGATTTTGTAAAAGCGGACAAGCTTAAAGAACGGCAAAGAAAAATTCGCGTCTATGTTGTAGTAGAACGTCAGACACCGCTTTAAACAAAGTTTACCCGCTCAATATATTTTACAAGCTCAAATAAATTTAGCTTCCATTATAGAAAGAACAGATGAACATAAATATCAAAACGAACTATATAGAAATATTGACTTTGCAATTTTCAACAATAAATATGAGCCAATCTTATTAATCGAAATAAACGATAAAACACACAACGAAAAAGCACGAATAGCAAGAGATTATAAAGTAAAAGATATATGTCAAGCCGCAAATTTACCTCTTATAACCTTTTGGACTGATTACGGAGTCAATCAAGAATACATACAAAAACGAATTTCCGAATATTGTAACTAAATAAAAAAGACTATACAAAAGGCTTTCATTAAAATAAATTTTTTCTAACCTCTTGACATATAATAAAAAGTGTGGTATAATAATACCACACTTAAAGGAGGATTATTTTATGGCACACATTATTCCGATCAGAGATTTGAAAAACACTTCCGAAATTTCCGAAAAATGCAGAGCCGCCAACGAGCCTATTTTCGTTACGAAAAACGGATACGGCGATATGGTCGTTATGAGCATGGAAGTTTATACCCGTTCAATGGCGCAACTTGATTTATACAAAAATCTCAAAGAAGCCGAGGACGAACTTAACAGCGGCGCGCCTACCATTTCCGCGAGGGAATTTTTAACGGAGTTAAGAACAAAGCATGAAAAGTTATTACGTTGACTTAACGCCTAAGGCGCAAAGAGATATTTCCTCAATACTCAACTATATCGCAATCGATTTATGTGCTCCCTCTGCGTCCTTAAACCTAAATACAAAGATATTAGAACAGATTGAACGGTTAGAAACGTTTCCCTTATGCGGAGAAGTCTATATTTCCGAAATCCCGTTAAAGCGTGAGTATCGGCGGCTTGTCGTGGATAATTATTTGATTTTCTACACCGTGAACGAAGCAACGGAAACCATAACGATTATGCATGTAGTTTACGGCGCTTCTAATTATCTTTCTATACTGTAAAACAAAGGACATATCCTACGAGGGTATGCCCTTTATTTTTGTTATAGCACGCATAATCTATTTCAAAGGTTGGAAATCGTGTGTAGGTCTGAAGCCTACCGGAGGTTCAAATCCTCTTCTCTGCGCCATAGAAATAACGGGTTGCGGCGAATCTGCCGCGACCCTTTTGTTATCCTCATTTCTTTATTGGAACACCTCTAAAACTGTGTTTACCTTCTTGATGCATAACCCCTTTAAGAGATAAAGGTTGGGAGTCCTGCGTAGATACTTTGACTTTAAAAGAATACTCTGGGGTAATAGGCGTTGGTCCGCCCATAAAATAGCAATCCGAAATAAAACTATCAAACTTTACCGCTCTATTTAATCCTCCCGAAAACTCATTTTCATCAAGAAGCTTAAAATGCAATTTTTCCATATCATTATTAAAAAAGAAAATAAACTTTGCAAGTGGTTCTAAATAATATTTGGCTTTTATCTCAATAATCATTTCTTGTGGAGAAATATTATCTATTAGACAATACAAATTACTAAATGACGAATCGCTCTTCTTAAAAGTATTATTCCCCTCTATAACATCTATCATTTGTCTTATGCCTACTTCTATGCCATAGGTAACAATATCAATATATAATGTTTGAGTCAATATGGGAGGAACTACACAATTTTCAATTCTAACTGGTATAAATTTGACATCTTCTCTCATGGATTTTAATAAAGCGTTCTGCCATTCTAATGCAACCATTTTACTCTCTACACTCTTTTTTGATACAAAATAAAAAAAGAATTTACACTTGTTTAATCCCTTATTCATCTCATCAATAATCCCGTCGCCAGGTTGAATAGACCATTCATCATAAAATATCTTTTCTTTTCCATAAATTTCAGAAAGCCTCGACGCTATAACTTGAACCAATTCCTGCTCACCATGAGAATAACTAATAAAAATCATATATATTTTTCCTCAAATTGTATTTATTATTTTTATTATATCATACTTAATATTTTTTTCAATAGCTTTGTCCCATTTTAAATCCGAAAATCGGGAAAGAGTTTGTATTTTGCCGCTTCTTTTCTCTTAAATTCGTCCATGACGTGCGTATAGACATTTAACGTCATGTCGGCGGTCGCATGGTCCATAAACCATTAAATACCCTTACGTTCCCGCCTCTTAAACCGCCTTTCCTGTTTTGTCCGTTGAAGAAACGCTTTTCTATCCTTTACTTTTTGCCTTGAAAGCTAAAGAGAACCGAACTTCAAAAGTCCGATTCTCTTTTTTATCGTATGGGAATTATTCTTTCGGTTCGTCCGGCATCAGCCATGCCTTATGGTCGGTGTGCAGAAGTTCGTGCGCACGGTGCGACATCGGCTTTTGCAGATAGTTTTCGTAACATTTGACGACGGAAGGATTTTCGTGCGAGAATCTCAAAGCGCTCTCTTTATCCAATTTACGCAAATTGTCGCCGCGTTCCGCCGCCAACTCCGCGCCCTCGTGGATAGGCTGCCCGCCGCCGCCCGCACAACCGCCCGGACAAGCCATGATCTCGACGAAATCGTATTTCGCTTCGCCGCGTTCTATCGCATCCATCAGTTTGCGGGTATTGCCCAAGCCGTGCGCCACCGCGACGGAAATTTCCGTGCCCGCCACGTCGAATTTAGCTTCCTTCCAGCCGTCCATGCCGCGCACGGCATAGAAAGCGTCGGGATCGGGATTCTTGCCCGTCACGAGGAAATACGCGCTGCGCAGCGCCGCTTCCATAACGCCGCCCGTCGTGCCGAAAATGACCGCCGCACCCGTACCTACGCCGAGCGGAGTATCGAATTCCTCCTCCTTCAAATCCTGCGGGATGATATGTTCCGCGCGGATAAGCCTGTCTACCTCGCGGGTGGTGAGCACTACGTCCACATCCTGTCCCGCGCCCGCGTCGTTCATATTTGGAAGCGCGCACTCGTGCTTCTTGGCAAGGCAGGGCATCACCGAGATACAGAAGATTTTATTCGGATCCACACCCAAAAGGTCGGCATAGTAGCTCTTGGCGATCGCACCGAACATCTGCTGCGGGGATTTCGCCGTCGAGAGGCGGGAAACGTACCCGGGATACTGCGATTTGATAAACCGCACCCAGCCCGGACAGCAGGACGTAAACATAGGCTTGCCCGATTTCTTGATTTCGGGCAGGCGCTTCAAGAACTCGCTGCCTTCCTCCATAATGGTGAGATCGGCGGAAAAGTTAGTGTCGAAAACGTAGTTGACGCCCATGCGGCGGAGCGCCGAAACCAGGCGTTTGGTGGTGGCGAACTCGCGGGGAAGCCCGAACGTTTCCCCCCATGCGGCGCGCACGGCGGGCGCGATCTGCACCACCGTGATCTTTTCGGGATCCGCGAGGGCATCCAGAACTCTGTCCGTATCGTCCCTTTCCCTCAGCGCGCCCGTGGGACAATGGGTGATGCACTGTCCGCAAAGGGCGCAGTCCGTTTCTTTAATCCTGCGGCCGCGGGAAACGTCCACCGTCGTGCGGGAGCCCGTGTTGGTGACGTCCCAAACGTGCATATCCTGTATCTTATCGCATACCTGGATACACCTCATGCACTTGATGCACTTATTCGCGTCGCGCACGAGCGGGAAGTCCTTAGGCCAGTTTGCCTTGACGAATTCCTTTTCGAAGCGCTGATCGATAATATCCAGATCGTTGGCGAGATTTTGCAGAGAACAATTGCGGCTTCTCACGCAGGTGGCGCAGTGCGCGTCGTGCTGGGAGAGGATAAGCTCTACGTTGATTTTGCGGGTGTTGCGGACTTTGGGACTGTTGGTGTAGATCTCCATTCCCTCTTTCACTTCGTTATTGCAGGCGGGAATGAGTTTCTCCTTGCCCTTGATCTCCACCACGCAGACGCGGCAGGCGCCGATCTCGTTGATATCTTTCAAAAAGCAAAGGGTGGGAATAGATACGCCCGCGGCGGCGGCGGCGTTTAAAATCGTCGTGCCTTCCTCGACGGAAACGGGAATATTATTGATTTTCAGATTTACCATTTTTCGACTCTGCCTCCTTTAAAGATACCGTAACCGAAATGATCGCAGCGAAGGCAGCGGCGCGCTTCCTGCAACGCCTCCTCTTCGCTCATGCCGCATTCCATCAATTTGAAATCGTTTTTGCGCTCGGACGCGTTCCGCTCCGTCATATTCACGCGGCCGCAGGGACAGCGGTCGTCCAGACGAATGGGCGGGATCTCCACGTCCACTTTGAGTTCGTGGCGGAAGCCGAGATATTCGTCGATATTCGCCGCCGCGACCTTTCCCGCCGCAATGGCGCGGATGACCGTCGCGGGCCCCGTGACGCAGTCTCCGCCCGCAAATACGCCCGGAATGTCCTTGATGCCGCTCCAATTGAGCGCGTCGATGACTCCGCGCTTGACGGGAATGCCGTGTTTTTCGAAATTGCGGGACTCGATACCCTGCCCGATGGCGACGAGCACCCTGTCGCAGGCGAGCCGCTCTTCCGCTTTTTCCGAATTGCAGGGCTTGGGCCTGCCTCTATCGTAAGCGCCGATGATCTGGGGCTTGACCCACAGCGCGGCGACCTTGCCCTGCGCGTCCTTTTCGATGCGCAGAGGGGACTGCAATTCCAAAACTTCGCAGCCTTCCTGAATGGCGCCCTCCACTTCTTCGCGCATGGCGGTCATATCCACCTGACGGCGGCGGTAGACGATGCGGACGCGCTTTGCGCCCAAACGGATGGAAGAGCGCGCCACGTCCATGGCCACGTTGCCGCCGCCGATGACGATGATGTCTTTGCCTTTGAAGTCGGGCATTTCGTCGTCGCCGATGCCGCGCAGCATCTCCACCGCGGACAAAACGCCTTTTGCGTCCTCGCCCTCGATGCCGATCTTCTTATCCGTCTGCGCGCCGATCGCTATGTATACCGCGTCGTAATCCTTCTTTAAATCCAAAATGCTGGGATTTTCGCCCACGGGAGTTTCCGTCCTGACGTCGATCCCCACCGAGATCAATTCCGCGATCTCTTTGTCGAGAATCTCTCTCGGAAGGCGATAGCTGGGAATGCCGTAACGAAGCATTCCCCCAAGCTTCTTTTTCGCCTCGAACAACGTGACGGAATGTCCCATCAGCGCCAGATAATACGCCGCAGAGATGCCGCCGGGACCGCCGCCGATGACGGCGACCTTCTTGCCTGTCGTGGGCAGGGGCGCGGGGACGGGCACGTCGCCCGCGTGCTCTACGGCAAAACGCTTTAAGCCGCGGATATTGATGGAAGCGTCCATCATACTGCGGCGGCAGCGGACTTCGCAGGGATGTTCGCAGATGAGTCCGCAGACTGCGGGAAGCGGATTGTCCTTGCGGATGAGGCGCACCGCGTCCGCGTTGCGTCCCGCCTCCACCAGCGAGATATAGCCCGGAATGTCCACGCCCGCGGGACACTGCGCCACACAGGGGACGGGCTGATTGAGCGCGCATTTGCAGCGCCCGTGTTCGATATGCTCCACGAAATCGTCTCGGAAGCCCTCGATGCCTTTAAGCACCATTTTCGCCGCTTCGTAGCCGATGGCGCAATCCGCGGAAAAATAGATGCTTTCCGCCGTCTTTTGGATGAGGTCGATGGTATCGAGCGAAGCGTTGCCGTCCAGAACGTCGTCCAAAAGCTTTTCCAGCGTTCCCAAGCCGATGCGGCAGGGAACGCATTTCCCGCAGGACTGGGCGTGGCACATCTTCAAAAAAGACGCCGCCATGTCCACGGGGCAGAGTCCCGAGGGGCTGGCACTGATGCGGCGTTCCACATCCTTGTACAACTCTTCCACGGTGGCTTGCGCCTTATTCTGCGTGATGATACTGAGTCTGCTCATAGTTCCTCCCGTGATTCAACGATTGAAAAAAATTTCCTCTTTCGTTTTTCTAATCGTTATAATTTTTACCGATAGTAATTATTTTATCATAAGGACGCCCGGAAGTCAAATAAAAATGAATGTTTACAACAAAGACCGAACGTATTTTTACATCTTTCGACAAAGGGGCGGCTCTATTTTTTCGTCCTTTTTCAGCGCCTTCTTCCTCCTCCCGCCCCCTTCTTTTTTCTATGGTTCTTTCCCCTTTCCGAATCGGCGGAAAAAGCGGAAACGACAAGCGTTCACACGGGGAGAAAACAGGCGAGCCAAAAAAGCGGCGCAGACGCCAAAATCCGTTTTTTACGGCGCGCAGCGGCGCAGCCGTTTTTTTCCGCTTTTCCCCCGACGTCGAAAGAAGTCTAAGCCTTGACTTTGCGCTTTTCTTATGCTATACTTACTTCAAGACAACGGCAGGGAGGAAAAATCATGACGGATCTTACGGAAATTTTATACGAGGGAATCAAAAAGACGATTGAGAATTGGACGGAAGCAGGTATTTATGCGATCTCTTTTTTTGTTTACGACGAGTGCGACGATCCGAACAAGCCGACCGTAACGGTGGGCTATAACACGGAAGCGTGTTTCCAGGACTCCGTGGAGGACGCGTCGGACGAGGGAGAAGCGAGATGGAACTATGCCTTCTGGCTGCAAAACAGGGAATTTGTGTTCGGCAGAGGAAAAACGGCGGCGGTCGTTTCCAAATGGCGAAAAGAGAACGGATATAAATGCGAGGAAGAGGACGAAGACGGCGAGGAGGAATACGATGAAAACGGCTACTATATCGGCAAGCCGCCCCTCGTCACGGAAAAATTTATAGAGGTCCTCATAGAAACGGCGCGACGGCTGCACGAAAGCGGCGTTATCCGCGCGCATTTCGGCAAAGAGATCCCCATTCTCATTCACGAACTGGAATACTATGACGCCATCGCCGAAGAAACGCGGCGCGCGAATCCCGAAGGCGTTGCGGACGATTTTATTCAATGGGTCCAAAACGGGCAATAAAACCAAAAACGTAAGGGGCGATTCTTTTTTAAGAACCGCCCCCTTTTTCTATTCTTTTACTCTCACACTTCTCTTATTCCCGCACTTTTTACTCTGCCCTAAGCCTCTTTACGTCCGCCGTTTCCCCCGCAGAAGGCAGGGAGTCCCCCGAAGACGGCTCCTTCGAAGCCTCCGCGTCGGGAACGGCGTAATAGCCGATGTTAAGGGTCGCGGGCGCGGCGCAGTTATTGGAAAGTCCGAAGCTGCCGCTTTCGAGGAGAGGCAGCGTGCCGCCCGCCGTCAGATCGACCGCGAGGCAACCCGCCCCCGCGGGATTCGCCGCGTATTCGTCCGCCCACCAAATTTTGAGAACGCCGCCCTCTATCGACAAACGAAGAGTCGTTCCTTCGGCGGTTTTTCCCAGATCCGAACAGACGATGCCGCCCAGATAGACGAAAGTTCCCGCGCTGTGGTTGGAAGCAAACCAATTGGAATAACGGAACACCTGCACGAAATTATTTGCCGTCTGGATATTTACGAGGTAAGCGTCCAGACCCGTATTCTCGGTCTGCGTGGCGCGCAGCAGAACGCCGCTTAAATCGATATTCGACTCCGAAGCCTTATTTACTTTAAATTCCAAGACGGCGTCGTTCATCGGCCGATCCAAGAGCCACCATTGATCGGCGGGCATAGAAATGCTGCCGTCGTCGTTTACCGTATACGGCGTTTCGGGAACGAACGAAGCGGAAGCCCCCGCGTTCAGGGCGGCCGTCAGATCTTTTTGCGTCCAGCCCGACGCCAGCGATTTTACCTTTTCGTCCGCCACCGTTTCGAGCGTCAGATCGAAGCCGACGTTTTCCGTCCACGTGATGCCGCCGACAAAGCCCGAAGGATACACTTCATACGTGCCGTTATAGGTGAGATCGACGATAATCGCCGAGGAAAAACCGTATTTCTCGTAATCTTCCTGCGTCGTCAGATACAGGGTGCTGCCCGAAATGCCCGCGTGAAAGAGCGTTCCCGTCACGCTGCCGGGATATACCCAGCCGCCGATGTATTGCAGCGTGATCGCGCTGCCGTTGGTATTGTAACAATTTTGGAAATAATAGACTTGCAGATAGTTGAGGTCCGTCACGTAATTGATGAGATAGCCGTTGAGTCCCGTATTTCCCGAGAGAGAAGTTCTCAGAAATACCCCGCCGACCGCCACCGCGCCCGTGGGAGCGTCGAGGCGGAACGTCACCTCCGTATCCCGATACACGGCGGTGGCGTCGAGCGCATACCCGAATCCGCTCATCCTGATGCCGCCCGACTCCGTCTTCGTCCAGCCCTCTGCGGAAAGCGAGAAGCGATCGGACGCGGACAGGAGATGCTCCGTCACATATCTGGCGTTGTTCTTTATCTTTTTCAGCGCGTCCAGCTCTTCCGACAAATCCAGATTTTCTATCTGTAAGAGGGTGCCGCAAGCCTCTATCTTTTGCTTCGCGTCTTCGTACAACGCCCGCGCCTGTTTCCATTCCGCCGCCCGAAGCGCCGTTTCCGAGTAGGCATCCAGCCCGCGCAGAGCCGCCGCCCGCGCGGAAGCCAGCTTTTCGGCGTCTATGGTGGGATCCTTTTCGGGCTGATTTTCCCCCGCCGCCGCGCTTCTGATCGATTCGGCAATCATGCCGTAAGCGGCTTTTGTCGGGTGCAGATCGTCCGTGAAATAGGACTTTTGCGAGCTGGTAGGATCCGTTTTGTCCGAGCAGAACAGATACTCCGTTTCCGCATAATAGATCCAATCGTAAGAGGCGGCGAGATTGCGGAAAAGCAGGTTTGTTCTGGCAATCTGTTCCGTATAAGCCTTTCTCGAAGGGCAGTGATTGACGGAAACGAGGACCACCTTAAAATCGGGCAGCTGTCTTTTGACTTCCGTCAGCATCCGTTCCGCGCTGTCCGCGATCTTTTCCGCCGCGACGCCGCCCGAAATGTCGTTGATGCCGATCATGTATATCCCGAGTTTGGGCGCATAGGACGTCACCTGATCGATCATATCCTCCCAATGGGAGGCCACCGAACCGCCGATGCCGATATTGTCGATGGAGGAATATTCGGGGAAATCCGTTTTATAATCCGTCCACATTTCCATATACGAATGCCCGAACAACAGCGTTTCCGCGCTGCGCGTCTGCGTGCCCGCGCTAATTTCGGGAGCCGAATACAGCGTGCCCGCGCCGCCCGCTTTTATCCCTATCCGCGCGCCCGTCAAAGGCTCGGCGTCCGTATAGGAAGCGTAACAGATCCGCTCGGCGTCCGTAAAGTCGAAATAGCAGGAGATCTTTCCCTCCTCCCGCACGACGGTCAGGCGGTGACTGCCCGAAGGCGTATAGCCCGCGGACAAAACGCCGCGCTGCAACATGGTTTCCGTGCCGCCGCTCACCTTGGAAAGCACCGCGTACCGCGAGGTGCTCAAATAAAAGCGATAATAGCTGTCCGCCTCATCGTCCGCGCCGAAAATCACGCCGTTATCCGAGGAAGACGAAGGCATTATCGAGATCGTAAACGTCCCGTTTTCCAAACGCGCGGTATTGTGCAGAGCGAGAGTCGCCTCCTTCGTTTTCGCCATATCGCCGGCCGCCCTCACGAGGCTGCCCGAAATCGCCCGATACTCGGCTGCGGCCTCGGGGGTATACGCCTCCTCGGATTCACACAAAACATCGGAAAACTCCACCCCCGACGCGCCGGCACGCATCCCGTAGCCCTTGCCCCAAAGGGGATTCGCATCGGTGTAGGAGAGATACAATTCGCCGTCCACATAGCAGTAGATCGTCGTGTCGTCCCTCGTCACTTTCAAACGGTAGGTTCCCGAAGGATCGTAATTCGCCAGCGTTTTTACCCCGCAGACCGTCCAGCCGTTTGACACCTTGCCGAGATATGCCGTCCCCGAAAGGCTGACGAAAAAGAAATAATAGGAAACGCCGTTTTCCCAGTATGTATTCGCGCCGCCGTCCGTTAAAGCGAAAACGATGCCGTTATCCGCGCGGGCGCCCGACAGTTTGACCGTCGCTTGAAGACTGCCGTAAACAAATTCCCCTTCCTTTTTCACCGCCAGCGCGTTTGCGGAAGAGGAGATAACGGACGCTTTCGTCGCTTCCCTGTACCCGCCGTTTACGATTTTATATCCGTCCAGCATTCCCTTTTCCTCCGAGGATGAATCGACAGAAGAATCCGAAGAAGAATCGGAGCTTTCGCTCGACGATTGTTCGGACGAACTTCCCGAGGAGTCGGACGTTTCCGAGGAAGCATTGCCGGAAGAGGATGGGGACGAGGAATCTTTTTCCGAAGCGCTTTCCGAAACAGCGGAAGAAGAATCGGAGCTTCCGTCCACAACCGTGCCGCAGGAAGCCGCAAACAGTGTGCACGACATCCCGAGAGCCAGCAAAAACAACAAAATTTTACGCTTTTTCATTTTCGTTCTCCTTTATTTCTATTTTCTCAAAACGAGTAATCGCCTGCCATTTTCTTCCCAATTGTAATATTTCAGGGCTTTTCTTCCCCCATAAGGCAATTTTTCAAGCTGAAAAGAAACTCTTGACAAACTTTTTCGTTTATACTATAATTAAGTATAGAGAAAGAGCGGTGTAAAAGCAAGACCGTTTTTTGTCAGAATACTATATTATCTTGTCGTTCTATATGAAATTCAAAGCCAACATTCAAAAAAACTTTCAATCGGGGACTCGTTCCTATCAATACACGGGCAAAAGCAGCAGCAATCCCCTGCGCTACGTGATGGATATGACGGGGCACGAAATCGTGGGCGGCGCCTACCGCCTGGACAGAGAGGGATACTATACCTATCTCCTCAATTATACCGTGAGCGGGAGCGCCTCTTTCACCTATTTAGGACGCACTCACGAGCTGCGTCCGGGAGATCTTGTCTTTATAGACTGCAATCTGCCCCATCATTTCGAATCGGGAAACGCGGGCTGGAACTTCTATTTTCTGCACTGCAACGGCCCCGCGCTGCCCGAATTTTACGAAACGTTCGTCCGCTGTACGGAATACGTATTCTCCAATTTCCGTCCCGCCGCGTTTATCAAAGAGCTGGACGCCATTCACGCGCTTTTGGAGAAACATCCCGAAGCCATGGAGTGCGGCACTAAGACTCATCCCTTCGAGGACGAAGAACTGTTCGCCGATTTTTCCGTGCGCATTTACAGCCTGCTCACGGATATTTATTTGCAGCTTCGCCAGCAAAAGAGCTTCTTCCCGCCCTCTATCGTCAAGGCGCGGGACTTTATCGCGGAGCATTTCGCGGAAAAAATTTCCTTGGAAGACGCGGCGAGCGCCGCCTGTCTTAGCGTCTATCATTTTTCCCATCAGTTCCGCCGCTATACGGGCACCACGGTGGGCGCTTACATCAACGGTTTGAGAATGCAAAAAGCCATCGAACTCTTGTCCACCACCGATAAAAAAATCATCGATATTGCCGTGGAATGCGGTTTTTCGGATATTCAGATGCTGAATAAGCTCTTCAAGACGAATTTTTCCATGACGCCCACGCAGTACAGAAAATCCCATCGTCCCTTTTTTTCCGATTGAAAGATATGTTTATAAAAAAACAAAGCCATCCGTAAAACGGATGGCTTTTAATCGACGCCGAAAAAGCGCCGGATTTCAATACGTCCTTCTCTTTAAAAATCAATCTTCGAGCAAAAATTCGTTTTGGGAATCGATGCCGACGCCCACCTGTTCCGTCTTTCTGTACCCGCCGTCGGGCAAAAATACCCGCGCCTTGATATTGTCGGAGAGCATCACCGTCAGCATATGGAATATCTTTTCCTCGATGCGTTTATCCAGCACGGGCGTGGCAATTTCCACCCTTTTATCCGTGTTGCGGGTCATGAGGTCCGCGCTGGAAATATACATTTTTCGGGCCGCGCCCTCCCCGAAACAATAAATCCGCGAATGTTCCAGAAATCTGCCCACGATGGAAACGATGCGGATATTGTCCGTTTCGCCCGGGATCCCGGGCAAAAGGCAGCAGATTCCCCTTACGATGAGGGAGATTTTGACGCCGCTCTTGCCCGCGAGATAGAGCCTATCTATCATCTGCCGATCGGTGAGCGAATTCATCTTGGCTACGATGCTTGCGGAGCCGCCCGCTTTGGCAAGCTCTATCTGCTCGTCGATGCATTTCAAAAGCCCTTTCTTCAAGCCCTGCGGCGCGATTAAGAGTCTGTCGTAATGATATTCGGTATTGCAAATGGCGATATTGCGGAAGAATGCCGCCGCATCCTCACCGATTTCTCTGTCCGCCGTGATGATATTGAGGTCGGTATATTGTTTGGATGTGCTCTCGTTGTAATTGCCCGTACCCAGGTGAGTGATGTATCCGATCTCTCCGTTCTCGCTCAAAAGCACGGAAATGATTTTCGAATGCACTTTATAATTCTGCATTCCGTAAATGATCGTGCAGCCCGCCTCCTGCAAGATGCCCGCGAAATACATATTGTTTTCTTCGTCGAAGCGCGCGCAAAGTTCGATGACCACCGTCACCTCTTTGCCGTTTTCGCTCGCCCGCTTCAACGCTTCCACGATGCGGGAATGATTATCCAGGCGATAGATGGTGATTTTGATGGAAACCACCCTCTTATCGTCCGCGCACTCGTTGAGAAGCCGGACGAGCGGATCCATGGAATCGAACGGATAGGCGAGAAACACGTCCCGTTCCTTCACGCGCTCGATCAGGCTGACGGGAGGCATCAGCTCCGAGGCGACGCGGCCTTTAAAAGGCGGATATTTAAGTATCGAAAGCTTTTCCTCGGGGAAATATTTGCCCAGAGAAAAGAGAAATTTATAGTCGAGATAGTGCTCCACCTTAAAACAGAAAGATTTTTTTAAGTCGAGATTTTTGAGGACGAAAGAGCGAAGGCGGTCGCTGTTTTTGTCGATTTCCAAGCGCACGGCGTCCAGCGTCGAGCGCATTCCCACTTTTCGCTTCATATATTTGGAAAAATCGAAATCGTGTTCGAGATCCGCGTCGTCCACGTTCGTATCGAAATCGGCGTTGCGAGTCACCCGCAGCATCGCCTTTCCCTTCACCGTATATCCCGGGAAAGCGTACGCTCCGAACTCCGATACCAGATCTTCCACCGTAACGAGATTGATCTTCTTGCCTCCCTCGATACGGAACAGGCGCTCCGCGGCGGGAGGGATCGCCATCACGCCGAACATATCCCGCTCTTCCTTTTCCAGCTCGAACATCATGTAAAGATGTTTATTTTCAAAGCGGATCATGGGATGCTTTGCGTCCAGCACCATGGGCGAGAGAAGGGGGAGTACGGATTCGAAAAAATGCGCTTCACACTGCGCGCGCTGGCGGATCGTCAGTTCGTTAGGGCGCAGAATGCGCATTCCGTTTTTCGCAAGCTCCGCTTTCAGGCGCGAAAAGACCACCGAACATTCCTTATAGAGCGGTTTGACGACTTCCAGGATTCCGTTCACCTGTTCCTCCGCGGTGAGTTCCGTCTTATTCTCGCGCGCGGCGGGATCCAGCTTGCTCTCGTTGAGCAGACTTCCCACGCGCACCATGAAAAATTCGTCGAGATTAGAACAGAAGATGGCCAAAAATTTGCAGCGTTCCAAGAGCGGATTGGTCAGATCGTTCGCCTGATCGAGAACTCGTCGGTTAAATTGCAGCCAGGAGTATTCCCTGTTGCAGTAAATGCCTTTTACGAAGGCGTTTTCTCCTTTCGCCACGATTATTCCTCCTTCTCCTCCGTTTTTGCGTTCTCGTCCGTTTTTGCAACGGCGTTCTCCTTCGCTTCGTTCCCCTCTTCCGTCCGGGGACTTTGAACGGGCGCCGCTATTTCCTGCCGTATTTCCTTTTCGAGCGGAGAACTCTCTTTAAAAGGCATCCCGGCTTTGTTCACCCGCGGGCGCCTGATCCTCTTGACGGGCGCCGTGTCTGTTTTTTCCTCTATTCCCTCTTCGCCCGCGGAGCTCTCCGCTTTCCTCGCGCGAGGACGTCTGACTCTCCTGACGGGCGCCGATTCCTCTTCGTTTGCGCTCGTTTCGACCGCGGGATTTTCCGTCTTCTTTATGCGGGGGCGGCGCGGCGTCCTTTGGGAGTGTTGCGTCGTATCTTGTCCTTCTTCCCCCGTAGACGCAGATATGGGCGCTCCTTCCGTTTGCACTTTACGGGGACGTCCCCTGCGGGCGGGAGAGGCGGGAGTCGGAGCGGACTGCTCTTCGGGAAGGTATGATTTTCTCTCCGTTTCTTCCTTTTTCTTGTGGGAAGAGGACTTTTTCTCAGGCGATTTCACCGATTCGAAATCCGCTTTCTCCGCCTTGCGGAGAGATTTCTTCTTTGACGTCTTCTCTGTTTTTTCTTCGGGGGATTCCAAGAAAACCTCCCGATCCGCCGCGGGAATCTCTTGGAGATCGGTTTCTACACCCTGCCATTTTCCGCCCGTCACCAAAGCGAGATAGCCCTCCTTGACGCCGAAATCGGAAACGACGATATTGGCGACGCCGAAATATTTGAGCATCGCCCTCAGCACCACCGCCGCGGTCGTCAGCGTATAAATTTTTTCGGGCGCGTTTTTAAGGACGAGCATACTCCTGTCCGAAGAACGCACGAGATGTTTGCACAGCTTTTTCAGTCTGTCGTATTCGATGCGCTTTTCGCCGCCCGTTTCCGTTTCGTCGTAATAATCGCAATAGACGTCGTAAATCGCCCGATTGGTGGCGCCGACAAGCACCGCCGTCGCAAAGGCGCTTTCTCCGGGAAGCCCCGATTTTTCCAGCTTCTTTTTGACGTGTTTTTGAATGATCTTCGTCTCCGCTTCGTCGGGGTGAATATGTTTGACGAACTTGCGGCTGATCTGAATGGGGCCGAAATCGAGATACGTGAGCGCTTCGGGATTGTCCTTGGTGAGGTCGCAAAGTTCGATGCTGCCGCCGCCGATATCGGCGAGGACGGCACGATTGAGCGCTTTATATTGCTCGTTGGAAACGAGGTCGCAATACGCTTCCTCCTGTCCGTCGAGAAGATTGACGTTAACCGCAGCCCGACGTTTGATCTCCGACGTCACCCAGCCGAAATTTTCGAAGTTGCGCATGGACGCCGTGGAAATGACGTAACATTTTTCCACGCCCGTCTTTTTGCAGATTTCCTTCATCTTGTTGAGGTTTTCCACCAATTTTTCCACACCCCGTTCGGAGAGGTTACGTCCTTCCATATAGTGGAGAATGGAAATATTCTCCCGCTCCCTCAGCAGTATGTCGAAATTCTTTTCTCCTTCCGCCGCCAGCAGAGAAATGCTGCTGGAACTGATGTCTATGATCGCGTATTTCATTTTTTACTCCTTGTATCTGTCGCCGATGTTCTTTATTTATACGGATTTCTTAACTTTTTAAAGGGAACGGGTCGGGTCCGATTCCCCGAAACTGACGCCTATCGCCTTTGCCGCCCTCACCATCTGATGAGAGGGCGGGACGCTCTTGGTTTTGCCCGCGATATCCGCCAGCGAATTATAGGTGACTTTTCCGCCCGAAACCGCCACGGTGACGCCGAATTTCTTTTTCTCGGCGAGTTCTCCCGCATAACTTCCCATCAGCGTGCATAAAGCGCGATCATAAGGATTGGGAGAGCCGCCCCTCTGCAAGTAGCCGATGACCTGCGTACGCGTTTCCACGCCCGTCCTCGCTTCGATATTCCGCGCCAGACGCTGGGTGACGGTGGTTTCGCCGCGCGCGGCGCGAAGGGTCAGGCGGTCCTTTTTCTTCAAGGACGCTTCTTCTTTGCTCAGCGCGCCTTCGGCGACGGCGACGATGCTGTACCTCGCGCCCGCCTTTCTCCTCTTTTCGAGAACCGCCACCACGGCGTCCTCATCGTAAGGAATCTCGGGAATGAGGATGATGTTTGCGCCGCCCGCAAGTCCCGCGTATAAGGTGAGCCAGCCCACTTTATTGCCCATTACCTCCACCAGCATGGTGCGCCCGTGGCTGGCGGCGGTACTGTGCATACGGTCGATACATTCGGTGGCGATCTCCATAGCCGAATTGAATCCGAACGTGACGTCCGTGCCCCAGATGTCGTTGTCGATGGTCTTGGGCAGACCGATGACGTTGCAGCCTTCCGCCGCGAGGAGCGCCGCCGTCTTGTGGGTGCCCGCGCCGCCGAGCGTCACGAGGCAATCCAAGCCCAATCTATTGTAGTTTTCCTTCATTTTATCCAGCTTCGAACGGTTGTTTTCATCCGTCACGGTCATCTGCTTGAAGGGCTGGCGCTTGCTGCCGAGCATGGTGCCGCCCGCCAAAAGCAGGTCCTCGAAATCCTTTTCCGCCAACGTTTCAAAATCGCCTTCGATGAGTCCCGTATAGCCGTTGAGGAATCCTATAATTTTCACGTCTTCGATATGCGAATAGGCGTATTTCGCAAACGCCCTCATCACTGCGTTCAGTCCGGGGCAATCCCCGCCGCTCGTCAACATTCCTATTTTCATAAACCTTTCTCCTGCGTAAAGTATGCCCGTTCGCGGCGCATTTTATAGCACTTCTCCCCGAAGGGTTTTCTTTTTTCCTATTTTACCACAATTTTACTCCGCTGTCTACCCCTTCCCCCAAATTTCTCGTCAAAAACGGCACAAAAGACACTTTTTCAAAACGCGACTGCGTTTTTATCCGCAAGAGCCGACTTTTCTGCTTTGATTTTTCGATCTCCGAAATCTCAAAAATACTCCTTTGTTTTTCGGCGGCTTCGTTTGCCGTCTTCTATTATACGCTCCGTTTGTAAAAAATTTTACGATATTTTGTAACCAAACGGTAAATTTTTGACGAGAACTATGTTTTAAAGTGAAATTCTGCCTATATTTTTGTGCTCCCTGCGGCCATTTTTGAACGTGAAGGGGAGAAAACTCCTCTTTTTCCAAAAAAATCCTTTTAAAACAGTATAAAACGATAAACGGCGGGAGATACTTGTATTGAACAGGAAAAGCTCGCCTTTACATATAATGCACTAAGGGAGTCTTTTTCTTACGAGAGAGGTGTTTTATATGAACGTTAAACGCGGAGAACTTTATTATGCCGATTTGTCGCCTGTGGTCGGCAGCGAACAGGGCGGTATCCGTCCCGTTCTCGTCGTTCAGAACGACGTCGGGAACAAATACTCCCCCACCGTCATCGCCGCCGCAGTCACCAGCAAAATCAACAAAGCAAAGCTCCCCACCCATATCGAGCTGCCCTCCGCCTACGGGCTTGCCAAGGACAGCGTCATCCTTTTGGAACAAATCAGAACCATCGACAAAAGGCGGCTCAAAGAACGCATAGGAGAACTTCCTCCCGCCACCATGAACCGCGTAAATAAGGCGATACTCATCAGCCTGGGCTTTTCCCAGACGCCTTAACAGAGCCTATACGATGTTTTTCATCATCTTCCCCCATATATCCGAAAATCGGTACGGAGCTGCCTGCCCCGTACCGATTTTTCGCCCTTTGCGCAATATTTTTTTGCTTTTAAAAATAGGAATATGACCGGATAAGCCCCTGTTTTTAATAGGGACTTCGTCGGGAGATTCAATTTCTTTTAAACTCTCCGCCCCTTCGTCGTCAGGATCTATAAATTTTAAAAGCTTCCGTTTTAATATTGTTCAAGACTTCTAAATTTTTCAAAGACTCCCGATTTAATATCGCCCTCCCGCGGCTCTCGTACGTTCCATTTTTCCCGCATAAAAAAGAGTTTCGCCGATTTCGCGCGGAAAAGCGAAAATAGCGCAAAAACAGTCAAATTCCGCGCCGCCGTTTTTGTTATAGTGGAGGGCGAAAGACAAATCGGAGGACCTCTATGAGCGAACGACAAAAATCTATCCGCCGCCTCGAAAGAAAAAACGCAGACGGGAGAATCGTATGAACGAAAAACAAAAATTTAATTTTTCCACCGTTTTTTTATACATACTCTGCTTTACGGCGATGTTCTGCCTGTATTACGTCGGCGACAACGGCGAGCCCTTTTCACTGGCGCTCCTCTACGCCATGCTTTCCTGCGGACTTCATCCCGTCGTTTCCTGTCTGCTCTACGTCGTGTCGGGACTTTCGGGCTTTTCTATCCAATACCTGCCCGTCTATGCGGGACAGGCGGCGATTTTATGTATCCTCTTTTGCGTATACAGGAGGCTTAAAAAGAAGGCGACGGTGTTGCCGCTCGTCTGCGTTTCTTTGTCCCTCGTGCTGTTCGTGGCGTTCTCTCCGTTCGTTCCCTACAACATTCCTTTAAAACTGCCCTTTGCGCTCGGTTCCATCAGTCAGAAAACCATTCTCGCGGGGCTTATCCTTCTGCTTTCCGCCATGCTGACGGTCGCCTTAAAAGCGCTTTTAAACAAGCTGTTGAAGTGCCGTCTGAAAGCGGAAGAAATTATTTTTTCCGTTCTTTTCTTCGTTCTCATCGGCGTGGGAATCTGCCGCGCCGCGACCGTCGTCGCTTACATGGGTATCGCATTTTTCGCTTTACTGCTCTTTGCCTGCGCGACAAAGGACGCCACCGCCCTCGTGTGCGCTTTTGCGCTGAGCCTGCCGCCGGCACTCGTCGGAGATATTTCCCCCGAACGCTTTTTTATTTACGGCGTCGCCGTCGTCCTCTTCATCAAAATGGGACGTCTGCCCGCTGTGCTGGCCCTTTTAGCCGTATTCTTTTCCTACGGATATTTCGACGGATTGTATTCGATGCCCACTTCGCTCCTGGTGCAATCCATTCTTTCCGCGCTCATTCCCTGCCTTTTATTTCTGCTCATTCCGCCGCCGCTGGTACGGAAGATGGAAAATAAACTCGTTTTCTATCGGGAAAAGCACCTATCCCGCATCGCCATCAACCGAAACCGCGCCGCCATCGGAGAACAGCTTTTCGAAATCTCGGGCGTATTTCGGGAGATACAGACCACCTTTGCCGCCCTGGGCACCAATGAAGCCGAGGAAGGCGCCAAGGAATACATACGCGGCTGCGTCATCGAGAGCGTCTGCAAATCCTGCGTCAATTACCGCACCTGCATGATACACGGCTTGGAAAACGGCTTAAACAAGCTGATCGACATCGGCTGCGCGAAGGGCAAGACCAGCCTCATCGATATTCCCACAGACCTCGCGGAATCCTGTATCAATCAAAGCGGCGTGCTGTATGCGGTCAACCGTCAAATAGGCGATTACCGCAAATATATGCTGGAAACGGAAAATGCTGCCTCGGGCAGACAACTGCTTGCCAATCAGGCGCAGGGCGTGAGCGAGATATTAAAAAATATCGCGCTCGAACAGAGCGAACCGCTGAATATCTATTCGGAAAAGGAAAAACAGCTCAACATCTCGCTTTTGAAAGCGGGAATCGTCTGTTCGGAAGTGTTGATAGCGGGCGACGACGACAATATCACCCTTTCCCTGATCACCTTCGGAAAAGCGGACGTCAAAAAGATCGCGGCAATCGCGTCCCATGTCCTGGGGATGCCCTTGATCATTTCCGAGCGCCTGACGCTCAGCAAAGATAAATTCTGCTGCATTCTGCACAAGAAACCCTATTTCGACGCGGCTTTCGGCGTAGCATCTTTGACAAAGACGGGCGAAACCGCCAGCGGGGACACCCATTCCGTCATCAAAATAGACGAGCGGCGGTTCATGATCGCCCTGTCCGACGGCATGGGCAGCGGAGAATACGCGCGGCGTATCTCCGAAAGCACCATCTCCCTGCTCGAAAGTTTTTACCGAGCCAAGATGCCTTCCTCCCTCGTTCTCTCCACCATCAACAAGCTGTTGACGTTCAGCAGAGAGGAAACCTTCGCGTGCGTGGATATCGCCGTCGTCGATCTCGACAGCGGCGCCGCGGACATCGTCAAAATCGGGTCGCCGCTGGGATTTATCCTTTCGGGGAATACGCTGCGTATTTTAGAGAGTGCTTCCCTGCCGCTGGGGATACTCGAATCCCTGCATCCCGACGCGTCCTCCTATACCTTACAGGAAAACGACGTGCTGCTGTTTTTGAGCGACGGTATCACCTCCGCGTTCGGCTCTTCCTCCGATTTATACGAGGCGCTTAAAAAGATCCCCGCTTCCAATCCTCAACAGCTTGCCGATACCCTGCTGCAACAGGCGGTGACGCTGTACGGAGGCACCGCCAAAGACGATATGACCGTGCTTGCCGTCCGTCTGTTTAAAAGCCTCGAAACCGTATAGAACGGATTTCCAAGTTTTGAAAAGACCGTTTCCGAAGACTATCTTTGGGAAACGGTCTTATTTTATTTTTCGCCGCGCTCTTTTTCACCGACAGACTTTATGCTGCGTTCTTCCCCGTTTGTCCGTTTCTTAAAGCCTCGGCGACGATGTTGCTCATCCGCTGCATTCCCGCCGCGTTGGGATGCAGTCTGTCCACCGTGTAGGCGGAAATTGTTTGCGGCGTGATGCCGCTGTCCGCATACAGGTCAATGAGATTCACTCCCATGTTTCCGGCGATCTTTTTGATAGATTCGTTGTAAGCGCTTTCCTCAATGCCGTTTTGATTGACGCTGCCCGAAAAGCGTTTCCTGTCGGGCAAAAAGGTGCAACAGTAAATCTCCACGCCTTCGTAAGCGTCGAGAATGTTGGCGACCGTCCGCCCGTATGCTTCACTGAAATTGCCGGGCGAGAGAGGCGGCGCGAACGCGCCGTCGTAATTTCCCACGGCAGCGCCCGCCGCATAATCGTTGACGCCCATTAGAATCACCACCACGTCAGGCGCCTGTCCCGATGCGTTATGCAGATTCTTCGCCCGCACATTGTACGTCTGAGAGGTGGTCACCTGCGATCCGGACCAAGAATTATTGACGCAGAGCGCGTAATCGAGCGCCTTGACCGTCTGATACCACCACGTTTTCTCCACCGCCATATCCGCGCCCGTATAATTGGAGTTGGGAAACCACACGGCATTGGAAGAGATCGTGGCGTTATATTTCCCGTTATTCGACCATCCCGCATAGGTGGAAATGCTGTCGCCTAAAAAGGAAATATATGTGGCATCTGCGGTTTCCTTCGCCTTTGCCTTATAACCGGCGATCTTAAAGATGAGGGAATGATTGTTCTGCCCCTTGGTTCCGAAAATGCGGTTCCAAAAACCATATGCGGCGTTATCTCTCAAAAACATCGGCAAAACCGCCATCTGAGCATCGCCGAAAGCGAGCGTTTCTTCCGTGCCGACTTCTATGTGAAGATTATCGGCGGTCAGCCAATCTCCCGCAGATACGCCGCCGAGTTTGCCCGTAAAATCGAGATTGATCTTTTTGCCGTTTTCGACGGTACATTCCGACTGCGGCGTGCTGAAATCGGATTTAACGACGTAAACGGGCATATACAGATTGGGCGAATCTGCCGTATAACCGCCCGCAAGCCCCGAATAGGGGAAGGAAATGCTCGTGATGACGGCGCCGGAGAATACTGAGGTGTCATAGAGCGCGAAGGGCGCATAACCGGGCAGGAAAGGCGCGCTGTAATTTTTCATGTCCGAACTATCGAACAGATATTCTGAAAACACGTATTCCCCGCCCGAAAAAGTCACCGTATAATTTTTGTTGGAGTACGTTCCGCGGATCTGCTTGACGCCGCTTTCCGTCTTTTCCACGGAAAGCTCTATATTCAATTCGTCGCCTTCCAAAGCGCCTTCGACAGTGAACGTCAGTTCTTTCACGTCTTCCAGCATGGAAGCCTGATCGTCGATGACGACTTTTGCCTCCCTTTTTTCTATCTTCAACGTCGCTGTCAGCGTATCGATCTGCTTTTCGCCCGCGTACAGCTTTGCCGTCGCCCGATACGTTCCCGCGTCCTTAGCTTTATTATTTTCATAGACCGCTTCCACGCCTGCGGGCAGCCCCGAAACCGTTATCGTATGCACTTGACCGTCGTAAACGCAGGAGAAATCGGCAAATACCACAGCGGAAACGTCGGGCAGAGCGGACGACGAATCGGTCCGAGAGGAGGAGCTTATCTGAGAAAAGGAATCCCGGGGCGAAGAGTCGGAAGAGGAAAAATTGCCGTCCTCTCCACTTCTGCAAGCGCCCAGCCCCATCGAAAGCACAAGCAGCCCTGTCAACAGCATTTTTAAAATTTTTCTTTTCATAACGACCTCCAAAATTATTTAAAGTATACAAATTATCCCTTTTATTATCTCTTTTGTCAATAGGCTTTTTCTAAAAATTGTCATTATTTTGAGCTTTATAGCTTAAATTCTGCACCTTGTTCGCGCCAATTTTTACGGCGCACCTCCCATCGAAAGCGTTTTTTAAGCGGCCGGAGAGCGACGCATTTTTTAAAAGGGACGCTCGGTAAAAAGGCGGTAGCCGATACACACAAAACTTTTTTATAAAGTCCCGTTTAAAAATCCGCCCGACAACATACGGACCGGATCTTTTAAATAGTCCCTCAAACTTTTTTGAATGGAAAACTCTTCGAAAGCGCATTTTTCCATTGTAACGCGCCCTTAGAGCAAAAAAGAAAGCGGTCCCTTTTGAGGATCGCCTTCTTCTTATAGGCTTCGGATTGAATTGTTACATCGTTTCGGTGTTCCCGGTCTTTTGTTTTGCTCTGAAAACTTTGCGAAGCTGGAATACGCCGCCGCATTCGGGGCAACGATATGCAAACGCACCGTCCTTTACCGTGAGTTTCATGGCGCAATCGGGGCAAGTGACCGTCCATTTTTTGGGAGGAAGGGGCTTTGTCAGGTCTTCTTCGGTCAAATCCATCGCTTCGGGATAAATGGGATTATGCGCGGGCTGAGCGGGACGCTGATATGCGTACGTTTCCATCACCGCTTCCTTGGGAAGGGCGGGTACGTAAGCGGGCGCCATCGTCGTGACGGGAGTCGCCGCCGGCTTAGGCTCTTCCGCGGGAGCGGATACCTCTACGGGAGCAGGGGCGGGCGTTTCCGCGGGAACAGAGTTCTCCGCAGGGACGGAAGCTTTTGCGTCCGTCGGCGCGTTAGCCGCGATCCCCGCTTCTTCCGCCACCGGCTGTTTCGCTTTCTTCATCCATTTTTCAGCCAAAGCCCTTTCGACTGCCGCTCTTTCCGCAGCCGCTTTGTTTTCCTTTTTCGCCATCGCCGCTTCCGCACGGAGGGATTTTTTATCCGCCGCGAGATTCGCCTTGCGTTCTTTCAAATCGGGTTTTTTCGCAGTTTCAGGCGCAGCGGGTGCGGTCTTCTCTTCCGCAACGGGTTCTTCCGCCTTGTTTTCCGCAACCGTTTCCGGCTCCGCAGGCTCTTCCGCCGCGGGTTCCTGCACGTACTGATAGGGAGTGAACGGACGGTAAGGTCTGCCGTTTGCCCAATATTGTCCCTGACCGTATGCGTAAGGATTTGCATAGGGATTGGCGTAAGGATTTGCATAGGAATATCCGTACATGGGCTGCATATTTTCCTGTCCTTCGGGCGCGGGAGGCGCCATCGGAGGCATGATCTGCGGTCCTGCCACCATGGGCATCATCATCACGGGCTGACCGTTCGGCTGCATAAATACGCCCGGCTGAGAAATGCACTGCAAAGGAATATGATACATGGCGGGAACTGCCGCAGGAACTGCTGCGGGCGCTTCTTCTCCGTTTTCGGGAGTTTCCGTACTTTCCTCTTTCGCCGCGACGGGCTGATCGAGATCGATCTCCACCTCTTCTTCCCCGACGACCTTTTTTTCCTTCGTTTCTTCCGCGAGCTTACCCTTAGCATTGGGCAGGCGGCACATACAGAATTCCTCGATCAAAGCGGCGGCCGCGATGATCGCAATAAACAGCGTGCCTAAGGACGGCATGATATAAGTGCGTTTGGAAGCGGCCACGCACATCAATGCGAACGTTCCGCCCGCCGTCAGCAGGAGCAGAATGGAGAAAATACGAAAATTCTTCATGCCGGAAGCCTGCATACCGTCGCGATGGAATTCCGTCGGCGCGGTGGCGTGTTTCAAAAGCACAATCGTCCAGATACACGCGAAAAGCTGCGCGAGAGGAATGACGCCGTAATAGACGAGATCCATTTTGGCGCCCTTAAAAAGATTGGAGAAGGCGCCTTTTTCCAGCCATTTGAGCGCGTTGAGCATCAAATTGGTCCTGGAAATGAAATACATGATCAGTCCGACGAACACGAGCTGAGCGATATTACGGAAGAAGGGAGCGAGTCTTCCGAGCGTGCGTTTTTCTTCCGCCACGTTTTCACCCACGGTGAACAGACTGACGTTGCCGCCGACCAGCCCCGCCCAGAAATGAACGATAAGTCCTATCGCCAAAGCGAAATAGAACAAAACGGTAAATCCGGCGCCCGCGATCAGATGAATCATAAAGGTGAACACGATGATGGAGCAATATGTACCGGAGAAAATTTTTCCCATCTCCTCCATCGCTATGGCGTTTCGATTGAAGCCGTTGAGCTTCGATGCTTTCTTTTTAAAGAGGCGGCTAAGCCTGGAAAGGCATCTGATGACGTTGATGACTGCGGTGAGCAGCATGATCGCGTAAAGCGCCGCTACGCCCGCGTTCAGGCAAACGGGAAGGTAGGAACCCCTGACGTTTTTCAGTTCTAAAAAAGGCTTCCAGAAATTGACGACGCCCATCGAACCGACCGAGGTGCCGTAAACGAACGGGAAGAATGCGACGACCGCTAAAAATACCGTGCCGATGAGATAGAGCATTCCGACGAATTCGGCTTTGGAATGCGCTTTTTGGACTCTCTTTTTGAGAATCATGGGTCTTTCCGCTATATTTTCTTTCATTGCTGGTTCCCTCCCCATGCCTTCGAATCCTTTAACGAATCGGGTATATTCACCTCGGTATTATTGAGGTTGGAATAGTGAAGCGCCATCGTCGAGCTCCCATAATAATCGGGAGAGTCTTTCGAGGAGGTTTCCATATAATAATAGATCGTAGGACAAGTGCCGGCCGTAAGCGTGCAGGTGCCCTTTTCTCCTTTTGTACAAAGAGGCGCGAGATCGAAATAATATTCGCCCGTCAATATATTCATGAAACATTCGTTCCCTTCCCTGACGGCGGTAAAAAGGTTGGAAAACAGCAGAACTACGTTTTGCGCGTCAGTCCCTGCGCTGGATATTCTCGCCCATTCCGCTTTATCCAGAAGCAGCAGATCGTTTACGGCTTCGGTCTGAGGCGTGGAGGCCGTATTGGTACGGGAAAACGCCATGTTCTCTTCTTTTCTGTAAACATACTCGTAAACCGAAACTTTCGCTTCGCGACCGGACATCGTGCGTTCTACTTCTTTGAGATATGTATAGTTTTTGTCCGTATAAATTTTGCCTTCGAGCTGTATGGTTACGGACGTAACGCGATTGGTGTTCTTGTCCTTTACCGCCGACGTCGTACTTCCTGAATACGAAGCGGAAAACGAACTGTAAGCGGCGTCTTTAATTTCCTCGCCGTTTATCAACGGGGCCGATTCGTCCACCAATTTTTTCGTTTTGTCAAACCCCTCCTGATTGATCCAATTGTCGACGATGTTCCCCGTCGACGCGCCGCCGAACGGCTTTTCCGCTTTTCCGACGGCGTTGCCATGGAACATCGTTCCATAGACGACGGTACCGCCGGCCAGTGCGAGAGAAAGGATCAAGCCGATCGCCCCGCAGATTCTGCCTTTCTTTTTCATCCGAAGCCTCCTGATATTTTTCATTTTTTACCGGTCCCATATTTATCCCGTTATTACAAATATTTACACCGATTTTATTCTTTTATATTATACCCTGTTTTTCACGTATTGTCAATATGATTTTTCAATTTTTTCGGCATGAATTTTCAATATTTTTTTTACAATTTGCTTTTTGTGCCTCAAATTCAAAAATTTCGTTTCAACAAAAGAAAATTTCGTTCTTTTTTCGTTTTTTTACTCGATCTGCGCCTGACAGGAACGCATCGTCAAAAGAGCGGCTTCATGCGCCGCCGCAGAAGTTCCCGCGCAGCACTTTGCGCAGACGCTCACTTCCGTTTCGGGAGAAAACGCCTTCGTCAAAAGCACGTTGGAAACGACGCAGATATCCGTGCATACGCCGATAAATTCCACTCTTTCAAAGTTCTCGCGGCGGATATACTCCGCAAGTTCCACGCTTGCGAACAAAGGTTTATCGAATACCTTGTCCCCCGATTTTTGCAGTCCCCCGACGATCTGCCACCCTTCGCTGTCCTTTAAACAATGTCTGACGGGCAGACGCTTTCCCTCCTGCGTCGAAAGGTAATCCTCCCCATGCGTGTCGCGGGTGAATACCACCGTTTTTCCCGCCTGACGCGCCGCGGAGATCCTTTCCTCGACGGCGGGCAGAATCGCCTGCGCGTCCGAGCTTCCCAAAGCCCCGAATACAAAATCGTTCTGCATATCTATCACTGCCAGCAGTTCTTTCATTTCCCTTCTCCTCGCTGTCTTTTCTATCTTTATTTCATTCGCGGCACCCTTCGTTTATGCTCTCTTTCCCGCCCGAATTTTGTCGGATTCGCAGGCTTTTCCGGGGAATGCAAAAAATAATAAAGCGCGCGTTTATGCGTTTTTTATGAAAATTATTTACTTCTCAAATTTATCTTTATACATGGAAATGCACTTGTTTATAATTTCCACCGCATCGTCGCGGTGACAGATCTCCTTTACGGTCGTCTGTTTATGTTCCAGCGTCTTATATACTTCGAAGAAGTGCATCATTTCGTCGAACACGTGGTTGGGCAGTTCGTGGATGTCGTAATAATTGTTATACGTGGGGTCTTTGAAAGGAATGGCGATGATTTTTTCGTCCAGCGAACCGCCGTCTATCATCTTGATGACGCCGATAGGATAGCAATTGACGAGGGTCATGGGATAAATCGTTTCCCCGCAGAGCACCAAGACGTCCAAAGGATCGCCGTCTTCCGCCAGCGTGCGGGGAATGAAACCGTAATTGGCGGGATATACAGTAGAGGTATACAAGACTCTGTCCAGCTTCAAAAGCCCCGTTTCTTTATCGAGTTCGTACTTCGCCTTGCAGCCTTTGGGAATTTCGATAAGAGATTCGAAACTGCGCGCGGTGATCCGCTCTTTGGAAATATCGTGCCAGATGTTCATAATTTTTCACTTCCTTATTCCGAACTTTTTTAATTTCCGACGCCCGAAAAATTTTTACCGATACTTATCCTTATTGTAACACATTTTTTTTCTTTTCGCAAGGACTCAGGCTCTTATTTTTTGCCGATTCGAGGCTTTTTTCGCATAAATGTATTTTAGGCGTATTTTTCCTCTCTCCACGATCCCCCCGCCATTACTTTTTGAAACTTTTTAAGACAAAAAATAGAAGAGCTGCTTGGAAAAGCGCTCTCGATATTTATAATGTTTAAACGTTTTTCAACAAAACGGAAAACCGAGGAAAATAGCGTATAAAAGATAGCCGACCATACTACTCCGAAAAATTTTCCGGTATATTTGTAACTTGCCGATTGCGATAAAAAGCCGAACAATTTTTTATTTTACCGCGAAAAAGCTTTGACAATGCAGAAAAAATATGGTATAGTATTATAGCGTTTTGGTTGAACGGAGTCTAAGCAGAAGTACCCAAGTGGCTCAAGGGGCTCCCCTGCTAAGGGAGTAGTATGGGATAACCGTAGCGCGGGTTCAAATCCCGCCTTCTGCGCCAAATTGCCTCGCCTGTTTTTAAGGATTTTTCCCTTAAAAACAGGCGGTTTTTTTATTCTTTTTTCTCTTTCCCGGTATTTTTTCGAAAGACACCCGGCTCAAATTGCGCGGAATGTTGTTTCTTAAATAAATAACCATTCGCATTACTGTTGCAGCGCTGCACATTGCGGAGAACATAAAGAAAATTTCATGTGAAAGCACACAAAATACTTGTCTTATTCAAAAAAATGTACTATATAGCAGAAAAGAATACAGGAACCTTTCAAAGATAGTAAAAAGAGTGAAAAATCCGAGTAAAAAACATTGGTCGTGCTCCGCCCTTAAATTTGCGGACATTCTTCTGTACTATGCCTTTTTGCACAAACAAGTCTTTGACACTCCAAGCTTTGTTTACTTTTTGCGTTCATATTCTTCAATGAGCGCGAGCTTTTTCGAGCGGGGCATTCTCTTGATGAAGTATTCCCGACTCATCGCTTCATTCTTCGTGGCAAATTTCTCTCGATAGACGAGCCGAACGGGCAGACGGGAACGGGTGTACTTTGCGCCCTTTCCCGCCCCGTGCGCCTTCAAGCGTTTTTCAAGGTCACCCGTAAATCCGCAGTACAGCGTTCCGTCGCGACATTGCAAAAGATAGGTATAATACGCGAATTTCTTTTCCTTTTTTGTCTTTATCAAATCTGCGCCCCCTTTTTTCTTTTGTTTTCGCCAAATTCCCGATTTTCTCTTTTTCCGTTTTCCCCTTTAAAACGCGTCTTTGGAAATTTTGCTCCAACGCCGAGCGATAAATCGGAGTTTCAAGGACAGCGGGACGAGTTTCGTTCCCACGTTCATGACGTTGTTCCAAAACCCGGGAATGATCTTTCTCTTATTTTTCGCCACCGCGCGCAGGCTTTTTGCGGCTACGAATTCGGGAGATTTTGCCGCGAGCTTTCCCCACACGCCCTGTCCCGCAATCTGTTCCTTCACGTCGGCGCGGGTGGGCATCGCGCCGGGCAGCACCGCCGTCACCTTTACCCCCTTTCCCTTCATCTCCTCTCTCAGCGCCGCCGAAAAGGAGGTCAAAGCCGCTTTTGCGGCGCTGTAAAGGGCGAAATAGGGCATGGGACAAATCCCCGACACGCTGGAAATATTGACGATTTCCAACTCTTTTGCCCTATTGCCGAGGGCAAATCGGCACAGCGCCGCAGCCGCCTCGAAATTGACGCGGCATTGAAAAGAAATTTTTTCCTGCGTATATTCTTCGAAAGATTTTTGAATGTCCGCACCCGCGACGTTGACGAGCCTTCCGATCTTCCACCCTTCCTCCGCGATCTTTTTCATCATGGCGCTCCGCTCCGATTCCTCTGCCAAATCGCAGGCAAAAATCCGCACGTCTATTCCCGCGTTTTCCGCGAGCGCTTTTTCCTTTATCAACCGCAGTTTGCCTTCGTATCTGCCCGTCAGAATGAGATTTTCCCCGCTTTTCGCCGCGAGGCGCACAAACGCGCCGCCCAGTCCGCCCGTAGCGCCCGTTATCATCGTATACTCCGCTCTCATAAACGCACTTCCTTCCGCCGTTTTCTATCCATAGAATATCACACCCGAGAAAAAATTGCAAGCGACTTCCCGAGCCTCTCGCTTTTTCCGAAAATTTTTCTCTTTTACGGTTGACAAATGCGCCCGGGGGGATTATAATGAAGTAAGAGAGAAAATTTCTTTGCGGGACGCGCCGATCGCGGCCAAGCGAGAATGGAAAAAACTTTCAAAATACGGAAAAGCGGGATTTCGCCTTTTAAAATTGTTTGGAGGCTGTAAATCTCAGTATGTAAGCAAAAAAAATTTTTATCATTCGCAGGGCGCGCGAGGGAAAAATGTCAAAGGCGCGCAACGCTCGGCAGATGCGAAAGAAATGATGGCGGTATCCTTAATTTTACGGAGGCATGGCTGTGGACATAAGCCGATCGCAAGTACAACTTCATCGACGCGGCAAACGGCGTTTCTTTTGCCGTGCGGATTTTCGGGGATAGCTATTCAGACTCGCCCCGTTCTTCGTACGGGCATTTGGATTTTTGATATTCCGTCTTTTACCGCCGTCGGCACTCGTATGCGACGACGGTCTTTTTATGTCCTTTCGCCCCTTCGAATTCCGTTCTCGCCCAAACGTAAAACCCGGAAAAATCCCGCGCTTTTAGCGCGTATTTTATATAGATAAAAAATACAAGGAGGTAAAAAAGATGCAGTCCGACAGTAGAAGCGGCTCCGCGCCCGACCCAGACGGCTTATCGACGCAGAGAAAAAGACAGACGAAATATTGCCGGAAAGGCGTATTTCAGCCTCCTTTTGCGCATATCTGACGCAAGGAACCGCGGCGCGGCGTCCGTTTCTCCTTAAACATCCAAGGAGGTACAGACCCGTGATAAGAAAAACGAATAAAAAACTCGCCGCTCTCGAAGCGGAAAACACGGCGAAAGAGGAAGCGCGCGTCAAAGAACTCGCTCTGCTTTCCCCCGCCCAGACATTAGACAAACTCGATTCCTCCACGGCGGGACTGAGCGAATTCCTCGTGAACGCTTCCCGCAGCTGCTACGGAAAGAATCAGACCACCCAAGGCAAAAAGAACGGCCTTTTCAAAAGGCTCCTCGGCGCGTTCGTCAATCCTTTTTCAGCCATTTTGACGGCGCTCGGCGTTCTTTCGCTGTTCACCGACGTCATCTTCGCCCCCGTGGGCGACAAAAATTCCGCCGCCGCCATCATCGTATTCGTAATGGTGACGATTTCAGGCGTTTTACGCTTCGTACAGGAAACCCGTTCGGGCCGCGCCGCGGCGGGGCTTTCCGAACTCATTAAGACAAAGGCGGAAGTCGTCCGCAAAAACGAGGGCACGATCGAGCTGCCCATCGAGGAAATCGTCGTGGGAGATATTGTGCTCCTCGCGGCGGGCGACGTCGTCCCCGCAGACCTTCGGCTCCTTTCCGCAAAAGATCTCTTCGTCAACCAATCGGCATTGACGGGAGAGAGCGAACCCGTGGAAAAACGCGCCTCTTTCGGAAACGCCGACGACGCCAAACTCCTTTCCCTTTCGGAAATTCCCACGCTCGCATTCGCGGGAAGCGCGGTGGTGTCGGGCAGCGCGTCCTGCGTTGCCGTCGCCGTCGGGGATAATACCGTTTTGGGCAGAACGGCGAAAAAACTTTCCCAGGGAAAGCGCGAGCCGACTTCTTTCGAAAAGGGAGTCAGCTCCGTTTCCCATGTCCTGCTCCGCTTTATGGCGGTGATGGTGCCCGTCGTGCTCCTCGTAAACGGCTTCACGAAAGGCGATTGGCTGCACGCGTTTCTCTTCGCTGTATCCGTCGCCGTGGGACTGACGCCCGAAATGCTGCCCGTCATCGTCACCACCTGCCTCGCAAAAGGCGCCGTGGCGATGGCGAAAAAGAAGACGGTGGTGAAAAATCTCGACTCCATCCAGAATCTCGGCTGCATTGACATTCTTTGCACGGACAAGACGGGTACGCTGACGCAGGACGAGATCATTCTCGAATATCATCTCGACGTGCACGGCGACGAAAACGCGCGCGTTTTGCGCTATGCCTTTCTCAACGCCTATTATCAGACGGGGCTGAGAAGCCGCATCGATTTCGCCGTCATCGAACGCACGCGCGCCGAGTCTGTGGGCGCCGAGGAATTGCGCGGGCTGGAAAACAGGTATTCCAAGACGGACGAGATCCCCTTCGATTTCGAACGCCGCCGTTTGAGCGTCGTCGTCCGCGACGAAAAGACGGGCAAGACCCAGCTCGTCACCAAGGGCGCCGCGGAAGAGATGCTGAGCGTGTGTTCCTTTGCCGAGTATGAGGGGGAGGTGCAGCCGCTCACCCGCGAACTGCGCGCGGAGATCCTGCAACGGATAGATTCGCTCAACGATCAGGGGCTTCGCGTTTTGGTTTTGGCGCGCAAAGACAATCCCGCGCCCGCGGAAAAATGTTCGCCCGCGGACGAATCGGATATGGTGCTGATGGGCTATCTCGCCTTCCTCGATCCGCCCAAGGAAAGCGCGAAAACGGCGATCGCCGCTTTGAAAGAATACGGCGTCGCCACCAAGATCCTCACGGGCGACAACGAGCGCGTGGCGCTTCGCGTGTGCAGACAGGTGGGACTGAACGCGGGGCGGGTGCTGCTGGGCAGCGACGTGGATAAGCTGGACGACAAAACGCTTTTTGAAGAAGCGGAAAAGACAGACATCTTCGCCAAACTCTCTCCCGCGCAGAAAGCGAGGATCGTCACGGCGCTGCGTTCGGGCGGACACTCCGTCGGCTTTCTCGGCGACGGCATCAACGACGCGGAAGCGATGCGCGCGGCGGACGTCGGGACTTCCGTGGACAGCGGCGCCGATATTGCCAAAGAAGCGGCGGACGTCGTGCTGCTCGAAAAGGACCTCAATGTGCTGGAAGCGGGAATCCTCGAAGGCAGAAAGGTATACGCCAATATGCTCAAATACATCCGCATGACGGCGTCTTCCAATTTCGGAAATATGTTTTCCGTGCTGACGGCGAGCGCCTTTCTCCCCTTCCTTCCCATGGAATCCCTGCAATTGCTCTTTCTCAATCTGCTGTACGACATCACCTGCACGACGGTGCCCTGGGATAACGCTGACAAGGAATTTTTGCTCCGTCCGAAAAAGTGGGACGCCTCTTCGACGGGAAAGTTCATGCTCTTTATCGGTCCCGTGAGTTCGGTCTTTGACATTCTCTGCTTTGCGGCGCTCTATTTTATCGTCTGTCCGCAGGCGATGGGCGGGGCAGGCTATCGCGCCCTCTCCGACGCCGCCTCGCGTGAACAGTTTGCGGCGCTTTTCCAATCGGGCTGGTTTATCCTTTCCATGTGGACGCAGGCGCTTGCCATTCACATGATCCGCACGCCCAAAATTCCCTTTATCCAAAGCCGCGCTTCTCTTTCCGTGACTTTATCGGGGCTGGCGGGCTGCGTCGCGGCGACGGTGATTCCCTTTACTCCGTTAGGCGCTTTTCTCGGCTTCGCCCCCCTGCCCGCCGTTTGGTTTCTCTATCTGACGGGAATCGTCGCGGGATATATGATCGCCGTCACGTTGGTGAAGAATCTCTATGTGAAAAAGTACGGAAATCTCTTGTGAATAGTTCGCTCTTGCAAGGAAGATTTCTCAAAAATTTTTAACGCATAAACGGAGCAGAAATGATCTGCTCCGTTTGCTTTTCGTCCGCTTGAATTTATCTCATCAATTGCTTGATATATGCCTTTTCCTTTAAGGAAACTTTCCCGTCGACGGCGCAGATAAGCAGGCAGACGAAGATGATGTCCGCCTTTAACTCCTCGGAGAGCGTACCGAGAAAATCCACGAGGTAATCCACTTCTTTTTTCAATTCCCGTCCCTCTTTGCGAAACGCCTTCGTCAAAGCTTTGGCTGCCTCGAAATCGAAATCCTCGCCGAAAAAGGACTTTAAGAGCGGGGACATCACGGCATACTCCGTTTCGTCGAGTTTTCCGTCCGCGTACACCGACGCGATGAGGAAGGAGGCGAGGATCTTCGCGCATTCCAGTCCGTCTTCCGAAAACGCGCGTATCGCGGGCATAATGCGCAGGGAGGCTCTGCCCAATACGGCGGCGTATTCGACGGGATTCAATTCTTCCACAGTCTTGCAAAGTTCGTTAAAATCTTTCATTTGTCTTCTCCTTGTCCCCGCGGCAATCCGCCGCTCAGGCGCCCTTACGGGCTTTGTTTACCTCATATATAAACGGGCTTTCAAGGCATAAAACAAATTTGTTTGGTTTTCAACAAAAAGTCTTCTCTTCGTCACTTATTATACAAAACTCAATCGCAATGAGGAACATAGTCGATTTCCGAACGGATCTCCGTTTTCTCTATTTTAAAGATCACAGGCCTTAATCCGTCGTTACAGCTGCATATTGCCACGCCCTCTTTTCCGATCCAATCGCCGTAGTAAAACTTTCCGCAGCCGTGCGAGAGCGCGAAAACGTACTGATAGATCGCCTTCCAGGCTTCGTCGCAAAAGCCCTCGGGTTTTGCGTAATCGGCATAGAATACCTGACCTTCCCGCAACATCGGGCATCTGCCCAGCCCCTCCGCGCCGTATTCTTTGGCGAGTTCCTCGTCAAAGCCCCTTTTTAAAACGGTGATTTTACACTTTGTCATCCTTATCCTCCGTAAACTATTTTATCCGCCCTAAAACTTGCTCCAAAGCTGCTGAGGATGAAAACCGAAAATCTGCACGATCTCCACATACGGAGAATTGGCGATCTCGGGCGGCGTAACGACAAGACCGCCATTGGAATCGAGATCGACGTCGAAATGCCGATAGGCGTACCAGACGAGATGAGCGCACTGAGTGCGCGTAAACTCCTTTTCGTTGTATTTTTTCGAAAGGATGCCTATGGAAAAATTATAATCGGCGCCTATCAGGTTGTCTTTGGCGTATTGCGCCACTTCCGCGCGGAATTCTTTGTCGAATTTCGGACGCAGCACCATGAAATTGGCGAGATTGGAAAAAGTCGAAGCGTCGGTGATCCAGCTCTGCGTGCCCGGTCCCAGCGCCTCCGCGATCTTTTCTCTGTCGCCGTCCACGACAAGACAAGCGTGTCCCAATCGCCAGCCGGATACGTGGGTAGTGGCGGAAACGATGATATCTCCGTCTTCCAGCTTCGCATAGGGCGCGTGACTCTCCATCGTTTCCAGATAGGTATAGGGATTAAAACGCTTGCAGGTGACGGTATGCTCGGCAAAATAGAAATTCTGTATCCGCAGGATGCGTTTTTTCCCGTCCGCTTCGCTCCACAAGCCGTCTACGCCTATTTTTGTCAGTCCCGTCTGCGCGTATAAGAGGCCGTAATCCTCTTGCGTCAGCTCTTCCTTGGCAAGAACGGCGGAAAGATCCGCTTTCTCGTAATCGGGATACCAATGCTTCCACGTTTTGTCTGTATAAATGACGCCGAGCTGCAATCCGATCAGGACGCTCGACACGAAAAACACGACGCAAGCCAGCGTAATGGCAAGGCGTTTTTTCCAGCTCATTTTTTTGCGCTTCCGATTTTTCATAACTCCGCTTTCCTTTGCCTTTACGGACGATCGGGGAAAGACCGTCCGGGCAAAACTTTATTTCCATAGTATATCCGATACTATGGAAAAACAGCCGCGGCTGTTTGATATTATTGTATCATATTGCGAAAATTTTGTCAAATCGCCTGCGGAGGCTTCTTTCCGCAGCGCATCTCCCTGTCTTTTTCTGAATTCGCCGCATCCCTGTCCCCTTCTTTCGCGCCTCTTTCTAAAAGCCCCGCCGGACGTTCCCGGCGGGGCTTTTGCGCCGCGTATTCTCACGTGAAACGCGGAAGCGGTCTTTTTTTCGCTCTTTACTTTTTACCGAAGACCGCCTGCGTGATCACAGAAACGATCGCGCAGAGAATGCCGCCGACGGGAAAGACCACCCAGCCCGGATGCCAGAGATTCCAGATAAAGCCGATGAGCAGGTATGCCGCCGTAGCGGTCAGCATGATAGCGCCGCTGACTGCGCTCGAAATCCGTTCTCCCTTTTCCGCTCTGCTCTTTGCGGAAACGTCGAAGCCTTCCTCCGCATTTTCGCCCGCGCCGCCCGCTTCCGGATCCTCCGTAAAGCCTTCCCGACTGCATTCTTTATTATAATTTTTCACGTCGTATTTTCCCGACTGCATTCCCGCGTATACGTACAGTCCCACCGCGATTGTGACGGTGAGCAGGAGGACGGCCGCGGCGAAATTTTCCCATTCCTCCACCGTACAGCCCGCGGGAGCGTAGTCCTCCCGATAGGTCATCGCCACCACGGCGATCACGCCGATGAGGATGAGCGCCGTCGCGCCCGCAATAAAGTACGGCATCTTCCTACGAAAAGCGCGCACTGCGTTTTCGGGGTATTTTTCCATGCGAGGATTTTCCCGCTGAAAATTCTCGTGCGCAATGCCTCCCGCCACAAAAAGCGCCACGGCGACGGTGACGCAGCTTAAAAGGGTCACGACGCCCGCCACCTCCCTGACGCCTGCGGAAAGGAGAAACAGCATCGCCGTAACGCCCGCCAAAATCAAGCACACGCCGGCGGTGATCTGCGCGCAAAAAGAATTCATATGCTTGTCATACGCCTCCAAATTGGCTTTATATTCGCCGGCATCCTTCGCAGAGGCGTCGCCGCGCACCAGCGTTTCCATATCGCAGCGGAACAGATCGCACAAAATCAGCAATTTTTCCATATCGGGAAACGCGCTGTCCGTTTCCCAGCGGGATATCGTCTGCCGCGTCACTTCCAGTTTTTCCGCCAGGGTTTCCTGCGTGATTCCGTACTTTTTACGATAGAAAAGAACGTTGCTTCCAAAACTCATCGTCATAACTCCTTTCGTTTTGTTAAGATGGCTCTATTATATCGTAACGGACGCGCAATTTCAAGCGCTTTGCAGTTGCGTTTCATGAAAAAGACGTATCATTTGACGTTACATTCCCGTATTTTCCCATAATTCCGCTCTGTCGATGCTTTTTCACTACGCAGAATTTTCCAAACACTTCGCGTCTTATGCCACTGCGGAGAAAAAGCGCAGCAGCCAGCGCGGAACGGAGGAAAACATTTCCGAACTTGCCGCGACGAGGCTTTGGAAATCGCAGACGAGCTTTGTATAACTCCCTTTGGGAGCGCCGTCGGCAATGACGAGAGGAGCGCTCGCAAAGCCTTCCATGGAAGTGGCGGCGATCCTCGAAGCCACGGCTACCCCGCCCATTGCGTAAACGCCGACGGCTACCCCGCCCACGGCGACGACTCCCAAAGCGACGGCCCCGAGAGCAAAAATACCCGCGGAAATCGCGCCCGCGGAAATTCCTCCCGCCGCCAAAGCGCCTAACGCCAATAAGCCGAGAGAGAGAACGCCCAGGGAAAGGATCCCCATCGACAGCATTCCCAGCGATATTATTCCGCAGGCGAGATTGCCTATCGCAATGATTCCCTTCGCCTTATAGAGGCCCGTTCCCACATGAATATGGACGAGCGGAAGCCCGAACAGGGTCCGCTTGCTCTTGTATTCATAATGAAAACGAGGAAAAAAGAAGGCGGCAGGGTATTGACGACTTGTTTTTTCGCCGCCTTGCTCCGCAGTAAACGCGCCCCTTTCGTCCTCTTGGTCCGAAGTATTTTGGGGCGTTCTTCCGTCTTCTTTTCCGAGGCTTTCCTCCGATTCCCGGGCGGCAAACGCTTCGTTGCCGATAAGTTCGTCTGCGGACACACAAAACAGCCGGCTGAGCGTGAGTATATTTTCCATAGAGGGAGAAGCCAGCCCCGACTCCCATTTGAATATCGTCTGGCGGGAAACTCCCGCCTTTTCGGCGAGCTGTTCCTGCGAAAGCCCTGCTTCCTTTCTCAACGTCGATAACTTGCGATAAAACTGCATAACACTCCTCTCGGGACGATCGCCGTCCCCGCGTTTTTTCTAAGTATATCTTTTTCCCCTTCGTTTGTCAGTCAATGCCGATTTACTTTTCGTAAACTATTGTTTACATTCGCCGTTTTGCCCCTTTTTAAACCGTTTCCCTGTTTTTAACGACGCTTCGACGATAACCGCGCTCCGTTTCTTTTAGAAAAAATCAAAGATTCTCATGCTTTGCGTCGGCGGGAAAGGCGGGAGAAAGGATAGAACGATTCCGCGGAACAGAGGGGAAGAAGAAAAAACGGCGATTGTTTTTAAACGCGCGCGAGTTCCTTCGTCTTTATAAACGCGCTCTTTCTCTCTCCGTCGTTTTTTCTTTCGCGGTTATCCGTAAAACTCCCATACAAATCATTTCCCTTTAAGAGAGTCCGCCGGACTTTCCGCCGGAAGGTACCCCCTACCCGCGCGCGCCGAAAATCGTCGAGCCGAGCCGCACCATATTGCTTCCGTGCGCGACGCAAAGACGATAGTCGCCGCTCATGCCCATAGAGAGATACGCGACGTCGGGATTTTCTCCTTTCGCCTTTTCGTACAGAGCGCGCATTTCATCCGCGAGCGCGGCAAGGAGTCCCTCGTCCTTCGAGTCGGGCAGCATCGCCATAAATCCGCGGACCCTCAATCCCGCCCTTTCGCACAACCGGCGATAGCTCTCGTATGCCGCTTCCGGGGCATAACCGCCCTTGCTGTCCTCCCGCCCGATATTTACCTGTACGAGAATCTCGGAAAGTACGCCCCTTCGAACAGACTGCGCGGAAATTTCCGACGCCAGCTCGTCGCGGTCGCAGGAATGGAAGAGAGCCACGTTTCCGACGAGATATTTCACCTTATTCGTCTGCAAGTGTCCGATAAAGTGCTGCGGACAGGCTTTTAAAAACTCGTGTTTTTCCCGAAATTCCTGTACTTTGTTTTCCGCCACCGCGTCCACGCCCGCGTCGATCGCCGCGTTTATCGCGTCGGCGCTCTGCGTCTTGGTCGCCGCTACCAGCAATACCTTCTCCCCGAAGGGATTTCCCGTCGCGAGTTCCGCTTTTATCCTCTTTACGTTGCTTTGAATTTCCGAAAGTTCCATACCTACCTCCTGCGTCCCCTGTTTTAAACGCCTTTCTATTATCAAAAAATTTCCGCTTTGAGAAAAGAACAAATATCGAAATGCGTTTGCCGAAAAAGTATCCGATTACGCTTTCGCTCGTTGCGCCTGCGCAAATCGTATGCAAAAAACGTCTTGCGGCGGGACGACGGCGTTCCTATAAATATATTCTAGTATACTCTTTTAAAAGCCGATTGTCAATTCGCTGTGTGATTTGATAAATTCGATTGTAAAATATCTTTAAAATGCCGCTTTTTTGCTTGCTTTTCTTCTTTTGCGGTGTTATAATAATTAAAAGAATAGATAAAATCGATAAGGATAATCAGTTTTTTAAATGAATACGGAAGAATTAAAAACATTCATATTTTTGTCGAAAGTAAAGAATTTTACGCTGGCGGCAGAGCAAATGTATATTGCGCAGTCCACCGTCACCAACCGCATCAGCGAGCTGGAAAAGGAAGTGGGGAAGAAGCTCTTTTCGCGGGGCGCCAAGACGGTGACGCTGACGGAAGAAGGCAAAATATTTCTCAAATATGCCGAACGCATCATCGAATTGCAGGATACCTCTATCGAGGAAATGAACGCCGTTTCCGCTTATACCCGCAAGTTTTCGATAGGTGCCATCAACGCCACCTATGAAAGCTATGTGCGTCCGCTGATGGATAAGTGTCTGAAAAGCAGCGGGACGACCTCGGTTAAAGTGACTTTGGGACACTCTCTCGATCTGATTCAGCTTTTACAAGACAACGTATTGGACCTCGTCTTTTCCGCTATTCCCTTAAAGCGCACGGGGTACGTCTGCGAGGTATTCGATACCGACCGCTTGGTTTTGGTGACGGGCAGAAACAACAATGAGTATCATGACGGGATCACACAGGATCAGTTGACGCATATTCCCTATCTGATGTGCAATTTTGCGCTCAGCGACGTGGGCGTTTTCATTCGCTCTCTGTTTCCTCAAAATTATGTGTTCCGTCTGGAAGTGGATAATTCCTCCAAATTGTTTCATTATCTCGAACAGGGACTCGGATACTCCTTCCTCCCCTATAAAATGATCAAAGGCGAACTGGACGAAGGAAAATTGGAAGAGGTCCGTTTAAAAGATTTTTCCGCGCCCAAGGTGATGACTTACCTCATCTACAAGCAGGGATACGACGTCCGGAGGTTTTTAGAAAATCGCTTCGACGACGCAGACGCGAAATAAAAGGACTTTTTTCGAAGAAGGGAATAAATTTTTCGAAGAAAAACGCAACGAAAAAATTTTTCATAGATTTTTTGAAAATCCGTGAAAAAACAGTTGACAAATCCTTTCGTTTTTAGTATTATTAATTAGCTCTTTTGAATGCGCCTATCCTTTGGAAAAACGCGTTCGGGATGCCATTATATCGCGGGGTGGAGCAGCTAGGTAGCTCGTCGGGCTCATAACCCGAAGGTCGCAAGTTCGAATCCTGCCCCCGCAACCAAATGGCGGCGTAGCTTAGTTGGTTAGAGCGATCGGTTCATACCCGATAGGTCATAAGTTCGAATCTCATCGCCGCTACCATTGAAGACAAGACGGAGCAATCCGTTACATATACCAATGCATCGATACTTGCATTGTCCGCGCTTAGGAAGCGCGTTTTATATAGATGGCCCCATGGTCAAGCGGTTAAGACACCACCCTTTCACGGTGGTAACATGGGTTCAAGTCCCGTTGGGGTCACCACTGAAATGAGCAAAAATTAAAGGTTTTTGC
>CAJLRM010000011.1 GCA_905209085.1 uncultured Eubacteriales bacterium
TTACTTACTTACTTACTTACTTACTTACTTACTTACTTACTTACTTACTTACTTAGCTTTCTTTCTCTTCGGTCGCCGCAGGTGCGCGGAACGATTTTTTAGAGGGGAGAAAAAGGAGAATGCAAGAGTAAATTTCCAATTATCGGAAAGTAGGGGACGAAAAACGTTTCCTTTTTCTGAGAAGTGAGAAGAAACGTTTTTTAAGGCATATTGGAAAATTCTGCATCTCTTGAAGAAGTATAGTATATAAATAATAGGTGTAATATCCTTTCGTGACAAATGTCATCTTTCTTCCCGAAATCGTTGACAAATAAGATGAGAATCGTCGAGATAAGTATACTCGCAGTAGAAAAGGGGTAAAAATCGACTCTACCGACAGTAGAATCGGACTTTTTCTCTACCGACGGCAAAAACAGAGTAGAGAAAGTCGGGGCAAATGGCGGAAGGAAAAACGAGAGCGGGGAATTTATAAAGAGTAATTTTTGTATAGCTTCTTTCCTATCGAAATTAATTGATAACGATAAAATCATCCGAAAAAAGAGGGATTTCCGCCGAAACGTTCGCAGGATTTTTCCCTTTTCGGAGAGCGAAATCGGGCGTTTTTTCAAGACAAACGGCGAAAAGGATATTAGAAATGTATAATTATTCTTAATATTTATAATTATTCAATGACTTTATGGGGCGGAAAGGAAGAAAAAAGAGATAGAGGAGAGGTGAAGCGGGGTAGAATCGCAAAAATGCCGAGTAGAGAGGCGGTCGCTTGGAGTAGGTTGAAATTTTGCCGAAAAGCGGATAAAATAATATCAAGACAAAAAAGTCCGCTTTGCCTCGCTCCTGTTTGGGAAAGGAAGCGAAAAGCGGCGATCCAAGTATGAAAATGGAAAAGGAGTATTGATTTATGAATAAAATATCGCTTGCTGCCTCTGAGTTTGTAGAGGAACAAATCGGTTTGCTGGGAAGAACGGGCTGGGGAGAAGCCGACGCTCGCATTTATACGCCCGCCAAGACGGAGGTGGGAAAATCTGTGCGCGCCAAAGGGCGTCCCGCGCCTGCGCCGAAGGCGAAGAAGGGGATAATTCCTCTGTTTTTTGCCACCGACGACAACTATCTTCCCTTCCTTGCCGTGACGCTTCGCTCTCTTAGAGAAAATTCTTCGAGGGAATATCTCTATAAGATCTACGTCCTTCATTCGGGCGTCAGCGCCGATTATGAGGAGAAAATCATGCGTTTTTCGGAAGAGGGGTTCGAGGTTTCTTTCGTGGACGTGACGGAAAAACTGAAAAGCATTTCTTCCCTCCTGCATATGAGAGATTATTATACCTGCACCACTTATTTCCGCATCTTTATCGCGGGAATGTTCCCGCAGTACGATAAGGCGCTCTATCTCGACTGCGATACGGTCATCCTCGGCGACATCAGCGCGCTCTATTCTTACGATCTCGGCGACAATCTCATCGGCGGCGCGCCCTGCGAAGGCGTCAACAGCTTCGAAGTGTATAAGAAATACGTGGAGGAAGTGGACGGACTCAATCCCGAAATGTTTTTCAACGCGGGCGTGATTCTCATGAATCTGAAAAGTTTTCGCGAGGAGAACTTCTACGAACGCTTTGCCGATCTTTTAAAGAAATATAAATTCACCGTCATTCAGGACGAGGACTATCTCAACGTTCTTTGTCAGGACAGAGTGTTGCAGCTGCCGCGTTCCTGGAATAAATTTCCCGTGTCCAAGGATAAGCTTTCCAGAGAGGATCTGAGGATCGTGCATTACGGCATGACGTGGAAGCCCTGGCATTATTCGGACATCCCCTATCAGGAATATTTCTGGGAATACGCGGAAAAAACGGAATTTTATCCCGTCATCAAGAATATTTACGATAACTTTTCGCTCGCCGATATGGAGCGGGATAAATCCTGCGAGTCGGGTTTGCAGGCGCTTGCCCGTCAGGAAACGGAACGGACGGACGGCTATTTCAAGGTGTACGGCAAGCAGTACGGCAGAACGGAGAAAGAAGCGGAATAATTTTGGGGCGAAAGCGAAGAGGAGTGTACAATGGAGCCGGATTTGACGAAAGTATCCCCCGGAAGACGGGAGGTGCTGGAAAAAATAGCCCTGTACGAGAGCGAGCGGCGCTTTGACGAGGACGTGGAAAACGATCCTCCCACCAAGCCGCTCCTGCCCGATCAGGTGGATTATCTCAATAAAAAACTCGGCAGCAGAATCAAAACTGCGATTGCCAATACCATTGGGGACCATTATTTTACCAAACTCATCAAAAAAGGGATTATTCAGATAGAGGGCGTGGAGGGGAAGGAAAACCTCTCCGCGCTTCAACACGGCGCCGTCGTCACCTGCAACCATTTTTCGGCGTACGACAACTATATTCTCTTCGAGGGGATACGGAACGAACTGCCGAGAAAGTATTTGTATAAGGTGATTCGGGAGGGAAATTACACCTCTTTTCCGGGACTGTACGGCTTCCTCTTTAAGCACTGCAACACGCTGCCCTTGTCGAGCAACCGACGCACGATGATGAATATGCTTTCCGCCGTCAATACCCTTTTGACGCGCGGGGAAAGCATCCTTATCTATCCCGAACAGGGGATGTGGTGGAATTACAGAAAGCCCCGCCCCTTAAAGATCGGCGGTTTCAGGATGGCTTATCGCGCGGGTGTGCCCGTCGTCCCCATGCTGATCACCATGCGGCACGGCGACGAGCTCGACGGGGACGGCTATCCTCTGCAAATTTATACCCTTCATATCCTCCCTCCCGTTTACCCCGATAAGTCGCTGGGCGAAAAATTGGGAGCCGAACAGATGAAAGAAAAGAATTACGAGCTTTGGAAAGAAAAATACGAAGAAGTTTACAAAGTGCCGCTCGATTACGGACCGGCAGCAAAAGAGAAAGCTGCGGGAGAAGCGGGCGACTTTGACGGAGCGGAAGCATGATTTTATATTGCACGATTATAGCCGTGTGCGTCTGCCTTCTGACAGCGGCGAATATGATTTTTGCCGCACCCGTTTTCGGGTTCGGCTTTTGGTTCGTTTTAAGGGCGGTGCTGCTGAGCGTCGTCGCCGTGATTGCCGTGGACGGGCTTTTCGCTTTCCTGATCCGCCGCCTGCCCGCCAAATGGTTCGCGCACGATAGGAAATTTTTTTCGGTATCGCAGAAAGAAAAGAAGTTTTACGAAAAACTCAAAATCCGAAAATGGAAGGATAAGGTCCCCGAGCTCGGACAATTTACCGATTTTCATAAAAACAAGGTGGCGGAACCGTTCAATAACGACTATCTGACGAGATATATGTTGGAGGCCGCTTACGGCGAAGTCATCCATCTGGCGCTGTGCGTGGTCGGGTTTGTCATCATCTTCTTCTATCCGTTAAAATATTGGCTCTGTTTCGGGTTTCCCATCGCCGTCATCAACGCGCTGCTCAATCTGCCTTCCTGCTGTATTCTGCGCTACAATTTCTATAAACTGAAAATTTTGTACGCGTCTAACGAACGCAAAGCGAAACGGGCGCAGGCGGCGCGGGAAAAAGACGACGCGGACGCAAACGGGAACCGGGAAGACAATCCGGGGCGGGCAAAGAACGCCGAAAAGAAAGAAGAGAACGCCGCTCAAAAAAATTCTTTTTCGCTTCGGGAAGAAAGCGCCTTTTCGAAATGCGCGGCGAAGCGGGAGTATCCGCGATTTGTAAACGCGGGAACGGGGGAGCGGGAAGACAGTCCGTTCTCCGAAAATATCCCGGAAGAAGATTCCGAGGCGGAGCCTTCCCTATGAAGATAAAATATTTGGGAACCGCGGCTTACGAGGGAATTCCCTCCCTGTTCTGCCGCTGCGAAACGTGCGAGAAATCGCGCAGAGAGGGCGGCCGCAATCTGCGTTCCCGCTCGCAGGCGCTCGTGGACGACGAACTGCTCCTCGATTTCCCCGCGGACACCGTCTGGCATTTTCATCGTTTCGGCATGGATTGGGAAAGGATCCGCGACTGCCTGATCACGCACAGCCATTGCGACCATCTGTATACGGAAGACATAGAAATGGCACGCGAAGGATACGCGCAGGATTGTCCCCGCACTCTGCACTATCACGCCGCCGCGGACGGGTATCGAAGAATCAAGGCGGTGACGGACTTGAAGGGGATGACGGGGCGTGCGGACGTCGTTGAAGTCAAGCCTTACGAGGAGTTCCGGGCCGGCGAATACCGCGTTTTGCCCTTAAAAGCCAATCACGATCCGCTTTCTTCGCCCGTCGTCTATCGGATCGAAAAGGACGGAAAGAGCTTTTTATACGGTCACGATACGGGCTGGCCGCCCGAAAAATCGTGGGAAAAGCTGAAAGAGGCAGGACGGCTGAATCTCGTGTCCCTCGACTGTACAGGCGGGCTTAAAAAGGGCTGGCGGGACGGTCACTTATGCCTCGAAACGGCTGTCGAGGTATTCGCACGCATGGAAGAGGAAAAGATTATCGACGGAAACACCGTCAAGGTAATCAATCATTTTTCTCACAACGGAAACGCCGCTTACGAAGACCTCGTCGCCGCCGCGCGCCCTTACGGGATCGTCGTTTCTTACGACGGGCTGGAAATTAAATTTTGACATTTAAAAAAAATAAAGTGAAAACTGTGTGAAAAACAGACTTTCGGCTTGACAAATGGAAAAAGCGTGTTATAATAATAACGCAAATATGTGCCGACGCGGGTATTTTGGCGTTCTATATCGCATATTAGCTTGTCTATGTTATCATAAATACGCCCAAAAGACGAGAGAACGAAACAAAAACGACAACCGCCGATTCGGTTGACCGAGGGAATATCTCGGGGTATATCAATCGGGCGGTTTTTTCGTGCGGTAGAGGGGCGGGAGAAAAGCAGCCAAAAATACCGTTGAGATTTCTCATAAAGAGCGTTCGGAACGGCGCGTGAGGCGATTTTTGCAGGAAAAAGAGTTCGGGACTATGGGAGGGAGGCAATCCTGTCACAAAAAAGAATCCGGGACGGCGCGCAGGGGGCCTCTGCGACAAAAGTAGTTCGGGATTGTGTATGCGGGATAATCCTGCGGCAAAAAAGGTTTTTGGAGGCGGTGTTTAGGAATCGATCTTTCGCCGCACGAAGATTTAAAATCGGGCGCGAATCCGCTGCGGCGAGTGTAAAAGAGCGCTTGGAGTGTTTGTCTTAGATACGCTCTTGGGATTTTTTCCTTATTATTTGTGCCGTAACGTCAAAGGCATTGCAGCGAGAAGTTCTATAAAAAACGAATCGGGATTTGCGGAAAAACCCGAAAAAATCGATAAATTCAAAAAAGTTTTCGGAGGGAAAGAACATGAAAACGGATGTAGTCATCGTAGGCGCGGGGCCTGCGGGTATCTTCACGGCGATCGAGATGCTGAGGAAGGACAGCAAGAAAAAAATCGTCATCGTCGAGAAGGGGAAGTCGGTGGAAAATCGTCATTGTCCGAAAGTCAAGACGCAAAAATGTATGAATTGCAAGCCCTATTGCCATATCACGACGGGCTTTTCGGGCGCGGGCGCGTTCTCGGACGGAAAACTGTCTTTGAGCTGCGAGGTCGGGGGAGATCTTCCTCAGCTGATCGGGGAAACGCTGGCGCAGGATACCATCGACTATACGGATCAAATCTATCTCGAATTCGGCGCCGACGAACATATCGAAGGATTGAACGTCAGCGAAGAGGTGAAGGAGATCCGCAAGCGCGCCATTCAGGCGGGGCTCAAATTGGTGGATTGTCCCATTCGCCATATGGGCACGGAAAAGGCGCAGAGCATTTATCTTTCCATTGAAAAATATCTCCTCGACCATGGCGTGGAGATCCTTTTCGACTACGAATGCAACTCTCTCGTCATCGAGGACGGCGCCTGCAAGGGCGTTTGCGTCACCAAGGCGGACGGCAGCAAAACGCTGGAAATTTTCGCGGAAAACACCGTGGTCGCCACAGGGCGCCGCGGCGCGGACTGGCTGGAAAAGATCTGCGAAAAGTACGGCGTGGAGCACGTCCCCAGCACCGTCGACATCGGCGTGCGCGTGGAGGTGAGAAACGAGGTCATGGAAACGGTGAACAAGGTCCTGTACGAGTCCAAGCTCATCGGATATCCCAAGCCCTTCAAGAATAAGGTGCGCACGTTCTGCCAAAATCCCGGCGGCTTCGTGTCGCAGGAGAATTACGACAACAATCTCGCCGTCGTCAACGGTCACAGTTATAAGGAACTGAAAACGAACAACACCAATGTGTCCATTCTCTGTTCCCATAACTTTTCCTATCCCTTCAATCAACCCATCGCATACGCACAGAAGATCGGGGAACTCACCAATATGCTGGGCGCGGGGCATATCCTCGTGCAGCGTTTCGGGGATATTCTCGACGGCAAGCGCACGTGGGATAAGGAGCTTACACGCTCGAATATCCGTCCTACCTTGAAGGACGCGGTGGCGGGGGACATCACGGCGGCGATGCCGTACAGAACGATGATCAATATCATCAATTTCATTCAGTCGGTGGATTACGTGGTGCCCGGCTTTGCCTCTACGGAAACGCTGCTCTATTCGCCCGAATTGAAATTTTACAGCAACCGCATCAAGATGGACACCGATTTCAATACGAACATCCAGGGACTGCATTGCCTCGGCGATTCCAGCGGATGGACTCGCGGACTGATGATGGCGTCGGTGATGGGCGTCCTGATGGGACGCAGATTGGCATAACGGCTTGGAGGCGGGCGCCGCAAATCGGAAAACGACTTAAAAAGCTCTTTTCCGTTTGAATTTCGTAAAAAGAAAAGCTTTTCGCAAAAAAATTATTTCATAAAAAACAGCGCTCCGTTCTTCCGACTTTTCGGAAAAGGGGCGCTGCGTATTTTTTATCGTGAAGTAAGCCGCAAAAAATATAAGAAAAGATATAAAAAACGAGAGGAAAACGAAAAAGATAGGTCTTTTATTTTCCGTGGGAATTGTGTCGTGAGCGATATTAGGGGAACAAAGCGCCAAAAACATGGCTCTTTTCCTGTTTTACGGATTTTTTTTGAGAGTTGCCGAAAACAAAGCGTTAAGGAGGAGGGGGTACCGCGTTAGGCTTGACGAAAGATTATCGGGAAAGGGAGAATTTTTTTTAATGTTAACTCCCCTTTATTTTCGCGGACTGCGTGCGCTCTCCTTCGGCATTCCCTCCGACGGCTTACTTTAAAGCGAGCAAAGTGTCGTAAACGGTATCCGTCAGCCCTTCCACGTGTTCGTCCGTTTCGGAAATATCGACGCAATACGTCCTATCTCCCGAGGTGAGGTAGTAAAAGGTGCGCAGATTTATCAATCCGAATAAGTCGATTTTATAATAAATTTTCGTGATCTTCGTTGCGCCTTTGCTCTTTTGTTCCACGGAGCATTCTTCAAAGTTGATGCCGAGTGCTTCTTCCATTGGCGCGCGATACGCCTCGGTCGTGAGATTCTCGTATTTCCCGGTCTTTGCCGTATACATCGCCGCAATAAAATTGTTCTTTTCAACGTCCGTGAATTTCGCCACGGCGACGGTCAGTTCTTCGTTTTCGAGCGCATACAGCTCGCTGTCCGCCTCGCTGCTCCCAGAGGAAGGGTAGGCGAAGGAGATATATTCGTCCTCGAATTTTGCGTACCCTTCGGGAATGACGGCGGATGGAGAAGGAGTGGAACTGTCTGAAAAACTTTTCGAAGAGGAATCCGAAGAATTGCCCCCGCAGGAAGCGAAGAAAACAGAGGAAGCGAATACGGCGGCGGCAGCGAGAACAACTAAAAGTTTCTTTTTCATGGGAATCTCCGAAAAAAGTTTCGTTCCAAGGAAGGATTACGAGGAAAATAAGGTAAAATAAGCCATACTTTTAATAAAGACGTCTGACGCAAACGAGAGGACAAGGTAGCGCCGTGCGCTTTGCGGGAAGAAAAATTGCCGCCAAAAGAGGCGAAAGCGGCGTTGAGGCGCCAATTTTTAGCGCTTGTGCAGAAATCTTTTAAAGAATGTGTATAATATAACATGAAAAGCGGGGAATGTCAAGTCCTTTTTGGAAAAGAAAAATTTTTTTTCGCTGTTTTTCGTCCAAAAAAGAGGGAAAGAAGAGAAAAAAATCGTATATATTAATGATAAATTGCCGTCTAAGCTGAAACGGGCGGAATTCATCCCGGATAAGGAGGCAAGAAATGGCGGGAAAAAAAGCCGTTTCCGTAAAGGAACGGACCTATGAAATCGAATCGCGTTTTCTCTCACCCTATGCCCAAAAATCGGCGGAAACAAAGGGCAGGGCGAGAACGGAAGCTCCATGCGAATTTCGCACGGATTTTCAGCGGGACAGAGATCGCGTCATTTACAGCAACTCCTTCAAACGCCTGAAAAATAAAACGCAGGTCTTTTTCGCTCCCGAAGGCGATCATTATATCACCCGCCTGACCCATACGCTGGACGTGGCGCAAATCTCCCGTTCCATCGCCCGCGCGCTGTCTTTAAACGAGGATCTCGCCGAAGCGATCGCGCTGGGGCACGACTTGGGGCATACGCCTTTCGGGCACGTGGGGGAAAGGGTTTTGGACAAGCTCTGCCCGTTCGGTTTCGAGCATAACGTGCAGTCCCTCCGCGTCGTCGATTATATCGAAAAGGACGGGCGCGGACTCAACCTCACGCAGGAAGTGCGGGACGGAATTTTGCAGCACAAGAGCACGGGACATCCCGCGACGCTGGAAGGCGTCGCCGTATCTCTGGCGGACAGAATCGCCTATATCAACCACGATATCGAAGACGCCATTCGCGCGGGGATTCTCCAAGAGTCCGACCTGCCTCAAAGGGCGGTGGAAACGCTGGGGCACGCCACGCGGGAACGCATCAACACCGCCATCACCGATATCTATACGCATTCCGTCGGCACGGACGGCGTGCGGATGTCCGATGAAGTGGCGAAGGCGACGTTTGAATTGAGGACGTTTATGTTTAAAAATATCTACGCGCTCACGAACAAGTCGATGCAGGACCGCGCGGAGCGGATGCTGACGGCGATGTACGAATATTTCCTGATGCACACGGACAGACTGCCGAAACAGTACCTGAAACTCGGCGAGAGCGCGCCGAAGGAACAGATCGTCTGCGATTATCTTTCGGGCATGACGGACAGGTATGCGATCAACGTATTTGAAAGCCTGTTCATTCCCGAAACGTTTTCTTTGGGAGGTGTTACGGTATGAGCGGAGGCGGGAGAGGAATCGACCCCCGTTTTATGCAGGAGCTGAAACAAAAGAATAATATCGTGGAGGTCATCGGCAGCTACGTCGCGCTCGATCGCAAGGGCGGAAATTATTGGGCGTGCTGCCCTTTTCATCACGAAAAGACCCCCTCGTTCGCCGTCAACGAAGCGGAACAGTTCTATCATTGTTTCGGCTGCGGCGTGTCGGGCGACGTCGTCATGTTCGTGCAGGAGATCGAGTCCACCGATTTTATGGGCGCGGTGCGGATTTTGGCGGCAAGGGCGAAGATTCCCGTGCCCGAAAGCAATTTCGATTCGGAAAAGGCGATCGCGCTGAAAAAAAAGCGGGACAACCTGATCAAGATCCTTTTGGACAGCGCGAGATTTTATCTTTCCAATCTCTACGGCGGCAGCGCGGACGCGCATCTCGATTATATTTCCCGTCGCAAGCTTGCGCCGACGACGGTCAAAAAATTCGGACTCGGCGCTTCCCTCGATTTTTACTCCCTCCCCGATTATCTCGCGGGCAAGGGATATAAACGGGAGGATCTCGTCGACAGCGGCGCGCTCGCCGAGGCGAAAAACGGCAGGCTCATCGATTCTCAGGGCGGGCGGCTGATCTTTCCCATCATCAACGCCTTCGACGAAGTGGTGGGATTCGGCGGCAGACTGCTCGAAAAATCCGATTTTGCAAAATATAAGAACACCAAGGAAACGATGGTGTTCAACAAGAGCAAGACTCTCTATAATATCAACCTTTTGAAAAAACTCAAACGCTCTCAGACCATCAAAGAGGTGATCGTGGTCGAGGGATACATGGATACCATTTCCCTGTATCAGGCGGGATTTTTAAACGTCGTCGCTTCCATGGGTACTTCTCTTACCAAGGATCAGGCGCGGCTCGTCAAGCGCTACTCGGAAAACGTGCTCATCAGTTACGACGGAGATTTCGCAGGGCAGAAAGCGGATTTAAGGGGACTGGAAATACTCAAAGACGAAAATATCAACGTGCGGGTGGTGCCCCTTCCCGAGGGACAGGACCCCGACGACGTAGCCAAGCAGGGCGCAAACGCCTATCAGGCGTGCCTGGACGCGGCGATGCCGCTCATCGATTACAAGATACACTCCCTCGAACAAAAATACGATCTGACAAAATCCGAGGAAAAGCGCACGTTCTTGTCGGAAGCTTTGAAAGTGGTGCGCACGGCGGAGAGCGAGAGCGAAAAGGAAGACCTCTTGAAAAAGCTCAGGGACAAGACGGGTATCAGCTATCAGTCGTTGGAGCGCGACCTTCACAATCTCCCCGAAGAGAGCCGGCAGATAGAGATTGCGGTGCCGCCGCCCTCGGAAGCGGGAACGGACAAGTATAAAAAGGCGGCGAGATTTATATTGGCGGCGAAGCTTTTTTCGGCACCTTATGCGGGAAATTGCAGTCTTGAAGGTATTGAATTTGACGATAATGTGCATAAAATCATAGCGGAATATATCATCAACTGCGAAAAAAACGGCGAAAGGGTGCGTCCGTCCGAGCTTTTTGAGATTTTGGACGAGAATTGCACGGAATTCAACGAGATTCTCGATTTGAATTACGGGGACAAGCTCTCGGGCGAAGTGGCGGAAAAATTTTTCTCGGACAGCGTCCGCACGATGGAAAAGGAACGCCTGAACGAAAAGATCAAAATGTATACCCGGCTCTTTTCCGAGGAGCAGGATACGGAGAAGCGAAAAGAGATCGCGCGCAAGATATACGAATATACAAAACGTTTGAAATAGGGGCGCACGCTTCTTAGATTAAAACGCGCCCGCTTTTGAAAAGATACGGCTTTTAGGCGGGGAAAGAGAAAACAGAATAAAACAGGCGACTGTTTCGGTTATTAAACGGAGGATAAAAACAGTGATATCCGAGCAAAAACTCAACGAAATTTTAGGCGGCATCATCAACAATTATAAGATGAAGGGGAGTATTTCCACCAATGCGCTCTGCGACATCATGGAAAAATACGACACCAATCCCAATCAGATAGACTATGTGTATAAGTCGATCGGAGAGGCGGGAATTCAGATTGTGGATGAGGACGAGCGGGACAGAGAGCTGTTCGAACAGGCTCTTTCCGACATCGGGCTGGACGATCCCGTCAAAATGTATTTAAAGGACATCGGCAGGGTGCCCCTGCTTTCCGCCGACGAGGAAATCGAGCTTGCCAAACATATGCAGGACGGGGACGAAGCGGCGAAAAAGAGGCTTTCCGAAGCCAATCTTCGCCTCGTCGTGTCCATCGCCAAGCGTTACGTGGGGCGCGGGATGCTCTTTCTCGACCTCATTCAGGAAGGAAATCTGGGGCTGATGAAGGCGGTGGAAAAGTTCGACTATCAGAAGGGCTTTAAATTTTCGACGTATGCCACCTGGTGGATCCGTCAGTCGATCACCCGCGCGATCGCCGATCAGGCGCGCACCATCCGTATTCCCGTGCATATGGTGGAAACCATCAACAAACTCACCCGCGTTTCGAGAATTCTCTTGCAGGAACTCGGACGGGAGCCGACGCCGCGCGAGATCGCGGAAAAGATGGGGGTGTCCGAAGAGCGCGTCTGCGAGATACAAAAGATCGCGCAGGATCCCGTTTCCCTCGAAACGCCGATCGGCGAGGAAGAAGACAGCCATTTGGGGGATTTTATCGAGGACGAAAAGACGACGACGCCCAGCGATTCCGTGGCGTTTACGATGCTCAAAGAACAGCTTTTGAGCGTGCTCGACACGCTTACCCCGCGCGAGGAAAAGGTGCTGCGGCTGCGCTACGGCATCGACGACGGCAAGCCCCGCACGCTCGAAGAAGTGGGCAAGGAATTCAACGTCACGAGGGAGCGCATCCGTCAGATAGAAGCCAAAGCGCTTCGAAAACTCAGACATCCTTCGAGAAGCAAGAAACTCAAAGACTTTCTCGAATAAGCGTATGGGGTACGGCAAGCGCATCGACACGCTGTGTTCGCTCCTGCTGCCCGCGAAAACGTTTGCGGACGTGGGCTGCGACCACGGCTATTGCTCGGAATATATGTTGAAAAATTCCCTGTGCGAAAAGGCGATTCTCTCCGACATCAGCAAAGGGAGCCTCAAAAAAGCGGAAACTCTCCTTTTCCGTTACATAGAAGAGGGCAGAGCCGAGGCAGTGCTCGGCGACGGGTTTTGCGGCGTTCCGAAAACCACGGACGAAGTGCTCATCGCGGGGATGGGCGGGCACGAGATCGTCGACATCCTCTCGGACGAAAAGTACGGTTTTCTGCCCGAACGCTTCGTCTTTCAGCCCATGCACGACGCGGAAATGCTCAGGCGCTACTTGATCGGGGCGGGGGCTTTTCTCGAAAGGGATTTCACCTTCAAGGACGGCAAATTTTACGACGTGATCGCGGGACGCAAACGCGGGGAAGGAGAGCGGGCGCAGGAATATTCGGATGCGGAGTACGAATTTGGCAGAGAAAATCTCCAAACCCGCCCCGCCGCGTTTTTGGAACGGACGGAAAGACAGCTGAAAAATCTTTCGCGGTATTTGTCCGATCCCGCGCTCCGCAAAGAGAGCCGCGAAGAGCTTTTAAAGAGAAAACGCAGTCTGGAAGGAGCGTGGAAGAATGACTTTAAATGACGTATATAAAATCGCGGACGAAATCGCTCCGAAAGCGCTGAGCGACGCGCTCTGTTCCAAGTACGGAATGTACGACAACAGCGGCGTCCTCGTGGATACGGGGAAAAGCGTGGACGGGATTCTCTTTGCCCTCGATTTCTCCCTCGGCGCGATTGCCGCGGCGATCAAGGCGAAACGTCGGCTCATCGTCACTCACCATCCCGCGATTTACGGAAAGATAGGCAATCTTGTCGGCGGCGAAAGCAGTCACGGCGTGCGGGACGTGCTCGGGACGGGCGGAAAACTCATCCAAGCGATCGAAAACGGCATCTCCGTGCTGTCCATGCATCTAAATCTCGACTGCGCGGACGGCGGCATCGACGAGAGCCTCATGCGCGGCGCGATGCTTTCCGCGGCGCGGGCGAACGGACGGGCGGCGGGCGAAGATACTTTCGCGGACGCGAAGGAAGAAAAGCGTATGCTGACGGTGGAAACGAACGGCGTTTCGGGCGGATACGGAAGAATATACGACGTGGAAAACTGCGGGCTTTTCGCTTTTTGCGAGGAACTGAAAAAAACTTTTTCGGCAAGGCAGGTATGCGTTTACGGAAACAGGAACGCTAAGGTTTCCCGCGTGGCGAGCTTCTGCGGCGCGGGCGCGGACGAGGAGGCGCTGGCGTTCGCCTGCGGATACGGCGCGGATACCGTCATTTCCTCCGATTTTAAGCACCACGTCGTCGCGGCGGCGCGGGAAAAGAACAAGTCGGTGATCATTCTCACCCACTACGCGTCGGAAAATTACGGCTTTGAAAAATATTATCAAAAAATCCGGAAGCGGTCGGAAGTTCCGTGCGAGTTTTACACGGACGAAGAGCTGCTTTGACGGGAGGAGTATATCATGTCACAGTTACAGGCAATTTTGAACTATCAGGAAATCGACAAAAGGCTGTACGCCTTGGAACGGGAACTGGCGGGCTGCGAAGAGCGCAAGGAATACGTCAAGGCAAAGAAGTTTTTGGAAACGGCGGCGGATAAACTGGACGCATACGACGCAAAAGCCGCGCAGCTGAAAAACGAGGCGGTGGAACTGACGAAAAAATACCTCAAAACGGAGGACACGCTCAAAGATTTTTCTCACCTCGACGAGCTGGTGGAGGGCGGCGCGGACATCGCGTTCTATAAAAAGAACGCCCTTTCCATTTCCGATCAGCTGAAAAAGATCCGTTCGGAGCTGAACGCGCTGACGGCGAACATCAACGCCACGCACGACGAGTATCAGAAGCTCAAAAAGCAGGTCATCGCCATGCAGAAGCAGTATAAGGAGGCCTATGAAAAGTACAATGCGGTGAAGGCTTCCAAGGAAGGGGAGCGCAAGGCCATCGAAATGGAACTCGTCGCCGCGCAGAAGGGGATTCCCGCCGAGGCGATGGAACGCTATAAAATAAAACGCAAGGAGCGCATCTTCCCCGTCGTGGGGAGGCTGAAAGACAATCGCTGTCCCTTCTGCGGCATGGAGCCGCCGCTCGCGGACAGGAGCAAGCTGACGGGAGGCGCCGTGATCGAGTGCGACAATTGCAGGCGGATCATTTACAGCGAATGATCCTCCCGTAAGGGATCGCCGAAGAGCGAGCGCAGAGAGGCTTGGAGATTCGCGGTATTTTTGCGGAGCGTCCCCTTTCGTTTTCCCGTTCAAAAATGCGGCTGTTACCTCAGGGCATCCGCGGCGGAAAGTTTTTGCGCAAAGCCTGCAAAGGACGCGCGCTTTTTCGGGAACTTGCCGCATATCCGCCGCATATAATGATATGTGCAAAAAGTAATCGCGAAAATCAATCTCAAAGCAATCGAATACAATGCCGCCGCCTTCAAGGCGCTGTCCAAGACAAAGCTTTGCGCGGTGGTGAAAGCCGACGCCTACGGGCACGGGGCGGAAGCGGTCGCGTGCGCGCTGAGCGCCGTCGCGGATATGTTCGCCGTCGCCCTTCTCGACGAGGCGAAGTCCATTCGCGTCGCGGCGTGCGGAAAGCCCGTTCTCGTGCTTACCCCGCCCGCGGACGAAACGCAGGCGGCGGAACTTATCCTGGGCGGATTTATCGCCTCCGTGCCCGATTTGAAGACGGCGCGGCTGGTGGCGGAAACGGCGGAGAAGTTCGGCAGGCGCTTTAAGATTCATCTCAAAGTGAACACGGGGATGAACCGTTACGGCATGAACGCTTCTCTGCTGGGAAAGGTGTGTCTGTTTTTAAAGGCGCATCCCGAAGTGGAGGTGGAGGGACTGTATTCCCATCTCTACACCCATTCCCGCGAGGAATCGGAAAGACAGCGCCTCTTGTTTTTAAGGATGAAAGGGGTGTGCGAGAAATACTATCCCTCCGTGCTCTGTCATCTGTCCGCTACATACGGCGCCCTTTTGGGCGAGGCGTTCTCCTTCGATATGGTGCGCGTGGGGCTGGGGCTTTACGGCTATCTGCCCGAGGGAATCGACCCCGCTCTGCGGGAGCGGATCTCCCTGCGTCCCGCCATGGCGGTGTACGCGCAGGCGGTGCAGAGCAGGAAGTATTCCTTCGGCGGCGCGGGGTACGGGGTACTTTGCGAAGAGGCGAAAACGCACCTTTCCTATCTCACCGTCTGGCGGGTAGGCTATGCGGACGGCTTCGGATGGAAAAAGGACAACGGCATGAACGGCGGGGAAAAGAACCTTTCCAATCTCTGTATGGACGTGTGCGTCCGCAAAGGGCGGCGCGTTCGCGGCTCTTTTACGCCGGTCATGACGGACGCGGCGGAAACGGCGGAAAAATCGGGCACCATCTGTTATGAGATTTTGTGCGCGGCTACCCGTCGGGCGGAGTTTGTATATGAATATCGATAAACTGCATATCGTGGAAAGCGGCGCGCTTTCCGTTTCGGAAAGAAAAGCGTCCCTGCGTTCGTATATGAAAAAACGTCGGGGCGAAAACGAAAACCGCGACGTCAAGGAAGCGCTGCTGCTCGAAAATTTTTTGAAATCGGGCGCTGCGGAGCGGGAAAGCTTTTTCGTCTATATGAGCTTTTCTTCCGAAGCGCCGACGGACAAGCTCATCGCGTATCTGCTTGCTCAAAACAAGAGGGTGTACTGTCCAAGGACGGAGGGCGGGGAGATCGTGCCCGTAGAGTACGGAGAAGATTTTTCCCTCTCGCCCTACGGCATCCGCGAGCCGCTCGGAAAGGCATACGAGGGAAAGATAGACGCGGCGGTGCTTCCCCTTCTCGCGGTGGACGAAAGAGGCTCGCGCCTCGGGTACGGCAGAGGATATTACGACAGATTTTTGAAACGGCACCCCGAAACGAAACGCATCGCCTATTGTTTCGATTTTCAGCTGGTGCGGGAGGTCCCTCGCGAGGAATGGGATATACCCGCGGAGGAGATCGTTACGGACAAGCGTCGGCTGCTTGCGAAAAAGCGGGATGGGGAGTTTTGAAAGACGTTGCCCTCCCGCCGCGCCGGGGCAAGGCGGAAAATGCGGTTTGGAATAAAAATTCTTAAAAGTGCGTATCGCTCGCCGTCGGAATTTTCGCTCTTCTCCGCTTCGCGCCTCGCCCCAAGAGAAGAGCCGCTTCAAAATCCGTGCCCCCTTGCGTCCGCTCTGAAAAATTCAACTAAAGAAGAAATCAAAATCGGAGGAAGATATGTCTAATTTCAAGACGAAATGGAAGGTGTTTTGGAGGATCGTCGGCGAATGTTTCATGCGTTCGCTGACGCCTTCCGTAATGTTTTTTGTCGCCGGATTGGTGCTGCTGATGCTGCAATCCAAAAATTTCGGACTTTCGGCGCAGATGGCATGGGCGGCGCTGTGCGCGGTCGTCGCGCTGGCGTATAACGGCTTTCTGATGTGGATCTGCGGCGGAAATCATTACGAGATGCTCGTTTCGGGAAATCTGAAACGCCGTTCCGCGATGCAGTCCGGCAGCGAGCTCAACATGGCGAGCTACAAATTTCAGAAAGAGTACCGCCCGTGGAAGGGCTTTGCCATCGGCGCCTTCGTTTCCCTGCTGCTGATCGTCGGCAGCATCGTGCTCGGCTGCAATCAGACGGCTATCGTCGAGGCCGCCACGAACGAAGAAGTGACGCTCACGACGGGGCTCGCCGCGGTTTCTCTCATCTTCTATTGCCTCGCGGGCTGGGTGCTGCTGCCCATTCTCGAACTGAATATCGCGGGCACGGCGGTCAGCTTTTTCGTGGGCTGCGCTTTTGCGCTGCTGCCCGTCTGCGTTTCGGGCGGCTTCTATATCGGCGGCGCTTACGGCCGCCGCAACAAGACGGTGCGTCAGCAGGAGATCGCCGCCCGCGCGGCGGAGGAAGAAGCCAATCGACCGAAAAAGATCAACTACGGCGGGCTTCCCGGCACGAAGCCCAAAAAGCGCAAATAACGCCGCGGCTTTTCAGGCGTAGGCGCGGCAGGAACGAGGAGAATGTATGCGCATCATCGGAGGAAAATATAAGAGCAGGGTATTGGCGGAGTTTCCCGGAACGGACGTTCGTCCGACGGGGGACAGGGTGAAAGAGTCCCTCTTCAATATCCTTTCTTTGAAAATAGGCGGGGCGCGGGTATTGGATCTGTTCTGCGGCAGCGGCGCGCTGGGACTCGAATGTCTTTCCCGCGGCGCGAAGGAAGCGGTGTTTAACGATTTTTCGTCCGAAAGCATCCGCCTGCTCGAAAAGAACATGAAGGCGCTCGGCGTCGTAAAGGGCGCGGAAGGCAAGGTGTATACGCTGGATTTTTCCGTCTGCCTGGACGGCTTGAAAGGCGGATTCGATCTGATCTTTCTCGATCCTCCCTATCGCTTCGAGTACGGCGTTCCCGCGCTCGAAAAAATAGCGCGGAGAGGACTTTTGAACGAAAACGGCATCGCGGTGTACGAACGGGACAAGCCTTTTGAAGAAAGGATAGACGGTCTGGAAAAATACGACGAACGCCGATACGGCAGAACGTATCTGACTTTTTTCCGCAAGATTTGATTCGGGCGAACAAAAGGAATTGCGGACAAAAAAGCCGCTCCCGCGCCGCGGGGACGAAAAAAGGGCGGCCCTTTGCCGCCAAGGGACGAAAGACGCGCCCGAGCTTTTGTCGAAGAGATAGAGAAATTTGAGATCGGGCGAAAAAGGGTATCATGAGAAAATGCGTATTTGCGGGCACGTTCGATCCGCCCACGCTGGGACATAAAGCGCTCATCGAGGACTGCCTTACACTGTTCGACGAAGTGGCGGCGGCGGTGATGGTCAACCCCGGAAAACAGCCGTATTTTACGGAAAAGCAGCGGGAAGAAATGCTGCGGCTGATGTTCCCGAATGAGGAGCGGGTGAAGATCGTCTTTTTCACGGGCACGGCCGCGGAGCTTTTGAAGCGGGAAGGGACGAATATTTACGTCCGCGGGCTTCGCAATACGGTGGATTTCGAATACGAGAACGCCAATTATTTCGCCTCGCGGAAACTCGATAAGGAGATGCTGACCGTCTATCTTCCCTGTCGGCAGGAGCTGCTGCACGTGAGTTCCACCATGGTGAAAAACAGTCTGCGTTTCCATACGCCCATCGACGAGTACGTGACGGACGAAGTGAAGAAGTATATTTACGCGCTGGAAGGCGCGCCGGAAACACGGCGGGAGTGACACGGCGCAAAGGATAAAAAGGAGTTTTTACGATACGATGTTAGAGAAACAGTATTACATCCCCGAGCCGGAGGAGTTCATGGCGGAATCCCCGCTCTCCCCGGAATTGAAAGAGATGAAACGCCGCAGGGACGAAGAGGTGAAGGCAGTGGTGTCGGGCAGGAGCGGCAAAATGCTCATGATCGTCGGACCCTGTTCCGCACACGAATCCGCGCCCGTGCTCGAATATATCTCCCGGCTGGGCAAGCTCAACGAGCGGGTCAAAGAGAAACTGGTCTTGGTGCCGAGAATTTACACCAATAAACCCCGCACCAAAGGGGTGGGGTATAAGGGAATGTTCATTCAGCCCGATCCCGAGGGGGAGGCGGACATCGTGCGCGGCATCCGCAGCATCCGCGCGCTGCATATCGCCGCGATGAAAGAATCGGGACTGACGGCTGCGGACGAAATGCTCTATCCCGAAAATACGGCTTACGTCGAGGATCTTTTGTCCTATCACGCCATCGGCGCGAGAAGCGTCGAAAATCAGCTGCATAGATTGGTGGCGAGCGGCATCGACACGCCCGTGGGCATGAAGAATCCCATGAGCGGCAACCTGCCCGCGATGATCAATTCCATCTTCGCCGCGCAAAGCCCTCAGGTGTTTAAATACCGCAATTATCAGGTGCGTTCGGCGGGCAATCCCTACGCGCACGCCATCCTCCGCGGCGGCGTGGACGGAGCGGGCGCCGACGTGCCTAATTTCCACTATGAAACGGTGATGCGGGTGGCGGAACTGTATGCGGGCGCAAAGCTGCAAAATCCCGCCATCATCATCGACTGCAACCATTCCAATTCGGCAAAGCAATGCCGTCAGCAGATCCGCATCGCCCAGGAGGTCATGCAGAACCGCCGCTTCGGCAGCGATTTCAAAAAGCTCGTCAAGGGCTTCATGATAGAAAGCTTCCTCGTGGAAGGCAGTCAACCCACGGGCGAGGTGTTCGGCAAATCGATCACCGACCCCTGCCTCGGCTGGGAAGATACCCAGCGGTTGATTCTCGACATCGCCGAGTCCGTATAAAGGAATCTAAGCGGGGGTAGCCGCAGGACAGGCGATCGAAAAGATCGGCGTAGTTCTCTTCGACAAAGGAAAAAAAGACGCGCTTTTCCGCCGGGCACATTCAAGGTATCATCGGCAAGCGAGAACAACGTATGCGCGGTTTTTCGTAAACGCGGGATTCCTCCGCGACAGAAGGCGGAAAAGAGTAGTCGGACGCAACGTATTCCTCGTTTTTTGTAAAGGAAAAATGTCCTTCGCGGCCGGCTTATGCCTAAACCGAAGAGCCGCGGAAAATAAAATGCCGTTCGCATACTCAATAAGCGATGGAGCGCTATGTACATAAGTCCGCACTCAAATAGCCGGGAAAATGTCGTAAGACTTGTCGTTTGTATATTGGGTAAGACGCCGGGCGCTGCGTACAACGGCAAACGCAAAGAACGAGGTTTTCCGGGCGGCGGGCATTTTTCAAAGCGCGCGGAAAAAGCGTGAAAAAAAGGGCGAAGATGCGGGGAAAGCGCTGAAATGAAAATGCGCAATAAAGGGTATAATAAGGAGAAGACACATTATGAAAATAGCCTATTTGGGACCGGAGGGCAGCTATTCCCATCTGGCGGCGGAAAATTTTTTGCAAACGGAGGGGACTTCCTCCTCCTTCGAGCGCAGCGAGTGCATTCCTTTCCGAAATTTCCCCGAAGTTCTGCGCGCCGTGGAATCGGGACTTGTCCATGCGGCGGCGGTGCCCATCGAAAACAGCTTGCAGGGCGGCGTTTTGCAAAATCTCGATCTTTTGCAGGCGTCGGAGGATCTGTACGCCGTGAAGGAACTTATTTTGAGAATCGATCATCGCCTGATTTACAGGGCGGGCGCTTCCTATGAAGAGATCGGGCGGGTATATTCCCACCGTCAGGCGCTGGATCAGTGTTCCGTCTTCCTCGCGCAAAAAATGCCGTTTGCTTCCTTGAAAGAAACGGAATCGACGGCTTTCGGCATTTCCCGGGCGGCGGAAGATTTTTCGGGCAAGAGCGCCGCGATCGCGGGCGCCCATACCTCGCCTCTCCCCGAGGGGTTCGAGATGAGCGAAAAATGCATTTCGGACGAACAAAACAATTTTACGCAATTTTTGCTCGTGAAAAAGGGCAGGGAAAGCCTGCCCCGAAACAGCGATAAGCTCTTCTTTTCCGCCGTTTGCCCGCATCGCCCGGGAAGTCTTCTCGCCCTGCTGCAAATCATTGCGGAATACGGCATCAACATGACGAAGATAGAGAGCCGCCCCGTCAAAAACAGGCCGGGAGATTATCGATTTTTCGTGGAAGCGGAGGGCGACGTCGGCGGCGAACTCGTCCGAAAAGCGCTTGCCGAAATAGCCGCCGATACGCTGGAATGTAAACTCATCGGCGCCTATAAACGGGCTTGAAAGGCGAAAAGGAGTCCCGTTTGCGGAGCGTAAAGGACGAATTTCAAGGCGGGAAAAGAACGATGGAAAGAGCGTTCTGAAAAGAGAGGCTTTGAGGAGAAACGCGCCGCGTCACAGGGATACAAACAACAGACAGAGAAAGAAAGCTCCCAATGCCTGAACGAGTTTGACAAAGAGGAAAAAGGGAAGCTTGATGCCTGCGGAGCGCAGATAGGCGATCTGCTGAAAGAGGATGCTCGCGCCGCCCAAAGTGATGAGAAAGGCGCAGCAAGGTGCGGCGAGATTTGTGGACAGTCCCGCCAAAGCGAGGCATCCTCCCGTCATTTCGACGAGTCCCTTCGTCACTCCTTCGGCGCATACGGCGAGGGCAGGGATTTGTTTAAGCAATTTTTGCAGGGGATACAGCAGTTTGAAATCCACGCACATGGACGCGAGTACGTAAAATACCGCGATACATCCGCCGACGGCGAGCGCGGAGATCACCGAGCTTTGCACGCATTCGGAAAGGGAAAAATCTGAGGCGGGAGGCGCGGCGGACGCTGTCCTTCCCGTTTGCCGGGACGCCGCCGGGTCTTTCCTTTTCCGCAAGGAGAGGAAAAAACGCACCGCAACGGCGGAGAGGAGAACGGCGAGGACGTGCGCCGCGAGAATGATAAATCCCGTGCGCTTGTCGCCGAACATCCCCGCGCCCACGCTGCCGATGATGAACAGGGGGCCGGAAGTGGAACAGGCGCAGGCGAGGATTTCGGCGTCCGATCGGGAGAGCAAGTCGTCCTTTCTCATCCCCGCTACTAGACTCGCCCCCACGGGATAGCCCGAGAGAACGCTCATGAAAAAACAAAATCCCCCTTCGCCGCCCGTTCCGAACAGCGCCTTGGAAAGGGGCGTGAAGGCGCGCGAAACCTTTTCCGCTCCGCCCGTCTGCCGCAGGAGCGCGGTGACGAAGAGAAAGGGAAATACGGCGGGCAGCACGTTGAGCGCCCATATCGTGATCCCGTCAAGACAGACGGGGACGTAGCGCTCGGGAAAAAGCGCGAATATCACCGCAAAGGCGAGCAAAAACGCGGTGAGGGCGCCTCTTTTGAGAGAAAAGGTCTTGGCTTTTTTGCCCGGTAAAATATTTTCGGCGCTTCCCCGCGCCGATGCGGGAGAGATTGTTCGCATAACGATTTATCCTTATGAGGACGAGCGGGAAAATATGAAATAAAAAAGAGAGAAAACGAAAAAAAGATAGTGAGGTGAAAAAAATGAGCAGGAAAAAGACACTCGGATTTGCTTTGGGCAGCGGCGGCAGTCGCGGCGTTTCGCACGTCGGATTTTTACAGGCGATGGAAGAAGCGGGAATAAAACCCGATTTTCTGACGGGCTGTTCGATGGGCTCGGTGGTGGGCGCGGCGTATGCGGTGGGGATGACGCCCGCCGAAATGCGCGAGGCGATATGCAAGCTGAAACCGCTGGATTTGCTCGACGTCACGGCGAAGCCGGGCGGACTGTTCGACACCCGCAAGGTGCGCAAGATTTTGAAAAAATATTTCGGCGACATCACGTTCGATCAGTTGAAAATCCCCTTTCGCTGCGTGGCGGTGGATATGCACACGCAATCGGTGGTGACTTTTTCCGAGGGGAGCGTTTTGGACGCCGTGGTGGCTTCCTCGTGCATTCCCGCTATCTTCAAGCCCATCGAACGGGACGGATACCGCCTCGTGGACGGAGGAATTTTGGAGCGCGTCCCCGCGAGTCAGCTCAAAGAGATGGGCGCGGATAAGATCGTGGCGATCGACGTGCTGGGGCAGAGGCAGTGCACCAAGGACAAGATCCCGGGTACCATCGGTATGCTTCTCGAAGTCATCGATTTAATGGACAATTACAGGACGAAGCGCCGCCGCGAGGAGAACGAAAAGATCATCGATCTCTGGCTGGAACCCGACCTTGGGACCATGAGCCAATACACTTTCAAAACCTTCCCCTTCGCATACGATCAAGGCTATAAGATGGGCATAGAGTACGCGGAGAAGATCAAGAGCCTGACCGAGTAAAGGCAAAAGACAAAAATCGCGGACGATCATTTTCGATTTGAGGAATTTATGGACTTATTCGACTTTAACAACAACGAAGAAACGGCAAAACCGCTTGCCGAAAGAATGCGCGCCAATAATCTCGACGAGTTTATCGGGCAGAAGCATATCGTTTCGGAACATTCCCTGTTGCGGCGCGCCATCGCCACGGACAAACTCGGCAGCTGTATTTTCTGGGGGCCTCCCGGCTGCGGCAAGACGACGCTCGCCAATATCATCGCGCTACGCACGAACGGGGAGTTTATCAAGCTCAACGCCGTCAATTCGGGCGTGGCGGACGTGAAAAAAGCGGTGGATACCGCGCGGAATAATCTGAAAATGTACGGCAAGCGCACCTATTTGATGCTGGACGAGTGCCACCGCTTCAATAAAACGCAGAGCGATTCGTTGCTTCCCGCCATCGAACAGGGCACCATTATTTTTATCGGCTCCACGACGGAAAATCCCTACGCGTCCATGACGCCCGCCATCGTTTCCAGATGTCGGGTGTTCGAGTTCAAGCGATTGACGGAGGAGGATATTTCGGGCGCGCTGTACGCCGCGCTCAAAAATCGTCATAAAGGGCTGGGGAAGATGAACGTGGAAGCCGACGAGGAGGCGATCGCCCATATCGCCCGTATGGCGGGCGGGGATCTGCGTTCCGCCTACAACGCGCTGGAACTCGCCGCGATGACGACTTCGCCCGACCAAAGCGGAAAGGTGCACATCGCCCTCGCCGACGCGGAACAGTCCATTCAGAGAAAGGCACTCAGTTACAACGAGGACGACTATTACGATTTTCTTTCCGCTTTCTGCAAATCCCTGCGCGGAAGCGACGCGAACGCGGCGCTCTACTACGCGATGCGGCTCATCGAAGGCGGATGCGATCCCATGCTGATCGCGCGGCGGCTGGTGGCGCATTCGGCGGAGGACGTGGGCATGGCGGATCCGCGGGCGTTGCAGATAGCGACTTCCGCCATGTACGCCTTTGAAAAGCTGGGTTATCCCGAGGGACTCATTCCCCTTTCGGAAGGAATTATTTACGTCTGCGAGGCGGATAAGAGCTATTCGGTGAAAAACGCGATGCTGGCCGCGAAGGACGACGCCTCTCGGGTGCGCGACGACGCCGTTCCTCCCTACTTGAAGGACAATTCTTTCGGAAGCAAGGAGGATAAGGCGCAAAGCCGCAATTATAAATTCCCGCACGATTACGGCGGCTATGTGGAGCAGCAGTATCTGCCCGATTCCTTAAAGGACAGGATCTATTATATTCCCGGAGAGAACGGGTACGAAAACACCGTAAAGGAGATCCGCGCCCGCAAGGGAAAAAAGAACTGAAAGGGCGGCGTTCCCAAACCGTCCTTGAAAATAGGGCGGAACGGGAAGAAAAGTGTTCGGTTTGCCAAGCGTGCGCGGCTTTCGCCGCAGGAGGCGGAGATGAAAGAAAAAATCGCGGTCCGTTTCTATCCGGACGCCGACGACGAAAAAATCAGATTCGTCGTCATCCTCTGCCGTAAGGAGGGAAAATGGCTGCTCGTCAAACACCGGCAAAGGAACACTTACGAATTTCCCGGCGGGCATAGGGAAGCGGGAGAAACTTCGGATGAAGCCGCCGATAGAGAACTGAAAGAGGAAACGGGCGCTTCGAGCTACCGTATCGAGCGGCTTTGCGCCTATTCCGTGACGGGCAGAACGCCCGTCAACGAGAGCGGGGAAGAATCGTTCGGAATGCTCTATTATGCGGAAGTGGAAAAAGACGGGAAGATCGTCAGCGAAATCGAATGCTCCCGCCTGTTCGACGTTTTTCCGGAGAAAGAGCTGCTCACCTATCCCGATATTCAGCCGAAATTCATAGAATACATAAACGGGAGGGGCGCGCCGTGATTTTAAGAGCTTACGCCAAGGAGGATCTTCCCCAAATCCTCGCGTTATTCCGCGAAACGGTGCACGCCGTCAACGCGGCGGATTATACGCCCCGGCAGCTGGAAGCGTGGGCGCCGTCGGAACTCGACGTGAAAAAATGGGAGGCTTCCCTCGCCGCGCATTACGCTTTGCTGGCGTGGGAGAAGGAAAAGTTGCTCGGCTTCGGGGACATCGACGAGAGCGGGTATCTCGACCGCTTGTACGTCGCCGCGGACAGTTTGCGCCGGGGAATCGGCAGGGCGCTGAGCGAGGCATTGGAAGAATATGCGCGGACAAAGGGCGCCCGTCGGCTGAGCGTATACGCTTCGATTACGGCAAAGCCGTTTTTCGAAAAAATGGGGTATCGGGCGCTGCGCTCGCAAGAGGCGGAAAGAAGAGACGTTCTGCTGACGAATTTCTATATGGAAAAAAATCTTTAAAACGGCGGGAAAGAAAGGCGCTGTCAAATGCCGCGCCGAGGGATAAAAGACCGAAAAACGAAAAGATGCAAAAAGCAGCCGGAGCAAGACGGCAGAGAAAATCGTGGAAAAGAAGTTCGTTTCCCTTTGTCGGCGCGGGCGGGCAATCGAAAAAGTAAAATCCGAAGGAGGTACGTTTATGAAATGTTTATATTGCGACTGTACGGAAAGCAAGGTGATCGATTCGCGCTCGGCGGACGACGACAGGACGATCCGCCGCCGCAGGGAATGCGTCGGCTGCGGCAGACGGTTTACTACCTACGAAACCATTGAAGTCACCCCTGTGCTCGTCGTTAAAAACAACGGCACGCGGCAGTCTTTCAACGCCGAAAAGATCCGCAACGGCATCATCAAGTCCTGCGAAAAAAGACCTGTGCCGATGGCGGTCATCGACGGTATGGTAACGGATATCTCCAAACAGGTATACAACAGCATGGAAAGCGAGGTGACGTCCAAACAAATCGGCGAGATGGTGATGGAACGCCTGAAAAAAGTAGACGAGGTCGCCTACGTCCGCTATGCCTCCGTGTATCGCTCCTTCAAGGACATCTCCTCCTTCCTCTCCGAACTCAAAGAGATGATGAAGGAGGGAAATCGGGAGCGGAGCAAGATCGAAAAGGCGGGCAGAGAAATAAAAGAGCTTGGGGGCGGCAAGACGGAAAATGAGTAAACGGACCAGGCAGGTAAGCGTCGGCGGCGTTTTGGTGGGCGGCGGCGAGCGCGTGAAAGTCCAATCGATGACGACGACGAAAACTTCGGACGTAGAGGGGACCGTCAGACAAATCGGCGCCCTCGAAGAAGCGGGATGCGAAATCGTGCGGGTAGCGGTTTCGGACGAAGCGGATGCGGCGGCGGTGCGCGCCGTCAAGGAAAGGATCCGCCTGCCGTTGGTGGCGGATATTCACTTTTCTCCGAAATTGGCGGCTGCGGCGATCGAGAACGGCGCGGATAAGGTGCGCATCAATCCCGGAAACATCGGCGGGGAGAAAGAGATAAAATACGTCGCGGATTGTATCCGCGCCCACGGCATTCCCGTGCGTGTCGGCTCCAATACGGGCAGTATAGAAGCGAACTTTTTAAAAAAGTACGGCAGAAGCGCGGAGGCGCTCGTCGAAAGCGCCCTCTATAACGTGGGCGTTTTGGAAAAATTCGGCGTGACGGACATCGTCATCTCCGTCAAGGCGTCCTCCGTCCCGCTGACGGTCCGCGCTTACACGCTGTTGAGCGAAAGGACGGACTATCCCCTGCACGTGGGCGTCACGGAAGCGGGCACCACGGAAGCGGGCATCGTCAAAAGCGCCGTCGGGATAGGCGCGCTGCTTTTGAACGGCATCGGCGACACCGTCCGCGTTTCTTTGACGGACGATCCCGTGCGCGAGGTGTACGCGGCAAAACATATCCTGCGCGCCTGCGGTTTGGAGGAAAGGTATGTGGAGGTCGTTTCCTGTCCCACCTGCGGCAGGTGTGCGTGGGAGAGCATGAGTTTGGCGCAGAAAGTGGCCGAATTTGTCAAACCGTATTCCGTCAAGGCGAAGATAGCGGTGATGGGGTGCGTGGTGAACGGTCCGGGCGAAGCGAAGGACGCGGATTTGGGAATCGCGGGCGGGCAGGGGTACTGCCTGTTGTTCAAAAAGGGAGAACCCTATAAAAAAATAAGAGCGGAAAATGCGGAAGAGGAATTTTTCGAGGAGTTGAAAATATTTTTAAACGATGGCAATCAATAAGACGGAAGAATACTTAAACGAGATCCGTGCAATCGACGGATTACAGAACGCGATTTTGACCGGCATCACGGTGTATAAGCGGGAGATGGCGGCGGAATTTACCCTCATCACCGATAAGGCGTATACCGCTCTGTCGGAAGAACGTGCAAAAAAGACGACGGTCAAATACCTGCCCCCGTCCTTTTCTCCGCGCATCCGGATCGTCAAACGGGTGCCCGATCGGGAAATTCTCAAAAAGCGCATCTATGAATTCATGAATTCCCGCTTTCCCGCGGCAGCCGCGTTTTTGAAGGAAGAGGACATCGAAGTGGAGATGCTGCAAAGCGGCGCCAATTTTTGTTTCGATGTCGCTTCCGGGGAGCAATCCCTGTTCACTTCGGGCAGGATATTGGACGAAGTGAGCGCATACCTCAAAAGCGTCTTTTGCGGCAGCTTTTACGGCAACGTCCGCATCGTGGAGAAGGAGCGCGAGGAAATTTCCCTGGAAGAGGATTATTCGGACAGCGACGAGGAATACGTGCAGACCACCCGCTTTTTCCCCATCGTCAACTTCAAGCGACTGGACGGCGCGGACGAAGTCCCCAAATACGCCGCGTATATCGCCGACGCCGTAGGGGAGGAGAACGAGAATCTCACGCTCTGCGGGACGATCGCTTTTATTCAGGAACGCGAATACACGAAAAAGAACGAAAAGACGGGCGAGGAAGTGCAAAAGCTCCGCTTTTCTCTGACGATTGAGGACGGAACGGGCAGTATACGCGTCACTTACTTTCCCAAAAAGGCGACCGTCGATAAGATCCGCGAGTTGAAGACGGGGGATTGGGTGGTGCTCAGCGGCGCGAACGAATCGTATAACGGCAGCATTTCCTATACTGCCAAGCGAATCAATTACGGCACTCAGCCCGAAGGATTCCTTCCCGAGGCGCGAAAGGGAAGACCCGTTCCCAAAGCCTATCACACCGTTTTTCCCGAGCCGTATATCGACTATACGCAGGCGGGATTTTTCGATCAACCGGAAAAGCCTGCCGCCCTGAAAAATAATACCTTCGTCGTGTTCGACCTGGAAACGACGGGACTGAATAATCAACCCGCTATGGGAAAAATGGACCGCATCATCGAGATCGGCGCCGTGAAGATAGTGGACGGGGACATCGCGGAAAAGTTTTCGACGTTCGTCGCCTGTCCCACCCGCCTGCCGCCGGAAATCGTTTCTCTGACGGGAATTCACGACGAGGATCTCGTGGGCGCGCCGACCATCGACAAAGTGATTCCGGATTTTTATAAATTCTGCGAGGGGTGTTTTCTCGTCGGGCACAACGTGCAGTTCGACTATCGGTTTATCCGTTATTACGGCGAAGAAAACAGATATATGTTCGATCAGAAACAATACGACACCCTCACGCTTGCGCAGGAGCTTCTGCGCGGCGTCGGTCTGAACAATTATAAATTGAACACCATCGCCGATCATTACGGCTTCACCTTCAATCATCACCGCGCTTTTGACGACGCGTTGACGACGGCGAAAATTTTTATCGAACTCATCAAACAGAGAAAGGCGCTTCCCTGATCGCAGACAAGAAAGATCTGTCGGGGAAAGCGGGCTTGTCCCGGCGTGAATAAGCGGTCCCGAAACGAATTATGGTTTCGGGACCGCTTGGTCGATTATGTGCTTTTTAAGACGCCCGTCAGTCCAAGGGCGCGCTCTTTTACGAAACTTTATTCTTTTTTCGCAAAGCGGCAGCAGTGCTTCCCTTCCCGTTTCGCCCGATACATTGCGCCGTCCGCGGCGAGGAACAACTCCTCGAAAGAGGCTCCGTCGCGGGGACATAAGGCGATGCCGATGCTCACGGAAATGGGGGATGCGTCGGGGGCGGTCTGCTCGGCGATGCGCTGAATCAGCGCCTCCGCCTTTTCCCTTGCGTCCGTTTCGTTCCTGGTCTGCGGCGCAAACACCACCAGCTCGTCGCCGCCGACGCGCCCGAGCACGTTCGCGTTTCCGAATACGTCCCGTATGCGTTCCGCGAGTCCGCGGAGAATTTTGTCGCCGAGAATATGCCCGTAGGTGTCGTTGATCCTTTTGAAGTCGTCCGCGTCTATCATAAACAGCGCGCCCGCTTGTTCTTTTTCGAGCTGCGCGCGTATCTGTTGTTCTGCGGGCGCCTTGTTGAGAAAACCCGTCAGTCCGTCCGTTTCCGCCATCTCCATCAGTCTGTCCTCGCGCTGTTTTAAGTCGTCTATATCGACGATTTTTCCGACCACGGACGTAAGCACTCCCTTTTTGTAAAGATAGAGGAAATGCACGAGGCACCAAAAATAAGCGTCCGTGTCGGGGTGGGTAAATCTGACGCGCGCCTCGCGCTGTTCGCACCGCCCCGCAAGCATGGCTTTCAGTTCCTCCATGTCCCCGGCGTAAACGTAGCCGCGCTCGATATTTTTGAGGAAAGAAGTCTGCACCAGCGCGTGTACCTTGAACAGCTTTTCCGCGTTCGGCGTAAACCGCATCGTGTCTTTTATACAGTCGTAATCGAACAGTACGGTGTCGGAAAATTGCTGTAACAGCAGATATCGCTTGTCTTCGGAAGTGAGCTTTCCCTGCAAGCGTTTGGAAAGGAAGAGGAAAATCCCGCAGACGAGGACCATGGCGGTGAGAAGAACCGCGGTCGCCGCGATGGAATTGGAAATGATGGTTTGAGAGCGCGCAGAGGCGGCGTCCGCCGTGATGAAAATCAGCAGATTCCAGTCGTTGTAGGGAAGGCTCGCCAAAGAAGCGTAAATGGGGGAGGCGGCGTTCTCCTGTAATCGGACGCTGGCGATGTCCGCGGCTTTGGCGGTTTCCGCGCGCCCGTATAACTCCCGCAGCTTGTTTTTCGCATACTCGGACAGCGGGGCGTCCAATATGCAGCCCGTCCCTTCCGTTTGTGCGCCTGTCGGCAGGATATTTCCTTGGAGATCGGTGAGATAACAGCCCAGGATTTCCCCTTGCGAGGCGGGGAAAGGGGAAACTTGCGTCAGCACCGACGCCTTGACGACGGCGCGGATTGCCCCTTCGAAACTGCCGTCTGCGGCAAAGACGGGCACGCCCGCCGCAAAACAGTAACAGCCTCCCACGCTTTCCGAATAGTAGATGTCCGAAACGACCGTTTCGCCCGCTTTCAGCGCGTTTACGATCTCCTCGTCCTGCGGACGCTGCGAAAGATTGGCGTCCAGGTCGGCGATCGTGTTGTATTGGTACACCGTTCCCTCGGAATCGGCGTTGAGCAGTCGCAGATATGCCTCGATGAGAGTTTCGTCGGAATTGTCCCCGATGACGGCGGCAAGCGTTTTTAACGCCCCGATTTGCTGTCGGACGGCGGAAAGGGAATTGCTCCTTTGTTCCGAGGCATAGGCGCTCAGCGTTTCCGCCGTCATTTCTGCGAATTGTCCTTGCGTGGAACGCCTTTGATAGGCGAAGGTGAAGAGGACGGAAACGGTGAGAAACACGGCGCACAGCGCCATGGCGAATACGTGCACGGGAAAACGGGCGCCGCGGGAATTCCGTTTGAAGGAGGCTTGGCTCCCTTTCTCCTCGCCTTTTTCTCCCGCCTTCTTTTTTTCTGCGAAACGCAGTTCGTATTTTCCTTGAAGGATGCGGTACGTTTCGTAAAATTTTTCGGGCGGGACGGGTTTGGAAAAATAGAATCCCTGCACGCGGGTACAGCCCAGCCTAAGAAGGTATCGGCACTGTTCCTCCGTTTCCACGCCTTCGCAGAGCACCGCGGTCTGCAAGCGCTGGGAGATGTTGATGAGATTGGGGAGCAGCGCTTCGTTGCGCCGTTTCAGTTCGGGATTTTCGGATAAAAATTTTTTGTCCAATTTGAGAACGTCGAAATTCAGTTCCTGCCAGATATTGATTCCCGCGTAACCCGAGCCGAAATCGTCTATGGCGACGCCGTATCCGTAAAGGCGGAGCTTGTCTATCAGTTTTTTTGCGTCGGTGAAGTCGTTGAGAAAAATCGTTTCCGTCAGCTCGAATTGCAGCAGATCGGAAGGAATGCCGTACTGTGCGGCGATGGCGTGGAGCCTTTCCGCGGCATCGGGATTTTGCGTGTGCAGGCGGGAGAGGTTGACGGACGTCCTCACGACGGGCAGACCGCGCTTTATCCTCTCGGACAAAAAACGGCAGACTTGACGGCACACGAGCAGATCCAATTCGACGATAGAGCCGTTGCTCTCCATCAAGGGCAGGAATTTATCGGGAGAAATGAGTTCACCGTTTTCACCCTGCCGTCTGACGAGCGCTTCGGCGCCGTGTATCTCGCCCGTTCTGAGGTCGACTTTCGGCTGTAAAAAGAAGCAGAAGCTTTCCTGTTGCAGCGCCAGATTGAGTTCCTCTTCCATTTTTCGCTGCGCGGAGATGGCACGTATATATTCGCTGTCGTAGGGAAGCGTTTTGCCGTGACCCGTCCTCTTGGCTTCCTTCCTCGCAAAATTGGCTTCCTCGATGGCTTCATTGATGGTCGAAAGGGATACGCGACTGAAACCGCAGGGGAAATTCAGGCGGCAGGCGGGATATTTTTGCTGCTGTCCGACGAGAAATTCCGCGGTGCGCAGCTGACGTTCCGCAATGATTTTTTCGGTGAGCGTCCCCGCGGGATAGCGCATGAGATAGAGAAAATGATCGGAATAAAAGCGCGTGTGCGTAAGGATCTCGGAATGCCGTCCCATAAACTCGTCTATGGCGCGCAGCAATTCGTCCCCCGCTTCCAAGCCGTAGACGCGGTTGATGTTGCGGAAGCCGAATACGTCCACGCAGAAAATGAAAAATTCCACGCCTTCGGACGAATCCGCCAGGATCCTCTTCAACCGATCTATGAAATCCTTTTGCGTATTTTTGATAAAGTCTTCTTTGATATTCACTTGTCGCTCCCCCTTATTCGGACGGCGTGAACGAACTCTCTCCGCAGATGACGTTCCCTTAAACGGGCGAAAAAGCGGCGGAAAGAAAAGGTATAATATTGGATTCTGCTTCGGCGTCGTGCTCTTTTATCCGACGCTTCAAGGCAGTGTTCCTTCGGACGGGAAAAATTCCCGTTTTATCGCGTTTTTTGACGGAAAAAATTATTAGCGGCCGCGTCACAACTTCGCGCTTTTAAAAAAATGCGTTTCATATTATTTTTTCGTATACGCGTGCGGCTCTTCTTTTTCAAAAAGATTCTTTTCCTATATTTTCACCTCGCTTTTTTCGAAAGAACACATCAAAAGAGGAGCGTTCCCCTTGGGAGTATCCGAAAAACTTTCTCAAAAATTCTGCTGCCGACGCGCTCGTTTCGACTCTTCGGGAAACCTATTCTTTAATTAACCGCGCGATTCTTTAATTAATTATATCACGGGGGGGGGGGTGCTGTCAATCTCTTTTTTTGCTAAAAAATGTCATTTTTTTCTCGCTGTATTTAATAAGGGGCGCGGGAGGGACGCGCATAAAGAAATACAAAAAAAATCAAAAAAATTATCGTATGAGGTACAAAACAGTTGCAAATTGCGTAAGATAATGGTATAATAAGGATACTTAATAATCAGATATTGAGTATTGAGAGTGGCTTGCCACTCTCAATATTGCTATGTAGGGAGAAAAAATGAAAATAAAACCCTTGGAGGAGATACGGGCATTCTTGCAGCCGCTCGCCGACGAGATGGACATCGAGCTGGTGGAGATAGAGTTTAAGCAGGGACATTCTCCCGCGCTCACCGTATATATAGATACGGAAAGCGGCGTGGATCTGAACACCTGCGAGAAGTTCCACCGCGCCATAGACGCCGCCCTCGACGAGCTGGATCCCACCTTCGGCGCGCCTTATACCCTCAACGTATCCAGCCCGGGGCTGGATCGTCCCTTGAAGACTATGCGGGATTTCGATAAATGCATGGGTCAGAAGACGGAAGTAAAGCTGTTTGCGCCGCTCAAAGGGAAAAAGTATTTCGAGGCGGTGTTGAGGGGCTTCGACGGCAACTGCGTCACCCTGGAAGAAGAGGACGGGACGCTTTTGAAACTCGAATTGAACCGCATTGCGAAAATCAACCGCGCCGTCGATTTCGATTCGCTCGACTGATCCCTTTATTCTTTTAAAGGCGTAAAGTATTCAAGGCCCGGCACGTCTATAATTTTCAAAGACGCGCGTGCGCGGAAAGGGAAAAGCGCAGGCAAACGCTTTGAAGAAACGGCGAAGGGCTTTCCTTCCCCCGATAAAATTTGTCCTTAACGGCTCGGCGGTCGGTTAAACAGCGGCCGCGCACGGGCGAAACACTATTCAAGGAGATAGATACAATGATAAACAAGGAGTTTTTTGCGGCGCTTGCCGATTTGGTGAAAGAAAAGGGGATCAGTCAGGAGGCGTTCATCGAAACGCTCCAAAACGCGCTTGCGTCCGCCTATAAAAAGCAGTACGACGGCGGCGCGGAAGTTTCCGTGGAGATAGACCCCGAAGCGGGCGTCATCGAATTCAAAGCGATCCGTCACGTGGTGGCGGAAGTGACGGACAGGGATAAGGAGATCTCCGTCGAGGAAGCGCAGGAACTCAATCCCGCCTATCGGGAAGGGGACGTGATCGTCAACAGCTTCGTGCCTAAGGATTTCGGCCGTATCGCGGCGCAGACCGCCAAACAGGTGATTCTTCAAAAGCTCCACGAAACGGAACGCGACAACACCTTTTCCGCGTTTTCCGATAAGGAAGGGGAGCTTATGGACGGCTTCATCCGCAAGATCGACGACAGGAACATTTACGTGGAACTCGGGGAAAAGAAAATCGAGGGCGTCATGCTGCCTCAGGATCAATCTCCCACCGAGCGCTACGCCATCGGCGACAGAATCAAGGTCTTTGTCAAGCGCGTGAAAAACAGCGGCAAAAATTCTCAGATCCTCGTTTCGCGCGCGGCTCCCGGACTCGTCAAAAAGCTGTTTGAGGAGCAGGTCCCCGAAATCGCGCAGGGCATCGTGGAGATCAAATCCGTTTCCCGCGAACCCGGTCACCGTACCAAGATGGCGATTTTTTCCAACGATTCGCGCGTGGACGCCGTGGGCGCCTGCGTCGGCAATAAGGGATCCAGGGTCAACGCGGTCGTCGAGGAACTCGGCGGCGAAAAAATAGACATCATTCTGTGGAGCGAAAATCCTCTCGAATTCATCGCCAAAGCCCTTTCGCCCGCTACGGTCATTTCCGTGACGCAGATCAGCGAAAAGAGCGCCGTCGCGGTAGTGCCCGACGACAAACTTTCCCTCGCCATCGGGCGCGACGGTCAAAACGCCCGCCTCGCGGCGCGGCTGACGGGCTGGAAGATAGACGTCAAGAGCCTTACTGCCGCCGAAAAACTCAATCTCAACGTCGAGGAAGACGAAGAGGAGTACGGTGAAGAGGGATACGACGAGGAAAGCTACGACGAGGAGGCGTTTGAAAACGCCGAAGAGCCGGCGCCCGCCGAGGCGGAGGACGCTCAGCCGGCAGGGGAAGCAGAGGAAGCCGAAGACGAAAACAGCGGGGAAGAAAGAGGGGAATAATGGCGAAAACAAAGTCCGTACCTATGAGAATGTGCATAGCCTGCCGACAAATGATTCCGAAAAAGGATATGCTCCGCGTGGTAAAGAATGCGGAAGGGGTCATCGGACTTGATTTTTCGGGAAAGGCGCCGGGCAGGGGCGCGTATATCTGCAATAAAGCGGAATGTATTTTGAAACTCAACCGACAGAAACTGCTCAATAAGACGTTTTCGGCGGACGTCCCCAAGGAAGTGTACGCGGGGATAGAGGAGGAATTTTTTGGGAAGGGATAAGATCGAAACATATCTCGGCTTCTGCATCCGTTCGGGCAGGATCGAATTCGGAGTGGACAGGGCGGAGAGCCTCAAAAAGGGCGTCTATCTTTTGATGGCGTCGGCAAGTCTTTCGGAAAACTCGATGAAGACCCTCGTGAAACTGAAAGAGAAATTTTCCTGTCCGCTGCTGATCGCGGAGGGCGTGGAATTAGGCGATCTGCTGCATCGCCCCGCCGTAAAAGCTGCGGCAGTAAAAGACAAAAATCTTGCCTCGGCGATACTTACCGCCGCCGAAGGCGATGGAATTTACAAATTATATTCGGGAGGAAACAACTGAACCTATGGCAAAAAAATACGAAAATGTGGAAAAAGTAAGGGAATTATTAGACGAAAAGCAGCTGGGGCAGCTGCAAAAGCGTATCTCTTCCACAGAAAAAAGCCTTTCGGAAATCTTGAAAAAGCTTTCCGCATTGGAGGCCGATAAAACGGAAAGGGAAGCGGCGCTCGCCCGCGAGGAAGCTTTCCGCTCCGAGGCGGCCGAGGTTTCCGCGCCCGAATACGCCGAGGGAGGAACGCCGCAAACGGCGCCGTCCGCGCCCGAAACGAAAGCGGAAGAAACATCGGAGAAACAATCTCTCTCTCCCGAAAAAACAGAGTCGGAACAGGAAACATCCGCCAAGCCCGCTCCCCGGAAGGGCGCGGCGGAAACGGCGACCGCACCCGCGGCGCCCGCCGAATCCAAAAAAGAAGAAAAGAAGGAAGCACCCGCGCCTTCGCGCGAGGCGCAGTCCAAGGCGGAGTCCGCCCCGACTCCCGCGGAACCGGTCAAAAAGAAGCCGTCCGCGCCTGCCGCGGAAACAAAGCCGGAAACGACGGAAAACAAGGAGCCGCAAAAAAGCGCTCCTTCCGCAGCCCCCGCGCCCGCGGCGGCTCCCGTTTCTTCCGCGCCCGCGGCGACCGCTCAGACTCGTCCCGCTGCTCCGGGCGCGCCCCGCGCTCCGAGATACTTCCGCAACGGACAGGAGCAGGGCGTCTACATCGCAAAGCCGGGCGTGGACGTAAACGCAGGCACGGGATCGAGCTATCGCCCCCGCACGGACAGACCTGCCCGCCCGCAGGGAGATCGTCCCCCTCGTCCGATGGGCGACAGACCTCGTCCCCAAGGCGACAGGCCCTATCAGGGCAGACAGGGCGCCACGGGCGCGCCCAGACCCCGCGCGGGCGCGGGAACAGCGGCGGCGCCTATCGTGCCCAAGGAAAAGACCTTCACCGCTCCGCCCAAGAAAAAAGCTTTTGAAAAGACATACGTCGAGAAAAAGCCCGTTTCCAAGCGCACGCTGATCAAGCAGCAGGGAATGACGGTGGAGGATTTCGACGAAAGCAAATCGGGATACAGAAAGCTGCGCACGCCCAAAAAGCAAAAGCGTCAGGAGATTCAGACGGTCAAAATCGACCACGCGGTGGTCACGACGCAGGAGATTCCTTTAAAGGTACTTTCGGAAAAACTCGGCATCTCGGCGGTGGACATTTCCAAACGCCTGTTTAAAGAAGGTATCATGAAGAGCATAAACGATTCTATCGATTACGACAACGCGGCGCTGATCGCGGCCGATCTCGGCATCGACCTCGAATATAAGCCCGAAAAGACGGCGGAAGAAGTGCTGCACGACGTCGTCGTGACGGAAGAGGACGGCGCGGAGCTGGTTGCGCGCGCGCCCGTCGTCACGGTCATGGGGCACGTCGACCACGGCAAAACCTCCCTTCTGGACAAAATCCGTTCCACGTCCGTCACGTCGGGCGAAGCGGGGGGCATCACTCAGAGCATCGGCGCCTACACGGTGACGGCGAAGGGCAGGCAGATCACCTTTATCGACACCCCGGGACACGCGGCGTTCACGGCGATGCGCGCCCGCGGCGCTCAAATCACCGACATCGTGGTGCTGGTGGTGGCGGCGGACGACGGCATCATGCCGCAGACGGTGGAGGCGATCAATCACGCCAAATCGGCGGAAGTCCCCATCATCGTCGCCATGAATAAGATGGATAAAACCGAAATCAATCCCGACCGCGTCAAGCAGGAACTTCTGGCGCATAACCTGGTTTCCGAAGAATGGGGCGGTGATACGATGATCGTCCCCGTTTCGGCAAAGACGGGAGAAGGCATCGACGAGCTTCTCGACGCCGTCAGCTTGCAGGCGGAAATGCTTGAACTCACCGCCAATCCCGATCGTCAGGCGAAGGGCACCATCATTGAAGCCAAACTGGATAAGGGCAAGGGCCCCGTGGCGAACATCATCGTGCAGAACGGCACGCTGCACACGGGCGACAATATTCTTTCGGGCACTACGATGGGGCGCGTGCGCGCCATGTTCGACGACAAGGGCAGGGCGGTCAAGGCGGCGGGGCCGTCGATGGCGGTTTCCGTGCTCGGACTCGAAGACGTCCCCAATGCAGGCGACAGCATCATGGCGGTCGATCAGGCGCTGATGAAGCAGGTGCAGGAAGAGAGAAAGAGCAAAGAGCGCGAAAGCATGATTAAAGAACAGAGCCGCGTCACGCTGGACGACGTCTTCGCGCAGGTGGAAGAGGGCAAGATCAAGAACCTCAACCTCATCGTCAAAGGGGACGTGCAGGGCAGCGTGGAAGCAGTGAAGCAGTCCCTCGAAAAGCTTTCGAATGAGGAAGTACGCGTCAAGGTCATTCACGCGGCGGCGGGCGCCATCAACGAGAGCGACGTCATGCTCGCGGACAGCGCCAATGCGATCATCATCGGCTTCAACGTCCGTCCCGACACCAAGGCGAAAAAACTTGCGGAAGCGAGCAAAGTGGACGTCAGGAACTACCGCATCATCTACGAGCTTTTGGACGATATGGAAGCGGCGCTCAAAGGGATGCTGGCGCCCAAACTCCAAGATACGCTCATGGGGAAATGCGAAGTACGTCAGACGTTCAACGTCACGGGCGCGGGAATGGTGGCAGGCTGTTACGTCACGGAAGGCAAGATCATCCGCGGCGGCAAGCTGAGAATCTACCGCGAGGACGTGATGATCTGCGAGGGCGGCGTCAAACAGCTGAAACGCTTTAAAGATGACGTCAAAGAAGTCGCAAAGGGTTACGAATGCGGCTGTTCCATCGAAGGATTCAACGAGATCCGCGTGGGCGACATCATAGAATGTTATGTGACGGAGGAAATCAAGCAGGCATGAAAGTTTCGAGAAGTTCCCGCTTAAACGGGGAATATCAAAAAGAGATCAGCGAAATCATCCGCACTCGTTTAAAGGACAAGGAGCCGGATCTCAAAGGGATCATCTCGGTGACGGAAGCGGATGTGGCGCCCGATTTAAAGACGGCGAAAATATATATCAGTATCTATGCGAAAGACGAGTCGGAAAAACTCAAATCCTTCGATATTATTTCGGAAAACGCGGGTTTTATCCGCCATGAGCTGGCGCAGGTAATGCGGATGCGCACCGTGCCTTCCCTCACCTTCCTTTGGGACGGCAGTATGGCTTACGGCGCGAAGATGGACGAACTGTTCAAGAAAATCCATACCGATCCGCAGGAGATAGAAAACGATAAAGACGAGGAATAATCTGTGAATTCGAGTATTGAAGAGATCGCTGCGAGGATCAGGCGCGCGAAGAGCGCGGTCATCCTCACGCATATGCGTCCGGACGGGGACGCGATAGGGAGCGCGCTGGCGCTCTCTTGCGCTTTGGAGAGGCTCGGCATTGCGCACCATGTCTGCGACGAATCGGATATTCCGTCCAATCTCGCCTTCGTGCCGGGGATTCAACAATTGGAAAAGAAGCTCCCCGCGGATGCGGAGCTGTATATTGCCGTGGACAGCAGCGACGAACAGCGCCTGGGCGCGCTGGCGGATGATTTTCGCGCCGCCGCGGCGAGGAGGGACACGATAAATATCGATCATCACGTGTCCAATACCCGCTATGCAAAGTACAATTACGTGCGGGAATGTTCGGCAAACTGTATGAATATAGCGGCGCTCATCGAAGCCCTGGGTGTGTCCTTCGATAAGCGGACGGCGGAAGCGCTGCTGTTGGGCTTGCTCACCGATTCCGGGAATTTTTCTCACGACGACGTGACGGAGGAAACATTTTTAACGGCGGCAAAGCTTATGAAGGCGGGCGCGGATATTCGCGCGCTCAATTACAATCTGTTCAAAAAACAGCCCAAGACGCGGGCGGAACTGTATGCGTACACCATGAGCCGCATCCGCTATTTTTTGGGGGAGAAGCTCGCGGTCATTTCCATCTCTTTGGAAACGATGAAACAGTTTGGCGCGGACAACGGCATGACGGAGGGATTCGTAGACTTCCCTCTGAGCGTGGATACGGTGGAGGTGAGCGCCTCGGTGATGGAAGTGAGAAAGGGACAGTATAAGATTTCTCTCCGCTCCAAGATTTACGCGGACGTCAATAAAATCGCGGGTACGTTCGGCGGCGGCGGGCACGTCCGCGCTGCCGGCTGTATGCTGTTCGGGGAGCTGGAAGACGTCGTCGACAGACTCACGTACACCGTTTCTCAATATCTTTGAATTTTCCGCCCGGCTTTCTATCGACGATGAGCCGGGCTTTTTTATGTCGGAAACCGCACGCCGTAAAGCGTTTACGATTGCCGGGGAAAAAGCCGGGACGATTTTTTGATTTCGTCCGCCCTTTCTGTAAAAGAGCGCGGCATTTCCCGACGCAAAATTTTTCCGATAGCCGCTTGTTTTTCTTTTATCAATACACGGGAACGGCGGAAGTTGACCCTCGGCACGCCGTTGGGAAAATATGCGCGAATTTTTATGCCGAAAGAGTCCTTTTCGGCCGAAGAAAAGAGAAAGGGGGCGGACGGCGTCGAAATTTGCAATAAAAATGTATACCTATGAAAAAACGGCCGCGTTTTATGGGATTTTATGCCTTAGGGGTTGATTTTTTTATAAATTGAGAGTATAATAGAAAGGAAAAAAATTGGGCGGAGTACGCAATCGATTATGGCGCAGAAAAGTAAAAAAACAGAAGAATTTATCTCCTTGACCGCCGAAACTCTCGGCGTGGTGTCTTATGCCGATTATTTTACGCAGACCCCGCTGTTCACCTCGCTGCAAATCAAAAACGGCGGCGCCGACGCCGTCACCGACCTGACTCTGACGGTGAGCAACGAAAACGGCCTTTTGGCTTCCTCGATCAAACCGATCGAGGAAGTGCCGTTTGAAAGCGCGGTGGAAGTGGATCTCGGCAACGTCCTCTCTCCCCTCTATTTCGTGGGGCTGGAATCGGTCAGAGAGGAACAGATTTTTGTCGAGCTGAAAAAGGACAAGCAGACGCTCGCCGTGGAAAAAGTGACCGTGACGGCGCTCCCCTTCGATTATTGGCAGGGCGCTTCGGGCAACGCGGAACTTCTCGCCTCTTTCGTGCGCCCCAAGCTCGCGGATTGCGCGAGGTTGCAGTCGGAAATCGGCGCACAGCTGAAAAAGTGGGGCGTCACGAGCGAGATAAACGGATACGAGGGCTGCGATAAAAACGTCGTCCGTCAGACGGCGGCGGCGCTGTACGCCTGTATCCGCCGCTATGCGTTCGAACGCGAGGAAGCGGACATTTCCCGCCCTGTGGAAGCGGGCGCGGGCGTCAAGCTCTTGGCGGAACGCAGGGCGACTCCCCTCGAAATGGCGCTGCTCGTCAGCGCGTGCCTGGAAAATCTCGGGCTTCATCCCGTGCTCGTATTGGGGGAAAAGGAAATCACCTGCGGCGTCTGGCTGTACGACAACTGCTTTATGGACACCGTTTCCGACGATTTGCAGCGATTGGGAAAATACGTCGCCGACGGCATCAATAACCTCAGCTGTTTCGACGTAAACGACCTGTTCTCGGACAAAAACGTCGCCTACTCCACGTCGGAATCCCATTTTATCCAGAAACTCAACGCGGGGGGCACGTACGATAAATACGTGGATATCCGCCGCTGCCGCATCGCGCATCTGCTGCCCCTGCCCCTTCGCGCGCGCAGCTTGAAGGGATACGAAATTCTCTCCGAAGAGGATATGTCCCCCGACGCGGCGCCCAAAATGCTCACCGAGGCGAAAAAACTCAGTTTAGATGGTAAACAGACCAAGGACAAGCAGTGGGAGCGCCGCCTGCTCGACCTTTCCCTGAAAAACACCCTGCTCAGTTTCTCGCCCGAGAAGATGGTCCTGCACGTGCTCTCCGCCGACCCCGATTCGACGCTTTCCGCGCTCGAAGAAAGGGGGGAGATGACCCTTGCGGGCGCGACGGCGGCGGTTGCCGAGCTTGCGAGGCGCAAAATCTTTTTCGGAGCCGCGGCGGAAGCGCGGAATATGCGGGAACTGATCGCCCTCGAAGTTTCGGGCGGTACCTTGCGCACCTTTTCCGAAGAGGTGGTGCTGAACGAAACGGTGAGCCGCCTCATCAAGCGCAGCAAGGAAGCGGACGAGGAATCGGGCACCAAGATCCTCTATCTCGCGCTCGGCTTTTTGAAGTGGTATTCCCGCGAGGACGGCAAGGAAAAATACGCGCCGCTCGTCTTGAAGCCCATCGCCCTGAAAAAGGGCAAAGGGGGCGTCGGCTATGCGGTGGCGTCCACGGACGAGGAATTTTCCGTCAATTCTACCCTGCTCGAATTTTTGAAACAGGAATTTAATATCGACATCCGCGGTCTGGACGGCGCGCTGCAAGGCTTAAAAATATCCGAAATTTTGGCGATGATCCGCATGGAGATCGTCAATATGAAGGATTGGGAGGTGTTCGACGACGTGTACGTGGCGGCGTTCTCTTTCGCGCGCTATCAGATGTGGCAGGATCTTCGCCGCAATATGGACGTATTCTCCAAGAACGAGCTGATCTCCTCCCTTCTCAATAACCGCTGCGAGATCAAGGACGTTAAGGACGTCGAATTCAAGGAAGACGAATGTCCGCCCACGCAGACGTTGATGCCCCTTCCCGCCGATTCCTCGCAGTGGGAGGCGGTGGCGCTGTCGCAGACGGGCAAAACCTTCGTCCTCCACGGCCCTCCGGGAACGGGCAAGAGCCAAACCATCACCAATATCATCGCCAATGCTTTGAACGACGGCAAGCGCGTCCTGTTCGTCGCGGAAAAGCAGGCGGCCCTTTCGGTCGTCAAAAAGCGTCTGGACGGGCTGGGACTGGGCGAATTCTGCCTCGAACTCCATTCGAATAAGACGAACAAAGCGGACGTACTGCAAAAGTTGCTTTCGACGCTCGCGCTCGCGGGCGCGCAGGAGAACGTCAGTCTTTCGGAAAAGGCAAATTCCATTCAACAGTTGAAAAACGACCTCGAAGAGCCGCTCGCCGCGCTTCACAAAAAGCGCCGCTTGGGCGTTTCCGTGTACGAGGCGCTGCTCATCTGTCTGAAAAACAAGAACGCGCCCGATATCATGAATATCGAAAGCACCTTTTACGACAGTCTGACGAAAGAGAAGATAGAGTCGTACGAAAATATGATGGTGCAGGCGGCCGCGGCGGCAAAGGAATGCGGCGGCGTGTATAACTCGCCCTTTTCCAATGTCAATCTCACCGAATACTCGCGGGATAAGCGGGACGCCATCTATTGCTCGTCCGAAGTGGTCATCGCGGAGATCAAGCATCTCAAAAATTATGTAGCGCTGTTTCTGGAACTCTATCGACAGCGCATCAGCACGCTGACGAGAAAGAAGCTGGAAATGCTGGCGGAAGCGGCGAAACTCCTCGACGGCAGTACGCTGAATAAGTATTTTCAAGAAAACGAAGACGAATTTTACGCCTTTTTCAACGCCAATAAACGCCTCGACGTCTGTTTCGACACCTATTTTAAGAACTTTAAGAAATTGGTGGATATTTCCAAGGAATATAAAGAACTCGGCGCGTGGCTAGACGGGGGCGGCACCGACTACGAACGGGACAAGGCGGCGGCATCGGTGGCGAAAAAACTCTCGAAAGCCGCTCTTTCCTCTGTCAAGGGCGAGGATATGGTCAAGCATTTGCAGAACGTCTGCGAAATTTACGAGGCGATGGACCGCATCCGCACGAATACGCAGCTTTCCAAGAATTTTACGGGCGCGTTCGGAAAGGTGGACTTTTTCGACGCGAGGGAAAATTTCCTCTCCGATCTGTATAAGCTCCACGCGCTCTGTGCCAAACTGTTCATGGACTATAACGCGGACAGCTTCAACAGTATGTGCGTCCGCGCCGCCAACGGCTACACGAAACCCGTGCTGAAAGGGCTTTTGCGCTCGGTTTCCAGCTTTTCCGCGGCGGAGGACAGCTTCCTTTCCATCACCAATGCCGACCGCGCCCAGATCCCCGAAGAGGACGTCCTCGAATATTATACGTCCAAGGCAGGCGCGCTCATCGATAATATCGATATGCTCGCCAATTGGTGTATGTACCGCGCCACGGCGGAAAAATTGGACGGCGCGGGGCTGACGTTCATGACGGACGCACTCGAAAGCGGGTCCGTGACGAGCGAAAATATCGTGGACAGCTTTGAAAAGAACATCTATAAAAACTTTTTACAGACGAACATCCCGCTCGATCCCGTGCTCTCCCGTTTTTCGGCGGCGCTTTTGGAGGAAGAAACGGAATCGCTGCGCCTGACCATAGACGAATTTGCCAAGCTTACCAAGGAGGAAATCCGCGCCAAACTCATTTCCCGTTTGCCGACGCCTTCCACGGAGGGCAGTTTAAGCCTCGAAGTCGTCAATTTTCAGCGGCTCGCCAAGAGCAATCTGCGCGGCACGGGACTGAGAAAGCTGTTCGAGGAAATTCCCGAACTTTTGCGCGTGGTGGCGCCCTGTATGCTGATGAGTCCGATCACGGTTTCCCAATATTTACAGGCGGACAGCGCCATGTTCGACATAGTCATTTTCGACGAAGCGTCGCAGATGCCGACGTCGGAAGCCATCGGCTCGCTCGCGCGCGCGAAGTGCGCCGTTGTCGTGGGCGACCCCAAACAACTGCCGCCGACGGCGTTCTTCAACGCCAATTACGTGGACGAGGAAAACCTCGAAAACGAGGATATGGAGAGCGTGCTGGACGACTGTCTGGCGCTCGGTATTCCTCAGCGCCATTTGACCTGGCATTATCGCAGCAAGCACGAAAGCCTCATCGCTTTCTCGAATATCATGTATTACGGCAATAAGCTGTGCACCTTCCCCTCTCCGGACGCGCCCGACAGCAAGGTGAAGTTCGTCCGCGTGGAGGACGGCGTCTACGATCGCGGCTTTACCAAGCGCAACAAGGCGGAAGGGGACGCGCTGGTGGCGGAGGTAATCCGGCGACTCTCCGATCCCGCCCTGCGCAAATCCAGCATCGGCATCGTCACGTTCAGCAACGTGCAGAAGGAGTATATCGAAAGGAAACTGACGGCCGCCATTGCGGAAAAGCGTTTGGACGGTCCCGCTTACGACAGAGAGGAGCCTATTTTCGTCAAAAATCTCGAAAACGTACAGGGGGACGAACGGGACGTCATTTTGTTCTCCGTCTGTTACGGCCCGGATAAACAGGGCAGAGTGTCTTTGAATTTCGGTCCCCTCAATCAGGCAGGCGGCTGGCGGCGTTTGAACGTCGCGGTTTCGCGCGCGAGGGAGGAGATGGTGATCTTCTCGTCGATGACGGGCGCGATGATCGATTTGTCCAAGACGGGCTCCAAAGGCGTGGCGGGCTTGAAGGCGTTTTTAGAATTTGCGGAAAAGGGCAGGACGACGCTGGCGATTCCCGCGGGCAATCTCGTCAAGAAAAAGCCCGGAATCGGCAAATATATCGCCGAGGAACTTTCCTCTTACGGGTACGACTGCCGTTACGACGTGGGCGTGTCCGATTTCAAGATAGACGTGGCGGTTACGGATCCGAGAAACAAGCACAAATTTATCCTCGCCGTCATGTGCGACGGACCCAACACTTTCTCCATCAAGGATAGAAACGTCTTGCAGATTCAGACGCTCAAACGCAACAACTGGAACGTCATCCGCGTCTATTCGGTCAATTATTACAACAATCCCAAGCGGGAGATCAAGAAAATAAAGGATCTTTTGGATAAGTTGACGGGCGCGGACAAACGCGGCGGCACGGGACTGAATCGGAACAAGAAACCGTATAAGGCGGCGGCGCTGGAACAGCGTTTTGAAAACGCCACGTTCATCACGTCGGGGGATAACGACGCGGAGATCCTTTCGAGGCTGAAAGCCATCGTGTCCGCGGAGGAACCGATTTCTTACGACTTTCTCGTAAGGAGGTGCCTGGGCAGTCTTGGCGTCGTCAAATACGGCGCGAAAGTGGACGCGCGTATGCAGGCTTTGGTGGCGCTGTGCGGCTTCAAGTACGAAAAAATCTTCGGCGTACCCTACTATCGCAAGACGGATAAAAATATCGGCTTCGATAAATACCGCGTGGAAACGGGCGATTCCCTGCGCAAGAACGAAACGGATTATACGCCTTACGAAATCGTGGCGCTCATCAAAAGCGCGCTCGAAGACAAAGTGGCGCTCTATATGGAAGAGATCATGATCATCGCCTGCAATCTCTTCCGCATTGCAAAGCCGACGGATAAGTTCGCCGTCTACGTCAACGACTGCGTGACGCTGGGCGAAGAAAAGGGACTGTTCGTGCGTTCCGTTTCCGACCGCATCTCTTTGGCGTAAAAGAAGCGGCGCGGAAAACGCCCGTCAAAACAAAGAAAGGGGCGGCGCAAGAGAAATATAAAGAAACCTTCGCCGGTTTTGCTGAAAAAGCGGTGAGGAAAAGATAGGTTTTCATTTTACTGCGATCGCCGTAAGGCTGGGACTGTCGAGGGAGGGCGAGCAAGGACTCTCTTTCCGACGTTTCGGCGTTCTCCTTTTTCGGCGCGGGTCGTTTTTAACGCCGGGAGGAAAATTCTGTCCGCGCCTTTCTCCGTACTGTCGAGAATGCCGAAATTGCCGCGGAAAAAGGTCCTTTTCATAACGGGCAGTCGAAAAAGCGCCGCCGTTCGGACAGGCGGCTTTGGGAAAACACCGATGAAGAAATTTTTAAGCGCCTCCGATAAGAAGAGGAACGGAAAACGATTCAATTTCCGTCCCGCTCTGTTCTCGGCGGCGTTTTTTGCGCTCGGAATCGCCTTTTCCTATTCGCATCTCTTTTTGCGGGCGTCCCCTTGGTGGCTGCTTTGCGCGGTCCCCGTCTTCTTCGTCGTCTTGCTTTCCACAAAGGACAAAGCAAAGGCGCTCGCCGCTCTGGCGCTGCTTTTTTGCTGTTTCTCCGTCGGCGCGCTGCGTTTTTCCTGTGAAATCGAGGAGTTCCGCGCCTGCAAAGTATACACGGGCGAACATACCGTGGCGGGAACGGTGACGGAAAAAAACGATTACGGCGGCTTTTCCCGCATCGTGCTTTCCGAGCTTTCCATAGACGGCGAGCGCGCGGAGGGAAAACTCGCCGCAGCCCTGGGGGGCTCTTTTTCGAAAAAAGTGGCATTGTCGGACAGAGTTCTCTTTTCGGGCACGCTGGAAACGGACGTGAGCCTGTTTGGCGATTACGGCTTTAAAAGCGACGACGTTTCAAAGAAAATACGGTATACGGCAAACGTCGCTTCCCTGAGCGTCACGGGCAAAGAGTTCGATTTGTTCCGCGCGGCGCGTTCGCGGATGCGGCGGGTAATCTATGCGGGAATGGACGAAGAATCCGCTTCGGTCACGTACGCGCTTCTGACGGGAGATACGTCGGGGATAGAATCGGGACTGCTCGAAAACGTCCGTTTGGGCGGCGTGGCGCATATTTTCGCCGTTTCGGGGCTGCACGTCGGCGCTCTGTATTCCTTTTGCCGCCTTTTAATCGACAAGACCCGTCTGCGGGGTCTTCCCGCGCTCGTTCGTTTCTTTCTGACAGCGGCGGCGCTCGTCTTTTACGGCGGCGTGTGCGGCTTTTCCGCCTCCGTCGTCCGCGCCATGGTCATGTGCCTCGTGTTGTACGCCTCCGCTCTTCTCGGAATCAAGTCCGACCTTTTGGAAAATACGGGCGTCGCGGCGCTTTTTCTTCTCGCGCTTCATCCCGTGGCTTTGTTCGACACGGGTTTTCTTCTCTCATTCGCGGCTTGCCTTTCCATCGGATTCCTTTCCCGTTCCCTTCAAGGCGGGATCCTCGCCCTGTTCCCGCGCGGAAGACGCGTTGCGGAGGCGAATCGAAAATCAGGGAAGGAGCGTAGCAAATATACGGGGGACGCGAATGCGTTTCCATTTAAAAAAGCGGAAAAGGGACAAGAAGGGACGGAGAACTCGGCGTGTCCCGAAGCGGTTTTTAAAGCGCCCGGCGGCTTCGGCAGGATTTCCGACGAAAAACTCGTCGGCCCGCTGACCTTTGGCGAGGCGGACAAAAAAAGCGCTTTCGATCCCGCCGCCCTTTCCGAACGCGGTTTACAGGAGCAAGGGAAAAGAGAAGATAAGATTTCCGTCCCCGAAACGGGTGCGAAGAGAATCCCGCCCGTCGGGAACGGCGTTTGCGAATTTTACATCGACGGACGGGGACTCGTCCGCAAAGTGGATAAGCCGCTCGGTTTGGGGGAGAGGGTAAAGCAAGCGGTCGCCTCCTTTCTCTCCGTTTCCTTAGCGGCGCAGATAGGAACGGCGCCCGTGTTATTGGCGTCTTTCGGCTACGTGTCCCTATGGAGCCTGCTTTTAAATTGTCTTTTCGTGCCTTTGATCGGCGCCGTTTTCGCCCTTCTGTTGGCTTTGGTGTTTTTTTCCTGTCTGCTGCCGCTTGGCGCCGCGCCCGTGCTCTTATACCTTCCCTCCGTCTTTTGGTCGGCGGCGCTGCTCGTCTTTCATGCGGCGGATTTTTCCTTTGTCCTCACGGGATTTAAGCTCGGCGCCGCGGCGATTTTGTACTATGCGATCGTCGTCCTCCTTTCGGGCAAAATAAATATCGAAAGAAAGAAAAAGAGATTTCTCTTCCTCCTGTTTTTATGCGCGTTTGTCTTTTTGGCGTCTTGGATCAACGCCGAAACGCCCGCTTTTTTATCCCACGCTTCAATTTCTTGCGTTTTTATAAAAAACGTGTTATAATAGAAAAGAAATTAGTGGAAACGCGGAGCATTTCTCTGCCTTTTCGCATAGTATTTTTCGAGGCCCGCCGACGGGATAGGACGTTAGGGACGAGCAAAAAAGAGGAGGGGCACGGCAATGAAATATGTCGATTTTAAAAAATTTACGGACGAAAACGGCGCTCTTCCCATTTATCTTTTCGAAGGCGAGGAAACTTATTTCCGGGAACGCGGCGCGGCGCTCCTTCTGGATCGTTTTTTAAAGGAACCGACGCTGGATTACACGGCGTTTGACGGCGCTGCGCTCAAAGGCGACAAACTGAAAGCGCTCGCGGACGCCGTCAGCTGTTTTCCCTTTTTAAGCGAAAAGCGCTTTGTCAAAATCAGCGAATTTTATCCGACGGAAAAGGAATACGACTTCTATTTGAAGGGAATCTTTGAAAATCCGCCGCGGGACAGCGTTCTTCTCATCGTCAATTCGGGCAAGGGCAAAACGGGCTCGGCGCCCCTTGCAAAAAAGCCCAACGTCACGCATATCGACTGCGGAAGATCGGACGAGGAAACGATAAAAAAATGGATCTACGTCACCTGTAAGCGTTCGGGCGTGTATGCGGACGGTACTACCTGCGGCAAAATCGGGGCATACTGTATCTACGATATGTCCCGCATTTCCAAGGAAACGGAAAAGCTCCTTCTCTATTGCAAGGCGAAGGGGGCGGATCGACTGACGGATCAGATCGTCGACGAGGTGGTATATCCCGATTCGGAATATAAAATTTACGAATTGGCAAACGCGCTTTCGCGCAAAAATTATTCGGCGTACACCCATATTCTCAAAGAGCTTTCCTCCAAAGGCTTCGACGAAATTTCCCTTCTCAATTCCCTCTGTTATTACTTCAAAGGTCTTTACGAGGTGTCCCTGATGAGGGGGAGCGACAGGGAGATCGCCGCCGCATTGGGCGTCAAGGAGTACGCGGCGCGGAAAAATCGGGAACAGGCGCTGAAATTCCCCAAAGGGGAGCTTTTCAAATGCTACGAAAACGTCTATGACGCCATCAGCGGCATCAAGTGCGGGGAACTCACCCCGCCTTCCGCGCTCAAATGGGTGACGGCGCGCCTGTTTTTCGGCGCCGCATGACGCCCGACGGCATAGGGCGCGGATGTTTCAAAAGCGGGTGAAAATCTCTCGATAAGCAACGTTTTTGGGAAAACGGGATGAAAAAAACGTAAAATCCCGAAAAGATCCTTTGAAACGCTTTCTTTTTCGGCAGAGATTTTATATAATATACTCATTCATAGCGAATGCTTTTCAGACATTCGGACGATTATTACGGGGAGGCAGGGTATGAAAACATACGCCTTGGCGGCTTCCGTGTTCATAGAAAAATTGACGGAGTTCGGCGACGGACTCATCGGATTCTTCACAAAGTTCACGGCAACATACGCGGTAGAAATCTTTTTGTTTTTTCTGCTCGTCTATTACGTATCCAAAGTCCTTAGGGACAACGACGCCACCAAACTCATGTTCCTTTATTGGGCATTGCTCATAGTGATGGGAATCGTGCGGTTTTCCATCGAGCTGGTGGATCGGCAGTTCTATCTCTACTTCGTCATTCTGCTTTCCATGTTCATGCTCATCCTGTTCAACGTGGAGGTGAAAAAGAGCCTTTGGGACGTCCACGGTCCGCGCAAGGAAAAGATAGAAAAAATCGTCGGCGGAACGGAAGCAAGGACGCCCATGGACGTCGAACACTGCATTTCCGACATCATCAAGGCGCTTCAAAATATGTCCAAAAATAACGTCGGCGCGCTCATCGTGCTCTCGAAGGGAAATATGCCCAAACAGGTGCTGCAAAGCGGAGTAAGGCTGGATGCGGAAATCTCTACGCAGCTCATCGAAGGGATCTTCTTTCCCAAAGCTCCCCTGCACGACGGCGCCATGATCATTCGCGGGCATAAAATTCAGGCGGCGGGCTGTTTCCTGCCGCTGACTCAGAAAACGAGCTATCCCAAGGAGTTCGGTACCCGTCACCGCGCGGGAATCGGCATCACGGAAGTGGCGAACGTCGTTTCGCTGGTGGTTTCGGAGGAAACGGGCATCATTTCCGTCATCAAGCAGGGAAACGTGCAGAGATATGCGGATTACGACATCTTGAAGAACGCTCTGCGCGACTATTATTGGCAGGAATTGCCCCTGTCCGACAAGAAACCCAAATAAGGAGGCGCGCGGATGAATAAGTTTGGCAAATTCATGAAGGCGGTATTCGTCAATAAATTATGGATAAAGATCATTTGCGCGGCGCTTGCCCTGCTGGTAGTGGTCTTTTTGAATATTTAAAGCAGGTTCCTTCCCTGCGGAAAATCATGGCTTTGAGAGAGCGGGAATTTCGCACCGATCCTGTACGGCGCGGCCTCTGTTTGACGATCAAAGATTGTTTTTGGCAAGCGTTCCACGGGATTTTCCGAAAGTCCCTTTTTCTCAAAACTGCTTCCTTGCCGATAGGATAGGACGGACCGAGAAAGTGAGGGACAAAGGAGCAGCGCTTTGAACGCTCCGCGGATCTAAGCTACAAGGGATAGGTGTCTGAGGTCTGTTTTTTCGGGAGTGCGCGTTGCCGCCGTAAAGTTTTTATGGCGCCTTACCGCTCTTCGGTGAACCGCGTGGGCGGTATTTTCCAAAATCGCGCTTTGTCTTACGAAAAGAGCGCCTTCCGATTTTTTAAATTCCCGTCGGCGGACATACGTCCCTTTTGGGAGGGAAAAGATAAAGATTAAGGCGGAACGGGCGGCGCCCGCACAGGCGGGGCGCGCGCGGGCATATAGATATAATGAGGCGGAAAAAGAGAGAAATCCGAAATCACTCGCGGAGAGCGCAAAGCGCGCCTTCGGAAGAGAGGTCTTTATGGACAGTAAGGTATGTAAATTCGGCGGCACGTCTATGGCGGACGGAAATATTATCCGCGCGGCGGCAAAGATCGTCGAAGCGGACGCCGAGCGCCGCTATGTGGTAGTTTCCGCGCCCGGAAAACGCTTTGGCGGCGACGTCAAAGTCACCGATCTCCTGTATAAATGCTATGAAGCCGCCCGCTCAGGGAAAGGATTTGAAACGGAATTTTCCAAGATCCGCACCCGCTTCGAAGGGATTGAAAAAGAAATCGGGCGGGAGGTAGGCATCAAAGACTCCCTCGACGAAATAGAACGCGAGATCCTCGCGGGCGCGGGAGAGGACTATTGCGCCTCGCGCGGGGAATACCTCGCCGCGCGCGTGATGGCGGCGGTGCTCGGCGTTCCGTTCGTGGACGCCAAGGACATCGTGCTCTTTAACGCGGACGGCAGTCTTGATGAAGCGACGTATCCGCTGGCGGCGTCCGTGTTGAAAAAATACCCCCGCGCGGTGATCCCCGGCTTTTACGGCAGGGGCGCGGATGGAAAGATCAAGACTTTTTCCCGAGGCGGCAGCGACATTTCCGGCGCGGTGATCGCGCGCGCGGTCAAAGCCTCCCTGTACGAAAATTGGACGGACGTCAGCGGCTTTTTCGCCTGCGATCCCAAGATCGTCGCCTCCCCGAAATGTATCCGCGAGCTTTCCTATCAGGAACTTCGGGAACTCTCGTATATGGGCGCTAACGTGCTGCACAGCGAGTCGATTTTTCCCGTCAAAAGCGCGGGGATTCCCATCCGTATCCGCAACACTTTCCGTCCCGAGGACGAGGGCACGCTGATCGTGGCGTCCGCCGTTCGCGGCAAAGGAGAGGGCGTAGTGACGGGAATTGCGGGAAAGAAGGACTTTACCGTCATTCTTCTCGAAAAATCGATGATGAACGCGGAGGTGGGGTTCGCCGCGAAAGTGCTGGAAGTTTTGAGCCGTCACGGCATTTCCTTCGAGCATCTTCCCTCGGGCATCGATACCATGTCCGTAGTCATCGACAATCGCTACCTGGAAGGCGGAATACTGGAAGACGTGCTCTGCAAAATTAAGGAGGCGGTGCGCCCCGACGCCGTCCGCACGCACGAAAATATCGCCCTCGTCGCCACCGTGGGACATGGCATGGCGAGAAGCGTAGGTACGTCTGCGCGCCTTTTCAAGGCGCTTTCCGAGGCGGGAATCAACGTCATCATGATAGACCAAGGATCCAGCGAGCTGAACATTATCGTCGGCGTGGACAACGAAGACTGCGCGGCTTGCATCCGTGCGATCTACCGCGAATTTTTTACATAAGCCGAAACCGCGGCGAAATAAGCCCGGCGGCTTTTGGACGGATTGAAAGAGTCCTGCCGTCCTCTGCGGCGGGGCTTAGGATCCTCTCTTGCCGGAAAAAAGACGAGTCCGTTTTGCTCTCGTGCGTCCGATTCCGACAGGGAGTGGAAACATCCGCGCTTTTCCACGAGCGAGCCGCCGCAAACGGGACGTTTTGCCGCGCGCGGCAGAGGCTGTGCCGTGTGTCCGACAGGGAAAAGCGAAGCACGCTTTGCGAAGGGAAATTTCGCGCGGCGATCAATATAAAAAATCGAGCCTATCCAAATATATGGGAATATTAGGAGGACAGGCTCTAAGGAGAAGCTGTTTTCAGCGGGACGAAAAGGAGAAGAAGCTCGCGGGAGTCGGACAAGCCCCCGCGGGCGTCGGCTGTTCCTTCACGGAAAAAAAAGGCGAAAAAACGCCCGTATTCCTCCGCGGTCCCCGATTTATTCTATGGGAAAATTATTAAGAAAAAAATTGTATTTTGCCCTGATCTACGCGATGACGGCTGTCCTGGTGGAAATTATCTCGTTCAGCGTTATGGGCTTCGGCGTATTTCCTAGTTTTTGGGGAATTGACATCGCCTTTATTTTAGGCTTTGCGGTGTTGATATTCATCATTCCGTCCTCCGTCGCGTCTATTGTTTTCAACGGCGTCGTTCTCTTTTTTCAGGTGGCGGTGGTGTTTATCAACGAAGCGTTGTATAGTATGAGCGGCATGGTGTTCAGCCTCGACATGATCAATCTCGTCAAGGAAGTGGGAGGCGTATTTTCCGCCGATTTCGTCAATTGGTGGCTGTTTGCGGGCATGATATTGCTGTACGCGGCGGAAATGGCGGCGCTGATTCTACTCCATAAAAATATCAGGACGGAGCGCGCCCACTTTACGCGCAACGCGGTCATCGTGCTCCTGGTGTGCTGCATCATCGGCGAAAACGCTTCCATGATTCTCTATCAGGCCACCATCAGTACCTTCCAAAGCACTACCGTTTCGGACGAACTCGCCGATTATAACGACGATAAGCTCTTATATACCACGCAGTTTATTCCCGCAAAGGCGCTCAAAAAATTCGGCTCTTTCGGCTTCTATTTTATGAATTTTTCCAATACGCTCGGCTCGCTCATCGGCGGCTCTAACGGCGGCCGCCAGGAGCTTTCCGCCTTGGATAACTATTTTTCGCAAGGGGAAATGAGCGAATCGGCGTACGGGGAAAATATCTATACGGGCGCGCTCAACGGTAAAAATATCGTACTCATCGTCATCGAATCGGGCGAATGGTACGGCATCAATCGGGAATATACGCCCACGCTGTACGCCATGGCGTCGGGGGGGATTTCCTTCACCGAATATTATGCGCGGGATAAGACCAACGTTTCGGAGGCGATGTCCATTCTCGGCAGTTATCCCAAAAACAGCGATCCCTCCACGAAACTGAAAAACGCGCAGCTTTCGTTTACGCTGCCCAATCTGCTCCGGGAAAACAATTACACGACGAATTATTTTCATGCCAATAATAAGAGCTTTTATAATCGGGACGTAACGCATGGCGGGGGCAAGGCATACGGCTTCGATACGTCGCATTTTCTGGACGATATGCCCGTGCTGGACGGCTGCGACGAGGAGGGCAACATCGTCAAAAAGAGTTTTTACGACTTCGATCGGGATTCCCTCGTCACCAAAAATTATTTTTCCGAATATTCCTATAAGCAGGCGGGGGATACCGCGTTCTTTACTCAGCAGATGACGCTTTCCTCACACGGCACCAAGAAAGAGGACATTCTCGATATCGGCGATTATCCCTTCAACGACGAGCGCTATTACGATTCGGACATGACGCAGGAGGAGCGGGAGGCGGAGCAGAAAAAGCTGAAAGAAGCATTTGCCAAAGACGCGTCCATCAAGGGCTTCGAGAAATATTACGAAATCATCGACGGGTATGCGGAAACCTTTATCGGGGATAAGGGCGTCCGCCTCGATACCGATCCCGACACCGCGATCTATTCCCCCTCCAAATTAGAGGAGATCTATTTCCGCTATAAGCGGTATCAGGCGGCGCTGATGGATTTGGACGAAGCGGTCAATTCCTTGGTGTACGATTTGCAGCGCACGGGACAACTGGACGACACCGCATTCGTGTTCTATGCCGACCATTCGGCGTACTACAACAATCAGAATTACTATTTAAAAGGCGTGACGGAGGGCGAAACATGGAATACTGCGCTCTACAATATTCCCTGCTTTATTTGGTACGGCGGCAGCATGGACTGCGATCTCGCGCTGGATAAAGAATTTTACGAGGGCTATCACAGTTTGACTTTCCGGGCGAGCAAGGACAAAAGCAGTGCGCTCCAAGGCGGCGTCATCGTGGATAAATTCGCCTGTTCGTTCGATATTCTGCCGACGATACTGCAACTGACGGGATATAATTACAATCTCAATCTGTATCAGGGCGTCAGTATGTTCTCGGATAGAACGAGCGTGTTCGTTTCTCAGGAATCAAATACGCCGTTCACGAATACTATGTATTTCGACGGCATTACGGTCTTTGTCGAAGAAGACGACGGCAGCTGGACGCAGTACGACTATGAAGGAACGCTGTATACGGACGAAGGCTTTTCGGACGAGGTAAAGGCGTTTTTAAAGGCGAGCCTTAAATATTACGAAAAGCAGCAGATGCTGGAAGAAATGTATAAACTTGATTATTTTTCTCGCCGCCCGATTTTCGGCAGCGTGGCAAAGGACGGGGCGATTTTCCATTATGTGCAGAGGGCAGACGAAAAATGACGTTTTTGACGATTCGGACGGTTTTTAGCCGTCCGTCTGTCCGTGCTCCTTTCGATCGGGAATTTATTTCCCGTAAGCTTTCGGTTTGTGGATAAATTCTATACGCAAAAAATAGTTTGTTCGGCTTTTCAATCCGCGGGGGAATTTTTTCACGCAAACTCTTTTGCTTAGAACTGTTTTTGTCGGCGAAAAAAGTTTCTTTGTATAACCCATTTTTTAATGCGGTTTTTTCCGAAGAGAAGTTCTTTTTCGTCAGACTATTCCGTTTAGGCGGGGTGTGCTTTTGCGGAATAAGAGTTTGCCGCGCAGCACCGCTTTTTTGGGGCTTTGCTGTCTGTAAAGAAAACTTTTTCTGCGCGCGTCACCTTTCGCTCAGACGCTGTTTTTGCCTTTGGCGTCGCTATCTCTTCTGCCTGTTGCAGCGCGCGGCTTCTTCGTAGCTTCTTTGTTTTATTGCGCCGTCGGTTGCCGGAAAGCGCGTTTTTATTCCCTCAGGTCGGCGGAGAATCGTCGAGAAATCGAGCCGCGTTTTTCATTCTGTCGTGCCGCGCGGTCATTCCATGCGCATTTTTTGTCCGTTTCTCTCTCCGAGGCGAGGCAGGGCAGATATTCTTTTCCGCCGCGCCGTTCTGCGCTCTATCCCTCCCTTTTTTTCACCCGATAAGGCGAAAATCAGTCGTATATGCGAGCTTAAAAAATTTCGATGCGCGAACGTCAAATTTTTCTATGACCGCCGCGCGTTGCAAGGAGTCGTTCTAAATTTATCAAAGCAAAATTCTATAAAAAATTGTAGAATGGTTTACATAGGGTGGGGGCTTGCTCCCGCCGAAAACCCGCATGAATACTACGTTTTATAGGTTTTGTGCATTCCTGTATCGGGGACTGGAAAGCCGTTTGACGCTTTTTTGACGCCCGTACTCCATAAGGGAATATAAGCATTCATAAAGAGTTATGAGAAAATATGCTTGCTTTTGCGGTCGATTGAAGTTATCGCCTTTATAAAAGGGTATTTTCGACTTTTGCGGATTTCGTTCCATTCCATTCCGATCCGATTTTTGAGTGCGAGAAAAGAAAGAACAAGCATAGGAAGGGGGTACCCTCTTCCAAAAAATCGCTTGTTGGGAAGTCCCAAACCCACTTTGTTTTTATATAAATGGCTATCCATGCGAAGTCCACTGAATGAAGTGGACAAGTGAAGATGATTTTGATATGATTTCATCAGCGAAAGCAACTACATTATTTTTAGTGAGGTGAGCAACTTGGCAGAACATTATAAAACGTTATCGGCCGTGTTTCCTATAATCATTAACAAACAAAATCAAATTCTTTTGGCCAGACGAGCAAATACAGGATATATGGATGGAAAATGGGATTTTGCCGGAAGTGGACATGTTGATGAAAATGAAACAGCAACTCAAGCAGTTATTAGAGAAGCAAAAGAGGAAATGGGGATTTTAGTAAGCGTAAACGATGTGAAATTTGCACATCTATCACATAGGATTGGTAAAAACGGAAATAGAACTTACTACGATATTTACTTTTTCATAAAAGCTTTTACTGGCATACCATTTATTGCAGAACCAGAAAAGTGTTCCGGGTTGAGATGGTTTGGAATAGACGGATTGCCGGAAGATATGATTGATATTAGGAAAAAAGTATTATATGAATGTCTGAATGCAAATACTTATAGCGAGTTTATAATTGAGTAACCTCGCCAAACGAGCTATTACCTGTAAGAAATAGCAGAGCCAGTCACCCCTATCAATGGTAAATAAACGGTGCTGCGTACCGCCATTGACAAGAACGTCTGCCCCTGCTCACGCGGCAGTCAAGCGGGCGAAATCAGTAAACTGTTCTCGCCTGCTATACACAAGGAAAAGTTACGGAGCAGGCACTCATAATACCTTGTGTTATACGGTCTTGTAGCGTAAAAATGACAAAGGGGGTGTTTTGTATTGACTACCTTTAAAAAGTGGTTGGACTGCGTAACAATACATTTTCACTTGACGCCCGCGCTTACAAAAAGAAGATGTAGAGAGATATAAACACATTAAAAACGATACATGAAAAAACAGTATTCAATCCATTTTATGGTAATTCCTATAAACACTTATAAGAAGAGATAAAGCACTTTTTGTGCTTTATCTCAATAAAAAATAAAAGGAGAAATAAGATGAAAAGCTATAAGGTTTCTTTAAAAGAAACGTACGGGCTGGAAGGAGGAGAATTGGAATGTATGCTCTCCGAAAGTCCGTTTGACGTTCCCTCGCCCGAATGGAGGCGCCCCGCGGTGGTGGTGGTTCCGGGCGGCGGGTATTGCATGGTGAGTAAGCGAGAGGGGGAACCCGTGGCGAATTACTTTCTCGCCAAAGGATTTCAGACCTTCATTCTCACCTATCGCACCTGTACGGAGGGCTCCTGTTATCCCGAACAACTCATCGAACTGGCGGCGGCAATGGATTACATAAAAAAGAATGCGGCGGAGTGCCTTGTCAATCCCGAAGAAATTTTTGTCGTGGGCTTTTCCGCGGGCGGGCATTTGGCCGCGGATTTAGCGGTGGAGTATGCGTCCGTCAAAGAGAAAGCGGGCATGGAGCTCGATTGTCGTCCCAAAGCCATAGGATTGGGGTATCCCGTCATCTCTTTCAAGTGCGGGCATGAGGATTCTTACGCGCATCTCCTTCTCGGCTATACGGAAGAGGCCAAAGCGGAGCTTTTAAAGACGCTGAATTTGGACGAACTGGTGACGGATACGACGCCTCCCGCTTTTATCTGGACGACTTCCTCAGACAACTGCGTCCCTTCTAAAAACTCGCTCATGTTCGCTTTGGCGCTGGCAAATCACAAGATTCCTTACGAGTTGCACGTCTATCCCCAGGGCGAACACGGCGCGTCTTCGTGCAGCTATGAAATCAATGCGCCTATGGAGTTTCTGCGCAAAAATAGCGCCTGGCTCGACGATTGCGCCGAATTTTTCCGTTTATTTACGACGGAAAAATTTTAAAGATTCCTTATTGGAGGAGTGTAGATCGCTAATTTCAAAAAAGAGAAAACGACTTTTTAAAAGATGTCTTTTTAGGAAGCAACGGCTTGCGGCAACCCGCCGCACGCCGTTTTTTATTCGATAATTTTTTTCGTCGCCCGCCTCTTCGCGCCCGTTTGTAAAAGAAGGCTCAATGCCTTTTCTCAAAAGGGAAAGAGGGCAACGAAACTGCGGGGAAAAAAATCGATAAAAATTGTTTTTTTGAAAAAGGGAAAAGAAATTGCCTTCAAAGCCTTTTGCCGCAAGGGAAAGAGGGCATTTGACACACGGGATAAGAAAGACTTGACAAGATTTGGTCTTTTTTGCTATAATATAGACGTGATGAAAGAGGGGGGACGGCATACGATGAGGCGTGTGCTGTCCTTTTAGACTATTATTGTTAAGGGGTGAGTTATGGAGGGGCGTATCCATTCGTTTGAATCGTTCGGGACGGTGGACGGACCGGGCATTCGTTTCGTGGTATTCATGCAGGGATGTCCTCTGCGCTGTCAATACTGCCACAATCCGGATACATGGCTGGCGGGCGGACAGGCTTATTCCGCGCAGCAGGTATGCGATCAAGCGCTGAAATACAGAAATTATTTCGGCGATACGGGCGGCGTTACGGTTTCGGGCGGCGAGCCGCTGCTGCAAATAGAGTTTGTGACGGAGCTTTTTCGGATGCTGAAAGAAAACGGGATCCATACGGCAGCGGACACTTCGGGCTACACTTTCGACCGCGACAGCGCAGCGGGCGTAGAACAGCATAAAAAACTTCTCGCCTATACCGATCTCGTACTCCTCGATATTAAGCATATCGATACGGAAGGTCACAAAAAGGTGACGGGAAAAGGAAACGAACATACCCTTGCCTTTGCCCGCTTTCTCAGCGACAACGGCGTTCCCATGTGGATAAGGCACGTTCTGGTGCCGGATTTGACGGACGAGGACGAGGCTCTGAAAAGATTGAAGGCGTTTATCGACACGTTGAAAACGGTGGAAAAAGTGGAGGTTTTGCCCTATCACACCATGGGAGAAGTCAAGTATGAAAAACTCGGCTATGCATATCCTTTAAAAGGGGTGCAGCCGCCGACTGCGGAACGAGTGAAAAACGCAAAAAGGATCCTCGGCATCCTCAAAGAGTAAAAAGAATTCCTTTCGTTGTCTGAGAAGCGGAAATGTGAGGAGAAAGGACGTTAATCGCCGCGTTATGCGCAAAGGGAAAAGCGACGTTCGCTCCGTTCTGCGTAAAAGGCGCGAAACGTTGTGGACGCGAAAGGTTTAAAAAGGAACAAAATGAGTGAAATTTTCGGAAAAAAGAATTATAAAGAAAGCCTGAAAGGACTTTGCTGCGTGGAGGTGAGCGGGGAATCGTGCGCCAATTGTCTGACGCTGATGCCCATCTTAAAATCGATTGCCGACGCGCGCGGCGATATACGGCTGGTGCACGTGGAAGCGGATTATGATACCACAGCGTTGATGGAGGAATGGGACGTTTGCAGAGTCCCCACCGTCCTTTTGATGGACGACGGAAAGATCTTTGCCCGCTGTTCGGGCTTTCAGCCCGAGGAGATCCTCGAAATCTGGATAGACGCAAAGATCCAAGAATATAAGTCCTCTCAAAAGAGCTAAAAAGATAGGAATTTAACTCAATTGAAGATATGAAAAGAAGTCGCTGCCGTGCGGGGCAAAACGTATTCTTTTATTCAACAAAGCACATAATCGGAATAAATCGGAAAATCATTTAATTTTAGGAGATATACTATGCAGTACGAAGGATGGGAAGGATTCGTTCCCGGAAAATGGAATAACGACGAAGTAGACGTCAGGGATTTTATTCAGCGCAATTATACGCCTTACGAGGGGGACGCTTCCTTTCTCGCGCCCGCAACGGAGGCTACTCAAAAGCTTTGGAACATCGTTCTTGATCTGTCCCAAAAAGAACGCGAGGCGGGCGGGGTATTGGACGCGGATACGAAAATCGTTTCTACGCTGACTTCGCACGAGGCGGGCTATCTCGACAAGGAGCTTGAAAAGATCGTCGGATTGCAGACCGATAAGCCTTTCAAGCGCGCGTTGCAGCCCTTCGGCGGCATCCGTATGTCCGAGGAAGCGCTCAATATGTACGGATATACGCTCGATCCCGAGGTGAAAGCGATCTTCACCAAGTACCGCAAGACGCACAACGACGGCGTTTACGACGCTTACACGCCTGAAATGCGCGCAGCGCGCAGCGCGCATATCCTCACGGGACTTCCCGACACCTACGGGCGCGGGCGTATCGTGGGCGATTATCGCCGCGTCGCCCTTTACGGCGTCGATTATCTCATCCGCAAAAAGGAAGAGGATAAGCTCGCTATGAACGGCGTCATGACGCCCGACAAAGTGCGCGACAGAGAGGAAATCTCCGAGCAGATCAAGGCGTTAAAAGCCCTGAAAACGCTGGCGGCGATCTATGGCAGGGACATTTCTCAGCCCGCAAAAAACGCGCAGGAAGCCGTACAGGCCCTCTATTTTGGCTATCTCGCCGCAGTCAAGGATCAGAACGGCGCGGCGATGTCTATCGGCAGAAACAGCACCTTCCTCGATATTTATATCGAACGCGATCTCAAAAACGGCGTCCTCACCGAAGCGGAAGCGCAGGAATTGATGGATCAGTTCGTCATGAAGCTGAGAATCGTCAAATTCATGCGCATCAAGGAATATAACGAACTGTTCTCGGGAGATCCCACCTGGGTCACGGAGTCGATCGGCGGTATGGGCGCGGACGGCAGAACTTTGGTGACGAGGTCCTCTTTCCGTATCCTGCACACGCTGGACAACCTCGGTCCCGCGCCCGAACCTAATCTCACGGTGCTCTGGTCGAAGCGTCTGCCCGCCAATTTCAAAAAATACTGCGCGGAAATTTCCATCCGCACCTCCGCCATTCAGTACGAGAGCGACGATCTCATGCGTCCCGAAATGGGGGACGATTACTGCATCGCCTGCTGCGTCAGCTCTATGCGCGTGGGGAAAGATATGCAGTTTTTCGGCGCGCGCGCGAATCTCGCCAAGTGCCTTCTGTACGCCATAAACGGCGGCAAGGACGAGCTAATGAAGGACAAAAAGACGGGCAAGCCCATGCAGGTTTCCCCCGAATTTGCGCCCGTGCTCGGCGATGGTCCGCTCGACTATAACGAGGTGATCAGGAAATACCGCCAAATGATGTCTTGGCTGGCGGGGCTGTACGTGAATACGCTCAATCTCATTCACTATATGCATGACAAATATTGCTATGAGGCGCTGGAAATGGCGCTGCACGACACGAAAGTGCGCCGCTTCTTCGCAACGGGTATCGCGGGGCTTTCCTGCGCGGTCGATTCGCTGTCCGCCATCAAGTACGCGAAAGTGTATCCCGTCCGCAACGAGGAAGGGATCGTCACCGATTTCAGAATCGAGGGCGATTTTCCCAAATACGGCAATAACGACGACAGAGTGGACGAGATCGCCGTATGGCTTTTAAAGACGTTTATGACGGACATCAAGAGTCAGTACACCTACCGCGAGAGCGTGCCTACGACGTCTATCCTCACCATCACTTCCAATGTCGTTTACGGGCAGAAGACGGGCAACACCCCCGACGGCAGAAGGGCGGGAACTCCGCTTGCGCCGGGCGCCAATCCCATGCACGGCAGGGATACCCATGGGGCGCTGGCTTCCCTTGAATCAGTGGCGAAGCTCCCTTACGAGTATTCGAGGGACGGCATTTCCAATACCTTTTCGATCACGCCCGGCTCGCTCGGCAAGGACGAGTAAAATCGTTCGCATCGAACAAGCGGGAAGGAAACTTCCGAAAAGAGTGAAAATTTTAAAGCAAAAAATCATAGAATGAAAGGAGAAAATTATTATGTCCACGAAAGTAGATAATCTTGTCAATATGCTCGACGCCTACGTGGCGGACGGCGGTCATCATCTCAATGTCAACGTGTTCAGTCGCGAAACTTTGCTGGACGCGCAGAAGCATCCCGAAAAATATCCGCAGCTTACCATCCGCGTTTCAGGGTATGCGGTCAACTTTAACAAACTGACCAAAGAACAGCAGGACGACGTGATTTTCCGTACCATTCACGAATCCATGTAAAATTTCAGACGCGCATTTGAAAAAGCCGAACGGAAGGGGCACGACCGCATAAAAGAAAAGCGTATTTTGAAAGGATTTTTTGTCCGACGGGAAGCGGACGGGACGGAGATAAAAATATCCGTCCCGCGGGCGTTGAACGTTTCGGCAAAATCGAAACAAAATAGGGCAATTCGGAGTATGCGGACGCGCTCTCACCGTGTTTCGGCTTTTTTTGAAACGTCGAGAATTTAATTCGACGAGGGCAGGGCTGCGACGAACGAAAAAAAGCGGAAAATTGTCTTGTATGCCGCCGCGAGGTATGGTATGACCGGGGTTAAAAAAGAGCGATCATGCGAAAAAAGAACCGGGAACAAAAGCGGTCGTTCAAACATTTTTGCCGCGCCCGTTTTATAGGAAATAAAAATTCGATTTGCGGAGATAAAAAATGAGAACATGGACTTTATACGCGCTCTCGGAAGGTAATTGGGAGGAGTACGCGTCTTTTTCCGACTGCGGAGAGTTTCGTGGGGAAGCGATACGCGCCGCCGAAGCGAAGACGTCGGAGGGACAGACGGAAGAAAACAAGAACGCCGCGAAGGTGTTTCGTGCGTTCGTCGCGGAGAAAACGATTGTCGTAAGGGCGGATTTCAAACGTCTGATGCGCGCTTTGCGGCATTTCGACGAAGTGGGGCTGTCTAACGATATTTACGGCGCGATAGAGGAAATCAACGACGGGGAGGACGTCGGAGCCGTCGCTTTTGCTGGGACGGAAGAGGGCTTGACGGGAGTCGTCGAGAGAGATTTATCCGCGTATAAGATTTAGTGCTCCGTACGTTTTTATCTTTATCGCAGATTAAAAATTTGAACGAGGTTACAAATGGCACAAAAAAGAAAAAATACGAAGAAAAAGAAAAAAGGCGGCGGGCTTGCGATTACTTTGTTAGTCGCTTTGCTGCTGGCTGCCGTATGGCTTTTATACGATTTCGATATTATTCGCTTCGGAAACCGGGAACACGATTCGTCGGGGGAAAATTCCGCGACCGATCTTGTCACAGACGAGCTAAGCATTCATTTTCTCGAAGTGGGAAACAAGTATACGGGCGATTGTACCTTAATCAAATCGGGAGATACGGAGATCCTGATCGATGCGGGATCAAGGCAGGGGTCGGCGGCGACGATCGTGCCCTACATACAGCAATACTGTACGGACGGGGTGCTCGAATACGTCATTGCCACGCACGCGCATCAGGACCATATTGCGGGATTCGTGGGGACGAAAGCCGCGCCCGGGATTTTCGAATCCTTTGAATGCCGCACCATTATTGACTTTGCGCTGACGAACGCCACTTCGTCCGTTTACAATAATTATGTGTCAAAACGGGATGCGGAAGTGGAATCGGGCGCCGCTCATTATACCGCCTTGGACTGCTGGAAAGAAGAAAACGGCGCTCAGCGTTCTTACGAGATTGCGGAGGGGATCACTATGAATATCCTCTACAACGTCTTTTACGAGGAAAAAACGAGCGACGAAAACGATTATTCCGTCTGTATGCTCTTGTCGCAAGGGGAAAATCATTATCTCTTTACGGGAGATCTCGAAAAGGACGGAGAGGCGGCGTTAGTGAAAAATAACGCTCTGCCCGTATGCAAGTTGTTCAAGGGCGGACACCACGGCAGCTATACCGCGAATACGGACGCGCTTTTGTCCGTGATCCGTCCCGAAATCGTCTGCGTGTGCTGTTGCTGCGGCAGCGACGAATACACGGAAAACGTGGATAATATGTTCCCGTCGCAGGCGTTTGTGGACCGTGTTTCCAAATATACGGAGAAAATTTATGTGACGACCATTGTTTCCGATAACGAAAAAGGCTACGAGTCCATGAACGGGAACATCGTCGTCACCTCAGACGGCGGCGAAGTGAACGTGAACTGTTCCAATCATAACACGATTTTCAAAGACACCGATTGGTTTAAGAAACATCGTGTTTGGCCGAGCGGCGAATAGAGAAGAGGAGATAAAGGCGATTCCGCCCGCGCTTTTTTATAAAAAGCGCGGGCGGAATATTTAACGACGCTTTTGCGTCTTCTTTAATATTTCATAAATGCCGACTATTTTTTCGGCAATTTCGGGTAAAGCTTCCATTACGGCGCGTATATCCTCGGCGCTTTCCTTTGCGAAATTTTTTTCTTCAAAAAATTCGCAGGCTTTCTCCGAATCGAAAATTCTACTGTAATCCTTTTTTCTCTTTCTTCTTTGAATGTCGTTGACACACCGACCGCAATAAGCGTTTCGGAAACTTGTTATACATTTTTTGTAATAGGGAACATAATAAACGCAGTTTTGACAAATTCTCAATTTGGTTTCGTCCATTTGTATTTCCTCCAAAATTTAACTTTCTTATATAATATCACAAAAAAAATCAAAATTGTAAAATTATCTTCATGGAGATATAAGTTTTTTCTTTTGATATTCGCTTGTCTTGATGCGATTAGTATACCATAAAAAAAACTCTATGGTATACTTGACAGCAGGTTGACAGCGCATTATAAAAGAAATATGTTAAAAAATTACGTTTTATGAGAAACAGCATACGAAAGGTTGACAAGTGTTCAAAAATAAGTTACAATATTTTCATGAATTTTGAAGGAGTGCTCCTTTTGTCTATTTAAACGGACGAAGAATGTTTTTATGAATCTATTAACCGCCATCAATAAAAAATATCTGCCCTACTTTACGGCATTGGTGCGTTCTTTCGCGGACAACAATCCCGGCGAACACACCGTATATGTCGCCACCAAAGAAGTCACGGAGCAGGACATCGAGCAATATCGCGCCTATATTCCCGACCGGGTCAAGGTCTGTCCCGTCGCTTTCTGCGATGATATTCTCGAAGGGGCGCCTACCGAACGGCGCTGGCCGAAAGAAATTTACTATCGCATTTTCGCCGCGGGCTACCTTCCCGAAAGCGTGGACCGCGTTTTGTATATGGACAGCGATATTATCGTCAAAGGGGATATTTCGGACTTTTACAATACCGATTTTGAAGATAATTTTTTCGTGGCGACGACGAACGTGCATTCTCCTTTCTTAAAATGGTTTATCCGCGTAAAAAACGGAGCTGAAAAGAACACCGTATACGTCAACACGGGCGTGCTTTTGATGAATCTCGAAAAACTGCGCCAAGAACAGAGTCACGACGAAGTGCTTTCTTACATCGACAGGCGTAAGTTTTTCCTCACATTGCCCGATCAGGACGTCATCTCTACCCTGTACGGCCATAAAATCAAGATCGCCGACGGTTACGTCTACAATCTCAACGAGCGGAAAATTCGCGGCTGGAATCGCAGGCATTCGGGCAAGGACAAAATTAAGCTCGGTTGGGTGGACGAAAACGCGAAGATTATTCACTATCTCGGGCGGAACAAGCCTTGGAATGAAAAATATAAAGGAATTTTAAAGCCTTATTACGATAAATATAAAGTCAAGTGAGCAAAAACCGAAAAGAAAAACGAGCGGTAAGATTGCCGCTCTTTTTTCATGGGAGAAAGGCGGACGAGGAAGTCGTCAGAGATAAAAGAGAGGGAAACAGGAAGAGAAACGAAAAGCAGGCAACAGAAAAAGGGACATAAAGAAATGGAGAAAAGAGAGAGTAAAAAAGAAGAAGAGAGAAAAAGGGCGGGAGAGGGCAAGAAAAAATCGGGAAAGCAACGAAAAATAAGGAGTGCGAGTCATCGGATAAAAAGTTTTATAAAGGAAAGCGGAAGAGAGTGAAAATATTTTTGCTTGATTTTTACATAAAAATCGTTGACAAATCTGATGTTTTGGAATATACTGTTTTTATAAGCTTTTAAAAAGCAGAATGAGGGAGTAGTTTGCGTCTTCCTGAAAGGCGTAACGGTTCCAACAATAACGACGGCGATACGCTCTCCGTCTGGGGCTGTTTGAAAGAATGAGACTCATGCGCTATATTATTTGTCTGAAAATCGGCAATAATATGGTGTATGGGGCTTTTATTTTTGATAAAATAAACAAGGAGTTATCTATTCAATCGATGAAACACTATCTGTCCGAAACTTCGCAGGTGCTTGAAGAAGTTTCCTCTTCGCCCGACGGTCTTTCCGCCGCCGAGGCCGCATCCCGCCTCGAAAAAAACGGCAGGAACAAGCTCGCGGAAGCAAAGAAAACCTCCGTCTTTAAAAGATTTTTACAGCAACTCGTCAATCCTATGATCATCGTTCTGCTCGTCGCGGCGGCTGTCAATCTCGTCACCGTCATCGTCGAGAGAGCCCGCGGCGGAGAGGAATCTTTCGCAGAATTCATCATCATCGTCGCCGTCGTACTTCTCAACGCCGTCCTCGGAGTCGTTCAGGAGGGAAAAGCGGAACAGGCGATAGAAGCCTTAAAGGAAATGACCGCTTCCACCTGCAAGGTCATCCGCGGCGGTCAGCTCGTCGCCGTCAAAAGCGAGGAGGTCGTCGTCGGGGACGTCGTCATTCTCGAAGCGGGGGATTCCGTTCCCGCGGACTGCCGCCTGCTGGAATGCGCTTCCTTAAAAGCGGAAGAATCCGCGCTGACGGGCGAGAGCGTTCCCAGTGAAAAGCGCGCGGAGAAACTAGAACTCGGCGATTTGAAAGACATTCCCTTAGGCGACAGAAAAAATATGGTATACATGGGCAGCACCGTCGTCTACGGCCGAGCAAAGGCGGTAGTCGTCGCCACGGGGATGCAGACGGAGATGGGCAAGATCGCCGACATTCTCGCGCAGACCAAAAACGAAGTGACGCCTCTGCAAAAGAGGCTCAACAAGCTTTCCAAGGTGTTGAGTTTCCTCGTGCTGGGAATCTGTATCTTCATCTTTGTTTTCAAGTTGATTCTCGAAAAGAGCTTCGCGTTCGAGGTCGTTTTGGACAGCTTCATCATCGCCGTATCGCTGGCGGTGGCCGCCATTCCCGAAGGTCTGGCGACCGTCGTCACCATCGTGCTTTCGCTCGGGATGACCAAAATGGCGAAGAAAAAAGCCGTCGTCAAGCGCCTGACCGCCGTGGAAACGCTCGGGTGCACGCAGATCATCTGTTCGGACAAAACGGGCACTCTGACGCAGAACAAAATGACCGTCGTGGATCATTTCGGCTCGGACGAAAAACTTTTGGCGCGCGCGATGGCGCAGTGCTCGGACGCCGTTTTGGACGGGGAGAGCAAAGAGGCGAAAGGGGAGCCGACGGAATGCGCGCTCGTCAATTACGCCTATCAGCTGGGGCTTGACAAAACGCAGATGGACGGCGAGGATAAGCGGGTCGCCGAGGCGCCTTTCGACAGCATGAGAAAAATGATGTCCACGCTCCATGAAACGTCGGCGGGAATCGTACAGTACACGAAGGGCGCGCCCGATGAAATTTTAAAACGGTGCACCCGAGTATGCGTCGACGGAAAAGACGTACCGCTGACGGAGGAAAAGAGAAAGGAGATTCTCGACGCCAATAAGGCGATGGCGGACAAGGCGCTGCGCGTTCTGGCCGCCGCGTATAAGAAGCGGGATAACGTGCCGGCGGAGTTTCAGCCGGAGGAGATAGAAACAGATCTGACTTTTATCGGACTGACGGGCATGATCGACCCGATTCGTCCCGAGGTGAAGCTGGCGATAGAGGAATGCAAGGACGCGGGCATCCGTCCCATCATGATCACGGGCGATCATATCGACACCGCCGTGGCAATCGCTCTGGAACTGGGGATCATCACCGACAAATCGCAGGCGATCACGGGTGCGGCGTTAAATGAGTTAAGCGACGAAGAATTTGAGGAAAAGATCCCGCAGTATTCCGTTTACGCCCGGGTACAGCCCGAGCATAAGGTGCGGATCGTCACCGCTTGGAAAAAGAAAGGATATATCACCGCCATGACCGGCGACGGCGTCAACGACGCGCCCAGCATCAAGAGCGCCGACATCGGCGTGGGCATGGGCATTACGGGCACGGACGTCACCAAGGGCGCCGCGGATATGGTGCTTCAAGACGACAACTTTGCCACCATCGTCACCGCGGTGGGCGAGGGCCGCCGCATTTACGACAATATCCGCAAGGCAATCCAATTTTTGTTATCCAGCAATCTCGCGGAAGTCATCGCGGTGTTTATCGCCACCATGCTCGGATTTACGCTGCTCAGACCCATGCATCTTTTGTGGATAAACCTGATTACGGATACTTTTCCCGCTTTGGCGCTGGGCATGGAAGAGGGAGAACCCGATCTGATGAAGCGCCAGCCGCGCGACGACAAAGAGGGGATTTTCGCGGGCGGTGTGGGAATCAACGTCGTTTTACAGGGGGCATTTATCGGCGTGATGACACTCCTTTCCTACTGGATCGGGCATAGCATCGAAGCCGGCTCCTGGGCATGGAATTTCGGAGACGTCAGCGGCGACGGCATGACGATGGCGTTTTTAACGCTTTCCATGACGGAAATGTTCCATTCCTTCAACGTGCGTTCCATCGACCATTCGATCTTCTCGATGAAAAAGCAGAATAAGTACCTGTGGGGCGCCTTTGCCTTTTCGCTGCTGTTGACGCTGTTCGTCATTTACGTGCCGGGCGTCAATACCGCTTTCGAATTTGCCGCCATTGACGTTAAAGAATATTTTATCGCCGTGGGATTGGCGTTTACGGTGCTTCCGTTCGTAGAACTCACCAAGCTGATTCGGCGGGCGGCGGGCAGGAAAAAGTCGAAATAAGCCGTTTATCGGATCGGAAAGACGACCGCGTCTATAAAAAAACGGTCGTCTTTTTCGTTGCCATAAGAAAAAATCGGAACGTCTGCGAGGGAAAATAAAGGATAGAAAACGGGTTTAAAATGGAAAAAAAGGATAATACGTTTGACAAGTTCATAATAAATTTTACGAGAGGACTTGACAAAAAGAGTCGCGGGGGCTTATAATGGATATAATCAAAGTGTGAGGGAATAAGATATGAATTGGAAGAAGAAAACGGGGATTTTATTGGGAAGCATAATTTTTGTCGCGGTTATGTCGTTTTTGTTTACTTTCACCGCTTGCGGCAAGACTCCCGAAAGCACGGCGTGTGTACACGAGTGGGGAGAGTATACGGCCATAAAGGACGCAACCTGTACCGAAAAGGGAATCAAGGAACGCCAATGCGCCAAATGCGGCGAAACGGAAAAGGAAGAAATCGCTGCGCTCGGACACACGGAAGTTGTGGACGAAGAGGTGGCGCCTACCT
>CAJLRM010000012.1 GCA_905209085.1 uncultured Eubacteriales bacterium
GACCGCGCATAGCGCGGTCGGGCTTCTCATTAATCAATCAATTGCTCTTTATCAAAATATGGAGAATGAAAAAACTCTTCTAATGAAATGTTCAGTCCATCGCAAATTGCAAAGATAAATTTCAGTTGAACAGACTCATTTCTTGCTTTTACAATATCGTCCAAAGTCGAATTAGACACTCCCGTTTTTAAACTTAATCCATGTACGGTTAACCCATATTCAAAACATAAATCTTTTACTCTTTTCGAAATAGCTTCTTTAAATTGCATAATTACTTTCTTTAATAATGTTTTCTCATATTATACATGAGGTCAAATAAAATTTTTTTATCTTCGGTTTTTAATCCCGACCACAAATCGAGTAATCTTTGACAATCCTCTGACAAATCTTCCTTATTTTCCTCAAAAGCCAAAAGACGCGAAACAGAAATATTTAAAACGTCGCATAAATCCGCTAATATTTCGACAGAAGGAATCACCTCTCGTTTTTTCCAATTATCTAAAACACTATGAGAAACACCCGCCAATTCGCATAATTTTCGGTTAGATAATCCTGAATCTTTCTGTAATTCTTTTACTCGATTGTAAATTTTAATAGCGTCCATTTTTTATATCTGTCTAAAACTTTATTCATCCGTAATATTTTTATTATCGAACAAAGGCGAATTAAAAAACTCCGTCAGTCCAATTCCGAACCCTTGACAAAGTTGATAGATAGTCAATAACATCTGTTTAGGGTGTAAGCACCTTATTAAAGCGCTGATGGTAGGCTGAGGCACTCCGCTTCTGATAAACAATTGATATTGAGTTATTCCTTGTTCTTCTAACAATTCTTTCACTCGCAAAGATACTGTTTCATTTAGTTTCATATTTACTTCTTCACAAAGGTCTTGACTATTTCAAGTATCTGCTTTCTATCCTCTTCGGGGACCTTTTTAAAATATTCTATCAAAAGAATTTCCTCTGCCGCAAGTGAATCCCTGTCTATGTCAGAATAAAATTCAGTTTGGGTAATTCCGCAGACCTCACAAATGTTTTCTATCGTTTGCCGATTCGGAAGATATTGTCTTTTATTAAACCAATCGTTTACCGCGTTTCTCGACACACCTATCTGCGTTGCAAAATAGGAAATAGACCATCCGTTTTTTATTCTTAACTTATCAATTCTTTCTATAATATCCATTTTTCTTTAACTTCTTACTCCTTGATGAAAGATTTTAAAATGGAAAGCACTTGTTCTCTATTTTCTTTTTGTACTTTACGAAAATACTCTATCAATAAAATTTCCTGAGCGGCTAATTTATCCTTATCGATTTCCGAATAAAATTCAGTAAGTGTTATTTTGAATGTTTCGCAAACTTTCTCAATAGTTTCTCTATTTGGTTTTGATTGCGGTTTAGTAAACCAAGCCTCCACCGCATTTCGTGAGATGCCGATTTGTGTGGCTAAATAGGAATTATCCCAACCTTTTTGATCCCGTAATTGTGCAATTCTTTCCACTATATCCATAAGTTTCTCCTAAACACAAAGTAATGCTTACTTATATTTTACGCCAAGCCTTCATTAAAATTTATTAAGAACATTTGTCTAATTTGATATGCGCACTTGTCATTTTTATTATTTTGTGTTATAATCTATATAGAAAAGCTTTTCTCCACATAATTATTTATTTCTACGTTATGCAATAAATAAAATGAAAAAGGTGGATATAAAAAGGAGAATCTTATGAGAAAAAGTAACTTTTTGCTTCATTTCCTGTCTGTTCTTTTAGCCTTGCCCTTTTTAACGTTTTCTTTCAGAATCACGCCCGTCGCGGGGCAACTTGTGGACGAGGAAGCATTGCCCAATTATCGGCTTTACTTTCTCGAATCTAACGAAAATCTTGCGATTCTGTCCGAAACCGTTACCCTTGACATTACCGACATGGATTTAAGAGGCTGGAAATCTTCCGCAAATCTTACCTCCGTTTACCGATTGAAAAATTACGGAAACGAAAAAACAGTAAAAATCGCCCTGCCCCTTTGCGGCATGGCGATAGAAGATTTTGGTTTAAAAATAAAAGTGGACGGGACGGAAACGGAAGGCAAATTTTTTTACGGGGAACGATTTTTTACAAATTCAGACTATACGGAAGCTTTTTCGCGGATAAATCTTAATCCTACGCCCGTGCAAGGAAGCGGAACGCTTTATTCCTTTGATATAGAAAAAAAATTCGAATTGAGCTATACCGTACAAAAAGAAAGCTACGTTCCCGTCTTTCATCAAGGCGCCGACGAAGCGCAAACAAATGAAACAAGATTTTCCGCAAAAAAAACCTGTTTAATGCCCACTTACGAACTATTTGTCGGCGGAAAGTCTACATTAACGAGCTCCAACGCGACATATCAAGCGCAGTCCATGACATATGAGGAATATTTTGACAAAAAATATTCAGAGGCGGCAAATATAGACGAGCCTTATCTTTTCGCACCCCGCGAATATCATCACACTCTGTATAAACAAGCCGTGGAAAATTCGCTAACTACAAACATCGTTACTTTTTTATATTTTAACGACCTCGAAACAATCTATATGCTGTATGTTGTCGAATTTCCTTTAACGCCTTTAAAGGAAACGGAAATTCAACTCCAACAAACGATTCGATTTTATGGAAACTTATATTATACTTCTACCATTTGGGAATGCAATTATAGTACGGGTATCCATGTACGGAATCACCCCTTTTCCTTTATTGTTGTTCCCTCGCCCGACTGTCCATATTTACTGGAAAACGATTTGAATTTTCTATCTGAAAACGGCGTTTATAAATATTCCGCTTCAACAGTCCCCGACGACTTCAAAATCGCTCTTTGTGCGGAGAAAAAGCCTGAACTTTTATCCAAAAAAGAACAAAGGAAAGAAAATTTCCGAAAAGCCCTTACATTGATCGTTTGTACGATTTGTTTAATAATCGCCGTAATTTTAATGATTATCGGTTTCAAAAAAGATAAACCGAAAAATTCATAGCTCCGTCCGCCCCCAATCCCGCAAAAAAAGAAAGAAACCTTCGCGTAAAACATTGACTTAACGCGGGAAAACATTGTATAATAAGGAAAGAAACAAAACGACTCGGCAAAATAAGTCGAATCGGTCAAGGAGATATGGATATGGCAGAAAAAAGAGCGGTTACAATGGAAAAACTCGTTTCCCTTTGCAAAAATCGCGGGTTTATCTTCCCCGGCAGCGAAATTTACGGCGGACTCGCCAATACATGGGACTACGGTCCTCTCGGCGTGGAGCTGAAAAACAACGTCAAGAAAGCTTGGTGGAAAAAATTTGTGCAGGAAAATCCCCACAATACGGGGGTGGACTGCGCCATCCTCATGAACACCCGCACCTGGAAAGCGTCCGGGCACCTCGGCGGATTTTCCGATCCCCTGATGGACTGCAAATCCTGCAAAGCCCGCCACCGCGCGGACGATTTGGTGGAAAACTATGTCGAAAAGCATAAGCTTTCCGTCAGCGTCGAAAGCATGGACAACGACGCGCTGGAAGCGTTCGTCGCGGAGCACAAAATCGCCTGCCCCGTCTGCGGCAATTCCGATTTCACCCCCATCCGCAAATTCAATCTGATGTTTAAGACCTTCCAAGGCGTCACCGAGGATTCCGCGAACACGGTGTATCTTCGTCCCGAAACGGCGCAGGGGATTTTCGTCAATTTCCAAAACGTACAGCGCTCTACCCGTATGCGCGTGCCCTTCGGAATCGGACAGATCGGAAAATCCTTCCGCAACGAGATCACGCCGGGCAACTTCACCTTCCGCACCCGCGAATTCGAGCAAATGGAACTGGAATTTTTCTGCAAACCCGGCACAGACCTCGAATGGTTCCATTATTGGAAAGAGTTTTGCCGCGACTGGCTTTTGTCGCTGGGCATGAAGGAGGAAAACCTCAAACTCCGCGACCATTCTCCCGAGGAGCTTTGCTTCTATTCTAAGGCGACCACCGATTTTGAATACAACTTTGCCTTCGGCTGGGGCGAACTTTGGGGCGTGGCGGACAGGACGGATTACGATTTATCGCAGCACGCAAAGGAAAGCGGCAAGCCCATCACCTACACCGACCCCGTAACGAACGAAACGTACGTTCCTTACGTCATCGAGCCGTCGCTCGGCGCCGACCGCGTGGTGCTGGCGTTCTTGACGGACGCATACGACGAGGAAGTGGTGGACGCGGAAAAGAACGACGTGCGCGTAGTGCTGCATTTGCATCCCGCGCTCGCGCCCTATAAATGCGCGGTGCTTCCCTTGCAGAAAAATCTCACCGAAAAAGCGGAGGAAGTGTATGCGCAGGTGCGTAAGAAGTTTTCTTCCACGTTCGACGTGACGGGCTCCATCGGCAAGCGCTATCGCCGTCAGGACGAAATCGGAACGCCCTACTGTATCACCGTCGATTTTACTACGCTGGAAACGGGCATGGTGACGGTGCGCGACCGCGACACCATGAAACAGATCAGTTTAAGCGTCGAAGACGCCGTCAAATATATCGAAGAAAAAATCGAATTTTGAGGATACGTCCTCGTCCCTCGCATTTTAACGCCCGCTTCTTACAAAAAGAAGCGGGCGTTTTATATAAAACCACTTTTTCTCCGCGCGTTATTCAGTCCCCCCTTTATGCCCGTCGCCGATATAAAAATTTCTGCTTTCCTCGCGCCCTTTAAAGCATTTCATCTCAACCCTGTCCCCCTTCAACGAGATTTATAGATGCCGTTTAAATCGACGATCAGCAAGTTTTCCGCCTCGTCGAACACGGCGGGAAAACGGATTCCGCCCGCGGGCGGGCGCCTGTTCAGAAGACGGCGTAGTTCTCCCCGCAAGGTGACGGAGGAAATCATCGCCCGATTTTTCTTTTTCCCGACCGCCGCAAAATTATAAACGCCCTCCCCGCTCTCTTCGTCGGCAGCCTTGATCGCCATGCGCTTGCCCGCGCGGTCGATCCCCACATACACCCGCTTAGGGTAGCGCAAAAGTTCCAGACACCGCCCGTTGAAACTCAGCCCGCTCGACAGCCATGCCACGTAAGGACTTTGCGTTTTTCCTATCGTAAAATCAAATCCGTTCATATTTTGCCTCCCCATTGTATATTATATCCCAGAATCGTGCTGTTGACAAGTTTTTTTAGCACTCTTCTGGGATAATAATGTAGAAAGGGTGGTAAATATTTATGGAAAACGCATCCGCTTTCGGGGAAAGGCTCACGGAGCTTATGGTGATAAACAATATCGATACGGCGCATTTGGCGGCAGCCGTCGGGGTGCACGCAACGACGGTGCAGCGGTGGCGACGGGGCACCAAGTATCTTTTTTTATCACAGCTCGTAAAGTTAGCCGATTATTTCGACTGTTCTCTGGATTTTCTCACGGGAAGAACGGATACCGTTTTAGACTATTCGCCCAAGCCGTGCCCGCCCTTTTATGCGCGTTTCCGCGAGGTGATGGCGGAGAGGGGGATTACGCGCTACCGCATGAGCAAGGAAACGAAAATTAAGGATTCTTACTTTACCGAGTGGAGCAAGGGAACCGATCCGCACCTGTTTTCCCTGATCGAGGTCGCCGACTACCTCAACGTTTCGGTGGATTATCTCGTGGGCAGGGAGCAATGACCCGCGCGAAGGAGAAAACTTCACATCCGCGTTATTTTGCGTAAAGAAGGAGCTGCCATGAAAATGCCGAAAGAAGGCATAAAAACGGATCTATTCGCCCCCTGCGGAATGAATTGCGGGGTATGTTACAGGCACTGTCTGCATCCGAAGCCCTGCGGCGGCTGTCTTGCAGACGAGGGCGAAAAGCCCGCGCATTGTCGAAAATGCGCTATTAAAAGCTGCGTCCGAGAAAAATTCGTTTCCTATTGTTACGAATGTCCTCGGTATCCCTGTAAGCAGATCGACGCTCTGGAAAAAAGCTACCGTCTTCATTACGAAACAAGCCTGCGGGAAAATAGTCTGTTCGTGCAAAAGCGGGGGCTTTCGAAATTCATGGAAGACCAGTGCCAAAAATACGCCTGTCCGATTTGCGGAGGCGTTATTTCACTGCATGACAAAGTGTGCAGCGAATGCGGCAAGAAATGCGAATGACCGTTTTTCGAGCCGTCCTCAAATCATAGCCCCCTTTTTAATTTTTCCTTTTCCGCCGCGACAAAAAAATTTTACTACGTGAAAGGACGGGCAAAAATGCCCGTCCTTTCACGCATCTTGGAATCATCGATCGTTTCGCCCTCCCGTAATCGCCTTCAAAAAACAAGCGCGGCGATGTCCGTTTTTCAGTCCCCGAACAGCCCGCAGGAGAGATATCTGTCGCCCGTATCGGGCAGGAGCGCGACGATCGTTTTGCCCTCGCTTTCGGGTCGGGAAGCGACGCGCACAGCCGCGCAGAGCGCCGCGCCCGACGAAATTCCCGCCAAAAGCCCTTCCTTTTTCGCCAGCAGACGGGAAAAGGCATAAGCGTCCTCGTCCGTTACCGTCGCCGCCTCGTCGTAAATTTTCGTATCCAGTATTTCGGGCACGAAGCCCGCGCCGATTCCCTGTATTTTGTGCGCGCCCGCTCTTCCTTCGCTCAATACGGGCGAGGAAGCGGGTTCCACTGCCACAATGCGCACCGCCGATTTCTTTTCTTTGAGGAATCTGCCGACGCCCGTTATGGTGCCGCCCGTACCGACGCCCGCCACGAACACGTCCACCTCCCCGTCCGTATCCTCCCAGATCTCAGGACCCGTGTTCTTGTAGTGCGCGGCGGGATTGGCGGGATTGACGAACTGCCCGCAGATCAGACTGTTTGCGATTTCTTTGTGCAGTTCCTCCGCTTTGGCGATAGCGCCCTTCATGCCGGCACTCCCTTCCGTCAAAACGAGCCGCGCCCCGAACGCGGCGATCGTCTGCCTGCGTTCCAAACTCATGGTTTCGGGCATAACGATGATCATTTTATACCCTTTCGCCGCGGCAAGCGCCGCCAGCCCTATCCCCGTGTTGCCGCTCGTCGGCTCGATGAGCGTCGTATCCGCGTTCAATTTTCCGCTTTCCTCCGCCGCGCGCAGAATCTCCGCCGCCACTCTGTCCTTCACCGATCCCACGGGATTCATAGACTCCACCTTTACAAAGAGCTTCGCCCGCAGTCCGTATTCCCGCTCGACGTTTTTCAGGCGCACCAGGGGCGTGCGCCCCACCGCCTCCGCAATTGATTCAAAACGCATTCCCTATTCTCCCGACCAATTTTTAGGCGATTTCTATCCGCGCCTATTTCTATTATAGTTTCGCCGCGCGTTTTTGTCAACTATTTCCTATTAAATAAATAGGATTTATTTTATTCAAGGATATTGGACGTAATAAAGTCCACGCCCATACCGATGAGTTTTTCCGCGTCTTCGGGAGTATCTATCGTCCAACAATTTACTTTCAGTCCCGCTTCGTGCAGGCGGGAAACGTATTCTTTGCTGACGCAAAGCCCGCAGAGGTCGGCGTCGAAACGATATTTTTTCATGAATCGGAAATTTTCTTCCGTAGCCTCGCCCGTGAGGAACTGAATGGAGGCGTCGGGATAAAGGCCTCGCAAAACGACGAGGTTTTCCCCGCAAAAAGAGATGAATTTCGTCTTATTCAGCCACCCCATGTCTTTGATGATCGCCGCGATTGCCGCGATGTGCCTTTCTTCCATCCCGTTTTTAAGTTCGAGGACCGCCACCTTATCATATTTGCGGCAGATAGCGATATAATCTTCGAGCGCGGGCAAAAACAGGTCGCTGCGGCAGGTAACGCCGTCCGTGTCGGGCAGGCGCACCGCGCGAAGATCCGCGAAATTGCTCTTTTCCACGTTCACGTCCATGCCCGCGATGCGCTTTAAATCGTCGTCGTGACAAATGATGTATTTGCCGTCGGCGGTGACGTGTACGTCCGTTTCGATGCCGTAATAGCTCTTGACGGCAGCCGCTAAAAACGCGGGACAGGTGTTTTCCTTTTCCAAGCCCGAAACGCCTCGGTGCGCGATCATCAGACAGTTTTTTTTGTCGATTTTGATAGTATTCATAGCAATATCTCCCCTTGCTTTTTCCTTCTTCTGCAATATTTTATCACTCTTTGCCGCGAATGTCAATCGCCGCGGAAAAATTCCTTTCCCGAAAAAATTTCCTTGCGCTTTTTGGTCTTCTGCAAAGCCTTCGCTCGATAAAATCCGCTTTCGCGCTCCCGCAAAAAAGGGGTTTTAACTTTTTCGTTATGCCCTGTCGGTTTCCTCCTTTGAAGCGCACCCGTCCCCGTTCTCTTTTTTCTGCCCGTCGCTTTCCGTCCCCGTGATTTGCCGCCAGTCAAAAAGTCACCTTCTTTTTCTTCTCCGCCCCGTTCCCGAATCCCCGCCCCTCTTTTACTCGCCTCAAACTCTTTGAGATAAAAAAACGCCCCGCAAAAAACGCGGGGCGTCCGATTTTAAATGGTAAATTGTGCTTTTCCTTTACGCGCGGAATAGGCGAAGCTTCCAGAACTTTATAAAAGTCGTCCTTCGTCGAACAGCGTTCTCCCGCGCACTCAAAGCCCCGAAAAAGTTTTTCGCAAAAAAGGCTTTTTTCCCTTTTTGCGCCGCGGCGGATACCTACGTATTTCGACTGCCGCAAGGCAGGGAAAAACAAACGCGGCGATTTGTCTCGGAAACAAAGCGGGGGGGGGGGAAAAAACGAAGCGCGAAACCGAATAGCCGCTCACTTCCCGATCAGTCCGTTGACGCCCGAAAACACGAGGACGCTGACCTCTTTGGAAAATTCCGCAATCGGCTGTTCCCGCCCCGAATTAAACCAGCTTTGGTAGGCGGACAACATTCCCGACGTAATAAAGTCGGCGATGAGTTCGATTTTTTTCTTATCGGCGGGGAGTTGTTGCGCCAGCGTCTGTTTTACGCGGATTTTCAACGCGGAAACGATTTTTCTGACGAGATGGGAATTGGCGTCTATCTTCATGAGCTGACTGTAAAATTCCATATCTCCGTTGATGACGTCCGTCAGCGTTTCGAAAATTTTGTTGGGATTCTCCAAATTGCGGGGAAAATCGATCTCCTGTATCACCTTTTCGAAAGAAGATACCAGCTCGTTCTCGATCTCGTCGAGGATCTCATGAATCCCTCCGTAATAGTTATACACCGTCTTGCGGTTGATGTCCGCCACGTCCGAAATGTCCTTGATCGTGATGTCGTTGAGATCCTTTTCCGCTATCAGCGCCGCGAAAGCGTTGCGTATCGCCCGCTTGGTCTTGATCACTCTGCGGTCGGGCTTTTTTACATCCGATGAAACTTCCGTATGTTCCATAATTCCTCCTTGGTTCCCCCTCGCTCCGTATCCGGATTTCTTAACAGAGCTTATTATAATATACGCCCGCGGCATAAGTCAACAAAAACGGTGCGAACGCCGCGGGATTTTTTATTTCCCCTCAAAGGGGCAGATCCTTTCTCGCGAATTTTCTGCTGCCGACGATATAGCAGACGATCCCCACCGCCGCGAGTATCCCGAGCTTCCACAAAAACGCCGTCGTGCCTTCGAGAATGGAAACCACGTCGAACAGGGAGATGATGGACACGTAATTGAAATTGTTGAGCGCCTTCATCCGCACGATGGAGGGCAGCACGGGCGAGCCGAACAGCCCCAGCATAGTGGCGACGAGGAAGAACATAGTTAACCCGCCGCCCAGCGCCATCGAATTTTTGCTGCGGTTAAACCAGCAGGACGCAAGGAAGCAGATGCCGCTCATGGCGAACATGACGAGGAAAGCGCCTAAATTGACGAGCAGGAGCTTGGCGTAGGTGAGGTCGGTCGTCACGTCCACGAGCGCGAAGCACACTATACTTGTGATCGACGTGCAACAGAACATTAAAAACAGCGAGCCGATCAGGAAAATCGCCTGCGTAAAGGTGACGGTCTTTCTCTTGACGGAGGAAGAGAGGACATACGCCATCGAGCCGCTGTCCACCTGTCCGGCGATGAGGGAATTAGAGGTCATGATGAGATAAATGATGGGCAGCAGAAGCCCCGCCATCTTGAAAAAGATAGAGCCGACGAGAACGCCGTACATATCCGAGGCCCCGATCTCCTCCAATGCGTCCGACACCTCGGAGGGAAGGCTGGCAAGAAATCCCTGAGAAATATCCTTGGTAAGCTCCTGTGCGATGCTTGCGGGCGTTTCGCCCTCTTTGATGTTGGCAAGGCGGTATTCGTACTTGGCGCGGAATTCCACGAGCGAGGAAACGGCGATCTCCTTTACCTTGGAATAGTCGGCAAACCCGAACGCGGTATACTGTTCCTTCGTCACGCCGTAGGCTTGCAGCGCGTCGAGAGCGGATTGGATATTTTCTTCCCGAATCATATTCCCCGCGAGAAAAATCAGGCTGTTTCGCGCCGCGTACTCGTCCCTGTATTCGCTCCGTTCCGCCTCCGAGTCGGTCATCAGGGAAGCGAGGTCGTATCTCGGCGGGGTTTCTCCCGCCTCCGCATAGAAGGAATCGAACTCGTATCCTCCCTCGGCGGTCATGGGATTGAGCACATAAAAGATAAGCCCCTTGATTTCCAAAGCCTCGGCGGAATCCGCCGCCAGTCCTTTGTCGGAGGCGACCTTGGCGGCATAGACCTGCAAATCGGCGGCCGCGGCGGCATACGCCTGCGCGGAAGCGGATTGGGCGGCGGCGGAGGCGGCTTCTTCGTCCGTCTTGCCCGCTATTTTCGCCAGCGCGTACGCCTTTGCGGACGGCTTGCCGACCGCCGCGTCGGCAACGGCGATTGCCTCCTCGTCCGTCTTTCCTTCCGTTTTCGCTTTCGTATACGCGGCGATATAGGAGGCGATCTCTTCCTCCTTGGGCGCGGCGGCGGCAGCCTCCTCTTTGAACGCGCCGTCAAAGTGAGCGAGCGCCGCGTCCGAAATAAGATAGTAATGAATGGAGCGATTCTGCGTGCTGGCGGTAAGCTCCCCTTCTATGATGGAATCCATGATGACGGTTTTCGTGCCCGAAAGATTGCCGCCGCCCGCGATCAGCATGACGCAGGCGAGCATGAAGCAGGTGGCAAAGGTAATGATCGCCCACATGGCGCCGTTCGCCTTGCAGGATTGTTTGAATAACGATTTACTGAACATTTTTTCTCTTCTCCTTTTCTTTTTGACGCTGAGTTTCTTTTTCCAGCACTTCCCTGAAATGCTTTTCGAGCGTGTATTTGACTTCCGAGATGAATTTGACGTTGAAGCTCGTGAGGTCGAAGAACAGCCGATTGATCTGCCCGCCCGTTATCGCGACGGTCACTTGGTTGTACATAGGCTGATCGCGCACGATCGTATAGCGGTATCTCTTGAATGCGAGATAATCCGCGCGGTCGGAAAATTCTATCTTAAATTCCTTGGTCGGACGGTTTTCGATCTCCCGCATTCCCACGACGTCCACCAAACGCCCGTTGCGGATCATCGCCACGCGGTCGCAGGTCGTTTCCAGCTCCTCGAACATATGCCCGCTCATAAACACCGTCTTTCCCTTTTTGTGCTCCGCTTCGATAATTTCGAGGAACGCGTCCCGCATCAGAGGATCGAGTCCCGTCGTCGGCTCGTCGAGAATGATGACGGCGGGATCCGCCATCAAAGCGGCGACGATCGCCGTCTTCTGCTTCATGCCCTTGCTCATGCGCTTTAAGGGGGCGCGCGGGTCGAGCTGTAACTTCTCGATGAGAAAATTCGCGTAGTCCCTATTTCTGACGCCGAGAAATTCACCCTGGCTCTTCAAAAACGCCGTGCCCGTGGGCAGATCGGGAAAAGCGATCTCGCCGGGCACATAGCCGATATTTTTGACGATTTCGCTGGAATGCGTCCACGCTTCCAGACCGTTGACGTACACCCCGCCCGAAGTGGGCTTCAAAAATCCCATGACGTTGCGGATGGTAGTCGTCTTGCCGCTGCCGTTCGTGCCCACGAATCCGACCATTTCCCCTTCGTTTACGGTGAGATCGATGTCGAAGACGCCCCGCCCTTCGCCGTAATCCTTAGTCAAACGTTTGATTTCTATAATCGGTTTCATCACAGCGCTCCTTTAAAGTCTTTGTCCTCTTTGTAGTAGCTCATGAAATAGTCCTCCAACGTTTCTTTCATATGGCTGAAATTGCGCATTCCGAAGCCCGACAGGATGCGGATGACCTCGTTTATGTATTTGTCCTCCGTCGAAATGAGCACGGACGCGCTGCGCCGATCTTCCGCGATGACGCGAAGCAGGCGGCTGTTTTTATAATTGGCGAGAAAGGTGAGATAAGTTGCGGCGTCCGCAAAATACACCTCGTAAATCTTTTGGGAAGAGTGCCTCAAATCGTCGGCGTTGAAATCGGACACCAGCCGCCCGTCTTTGATGATGGCGATGCGGTCGCACGTGGCGTCCACTTCCGAAAAAATATGACTGGATAAGAGGATAGTCTTGCCACGCTCCTTTTCTTTCTTGATGAAATCGACGAAGACGTCCTGCATGACGGGATCCAATCCGCTCGTCGGCTCGTCGAGGATAAGCACGTCCGGATCGCTCATAAACGCCGCCACCACCGCCAGTTTTCGCTTGACGCCGAGGCTCATGCGCTTGGTTTCCCCGGAAGGGTCGAGCTCGAAAATTTTTAACAGATACGCGAGGCGTTCCTCGTTGCGGCACTTTTGCAGCGCCTGCATCATGCGCAGAAACTCCCAGCCCGTCAGTCCCGCCGGCAGCGCGATCTCGCCGGGAATATATCCCACTCTTCCCAGAATCTCGAAATATTTTTCGAACGTTTCCCGCCCGAAAATTTTTGTCGAACCGCTGTCCGGCTTAGAAAACCCCATCAGGTGCCGTATGGTAGTCGACTTTCCCGCCCCGTTAGGACCGAGAAATCCGAACACCTCGCCCTTGTCTACGCGAAAAGATACGTCGAAGACACCCCGCCCCGAGCCGTAATCTTTCGTAAGATGTTCCACGTCAATGACGCTCATAACTGCCGTTTACCTCCAAGCATGATTTTTAACTCCTTTTTCGATAAAATAACGTCCAAATTTTCCCGACGATTGCACCCGCCCGATTGTGAAGTAAAGGAAATAATTTTGTAAAGGGTGTGCAATAATTCTCGTTTCAGAGTTATTCTACATTTGTGTATTATAATTCGTCCGTGGCATAAAGTCAAGAATGTCATACGGACAAAAAAACGCAAAAGTGAGTAGAAACAGACTGTCTATCGGGAATGTAGGGAGTTATGCCGCAGAAATTTGCTTTTTTGTGGCACAACTTTTTTTGTTCTGCACTATTCTTTTTAAACTCTTTCAAAAACGCGCCGAAAGAAGATAGCGGGAAGGCTTGGGGAATTAGAGGCGTTCTCGGCTTTTTAAAGCGGAAGTTGCGCACGAATTTTTTTGCGACTATGCCCCAAAACGCTTTTGAATACGGAAATCTCTCTGATATAATATATTTAACCGAAAAAGTGTGGTATTAGGAATAGCACTTTTCAAGTTCCGTTACCTTAATAAAAATGTTTTATCCCGCCTTTTCCCACAAAAAAATCGACGGATCTCTTTTCATAAGTCCGCCGATTTTTTAAACGCTTTTTTTCATTCCTATCTCTGTCCTCCCGCTTTCCGTTATTTTTTATCGTTTATCCTGCCTTTTTCCGTCCTTTTCCGTCCTCCTTCCCCCGCCTTTTCCTCAAACCGGCTTTTTTCTTGTCGTCGATTCAAAAACAGGTCGCCGTCGCTTTTTCTTATTTTCCAAAGCGACTCTTGTGAAATCCCCTTCTTTCAAAAAAGCGGTACTGCCCTCCGCTTCTCCTTCAAAAGTACAACCGCCGCCCGCCAAATTCCTTTTTACGCCGCGGAAATTGCCCGCAATCCCTCTTTGCAAGCCACTGACTTCCTCACGCAAAAGCCGCGGCAAGGTTCGCCCGCTCCGCCTTCCCGAACGGCGGATTCTCCTTGCGCCGTCTGTTTAACGATAAATTTTTCCGCGCACCAAGCCTGCCTGAAAACAATTTGAAAAAATATTTTTACTATATTTTGAAAATATGCTAAAAAATGCTTGCAATTTGAAAAAATATATGTTATTATAGAATCCGTCATCAGTATTATTTCTTAGGGAGTTCCCGTTTGATTTTGAAATTTGAGGCTGCAGTACCTCAAATGGTTGAAATCGAACGGGGACTTTCCTTTTATTTCACTTTCGGATCTCTTGGGCAAACCGTTTTTCGACCAAAAACAATCGGCGGGAACGCAATCGAGCCCGCTCGGACGCCGTCCCCTTCTTTTTTCAGACGTTTCCGCTCGCCAAAACGACTCCCCCAAAAGGCGCCTCGTTTATTTTATTGAAAGGCCGTCTTTTTCCCATGCCTCACCGTTTACAACACACAAAAAAAGCGTCGGAGCCTTTTCCCGACGCTTTGCGCTTTTATTGTGCCTTGCGACACCCGTTATTCTTCGGAAGCCGAATCCGTACTGTCCGAAGCCGAAGAGGAGGAATCAGGAACGCTGTCCGACGCGCTTTCGTTGTCCGGACCGGAAGACGGGGATTGCCCCTCCTCCGCTTCTCCCGAATTTTCGGAAACAGAAGCGGACTCCGAGGCGGCGCCGTCCTGCGAATCGTCGTCCCCGCCGCCTTCGACGTCGGCGCTGTCCTTCGCGGATTCCGGACAACTCGATTCGTTCGCGCCGTCGGAAGGAGCTTCGTGCCGTGATTTAAAGAGTCCTACTCCCCCGAAACGAATCCCGACAAAAAGAATGAGGAAACAGGCGGCGATCTGCGCGATTCTTTTTGCGACCCTGCGCGAACGTTTATGAAAATGCTGCGCGGGCGGCTGACTTTTTATCTTTGCTTTTCTCGCCGCGCGCTCGTCTTTACGCCTCTTCTTCTCGACCTTGGGAGAGGCGGAATAGGCGTCCGCTTCCTCGACGTATTTTTCATCGAGCTTGTTAAAGACGGAAAAATTTTTCTTATCGCTCATACGCCTATCCCCTCCTTAACCAATTTTTCTTTGAGTTTTTTGCGCAGGCGAAACAGAAGGGACTTCACCTTGCTTTCGGAAAATCCCATCCGCTCTGCAATGTCTTTGACGGTGTCGGAAAACCAATATCTCCGCACGAAAACAATCCGCTCCTCTTTTTCGAGGCGGGAGAGAAATTCGTTGATGACTTCCGCGGCTTTATCCTCCCCGTAATCGGAGCCGAAGCCTTCCGCGGGCAGAAACTCCTCCACTTCCGAAAGGAGCGTTTCCACTTTTCCGCCGCCGCGTTTTTGCGCGTGCGCGCGCTTGTATCTGTCAAAGGAAATATTGCGGCACAGCGCGCCCGCATACGCCTTTAAGGAGCGCGGTTTTTCGGGCGGGATCGTATTCCAGCAGGCGAGATAGGCGTCCGTCACGCATTCTTCCGCGTCCGCGCGGCTATGTATCACGTTCATGGAAATCGCATACAAAAAGCCGCCGTATTTCTCAGCGGTGACGTTCAATGCGGTCGGATTGCGGGAAAGATACATTTCCACAATCTCTTCGTCCGTCATCCGTACCTCCTTCGTACGCAAACGCAAGACTTTTCGCCCCGTTCACCTACATAGTAGATTTTTTCGACTCTCGGGTTACGCCTTGATAAAACTTTCCCAAAAATCGTATTCGGGCGTTCAAGGACCGCGGACTTAAACGCGTCCCGCTTCCCCCTGAACGCTTATTTTTAAGTACGCGCCATAAAAGCGGAGGAGGGAAAACTTCGCTTGAATTCCCTTTGTCCCCCCGCTTGAAAACGGCGCAACACGCCTGAAAAAATCCTTCTTTGCAGGACGTGACAGACGGCGGCAGCCGCGCGCACCGCCCTCACAAAAGCGTTTTTTACGCGGAATCCCGTTGTGCAAGCGTTGCTCCTGAAAACCCCCTCAATGCGGCGAAAGGGAGCGCACGCGATATTTTTTCGCCGCGGCGGAACGCCGCAAAAGGAAAACGCCCTTTCTGCTTGCGTTACCGCGTTCACACCTTGCCCCTTTCGGGCAACTGCGGACTATCTTTCCCCACTCGGTTTAGAACGTTCCCACGCGCCCCTGCGGACAACCGCAAGAACGGTTTTCTCTGCTTTCCTTCCGACCTTCCCTCGTTCTCCCCGCCTTTGAACACCCGCCGATTTCTTCAATCGCCTTGGAATATTCTTTATCGTCCTAGCCTTTAAATACCCGCGGGAACAATTTTTTTCTTCGCCTCGACGCGATTACGCCGCGCAAAAGTCTGTTGCCTGTTTTTGGCAACGACAAAAGTCGGACCACGACGAAAGCGGCTTTTTTCCCGCCTTAGCATTTTTCAGATCGCGCAAAAATTCTTTCTTTGGGCAAATTTTGTGCGATAGAGCGGCTCACGTCGATTAAACGCGCCCCCTATCCGCTTTGCCGCGCCTTGTCCTGGAACGAATGCCTACCCGCTGTTTTGCGTTTAGGCGAATCATCCCTAATTTCTTTTCCGATTTCCGAAGAGCGCCAGCACCCAAAGCGCGAAACGGAGGAAGTAGAGCATGGAAGTGAGCAGTCCCGCCACGTAGGTCAGCGCGGCGGCGGATAACACCTTGCTCGCGCCCGGTTTTTCCTCCTCGGTGAGGACTCCCTCCGCGAGCAGCATTTTTTTCGCGCGGCGGGAAGCGTCCAGCTCCACGGGCAGCGTCACGAGATGAAAGAGGGTGGACAGACCGTATAAAATAATGCCCGCGATCGCCGCGTAAAACCCGACGGAAGAGAAATTCAGCAAAAGGTCGAGCAGCAATCCCACCAGCACGAGAGGCACCGCCATACGCGCGCCGATGTTTACCACGGGGACGAGCGCGGAGCGGATCTTATAGGGAACATACCCCTTTTCTTTCTGCATGACGTGCCCGATTTCGTGCGCCGCGACGGCGACCGCCGCCACCGAGTCGTTGCCGTAGGTGGAATCGGACAAATTGACGATCTGACGTTTGGGGTCGAAATGATCGGTGAGAGTGCCCTTCACCTTGCCCACGGATATGTCGTAAACGCCGTTTGCGCGCAAGAGCCGCACCGCGGTGTCATATCCCGTCATATGCGAAGCGTTTTTCTGCGCGCTGAACGCATTATAGGAGGAATGGACGCGCATACTTGCCCATCCCGAGAAAATAGAGCAGAGCAGAAGAAGTCCCAAAAATACAAAATAAGACATATAAGGCATGACAGCATCTCCTTTTTTTCTTTATATAGCCGAAAGTTCCTTTCAAACGTCCTCAATCCCTTTGCCCGTAAAGCATCGAGGGCAATTTTTGTCTTTTGCGCTCTTTCGCGGTTTTCTGCGTTTTTGTGTTTTTTTCTTTTTTTATTTTTGCTTTCAACCTTGCCTCATCCCTTTTCACACCAAAGAGGGAGAGCCGTTCTTTCGCCGCGTTCACTCCCTACGGTTTTCGTCTTCTTTTTCGGTTTTTAAACCGTCTTTCTTGCGTTCTTTTTCCGCCGATTTTTTGGTTTTCCGTTTTTCCCGACAGGAGGAACAGCCCGGGCATCCCGCGCAATTTCCCGAACAGCCGCCGCAAGAATTTTTATGTTTTATCATATAGACTACGGCGGCGATAAAACATACGCCGACGAGAACGAGCGCGATAATGCTTGGCGGATTCATAACTTTTCTCCCTTCCGACGAAAAGTCGGCGCAAACGGTCGCATGGAACGGGAACGCAGAAAACAACGCTGCCCGCGAGATTTAACGGGCGGGGAAACAGCGGCGTTTTAAATAAAGATCCCTCCGACGAGGGCGACGAGAAGACAGACGAGATACGCCAGCAGGCACTGTCCCACGACAAGCCCCGCGGCCCAGCCCCGGCCGAGCTCCCGCTTCACCGCCGCGATCGCCGCCACGCAGGGCGTATACAGCAGGATAAAGAGCAAAAACACGAATGCGGAAAGGGGAGAAAACAGCGTCGAAACGGACGCGCCGCCGAGGAGTACGGTGAGCGTACTCTTGACGCTCTCCTTCGCCGTAAAGCCCGTGATGAGCGCCGTCGCCGCGCGCCAATCCCCAAACCCCAAGGGTTTGAAGATCACAGACACCCAATTTCCCACCGTCGCCAAAAGGCTCGCGGAGGAGTCGGCGACGAAATTCAGGCGGGCGTCGAAGCTCTGTAAAAACCAAATGACCACCGACGCCACGAAGATGATCGTAAAGGCGCGGGTGATGAAATCCCGCGATTTTTCCCAGATGAGCTGAAATACGCTTTTGAGCGAAGGCAAACGATAATTGGGAAGTTCCATGACGAACGGCACAGGCTCCCCCTTGAACGCCGTCTTTTTCATCACAAACGCCGCCAAAAGCGCCATCGCGATGCCGATGACGTAAAGTCCGATCATCACGAAGGCCGCCGCTTTTGGAAAAAACGCCGTGCAAAGCATTCCGTAGACGGGGATCTTCGCCGAACAGCTCATGAACGGAGTGAGCATGACGGTCATTTTTCTGTCCCTGTCCGAGGGCAGCGTCCGCGTCGCCATAATGGCGGGCACGCTGCATCCGAACCCCACCAGCATGGGCACGAAACTCCTGCCCGAAAGCCCGATCTTCCGCAAGGGCTTATCCATGACGAACGCTACCCGCGCCATGTATCCCGTGTCCTCCAAAATGGATAAAAAGAAAAACAACACCACGATGGTGGGCAGAAAACTCAACACGCTCCCCACCCCCGCGAACACGCCGTCGATGATTAGGGAATGCACCACGGGATTGATGCCGTAACGGGTAAGTCCCGCGCTCGCCTTATCGGTAAGCCAACCGATTCCAAGTTCCATCCAGTCGGAGAGATATTTTCCGAACAGTCCGAAGGTGAGATAAAACACCAGCCCCATGATCAGCACGAAAGCGGGCAGGGCGGTATATTTCCCCGTCAGGAATTTATCCAATCTTTCGCTGCGCTTTCTCTCCCTGCTCTCGCGCGGCTTCACCACCGTGTCCGCGCAAAGCCCTGCTATGTAACGAAAGCGCATATCCGCAAGCGCCGCCATCGCGTCCGTGCCGCTCTCCGACTCCATCTGCCTGATGATGTGCCCCGACATTTCCTTTTCGTTTTCCGAAAGCCCCAGGGCGTTTAAAACGAGTTCGTCCCCTTCCACGAGTTTCGTCGCCGCGAAGCGGAGCGGAATACCCGCCGCTTTGGCGTGATCCTCGATGAGATGAGAAATGCCGTGAATACAGCGGTGCACCGCGCCGCCGTCCGCGCCGTTCGCAGAACAAAAGTCCACGTCGAAGGGCATTTCCCGATACCTGGCGACATGGAGAGCGTGTTCGATCAGTTCGTCTATTCCCTCGTTTTTCGCCGCCGAAACGGGAACGACGGGAATGCCCAGTTCCGCTTCCAGCGCGTTGACGTCTATCGTCCCTCCGCCGCCGCGCACTTCGTCCATCATATTGAGGGCGATGACCATGGGGATATCCAGCGTGATGAGTTGAAGGGTCAAATAGAGATTCCGTTCGATATTCGTCGCGTCGAGAATATTGATGATGGCGTCGGGCTTTTCCTTCAAGAGAAACTCCCGCGTCACGATCTCCTCCCCCGTGTACGGGGAAAGAGAATAGATGCCGGGCAGGTCTGTGACGACGGCCTCCTTATGCTTGCGAATCGTTCCGTCCTTCCTGTCCACCGTCACGCCCGGAAAGTTGCCCACGTGCTGATTGGCGCCCGTCAGCTGATTAAAGAGGGTGGTCTTGCCCGAATTCTGATTGCCCGCGAGCGCGAATTTGAGGGGCGCCCCCTCCGCGATCACCCCGCCCGCCGTCCGCTTCTTCGTTTCCTCGCCCACCCCGGGATGAGGAGTTCGGAAACGGGATTTCTTTTCCGGCGCCGTTCCGTCCGCGACGGCCAAGGGCTCCTTTACTTCCTCCACCCCGATCTTCGCGGCGTCCGCCTTTCGCAGCGTAAGTTCGTACCCGCGCACGCTGAGTTCGACGGGGTCGCCCATGGGCGCCGTCTTTACGAGTGTCACCTCCGTACCCGGCGTCAGCCCCATATCCAGGATGTGTTTTCTGAGGGAAATTTCGCCGCCGTCCACCGACGTGATGCAGGCGCTCTTCCCTATCGGCAATTTATCCAATGTCATAATTTTCTCTATTTTCGAGCGTTAAAATTTCTATCCGATACGTCCGCACGACTCGCCGCCGCAAAAAATCTGTCTTGCGGCGGCGCCGCCCGAACGAAAGAAACGGACGTTTATCCGCCGTCCCGCCCGCGATTGCTCTCTATTATGCTATCATAAAAGCGTGCGTTTGTCAAGTATTTCGCCCGTGACGCGCGGCGGGAGTTCCCTTTGGCGCCTATTTCCTCCAAGGCGTTCGGCGCAGACCTGCCCCGCTCGTTTACAAATCAAAAAAAGAAAGCGTCCCGAAGACCCGAGGCGCCCGATTTTCAAGAGATCCGATCTTATGCGGCATTTTTCTTTTTTCTGCGCATTTCCCACAAGCGACTGAATCCGTAGGAACGCGTACAGCGATTTTTACGCATGATGAAGTAGTAGCAGCTCACGAGGAAAATATCCGCCGCCAGCCAAGCCGTCGGATTGGAGAGGCAGATGCCCGTAAAGCCGAAATAGCGGACGAAGAGAAAGGAGGAAAGCGACCTGCCGACGAGTTCCGTCACGCCCGCCACCATGGTCAGCGCGGATTTTCCGATGCCCTGTAAGGCGTTGCGATAGATATGAATGATTCCCAGTGCGCCGTAGCAACTGCTTTGGAAGAGAAGATACTTTTTGGAATATTGTATCATTTCCTCGTAGTAGAGCGCCGCGTCGCCCGTACTCCTATCGAGAAAAATACTCGTGAGAGGTCCGCCGAAAAGCGCGCAGACGGCGATCCCGACGCCCCAAAAAAGCAGGGTGTACGCGCCGGCGGCAAATACGCCGTCCTTGATCCTGCCGTAATTTCCCGCGCCGTAATTTTGTCCTGCATAGGTCGCCATAGTCACGCCGAGCGCTTCGAACATACTCCCCAAAAGATTGTTGATTTTCGTCGAAGCCGCGTATGCCGTCACCACGCCGGGCATTCCCGCGTCGAGGGAATTGAGCGCGGATTGCTGTATAATACACCCCACCGCCGTGATCGAAAATTGCAGCGCCATCGGCAAGCCTATCGCCACGTGACCGCCCCAAAGTTTCCAATCGATCTTCCAATCTCCTTTCGCAGGGCAAAGCATCGGATATTTTTTCAACATATAGACGATGCCGCCTACTCCCGAAACGAACTGACTGATCACCGTCGCCGTCGCGACGCCCGTATAATTCATGCCAAACACTAAAATGAAAAGCAGATTCAATCCGACGTTGAGCGAAGCCGAAACGAAAAGAATGACGAGCGGCGTCTTGGTGTCCCCGATCGCGCGCAGCGTCGCCGCGGCGATGTTGTAAAGGACCGTGGCGCCGATGCCGCCGAAACAGACGAAGAGATACCAATACGCATAGCCGAAATACTTATCGGGCGTCTGCATCAGCCTTAACAGAGGCTTCGTAAGAGGCATGGAAAGGGACGTCAAAAGCACCGTCAAAACAAGGCACAGTTCCAAAGAAACCGCCACGCTTTTTCTCACGCCTTCCTCGTCGTGCGCGCCAAAGCGCTGACTAGTGCGCACGGCAAAGCCCGCCGTCAGCCCCGACGCGAAACCGAGCACGAGAAAAGTGACCGATCCCGTGCTGCTCACCCCCGCCATCGCGTCCGAAGAAATCGCGCGGCCGACGATGATGGAATCCGCCATATTGTAAAGCTGTTGAAAGATATTGCCCAAAAGCACGGGCAACATAAAAAACAGGATAAGTTTGAAGGGGCTTCCCTTCGTTAAATCCTTCGTCATAAAAAACCTCTGCGGGATAACCTCCGCTCCCTTCTCTCAATCGCTTTCCCTTTTTATCCGCGCTTTCCCTCTCGGCAAAGCGCCGCCCATCCACCCGCGTGAACGTATGTGTATTATATAATTGTCGCGACAAAAATTCAATCGTTTTATCACAAGTTTTTTTTATGATTCCTTTTTGCGATTTTGCGCCAGAAAATTATCGAATTTTTCATGAAACAAGCCCCCTTTTCGGCGCGTACCCCCGTAAAAAAGGAAGCTTAGGAAGCGTCGGGGGAGGGAAGGCGTCTATCCGCGTTATCCTGCTTAGTTTTTAAGCGGCATGAGAAGGAGATAAAAAAGATTTTCGGGCAGGAAGTGAAACGGCATAGCCTATAAAATTTAAAAGGCGGGCAAAAATTTTGCGCCCGCCTTGTTCTTCATGAAAAAGACTTCTCCCCAAAGAGAAGTCTTTAAAATCAATATAAGAGCTGCGCCTTATCGGGCAGATTCAATACGCCCGAATTATCTCCCCGCACGGAATACTGCGCCTCCTGAAAGGTCTTATGCGGAATCATATACACCCGCTTTTCCCGCCAGATCGTTTCCACCTCGCCGCGAAGCAATCCTTCGTTCAAAATTCTGCGCATAATGTTTTCGTTCAGTTCGATAATCGCCGCATGATAGCCGCCCGCAAAACAGTCCAAAATATCCGCGCGGATCCGCGTGATCACAAAAATATCTTCCGGAACGTATCCCACGCTTTTACAGTGCCCGCAGGGTTTGACCAAAAACGAAAGCACGTCGCTTCCCACGCGCTTGCGCGTAAATTGCGTGAGGCAAAGCTCGCTCATGGGCAGGACGTGGCTTTTCGCCTTATCCTTTTCGAGGCACGCGGTCAATTCCGCCGTCACCGCCTCCTTATGCCCCTCGTCCGTCATATCGATGAAATCCACCACCACGATGCCGCCGATATTCCTCAGCCGCACCTGCCGCGCGATCTCCCGCGCCGCTTCGAGATTGACCTTAAAAACCGTATCTTCCAGACTCGTATCCCCGACAAAGCTGCCTGAATTGACGTCCACCACCGTCATCGCCTCCGTATGGTCGATGACGAGATAACCGCCGTTATCGAGAGGCACGGTGGGCTGCGCCGCCGCGAATACGAGCGGCGATATTCCGTACTCCCGCATCATCGCGCGTTTGCCCGTATAGTGGACGATCTTGCGTTCGGGCAAGTCCCCGCGAAGCCGCACCAGCTTCAACAGTCTATCGTACAGCACGTCGTCCCCGACGTACATCGCCGTCACGTCGTCCCCCATGCTGTCCCGCATGATCCGAATGGGCAAATCGAAATCCTTATACAGCACGCTGCCCACGGGGGCGTCCTTGGCGCATTCCTTCATGGCGCCGTACAAATTTTTCAGATACTCCGCCTCCCGCTTCAACTGCCGGCGCGTGACGAACGGCGCCTGCGTGCGGATGATAAAGCCCTCGTCCGTCCGTTCGCGCATTTTATCCGCGGTGAACAGGAGATTTTGGCGAAGTTCGGCCTCCGTGATTTTGCGGGAGATGCCGACGAAATCGGTATTGGGGAGATAAATGAGATTCTTTCCCACGAAAGAAAGGTGCGTCGTCACCTTAGCGCCCTTATTCCCCCGCGGCGGTTTGGTGACCTGAACGATCACCTCGTCCCCCTCTTTGAGATTCAGCTGCTGGGCATTCGTCCCTCCCATGGTACCGTCATATTTTGAATAATCGGTATACGTTTCCTCCATGGAAAGATAACAATTGCGTTCCAGACCGCAGGCGATAAACGCCGCCTGCATCCCGCTCAAAACGTTCATGACGCGCCCTTTATAGATATTGCCCACGACGTCGCCGCTCTTTTCTTTCTCCGCGGCGAACTCCGCAAGCCTGCCGTCCTCCAAAAGCGCGACAAACTGTTGACCGCAATAACGGTCGAAAAACCATTCCTTCTTCATTCCGTATCGTAAACCCGCTTTAAATTAATGACCTTTTCAAAAACAGACGCAGGACGTCCGCGACGATCATCCTCCCCCGCGCTCTCACTTCTTTCCATTCTTCGACTCATAGTATAGCATATTACACGGGGTTTTGCAAGGGGGTTTTATAAATTCGTCAAGGGTTTTTCACATATTTTTTACATAAATTCACCCAAAGTCCGGTAGATTCCCGACGAAAAAAAGATTTCCGCGAGTTCGTTCTGGCGAAGTTCGCCCATGTACTCCTCGTTTTTGTCGTATACGTCGAGGATGAGGTACTTATCCTGCGTGACGAAGCCGACCGCGCGCTTTAACGTACAGTCCTCCGTCACCGCCACGCGGCGGATCTCCACGCCGCGGCGGAACGCGTCCTTGGACGAAAAATTGATTTTGGTATATTTCGCGGCTTCGGGCTTGGTGTTCCCGAACGCGCCCGCGCCGAGAAAGAGCGAGAAGGCAAGGAGCGTAAAATTGGGCTTTGCCTTAACGCAGAGCGCCGCGAACGCCGCGAGCAGCGTCAGCGCGAACGCCACTGTGATGCCGCGGCAGATTTTATCCGCCTTTTTTTCCTGCATATGCAGACACAGCGCACAGCGCAGCACCCGCCCGCCGTCGAGGGGATAGGCGGGAACGATATTGACGAGCGCGACGGCGAGGGAAACGAAACAGGCGGTGTCCGTGAAAGCGTAGGCGTCGGGATAGATCCACCACAGCGCCGCAAAAGCCGCCGCCGTACAAAGATTGCACAGCGGTCCCCACACGGCGACGAAAATTTCGTCCTTGAAACTAATCCCCGATAAATCCCCGTCGATCACCGCGCCGTAGGGCATTAGGACCACGCGGTCGAGCGAGTAGCCGAGCCGCGCGGCGGCGAAAGCGTGCGCGCATTCGTGCTGCAAAGCCACCAGAGCGCTCAAAAGAAACATCGGCAACTCGCCGATGAAGCAATAGTACACGCCGAGCAGCAGGAAAAGCGGGTGCACGGAAAATCTCGACCGCGCACGGCGGCTCTTCCGCCGCCGATCCTTTCTTTTAGACAGCGCGTCGAAAATCGCAGGGTCGGATGCCCCCTGCGCGCCTGAAACGGGTGTCTGCTCGGCGTTTTCCGCCGAGATATGCGGCGTCGAAGCGTTTGCGCTTGCGGCGAAGTCCTGTACGGTGTTTTCCATCTAAATTTGAAGCGGCGAAACCGCGCTTTGTGAATCGGGCGCAGACCTTTGCTTAAAGCCGCCCGACGATCCACGAACAGAGGATACGTTCGGCAAGTTTCGGGCGGCGATCCCCGCGAAGGCTCCTGCGAAGTGTTTGAAAGGAGATGCGTCCGCCGCGGTCGACTACGAGGGCAGGGCGGCTCTCCCCGCAATTGCCGCCCGTTTCCTTTGACGGCGGGACGGAAAGAGGGCGAAAAACGAAGAGTTTTGGCGGCAAAAACGTCACAAAAACGGCATCACGGTAAGGTTTTCGCGCCGCGAAAAACGCGGCGCGCGGATCGTCTGCTCTCTCCCTATAATTTTCGTACTCGATTAGGCTCCCGTCGCCGCGTCAAGTTTCCGATTTTGCCCAGGTGAGGCAGTTTTCGCTGTCCACCGTGTAGCAATTGAGAAGCTCGTCGCCCGAATACATCATGACGCGGACGGCCGTTTCGCCCTTGCTGTACCCCACGGGCACATTGGCGTACACCTTATCCCCCGTCTGATAATAGACGTAATCCAGCCCGCCGATGACGCCGTAAAAGCTGTCGGTGTGGGAAATTTTCACATCGTAAGTGCCGTCCGAATTCTTCAAGACGGACGCCACCTTGCCGTCCACCGCGGGATATACGCAGCATTCGTCCGTGAAGGTGAGCACGCCCGTGGGAGAAACGGTGATTTCCGCATCCGAAAGCTCGCTCACGATACTAGTCAGCGTGAAGTCGGAATAGACGCGGGTATCCGCCTTTTCCGCCGCGGCGGGCATCAGGCTCCTGAAAAAGGTGTTGATGGCGCTTTGGGGCACAAACACGTTCGTGAGGAAAATCGTACCGCAAAGCGCGCAGGCGAGTGCGAATTCCACCGTCAAAAACACGCCCGAACGCCGTTCCGAAGGCGTTTTCATCGCATACCTGCCCGACTCGTTTTCGGAGAGTTCCCCTTCGAACGCCGCATCTTCTTCCGAGAAACGCAGCTTTTTCTTTTTTCTCCATCCCTTCTCCGCCGGCTCGTCGGAAAGGAGCACGGTGTCCATTCGTTCGCCCCCGTCCGAATAGGCGTATGCGTTTACTTCGGACTCGGGCAGCGGGGAATTTTGCGCCGCGTCTTCGAGGGCGGCGTTTTCCGCCGCGGCATAGAGGGGATCCTGCGCGAGCGCATCCGCGGGTGCCGCGCGGGAATAATCGGGGTCGCCTACGCGATTGTTGACGCGCGAGATAAGACGCTCTTTGAGATTCGGCGCATTCTTCCCGCGGACCCGACGGTTCTTTTTCTTCACAACGTTGACCGTAGAAACGGGAATTTCCAGCATTTCGGCGTATTCGATTTCTTCGTTCATAAAAAATCTCCTTTTTCCTTTCGGTATTGTTCTGATTTAATCTATGAGGCGTAAACGCATTTTATAACAAAGGAAAAAGAAATTTTTTGCGCGGAGTTTGTCGAAAGGGGAAAATTTCCTAAAAATCGGGAACGCGAATCCGGCCTTTCCAAAAAAAAACAGAAGCGATTATCCGCTCTAAGCGGTAAAAAGGGAAAAAATTAGTTTTTCGGGAAAACGACAAAGAGAAGTTATGTTATCCCCATGCCAAGCGAAGGCACACGGCGCCGACCTCGGAATCTCTCCTCGACAGAGAAGAAAAAAGCGAAAGGAATCCCTCGCTTTCTCCTCGCCCCGCTCGGGCAAAAGGCAGGTGGATGTCGTCAAAGCGCCCGAACGAAACGACCGTGCGGAAAAGATGCCGCCGTTCCGCGCTCGAAGGAAAAACAGAATCGCGCCGCCAAAAGCCGCGGGAAGAATGATTATAGTACGGCGGAAATGCCTAACGGGTACGCATAGAAGAGTCAACGCAGGATAGTCGCCGCTTTATTTCCGTTGTTTTTTCACAACAATTTTTTCCAAGCATATTGACAAAATATGGTTTCCGTTTTATAATGTATGTAATAAAACTCTAAGGGAGAACTGTATGAAAAAAAGACTTATCGCTTTGACGGCGGCTCTTTGCGCCTGCGTCTGTGCGCTCTTTGCCTGTGTCGCGTGCACGGGAAACGCCTCGCATAAGGGCTCCTCGACTAACGCTCCGCTGACTTACGGCAAAAGGTATCTTTTCTCTGAGGATATAGGAAAGGACGCTCAGCATTATTTGATCTTTGAAGCCGACGGCACGGGAATCTATACGGTTTCGGGCGAGTACCTCATTCGATTTACTTATCTTTATACGGACAGCGGACTGCTTCACTGTTTCTATAATTCCCTTTCGGGCGACGTCAACAGTTACAGCGCTCCCGAGCTCGCCAAGTGGACAAAAACTTACTTCCCGTCGCCGGAGGTATTATATGAAGATACCGCACACGGCGGAGAACAATATATCTGTGAAACATATCTGCCGAATATTCCTAATTTCGGAAAGTACAAGGCCGACTGACTCGATTAGGAAAAACGACGACGAGAATCCCTCGCCGTCGTTTTATTTTTTAATTTTAATCGGTCCCGATCCGTTAAAAGCACGTCCGTAAAGAAAAAGCAAGGTATTGGAAAGCCGTTTTATTTTTTCGGTTTTTAAACGGCTTTTTCCGTTTGGAAAGCGCCCGTAAACAGGCAAAGGTTTTAAAAAACAGCATTTTTAGCCTGCCAAAAATCAAAATTTCCAAAAAAATTTTAACTACTGCGCGCTTGAACGGTAGTACCGACACTTATAAGGGCTGATAAGGGGGATTCTTCCTCATTTTAATCAGCGTGCGTTCACACAAACTATAAACGTCAAATTTTGGCTACGTTTCCGCAATACACCGTGGTTCGTCGGCTAACTGCGTCGCTGTATTCGCCCGCTTCCCGCATCATCCTGGAAAAAATTATCTCAAAAATTCCTGTATTTGTGTCAACACGCTCTAAAACTCTTCTCTGCAAAGCCGCAAAAGCATATCCGCTTCATTTCCGATGCTTCCGATGCGGAAAGGCATACCTTCTTGTCCTCCCGTTTGCTTTTTACGTTTTTCTGTCGTCCTTTCACAATTTCCCGCAGCGCCTTACGAAGCCGCAGACAAGGCGCAAAATCGACAAAAAGCACATCGGAGCCTGTCTTTATTCAAAGCGTTTGCCCTCTCTGCGCGGCGCTTATAGAAGCGCGTCTTTCAGAGCTTTAAAGTTCTTTCGTTTCGCCTACGGAAAGGCGGTGAATGCGCTCTCCGAGTTCTTCCTGCAAAGCGTTGAACACGGCGTCCCCCACGCCCGACGCAAAATAAAATTCCGCGGAGGTGAATTTTTCCAGCTCGAAAGCGAAATTGCGCACCCATTCCTCGCCGAAGATCGGCTTGCCCTTTTTATCGGTGAGCGCCAAAGCGCCCACAACGGCGGAAACGGGTCTTTGATACGTCTTTTCGGCGCGCTCCATCATCTGTTTCAGACCCGCGTGCGCGGCGCCCACAAAGAGCACCGATTTTCCTTCCTCCGTGACGAGGAGCGCCTGCTCGTGCGCAAAGGTGTCCGTTTCGAAATATTTTTTTCCGTCCACAAAGTAGCGCGGCGATTCCAAGAGCTTTTTATCGGGTTTGAAATTAGAGAGCAGACTGAGTTCTTCGTCGATCTTCAAAAAGCTCTTCGTAAACACCGTTCCCTCCGCCGTCAGCTTTTTCGGCAGAGAGATCGTCTTATAGCTAAATCGGGATTTTTTGAAATAATGCGGCTCGAACGCCGTTTCGCGCGCGTACAGCTTCGCGTTTTTCAGGCGCGGCTTCAAGGCGGGAAGTCCCCCGCCGACGAAAACATGACCGTGAGAAAGCACGGCGACGTCCGCAAATTCGGGGAATATTTCGAGAGCGCTCAAATTCTTTTCCGCCGTTTTGTTTCCGAAATCGAACAGACAATTATGCAGCCGGGAATCGATGAAAAGCCCCAGCCCGTATTCCTTTTGAAGGGCGGCGTCGCCGCCGTATTCGCCCGCATAAACCGTAATTTTCATAAAACTTCCCCGTAAAAATTCTATTTTCCGCTCCCTTGCGCAAAAACGACGAAAGCCTTTGTCCGGCCCCGAAAAGCCGCAAAAAGTTTACTGTTCCACCAAAAATCCGCGCTCTTTCAGGGCGCGCTCGATTCTATCCAGCGTTTCCTCGTCGGGCGCCGTGACGGTGTGATAGTGATACCCTTCCGTCACCACCATCAAAGGTCTGCTTTTGCCGCCCTCGATGCTGCGCACGAACTCCGCGGCGTGAACGCGGTTTTCTATATTCAGTTCCGCCTCGATATGACCGTACACCCTGTGGCTGACGCTGACGTTTTTTATCGCGCCGCCGTTGTCGAGGATGAGTTCCAGTTCTTCGGCAAGCTCGCTCTCCGTATGATATACCTTGAAAACCCTCGCCGCCAAGCGCCTGGAAGCGAGAATATATCCGCGGTTTGTGGAAACGATGGGCGCGCCTGCCGCGCGAAGCACCGCGATATCCTGTACGATGACCTGGCGGGAAACGCCGAATCTGTCCCCCAGCGCGCCCGCGCTCTGCGGTTCGTCCGTCGAGCCGATCGCCGCGAGGATCCGATCCCTGCGTTTTTCCCGCGCCATATTGCCGATGTTGTCCGTCATTGCGTTTTCCTCCCCTGATTTGTTCTCATCTCAGACCTGCCCTTATCGTTCAGGCAAGACTAAAAAGAATATTTCCCCTTTCGCCGTCCGATTCAAAGCGCGCGCCGATAGAGGTTCCTGCTTCCTCCGCCTCTGCGGGATAGTTATAGACGCCGAGGCGCATTTTCGTCCTCCGTAAAAGATTTCCGAAAGCTCCCGTACCTATACTTTCCCCTTTATCAAATACGCCTTACTCATATACTATTTACCCGCCGTCGGCTGTTTCCAAACGCCGTCAGTCCACGGGGTGCAGATTTTTGAGGGATACGTCGAGAATGGGCGCCGAGTGGGTCAGCGCGCCGCTGGAAATGTAATCGACGCCTAAATTCGTCAGTCGGGCGATATTTTCTTTCGTGACGTTGCCCGAGCATTCCGTTTCCGCTCTGCCCTTTGTCATCGCCACCGCTTTCGCCATATTTTCGGGGGACATATTATCCAGCATGACGATATCCGCGCCCGCGTCCAATGCCTCTTTCAGCTGTTCCAGCGTTTCCACCTCTATTTCGATCTTCCTTACGAAGGGCGCGTATGCCTTTGCCGCTTTGACGGCGGCGGCGACGCCGCCCGCCGCGCCGATATGATTGTCCTTTAAAAGCACTCCGTCCGAAAGATTATAGCGGTGATTATTGCCGCCGCCCACGCGCACCGCGTACTTTTCAAAAACGCGCATATTCGGCGTCGTCTTGCGGGTGTCGAGCAGTTTGGTCTTACTGCCGGCGAGCAAATTCGCCACCTCCCGCGTATAAGTGGCGATGCCGCTCATGCGCTGCAAGTAGTTGAGCGCCACGCGCTCGCCCGAAAGCAAGACGCGGATATCGCCCGTCAGTTCCGCGAGAAGCTGCCCCTTTTTCACTTCGTCGCCGTCTTTTACGTAAAATTTCGCGGTCGTGTTTTCGTCCAAAAGCCGGAAGGTGCGCAAAAATACGCCGAGTCCGCAAATTACGCCGTCCTGCTTGCACAAGAGCTGCACCGTTCCCTTTTTATATTCGGGCATCACCGCGTTCGTGGAAACGTCCTCGCTGGTGATGTCCTCTTGCAGCGCCATTTCGATGAGCTTATCCGCCTGTATTTTCTCTGTTATCGGATTCATAGTCGCCTCGTATCGTGACGTCGTTTGAATTTGAGCGTTCTCGCCCCTCGACGCCGTTTTTGTCTTATCGCTTCTGTCTTGCCGCTTTGAAAAGAGCGGAAAAATCTCTTTTCCGATTCCGCATCCGCCTCCCGAACGAAAGGCTTTCTTCTCCGCCGCGGCTTTTTAGATTTTCCGTTTTTCGTGCGCCGCGTTTTCCGCGGCCGAACGCGCTTTTTCGCGCGCCGCCCGTTCGCGGTCTATCTCTGAGAGCACCGCTTGCCTGTACGCCGCTTTGAGCGCCGCGTCGTCCCGATAGGCGCGCTCGTCAAAGCCCTGGGCGGCACGTTCCCGCGTTTTCCCGCTCAAAGGCGAATAGGTATTGGCGATGCGCAGCGCAGCGCGTTTGGCAAAGAGCAGACTTTCCAAGAGAGAATTGGAGGCGAGGCGGTTTTTTCCGTGCACGCCGTTGCAGCACGTTTCGCCCACCGCGAAGAGGCGGGGCATACTCGTGCGCCCTTCCGTATCGCTTTTGATTCCGCCCATAAAATAATGCTGTCCCGGCACCACGGGAATAGGCGCTTTGAATACGTCGTATCCCTCCGCCTCGCAGCGTTTGACGATGGCGGGGAAATGCGTTTTTACCGTTTCGGGAGGAATCGTGCGCAGGTCGAGATAAACGTGGTCGCTCCCCTCCTTTTCCATCTCGGCGTAAATCGCCGCGGAAACCACGTCGCGGGGTTGAAGTTCGTCGGTGAAGCGTTCGCCCCTACCGTTCAAAAGCACCGCGCCCTCGCCGCGCACCGATTCGGAGATGAGAAACCGCCGCCCCCGCTTTTTCGTGTAGAGAGTGGTGGGATGGATTTGAATATAATCGACGTTTTCCACTTTCACGCCGTGCTTTAAGCAGATCGCCACGCCGTCCCCGGTCAGGTTGCGGTAATTGGTGGAAAATCGGAACAGTCCGCCGACGCCTCCCGTCGCCAAAATCACATAATCGGCGCTCACCGCCTTCACCTCGCCCGTTTTCGCGTCTTTGAGCACGGCGCCCGCGCATTCGCCCTCCGCTTCGAGGATGTCGAGAAGAACGGTATACGGGCGGATATGTACGTTTTTCAAACGGCGAACGTCAGAAAACAAGCGGGAAGTGATCTCCTTGCCCGTGCAGTCCTCGTGATAGAGAATGCGCTTCGTGCGATGCCCGCCCTCGCGGGTATAGAGAAAATTGCCGGCAGCGTCGCGCGTAAAACGCACCCCCGCGTCGAGGAGATCGGCGATCGTTTCCCGGGAATAGCGCAGCATACACCCCACCGTTTCGGGGTCGTTCTCGTAATGCCCCGCGCACATGGTGTCCTCAAAATAAGTTTCGTAATCCCCGTCCCATTTGAGTACGCAGATGCCGCCCTGCGCGAGATAGGAATCGCTGTGACGGGGGCTTTCCTTGGATAGGAGCAAAATCTTCTTATCACGAGGCAGAAACCGAGCCGCGTTTAATCCCGCGACGCCCGCGCCGACTACGATAACGTCGTACTTTTCCCGAATGTCCATACAAAATTCCTCCGCCGCCCCTGCCGCGGCTTTAAAAAGCGCTCCCTCGCGCCGACTGCGGGCGCCCGCGCCTCTTTAACGCGCCTCGCCTGCGTATTCGTCCCGTTTCTTTGCGGGAATCCGCCGACGAAGACGCCGCGCTTTTTATCCTCGCCGCAAAAGCGCCCGACAGCTTCCTTTTCCGTTTTCTTGCCGCGTCCTCGCGTCCTGCCCCGCGCGGGCGCCGTCTTTTTTAAAGCAATCATACGCCTTTTATTGACAACTGTCAAGACATTTGTCAACCGTTTGTCGCTTTTTATCGATTTCTCATTCTTTTTATCGATTCGGACAACGAGCGAGCGTCTGATTTATACTCCCGAGCCGCGAGTCGCCGCGATGAAAACGAAACGTTCGAAATATTTTTTCCCCTTTGCTTTTATTTCCTTTCCCGTCCGGGCCGCCCGGCTCGAAAAAAGCCGCCCCGCGGCGGCGGAACGGCTCGATAAAGACGGCTTTATTTATTTTTCTCGTTCAAAAAAGCGCAGACGGCTTCCGCGGTCCTTTCGACGCCGAGCGAAGCGTCAAGACAGAGGTCGTAATTATGAACGTCCCCCCAGGTCAGCCCCGAAACGCTGCGATAGTACGCCGCGCGCGCGGCGTCCGAGCGCTTAATCTGCCGCTGTGCTTCCGCGGGCGTATCCCCGTACATTTCCGAAACCTTTTTAACGCGGTATTCCATAGGCGCGTAAAGAAAGACGCGCACGGCGTTCGGATATTCCCGCAGCACGTAATCGGCGGCGCGCCCCACGATGACGCAGGCACCGTTGTCCGCGATTTTGCGGATCACCTTTTCCTGCGCGGCAACCGCCTGCCTGACGACTTCCGTGCCGAGGTACAACTCCCGCAAGACGGCGGGCGAATCGGCGTTGATGTCCGAAATGAACTCTTTATCGAGTCCGCTCTCCTGCGCCGCCAGCGCCGTCATTTCCTTATAATAAAAGGGAATCCCCAGCTTCTTTGCCACCGCGTTCCCGATCTGCTTTCCCGCGGAGCCGTGTTCCCTGGCGATCGTAACGATGGCGCCGGGGCGGGAAGGCTTTAAAATCGCGGCGCTTTCCGACAAAGGGAGGGACGATTTTTTCATGCCGCGGAAAAACGCGGCGCTGAGGGCTACCGTCACCGCCATCGCGATACAGTCCGCGGCGGGCGCGGCATAGAGAATGCCGTCTATCCCGAAGAAACGAGGCAGGATACACGCCATCGGCACGAAACACACGAGATCTCTCACGAGGGAGGCGACGGTCGCTTTGACGGGCTGCCCCACCGCTTGCAGGAAAATGGAATTCATTTTGACGACGCAGGTGAACGTGACGAGGGAAAGAAAAATACGGAAAGTCTTTTCGGCGAATTCCAGATACAGCGCTTCGTCCGAGGAGCCGAAAACGCTTACAACAGCCCGGGGAAACGCCTCGACGACAAGCGTGGAAAGCAGCCCGACGGCGAGCGTCGCCGTCAAAATGATCCGATAGGTCTTTCTGACGCGGTCGTATTTTTTGGCGCCGTAGTTATATCCCAGGATGGGCTGACCGCCGAGAACAAGCCCTACGACGATATTGATGATGATGGTAAACACCTTCGTTTCGATGCCGATGACGGCGATGGGAATGTCCGCGCCATACGGAGAAGCCGCGCCGTAGCGGGAGAGCAGGAGATTGCACACCAGCGATACGACCGCGATCGACATCTGCGTGATGAAGGTGGAAAGTCCGAGCTTGACCGCATTCCAAAAAATGCGCAAATCGGGAAGAAAGCTCTTCAAGCCGAGGCGAAAGGTCTTGCTTTTGAAGAAATAGGCGATACAGACGGCAAAGGAAACGACCTGACCGATCACCGTCGCCCACGCGGCGCCCTTGATTCCCCAATGCAGCACGAAGATGAAAACGGGATCGAGAATGATGTTGACGGCGGCGCCCGAAAGCATGGAAGTCATGGAAAACGCGGGGCTGCCGTCCGCGCGGATGACGGAATTCATCATATTCATCAGCATGAACACGGGGAAAAAGAAAAGGATGATGAGAAAATAATCTTCCGCAAGAGAGATACTTTGATCGGACGCGCCCGAAAGGCGCAAGGCGGGACGCCTGAAAATCCCTAAAAACAGAATGAGCGCCATACTGACGGCAACGGAAACCACGATTCCCGTGCCGATACATTTATGCGCGTTTTTCGTGTCCTTTTTGCCCTGACAGAGGCTGAGGTACGCCGCGGAGCCGTCCCCGAAGCACCAGGCGAAGCCCTGCACGATAATCGTGATGGGAAAGACGACGCCGATCGCCGTATTGCCGAGATAGCCGAGTTCGCTGTTGCCGATAAAAATTTGATCGACGATGTTATACAGAGCGCTGATCAAGAGGGAGAGGATACAAGGCAGGGAGAATTTCAGGAGCAGTTTGGAAATTTTCGCTTCGCCCAATTCGTTTTCTGCGTTTTCGGGGGAAATTTCTTGTTGACTTTGTCGCATAAGGATTCCTTTTCGATTTATTTTCGAGTCTTTATCCGAGAAAAGCTGCATGAAAACTACGAGGAACAAAAAAAGCGCGGAATTTCGTCGGAAATTCTACGCCCCCTGCTGTTCGACTTAGGTGATTTTATCATATTTTTTTTCGTTTGTCAAATAAAACGACGAAATCGCGGCAAAATTTTTCTTTTTCGGACAGACAACTTGCCGGCGGGCGCGCCCCGGCATTTGAATTTTTTTCAAGAATGTGCTATACTAAAAGAGAACTATGTGCCCGTAGTCGTCCCCCGACTCGCCGCCGCGCTTTTCTCCCCGCGACGCTCTCGTCGCCCGCTTTACAAAGCGCATCCCCCTCCCTCGCACTTCCCGCCGATTTTTATGGAATAAAAGGCTGCCCAATATTAACCTTTTATTACTTGAAATTGACCTTGGGACAAGGTCCCGAGCCTGCGCGGACGCCCCGAATCTTTTATCAGCGGCAAAAAAAATCGGGCGAAAACAACTTGCCGCAAAGGAACTTTCTCATGAATATTTGTCTTATCGGCACGGATACCATCGCCTTCGCGGGCGACGTGGACTTTTCCTCGCTGAAAAAATTTGGCGAACTTCGGCTCTATCCCTGCCTTTCCGCCGATCAGGTCATCGAAAACTGCGCGGACGCGGACGTGCTTCTCGTCAACAAGACCGACCTCTCCGCGCGCGTCATCGCAGCCCTGCCCCGCTTAAAATATATCGGTCTGTATTCCACGGGCTTTAACAACGTGGATCTTTCCGCCTGTAAAAAGCGGGGGATCGTCGTTTCCAACACGCCCGATTATTCCACAGACGCGGTCGCCCAGCACACGCTCGCCCTGCTTCTCGCGGGCGCCGGCAGCCTTCTCGACTACACTGCTTCCGTGCGGCGGGGGGATTGGGAAAAATGCGCCGCGTTCTCCTATTACGACTACCCCATGGTAGAGGTGAGCGGAAAAACGCTGGGCATCTTCGGCTTCGGAAACATCGGGCGCAAAGTGGCGAAGGCGGCCGTGGCGCTCGGCATGAAAATCCTCGTCTGCACCCGCACGAAAAAAGCGGACTGCCCTTACGAATACGCGGAAAAGGAAGCGCTTTTCTCCCGCAGCGATTTTTTGTCCCTGCACTGTCCGCAGAACGCGGAAACGCTCGGATTGATAGGCGAAAAGTCGCTGGCTTTGATGAAGCCGACCGCGATCCTCATCAACACCGCGCGCGGCGGACTGATAGACGAACGCGCGCTCGCGGACGCGCTCGACGGCGGCCGGCTGGCAGGGGCGTATCTCGACGTGGCATCCGAGGAGCCGATCCGCTCCGACAATCCCCTTTTGAAGGCGAAAAACTGCCACATGACGCCGCACATCGCCTGGCAGCCGTTAGAAACCCGGCTGCGCCTGCACGAGAGGGTGACGGAGCACCTCGCAGCCTATCTCGCGGGGCGCCCTTACGACGTAGTAAACGACTGAAAGAGGAAGAGGAAAAGGAAAATGAAGATCGAATCGGCAGTCATATCCGACGTTTCGGCGGGCGCTCTCGAACTCTCGCGTTCCGACGGATTGACGCATATCAAATCGCTGCCCTGTTTCTCCGTCGTTCAATCTCTGCACGGGGAATATTTTATCGCGCTCGACGACGGCAGGAAGGGAGAAACGAAAGAGGGCGGCGTATTTACGGCGCCGCCGCGGCGGATGCAGACCATCGTGCACCGCATGGATAAGGCGGACGGGCGCATGACGGCGAGGTGGGTATTTTTCAACGCCGAGCTCAACGGTATGCCCGCCGACGTTCTTTTCGAATTTCCCTTGATCGCGGACGAAGAAAGCGCCGCAGCGCTCAACGAAGCTTTGGACGGCATCTTTCGGAACGAAGATCTTTTGGACAGGCTCGCATGGTGCTGTCAGATATTGAAAACGCTCCTCCGCACGGCCAAGGAAAAGCCGCGCCTGCCCGAGGGGATCGCCGCCGCCCTCGCCTACATAGCAAAAAATTTCGACAGGGATCTTTCGGTTTCCGCGCTCGCCGCCGCGGCGGGAATGTCCCTGCCCGCGTTCTATCCCGCGTTCAAACGGTATACGGGGCAGACGCCCGTTTCCTATCTCACCGAGTTCAGGCTTTCCAGGGCGCTCAAAGATATTCTGTATACCGCCCGCCCGATCGGGGAAGCGGCGGAAGCGGCAGGATTTGCCGATCCGCTTTATTTCAGCCGCGTCTTTCACGAAAGATACGGCTGCTCGCCGCGCGCGTACAGAAAGCAATATCTCGAAACGATGGCGGGAAATCGTATGTAGCGCACGACTTCCCCGCATAAAATCGGGAAAGGCCGCCGATCGGCTCCAACGAAAACACGGGAAAGTTTTTAAAGAACGAACGTTTCCGCCAGGGCGACGGCGGAAACGTCTTAACGGATAAATGCTCCCGACAAATGCCCGCCGCGTTGTTTTATCGAAGGAATCCTACGTAAAAATAAATGCGTTTCCCTTTTAGCGGACGAATCCCATGCAAAATAATCGTCCTTGCGTTTTAACGGATGAGCGCTCTCGACAAATGCCCGCCGCGTTTCTTTCAGCGGACAAGCCGCGCGGCGGCACGAATGCCGTTCCTTATTTTTTCCGCCGACGCCGCAATAAATCCGCTGCGGCGCGGAACTTGGCGCGGGGCGGGGCAAACGGGGAATTTATCAACAACGAACGCCTTTTCGCCGCCACGAACGTTGCCTACTCTGTCGCCTCGACGCCGTAAGCGCGGAGTTGCGCCCGCAAGCGGGACATTTCCGCTTGCGTCGGCGTCCATTCTTTTTTCGCGCCGTCCGTCCTGCCGAGAAGACGATTTTTCGAAGCGCCCAGCGCGTGACAGGGAATCAGCTGCACGCCGAAGCAGTTTTTTAAACGGGCGTATAACTCCGCGATGCCGCGGAGATTTTTTTCGTCCGCGTTCACGCCCTCGACCATGATACAGCGCATCAACGTCTTGCAGCCCAGTTCGTCCGCGAAGAGCAGATTTTCTCGGATTTTCGCAAACGAGCCTCCCGTATTTTGAAAATGCCGTTCCTCGCAGGTATCCTTGACGTCCCAATAAAAGAGATCGACGTACTTCGCCGCCCCTTCCACGCGTTCTTGCGGCAGGTATCCGCACGTTTCCGCCACGACGGACAGCCCGCTCTCTTTCGCCCTTTTAAGGAGCGCGAGGCTACCCTCGAAAAAAAGCGGCTCCCCGCCCGAGAGCGTGAGTCCTCCGCCGCCCGCGTAAAAAGCCTCGTCTTTTTTCGCTTCCGTCAAAATTTCCTCTACGCTCATGCGCCGCCCCGAACGCTCGCAGGCGCCCGTCGGACAAGCCGCCGCGCATTTGCCGCAAACCACGCATTTTTTTCTGTCCAGCAGCCGCACGGGCGAAAACGTATGCGCCCCCGCGGGGCAGACCCGCGCGCATCTGCCGCAGCCGATACAGGCGGAAGGATCGAACAAAAGCTCCTCCTCAGCCGACTGCGTTTCGGGATTGTGACACCAAAGACATCGCAAAGGACAGCCTTTGAGAAAGACCACCGTGCGGATTCCCGGTCCGTCCTTGGCAGAAAATCGTTCGATGGCGGTGACGGGCAAAAGGACCTCGTCCGCGCCCGGCGCAATTTTTTTAAGCTTAGAAGAAGCGGGGGAAACCTCCAATCGGCCGGGCGTCATATTCCCTGTTCCGTCCTTTCGATGATCATGTCCTGCCATTGTTTATCGAGCGTGACGAAGCGGGCATTCCACCCCGACACGCGCACGGACAGCGTCTTGTACGCTTTGGGATCGTCGCGGGCGGCGCGCAGCGTGGCGGCGTCCACGCAGTCCGTCTGCATGAAATATCCGCCCAATTTGAGAAAGCCCTTGACGAGCGCGACGAGGGAGGCGATTCCGTTTTCCCCTTCCATCGACGAGGGAAGAAGACGCACGTCCAATGCCGCGCCCGTCACCTGTTTTTTCAAGTCCGCCCTGCAATAGGACTTGACGGAAGCGGTCGCGCCCGAGAAATCGGTGCCGGGCGTGGGAGAATTGTTGCCCGAAAGAATCTCTCCCTTTTTAAAGCCGAAGGGAACGGCGAAGCGGGCGGCGCGCCACTCGATTTGTCTGCCGAACGTGCTGGCGCCGGGCGGGAACAGCAGTCCGTCCGTCACGTCCGATTTGGAACGCCGCCAAAGAATATCGGCAAAGTCGTCGAGAATGCGGGCGGTGTAGGCGTCCGCCTCGCCGTCGTTTCCGTAACAGATCAGTTTCTTGCGCGCGTATTCCCGCAGGACCTCGTACCCTTCCCAATTCGCGGCGAGCGCCGCCATGAGTTCGTCAAACGAAACGAGTCGCTCTCGGAAACAGAGCTTGTCGACGGCGTAAAGACTATTGCCGGCGTCGGGCGCCCCGCCGATATGCGGAGAAACGATATTGTAAACGGGACCGCCTTCGCCGTAATCGAGCGCTTTCCCGATACACCCCTCTTCGAAAAGCGCGACGACGGTCATGGGGAAATTCCGTTTCCACGTTTTTCCGTCGCCGTTCACGGTGCGAAAAGCGAGGGCGTCCGCGCAGATCTCCTCCGTCTTTTTTTCCAGACTTTTATAAAAAGCGGCGTAAAGAGTCTGAAAGTCGTCAAAATGCGCCGACTCTCCCTGTCCCAGACGAAACACCTCGCGCTGTAAAAGTTCCAGCGCGTCGAAAGGGACGTAAGAAAAAAAGGTCTTGCCGGGAATTTGCACTTCCCAACACCCGTCGTTGGCGAATTTCGCCGCTTCCCGCGGCGGATATCCGTACTCTTCGAGGGAGCGGAGAATCAGCTCTTCGTTATAGACGGCGACGATCCCTCCGCCGTGCCGCCAAAGCTCCGCCACGCGGCGAAAAAGCTTTTCGGGCGAGCGAGAAGAAAGGCGGACGGTGATGGGAAAATCGCCGATGCCGAGCTCTTCTGCCACGTCGAGGATGAGGTACGTCACCTCGTTCGTCACTTCCCTGCCCTCTTCATTCACCCCTCCGAGAACGATATTCTGATAGTGCTGAGCGTCGCCGGAGCCCGCGGGCGGCTCGGAACGTATCCATTCGCAGCCCTTCACGAACAAGGACGCCAAAAGCTCCCGAGCGCCTTCGACGTCTATCCTTCCCGCGGCGAGGTCGGCTTGCAGATACCCGCCCAAATATTCGTCTATCCGTCCCAATCCCGACCAATTGCCGCAAAGCCGCGTAAAAGCGAAACAACACCAAAGCGACTGCACCGCTTCTAAAAAGCTCTCGCTTTTGCCGAAAGGCACGCGGGACAGCACGGCATATCGCTCGTCGTCCGCGCGCAGGGCGCTAAGATACCGCCCGTGCCAGAGCCGAAAGGAGGAAAGGGTGTTTTTCAGGCTCTTTAAAAATCGCTTGCTTCGGGGCGAAAAAGCGGGACTGTTTTCCGCTTCCCGCAGTTTTTTATCTATCCGCTCTTCGTAGGAATCCAATCCTTCGCGCACCGCCCTGTCAAAGCCGCAGGTGAGATGACTGACGCCGGAAAAAACGGGTTTTCCCGCATAGAAAGCGGGCACGAGATGGTCGATCGCCGCGCCGAGAGTCGCCGCGCCGCAGATCTTCTCCCGTTCCGTCACCCGCACGGGCGCGCGTTCGGCAATACGGCGGATCATCTCGTCGTACTTATCGTAATCCTCCCTCTCCCCGAATCCCGCGACGTCGTCCATTGTCACAAAGGGCGTTTTCAGCGTTTCATCCCCGTATTTTCCCCGCAGGGATTCCTCGGCAAACGCCCGCGTTTCCTCCGACAGACACACGGGTCTGCCTCCTTTATACGCCGTATGAAATATCATTTTTCCATCTCCTTTTTAATTCGCTTCTCTCTATCGCAAAGCAACAGCCCCGTTAAGGACAGAGAGAAAAAATGCAGAGTACCCCTTTTCCGTTTTATTCAAAGGGCAAAACCGCGTTTTTACCTTCCCGTTTTTCATGGCAAAGTCATCTTGGAATCAGGCGGGAAGACGCTCGCGATTGCCTTCGCCTTGATTGCACCGGGCGAAAAAATGTCGCAACCGTTTTGCGCTTTTGTCTTTTTAAACAACTCCTGTCCGAATAAGGCGTAACCTACAAAACGTCTTTGTTCCCCTTGCGCTTTTATTATAACGGGCGCGTATCCTTTTTTCAATCGACGTTTCTATAATCTTTATGGAAATTTCTATATAAAAGTCGCCTCCGCCCCGCGGGAAACGGAAGCGCCTTTCTTCCCGTCCGCACACCGCCGCCAAACGGCGGCTTCTGTTTCGATCTACAAAACCGCCGACCGCTTTTTCGTCAAAAGCGGTCGGCAAGTTTTAACGTCCCGACAACGGGAACGGTCTTAAAAATTTTTCTCTTTAAAACGCGGCGGCAACGGAAGTTTTCCCTTCCCCTTTCCTATACGTACAGAAAACGGCTCACCACAACCCGCAGCCGAGATCGTTTTGGAATGCGGCTGCTATTTTCTCGTAATTGTCGGGATAGTCGTAATAGAAATACGTCTGCTTGCAGGTATTGTCCGCAAAATAAATTTTGACGAGGAATCCTGCGCCGTCGTCGACGACAAGCTGTGTTTCGTAACGCTCCGCCCAGGAATAAAAGCCTTGTTTTTCTACATATTCAAAAAAGTCTTTCTCGTCGGCTTCGGAAAATCGCGCTTTTACCTCGGGCGTATTGAATTCCGCCCGCAGTTCTGCGATATACGCTTCTCGTTCCGATTCCGTCGCGTCGGGAGTTCTTTCTTCGTAAAGAGAGATCCACGTTTGAAAATCCTCTTCGGAAAGCTCGGTTTCGTCCGTGACGATATTATTTTCAAAGTCGAACGCGCGTATATAGCGCCGGGAAGAAAACATCTCCATTCCCTCCCAGGAGATCCGCTCAATCCTTACGACGGACGCGCCTTCGTAAGGAGATTTCGGCGCGCAGGCGCCCGCGCCGCAGAGAAGGATTCCCGCACAGAAAAAAGCTGCAAAAGTTTTTCCTTTTTCCGAGGAACTTTTTTCATTTCTCATTCTTTATTCCCTTCCCCAATCGTTCGCCCACGCCCGCGCGATCCCGGCCGACCGCCGAACAAAAGGCGACGAATGAAAATCTTTAAAACCGCTTTTCAAAAAACGGGGTGCCGGGCAAAACTTTCGCGCGCTTAAAAGTCGGATCTCAAAGCGCCGCCTGCCGTTTTTCCCTTTTCCGCGCAGAAAATCGCCTTTCCGAATAAAAGATTTTTCTTTTCTCTGCGTCCGTACAATCGACGCTTTGCCTTTTTACTCTTTTACCTCCTGCGCATAGGGCACCGCAGGGCGCTCCTTGCCGTCGTACAGCTCGCCGATGACGCGCACGAGGCAGGAATTGAGATATTCCACAACAAACTCACCGACGACGGGTTTGTCGTGTCCGTTCCCGATTCCGCTGTCATCCGTCAAAAACACGTACGTGCCGCCCGTAATAAGAGCCGTGGAACGCAGTACGTACTGCGTCGGAACGTCTACGCCGCTCGCCGCGACGGGAACGGCGGCAATTCCCTTTTCCGCGGCTTGGTATACGAGCGTTCCGTACTCGCCGCGGATATCCCGTTTCGTGCCCTGTTCCGTTGTGGAATCGTGCGGGGGCGCGTCGAGAACGGGAACGAGAATTTTGCGCGCGTCCTCCCGCCAGGATAGACCCAGGGTTTCGGCGAGCGCTTCGTGCACCGCCTCGGGATAGTCCCCGCCGCCCGCGGCTTTCTGCTTTTTCAAGACGGTTTGCTGCGCCGAGATATCCGAAGTGAAATCAAAACTTTTGACGACGTACTCGTCCCCGAAATCCCGATAAAATACCAATCCGAGCCGAATATCCGCGTTCGGCAGTTCCGTCTGTACGCGGGAAATGACGTCGCCCACCTCCGCTTGCAGATAACCGAGTTCGTCGCCCATAGACCCCGTCGTGTCGATCATGAAGCACAGATCGAGCTGCGTAAAGGCGCGGCTTTCCTCCGTCAGAGTCACGGTATATCCGTTTTCATCCGCCTGCGCGCGGGCGGTTAAATCTTCGCCGTAGCCCGCGATCACGTCGTATTCCTCGACGGAAAGGGAAGGGAACAGATAGGCTTTTCCGTTAGCGTCCGTTTTCGCAGCGCAATAGGCGCCGACGCTCGCTTCTCCTTTTGCGACCAGCGCCACCGACGCGCCCGCGGCGGGATTGCCGTCCGCGCCCTTCACCTTCACTTCCACGCGGCGCAAAGGACTCATTCCCCACGTTTCATGATGCACGACGGCATTCTCGTCCTTACCCCACACCTCGTCCTGCGCATACGGCGTAAAAATGTTTTCCTTATAGATAAGGACGTCGGGAACGTTGCCGCTTTCGTCGGGCTGCGGCGCAATGATCTCCTTATCGAACAAAGATTTAAAAAACTCATAATTTTTATTGTCGTTCCACTCGCCCGCGGTGAGTTGCCCCGCCTGCGGAAGCGGCCGTTCCTGCGTTCCCTCTTCCTCGCCCGCGGAATCGGGAGCGCCCGTTTCGTAATCCCCCGCCATATCTCCCGCCGCGCCTCCGTACTTTGCGTCGCCGCTCGCGCCGCACGAGGCAAACGCGAACGCCATACATAATACGGCAAACGCACACGGCAACATTCTCCTGACAAGTCCCTTCATCCTTTTTCCCTCCTAATTTTTTCGTTTATAAAGTTCCTTTACCGGCACACCACTTCCACGTTTTCCGCGCTCGTCCTCTCCGTTTCGATGAGAAAACACCACACGTTGATGGCGCCGTCGCAATCGCCTTCGGACGGAAAATTCCGCGCTATCGTCACCACCGCCTTTTCGTTTGAAACCGTCACTTCCTCCACGTTCACTTCTATGCTCCTCGACGGCTCGAAACGGAGGAGGACAATCAACGTTTTCGCCGTAAAATAGTCCGAATCGTAAGCGGCGAGCGCTTCTTTCAGCGGTTCGCTTTGCGCCAATGCATCGGCATACGAACAAACGTCTTCCTCGCTTTTCAAAATCGCCGTTTTGAGTCCCGCGCGTTCGTAATCGCCGTAATGGAGCGGAGCCGTGACGACGGAAAAAATCTTTGCGCCGTAATTCGGCGCGGTCGTTGAGAAAGAATCCTTTGCGCCGCAGCCCGTAAACGCCGACGCTGTCCATAATAAAAAGAGCACGACCGCGCTTTTCAAAACTTTTTTCATCTTGTTCCCCTCTCCTAAACGTTAAAAATTTTATTCGTTTCCCTCCGACAGGGAATCGGATTGCGAAGAGTCTTCCCCGGAAGATTCTTCGGACGAGTCCGAAGGAAGGACATCGTCGACGTCGAAGCTGTATCCGGCTTCTCCATCCGCGCCCGCACTCCCCTTGCCGCCGAAAGCGCGAAGGACAAAGGCGACGGGCAGCGACAACACGAGCGCAAAAGCGACGACGACGCCGCAGACGCGGAGGGCGGCGCGGCGCCTGCGTTTTTTCGCCCGCTCGTATTCCCCGATTTTTTCAAACACCTCGTCAGAGGTTTCTCTATATGTTTTCATAGTCGAATCCCTCCGCGGTCAAAAGCTCTCTCAGCGCAGCCCTGCCCCTCGCCAAAAGGTTATACACCTGTTTCTTCCGCCTGCCCGTGACGGCGGCGATCTCGTCGGGGGACAACTCCTCGAAATACTTTAAATACAGCGTTTCCCGATACTCCTCGGGCAATTTTTCCAGCGCGCTATGTACCGACGCCGCCCGCTCCTTTCCTAAAAGCGCACTCTCCGCGTCCTCCTTCGCGCCCCTTGCTTCCGCGGCTTTCAGCGGGCATTCCCGCCTGCGGGACCGCTGTTTGACGGCGTTGAGCGCCTTGTTGCGCGCGATCGTGAAAAGATATGTCTTAAAGGAGGCGCCCCTTTCGTCGAAGGGCTTTTTCCGCTTATACAGCTCGAAAAAAACGTCGATTTCCACGTCCTCCGCGAGCGCTTTGTCCCGCACATAGCCGTCGATGAAGGCAATCAGGGCGCGCTGATAAAGAGCGACGAGCTCTTCGAGCCCCTCCTTATCGCCCGCAAGAAAACGGCGGTAGCAGCCGATGCCGTTGTCCTCCCCCATACCGACCTCCTTTGCGCGTTCGGCGGGGCGTTTTCTCATGCCCTTTCACCTATTAAACAACGCCCGCGCGCGCTTTACTCAGCTTTTTACGAAAATTTTTTGTAGTCTATAAAGTATCCCAGGTTTTTCTGCCGAGAAAGTAGGAATCCTCATTGCGGAGAGAAAGCGCTCTAAATAGATCCGCGGCCATGGCAGTAGTCGTAATACCAGCACTTATAGGGAGATTCGCATTGCCTGCCGACGGAAATTTTTGGTTCCTCCGCCTCCTGTTTTTTCAGTTTCGAAAACGTCCAGATATTCTTGTCCGCCATGCGTTCAAAGAGGCGCGCCTCCTTCGTTTCGTCCACGATTCTGAACGTCACCTCTGCCCTGCCCCCGTCCTCTTCCCTTTCCGCTTCGTTTTCGCCGCGCAAAATGAGAAAGCAGCGTTCCAGGAGCACCCCGCTTTTTCGGATGAGATAGCTCTGAAAGCCCAGATCGATGAGAAATTCCCTTCGGGGACGAGGAGCGTTTTTCACTTCGTACAGTTCGTATCCGCTCGCGGTCTTTTTAAGAATATCCGCCGCGCAATAATTGCCGTACCAGGAAAACGCCGCCTCGCAGATGACGGGCGTGCCCGCCAGCAGGCACCGCTCCGTCCGCTCTAACATCGCCGCATAATCCATGCGCCCGTCGGGACGGTAGGCGGTGGTTTCCACATAGTCCCCGAATATCGCCATCGCCTTGTCGCCGAATTCGTTGCCGAGATCGAGTCGGCGCTGCACCGCCGCGGGAATGTATTTTTCCTCGGGTTTATGACTGTCCAGCCAAAGCATTTTGGGGCATTGCAGTCCCCGCACGAAGTCCGTTTTCGTTACGCCCATGATCCCTCCTTCTCTTTTTTCTCCATTATAACAAAAAAACGGGATTTGCGCAAGCGGGCAGCCGCATTTCCCCTATTTCCGTGAAAAAAGAATGAATTTATTTAACCTTTCAATCATTATGTTAAAAATCGGGTGAAATTTACCCCGACGGTATTGACAATCGCTTCGAAAAGTGCTACACTATTTATTGTTTGAAAATTAAATTTTTGGAGGAAAAACATGAATCGTTTACAAGGCAAAACGGCAGTTATTACAGGCGGCAACTCGGGCGTAGGCGAAGCGGCGGCGCTTCTGTTCGCAAAAGAGGGCGCAAACGTCGTCATCAGCGCGAGGCGCGCAAGCGCGCTCGACGCCGTGGCGGAAAAAATCAAAGCCGCAGGCGGCAGCGTGCTGACCGTTCCCACCGATATCTCCCAGGATGCGGACTGCAAGGCGCTCATGAAAGCGGCGAAGGACAAATTCGGCGCCATCGATATTCTCGTCAACAACGCGGGCGTTTTGGACACGGGTCTGAAAGCCATCGATAAGTATCTCGACGAGGACGCGGAAAAGGTCATCGCCATCAACGAAGTGGGCACCATGCAGTGCATCCGCGCCGCGCTCGAATATATGGAAACGGGCGCGTCCATCGTCAACGTGGCGTCCGTAGCGGGCTATAACGGCGGAGGCGGAGCCGTTTACGTCGCTTCCAAGGCGGCTATCATCGGCATCACAAAGCATACCGCCCTGCTGCTCGCCAATAAGTATATCCGCTGCAACGCGGTCTGCCCGGGCAATATCGCCACCCCCATGACCATGGGCTTGAATCCCGCGGCGCTCGATATGGGCATGATGGGCGCCATGAGCAAGCACGGCGATCTTTCCCTCAAATCCTGTCAGGCGGAGGACGTCGCCAATATCCTTTTGTTCCTCGCGTCCGACGAATCCAAGGCGCTTACGGGACAAATCATGGTCAGTGATTTCGGTGTGAATCTGTAACCTTCTACCAAAGGAACAGTGATGAACTTTGACGGTTTTAACGGGATTGAATGGCAAAGCAACTCCCATGGAAAACAAGGCCGAGATTTTTGGTTACGTTTTTTCGTTGTGTTGATGATGGTATTTTTATCGATAGGATTTGCGATGTGGAGCAAAAAACCTTGGGGACTTTGCCCGCTCATAATTTCTACGTTCCTAATTGCAATCTATGCGGGGTTCTATTCCAAAAAAGCTTGTTGGTATAATTCTAAGATGATTTTTGCGGCAAGTAACCAGGGAATTATGTTTTCCCAGAAGCTGAACAATTCTTACTTCCATGAAACCTTCGATAATGTTTCCGGTTATGCCTATCGCAACGAAACAAGTAATTTAACTTCCGTGATCGTTTATTTCAAAAAGCCCGCAGAGGCAGGTGCCATGGGAAGGCTGAAAGAAATAAGAATGATCAAAATTGAAAACTTTGACGACTTAAAAAAAGTGTTGGAAAATAATAATATTCCACAAACGCCTTATCCGTCCAAGTAAATTTTAACAGTCTTGCCGCAAAAAACAGAGCGTGAAGCCTATCACTTTTTTACTGTGAGGAATAAAAAACTATCTGTCAATAGAGCCGCGAAAAGGTAAGTACCGATAGGGATCTTATTCCAAAGACGGGCAAAAAAAATATAATCCACTATACGTCCCAAGGGACGGGTAGCGGATTTTTATTTTAAGCGATATTGCCGTCCCATCCTCTTCGATATTCCTCGCGTCCGACGAATCTAAGGCGCCTGCGGACAAATCAGGGTCAGTCACTTCGGCGTGAATCTGTAACCTTCAAAAATTTACCCCTGCCCGTGCGAACGCGCAATTTTCGCGGTCAGTAAAATAAAGTCTGAAAATCAAATAACCCCTTTTTCAAACGAAAAGCAAATAACGGCGAGCGGCTTCTGCTCCCGCTATTTTCTATTTATGAAAAAACGCCGAAAAAAACAAGCGTGTAAAGATCCCCGTTTGAAACCTGCAAAAATCCTTTCGCCCTATTTCTTTTTAGACGCAAAAAAAGCTTGCCTTTTTAAGAACGCCATGCTATAATTTAGTATGATATCAGACCAATCGGGAGGGAGCGGCATGGCAGTCGATAAAGAAGTCAACGAATTGGTGAACGCCTATTGCGGTCTGCGAGACAGACAGCACGCGGTTTACGACCGGTGTGCGAAGCGACATAATCTGACCGTCAACGAATTGTTTGTATTGGACATCCTTTGGTTTGCGCCCGACGGCTGCACGCAGAAGGAAATCTGCGAACGCCTTTCCGCAAACAAACAGACGATCGCGGCGATTACGGGCAGATTTTTGAAAAAGGGATATATTCGTATGGAAGAGGTCGCTAAGGACAGGCGAAACAAGCGCATCCGTTTTACGGACAGCGGAAAGACTTACGCGCAGACCGTCATCCCTCCCGCCGCCGACGCGGAAAACCTCGCCATGGCGGAACTGGGGATAAAAAAAATCGCCGAACTCGTGCGGCTGACGGCGGCGTTTACCGAAAATATGGAAAGGGAATTTTCAAAGCTGTCCGCTATATAGGAATTGGGAGAAACAAGCTATGTATTCGCTTTTACTTGCTCTTATTTATATCGCTTTTATCAGCCTCGGGCTTCCCGATTCCCTTCTCGGCTCGGGCTGGCCCGTCATCCATAACGACCTGAACGTTCCGATCTCCTTTATGGGCGTCGTTTCCATGGTCATATCGGGAGGAACGATCGTATCCAGTCTTTTTTCGGATAAATTGACGAGAAAGCTCGGCGCGCGCATCGTCACCGTCAGCAGCGTATTTCTTACGGCGGTCGCGTTGTTTGGATTTTCCTTTTCCGACCGATTTTGGATGCTGATCGTTTTTGCCGTTCCTTACGGTCTGGGCGCGGGAGCGATCGACGCCGCGCTCAACAACTACGTCGCCCTTCACTATGCGTCGAAACACATGAGTTGGCTGCATTGTTTTTGGGGCGTGGGAACAATCGTCAGTCCCTTCGTCATGAGCTACGCTTTGACAAACTCGACATGGAATCAAGGCTATCGAATCGTCGGCTTTATACAGCTGGGCATCGCCCTGCTTCTTCTCGCCACGCTGCCCGTCTGGAAAGTCCATCAAAACACGAACGGGCATCAGGAAACAAAAAGCCTCGGGTTGACCGGCGCGCTGAAAATCAAGGGAGTCCCCTTCCTGTTAATCGGCTTTTTCGCGTACTGCGCCGCGGAAGCCACCGCGATGTCCTGGGCGAGCACCTATTTTGTCGAGGTGAAAGGGATAAACACGGAACGCGCGGCGGAATTCGCTTCGCTGTTCTATATAGGAATCACCGTCGGAAGGTTTATAAGCGGATTCGTCACGGACAAGCTCGGCGACAGAAAAATGATCGTCATCGGGACCTGCATTTTGTCCTGCGGAGTCATTTCTCTGCTGATTCCCACGAGCTACGAGATCGTATCGCTGATCGGATTCGTCGTTATCGGATTGGGCTGCGCGCCAATCTATCCCTGTATCATCCATTCCACGCCCGACAATTTCGGCGCGGAAAATTCGGGGGCGATCATCGGCATCCAAATGGCGAGCGCCTATGTCGGCTCGACGTTGATTCCTCCGCTCTTCGGGCTTCTCGGCAATTTAATCGGCTTCAAAATACTCCCCGTCTATCTCTTAGTGTTTATTATTCTGATGATTACGATGACGGAATTAACCTTTAAAGTCACGGCCCAAAAAAGCGATCGGGAGGAAAATAAATCGTGATTATCAACACGGGCGGACGAACGGACACCGTTCAATATTATACAAAATGGCTTTTAAAGCGGTTTGAGGAAGGATACGTCTATTCCCGCAATCCGCTTTTTCCGAATAAAGTAACTCGCTACGAACTCACGCCCGAAGCGGTAGACTGCGTCGTATTCTGTTCTAAAAACTATCGGCCGATACTCCCCGACCTTCCGAAAATAACGAGTCGGTTCAATACCTATTTCCACTATACCATCACCGCTTACGGCAAGGATTTGGAGCCGGGCGTACCGTCTGTCGAAGAGAGCGTAAAAACGCTGAAAGAGCTGTCGTCGATTGTCGGAAAACAGAGGCTCGCGTGGCGGTACGACCCCGTGCTGCTCACGAAAAAATACACTCTTTCCTCGCATATAGAAACCTTTGCGCAAATGGCAAAAGAGCTGGCGCCCTATGTGGACAGGTGTATTTTCAGCTTCGTGGAGATGTATAAAAAGCTCGAAATCAATATGCCCGAACTTATCCCCCTTGCCGAAAAAGACAAAGAGGCTCTGGCCTGCGGTCTGGGCGCAATCGCCGCGAAATACGGATTGTATATTCAGACCTGCGGAACGAACGGGGACTACTCCCGATACGGCGTTCATTCGTCGGGGTGCATGACGCTGGAAACGCTGGGAAGAGCCAACGGCGTCGCCTTCAAGAATTTGAAGCATAAGGGAATGCGGCAGGGCTGTCGTTGCATAGAGAGCCGCGACATCGGCGCGTACGACACTTGTCTGAACGGCTGCAAATATTGCTACGCCAATAAAAACCCGCAAAAAGCGTTTGAAAACCGTACTCATCACGACCCCGATTCCCCGCTCCTGCTCGGACATCTCGAAAAGGACGACGTTCTCGCGGAAGGCAACCAAAAGAGCTTTCTGCTACACGCGGAAAAGGGCAAACAACTGCGTTTCGAATGAGAAAAAGAAAGCGACTCGACGACGGCATTTTTTAAGCCGCAGGAATCCTCCCCCGCGTTTTGCGGGGGAGTTTTATTTTCGTGCGGACGACGGCAGAGGCTTAAAGCCATGCCCAAGATGTTTTCCCGAAGGAGCGCTTACAGTTTACAGCACCACCACGGGCTTGATGAGGTCTTTGGGCTTGTCCTTCATCAGCATCAGCGCCTCTTCCATATGCTCGAAACCCTTGAATTTGTGGGTGAGGAGCTTGGAGGTGTCCAGCCGTCCGTATTGCATGAGGGAAACGAGTTTTTCCATGCGCAGTCTGCCGCCGGGCATCAGCCCGCCCGCAATCGTCTTATGCCCCATGCCGCAGCCCCATTCGACGCGGGGAATGCGCACGTACTCCCCCGAGCCGAGGTAGTTGACGTTGCCGATCCGTCCGCCCGGCTTGACCATTTTCACCGCCTGAATAAAGGTGTCGTTGTCGCCGCCCGCGACGATGACCTTATCGACGCCCTTGCCGGCCGTCTTTTCCATCACCTGATCGACAATTTCCCCGTCCTTATAGTTGATAATGTCCGTCGCGCCGTAAAATTTCGCCGCTTCCACGCAATTGGGGCGGGAGCCGACCGCAAACAGCCTGCCCGCGCCCTTCAACGCGGACGCCGCCACCGCCATCAGTCCGACGGGACCGATGCCGACGACGCACACCGAGTCGCCGTATTCCACTTGGGCAAGCTCCGCGCCGTGAAAGCCCGTAGGCACCATGTCGCTGAGCATTACGGCATCCGCCACGTTGACGCCGTCGGGAAGGCGCGCGAGGTTAGCGTCCGCTTCGTTGACGTGGAAATATTCCGCGAACACGCCGTCCTTGAAATTGGAAAATTTCCAGCCCGCCAGCATCCCGCCCGAATGCATGGAATACCCGCCCTGCGCCTCCAAACTCCCCCAATCGGGCGTAATGGCGGGAACGATCACCTTATCCCCCGTTTTCAGATCCTTGACCAGCTTTCCGACCTCGACGATCTCTCCCACGGCTTCGTGGCCGAGAATCATGTCGCGGCGGTCGCCTATCGCGCCCTCCCAGACGGTATGCACGTCCGACGTGCAGGGCGATACCGCCAGCGGGCGGACAATGGCGTCCAAGGGGCCGCACTCGGGCACTTCCTTTTCTATCCAGCCCGTTTTTCCGATGCCGAGCATTGCGTAACCTTTCATTTTCATATCGATTTTTCCTCCTCGAAACAAATTCGTTGCCTATATCCTATCACGTCCGAAAAGGAAAATCAACGCGCGTTTTGCGCTTTTTTGTCGGGTTTTGCGAAAAATCGCTCCCGCTTTTGCCCGCTTTTTAACGCACGCCTGTATTCTTTTTCCGAAAACCCGCGCCGCAAAAAACAACCCGTATTCCCTTCCGTTTCCCCGCAAGCTTGCGCCGCGAAAAAACAACCCGCGCGCTTGTCGTTTTTTTCAAAAAGGGCAGTAAAAACAAAACGTTCCCCGCTTTGAACGACGGGGCGGGGAACGTAGCATATTCAAAAAAACGCTTATTCGCGACCCGTTCCCGCAGGATCCCCGAACGCCATGCCGCGCTTTTCGTGCGGCTTTTTTACTTCGCCCGCGTTTACCTCGTCCGAATCCGCTTCCGGACCGTAATCGAATACCTGCCCGTAGTTTTCTTTATCCGCTTCGTCGATCGGCATCCCCTGCATCAACCCCGTGCACTCGTTGGCGCTCGCGACGTCCTCGAAAATCGTTTCCGTCTGTGCGGACGGTTCTTTCTCCTGCGTAAATTTCGTTTCTTTATTCTTTTCCATGTTTACAGTATGGGAATTTTATCGCGAAACGATACCTCCGCTTTCTCCGCCCGCCCCGCCGAAAGATTTTCTGTTTCGGACGAATCTTTCGCTTCCCTTTATCTCCTTCCTCCTTTTTCCGCATTTTTTCAAATGACGCGGACAAGCTTCTTTCTCCCGCTCGGTCTTTCCGCATTTTTCTTTAAACGCTTCGGACACAAACGCCCTTCCTCAGTCCTTTCCCTACGCTTCGCCCCAAGAGTTGCCCGCCCCTTTTTTCGGACAATTTTCCCGCCCCCTCTTTTAAAAGCGCGGACAGGCTTTCGCCCGTCCGCGCTTTTTTCGTAAAGTCTTTTTTCTTTTAAGAATCTTTCTTTCTTCGGGAACGCAGTACGAAAAACACCCAGCCGCCCGCGGACAGCGCGAATACCCCCGCGCCGGCCAGGGACAGCAGGCACCCTTGTTTGAGCCAGGGCGTCGCGTATGAAAGTTCTATCGAATGAGTCCCGCCCTCGACGCGGACCGCCATAAATCCCGAATTTGCGCGGATCAATTCGGCGGCGACGCCGTCCACCGTCGCGCTCCACCCCTTGTCGTAGGGCAAAGAGAGAAATACCCAGCCGCCCGTTTGCGAAGAGATGCTGCCGCGAAGTCCGTTTTCGTCGTAGGAAACGTCCGCAAGGTGCGGCGCTTGCTGCAAAGCGGCCACGGACGCTTCGTAATCGGAGATATCGTAAGAGCATACTTCGAGAGAATCGAAGGAGATTTCCCTGCCGCGGAGCAGAGTCAACTCTATCTCCAACTCGTCGTTCCCGGCGACGCCCAGCTGAATGCAGGGATCCCGCTGTTCGCTGTACATCAAATCCCCTTTGGGCGCATAGCGATAGGAACGGGTCTTGCCGTTGCCGCTGACGCTGAATTCCGTCGTCTGATCGGGCACCGACGCGCCGTAAAGCCGCAGGTATATCTCCTTGCCCTTACAGCCGCTCACGGAGAATTGAATCGATTTCTTTTTAGTGAGGATAAGCTCGCTTTGTTGCGTTCCCGTCACGGACAGCGTTTCCAAAGCGCCCGCAGACGCCGATTCCGCCGTGCCGGTCCCCTCTACGACCATCGCCGAAAGCATGGCGTACTGACGAAGCAAGGGGTCCAAAGAGTCGTACTGCGCCTTGGACAGGGTATCCGTATACAGGAAGCCGAACGGAACATAATTTTCATTTTCGTACAGGGATTCGAATTCCTCCGTCTGCGCCATGCCGTAGCGGGCGGCGTGCGAGGGATCGTAAAAATATTTGACGGAGAGAAGGCTTTGAAGAGCGGGACGATTGTCAAGCCCCGAAATGCCGAGATTCTGCGTCGGGTTGTAAACGGCGTTCTCTTTGAGAAAGGTGTATACGGCGTCGTTATGCACCGAATTATAGGCAAACGTGCCGAGATAGACGTTGTTTTCGCCGCGGTTGTGAAACCGCTGCCACCATTCTTCCCCGCCCTCGCTGTCCGTCCTGAAAAAATCCGTTTCGTTGAGCTTGGAAACGTACTGCTCCTCGGCGGAGGCGAGCGAGCGATACAGCGCCGCGCCCTTATGTTGAGAGGAATAGACGCAATAGTAGAAGAAACAGCACACCACCGTAAAGAGGGCGGCGAGCCGCCACAACACCTCGGGCGTCGCCAGCCGCCGCGCAGCGGTTCCGTCGAGGATCTTAGGCGCCGTCATCGCGCCGTCTTTTTCCCTGTCGGCGAAGATAGAGAGCTTGGTGCGGGAAACGGCGAACACGGCAAAGACCGTCACGCCGACGGCGAGCAAAATCAAAAGCGCCGCGAGGGAAATTTTCGCGCCGACGGGAAAGCTCCCTTTTAGGAGATACTCGACGAGGAAGCTGAGTCCGAAGACGAGGCACGCCGAAACGGCGGCGGTGACGATCTTGGCGATGCGCCTGCGCTTAGGCAGGGAATACATCTTTTCGCTTTCGGGCGACTGCGTATTCAGCCCCATCATCGCCAGCATACAAAAGGAGAGAATGTACGACCAGCGGTTGTTGCTGTAATTAAAAATATTCATCATGTAGCCGAAGAGCGGGACGAAGAATCCCACCGTAAAGACGGCGGTACAGATGCGATACGTCCAAGCCCTGTCCTTGCAGGAAAGAAATGTCGCTATCAACAGGACAGTGGAGAACAAATTGAAGGCGATGACGCTGTAATGCCCGCCGACGATGGGGAGAAAATAAGACGCCAGCGCTTGCAGACCGAAGAGGGAGGTGAAGGAAACGAGTCCCTTGGACTCGCTGCGGGCGGCGTTGAAATAGCCGTAGACGTTCGGCAGCAGCATAAAGGACGCCAAGAGCACGGCGACGAGATAAAATCCCGCTATTTTCAAAAGCCGCAAAAAAGATTTTCCGAAATAGGCGCAGCCCTCTTTCCGACAGGCTTCGGCGTGGTATACGAGCGCATAAAATACCAGAAACACGGAATTGAAAAAAAACATATAAAAGGAATTGATGAGGCACAGGAAAGAAAAACCGACCAGCAGAAAGGGATTCCTGCCCCGATAGACGAGTTCCAGCCCCAGCACCATCAGGGGAAGATAAATGGCGCCCGAAGTGAGATTGAGATGGCGCATGAACGTAAAACTGACCATGCCCGTGAACATATACATCAGCGAGAGCGCCACCGCATACCCGCCCGCGATCTTTCGATAACGGAGATAACACAGCATCGCCGCCCCCGCCGCGAGGAATTTCAAGGTCATGATGATATCGTACACCCAAACGATGTCGAACGGCAGAATAAACGCAAAGGCGTTGAACGGATCGAAAAGGGAGTAAAAGCTCATCGAGGTGAGATAATCCGCGCCCAGTCCCAGGTAGAAATCGTAGCTGCCGATGGCTTTCAGCCAGCCCACTCGTCTGAGGCTCTCCAAAAAAGTGACGCCCTGCGTCGCCGCGTCGCCCGCCTGCGCCGTCCAGATCAGATGATGTCCCCGCACGATAAAGGGAATATACAAAAAGAGCAGAGAGATCGCCGCGCAGCAAAAGAACGTCAGCCACACTTTTCCCCCTTTCATGGAATTCACTTTTTTGATAGTCAGCATACAGCCTCCGTTTTTATCCTCGACAGAATTTTCGCCGCTTCCGTTGCTTGCGCTTACGCCCTACGGCAAGCACGCGCTCTTTGCCTTCTCCCGCTCGGAAAAGGAACTAAACGGCGTTGATCACGTAATAATTTTTAAAATACGTCACCTCATAGGGCGACAAATCGACGCCGTCGTAAATCGCATCCGAACGGCTCACGAGATACACGCTGCCGCGCTCGATTTTTTCGGGAAGATAAAACCGATAGCGCCCGAAAGAGTCGACTCGGCGAAACGCGGCGCCGGGGTCTGCATATTCGCAGGTATCGATAAAATCCCGTACGTCGTATTCGGTATAAAACAGCACGTAGATGTAGGAAGTCCCGACGGAGGGCGTCACATAGCAATACTGCGCGCCTTCCACGGCAGCCGCGCACTCGATGGCTTCCCCGTAAGAATCGTAAAATTTCTTTTCGAGGATCTGCGTATTCCATACCGTGGAATACACGGAAACAAAGAGCGCGAAACAGGCGCCGTACAGCGCGAAAATTTTGCGTTTCAGACGCGGTTTTGCCTCGATAACCTCCCGTATCCCGAAAATCGTAAAGACGATCAGCGGAAAAAAGACGATATTGATGCGATTGATATTCGGGGAAACGATGATCAGCATGGCAAGGGCGACGATCAGCCATATTTTCAGAATCCCGAACAGCAAATTCTCTTCTTTGCGCCTTTTGAAAAGCCCGATAAAGGTGAAGGGCAGGGAAACGAGATAGAGCGTTCCGAAAAAAGGCACCGCGTTCCAGGGCAGAAAATCGTATTGCAGGAGCACGATTCCCAGCCCTTTGGCGATATTTAAGAGGCTCTGCAAGAAAAATGTATCCGAAAAAATATTCGTCACCGCCTGAAAGCGGTCCTGCGTCAGTTTAGGGATGGTAAAGCAGAGAAAGCGGATGGATTCCCCGCCCGTGAGATTGATATAGACGAAGGCGATGATCGGCAGGGACATACAGCCGATGATACACAGATAAATCAGCGCACCGCCCGCGCGCACTCTCTTTTTGAGGAAGAGATAGACAAGCGCGGCGACGACGAAGAAAAACAGAAAAAAGTAGGAGGTGCCGTAGCTGTACGCCGAAAGCCCGAACACGAAACTCGACAGAAAAAACGCGGCTTTGCGATCGTCGTCGATCCCCTTCATCAACAGACAGAAGCCCCAAAAGACGAGATCGGGAAATAAATTGGATTCCAGCCCCCAGCGGGACTTCATCAGGTGCCAGGGACAAATCGCCAAAAACGCCAGGCCGAGAAAAGCTATGCGTTCGTCGTATCTGCGATTCAAAAGCCGATACAGCAGCACGAGGGAAACGCATCCCACGATCGCCATCGGCAGGCGCACGGAAAGCTCGTTGACGCCCAATGCCAGCATAAACGGCATACAGAGGTAGGAATAGAGCGCGTTCTGCCCGCTGCCCCACGCGATCAGATGAACGGGATATTTCATGCCGTTGCGGTCTACGCCGTATTTCAAGATGGCGTAAGCGTCGTATCCCGCGCTCGCCTCATCCTGATTGAGTCCGCCCGGCAAGAGGTCTAAAAAGGCGACGCGGGTAAGAAAACCCGCAATCAGGACTAGGGAAGCAAAAAATCGGAGGCGATTTTCGACGAAGAAGCGCTTTAAAGAGAGTTCCTTGCGCCGTTTGAGCCACGGGACGAAAAAAAACAGACTGCCGCAGAGGACAGATAAGACGATCAGCAAGATATTCACCAGAATTTTTCCCGTCTGCGTCAATTGCACCATACTTTCTTTTTCCCTTTTTCTTCCGCTTCAAAACCCGATTTTTTTCTACGGCAAAAATTTTATTTCCGAAACAGTCGAACGCGTTTGCGCCGTTACCATAATCTTATCACAAAAGCGCCCGAAAAACAAATGATTTAAACGGAAAAACGCCGAAAAATCAAATTTTACCGCCTGCCCCTCCCGCGGCGCTTTCCCCCTCATAGCATCCGATACGTAAAGAATGCCTCTTTATAAGCAGGGAGTGGTGTGAAGAAGGAAAGGAAGTGCGGCTTTAAAACACAATGATAGGGTCAAGTATGTAGGGAGGCGACATTAAAAAGTACCCTCCTGCGGGAAGTCCTGGTGGGGAGAAGGAAGCGCTCATACGCGGCAGGCCGCATAGTGGGTTTTGGGGTAGAATAGCCCGTAACGATTCCACAATCGGACGAATAACTATCCACCCGCATGGCGAGGCTTTTAGGTAGAATAACGCGTAACGATTCCACAATCGGACGAATAGATATCACCCGCATGGCGTAGCTTTTAGGTGGAGCCCGTAACGATTTCACAATCGGACGAATAGATATCACCCGTATGGCGAGTTTTTTAGGCGGAGCCTATAACGATTCTACAACACAAAAAAAATCCGCAACAGGGAAACCCTGAAACGGATAAATTAAGAAGT
>CAJLRM010000013.1 GCA_905209085.1 uncultured Eubacteriales bacterium
CTGATTTTTTTGTCTTTTTTAAAAATATACTGCCCCTTCTTGTCGCTTTTTGTCGTTTTTTCTAAAATGTTCTCTATGATAATTTTTTTATAAAGGTCGGGGGTATATTTTGTAAAAATACGTGCGGGATGCCTTCCGCGCGTATTTTCATCCTATTTAAAAATTTTCCTGCCGGTTTATTCGATTTCGACGCTCCCCTTCAACCGAATATCCTCCGCATTCGCCGCGACAAAAATTTCAAAGACGCCCCGATTTACCGTCCATTTATCCAGCGCGGAGGAATAGAACGCGAATGCGTTTTTATCCAGGGTAATGCGCAGTCGTTTCTTTTCACCCGCTTCCAAATATATTTTTTCAAATCCCTTCAATTCCTTGAAGGGACGGAATACCTTGGAATGCACTTCGCGCACGTAAATCTGCGCGGTTTCCGCCCCCGCCCGCTGAGAAACGTTGGCGATATCGAAGGATACCTCGACGCCTTCGCCCGCCTTTTCTATGGCAAGAGCCGAATACTCGAATTTGGAATAGCTGAGTCCGTATCCGAAAGGGAAAAGCGTCTGCCCGTAATTTTCTTTCTCCCGTTCTGCGTCGTACCAGCGATAGCCCACGAGCAGTCCCTCGCTGTATAGAGTTTTCATCGCGTCGCGATAGCCGCCGACGACGGGACAATCTTCCTGACTGAACGGAAAACTCTCGGTCAGCCGGCCGGAAGGATTGACTTTTCCCGTCAGGATATTGGCGAGAGCACGCCCCCCGCGCTCTCCCGGATACCCCGCCCACACGACGGCGGCGACCTCGTCTATCCACAAACTCATGTCCACGGGAGCGCCCGCAAACACGATGACGATGGTATTCGCGTTTTGCTTTGCCGTTTCGAGTATCCATTCTTCCTGAACGGCGGGCAGGCGCATCTGCGAACGATCCCAGCCCTCCCCGTCTTCGGTGCCCACGCAGACGATCGCGGCGTCCTTTCCGTAAGCGTTATTGATGGCCTGATAAAACTGCCCCTCGTTGTCCCATACCCCTTTATAGGAAAATTCGCCTGCGGGCATCACGGCTTTCAGGCACTCCGCTAAGGAAGGAGGCGTTTCTTTCAATTGTACGCGGGAGGAGCCGCCGCCCGCGAGATACTGCGCCACGGGATCGCCCGTCAGGGAAACGCGGGAGCCGTCTTTCAAGGGGAGCGCGCCTTCGTTTTTAAGCAGAACGATTCCTTCCTCCGCCACCTTTTGCGCCGCGTCCAGCCGTTCTTCGCGGGTCGAGGTGATCTTGCGCTTTTTCGATTCCTCTTCGCAGCGCGAAATAAAATCGAGCACGCGCTGCGCGCAGACGTCGAGTTCTTCGTCCGTCACTTCGCCCGCTTCATAGGCGGCTTTCAATGTTTGATAGCCCGTTTCCGAATAGGGCATTTCCAAATCCAGCCCCGCTTTAACGGACGCCGCATGATCCTTTACGGCGCCCCAATCGGACATGATCATGCCGTCGAAGCCAAATTCGCCGCGAAGGAGGGTGTAGAGCTTTTTATGTTCCGACATTCTCACGCCGTTGACGAGATTGTACGAACACATCACGGCCCAGGGCTTCGCTTCACAGGAGATCTCGAAGGGTCTTAAATAGATTTCCCGCAAAGGGCGCTCGTCCACCTCGCTGGATAGCCAAAAACGCGAGAATTCGAGATTGTTGCAGCAAAAATGTTTGAGCGTCGCCCCCACGTGTTTGTCTTGCAGACCGCGGATATATTCTCGGCCAAAGACGCCCGCCAGATACGGATCTTCGGAAACGTACTCGAAATTTCTGCCGCAGAGGGGATTGCGCTTGATGTTGACGCCGGGCGCCAGCAGCACGTCCACGCCGTTCTCCATACAGTCGTCCGCCAGCATTTTGCCCGTTTCATAGGCATACTCCGTCCGCCAGGTCTGTGAGAGAATCTGCGTCGAAGGATAGGCGACGGCGGGTTTGTCCGTCCATTCCCCCTTCTCGTTCCTTACGGGCGTGCGCAAGCCCAAGGGACCGTCCGACACCGTCACCTCATACAGCCTGCCGCCGAAATCTTCGGTGTGCCAGCTGTCTTTGCCCGCCAGCAGTCTGATCTTTTCCTCCGCGGAAAAATCCGCCGCCGTATACTTCCTTTTCATAGTTTTTCTCCCTTCCGTTTTTTATCCGCGTCCCCTTGAACGCAATGGCTTTATTATGTGATTTATTATAGCATTGTCCGTCCGTTTTGTAAAGTGGAAACCGCAAAAAAATTGTCGCGAAAAGCATTTTTTTTGTCACTTTTTTCTTTTGAATTTTCCCCGTCTTTCCCTTATTTCCGTTTGTCTTTTCCCAATCTTTTCTCTCTTTCTTTCCTTACCCGCTTATGCGCGCCGTTCTTCCTTTATCTCCCTCATTTTTCCATCTCTCCTTTCGTTTCTCCCCGTTTCCTCTTTTCGTTTTCGCCTTATTTTTTATAAGCGCTCTTCCGCCTTTTTTCCTTCGCCCCTTTCTTCTCCTCCTATGTATTTCCCCCCCCCTTTTTCCACGTATTTTCTTTCCTCTGTATCCTTTTTCCTTTCTCTTCTTTCCGCGTCCCTATTCGCGGCGCTTCCTCCCGCCTTAGAGAGTACTCTTTTCCCTATTCAAAAGAACATAAAGACGGTCTTTCTTTCCATAAGCCTCTTCCGCTTACCGAAAAAACAGACCGTCTTCCGCGTTTTTTTCGTTTTTGTCCCTCTTTCAGCGCTTTATTTATCGACGGTAAAATCGATATATTTAGGCTTTTTATAGGGCGCTTCCACGTTGTGCTTCATAATAAACTGCAAATCCGTAGCCCCGTTTACGAAGGATTGAAAATCGTCCGTCAAAAGGGGTTTTGAATAGAGATAGCCTTGAATCACGTCGCAGCCCAAACCTTTGAGCATTTCAAACTGCTCCATCGTTTCCACGCCTTCCTGCGTCACTTTCATATCGAAAGATTTTCCGAGCTTTATCATCATTTCGATCAGCGCTTCGTCTTTTTGAACGTTGTCGCTCGGCTTTAACAGGAACATATCCAATTTAAGTTCGTCCACGGGCAGCTCTTTTAAAACGCCGCACGAGGAATATCCCGAGCCGAAATCGTCTATGGAACAGCGGAAGCCGTTTTTTTTGAGTTCCAAAACGATTTTGCTGAGGACCTCCATATTCGTAAAAGAAAAGCTTTCCGTAAATTCTATGGTGAGATACCCGTCGGGAATCCCGTACTTCGCTTTATTGGAAGAATAGAAGGAAACGAAATCCTTTTGAATCGCCGTCACGCGGGAAACGTTGACGGAAATGGGCGTCACGCGCAGACCGTTGCGCACCGCGTTGGCAAAAAATTCACACGCATGGATAAACACGTAGCGGTCCAGCTTATTGATAAATCCGTTCAGTTCGAACAGCGGAACGAATTTCTGAGGCGGGACGTAGCCGTTGCGTTCGGTATCGAACCAGCGCACCAGCGTTTCCGCGCCGTCCAGACACTCCCTGGCAATATTGTATTTGGGTTGATAGAAGAGGTGGAAATCGCAATTTTTCAAAGCGCCTTCCATCTTGGATTCAATATCCGCCTCGATCCGATAGTTATCGTACAGACTTTCGTCATAGGGAATATATGCCGCGGTAGGCGTCTTTTTATGGGCGAGCTGCGCGAGATGAGAACGGTTGATAAAGGCATCGACGTCTATCTCTTCCGCAGGCAGGACGTAATATACGCCGATGCTGAACAGGCAGAAGAAATTATTTTTCTTGAACGCCGTATAGTGGTTGACGAGTTCGCTTATCAGAGTGAGCCGGGAAGAAATTTCCGACTTGACCTCATAACGAAGCAGGAGCACGAATCTGTCGCCCGTCAAATGTCCGTACGTTTCGTATTTTTGCAGGACGGAAGAAAATACGCCGGACGCAAATCTTTTCGCGTCTTCCGCGATGTCCTCGCCGAAATGTTCCTGCACGTATTTGAAATTATGAATATCGAGGCAAATGAGCGCGTAATGCGACGCCCGATTGTCTAAAATCAAACGCTCCGCATCCCGCTTGAACTTGGAATAAGTGCTGCATTTGAGCAGCGGATCGACGTCTTCCGCCTGCATACGTTCCTTGCGCACACGCTGTTTTTCGACGAGATCGAACACGAGAGCCAATACGAGCAGAACGGAAAGAATGACGATGGAAACGAGGAACTTCGTGAACAGGCTTCCGTCCTTGTTCAACAGGACGCCGCGTTCGTAAACGACGGAAAGATAGGACGCGGAGCCGTTCCCCAAACGGCTGAAAGCCAAGACGTAGCTCGTACCGCCCGAGGAAAAGCCCACGCTTCCGAAATTGCGTTTTTCCAAAAGCTCCTTCGTCTGCGCGGCGACGTTTTCCGAGGCAAAAACGCCTAAATATTCGGAAAAGGTGTCCGCCCTTCCCGTATCGGCGTTCCCCGCATAGCGATAAAAATAATCGCCCGAACCGACGACGAACGCATCCGCGCCGTATTCGGCAAAAAATGCGTCGGCGTCCTCGGAGGAGTACACCGTGTCCGCGCCCAAAACAGCGCAGACGCAATTGACCGTGCCCGTTTCCGTCTTTTTCACGGGCGCATAAATCGCCACGCAGAACTTTCCCGCCGCTTCGCTTCTGTATACGGAAGTGACGGAAGTCCCCGTCGTCTGCGCAAGCAGGGAATTGACCTCGGAACTGTCGCCGTAATAGGGAGTCGCCATCGTGTGGTGTTCTCCCCTCTTATCGAAAACGGAGAGGGACAGAAATCCGTTCGACTCCGCATCGGAAGCGAGAAGTTTCATGAGATCGGCATAGTCCTCTTCCGTTTCATAGGCTTTGCCCTGCAACTGCGCCGCGATAAATTGAGTTTTGAGGACGTATTCCTCCGCGTTTTCGTTGAATATTTCGACGCTTTCCCGCGTTTTCGTTTCCGCGATACGCAGCGAATCGTAAGAAAAAGCCTTGACGCACTGCACCGTAGTCATGCCGAAAATCACGACGAAAAGAATCACGGTGGAAATAAACAGAACCGTGAGAACTCTTTGTTTCATCGAACGCAAAATTTTGTTCTTCATCCTTTCACTCCGTCTTTTTTTCGTCCCGACTTTCGCCGCCCGCCCCGACTCGAAAAACCTTCCGGGTCCTTCTTCTTTCCTTTCGGCAATCCCGCTTTCACTTATTTGTCGGCGCTCTTTTTCAGCCCTGCTCACTCTTCTTAAAAAGCTGTTTTGCTTCCCGACAGCCGTTCTTTCCTTAGGATAATTTTATATTTCCGTCTTTACAGAGGCTTTTCCCGCTCTTCTTCCGATTCCTTTTTCAAAGAGTTTTCCAAATCCGGACTCTCCCCTTCCCCCTGCGCCCCGTCTTTTAAAGGGCATTTTTTCTCTCTTTCCTCTATCGGGGAACCCTCTTTCTCCTTCTTCCCTTTTTCGTCCTCTTTCGCTCTTGTCTGCATCCCTTCCAAACGCCTGTCGAGTTCTCCGCTCTCCTTCATCTTTTCGAGCACGGCCGCCACGCGCGCTTTTTCCGCCTCCTCCTTCGCTCCTTCCGCTCCGTCGTCATCTTTTTTACAAGCGGCCACCACCTCTTTAAGACTCAAAAGGGTGATGAACATGAGCGGCAGTCCGATGAGAGCCACGTATCCGACGGGTTTAGAGAAAATCTTAAATACGCCCGTCAAAAAATCAAGATTCGTCACATACCTGCCCGCCACGTCCTCCCGGGCGACCTCGTAATCGTCCTGACGGGGATTGTTGTCCCCTTTGGTGACGATATTGCCGTTTTCCGAGAACGAAAGGATGCGGTGCGTGTTCAATTGTCCAAAAATGGAAGGATCTCTCGAATAAAAAATAATGATCTCGCCCGTTTGCAGCGCCTTCGCGTCCACCTTTTCCACGAGGATATAATCGCCCGTCCGTATAGTAGGCTCCATGCTCTGCGTGAGAATCCTCACGACGGCGTACTTGCCGATAAAATTTATTTTGGCGGGGTTGCGCAAAAATAGCGCGCCGAGCGCGGCGATCATGGAAAAGATCAATAGCAGCGTACACGCCCACGACGCGATTTTCGAAAAGATTTTCTTTATCTTATTCACTTTTTCTTCCGTCCGCTTCGATTTTCGGAGGCGGGACTCCCGTTCGGACGGGCGCCGTTTTCGTTTTTGTAGTTTTCATGACTGCGGGCGGATTCGCGCAGCTTTTCCAGTTTTTCCATCGCCGCGACCGCCCTTCTTTCGTTTTCCAGCCGCAGTTCCGCCTTCCGCCGCCGCGTTTCGGCTATCTTTTTAAGGACTCTGCGTTTCCCGCGGCTCATTTTGCGATAGGCAAGTTTTTCCTCTAACGTCAATCCCAGCGTTTCGTCTTCGAAAATCTTTTTCTCTTCCTCGTTCATGCCCGCCGTCACGGCAAGCGCGAGTTCTTCCCTCCGCGCCTCGGCGTCCTCTGTTCGCTCGGACATCGACGTTTCCTTTGAGTCGACAAACGCTTCCCGCTCTTCGAATTCTTCGCGGATCTGCGACTCCTCCTTCTCGCCGTCCTCTTGCGCGGCTTCGTCCGTCCCTTCGAGTCCCTCTGTTTCTTGCCCTGCTTGGAAACTGCTTTCGGACGCGGCGGCGCGCTCCGCTTCGCCTTCCCGTACCGTAAAAGGCGCCGCTTCTTCTCCTGTTTGCCTTTCGCCCGCAGGCGCCGCTTCTTCAAAGAACTCCGACCACGGCTCTTCCGCTTCTTCCGCGAAAACATCGGGCACCTCTTCGGCAATCGTATCTCCGGCACTATTTTCCCCGTCGTTTACGCCAGAAAGGAGGGCGGCGTTTTCAACAGAATATCCGACCTCTGCCGTTTGGTTCAAAGGACTTTCGGATTCCGCTTCTTCCGCAAAAGGCTCCGTTGCCTCCACTATCGCGGCTTGCGATTTTTTCCCGTCGCTATCGGCGGCAAAAATCTCCGCTCCTTCCGACTGCCTTTCGCTTTTTTCAGCGTTTTCCGACGCATCCATCGGAGAGCACGGCTCTTTTTCTTGTCCGTTTTCTTCCGAAACGGCGGTCCCCTCCGCTCCTACCAAAACGGGTCCTTCCTCCCGCTGTTCCGCCTCGCTGCCGTCCGAGGAAGCGTCAAAAAATTCCCGCGGATCTTCGCAAGGGCGCGATTCTTCCTCTCTCGCCCCGTTTTCTTGCACAACGCCGACCAGAGTTTCCCTCTCTCTTTTTAAAGCCTCTGTTTCTTCCTCCCGTATCTCCTTGGAGTCTTTCGAAACGGGGAAAGCGCTTTCCTGCCCATTTCCAAAATCGTCCCTTTCTTCCCGTATCGCTTCCACTTTTTCCGACGTTTCCGCGAAATCTTCGTCCTGTTTTATCTCCGCCGGGGAAGCTTCCTCTTGAAAATTCACACCGGTTTGCGGCGCATCTCCGCAATTCTCCTGCATTTCTTCAAGGGCAGGCGTTTTTTGCATCGCTGCGCCGTCCGTTTCCGCGGCGGAGAGCATTTCCTGCCCCACGTCGAAAAGCGCGTTTTCCGGTTCCCGTCCGCCCGAAGCGTTCCCGAAAGAGTCCGCAGCGGCGATTTCTTCCGCTTTTGCGCTTTCTCTCGCGGGCAACTCCCCGACCGTATTTCCCGCGGGTATCATACGAGCGATCACGAAACCGCGCCCTTTTGCCGCTTTACGGCGCAGAGCTACTTTTTCTCCCGCGAGATTCGCGCGGTCGGCTTTGAGATACCGGCTTCCGAACAATTCCTCCAAAGCGGGCATATCCCCGTCCGAAGTGCGGGCGGCAATTTCCTCGTCGCTCAATAAGAGTCCGCCGTCCGCCTTCGCGTCGGCGACCGCTTCCGCGCCGCCCGTCAAAGCGCCCTCCAAGGTTTCCACCGCCTCCGAAAGGGACTGCGCGGCGTTCGTAGGCTCGAACTCGATCTCCCCCGAATCGGCAAAGCGGGATTTCATGCGCACGCGATAGCCGAGGGAAGCGTAATATTCCGCAACCGCCCGAGCGTCCTCTTCCGCTTTGAGCCGCGCCTCTTCGCGCGCTTTTTCGGCGGCCAGGCGCCGCCCTTCTTCCATGGCGCGCCGCTTCGCCTCCTCGATGAGGTCGTGCTTTTTCATCAAAGCGTCCAGTCCCAACGCCTCGTCCACGGCGGCGCGGATTTTCAGCTCGTCGCGGGAGAGCTTGCGGGGCGGATTGACGTAGGATACGGGCGTCACCTTGCGGTAAACGCAGTCGTTCAAATTAAATTTTTTCTGTTCGACGGGCTGGATCGCCGCCACAAAAAGCGGCTGAAAAGGCACGCCTGGCTCTTCCGCAAGGGTATCCGCCGCCTTGGCGATTTCGCGCCGAAAAACGGTATATTGCAGAGCCAGATCCGCGTACAGGCGCTCGATCAAAGCGCGATCGGGCTTCTCCGCCATCTGTTCGACGGAGATGCTGTATCCCACCTTTTCATACCCTTCGATAAACTGCCAAAGTTCGAGGCACTGCCGCAAATCGCGGTTTTTCATCAAGGCATTGGTGCGCATGATGGGCGGGCGCACATAAGCGCCGTTCATCGACTTTGCGAACGGCGAATTGTAATACATGGTGACGACGGAATTCAGCCGCATCACGCGCTTTAAAAGGGGATCCGCTTCCGCGGCTCCCTCGGCGGATTCGGACACGGTCAGACCGAAGCGCACGCTGCTGACGAGCGTCCCGTCCTTAAACTGCGCGGAAATATCGAAAGAGGTGCTGTTTTCAGCGCCGTTTTTCACCATCTCGTTATAACGCTTGTTGACAAAGAGATACAGCTGACGAATGAGCGTATTGACAAACCGATTCTCATAAGTGAGCATCGTTTCCTCATGAAAGACGTTGAGGATTTTGGACGGCGTGATCTCGTCGCCCTTGACTTCGCTGATATAATCGGTGTGCTGCGCGAGATGCTGAATGGAACGGCTTGTGATGTTGCGGGAAAGCTCGATGGGCTTTACTTCGTCAAGTTCCTCGATATAGCGCGACGGACGGCGGATGACGTTGTCGAGAGGAAGGATACACGCTTCGATGGCGTCTATCCATTCCTCCTCGATTTTTTTATTGACGAGCTTACGGAACATCGAAACTTCGATATTGCCCGCTTTCAGCCCTCCGACGAGATTTTTAAAAAAGGGCTGATCGGCCAAAAGCTTTGCGATATATCCGTAAAGTTCGTCGGAAGTATTTTTACATTCGTCGGAAGTCGGCATAAAGCCCTCCTTTTTCATTTTCTCTTTCCCGGCAGCAGGCGTCTTCACCACGCTCCGGATTTTTTATCCGATTGCAGATTCGGATACTCCCCGACGGCGGCAAACGAATCGGGCGGGAAGAAACAACGCCTTCCGCTCGTCCCTGCCCGCCTTTTTTTAAAGAAACGGCGTCAATACATCTTTCTGATCCGTTTCAGATAAGCGATGCACTCGCGCATGGCGTCCTTGCCGAACAGCCTGTCGAGATATTCGATCAACGGATTGATCTCGTCGCGGATAAGCGACAGATTAAGCCCCTCGAATTTTCGGATAACCTTGGTGGCGAGCATATAATCCACGCCTTCGCTCTCCGTACCGCCGCAAGCGACGTAGACGGGGACAAAAATATTCAGCTGTTTCATGATACGGTTGCCGAACGCGACGCGAAAATGCGCGATGACGTAATCGTCCAGTTGAGTGATCTTGTCGAGAATATCCTGAGATACGGGATGATTTCTGACGGCGATCTGATAAAGCTCGTCGACGTAGGAATAGCTGATCCTGCTCGGCGGCGTAGGCGGCGCGTCAAACGGCACGCCTTTGGAATCGAGATTGATGGTAAACGCACGGTCGTACACTTTATCCGAAACGGAGAAGGTGGAGTCGTCGTTGTTTGCGGTGCCCACGTACCAGACGTTTTGAGGGATCAGCAGCTTGCCGTCTTCGAGGTGTCTAGGATCGTCCGGCCACGCGGCGGGTACGAGCGAAATATTCCACTCCTTCGGATTGGGCATTTCCAGCACGGAGAGCATTTCCGCGAAGTAATATTCGACGCGCGCGATATTCATTTCGTCGAGCACGATGATATTGATGTCGTCGTTATAGGAAGCTTCGTAAATGCGCTTCAAAACGTCCGTTTCGTTGAATCGCTTTGTAAATTCGTTGAAGTAGCCGAAAAGTTCCGTGCGGTCCCGCCAGGAAGGCTGGACGGAAGCGATGGTCGCGTCGTTGAGGAAATATTTTCCCATCGCATAGGGAAGGGAAGTTTTACCGGTACCCGAAATACCCTGTAAAAGAATCATTTTCGTGGACGCAAGTCCCGCAAACATCAGGCGAATAGTCTTGACTTCGTAGAACAGTCCCATATTCGAACAGGCGAAATTCCTGAAATCGTCGCAGAGCGTCTTTAAGTCGAAGTCATGGCGATAGAGCGGCTTTTCATAGAACACGTACTTTTCGTCCACGGCGGTGAGCCTGAAAAAGCGATGTCCCGCGCCCGCGGCTACCGTGTCCTCCGTCTTTTCGTCCTCTTTCTTTTCTCCTTCGGGCAAAGCCGGCTGCAAGGCGCGGACGTTTTCATCCGCTTCCGCGTCGTTGTACTCCTTGCGGACGGAATCGACGATTTCGTTCACGGCGTCCACCGTCAGCGTGCCATTGGCGATTTTAAGCTCCATGATCTTTTCTTTCTCGGCGGTGAGCCTGGCGACGTCGCGGTGCAAGTCGGAAAGCTCGCGTAAGAGATCCTCGTTGCCTATCAAAGTCTTGCGATAACGCACCCACTTTTTGATGAGAAGAACGATCATGTAGACGATAGCGGCAAAGACGGCGATCATCAAGAGCACCACCACGATGGCGAGGATCCATTGAAAAGGCCCGAAAGACGCCGCGTATTTTTCAAACGTATCCCAATATTGCTTCACGTTGACCGTCTGGAACAGCCCCAAAAAGAAGCCTTTTATCATCGCCCAGATTCCGCCGAATAGCTGGTGCATAAAATCAAAAAACCATTTGATGAAATTATCCAAAATGCTCCTCCCAATGTCAGGTCTGCGTCCTCGTCCGCCCTTTGCCGATCGGGGAACGAACGCAATGCGGCACATAATGCGCGGCGGTTTGTGTTCCGAAATACGCCGATACGCGAAAATTTTTCGCTTTGAGGGCAAAAAACTCCTATATTACACGGAATCGGTCTTTTTCGAAACCGATTCCGTTTCTTTCCCGATAAAGACAAATCTGTATATTTGCCGATTTATTTCCCGTCCGAATCCTCTTTTTCTTCCTCGGAGGGTTGCTTATCTTCCGCTTTTTCGGAAGAAGCGCCGAGCGCCGCCTGCTGACGGAGATACTCCTCTACGGCCTTGCGCTTGATCTCCTCTTCGTCTTCGGGCGTAATTGCCGCCTTTTTGTGCTTCATGGAAACGACGGTAGAGATTACGTTGTATAACTCATAGATGAAGAATAGAGCCAAAGGAAGGACGATTACGACCAAAAAGCCCGTGGAGGACTGTAAAAAGTCGAGCGCGCTGCCCAATCCCCCCGCTTTTTTCCCCGTCCAAACACCGACGACGGAAGAATGGAGCACCAAATCTTTATCGGGCGTCGCATTCGTTTCGGGGTTGTCGCCCTGCGTGCGGTAAGAAACGTTTTCATTTTCGTAGTTGTCGCCGTTGATGACTTCGACGATACGGTGGGTATTTAACTCCTGGTTTCCGTCCCCGTCGAGATCCGCCCAGAAGGTGATGACGTCGTCTTTTTTCAAAGTCATCCTGTCCACGCCCTTCAAAGGCTTGACGAAGAGGAGATCCCCCTCTTTAAAAGTCGGTTTCATGGAATCCGACTGAATGGATATCAGACTCTTTCCGAAAATGCTGGGCACGCCGTCGGAAGCGGCGGAGGAAAGAGAGAGTACCATGGTCATTGCGGAAAACGCGACAAATACCCATAAAATAACGTTTACTGCAATTTTAAGTGCTTTTTTCATCGATGAGTTTCTCCGATATACGATTTTTACAAAAGGCGTAAGACGTCTTTTTCCTCGTTTCTCCTGTAATTATTACTATTATAACATATTCCGAAGAAATTGTCATAAATTCGAATACGTTTTTTTCTTTTTTTCGCCATAAACCGAGCTTCCGCCTTCTCGGGCACAAGCTTGGGAAAGACAGGATTTTTAAGGCACCACGCTGCCGTGTACTGAACGAAAGAAATTTTGAGTAAGGAAGAGCAAAGAAAAGGAATGTTTTGATTAAAGATTTTAAGGCTGCCCCTCTCCTCTAAGCAAAATTCTCCGATTCATATAATAGCAACACTGTGCCCCCGTTTTTTTGTGTAAAGAAGCGTACATTTAAAAAATAAAAATTAAGAGAGGCAGAGGAAGCCGTTTTCTCCGTCAATCCGTCTGCCTCTCTTTATTAAAAATTTCTTTATTAATTTTTGTTTAAGAAACTACCATAAAGCCAACGGTTAAAGTATAATCTTTTAAAGCCGTAATATTTGCATTTTTAGCAGCCGCATCGGTTCCTTCAACCCAAATACGAATGGTTACTTTGGTGGCAGAGCCATAATTACCCGCCGTTCCTGCGGCAAGTTCTATGAGTTGTGTATTCGCTACAAATTTTTCAGTCATCAATTTAGTGGCAACATTTGCTTTTCCCTCAGCGTTAAAAGCTTCGGTTTCCGTCGAGTTATTTGTTTCTCCACACCAAACATTTTTGCCGCTGGTCGGTTTTGTGGGTGTTTCTCCCGTTAAAACAGCAAAACGCATAGCAGGCATTAATACCTTTCCCGTATCTTTGGTAGAAGTAAACATTGTAGTTTCGGTATCCAATGTAACCTTCATTATTGACGTGCTCGTAGTTGCCAGATAAAATGTATAATCCGCATAACCAGCAGTACCTGTAATTCCATAGACATTTGCATAAGTACTATTATCTACTTTAACAATATCCGCATCATCTTGCAAGGTACCGTCCTCATTTGCTTTTTTAGGATCCACGGTAAATAATTCACTTCCGTCGGCAGAAGATGCATGCCCAAGTAATTTGCTTGTTGTAGCCAAAGTACCAGAAACCGAAGTTTTCCAATCAGTTGCATCGGTAGAGATCATTAAATTAGCAGGAGCGGCTACATTGACTTCCATTCCGCTTGCAGTAACCTTATTGTTCATCGAGAACCAAGCATAGGATGCCGTGGAAAGCATGGACGCGGAAACGAGAAGCATCGCAACCGCAGGGATTAATTTACGTGCGTTTTTATTCATAGAATTTCTCCTTTTCCCCGGCAAGTTTTTGTTTTTTTTGGTATGTACCGGGTAAAAATTTTAACGATTTGATATATCAGAGCGCCTTAAAAGTCACTCTTGTGAGGAGCGGACGTCCTCGATGACGGAAAATTTCATTTCGCATTTCAGGTCGCCGCCGATGAGTTCGTCCGTACAATCGGGGTCGTCCCCCTCTATCCAGATGACGACGGTAAACTTAGTAAAATTTCCTGGCTTAAAATCGGCTTTAAAATCGTTCATCACCACCGAAGTGGTCCGAAACTCCGTCGTATCGGGTTCCGGTCCCGTGCCGTCGCTGCGGGTCCGGGCGTAAGTAGTAGGCGTTCCGTCCACGTACAAACGGATGCGTATGGCTTTATCCACGTCGTTAGTAACATTGGAAAGCACCATCTGATACTCGTAAGAGAGTGTGTTCTCTCCGTTGTTCAAAAGGTAAAACGTATAAGCGAAATAATTTTTGCCGTTGTGCTGACCGTCGATGCTGTCTAAATCCGCGGGCAGGTCGGCGCCCGAAATATTGGTGATATCGGGGACTTCCTTTGCCGCTATCGTCGCGGAAAGTTCTTTAAAATCCCGCGTTTCGCTCAAAGTCAAGCTGTACTGCGTACTCTCGAATTTATTGATGCTGATCGTGAGGGAGCCGAATTTGCTGTATAGCGAAACCGCGATATATCCCGATAGCAGAAACACCAGAATCGTACCGACAAGCCCCCGCAAAAGCCGCATTTTCAATATGTATTTTTTAGCGGCTACGGCATCCGTCACCAAACGGCGGTTGCGGAAATGGCTCATGCTTTTTCCTCCCCGAAAATATTTCCGAAAAGTTCCTTCACCGTATTTCCCGCGCCGCCCGTCGCATAATCCGCGAGGTAATTTTCCTCCAAAGAGGGCATTTTTTCGGGCGGAAGGTACTTTTCGCTGTGGAAAAGCTGTCCTATGCAGGTAAAGCCGAGTTCCTTCGCCATGCCCGCGAGCGCTTTCACGTCTGTTTCTCCCCTTTCGAGAGCCAAAGAAAATTCGGGCGCAAAGTATACGTAGTCGAATTTCAGTCCCTTTAAGCGGAGCGGAGGGCAATATTCTTCCCCGTACCCCGTCAAAGCCGTTTTTATCCCCGTTTCCGCGGTTTCTTCCAGTTTCGGATTGACCTCCTCGGGCTTCATGAATAAAATCTCGGGCGTGAAAGCGAGGCAGATCTTGTTCGCCTTTTGCGGAGAGAGCGTTTTGAGAAAATCGGAAAACGCCCGTTTCGCGGTTTTGCCGAGAAACATTTTCAAAGGCATGGATATCGTGATCATGGGCAGCGTCCGCCCCTTTGCGAGCAATGCGGAAAACAAGCGATCCGTTTCTTCCAGCTGCCACATGGCAAGCTTTGCGCCGCGAAGCGTGGAAACGGTGCACGGCTCATATGTTTCGGGAGCGATCGCGCCCAGCTTTAAAGAATTGACGAATAGTTTAGAGAAATAGCCTAAGGAAGAGCCGTCGGAAATTTTAAGAACAGGATAAAGCCGCCATTCGAGGGGAGCCACCCCTGCGGCGAGATATTCCTTTATTCGCGCTTGCATAAGCTTTTCGTTCTTTTTCTCCATACGGGAATTTCCTTTTTCCAAATCCTCAAAAGTCTGATAATTTTCTTATCGCAAAAAATAAAACAATCGGAAAAATAACGTATAAAAAATAATCGGATTGGAGCAAGACATTTTTTGTTAAACACGGAATCTTTCCGATTGTCACATAACTATCCGGAGCGAACGGATAGGATATGCCTGAATAAAATAATCGGTGCTTCTTTATCCGTCTTGTCCGATTTGGCGCAAAAAAAAGCTGCACCAACATTCTCTCTTCCTACGGAATCAGAATACTGTGCAACTGGCTGGCTTTTCTCTTTCAAAGCCCCTATAGTTTTGCGTCACTGCGTTGCCGCAGTTTTGCCCTTTTAACAAGTGTCGTCGATTTTGAAATTTTTTACCAAATTCGATTTTTACTGATTGCATTATATCATATTAATTTTATATTGTCAATAATTTTTTTGTAACTTTTTGGAGAATTTTATTATTTAACATCTTTGTGTCAACAATAGTCCCCCGTTTTCCCAAAACGGAAAAAAACCGCTTCTCCCTCGGCGGCGTTGCCGCCAAGACGCGGGCGCGCGGTGCGCGCGCCCCTACGCCGCGTAAGACAACCTATACTATACTGATATAACCGATCCTCAAAAACCGAAAATCGCGCCTTAAAATCTCAATACGCTCTCGCGTGCGCGGAGAACTTTAATATCATTTGTAAAAAGAAGAAAGCGCAGGGAGCCAGCAGGTACCATTTGACGTTCCCCTTGCCCGTTATGTAATGCTCGGCAAACAACAGCCCGAACGCCGCGAGCAGCAGAAGGGACAAAATCGCCGCGAACACGCAGCCTCCCTTTTTTAGCACGGATTTCCCCTGTTTGAAAGAACAGACCGCCATGATGAGGAACAGCAGCGCCAGCGCGCCGAAAAGGACGGTGAAAGGCAGTCCGGGATATTTGGGGAGATCGACCAAACGCTCCAAAACGACGCCGTCGAAGATATTTTCGATGCCGCCGTGAATCTTATCCCACGCTTTCGTCAGCCACTCGGGAAGAGAGGAAAGCTTCACCAATTCGACGAGGACGTACCCCGCCGTTACGATAAGAGAAGCCAGAAAACCGAGAATATCCAGCCATCCGCTCAGCTTCGCGCGTTTGAATTCAACTTTATCCATTTTTGCACCTGCCTTATCATTTTATTCTATTTTGTTTTGTATCGTACATATTTTATCACAACTTTTCCCGCCTGTCAATACCTTCGGAAAGATTTTTACGAGAATTTTGCATATTTTTATATTTTTCCCTTTTTCTCCTCTCTTTTCCTTCCGGGCGTCAAAAATGCGTTTTCTTTGCCGCCTTTCGGACAATCCTTATCCGACGGAGTATACGCATTCCTCCGACAGGCGGCGTATCCGCCTTTTCCCTTACTTCTTCTAAATCCTCAACACTAAGTAAAAAAGACGGAAAGATATAAAGCGCGCGTTTTCTTCATCCGCGGCAGGAAAGGGAATTATTCTAAAATTTCCGCAGGCGAACGGACGAGCCGCCGCGCCCCGTGCGCCCGCAAAAACGCTTCGGTCTTGAATCCCCAAGTCACGGAAATGCAGGGCAGCCCCGCGTTTTCGGCGGTTTCTATATCCACTTCCGAATCCCCGATATACACCGCCTTCCCCCTGTCCGCGTTTAAGAGCGTCAGAACGGAAAACACCGAATCGGGCGCGGGCTTTTTGCGTATGCCCGCCGCCTCGTTTTCCCCGACCGCCGCCTCCGTCAGCGCTCCGAAATAGCGCTTGGCAAGCTCCTTGACGGCAAAATCAGCCTTATTGGAAACGATCGCCGCCTTTTTGCCCGTCCTTTTCAGTTCCCGCAGCATTTCCAAAACGCCGTCGTAAGGCTTGGTGGCGTCGCAGCAATGCTCCGCGTAGAAACGTTTGAATTCCCCGAAGATATCCGAAAAATGCGGATGAGAAGCCCCGCCCGGCACGGCGCGCTCGATCAGGAGGCGGATCCCGTTTCCCACAAAACTTTTCACCTCTTCCCTCTTGCGGATCGGACAGCCGAACGCGGCGAGCGCCTCGTTCGTCGCGGCGGTCAGATCGTCCAGGGTATCTAAAAGAGTCCCGTCCAGATCGAAAATATAGGTATCGTACATTCCTTTCCTGCTCCCGCCGTTTTGCACGGCGCTTCTATTTCATTTTCCCCTTTCGCTTCCGCTTTTCGAAACTTTTTTGACCAGCGCTTTTCCCCTTACTCCCTTCCCGGATAGAAACGCCCATTCGTTTCGTTTTTTCCTCCCGGCGGAAGACAAAAACAAACCGACGGAAGGCGGGACGTTCGCGCTCCCTGAAAGCGAGGGCGTTTTTCGCTGCGGGCGATCCCGTTGAAAATTTTACGCGCTTTTTAAGCCCTGCCCGTGCAAAGCGCACAGCGCCGCGTAACATCCCGCCGTTTTCAAGGCATCGGAAAATTGACGGAAGATTATAAAATCGCCTTGATCGCGGCGGCTGCGCCCGCTCTGTTTTCGCTGCCCGTCTTGATATAGATGGCGGAAATATAATTGCGCGTCGTTCCTTCGGAGATCTTCAACGCGGAAGAAATCTGGCGGTTTGTGAATCCCTCGTACAGCATCAGCGCTATCTCCACTTCGCGGTCGGACAGTCCGAAAGCGCGCTTGATCTTGATTTCTCTGTCGCTCGTCACCGTCTTTGCGGCGTCCGCGATCCGCCGCGCGATTTTCGCGGGCAGAATGGTATCTCCCGCATAGGCGTTTTTCACGGCGTCGATGAGCGCCGTGCTGCCAATATCTTTCAAAAGATACCCGCTGGCGCCGTTGTTGATGGCGTTGAGGATATAGTCGCTGTCGTCAAACGTCGTCAAAATGACCACTTTCACTTCGGGGAATTTGGCTTTGATACTCTGCGTCGCCACCACGCCGTTCATGTTAGGCATACGAATGTCCATCAGCACTACGTCCGGACAATCTTTTTCCATCTTCTGCAAAGCGTCGAAACCGTCGAAAGCGATGCCGATGACTTCCAGTTGAGGATCCGTTTCCAGAACGCTCCTGATTCCTTCGGCAAGAATCACCTGATCGTCCGCTATCATTACCCTGATTTTCTTATCCATATTCTATCCTCCGTCCCGTCTCGCGTTTTTGTGTCTATCTCAATAAATTTTACTTTTTCGCCGCGCGCCCATCCGCCGCCCGTGCTTTCTCGGCTTTTCACCCCGCCGCTTTGCGTACGGGGGAAAAAATTGCGTTCTCCAACGTCTGTTCTTTTTCCGTTTCCTCAAAGGGGCATATGTTTTCCCGTTGCCCTTTGGTTTCGCCCAAGAGGCGATCGTTTTTCTTTGTGCGCTTTTTAGTCCAAAGAGCTATTTTTTCCCTATCGTTTTATTTCTTTAAAAATTGTATATTTCTCCCCTTTGTCCGATTCTATATAAAAAGGCTATATTTTTTCTCATCGCTTTATTCAGTCAAAGACTACACATTTTTACTCTCTTTATTTGCTTTTCAAAAGAATTGTATGTTTCCCCTCTCTGTTCCGTTTCGTCGAAGGTTATACGTTTCTTTTCTTTATTTCGTTTCGTCAAAAAATTATTCAATTCCCTTCTCGTTCATTTTATCAAAGGGTTATCCGCTTTTTCTTTCCTCGCGGGAGGCGAAACGTTCTGCTGTTTGTATCCTCCCCATTTCTTGCGTCCGCCCCGCTCCGTTTCCCGCGCCAAAGCCCTCTTTTTCGCTTTTCAAACTCTCGTCGGCTGCGCTTTCCCGCCGTTCCCGCGCCTTTCTTCCGATTCTACGCGCCGCGGCGCCCGGGGCGCGAGCCTTTTGCGTCGGTTAGCTCCCTTGCGTATCCGCTCCCGCTTCCCGCGCTGAGAGCTTTCTTTCCCGCCGTTTTTCCGTTTCCCGCGCCCGTAGTTTCAAGGCTCAGCGTTCCTGCTCCGATAAAGAATCGTGCGGGAGCATGAGATGTATTTCGAAGCCCTCGTCGGGTTCGGAAACGAACCACACTTCTCCGCCGAGCGATTCCGCTCTGCCCGACATTCCCGTCAGTCCGAAGCCCTCTTTCAATTGATTGATCGCCACGCCCGAACCGTTGTCCGAGAGCAGAAAACTGATTTTCCCGTCCGCTTCCTTCAATTCGAACCAAAACGCGGTGGCGTTTCCGTGTCTGAGTCCGTTGGAAATCCCCTCTTTGAGCGTATTGCACAAAAGCCGGTATTTGGCGTCCGACACGCAGATATCGTCTATATCCGAGCGGATTTTTATGCCCGTACCGTCGGTGGATTCGTTGATGATGCCTTCCAGGGCGTCTTTCAGCGTCGCCTTGCCCGGGATGCCCGAGAGGAGATGAACGCTCTCCCTCAGCTCTTCGAGGGCGTGTTTGGCTTGCAGATTGGCGGCGATGATCTTGCTTTTTGCCTCCTCGGGCTGCGAATCGATGATGAGTTTCGCGGCTTCCGTCTGCATGATGACGGTAGTGATGGAGTGCCCCGCCGTATCGTGAATGTCTTTCGCTATCCGCTGACGCTCTTCGAGCGCGGTCACTTCCGCGAGATCGTCATAGGCTTTTTGCAGATCCTCCTTGCTCTTGTCCAAATCTTTGAGCGCTTTGGTCAGTCTGAGATACTGCCGATAAAAACGCACGGAAAAATTGACGAGGATAAAATGCACCAGGAGGATGACGAGGTCGTTGAAAGACTGCGTGAGGAGCGGCAGAAAGGAAACGCTTTCCCCCTGCCTGAAAAAGGCGAATCCCGCCAGCGTGAGCACATACACCACCATGCACACCGCGCAAATGACGACGGACGGGAGTATCTTTTCCGAGCTGATATAAAATTCCGTCAGAATGATGAGGTAGAGGGTGCAAAGGTACGTGCTGCCCGTGACGGCGGTCAAAATGAAGGCGGCGACGAAATCGATGACGTAGCAATAGATCTTGTTGCGGAAGCCCTTGACGGCAAAGAGTTTCACGGCCTCCGAAACGGTGAGCACGATCTCGATCCCGAACGTAGACAAAAGAGTGCCCCAGCGATGCGTTTCCACCGCTATGCTCACCTGATCGAGGAGGATAAGGACCTCGACGATGACGAGCAGACCGAAAAGGAGTTTTTTCCCGAATCGCTGAAATTCCCTTTCTTCTCGGAAATCGGGTTTTTCGAAAAATCGCATCCAGCGGAAGCGATGCTCCTTTTGCGGCTTTTTTTCGTCGGCAAGCGGCGCTGTCGTAGAAATGCGGCGCCCGTCCTCCTCGGGCAGTGCCGCTTCTTTCGACGGAGCCTCGCAGGAAGCGTATGCCTTATAGTCCCCTTTATTCCCCGTGAACTTTCTGTCCGCAATCCCGTTATTTTTATCAGCCGCCTGCGGTGCAGGCGGCGCGGCGCCTTTGCGTTTCGTTCTCCCCATTTTCAGCCTCCCTCTCTTTCGAGAACGGAGCCGATGGAAAAATTCCTGCTGATCTCGCGCATCTTTCCGCTTTTGTAATAGCTGTAAATCCCCGCGGGGGAATAGATGAAATGATCGCAGAAAAGCACGTTGTGAAAACTGCATATGAGCTGAAACTGACGCGTCGTTTTGTCGTCCGCGACGGAGGGAAAACAGTTTCCCTTCAAATGGTTGTGCACGGCGACGATGCCGAAAGGCTTGTTTTCGACGATGAGCTTCGTCAGTTCCTCCGGCTTCACCACCACCCGCTGCGGACTGTCAATCGTAAAGCGCTTGCAGAGCACGATATTCTGTTTTTCGTCGATGAGGTAAAAATCCAGCACCTCTTTATCCGCGGGGGCGTATTTTTCTTTGACGAACGCCATAAAGCTTTCCGCTTCGAATTTTTTTGGGAAACGCTCCTCGTCCGCCGCGCGATAGACCTCGTAAAATTTGCCGACGCACCGCAGATACGCCGCCACGTTTTCGCCTACCCCGTCCACCGTTTTGAGCTGCGCCACCGTCGCGGAAAAAATGCCGCGGACGGAGCCGAACGCCGCCAGGAGCCGATGCGCCAGCTCGTTCGTGTTGCGGCGGGGAATGGCGTTGAACAGGAGAATTTCCAAAATTTCGTGTTCGCACAAATTTCCGCTGTCTAATTTTTCTATGATTCTGTGACGATGCCCGTCGTGTTCGGACATAAGCCTACCTCCCCGAAACGGTCTTGTTTCCGCTTATCCGCGTTTACCCGTTTATTTTAGCATATTCTTTACAAAAAGTCAAAGGGAAAAAGGCGGGCGGTCCCCCCGCATAAAGTTTTTTCTCGTTTTTCCTTGTCTTTTTGTTTACGTAAGCGCCCGCAAAGGGTATATATGAAGAGAAACAGAATGTAAGGACGTATAATTATGACTCATGTAATGGAAAAGTATTTCAACGATATCGTCGATTCCATCTGCAAAACGGTGAGATTCGATTCCTCTTTAAAGCCCGCGGAAGGGAACTGCCCCTTCGGGAAGGAAACGGCGGATTGCCTCGGCTATTTCCTTTCCCTCGCCTCCGAAATGGGTTTTGAAACGCACAATTACGACAATTACGTCGGAGAAGTGATCTTCGGAGAGGGCGAAGAATTTGCCATTCTCGCGCACCTCGACGTGGTGCCCGCGGGCAGCGGATGGAGATTCCCGCCTTTCGGCGCGGCCATCAACGACGAACTTTCCGCGGGCGGCGTTCCGGGCGTCAAGATCTGGGGGCGCGGCACCATGGACGACAAGGGTCCCGCCGTGGCGACGCTCTGGTGCCTCAAAGCCTTGAAAGACGAGGGCTTCCGGCCGAAGCGCAAAATCAAACTCATCGTCGGCTGCAACGAGGAGAGCGGCTGGGCTTGCCTCGATCATTACAACAAAGCGGCGCATATGCCCGAAGAGGGCTTCTCGCCCGACGCAGACTTCCCCGCCATTTACGCGGAAAAGGGAATCCTACATTTTTCCGCCTCTTTTCAGACGGAAACGCCCCCTTTCCTCTCTCTGACCGCGGGCGGAGCGGTGAATATGGTTTGCGACGCCGCCGCGGCGGTGCTGACCGAAGAAGCCGCGAAAAAACTCCGCGCCTATCAAAACGACGTTCCCGATACGTCTTTCCATTTCGACGAAGAGAGCAGAACGCTGACGGTGAAGGGCAAATCTGCGCACGGCTCCACGCCCGAAAAGGGCGCCAACGCGCTGGGCGCGATGCTGAAATTCTTTGCTTTGCAGGACATCGGATGCAAAAAGGCGTACGAACTGCTTTTTGCGGATAGCCTCGGACTCAGACAGCTACACGACGAAACGGGATATCTCACCATGTCCCCCGACGTGGCGGCTTTCGAAAACGGAAAACTCGTCGTCACCACGGACATCCGCTTTCCCGCAACGCACGAAAAGGAGGAAATTACAAACGCGCTCGAAAGGGCGGGCGCGGAATACGAAATCCTGCACTATCAGGCTCCCCTCTACAACGATCCGAACGGCAAACTGATAACGACCCTGATGAACGTGTACAACAAGATCACGGGCAAAAACGAAAAGGCGATCGCCATCGGCGGAGGAACCTACGCGAGAGCGCTCAAATGCGGCTGCGGTTTCGGCCCCGAATTGGAAGAAGAAGAAGCCACCATCCATCAGCCAAACGAATATATCACCTTCGACAGAATCCGCCTCATGAGCGAGATTTACTACGAAGCAATCAAAGAACTGACAAAATAAGTTTTTTCGCTCCTTTCGGCGCAAAGGAGAAAAAAGCGCCGACGGAGGTCTTTGAAAAATGCGGATCTGAAAGCCGAAGGCAAGCGCGACAAACACTCCGGCAATAAAATCGCCGTTTGCACGCCGCCGCTGTTTTATCGGCTCCGTCCCGACGGCGGCAGGACGCTCCGCCCAAGCGTCCTACGCTTTTTGTCCCCGTATTCCGACGGCGGTCCCGGCTTTCGTAAGAGCGACAGTCCCTCTTTTTCTTTCGGTACGATTGCTCGCGGAGATTCCGTAACGATAGCCCTTTTGTCCGTACGTTTCGACGACCATTAAGAGTTTCGACAACCCTTCCCCTGTGTCTATGTGCCTCTGCCCACGGCTATGAAAGAACTCGGCTGCGCCTCCCCTATCTTCCTGCAAACGACGGGCAGAGAAGCGCCCTGCAATCATAACGCCGTTCCTCTCTTCCCGTAGATCGGCGGCTCTATGACTGCCGACAATAAACGCACAGAACGGGATACGCGCCTTTTCGGAGTTTCCCTTTTACCGCCGCGGACAATCATTCCGCAGCGGTTTTTCGCGCCTTTTCCACCCATATCGAAAGCATTATACCACGGATTTTTGCGATGTCAAGCGCCGACTGCCAAAAATTTTTGCTTTTCCATAACATTTTTTGTTCGGGACTCCTTTCCGTTCCCCTTTCCGATAAAATCTTAGCTGCGTAGGAACCCCGGCGTTTGCAACGGCTATGAAAAAATGCGGCTTCTTTTATGCGCTTGCGTACAAAGAAAAATTGCGAATTGACGCAATTGCCCCGCAAACGAGAATCCGTTTATCGCACACTTTTTTAAATTTCCTATCGATATAGCGGCTTTTGCGTTTTTTACGTCGGCGTTTTTTTCTTTATATTCGTCGAGTAAAACGCTTTTTCTCTCCGTTAAGTCGGAGAGTTTCTTTACGCACAAATATGTAGCCCGCAGGAAAAAACCTGCGGGCTACATATTTTAGTGAGAGAATATGAAAAAAGTTTTACGTATAATCCTGACCGATGCGGAAAGCGATGAAATGAACTCCGCCTGCCTTGTCCCCTTCTCAATCCTTACTTTGTGATATAATAATACACCTGTACTGTGTTTAATTTGTGAAAAAATTGTGATTAATATGTGAAAACTTTATAATTTTTACATTTCAAGGGCATTTTTTCCATTTTTTTTCGATAAGAATAAAAAAATCGCAAAAATTAGGTCGAATGACCTGATTTTCCTTATATTTTCGAAGTTTTGAATCGTTCAAAAATCGCCTCCGCGACGCGAAAACCGTCCGCCGCAGAAGAAGTGATGCCGCCGGCGTAGCCCGCGCCCTCGCCGCAAGGGTATAAACTTAAAGTTGAAACGGATTGCAGGTCCTCTCCCCGTTCGAGGCGCAGGGGAGAGCTCGTCCGGGATTCCACAGCCGTGAGAACCGCGTCGGGACAGGCGAAACCTTTGAGTTTTCGATCCATATCGACGATCGCTTTCTTCATCGTTTCCACCACGGAGGAAGGGAGCACCGCGCGAAGGTCGGCAAATTCCGTCCCCGCCGCATAGGTGGGTACGACGCTTTTAAAACGGGCGCTTTCCCGATCCTTTAAAAAATCGCCCGCCAGCTGAACGGGGGCGCGATAATCGCTTCCGCCCGCCGCAAACGCCGCCCTTTCAAGGCGGCGCTGAAATTCTACGCCCGCCAGAGGAGAGTCGCCGCAAAAGTCCCTGCCCGTCACCTGTACGACGAGCGCGCTGTTGGCATTCGTTCCGTTTCTCGTGTAATTGCTCATGCCGTTCGTGACGACGCCGTTCTCCTCGCTCGCCGCAGGCATGACATAGCCGCCCGGACACATACAGAACGTGAAGGCCGCGCGTTCGGAGGCATGGGAAACGAGCTTATAATCCGCCGCGGGCAGGAGGGAATAGCTCCCGCCGTATTGGGAAAGCCCTATTTCCGATTGCAGGTGTTCGATGCGCGCGCCTACGGCAAAATCCTTCTGCCGCATGGCAACGCCGCGGGAATGCAGCATTTCGAACGTGTCCCGCGCGCTGTGCCCCACCGCGAGCACCACGGCGGAAACTTCCGCCGTTTCTTCCAGGGAGCCTTCCCGCTTCCATTTAACCGCCTTTACGCCGCCGTCTTTGACGAGAATATCGGTCAATTTTGTATTGAACTCTACCCTGCCCCCCTGCTTTATGATGAACTCCCGTATATTTTTTACGACTTTCTTCAAATTGTCGCTGCCGATATGCGGCTTATTGAGCCAGAGGATCTCCTCGGGCGCGCCGAAAGAAACGAACGTTTCGAGAACTTCGCGGTTAAAGGCGCCGTGCGTCCCCGTATTCAGTTTTCCGTCCGAAAAGGTACCCGCGCCGCCCTCGCCGAACTGTACGTTTCCTTCCGTGTCGAGCCTGCGTTCCCGAGAAAATATCCCGATCTTTTTTTCCCGTTCTTCCACGTCGGGACCGCGCTCTATCACGAGCGGACGAATGCCGTGCGCCAGCAGTTTCAAAGCGCAGAAAAGCCCCGCGGGACCGCTCCCCGCCACCAGAACGGGCGCCGAGGGCAGTCTTTCCGCGGGCAGAACGGGCGCTTTCGTTTCGGGCGCTCGCTCCGTTTCCGCGGAAAACTCTATCGAATAAATATACCGAATATTCCCCTTGTCCCGCGCGTCGAGGGATTTTTTGAGAATTTTAAAATAAGCGGGTTTTGCCCGCAGCTTTTTTTCCGCAATGCGTAGGAGTTCTCGCTCGCTCTGCGCGAGAGAAAGCTTGATGTCGGTGAGAATTTGTTTTTTCATATCGTCCAAAATAGGCGCACCCGCCTTATAAATCCACTTTCCGCTTTTTCGAAGGTAAGGACAGCTTTTAACGCACGGCGGAAGAGTTCAGCGCCGCGGCTACGACCCGCGCGGACGAGTATGCCCATTGCAGGTTATAGCCTCCGCATTCGCCGTCCACGTCGAGTATTTCGCCCGCGAAATATAGTCCCTTCGCCAGTTTGCTCTGGAAATTTTCGTCCGTTTCCGAGAGCGGAATCCCGCCCTTCGTCACCTGCGCGTAATCGAAGCCGAGAGAGCCTGTCACGGACAGCGTAAACTCTTTGACGCGGCGGGCGATCTCTGCCGCCGTACCCGTTTTACAGCGTTTCATCACTGCCCTGCCTAGTTGATTATTCAAAATCCCGCACAAAAGTTCCCCTGCGGGAACGCCGCTTTGCGCCGACAGTTTTCGCGACAAAACGGAGCAAAGCCGTTCTTCTTCGACGCCCGGAAGAAACTCCAAGGACAGAGAAACGTCTTCCCCGCCGAGCTTGTCCGTCAAAAAAGCCGAGAGGCGGAAAATCGCGTCGCCCGATACGCCGTAATCGGTGAAAATGACGTCCCCCCGAGCCTCTGCGAGCGTGCATTTGCCGCAGCGGGCAAAAACGCGCGCTTCCGCACGGATTCCTTTGAGTCCTTTGATAGGCTCCGTCTGCGTCTTCAATTGAACGAGAGAGGGATAGAGCGCGGTCACCGTATGTCCCATCTGTTTTGCCAGCGCATAGGCGCCGCCGTCCGTGCCGAAATTCTTTGCCGCCTTCCCTCCCGCGCAGAGCACGACGTTCCGCGCCTGAACGATCTCCGTTTCCGAGCCCTTTTCCGCGCGGATGACGAATCCGTCCAAGACGCGGGAGAGGGAAACGACTTTCGCGCCCGTTTCTACGGAGATCCTCTTTTCGGCGAGCGCATAGCGCAAAAGATCGGTGACGGCGGAGGCCTGCCTGCCCGCAGGATAGACCCTGCCGCGCTCGTCGGGAAGAAACAGACCGCCCAGCCCTTCCAAAAAAGTTAGCATCTCCCCTTCGCCGTACTTCGTCAGCGCACGGGAAATCCGCGGCTTCGTTTCCGCCTCGGAAGAAAAGTAATGTTCCGCGGACATATGCGCGTTGGTGACGTTCCCCTGACCGTTGCCCGTCGCGGAGAGTTTTCGCCCCAATCGTTCCCCCCGTTCGAGGATGAGAACGTCGTGTTCCGCCGAGAGAGAAGCCGCGCAAAACATACCCGCCGCGCCGCCGCCTATGATTGCCGTCCCGATTTTTCTCGTCATGGTTTCATTGTACCTCTTTTATCGCATAAAGTCAAATTTATTTCGAAAACTATTGAATTTTTTTTCGATTAGCTATTGACTTTTACGCTAATTTATATTACAATATATACGAATAATATAATAATGTATAGATTTACAAATGAGTCATCGATTATCGGGAGATTAACATGTTTGAATATTTGAAAGAAAATCCCGTTTTGGCGGCGATCCTCGCCGTCAGTCTTTTCGTCATCGTCGTCGTTGTCGTCATTCTCGCCGCCAGAAGCTCCAAAGCAAAAAAACGCGCTTCTTCGGGCGGCGCGGAAGAAAAAGGCGCTTTGACGGAAAATGCGGAAAACGGCGCGGAAGGGACGCAAAAGGACGGGAACACCTCCCCTGCCGCGGGGAAAACGAACAGCGAAACCGGTTCGCTCCCCGCGGAAAACATCCGCTCCTCCGTTTCGGAAAAAGACGGGCACGCCGCAGACGCCGCGGCGGCAGAAGCCGAGGACGGGGAGAAAGAGAGGGAGAGCGCCTTGCGGCAGACGACAGCGCAGACGAAGGCGACAGACGATCTTAAAGAAACGGAAAGCGCGGCGCCCGGGCGCGGACAATGCGAAAACGCGAAAGAAAAAACGGAACAAGGCGAAACGCCCACCGAGGATTTAGAAAAAAAGCAGATTGAAAATTTGGCGGAAAAAGACGCGGCCGTGAAAGCCAAGGCGCAGGAAAAGCCCACGCCTGCCCTTTCCGCCGCCGGCGAGGAAAGTACGGCGGGCGGAAATAAGCCCCGGGGGAAAACGGCGCAGTCCGCTTCACAGAAATCGAAAAAGAAAAAAAATAAAAATAAATCCGAGGAGGGAAGTATGTATTTAGAAGACCTCAAAAACGCACCGATTGAGGACGAAAACGATTTTTACGACGAGGAAGACGAAGCCGACAGAATTGCCAAGTACAGCGGAAAATGGATCATTTGTCGGGTGGTGACGGCAAATTCCAGATCCGCCGACGTCATGAACGCGGAGGAAAACGAAGAAGAGATGTTCTTTTTCGAACTGCGCGCCTCTAACGGCGAAAAGCTGTTGACGAGCGAGGAGTACACCACCTACAACGGCGCCTTAAACGGCATCGAAACGCACAAGGCGAATATTGCGCGGGGCAATTTCAAAATTACCCTCTCCAAAAAGGGGGACTATATCTTTAAATTGCTGAGCGGCAAAAATATGCTCCTGTGCATGGGCGAACACTATACCACAAAAGCGCGCTGCGAAAGCGCCATCGAATCGACGAAGCGATTTGCAAAGACGGCGATCGTCGACGAAAACGTGCAGGACATCGTCATTACGCCCCCGCCCGAAGAGGACGAAGCGGAAACGACCGATTTTCCCGACAACGGCTACAACGGGAAATGGATCATCCGCGCGCACACGGCGGAGGACGGAGAACAGGTATTCTATTTCGAGCTGTTTGCCTCCAATGGCGAAAAGCTGCTTTCCAGCGAGGAATACACCACCTACATCGGCGCGATCAACGGCATCGGGACGCATAAGACGAATATCGAGCGCGGCAATTTCCGCATTTCTCTCACAAAACGGGGAGATTATATTTACAAGCTTTTGAACGGAAACGGTCAGCTTCTCTGCCTCGGCGAGCATTACAAGACGAAACGGCGCTGCGAAAACGCCGTCGAATCCGTAAAGAGATTCGCGCGCAACGCCCCTATCCTTTCCGATCCCGAAACGGTGACGAAAAACGCCTAAGGAGAAAGACGGCATTTTTCTTTCGCCCTTTCGGAAAACGGCCGCGCGTTTTTGACGGGCAGGATTTGCTTTTCAAAAGGGAATTTCTTAAAGCGGTCAATCGTTCGTTTTCGGCAAGGAGCGCATTCGTTTCTCTTTCCTCCTTATGCTTAGTACAAAAAAATGACAAACAAAAGGACTTTTCCTCCGTTTTTCCGGGGGCAAAGTCCTTTTTCCGTTCCGTGTAAAAAAGGGCGGCGAAACGCCCGTGTATCAATCAAAAAGTAGCGCGCGGAGCGATAAAAAAGCGTATCTACCTATCTGTCGAAGAGCAACTTACATATCCCCAATTTTATCGCTGTTTTCGTCCGCATTTTTTATGATATTATTCGTTACTTGTCGGTCTGATAAACCTTATCCGATAAAAATTTTTTTCTTTCGAATGTCGGCTCCTCAGAGAAAGGAAAGCGCAACGGACGTAAATTTTTACGGATGCGCAGGGAAGCAGCGGCAACGGAATCTCGCGGTCCGCTTTTCGGAACGTTTTTCCTGCGCGCCCCCTCAAAAGACTACGCAACGCCGCGCGCTTCGAGTGCATCGCTATGTTCAAAGGCTTTATAGGGCGCCTCTTTATTTTACCTTTTAATCGCAAAAGAGCGAAACTCTAAATCACTCCGCGCCGCCCGTTTTTTCCGTTTCCGATGCGGCTTCCGCCGCCGCAACCTCCGCCTGCATACGGCGCAGTCTTTTGAGAAAGGCGATCGTGAACGGCACGGCGAACACGAACGCGAGAAAATCGGATACCGACTGCGCGCTCTGTACGCCGAGCAGCCCCATCATCCAAGGCAACAGGACTATCGCGGGGACATAGAAAAGTCCTTGCCTCGAACAGGATAGGAGCGCGGCGAGCGCTTTATTCCCCACGACCTGATAGGTTAGCCCCGCCATAAAATTGAGCGGCAGCAACGGCATACAGATACATTGCAGGCGAAGCGCCAGCGTGCCGACCGCTATCGAGTCGGGAGATTCGAGAAACTCCCGCATGACAAAGGGAGAGATGACGGCGCAGACGGCGGCAAAAATGCTCATCAGAAGGGTGGAAAACGCGAGGGTGAACAGGTAGGCGCTGCGCACGCGGTCAAATCTTCCGGCGCTGTAATTATAGCCAAGAACGGGCTGATACCCCTGTCCCACGCCGAGCGCGATGGAAAAGGCGAACATGAACACCTTTTGCACCACGCCCATCGCCGCGAGCACGCCGTCGCCGTACGATTTCACCGCCCAATTCAGGAGCACCGTGCACAGGCTGGCGAGGATCTGGCGGCAAAAGGAGGGAAAACCCGTTCCGATAATTTCCGCATAGACCTTGGGATTGCGGGAAATGCTTTTAAAGCGAAGGCGGGTGATGCTTCGTCCCGATAAAAACATGAACAGCAAAATCAAAAAGCTGATGATCTGACTGATGAACGTGGCGACCGCGGCGCCGACAATTCCCATGTCAAAGGCGAAAATCAGGAGCGGATCGAGCGCGACGTTGATGACGGCGCCCGTCACAAGTCCTATCATCGAAAGCAGCGCCTTGCCCTGCGAACGCAGCAGATTGTTCATGACGAAAGACATACACATGAACGGCGCCGCCAGCAGGATAAAGCGGGAATACAGCTTGGCATTGGCGAGAACGGCGTCCGACGACGAGCCGAGCAGCCACATCAGAGGGGTCAAAAACAGTAAGCCGAAACATAGGATCAAAACGCCTACCACGCCCGCGGCAAAGAATGCCGAAGAGGAAACCTCGTCCGCTTCTTTTTGGGCGCGTTTGCCCAGCAGCCGCGAAATGATGCTGCCGCCGCCCATGCCGAAAGTAAAGCCGATCGCCTGGATGATCGCCATCAGGGACAAAACCACATTGACGGCGCCGGTCGCCGATTCCCCCAGCCCCGATACGAAATAGGTATCCGCCAGATTATAGAGGGAGGAAACCATCATGTTGAGCATGGTGGGAATCCCCAGCATGACCACCAGTTTCGGAATGGGCGTCTTGGTCATTTTGGCAAATTGCCGCCGCTCCCGTTCGGTTTCCCCTACGACCGCTTCCGTCGTATTTTCAGAGTGTTCCATAGTATCCATTATACAATTTTTCTTTTAAAAACGCAACTTTACAAAGAACGTCCGCACAAAATTCCCGACGTTTTCCTCGCGAAAAAGGAATAATTTTCCTTATCCGTGCGCAAACTGTCGGTATGAAAAGTTTACACCGTATTTTGTCCGCCCTGTGCGCGACGACTCTTTGCCTGTTTTTACCGATGACGACAGCCTGCTCCATGTTCGGAGAAAAGGACTCCTCCTCCGATTCCTCGTCGAATACTTCGACTTCGTCCGACTCTTCCAGCTCGGCGGATTCCTCGATAGAGGCAAGACACGGCCATCCCGGCGATTTTTCCGACTACTTCCCCGATTCGATGCCCGACGCGGTCCCCTATCCCATTTTTCCCGATCAAGAAAGAGAGCGGGAAGGCATGGATCATGCGGAAATGCCCGCGCCGCCGACGGTCCGCCCCCCGCGCCCCGTCAGACCGGCACATCCCGGATCGCCTAACGGCACCGACAAGATGCCCGCTCCCAGACGTCCGCACAAAGACGGGCATCCCGACTCCTATCAGAAGGATTCGGGCGCAGGCGACAAGGGGAGCTGTTCCTCCGACTGTTCAAAAGACGGGAAGTGTTCCGGCTCCGACTGCTCCGATTCCTCGAAAATGGTACACCCCAGACACGGCGTTCGTCCCCGCAAAAACAATCGGCAAAGCTCGAATTGAAAAGCGGCGTTTGCCAAAAGCGCCGACGTTCAGACCCGTTCCCGAAAGGGACGGGCTTTTTTTATTCGAGCCGCAGGATCTCCGTATAAATCTGTTCGTCCTGAGGCGTGAATACGTCGAAGACGACCTTCATGGGATATTCCGCATTTTTTATAAGCCATTGTTTGACGCTGCCGACCGCGATTTCCGCGGCTTCGTCGGCGGGGAAATTAAACACGCCCGTGGAAATACAGCAAAAAGCCGTGCTGTGCAGTCCCCGTTCTTTGGCGAGCGAAAGGCAGGATTGATAAGAGGACTTCAAAAGCGCCCGCTCCTCCTCCCCGACGCGCAGCGCCACACGGGGACCGACGGTATGTAAAATATATCGGCACGGAAGATTATACGCCGAGGTGATCTTGGCGTTGCCCGCTTCTTCAACGCAGCCCTGGGTGCGGATAATCGCCGCGCAGTCGTTGCGCAGCTGAATCCCCGCGCGGGAATGAACGATATTGTCGATACAATTATGCAGGGGGATATAACATCCCGTCAGATTGACGGCTGCGGAATTGACGACGGCGTCCGCGTTCAGCGTCGTGATGTCCCCCGCGTATACCGCCATATTCTCTTTATAGGAAAGCCCCTGCACATCCACGACGCCTCGGCGGAGGGTTTCCGTCCAGAAAAGTTTGTCCTGCGCGGCTATAAACTCGTCGGGGACGGGCGCGGGCAGGCGCCTGTTCATATACTCCCGAATGATCTTGCGTTTTTCGGGATAGGGCATATTGAACGCCGCCACCATGCCCCGTTCTCCGAACAGAAAATCGAGCAGTTTATCGCAGAGCGTACCGCACTCCTCCGCGTCCGCCGTTTCCCCGTGAGGATAAGGCCGAAGGGAAATTGCGGATTCGTATTCTTCCGCCCTTAACATTTTATGAAGCGCATTCATGATCTCTTTCCTTTTTTCCCGCAAAAAGACAAACCTGGGACTTTTGCGGGTCTGTTTTTCATTTGATTTTTCCGTTTTTATATGCTATAATAAAAGCATGAAAAAGAAAACTGCTCCCGTACAAAAAAAATGCTTCCGTTTTCAATTTACGCCCGTCGTCCTTTTGATGAGCGCGGCGGCGCTTTTGGTATGCGCGCTCGGCATTGCGCTTTCCGTCTATAATATTTTTAAAAGCGGACTGCACTCCTTCACCGATTTTCTCAAATATCCTTTTCTCATCCTCATCAGCATTGCGCTTGCCGTCATCGTCGTCGCCCTCCTGATCAAATCTCAGTATATCGTCGACGACAAGAATTTTACCACTCAATTCGGGCTGATCAAGAGCAAGTGCGCCTTGAAGGACATCACTTCCGTCGTGCTGGACAGGGACACCAATAAGCTGACCGTCTACATGGGGGAAGCCTATTCCGTGCTCTCCGTACAGCCCTCCTGGAACGAGGATTTCGTGCGGGCGCTTTTGAAGGGCAATCCCTCCATCGATTACAGTTATACCATCAGGGAAAACAAACCCGACGAGGACGACAAAAAGAAAAAATAACCTTGCCGCCTCCCGAATTCGATAAATTTCAGCTTCGCTTTTCCGATTGGAAAGCGGGGCTTTTTTTCATCCCCTGCCCGATTAAAACCGACGTTTTTAAGAGGAGCGGCACAGCCGCCCTTTGGCGTTTTCCGCTTCGGGCGTAAAGGGAAAAGCGCGAAAACGAGAGGCAAAAACGTGTTTCTCAAAGTACAAAATTTTCAGACGCCGCCTTTTGAAAAGCTCTTTTCAAGGCGTTTTTTTCATCCGTTCGTCCCGTCCTGTCTTTCAGGCTTTTCCCATGCGGCGCATGGTGTCCGCGATATATTCCGCGTAAAGTTTTGCGACGTCGATGCCCGCGGCGGCTTCCAGCCCCTCGAAAAAGGCGTTGGAATTCACCTCGCAAAGGACGGGTCCCCGCTCGCTTTCCAGAAGGTCCACGCCGCAGTAATCGAGTCCGAGGACGCTTGCCGCCCTTTCCGCGGCAAGGCGGAAGTCCTCTTTGAGCGCGACCGCCCCGCCCTTGCCTCCGAGTTCGATATTCGAGCGAAATTCGCCCGCCTTTGCCCGACGCTCCATGGCGCCCACCGCTTTGCCGCCGATGACCAAGACGCGGATATCCCGCCCCGCCGACTCCGCGATATAACGTTGATAAAAGTGCGGACAATAGAGAAATTCCTGCGCCGTTTCTTTCAACGCTTCCCTGTCGTACACAAGGCGAACGTCTTTTCCGAAAGAGCCGAAGCTCTTTTTCACGACGAGGGGAAAAGAGAGCCGCTCCGCAACGGACGCCAAAAATCTCTCGTTCGCTTGTACGCCGGGCGTGTAACAGAGCGGCGCCGCTATCGTTTCGGGAACGCAAAGCCCCGATTCGGAAAGCGCGAGATAGGTGAGCATCTTATCGTCGCAGCGCTCCACCGCCTCCGCGCGGTTAAACAGCCGCAAGCCCGTCTTTTCCAGCATTCTGCCGAGATATTTGTCCTTATCGAGGTATACGGCGAAATCGCAGTCCCGCGCCCCCCGTATCCGTCCGTCCGCCCCCACAAAAAGCGAAAGGCTGCCGTTTAAGACGACCTCCGCTTCCGCGCCCGCCGCCTTTAAAGCCCGGGCGATCCGCTCGCTCTGGCGATAAAATTTTTCGCCGTTGGGATAGGCGTTCATGATAACGATGCCTTTCATATTCCTCCCCGTCCGAACGTTCAAAAAGCGAGGGCTCCCCCTCGCTTTTTAAAGCGCTCCGATTTACGCCTCCACCCGAATGACGGCTTCCACGTCGGCGATGCCCGAAGCGTCGATTTTATTCGCCGCGCCGCGGATGCTGTTCTCCGTCGTCGCGTGCGTGATCAGAATGAGAGGAACGCGGTCGCCTTTTTCCGCCGCGCCGCTGCCCGTTCCGCCCTTTTGCACCAATTCGACGATGGAAACGTTATATTTCGCAAGTATCCCCGATACTTTTGCCAAAACACCCGCCTGATCGGCGGCCGAAAGGCGGAGATAGTAAGCGCTCTCGAAATCGGAAACGAATTTCGTTTCCCTGTCCGCCGCCGCGGTATTTTTAAACGTGGAATACTTGATGTCCGAATGGGTCGCCGCATAAATGACGTCGCCCACCACCGCGCTGCCCGTGGGAAGCGCGCCCGCGCCCCGACCGTACAGCATAATGTCGTCCATGGCGTCGCCCTTTAAATAGACGGCGTTGAAGCTGTCGTTGACGCTGGCGAGAGGATGGGTGTTTCTGATAAAGGTGGGGTGTACCCGCACCTCGATCCCCCGCGGCGTGTTTTTGCCGATGGCGAGCAGTTTGAGCGTATAGCCGAGCTGTTTGCCGTAGGCGATATCCGCCTTATCCACGGAAGAGATCCCCTCCCGGAATACCTTGGCGTAAGGCACTTTCGTATGAAAGGCGAGCGAGGAGAGAATGGCGAGTTTATACATCGCGTCGATCCCCTCCACGTCGTTGGTGGGGTCGGACTCCGCATAGCCGAGCTTCTGCGCCTCTTTGAGCGCCGAGCCGTAATCTTCGTTCTCCTCCGCCATTTTGGTGAGGATAAAATTCGTGGTACCGTTGATGATGCCCATCATCTCGGAAATACAGTTGCCCTGCACGCCGTCGAGGAGAGTGCGAATGATGGGCACGCCGCCCACACAGCTCGCCTCGAAATACAGACCGCAGCAGTTGCGGCGCGCCGTGCGTTCCAGCTCGTGAGAGTATTTGCAGATGAGCTCCTTATTGGAGGTGACGACGGTCTTGCCCTCGTGAAGCGCGGCGAGGACGTAATCCTTGGCGGCTTCCACGCCCCCGATGCACTCGATTACGATGTCCACGTTGGGATTGGCGATGACCTCCGCGATATTGCCCGCGACGTTCTCTTCGGGAATCCCCATTTTAAGCGCGCACTTTTTGTCGCGGACCAGGACGCTCTCCACGACGATATCCACGTTCTGCGTCCTTTGATAAAACTCACGATGCTCGGTGAGGATCTTGTAAGTTCCGCCGCCCACTACGCCGAGTCCCAAAATCGCCACGCCTACTCTTTTCATCATACCTTATGTGCCTCCTCGAATCTTGTTGCGTTTGCTAACTATTAGTCTTGCTTTTTGGTGCGGCTTTTATGCCCTTTATAAAAGCCGTTCTTTTGCGCTTTGTGCTTGTCCCGCGTTTTTCTCCTCTTCCGCCTGCGGCTATCAGGCTCATTCTTCGGGACGATTGAGATAGTAGAGGTATCTAAGCCCTTCCAGCGTCAGCAGTTTATCCACGACGTCGATGCAGGAAACCTCCTTGGAGATGACCTGGCTGAAACCGCCCGTCGCGATCGTCTTGACGTCCTGCGTCTTCAATTCCTTTTTAATGCGGGTGACGATATATTCCACCAGCCCTGCGAAACCGAATACGATCCCCGCCTGCATATTGGTGACGGTGTTTTTGGCGATGATGCTTTTCGGCGCCTCGATCTCCACGCGCGGCAGCTTCGCCGTACCGTTGACGAGCGAATCGAGCGAGCCTTTGATGCCCGGGGAGATGACGCCGCCGATAAATTCGTGACTGCCGCTGATGATGTTAAAGGTGGTGGCGGTGCCGAAGTCCACGACGATCATCGGCTTGTTTTCGCCGTATTTTACGATGGCCGAAACGCAGTTGACGATACGGTCTGCCCCCACTTCCCGGGCGTCGTCGCAGCGGATATTCAGCCCCGATTTGAGTCCCGGCTCGATATGCAGCGGCTCTATCCCAAGATAGAGCGCGCACATTTTGTCGATGGTGTAATCGAGGGAAGGAACGACGGACGAAATGATGCCGCCCGTAATAGCGCCCTTTTTGATCTCCATTACTTTTAACATATTCACGAGTTGGGAGCCGTATTCGTCCGAAGTCTTTTTAAAATCGGTGGCGACGCGGAAAGATATTTTCAGCGTTTCCTTATCGTAAATCGCGTACTTGACGTTGGTATTGCCGATATCGATGCAAATAATCATAAAATCGTCCTTTTATTGCGTCTTCCGCCCCGAAACGACGCGGATGACGGAATACATCGCGGGCGAAAGCATCAGATTGATGGCGAGTTCCACCAAAAAATTAATGCCCGCGCAGCCTATAATCAAAAAATAAAGAACCGTGCTGCCGTCCGCCACAAAATTGGCGGAGAGCGTGTCGCTCATCAAAAGCGCGCCGAGAATGAAAAGCCCCGTATTGACGACGGGAGCCGCGGCAGAGGCGACAAAGACGCCGACATACCCGTTCTTTTTCGCAATCAGTCTGAACAGCAGCCCCGCCGCTAGCCCCGCCGCCGTTCCTTTGACAAGACAGACCGCCGAAGTGAGGAAGGGATGCTCGGCAAACAGCACCGCCGTAAAAGGGTCCGCGCCCGTTACCCCGTACATCAGAGTGATAAACCCGAAAACGAGTCCCAAAAAGGCGCCTGCCGACGGGCCGAACAGGACGCCGCCCAAGACAATGGGCACGAGGACAAAGCTCAAACCGGTGGCGCCGATTTTGATGTTGTTGCCCCAAAGTTGAAGCACGATGACGAGGGCGAGCAACACCGCCAGCCCCGTCACCCTCTTTGCCGAAAAGAATTTTCTTTTCGCAATCATGATGACCTCCATCGGGTTCCTCCACGACCGAAAGATACCCGCAGAAAAAATAAAATGTATTTATCCGTCGATAGGTCAAACCGCGAAAGACTTTCGTCCGCCGCGTATCCGCCTCGGATATCGGATGATAAAGGCAGGATTTTCAAAGATTCCCGCAAAGAACAATATTTTTTACGTTTTAATCACCTTTCGGGCACGGAAGCGCATACGATCATAAAGAGTACCCGCAGGATAAAAAGCGGATCCTTCGCCCGTTTTCGCCGCCCGCACAAAGAGATAACGTTGTATTATTTATTATAACGCATTTTTCTCTTTCTGGCAACAAAATGGACGGAAAAAACGGAACATTTTTTTCCGCCGGGTAATACTATGTAATAGAAAGATAAAACCGCAGGTATTTCATCCCCTTTCGGAGTCGATTTTACATATCCCCTGCGGTGAAAACACAGGAGGTTTTTTATATGAATTGCTGCACACAGGGTAATACCACCCTTTGGATTCTCATTGCTCTGCTCGTTTTGGGCTCGAAAGACGGGTGTTTCTGCGACGGCATTCTGAGCGGCTGCGGCTTGCCCATCATCCTCGCCCTGCTCTATTGCCTGTACAAGAACGGAACGCTCTCCGCTATCCTCACCCCTTCGTGTGGTTGCGGCTGCGGCTGCAACTAAGCGGCCCTGCAAACCGAATCCCTACATCGCATCCCGTTTCCCCTCTTTCTCCCGCGAAAATAAAACGCAAAAGGCGAAATCCCGCGGAAACAAAGATGCCAAAACCGACGAAAAACGGAGCTTCGGCTCCGTTTTTTGCCGCGTCTTTATTTTTCCCGCTGCGAAAGAAAATACGCCTGCGCCGCGACGATTGTCTTCGCGTCGTTGATCGTCCCATCTTCGAGCATTTTTTTCACTGTTTCCAGCGGAACAAACTCCGCTTGAACGAACTCGCCCTCGTCGGGATGCGCGTCCGTCCGCCTGCCGCCCGAGGCCCGGTAAATATAAATCTTTTCATTGGTGTAGCCGGGCGTGGGATACATGACGAACAAAAGTTCCAATTTTTCCGCTTCGACGCCCGCTTCCTCGCTCAGTTCCCTCGCCGCGGCGAGCGCGGGATCTTCCCCCGCTTCCAGCTTGCCTGCGGGAATCTCGTAAAGCACCTCCCCGTAGGCGTAACGAAACTGCTTTACGAGCAGCATACGCCCGTCCTCCACGTACAGCACGCAGGCGCCGCCGGGGTGTTCTATCAGCTCCCGCTTGCAGGGCTTGCCGTCGGGACGCAGCGCTTCGTCGCAGCGCACAGAGATAATTTTGCCCTCGTAGACATAGTGCTTTTGTACGGTCTTTTCCGTCAGATCCATTTCAGCCTCCTTTGCGTTTTCCGAAAGGCGTTTCCCTTCCCGTGGGGAACGGAAGCGATTTTCGGATAAACTTTATTAGCTATTTTATACAGGTTTTTCTGCCTTTCCTGTCATTATAGCACAAAAACGAAAATAATTTAATAAAATTTCAGAAAATATCTTGATTTTACACGAACTTTTATGTATAATATAGACAACTAAAAATCCGGAGGTAACAATCCAAATGAAATCCGTTAAAATTTCTCTCGAAATGGCTCAAAAAGTCAAAGAGTTTGTTTCTATTACGCAGGACTGCCCCTATGAAATCCTTTTGAAGAGCGGCAAATACGTCGTGGACGCGAAATCTATCCTCGGCATCTTTTCGCTCGATCTGTCCCAGCCCCTTACGGTGGAAATCTATGCCGACGAATGCGCGGATCTTTTGGAAAAGCTTAAAAAATTCGCCGCGTAAGTCCTTTACGACACCATTCTTCGGACGGCGGACGCCGTCCTTTCAATGACGCCGTTTTCCCTTAAAAAGAGGCGGCTTCATTCGACCGAAAATATTTTTCGGTCTTTTTTCCAACCGTTGAGGAGTTTTTTTACCAATGCAGATACAGGGCGAAACGTCAGTAAACAAATTAATCGTTCTTTTCGTTTTCGATAAGATGGAAAGCGCCCTGTCCGAGCGCACAATCGTCGAAATGTGCACGACCAGCAACAATTGGCTGAATTACATGGACTGCATGGAGCTTCTGCCCAAACTTTTGGAGGACGGGTTTATCTGTCGGCTGTCGTCCGACGAGGAACCCCTTTATACCATTACGACGGACGGAAGAGAGAGCCTCAACAATTTTTATATCAACATCCCCAAGAGCGTTCGTGAAGAAATTTCCGCCTTCGTCAAGAAAAACAGCGGAAAATTGAGAAACCGTCAGGAATGCAAGGCGGATTATTATCAGAACAAGGACGGGACGTATACCGTTTTTCTGAAAATCATCGCCCCCGTCCAGCCCATGCTGGAACTTAAATTCGTCGTTCCCGACAAAAAGACGGCTCAGAATATCTACAAGAATTGGGAGAGCAAAGCTTCCGAGCTTTATTCCGCCATTTACGAAACTCTGGTGGACTAAAACGACACAAACGAGGTTATATAGTTATGTTTACTTATTCTACTAAGGGGACCTGTTCAAGACAGATTCTCTTCGACGTCGACGCGGACAACAAGCTGCACAATGTGCGCTTTATCGGTGGCTGCGGCGGAAACCTGCAAGGAATCGCCCGACTCGTCGAGGGCAAAAATATCGACGACATCCAAGACCTTTTGGCTGGCATCAGATGCCGCAACGGCACTTCCTGCCCCGATCAGCTCGCCAAAGCGATAGCCGAATACAAGGCGGAAAAGGAAGCGGCCGCCGCAAAGCCATAGCTTTTCAAGGCATTTCGCCCCTCTTTTTCTTTTTTTTCCTCCGCTCTTTGAAGGAGAGCTTTTTATGCGCCCGAATTTTCCTTTGCGTTCCTCGGGAAAATTCCTTGCGCTTTTTTAAAACCGATTTATGAGAAAATCGCCCCCTTTTGCACGAGGCGGTTTTTATTTTTTCGTTTGTTTCGAGCCGCGTTTTTTCGGCAAAAACAGGCACGAAAACGCTTGCGTTTATCCGCCTTTTAAAAGCTTTGCAAAAGGAATTTCGGCAAAACGAGTCTTTTTCTTCAAAGAGTTGTTTCTCCGCGTTCGGAAAGATATTTTTCCGCCTCGTCCGCCGACAGCTTCCGCACCTTTGCGGCGGAATATTCTTTATAGTTTCTTACAGAAAATACGGGGACGTCCTGCGGGCAGCGTTTATCGGGATTCTTTTTCAGGTAACTTTGCAGTTCTTCTTCATCCGCAAAAATTTTATAGGAAACCCTGCCTTTCCCGTTTCGTATTTCATAGATCCCACAAGCTCTTTTTCTCGTATAATCGGCCGTTCTCAAATAGAGTTTCGCAATCTCTATCGAACGAAAGGGAAAATTCCACCTTTGCAGTCCCCGTTTTTCTTCCGTTTGAATACAGATACAACGACCGCAGCTTCCGCAGATATACTGCATATGGTTGCAAAGACATTCCCTCGCGTTCAGCAGCGGCGTGCTCCGGCTGCGCGAGGTATAACACTCCCGACACATACGCTCTCCTTTTTCCGCAAACCGCGGAAAACGATCGTTTTGAAAAAATTTTATGACGGGCTTTCCCTGCGTTCGGAAAAAGCCCGTCTTTTTTGTGCAACCTTCTTACTCGGAAGAATCTTTTTCGGATTCTTCGCCGCCGCTTTCCGACGGGTTATCCGCGCCCTTTTTCGACTGCTTTCTCCTGCCGTGGCCATATTCCCCGTTCCTGAAATTTTCTTTGTAGCGGGCGAGCGTCGCCTTGATGGTTTCCCCGGACGCCTTGAACGGATTGATGAAACTGCTTTTCAGCTTTTCTGTATCGAGGGAACTTTTGATCATCAGTTTAAGTTCCTCGTACTTGACGGCGATTTGATTGTCCTTGGCGAACTTTCTGATCTTCGTCGAAAGTTTGAGCGTAGAGGCGAGGTCCCAGAAAAAGAGCCCGAAAAAGATGCCGACGAAAAAGGAATAGTAAATATTATTCGTAAACCAGCCCACCATGCGATAGACGAGCGGATCGAGCAGAAACACGTACGCGCCGCCGATCAGCGTCCAGAAGAAGGAAAACAGCGGACAAATGATTCCCTGAATATTTCCGGGACGTTTGGAATAATCCCAGAGCTTGATTCCCATGCCCTTGATAAAGACTAATCCCGCCACGTATTCGATTCCCGTCATGACCGCGCAGATGACCGCCAGCAGAACGACATAGCGCAGCCAAACGGCGGAAATGCCGCCCAGCGGAATGCGCGCGATGAGAAAGAGGAGCGCCAGCCCGAATCCGTACAGCGGCAGATAAGGGCCGTGCAAAAATCCGGGATTTATCCACTTCTTACTGTTGAAGCGGCGGAAAAATAGTTCCAGCACCCAGCCGCACAGTGCGCCGACCGCAAATAAAAAGGTCAATATCAAAAAAATTTCCACGTTTCACCTTCCGCCTTTTTTCTCTATTATCGCCTTGCACAGCAAAGAACAAACGAAAAAGAAATTTCTTTTTTCGTTTTGTCCGGGATTTCAGCGCGCGTCCTTGCGCGCGAGAAAAACTCAATGGCGGAAATGACGCTGTCCGACGAAGATCATCGCGATGCCCGCTTCGTCGCAGGCGTCGATCGAAAGCTGATCGCGGATACTCCCGCCCGGCTGAATGATCGCCGTGATTCCCGCTTTGACGCACTCCTCCACACAGTCGGGGAAGGGAAAGAAAGCGTCGGAAGCCATTACGGAGCCTTTCGCTTCCTCGCCTGCGTGCTCTATCGCCTGCTGAGCCGCCCAGATGCGATTGGTCTGTCCCATGCCGATGCCCGTCGTCCTGTCCTCTTTGCCGATGACGATGGCGTTTGACTTGGTATATTTGACGACTTTCCAGTTGAACAGAAGCGCCTTCCTCTCCGCGTTCGTCGGCGCGCGTTTGGTGACGACTTTGACGTCCGCCTCGTCATAGAGCGTTTCGTCGTAATCCTGAATCAACAGACCGCCGTACACTTTCTTCATATCGTAGGCGCTCTCTTCACGGCGGGCGCGGATGTCGGGCAATTCGAGAATGCGGATATTTTTCTTGGTTTTAAGAACGGCGAGCGCCTCGGGCGTATACCCCTCCGCGATGACGATCTCGATAAAAATCTTATTGATCTCCGCCGCAGTCCTTTCGTCCACTATGCCGTTGATGGCGAGAATGCCGCCGAACACGGAAACGGGATCGGATTCATATGCCTTGATATACGCCTCGTAAATATTCTCGCCCACGCCCACGCCGCAGGGATTGGCGTGCTTGCTGGCGACGACGCAGGGCTCGTCGAATTCCTTGACGAGTTCCAAAGCGCCGTTGGCGTCGTTGATATTGTTATAGGAAAGCTCCTTGCCCCAAAGCTGTTTCGCCTTGGAAAGAGAGCCTACACGGATAAATTCTTCGTTATAATAGGACGCGCCCTGATGGGGATTTTCTCCGTAACGCATATCCTGCGCCTTCTCGTAAGCGAACGTCACGCTTTCGGGGAAACGGATGCCCAGCTGCTGCGCGAGATAATTGGAGATCAAGCTGTCGTATACGGCAGTATGCGCGAATACTTTGTATTGCAGATACTTCTTCGTTTCCAAAGTAATACCGCCCGCTTCCAGCTCCGAGAGCACCCTTTCATAATCCCTTGGATCGACGACGACCGCCACGTCCTGATAATTTTTCGCGGCGGCGCGGATCATGGTGGGTCCGCCGATGTCGATGTTCTCCACCGCGTCCGCAAAAGTCACGCCGGGCTTTGAAATCGTCGCCTTGAAGGGATAGAGGTTGACGACCACGATGTCGATGGTGTTGATGCCCAGTTTTTCCAGCTGCGACATATGCTCGGGATTCGAACGCATGGCGAGAAGCCCCGCGTGCACCGCCGGGTGCAGCGTCTTGACCCTGCCGTCCAGACACTCGGGAAAGCCCGTGACGTCGCTGATGCCGACGACGGGAAGCCCCGCGTCCGTCAACGCCTTCGCGGTGCCGCCCGTGGAAACGATCTCGTAGCCGCACGCCGACAGCCTTTTGCAGAAATCGACGACGCCCGTCTTGTCCGAAACACTTACCAAAGCTCTTTTCTTCATTGTCATAACTTATATCCACCTCTTTTATTTTTTGCGAAAACGGAACATACTGAAAGTATGCTGATTCTTTATTTATTTTTCATCGCTTATATTCTCGCCATCAACTTCTATTCTTTTCTCCTCATTAAGGGGCTGAAAGACGACTACACGGACGAACAGCCGAATAAATCTTCGGACGGCAGGCTTGTCCTCACGGGATTTCTCGGCGGAGCGATCACCATCTATGTCTGTATGTTTATTTTCAAGTATCGGCTCAAAAGCCTTTTCCTGATGCTTTTAATGCCCATTTTAGGCGTTCTCAACGTTTATTTGTGGGTCCTCGCATTCCGCTCCGGATTCACCTTTTTCGTCGCGTAAGGGGCATTTTTGCGCGTTTAAAAGCGTTTGAGAAGAAAGAAGAAGCCCTGCCCGTTCAGCGGGCGAATTCCGCGTTTTTCGCCAGCCATTTCGCCACTCCGTCCTCCTCGCAGTAGCCGATGACGCCCGTCGCCTTGCCTTTCAGCCATTCATCCGCGTTTTCCACGGCGTATTTTTCGTCGCAGACGTCGAACATTTCGGAATCGTTGGCGGAATCCCCGAAACAGACGAGCCTGTCATAGGCGAAAAGCTCTTTGAGCTTTACGACGGCATTCGCTTTCGTCGCGCCTTCCGGAAGGATTTCCAGCCAATAGTCGCTGCGGTATTTTTCGGGATAAATGCGGCAATACACGCCGATTTTTTCCAGTTCGTCGTGAATTTGTTTCATCTGCTCATAGGCGCCGTTGCACGCAAAAAAATACGCGTCGCCGCGAAAGAGCTCGCGCTCGGAAAAGACGGGCGCCAGACGTTTGTCCCCCGCCCTGCGGGAAAGATAGCGAAGCTGTCCCGCGGATTCCCTGCCCCGCACCCAAAAGATTTTGTCTTCGCCGTTTTCGCAGGCGTGCACTACGGGCGAAACGCCGAATCCGTCGAGCCGCGCGACAAGCGCTTCCTCCGTTTCCCTGCGAAATGTGACGGAATGCAAGACCTTGCGCGACGCCGCCTCGATGATGAGCGCTCCGTTGTAGACAATCACGGGAAGGGTGTGTCGAAGCCCCCTGACGGCGCTCTCCGCCGACGCCAAAGACCGAGCCGTGGCGTACGTGAAGGACAGCCCCTGACGGATAAGCTCGTTCAAAACGCCAAGACTGTACTCGGGAATGCGCTCGCCGCGGGTGATTAAGGTGCCGTCCAGGTCGGATACGTAAAGTGTTTTCATGGGTCACCTCTTTTCGGCTGCGGCAGAAAGATGCCGACGGATTCCCCGCCCTTTTCTGCCTTTTTTATTATACCATACATTTCTTCTCTTTTGAAAATGAATTGCCAATATTTGCCCTCCCGCTTTTTTTGAGTTCGTTTTTAACATTTTATGAAAGTTTCGATACATGGGACAAACAGGAAAATTTTTTGGCAAAAATTTAAAAAAAAGCGCGAAAATTATTTGACAATTATTTCGATTAGTGCTATTATATACAAGCGTTGTTGATACAGCACCGAATACAACTATGCGGGTGTAGTTCAATGGTAGAATTCCAGCCTTCCAAGCTGGTTGCGTGGGTCCGATTCCCATCACCCGCTCCACTGACTTTCTCAGGAAACCGGCGCGAATCATTCTGCCGTTTCTCGGCTAAGTGTCAAGCTATGCGCCTGTAGCTCAGTTGGATAGAGCAACGGCCTTCTAAGCCGTGTGTCAGGGGTTCGAATCTCTTCAGGCGCACCAAAATAAACGGCGGGCGTAGCTCAGTTGGTTAGAGCGCCAGATTGTGGCCCTGGAGGTCGCAAGTTCGATTCTTGTCGCCCGCCCCATTTATTTATTGGGGTGTAGCCAAGCGGTTAAGGCACCGGATTTTGATTCCGGCATTCGTAAGTTCAAATCTTGCCACCCCAGCCAGTTTCGGCAAGTCATAAAAGGCCCATTAGCTCAGTTGGTAGAGCACTTGATTTTTAATCAAGGTGTCCCGAGTTCGAGACTCGGATGGACCACCATTTATGCACCTTTAGCTCAGTTGGTAGAGCAAATGACTCTTAATCATTGGGCCCAGGGTTCGAGTCCCTGAAGGTGCACCATTCAGACATACGAAAAAGGAGCGTTTATCTACGCTCCTTTTTGCGTGTTTTTTCGCTTTTTCGGGCTGTTTTGGGCATTTTTCGCTGAAAAAATCCTTTTCATATTGTTCGACATACGGGCGGGACGGGACTTGTTCCCCGCCCTTTTTTCGTTTCTTTTCGGGTTCCTCAAAAAATATTTTTTCGCTGCCCGCAAGACAAAAAGGATTTTTTATTTCTTACCTTTATCTTCTTATGAAACAATAAATATCCCCGCGGAAAACGCGGGGTATTTCAGTTTCGGGTATCCCCCTGATACTACAAGCAGCGCATTAAATGCGCTGCTTGTAGTCTTGCGTCGTTATTACTTGCCGCCGGTAAACGAGGCGTGCGGGTCAAATATGCTTAATTGGTCGCTTTCCTTGTCTTGCTTTAAGATTGATAACGCGATTACTATCCCCATTGGGAACCGACAAACTATATTTGCCGTCGCCGCCGTTAATGGTAACGCTTCGGGTAATTTCAATGGCTTTTGCAAGCGTAATATTGTTAGTCAGTAAAATTTCATCCGTTTCACCCGCTATTGCAAGCGCGGCCGTAAGAGTATTTTCGTCGCCGACTTTTATCATTCCGTTCGTAATCGTGCCCACCGATACGTCCGAAACGTTGTTCACAATAATATTGCCGGCGTTTTCGTTGAAAATTACCGTATTGTCGGAAGAAGGCGCGCCTTCGGCAGTCAACTCCGCCACCGTGCCGGCGTTTACGATTTCGATTTTTGCTGCAGGATCGGCGGGCGCGATAACAACTGACGACACCTCCACCTTTTCCGCAATCTCGATTTTCGCCGTCTGCTCCGCCGCGGGCGCCGCTTTGACCGCCGTCACCGCCGCGCCCGTTTCCAGAACGGCGCGTCCCTGATTCAACGTCAGCGCGTTCACTTTTCCGTACACGTGCAAAGAACTGGACGCGATTGCCTCGACGTTCAACGTTTCCGCGTCGCAATACAACGCCACGCTGCCGTTAGGCGCGTTGATCGTCATCGTTCCGACTTTATACCCTTGGACTTTGATGGCTTTCGCGTCTTGATAAGAGATATTCGCCGTCGTCCATTCGCCGCCCGACAAAACGACCGTATCTCCGTCTTTCATTTCCGCGACGGCGGCGTCGAGTTCCGCCTGCGTATTCGCCAAACGGACGAGAGAAGCGCTCGCATCGCCCGTCGTTACGGCGTTGCCCTGGATAGCCTCTACCGAAACGGAAAGATTGCAGGTTTTTCCCTGCCACGCGTTTCCTACATATTCGGGAAGTTCGATCGACATATATTTATACGTCACCTCGGGGACTTCGGCAACCGCCGCACCCGTTTCCCACGCCGTCGTATAATCGCCGTAATATGTATAATCCGTTCCGTTGTCGCTCAGTCCCACAAGCAATTGATCGAAAAATCCCTGCTCCGCGTCTGCGCAGGAAAAAGAAATTCTCTGTTTGAACGCCACGTTCGAGTTGTTGGTGATGTCAATTTTAAACGTCGCCTTATCCATGGGCGTCATTTTGTCGAGCGTAAGCGTCGAGCCGTCAATTACAGCCGTGCCGCCGTTGACGAAAGCGCCCTTCTCAGTCTGTTTGACGCTGTCATAAGCGCTTGTTTCTGCGTTCCATTTCCCGGAATAAGTTTCAAGGCTCGTTTTGTCAATCGTCGCTTTTACGTCCACTTTACCGGAAGTAACGGCGATGTTTACATTAGATTCGCTTGTAAAAAGCGCGAACGTCGCGCCCGTTATCAGGCTCGCGCAGCACGCTATCGAAAGGATCGAGGTAAGCAATACTTTCTTTTTCATTGTGATTTCTCCTATAAAAATTCGGATTAATTTGTTGTTTCACGGTGTACGCAATCCGTAAACGCCGCCGCGTTTCTCGTCGGTCTTTATTTTCCCCCGCCTAATCCGTTTTTTGCGTCGCGTAAACCTGCAAATCGAAATCGATCGTGACGCGCTGCGCTCCGTTATTGTCCGCGCTGTCTTCAAACTCCGCTTTTACGATAAAGCTTTGCGTCGAAGCGTTCGCGAGAACGGAACCGAGCAAAACATCGTTTTCCGCGCAATCCGAAAGCGCAAATTCTTTTAAGGGCGTTCCGTCGGCGGCGCAGACCGTAATCGTCATTTGTTTTGCAAACAACTTTTGTTCGTCTGTGGCCGTCGCGTCGGCATTCCACAAAATCCGCACGCCGTAATCGAATGCCACGCTTCCGAGATTGCTTACTTCTATCGTCGCCGTATAACTGCTTGTCGGTACGGCGTTGTCGACGTTGAACAGCTTTGCGCCGTCCGCTCTCAAATCCGCTTTCGTCGTATCCGTTCGGTCCGTCATCAGTCCGTCCGCGTCCAAAATATGTTCCGTATATTCCGTTCTGAACAAGCCGACTTTCAAATCTCCCGCGGACAAATGATTGTTCACCGTCGCCGTATCCGAAAACAACGCAAACGTACCCCCCACCGCCAACGACAGACCCAACAATATCGTTGCAAACGATAAAAGAAACGCCCTCATTCGTTTTGTCATAGTTTTTCTCACCTCCTCCTTGTATCATTTTCTTTATAATTTCCGCCGCAAGCGACGAAATTATCCTTCCTTTCGCGTACGTTCGGAAGGGATCGGCAGAAATCCGCACTCCGGCAGCCCGCCGTTCGTTTCCTTACCGTACACCAGATATCCCAACGGCTCGCCCGCTGCGTCCGAATTTTCGGGCATACCGCACAGCACCGTAGCCGAAAGCTTTGCTTCGTTCTCGGCGGAAAGTTCCGTGGTTTTTACTTCGGGAACAATCGTTCCCGAGGTCGGTTTCGCCGCGGCGCGGTCTGAGGGTGCCGCCTCAGATTCCCCGTCTTCGACTCTTTTCCGACGGCGTTCCGCGATGGCATCCGCGATCACAAAACCTATCGTAAATATGCTGAAACTTCCCGCGACGATTACAAATAACCACGCCAATATCCGCATTTTATTTTTCCTCCCGATCTTCCGCTTGCGTCTTTTCGGCTTCGTGTTCGCCGCTTAATTCCGCCAGGCGGCGTTTCAGTTCCTCCAATTCGCGATCTTTTTCCGCCTGTTGTTCAAGTTGCTTTTTCTTCTTTTCTTCCGTCACCGCGCCCACGATTCGGATGATTTCAAATATTACGATGATCGTACACGGTACGATCACGATGCAAACGAGCCCAACGGGGCTTTTCAACGCCGTTATCAGCAGTCCCAGGACATAACTTTGCCCCGTCACCTTTCCCACTACGTAATTCGGGCTGTCCGTAAGCGACGTGTCTATCGTCTGCGCAAGCGTTTCCGTATCCGAATTTTTATTGTCGCCCTCCAATTTTATGACGTACCCGCCCGTGGGCTTTTCCGTTATCTCCGTGATTCGGTGCGTGATCGTTTCCTGCCTAGCATACACGTATTTGAAAGTCAAGACATCCCCCGCTTTCAGTTTTCCGTACCATTCCGTCGCGGCTTGTTCCTCCGTCGGCACCGTTTCGATAAACACCATCGACTTTACCCGGATATCTTTGATCTCGTATCCGCTCACATCCGTCGCGTCGCATTTTTCCATCGACGGCGACAGCACTATCCTCATTTGTCTGCCGAACACGGTTACCGTGCCGTCCGCGTCTTTCTTCGACATCACCGCGATCGCCAGCGACGCCAGACAAAACGCAAAAAACAGATAGATCGCTATATTTCTTATCGCCCCGAAAATTTTTCGCAGCCGACTTTTTCCTTTCACCTTTTCCGCCATATCCGCACCCGCCTACTTCCTTATTACGGTGATGACGACGTCGAATCCGCAACTCGCTTTCTGCGCCTCATTTCCCACTGCCGAAGGCATCGCGTATCGGATCGCCAGATTGATCTCTTCTTCCGCTTTCGCCTCGCACGTCCGGGTCAGCGTTTCGCCCTCAAAATATTCTTTCAACGTTTTTCCGCCCGCGCGGGTTCCCTGTGTTTCTATCTCCGCCGTTATGTACTCGTCCAGATTCCCGTCCCCTTTTTTTTCAAACTTTACCGCTACCTCATAACTGCCTTCGTCGCGACAAATCAGATTCACCACGTATTCGCGGGTTTCCCCCGGATAAAAATCCGTAAGCGAAACGGACAGGCTTTCCCGCGTTTCCCCGTCTACCGTCAGCGTCACCTGTTTCACGTTCCCTTCTTTCTTCCAGATATCTATTCCCAGCAATACCCCTGCGACGATCAACAGCGTCACAGCCGTAATAAGCATTCCGGCGATTCTATTTTTATTCATCTTTCCCTCCCTCCCGTCTTATCAGCTTCATGCGGCGGGATTCGCACGCGAATTTTCTTTCGTCTTTCCCGACGCTTTTGCCCTTTTATCTTTTGATTTTCTTATTACCGTAACAGCAGATCCTTTATCGCGGCTTTGCCCTCCGTCAAAAACGCTTCGTTCTTTCGTATGCAACTTGATTGTATACATATAGTCTTATCGCCATAGTTCCCGTATCTCTTTGAAAGATACGACCACAGGCACTCTTCTCCGCGCTCGTTTTCGACCGCCTATTATAGTAATAGGCGGT
>CAJLRM010000014.1 GCA_905209085.1 uncultured Eubacteriales bacterium
CTGTCCACCCGACCGTTATTATTATAATTACGCGCGTATTGTAATATTACCTCTGACCCCTTTGTTTCCGTATATGCTGTCATTCGGTCCAACGTATCATAGGTATAAGCATATTCTCTCGTGAGTGTTCCCGATACTTTATCTTTCACCCCCGTCAATCTATCCGTCGTATCATAGATATATTCTACGCTATTCGTTCCATAAGTGGTTTTCAATACGTTCCCCCGCAAATCCTCACAGGTTATAAATACCTCCGAAGCGCCTCCGTTCCGAGGGGCATATGTCGCCGTCGCTTTGTTGACGGTCTTGTTGCTTCCGTTTACTGCTTCCGAAACCTTTTCCTGATAATCGTATTGTACGTAGTTTTCCTTGCCGTTCAGATTTACAGACTTCAATCGGCGCTTATTATCGTATGTATACTGTATCTCATTGTTTCCGCTTCTCACTTCTATAATTTCCCCATACGTATAATGTGTCTGATTGCTGTTCTCTTCTCCTTCCTCTGTGCTTTGCGTTATAGAAATTGCCGCGCCATCCTCCCCGTATCCATAAGCAAGTTTGCTTCCGTTAGGCTGAATTTGCGTGTTTACGATATTGGTTCCTTTTACATACTCGTACTTCGTTCTATTCTCGCCCGACTCGCCTTTCTCTGCAAGTAGCTTCCCGTCTTCCGCATATTCGCTCTCCGTATAGAATTTGGACGAAGGATCCAAAGTGTTATACGTATACGATTTTTCTATGTTTCCTTTCTCGTCGTATACTGTTTCTTCTATCGTTTTCCCCCGCGTCTTTTCCTCGTCTTCCACATAACTCTCCGTCCGAATTACCAAACCCTGCGCATTATAATTGTATTTCTTATACGCGACAAGCGTTTTTGCGGGCGCTGTCGTCACAATCGTCGTCTTTTCTTCCGTCAGCTTTTGATCGTCGTCGTAGATATAATCTACCGTCGTCGTCTGCGTATTGCTTCCGGAGTCGTTCAGTTTTATTGCGTTCGTCGTTTTCCTCAAGGCGTTATTAAACTGATCCGGCGTCGTAGTTTCCGTATCTCCCTCGGCAAAGATAAACGAATTTAGCGCTGTTTTATAAAGCGTATCCTTCTTTGCTTGAGTCACTATACTTTTCGGATCATCTTGAGCCGTCGTTCCCTTCCAGTACGGCACATATTCATACTGTTCCGCTTTCGTTACGACTCCGTTTTCTTCCAAATAATATGCTGTGCAATTTCGTTCACTATCGAATATATACTTCTCCTTATTGGTATCTTCCGTTACGAGTGTGTAATTCATATCCGTATTCGTTGCTTGAAAATAACTGATTGTAATCGACGAAAGTAAGTTAGTTACGGCGGAAGCATTCGTTTTGGGAATCCCGTTTATCGTGGAATAATTATAAATATATCTCAGTTTATTCCCCTCATAGGACAGAGTCGTTTTCAAGGCATTAGCCGTTTCTTCCACCCACGCAATATTATTGTCGGAATAGCCAATCTTTACTTCCTTTCCCGTATCGTATTTTATTTTCTCTAATTTTTTCCCTGCCGTATCATAGCTATACGCAACTTTTCTGCCCCGCGTATCCATAATGGCAGAAAGTTTATTCTTTGGAGTATACGTAAACGTTACCGTTTTTTCGTTATTATTATAAACGCGCGCAATCCTTACGCCTGAAGAATAATCGAGATAATATTTTTCATACTCTATTATCGCATAATTCTCATAATGATCATAAACGGCCACAAGATTTCCGCTTTCGTTATATCCTTTGATAATTTGTCCGTTAGTAAGGAAATTGACAGGCGTTTGGCGCTTCATTTGCTCTAATTGCTCGTTTTTAGCGACGTATTCTTTATAATAGCTCTGTACCTGATCGATATAGAAGGACTTTTTATTTCTTATTACTTTCAGTTGTTCTTGAACTATGCCTACTTCTTTCGGACCCTGTGTTTTCAAAGAATCTATTTCTTTTAATATTAAATTTCTTTGTCTGAATTGTGCTTTTATCTCCAATCCCGATACTTCGATATCAGGGTCTTCTTCTGCCGGTCGATCTATGAGCTTATAAAAACTGTCGGTCTCAAACATCTCATAACCTGTTTCTGAAATAATATCGTCATTTTCTATAGCATTTCTAATAACTTCATTCTTTTCATTTATATTTTGTATAACTGTATTTATAGCTTGCCATATACCTGTACCTGCAAAATAGACTTTTAATTCGGGCAATAAATATCTTTGCAGTTTCAGATTCAGTTCATACAAAGACAGTTGAAGGGACGCCAATCTTTTTTCTACGTTAGACTTTTCCGGAATGATGGAAGCATTGTTATAAACTTCCTGCATGGACTTTTCTTGAAGTTTTAAAGACTGATACTGTAACGCTTCGCTCTTCGGAATCGGCATTTGATTGCTCGTATAAGTTCCGAAAATCTCTGTAGACGTTATATCGTTGTTCACATTGTATGTTCCATCCGACGTGTTCATCACTACAAATTCTTTCCAAGCATTGTGATAACTTTTTACCTGTTCTTCCAGCTGCTTATAGTCGTCATTTCTTTGTTCTAAGAATTTATAATTTTTAAAGCCCTCGATTTTTGTGATCGCTTTCAATCCCGTAGAAGATTTATATTCCGCATACGCTTTGTTTCCGTTATATTTCAGCGTTCCGTCTGCTTCCACTACGATATTCGATTTATCGGCGGTTATGTATACCTTTTTATTGTCATTATTTATATAGTAATAATAATCTTTAAACCCGTGTTTATCTCCTTTCGCATCCGTATAGATATAATCCGCGTCCACTACACTATTCCCGTCTTTCTTGATAAACGTTTCATCGAGGCTTAATCTAAAATTATCCCCCACGAATCTATTTTCCGCGCTTTTTTTATAGATATGCGAAATCCCCAATCCCATCACCGAGTCCGCGGCCGCGACGTCGGAAATAATCGTTGCTATCTCTCCCGTTGCAAGATTTACTTCTCCTTCAGCAATTCCTGCAAGCGTAAACGTTGTCTTTGTAGGAATCGTATTCTCATTAGTTAAATACTCGATCTCGATAATCGGACTTTCTGTAAAATTCCCATTAATATACTCATAGGTATAATAAGACGGTTCCACATAGATAGTAAAATCGCTTGTATCAGAATAACTTTTAAATGTATTTGTTATATCTTCTTCCCAATTCCCGTTGCTGCTATTATAATATTTATAGCTTCCGTTTACTCTCATGTATCCGCTGAAACTTCCCACAGGTATCAGTATCAATTTCACGCCCACGATTCGATCTCTTAATATGTTCATCTGACTTCTTTTTATCGTCAGACACGTCCTGTATTCTATCGATGAATTTTTCTGCACTTTAATATAGGAATATCCGGAAGTATCTCTCCATGCGCTCGTACTCGTTCCCGAACTCGAAGAAGAAATAGTCCTGTATTGTATCTTTCTTGCAATTAAATTCGTATTGTTGGTGATAATCTGCGGATCGATCGTGACGGGGAAAACTCTCTCGGGCGCGTTTATCCACTCCGCGCTCGCAACCACTGTAAACAAATACTTGCCCTCGGTTTCGGGGGCCAATTCGTAATACACCTCCTCGCTGTTTTCTCCGTTTGCGTCGTACATATACGGACAAGGAATCGTAAACACACGTTTTTCTTCCTTTTCTCCGTTCTCTTTTTCCGTTTCCCCATACAATTCGAGATGGGTATTATCTTCCGACAGACGCATTTTCAAGCCTTGCGTGTTCAATGCAAACCGGTATTTATACTCCTCCGCCCTCTCTTTTACGAGGATGTTTTCCTTGACGTTATTCCCTTGCAGTTTATACTCGATATCCGTATTTTCCTCTACATTTTCGTATACCGCTCGGCTTATCTTACTGTTTACAGCTCCCTTTACGCTCTTTTCCACTTGGAGCACGGAGGAAGTCCCTGCTTTCGCTCCCTCTATCTCCATCGACATACCTGCCGCATTTAAGAACGTTTTTTCGCCCTCTGCCTTTTGCTTGCCAAGATACTCCCACGATAAAGACAAATCTCTCCCGTTGATCTCTACTTTCTTTCCCTTTTCCGCTTTGGAAACCTTGGTTGTGAATTTGCCGCACTTCGCTTCATACCCGTCCTCTTTCTCTTCCAGGGAATTGTCTATCTCTTTCCATTCCTTTTCTTCTTCGTCGTAATAATTGACAGGCATCGCGCTGAATATGCTTTTCGCCGTGTTGTTATTGAGCAGATAATGCCGCGAGTGTTCGTTGATGTGTTCTTCGTCTTCGCTCAAAACCGCCGGATCTTCCCAGGTTTTCTCCCTTTTGAGAGTTTCTTCCGTCATCATTGCTTGTTCTTGAACCGCCTTTATTTCTTCCGACTGCTCTTGTATTACTTCTTCGTTTATATTTTTTAATTTGATACTTCCCATTTTCTTTGATTCCTTTTTTTTTATTTTTTATCGTTGTTTATAAAGCCTGTATGCCGATCTGTTCTATATAACTCTTTTTGTTTTTTAGCGCATCGGGTTCACCTCCCTTTTTTATTCGTTTATAGGACGAGATTGCATCCTTCTCGTTTCTGTTCTTTCAGAATCTATTTTCCACTCCTTTTCGTGCAGGTTGTGCCCGAAACAAAAAACTTTTTTAAATTTTTTTTCAAAAAAAGCGTCTTGACAAACAGCGCCCCGGTTCTTGGAGGCGGACTGTTCGCCAAGACGCTTATTCAGGTCTTGCTCTGACGCCTTTTAGACGTTTTACGAACTCTTATTGCCGTCTATGGACGACCGGATTTACTAATGCACTGTTTCAGCATGACCGCCGTGTGGACTTACAACGATGATTTTATTGTTTTATTATCTTTACTTCTATCTCATTTTTCTTTTTCTGTTTACTCACAACCGCTGCCCCGCACTTCTTACACGTTCGACGCAGGACTCCGTTCTCTCCTCTATTTCCCTCTATCCTGTTTCCGCAATTCGGACAATATATTTGCACCGACTTTTGTGTACTCACTTTCATTCCTCTTATCCTATCCCTCTCGCTTATGCGTTGCTTTCCACTCGCTTGTTCCTCTTTTCTTAAAAGCTTCTTTCTGATTTTTAACACGGCGAACCGAATATAAACGTTTTTATGATTCCTGTTCTTACGATTTTATTATAGCACAAAAAAATATACGTTTATCGGCAGATTTTTTTCCACTAAATTTCCCTTCCGCCATTATCTTATGCGCTATTTTTGGCTTACAAAAAAACGGGATACTCTAAGTATCCCATTTTTTATTGATTTCATCATTTTGGCGTTTTTTTGCTTTATACCTGTGCAGAACAGTTTTCCAAACGGTTTGACCACTCTTATCAAAATTCTATTTCGAAAAGCCTTCCCATGTAAGGTCTGCCAAAATTCAACTTTATAGAACTGCCGCATATTGCCCTTTCTTTTGCCGACTTAGGATAGAGCAAAACAGCGCTCTTTGCCGCGACGGGAATAATAATTTCAGCATTCCCCTCTTGCCGCCAAACAAACAGCAAACCTGTATTGCTCTTCTCTTTTCTAAATAAAATAACCACGGCTTTCTGTTTTTCGGGAATCCGCACGAAACCGTTTGGAAAACTAGGATAAGCCTCAGCCGTAAACTTCCGTATCTTTTTATACACCGTCACGCCCTCTTTTATCAGGGCTTTTCCGGAAGATGCTCCCTTATCTATTCTGCCGGAAAGATATAAGACGCCGCTCATCCCCACGAGCATGGTGTAAACGATACTTTCCTCATCGTATTGATCGGGAGCAAACTCTTTTCCGCGGTGAAAATCGTCATACAAATGCGGATACGGATACGCCCACATTCCCGCTTTTTCAGATGGAATATGCGCCAAAGCGCCCTGCGCGATCGACGGATAATTTGCGGCAATTTCCTGATCGGAAGTGCTTTGGATATCAAAAATGCGAAGCATATCATAATCGGCGCGCATTCCTCCCGAAGCGCAGTTTTCAAGCATCAAATCAGGAAATTCTCTCCTAAGCTCCGTATAAAATTCTCTCACCGCCCGGGTATATTCCACCCCGTCGAAACCGCTGTTCCCGATGCAATCGTTATAATCGTTTTTGATAAAACGGATCCCCGCATTGTAATAGAACCTGACTTTTTCCAACATATATTCGCGAACATACGGATTACGAAAATCGAGAAATACCCGAGCCCCGCCGCCTACGCGCACTCCGTTTCGGGTCAAAAACCAATCGTCGCTCTTTTTATAGACTTCCGAATTTTCGCCGGCCACTTCCATTTCCAGCCAAAGTCCGGGAATCATTCCTTTAAACTTTATTGTTTCTATCACCTTAAAAAAGCCGTCTTTTCCAAAGAGTGTTTTTGAATACCTCCAATCTCCTAATCTGTTTGTTCTATCCTCTTCTTTCTCGTATTCCCATCCCTCGTCGATACAAAACACCTCGGCGCCTGCCTCCGCGGCCGCCTCAATTAAAGGATATGTTTTTTCCGAACAAGGTTGCGCCCAAAGGCAGTTCATATAATCATTGAACACGACGGGATACGCTGCGCCGCATTTTTCCCCGCGCTTTTTTATCGTCAAAATTTTTATCGCCTCATTAAGTCCGCCCTCGACCAGAAAGGACTCTGGGCGAAAGATAACTTTCCCCCGAGGCAAGTATTTTTACCGTATCTAAATGACGGCCGTCTATCTCACCGGCGGAAATATATGCAAAATCACCTTGAATACCTACCTCTATTTTCCAATTTGCAGTAGGTTCCAGGGAAAGAAAGAGCGTCTTTCCGCTTCGCTTGTTTTCAATTGCCACAAAGGGAATATAGGTACACGTCGTATACGAACCTTTTGAGATCATCGAAAAACTTTTAACGATGGGATGTACCGAGGCGGGAAAAAGTTCCGCGTCCTCCAATGTGAGCGCATGATATTGAAACTCACTCTGCCAACAGCTGGTAAAATAATGAATGATCGTATCCCGAGGGGAAGAGGGAGTTATTTTCAAAGAAACCCGCCGCGAGAAATGCGCGATTATTCTTTCTTCCTTTCCTTCGTTCTTTAAAACGAGCTTTTCGTCCGAGGGCAAAAGGAAAACGCAAAGTCCGCTTGCTTCATGTTTCCACCTATCGCCCTCTAAAATACAACGAGCCGTCTGCGCACTGTTTGTAAGGCTTTCCGCGGCGCTATGTCCCGCCTCGAATCCTTCTATTCCCAAAAAAAAGGGAGGGATTTTTTTATCCATACTCATTTCCATAAACTCACACTCTGATAAAAAATTTTATCGCGACGGACTTCTTGGAGTCTTATTGCAAAACATCTATATAACCGAAAAAATACGTTTTGCAATCGCCGCCATTCCCCTGTCGCCGGGATGCATAGCGACGCCTTTATGCTCAAAAAGTCCGTCCGCACGCATAGCGCTGTCCTCGCCCAAATCTCCCAGCTCGACAAGCTCAGCCTTACAATCCAAAGCCGCTCGCTTGATGATAGGATCTGCGAATTCGTTTTTCCAAAACCCCGTTGTAAAAATAAGTTTTGCGTTTTCTCCGCTTAAATATCCGGCAAACTGCTTATAACGCTTCAAAAATATATCCGAACGCTTAGAAGCGGGCGCGACGTTTTCCGAAATACGCATAATGACACAGTCTGCGGCAAAATCTTTTGCGGCGCGGTATTCGTCAAATATAAAGTCCCGATAATAATATTTTTCAAAAACCGAAGCCTGCAAAATACACATCCGGGTTTTCCCGCGCTCAGAACATAGCGTATACAGCCTATGAACAAAATCCGCTTCTTCGCAGCTTGCCGCCATGCCGAAATCGCCCGTCCAGCCTATCTCCGGCTTGGGGGAATGAAGTGTGATAGAGTTTCCGACGACGAGTACCTTATACCCCTTTTCGCCGATAAAGCGTATGGGGTTTTCGACCTGATCTTCGACCGGCACATCATTTTTCAATAAAAGTTCCATATATTTCTTCTTAAATACTATCAGTGATAAAAGCATTCATACAGATTACGAAATACTCCGGCCGTCCACCCGAGCATTTTCGGCGATTCATATTCTTGATTCGAATATTTGCCTGTCACAGACGAATACTTTTCATAAAGACAGCCGCCGGCATCAAAATTTTCCGCGACCGTATTCATGTATTTATCCGCTATACGCCTGGCACTGTCGTCCGAGGCGGAATTTTGCAACGCCTTCACGGAAAAATAGACGAGCGGCGGCCACATATTCGGATAATCCCATTGAAACATACTCCCTTCCGACTTTTCGCAGGCGGCAATCCCCTTTTCGCATTCCAAAACGCCCAAAATCTTTTCACACACTCCCCGATCGTCGATGATTCCCGCCCAAAACGGCAGAAGACTTGCCACGCTGATTATCCCCGACTGTTTTTTGTTTATAAAATCGTAGTCGCGCAATATGCCGTCGCAGTCTTTCATATAACGATACATTGCATTTTTTCGTCTATCCGCTTTTCGGGCAAAACTTTCCGATAACTCACTGTCATTGAGAATTTTAGCAAATTCGGAGATAATAATTTCATTTCTATACAGAATGGAATTCAGATCCACTTGAACAAAATCAAGTGCCCGCCCGTCAAAACGCGGCGAAAAATCCCATCCGCTTTCGGCTTCGGCAAATAAATTCTTTGATTTTTCATACGCATCGCAATCGTTCTTTTTAAGTATGCCTCTAAGCGCCACCTCATCGACAAAGCGTTCGATTTCCTCTTTCGTCGCGGAAGAAGAATATTGATTCAACCCGCAATCGGTATTTCTCGATTTCATCCAGAACTCATATTCGCGCCGCATACTTCCGAAGAACTCGCAAACCGTATCTGCGGACGGATACATTCGATAATAATCGTAAACTGCGCTGCAAAACAACGGAGGTTGGGAACGATTCAACATACAATGTAAGTTCGCATTGGGAATAAACCCGAAGCGATCGACCAAACACTTCATATTTCGCAAATTATTCAGAGCCTGCTTTGGCATATCGTATAACAATCCGAGATTCGCGAAATACGTATCCCAGTAAAAAAAGTATGTAAACCTTTGGTTCTCGCACGGTACCGTCTTAGGATAGGGCAAGGGAATTTCGTCGTCTTTCGAAGTTTCCGTTCTGACCGTATTTTTCCAATGGTTCTTTATATAATCATTGACTCTTTCTCTTCTATTCATTTTTTCCTTTACCGTTTACGACATAAAAATAGATTTCGGGAAGTTCATTGGGCACAAAACCATATTTTTTAATGGCCGTAGAAGTTTTATAACGACTCTCGATCCATTCGTCCTCAAAGCCTCTCACGCCGCGAAACGTATTGCCGCCGACGACCGAAGGCTCCCCCGCACAATGATGATGGGGTCCCAGCAGGTTTCTGTTAGAAACAGTCAAAATCAAATCCGCATATCTTCCTCCGTACTCGCTGACGTCCGTTTTTTCATATAAAAAAATATCTTTTGCTTTTTTAGAATCTATCTCCAAACTCGCCGAACAATGACCGCCGCCCGAAAGAGAAATAAATCCTTTCTCTCCTTCTTTCACTTCGGGAATTTTTATCCTGACGGCTATCCGCCCGCGATAAAACCAAAGTCCCTGAGCGGTCAACGCCTTTTTCTCGATCTTGTTTTCTTTGGTTAAAACAAAGGAATCGTTCTCGATATAAAGAACGTTTTTATCCGTTGCAAATTTATCGCCCTTTACGGAAAACGAACCCAGAACATAAACATTCTCTATTTCCAATCCGTAAGAAAATAAATTTCTCGCAATTTCATTTTCCTCGTCCAACGCTTCGGGCGTACGGATATTATCGTCTTGTGCTTCAAAGAAAAGTTCGACCGTATTGACGCCCTTTTTTGCGCAGCCGGCAATCGGAATGATCCCGATTGATTTATCGACGTACCAAGCAGACGAAAAATCACAAGGCTTCCCGTTGACCTCAATCTTTTTTGCCCCTCGTTCCGCCGCGATACATAAATCGGACGGTATAAACTCCGCGTTGAATTCATAGCGGACAAATATCCGAGTATATTTGTTTTTGGCTGCTGTTTCTTCGATTTCCATCACCGGCAACGACGCGGAAAATTCTTTTCCGTCAAGAGAATAGCACGCTTTATCCAGGGTAAGCGCATTCGGGTCCCTCCTGACGATCTCCAAAGGTTCGAGAAGAAATCTTTTTTCGCAAAAGTCCTCTCTTCGGTTTACGGCAGCGCTTTCGGCCAATAACAATTGCCCCGGGTACAAACATACGTCGGCATAACCGTCGTTTAAAACGATATGCCCGTCTTTCTTATTCTCCGCGTATTTTACTTTCAAAGCCCTTTCGTTTGCCGCGTAAATCCTTACGGTTTTTTCGGCATTTCGATCGGTATTAAAAAATGCGTAACCGCGCTCAAACTTACGGACGACGATATCGCCGTCTATCCTACCGTCTTTCCGATAAGCCGCTACTTTACGTTTATATTCTATTTTCCAAAGATAATCGCAGACCGACGCGACGTCGGAAAAAATCCGATCCGTGCCGTCCGGCGCTATCGAACGGAAATCGTTTACGAGTGCAACGGGAATTCCCATGCTTATCGCCGAGTGAATAACGGCGAGCGTTTTTTGTGTAAAAAACAGGCTTGAAGACAGAATCAGTCCCTTATACGTCCTATGGCGGACGATGATTTTATCATTTTCAACGGACGCATACTTCTCGAAAAGCCCGCCGCCGATGATATCGAATGCGACCTGACATTTGGTGAGCGACGAAATCAGCTCGGCGTATCCTTTTGCCAGCACGGTATCCAAAAAACATTCGGGCGAAAGCCCATACGAGGAAAATTCGGAATCGACCACCAAAATATCCGAGAATCTTTCACCGCGGACGAATCCGGCCGAAAATTTCATATATTCCGCAATCGGCTTAAAATCCTGCCACCAAGGTTCCTGATAGCTGAAAAAGGCAGGATAATCCCGTTTGCGTATCCCCCGCATAGAAAAAGCCGAAAGATGAAGACACGGCAAAGACACGCCCCGAACCGCCTGATTCGACCAATAAAACCGAAAATCGTCGAATGTGGTTCCCCATCCGGAGCATCCGAAAGTTTCAGACAACACATCGCTTTTTTCGAAAATATTTTTAGCGCCCACCGCCTGTTCAAACAACGTATCCGGCGAACGTCGGCGGCCGATTGCGTCAATCCCGGGGACTTGCATACTTTCATATCCGTTCATCGGCCCCCCGTTTAGGTTAAGCGTGACGGTATTTTCCTCGCAGGCAAAGTGTCCCGTCATGCACAGATTGTTTTTCTTACACCATTCGGCGACTTTTTGAGTATAATTCCGATGAAAAAGTTTCGAAACGAGCGAGCGGTAATCAAAGTGAAATTTGCTGAACTCCCGCGTTTCAAACGCGAAACGCCACAATTCTTCGAGCATATCGTACCCGTATTCGCCGAAAAAGATCTCTTCGATTCCCTCGGTATACGCATACGGAGCGGCAAGCTGCGGTTCGTCCGTAAACAGATATTTGATGGTTTTCCCGAATTCTCCGCCAAAGTGTTTACGGTAAACTTCGTGCGTAGATTCTAAAAACGCTTCCGTTACAAACGGCGAAAGCAAATCGACATATTGGGGAATTTCCTCTATAACGGCAAAAAGCTCTCCTTCTCTTTCCGCACAGCGAACGTATCTCGCCCCGTCTTTTTTATAAGCCGTCAGTAACTTTTTATAGGAAGAAGGGTGAAAGTCTTTTTTCAAAGCCAATCTTTTCTGCCAATATTTTTCCCCAAGCCCGTTGACGGCCCCGTTGCCAAAGCCGCTGGGCCAGCCGTTTTCGTCATAAATACCTATCTCCATATTCAGTTCTTTGGCGAGCGACACGGCAAAGCCGAATCTTTCGAACCAAGTCCGACCGAAATAAGGGATTTCAAGCCCTGCGCGCGCATGAATAAAAAGTCCCGTAAAGCCTTGCGCGGCAAAGCCGCGCATCTGCTCTTCGAGTTCTTCTCTTTCTATATCGCCGTTCCAGGAATAAAAAGCGTAAAGCGAAGAAAAACGTTTCATAATTAAAATTTATCCTTTAATGCCGCCGAAAGACACGTTTTCCATGATCGTCTTTTGGAAAATACAGAATATCGCTACGATCGGAACAAGCGCAATAAACATCGCCGCAAACAGTTTTGGATATTCCCCTCGGATATTCAGCGAGAGGATGTGCAGCCCCACGCCGATCGTGGCTTTTGAAGGCGCGTACATATAAACGTTGAAAAATTCGTTCCACGTTCCTATAACGCCCATAATCCCGAGAGCGCCGAGCACGGGGATAGACATGGGCATCATAATGCTTATAAACACCCTGAAATGTCCGGCTCCGTCGATAAACGCGGCCTCGGCATACGCCCAGGAAAGATTTTTGAAAAAGGCATACAGGAACAAAAACGTGGCGTTGAAAAATTGCAACGAAATAAGCACGATGCCGGTATAGGTGTCGTACAACTGAACGTCGACGAGGAATTTATAGAGCGTGGCTATCGAGCCGAACATCGGCACCACAAAGAAGATAAGCGCGATGGAATAGATGACTTTCATCACCTTAAATTGATACTTTGCGACTACGTAAGCCGAAATTGCATTGAAAAACATATTCAGCGAAACATTCACGACGACGAAAAACAGCGTATTCAGATACATTCCCGCAAAGTTGACGTTTACGTTTGGAATGGTGAGTTGAAATGCGTCGATCCAATTCTGAAACTGCCAGGAAGAAGGCAGTCCCCAAATATCTTTTACAAAACCGTTTGCCGTCTTAAACGAATTGATAAGCATCCATAAAAACGGATACAGCAATGTCAGAGAATGAACCGAAAGAAGCACTACCAATACGTATACGAGTATTCTTTCGCTCCTCGATCGTTTTATTCTTTTCTCTCTCATAATCCGCACCTCAATACTCGTAAGCGGGGAAAAATTTATCGATGAAATACCGACAGATCAAAATGATCGGGGACATGATAAGCGTACTCACTAAGCTGAGCGCCGCCGTAAAGCCGTAATTGGACTGCCCTCCGTTTGTAAGCTGAATCGTAAAGAACGCATACGTCGTCGTATCGGCGGCTCCGCCCGTAATAAGCAATACCGGCATATAGAATCCGAGTATGACGCCCAGCCCCTGTAAAAATAAGATCGAAACGGTAGGTCCGATCAGCGGAAGGATTACATACCATACCTCTTTGATAAAACTCAACCCGTAAAGCCTGTCGAGTTCAATCAAGTGATCGGGTATCTTAGCGATAGCCCCCGTCAACAAAATAATCGAACCGCCTAGCCCTATCCACACGCAATAGAACAACAGCAACGGCATCGCCGTCTGTTTATCCGCCAAAAAGCCCAAGACAGGAATCAGGTTCGTCAGATGGAGTTGTTCCAAAAGTTCCGGTATAAATCCCACGGTGCTGTCCCAGGCAAATCTGTAAACCATCGCAAGCACGACCGGGGAAATTACCGTCGGTAAAAACAGAATGACGCGAAATACGTTGCTGAGGGGAATCCGTTTATAACAGACGATCGCACAGCATATCGAGATGGGCAGGATAAAGAAATTATTTAATAAGAAAAAGATAAACGAGTTTCGAAGCGCAAGGGGAAATTCGCTGTATTCGCTGCCCAAAATACGAAAAATGGTAGTAAAATTTTTCCACCCGATAAATTCAAAGTTCCCCGACTTTATAGAAAACTCCTGAAATGACAAGACAAAAGTTCCGCCGTTTTGTAAAAAAAACATAAAAAGAAAGTGCGCAACAGGGAATGCCAGCGCTATAATGCAAAATAGGATACCTTTATTTGCGATACTTTTATTTCGCTTTGTCAATTTTATTTTAGCAGTTTTCATACCTTTGTCCTCTTATATCGCCCAATCTTTATCCCAGCGCACTTTGGCCTCCGCATATTCCTGCGCCGCAAAATCTTCGGGCGACGTCCCGTTGATAATGACCAGATTCGGGTGTCCGGTAACAAATTTCGTAGCCTTGAAACGGCGGGGTCCGGTGGGATAATCCACATAAGTTTCGCTGCAAGAAAGGTTTATATCGAGTACGGAATTCGAAAAAGCCGACAGCTTAGAACGCAAAGACTCCACATCGTACTCAAAAGGACGAAATGCTCCCGTAACTTTCGTGAACGTTTGCAGCGAACTTTCTTTGTGCATAAAAATGAGAAAATCCTTAGCCCCTTCGGAGTTTGCCGCTTTTTTCGGTATAAAGACAAAGTTTGCGTCCGCTCCGTAATTGACGGAAATATATTCTCCGTTTTTGTCTTTTTTGGCGTCGCTGACAAACGGGAATTGCATCAGTTTCATTTCCAGTCCCGTTTCGTCGACAAGGTTGATCATTTCCCTTTCCAGCCAGTCGGCATTGATCATCATAGCGGCTTCGCCGTTGATAAGATCGCGCTGCGCGTCGTATACTTCCTTCGCCATCGAACCGCTTAAACAATACTTGGAAAATCCGTCGGATCCGAAATATTTTGCAAAATCCTTCCACGCGGAAACATATCCCTTATACGGTTCTTTCGCGGGATTGAACACCTCTACGTCTCCGAAAGCGAAAAACTCTTTTACCGCTTCGAGCCCGCTTCTTTGAATCCACAAATTCATGCACATAAAATCAAAATATCCGAGCGCGCGTCCCGACGCCACAAACGGGGCAATGCGCTTGCCTTCGGCGGTAGACTTTTCGATGATCGTTTCGCAGACCTGATCGAACTCCTCCATAGTCTTAGGGACTTGTATATCATAGCGCTTAAACAACTCGCTGTTATAGGCGATGCCCGTGATAAGTTTCGTCCAGGGCATCACATAGTAATGCGTTGCGCCGCCGTGCTCGAAACGATTGCTTTCGATATAGGACTTCTCCATTTTAGCCTCTATGGTCTTGCCCTCCTCTCCGTCGGGCTTTGCCGCAAACACGTCGTCGAGGGGAAGTATGGCGTCCTGCCCTATATATTTTTCCCAATCGAAATGAGGCGTGAAGTAGAGATCGGACAGATTTTTTCCCGTTTCAAGTTTTGTGGGCATAGAGGAAACCAGCGAGGAATCCGCATTCAGAATCAGTGCATACTGATCGTTTTCATATACAAAATCTTTGGCGATTTCATAAATCCAATCCTTGCCGTATCCCGTATCGAAAAAGTCGATTTTTATAATCTCTTTCCCTGCGTACGAGTCTTTATATACTTTGTTTCCGTCCACCCACACGTTTCTCTCGTCCACGGACCTTTCCGTGCCTTTACAACCGGCGAAAACGCCGGTTGCAAAAACCAATACAAGAGCAGAAATAATCAATTTCTTTACTATTTTCATTTTATCCTCCAAAAAACTCGGCTTATTTCAGCGGAACGACGAAAATTCCTTCGCCCGGCTGCAACGTAATGTTGAAAGTTCCGTCCTCGTTCAAAAGAAGCACCCGCTTTTCCGCAAGTCGATATACAGCGACCGCTTTCGCGTCATTGAACGTAAGACTGACTCTATCCGTCTTATTGTCCGCGGGATTCGCATAATTAGTGATCATAAACCCGTCGTAGCCGTCTTTATCCTCAAAACAGCCGATCAGCGTATCCTGCTGACAGGAATACTCTGCAATTCTCTCGTGCGTATCGATGGCGAATCCCTCGTCGAGATAGGTAAATCCCTCGCAGTAACCGACCTCGTTTTCCTTGCCGAGTACCGTCATGACGTTTTTCCAGTCAAAATTGAAATAGACGTCTTCAAACGCATGGACTTCTTCCTGTACGGCTTTGATCTTATAATAAATATCCGTTTTTCTGCCTTTTCTGTCGTAGGGACCGACGTTGAACTGAGTTCCCACGCCGTCTACGGGCGGAGGAGCAAACGTCGTAAACCAAGAAATTCCGCTGCCGCCAAACGAGAGGAATGAATTTACCTGCCAGCGGAAATCGGCGATACTTTTTGGTTCGACATATTCCGTTCCCGCGCCCAGATGTCCGGTCGATTGCAGATACGTCCAAAGCTCTCTCCCGTCAATATCGGCAGCCTGACGGTAAACCTGCATATTGTACAGGAAATCCTCCTGAATTTCCCTTTTCCCCGAGCTTGCGTCTTTATATAAAGGATAGCGGTCGTAGGAAATATAAGGAACGTCGATTTTCTCGATAAAATCGGTAGTATATTTGATTCTGTCGGCAGGGTTCGTATAACCGAGTAAGGACAGGTCCACAGTAATGGGCAAAAGATTCACGTACAGGATTTTTCCGGGAAAAACTTCCTGAAACAATTTCTGTATCCGCGCGATGGTATCGTATTTCGTCGCGTTCGGTTCGTCCCAATACGAAAATCCATAAAAGGCGGGATGATCCTTAAATTCGCCCAGACAGGCTTCGAGATGCGCTTTTATCTGTTCGTCGGTGTACTCGGCCGGTTTTCCCGTCGTCGAGTCGATGATCTCTCCGCGCAGCATTGCCGAAAGAGAAATTCCGTTGACGACGAGTTCGCCCACCATCTGTTTCATGCCGTATTTCTGCGCAAGATCGAGCACTTTTCTGTAATGCGCCTGATCCTCCGGGAAATAGGGTCCGTCTGCCACGGTGAAACCCGCCTCGGAAAGTTCTTTATAATACGTGTCCAATTCCGCGTCGGTCAACGTTTTGATATAAAAACTCGTTTCGAGGGCATTGTATATGCGCATATTGCTCGGCACGCCGACAAAGGTTTTGAATTGAAATTCTTTCTCCGTCTTTCCCGTATAATCATATAAGTCTGTCGTTTCGACCGTTTCGGAAAAGTCGGGATCGGGCTTTCCGGAAGCGGAATGATTCCCCGGATTGCCGTTGCACCCGGAAAGGGCGAACACACACCCCAGCGCTAACGCCGTAAAAGTCGTTTTGAATTTTCTCATCTTTTCTCTCCTTTTTTTCTCAAACATATCGAAACAGACGCCAGCAGCGCCAGGAAAAGAGCCGCCGTCTTGACGCCGACGAAGGAACCGCAGCCCGTTTCCGCATCGCCGTCAGGCTTTTTCTCCCCGCCTTGATTCTTTTGATTCAGCTCGTCCCAATCCTCGCGTTCGAACGGAAGGGGCTCGTCGTAAGTTTCAAAAGTAAGCGTATACGTGCGGGTCGCGATTGCCGATTTTACGGTTAAAATCGCCTGTTCATAACCGAATTTTTCATCGGTATGCCACTCGATTTTCACGTCGGTTACGCCGGAGCCTTTTTCAAAAGTCAAAGAGTCGCGGTCAAACGATTCTTGCCCCGAAACGATCATATCGCTTTCAAAAGATCCCGGAGTAAATCCCGTAAGAAGACTGCCTTTATACAAAATACCGCTCAGGAAAGTATCTTTTTGCGTATCCGTTCCCTTTTCGCCGGAATAATAGCAATTGATCTTTGAAAATACGGTAGTCGCGTCGCTGTAAGTGTTAATCGCGAATAAATCCGAAGCATCGCCGCCGAAAGTTCCCGCGGCGGGCTTTAATTTGGCGATCTCGTCCGACAAATCCCAGGTATTGGGATTATAGCCCTTGGAAGCGTTGAAATCCACCGAATAAAATACGCTGCCGTTATTGTAAACCGTACAGCTGTCGTTATCGGTCACTATCATGAAATTGAGCTGTGTGCCTTTGGCAAAATCGCCGCCTCCGGCTCCCAGAGGGAAACACATGACATAATCGTTATCCTTGTATTCTCCCGTAAAATCGTCTTTATAGGTACCCGAAAAGGGTTCCGTGCTGTAAGTATAATTCTTTCCGTCTATACGGCCGTAAAGCCCTACGTGCTGGCCCAAACGGCGAACGCGCAGCACGAGATATTCGCTCATATCGTCGTTGGCTCTTATCAGCATATCGCTCCAATAAGTAGTATCGGAATTATTGAGCGCAAACGAATACGTATGGACGGTCGTTCTGTTTTCAACGTCGGGCATGGTGAATACGGCGGTGTTGCCGACGCTGCTGCCCGCACTCAATGTCGCGCCGCTCTCGCCGAACGTGCTTTCGGCTCCTCCGCCGCCGTAGGCGGAATATACGAGGCTTTCCCCGGTAACGGCATTGTTCCAGTTCATATAATCGAGGCTGTCGAAACAACGCAGATTGGTAAGTTTTACCGCGTTGCAATAATTCGGCGCGTTATAGGCAAAAATCCCCGCGGCGGACGGGAGCGGAACGGTCAGCGGAGATTCGTACACAGGCGTTTCTCCATCTCCTATATACACTTCGACGCTTTCTTTCGTGGAGATTACGGTCATATCTACCGTGTTTCCGGCTTTCAGCTCGGTTATGCCCAGCGCGATTTCGCAATTTTTCTCTACCGGTTCCAGGAATATGGCATTCGGCGCCTCGGGCAAATCCGCATAGGAATACCAAATATAAGGATTTCCGGGCGTTTCCGCCGCTTTATCCGCATCGTACGCGCGCGACATCATCGTCATGACGCCGTCCGCACGGAACATAAGAGCGGTAAAACTGTTATAGTAGGCATCTCCGCGGAATACCACAAAATTCCACTTGTCTTTCGCTTCCAACGAAGCGGTAAACTGCAAAATCGTTGCACCGAGCTCCGCGCCGATAAGATTTACTTCCGCAACCCCGGTGGTTACGTCGTCGGGCAGTTTAAGAGAAGAGCCTGCCGCGGAGAAAGTATAGTCCGGAGCTTCTATCTCGGGATAATTCGGCTTCCATGCCTGGATCGCGGTGCTCTGTTCGGTAATACGCCGGGTATATCCCTCATAGCTCGGTCCGGAAAACGCCGATTCAGCCGTTGCGCCCGACGGCGACAGCGTCAGCCCCGCCCCGAAACATATCGCAAGGGCAGAGCCGAGAAGCGTCAGGCCAATTCGTTTCTTTTTAACCATCATTTTCAATCTCCTTATGTTTTATTTTCAGCAATACGCCGTCTGCGGGCGGAATGCGGAGGCTCACAGCGTTGCCCTCGTAGATTTCTCCCGTTTCGACATTTTGCAGTTGTACGGTTTTTTCAAACTGCATTTTATAATCGACGGATTTTGAAAAATCCGTATTGCAAGCAAGATACAGCGGACTTCCGTCTTTTTCGAAAATTCCCGTCAGACAGGTATCCCCTTCCGTTCTTTTAAGCGCTTCATAGTGAGTACGGGCGATCGGACTTTTAAGCGGCGCCGCCTCTTTTGCCGGCGGAATCATCCCCCTATGTTCGGCATATAAAAGTTCTTTTCCGATTTTGACAAGGCGTTTGTTGACATTTTGCACATAATAATAACTCGGGGTCGGAACTCCTTTCCGGTCTAACATCGCTTCGTCGAATAAAGCCGCGTAGCAATCCGTCGGCGTGCAGAAAGTAAAATAATTAATGCCCTTGGCTCCGTAAGCGAGAGAAGTGAATACCTGCCAGCGAATTTCTTTCTCGGTCGTATTTCGGATAACGCCTTTATGCCAGGACGTCACCTGAATAAAACACCAATACGGCACTTTTAGCTTTTCGGCATAAGCGCGGATAAATTCCATGCTTTCAAAGTAAACGGGATCGACCTCGTTTTCTCCGCCTTTGAACGGATAAAAATCATAACTCAAATGGTCGGGCTTTGCGCAGTCTATATAGGTTTCGATATAGCGGACATATTCCTCGTAGCTCGAATTTTCGTGCGTTTCGCGCGTCGTGATTCCCGCCGAATCGCAGTAAATCGGAAACAGATTCGTGTGAAAACACGTCTTTTCGAATACTCTTTTATGGCGTTCGCGCGCAAGCCTAAGCGACTCCATATCTTTAAAGAACGGCTCGTCGTGAACGGCAATCCCGACAAAGGAGGGATGTTTTTCATATTTCGTCAACGCCGCAAGCCCTTCTTCTTCCGAAAAGTCTTCCCTGCGAAATCGGCTGTCGTTGACGAGATAGGAAATTCCGTATTTATCGCAAAGAGCCAATCCCCGCATCACGTCCGAAGAACCGTTATGTTCGGTATTTCCGTACATCAAATTGATTCCGCTGTCTTTAAGGAGTTCAAAATACTTATCTTCCAAAAACGAGGGCGAACCTCCGCCTTCGGCGGAGGGACCGACCCAACCGCCTATCGGAAAAGTTCCTTTCAATAAATCGAAAACCATCTTTTTAGTCCTTTCAAATAAATTTTTTGTATCTATATAATACCACTATCCATCGAATCGTTCAACTCATATATTGTTCAACTTGCTCGCAAATATTGGTGTTTTACGGGTTATTTTTTTTATTTTTACGATTTTATTCTCAATAATTGCTTTTTTCGATGAACTATGATAAAATGTTGTCATGGAATACGAAGCGATCAGAGATTTAGCCAGCAAACCCTATATCATTCAATGCAACGATTCGGTCAGCATAGCGCATTTTCACACGAGTATTGAACTTATCTATGTAATAGCGGGAAAGGTATCTTTTTCTTCCAACGGGAAAAATTATACCCTTTTTCCCGACCAGATCGCCTTCGCCGACAGTTATCAATTGCACAGTAACTCCCCGCTTCCCAGCTGCACGACGATCAATCTCGTCATTCAACAGGAATTTTTAGCGGATTACCGACAAAAGACCAAAACGAAGCGGATTCCGGAAATGCTTGGCGATACGGAATTCAATAAAAGTATCAAAACTTTATTCGACGAACTGCTCGTGTCTACCGCTATGGACGACGATTTACTCATCAAAGGTTACATTAACGTCATTTTAGGGAAACTCATGAAACGTTATGGAACGCATCAAAGTTCTTTCACAAATAGAAATCAAAAAATAATCGATATTCTCACTTATATAGAACAGAACTATGATTCGCCGCTGACATTAGAAACTATTTCGAAACATTTTAATTATAACAAATATCACTTTTCAAAACTGTTCAATCAATATATCAATTGTTCTCTCAACACTTATATCGGGATCATACGCGTACAGAAAGTAATAGACCGGACACGGCTGGAAAACCGTCCTTTTATCGACATTGTTCTCGATTGCGGCTTCAATTCGCTGAGCACCTTTTATCGCTATCAAAAAATCTGCCGCGAATATTATAATATCATAATATAGTTTTTCAAAATATCATAACCGCCGCGGACCCGAAGGCGACGACCACCGAAACTATCGTTTTGGGCGTAAACTTTTCTTTCATCAAAAAAGAAATAGCCGCCGAAACGAGAATCGTTCCTCCCGTAAGCAGCGTATATTGCAGAGAAGCGTCAATGAAATCGAGCGCAACCAACACCAGAAAATTGCCGAGTCCGTTCATGATGCCGTATCCCGAAATAGAAACGGAAATTTTTATAAACGACGGTTTTCGTTCATGGCTTTGTTTCGGTCTTTTCAGAAAGATTAACATACAAAGACAGAGCGCAGCCGTAGAAACGCTTTTTAAAAACATAAACGATGCGCTCGATACGTTAAATTGTGCTTCGGCCTGATGTACGGTGGAAAGTACGCCGATCATTCCATTCAGAAAAAAAACGGCTATTCCATAAAAAATTGCTTTATGTCCCGCCTTATAATTTGTGCCGAGAGCGAGAGAAAATAATACCAGAACGGCGGAAATTATTTTTTTTGCCGTAAGCTCCTCTCCGTAGCCGAAAATGCCGACGAGAAAAGGCAATATCATCCCCCCGAGCATTCCGAACATGGTATAAAGCGACAAATTTATTTTTTCCATCGCTTTGATACTGCAAAACGTATATAAGACAAGGATTATCGCAGATAGGACGGAAAGGAAAAACGAATACGGCGTGAATTCCACCCGAAATTTTTGGATACACAGCATCGCCGCGGCGCAAACGAGTGACGTTCCGAGCGCGAAAATCACAGCCGTACGCAGACTCGAACCGTTTTCTCGCTGATAAAGCTTATTAAAAAAGAATTGCAGTCCGAACGATACGGCGGCGCCGATGACAAGAACATAATACATCAGCCGTTCACCGTTTAACATCCCCTTGCTTCATGACCGCTTTTACGTACTGCCCGTCCGTTCTCTCCTTCTCCCATTTATTTTTTACGATTTCGTAAATTTCATCGGGAATATCCGGCGTTCCTTTGGAATAAACAGGCAAAAGCCGTTCTTTGGCAATCTTCGGATCGGTGCAGGCCGTGTCGTTTCTGAACTTATCGCGAACGGACTTGTCGCGCAAATCCGGAATTTGCACCGATATGCCGCCTTGAAGCACCGAACGATACGCAAATATCCCCGGCAAAAACATATCCATCGCCTCATATACGTCGATAATATCCGCGTCTTTTTTGCCGCTGAGCTTATCGATAAAGTTATCCATAATATAATAATCCGATCCGCCGTGCCCGAAATATTCAACTATCCCGTTTTTCTCCGCCGGTTCATACGACGCGGTTCTGCTCTCGGACGGATATTCGCCGTCATAATGATCGGCATTTACGTAAAGCGTTTCGGACTTGCCCGAATCGGCTCTGCCCGGCTCCATTCGGCCTTTGGATCCGTAGACGGTGTACCAAACGGAATCCTTATACAAATCGCCGTGTATGCTCTTTAAAATCGCGCCGTTTTCCAGCGTAATCATTTCTATCCCGAAAAGCCCCGATTTAGCTCCGTTCCTCAGCTTCCGTTCCGTCATCGAACTCTCAAATCCTACGACCGAAACGGGTTTAAGTCCGCATATATGAATGAGCGGACCGATGGAATGGGTGCAGTAAAACGTCGCGTACATAGTATTGCGCCAATGGTCGCGCTCTCCGTAAGTAATCGACGCCCAAATAGATTCGCAGTTGTGGATATATTCCCCTTCCCCATATTCGATTTCACCGATTTTGCCCTGTTTATAAAGGCGCTTCATTTCCATTATCGTCGGCATATAACAATAATTTTCGCCATAAGCGTATACTTTTCCGCTTTCCTCCACCGCTTCGATAAGCTCCACGGCTTCTTTCATCGTCTGACAAGGAAGGACCTCGCTGAACACATGAAGACCGCGTTTCAGACACTTAACGGCAAACGGCGCGTGTTCCGTCGCGTAATTCGCCAGAACGACAGCGTCCATGTCGTGAGCGATAAAATCGTCGAAGTTGTCGTAGTATGCGATATTTTCCGCGCTGTGCGCAGCTTTCTGCCTTTCCAAAACTTCGGCGCTTTTGTCGCAAATGGCGACGACTTGCGCTTTATTTTTCGACGCGACGCAGTAATTTATCATACTTGTGCCTCTGTATGCTCCCAATACTCCTACTTTTATCATAATAAAATTCTCCTTCTATTTTTTATTAGTATAAGGCAGAAATCCAAAAAAGTACAGGAAAAAACATGGCTTTTTATGGACAAAATTAGTTTTTATAATATAAATTCATTGAGGGAAACTTATGGACAGCTTCAATATTTGCAAATTTATTCCAAATCCGCAAACAGACGAGGTCATCAATACGATACATTTTGTTTACGAAACGGCGCCTCAATCCCTGCCCCAAAATAAACTCGACATAATGTATAAAGTTCATGTCATTATAAGCGGAAAATGCGAACTGCGCCTTGCGGGAAAACAATATAATCTCAAAGCGGGAGATATTTTTTTCACGTTTCCCTCTACTCCTTACACGCTTATTTCCGACAAAAATTTGAAATATGTTTATATCGGTTATATCGGACTCAGAGCAAACAGAATCATGGAAGCTCTGAAAATCGACCGTTATAACTGTGTCGTTTATGATTTTAAAGACTTGACAGACTTTCTCCTTCTCTATATTCAAAGAATCAGAAACAATAACGCAAAAATGCTTTCGGAAAGCGCTCTATTATATATTTTTTCAATTATTTCCGAGCGCGGAGAAACCGAAGAAGAGAAAGACGCCGGCATGGGTATCGCCGCGCAAATCAAAAAGTATATAAATCTCAACTATCAGGACTGCGAATTGTCGCTGGAAAAGATTTCCGATCATTTCGGTTATAACAAAAACTATATGGCGGAAGTATTTAAAAAAGCCGCAAATATATCTATCGGCAAATACATCATGTCTATCAGAATTCAAAACGCCTGTACTTTGGCGGACAACAACATTTCAAGCGTAAAAGATATTGCGTATTTATGCGGTTTTTCAGATCCTCTTTATTTTTCAAGATCTTTCAAAAAATATATAGGACAATCCCCCAAAGACTTTATTAAAAATATTAAAAACTCAAAACAATAAGTCGTCTGTCTATAAAACTCCTCTGCATACAAAGTCCGTAAACGGAGGAATTAATTTTTATTCTTTAACAGACATAAAGGTCATTTATATGATACCCCCAGATAAACAACGCATCAAAAATCCGTTTTGTTAAAGTTCCGGATATCTATGCAAGAAAAATGATCCTATGGTTGAATCCTATAAGGAACTCTCCAATATCGGAAAAGGACATTCAAAAAACTCGCGATCTCAGCTTCCCCCTCCTTTTAGATCCTATTTACGCATTTCGGGGAGGATCGCTCTCGCACGAAAAAGAAGTTCTGTCGTTTCAATTATTTTCGTATAAATTTAGCATAGCGAAAAAAGTTTCTCTGTTTTTCAAAAAGACTCGCACAAACAGTTGATTATTAGAATCTCGTTAGCCTCCTTTTGTTGCTTATTAGAAAGGATTTTTTCACCTCCTCGATAGCACCCTCCCTCCTATGATTCTCTGCCTATGCCGAAAAAGGCAAATATTCCAATGCTTTATTCTCGTCCCGCGGGAATTCTTTTTCATAGGGATATAATTCCCCAAGCTTCTCTTCCATGAGGCGGCTGCCTTGTTCGACCGCTTATTCAAAATATCCCCTCTCTTCTAAGTCCGTTTTTTCTTTTCTCTTTCTCCTTGCCGATTTTAGCGACAAAAAACGCATAGGTTTTTCTTCTTTATGCGTTCCATTTTTGCTCTTATTTAGTTGTACGTGAGTTTTAGTCACCCCGGATAGGCAAAATGTTCATTTTATCTCTACGAAATTGCAGATCAATTTTCGCTCCTTAAAACGGCTGCCCCTCCCCGCTAAAAGCGGGGAGGGGCAGGGCGATAGATCTTTTTTATCTCCCTCTTACGTCAGAAGACTGCAAAAAATATTTTTGAGTAGATATCGAACTCACGTATTCCTTTAAGCAACTATTTACTTATCTTGTCTGTTTCGTTTTTAGCATCCAAAACATATTCCTCTTTGGACAACGGCGTTCCTGTTATGCGTACAAGGATATTCACGGTTTTATTACTCATAAGAGAAAAAACATTCAAGGAAGGAAGCCTATCGGCTCTCTTTCGCATTTTTTTCATTGTAACAGTCCCTTCTATATTCTACATATACCTTCAATCCATAACATAAAATATTGCATGATATCTAAGAGAGCTTTCCATATTATGGATATAGCCAAAATTGGCGCATGGATTGTTTTTATTTGCCTATCCGTCTTAGCACTTGTCTTTATACCTGTTTCAATCGCAGCCTGTTCTGATCCAAGACTTTATAAAGCATATATAGGTATTATAATAGTATGTTTTTTCTATTTGCTGTTTTATTTTATAAGCCGATTTCTCATCTATATTTATCCATGGTGGAGTAAGAGAAAAAAGGCGACTCAAATTATTACGTCTGTAATTTCGATTATTCTTGTAATAACTATCCCAACGGTTTCCATTGTTATTCCGATTAAGAGAAGAACTATTGAATTTACCAATCATTTTCAGACGAACTGGGAAATCAATATTTTAGATCATGCCAAATTGAAGTACGGTCAATCATGGTCTTACGGATTTGTGGGCGGTCATGATGAACTTGTCTATGCGGTATATAAGCTAAATAAAGCGCAAAGCGACGAATTATCTCTATTAGTTCCCAATCAAATTTGTGCTTTAAAATCGTGGCATCGCATAGAACTCGACCGTATAAAAAAAGATCATCCAAATTTGGAACAGAAAAAATACGCAGAACTATATTTTGATAATGTGCTGCAACGTTTTCGCTTTTCTGTTCCTAAACGCTTTTTAGTCGATTGGAAAAGTGAAAATACTTATTGGGGGCTGCGTGGCGGAATTGCAGCGAATTATAACCATAAATCAACAGACGCCTGCCTTTTTACAATCTACGATTCTAAGACTGCACGACTTACTTTATTTGAGTATTTAGTCGCCGATCACTAAGTGGAGTCATGAAAACAAACAATAATCCGAACCCCTTGCCACTCGGCATTATAAGGTTCGGATTTGTTATCAAATGGTACTCCCTGCGGGAATCGAACCCACAATTAGCCCTTAGGAGGGGCTTGTTATATCCATTTAACTAAGGAAGCTTATAAAATTTTAAAGGTTTCCGTCTTCGTGAAAACGCTTGTTCGACGCCATTTATCCGCGCTTTTAAAACGCGGCAGGCGCTCGTCTATCCGACTTTTCTTATTATACCTTATTCTCCTGAGAATTGCAATTGTTTTTTTAAAGTTTTTAAAAATTTTATGCTTTAAATTCTTGCCAAACAAACGAAAAAATGCTATTATATATATCACACAATCAATTTATCGAATCGGATAAGCATATTTTTAAGGAGAATATAGTATGACTTACGTAGAAAAGGTTTTGACACAACTCAAAGAAAGCAATCCAGGCGAAACGGAATTTCATCAGGCGGCGACGGAAATCCTGCTTACTCTCGAACCCGTATTTGCCCGTCATCCCGAATACGAAAAAGCAGGACTCCTCGAACGTTTTGTCGAACCGGAGCGCGCCGTCATTTTCCGCGTTCCTTGGATCGACGACAAGGGACGGGTACATATCAATAAGGGCTACCGCGTACAATTCAACAGCGCCATCGGTCCTTATAAGGGCGGGCTTCGCTTCCATCCCTCCGTCAATCTGTCCGTCGTCAAATTTTTGGGGCTTGAACAAATCCTTAAAAACAGTCTTACGGGGCTTCCCATCGGCGGAGCCAAAGGCGGCTCCGACTTCGATCCCAAAGGCAAATCCGACCGCGAAGTGATGGCTTTTTGCCAAAGCTTCATGACCGAACTCTATCGGCATATCGGCGCGGATACCGACGTTCCCGCAGGCGATATCGGGGTGGGCGCGCGCGAAATAGGCTATCTTTACGGTCAATATAAGCGCATCCGCGACGAGCATACGGGCGTTTTGACGGGACGCGGACTCTCTTACGGCGGCTCCCTCATCCGAAAAGAGGCGACGGGCTATGGACTTGTCTATATCACCGAAGAAGCCATGCGTCTTCGCGGCGACAGCCTCGACGGAAAAACGGTAGTCATTTCCGGCAGCGGCAACGTGGCGATTTATGCCTGCGAAAAGGCGCAGGTACTGGGCGCCAAAGTTGTGGCGATGTACGATTCCGACGGCTACATTTACGACGCAAACGGCATCGATCTGGAAGTCGTGCGGCGGATCAAGGAAGAAGAGCGCGGACGCATCAAAGAATATGCCGCCCGCGTATCGGGCGCCGTGTATACTCCCGGCTGTAAAGGCATCTGGACTATTCCCTGCGACGTGGCATTGCCCTGCGCGACGCAAAACGAAATCGACGCCGAAAGCGCGGCAATCCTCGTGAAGAACGGCGTCAAATACGTCGCGGAGGGCGCGAATATGCCCTCTACCCTGGAAGCCGTCGACATCTTCAAACGCGCGGGCGTCGTGTTTCTTCCCGCGAAGGCGGCAAATGCTGGCGGCGTCGCCACCTCCGCTTTGGAAATGGCGCAGTCTTCGGGGAGAATGTTTTGGAGCGGTGAAAAAGTAGACCACAAACTCAGAGATATTATGGTAAATATCTACCGCAATATCGACGATGCCGCGAAGAAATACGGCTTTGACGGCGATTACGTGATGGGCGCCAATATCGCGGGCTTTGAAAAAGTGGCGGATGCCATGATGGCGCAAGGCATCGTATAATTTCGCCTTTCCCCGTCCCTTTTCCGCGTTTTCCCGGCAGAAGAATCAGGCATAAATTATTTTATAATAGCGACCAAAAAGAGTCGGATACGTTCGGTTATCGCCGAATTTACCCGACTCTTTTTTATTCCGATTTCGCAAAAAAGTTCAGCGATTGCGTTTGGCAATTTCACTCAACGCAACCTTGGGTGCCCTGTCCGCTTTCAAAAGACCGTTTACCTCCTGTTCCACGTCCGTGATCTGCGTATAGCAATAGCCGTTGATGTGCATCCGCTCTATGGCGCCTATCAACCCGCCGAATCGAGAGAGAAACTCCTCGTCGCTTTTTACGCCGCAGCCGTATCCCCATCCCGCATCCTCGTCCCGCACGTATGCGGTGCCTCCGAATTCGCTCATGACGATCGGCTGCCCTTCATAGGCGTAACCGTTTGCATAGGGCAGATATTGGGAGTTACAGACGTCCCCTCTTGTCAGTTTTGTGACATCGTCGTAAAAAGAATACAATTTCTCCCCGTCCTGTTCGTAATGGTGCAGGGTGAGAATATCGCTTTTTGCGTGCATCCAGCCGTCATTGGAAATGACGGGGCGCATGGGATCGATGCTCTTGGTGAGATAATAAAGCCCTGTGGCAAGATTGCTCTGCGCTTCGTCAGTGAAAATGTTGCGCACACCCCAGCTCTCGTTGAATATCACCCAAGTGACGAGAGAGGGATGATTGTAGTTCTGCCGGACGATATTCAGCCATTCTTCCGCAATCTCGCAGGAAGCGGAATCCAGACTCCAATGATTGGAGGGAAGTTCGCACCAGACGACGAATCCCAGGATGTCCGCATAATAGAAGAAACGTTCGTCCTCCACTTTCTGATGCTTTCTGACGCCGTTAAAACCCATCTCTTTGGCAAGACAAATATCCTTTATCATCGCCTCTTCATCGGGCGGAGTGATGCCCGAATCGGGCCAGTATCCCTGATCGAGAAGCAGACGGGCATAAAAAGGGATATTGTTTAAGAGCAGTTTTCCATCCCTTGCCACGAACTCCCGAAGTCCGAAATAGCTGCCCGTTTTATCCGTTTCCCTGCCCGCTTTATACACGGTGATCTCCACGTCGTAAAGCGCGGGACTCCCGACGCTCCATTGTTCCACCTGATAAGTGAGATTGGCGCTGTCCAGCTTTACGGAAACGCTGTTTTCGATATCCGCCGCCGAAACGCAGACGGTGCGGATAGGTCTGCCGTCGAAAGAGATCGCAAACCGTATTTCCACATCCTCTGCGGGCGCACTGACGCTCGCATCGAATCGAACCGTGTAATCTTTTAAGGAAGGCGTAATCTTTACCCCTGTAAGATAGACGTCCTCTACGTATTCCATCCATACGCTCTTATAAATCCCCGTCGTCTGCACGTACCAACAGCCGAAATTTTCTTTTTTCCAGCGCTGCTTGCCGCGCACTTGGGCGGGATGATTCTCGTCGTCGCAGCGAACGGCGAGGATATTTTTTTCCTCGGTGAGATAATCGGTGACGTCGAAGGAAAAGCGGGAATAAGCGCCGCGGTGTCTGCCCACCAGCCGGCGATTGATATATACTTCCGTATTGTAATCCGCGCCGTCGAAATGCAGTATCGCGCGCTTCCCCGTTTTTCCCTCTATCGTGCGGGAATACCAGACCGTGGAATGCGGCGTTTCTTCGCCGATACCGCTCGCCTTGCATTCGTAAGCGAAAGGCACGCGGATGACGCGCGGCAGCTTTTCTTCAAAAGCGTCCTCGGCGGACGCTTCTTCGCCGAACGCGAATTTCCATTCTCCGCAAAGATCCTTCCAATCCGACCGCACCAACTGAGGACGCGGATATCCCGCAATATAACATTTCGTATGCTTCATAATTTCTCTCCGTTCCTTTTACATTCTATTTTTTGTCCGCTATCGGCATCTATAACGCCCGATAGGAAAATTTTGTGATTTCTATTTTTCCCGCCGAGGCAAAAACGCCCAGCTGCCCGCTCATGAACGCGCAGTCGTCCGAGGTTTCCAGACGATATTTATCGTCTAACACGATCGTGAAACGATTGCTTTCGACTCGGATGAAAAGGGTGTGTTCCCCGCCGTCCGAAAGCTCTCCGTCCAATCTGAACGCATCCATGGTATCCTCGCCGTAGTCGTAACGGCTGAGAGCGACAATGTGCTGTCCGAGTTGCAGATAATAGCCGCGCCAGGACTGCGTGGGCTGAGAGGAAAAATAGGAATAGTCTTCCGCGCGGAGCATAATGCCCAGATTGGAATTATTTTCAAGCTGACAGCGGAAAGAGATCTCCGCTTCAAAATCCGCGACGCCCGGATTGCCCCAGAGCGCCACGCTGTGCGTTTCCGTACCCGTGACGGCGAGAATGCCGCTTTCGAAAGTCACGTCGCCGCGTACTTTTTTAAACCCCGAAAGCTCCGCTTCTTCGGGCGTTTCCGCTCCCTGATACGTTTCAAAGGCAACGAAATCGGCATTGCCCGAAAGCACCTCCACCCGCATCGCCTGTACGCCCTTTTTCAGCGCCGTTCTGCCCAAAGAAACCCTGACGGTTTCCCCCTCGGCAGCAGTCGTTTCGGGAATGGTACAGAGGAGCTCGGCAGTCCCGACGGTGATTTTCAGCTTCGCGCCGCCGCTGTTCCTGCCGACGCGGGCGGCTATGGAATACACGCCGTCTTCGGGCACGTCTACGCCGTACTTCACCCAATCGTTTTGACCGAGCGCCACCGCATAGGCATCGTCCTCTTTCATCTTTTTTACGCTCTGCTTTTCGCCGACGCGGACGCCTCCCTTTTCCACCTTTGCGCCCGCGATGGAAAAGCCTCGGTTTTCCCCTTTCAGATAAGCGGTCGCGGGGAATTTCGCAGGGAAATTCTTGACCGCCTCAAAATCGGAAGTGCCGAATACGTCGTTCGTGAAGGCGGTGTATTCCACGCCCTCTTCGAGCGCATAGCCCATCCCGCCCGCGGCGGATTCCGCCGCATAGGAAAGAACCCGCATCCCGTTGAGATATACGTATCCGACCCCGTCGCCGTTTTCCACGCGCACGGTGTTTAAACCGGAAGCGGGATATTGCGCTTTCTTTTCCGCGACTTTCTTTTCGCCCGCGGCGGCGAGCTTATAAAGCCCGATCCCCGATGAAGTCAAACGGACGGCATACCCGTCGTCACCGTTCAGACCGAAATACAGAGTCTGACCGGGTACCGGCTTAAAATTATATTCGGCGGTGAAATAGCCTTCCGTGCGCCCCAAGATACGTCTGCCGTTCTCGACTTGCAGACAAGCGCCGTCCTTCGCCTGCGCGCTCGGCAGAGAAGGCGCCAAAACGGAGCGGTGCGTAACGCCGTTCGCCGTCAAAATTCCGCCGCTCGTCAAATACCTGTCTACGTTGTAGCGCCGCGCCGGACCGTTTCCGACCAAGCTGTGATACGCCGTGTAGACGGAGTCGAGATCGGGGCCGACGACGTTGCTGCTGTGTCCCAGGCCGTAGTGTTCGTCGTCCGTGTCGATGATGGCGACGTTGTCTTTCGGCTGTGTAAATCCCGAGAGATCGGTAAGATTTTCCGCGTACGAGTAGGCGATCCGATACCCTTTGGAAATGACGTGGTTTCCCGTATAAGTAAGATAGCTGTAATCGCCGCGGCGGAAAATGCCGGGACCCTCTATCCACCCGCGCAGATTCGCGTCGCCGAGATTGCCCGTCCTGCCGAGCGTAAACGGACGGATGTCCTCGACGTCCGTGATTTCGTTGTATTTAAGCCCCGCGGGCGTGGACGTGTGTAAAAGATAGAGTTTTCCATCGTCCGAAAGATAGAAGGAGCCGTCGATCCCCATGCCGAGATTTCCGTAATCGATGCCGCCTTCCGTCCCCTCTTCCGATTTGCTGAAAAGAGTGAAGCCTTCCGTCGGACTTTGGGAGCGATAGATATAGTGTCCTTTCCCCGCGCGCGACTGACACATATAAAACCAGCCGTTATAATAGACGACTTCGGGCGCGTACGCGCCGTGGGCGGTCGCCTCCGATTCCGCGACAGCCAATCCCTTATACGTCCAGTGTACGAGATCTTCCGATTCGAATACTTTGATGCCGTCGCAGGGATCCGAGGTGGAGGGATAGAGATAATATTTGCCGTTGTAGCGCATGACGAAAGGATCGCCGATGCCGTATTGTCCGTCGGGTCCCGTCGCGGCAGAGGCGCCCCATTGTCCCTCGATTTCGATGCAGTTTTGATAGCGCTCCCCTTCGACGGGTACGTATTCTATCTCCTTGCCTCGCTGCGCGTCCTTGCCCGAACAGCCGCCGTTTATGATCAAAGCCATAGCCATGATTGCCGGAATGATAATTCTCCTTTTCATGTTCCTTTTCTTTTCAATTTTGGATACTGCGGGGAATTTACTCCCCGCAGCACTCCGGATATTTGCTGTCCGCACTCCCGCCAAAGCGTCAGGCGGAAACTTTGAGATTGCGGAATACAGCCGCCGCGCCGTTGGTATAAAGCCCTATCTTTCCGTTGACGAACGCCCTCGAATCGGTGACGTCGATGAGCTTCGTTTCTCCCGACCAGACGACGATGCGATTGCCGCGCACCTGTATTTTCAGCGGGATGAATTGGTCGCTCGTCGCAAACGGATTGTTCTGCACCATCGTGGCGATATTCTTGGAATCGTCCGCGTAATTGAGCCTTTCGAGAACAATCTGATTGTTATTGAGAGCCAGATAGTACCCCTGCATACTCGTATAGCTGTCGTGCGAGGACGCCGCGTAATTTTTGGCGTGGAACACGATTCCCGCCGTGGAAGTTCCCGTCTTGCCTTCCAATTTAACCTCCACTTCCATCGTGAAGTCCGTCATCGTATTATCGCCGAAATACACCAGCTGTCGGGTGCCCGCTTTGGCGTAATGACCGCCGTCTTTAAGCTTCCAAATGGTCTTGTAATCCGCTCCCTTCGGCGCGTATTGGGCAAGACTCTGTTCGTAAACGGGCGTAACGCCGCTCACTTCCACGAAACGGAAACTGACAAAATTCACTTCCGCGCCGAGATTTTCGAGTCTGAGCAGCCGAATGCCCTTAGCGGCGTCCACTTCTCCGATCAGCGCTTTTACATACTTTTCCTCCGTTTCTATCTGAGGCAGAGTGCAGCGCCATACCGTACCGTCGTCCAGCTTGACGCCTATTTTTTTGCCGCCGTCCGCCGCGCGATAAACGAGTTCCAGACCGTATCTGCCCGTTTCCTTGAAGTTGACGAGATAGGAAACGTAATCCTTTTCCGCGCCGAGCGTCAAAGATTTGACGCCTTCGAAGGGTTTGTCTGCGATGACGGAAATTCCGCTCTTATCGCTCAGCTTATAGGGCTCGTTATAAGTGTTTTCGTAAAGATATTCGGACGCCCCCGTGATGCCGAGCGCCTGCTTGGCTTCCCGCTGATCGCTCATGCCCATCGCCACGTTGCTGTAAGCGGTGTATCCCACCTGCGCGCCGTCGCTCAGGGATTTATAGCCGATTTTACCCGCAGAAACGCTCATGGAAGCGTTGTCTATCTTTGTCATGTTGTCAAAGACGACGTCCACTTTGCCGTCCCGCGCACAAACGCGCACGGTGTGCAGTTTATCCGCGGAAAAATCGTTGACCAGCGTGCCCGTCGCGACCGTGGAGAGCGTTCCGCCCTTGCATTCGGAGAGCGTGACGGTCTTTGCCGTTAAGTCCACGCCGACGCTCGCATAATTGTCGGAGTCCCGATAGGCGAACACGTAAGCGGCGCTGCCCATCCCCGAAAGGTTGTATTCCGCCGTAAAATTCGCCTGCGCCGTCGTCTTGCTGAGCGTGAACGCCCCGGAATCGTCGAACTTTTCCGCATCCTTCCCCGTCGCATAAAATTCGGGCGCCGTGGGCGCAATGCTGCCTTCGAGATTAGGCGATACGGACATCTGATTGCCGTTGAACAACAGACGGTCTATTCCGAGGCTTCTGTTGGGTCCGCCCGAGGAATTGAGCATATGATAGACGAGATAGTAAGAGTCCATATCCGGTCCCATGACGGTGGAAGAATGCCCGATGCCTTTGAGCAGACCCTCCGTTTCCAAAGCCAAGGGATTGTTTTCCGCGCGGGTGAACGCGTCTTTGTCGATGCCGCCCTCAGACGTAGTGATGGCGTTCGCCGTCGAATAGGCGATGCGATAGCCGTCGGAAGCGACGTGGTTGCCCGTATAGGTGAGATAATAAACGCCGTCCCGTTTAAGGATATACGAGCCTTCCGTCCATCCGCCTATCGAGGTATTGTTGAGTCTTGGCGTGGACTTGGTGTCTACGGTCAGCATGGAATCCATTTTCGCCATACGGATGCCGCCGTTGTCGGCATAAGTGAAATACAGGGACTCATCGTCGTCGATCAGCACCGAGCCGTCGATGGACAGCCCGAAGCTGTTGGTCGCTTTGACGAAAGGCCCTTCGGGGCTTTCCGACGTCAGGACGTAATGCCCGTTGCCCGCGGGCGAGGTATACATATAGAACATCCCGTTCCAGTAATACACTTCGGGCGCGTAGGCGGCTTTGGTGATATTATCCTGCGAAACGTATCCCTCGCGCAGTCCCTCTCCCGTCATGGGCGCCCAATTCACGAGATCCGCCGATTTATATCCCCGCACGCCCAGCTCGGAATCGAGCGTGGAACAATATAAATAATACATCCCGTTGTATCTCATCACGAAAGGATCTCCGATGCCGTATCCTTCCCATTGATTGGAAACGGTCGCGTTCTCTCCCATTAAATACTCGTTGTAGGATTTATTGTCATAGGTCGTAAATACCGTATTCGGATCCCGATAACCGTCGGGGGGCGCGGAAGAACTGCTGTCGGAATTTTTCGAAGGACCGCCGCAGGCGGCTCCTCCCAGCATCAACAATGCCGATAATGCCAGCACCGATACTTTTTTAATTATTTTCATCGATTTTTTCCTCCTCTTAGTCAGGCTTTATTGTTGTTTGCAGCCTTGTAGAGCGTACCGTCCGCAGCGACTCTCACGTATTGAGAGGACGCCGCGGCGTCTATTCTGCCGCCCTCGAAATAGCAGTCGTACCAAGGATCGTACAGATGATGATCGCCGGCATTATGCGAAGCTTCGCGCATGGCGACCCCGAACACATCCTCCGCCCCGATCCCCAGCGTGGAATACGCCACTTTTAAACTAAACGTCGTGACGCCGTTTTCGCGGGTGATGACCACCGTGCCGATTTTATCCGCCTCGGACGCGCTCCACCATGCGCCCGCTTTACCGTATACGGTGCCGTCGGAAGCGATTTTGATGAGATAATCTACATCAGACCATCCGCCTGCTTTTGTTTCGCCCGTATCGAAGTAGATCAGCACCATTTCGTTTTGGTCGCCCTCTTTGCCGAAATCGCCCGTCGTAAGGAAGTCAAAGGTAATTCCGCTCTCATCTCTCGCGGATACCTTGCCATAAAAATCGTCCGCCTGCGCGACGGGACGAGCGCCCGCCGCCGTATCCGTATTTTCGCCCGTAGCGAAATGAATCCGATAAGAGGAAAGGTCCACCGCCGCGTTGTCCGCCTTGGAATACATTTCGTTATGAGCGCCGACGCGCACATAGTCCTTGGGCATTTCGGGCTTGACAAGGGGAATGCCGTCTGCGCCGGGCAGAGCGAAGTTATCCCATCCGTCCCAGCTGTTCGCCGTTTGGGAGAACTGTCCGACGGAAATGCCGATGACTTCCGTAGGCGCAATGCCTTCCTCCGCGTGGCGCTGCGCGAAAAACTCGTAGGGAAGCGTGAAGTAAACTTCGGGCGCCGTATCTTTGTTGCGTACCGTAAGCTTCATCGAAGCGGGTATGCTTTCGTTCTTTCCGCTGTCGCACCAATTGACGATCGTGACGGTTCCGTCCGCGTTGAGATTAAAGAGGTAATCGCCGGAATCGCGCGTATCCCCGCTCGCCTTGGTGTCCACGAACAATTCGATGCGCCCCGTAAACGCTTTCGTGCCGACGAACTTGAATTCGAAGCCGACGGCGGAACGGGTGACGTAACCTTTAAAATGCGAGAAGTTGTCGTTGGCGTCGGCAATCACGCCGTTCATCACGCCGTATTCCAGCATCATGTCCAAACTTCCGAAGTCGTACTCCGTATCCGACGCTTTCAGGTCCGCTTCCTTGAAGGAGATTTGCAGAGGCAGATAGCCGTCCTTTTCGACGATCACGACGCAGTCGACTCCCGCAAAATTTTGAATCGTGAAATTGCCCTCCGCATCCGTCGTCGCGGTCAGGGCGCTGTTGCCCTCCACCGTCACCGACGCGCCCGCTACGGGTCCGTTGACATTGGTGACGGTGCCCGTCGCCGTGACGTACTGAATGCGATCGGTGGGAATCAGGGAAACGTCCACCGTATGCGAAGCGCCCGCGGCAAGCTCTGCCGCCGTCTTGGTCTTTTCGCTGGCGGCATAGCCGTCCTTTTCGTATTTAATGACGATGTCCGTAAGCGTGGATACTTTGGCGATCGTATATTTGCCTTCCGCGTCCGTGGTAGTCGTCAGCTTGGTGCCGACGATGGAAACGGTAACGCCCTCGACGCCCGCTCCCGTGTCTTCGTCCGTCACCGTACCCGTCACTGCGACTTCCTGCAATTCGAGCGTCACGTTATCGGTAAACGAATAGCTGCTGTCGAAATAGCCGGCGGGAATTTCCGTCGTTTTCGTCGAATATCCCTGACGGGTATAGACAATCTCCATTTTTCCCGATGAGGCGGGCACTTTCATAGACCAGGCGCCGTTGCTGCCCGTCGTCGTGGTGTAATCGCCCACGGTGACTTTAACGCCGCCGATCCCCGCGTTGCCCGACAGGTTGACCATGGAGGTGTTGTTTTCCTGACGATACATCTCGTTAATAGCGCTGACGCGCACAAACGTCTTGGGCGTTTCGGGAGCAATGAACTGCCCGTTGAAGCCCCAGCCGTCCCAATCGCTTGCGGAAGTAGACCACTGTCCCAAAGAGATGCCGAACACTTCGAGGGGCGTAATATCCAGATAGCTGTACGGAATGAAGAATCTCGCCTCATAGCCGTCCGAGCCGTTCTTAAACAGCTTATATTCCAGTCCGGCCGCCGTGAACGCGCCGCCCGCGAAATGCGTGCCGCCTATCGAACCGTCGTCGTTGAGATCGAATCTCCAACAGGTGGCGTCCTGATCGCGATGATCCGCGCATTCCTTGGTATCGAGGTAAATTTCGATATGTCCCGAAAGCTGCCTCGTCCCCGTCAAGTTCATTTCCACGCCCGTGAGGGTGCGGGAAATCGTCATGGAACTGTCCGCAAATTTCGCGGATTTGTTGCCGAAGGAGCCGGTTTGGGCATACGGGCGGTTGAGATTGACGTCGCCGAGCGCGGAAATCGCCTCCCCTTCCGTCACCAAATCATCCGCAGAAATATACGTCCTGCTTTCCCCGTAGCCCGTCTTGCCGACGATGAGAGTGACGTCCTCTTCGGCGGGAACTCCCGCAAGCTCGAACGCCCCGTCCGCGCCCGTGGCGGCTTCGAGGACAGTGCCCTCTACCCGCACTTTCGCACCCGACACCGCGCCGTCGATAATGTTTTTCACAGTGCCTTTCAGCGTGGTCTTTGCCACGGTGGACTCGTCCTTGATATAGATCGTCTTCAACACCCGTCCGCCGTCGCTCGCTCTCAGTTCCGCACGGGAATAGGTGACGGAATTGCCGATATATCCGTCCTTGGAAACGGTGACGACGTAATCGTGGTCGGGATCCACCTTTTCGAACAGGAAATATCCCTGCGAGTCCGTCGTGTAAGTGCGTTCCTCTTCATCGACGCGGACGGAAACCTTCGCGCCCGCAACGGCTTGCTGCGTGACGCTGTCGAGCACGTAACCCGCCATATCGGCATCGGGTTTTTCCTCCGAATCGCGGGAAAGCAGCTTGTTGTCCTTATCGAGCAGGATATAATTGTCGGGAGTCTGCGGCTCGCAGAGAACGCCGTCGAACGTCCAGCCGTACCAATCCCAATCGGTGCCCGACGAGCTGCCCAGCCCGTATTTATCCACCTGACCGAACGAAACGCCGATGGTGTCTTTCTTTTCAATCCCTATCTGAGTGTAGGGAATCATGACCTCCACGCTGTACCCTTTATCGGTTGCCTCCACGCCGTCGTTGAGTGTGCCGTCGAGGAATACCTCGTAGTCGATAAGCCCGTTCCAATTTCCCCAGCCGCTGCCCGAGCCCTGCATGATACGGGTCTTGCCGTGAATGCCGAGGTTGATCTGATAATCGTCGTTTTGCGGCTTCAAACCTCCGTCTGCAAGCGTGTCGAGATAGATCTCGATACTGTCGCTGCGGGTAACCGAGTCGTCGTTAGCGTTTCCGTCCGTCAGCAGGATCGTATCTTCCACTTCGAAAAAGAAGAACAGCGCGTCGTTGCCGCGGTATGCTTTCACGGTAGCGGCGTTGCCGTGGCCGAAAGTGGCGAGAACGGGTACGTTTTTCCATTGTTCGTCGTCCCCTTTTCCGTCGATCGTAAGTTCGGGCGCGACGTAGTTTCCGTCGAAGTCGAACTGACCGCCGCCCGGTTTTTTATCGGGAGTATAGTCCTCGTAGGAATCGTTTTGATTGCCGGAGTCGGGATGATTGCCTCCGCATCCCGTCGCCAGCAAAGAAAATGCCGTAATCAGCATTGCTGCACGAATCCATTTTTTTCTCATTTTTTGCCTCCTGTATCTGTTTTATTTTCAACGGTTTTTCCCGTTTAACCTTTTACGCCCGAAATCGCCAAGGACTCGATAAAATATTTCTGGCAGGTGATGTAGATAACGAACATGGGAATACTCGACAGCACCGCGCCCGCCATAATCAGGGGAAGATTCGTGCCGCCCGCGTTGTCCGAGTTGATGCGCGCCATCATCGGCTGCAAGGTCATCGTTTCATAGCTCTTCAAATAGATGGCGGGAGCGAAATAGTCGTTCCAGATGCCGATAAACCAGAAGATAATCTGCGCCGCGAGCGCCGTCTTGACCATGGGCAGCATAACGGAAATAAACATACGCATATAGCCCGCGCCGTCTATTTTGGCCGCTTCGAAAAAGGCGTTTGACACCCCTCTCATGTACTGAATGAGAAAGAACATCATCGAGATATTCCCGAAAAGCCCGGGCAGGATCAAAGGCCACAGCGTATCGAACATATTGAGAGCCATGAACGCCCTGAACTGCGGCATCATCAGCGCCGCGTAAGGCACCATCATGCCGCTCATTAAAAAGAGCAGCCAAAAATTTTTGTGCGGAAGTTTGAGCTTCGCGAAGCTGAACGCGGCCATCGAAGAAACGAAGGTCCCCACCACGATGACGGAAATTTCCACCAGCAGGGTATTCCATACGCCGCGAATCAGCGGCACGACCGTCCAGATTTCCTTATAATTGCTGAAAATCCAATGCTTGGGGAAGAGCACCAATTCGAGGCTGATCGCCTCGTAATCGTCCTTGAAGGAGGTGAGCAGCATCCAAAGATACGGAAAGAGGAGGATAAAGGCGCCGATGATCAGGAGCACATAAATAATCACGCGCAGAAGGATATGCAACGCCGTCCTTCCCGCGCTTGCGTTTTCATTAAATCGTTTGGTGTTTTCCATAGCCGTTACTCCTCGTAAACCCATTTATCCGAGAGCTTGAACTGCACCAGCGTAATCAGCATGATGACGAGAGCCAAGAGAACGGATGCCGCCGAAGCAAGTCCGTAGCGGCTCTGATTGATGCCCCTTGCCCAGATAAAGTACACGATGGTCTGCGAACCCTGCACGCCCGCTCCGAAGATTTCGGAATCGGCATACGATTGCAGTCCGCCGATGAGTCCCGTAATGAGAAGATAAAAAGTAATGGGCGTAATCAACGGCAGAGTGATCTTAAAGAACTGCTTTACTTTCCCCGCTCCGTCCAGTTCGGACGCTTCGTAATAGTCCTTGGGAACGCCGAGCATACCCGCGAGATAAAGAATCATCGCCGTGCCCATGCCGTTGAGGGAGTTTTTGATGATAATCGCCACTTTGATAAGCACGTCGTCGCTTAGCCACGGGATCTTTTTTCCGATCAAAAGATTGATAATACCGAATTCGTTGTTGAAGATGTATCTCCAAACGATGTTCATTGCCACCGCACTGGAAACCGCGGGCAGATAATACAGGACCTGAAAGACCTTGGAGCCTTTGATTTCTCCCATCCGCAGAAGCCCTGCAAGACAAAGCCCGAGCGCCATGCTGCACGGAATGCTCAAAAGCAGCACCAGCGTATTGAGGATAGAGGTGAAAAAGCTTTTGGAATAGAGGATATGGGTAAAGAGATCCTTATAATTTTTCAGTCCCTGCCACGTCGATTCGCCTGTCAGTATCTTATAATCCTGAAAGCTATACACAAACGAGAACGCCATAGCGCCGATCGTGAAGATACAAAATCCGACGATCGGCGGGAGAATAAACAAAAAGGCAATGATATTCTCCTTTCTCGTAAGTTTGCTGACCTTTTGTTTCGTCATATGTCACCCCAAATTTGCACGCATTTCGTCGAGCGCCGCCTGGAACGTTTTGGCGTAATCTTTGCAAGCTTTTTCCGCAGTCACATTGCCGTCCCACATTTTGACGCTCGTAAGATATTCCGTGAACGAATCGTACCAATCGGAAGAATAGGTGTAATAACGCGACCGCACTTTGCCCCCGATCTTGTCCGTATCGCTCCTGCCGTTGATCGTATCCACCCATACGGAACGGGAAGGAGGATTTTTATCCTTTAAAAGCTCCTGCGTGTCGTTGATATATTCGTCGTTCGCCATGCTGGTGATATTGGGCACCTGCTGCCCCAGTTCGTAAAATTTGCGCTGTGCGCCTTCGTTGTAGCAAAGATATTTGGCAAGTTTGACGGCTGCCTGCGTCTTGGCGGAGCTGGCGTCTTTATTGATGCAATATCCCATAGAGCCTACCCAGGCGGTGCTCTCCGCGTCGGGATTGTTTCCGTTGTAGGGAACGGGCAGAATATCGTATTCGAAATTCACCGTCTTCCAAAATTCCGCGCAGTCCCAAGGTCCCATAAAGCTGAACACGCAGCCCTGTCCCTTAAAACGCTGATATCCGTTCGTAGAAACCTGATCGGACGCGGTAGGCATAACGTGGTCCTTCAAAGTGAGATCGGCGATAAATTGGATCGCCTCGGAGAAGTGGGGATCGGTGATCTGTTCCCGGCTGGCATCGTCGTTGAAGAAGCTGGCGTTATTCGAATAGACCGCCGCTTCGATCTCGTAATGAGAGATGCCGTAGACGTTGTCCGCCCCGCCGTCGGGATCGATCTGCTTCAACAGGGCGCGAAATTCGTTCCAGGTCATAGGTTCCGTCGCGCTCAGCTTCGCATAGATCGCCTCGCTGTCCAAGCCGTATTTGGCTATCTGCTTATCCAATAGCGTCTTGTTGTATACGAGCGTAAACGGTCCCAGATCCTTGGGCAGACCGTACAGTTTCGCGCCGCTCGATTTTCCCAGCGTGCTTGCGCTCGGATTATAGTAGTACTCGTCCACCGCCTGGGGCCAAAGCTCGGACAATTCCTCTTCCGTAATGTAGGAAGAAAGGTCCTTCAATTTTCCGTTGGAAACCCATTCCAGAAAATCGTAATCGGGCATATAGAAGAGCTCGGGCAGATTGGTCGCCCTGTTTCTCAGCGTCGTCATATAAGTGGACGAACTCTCCGCCTTATACACCACCGTGATATTTTTGTTCTCTTCCATAAACAGATTGACGAGAGTCTGATAATTCTCCTGTTCCGCGGCGTCGCCCCATCCAAAAAATTCGATGGTCACGGGACCGTTGTTGCCCGAGCCGCCTTCGGAATTTTCAGAATTGTTCGACGGATGACTTCCGCAGGCCCCCAGGCTCAGCGCCATAAGCCCTGCCAATAACAACACAGATAATTTCTTCATGTCTTCTTTCCTCCTCAGACTGAATTATTTTTTGGCCTGCCGCTTTCGCGGCGGCGCGTTCTTCCAAATAAGCGTTTTACGTAATACCGTTGTATTACGTAAAACAGGGACGTCCCTGTTTTAGCGTTCTGATTTTTTTCGCTTTTATTTAAACTTACGCATTTTGAGCTTAATTATCAATTGAAAAACAATTTTTGTTCTTTAATTATTTATTTTCTGTCATTATTTTATAACACCATTCCTCCCTTGTCAATAGGTTTTTGGAAATTTGCAAAAATTCTCGTTTTAGTTACATGAAAGTCGTTGAAATAAAGGCGAGAAAAAACGCCGGGAATCCCGACGTTTGCAAAGAATGCAGTCTGCTTTTTTTCGCGGAAGGAAACCGCTGCTTCGCGGCGTTTTCCGCAATAAAGTCCTGTTTTTTATTCTATCTTCCAAGAATTTTATTCGACGCCGTAAAACTCCTCTTTTTCTCAAAACGAAGGGCAAAGATCCGCTTTGCGCCTCCGCTTCAAGACAGCTTCTTTTTAATTATAATCCACCATATAGACGAGTCCCTGCGCGAAATCCCCGAATTTCTCCCCAAAGAGATTGAGTCCCCCTTGATGGCGCGCATTCTCTTTGATTCCGATGCGGAAGAGGATATAGTTGCCCTTTTGCAGCCCCAATTTTTCGATATTGTAAGTGCTGACGGCAGTTTCGTCGAGATATACGCATTCGGGCGTGATCCTCAGAGTCTTAATGATGCCGTACTGCGTCGAGTAATCCGACCACCAATCGGGATTGAGTCTGCCCCGCCTTCCGCCGTAATCGCCGGGAGAAAGATAGGTGGCGACTTCCACGCCGTTTATCCAGAACGTAATGTCGCTTTCCCAGTCGTTGCGGTAATTGGGGGCTTCGCTGCAAAGTTCCATGCTGAACGTGACGGCGTTGATGTGCTTGTCTTTCAGCATATAATTGGGAATGCGGTATTCGAGGTATCCCTTGCTGAACCAGATCATCTGCGCATCGTAACGCAAGGGACTGAAAAATGCGCCGGGCATATCGTCGGCGATGATGATGCCGCGTTCGTCCGCCATGCCGCAGCCCGCCTCCACGTAAGCGTCGCTAAAACTCCCCAGGGGGATTTCCTGCGAAAACTGACGGCTCTTACTCAGGCGCGGATCGGTGGCAAAATCGAGGGAAAAACGGTCGATTTGGCGCGAGATGAGCTTGGCGTTGCCGCGGGTATTGCGTTTCACCGTAACGCTGATGAACCCCGCTTTTCTCAAAATATTGACGTGAAAAGAAACGGTGGAAACGGGCAGTTTCAGCCGCTTCGCCAGTTCCGCAATCGAATAACAGGAAGAACGCAGCATACACATGATACGCCGCCGCACAGTGGCGTTGAGCGCCTGTACAATCTCTTCCAGCCTCTCCTCTTCGTCTATCTTTAAATCGAATTCCCTTTCCGCCATACGCGTCCTCCCGACCACACTTTCGGTCGCTTTTATTTTACCACACCCCGACGCCGCTGTCAAGCCCCTCGTCGCAAAGCTTTCCCGTAAAAATCAAAACACTTTTTTCTCGCCTGTCGCCCCTCGATTCTTAAAAACTCTTTGCTCTTAAAACGAAAAATCGCCGCTTGCCTCTTACGCGTTTTTCTATGACAGCGCTCCCTCTTCTTTCTCCAATCCTCC
>CAJLRM010000015.1 GCA_905209085.1 uncultured Eubacteriales bacterium
GGTCGGCAAGGAAAGAAACCCGTGGAAGAAGGTCGGCAAGGAAAGAAACCCGTGGAAGAAGGTCGGCAAGGAAAGAAACCCGTGGAAGAAGGTCGGCAAGGAAAGAAACCCGTGGGAGGAGGTCGGCAAGGAAAGAAACCCATGGGAGGGGGTCGGTAAGGAAAGAAACCCATGGGAGGAGGTCGGTAAGGAAAGAAAACAATGGGAGGAGGTCGGCAAGGAAAGAAAACAATGGGAGGGGCAGAAACAAACACAAATCAGGGGAGGCAGGGGAAGCGGAGATAAAGTTTCGTCAGAAAATTTCCGGGGCGGGAAAAGCGGAAAAAGGCAGTTGCCGAAATTGTTTTTATGCCTGTTCGCGCCGTTTGATTCTCGACGCAATCCCGGGTCCGAAAACGCCTCGATAGAGCGCGTGATATTCCTCGAACGTAAGCGGGCGGGAAGCGGTGAGAAGCTCCATATCGACGCCGAAAAGATCGACTTTGAAAGGGAGCGGCTTCATGCCGTGGCGCAGATAAAACGCTTTTCTGCGCAGTCGCTGCTCGCTGTTGCCTGCCGCAAGCTGCGTATCCTCGATTTCGATGAAAAACCGTTTTTTCGCGTATCGTTCTTTGAGCATTTCAAACGCTTCGCCGCCCACTCCGCCGCCGCGGTGTTGAGGGGAAACGGCGAAATAGTCTAACAGCGCCAAATCTCCCCGGGAAACCACGATGGCAAGACCCAAAAAGGCGCCGCCGTCTTCGATCGAAAGAAGCTCCGCATCGCCTTCTTCGCGCTTTTTCAGCATCAGTTCAAACGGCTTTTGCTCCGATGCGGGAAACGCCGTTTCATATAAGTTTTTAAGTTCGTCGAGCCTTTCTTTTTGATATGTTTCCGTCAGATTCATTGGATGTCCTCCTTTTTGCGCGGGTCGAAAAGCCCAAAAGAGCCGAAAAGTTTTTTACCCTTCCTTTTTTCGCCGCTCCGTCTTTACTGTTTGGATATAAAAATACGACTTCGTTTTCGCCATTATAACGGAAAGGAAGCGCTTTGTCAAGCCGTTCCCGCGGAGTTTGGCCGAATCTTCGCTGCAAAAAGCGGGTGGGAGCACAAAAAAACGGCGAGGGGAATAGGTATAAAAGCATGGAAAAACGCCGAAACGGGGACGCCTGCAAGAGCGCGCGGCGGGGAACAGGGGGAGAGAAACGCGTCCGAAGTCCCCGGCAAAGCAGGCGCTATTCGCAAGCGCAAAGAATCGGCAGAGAAACCGCTGCGGGCGGAGGGCAGAGAGCGGAAAAGTCTGCTTTCAAAGGGACCTTTTGGAAAAACGGGGGAGGAAAGGAAGGCTTTTTTCGGCAAATGCGGACAAAGGGGATAAAAAGGGCGAAAAACGCGCAAAATCGTGTGGAAAGGGCGATGCGCGAAAGCGGAGGGACGGGGCAAAGGAACAAAAACTTCGAAAGGCGCAAAATCGAAGAGGCGAGTTTATTTGTCGCGGAAGAAATCCGCTTGGCGCTGAAAAGCAGCGCAAGGATGATTTTACCGAAAAAACTTTCGTTTGGAAGGCGGGCGTTATTTTTTCGAAGAAAGTTTGGACGGACAGGGAACGCGATTTTTTTGTTCGGGAGGAAAAATCGGGCGGGGCAGAAAAGAAGCGGAATCTTTATCTTTTTCCCGAAGAGGGAGGAAGATCCGTTCAAGGGGGAAGGCGCCGGGATCTCTCTTGCTTCCTCAAAAAGACGCCTTTAAACGCCGAACGCGGCGGCGCGTTTTTTGAGCGCTTTCCCGCCAAGAAAGAACTCGCGGGGGGACGAAAAAAGAAGGGGCGCGCGTTTTTAAAAAAGGCTCGGCGGACGTGGGGGAAGAACGCAAGTCGGAAAAGGGGAAATTTTGCGTTTTCGAAAAAAGAAGAGAGTGTTAAATTTGTGAATGTTTGCTAAATGTTTAGAAATGTATACCGCAAACGCTTGAAAAAAAGAGGCTTGTGTGTTAAAATGTTAGATAGTTATCCGTGGCGTTCCCGCCCCACGAAAGGTCGGACCGCGGGAGTTGCGCCGCGGGATATTTATGTAAGGAGTCAGAGCATTGAACAAGAAAACAAAAACCATATTTTGGATTGCCATGGCGGTGATCATCGTGGTAGTCGTGGCAATATTGTTTCAGCAGATCATTTCTCCCCGATACACCGAAGTACATTTCAGTACTTTTACGGAAAAAGTAGAGGAAGCTGCAAAAACAGAAGATGCGCAGATAGAAATTTATGTGGACGGCTACAATTATAAAGGAATTTTAAAAGCTGCGGGAAAAACGGAATATTTAAAATGTTCGGGCCTTAATCCTTATGATCCCGAAAATACGTGGGTGGCGGATTGGATCGGGCGCGGTTTTGATGTCCATTTTGCAGATCCGAACGCGGGCAGTATGTGGTCGGGAATCTTTACGCTGGGCGCCGCGGTCCTCGTCATCGTGGTGTTCTGGCTTTTAATGCGTTCGGCGGCGGGCGGCGGCGGTAAGGTCATGAGTATCGGCAAGACCAAGGCGCACGTACAGAGCAACCTCAAAGTCCGTTTCGCGGACGTCGCCGGCGCGGAAGAAGAAAAAGAAGAATTGCAGGAAGTCGTGGAATTTTTGAAGACTCCCAAAAAGTTCTCCGACCTCGGCGCGAGGATTCCCCGCGGCGTGCTCTTGGTAGGCCCTCCGGGAACGGGTAAAACCCTGTTCGCGAAAGCCGTCGCGGGAGAGGCGGGCGTGCCTTTCTTCTCCGTTTCCGGCTCCGACTTCGTCGAAATGTACGTCGGCGTCGGCGCCAGCCGTGTGCGCGACCTTTTCGATATGGCGAAAAAGAATCAGCCCTGCATCATCTTTATCGACGAAATCGACGCCGTCGGCAGACGGCGCGGCGCGGGACTCGGCGGCGGTCACGACGAACGCGAACAGACGCTCAATCAGATTCTCGTACAGATGGACGGTTTCGAAACGAACGAGGGCGTCATCGTCATGGCGGCGACCAACCGCGCGGACATTCTCGACCCCGCTCTGCTTCGTCCCGGACGCTTCGACCGGCAGATCCACGTCAATCTCCCCGACGTCAAAGGCAGGGAGCAGATTTTGAAAGTCCATGCGCGCAACAAGCCCATTGCGCCCGACGTCAATTTTAAGACGGTGGCGCGCATCACCGCGGGATTCTCGGGCGCGGATCTCGCAAACCTTTTGAACGAAGCGGCGATCCTGGCGGCGAGAAACGGCAAGAAGCTGATCGGCAACATCGAGCTGTACGACGGCATCAACAAGGTGCTGATGGGGCCTGCGAAGCGCAGCCGCGTCGTCACCGAATCGGATAAGCGCTGTACGGCGTATCACGAAGCGGGGCACGCCGTGTTGGCCTGCCTTTGCAAGCACTGCGATCCCGTGCACGAAGTGTCCATCATTCCCCGCGGCAAGGCGGCGGGCTATACGATGACCCGTCCCGAAACGGACGACAACGACGTTTCGTACAATAAATTGGTGGACAATATCTGTATGTCGCTGGGCGGCAGAGTCGCGGAGGAACTCGTCATTCAGGACGTGACGACGGGCGCCAGCGCCGATTTGCAGCACGTTTCCGACCTCGCGCGCCGCATGGTCACGCAGTGGGGTATGAGCGATAAGCTCGGGCTTGTGGCTTACGATTCCGATCAGCCCGTATTCATGGGCATGGAATACGAATACGGCGGCGGCAGCCGCAACGGCTATTCCCAAAAGACCGCCGCGGAGATCGACGACGAGATCAGAAGACTCGTGGCGGGCGCGCACGAACGCGCCGTCAAGCTGCTGACGGAAAACAGGGCGGTTCTCGATAATATGTCGCGCGTATTGGTGGAAAAAGAAACGATCTACACCGAAGAGGTGTCCATGTTGATGCGCGGCTCTTCCTTTCGCGAGGTGATCGATTTCATGGAACGGGAAGAGGATAAACACCGCGAAAATCCGTTTGAAAACATGACGACGCCCGGCTCCGACCACCTGACGCCCAAGCTCGTTTAAACAACTCGGCGTCGGAAAAAGGGAAGGCACTGCGGACTTTTGCGAAGGTAAGACTGAAAAACATCCCGCCGACGATCGGCGCGAATCCGCGTAAAAGGCTTTAAGAAAACCGGTCTTTCCGTCGGGACGCTCTATCATAAAATAAGCGCGGAGTCGGGAATTTTTCTCGGCTCCGTACCGTTTCTCTGCGGATTGCACGCCGCTTTCGAGGAAACGTTGCGGCGGATAGAAGAAAGGATTTTTTCGTCGCTAAGGTCGCGTCGGCGAAGGCAATATCGCTCCTTGGCGTTCGAGGTTAGATAAAATTCCCCGTCGGACTTATAACGGCGGGATGCTGTTTCATGAAAGGTCGCGCTTAGAGAACGCTTTTTGTCGGAGGATCTATGCGCTGGGTATTCCGTTTTGCGGGAAGCCGCGTTTGGAAAACGCTTTACAGAGCCTGAATTGCGGACGGAGAGGGTTTGCTTTTCTCCAAGTTGAGTCGGGGAATCGCGGGCGCGCCGTTTTATAGGGCAGGAAAATAAATTTTTGCCTCCCTTTGCCGTGCGGGATGTTCGGCGTTTCTGTTTTTCGTCTGTTCGACGGCGAACATCGTTTAATCGGCGCGTTGTTCCTGTTTTGAAAAAACGCCCGCCTTGTCCCCTTGCGGCGGTGTTTTTCAGGACGGCGCAAAAAGGGAACGGAGAGGGAAGCGTCCGCTTCCCGATGAATACACGGAGTAACTATGAAATCCGCAAAAAAGGTATCGGTGCCCGCGGCTGCGGGCGAACGGAAAAGTATTCGGATGGACGGCGTGGAAGCTTCGGAGTCCCTGCCGGAAGGGCCTTTTGACGAAAAGGAGATAGAACGCCGCGCCGCTTACTTTTTATTGAACGGTATGCCGCCTCTCGTCGTCAATGCTTTGGGCGAGGACAGATATCGCCTGCTTTCGGGCGCCGCCGACTATTTCGCAGCCAAGCGCGCGGGGATTGCCGAGGCGCCTGCGATCGTCTATCGGTTTTCCGACCGCGAAGCGGAGCTTTTTGAAACGGTGGAACGCTTGAAAGAGGACTCTGTGGGGGCAATGGAAGCCGCGTATCTGATGAAAAAGCTCCTGACCGAATTTGGCTGGACGCAGGACGATGTCGCGGCAAAAATAGGCAAATCCCGTCCCGCCGTGGCAAACACGCTGCGGCTTCTCACTCTTTCCCCGGAGGTGGTGGGGCTGGTGGAATGCGGCAGACTGTCCGCGGGACACGCCCGCGCGCTGGTGTCCGTTCCGCAGGACAAACAGTATGCTTTTGCCAAAGAGGCGCTGGGGCGCGGATATTCCGTCCGGGAAACGGAGCGCGCCGTCAAGGCGTTCTTGACGCCCCCCGAGGTGCTGCAATCGGAAAAGGCAGCCGCCGCGGCGGAGAAGAGCGCGCAGCTCAAAGCGTTCGTCGAGCGTATGCGTTCGGTTTTCCGCACCAAAGTGTCGTTGATCGGCAACGATAAAAAGGGCAGAATTTATATCGATTATTATTCCGCGGAAGATTTGTACCGCTTCGAGGAAATGCTCGATATGATAGAGCGTTTCGACCGTCGTGAATAATAAAAAAAAGCACCCAGGTATTTGACGAACAAAAAAGTCCGCCTCCGAATTTCGGAAACGGGCTTTTTATTTCCCTCTTACAGGAGGGACGCTGCGCCGGATGAGCCGCAATTGTTACGATGTTTTCCTCGCGGTTGAAAATCGCTGTTGCCGAGGGAAATCGCCGTTTTTCGTAAGCGTGACAATCCGCGCTGTCATGATACGCGGCTCCCTTTTTTAAGTATCTTTTGCGCTTGTCTGCGACGTTCTATCCATTTTTCGCGCCTTCTTTGTCGCGGAGGACAAAAAACGATCCGAACGAAAAACGTTCCCTCGCTATCAACCGCCATGATAAAGCCCCGAGCCGACGGCGCAAGCGCTGTGGAGGGCTTTGCCCGCGAAAGGCGGGTATTTGGAAGGGGAAGGCGAGAAAAGCGGCGGGTTTCGGATTCTGTTGCTTCGGCTCCCCGACGGACTGCGCGCAAACATCCTACAAGCGGACGACGATCTATTCCTTCCGACTTTGTTGACTCCGCGCGGGAGCGTTTGGAGAAAAACTGCTACGATCCCGTGTCTTTTACGCGTGCGCGCGACAAAATATATATTATATAGGGGAAAATAGGAGGGAAATAAAAAACCGTCGTATATGCCGATATAGATTAGGAAAAGATATAGGGGAATAAAGAATAGAAAACCGCCGTCTGCAATCTGCAAACGACGGGATTTTTTATGAAAGATCGATTTATAACTCCCAGACGCTGCCTTTCATAACAAGCAGGACGATGTCGAGGATCCACCCGATCGCGGCGCCGATAAAGATCCAAACGATGCCCAGAATAAGACCGTTGGTTGTCCCTTTGCAAATACGGTAAATGCCGTAAATGATACCGTCGATGACAGGCAGTGCCAAAATGATTCTGATCAAAAGAGGAAGAGAATCGATCCACTTTCTATATGCTTCCATAAAAAGCCTCCGTTATATTTGATAATTATATTATAATATCCTTTCTGCAAATTGTCAATAGGTAAATACGTTTTTGCCGCAAAACTTTTGTTAAAAAAGCAACTTTTTTCACTTGCCCTTTTTCTTGTCGTCCGTTTCCCCGCCCTTTCGTTCAGGCGAATCGGATCCAAAGAAATTCAGTTCGGACAAATCGTTGTGCCTCGCGCGCTTGTCGTTTTCTTCCTGCTTCTGCTTGCACAACAGCATAAGCCCGAAAAAGAGAAAGCCGCCGATGACGCAAAGCCCCGCCCATGCCCACGAGTACAGCGCGCCCAGAGGAATGACCGCGGCAACGAACAGCGCGGCGATGACGGTAAAGATGATTCGTAAATTTTTCAAGGCAGTATCTCCTTTTGCATTGTCTGCGAAAAAATCGGGAAGGGAACGAAGTTGTCCTTTGGCTTTCGTCCTTTACTCGCCGCCTCAGAGAAAAGGCTTGCGGGATAAGGGGAGGAGTCTGCGCGCGTAACGATAGATACGAAGTTCAACGCGCGAAAAGGGAAGAAGGGTGTAAAGAAATGATAGCAGAAAGAGTTGAAGAAGTCAAGCGAAGGGAGAGGGGGAGCGGG